>OZ251509.1:0-2300000 GCA_965242855.1 Alphaproteobacteria bacterium
CGTCGTACCAGCTATCGACCAGAAGGGCCTTGAGAGGCGCGTCCACGTCGCCCACCGGCGCGGGCAGGCGGGCGATCGCCGCGTCGAGCACGGCTTCCATCCCTTGTCCGGTCTTGGCGGAAATCTCCAGCGCGCCGGCCGCGTCGATGCCGATCACGTCCTCGACCTGCTCCTTCACGCGCGCCGGCCGGGCCGAGGCGAGGTCCATCTTGTTGAGCACCGGAACGATCTCGTGATCGTGCTCCACCGCCTGATAGGCGTTGGCGAGGGTTTGCGCCTCGACGCCCTGGGTCGCGTCGACGACCAGCAACGAGCCTTCGCAGGCCGCGAGCGACCGGCTCACCTCGTAGGAAAAATCCACATGACCGGGCGTGTCGACCAGGTTCACCACATAGTCGGCGCCGTCGGCGCCGCGATGGGCCAAACGCACGGTCTGCGCCTTGATCGTGATTCCACGCTCGCGTTCGATCTCCATCGAATCGAGCACCTGGCTCGTCATCTCGCGCTTTTGCAGCCCGCCGCAGCGCTCGATCAGCCGGTCGGCAAGGGTCGATTTGCCGTGATCGATGTGGGCGATGATCGCCACGTTGCGAATCCGCGCGAGGTCGGTCATGGACGCTGCCCGCGTCGCGTGCCGGGGGCACCGGGCCCCGTCAGCCGCGAAGCACGCCCCCCGTTGTCTTCGCGACGTTGGCGACGATCCGGGCGGCCACCGCGTCGATTTCCGGCTCGGTCAGGGTGCGCTCCCTCGACTCGAGCCGCACGGTGACCGCAAGCGATTTCCGGCCCGGCTCGATACCGGCGCCGGCATAGACGTCGAAGAGCGTCACCGCGCGGATCAGCGCCCTGTCGGCGTTGCGCACCGCGCGTTCGACCTCCGCCGCCGGAACGCCGTCGTCGAGGATGAACGCGAAATCGCGCTCGACCGCGGGATAGTCGGACGCATCCAGGGGCGGGCGGGCGCGGGTCGCCTTCGCCCTGGCCGGCGGCAGCGCGTCCATCGCGATCTCGAAGCCGACCATCGGCTCCGCTGCCCCGAGTGCCTTCAGGATTCCCGGATGCAGCGCGCCGAACGCGGCCAGCCGGCGCGGCCCGAGCGCGAGGGTGCCGACGCGGCCGGGGTGGTACCAAGCCGGGCCTTCGGCCTTGGTTTGCAGGGCCGTGGCGGCGACGCCGGCGGCGGCGAGGGCGGCGAGGGCGTCCGCCTTGGCGTCGAACAGGTCCACCGGGCGCGCGGGGCCGAGCCAGTTGCGCGGCACCGCCGCGCCCGACCGGACCCCGGCGACGGCCGTGTGCTGATCCGCCGTGCCGGTGCCGGCGTATCGGGGGCCGGCTTCGAACAACGCCGCGTCGGGGATGCCGCGGTCGGCGTTGCGCCGGCAGGCGGCGATCAGATTGGGCAGGATCGACGGGCGCATCGCGTCGAGTTCGGCATTGATCGGATTCGCCAGCACCAATTCGTCAGTCCCGCCGAACAGCGCCGCCTGTCGGCGCGGCATGAACGACCAGGTCACCGCCTCGAGCAGGCCGCGTCCCGCCAAGGCGCGGCGCGCGGCGCCGAGCCGGCGGCGCGCGGGCGACAACGCGGGGTGCGCTTCCCCGGCTCCGAGCGGACGGCGCGGGGAAACCGCCGGGATGCGGTCGAAGCCGGCGATTCGAAGCACCTCCTCGACCAGATCCGCCTCGCCCTCCACGTCGGCACGCCAGGGAGGCGGGCGCACGACCACCGCGTCGGAGTCCCGTTCCTCGCAGGCAAAACCGAGCGCCGACAGGATTTCCACCGAACCGGACCGCCCGACCTCCACGCCGCCGAGAACGCCCACCCGCGAAGGCCGGAAGACGATCTCCCGTCGCCACGCCAGCGTCGCCCCGGCCACGACCACCTCGCTCGGCTCGCCGCCGCAGAGCTCGATCACCAGGCGCGTCGCCAGTTCCATGCCGGGTGCCGCGAAGGCCGGATCGATGCCGCGCTCGAAGCGGTAGCGGGCGTCGCTCTCCAGGTTGAGTTTGCGGCCGGTCGCCGCCGTGCGGGTCGGGTCGAACAACGCGATCTCGATGAAGACGTCGGTGGTCTCCGTGGTGCAGCCGGTCGCCGCGCCGCCCATGACGCCGGCGAGGCTGACCACGCCGGACCCGTCGCCGATCGCGGTCATCTCGTCGTCGAGGACATATTCCTTGCCGTTGAGCGCGTCGAAGCGGGCACCGCCGCGGCCGAGCCCGAGCCAGAGATCGCCGGCGATCTTGCCGGCGTCGAAGACATGGACGGGGCGGTTGCGGTCGATGGTCAGGAAATTGGTCATGTCGACCAGCGCCGAGATCGGGCGGAGGCCGATCGATTCGAGGCGGTTCCTGAGCCAGCGCGGGCTCTCACCGTTCCGCACCCCCCGCACATAGCGGCCGAGGAAGAGCGGACAGGGGCCGTCCGCACCGCCCGGGACCTCCAGGTTAACGCCGATCGGGCTTCGGAACGTCCCCGGCAGCGGCTCGACCGCGCCGATCTTGTGGCGGCCCAGGCCGGCCGCGGCGAGATCGCGGGCGATGCCGTGGACGCCGAGGCAGTCGGCGCGATTGGGCGTCACGGCGACGTCGAACACGGGATCGTCCAGGCCCATGGCCCGGGCGGCAGGCGCGCCGACCGGCGCGTCGTCGGCGAGTTCAACGATCCCCTCATGGTCGGAGCCCAAGCCCAACTCGCGCTCGGAGCAGAGCATTCCGCGACTTTCGACACCGCGGATCCTGACCTTCTTCAGGAGGGCGCCGCTGCCGGGGATGGTGGCGCCGACCGGTGCGAAGATGCCCTTCATGCCGGCCCGCGCGTTCGGCGCGCCGCATACCACCTCGACCCGCTCCGCGCCGGTATCGACCAGGCAGAGCCTGAGCTTGTCCGCGTTGGGATGGGGCCGGGCCTCGACCACCCGGGCGACGGTGAAGGACGCGAGGGCGGCGCCTCTGTGGGCGAGCGATTCCACCTCGAGTCCGATCGCCGTGAGCCTGTCCGCGATCGTCTCCGCCGGCGCTTCCGTTTCCAGATGCGCCTTCAGCCAGGAGAGCGTGAACTTCACCCGCCGAGCCCCGAGGCCGTTCCCGGCGGGTCGAACGGCCCAAACCCGTAGTGGTGCAGCCAGCGCGCGTCCGCGTCGAAGAAACTCCGCAGGTCGGGGATCCCGTATTTCAGCATGGCCGAGCGCTCGACACCGAGGCCGAAGGCGAAGCCCTGGTGGCGTTCGGGATCGAGTCCGACCGTCTCCAGCACCTTCGGGTGCACCATGCCGCAGCCCAGGATCTCCATCCAGTCCGCGCCCTCGCCGATGCGCAGACCCCCTCCTTCGCGCGAACAGCCGATATCCATCTCCGCCGACGGCTCCGTGAACGGGAAGTAGCTCGGGCGGAACCGCACCGGCAGGTCCTCGACCTCGAAGAACGCCCGCGCGAAATCGACGAGGCACCCCTTGAGGTGGCCCATATGGGTTTCCTCGTCGATCGCCAACCCTTCGATCTGGTGGAACATCGGGGTGTGGGTCATGTCGTGGTCGCAGCGATAGGTGCGGCCCGGCGCGATGATCCGGTGGGGCGGCCGTTCGGCCCGCATCGTGCGGATCTGCACGGGTGAGGTGTGGGTTCGCAGCAACATGCGCTCGCCCGCCGCGTCGGCGCCGAAGTAGAAGGTGTCGTGCATCTGGCGCGCCGGGTGTTCGGGCGGAATGTTGAGCGCGGTGAAGTTGTGGAAATCGTCCTCGATGTCCGGCCCTTCGACGACCCGGAAGCCCATGTCGGCGAAGATCGCGATCATCTCGTCGAGCACCCGGCCGATGGGGTGGAGGGCGCCCTCGGCCTCGGGGCGCGGCGGGAGCGTGACATCCTGGCGCTCGGCGGAAAGGCGCCGGTCGAGCGCCTCGCGCTCCAGCGCTTCCCTGCGCGCATCGACGGCATCGGCGAGCGCGGCCTTGATCCGGTTGAGTCGGGCGCCCGCCTCCTTGCGGGCGTTCGCGTCGAGGCCACCGAGCCCCTTCAACGCCCGGGTCAGGCGGGACTTCCTGCCGAGCGCCGCGACCCGCGCCTGCTCCAGCGCCGCCACGTCGGCGGCGGCCGCAATCGCCGCGCGCGACTCCTCTTCGAGTGCGTCGAGGTCTTCCAAGGATCGTCCTCCGGCAGCCGCGCCCCGGCGGAGCGGAAGCCGGTCAGCCGGTCGGCGCGCGCGCGTCTCGCGCCTGCTCGACGAAAGCCTTGAACGCCTCCGGCTCGCGCACCGCGAGATCGGCCAGAACCTTGCGGTCGACCTCCACCTTGGCGAGGGCGAGCCCGCGCATGAATTGGGAGTAGGTCAGGCCGTGCTCGCGGGCGGCGGCGTTGATTCGCTGGATCCAGAGCGCGCGGAAACGCCGCTTGCGGGTGCGGCGGTCCCGATAGGCGTATCGCAACGCCTTCTCGACGCGCCCGAGAGCGATGCGGTAGCTCGAATGCCCGCGCCCGCGATAGCCGCGGGCCATCTTCAGCACCTTCTTGTGCCGCGCCTGGGTGGTGACGCCCCGTTTCACCCGTGCCATGAGGTTCCCCGCCGTCCTCTAGAGATAGGGCAGAAACGGCCGCACGGTCGCCGCGTCGGAGGCGGCCAGCGCCCGTGCGCCCCGCTGGTTGCGCTTCACCTTCTTCGTCCGCTTGGTCAGGTTGTGGCGATGGCAGGCGGCCCTGCGCCGCAGCTTGCCCCGCCCCGTCGCGGTGAATCGCTTCTTGGCGCTGCTCTTCGATTTGAGCTTGGACATTCGAGTCTCGTTGGCCTCATGAACGGCGGCGGTGGGCGCCGCCCTCCGCGCCGCCACTTCTACTCGGAGCGTCGCGCGATTTCAAGGCCGCCTGCCAAAGCGGCTTTTCAATGGTTGTCGGGCTTTGCGGCCCGAAGGGGCCGCCTACCTGCGGACCATGACCATGGTGAGCTGGCGCCCCTCCATCTTCGGCATCTGCTCGATCTTTCCGAGTTCCTCGAGGTCGTCGCGCACGCGCCGCAGGACGTTCATGCCGATGTCCTGGTGCACCATCTCGCGCCCGCGGAAACGCATGGTCACCTTGACCTTGTCGCCCTCGTCCAGGAACCGGCGGATGTTGCGCAGCTTGACGTCGTAATCCGCCGCGTCGATGCCGGGGCGGAACTTGACCTCCTTGATGTCGATGGTCTTCTGTTTCTTGCGGGCCTCGCTGGCCTTCTTCTGCGCCTCGTACTTGAACTTCCCGAAGTCGAGGAGCTTGCACACCGGCGGTTCCGCGTCCGGCGCGACCTCGACCAGATCAAGGCCGGTCTCGTCGGCGAGTTCGAGAGCGCGTTCCACGGCGACGACGCCGACCTGCCCCCCGTTCTGGTCGATGAGACGGACGTTCGCTGCCTCGATGTCGCCGTTGACGCGCGGCCCCTGGCGCGGCGGCGGTGCCGCGATCGGATGTCTTGCTATTCCCTGTCTCCCCTCGTCGTGGCGTCGGCCAAGCCATTGTCGCCGGTTTTGGCGGAGGGCGCCGTTCCTTCTCCCCCCTCGTGCCGGTCCGACCGGCCGAGCGGGCTCGACGCTTCTGCGCGGAGTGTAGCGACGGCCTTTTCCAGCGCAAGAATTTCCTGGCCTCCGGAACCGAGCCGGCGCACCGAGACCGTGCAGTCCGCCGCCTCCCGCGCGCCGACCGCGACGAACACCGGGACCTTGGCCGCGCTGTGCTCGCGCACCTTGTAGCCGATCTTCTCGTTCCGCAGATCGGTATCGACCCGGAGGCCCGCGCTCCTCATGCGCGCCGCCACCCGATCCGCGTAGGCCGCGCACCGGTCGGTGATCGTGGCCACGACGGCCTGCGTCGGCGACAGCCAGAGAGGCAGGTGGCCGCCGTAATGCTCCAGCAGGATACCGATGAACCGCTCCAGCGAGCCGAACAGCGCACGGTGCAGCATGACGGGCCGGTGGCGCTCCCCGTCCTCGCCGACATAGGTCGCGTCCAGGCGCTCCGGCAGGTTGAGATCGACCTGGAGCGTGCCGCACTGCCAGTCCCGACCGATCGCGTCGCGCAGCACGAATTCGAGCTTCGGCCCGTAGAATGCGCCCTCGCCCGGATTGTGGGCGTAGTCGAGGCCCATGCCGTCGAGCGCTCCCTTGAGCGCCGCTTCCAGGCGGTCCCAGACGTCGTCGGCGCCGATCCGTTTCAGCGGGCGATCGGCGAACTTGACCCGGACGTCTTCGAAACCGAAATCACGGTAGATGTCGAGGCAGAGCGCGGCCACGGCGCGGCATTCCTCCTCGGTCTGCTCCGGCGTGCAGAAGATGTGGGCGTCGTCCTGGCTGAAGGCGCGCACCCGGAGAAGGCCGTGCAACGCCCCGGACGGCTCGTAGCGGTGGACCTTTCCGAACTCCGAGACCCGCAGGGGCAGGTCGCGGTAGCTCTTGATGCCGCGCTTGTAGATCTGCACGTGGCCGGGGCAATTCATCGGTTTGACGGCGAAATGCCGGCCGTCCTCGGTTCGCGACGTGAACATGTGCTCGCGGAAGGTCTGCCAGTGGCCGGAGGCCTCCCAGAGCACGCTGTCCATCATCTCCGGCGTGCTGACCTCCCGGTAGCCGGCCCGGTCCTGGCGCGCGCGCATGTAGTCGACCAGGGCGCGGAACAACGTCCATCCCTTCGGATGCCAGAACGCCGCGCCCGGGGCCTCTTCCTGGAAGTGGAAGAGGCCCATTTCCCGCCCGAGGCGCCGATGGTCGCGTTTCTCCGCCTCCGCGAGGCGGGTCGTATAGGCCCGCAGCCGTTCGGCGTCGGGCCAGGCCGTGCCGTAGATGCGCTGCAGCATCTCGTTGCGCGAATCACCCCGCCAGTAGGCGCCGGCCACCTTGAGCAGCTTGAACGCGCCGACCCGCCCCGTCGAGGGCAGGTGAGGGCCGCGGCAGAGATCGACGAACCCCCCCTGCCGGTAGAGGGTGATGGGGTCGCCGTCCGGGATCGCCGCGATCAGCGCCGCCTTGTAGTGCTCGCCCATCCCTTCGAAGAGCGCGACCGCTTCGTCGCGCGACCGCACTTCACGGACGATCGCCTCGTCCCGGCCCTTGATCTCGCCCATGCGAGCCTCGATCCGTTCGAGATCGTCCGGCGTGAAGGGCGTATCGCGGGCGAAGTCGTAATAGAAGCCGTCCTCGATGGCCGGGCCGATGGTCACCTGGACGCCGGGGTAGAGTTCCTTGACGGCCTGCGCCATGAGATGGGCGGCGTCGTGGCGCATGACTTCGAGCGCGGCCTCGTCCCGCGCGGTGATCACGCGCACCGCCGAATCCGTCTCGATCGGCCGGGAGAGATCCCGCAGCTCGCCATCGACCTCGACCAGGAGAGCCGCCTTGGCGAGCCCCGGCCCGATCGCCGCCGCCAGATCGGCGCCCGTCACGGGGACCTCGAACGAACGCGCCGAACCATCCGGCAGCGAGAGTGTCGGCATCGCGGTCGCGTTCTGTCCCTCGTTTCTCCGCAGGGAGCGACACTATAATCCCGGCCCCCGCGCTGTCAAGGCGGGCCGGTCGCCCGGGATCAGGCCCTGGCTGCGTGCAGCATGATGTTTTCGTCGTGCCAGCCGATAGCGTCGAGATCGTCGAAGGCGCGGCGGATGTGGGCGTCGAAGGCGCGGCACGCCTCTTCGAGTTCCCGATCGCCGTAGAGCGAGAAGGTGGAGTAATGCCGGCTCCGGACCTGCTCCAGCAGGCGTTCCAGACTCGCCGTCCGCGCGTGGCGAAACGTCTTCGTCTCGACGATCTCGAGGCCGGGTTCCGCGGCGACCCAGCCTTCCAGCGCCGCGGCGGTGTGGAGACGCGATTCCTTTTCGGTGAAGCGCGGGAAGAAGCGCCCCCACAAGGTGGCGGCGTTCTGCTCCGGCGTGCGCGTATAGACGAAGAGGCGCCCGCCCGCGTCGAGCGCCCGGCCCGCCTTGGCCAGGAAGGCGGGCGCGTCGAAATGGTGCACCGCGTTGAAGGAGAGAATCGCGTCCAGGGACCCGGCCTCGAGCGCCAGATCGTCCACGTCGGACAACCGGGTCACGAAATCACGAACGCCCGCTCGGGTCAGGCTTTCGGAGAGCCGTTCCAGCATCGGCGCGCTGGCGTCGACGCAGACGAGGTTCAGGTCGGCGATGTGGTCGAACAACAGCCTGTCGTAGCGGCCGTCGCCGCATCCGATGTCGGCCGCGCGCACGCGCGCGAAACCCGCCAGGGCGTCGCGAATATAGAGGATGGGCGCCGGGTCGGTGATGCGGACATCGCCATAGACCTCCGCCACCTTCGCGAAATGCGCGGAAACGTCGGCGCGCGCCGCCTCTTCGCTCATCCCATCGGGCTTCCGCGGCCTGGGCGGGGGCCGCCGGGCGCCTATTCCGCGGCCGCCATGATGCCGGCGGCGGGCGCCAGCGCGCGTCCCTTCTCGATGAAGGCGTCGCACGCGTCGCGGGCGACGGAATCGCGCATCTGCACCGGCGGCGACTTCATGTAGTAGGAGGACGGCGCCTCCAGCGGGCCACCCATACCGAGCGCCATGCCGAGCCTGGCGCAGCGGACGGCGTCGATGACGACGCCGGCGCTGTTGGGCGAATCCTGGACGGAGAGGCGCATCTCCAGCTCGATGGGCGCGCCGCCGAAGCCGCGCCCCTCCATGCGGATGAAGGCAACCTTGTTGTCGCCCTGCCACGGCACGTAGTCGGACGGGCCGATGTGGATGTCCCGGGAGCGGAGGCGCCCGTCGAGCTGCGACTGGACGGATTCCGTCTTGGAGGTCTTCTTCGAGGTCAGCCGGTCCAGCGCCTTCATGTTGAGGAAGTCGGTGTTGCCGCCGGTGTTCAGCTGGTAGGTGCGGTCGAGCGCGTAGCCGCGGTCGCCGAACAGGCGGGTCATCAGCCGGTGCGTGATCGTGGCGCCGACCTGGCTCTTGATGTCGTCGCCCACGATCGGCACCCCGGCTCGCCTGAATTTCTCGGCCCATGTCGGATCCGAGGCGATGAACACGGGGATGCAGTTCACCATGGCGACGCCCGCGTCGAGACAGGCGCGGGCGTAGTGCAGCGCCGCCTGTTCCGACCCCACCGGCAGGTAGGAGACCAGCACCTCCGCGCCGGTGCGGCGCAAGACCTCGGCCACGTCCACCGGGTCGAGATCGGCCGGACGGAACGCCTCGTCGTCGGGATAATCCGCCATGTGCGGCGCGACGCCGTCGAGAACCGGAGCCATCTCGACGGTGACGCCGGAGCGCGGCAGCGCGTCCTGGAAAATCATGGTGCAATTGGGTTTGGCGAAGATGGCCTCTTCCAGAGGCCGCCCGACCTTGCGGCGGTCGACGTCGAACGCGGCGACGACCTCCAGATCGCCCGGCCCCCAGCCCCCGATGTCGGGGTGCATCAGGCCAAGTGGGGTCTCGGCGTCGCAATTCCTGTAATAGGCGATACCCTGGACCAAGGAGCTCGCGCAATTCCCAACTCCTGCGATGGCGAGCCTGACTGTACGCGCGGATTTCTCGACGTTCGGCATTGGCACTTGTCTTTCCAACTCCCTGAAAGCCCCGGCGGTCTCTTCCCGGTGCGGCATGACGCCGCCCGTTGGACCGTTCGCGACGCGGGGCGTGGCACCCGTGTTTGGTGAATACTAGCATAACTCCGGACGGCGCGCCAAGATGCCGCCCGGGCACGCATCGGGGGAGGAAGCGATGGAGAGCTACAGGGCGCTGGTGGTCGATCGCGAGGACGGCGAAACCAGGGCCGACCTGCGCACCCTGGCCGAAGCGGACCTTCCCGAGGGCGAGGTCACGGTGCGGATCGACTATTCGAGCCTCAACTACAAGGATGGCCTGGCCCTGACCGGGCGCGCGCCGATCGTCCGGCGCCCGCCGATGACCGCCGGAATCGACTTCGCCGGCACGGTCGAGCGGAGCGATTCGCCCGCCTTCGCGCCGGGCCAGCCGGTCGTGCTCACGGGGTGGGGCGTGGGCGAGCACCATCCGGGCGGCTTCGCCCAGCGCGCCCGGGTCCCGGCCGCCTGGCTCGAGGCGATCCCCGACGGCTGCGACAGCAAGTGGGCGATGGCCATCGGAACGGCCGGCTTCACGGCGATGCTCTGCGTCATCGCGCTCGAACGCGCCGGGCTCGAGAAGGGCGCCGGCCCGGTGGCCGTGACCGGGGCCGCGGGCGGCGTCGGCAGCATCGCCGTCGCCCTGCTGGCCCGCCTCGGCTACCGGGCTGTCGCCATCACCGGCCGCGCCGAATGCCGCGACTACCTCGCCGGCCTCGGCGCCAGCGAGGTGCTGCCGCGGGGCACCCGCGCCGAAGCGCCGGAAAAGCCGCTGCTCAAGGAACACTGGGCCGGCGTCATCGACGCGGTGGGCGGCGCGATGCTGGCCCATGTCCTGGCCGAGACGCGCTACGGCGGCTCGGTCGCCGCCTGCGGCCTCGCGGGCGGCGCGGGGCTGAAGACGACGGTGATGCCGTTCATCCTGCGGGGCGTGAACCTGCTCGGCGTCGATTCCGTGATGTGCCCCCGCGCGCCGCGCCGCGCCGCCTGGCAAAAGCTGGCGAGCGCTCTGCCGCGCGAGACGCTCGACGCGATGACCACGATCGTGCCGCTGGACCGGGTGACGGCGCGGGCCGAAGAGATCCTCGAAGGCGGCGTGCGCGGCCGCGTCGTGATCGACGTCAACGTCTGACGCGCCCGTCCCGCCCTTCGGCGCGCCGGCCTCCAGGCCCGCGAAGCGATAAGGAGTCAGCCGAAGGCGACGGCGGTGATCTCGTAGGTGTGGCGGCCCCCCGGGGTCTCTATCTCGACGGAGTCGCCGACCTTTCTGCCGACCAGCGCCCGCGCCAGCGGCGCGGCGATGGAGAGCCGGCCCTCGTTCGCGTCGGCCTCGTCGGCACCGACGATCCGGTAGGTGCTCTCGGCTTCCGTATCCTCATCGACGATCGAGACGGTCGCGCCGAACTGGACCCGGTCGCCCGAGAGCGTCGAGATGTCGATGACTTCCGCCCGGCCGACCTTCGCCTCGATTTCCTTGATGCGCGCCTCCGTCAGCCCCTGCCGCTCCTTGGCCGCGTGATACTCGGCGTTTTCCGAAAGATCGCCGTGCTCCCGCGCCGCAGCGATCTCCCGGACGATGCGCGGACGCTCGGCCTTGAGCCGGCGCAGCTCGTCCTTGAGGCGCCGATGCCCCTCGGGCGTCATCAGATGCTTGTCCATGGCCGAATCCTCGCCGCCCGTCGGCGTCACCCGCCAGCGTCCCGGCACCGTTCAGCGTAGGACTGGAGGGGGGCGACATCAAGGCCGCCGCCCTTCAGCGCCTCGATACCCTGGATCATGGCGCGGCTGCCGGCAAGCGTGGTGAAGTAGGGGACCTGCCGTTCGAGCGCCGCCCGCCGCAGCCGGTAACTGGCCGCGCGCGCCCGCGCGCCCTCCGTCGTGTTCACGAGCAGCTGGATCGTGCCGTCCTTGATGGCGTCGACCACGTCCGGGCGGCCCTCCTGCACCTTGTTGATGCGATCGGCGGCGATCCCTGCGCGTTCGAGCGCGGCGCGGGTGCCGCCGGTGGCCGCGATGTCGAAGCCGAGGCGGGCCAGGCCGCGGGCGATCGCGACCGCCGCCGCCTTGTCGTCGTCGCGCACGGAGATGAAGGCCCGCCCGGCGGTCGGCAGGGACATGCCGGCGCCGATCTGCGCCTTGGCGAAGGCGCCGCCGAAATCGCGGTCGATCCCCATGACCTCGCCGGTGGATTTCATCTCCGGCCCGAGGACCGGATCGACGCCGGGGAAGCGGGCGAACGGGAAGACCGCCTCCTTGACGGCGACATGCGCCGGACCGGCGCCGCCGTTCGCCAGATCGTCGGGAAGCCGCGCGCCGGTCATCGCGAGCGCCGCCAGTTTCGCGATCGGCCGGCCGATGCTCTTCGCGACGAAGGGGACGGTTCTGCTGGCCCGGGGGTTGACCTCCAGCACGTACACGACGCCATCCTGCACGGCGTATTGCACGTTCATCAGACCGCGCACGTCGAGCGCGCGGGCGAGCGCCGTCGTCTGGCGTCGAATCTCGGCCAGCGTTCCGGCGCCCAGCGAGTGCGGCGGCAGGGCGCAGGCCGAATCGCCGGAGTGGATGCCCGCCTCCTCGATATGTTCCATGATCCCGACGACCGCGACGTTCTCGCCGTCGGCGAGCGCGTCGACGTCCACCTCCACCGCGTTCTTGAGATAGCGGTCGAGCAGGATCGGGCCGTCACCGGTGGCCCGCACGGCTTCGCGCATGTAGCGGGCGAGGCCGTCATCGTCGTGGACGATCTCCATCGCCCGCCCGCCGAGGACGTAGGACGGGCGGACCACGACCGGATAGCCGATGCGCGCGGCGATGGCCCGCGCCTCCTCGAGCGAGGCGCAGGTCTCGTTCTCCGGCTGCCTGAGGCCGAGCGCGCCGAGCAGCGTGCGAAAGCGCTCGCGGTCTTCCGCGAGGTCGATCGCGTCCGGCGCGGTTCCCAGGATCGGGACTCCGGCCGCTTCAAGCGCCTTGGCGAGCCGGAGCGGCGTCTGTCCGCCGAACTGGACGTTGAGCCCGACCAGGCTGCCAGCGCGCCGCTCGACGCGAACGATGTCGAGCACGGTCTCGATGGTGAGCGGTTCGAAATAGAGCCGGTCGGAGGTGTCGTAATCGGTCGAGACGGTCTCCGGGTTGCAATTGACCATGACGGTCTCGAAGCCGGCTTCCTTGAGCGCATAGGCCGCGTGGACGCAGCAATAGTCGAACTCGATACCCTGGCCGATCCGGTTCGGGCCGCCGCCCAGGATGATGACCTTGCGCCGCGGGCTCGGGTCGGCTTCGCACTCGGGCGGCTCCCCGCCCGTCCCGGTTTCGTAGCAGGAATACATGTAAGGGGTCCGCGACTCGAACTCGGCGGCGCAGGTGTCGACTCGTTTGAACACGGGATGGACGCCCAGCTCCGCGCGCAGCCGGGCGACCGCCCCGGCTTCCGTGCCGGCGAGGGCGGCCAGTCGCCGGTCGCCGAAGCCGAGCGCCTTCAGGCGGTGCAGTGCCGCCGCGCTCGTCGGCAGCCCGCGGGCGCGGACCTCCGTCTCCGCCCGCACCAGCCCGGCGATTTCGCGCAGGAACCACGGATCGACCGCGCAGGCGCGATGGACCGCGTCGATCCCGAGGCCCCGGCGGAAGGCTTCGGCGATCACGAGCAGGCGGTCCGGGCGCGGCTGGCCGAGCGCCGCGAGGATCGCCTCCACGTCGCCGTCCCCGGTGCCGGGAACGTCGATTTCGTCGAGGCCGGTCAGGCCGGTCTCCATGGAGCGCAGCGCCTTTTGCAGCGATTCGGAGAAGTTGCGCCCGATCGCCATGGCTTCGCCCACCGACTTCATCGAGGTGGTGAGAAGGGGCTCGGCGCCGGAAAATTTCTCGAACGCGAAACGCGGGATCTTGGTGACCACGTAGTCGATGCTGGGCTCGAAGGAGGCGGGCGTCACGCCGGTGATGTCGTTCGCGATCTCGTCCAGCGTGTAGCCGACGGCGAGCTTGGCCGCGACCTTGGCGATGGGGAAGCCGGTCGCCTTCGAGGCCAGCGCCGACGAGCGGGAGACCCGCGGGTTCATCTCGATGACCACCAGCCGGCCGCTCGCGGGATCGACGGCGAACTGGACGTTGGAGCCGCCGGTCTCGACGCCGACCTTGCGCAGCACCGCGATCGCGGCGTTGCGCATGCGCTGGTATTCCTTGTCCGTCAAGGTCAGGGCCGGCGCCACCGTGATGGAATCGCCGGTGTGGATGCCCATCGGGTCGAGATTCTCGATCGAGCAGACGACGATCGCGTTGTCCGCCCGGTCGCGCACGACCTCCATCTCGAACTCTTTCCAGCCGAGCACCGATTCTTCGACGAGGATCTGGCCGGCGGGCGAGGCGTCGATTCCGGCCCTGGCGATCTCGGTGAATTCGGCGCGGTTGTAGGCGATTCCGCCGCCGGTGCCGCCCAGGGTGTAGGAAGGCCGGACGATGGCCGGCAATCCCACCTCGTCCAGGGCGCGCCGCGCCTCGTCCACGGTGCGCGCGATCCGGCTCCGGGGGCACTCCATGCCGATTTCGGCCATCGCCGCACGGAAGGACTCGCGGTCCTCGGCGATGGAGATCGCCTCCCGCGCGGCGCCGATCAGCGCGACGCCGTGGCGCGCGAGCACGCCGTCGTCGGCGAGCGCCAGCGCGGTGTTGAGCGCGGTCTGCCCGCCCATGGTCGGCAGCAGGGCATCCGGCTTCTCGGCGGCGACGATCTTCGCCACGATGTCCGGCGTGATCGGCTCGACATAGGTGGCGTCGGCGAACTCGGGATCGGTCATGATCGTCGCCGGATTCGAATTCACCAGGACGACCCGGTAGCCCTCGTCCCGCAAGGCCTTGCAGGCCTGGGTGCCGGAGTAGTCGAACTCGCAGGCTTGGCCGATGACGATCGGGCCGGCGCCGATCACCATGATCGACGCGATGTCGGTGCGCCGTGGCATCGCCGCCCGCTACTCCATCGCGGCGACGAACCGGCCGAAGAGATGCTGCGCGTCCTGCGGGCCGGGCGAAGCCTCCGGGTGGTACTGGACGGAGAAGATCGGCCGGCCCTCGACGGCCAGGCCTTCGAGCGTGCCGTCGAAGAGCGAGACGTGGGTCGCCGTGACGCCGCTCGGCAGGGAATCGGTCATGACCTCGAAACCGTGATTCTGGCTGGTGATTTCGACCCGCCCGGTGGCCAGCTCCTTGACCGGGTGGTTGGCGCCCCGGTGCCCGAAAGGCATCTTCCTGGTCCTGGCGCCCAGCGCGCGCGCGAGGAGCTGGTGGCCCAGGCAGATGCCGAAGATCGGCCGCCCGCTCGCGATCAACGCCTCGATCGTGGGGACGGCGTAGGCGCCGGTCGCCGCCGGGTCTCCCGGGCCGTTGGAGAGGAAGATCCCGTCCGGTTCCTGCGCGAGGATCGTCTCGGCGGTCGCGGTCGCGGGCACCACGGTCACCCGGCAGCCGGCGCGGGCGAGCGATCGCAGGATGTTGTGTTTGGCGCCGTAATCGATCGCCACGACGTGACGGCGCGGCGCGGCGAGCGTCCCGTATCCGCCGTCTTCGAAGCGCCAGGCGGTCTGCTCCCAGCCGTAGGGCGCGCGGCAGCACACCTCGCGCGCGAGGTCCATGCCCTCGAGCCCCGGCCAGGCCCGGGCCCTGGCGACGAGCGCGGCTTCGTCGATGGCTCCGGGCGCGTGGGCGAGGGCGCCGTTTTGCGCCCCCCCGGTGCGCAGGAGGCGGGTCAACCGCCGCGTGTCCACGCCGGCGATGCCGATCAGGCCGTGCCGCTCCAGCCAGCGTTCGAGATGCTGCGCCGCCCGCCAGTTCGAGGGTTCGGTGACGTCCGCCCGCAGCACGAGGCCCCGCGCGGCCGGCGCCGCGGCTTCGATGTCGTGGTCGTTGGCCCCGACATTGCCGATATGGGGAAAGGTGAAGGCGATGATCTGCCCCGCATAGGACGGATCGGTCAGGATTTCCTGGTAGCCGCTCATCGCGGTGTTGAAGCAGGCTTCGCCCACCGCCTCGCCGCGGGCGCCGAGCCCGCGGCCGCGAAACACCGTTCCGTCGGCGAGCGCGAGCGCCGCTGTGGCGGTGGTCGATCCGGTTCCGGACATCGAGATTCCCGCGGGCCGGGCGCGCCTCGCCACCCGATCCGGCCAGTGGAGCGCGCCCAGTCTAGCCGCCGCCCCGCGCCCGTCAAGATCGCCGACGCGCGCCGGACCGGCGCGTCTGTCAAGCGGAATTCGGCGGTTGAACGGCGGCGGCGGCGGGCTATAGTCGCCGCTCGCGCCCGGGGCCGGTGGGGAGATGTGCATGCTGCGGCGGCAGTTCGACGACGCGCTCAGGAAAGCGCTGAAGGAGCGCCAGACCTGTCGGGTGGCGACCGTCAGGCTGATCCTCGCGGCCCTGAAGGATCGCGACATCGCCGCGCGCGGCCGGGGCAACGGCGCGGTCCTGGGCGACCGGGAGATTCTGGCGCTGTTGCAGACGATGATCCGTCAGCGGCGCGAGAGCATCGAGCAATACGAACGCGGCGGCCGGGTCGACCTGGCCGAGCGCGAGGCCGAGGAGATCGCCGTCATCGAGAGCTTCCTGCCGCCGGCCCTCGAGGGCGACGATCTGGTCTCCGCCGTGCGCGGCGTCGTCAGGGACCTCGACGCGCGCACGATCAAGGACATCGGCCGCACGATGGCGTGCCTCAAGGAGAAATACGCCGGGCGCATGGATTTCGCCAAGGCGAGCGGGTTGGTCAAGGAGCTGCTCGCCCCGATGTGATCCGCCCCCCGGCGGCCACCGGGCCGCGACGCAGCACGGGCGAGGCTCGAACGGATGACGATCCCGGCGCAGTTCCTGGACGAAATCCGGGCGCGGACCCCGCTGGAAGGGGTGGTGGGCCGCCGCGTGCGCCTGATCCGTCGCGGGCGCGAATCGATCGGGCTCTGCCCCTTCCACAACGAGAAGACCCCGTCCTTCACGGTGAGCGAGGACAAGGGCTTCTTCCATTGCTTCGGGTGCGGCGCGCATGGCGACGTCATCGGTTTCGTCATGCGCGACGAGGGTCTGGACTTTGCCGAGGCGGTCGCGCGGCTTGCGGGCGAGGCCGGCCTCGCCATGCCCGCCCGCGACCGGCGCGCCGAGGCGCGGGAGGAGAAGCGCCGCTCGCTCTACGGCGTCGTCGAGGCGGCCGCGGCCTGGTTCGAAGCCGAACTGGCGGGCCCGCGCGGCGCGCCGGCCCGGCGCTATCTCGCCGGACGCGGCGTGGACGCGGAGGCGATCGCGCGGTTCCGCCTCGGCTACGCGCCCGACAGCCACGCCGCCCTGCGCGCCGCGCTGGCGAAGCAGGGCATCGCGGAGGAGGCGATGCTGGCGGCCGGGCTCCTCGTCGCGCCGCAAAGCGGCGGGCGCGCCTACGACCGGTTCCGCGGGCGGCTGCTCTTCCCGATCGGCGACCGGCGCGGCAGGATCGTGGCCTTCGGCGGCCGCGCGCTCGGCGGGCGCGCGCCCAAATACCTCAACTCGCCCGAGACGCCGCTGTTCGGCAAGGGCGCCGTGCTCTACGGCCACCATCTCGCCGCGCCCGCCGCCCGCAAGGCGGGCCGGGTCGTCGCGGTCGAGGGCTATATGGACGTGATCGCGCTGCACCGGGCGGGCTTGGCCTGGGCCGTGGCGCCGCTCGGGACGGCCCTGACCGAGCGCCAGCTCGAGGCCCTGTGGCGGCTCGCCGAAACGCCGGTCCTCTGTTTCGACGGCGACGAGGCCGGCGCGCGCGCGGCCGAGCGCGTGATCGAACGGGCGCTGCCGCTGCTCGGCGCCGACCGCTCCCTGTCCTTCGCCGCCCTGCCCCCGGGGCAGGACCCGGACACGGTGGTCCGCGCAGGCGGCCGCCAGGCGATGGCCGCGATCCTCGACGCCGCGGCTCCCCTTTCGGAGAAGCTCTGGGAAACGGCGACCGGCGGCCGCGCGCTGGATACGCCGGAGGCGCGGGCGGCGGCCGACAAGCGGCTGCGTGAGCGCATCGCGCGCATCCCCGACCGCGACCTCCGGTTCTACTATGTCGGGCATTTCCGGCGGCGGCTGCGGGAGCCCGCGGCAAGGCGGCGGGACGACGGCCGTCCGCCGCCCGCGGCCGACGCGCCGGTGGCGCCAGCCGCCGCCCTGGGGCCGAAGGCGCTCGGCACGGCGCACCGTCGCGAGTGCACACTGCTCCAGACGCTGCTCAACTTCCCCGAACTCGCGGTCGAACAGCGCGAGGCGCTGGCCGGGCTCCGCTTTGAAACGGCGCGCTTCGCCGACCTGCTGGCGGCGCTGGTGGAATGGGCGGAACGGGACCGGGAGGAGGACGACGCGACGCTGGCGGACGCGCTCGCCCGGCGCGGTTTCAGCGGCGCGGTCGAGCAACTCGTGGGCAGCGACGCGCGCTATCTCGACTGGGCGGCGGACCGCGCGCGGGCCGGATTGGCCGACGCCCGCATCCAGCTGGCCCAGGCCCTGGAGATGCAGCGCCGCTGGGTGGAGCTCCCCACGGCCCTGGCGGAAGCCGAGAGCGCCCTGGCCGACGAGATGAACGACGAAAACTGGGAGCGCGTCCGCGAAGCGGTTCGCCACCAGAGCGACGCCGCCGCGGCCGAGGCCGAGATCCCGGATTACGGCGCGGCCCCGAAGGCAGGCGAGGCGTAGCGGGCCGGCGCCCCGCGCGACGGCCGATGAGCAGGATTCTCTGGCTCGCCTCCTACCCCAAATCGGGCAACACGTGGTTGCGCGCCTTCCTGCACAACCTCTTCCGCAACCCGGACGCACCCTTCGACATCAACCGGATGTCCGCGCTCACCGCCGGCGACAGCCAGGCGCACTGGTTCCGCCGCCTCGATCCGCGCCCGCCGACGGCGCTCTCCCGCGCCGATCTCGCGCGCCTGCGGCCCCGGGTCCACGCCCTCATCGCTGAAAGCGCGCCCGATACCGTCATGGTCAAGACCCACAACGCGCTGGTCGAGGCGGCGGGGGCGCCCATGATCACCCAGGCGCTGACGGCCGGCGTGCTCTACGTCGTGCGCAACCCCCTCGACATCGCCCCGTCCTACGCCCATCATCTCGGCCGCCCAGTGGACGACGTCATCGCGCTCATGGGGACCAGCGGCTTCGAGACTCCGGCTTCTGAGACCCATGTGCCCGAGCATCACGGCGACTGGTCCGGCCACGTCGAGAGCTGGACGCGCCGGGACCATCCCGGGCTCCACGTCGTGCGCTACGAGGACATGAGCCGCCGCCCGGGGCCCACCTTCCGGGCCATCGCCGCCTTTCTCGGGCGCAAGCCGCCGCGTGCGCGCCTGGAACGCGCCGTGCGCC
Organism: Alphaproteobacteria bacterium; assembly: GCA_965242855.1. GTDB lineage: Bacteria > Pseudomonadota > Alphaproteobacteria > UBA828 > UBA828 > WTGU01. The sequence continues at coordinate 18,888 of OZ251509.1, forward strand.
ATTCCTCCTTCCGCGCCTTGCGCGCGCAGGAGGACGAGCGGGGCTTCGTCGAGCGCACGCCGGCGCAGGCGCGCTTCTTCCGCGCAGGTCGGCCCGGCGGCTGGCGGGAGGCTCTCGACGAGGGCCAGGTCGCCCGCCTGGTCGCCCGCCACCGCGCCCAGATGGAACGCTTCGGCTACCTGCCGGAGGGACACGGGGGCGCCCGCCCGGCGGCGTCCACATGACCGGGGCGGGCGGTGCGCCGGTGGCGGCGACCGATGCGCATCTGGACGCCCTGGAATCGCAGAGCGTGTACATCCTCCGCGAGGCCTATGCCCGTCTCGACCGGCTGGCCCTGCTGTGGTCGCTCGGCAAGGATTCGAACGTCCTGATCTGGTTGTGCCGCAAGGCCTTCTTCGGCCACGTGCCGTTCCCCGTCGTCCATGTCGATACGGGGCGCAAGTTCGAGGAGATGTACGCCTTCCGCGCGCGCTACGCGGCGGAGTGGAGGCTGACGCTGATCACCGCCGAATGCCCGCCGGTGGCGGCGGTGGATCCGTCGCTGCCGCCGGCGGCGCGCGCGGCGGCGCGCAAGACGGCGGGCCTCAAGGCCCTTCTCGCGGCCGAGGGGTTCACCGGCGTCCTCGCCGGCATCAGGCGCGACGAGGAGGGCACGCGCGCGAAGGAGCGCGTGTTCAGCCCCCGCGGGGACGCCGGCGAGTGGGATTTCCGCGACCAGCCGCCCGAATTCTGGGACCAGTTCGGGACCGACGTCCCGGCGGGCTGCCACCTGCGCATCCACCCGCTGCTGCACTGGTCGGAGATCGACATCTGGCGCTACACGGCGCGGGAGGGGATTCCCGTGATCTCCCTCTATTACGCACGCGACGGCAAGCGCTACCGCTCCCTGGGCGACAAGGACATCACCTTCCCGGTGGAGAGCCGGGCGTCCACGATCGCGGAGGTCATCGCCGAGCTGGAGGCGACGACCGTCGCCGAGCGCGCGGGCCGGGCCATGGACCACGAGGCCGAGGACTCGTTCGAGCGCCTCCGCGCGGACGGCTACATGTAGGGGCCGCGCGGCGATGCCCTCTCCCGAACCCGGCGGCGCCGTGACGCCCGCTTCCGCCGCCTCCGAACGCCGGGGGAAGCCGCTCCGGATCGTCGTCGTCGGCCATGTCGACCACGGCAAGTCGACCCTGATCGGCCGGCTTCTCCATGATTCCGGCGCGCTGCCCGAGGGCAAGGTCGCGGCCGTCGAGGCGATGTGCCGGCGGCGCGCGATGGTCTTCGAATGGGCCTTCGTCATGGATGCCTTCCAGGCGGAGCGCGATCAGGCCGTGACCATCGACGCGGCGCATGTCTGGTTCCGCTCGCCCCGCCGCGACTACGTGATCGTCGACGCGCCGGGGCATCGGGAGTTCGTCAAGAACATGGTCTCCGGCGCGGCGTCCTGCGACGCGGGCGTGCTCGTCATCGACGCGGGCGAGGGCATCCGCGAGCAATCGCGCCGCCACGCCTACCTGCTCCACCTGCTGGGCGTCGGCGAGACGGTCGTCGCCGTCAACAAGATGGACTCGATCGCTTTCGACGCCGGCCGTTACGCCGCGGTCGAGGCCGGCATCCGCGACTACCTGGGGGCGCTCGGGGCGTCGCCGCGGCAGGTCGTGCCGGTTGCGGCGCGCGACGGGGACAACGTGGTGCGCCCCTCCCCGCGCCTGCCCTGGTACGCCGGCCCGAGCCTGCGCGACGCGCTCGACTCGCTGGCGCCGCCCGGCGGGCGCGAGGACCTGCCTTTCCGCATGCCGGTGCAGGACGTCTACCATTTCGACGCGCGGCGGATCGTCGCCGGGCGCGTTGAAAGCGGCCGTCTGCGCCCGGGCGACGAGGTGCTCTTCTCGCCGTCGAACAAGACCGCGCACGTCGCCCGCATCGAAGCGTGGAACGCGCCGGCGCCCGTCGCCGAAGCCGCCGCCGGCCGTGCGATCGGCCTGATCCTCGACGAGCCGCTCTTCGTCGAGCGGGGCGAAACGGCGAGCCATCGCGACCGGCCGCCGATCGAGACCGACGTCTTCCGCGCCTGGCTCTTCTGGCTCGGGCGTGAACCGCTCCGCCCCGGCGCCCGCTGCGTCCTGCGACTGGCGACGGCGGAAACCCCCGTCGAGGTGCAATCCATCGACCGCCTGATCGACATCGACGATCCGACCGCCGGCGGAAGCGGCGGGGAGGCCGCCGAGGTGGCGCGCGACGGCATCGCCGAGGTCGTCCTGCGCACCCGCGCGATGCTGGCGCTCGACGAATATGCCGCCAACCCGCGGACCGGCCGTTTCGTCCTCGTCCAGGGCCGGGACATCGCCGGCGGCGGGGTCGTCGACATGAGGGGCTATCCCGACCAGCGGCCCCTGATCACCGGGAAGTCGACCAACATCTCGGCGGTCGAACATGCCGTGGGCCGGGCCGCCCGCGCGCGGCGCAACGGGCACCGGGGCGGCGTGGTCTGGCTGACCGGCCTCTCGGGCGCCGGCAAGTCGACCCTCGCCGTGGCGGCCGAGCGCCACCTGTTCCGCAGGGGCTACCAAGTCTACGTGCTCGACGGCGACAACGTGCGCGGCGGGCTCAACGCCAATCTCGGCTTTTCGCCCGGCGACCGGGCCGAGAACATCCGCCGCGTGGGCGAGGTCGCCGCGCTGTTCGCGGATTGCGGCCTCATCGTGTTGACGGCCTTCATTTCCCCCTACCGCTCGGACCGCGAGCGGGCGCGCGCGGCGGCGGCGCGCGGCGGCGCGCATGCCTTCCACGAGGCGTACGTCCGGGCGCCGCTCGAAGTGTGCGAGGCGCGCGACCCGAAGGGGCTCTACCGGCGCGCCCGCGCCGGCGAGATCGCGGACTTCACCGGCGTGTCGGCGCCCTACGAGCCGCCGGCGCGGCCGGAGCTCGTCATCGACACCGGCGATCGCTCGATCGAGCGCTCGCTGCGGGCGCTGACCGACTACGTCGAACGCAGCTTCGCCCTCGCCCCCGCGGCGCCGCGCGACGCGGAGCGGTCGTGACGGGACCGGAACGCACGGGCCCGCGCCCCGGCGGCGGCGCGGTCAGCACGCCTTCCCGCGCCGGCCGTCCCGTGCTTCGAGGAAGGGCGTGATCCGGCCGCCGAGGCGTTGACCCGTCAGCTCCTCGGCGATGGCGACCGCCCGGCGCAAGGCCTCGACGTCGATGCCGGTCTCGAAGCCCGCCTCGGCGAGCATGAACACGAGGTCCTCGGTGGCCAGGTTGCCGGTCGCGCCGGGGGCGAAGGGGCAGCCGCCGAGGCCGCCTATGGCGCCGTCGAATTTCCGTATGCCGCAGCCGATGGCGGCCCAGGTCAGGGTCAGGCCCAGCGCCCGCGTGTCGTGGAAATGGCCGGCCAGGCGCTCGGGCCCGTGGCGGCGCGCCAGGGCCTCGAAGAGGCAGGTCATCTGCGCCGGGTTGCCGGCGCCGGTCGAATCGCCGAGCGCCAGCTCGTCGGCGCCGGCGTCGAACATGCGCGCGGCGAGGTCGATCACCGTCTCCGGGGGGGTGAGGCCTTCGTAGGGACAGGCGGCGACCACCGAGAGGTAGGAGCGGGCGCGGATGCCGTCCGCCGCCGCGCGCCGGATCACCGCCTCGTTGACCCGGACCGCCTCGTCGAGGGACATGTTGACGTTGCGCCGGTTGAACGCATCGGTGGCGGCGAGCACCAGGGCGACCGTGGTGGCGCCGGCCTCGACCGCGCGCTCGTAGCCCTTCTCGTTCGGCACCAGCGCCTCGTAGGAGACGCCGCGGTCCTGCGGCAGCCGGGCGTAGAGCGCCGCCGCGTCCGCCATCTGGGGGACCGCCTTGGGCGAGACGAAGCTCGCCGCCTCGACCGAGCGCAGGCCCGCGGCGAGCAGGGCGTCGAGAAGGCGGAGCTTGCCTTCCGTCGGCACGACGCGCGGCTGGTTCTGCAAGCCGTCGCGCAAGCCCACTTCGTGCACGGTGACGACGTCGCCCATCGCTCCTCCCCCGAATGCGCGGCCGCATTGTAGAACGGGCGCGCCCGGCCGTCGCGTGCTCAGGCGCCGCGCCGCGCGCCCGCCACGCGCGCGCGCAGGCGGCGCAGGACGGCGTCGGTGCCGGCGTCGATCGCGCCGTCGACGCGCGCCTGCCGGAAATGGCGCTGAAAGGCGCGGACGACCGCTTCCGTCGCGGCGCCGAAATCGCCGTCCGCGGCGATGCCGTAGCCGAAATCCCGAAGGCGTTCCTGCCGCCGCCGGACGGCCGCGCCCCGGGCGCCGCGCCGCAGCGCCGGGCCCGCGGCGGCCGGCGCGGCGCGCTCTTCCGGCCAGAGGCCGACGCCTTCCCGCGCGAGCCGCTCCCAGTCGAAGAGCTCGCCCGGATCCGCGCGGCGCAGCGGCGCCACGTCCGCATGGGCGACCACGTTGCGCGGGGCGATGGAATGACGCGACAGGACGGCATGCGCGAGGGTGAGCAGGGCGTCCATCTGGGGGCGGGGGAAGGGCCGGTAGCCGAACGCATGCCCCGGGTTGACGAGTTCGATCCCGATCGACCGGTCGTTCACGGCGGGGCGCCCGCGCCACAGACTCCGCCCAGCATGCCAGGCGCGCCGGTGCTCGGGGACCAGCCGCCAGAGGGTGCCGTCCTCGCCGATGCACCAGTGCGCGCTGACCTTGGCGGCCGGATCGGTGAGCCGCGCCAGCGCCGCTTCGGCGGAGGCCATGCCGGTGTAGTGCAGCACGAGCGTGTCGACGGACGCGCCGCGGGGGCGGGCGTCGCTGTTGGGCGACGGCAGTTCGACCGCAACGCGCCCGCCGATTCGCTCTCCCGCCATGCCGGTGCGCGCCGGACTCAGGAGGCCCGCGCCGCGGGCGCGCGTTCGCGCCGCAGGACGACGAGCGCGACGCCGGAGACGGTCGCCAGGCCGCCCGCGACCGTCTGCCAGGTGAGCGGCTCGCCCAGGATCAGGACCCCGAAGACGACGCCGACCACGGGCACGAGCAGCATGAAGCCGGCCACCGTGGCGACCCGGTTGCGCGCCAGCAGGTAGTACCAGGCCCAGTAGGCGAGCATGGTCGAACCCACGACCTGGTAGAGCAGGGAGCCGTAGAGGAGCCAGTCCCGTCGCAGCAGGCTCGCGAGCTGGCCCTCCTCCAGGGCGAAGGAGAGCGGGAACAGCGCCGCGGCGGAGATCGCCGACATCCAGGCGTTCAGCGCGAGCGGCGGGATGTCGGCCAGGCGCTTGGCCTGCACGTTGGCGATGGCCCAGGCGAGGCTGGAGGCGAGCATGATCCCGATCCCCAGGGCGTCGCCGGTGTGCCGCGGCTCGCCGACCAGGACGACGACGCCGGCGAAGGCGATCGCGATCCCCAGCACCGCCGCCCAGCCGGGGCGCTCGCGCAGGACGAGGCCCGCCAGCAGGACGCTCAGGGGGACCTGGGTGATCCAGATGATCGCCGCCGTCGAGGCCGCCACGCCGAGATTGAGGGCCGTGTAGAACAGGCCGAAATGCCCGACGCCCATGGTCAGCGCGAACGCCGCGACCGCCGGCCAGCGGCCCGCCGGGCGCGGGACGAACCAGATCAGCGCCAGCGTCATCAGCGCGAAGCGCAGCGCCAGGAAGAACAGCGGCGGCATGTGATCCGCGCCGTATTTGCTGGTGACGAAGCCGAAGCCCCACAGCAGGGCCGTGCCGACCGCGATCGGGATGTGGCTCGGCTGCATCGCGCGCCGGTGATGGTCCGGCCGCTGGCGCGGTCAGCGCAGCCCGCGCAGCCTGGCGATCCGATCGTAGGCCGCGTTGATCGCGGCCATCCGCTCGTTCGCGACCTGGATCATCTCCTCGGGCATCCCCTGCGCGACGAGCCTGTCGGGATGGTGCTCCCTGATCAACCCGCGGTAGGTCTTCCTGATCGTGTCGTCGGAGGCGCCGGGGTCGAGGCCCAGGACCTCGTAAGGGTCGCTCTCGCCGCCGCCCATGTGGCTCGCCATGACGCGGGCGAAGGCCCGTTCGTCGAAGCCGAAGATGGTGGCCACCCTGGCGAGATAGGCGCGCTCGGCGTCGTGGAGCGCGCCGTCGGCCATGGCGATGTGGAAGAGCGCGCCCAGCAGCTCCTCCCGCACCGTGTGGTCGTGGGGGAAGATCGCGACGATCTGCTCGGCATAGGGCTCGAACCCGGCGGCCTCGCGCCGGGCCTCGTCCCAGATGCGCGCGACCGTGGGCGCGTGGGAGTCGGGGACGGGAAAGACCCGCTTGAACGCGGCGATCTCCTCGCGCGTGACGCGCCCGTCGGCCTTCGCCATCTTGGCCGCGAGCACGACCAGTGCGACGGAGAACGCGGTCTGCTTGGTCGCCGTGTCGGCAGCCGCGGTATCCGAAGCGATCAAGCGCCCGCCGCGCCGCGCGCCGGCCATGCGGTCGACGAAATGGCCGGCGGCGACGCCCACGATGGCGCCGATGGGGCCGCCCAGCGCGAATCCCGCGGCGCCCCCGATCAGCTTGCCCCAGATGCTCAACCGAGGGCCTCCCGGCGCGGCCGCAGCGCACGCCGATCCCCTGTCGCTCTCCGCATGGCGCCCGACCCGATCCGCGAGCCGGCAGGATAGGGGGTGTCCCGCACCGCATCAAGGACGGCGCGCGCGACGCCGGCGCCCGCGGTTGCAATTCGGCGGGGCCGCTGAAAACATGCCGCGGCAAGAACGACCCGCCGGCGCGGACCGGCAAGACGGGGAGAGCGCATGACCGATTCGGCGCTGGCGCGGAACGTCGCGTTCGTCGGCCCGTTCGCGAGCGGCAAGACGACGCTTCTCGAGAGCCTGTTGTTCGTGTCCGGGACGGTCGGCCGCAAGGGCAGGGTCGCGGACGGCAACACGGTGGGCGACTGGTCCGACGAAGCGCGGGCGCGCCAGTCGAGCGTGGAAGTCAACGCCGCCACCTTCTCCTGCGGCGACCATCGTTTCTCCGTGCTGGATTGCCCCGGGTCGATCGAATTCTTCGCCGAGACGGCCAATGCGCTCATGGGCGTCGATCTCGCGGTGGTCGTCTGCCCGCCCGACAGCGAGCGGGTCTGGACCATGGGGCGGGTGTTCAATTTCCTGGCCCGGCACGAGATCCCCTGCCTCCTCTTCGTCAACCGCATCGACGAGGCGACGGTGCGCGTCGGCGACTTCATCGAGGCGATGAAGCCGGTGGGCCGGAAGCCGCTGGTGCCCTGCCAGGTCGCCGTCCGGGACGGCGACGCCGTGACGGGCTACCTCGATCTCGTCGGCGGCCAGGCCTACCGCTACGGCGACCGGCAGAAGGCGCATGAAATCGAGGCGCCCGGCGACATCCAGGAGCGCCGCGACGCCGCGCGGACGCAGCTCCTCGAAACGCTCGCCGACTTCGACGACGCGCTTCTGGAAAACCTGCTCGAGGACAGGATTCCCGAGCCTCCCGAGCTCCGGGCCTGTCTGCGCGCGGCGCTCGCGAACGCCCAGGTCGTGCCGGTGCTGATGGGCTCGGCCGAACGGGACTGGGGCGTCCGCCGCCTGCTGGAGACCTTGATCGAGCTCGCGCCCGCCGGCGCGGCCGGGGCGCAGCGCGTGGCGGCCGACGCCGGGAACGCCGCGCTCGGGCAGGTCCTCAAGACCTATATCACGCAGCACGGCGGGAAGGTCTCCCTCGCGCGGATCTGGGCCGGGCGTTTCAAGGACGGGACGATCCTGAACGACGGCGAGCGCATCGGCGGGATCTACCGGATGCTCGGACAGAACCAGACCAAGATCGATGCGGCCGGGGCGGGCGAGATCGTGGGCCTCGGGCGGCTCGAATCCATCGCCACGGGCGATACCATCGCACCGGCCGACAGCCCGGGCGTCGCACCCCTCGCGCGCGCCGAGATTCCACCGGCCGTTTACGCCTACGCCGTGCGCGCGGCGAAGCGGGAGGACGAGGTCAAGGTGTCCGGCGCGATGAGCCGCCTCGCCCAGGAGGACCCGTCGCTGCGGTTCGAGCAGAATCCGGATACCCAGGAGGCGGTTCTCCACGGGCAGGGCGAGATGCATCTGAAGGTCACGCTCGACCGCCTCGCCGGCAAATACGGGCTGAAGCTACAGACCGAAAGGCCCAGGATCGCCTACAAGGAGGCGATCCGCAAGGCGGTGTCCCAGCACGCGCGCTACAAGAAGCAGACCGGCGGCCACGGCCAGTTCGGCGACGTGCATATCGACGTGAAGCCCCTGCCGCGAGGGGCCGGGTTCGCGTTCGAGGACACGGTGGTCGGCGGCGCCATCCCGCGCCAGTACATTCCGGCGGTGGCGGCGGGGGTGCGCGACTATCTCGGCAGCGGGCCGCTCGGCTTCCCGGTCGTGGATCTGGCGGTCACCTTGACCGACGGAAAGCATCACGCCGTCGACAGCTCCGAGCAGGCGTTCAAGACCGCCGGCCGCATGGCGATGGCCGAGGCCCTCCCCAAATGCGCCCCCGTCCTGCTCGAGCCGATCTGCGAGGTGAAGATCTCCGTGCCGAACGAATTCACACCGAACGTCCAGCGCCTCGTGACCGGCCGCCGCGGGCAGGTGCTCGGCTTCGCGGCGCGGGAGGATTGGCCGGGATGGGACGAGATCACCAGCCAGATGCCGCAATCGGAGATGCACGACCTGATCGTCGAGCTTCGCTCGCTGACGCTCGGGGTCGGGACCTTCGAATCGCGGTTCGACCGCCTTCAGGAGCTGACGGGACGGCTCGCGGAAGGCGTCCTCGCCGCCGCCAAGGGGGCATGACGCCGCGGCGCGCGGCCGGGAGAGCCGGAAGAGGGCGCGCGTTCGTGCCCGCGCGGCCGCCTCTCGCACTTGCGCTCGCCACGGCCCTTCTCGCCGGCTGCGCCTCCGCCGGCCCGGACGACGCGAACGACCCCCTCGAGGGCTACAACCGCGCGATGTTCGGCATCAACGGAATGGTCGACGGCGTGCTGTTGAAGCCGGCGGCGGAATTATACGTGCGGGCACTCCCGACCCCGCTCCGGCGCGGCGTTTCCAACCTTCTGGACAATCTGGGGGCGCCGCTCGACGCCGCGAACAACCTGCTCCAGGGCAAGGCCGTGCGCGCGGGCACGTCGCTCGGGCGATTCGCAGTCAATTCGACGCTCGGGCTGGGCGGCGTCTTCGACGTGGCGGAAGGCTTTGGGTGGAAGCGGGCACCCGAGGATTTCGGGCAGACCCTCGCCTCCTGGGGCATGGGCGAGGGGCCGTATCTGGTGCTGCCGCTGCTCGGGCCGTCCAATCCCCGCGACGCGCTCGGTTTCGCGGTCGACTGGGCGGCGGACCCGCCGGGCCGCGTCCTGGGCGACACGTTCGGCCTGGGGCGCACCGTCGTAAGCGGTGTGGCACGGCGGGCGGACTATCTCGACACGCTCGATGTCCTGGAAGAGACGTCGGTCGATTTCTATGCCGCGATGCGCGGGTTCTATCGACAATACCGCGCCAACGCGGTCCGCGACGGCGCGCCGGCCCCGATCGCGATACCGGACACGGATATGGACGAGTGGGAAGGCTGGGAATAACCTGCCGCGCGGAAGGCTCCAACGAGGAAAGGAACGATTCAACGTGAGCACCTTGGTGTCTCGACGCGGTTTCACGCTCGCCGCCGTGGCGGCCGTCCTGTGGCCGGTGCCCGGCTTCCGGCCGGCCGCTGCCGCCGGGGACGATCCGGCCGCCGCGTTAATCCGCGGGCTGGGCGACCGCACCATCCAGGTTCTTCGGGACAAGGCCCATACCTCCTTCGCGGAGCGCGAGGCGGCGTTTCGCGAACTCATGGTGGAGGGGTTCGACATCCCGATGGTCGGCCGCTTCGTCCTCGGGCGTCACTGGAGGACCGCCAGCGAGGAGCAACGCAGGGAATACGCGCGCGTTTTCGTCGATTTCATCGTGCGCGTGTACGCCAGCCGCTTCGATTCCTACGGCGGCGAGCGGTTCGCCGTGGAGAAGGTGATCCCGGACGAAAGCGGCGACAAGATCGTGCGGGCGCGCATCGAGAGCCCGGCGGGCGGGGACCCCATCACGATCGATTTTCGCGTGCGTCCCAAGGAGGGCGGCCACAAGGTGATCGACGTGAACGTCGAGGGCATCAGCATGCTGCACACCCACCGGGTCGAGTTCGCCTCGGTCATCAACCGCAAGGGTTTCGACGGCCTGTTGCGCGAGCTGCGAAACCGCATCGAAACGTCCGGGGCCGCCGCGGCCGACTGAAACCGGGATGGCGCGTATTCCCTCCCCGAACCCGTCCGGGCGCGGGACCGGCGGGCCGTCGCTGGCCGGGGCCCTGCTCGCCGCGGCGGTGTTCGGAATCGCGGCGTGTGGCCAGCCCCTCGATCCGGCCAAGTGGGAGGAGCCGGCAGGCGAAATCCCCGAAGGGAGTGGCCTTCTGACCGGCGAGGCAGGCGAGTGGGAGCTCTATCGCGACGAATAGGAGGGTGCCCGGCGCGGCGGCGCTACCGTGCGTCGGCCTTTCCGAGCGCCAGGAACTTCTCCCGCCGGTGGCCGCGCAGCGCGGCGCCGCTCAGGCCGCGGAGCTCGGCGAACGCCCGTTCGAGCGCCGCGCCCGCTTCGTCGATCGTCTGCGCGGGGTCGCGATGGGCGCCGCCCACCGGTTCCGGCACGACCGCATCGACGACGCCGAGCGCGTGCAGGTCCGTCGCGGTGAGGCGCAGGGCCTCGGCCGCCTCCTCCGCGTGTGCGGCGCTCCGCCAGAGAATCGACGCGCAGCCTTCCGGCGAGATCACCGAATAGATCGCGTGTTCCATCATGAGGACCCGGTTGGCGACGCCTAGCGCGATCGCGCCGCCCGAGCCGCCCTCGCCGACGATCGCGGCGACGACCGGCACCTCGATCTCGAGACTCGCCTCGATGCAGCGGGCGATGGCCTCGGCTTGGCCGCGCTCTTCCGCGCCGACTCCGGGATGCGCGCCCGGGGTATCGATCAGGGTCAGCACCGGCACGCCGAAGCGCGCGGCGAGCCGCAGCAACCGCACCGCTTTGCGATAGCCTTCGGGGCTCGGCATCCCGAAATTGTGCGCCACCCGGCCGTCGGTGTCGGCGCCCTTCTCGTGGCCGACAACCATGGTCGTGTAACCGAGGAACCGTCCCAGCCCGCCGATGATCGCGCGGTCCTCGCCGAAGGCGCGGTCACCCGCGAGCGGCGTGAAGCCGGTGATCAGCCGGTCGATGTAGTCGCTGCAATGGGGCCGGTGCTGGTGGCGCGCGACGAGCGTCTTCTGCCACGGAGTCAGGCGATTGTAGGTTTGTTTGAGAAGCCGGTCGACCTTGCCCTGAAGACGCGATACCTCGTCCGATATGTTGACGCCGCTATCGTCGCCCAGGTGTCGCAGCTCCTGGATCTTGCCTTCGATCTCGGCGATCGGTTTTTCGAAGTCGAGATAGCCGTTCATGGATTCGTCGACTCGCTTCGCCCCTGTATAGCACGGGCGCAGCAGGATAGCCGCGCCTTGGTTTCTATGGGGCAAGCTCCTGGGGCAAACCCCGGCCATATCCGTCATGGAGCCGCGCCACATCCACGCCACACCGCCGGTGCCGATGCACCCGGCGGGCGGGGGCGGCGCCCGCGAACGAACGCCGTGGACGGGGCGGGAAGTGCGGGAGGGGCCGGCAGGCCGCCCGAAGGCCCGCGGCGGCTCGTCAGAACCGCAGCTTGAGGCACGGCACGCCGCCGTAGTCGCGGTCGCCGCTCCGACCCCCGCGCCCTTGGCGCGCAAGTGGCGCATCCGCCGCGCGTTCCGTGCGCACACCGGGCCGCGCAACCGGCCTGGGCGCCCCGTCCGGGTGCCTCCCGCGTGCCGAGGGAGCGCCCTTCTCCTCCTTCCCCCTTGCAGGAGGGAGGTGGCCCTCGCTGGCAGCGCATCGAGCGCGTCGCCCAGGCCATGCCCTGGCTGCGCTACGTCGCCACGCTCGACGATCGCACACGCCCCGCACATCGCGCATGGCACGGCACCGTCCTGCGCTACGATCATCCCTTCTGGCGCTCCCACTACCCGCCCAACGGCTGGCACTGCCGCTGCACCGTCCTCCAGTACTCGGACGCCGACCTGAAGCGTCGCGGCCTCACCCCGAGCGAAGGCCCCCCGCCCGGCAGCGACAAGACCCGCCAGTGGCTCAACAAGCGCACCGGCGAAGTCCACCAGGTCCCCCGCGGCATTGACCCGGGCTTCCAGCACAACGCGGGCCGCGTCGATCTCGGCGAGGACGCCGCGAACTTCCTGGTCCAGCGGATCGACGCGGCGCCGCCCGACATGGCCCGCGCCGCCGTCGGCGCCCCCTGGCGCGCCGAGCGTTTCCGCCGCTTCGTCGCGGGCCGCGGGCCGAAGGCCGAGCGCGCCGGCGATTGGCCCGTCGCCGTCGCCGGCGAAGCCGTCCTCGCCGCCATCGCCGCCCGCTCCCGCACCGTCCGCCTCTCCGACGGCACCGCCGGGCATGTGCGCGACCGCCACGGCGACATCACCCCCGCCGATTACGCCCGTATCCAACGCATCCTCGACGAGGGCGAGTTGTTCCGCCAGGACGCGCGGCGCGTGATGGGCTTTATCGAGATGGATGGTCGCCCGTGGCGCGCCATCATCAAGGCGACGCGGGACGGCTCGAGGACCTATCTCGAAACCTTCCACAGGGCGCCGCCCCGTGACTTGACCGCCGCGCGGCGGCGCCTGAAGAGGATCGATCAGGAGGGGTAGTGGGTGCGCTGGGCGGGCCGCAACCCCCGCGCTCGCCCGAAGGCATGAGGTGATGGCGAATGTGACTCCAGCGCGGGCATCATCTTATCCGAAGGAGAGCGAGATGAACAAAAAAATTCAACAAAGGCGTCCGATGACTGCGACCGTGCTGATCGACCCCGGCAACGGCCGCCCCTGGGTGACCGACCGCGCGACCCTCCTGGCCCACCTGGCGGCCGCCGGATGGACGGGTGACGCCAGGCGATGGACGGAGCCGGCATACGACTCTCTCTTCGGCGTCGCCGGGGAGGGCGACCCCTACTCCCGCCTGGTCGAGGCGTGCGAGAGCATACGGGGGGAGGGCGCCGCCGAACCTGTGACGGCGGACGACCGGCGCGGCGCGGCGCTCATTTTCGGTACGAAGACGTGGTGGTGGTTCGAGCGCCCGACGAGTTGAGTTGGCGCATCGACAACAGTAAGGAGATCGAGATGGTCCGCAAACTGGAGCGCGCCCCACTGCCTAACACCGGCAGCGACCGCGAAAATAACATGAGCGAGGAGGTGCGCCCTAGGCGCATCTCTCCACGGACGATCGAGGAGCAGCGCAAGGCGCGCGCCCTGCTCCGGGACCTCGTGGATGCCGGCGACGCCGGCCTCGGCTGGGGCAATATGATCTCCGGGCCGCATAGCCGGACGCCCGGCGGCACGGTCGAGGATGCGCTCGGGGGCCTGGATGAGGCGGGGGCGATCCACCACTCGTCAGGCGCGTGGCACGCCACATATCTGGGCCAGTTGGCGGACGCGCACGCGCGGGCCGCAGGACTCGTATGACGAGGGCAATGAGAGGGCACGACCATGAAGTGCATCCGCTGCGAGTGCATGCTCCCCCCGGACTTCGCGCCGCTGGATGAGGCGGGCGCCTATTCGCTGTGCGAGAGCTGCTTCGAGACCTACATGGACGAGCGTGGCTGGCCGGACTACGACCCGGCCCTCGAAGTCGAGAGCACCCCGAGACGGCGCCGCCGCCTATGGCCGCACATCCCCCTCCCATGAGCAGCGCTTGCGACCGGTTCTCATTGCGCACGACTTTTGTCCTCCTTTCTCACTCTCGACGTAGCCCCGCCCCGTAACCCCTTGATCTTGTCCAGCTTAGTCCAACCTAGTCCCGCCTAGTCCAGTGGATCACGACTTTTGTCGTCCTACAACGGCGCAGAAATTCGCAGGCGGAGTGACGCAGAAGGCCGACGGCACGCTCTACCGCCTGCGCCTCCCGAAGGGCAACCGCGCGGTCGTGGAGAACGAGCTCGAACAGGAAGTCCTGCTCGCGCCGGACACGAAATACCGCGTCGCCGAGATCGTCGACAACGCCGACAAGGGCGCCGACAGGCTTTACAAGGGGCCGTCGCGGGTGTATATTCTCGAGCTGGTGAAGGATGGAGACGGAGCAGGGTGATGGTGGGCATCGGCGATCGCATGGACGCAGGCTCCATCACCTTCCGCGACGGCTTCCCGATCGACAAGCCCGGCGATCCCGTCCCCGACGACGAGACCCTGGCCCGCATCGAGAAGCAGAACAGGGAGTTCGCCCGCAGCGTCCCCCAGATCGTCGGCGCCGAACCCCGCCCCCTCCACTACCGCCGCCGCACCCCCGAAGACTAGGTCATGTACCCATAAAGATGGTATAGTTTCCCATCGGCATGGGGAAGTTGCGGAGGGAGGGAGTTTGGAATGGCACGTTTTGATCTGACGGATGAGGAGTGGTCGGTGATCGCGCCGCTGCTTCCCAACAAGCCGCGCGGGGTGCCACGTGTCGATGATCGGCGGGTTCTGAACGGGATTTTTTACATTCTGCGCACGGGTTCTCCGTGGCGCGACCTGCCGGGGCGCTACGGCCCGTATACGACGGTGTACAACCGCTACAACCGCTGGGCCAAACAGGGGGTGTGGCTGCGCGTCTTCGAGGCGTTGCGCGCCCAGGCGCCGGAGGCGCTTCATCTCATCGACACTTCGATCGTGCGCGCCCATCAACACGCGGCGGGCGGAAAAAAGGGGGCGCGGATCACGCCATCGGTCGTTCTCGTGGCGGACTGAGCACCAAGGTTCACGTCGTGGTCGATAGCCGCGGCCTGCCGGTCAAGTTCTTGCTCACCCCCGGTCAAGCCTCCGACAAGGGAAGCGTTGCCGACCTGCTGGCCGGCCTCGACCCGGCGCGGGACACGGTCTGCGACCGCAGCTACGACGCCAGGGCGATCCGCGATCTGATCGCCAAGCATGGCTCCAGGCCCCGCATCCCGACCCAGAAGAACCGCAAGGTCCGGTACAGCGTCGATCCCGCGCTCTATCGCCAACGCAATCTGGTCGAGCGGTTCTTCAACAAACTCAAACACTTCCGAGGCATCGCCACCCGCTACCACAAGCTCACCGGGAACTTCCTCGCCGCAATCGCTCTCGCCGCAATCCGTATCCATATCAAATATAATGAGTCCACGGCCTAGCCGCGGCCATCCCCCAGGGGGAGGAGATGGCCCCTCTCCGTCCCGCCCCTCCTTACGGTGCGCGGGTCTCGGGCACCGTCGCGCTCTGGTGCAAATCCTTCCTTGTGGCAGGGATTGCCATGAGAGTAGCATCCTCCCCGCGCCCGCTCCGGGAAAGGCGCTCCGCGGGCCGTCCGGCAAGGGGGAGGGGGGAACCGTGCGAGACGATGTGACTCTTGTCCGCCCGACGCTGTGCCTCGCGGCGGCTGCCTTGCTGGTCGCGGGATGCGGCGGCTTGACGGACCCGTCGACCGGCGGAGACGCTCCCGCCGCCGACGTCTTGGCCGCACCGCCGCCGGCCGTCGCGAGCGGTTCCGGGAGCGCGGCCGGCGCGGCGCCGGAGTCGGCCGCTGCGACCGGCACCGCCGTCGGCGAGAAGGCGGCCCGGCAGCGCGGCGAGCTCGATGCCCTTGATGCCGCGATCCGCGACCGGCAGGCGCGCTACGACGCCCTGCGCGCGACCGCGCGGCGCGATTCGGCGGATTACTTCGCCCGGGTCGCAGCGATCTCGGCGCGGCTGCGCGTCGGCACCACGCCGGGCAATCCGCTGCTGGTGGACCAGTGGAACGCCGCGCAAGGCGCGCTCGACCGCCTCCTGGCGGACGTCGCCGCGCTCAACACGCTCGGCAACGAGGTCACCGCCGATTCGGCGACCGCGTCCTACCTGCTCGAATCGGTGCGCGCGACCTACGCCCTGCGGGGCGCGGTGGACGAGGACCATCGCCGCCTCGCCGCCGTCGAGGACGGAGTCGGCCGCGCGATCGTCCTGATCGATCGGACGCTCCGCGAGGTGCGGGAGACGATCGATCGCTACACCGACCACGTCCACGAGGAGCGGCGCCGCCTGACGCAGCTCGGGATGGCGATCGAGCGCGGCGAATATGCGGCCCCGGCCGCCGCCGCGCCGGACTCGCAGGCGGTGGCGCGCGCGCCCGCCGCGCCGCGGGCGGCGCTCCCCGCCCGCCCGCCGCTGGTGGTCATCCGCTTCAGCCGGCCGGACGTCGACTATCGCGAGGCGCTGCGGACCGCGGTCGCGACGGCGCTCGACCGCCACCCGGTAGCCGCCTTCGATCTGGTCGCCGTCGCGCCGGCGGCGGGCGACCCGGCCGACGTCGAGCGCGGCGTCGGTGCCGCCAAACGCCACGCGGAGGAGGTGCTGTCGGCGCTGGCCGGGATGGGCCTCGCCGAGAGCCGCGTGACCCTGTCCGCGACCACGAGCCCCGAAGTCGGCACCAACGAAGTCCGCCTCTACGTCCGCTGACGGCCTGCGCGCCGGCCGGGGGCCGGCGAAGGGAGACGCCGCCACGCCGGCGCCGGTGACGGTTCCGGGGAGCGTTTGATGCGGGGCCGGCCCGTGTCGTTCGGAATGCGCGGTTGCGGGTTCGCTACGGCTTGGCCGGCCCGTCGGCGGGCGGGAAGCCGCCGCGCCGCGCGAAGCGTAGATAGCAGGCGCCGAGGCCGGCGCCGCGAAGCGCGTAGAGCAGCGTCATCGCCAGCCACAGACCGTGATTGCCCAGCGGCTCGCGCCCCAGCCAGGCGACCGGCGCATAGACGGCGAAGGCCAGCATCATCGTGTTCCGCATGTCGGCGGTGCGGGTGGTGCCCGTGAACACGCCGTCGAGGAAGACTCCCCAGACGGCCACCAGCGGCAGCGCCACCAGCCAGGGCAGGAACTCGCCGGCCGCCGCGCGCACCGCCTCGATGTCGGTGAGGGCGCGGACGATCGCGGCGCCGGCGACGCCGTAAACCGCGACCGTGAGGACGGCCGCGAGCAGGCACCAGAGGAAGCAGGCGCGGACGGTGCGACGCAGCTCGTCGCGGCGCCCGGCGCCCAGCGCGAGGCCGGTCAGCGCCTCGACGGCGTAGGCCAGCCCGTCGAAGGCGAAGTTGAAAAAGACCACGAAGTTGAGGAGCACCGCGTTCGCCGCCAGCACCACGTCGCCCTGCCGCGCGCTCAACGTCGTGAACAGCGCGAACGCCGTGATCACGAAGAGCGTGCGCAGGAAGAGGTCGCGGTTGACGGTCAGGAAGCGCCGCATCCCGGCGGGGTCGAAGGCGAAGCCGGGGCGCCAGCGCCCGCCATGGCGGCGGACGAGGCGGCGCGCGACGGCCCCGCCCAGCGCCAGCGCCGCGTATTCGCCGGCGACCGTCGCCCAGGCGACGCCGGCCACCGCCATCTCGAAGACCGTCACCAGCACAAGGTCGAGGACGATGTTGAGGCCGTTCGCCGTCAGCAGCAGCGCCAGGGCGGCACGGGTGTTCTGCATCCCGATGAACCAGCCGACCAGGGCGATGTTGGCGAGGGCGGCGGGGGCGCCCAGGATGCGGACGGTGAAATAGCCCATGCCCTCGGCGGCGACCGCCGCGCTCGGCTCGACCAGGTGGAAGGCCAGCCGGCCGATCGGCCCTCGCAGGGCGAGGAGCGCGGCCGCCAGCACGGCGGCGACGAGCAGCGCCCGCGCCAGCGTCGCCAGCGCGCCGTCCGCGTCGCCGGCGCCGCGCGCCTGCGCGGTGAGGCCGGTGGTCCCCATGCGCAGGAAGTTGCAGCCGAAATAGAGGGTGTTGAAGATCAGCGCGCCGACCGCCACCGCGCCCAGGAAATGCGGCTCGGGGAGGTGGCCGATCACCGCCGTGTCGACCGCGCCGAGCAGCGGAACCGACAGGTTGGAGACGACCATCGGCCAAGCCAGACGCCAGATCCGCCGGTGCCGGCCGCCCTCGTCCGCCGCCGGCCGCGGAGGCCCGCCGCCGTTCAGCGCACGGGCGCCTTTTCGCGCGGGTCGTCGAACACGAAGAGCGCGGGCTTCAACGCGATATTGGTTTCCAGGTCGAACAGGGAGACGACGGTGACCAGCCCCTGCGGATCGGTGACGCGCCACTGGCGCAGGGTCAGCGGCGCCTCCTCGAAGATCAGGGCGAGGCTGCCGGCACCCGGGTCGTCGCTCCGCACCACGGTGATCTCGAGATGCCCGGCGGCGCGCGCCAGCGCGGTCACCGTCAGGTCTTCGCCGAAGCGTATTTCCTCTCCCGCGAGGATGCCGAGCGGGGTGTCGGAGATCACCCACTCGTTGATCTGCCCGAGCTCCCTGTCGTGATAGTGCAGCAGGAACCCGTCGCCGACGATGAGCACGGGCACCGGCGGCGCGTATTCCACGCGGAGCCGCCCCGGTCGCCGCAGGTAAATGACACCCTCGGCGCGGTCACCGCCGGGAGCCTCCTGGAAGAAGCGCGCCTTCAGCGATCGGACCCCGTCGAGATAGCGCTCGGCTTCGGCGAGCGCCGCCTTGCCGGCGCCGTCGAGGACCGCCGGCGGCGCTTCCTGCGCCTGCGCGGGCGGCAGCCCGGCGAGCCACGCGGCGAGCGGCAGAGCGAGCCACACGGCGAGCCGGCGCGCGGCGCGGCGCGGAGGGCGGGCCATGCTCCCCGTCAATCGCCGCCGTGATCGGCGATCAGCACCTCGCGTTTGCCGACATGGTTGGCTTGGCCCACCACGCCCTCGCTCTCCATCCGCTCGACGATGCGGGCGGCGCGGTTGTAGCCGATCTGGAGGTGGCGCTGGATGAAGCTGGTCGAGGCCTTCCGTTCGGCCGCCACGAGCGCCACCGCCCGATCGTAGAGCGGGTCGCCGTCGGCGTCCTCACCGCCCAGCGCGGCGGCGGCGGATTCGGGCTCCTCGGTGACGCCCGCGACGTAGTGCGGTGGCCCGCTGGCGCGCAGGAAGTCGGTCACACGCTCGACCTCGGCGTCGGAGACGAACGGCCCGTGGACCCGGCTCAGGCGCCCGCCGGCCCCGAGATAGAGCATGTCGCCCTGGCCCAGCAGCTGTTCGGCGCCGGACTCGCCCAGGATGGTGCGGCTGTCGATCTTGGAAGTGACCTGGAAGCTGATCCGCGTCGGGAAGTTGGCCTTGATCGTGCCGGTGATGACGTCGACCGACGGGCGCTGGGTCGCCATGATCAGGTGGATGCCGGCGGCCCGCGCCATCTGCGCGAGCCTCTGGACGGCGCCCTCGATGTCCTTGCCGGCGACCAGCATCAGGTCGGCCATCTCGTCGACCACGATGACGATGTAGGGCATCGGCTCGAGGGCGAGGTCGAATTCCTCGTGGATCGGCGCGCCGGTCTCCTCGTCGATTCCGGTGTGGACCCGCCGGGTCAGGCGCTCGCCCTTGGCGCGGGCTTCGGCGAGCCGCTCGTTGTAGCCGGAGATGTTGCGCACGCCCAGCTTGGACATCGCCTGGTAGCGGCTTTCCATCTCGCGCACGGCCCATTTGAGGGCCACCACCGCCTTGGCCGGCTCGGTGACGACCGGCGCGAGCAGGTGGGGGATGTCGTCGTACACCGAGAGCTCAAGCATCTTCGGGTCGATCAGGATCAGCTTGCACCGGTCCGGCGGCATCCGGTACAGGAGCGAGAGGATCATGCTGTTGATCGCCACCGACTTGCCGGAGCCGGTGGTGCCGGCGACGAGCAGGTGCGGCATCCGCGACAGGTCGGCGACCACGGGTTTGCCGCCGATGTCCTTGCCGAGGGCGAGCGTGAGCCTGGAGGCGGTGCTTTCGTAGCCGTCGCTGGCCAGCAGCGCGCGCAGCAACACGGTCTCACGCCGGCTGTTGGGCAGTTCGATGCCGATTACGCTGCGTCCCGGAATCGTCGCCGCCCGCACCGAGATCGCGCTCATCGAGCGGGCGATGTCGTCGGCGAGCCCGATCACCCGCGAGGTCCGCGTTCCCGGCTGCGGCTCGAGTTCGTAGAGGGTGACGACCGGCCCCGGCCTGATCTGGGTGATCTCGCCGAAGACCTTGAAATCCTCGAGCACCGAGACGAGCATCTCGGCGTTCTGCCGGAGCGCGTCGGCGGAGGCTTCGGGCGCTGCGGGTGGCGCGTCCGGCTCGACCAGCAGGGCCAGCGGCGGCAGCGTGTATTCCGGCTCGCCTTCGAGGCCGAGGGTCTTCTGGCTCTCCGCGCGGGCGCGTTTGCCGGGTTTCACCGGGCGCGGGCGCTCTACCGGCCGCGGCGCGTCGACGCCGTCCGGGTTCGACCGGGCGGAGGCGGCGTCCTCCACCGGGTCGAGGAGCCGCGGCTCGCTGCGCTGCCTGCCCGCCAGCGCGGGCTCGCCCACCGGCGCGGGCGCGTCCGCCTCCGCGTCTGCCGCTTCCGCGGCCGGGACGCCGCGCCGGACGCGGTGGCGGCGGAGGGCGCCTGCGGTGCCGCGCGCCGTTCGCCCGGCCGCCCGGTGGAAGCCCCGTAGCAGCGCCCGCCATTCCCGCCAGGGCACGCCGAGGGCGCCGACCAGGGCCAGCGCGGCAGCGGCGAGAAACACCGCGCCCGCGCCGCCGGCGCCCAGGGAGTCGCCCACCGCGGCCAGCAGCGTCCCGCCGGCGACGCCGCCCGCGCCCGCGGCGATCGGCCAGCTCGGGGCGCCGAGCGCTGCGCAGCCCACCGCCGCGAGGAGCACGGCCAAAGGCGCCAGAGCGATGCGCGCCGCCGGCAGCGAAAGCCCCCGATGGCTCAGCAGCGCCCAGGACCACGCCGCCAGGATCAGCGGCGGCAGGGCGGCGGCGAGGCCGAGCCACTGGAGCAGGAGGTCGGCCGCGTAGGACCCCGGGCGCCCGATCAGATTGGCCGCCTCGCCTTCCGCCGCGGTGTTGAAGGAAGGATCGGCCGACGAATAGGTCATCAGCGCCGCGCCGAGGACTCCGGCCAGGACCGCCAGCGCGAGCCCGGCCGTCTCGCCCAGCCGCCGCGCCAGGAAGGCGCCCGACCCCGCCGGCAACAGCGACGTCGCCCCGCCGCCAGACGCAATCACCCTTTCCTCCACGGCGTTACGCGAATCCCTTCTCACACGACTCTAACACAGCCCGCGCCCCTGCGCAGCTGTTGCCAGCCGGGGGCGCGACGGCGATAGTGCGCTTCCCCAACATGGAGGAGTGTCGAGATGCGCGTGGGATATCGCGCCTTGGCGGCGGTGGCGGTCGCGGTGCTGGCGGTGGCCGGGGCGCTCTCGCCTTCGGACGCCGCCCGGGCCGGGCGCGGCGACGACGGCCATCTCCGCATCCATTACTGGCAGGCGCCGTCCACCCTCAATCCCTACCTGTCCGGCGGCACCAAGGACCGGGAGGCGGCCTCGCTGGTGCTCGAACCGCTGGCCCGCTACGACGACGAGGGCCGCATGGTGCCGGCGCTCGCCGCCGTCGTCCCGACGATCGAGAACGGCGGCGTCGCGGCCGACCTGCGGTCCGTCACCTGGACGCTGAAGCGCGGGGTCGTCTGGTCCGACGGCACGCCGTTCACCGCCGCGGATGTGGTCTTCACCGGCGAATACTGCCTGCGCGCGGCGACGGGCTGCAACGCGGCTTCCAGCTTCGCCGACGTGACGACGCTGGAGGCCCTCGACGGCCGCACCGTGCGGATCGGGTTCGGCGTACCCAAGCCGTTCCCCTACGGGCCGTTCGTCGGCGCCGTCTCGCCGATCCTCCAGAAGGCCCAGTTCGAAGGCTGTCTCGAGGCCGGCTCCTGCGCGGCGGCGAATTCCCGCCCCGTCGGCACGGGACCCTTCAAGGTCGATGCGTTCCGCGCCAATGACGGCATCGACCTATCGGCCAACGCGCGCTACCGCGCGCCCGGCAAGCCGGCCTTCGCCACGGTCGCGTTCCAGGGCGGCGGCGACGCCGCATCGGCCGCGCGCGCCGCGCTCGTGACCGGGGAGGCCGACTACGCCTGGAACCTCCAGGTCGCGCCGGAAGCGCTGGCGCGGATGGCCGCCGCAGGCAAGGGGACCGTCCTCACCGGTTTCGCGACGCTGGTCGAGCGCCTCGTGCTCAACCTGACCGACGACGACGCGCGCCTCGGGCCGGACAGGCGCTCGCTCTACCTGGACGGCGCCAACCCCCATCTCTTCCTGGCGGACCCGGCGGTGCGCCGGGCGCTGTCCCTCGCCCTCGACCGCCGGGTGCTGGTCGAGGCCGGATACGGCGCTGCCGGCCGGCCCGCCTGCAACATCCTGCCGGCGCCCGCGGCCTATGCGTCCACCGCCAACGACGCCTGCCTCGTCCAGGACGTCGACGCGGCGAACCGCCTCCTCGACGCGGCGGGCTGGCTGCCCGGCGCCGACGGCGTGCGTGCGAAGGACGGCGAGCGCCTCTCCCTCCTCTTCCAGACCTCCACCAACGCCGTGCGCCAGGAGACCCAGGCCCTGATCCGGGGGATGTGGGCGCGCATCGGGGTGGAGACGGCGCTGCGCGACATCGACGCGGCGGTGTTCTTCGGCGGCGACCCGGCGCGCCCCGACACGCACGGGAAATTTTATGCCGACGCGCAGATGTATGCCGACGGTTTTCGGGGGACCGACCCCGAATCCTATCTGGCCTACTGGACCTGCGCGGAGATGCCGGGCCCGGAGAACCGGTGGCTCGGCACCAACGTCCCGCGCTTCTGCGACCCGGCCTACGACGCGCTGGCGGCGCGGCTGGCGCGCACCGCGCCCCTGGCGGAGCGCGCCGCCCTCGCCCGACGGATGAACGACCTCCTCGTCGCCGACGGCTCTACGATCCCGCTCGTCTGGCGGGCCCGCATCTCCGCGCGTTCGAACACCCTCCTGGGCGTGCGCATGAACCCGTGGGATTCGGAACTGTGGAACGCCGCTGACTGGCACCGCTGACGCGGCGGCCCGCCGATCAGGCTCGGCACACGTTTCTCCTGCCGAGCAACTTCCTATGCGCGCGCGTGAATTTGTCGCTTTGCGACGTCGAGTAGACGGCGCCTTGCGGATTGTCGATTAACGCGCGGTTCCCGAAATCCCGGTGAAGATCACCGTCGTCGGAATACAGAAAGCGAGCACCGCTGACTTGCGCCAGAGCGATGACGTGCGGATCGTTCGACTGACATGACGCTGTCTCTTCGAGCATTCGGGTTCTATCGTCGATCTCGTGATCATCGAATCGCGTGAACCGTCCCGCCCGCTGAGCTTGCCCCCGCCATTCCCGGAAGGCGTGATTCTGGTCCAGCTCCCGAAGCTGTTCGCCGCCACCGACAAGTCTGCCGTTTCCCGCGGTGAACCACTCGAAGAACTTCTTGCCGGCTTCCGGACGATCATTCCCAAACACCTTGTGCACGACGCTGGCGTCGAGGATCGCGCACATCTATAAGCCTAACGACCGGCGCGTTTCTTCCATGAAGAACGCCCTGTAGCTTGGTGGCGCACCCAGAACGTTCCCCTGCTCGTCCAGGCGCAGGGAATGGATGCAGACGTCCAGATCGCCGCGCTCGAAGTAGAGAATCGAGACGTCCTCCGGTTTCAGCGCCGCCTTGCCGTCGCGGACGTCCATGCGCACCCGGTCGAGCAGATGGTCGCTGTGAGTCTCGACCACCAGCTGGCGCTTCGGCGCGGCGATGCGGCAGAACAGGCTCCCAAGGGCGGCCTGAGCGCTCGGGTGGAGATGCACCTCCGGCTGCTGCAACAGGAACATCGGCGGCGCATTGCCGCGCAGCAACTCGGTGACGATAGGCAGCGCTTGGCTGACCCCGTAGCCGACGTCGATCAGGTTCCTCCGCAGCCCCTTGGACCTGCTCCCGTATTTCCTGATCTGTAGCTGGAAGGGTTCGCTTTGCTTCTTGCCGAGAGGTCGGACCGATATTTCATCGAACAGACCGGCGTCCTGCCCGAATTCCTCAAGCGTCTTCTTGAGTCGCTGCCACGCATTCTCCTCCTCGAAGCGAATACTGGCGAGATACATCGGTATGTAATAACCCTCGGAATCCCGCGTCGGACGCGAGGGGTTGTAGGTTCGATGTGGCTTGGAGCGGATCGGCGCGCTTGCATACGGCTTTTCACCAGAATAATGGCGGAGCACAGATTCGGAAACCTGCCTAATCTGCTTCCAGTCACCGTCGCTGGGCTGACGTGGACCTTTCAACGCAGTAAACCGACGGTGGTATCTTCCAAAAATAAAATATTGTGCTATTGGATTATCGTCTGTCCACGAAACTCGGTCATTCCTCCACACACCCTTCGGCGTCTCATAAGTAATTTCTATGAATTGACCTTCCCGAAGGCGAAGTTTGATCTGTACGTGATTGCCTTTGTCGGTGATACGCCACTCTATGGGATGTGGTATAGCTCCTTTTCTTCCGAAGGTGATCTCGAAGTGTATGACGGCGTCTTTCTCCCCCTCTCGCGTAAAACCGAACCCCGCCTCGAACGTGTCGGCGCGGCCGCTCCTTCCTCCCCGGTAGTGGGTGATGTCGTCGAAGCTGCCGAGATCGTAGGGATCCTGCCTGAAGTCGGGGACGCCGCGCCCGGCCGCATCCCACAGCGCCCGGATCAGCGCCAGGAAGGACGTCTTCCCGGTGCTGTTCTCGCCGACGAGGAGGGTCAGCGGCGCCATGCGGGCCTCCTGCACCTCGCGGAAGCAGCGAAAATTCTCCAGTGTGATCAGGTCCATGGGGCGCCGTTCCTCCGTGCCGGCCGCACGCGCGGCGGTCTCGTTCGTCCATCCGCTTCGGTTCATGGGGCGCCCGTTCCTCTGTGCCGGCCGCACGGTACGAGGCCGCCGCTCCGCCCGCAAGGCGCCGCGCGGGTGCGCGGGCGCGTTGCGCGGCGGAGCGTTCCGGCGACAATGCGCCTGCTGGGCGCCTGCAAGCGGGCGCCGCCGCGCAAGGAGCGGAGAAATCCCATGCTGGAGCGTTTCGAGCGCTACCCCCTCACCTTCGGCCCCACGCCCATCGAGCCGCTGGAGCGGCTGTCCGCGCATCTCGGCGGGCGGGTGGCGCTCTACGCCAAGCGCGAGGACTGCAACTCAGGCCTGGCCGGCGGCGGCAACAAGCTGCGCAAGCTGGAATACATCGTCCCCGACGCCATCGCCTCGAACGCCGACACCCTCGTCACCATCGGCGGCGTCCAGTCGAACCACACCCGGCAGGTCGCCGCCGTCGCCGCGAAGCTCGGCATGAAATGCCGGCTGGTCCAGGAAAGCTGGGTGCCCTTCCCGGATGCCGTCTACGACCGGGTCGGCAACATCCTGATGAGCCGGGTGATGGGCGCCGAGATCGAACTGGTGGACGAAGGCTTCGACATCGGCCTCCGCGCGAGCTGGGAGCGGGCGATCGCGGAGGTGTGCGCGCAGGGCGGGAAGCCCTATCCCATCCCGGCGGGCGCGTCGGTCCATAAATACGGCGGGCTCGGCTATGTCGGCTTCGCCGAGGAGGTGCGGGCGCAGGAGGCGGCACTGGGCTTCGCCTTCGACTACGTCGTCGTCTGCACCGTCACCGGCTCGACCCACGCCGGGATGCTGGTGGGCTTCGCCAGGGACGGGCGCGGCGGGCGGGTGGTGGGCATCGACGCCTCCGGCACGCCGGCGCAAACCCGCGCGCAGGTCATGGACATCGCCCGCGGGACGGCGGCGCTGGTGGAGCTCGGGCGCGACATCGCCGACGAGGAGCTGGTCCTGATCGAGGACTACGCCCATCCCGCCTACGGCGTGCCTTCGCCCGAAACCAACGAGGCGATCCGCCTCGCCGCCCGCCTGGAGGGGATGATGACCGACCCCGTCTATGAGGGGAAATCCATGCAGGGCACCATCGACCTCGTGCGCAAGGGCCATTTCCCCGAAGGGTCGAAGGTGCTCTACGCCCATCTCGGCGGCGTGCCGGCGATCAACGGCTACAGCTACCTCTATCGCGATGGCTGACGGCCCGGGGGCGCCGGCGCGGCTGCGCGGCCGCGCCCTGCTCGTGCCGACGCTGCTGCTCCTGCTGGGCGGCGTCGCCTATGGCGGCATCTTCTCGGCCAACAAGCTGGCGGCCGGGGTGGCCTTCCCGGCCTTCGCCTACACCTTCTGGGTCGCGCTCCTCGCCGGCGCGGCGCTGCTGATCGTGGGCGCCCTCACCGGCAACCTGCCGCAGACGAGCCGCGCGCATCTCGCGCAATACGCCAGGCTCGCCGTGCTGGCGCTGATCCTCCCGGTGCTGACGACGGCGCTCGCCGCCCGCGCACTGCCGGCCGGCGTGATCACCCTGGTCCTCACCCTGGTGCCGGGGCTCACCTTCGCGATGTCCTTCGCCGCGCGGCTGGAGCGCTTCGACGGCCTGAGCCTGGCCGGCCTCGCACTGGGCGCGGGCGGGGTGCTGCTGATCGTGCTCCCCGAACAGAGCCTGCCCCAGGCGGGCGCCTGGATGTGGATGCTGGTGGCGCTGGTGGCGGCGCTGGCGGCCGCCGGCTCCAACGTCGTGGCGACGGCGTATCGCCCGCCGCGCTCGAGCTCGCTGGCGCTCGCCTGCGGCATCCTGCTGGCCGCCGCCGCCGGCATGTTGCCGGTGATGCTGGCGACGGACGGGCCTTACCTCCTCACCGAGGCGGGCTGGCCGGGGATCGCGGGAGTGGCGTGGACCGCGGCGATCCACTGCGTCACCTTCTATTGCTTCCAGGAAGTGACGCGCCGGGCGGGCGCGGTCTTCTTCGCGCAGTTCAATTATCTGGTGGTGGCCGCCGGCCTCTTCTGGGCTCTGCTGCTCTTCGACGAGCGGTTGGGCGCCTGGGTCTGGGGCGCGCTGGCCTGCATGATCGCCGGCCTCTGGCTCGTCAACACCGGCCAGCGCCGCCGCGCCCGCGCCGCCGCCGCCGCCCCGTGAGGGCGCTCCACAAGGCCCTACAAGACGCCGGGGAGTGGTAGGATCGGGAGCGAACGGGCGCGCGGGAGGCAGGCGGTGCGGACGGTCTTTATCGATTGCCCCTCTTTTCTGGCGGCGCTTTACGACGAGGGCTTGCGGGAGATTCTGCCGGCTCTGGAGCTGGTGGTGGACGATGCTCCCTGCGCCGACCCGGCGGCCCGCATCGGCGACGCGGTGGGTGCGATCGACGACCACACCCGCCTGACGGCGACCGACCTCGACGCCTGCCCCGCCCTGCGGACCATCGTCTTCATGGGCACCGGCGCCTCGAGCTACATCGACCTGGCCGCCGCCGCCGCGCGCGGCATCGCCGTGCACACCATCAAGGGCTACGGCGACCGCTCCGTCGCCGAGCATGCGCTCGCGCTCATGTTCGACTGCGGGCGCCGGGTCGCGCGGATGGACCGCGCGCTCCGCGCCGGACGCTGGCGCACGCTGGACGGGATCGAGTTCGCGGGCAAGACCCTGGGCGTGGTGGGCACCGGCGGAGTCGGGCGCGAGACGGCGCGGCTCGCGGCCGCGCTCGGCATGAAGGTGCTCGCCTGGAACCGCAGCGGCGTGCCCGCCGGGCTGCCCTGCGCGCCGGCCGACAGCCTCGATTCACTGCTCGCCGCCGCCGACGTGGTCTCGCTCCACGTCGCCTTGAACGACGAGACCGCCGGCATGATCGACGCTCGCCGCCTCGCCCTGATGCGGCCCGAGGCGATCCTGATCAACACCGCCCGCGGCGCGGTCGTGGACGAAGCGGCGCTGGCGGAGGCGTTGCGGAGCGGCCGGCTCCGCGCCGCCGGCCTCGACGTCTTCGCCGACGAGCCGCTGTCCGCCAGCCACCCCCTGGCGGCGCTGGAGAACGTCACGCTCACGCCGCACGCCGCCTTCATGACCGCCGAGGCCTCCGCCCGCCTCCTGCGCCTGGCCCTGGAGCGGATGCGCGCCGCCCTCGACGGGGCCGACCGCTAACGCCGTGGCGGACGCGGCGGAGCGCCCGCGCACCCACCGCGGCGTGGGGCGCCGCAACCGGCAGGCGGTGCTGCAGGCGCTGGTGCTGCGCGGGCCGCTGCCGCGGACGGAGATCGCCGCGGCGGTCGGCCTCTCCCTGCCGACGCTCTCGCGCATCGCACACCGCCTGCTCGCCGCGGGGCTGGCGCGGGAAGTGCCCGGGGAACGGGGCGACGCCACGGCCGGGCGGGGCCGACCGCCCCTTCTCCTGGACATCGACCCGCAGGGCGGGCAGGTGCTCGGGATCGGCATAAGCCCGAGCTTCCAGACGGTCGTCCTGGCCGACCTCAAGAACCGGGCCGTCGCGGAAAGCGCCCTGAGACTCGATTCGCTCGACGATCCGGATGCGGTCATCGGGCGGCTCGCCGACGAGAGCCGGCGCCTGATCGCCGCCCATGCCGCGGATCGCCGCCGCCTGCTCGGGGGCTTCCTGACGCTTCCCGGCTGGGTGGACGGGGAAGGCATCCTGCGAAACTCCTACTACCTGGGATGGAACGGCATCCCGGTGCGCGCGCGCTTCGCCGATCTGCTCGGCCTGCCGATGCGGGTCGAGGGGCTGGCCACCGCCCTGGTGCTCGCGGAAGCGCGCTTCGGCGCCGCGCGGGGGCGGAACGACGTGCTGCTGCTGGTCAGCGGCATGGGCCTCGCCGCGGGGCTGATCGTGAACGGGCGCCCGGTCAAGGGCCGCCGCTTCCAGGCCGGCGTGCTGGGCGCCATGGCGGCGGCGGACGAGGACGGCCGCGCCACGACGCTGGAGCGTCACGCCAGCGGCTTCCACGTCCTGCGGTGCCTGCACGGCGACGCCGCCCTCGCCGGCATGTCCCGCGCCGCGCGGGGGCGCGCGCTGCTGGACGCCGTCCGGCGCGACCGCGGCGGGGAGCCGGCCGCGGGCGCCGCCATGGCCGAGGCGGGCCGCGCACTGGGGCGCGCCGCCGCCGAACTCGCGCGCCTGGTCTCGCCGGAGATCGTGGTGCTCTCCGGCCCGATCTTCGAGGCGCCCGGCTACGTCGCGGCGACCAGCGCGGCCTTTCGCGAAGGGCTGGGAGAAGACGGGATCGAGGTCGTCATCGGCGGCGCGACCGTCGCCCCCGGCGGCCCATCGGCGGCCTGCGGGCTGGCGCTCTGCGAATACCTGTTCGAGAGGGAGCCGGACCTGGCCGGCCTGGCCCGGACGGCGCCCGCCGCGCTCGCTTGAAGTCCGCGCCCCCGCGCCCCCGCCGCGGGCGTCACGCGCATTTGGAATAGCCGCAGGAGAGGCAGAGGTCGCAGCCTTCGCGGTGGAGCAGGCCGGGCTGGCCGCAGCGCCCGCAGAGCTTCGGCGGGTCGGCCGGCGCGCCTCCCTCCGCGCCTTCTTCCACGTCTTCTTCCCCGGGCGCGACGGCGGGCGCGGGCGGCGTGCGGACGCCGATCGAGACCAGGTGCCGCTCGATCACGCCGCCGATGGCGGCCAGGAGGGAGGGCACGTAGTGGCCCTCCATCCACTGCCCGCCCCGCGGGTCGAAGACCGCCTTGAGCTCGTCGACCACGAACGACACGTCGCCGCCCCGGCGGAACACGGCGCTGATCATCCGCGTGAGTGCGACCGTCCAGGCGTAGTGCTCGGTGTTCTTGGAGTTGACGAAGATTTCGAAGGGCTGCCGGCGCCCGTCGCGGATGACGTCGTTGATGGTGATGTAGATGGCGTGGTCGTGCTCGGGCCAGCGGATCTTGTAGGTGCTGCCCTGCAGGGCCTCCGGCCGCTCCAGCGGGCGGGTCATGTAGACCACCCCGCCGGCCTCGTAAGGATCGCTCGGTCGCACCGGCGGCGGGCGCAACGGCAGCTCGGCCTGCCGGACGGTCGCGCGCACGCCGGCGGGCGAAGGGGCGGCACGGGGCGCGGGCCGAGCGGCCGGCTCCTCCCCGGCGGCGGTTCCGCCTTCGAGCACCGCGCCGGTCACCGGGTTGGGCCGGTAGGTGGTGCAGCCCTTGCAGCCCAGGTCGAAGGCCCGCATGTAGACGTCCTTGAAGTCGTCGAAGGCCATCGCCTCCGGGCAGTTGATGGTCTTGGAGATGGAGCTGTCGACGAAGGACTGGACGCGCGCCTGCACCACGAGATGGTCGGCGGGGCGGAGCGCCTGGGCGTCGACGAAATAATCGGGCAGCGGCGTCGTCTCGCCCTTCAGGCGGCGGAACAGCGAGCAGGCGTAATCGTCCACCGCCTCCGCGCGGCGCGTGCCGTCCGGCATCAGGACGTTGCGGGTGTAGGAATAGCTGAACACCGGCTCGATGCCGGAGGAGACGTTGCCCGCCAGCAGCGAGATGGTGCCGGTGGGCGCCACCGAGGTCAGCAGCGCGTTGCGGACCCCGGAGGCGCGGAGCGCCGCCCGGACGTCATCGTCGAGGCGGCGGACGGTCTCGCCCTCGGCGTAGCGCGCGGCGTCGTAGAGGGGGAAGGCGCCCTTCTCCGCGGCGAGCCGGGCCGAGGCGAGGTAGGCCGCGCGTCGCAGACCGCCCATCCAGCGGTCGATCAGGGCGTTCGCCTCCGCGCCGCCGTAGCGCGCCCGGCACATGATGAGCGCGTCGGCCAGGCCGGTGACGCCGAGCCCGATGCGCCGCTTCGCCGCCGCCTCCTCCCGCTGCGCCTCGAGCGGGAAGTGCGAGCGGTCGATGGCGTCGTCGAGCATCCGCACCGCGGTCGCCGTCAGGGATTCGAGGGCCGCCATGTCGAGCGCAGCCTCCGCCTCGAAGGGGTTCCGCACCAGGGCGGCCAGGTTGATGGAGCCGAGCAGGCAGGCGCCGTAGGGCGGCAACGGCTGTTCACCGCAGGGGTTGGTGGCGAAGATCTCCTCGCAATAAGCGAGGTTGTTGGCGCGGTTGATCCGGTCGATGAAGATCACGCCGGGTTCGGCGTAGGCGTAGGTCGCGCGGATCATGCGCTCCCAGAGGGCGCGGGCCGAGACGGTCTTGTGGACGGTGCCGGCGAAGCGCAGAGCCCACGGCGCGTCGCTCTTGACCGCCTGCATGAAGGCGTCGGTGACCAGCACCGAGAGGTTGAACATGCGCAGCCGGCCGGGGTCGCGCTTGGCCTCGACGAAGGCTTCGACGTCCGGGTGGTCGCAGCGCAGGCAGCCCATCATGGCGCCGCGGCGGAAGCCCGCGCTCATGATCGTCCGGCACATCGAATCCCAGACGTCCATGAACGGCAGCGGCCCGGAGGCGTCGGCGCCGACGCCCTCGACCGCCGCTCCCTTCGGCCGGAGCGTGGAGAAGTCGTAGCCGATGCCGCCGCCCCGCTGCATGGTCAGCGCCGCTTCCTTCAAGTGCTGGAAGATGGCGGCCATGTCGTCGCCGATCCGCCCCATGACGAAGCAGTTGAAGAGCGTGATCCTGCGCTCCGTGCCGGCGCCGGCGAGGATGCGGCCCGCCGGCAGGAACTTGAAGCCTTCGAGGGCGCGGTAGAACGCCGCCTCCCAGCGCGCGGGCTCCGCCTCGACCGAGGCCAGCGCCTGCGCCACCCGCCGCCAGCTGTCCTCGATCGTGCGGTCGACGGGCGCGCCGTCTGCCCCCTTCAGGCGGTACTTCATGTCCCAGATGCGGGAGGAGATCGGCAGCATCTCAGTCATGGCTCCGTCCTCGGCGCGCAGGCCTCCGCACTCGCGCTTTTCCGTCTTTCCTTCGCATCCGCCGTGTCCGTTTCGCGCCCTCTCAATCTTGCCCGATCTGGCGGTGCGGGGCCATGTCGGCGTAAGCTCCGGCGTCATGGAATCGCGGGGTGCGCTGCTGGTCACCGGCGGCGCCGGCTATATCGGCAGCCATGCCGTGCTGGCGTTTCGCGAGGCGGGCTATCCCGTCGTCGTCCTCGACGACCTCTCGACCGGGCGGCGCGCGGCGGTGCCGGGCGACATGCCCTTCGTCGAGGGCGATGCGGGCGACGCCGCGACCGTGAGCGGGATCGTGGCCGCGCACGGCATAGCCGCCGTCGCGCACTTCGCCGGCAGCGTCGTGGTGCCGGAATCGGTGGCCGATCCCCTGACCTACTACCGCAACAACAGCGCCGCCAGCGCGACCCTGATCCGCGCCTGCATCGACGGCGGGGTGCGCCGCTTCGTCTTCTCCTCGACAGCGGCGGTGTACGGCGCGCCGGAATCGGTTCCGGTGAGCGAGGGGGCGGCGTGCGCGCCGCTCAACCCCTACGGCAGTTCCAAGCTGGTGACCGAGTGGATGCTGCGTGACGCGGCAGCCGCCCACGATTTTCGCTATCTGGCGCTGCGCTACTTCAACGTCGCCGGCGCCGACCCGGAGGGGCGGACGGGGCAGTCCACGCCCGAGGCGACGCATCTGATCAAGATCGCCGCCGAGGCGACGGTCGGCCTGCGCCGGCGCGTCACCGTCTTCGGCACGGATTATGACACGCCGGACGGCACCTGCGTGCGCGACTACATCCATGTCTCCGATCTCGCCCGCGCCCATGTCGCGGCGCTGCGCCATCTGGAGGAGGGCGGCGGCAACTGCGCGCTCAACTGCGGCTACGGCCACGGCTTCTCCGTCCGCCAGGTGCTCGACGCGATGCAGGCGGAATCCGGCACGGCCCTCGAGGTCCGCGACGGCCCGCGCCGCGCGGGCGATCCGCCGACGCTGGTCGCCGACCCGTCGCTCCTGCGCACGACGCTCGGCTGGTCCCCCCGCCACGACGACCTCCGCTTCATCCTGCGCACGGCGCTGGCGTGGGAGTGGAAGAGGGTCGGGGGGGGGGGGGGGGTGAGAAAACGTTGAGCCGTGCGGAAGACCCGTCATTCCCGCTCCTGTCTATCCGCAAGATTCATCCAGTGACGGGAGCACTGTAGGGCCCATTCATGCTCTTCCCCCGGCAGGGGGACGGGAGGGAGCCGTTCACACTCCTCCCCCCTGTCCAAGGGGGAGGAGATCGTTTTGGGCCGGACGAGCAACCCCGACCGGCGCCGCCATGATGTTCCAGTCGGGAATATCGGGAGAATCCCCACTCCAGCAGCGGAGCGCCCCATGCATAATGCATACATGGCGAACACAGACTCGCATGATGAACTCAGGCGCGCCCGGCGCGCCATGTTCCAAACCGAGACGCTACCGGGATACGGAAACGCTTGCGCTTGGCCTCCCGACGGCGTAGCGTCGGCGCATGGCCATCGTCGCATTCGATACCCTTGTCACGGCGCGCAAGCTCAAGGCCGCCGGGGTCGAAGACGCCCAGGCCGAAGCGCACGCTGAAGCCATCGCGGCCGCCGTCACCGGCGGTGACCTCGCGACCAAGGCCGACCGCGCCGGTCTCGAAACGCGCCTGGCCGTCCGCTTCTACGGAATCGCCGCCGGGATCATCGCCGCGAATACCGGCCTGACCGTCGCCTTGCTCAAGCTCTTGCCGTAGAAGGGCGGTCGGGCGGCGCGGAGGCGGGCGGTTTCCTCGCGCTTGATCCAACGGCGTCGTGGCGAGGCGCTCCGAAGCGGTGACCGATGGTTCGTCCCGATACCGCGCGGGACACGGAAACGCTTGCGCCTAGCCTCCCGACGGCGTAGCGTCGGCGCATGGCCATCGCCGCATTCGATACCCTCGCCACGGCGCGCAAGCTCAAGGCCGCCGGGGTCGAAGACGCCCAGGCCGAAGCACATGCCGAAGCCATCGCAGCCGCCGTCACCGGCGGCGCCCTCGCGACCAGGGCCGACCTCAAGGCTGGCCTCGCCAGCCTCGAAACGCGCCTGACCAGCCGCTTCTACGGCATTGCCGCCGGGATCGTCGCCGCGAACACCGGACTGACCGTCGCCTTGCTCAAGCTCCTGCCGTAGGGAGTGGGGGCAGTAGAGTGGGCGGGGAGTGGGAAAGCGTTGAACCCGTGCGTGTGTGTGCCATAATTATATCCGTTAGCGTGTACCCGCGCCTCGACCGATGAGCGGCGCCACGAGATCGTGCGGCAGGCTGGCGCCACGAGATGGAGGACAGGTGATGAGCAAGGCCATTGAGGTCATCCGTGTCGTCGTGGAACGAAATCAGGACGGATGGTACATGGCGACAAGCCCCGACATGCCGGGATTGCTTGTGGCCAACCCGAACGAATCCGCCACCATCGAGGATATCCCTACCACAATCAGCGCACTCTACAAAGCGCAGCATGACCTTGACGTTGTCGTGAAGGAGGCCGCTTGGCCTCAAGCGAACACGCCTAACGAACCGTCGCCATGGGTGGCGATGCGGCCCGAAATCGCCGTCGCATAGCGAGAATGGGGCTCTTTCATGGCGATGCGCTTGTTCGACAAGGAGGCTTTTCAAGCCGAGTTGAAGCGGTCCGGTCTTGAACCGACATCTATCACGACCTCCACAGGCCGCCTCTGGAAAACCAGAGACGGCCTTTTCATTTCTGTACCCGAGATTGAGGACACGTACCCCGATTCCATCCTTGAAGCGGTGCTGCGCCAAGCCGGTCTCTTGTATAAAAACAATAGCAATTCTTGAAAACTAAGGGAATTACTCGGTTTGGTTGACGCACGAGTTCCGAATCCCAATCGTCCCCGCACTATAGAAAGCGCACTCCATATTGAGACACTACCGAATGTCGTTGCCCGACGTCTCGATCATCATCCCCTGTTACAACGGGCATGCCCTTCTGGCGCAGGCTGTGGAAAGCGCCCTGCGCCAGGACCTGAAGTCGAAGGAAGTCATCGTCATCGACGACGGCTCGACCGCGCCGGAAACCGCCGAGGTGCTCGCCCGCCTGCCGGAAGAGGTCGAGGTCATACGGCAGGAGAATCGCGGAGTCGCCGCGGCGCGCAACAGAGGCTTCGAGGCAGCCCGCGGGCATTACGTGCTGCCGCTCGATTGCGACGACTGGATCGAACCCAACTACGCCCGCCGGGCGCTCGAATTAATCGCCGGGCGTGAGGACGCCTTCGTATACTCCTGGTTAGCGGCTTTCGGCGAATACGAAGCGGTGCTGCGGAAGCGGTGGGATCCGTTTGCACAGCTGATCGTCAACCGGCTCGCCTATTGCATGTTGATTCCGAAGGCGCTGTGGCGCCAAGTGGGCGGTTACGACGAAACCATGCTGTTGGGTTGTGAGGACTGGGACTTCAACATCCGGCTGGGATTGGCGGGGGCAGAGGGCCTGTGCTTGCCCGAGCCGTTGTTTCACTACCGGGTCTCCGCAGACGGCGTGCTGCGTTCGACGACCCATCGGCACTACGGCGCGATATGGCGCGGGATACAGAAGAAATATCCCGACGCATACCGGGCGCCCAATCTTCTGCACCGGATGCGCGCACGGCCCGACGAGAGGGAGCGACACGGCACCTGGGTATTGCTGGTATTCTACAGTGTGCACCGGTTGTTGCCGGACGCGCTGTTTTCGCCGTTTTTCCGCGCCGCCGTTTCTCTGCGCAACCACCGGCGGGTCAAACGCACGAGAGGCAGACCATCTCGTGGCCGGTAGCTTCGCCGATGTGGAGGAGTCGTGATGCCCGCTGTCTCGATCATCATCCCCTGCTACAACGGGCATGCCTTCCTGGCACAGGCCGTGGCGAGCGCCCTTTGCCAGGACCTGGAGTCGAAGGAGGTCATCGTCATCGACGACGGGTCGACCGCACCGGAGACCGCCGAGGCACTCGCGCGCCTGCCGGAAGGGGTCGAGGTCGTGCGGCAAGGCAATCGTGGGCTCGCCGCGGCGCGCAACAGGGGGTTCGAGGAAGCCCGCGGGCGTTACGTGCTGCCGCTCGATTGCGACGATTGGATCGAACCCGACTACGCCCGCCGGGCGCTCGAATTGATCGCCGGGCGCGAGGATGCCTTCGTCTATTCCTGGACCGAGCTCTTCGGCGAATACGAAGCCGTGCTGCGGAGACGATGGGATCCGTTCGTACAGTTGATCGTCAACCAGATGGTCTCCTGTATGTTGATCCCAAAGACACTGTGGTGTCAAGTGGGCAGTTACGACGCGACCATGCGGCTGGGTCTCGAGGACTGGGATTTCAACATCCGGTTGGGGTTAGCGGGAGCGGAGGGCCTATGCTTGCCCGAGCCGTTGTTTCACTACCGGCTCTCCGCCACCGGCATGTTGCAGTCGGCGGGCCACCATCACTACGGAGCGGTGTGGCGTGGGATTCAGAAAAAGCATCCCGACGTTTACCGAATTTCTGAACTTCTACGACGGGCACAAACGCGGCCGAAAGAGGGAAGAAGGCACGCCAGCTGGTTCCTGCTGGCCGTCTACGGCGTGCATCGGCTGTTACCACATACGCTATTTTCTCTATTGTTCCGCGTCGCCTTCTCTTTACGCTTCCACCTACGCTCCGCACAAACGAGAAGTAGGCTATCGCGTCTTTGACGTAGTTTGTGAGCAGGATATGGATAACCCACTGATCACATCAGACTATTGTCAATTTGGAAAATGACTCTTCCAAATTCACAGATTTATAGGAGGTACAGGCCATGCGCGCAGAATTTTCGGAGTTTTCGTTCGCGTATGCCCTTACGGAGAGTCTCTTCCTTTCTATAAGACAGTCTCTTCCAAAAGCAGGATTGACCGGTTCGCGGGCAACAATGCCGTTTTTTACCACGCAGAGAGAAGAATATGGAGTAGGATATGACGTTGCTATAAAATCACTTAATCATTGTCTTATGTTTCTACAGTTCAAAACTTGCGATGGAATGATCCGCAAAGGCGCGAAGGAAATAAGCAAATATGGATTGTGCTTGAGAGTACCCTTTTTGCGAATGAATTTGATGCCTTCTAGTCGCTCACCCCAACATAAACTGCTAATGGAACTGGAGAACAAAGGGTTTTCTGTCTATTATGCGGCCCCAAGATACTATACATGCGGCGATTTTGTTTGTTACTACTCCGAAGAATGTATCCTCAAGCAATCAGTGTTCATTCAACCTAACAAAATTGGGCCTTTGCCGGACGATAAACCGCACTGCGTTTCTTTTGAGTGTTCATCCAAATTCGGTTGGTTCCTTTCCGAACCAAGAAAAGTTTCAGATATACTTTTCGGAAGGGATGTTGTTGAGAAAATGGCGGAAACCATGCAGGAGCGTCGGTCGGGAGATATAAGTGTCTCTACCGCACTTGAGGTTATTGAACGTTTATTGATGGAGCAAGGCATCACGGAGAAAATTTTCGATTCGACTCCTGAAAAGACACCTCTTGAAAGATTAATGGAGTTGTCAATCCGGTATTTGGGAGCTCTACCCCTTCTTTTCTATAACCCAGGAAAATAGTGCAGTTGCCAAACGCTCCCGGATGTCTCATAGTCCGTGCGCAGTTTGTAGGCTCTCGTTTCTACCTTAAAAGGAAACCTTCTTATTTTCGAATTTCCGTCTATCCGGCCTTCATTCAGGGAATTTCGGTGTGGAGCGGGCAGCACTCAAAGCGATCTTCTGCGCGTTGCGGGAGCGCGCCACCCCCCCTTCCGGCCTCCCCCCCCCTGATAGGGGGGAGGAGTGCAAGTGCCCTGCCGGGGGATGTATGGACGGACTCGGCGACGACAAAGCCCGTGATCCATCCCACACGGAATTCCCGCCGCTGGATGAGTCTTGCGGACAACAAATTCCACTCTGGATACGATCAAGTTTCGTCCGATCCGCAGGCGATGGCGTCGAGAAACTCCTGTTCCACGTCATGGGGTGCGTATCGCAACTTGCGCGCCATCTCCAGGGAAAGCCTCCGATGCAACCAGTCATAGCCGGGATCGAAAATCCGATCGAACGCATCCCTGGCTTGCCGCTTGGCTTTGGCGCTCCTTGACCGGTTTACGCCCAACAGTACAGCCAACAAGTCCCTCGGGCCTTCACTTGGTCCTTGTCGTGTTCGTCCCGGTAGATATGTTTGCGAAACTGAGTCCCGAGTCCTTGCCGGCAATTGGTGTGCGGATTCTGGGAGATTATTTTCGCCGCATCTTACAATGACAGCTTCATTCGTGGCTTGCTCATGGAGTTAGGTCCCGTTGGTTAACCAGTGGGTGGTTGCTACCGGATATTCAGAGTGAAAGTAAGAGTTCTCCTTACGTTGTCGGCAGGCAGGGCGTGACATCGACGACCAGCCGCATACCGAAAAACGTCGATGTATGGCCCGGAATCGACTCTGAATGGCCTGCGACAGGTCATAAACGAAGAAAGCCCAAGATAATACCGAGAATCGATAGCATGAAAAGGATGAACCCTCCCATAAGCCATGACCTAAGGCGCTCGACTTCGTGCTTCGTGGCCAAATGTTCGGCTTTGCCCTCCAATTTCGCCAAGCGCTCCCGAACATCCCCAAACGCCTCCAGACGGCCCGCCTTTAGGGCATCGAGTTCTGGCGAGTCATTCGCCTCTACCGGCTTTTCCGGCTTGATGGAAAGAGTCACGCGGACGCACCGTCGCTCTCTATCCGTTTTTTGTAATGGGATTCGATAAGTTCGTTCGGGATAATAGCGCCGATACCGTACTTCCGGCGCGTAATGTCCCACGGAGTGTCTTTCTGGTGTGTAATGTTCGACAACTGAACGGCGGTATAGGGCCTGTATGCGTTGACGACGGAAGCGATCAAATCCCGCTGTTCGCTTCCGAAATTTTCCGATCGGGCGACGCGCTCGACCGTAATGTGATCACCGCCGAACGACTTGTATAAGTGATAGACGGTTGGAACCACCGGCCCGTAAGTCCAGGCCTCGACGGGTTCGCTGATCAGGGCCTCTCCGGTGAATCCCAGCCACCAGCCGTGACAAAGATAGACCAGCTTGAGCACGTGCATCGGGGTGGTTTCGCTCTCACGATCTCGAAGCCAGAGAACCTGTTCGGCGACCAGCCGCGGCGAGGTGGATCGCGTGCTCATCGTCCTCTCCATCCGGCTCTCCTCGAGCCGCCAACGGCGGCGAGCGTGACACGAGGTTATGCCGTCGCGATGCCGGATGCAAGCGGTCCGAACACCGGCCTCGCTTCGCGCTCACCCTCTACGGCGCCGGCCTTCACCCCTTCGTCCGAAAATCAGGCCGGAACGGACGGCACTCGATGCCGAGGGCGGCGCGCGCCGGTGGCCGCGCGCCACGCGCGGAAGGCGCGCCGCGCCGGGGCCGCGCCGGCACGGGCAGCAGGAGCGGGCGCAACCCCTGGGCGCGGAAGACGTGGCGAATCGGCTCGTCGGCGAGCGCCCGAGCGGCGCGCGCCGGAACCTGCAAACCGTTCTCGCCGCTCCTTGCCGCCGGCGGAGAAGCACGCCGATAGCCGGCTCTACCCCGACTCCGTGGCCGAACTGGACAACGTCGGCCGGTCGTGGTCGAATACATAGGGTGAGCGGCCGGCGGAGAAGGGCACGTGATCGAACGACGCTTCGGAAGCCTCTGGCAGCAGCTCCAAGGCAAGAAGCCGCATCTGCCGCATTTCCTCTCCGAAATCCGCCTTCAGGGAATCCGCGGCCTCGACGATCTCCGGGTCGCGTTCGATTACCCGGTGAGCGTCATCGCCGGCGGTAACGCCACCGGCAAGTCGACGGTGCTGTTCGCGGCCGCATGCGCCTACAAGGTGCCGGGCGCTGGCGTCAAGGACTTCGTGCCTTCGACGCTGTTTCCCGATTACCGCCCCCGGCTGGGCGGGCGAGAAGACGAAAAACCCGAGATCGTCCTCGAGTTCGACTACGCCACGCCCGACGGCCGGCGCGCCATGCGCTGGCGGCGCTCCAAGGGCTGGAATCGCAGCTTCCTGGGCCGCAAGAAGGCGTCCCAACCCGAACGGGCGCTCTATCTGCGGACGCTCAGCAATCTCAGCAACCCATCGGAAGTGCGCGGCGTGCTTCGTATGTCCCACCTGAAGACCGCGCCGCGCGAAACGCCCCTTACGGCCTCGCAGATCGCGTTCGCGCAGCGGATGCTATCCCCGTTCCGGTATTCGGAGGTGGTCGACCTGTCCAGCGGCGGCAAGCGTCTGCTCTTCGCCGCCCGAGAGGGCGGCGCGGCCTATTCCGAACTGCACATGGCGGCCGGGGAGCGCGCCATTCTCCATCTGTCTCGGGAGATCGCCCAACTTCAAGGCGCGCTGGTGTTGATCGACGAGGTGGAAGCCGGCCTGCATCCCTGGGTCCAACAGCTTCTGATGCTGGAGTTGCAGCAACTCGCCCTGCGCAATGATCTGCAAATCCTGGTGACGTCCCATAGCCCGGTGGTGCTCGATTCGGTGCCCGCCAACGGGCGGATATTCCTTGAACGCGACGCGGCGGGACAAGTGACGGTGGGCCAACCCTACCGCGACGTGGTCCAGAACGCGCTCTACGGACGGGCGGACGAATCGCTCAACCTGCTATGCGAGGACGAGGCGGCCGAGGCGTTCCTGCGAGGCGTTTTCGACGTCCTGACCCCCCGGCTGAAGCTCAAGACGGAATCGCTTCGTATCGGGCGTGATACGGGCGCCAGCGAATTTCCCCAACACGCCGCGGCCTTCCGGAAATTCGGCAAGGAGGAAAGCTTCATCTTCGTTCTCGACGGCGACAAGCGCGACGGCGATCTGGAGCGTCGAATACGGGAGAACGCCGGCGGCGCTGTCCCGGTGTGCTTCCTTCCCGGGCGGGGCGCGCCGGAACTCTGGGTATGGGACCGGTTGCGTAACGCCGGCGCCGAGACGGCAACGGAACTGGGCATCGCCGCGGGTGATCTGTCCGAGCGGCTCCAGCGCTTCGACTCGGTGTACGACTCGGCATCCGACAGCCTCGCGGAAATCGCCAAGACCAAGCTCCGCGCGCTGGCCGAAACCTCGAACCGGAGCATCGCCGACATCTGTCGGATCGTCGCCCGGCTGGAAGCCCGGCGCGCGGAAAGCGACGTTCAGCCGCTGGTGGAGAATCTGGAAACCGTCGTGTTGCGATGGCGCGTCGCCTGACCCGCGTCGCGCGGCTCGTCCCCACGAGAAACCGGCATATGGCGCCTCGTTCCTTCCTCTGCCGACGCCGGCCTTCATCCTTTCGTCCGAAAATCAGGCCGGAACGGACGGCACTCGATGCCGAGGGCGGCGCGCGCCGGGGCCGGATCGAGGGTGAGGTCGCGGTTCATGCGCTCCAGCAGGGCGGGGCTGTAGGGCGCGCCGGTCGCCGCGCGCCATGCGCGGAAGGCGAGCCGCGCCGGAGCCGCCGGCACGGGCAGCAGGAGCGGGCGCAACCCCTGGGCGCGGAAGACGCGGCGGATCATCTCGCGCCACGTCACGGTCTCGCCGCCGGGCAAGCTCAGCAGGGCGTCCCGCGCGCCCGGCGCGCCGGCGGCGGCGCTCATGGCCCGGGCCACGTCGTCGGCGTGGATCGGCTGGCGCAACCCCGTGGCGGGCGGGACGATCGGGAAGACGCGCCAGCGGCGCGCAAAAGCGGCGACGGCGCTGACGTTACGGTCGCGTCCCGGATCGTAGATCAGGGTCGGCCGGAGAATCGTCCAGGCGATCCCGCGCTCCCGGCAGAGCCGCGCGACCACGCCCTCGGCCCGCGCGACCTCCGCCGTGAAGGCGCGCTCGACCGGATCGGCGCTCGCCGCCTTGTGCACGACGCTCGCGGTGCCGAGCGCGACCAGCCGCCCGGCGCCCTCCGCGCGGGCGAGAAGCGGGGCCAAGGCGAGGAGCGGGACGAGGGAGAACACGGTGGCGGAAGGGGGAAGCGGCAACGGCCCGTCCGCCGGCAAGGCGGCCCAGGCGAAGCCCGGCTCCGCCGCCCGCGCGCCTGCGCTCCGCGTGAAACACACCCCGCACCAGCCGCCCTCCGCCAAACGGCGCAGGAGATGCCGACCGACCATGCCGCTCGCGCCGAGAACGGCCGCGCGCGGTGCGCTCACCCGGCCGCCCGGCCTTCCACCCCGGCCCCGCCGCCCTCCGCGAGGAGCCGCCGCGACGCCTCCTCCATGGTCGATTCGAGGCGCTCCATGAAGGCCCGCCGCGGCAGGCCCGGCGGGATCGGCGGCAGATACGTCATCACGATGGTGCCGGGATAGCGCCGGAACGAGCCCCTGGGCCAGTGCATCCCGGAATTGTGCACCACCGGAACCACCGGCAGGCCGAGGGCGCCGTAGAGGGCGGCGACGCCGGGGCGATAGGGCAACTTCTCGCCCGGGCGCACCCGCGTGCCCTCGGGGAAGATCACGACCGGGCGCCCCCGCGCCGCCGCCGCCCGCGCCGCCGCGACGAGTTTGCGGAGCGCGCGCCCGCGCCCGTCACGGTCGACGAAGATCATGTTCACCTTGCGGCAGAACCAGCCGTAGCCCGGCACCAGCGCGAGCTC
The DNA here is from genome assembly GCA_965242855.1 of Alphaproteobacteria bacterium. Lineage (GTDB taxonomy): Bacteria > Pseudomonadota > Alphaproteobacteria > UBA828 > UBA828 > WTGU01. The sequence goes on from OZ251509.1 coordinate 61,001, forward strand.
CTTCTTGATGACGTAGGCGGGATCGTCGAGCTCGTGCAGGAAGACGTGCGCCTCCCATTCGGACTGATGCTTGGCGGCGACGATGGCGGGGCCGTCCGGCCTGTGCTCGCGGTTCCGGATCTCGACGTGGACGCCGGCGATGAGCCGGAGCAGCAGGCCGTTGCCCGCCGACCAGACGATCACGAAGCGGCGGAACAGGGCGCGCGGCAGCAGCAGCATCGGCACCATGACCGTGCCGATCATCACCCCCCAGGTGTAGAACGCGACCGTGCAGAGCGCCGAGCGCAGGGTGTTCTCCAGCGTGTGCGGAGGCGGGCGCCAAGCCCGACCGCCCGGCGCGCCAGCGCCCACAGATATTTCGTGTACTCGCTCGCGATCAGGCCCGCGGTCCCGCGATAACGCCACCAATGCTCGACCTTGACGTGTTCCGGAAAGACGGGATGCGCCACGAGAGTAACATCCGGCATGGCGTTGCGGAACTCCATCATCGCCCGCGGCATGTGGTAGCCGCCGGTGACCAGGCGCAGGCTGGCGAAGGAGCGGCCGGCCATCCAGGCGGCGGTCTCGCGCGCGTTGGCCTCGGTGTCGTCGGCCTGGTAGCCCAGGTCCACGCAACAGGCCCACAGGCGCCGGTCGCGGTAACGGCGCAGCTGCGCGCGCTCGACCCCCTTCGCCACTCCGGTCACGAAGAGCCGGCGCGCGAGGCCGCTCTCGAGCAGGCGCAGCCCCTCGCTCAGGCGGCCGGAGCCGCCGGTGGGGACGACGATCGCGTCGGTGACGAAGCGCGGGCGCTCGCGTCCCTCGCCCGCCATGCCCGCGAACCACGGCAGCCCCGCCGACCAGAGCAGCACGCCGCCCATGGCGAGCGACAGCATGGCCCGCGCCGCGCCGGCCGCGCGCCGCAAGCGCCGTGCCGCCGGCGCCTCCCGGCCGCGCCTTCCGCCCCGCGGGGTTGACATGACGGGCCGCGAGGTTACTTGCTCTCCCTCCCCTTGCAACGAGACCGGCTCCATGATCGTCGGTTGCCCCTCCTGCGCGACGCGCTACCGGGTCGAACCCGCCGCGTTGGGCGCAAGCGGGCGCCGGGTGCGCTGCACGCGCTGCGGCCATGTCTGGCGCGAGGAGGCGCCGGCCGATTCGCCCGCGCCGGTCGCGGTGGACGCAGCCCCCGCACCGGCGCCGCCGCGCCGCCGGGGCGGGCGGATCGACTGGCGCGCGGGCGGGATCGCCGTCGCGGTCGTCGCCGTCGCCGCCGCCGGGCTGGTGGCGGCGCGCGACGAGATCGCGGGGGCCTGGCCGCCGACGGCGCGGCTCTACGAAGCGGTCGGCCTCGCGGCGGGCGCGGCGGAGGAAGGGCGCGGCCTCCTGATCCGCGACGTGGCCTCGAAGCGGGTGCTGGAGGGCGGAGTCCCGATCCTGCTCGTGCGCGGCGCGATCGAGAACTCCACCGGGCGGCACCGCGCCGTCCCGGCGATTCGCGCGGCGCTCAAGAGCGAGACGGGCGCGGAGTTGCATCGCTGGACCATCACGGCGGCGGCGGCGGAACTGGACGCCGGGCAATCAACGACCTTCGAAGACAAGCTCGCCCGCCCGCCGCGCGGCGCGACCAGCCTCTCCGTCCGCTTCGCCGCCGCCGGGCCGGGCTGAGCGGGCCGCCGCGCGGCGCCTTCAGGCGAGCCAGGGGGGGAGCAGGTCGCGCGCCAGCAGCGCCTCCTCGTCCTGCCGGGGGCGGATCGCCGCGACGGCGCGGCCGCGCACCATGACCTCGGCGGGGAGCGGGCGGCCGTTGTAGGTCGAGGCCATGACGGCGCCGTAGGCGCCCACGTCGCGCACCGCTAGCAGGTCGCCCGCGGCGAGCGGCGGCAGGCGGCGGGCGCGGCCCAACACGTCGCCGCTCTCGCAGACGGGGCCGGCGATGTCGGTTTCGACGTCGGTCTCGACCGCCGCCCGGGCGGGCGGCGACGCGACCACCGGCTCGATCGCGTGCCACGCCCCGTAGAGCGCCGGGCGGAGCAGATCGTTCATGGCGGCATCGACGATGGCGACGGCGCGGCCGCCCGCCCGCTTCACGACGAGCACGCGGGTCAGGAGGAGGCCCGCCGGCGCCGCCAGCCAGCGCCCGGGTTCGATCAGCACCTCCGCCCCCAGGCGATCGCGGACGCGCTCCACCAGGGCGCCGTAGGCGGCGACGTCCGGCGGCGTCTCGTCGCGATAGCGCACGCCGAGGCCGCCGCCCAGGTCCACCCGCGGGACCGGATGGCCGGCCGCGCGCAGGCGCTCCGCCAGCGCGACGACCCGCTCGCATGCCGCCTCGAACGGGGCGAGGCGCGCGATCTGCGAGCCGATATGCACGGCGATGCCGACCGGCTCGATGCCCGCCAGCGCCGCCGCCCTGGCGTAAAGCGCCGGCGCCTCGCGGGCGTCGATGCCGAACTTGTCGCCGCGCCGCCCGGTGGAGATCTTGTCGTGGCTCCCGGCGTCGACGTCCGGGTTCACGCGGAGCGCCGCCGGCGCGCGGGCGCGCCGCGCGCGCGCGACCTCGTCCAGGAGGGCGAGCTCGGCGGGCGATTCGACGTTGAACTGCGCGATGCCGGCGGCCAGGGCGCGCTCCATCTCCGCGCGCGTCTTGCCGACGCCGGCGAAGACCAGCCGCTCCGGCGCCATGCCGGCGGCCAGCGCGCGGGCGAGCTCGCCGCCGGAGACGACGTCGGCCCCGGCGCCGAGGCCGGCGAAGGTGCGGATCACCGCGCGCGCGTCGTTGGCCTTGATCGAATAGTGGATGCGAGCGCGCGGGGCCGCCGCCGCGAGCGCCCGGTAACGCGCTTCCAGAGCGGCCGCCGCGTAGCAATAGGTCGGCGTGCCGAACCGCGCCGCGACCGCGGGCAGCGGCACCTCCTCGGCGTGGAGGACGCGGCGGCCGTTCTCCTCCCGGTAGGCGAACGCGCCCACGGCGGGCGCGTCAGGCCGACGGCGGGGGCGCCGCCGACGCCTCGGCGGGCGGCGGCTCGAGCGGCCCCCGCACGCCGCAGCTCGCCAGGGCGGCGACCAGGCCGAGCGCCGCCGCGATGGTCAGCAGCAGGCTGAGCTTGCGCAGCATGATCCGCTTCTCCGGGCGCGTCCGGGGGCGCTTACAGGAAGCGCGCGCGGGCGCGGGCGACCTGCCGGGCGACCTGGGCGGGCGCCGTGCCGCCCTCGCTGGTGCGCCGCGCGAGGGCGGCGGCCGGATCGAGCAGCGCCAGCGCGTCGGCGCCGATGCGCGGGTCGATCGCCCGCAGCGCGGCGGGCGGCAGGTCCTTGAGGGCGCAGCCCCGCTCCTCGGCGCACCGCACCGCCCGGCCGACGACGGCATGGGCCTCGCGGAAGGTCAACCCGGCGGCCTGCACCAGCCAGTCCGCGAGATCGGTGGCCGTGGCGTGGCCCGCCTCGGCCGCGCGCGCCATCGCCGCCGCGTTCACCGTCATGTCGCGGACCATGCCGGCGGTCGCGGCCAGGCACAGGTCGAGGGAATCGAAGGCGTCGAACAGGGGCTCCTTGTCCTCCTGCATGTCCTTCGCATAGGCCAGGGGGAGGCCCTTCATCGTGGTCAGCAGCGCGACCAGGGCGCCGGTCACGCGCCCCGTCTTGCCGCGCACCAGCTCGGCCGCGTCGGGGTTGCGCTTCTGCGGCATGATCGAGCTTCCGGTCGAGAAGCGGTCGGAGAGGGCGACGAAGCCGAACTGCGCGCTCGACCAGAGGATCGTCTCCTCGGCCAGGCGCGAGAGATGCATGGCGGTCAGCGCCGCCGCCGCCAGCGCCTCGACCACGAAGTCGCGGTCGGAGACGGCGTCGATCGAATTGGCCGCCGGCCGGTCGAAGCCCAGCGCGCGGGCGGTCATGGCGCGGTCGATGGGGAAGGATGTCCCGGCGAGGGCGGCCGCGCCGAGCGGCGATTCGTTGAGCCGGTGCCGGCAATCGGCGAAGCGCCCGCGGTCACGCCCAATCATCTCGACATAGGCGAGCAGGTGGTGGCCGAAGGCGACCGGCTGGGCCGTCTGCAAATGGGTGAAGCCCGGCATCACGGTCGCGGCGTGCGCGTCGGCCCGGTCGATCAGCGCCGCCTGGAGGTCGCGGCAGGCGGCGTCGGCGCGGTCGAGGGCCTTGCGCAGCCACAGCCGGAGATCGGTGGCCACCTGGTCGTTGCGCGAGCGGGCGGTGTGCAGGCGCCCGGCCGCCGGGCCGATCAGCTCGCCCAGCCGCGCCTCGACGTTCATGTGGATGTCCTCGAGGGCGCGGTCGAAGGGGAAGGCCCCGGCTTCGATCTCCGCCTTCACCCGCCGCAGCCCGTCCGCGAGCGCCGCGCCGTCGGCCGGGGCGACGATGCCTTGCGCGGCCAGCATGGCGGCGTGGGCGAGGGAGCCCTCGATGTCCTCGGCGTAGAGGCGCCGATCGAAATCGATCGAGGCGTTGATCGCGGCGAGCCGCTCGTCGGGCGGCGACTCGAAGCGCCCGCCCCACATGCGGTTCGGCGCGTCCGCGCCGGCCGCCTCCGGCGGCGTGGGCGTCCTGGATGAGGGCATCTCGCGACTCGCGCTCCCGGCCGCGCCCATCATGGCCCGATCGGACGGCCGATCAAGCCGTTTGCGCACCGGGTGATCGTGTCTCGGCTTGCAATGTGACGCGCCGGGCGGGCTTGCGTTCGCCATGGATGAATGGGCGCGGCGCGGCGAACCTCGAAAATTTCAAACCGGGACACGACCCGTTTGCGCACCGGGTAGGCCGCAGGCGGGAATGGGGCTAACATGGCGGGGCGCGCCCGGCCCCGTCAGCGCCGGCGGCGGCCCCGGCGCGATGCCGACCAGGAGGAGGGACGGAATGAGGACGCTGTTGTCCGCCGGCCTCGGCGCGCTGGCCGCGCTGGCGCTGACGGGGCCGGGCGCGCTGGCGCTGGACGATCTCTCGCACTACGTGTTCGTGCCCAACAGGGCGTCGGCCGACGTGGCCGTCATCGACACCCGGGTGGACCGGGTGATCGCCCATGTCCCGGTCGGCGCGGTGCCGCACCAGGTGGCGGTTTCCCGGACCCACATGAAGATGGTCGCGAGCAACACCGGCGATCACACCCTCTCGGTGGTCGATCTCGGATCGCTGGCCACCGTCGCGACGATCCCGCTCGGCCATACGCCCGAGCACATGGCGATCGATCCCTCGGGAGAAATCCTCGCGGTCGGCAATATCGGCGAGGGCACGGTCTCCCTGGTCTCGCTCCGGGAGGATCGCGAGATCGCCCGGATCGACGGCCTGCACGAGCCCCACAACATGACCTTCGACCCCTCCGGCGCGCGCCTCTATGTCGGCAATCTCGGCGCCAGCTTCGTCAGCGCCATCGACGTGGCGCAGGGCGCGGTGGTGGACGAGATCGCCGTGGGGCCGGACCGCGCGATCGCCGCCCTGGGCCATGACGACGGCGCCTATCAGGGCATCGTCGACGTCACCGCGACGCCGGACGGGCGGCTCGGTTTCGCGGCCTACGGCGAGGGCGACCGGATGGCGGTGATCGACCTCGCGTCGGGCCGCACCGTCAAGACCCTGGCGCTGGGCGACATGCCCTGGCGCGCCTTCACCACCGTCGACGGCCGCCACATGATCGTCCCCAACAACGGCGACGAGACCGTCTCGGTGGTGTCGACGGAAACCCTCGAAGAGGTCGCCCGCCTGCCCGGCGCCGCCGACATGACGGGAGTCAACGCCGGCTGGTTCGATTCGCTCGCCTATGTGATCAGCCGGGGCGACGACAAGGCGCTGATCCTCGATCTCGCGACCATGCGCGTGGCCGGCGAGATCGCCCTGCCGGGCACGCCCGAGACCGGCGTCGTCACGCCGGACGGGACCAAGCTCTACGTGGCCCTCGGCGACGCGGACACGGTCGCCGTGATCGACGTGCGCGCGCAGGCGGTGATCGCGACGATCGACGGCGTGGGCGACGAGCCCTGGGGCACCCACATCGAAGGCGCGGTCAACTACTGCCACTGACCGCAGCACCCGCAGCGCCGGCGATGCGCGCCGCCCTGTCGGCCGCAGCGGTGCTCGCCGCGGCGGCGGGCGCCCTCGGGCCGGCGGCGGCCGAGGCGCCGCGCGAGCGCCTGCTGGGCGCCGTCGCCCGCCATGCCGCCGTGCCCGCGGCGCTCGAACGGCGCATCGACGCGCGCTGCCCGGCGGCCGGTTCGCGCTGCGCCGCCGCGCTGCTCGCGGCGCATCTGCCCGGCGCCCGCCTCGTCCGGGTGGCGCATCCCGACGCCGATTCGATCAGGCGGGCGCGCAGCGTCCCCTCCGTCGGCGCCGTGGAGCGGCGGGCCGACGGAACCCTCGTCGTCGCGCTCGACCGCTTCGGCCGCAAGGCCGATCGCGAGGTCGCCGACGCCGTGGCCGCCGGGGGAGGGACACCGCCGCGGCTCGCGCTCGATCTGCGCGCCAACGCCGGCGGCGACTTCGACCGCATGACGCGGGTCGCGAGCCTCTTCACCGGCCCCAGGGTCGCCGCCATCCGCGTGACCGGCCGCGCCGGCGCGACCGCCGTGGCGCTGCCGCCGCCGCTGCGCGCCGTCGAGATCGCCGCGCTGGAGGTGCTGATCGGGCCGCGCACCGCGAGCAGCGCCGAGGTGCTGGCGGCCCTGCTGCGCCGCCACGCCGGCGCCCGCCTCGTCGGCGCGCGCAGCCGCGGCAAGGACCGCCTCGCGCGGCTGATCCCGGCCGACCACGACTGGCGCCTCTCGGTGCCGGCCGGGCGCATCGAGGTGCCCGGCGAGACCCTCGCCGGCGGCCTCGTCCCCGACGCCCCGGCGGCGCCCGGAGACGGAGAATGACGCGCCGCCGGGGAGCACGCATGAGCCGGTGGAGAGGCGTCGTTCCCGCCCTGCTCCTGGCGCTGGCCGCGGCGGCGCCGGCGGCGGCGCATGAGGAGAAGGCCGGCGACATCACCCTCCAACATCCCTGGTCGCGTCCGGCGCCCGAGGGGCGCAACGGCGTGGTCTATGTCCGGATTCTCAACGAAGGCGCGGTCGCGGACCGCCTGATCGCCGCCCGCACCCCGGTCGCCCGGCGGGTCGAACTCCACCGCAGCACGCTGACGGACGGCGTCCACCGCATGGCGAAGGTGGATGGGATCGCGATCCCGGCGGGCGGCGAGGCGGCGCTCGAACCCGGCGGCCTCCACCTGATGCTGCGGGCGCTGAAGACGACGCTGATGGCCGAGGAGACGCACCCGATCGCCTTCGTCTTCGAACGGACGGGTGAGATCGCCGCTACCTTCTCGGTCGAGGCCGACCACGATGGCCACCGCATGCGGGACCCCTGACGCGCCGCGCGCGGGTCAGCGGGTGGGGACCGGGGTCTCTCCCGAATAGTCGTAGAAGCCCCGGCCGGTCTTGCGCCCGAGCCAGCCGGCCTCGACGTATTTGGCGAGCAGGGGGCAGGGGCGGTACTTGCTGTCGGCCAGACCCTCGTAAAGCACCTGCATGATGCCGTGGCAGGTGTCGAGGCCGATGAAATCGGCGAGTTCCAGCGGCCCCATGCGGTGATGGGCGCCGAGCTTCATCGCGGTGTCGATCGCCCGCACGGTGCCCACGCCCTCGTAGAGCGCGTAGATCGCCTCGTTGACCATGGGCATGAGGATGCGGTTCACGATGAAGGCCGGGAAGTCCTCGGCCATGGCGGCCGTCTTGCCCATGCGCTCGGTGACCGCCCGCACCGCCTCGTAGGTCGCCTCCTCGGTGGCGATCCCGCGGACCAGCTCGACCAGCTCCATCATCGGCACCGGGTTCATGAAGTGCATGCCCATGAACCTGCCGGGGCGGTCGGTGTTGGCGGCGAGCCGGGTGACGGGGATCGTCGAGCTGTTGGTGCAGATGATGGCGTGCGCCGGCAGCACGCCCCGCAGCGCGGCGAAGACGGATTTCTTGATCGCTTCGTCCTCGACGACCGCCTCGATCGCGAGGTCGACGGACGCGAAGCCCTCCAGGCCGACGGCGGGGGCGATCCGCGCCAGCGCCGCATCCCGCCGCTCCCCGGTGATCGCGCCCTTGCGCGCCTGGCGGCCGAGATTGGTGCGGATCGTCGCGAGGGCCGCGTCGAGCTCCGCCTGCCCCACGTCGGTCAGCACGACGTCGTATCCGGCCAGGGCCGCGACATGGGCGATTCCGCCGCCCATCCGCCCCGCCCCGATGATCCCGATCGACTGCACCATGGCGGCGGCTCAGGTCTTCGACAGGCCCTGCCGGTCGAGCTCCTCGGCGAGCGCCGGCAGGGCCTCGAACAGGTCGGCCACCAGGCCGAAGTCGGCGATCTGGAAGATCGGCGCCTCCGCGTCCTTGTTGATGGCGCAGATGACCTTGCTGTCCTTCATGCCGGCCAGATGCTGGATCGCCCCTGAAATGCCGACGGCGACGTAGAGCTCGGGCGCCACCACCTTGCCGGTCTGGCCGACCTGGAAGTCGTTGGGGACGTAGCCGGCATCGACCGCCGCGCGCGAGGCGCCGACGGCGGCCCCGAGCCGGTCCGCCACCGCCTCGATCAGGGCGAAGTTCTCGCCGCTCTGCATCCCGCGCCCGCCGGAGATCACGATCCCGGCGCTGGTCAGTTCCGGCCGGTCGGACTTGCTGAGCGCGCGCCTGACGAAGCGGACGGACCCCCGGTCGCCGGGGCCGGACACCGCCTCGACGGACGCGCCGCCGCCCTCCGCCGGCGCCGCGTCGAACGCGGTCGCGCGCACGGTGACCACCTTCCGAGCGTCGCGGCTCTCGACGGTGGCGATGGCGTTGCCCGCGTGGGTGGGGCGGACGAACACGCTCTCCGAGACGATCTCGATCACGTCGGATATCTGCGCCACGTCCAGCAGGGCCGCGATCCTGGGCATGACGTTCTTGCCGAAGGTGGTGGCGGCCGCGAGCAGATGGCTGTAGCCCTCCGCCAGCCCGACCGCCAGAGGCGCCAGGTTCTCGGCGAAGGAGTGCGCGCAGGCCGGCGAATCGACGTGCAGGACCTTGGCGACCCCGGCGACGCGGGCCGCCGCCTCCGCGGCCGGGGCGGAGCCCGAACCGGCGACCAGCAGATGGACCTCGCCGCCGAGCGCCTGCGCGGCGGTCACTGCGTGAAGGCTGGCCCGCCCGAGCGCGGCGTTGTCGTGCTCGGCCAGGACCAGGACGCTCATCCGATCACCTTCGCGTCGTCGCGCAGCCGGGCCACGAGCGCGGCGGCGTCCTTCACCTTGACGCCCGCCTGGCGGCGCGGCGGCTCGGCCACCTTGCGGATCGCGAGCCGCGGTTCGATGTCCACGCCGAACGCCTCGGCCTCCTTGCGGTCGATCGGCTTCCTCCTGGCCTTCATGATGTTGGGGAGGGAGGCGTAGCGCGGTTCGTTGAGCCGGAGATCGGTGGTGACCACCGCCGGCAGGTCGACGTTCAGGGTCTCGAGCCCGCCGTCGATCTCGCGGGTCACGTCGGCGGTCTCTCCCTTGATCACGATCTCGGAGGCGAAGGTCGCCTGCGGCCAGTCCAGGAGCGCCGCCAGCATCTGGCCGGTCTGGTTGCTGTCGTCATCGATCGCCTGTTTACCGGCGATCACGAGGCCCGGCTTCTCCGCCTCGACGACCGCCTGCAGGAGCTTCGCCACCGCGAGCGGCTGGAGCGCGGCCTCGGTGGCGACGTGGATCGCCCGGTCCGCGCCCATCGCCAGCGCCGTGCGCAGCGTCTCCTGGACCTTCTCCCCGCCGGCGGAGACGACGACGATCTCCTCCGCGTGGCCGGCTTCCTTGATGCGCACCGCTTCCTCGACCGCGATCTCGCAGAAGGGGTTCATCGCCATCTTCACGTTGGCCGTTTCAACGCCGGTCTCGTCGGACCTGACCCGGACCTTCACGTTCGCGTCGATGGTGCGCTTGATCGCGACGAGAACCTTCATCCGGCTCCTCGCTCCCGGAAGATACGGAAACCCCAACGTTTTCGCCGCCGCACCCTAGGACCGCCCCGGAAGCGAGTCAACGCCGCCCGCCCGCTCCCGGTGCGCGCCGCCTTGATTCCTCCCTTCTCCCGCGCAAGGGTTCGGGGCAGGATGGGCCGCAGGAAGCGAGGACGTCGCGCGCCGGGAGCGCGGGCGAAGCGGACCGCCCCGGCGCGGGCGGGCGCGCCGGCAGCGGCCGCCTCCGCCCCCGCCGCCGCCCGCTGGTACGCGCGCCGCGAAACCCTCGCCGCCCTGGCCCTCGCCCTCCTGGTGGCCGCCAGCTACGGACCCGCCTTCCTCGCCGGCTTCGTCTGGGACGACGAAGCGTTCACGGAGGCCGGGGCTGTGCGGGAATTGTCCGGCCTCGGGCGCATCTGGTCCTCTCCCTACGCCATCGAGAACGAGGGGCATTACTGGCCATTGGTCTATACGAGCTTCTGGCTGGAGCACAAGCTGTGGGGCTACGCCCCGGCCGGCTACCACGTCGTCAACGTCCTCCTCCATCTCGCCAACACCCTCCTCCTCTGGCGCATCGCACGGCGCCTCCCCCTGCACGGCGCATGGCCCCTCGCCGCCCTGTTCGCCGTCCATCCTCTCCACGTCGAATCCGTCGCCTGGATCATCGAGCGCAAGGACCTCCTCTCCGGCCTGTTCTATCTCACCGCATTCCTGGCCTGGCTCCGCTTCGCGGAAGAGACCCGGCCCGGACGGGGCGCACGGCATTACCTTCTGGCGCTCGCGCTGTTCGCCTTGGGGATGCTGTGCAAGTCCATCGTGGTGACGCTGCCGGCGGCGTTGCTGATCTGGCGCTGGTGGAAGCGGGGGCGGGTGACGGGCGCCGACCTGCTGCGTCTCGCGCCCTTCGTCGCGGTGGGGGCGGCGATGGCGGCGGCGGACGTGTCGTTCTACAACGTGCGGGAGCCGGTTTCGCTCGACTATTCGGCGCTGGAGCGCGTGCTGATCGCGTCGCAGGCGCTGTGGTTCTATGTGGGCAAGCTGTTCTGGCCGGGCGGCCTGGCGGTGATCTATCCGCACTGGGAGGTGAGTGCGGGTGACGCGGTGTCGTGGGTTTACGTGGCGGCGTCTGCGGGTGTTGGGTTGGGCTTGTGGTTTCTGCGCCGCCGGGTGGGGCGTGGACCGCTGGCGGGTGTGTCGTTTTTCGTGGTGACGCTGTCTCCTGTTCTGGGTTTTGTGGACTACGGCTACATGCAGTTTTCGTTTGTTGCGGACCGCCACCAGTATCTGGCGGGGATTGGTTTGATGCTGGTGGTTGTGGGAGGGGCGGCCTATGGGGTGGGTCGCCTGCCGTCGGGTCTGTGGCGGCGGGGAGCGGCGGGCGCGGGTGTGGCAGTGCTGGCGGTGCTGGCGGCGTTGACTTGGCGTCACGCCGAAATCTACCGGGACGAAGTGACCTTCTTCACCCATATCACCGCGCACAACCCCACGGCGCGCGGCGTGCAACAGAATCTCGGCAAGGCCCTGCTCGACGCGCAACGTCCGGAGGAAGCGCTGGCCGCTTCCCGCGCCGCCGTGGAACACGCGCCGGACGACGTCAAGGCCCATGCCAACGCCGGTGTCGCGCTCATACGCCTGGGCCGGCTCGACGAGGCGGAGGAACAGCTGCGCCGCGCCCTGGCGCTCGATCCGCGCCATCCGATCGCCCTCCAGAATCTGGCGGAGTCGCTCAGGAAGCAGGAACGATTCGACGAAGCGCTCGGCTACTATCGCGCCGCGATCGAGGCGGACGCCGGGAACGCCCTCCCGCACGCCGGCATGGGCCACGCGCTGGTCGGCCTCGGGCGGTACGAGGAAGCCATCCGGAGCCTCGACCGGGCGCTGGCGCTGGCGCCGGGGCTGGAATCGGTGCGGGCCATGCGCGAAACGGCGCTGGCGCGCTTGCGGCAGGCGGAGGACCGTTGAGGATGCCGCGTGCTCCATGCGCGGTCCGTCGCGAAACGGGCCGGGTGGCCTCGGTGCGGCGCCCCGACCCGCGGCGGACACGCGGAGAAAGGTGACGGCGATGGGCCGCAGGAAGCGAGGACGGCGTGCGCCGGGAGCGCGGGCGAAGCGGACCGCCCCGGCGCGGGCGGGCGCGCCGGCGGTGGTTGCCTCCGCCCCCGCCGACGCCCGCTGGTACGCGCGCCGCGAGACCCTCGCCGCCCTGGCCCTCGCCCTCCTGGTGGCCGCCAGCTACGGACCCGCCTTCCACGCCGGCTTCGTCTGGGACGATCGGATTTTCGTCCAGGCCCTCTCCGTCCGGGACCTGGACGGCCTCGGGCGCATCTGGTTCTCGCCTTCGGAGATCAAGGACGAAGGGCATTACTGGCCATTGGTCTATACGAGCTTCTGGCTGGAGCACAAGCTGTGGGGCTACGCCCCGGCCGGATACCATGTCGTCAACGTCCTCCTCCACCTCGCCAACACCCTCCTCCTCTGGCGCATCGCACGGCGCCTCCCCCTGCACGGCGCATGGCCCCTCGCCGCCCTGTTCGCCGTCCATCCTCTCCACGTCGAATCCGTCGCCTGGATCATCGAGCGCAAGGACCTCCTCTCCGGCCTGTTCTATCTCGCCGCATTCCTGGCCTGGCTCCGCTTCGCGGAAGAGACCCGGCCCGGACGGGGCGCACAGCATTACCTCCTGGCGCTCGCGCTGTTCGCCTTGGGGATGCTGTGCAAGTCCATCGTGGTGACGCTGCCGGCGGCGCTGCTGATCTGGCGCTGGTGGAAGCGGGGACGGGTGACGGGCGCCGACCTGCTGCGTCTCGCGCCCTTCGTCGCGGTGGGGGCGGCGATGGCGGCGGCGGACGTGTCGTTCTACAACGTGCGGGAGCCGGTTTCGCTCGACTATTCGGCGCTGGAGCGCGTGCTGATCGCGTCGCAGGCGCTGTGGTTCTATGTGGGCAAGCTGTTCTGGCCGGGCGGCCTGGCGGTGATCTATTCGCACTGGGAGGTGAGTGCGGGGGACGCGGTTGCGTGGGTTTACGTGGCGGCGTCTGCGGGTGTTGGGTTGGGCTTGTGGTTTCTGCGCCGCCGGGTGGGGCGTGGACCGCTGGCGGGTGTGTCGTTTTTCGTGGTGACGCTGTCTCCTGTTCTGGGTTTTGTGGACTACGGCTACATGCAGTTTTCGTTTGTTGCGGACCGCCACCAGTATCTGGCGGGGATTGGTTTGATGCTGGTGGTTGTGGGAGGGGCGGCCTATGGGGTGGGTCGCCTGCCGTCGGGTCCGTGGCGGTGGGGGGCGGCGGGCGCGGGTGTGGCGGTGCTGGCGGTGCTGGCGGCGTTGACTTGGCGTCACGCCGCAATCTATCGGGACGGGGAGACCCTGTTCACCCATATCATCGCGCACAACCCCACGGCACGGTTCGCCCATCGCAATCTGGGCGAGGCCTTGACGGTGGAGGGACGCTGGGAGGAAGCCCTCGCCGCCTTTCGCGTCGCCGTGGAACACGCGCCGGACGACGACCGAGACCACTCCAACGTGGGCGCCGCGCTGATCATGCTGGATCGTCTCGACGAGGCCGAGGAGCCGTTCCGCCGCGCTCTGGCGCTCGACCCCAAGTCGGTTTATGCCCTGCAAAATCTGGCCGCGCTGGAGGTCAGGCGGCAACGCTATGGCGAGGCGCTCGCTCTCTATCGTCGCCTCGTCGAGGTCGATCCCCGCAACCCGAGCGCCCATCACGGCGTGGGCACCGCGCTGTATTACCTGGGAAGGTTCGACGCGGCGCTCGAGGCCCTGGAGCGCGCCCTGGACCTGGACCCGATGCGCGACGACATACGCACCAATCGCGACGAGGTGCTGGCGATCCTGCAACGGCGCGGGCAATGAGCCGGCGCGGGCGATAGCGGGGGACGCCTCCACGATGGCCCGGAAGAAACGACGATCGGCCGGCAGGGGCGCGCGGCGGCAAGCGGCGCCCAAGCCGGCACGGCGACCGCCTGCCCCGCCGACGCCGAGGCGGTGGGTGCCGCCGCTCCGCGCGACGCTCCCGGCTCTGCATCCGCTCAGGCCGCGGATGGACGCCATCGGCATGGCGTTGCTCTTCGTCGGCGCGTTCGCACTCTACGCCGTTTCGGCGCCGCGCACCGTGATGCTGGAGGACGACGGCCTCTTCATCACCACTGCGACCTTCGCCGGCGTCGCGCATCCGCCGGGCTATCCGCTCTACGTCCTGTTCGGCTGGCTCGCCTCGCATGTGCCGCTCGGCGAGGTGGCCTGGCGGGTCCATGCGCTGAGCGGCCTTATGGGCGCGCTCACCTGCGCCTGCATCGCCTGGGTCGTGCTGCGCCGCACCGGCAACCGGCCCGCCGCCTGGCTGGCCGGCGCGGCGCTCGCGGCCTCCGAGCATTTCTGGTCCCAGGCCATCATCGCCGACGTCTATACGACGAACACCGCGGCGGTGTTTCTGACTCTGGCCCTCGTGCAGGAAGCGGCGGCGGCGCGGCGCACGCGCCTGTGGATCGCGGCGGCGGCGGTCTACGGCCTGGGCCTCGCCAACCACTATCCACTGCTGATTCTGGCGAGTCCTCTCTTCGTCGCCTACGCCGTGGGGGCGGGAAGGGATTTCCGACGCCGGATCCCGTATCTGGTTCCGGTCGCCGCGCTCGCCGCGGCCGCCCTCTACGGCTGGATGGTGTGGCGCTCCCACCAGCCGGCGCCGGTCAATTTCCTCGGTCCGATCGGCTCCTGGGGCGAGTTCCTTTCCTTCGTCGACCGCAGCATCTATTCGCACATCGACGAGAACCCCAACGCCGGCCTCGCCGACAAGCTGTCCTTCGCTGGGCACTTCCTGGTGCAGGCGCTGCTGCAATTCGGCGTGATCGGCACCCTCGTCGCGCTGTGGGGCGCGTTCGCGTCCTGCCGGAGCGGCTGGCGCCTCGGGCTCTCCTGCGAAGCGCTCGCCTTCGTGGCCAGCAGTTTCCTGCTCATCGCCATGCTCGGGTTCAACTACGAGCCGCTCAGGATCTCCACCTTCCGCCCGTACCCGCTGATCGCCTACGGCATCCTCGCGCTCTGGCTGGGCCATGGGGCGGACGCGCTGACGCGCTGGGTGCGCGTGCGGCGGGCGCGGCTGCTTCCGGCGGCCTACGCGGCGGGCGCGCTCCTGGTGGCGGGTCTCTGCGCCTGGAACGTCGGGGTCAACTACCGCCCCCACGACAGGTTTGCCGAGGAGCAGGCGCAGGCGCTGCTCGACATCACCGTGAAAGACAGCGTCTTCGTTCTGTATTCGGACCCGTTCGTGGGCCCCATGTCCTACCTCCACTGGGTGAAAGGACTGCGCCCGGACCTGCGGTTGCTGGAGTATCACGGCGTCTACATCGACGATCGGGTCGTGCGCCCGTTGTCGTCCACGAAGCGGAAGACCGCCGACTGGGCCGCGTTCCTCCGGGATGCGGACCGGCCGGTGTATTCCCTCTGGTACGGCCCGGCCTTCTCGGCGGCGGGGCTCGCCCATCTGGGATTCTTCGTGCAGGTCCACGAGGACGCCGGACCGGGGCGGATCGAAATCAGGGGCAACGACAAGGCCAAGGCGTATTTCAGGAAGCTGATCGAGATGCCACCGCCGGCGGACATGCCGACCGCCATCCACCGCAACGAAATGTTACGCGCCTACGGCGAATATCTGGGCCTCGCGCAGGTGAACGGGCAATCTCCGATGAACGCTTACGTGACGGACGTCCTGCCGCTGGCGGAAGGCAATTACTGGTCGCTGATCGGCATGTCCAAGGCGCTCGTGACGCAGCCGGGCGAGCGAGCGCTGCGGCTGGCGGACTCCTACTTGCGCAAGGCCAAGCAGATCGCGGAGGACGACCGCGGCAAGGAGGCCCTGGCGACGGTGCTCTTCGTGGAGGGGCAGGTCGAGCGGCGGAAAGGCGATGCCGATCGGGCGCGGGCGCTCTTCCGCGAGTCCTTGCGGATCGACCGGAGCGACTCCAACCCGTCTCGAGAGGCGCTCGCGGCGCTGGAGGCCGCCGCGCCGGAGTAGCGCGGGGCGGGGGAGCGAGAAAGCCGCATGGCGAGGGCGAAGAAGCGGAGGAAAGGCGCGGCGCGAAGGGCGCGGCGCACGGTGGAGCGGCCCCGGCTGGAACGAGGCGCGCCGGCGCGCCTCGGCAGGGCCGCGCGCGTCGCGCCGGAGGTGCTGCTGCATCCGCAGGCGCCCGCGGAGCCGGTGTGGAAATACCTGTGGCCCGTGCTCGCGCTGGCCTTCGCCGCGCGCGCGGCCGTCGCCCTCTCCGGCGACTTCGCGACGCACCCGGACGAGATCATGCAGTACCTGGAGCAGGCGCACCGCCTGGTCTTCGGCAACGGCATCGTCCACTGGGAGCAGTTCTACGGCGCCCGCTCATGGCTGGTGCCGGGCCTCGTCGCCGGCGTATTGGCGCTGTTCGACGCCGTGGGCCTCGGCCAGCCGGTCTGGTACGTCGGCGGCGTCAAGCTCGTCTTCTGCGCGCTTTCCCTGGCGGTCCCGGCGGGGATGTATTTCTTCGCGCGCGGGCATTTCGGCGAGGGCGCGGCGCGGGTCGCGCTGCTGGCCGGTGCCTTCTGGTACGAGCTGGTCGGCTTCGCCCACAAGCCGATGACCGAGTTCGTGGCCACCGGCCTGCTGATGGCGTTGCTGGCGCTGTGCGTGCGGCCCGGCCCGGTCCGGCCGGGGATCGTCTGGCCGGCGGCCTTGCTCGCGGTGCTGGCCGCGGCGGTGCGGATGCAATACGCCCCGCTCGCACTCGCGCTGCTCGTCCTGCTCTTCCTGCGGGCCGGCGGGGCGTCCGGGGAAGGCGGCGCGTGGTGGCGGGGCGCGCGGGCGCAGCTCGCGCTCGCCGCGGTCCTGTTCTTCCTCGCGGTCGGTGCGTTCGACGCGGCGACATGGGACGCCGAGTTGTTCCACTCCTATCTCGCCAATCTGCGGTTCAATCTGGCGCTGGAGGAGGCGCGCGCAGGTTCAAGCCCGCCCTGGCAGTATCTGTGGTGGTCCCTGCTCACCGCGGCGGGGCTGAGCGCGCTCTGCCTGGCGCCGTCGGTGCGTGAGCCGCGCCGCTACGGGCTTCTCCTCGGGCTCGTCGTCCTGGCGCTGCTCGTCCATTCCGCGGAGGCGCACAAGGAGTACCGCTTCGTCTTCGTCGTGATCCCGCTCTGGCTGCTGATCGGCGCCGACGCGGCAGTGCGGCTCGCCACCCGCCGGCGGGCGTGGGTCCTCGGCGCGGCCGGCGCTGCGTTCACGGCGGTTTCCATGGCCGGGCTCCTGAACGCCCTTCCCCGCCAGGACGACGCCTACAGGCTGATCTTCGCACCGGAGGAGACCCCCGTCAGGTTCGTCCGCGACCGGGATCCCCTCTTCGCCGTCTACCGTTATCTCGCTGAGGCGCCCGGCATCCTCGCCGTGTGGCACATCGACCGCCACTATCACGCCCTTCCCGGCTATTACTACCTCCACCGCAAGATACCGCTTTACGACGCCACCACCGGCGCCGGCCTCATCGGTACGGACATGCCGACGGTCCTGGCTTCGGTCAGCCACATCCTGTCCTCGGATCCGGGCCTTTCCGCCCCCGGCTACGCGGAGGAGCGGACCTTCGGCGACCTCCGCATCCTGCGCCGCGTGGAGAACGACACGCCCGTCCGCCGCTGGCGCGAATTCACGCCGACCGTGACCGAAGCATCGGCCGACCGGATCATGCCCCGGCTCTACCCCGACGCCCCGGCGCCGCCGGCCGATTTCGGGATCCGCTTCGTCGCGCCGGAATGACGGCCCGCCCGGCTACGCCGGGGGCGGCGTCTCGCGGAACGTCCAGCGGGAGTTCACGAGGTAGTTGAACACCGTGGCCGGCAGGATGGCGCAGGCTTGCAGCGGGACGGGCGGGACTCGCGGAAAGAGCACCGACAGGCCCACGAAGGTGGCGTAGCTCAACGCCAGCGTCGCCAGCGCGACGACGTGGAACTTCAGGCCGCGGGCCCGCTTGCGGCCGGTCATCACCCGGTCGGCGAAGGTCCAGTAGTTGTTCATCAGGAAGTTGGAGATGATCGAGAGCTCGATCGCGACCGGCGACGCCAGAAGCTTGTGCAGCCCGAGCTCGAGCAGGATCTGGAGGGAGCCGAGATTGACCAGCACGCCGGCGAGACCCGTCAGACCGTAGCGGACGAGGATCCGGTGACGCGCCAGGCGCAGCCGCCAGACGCCCCAGAAGAACTCCAGGATGCCGCCCATGCCGAGCTTCGTCCGTCCGTGCGCGCGGTCGCGGAAAAGGATCGGCTCTTCGACGACCCGCGCGCCGGCGGCGAGCAGGCGGTGCAGAAGCACCACCTGGAAGGCATGGCCGCGCGCCTGGATGTCCCCCACCTTCGCGGCCCTGAGCGCCTCCGCCCGGATCGCCTTGAAGCCCGAGGTGCAATCGTGGACGCCCCGCACGCCGGCGATCCGCCGGGCGAGGCGGTTGCCCCACCGGGAGAGCAGCCGCCGCCCGGCGGGCCAGCGCGAATCGAGCCGGCCGCCGGCCGTGTAGCGGCTGCCGATTGCCACGTCCGCGCCGTCCGCGAGGCGAGCCAGCAGCCGGCGCGCGTCGGCCGGATCGTGCGAGAAGTCGGCGTCCATCTGCACGATCACGCCCGCGCCGAGGATCTCCAGGGCGTGGGACATCCCCCTCACATAGGCCCGCCCCAGCCCGCGTCGCGGGCCTTCGAGGAGGCGGACGCGACCGTCCGACTCGGCGAACGCCCGGACCAGGCGGGCGGTGCCGTCCGGGCTCTCGTCGTCCACGACCAGGAACGTGATGTCCGGCTCCGCATACAACCCGGTCACGCGCCGCAGCAGCGGCTCGATGTTCGGTGCCTCGTTGAAGGTGGGAATGACGAAGCATACGCCGGCCCCCGGCGTGTCCCGGCCCAATGCGGCGGCTCCTCCTCGTGCAGGGAACGGCCTCGCGGCTCGGCCCGATCATACGCGAAACCCGTCGCTTCGCCGCCGAGCGCCGCGGACTCCCGATCGCGGGCGATCCAGGATAGCATGGCGGCCCCGCCGGCACCGCCGGCGCGCGCATGGGGACCGCGATGAAGAAGATCGAAGCCATCATCAAGCCATTCAAGCTGGACGAGGTGAAGGACGCGCTGCACGAGGTCGGCCTGCAAGGGATCACCGTGACCGAGGTGAAGGGCTTCGGCCGCCAGCGCGGCCATACCGAGCTCTATCGCGGCGCGGAATACGTGGTGGACTTCCTGCCCAAGGTGAAGATCGAGGTCGTGCTCGAGGACAACATGGTCGAGCGCGCGGTCGAGGCGATCCGCGACGCGGCGGCGACCGATCGCATCGGCGACGGCAAGATCTTCATCACTCCGGTGGAGGAGGCGATCAGGATTCGTACTGGCGAACGCGGCGCGGAAGCCATATAAGCGCGGCCTGTATGCGCGGCCGGCCCGCGGCCCGCGTTCCTCCGGACGGGATCACGACCAGGACAATGGAGCTGCCGCCATGAGCGACGTCGAAACCGTACTCAAGACGATCAAGGACAAGGACGTCCAGTTCGTGGACTTCCGCTTCACGGATCCGCGCGGAAAGTGGCATCACACGGCCCAGGCGAGTCGGACCGTCGACGAGGACATGCTGACCGAGGGCATCATGTTCGACGGCTCCTCGATCGCGGGCTGGAAGGACATCCACCAGTCGGACATGACGCTGGTCCCGGATCCGGCGACGGCCGTGATGGACCCCTTCGCGGCGCAGCCGACGATGATCCTGGTCTGCGACGTGATCGAGCCCTCGACCGGCCAGGGCTACGGGCGCTGCCCGCGCGGCACGGCCAAGCGCGCGGAGGTCTATCTCGCCTATTCGGGCATCGGGGACACCGCCTATTTCGGACCGGAGGCCGAGTTCTTCGTCTTCGACGACGTCCGCTTCGACGTCTCAATGAACGAGACCTACTACATGCTCGACCAGGAGGAAGGCCCGTACAATTCCGGGCGCCAGTACGAGGACGGCAATGTCGGGCACAGGCCGGGGGTCAAGGGCGGGTACTTCCCCGTGCCGCCGGTCGACTCCATGGCCGACATGCGGGCGGAGATGGTCACGCATCTGGCGGGCATGGGAGTCGCGGTCGAGAAGCACCATCACGAGGTGGCGCCCTGCCAGAACGAGCTCGGCGTCGCCTTCGACACCATGCTGCGGGCGGCCGACCAGCTGCAGATCCAGAAATACGTGGTGCACATGACCGCCCACAGTTACGGCAAGAGCGCCACCTTCATGCCGAAGCCCGTGGTCGACGACAACGGCTCGGGCATGCATGTTCACCAGTCGTTGTGGCGGGACGGCAAGCCGCTGTTCGCCGGCACCGGCTACGCGGACCTTTCGGAGACGGCGCTCCACTACATCGGCGGCGTGATCCGGCATGCGCGCGCGATCAACGCCTTCACCAACCCCTCGACCAACAGCTACAAGCGGCTGGTGCCGGGCTTCGAAGCGCCGGTGCTGCTGGCCTACTCGGCGCGCAACCGCTCGGCCTCGTGCCGCATCCCCTACGCGGCGAGCCCCAAGGGCAAGCGGGTGGAGGTGCGCTTCCCCGACCCGTCGGCCAACCCCTATCTCGGCTTCGCGGCGCTCCTGATGGCGGGGATCGACGGCATCGAGAACAAGATCCATCCGGGCGACGCGATGGACAAGAATCTCTACGACCTGCCTCCGGAGGAGTTGAAGGACGTGCCGACCGTGTGCGGCAATCTCGGGGAGGCGCTGGCCGCGCTCGATGCGGACAGGGACTTCCTCAAGAAGGGCGAGGTCTTCTCGGACGACCTGATCGACGGCTATCTCGCGCTCAGGCAGGAAGAGCAGACCGCCTTCCTCACCTCGCCGCATCCGATCGAGTTCAAGATGTACTATTCCGTTTGACGGCCCCGGCGCGCGGGCGGCGCCGCGGTTCCCGGCGCACCGGCGCGGCCGGTCGTGCCGATCCAGGTCGCCGTCGGCCTCGCGATCGGGGGGGCGCTCTTCTACCCGGCGCTGCGCATCTGCCGGCGGGCGGGCCTGCGCTGGCAGATCGCGCTCGCGGTGTTCGTTCCGCTGGCCGGGCCCGTGCTTCTGCTTCTCGCCCTCGCCTTCGTGGTCTGGCCCAACGACCCGAACCGCAGGCGTTGAGCGATGCTGGGTGTCCTCCAGTATCTGGCGGTCGTGGCGCTCCTGCTGTGGGCGTTCCGGCGCGTCTTCGCCAAGGCCGGCCTGGCGCCCGGGTGGGCCTGGCTCATGGCCGCCCCGATCGTGGGCCTGTTCACGCCGCTGCCCGTCGGACTCGCCCTGCTGATCGGCGTGCCCGCCGTCATGATCTGGGTCTTCGCGTTCGTCTCCTGGCCTTCCGTCGACGCACCGCGCGCGCCCGCGGCGGGGCCGGGCTACGCGCCGCCGGTGCCGGAGACGTTCAAGGGCCGCTTCCGGCGGACCGCCGCCCCGAGCGAACGCGCGCGCCGGGCCCGCCGGGGAATCGTCCGCGAGGCGCCGCCGCCGCCCACGCCGGAGGAAGGGTCGGAAGAAGGGAAAGACCATGAGTGAAGCGCCGAAAAAAGTGGTGCTCGCCTATTCCGGCGGGCTCGACACCTCGGTCATCCTGCGCTGGTTGCAGGAACGCTACGGCTGCGAGGTCGTCACCTTCACCGCCGACATCGGCCAGGGCGAGGAACTGGCGCCCGAGCGGGCCAAGGCGGAAGCGCTCGGCGCGCGGGAAATTCACGTCGAGGACCTGCGCGAGGCGTTCGCGCGCGATTACGTCTTCCCGATGTTTCGCGCCAACGCGCTCTACGAGGGCGTCTACCTCCTCGGGACGGCGATCGCCCGCCCCCTCATCGCCAAGCGGCAGATCGAGATCGCCCGCCGGACCGGCGCCGACGCGGTGGCCCACGGGGCGACGGGCAAAGGCAACGACCAGGTGCGCTTCGAACTCGGCTACTACGCGCACCAACCGGACATTCACATCGTCGCGCCGTGGCGCGAATGGGCGCTCTCCTCCCGCGAGGCGCTCGTCGCCTACGCCGAACGGCACCAAGTCCCGATCCCTCGCGACAAGCGCGGCGAGCCGCCCTACTCGACCGACGCCAACCTCCTGCACATCTCCTACGAGGGCAAGGCGCTGGAGGACCCGTGGATCGCGCCGGACGAGGCGATGTTCACCCGCTCCGTCGCGCCGGAGCGCGCGCCCGACCGCCCGACCTGGGTGGAGATCGATTTCGACGGCGGCGACCCGGTGGCGGTGGACGGCGCGCCGCTGCGCCCCGCCGCCCTGATCGAGAGGCTGAACGCGCTCGGCGGCGCCAACGGGATCGGGCGGGTCGATATGGTCGAGAACCGCTTCGTCGGCATGAAGTCGCGCGGCGTTTACGAGACGCCGGGGGGCACGATTCTGATCGCCGCCCACCGCGCGATCGAGAGCCTGACGCTCGACCGCGCGGCCGCCCACCTGAAGGACGAGCTGATGCCGCGCTACGCCGCGCTCGTCTACAACGGCTTCTGGTTCTCGCCCGAGCGCGCGATGTTGCAGGCCGCGATCGACGAGAGCCAGCGCGGGGTGACCGGCACCGTGCGCCTCAAGCTCTTCAAGGGCTCGGTCACCGTCGACGGGCGCAAGGCGCCGCGCAGCCTCTACAGCCCGGCCCACGCGACCTTCGAGGCCGATTCCGTCTACGACCAGCGCGATGCCGAAGGCTTCATCAAGCTGAACGCCCTGCGCCTGCGCCTGCGCGGCGGGGAATAGGAACCGCAAGACGACGGCGTTCGGGCCGCGGCGGCGAGAGCGCGGCGTTCGTCGGGACGGCCCGTCTGCGCAGCCGGGCGCCAAGGGTGCGGCCGGACCGCTCCCCGGGGAAGCCCTTCCGACGGCTCCTCCGGATCATCAAGCATGGCTCTCGCATAATCCACGCGGTCGCGGTTCGTCGCCCCGACCGGCATGACGATTTCGCCCGCCTGGCGCGGCGGCGTGGGGCGGGGTAGAACGAGCGCGTGAAATACGGCTTCTTCATCCGTGGGCAGTACCGCCGGGGCGAGGACATGCAGGCGCGGTTCGCCGAGCTCTGCGCGCAGGCGCGGCTCGCCGACGCGCTCGGGTTCGACCTGATCGCCACCGGGATGCATTACGGCTCCCACCCACTCCAGCAATACCAGCAGATGCCGCTTCTCGCCCGCCTGATGGTGGAGGCGCCGCGCTGCCGCCTGCTGCCGGGGATCGTCCTTCTCTCGCTGCACAAGCCGCTCGACATCGCCGAGCAGGTCGCGACGCTGGACGTGATGTCCGGCGGGCGCGTGATCTTCGGCGCTGGCCTCGGCTACCGCGCGGTCGAGTTCCAGGCGTTCGGCACCACCCAGGCCGAGCGGGTCGCGCGCCTGGAGGAGAACCTCGAGGCAGTCCTCCGGCTGTGGACGGAGGAGCGGGTGACGATGCGGGGTTCCCACTTCGCGCTCGAGGGGGTGACCGCCTCGCTGAAGCCGCTGCAACGGCCGCGCCCGCCGGTCTGGCTCGGCGCCAACGCCGACGCCGCCGTCGAACGGGCGGCGCGCCTGGGCGACAGCTGGTTCATCAGCCCCCACCAGCGCATGGAGACGACCGAGCGCCAGCTCGCGCTCTACCGCCGCGCCCTCGACGCCGCCGGCAAACCCTTCCCCCGGGAGCTGCCGCTGATGCGCGAGATCTTCGTCGCCCGGACGAGGGAAGAGGCGGAACGGCTGGCCCGCCCCCACCTGGAAGAGAAGTACAAGACCTACCACGCCTGGGGGCAGGACAAGGCGATGCCGGCAGGCGACGACGACCTCTCGCTGGATTTCGACGACCTGATGCGCGACCGCTTCCTGTTCGGCGCGCCCGCGGAGATCGCCGAACAGATCGCGGGCTACGGCCGCCGGCTCGGCGTCACCACCCTCATCCTCGGCATGCACTGGGTGGGGATGCCGCACGCCCAGGTGATGGAGAGCATGCGACTCTTCGCCGAGGAGGTGGCGCCGCTGGTGGCCGGGGCGTCGTGACGCCGCCTGGCGATGAGGGGGTGGGCGATGGCCGAAAGCCTGCACCACGTCCATGTCTTCGCCAGCGACATCGAGGCGACGATCGCCTGGTGGCGCGACATGCTGGGCGGCGAGACCGTCCATGACGGGACGCTGGCCGGAGCCCGCAACGTCTTCATGCGCATCGGCCAGGGCGGGCTGCACATCTACGACCAGCCGCCGCGTGACGCGGGCCGCGGCCCGATCCACCATATCGGCATCCGGAGCGACGACCTGCGCGGCCTGGTCGCGCGCATGAAGGCGCGAGGCGTCGCGTTCCGCAGCGACATCCGCGAGTTCGGGACGTGGCGCTACATCATGTGCGCGGCGCCGGACGGCGTCCTGCTCGAGCTCTTCGAGTTCGACCCGGGGCACGCGCCGGCGCGCGTGACCCGCTATCTCCGCGGCGCCTGACCGCCCGCGCGGTCAAAGCGGGCGCGCCGGCGCGAGGTCGGCGAGCCGCGCGTCGATGGCCGCGGCCGCGGGCATGGCCGGCGCGCCGCCCCTGCCCAGGCAGGCGAGGCCGGCGCCGACGCTCGCCCGATGGAGCGTCTCCGGAAGCGGCGATCCCGTCGCGAGGCCGAGGGCGAGGCCGGCGACGAAGGCGTCCCCGGCACCGACCGTATCCACGGGCGCGAGCGCCAGCGCCCCGCACCGCCAGGCGCCGTCGGGCGCGAAGGCGCGGGCGCCGGCGCCTCCCAGGCTGACGACCGTCGGCACCCCGTGGCGCCGGGCGACGGCGCGCGCGGCCGCCGCACCGGACGCCGCTGGCAGCCCCTCCTGCCGGGCCAGCGCCTCGGCCTCGATCTCGTTGACCACCAGCAGGTCCAGGGAAGGAAACAGCGCGGCCGGCACCGGCCCGGCTGGGGCAAGATTGAGGACGACCCGCGCACCGGCCGCCTTGGCGCGCGCGACGACGGCCCGGTTCGCGGCCGGCGGAACCTCCCTCTGCAAGACGAGCACGGTGCCGGGCCCCAGCCATTCGGCGGGCAACGCCTCCGACGCGAGATCGCGATTGGCGCCGCTCGCCACGGCGATCTGGTTCTCGGCGGCGCGGTCGACGACGACCGCCGCGCAGCCGGTCGGGCGCGCGCTCCGGGCCACCCGCCCGGTTTCAACGCCGGCCTCCTTCAAGGCGTCCAGCGCGAGCGCGGCGAAATCGTCGGCGCCGACGCAGCCCACCATCCGCACCGGCATCGCCGCGTCGCGCCGCGCCCGCGCCGCGGCGACCGCCTGGTTCAGGCCCTTGCCGCCCGGCGCCGCGCGGTAATCCGGGCAGAGCACGGTCTCCCCGGCGCGGGGCAAGGCGTCGACGGGGAACAGCAGGTCGGCGTTGATGGAACCGAACACGACGATCATCGGCCTCTCCCGTGCGCGGCGGCGCGGTATCGAGACTAGCGCATACGGCGCGCGGCCCCTGGCCCGGCGCCGGGCGGCGCGATATACGCGCCGGAGGGGAGGCGCCGGCGGGGAGGCCGGGATGAACGACAGCGCGTCGCGCGCGCGCCGGCGCCGTTTGCCGGGCCGGGGCGCGCCGCTCTTCCACGACCGGCCGCCGCATCCCGTGCGGGGCGCGGGCGTTCCGGTCCGGGACGGCGCCGGCCGCCCCCGTCTCGACGCCTGCAGCACCGTGCCGCATGTCGGCCGCTGCCACCCGCGCGTCGGCGAAGCGCGCGCGAGGCAAGCCGCCCCGCCCGCTCGTTCGACCCGCTATCTGGACGAACGCATCCTCGCTTGCGCCGGGGCGTTGCGCGCGACCTTCGATGCGAGTCTCTCCCGCGTGGTCTTCCGCTGCTCGAGCACCGAGGCCAGCGAGCGGGCGCCCGGGATCGCGCGCGCCTGCACCGGGAACGACGGCGTCATCGCCACCGATTTCCGCCATCACGGAAACTCAGCGGCGATCGCGGCGCTCTCCACGGCCTTCGCCGAGCCGGCGCCCGCCTCCGGCGACGCGCCCGACGCCGGGGCCGCCGCGGAGGCCGCCATCGCCGCGCTGGCCGACGCGCGGGCGGCGCTCCCGTAGCGCCCCGGCATGGCGACCGACGGCTTCTACCGCCTGCCGCCGGCGGAGCGCACCGAGCGCCTGCGGGCGCTGGCGGGCGCGGCCCTCGCGCGCTGGGGCGTGAGCGGCGGGCGCGCGCCGGAGGTCGTCAAATGCCGCGAGAACGCCGTGTTCCGGGTCACCGCGCCCGACGGACGGCGGGCGGCGCTGCGCATCCACCGCCACGGCTATCACACGGATGCCGCGCTCCGCTCCGAACTGGCCTGGATGGAAGCCCTGCGCGGCGCCGGCGTCGCCGTGCCGGCGGTCGTTCCCACGTCGTCCGGAGCGCCCTTCGCCGTCGTCCGGGCGCGCGGCGTGCCGGAGCCGCGTCAGGTGGACATGGTGACCTGGATGACCGGCACCCCCCTGGGCACGATCGAGGACGGCCCCGGCCCGGCGGTCGCAGACCTTCGCGCAACCTTCCGCGGCGTCGGCCGGCTGGCGGCCCGCCTCCACAACCACGCGCAAGGCTGGTCCCCACCCGCCGGCTTCGTCCGCCACGCCTGGGACGAAGCCGGGCTGTTGGGCGCCGACCCGCTCTGGGGCCGCTTCTGGCTGGACGGCGGCCTGGGCGCCCCCGAGCGGCGCCTGATCGAGCGGGCCCGCGACCGCGCGCGCGGCGATCTCGCCGCCTACGGCCGGCCGCCGCGGCGTTACGGCCTGATCCACGCCGATTTCAATCTCGACAACATGTTGCTGGACGGCGACCGGGTGGTCCTCCTCGATTTCGACGATTCCGGCTTCGGCTGGCACCTGTTCGATCTGGCGACGGTCTGGACCCTGTTCCACGGCGCGGATTGCGCTGCGCCGATGCGCGCCGGCGTGATCGAGGGATACCGCCGCGAGCGCGACCTGCCGGACGCGGAGGTCGCGCGCCTCCCGCTCTTCGAGCTCGCGC
This sequence comes from Alphaproteobacteria bacterium, assembly GCA_965242855.1. Taxonomy (GTDB): domain Bacteria; phylum Pseudomonadota; class Alphaproteobacteria; order UBA828; family UBA828; genus WTGU01. The sequence goes on from OZ251509.1 coordinate 87,909, forward strand.
GCGCGTTCAGCTATCTGGGCTGGGTCGGGACCCGGCGCGAGACTGCGACCGCGCGGGCCATCGCGCCCCGCGTCGCCGCCATCGCCTGCGAATTGGCGGAGGCCTATCTCCGCCGGCCGGTCACGAAAACAGGGTGAGCACGCCGGTGTAGCCGTAGACCCGGTTGTGCGAGATCTCGCCGTTGCAGAAGAAGCCGACCAGCGGCACGTCCCCCAGCGCGCCCTCGACCAGCTTCATCTCCCGGGAGGCCTCGCCGAACATGTTGGGGCCGCGGGCGAGGCACGAGAAATAGAGCCCGCCGCGCGGCGCGGCGCCGGCCCGGCGTTTCACGGACGCCACCATCCGCCCCAGATCCTCTTCCGCGGCGGCGGCGTCGCGGCGGCAGAAGCGCAGGGCGGCGCCTTGCTCGATAAGCGCGCTGATGCCGATCAGCTTCTTGTCCAGGTCGAAACCGACGATGTTGCGCACCGTGTAATCGCCGGTATCGCTCCCCGAAACCGGGAGCGCCGCGAAGATGCGGCCCGCCACCTGCCGCAGGTCGCGGGCCAGGGCTTCGCCGATCTCCTCCTTGAAGACGTCGAGGGCCGCCCGCCCGTCGAGTTCGGCGATGACGTTGGCCCGACAGGCCGTGACCTCGTGGCTCTCCCCGATCGGCGTACAGCTCTGGCTGAGCGCGGTGGAGACGGCAACCGTCTCGGCGAGCAGGACGCCCGACACCCCGCCTTGCGTCACGCCGCCGGCGATCTGCGCCGGGACCGAGCGCGCGGAGGAAACGCCGCCGACCAGGAACCCGTCCAGCGCCTCGGCGAGATCGGCCACGATGTCGGCGAGGCGCTGGTTGCGCGGGTCGGCGTGAACGATGCCGAAGCGGGACGGCGCGCGCGCGATCCAGGCGCCGTTGTCGCGGCTGAACGCGCCCGGATCGTCGCGAACGGTATCGAACACCCGGTAGCTCTCGGGTTCCATCTCGGCGATCATGACGGCGGCGGCGGGCTCGTCGAAATATTCGCGCCCCGTGGCGCACACGCCGATGCCGACCGACCCCACCCATTCGTCCAGGCCCGTCGCGCGTTTCAGGCGGTCGAGCGCGGCGGGCAGTCCGTCGCCGATGGAGTCCGTGACGTAGACCAGCCCGAGCCCGCGCGGCGGCCGCGCCAGATCGAGCTGCGCGAGGCACGCCTCGACGGCGGCTTCCCCGTCCGGCCCGCCGGCATGGGCGCACTGGAATCGCGTCATCGGCCGATCCTCCGGCTCCATGGTGCGGTCAACCGCCCGCCTCCCGCAAGCGCGCGCCGCACCAGGCGGCCGCGCGCAAGGTCGCCGCGTCGGAACCGAACCGCCCGACCACCTGGAGACCGAGCGGCAGCCCGGCGCGGCGGAGACCGGGCACGTTGATCGCCGGCACCCCGAGCAGCGTCCAGAGCATGGTCTGCATACGGCTGCCGGTGAAGCCCAGGCCGCGCGGCGCGCCGCCGGGCGCGGACGGCGTGAGGGCCGCGTCGTAAGGCCGGAGAGCGTCGTCGAAGGCGCGGCGCAGGGCGTCCGCCTCCGCCAACAGGGAGAGATAGGCCGCGGCGTCGATCTCCCGCCCCGCGCGGACGTGCGCGCGCACGGTCTCGGACAGCGCCGCGCCGCCGCGCTCGACGTAGGGCGCGAGGTGATGGGCGATCTCGCGGCGCATGATGCCCCGGTGCACCGCCGCCGCCCGCGCGAACGCGGGGCCGAGGACGAGCGGCGCCGCGCCGAGTCCTTCCGCCGCCGCCGCGCAGGCCGCCGCCGCGCCGGGTTCGATCTCGTCCCACGCCGGCTGCCTCACGAACGCGAGGCGGGGCCGCCCGAGCGGCGGCGCGAGGGCCGCGGCGAGGCGGGTCGGCGCCCGCCCGGCGCTCGCCCGGTCGACGCGGTCGTCGCCGGAGACGGCGTCGATCCCGCGCGCCACGCCCAATGCGGACGCGGCCAGGACTCCCACATGGTCGAGGGTGTGCGAGAGCGCCAGGACGCCCGTCCGAGGGATCGCGCCGAAGCTCGGCTTCATGCCCCACACCCCGCAGAACGCCGCCGGGCGCACGACGGAGCCGGCGGTCTGCGTCCCCAGCGCGAGCGGCACGTGGCCGGCGGCGACGGCCGCGGCGGAGCCGCTGGACGACCCACCCGGCGTGTGCGCGGGCGCGTGCGGGTTCCGGGTCGGGCCGGCGGCGCCGCAGGCGAGTTCCGTGGTCACGGTCTTGCCCAGGACCAGCGCCCCGGCCGCCCGCAGGCGGCGCACGACGGTGGCGTCGACCGCCGGCTTGCGCCCCGCGTCGAGGGCCGTGCCGTTCCCGGTCGGCTGGTCCGCCGTGTCGACGATGTCCTTGACCCCGATGGGCACGCCCGCGAGCGTGCCGCGCGCACCGCCCGAGTCGAGCGCCCGCGCACACGCCATGGCGGCGGCCTCGTCGAGGTGGCGCCAGGCCCGGACGGCCGGCTCGCTCCCGGCGATGCGGGCGAGGGCGGCGACGCACGCGCCCTCCGCCGTCTCGCGCCCCGCGCGGACGGCGCCGGCGACGGCATCGACCCCCGGGCAGGCCGGCGGCCGCGCCGTCGTTCCCCGCCTCGGACCGGCCCGCGTCATGCTCCCTTCATGATACCCGCGTTTCCCCGACGCGCCGCTTCGGCGCGCTGGCACGGACGAATCGCGCCCGTTATCCTGGGCCATGATCGCAACCGTGGAATATTGGGGCGCAAGCACCGATCTCGCGGTGCTGGACCGGCTGGTGGAATTGGCGCGGCGCGACGTGGTCGACGTCGGCTGCGGCGCCGGCGCCATGGCCCGCGCGCTGGCGGAACGCGGCGCCACCGTGCTCGCGGTCGAGCCGGATCCGGTCCAGGCCGAGCGCAACCGTGCCGCGCCGCCCGTGGACGGCGTGACCTTCGCCGAAGCGCGGGCCGAGGCGCTGCCGGTCGAGGACGGGGCGCTGGACGGGGCGCTCTTCGGCCGCTCCCTCCACCACGTGCCGGCGGCCGCGATGCAGGCCGCGCTCGCGGAGGCGCGGCGCGCCGTGGCGAAGGGCGGCTTCGTGTACGTCCTGGAACCGGTGATGGCGGGGACCTTCTCGGCCGTCCTCGCGCCCTTCCACGACGAGACGGAGGTCCGCCGGCAGGCGCGCGCCGCGCTGCGCGATTCCGCGCCGCTCTTCGCCAGCGAACGCGAGATTCACTACGCGAGCGAGGTCCGCTTCGCGAGCCACGACGCCTTCGTGGAACGCTTCACCGGCCTGCGCTACAACAGCTACAGCGCCGAGGCGGTCGCGAGCGAGACCGTGCGGCGCCTCTTCGAAGCCGGGCGCACGGACGAGTGCGATTACGCCTTCGCGCAACCCATGCGAGTCAATCTCTTCCGTACCCCCTCCGCATGACGGGGCGCGACGATCTCGCGCTGCTTTCGGTGGCCCAGGCATATGCGGCCGACGAGGCGGCGATCGCGGGCGGAACGCCGGGACGCGCGCTGATGGAGAACGCGGGCCGGGCGGCCGCGCGGGCGATCGCGACGCGCTGGGCGCCGCGGCCCGTCTCGGTGTTCTGCGGCCCCGGCAACAACGGCGGGGACGGCTTCGTCGCGGCCCGGCATCTGCACGAGGCCGGCTGGCCGGTGCGCCTGGGGCTGATGGGGCATCCGGACCGGCTGAAGGGCGACGCCGCGGCGATGGCCGCGCGCTGGCCGCGCCCGGTTGCGCCGCTGGACCCGGCGCTGCTCGACGGCGAGCCGCTGGTCGTGGACGCGCTGTTCGGCGCGGGCCTCGCCCGGCCTCTGGACGGCCCGGCGAAAGCGCTCGCCGAGGCGTGCGCCGAACGGCGCCTCGCCTGCGTCGCCATCGACATGCCGAGCGGCGTCCATGGCGACAGCGGCGCGGCGCGCGGCCGCTGCTTCGACGCGGCCCTGACGATCACCTTCGGCCGGCGCAAATACGGCCACCTGCTGCTGCCGGGGCGCGACGCTGCGGGCGAGGTGGCGGTCGCCGACATCGGCATTCCAGAGGCGGCGTTCGCGGCGCTGGACGTGCGCGTGCACGAGAACGGGCCGGCGCTCTGGTGCGCGCTTCTGCCGCGCCCCGGCGCCGCCGACCACAAATACAGCCGCGGACATGCGCTGGTGGTCGGCGGCGACGGCGCGCATTCGGGCGCGGCGCGGCTGGCGGCGCGGGCGGCGCTCAGGGCCGGCGCCGGCCTGGTCACCGTCCACGCGCCAAGCGCGGCGCTCCCGGTCTATGCGGCGCAGCTCACGGCCGTCATGGTCGCTCCGACGGCGGCTCTCGAGGCAGCGCTCGCCGACGCGCGGCGCAACGCCCTCCTGATCGGCCCCGGCTGCGGCGCGCACGCGACGACCCGCAAGCACGCCCTGCAAGCGCTCGCGGCCGGCAAGCGCTGCGTGCTGGACGCCGACGCGCTGACCGCCTTCGCGGACGATCCGTCGGCGTTGTTCGCCGCCCTCGGGCCCGATGCCGTCCTCACGCCCCACGAAGGCGAGTACCGACGTCTGTTCGCCCACGAGGGGGACAAGCTCTCCCGCGCCCGCGCCGCGGCGGCGGAATGCGGGGCGGTGGTGGTCCTGAAGGGGGCCGACAGCGTGGTCGCGGCCTCCGACGGCCGCGCGGTGATCAACGCCAACGCGCCGCCGACCCTCGCCACGGCCGGCACGGGCGACGTCCTGGCCGGCCTGATCCTCGGCCTCCTCGCCCAGGGGATGCCGTCCTTCGAGGCCGCCGCGGCCGGAGTCTGGTTGCATGGCGCCGCCGCGGCCGCCTTCGGCCCCGGACTGATCGCGGAGGACTTGACCGAAACGATGCCTTGTGTTCTTCAAGCCCTGGAGGGGGCGAGCGGCGCCGGAAAACGGGCGCGGCGCCCCGGTGCACGACGCGGGAGCGGGGGATGAGCGGGAACGAAAGAATGCCGACCGATGGCGTCTGCGGCGCCTTCCGCCGCGCCGCCCGGCCGCGCGCGCGAATCGCCTTTCTGACCATCGCGTTCGCGGTGTCCTTCGTGCTCATGGCCTCGAACGCCCATGCAGCCGTGACCGGCGAAACGCAGTTCATCCTGAACAGCTTTTCGTTTCTCATCTGGGGCGCGCTCGTGATGTGGATGTGCGCCGGCTTCACCATGCTCGAATCCGGCTCGGTGCGCACCAAGAACGCCTCCGTGATCTGCCTGAAGAACATCGGCCTCTACTCCATCGCCGGGCTGACCTACTACCTGATCGGCTACAACCTGATGTATGTCGATGTCGGGAGCTGGGTCGGCTCGATCCAGCTCCCCTACGCGACGACGGGCGACGAGATCGCGCTGTTGTCCGGCGACGAGGCGGCCGCCGCCGCGGTCGTGGACAACGGCTACTCCACCATGTCGGACTGGTTCTTCCAGATGGTGTTCGTCGCCACGACGGCCTCGATCGTCTCCGGCGCCCTGGCCGAGCGGGTGAAGCTCTGGTCGTTCTTCGTCTTCATCACCTTGCTGACGGCGTTCATCTACCCGCTCATCGGCGCCTGGACGTGGGGCGGCGGATGGCTGGCGGAAATGGGCTTCCAGGATTTCGCCGGCTCCACGATCGTCCACTCGACCGGCGGCTGGGCGGCGCTCGCCGGCGCGCTCATCGTCGGACCGCGGAAAGGCAAGTTCCGCGCCGACGGCAGCGTCAGGGCAACGCCGCCGTCGAACGTGCCGGCGGTGACGCTCGGCGTCTTCATCCTCTGGCTGGGCTGGTTCGGGTTCAACGGCGGTTCGCAGCTCGCCCTGAGCGGCGCGGCCGACGCCGTCGCGCTGAGCAACATCCTCTCCAACACCAACCTCGCCGCCGCCGCGGGCGTCCTGGCCGCGATCAGCCTGTCGCGGCCGATCATGGGGCGGGTCGACCTGCTCACCAGCCTGAACGGCGCCATCGCCGGCCTCGTCGCGATCACCGCCGGGCCGGACGTCGTCGACCACTACTGGGCGGTGATCATCGGCGCCATCGGCGGCGCGATCGTCGTTCTCGGCGTGAAGATCCTGGAGCGCTTCAAGGTCGACGACGTGGTCGGCGCGATCCCGGCCCATCTCTTCGCCGGCGTCTGGGGGACGGTCGCGGTCTGCATCGCGGCCGGCGGCGACATCCTGGTCCAGCTCGCCGGCATCGCGGCGATCGGCGCCTTCGTGTTCGGCGCGTCGCTCCTGGTGTGGTTCATCATCGACAAGACCCTGGGGGCCCGGGTCTCGCCCACCATCGAGGAACTCGGCCAGGACGCGGCGGAACTCGGCATCGAGTCCTACCCCGAATTCGTCCTCATGCCGGAAACGGACGACTGAGGACGGGGCGCGGGCGGCGTGGGGCGCGCCATTTGACGACGAGCGGATCTCCGATCATGGTGCGCAGGCGAGACCGGCACGATCACACGAGACGATGGCGATGGAACTGAAGACCGAACGAGACGAAAATACCCTGACCGCCACGGTGGAAGGGCGTATCGACAGCACCAACGCGCTCGAATTCGAGGAGGCGATCAGGACGTCGATCGCGGAAAGCGACCGCGCCGTGATCATGGATCTCACGGAGCTTGTCTACATCAGCAGCGCGGGCCTTCGCGCCATCCTGATGGCCGCCAAATATCTCTGGAAGCAGAACGCCAAGCTGATGCTCTGCTCCCTGTCCGATTCCGTCGGGGAGGTGTTCGAGATCAGCGGCTTCGACAAGATCATCCCGATCCACGAAACACGCGATCAGGCCCTCGTCGCGCTCCAGGATTAGGGTTTCCCCCACGCCCGGGCCGGGTCAGCCGAGGCCCCGCGCGGCGACGATGCCGGCGAAGACCGCAAGGCCGGTCCAGCCGTTGGCCTTGAACTTCGCGAGGCAGTCGGCCGGGTCGTCGATCCGCACCCGCCACGCTTGCCAGGCCAGCACCAGGGCCGCGACCGACACCCCGGTGAAGTAGGGCCAAGCCATCGACGCCAGCGCGCCTGCGGCGGCCAGACCGGCCACGGCGGCCGCGTAGAACCCGACCAGCCACGGGCGGGTACGCGCGCCGAGCGCGAGGGCGCTGGACTTCACCCCAGCCAAGGCGTCGTCCCGCCTGTCCTGATGGGCGTAGATCGTGTCGTAGCCCAGGGTCCAGGCGATGCCGGCGCCGTAGAGAAGGGCCGCCGGCCAGTCGAGGCCCCCCCGCACCGCCGCCCAGCCCAGCAGCGCCCCATAGTTGAAGGTGAGGCCGAGAAAGGCCTGCGGCCAGTGGGTGACGCGCTTCGTCAGGGGATAGGCGAAGACCAGCAGGAGCGAGCCGAGGCCGAGCAGAATCGCGAAGAGGTTGAGGTGGAGCAGGATGGCGAGGCCGGCCGCCAGCAGCACCGCCATGAAGGCCACTGCGCCCCCGAGGCTCACCGCGCCGGACGGCAGAGGGCGCCCGCGGGTGCGCGCGACGCGGGCGTCGAAATCCCGGTCGAGGATGTCGTTGCATGTGCAGCCCGCCGCACGCATGACGACGGCACCGGCGGTGAACAGCACCAGCAGGCCGAGGTCCGGCAGGCCGTCGGAGGCGAGGCCGATCGCCCACAGGCAGGGCCAGAGCAGGAGCCAGATTCCGGTCGGCCTGTCGAGCCGCGCCAGGGCGACGAACGGGCGCAGCGGCCGCGGCGCCGCGCGCTCGAGAGGCCCCGCGTCCGCCGCGGCCTCGCTGCGAAGGCGCTCGACCATGGCGCCGGTGTATCGTGGCCCGGGTGAGGGGGCAAGCGGAGGACGGTGCCATGGCCCTGCCGGACGGGAACGGGGAGGGGAGCGCGATCCGGCTCTTCGTCGACGCGCCGCTCGAAGCGGGCACCTCGGTCGTTCTGGGACGCGCCCAGACCCACTATCTCCGGCACGTGATGCGTCGCGCGCCGGGCGACCGCATCCGGCTGTTCAACGGACGCCACGGGGAGTGGCGGGGCGCCCTCGAAACGCTCGATCCGCGAGGCGCCCGTGTTCGACTCCGCGCGCGGCTCGCCGACCAGGGCCCGATGCCCGTTCTCTGGCTTCTGTTCGCACCGCTCACGGCCGCACGGACGCGGTTCGTGGTGGAGAAGGCCACCGAGTTGGGGGTCGGCGCCATCCACCCGGTGCTGACCGATCGCGGGCGGACCCGGCGGGTCAATGCCGACCGGCTCCGCGCCCAGACGATCGAGGCCGCCGAGCAGTGCGGGCGGCTGGAAGTTCCGCCGACGGAGGAGGCCCGCCCGCTGGCCGAGGCGCTCACCGGGTGGCCGCCGGAACGCCGGCTTCTGGTCTGCGACCCGTGCGGCGAAGCCGGCGCCGCCGAGGCGTTGTCGGGGGCGGCCGGCGCGCCCTGGGCGATCCTGGTCGGGCCGGAAGGCGGCTATTCGCCGGAAGAGCGCCGCCTCCTGGCCGGCCACCCGGCAGCCGTCCGCGCCCGTCTCGGCCCGCGCATCCTGCGCGCCGAAACCGCGGCGCTGGCGGCGCTCGCCTGCTGGCAGGCGTTCGCCGGGGATTGGCGCCGCGCGCCGGCATGAAACCGGCGCCACCCGCGATCGCGCGTGCCATGGCTCCCACTCCGTGATAGAGACTGGAGCCGGGTGCCAACCGGGGAGAGCGAAGACGTCATGACGAGCGCGGCCCCAGCGGCGGCCGGCGCTGGCGACGGGAGCGGCGCGGTCGCCTATCGGGATCTGGTCGCGTATCTCGAGGCCGGCTGCAAGCCCCGCCGGGAATGGCGCATCGGCACCGAGCACGAGAAGTTCGGCCATCGTCTGGCGGACCACGCGCCGCTGCCCTACGAGGGGCCGGCGGGCATTCGCCCCCTCCTCAAAGGGCTGCAACGCTACGGCTGGAAGCCCTACCTCGAGGACGGCCAAGCGGTCGCGCTGCTCAAGGAGGGGCAGTCCGTCACCCTGGAGCCGGGCGGCCAGCTCGAATTGTCCGGTGCGCAGCTCCGCAACCTGCATCGGACCTGCGACGAGGTGCACACCCATCTCGACCAGGTCAGGACGGTCTCCGGGGAACTCGGCATCGGCTTCTTCGGCCTGGGCTTTCACCCCCGGACGCCGCGCGACGCGATCCCCTGGATGCCCAAGGGCCGTTACGCGATCATGCGCCGCTACATGCCGACGCGCGGCGCCCTCGGCCTGGACATGATGACCCGGACCGCCACCGTCCAGGTCAATCTCGATTTCGATTCCGAGGCCGACATGGTGCGCAAGATGCGCGTCGGCATGGCGCTCCAGCCCGTCGCCACGGCCCTGTTCGCGAACTCGCCCTTCGCCGACGGCAAGCCGACCGGTTACCGGAGCTACCGCAGCCACGTCTGGACCGATACCGACGTCGACCGCTGCGGCATCCTGCCCTTCGTCTTCGAGCCGGGCATGGGGTTCGAGCGCTACGTCGATTACGTGCTGGACGTGCCCATGTATTTCGTGACCCGCGGCGGCCGTTTCGTGGACGCCGCGGGGCAGTCCTTCCGCGATTTCCTCGCCGGCGCGCTGCCGGCGCTCCCCGGTGAACGGCCGACGCTCGCGGACTGGGAGGATCACCTGACCACCGTGTTCCCCGAGGTCCGGCTGAAGCGCTACATCGAGATGCGCGGCGCCGACAGCGGGCCGTGGAGCAAGGTGTGCGCCCTGCCAGCGCTCTGGGTCGGCACGCTCTACGATTCGACGGCGCTGAACGAAGCCGAGGCGCTGGTTGCGCCGTGGACCGGCGCCGATGTCCTGCGCCTGCGCCGCGCGGTGCCCCGCGACGCCCTGGGCGCCCGGGTCGGCGGGCGGACGGTCCGCGAGGTGGCGCGCGACATGATCGAGATCGCGGCCGGGGGCCTCGCGCGCCGCGCGGTCGCCGGCAATCTCGACGCCGACGAGCGCTCCTACCTGACCTATCTGCGCCAGATCGCCGAAAGCGGACGGACCGCGGCCGACGACATGCTGGAGGCTTACGAAACCCGCTGGGGCCGCAGCGTCGAGCCGGTTTTCGAGGAATACGCCTATTGACGGCGGGCACGCCAGGCACGGCTTATCGCATCGAGCCGACGCTCCGCGCCGTGGTGCCGCCGCCGATCGCCGAAGTCGCCGGCTGGCGCGCGGGACGCGAGGTCCCGCCCGGAAAGCCGCTGCTCGACGTGGCCCAGGCCGTCCCCGCCTGGCCGCCGGCGGCCGCCCTCACGGATCATCTCGCCGCCGCGCTGCATCGCCCGGAGACGGCGCGCTACACCGACATCCTGGGCCGGGAAGACTTGCGGAGCGCGCTGGCGGCCGCGCTGTCGGAAACCTATCGCGGCCGCGTGGCGCGCGATCAGGTCGCCGTCACGGCCGGCTGCAACCAGGCCTTCTGCCTCGCGCTCATGGCGCTCGCCGGCCCGGGCGACGAAGTGATCCTGCCGTTGCCCTGTTATTTCAACCACCGGATGTGGCTCGAAATGCTGCGGGTCGCGCCCGTCTACCTGCCGTTCCGCGCGGAGCGGGGCGGTGTGCCCGATCCGGCTGACGCCGAGGCGCGGATCACGCCCCGGACCCGCGCGATCGTGCTGGTGACGCCGAACAACCCCACCGGTGCCGTCTATCCGGCGGAGGCGATTCAGCGGTTCCACCGGCTGGCGCGGGCGCGCAACCTGGCGCTGGTGTTGGACGAGACCTATCGCGACTTCCGGCCCGGTTCCGGTCCGCCCCACGATCTCTTCGCCGCCGCGGACTGGGCGGACACGCTGGTTCATCTCTACAGCTTCTCCAAGGCCTACGGCCTGACCGGCTACCGGGTCGGCGCGGTGGCCGCGTCCGCTGCGCTGCTCGCCGAGATCGCCAAGGCGGCGGACTGCGTGGCGATCTGCGCGCCCGCGGTCGCGCAGGAGGCGGCGTTGTTCGGCCTCCGCCGTCTCGCGTCGTACCGCGCGGACAAGCGCCGCCTGGTGCTGGAGCGGAGCGCCCGCTTCCGCACCCTGTTCGACCGTGGCGGCCTCGCCTACGCGCTGGTTTGCGCCGGCGCCTTTTTCGCCTATGTCCGCCACCCCTTCACGGACATGGCGTCCGCGGACGTCGCCCGGCGGCTCGCCGAGCGGGAAAACGTCCTGTGCCTGCCCGGCAGCGCGTTCGGCCCGGACCAGGAGTCCTATCTGCGCTTCTCCGTCGCCAACATCGACGGCGCGGCGATGGACGACCTCGGCGCAAGGCTGGCCGCAAGCCAGCCTTAGCCCGCATTTCTCACACCCGTCTCGCCTCTCGCGACACCGAGAGAATCGCGGATCAGAGCGCGGGCAGTACCGTGCGGGAGAAGACGTCGAGCTGGGCCGGGAGCGCGTCGGAAGGGACGGCGCAAAGCACCACCTTGTCGGCCCCGGCGTCGAACAGCGCGGCGATCCTGGCGGCGCAATCCGCCGGAGTCCCGGCGACGGCGAGCCAGTCGAGCCAGGCGTCCGGCATCTCCGCCTCGATCGCGGCCGCGCCGCCCTGCGCCGCCAGCGCAGTCAGCGACTCGTTGACGCCGTAGGCGCCGGTGAGCCAGGTGGCGCCCATCGCTTCCAGGTAGAAGGCCGCCGCCGGGCGCACCCTGGCGCGGGCGGCCGCGCGGTCGTCGTCCACGCTCGCCAGCGCGTAGGTCACGAGCGCGAAGTCCGCGGGCAGCCCGCGGGCGCGCCGGACGCGCGCGATGCGCTCCCTGACGGCCGCCACGTAACGCGGCCCCGCGAGGGCGGAAACGACCATGCCGTCCGCGACCTCGGCGCAGAGATCGACCGACTTCGGCTCGACCACGGCGCCCAGAACCCGGAGGCCGGGCGCGGGGTGGGTGAGCGCGACCCGGTCGTAGCCGTAGTAACCGCCCGCGCCCGTCAAGGTCTCGCCCGCCAGGAGGCGCTTCACGTCCGTGATCGCCTCGCGCAGCGAGCCCAGCACCGATTTCGGGAACAGGCGCATCTGCCTGACCCAGGCCGGGACGCCGTGGCCGATGCCGAGCGTGAAGCGGCCGGGATGGGCGTTGGCGAGCGTCGCAGCCTCCATGGCGGCGACGGCCGGGTGGCGGACCCGGTTCGAGACGGCGCCGATCCCGACATGGACCGCCTCCGTGGCCTGGAGCGCCAGGGCGGCGCTCGCGAAGCCCGAATTCATGAAATAGTCCTCGGCGAACCAGAGGTCGGAAAAGCCGCAGCGTTCGACCTGCCGGCTCAGCCCCGCGAGCGACCGCGGCGGCACGTCGCCGAGGACGAAGACTCCCACGGGGCGGGAGGCGGGCGGCATCGACGGGCGCCTCCGGCTCACCGCGCGCGGCCGCCGCCGGATGCGGCGGCGCCGGGCGCGGTCTCCTCCCCGCCGTCCGCGAAGCGGCCGATCCCGAGGCCGTCGATCGGCGTCGGGCTGCGGCCGTCGAGGGCGAGTTCGGCGGCGACGGCGCCCGAGGCCGGGCCGAGGCAGAAGCCGTGGCCGCTGAAGCCGAAGGCGTGCACCAGGCCCGGCGTGGTCCGGCTCGGGGAGAGGACCGGGAGGTGATCCGGGGTGCAGCCCTCGACGCCGCTCCAGAAGCGGATCACGTTGATCCCGGCCAGGCGGGGCACCAGGGCGGCCGTTCGCGCGAGCGTGCTCAGGCTCTCCTCGGCGTTGACCCGGCCGAAGCCGTGGTCGAGGTCGGCGGTGGTGCTGCGGCCGCCGAAGATGACGTTGCCGCGCGGGATCTGGCGCACGTAGACGTCGCCGCCGACCACGCCGAGCGCCGGCTCCATGAAGTGGGGCACCGGCTCCGTGACCGCCATCTGCGGCTCCATCGGCCAGATATCGACCGCCTCGCCGAACCGCGCCGCGAGGCGGCCGCCCCAGGCGCCGGCGCTGTTGACGAGCGCGCCGGCGCGCAAGCTGCGCCCGGATTCGGTCTCGACGACGAAGCCGCCGCCGTCGCGGGCGACGTGCCGGGCGCCGTCCTGCTCCAGCAGCCGTGCGCCCGCGGCCCGCGCCGCGCGCGCGAAGGCCGGGCCGACCAGGCGCGGGTTGGCCTGCCCGTCGTCGGGACACCACGCGGCGCCGACCGCGACCGGGCCGAACCACGGGTAGCCGGCGAGCAAGGCGTTGCGGTTCAGCATCTCGACCGCGACCCCGTGCTCGCCCTGCGCCGCGGCATGGGCCGCCATCCCGGCCATGTCTTCCTCGCTGCGCGCGACCTTGAGGTGGCCGGTGACGGCGTATTCGCAATCATCGTCGATCAATACCGGCAGGCGCTTCCAGATGTCCAGGGCGCGGGCGGCGAGGGCCAGTTCGGGGAGCTTCCGCCCGTTGCGCCGGACGCCGCCGAAATTGACGCCGCTCGCCGCCGCCCCGAGCTGGTTCTTCTCCACCACCGTGACCGCCGCGCCGCGGCGGCGCAGATGCAAGGCGGCGGAACAACCGACGAGGCCGCCGCCGACGACGAGGACGTCGCTCGCGTCCGCGCTCATATCGACGCCGCCCTGGCGCCGTCCTCGACCGCGGCGCGCCCGCCCGCCCCGACGTCGAGCGGCTTGACCGGCGCCTGGCCGCGAAGGCGGCCGACCTGGGCGACGGAGCAGCCGCGCGCGGCGGCGAGGACGTGCGCGGCGGCCAGGCCGCACACACGCCCCTGGCAGCGCCCCATGCCGACCCGCGTGAAGGCCTTGGCCCGGTTGATCTCGGCCGGGGCGAGCGACTGGCCGCGGCGGATCGCGCCCGCGGTGATCGTCTCGCAACGGCAGACGATGGTCTCGTCGGGGAGCGCGGCCGCCAGACGATACGGCGGCGGCAACGCGCGTTCGAGGGCGTCGCGGAAGCGCAGGATGCGCCGCAGACGCGCGCGGAGCCGCCTTTGCGCCGCCCGGTCGACGGCGACGCCGTGATCGGCGAGCAGGGCGAGCGCCGCGAGGCGGCCCCGCAGCTCGGCGGCGTCGGCGCCGGCGACTCCGGCACCGTCGCCGGCGAGATAGAGCGCGCCCCGGCGGGCGCGGCCGTCCGCGTCGGAAACCGGCAGCCACTGCCGCACGCGCTCGTCGAACGCCATCTCGCAGCCGGCGAGCTCGGCGAGCTGGGCTTCCGACTTGACGCCGTAGCCGAACCCGAGGCCGGCGCAGGCGACGCGGCGCTCCCGCCCCCGCCGGTCGCGGTAGCGCACGGCCTCGAGCCTGCCGTCGCCTTCGGCGGCGACCGGCGTCACGCCGCGCCGCACCGGGACGGCGCGCCGCAGCCAGGCCATGTACCAGAGCCCCTTGGCGAGGGTCCGCCCGCCGAGGAGCAGGCCGGGCAGCGCACGCGACGCATCGCGCGCGCGCGCGGTGTCGAGCACCGCCGCCACCGGCGCCCCGGCATGGGCGTACTGGTAGGCGACGAGGTAGAGCAGGGGGCCCGTCCCCATGAACGCCACCGGCGCGCCGATGGCGCAGCCCTGCGCCTTCAAGGCGACCTGGGCGCCGCCCAGGGTGAACACGCCCGGCAGCGTCCAGCCCGGGAAGGGCAGGACCCGATCCATCGCGCCGGTGGCGAGGAGGAGGGCGTCGAACCGGAGCCGCGCGATTCCGTCGGGGCCCAGGGTGTGGGCGGCGCCGGCCCCGACGCTCCAGACCAGGGTGTTCGGGCGGTAATCGAGGCGCTCCCGCGCCGCCGCGAGCGCGGCGTGCACCGCCTGGGCCTTGCGCGCCTCGAAGCCGTAGAGGGCGCCGGCCGGGCGCGTGAATCCCTCCGGCGGGCGGCGGTAGATCTGGCCGCCGCCCCGCGCCGCCTCGTCGACCAGGATCGGCGCGAGGCCGTGGGCGACGAGGGTCTCGGCGGCGCGCGTCCCCGCCGGCCCCGCGCCCACGATCAGGACCGTGGGCGCCCCGGCGCTCACGACGCCTCGCCGTCCGCGCGCACGCGCATTCCCTCCCGCACCTCCGTGGTGCAGGCGCGCGCGCGCGTCCCGTCCTCGAAGGCGACCCAGCAATCCTGGCAGGCGCCCATGTTGCAGAAGCCGGCGCGCATCCCGTCGCCGAACTCGGAACGGCGGAGCGCGACGCCGTGGCAAAGCAGCGCCGTCAACAGGGTATCGCCCGCGAGCGCGGCCAGCGGCCGGCCGTCGTGGAAGATCGTCACCGCCGGGCGGTCGGTCTCGGCCAGACGCACGAACCGACAGGCGGCGGCGGGCGTCTCCTCGGCTCCCTCGCGCATCGTCTCGTGCTGACACGCCGCCCCGCGCGCGTCAAGCCGGCGGGGTCAGGCGGCCGTGCCGCGCGGCGCCGAGGGGCGTGGATAGACGCGGCCCTTCCATTCGCTCCGCCGGCCGCCCCAGTCGCGCAAGGCCGAGTGCCACGTCATCGCCAGGAAGAGCGTGCCGGCGAGAGGCATGGGCAGCGCCCAGGCCGGCGCCAGCCGGTAATAGCGGACGGTGGGCAGGTAGCTTCCCACCATGGCGGCGAGGCCGACTCCGCCGGCGATCCTGGCGGCGAGGGGGCCGGCGAGCCCGGCGACGGGCGCCCAGAACGCCAGCGCCATGAGCAGCGAGCACAGAAGCAGCAGCGCCGGCGAATAGCGGAGCTGGGTGTAGGCGGTGCGGGCGACCATCCGCCAGATCGGGCCGAGCGTGCGATAGGCCCGGCGGCTCGCCGCGCCGCGGGTCGCGCCGATCCAGATGCGGCGCCCCTTGCGCTTGACCGCCCGGGCCAGCGCGCAATCGTCGATGAGCGCGCCCCGGATCGCGCCGAAGCCGCCGATCTCGGCGAGCGCCGCGGTGTCCACGAGGACGCACCCGCCGGCGGCCGCGGCGACCCCGCTTCGCTCCCCGTTCACCAGGCGGAAGGGGTAGAGCAGGCGGAAGAAATAGACGAAGGCGGGCATCAGGAGCTTTTCCCAACCGCTTTCCATCCGCAGCGCCGCCATCAGCGAAACCAGGGCCGCACCGCTTCGTTCCTTCCGCCGAAGCAGGGCCCGGACCGTCCCCGGCGCGAGCGCGATGTCGGCGTCCAGCAGCAGGACGAGCGGCGTTTCCACCCGCCGCCGCCCCTGTTCGAGGGCCCACAGCTTGCCGCTCCACCCCTCCGCCAGCGGCGCGCCGCGCAGGACCTCCAGGGAGAGCGCGGCAGGCGCGGCCCGCCGCGCCGCCTGGGCCGTGCCGTCGCGCGACCGGTCGTCGATCAGGATCGCGCGCAGGCCCCGGCCCTGGCGGGCGAGCGCGACGAGGGTGCCGCCGACCACCGCCGCCTCGTCGCGCGCCGGGATCAGGGCGGTGACGCCGGCGAGATCGGCAGCGCCGGGCGCCGGCTCCAGCGCCTCGCGGACGCGCCAGGGCTGCCACGGCAGCGCCAGGACGCAGAGCCACAGGACGGCGCCCGCCGCGGTGAAGCCGGTCCAGAGACTCTCGAGCGCGCCCACCGCCGCCGGGCGCGGGTCAGAACCGGCCTGCCGTCAGGCCGCTCAGGTCGATCTCGGGCGCCCGGCCGGAAACGACGTCGGCGACGATCCGCCCGGAGCCGCACGCATAGGTCCAGCCGGTGCTGCCGTGGCCCGTGTCGACGTAGAGCCCGCGGACCCCGGTCTCGCCAAGCACGGGAAGGCAATCCGGCGTCATGGGCCGCAGGCCGACCCAGCTCTCGGCCTTGCGGGCGTCCCCGCAGCGCGGGAACACCGCCAGCGCCGCATCCAGCGTGGCCTTGGCCCGGCGCGGGCGGATGGTCCGGTCGTAGCCGCCGAGCTCGGCGGTGCCGGCGCAGCGCAGGCGGTCGCCGAGGCGGCTCACGACGATGCGCCGGTGCCCGTCGTGAACGCCATGGGTCGGCGCGCCGTCGTGGCCTTCGATCGGGATGGTCACCGAATAGCCCTTGAGCGGATAGATCGGCGCGCGGATGCCGAAACGCGCGAGGCAGGCCGGGCTGTCGCTGGCGAGGCTCACGACCACGGCGTCGGCGGAGACGACGGCCCGGTCGGTCTCGACGCCGGTGACCGCCCGACCATCGCCGACCAGCCGCCGCACGTTCTCCCCGAAGCGGAAATCCACGCCCCTGGCCGCCGCGATGCGCGCCAGCGCCGCGGTGAACTTGTGAGCGTCGCCGGTTTCGTCGCGCGGGAAGAAGAGGGCGCCGGCGAAGCGATCGGCCGTCCGGCGCAGCGCGGGCTCGGTCGCGACCATCTCGTCCCGGCCGAGGCGCCGGGGGTGGAAGCGCGCGTCCGCCAGCCGCGTCTCGAAGGCATGGGCCGCGTCGAGCGCCGCCGCGCTGCGGTGGAGGTGGAGCACGCCGCCCGCGCGCCGGTCGTAGGCGAGCCCCTCCTTCTCGCGCAGCGCCTCGAGGCACGCCAAGCTGTACATCGAAAGCCGGAGCGCGACCCGTTGCGCCCGCTCGAAGCGCCGCCGCGTGCAGTTCCGGAGGAAGCGGAGCGCCCAGCGCCATTGCGCGAGGTCGGGGCGGAGGCGGAACAGGTAGGGCGCGTCCTCCCTGCCGAACCAGCGGATCAACATGCCGGGGACTTCCGGATGGGCCCACGGCCGGGCGGTGTAGGCGCAGACGATCCCGCCGTTCGCGAAGCTGGTCTCGAGGCCCGCGCCCGCCTGCCGCTCCACCACCGTGACGTCGTGGCCGGCGTCGTTGAGGAAATAGGCCGCCGCCGTGCCGACCACGCCGGCGCCCAGCACGAGGACCCGCATGCTTGCGCCTCCGGCCGCGCGGGCGCCGCTCCGCCTGGCTCAGCCGATCTCGACCGCGCGCTGGCCCACGTCGACGGCGTCTTCCTCCTTGATGTGGAGCTTCTTCACCACGCCGTCGCTTTCGGCGTCGTGGGGCACCTCGGTCTTCATGACCTCGAGGATGAAGAGCGTGTCCCCGGCCTTGACCGTATCGCCCTCCTTCACGAGGACCTTCCACACGTTGCCCGGCGCCTGGGTCAGAATCTCCTCCGCCATCAACTGGCCTCCTCCTGTTCGATGCTGTCGGGCGTGCAGGTTTCGTCGAGGGCGGCGCGCAGCGCCTGCGCCTCGGCCACCGGTATCGCGCGAAACCTGATGAACTCGTTGGGCTTCATCTGGCCGAGCTTCCAGAACGCGGCGGAAGGCACCGTGTAGGGGCAGATGAAGCCGCCCATGCTGGGGCCGTCGTTCATCAGGATGATCGGCGTCTGGCCGCCGAGATTGATCGCGCCCAGCGGATAGCCCTGGTCGATGATGTTGGAGGGGAAGTCGCCGTGTTCCGGCAGCTTGTTCGTGGCCTTTTCCGTGAAGGTCCAGTCGGGGCCTTGCAGGCGGTATCCGGTGCGGTCGCTGCGCGCCTCGAGCTTCCAGGCGACGGTCGCGAACCGCTCGTGGCCGGCGGCGTCGATCCAGTCGTCGTTGGGGCCGCGCACCGCCTCGACGGTCCAGGTCTTGTCCGCCGCGAAGCGCGGGCGCGCGCGTTCCGCGACCCGGCGGCCCGCGGTGCCGCCGGCCTCCTTCACCGGGAGCACCTGCCCGCTCTTGACGGCGTGGCCGTCCAGCCCGCCGACTCCCGCCTTGTGGAAGGTCGCGGACGAACCCAGCCAGGACGGCGCGTCGATCCCGCCGGCGACCGCGAGATAGCCGCGCGCGCCGGAAACGGCGGGGCCCATCGTCAGGGTCTGGCCGGCCTCGACCGCGACGCTCCGCCACAGCGGGATGGCCCGCCCGTCCACGGCGGGCCGCATGTCGGCGCCGGTCACGGCGATGACGCCGTCGCGCCGGAAGCGGATCGTGGGCCCCATGAACTGCGCCTCGAGGCCGGGCGCGCCCTGGTCGTTGCCGACGAGGAGGTTGGCGAGGCGGAACGACCACATGTCCATCGGGCCGGAGGGTGGGAAGCCCTGGTTCCAGTAGCCGACGCGGCCCGGAAAATCCTGGATGGCGGTCTCGAGGCCCGGCTTGACGATCTCCAGCATGGAGGCGGCCCTAATGCAGGTGCTTGAGATACTGGGCGACGAAATCGAAGCCGACGAAATCGCCGTAGAGCTTGGTGAGCCGCTCCGTCATCGGGCCGGGAATGCGCCGCTCGCCGAAGGGCACGGCGTTGATGCCGGAGACCGGGCAAACGCAGAAGCTGGTCGAGGTGACGAACGCCTCGTCCGCGGCATGGGCGTCGTAGAGATCGAGATCGGTCTTGACCACCTCGATGCCCGCTTCCTCCGCGAGCGTTATCACGGTCTCGCGGCTGACCCCGCAGAGCACGTAACGGTCCTGCGGGGTGTAGAGAACGCCGTCGGCGACGAGGAAGAGGTTGGAGCCGAGCCCCTCGCAGAGATTGCCGTTGTGGTCGAGGAGCAGGGCCCAGGCGTTCGGGTCCCGGCGGCGGATCTCGTCATGGCCCACCAGGAGGTTGAGATAGTTGTGGGTCTTGGCCCTGGGCGAAAGCGCCTCCGGCGCGGCGCGGCGGGTGGAGGGGATCATCAGCGGGATGCCGTCGCGGTAGTAATGGGCGCGTTGCGCGAGGGGGAGCGGCGTGCACTCGATGACGAGGGTGGGGCCGCTCGAGCCGACCACGTCGCCGCCCGCCGGCTCGACGCCGCGCGAGATGCGCTGGGTGACCCAGTAATCCTCGTCCGCCCCCAGCAGATGCAGATTGCGCGCCAGCACTTCCTCGGTCTGCCGCTTCATCTCGGAGGGCGGCATGCCGGGATCGATCCGCAGGTAGCGGAGGCTCTTGTAGAAGCGGACGATATGCTCCTCCAGCTTGAAAATCCGGTGCCCGAAGGTGCGCGTCGTGTCGAACGCCCCGTCGCCGTAGCGAAAGCTCCGGTCGCGGAACGAGACCGTGGCCCGGCTCTCGGGTACGATCTCCCCATCGATGTAACAGACGCGCTCGTTCGCCAGTTCCGCCGCCATTGGCCGCTCCCCCGATGCCGGACGGCGCGCCTTTCGCCCGCCGCCGGCCGATCATGGCGCAAAAGCCGGTGCCGCGCCATCATGCGCTCCCCGGCGCACCCGGCGGCGGGCGGCGCACGACCAGGCACCGCGCCATCATGTCGTGCAGGCCCTGCTTGCGCGGCGTGAAGGCGACCGCCACGCAGGCGGCGAGCGCGGCGCACGCCGCGACGGCGTCGAGGATGCCGACCGTGCCGAGCAGCCCCGGAAGCCAGCGCGGCCAGCTGCGGACGCTCGCCACGAGCAGCGAAACGCGGCCCCCGTCCCGGCCCGTGACCCTGAGGCCCAGGGCGCGCTTGCCGAGGGTCGCCTGGCGCGGCCCGCATTCCTGGAGGGCCGCGTAGGCCCAGACGGCGATGCCGAGGACGACCGCACCCAGCGGCGTCGGCGCGTAGCGCGCGGTCTCCAGGCGCGCACCATTGACCTCGCTCGTCAGGGTCGTGGTCAGCACGAGATCGGGCCACAGATAGACGCCGACGAGGAAGAAGCCCGCCAGGACGATCGCCCCGTCGATGAGCCACGCCGCGAGGCGCCGCCAGAATCCGGCGGGGAGGACGGCCGTCGGCGTATCCGGCCCGCGCGTGCTCATGGCCGCGGCGGCGCGGCCGCGATCGCCGCGAGGAAGGCGGCACCGTATTTATCGAGTTTGACCGCGCCCACGCCGTGGACCCCGCGCATGGCGTCCCGGGTCGTCGGGCGGGCATCGGCTAGTTCGATCAAGGTGCGGTCGGGGAAGACGACATAGGCCGGGACGTCCTCCTCCTCCGCGAGGCGGCGGCGCAGCGCCTTGAGCGCTTCGAAGAGCGCCGCGTCCGCGACCGGGAGGGCCGCCGCCCGCGGCGCGGCCCCGGCGGCGCGCGCCCGCCTGGGCCTGGGTGACGTCGCCGCGTCGCGGCGCATCTCGAACCGGCGCTGCCCGCGCATGACGGCCCGGCCTTCGTCGGTCATGCTCCAGCGTCCGTGGTCCTCGATCTCCAGCGTCAGGCAGCCGGCGGCGTAGAGCTGGCGGACGATGCCGCGCCACTCCCGCCTGCTGCGGTCGGCGCCGACGCCGAAGGTCGGCAGGCGGTGGTGGCCGAAGCGGCGAATGCGGTCCGTCTCCTCGCCCCGGACGATGGCGACGATGTGCTCGGTGCCGAAACGCTCGCCCGTCCGCGCCACCGCGGAAAGCAGCTTCTGCGCCTCGACGCTCCCGTCGACCACCTCGACCCCGTCCGCGCAGAGATCGCAATTCCCGCAAGGCGCGCTCCGCTCGCCGAAATAGGCGAGCAGCGTCTCGCGCCGGCAACGCGGCGCCTCGCAGAGCGCGACGAGCGCGGTCAGCCGCTGGTGCTCGATGCGCTTCTTCTCTTCCGCGGCCCCGCTCTTCTCAATCTGCGCGCGGCGCAGCTGCATGTCGTCCAGCCCGTAGAGCGTGAGCGTCTCCGCCGGCAGACCGTCGCGGCCGGCGCGCCCGATCTCCTGGTAATAGTTTTCGATCGTCTGCGGCATGTTGGCGTGGCAGACGAACCGCACGTCCGGCTTGTCGATGCCCATGCCGAAGGCGACGGTCGCGACCACGATCACCCCGTCCTCGCGCAGGAACAGATCCTGGTTGGCGGCGCGGGCGGCCTTCTCCATGCCGGCGTGGTAAGGCACGGCGCGCAGGCCGTGGGCGGCGAGCGCGCGGGCCAAGTCGTCGGTCCCTTTCCGCGAGGCGCAATAGACGATGCCGCTGTGCCCGGCGTGGCGATCAAGGAACTCCAGAAGTTGGCGCTCGGCGTTCCGCTTCGCCCGCATCGCGAGGCCGATATTGGGGCGGTCGAAGCCGTGGACGAAGACCCGCGGCGGGCGGTCGAACAGCTTTCGCTCGATTTCCGACCGGGTGGCGGCGTCCGCGGTCGCCGTGAGGGCGACCGTCCGCACCCCGTCGAGGGCGGCCCGCAGGGCGCCGAGCGAAAGATATTCGGGCCGGAAATCGTGGCCCCACTGGGAGACGCAGTGGGCCTCGTCGATCGCGAGCAGGCGCACCCCGGAGGCGCGCAGGAGGGCCGTGGTTTCGGGCAGCGCCAAGCGTTCCGGCGCGGCGTAGAGCAGCGCGAGGCTACCTGCGCGCACGCTCTCCATGACGCGGCGATTCTCGCCCGGCGGGTTGGCCGAATTGAGGGCCGCGGCCGCCACGCCCAGCGCGCGCAATTGCGCCACCTGGTCGCGCATGAGGGCGATCAGCGGCGAGACGACCACCGTCAGCCCGTCGCCCAGCAACGCGGGAAGCTGGTAGCACAGCGATTTGCCGCTCCCGGTCGGCATCACCGCGAGCACGTCCTCGCCGGCGAGCAGCGCCGCGATGACGGCCTCCTGGCCCGGGCGGAAGTCGCGCAGCCCGAACACGGCCCGCAACCGCGTGCGCGCCTCCGCGAGCGACCCTCTCATGCGGAGCCGTCGGGCTTCATGGGCGGATTGTCGCGGACGGGCGGAGTGGCGTCTTTCCGGCCCGCGTTCAGATCGGCCGCCGGTCCGCCTTGTTCCACCACTCGTTGAAAACGGCGAGAGCCTCGTCTCCGAGCAATCGCCGGTAGGGACGGGCGCGTTTCTCCGTCGCGGTCGCGACCTCCGTTTCGAGGGCCTCCACGTCGATGCCGAGCCCGGCCGCGTCGGACAGGAGATTGGCGTAACAGACCCGGTCGATCCGCGCCCACCAGATCGCCGCCGCGCACATGACGCATGGTTCCCACGTCGTGTAGAGGGTCGCGCCGGACAGATCCCAGCTTCCGGTGCGCCGGCCGGCGTCGCGGATCGCGTTGATCTCGCAATGGCCGGTCGCGTCGTGGTTCTCCACGACGTCGTTCCAGCCTTCCCCGATCACGGCGCCGTCGCGCACGATGATCGTCGCGCAGTAACCGCCGGCACCCGCCTCCATCTTCTCCCGGCAGAGGGCGATCGCGCGGCGCATGTAAGCCTTATCGTCCATCGCAGGTCCACTCCCTCATCGCGTCCGGCCCGCGACCGATTCGGCCAGCACGCAGAGTATCTCGAACATCATGGTGGCGCCGACCAGCGCGGTGTTGCCGCTCGGGTCGAAGGGCGGGGCGACCTCCACCACGTCGCCGCCGACCAGGTTCAGGCCGCGTGCGCCGCGCAACATACGCTGCGCCTCGTAGGTCGAATAGCCGCCGATTTCCGGCGTGCCGGTGCCGGGCGCGTAGACCGGGTCCAGCCCGTCGACGTCGAAGCTGACATAGGTCGGCCCCTCGCCGACCGTCCTGCGGGCTTCGGCGACCGTCTTCTCCCAGCCGAGCGCGAAATACTCCTCGATCTCGACGATGCGCATGCCGGCGTCGCGCGCGAAATCCATGTCGTGCCGATCGTAAACCGAGCCGCGGATGCCGATCTGGATGGTCCGCTTCGGGTCGAGCAGGCCCTCTTCGACGGCGCGTCGGAAGGGGGTGCCGTGGGTCAGGGTGGAGCCGCCGAAATAGCTGTCCCAGGTGTCGGAATGGGCGTCGAAGTGGATCATGCCGAGGGGCCGGTCGCGGGCGATGGCGCGCATGATCGGCAGGGTGATCAGATGGTCGCCGCCGGCCGACAGCGGCGCCGCGCCGGCCCGGTGCAAGGCGGCGAAGAAGCGCTCGATGCGCCCGATCGTGTCGTCCAGGTCGACGGGGTTGACCGGGGCGTCGCCGCAATCGGCGATCCGGCAAATCTCGTAGGGACAGATGCCGAGCGCGTGGTGGGCGCGCCGGATCAGGCTCGACATGTTGCGGATTTCGCGCGGGCCGTGGCGGGCACCGGCGCGGTTGGTGGTGCCGCCGTCCCACGGCACGCCGACCAGCGCGATGTCCACGGCCGCGAAGTCGGCGACGTGGGGCAGCCGCATGAAGGTGGGCACGGCGCCGAAGCGCGGCATGTCCATGCCGCTGACCGGTTCGGGGAAGCCGTGGCCCATCGGAGGCGCCTGCGCCGGCTCGTCCGCTACCGGGCCGCGGCGGCCGCGCCTTTCGGCCCGAAGATATCGACCAGCGCGGCGGCCATGCCGTCCACGTAATCCGCGACGAAGCGCGCGCCCTTTTCCGCGCTGGCGCCGGTCGAAGGCGAGAGCGCGCCGGTGGCCGGCACCGACGCGGGATCGACCGGGTAGAGGTCATGGACCGGGAAGTCGGCCGGCGGATGCGAGGGGGCGGCCTCCATGGTCACCAGCGCCGGGCGCAGGTGCAGCATGACCGATGTCTCCATGACGCCGGCATGCTCGAGCGGCCATCCGGGAAAGCCCTCGGGCCAGGCGATGCGCAGGGTCTCCCCGGTGACGTATTCCCAATAGGGCAGCTTGGCGATCCGCATGTCGCGCACGCCCTCGCGCCGCAGCCCGCGCAAGGCGAGGTCGATGCCCTCCACCAGGAACATGTTGTTCTCGTAGTGGCCGTCGACCAGCGCCATGCGGCGCACGCCGTGGCGGGCGAACGCGCCGATGACGTCGCGCACGGTGTGGATCAGGGTCTCTCCGTCCAGGCTCGTGGTGCCCGGAAAATGGTCGCCGCCGCCCGATTTCGGCTGCGACTTGTAGCCGTAGCAGATGGTCGGCGCGACCAGATCGCCGGTGCGCGCCGCGACCCGCTCGGAAAGCGCGGTGGGGATGACGGCGTCGCAGTTCATGGGCAGGTGCGGCCCGTGCTGTTCCAGCGCGCCCACGGGAAGGATCACCACCGGCCGCTCCTCGCGCACCCGGCGGTCGTAATCCGTCCAGGCGAGTTCGGCGATGCGCACGGCTCGAGTCATGCCCGCTCACGTCCGTCGTCGTACCGAAGCCAGCTCTACAACCGATCGCCGAACCCGGCAAGCTCACCGCCAAGGCGATCGCCTCTGGCTCCTCCAGGTTTTCCGGGACGCACGGCGCGCAGAAGGCCGAGATGCGCGGCGGACCGTATGCGCTCGCCGGTCAGGGCCGTGCCCCGGCGCAGCGCCGGCCGATCAACCAAGCGATGCTCTCAACCCAACGGAAAAGTCCCGCAACTGTTTCTCGCTCACACAGTACGGGTCCTTGCGCCCATGGTGCGGGCGGGGTATCAGACCAGATCTTGTGGCTTTTTCGTCACTTGCACACGACAAGGAACCGCAGGCCGCCAATTCGTTTTCGGCCGGGCCCCGAAACGCGCCGGGAGAGGAATGCGCAAGATCGCCATTGTCACCGCGTCCAACACCTCGTACCTGCCTCTGCTGGAAGGGATGCTCGCCTCCATCGGGGGGGGGGGCTGGCGCAATTCGACCTCTGCATCCTCGATCTGGGGCTGACCGACGGCGACAAGAACCGGATCAGGGCCCGTAAGGTCGATGCGAATTTCGTAAAAGCGGAATGGCGGCGCACCTTTTCGGGAATCGACAAGGCGCCTGAATACAAGAAGGTTTTCGTATCGAAACCCTTCATTCCCGACTTGTTTCCAGGATACGACGATTACGTCTGGGTCGACGCCGACATCTGGTTCCAGGATGCCGGAGCCATCGACGACTACGTCGAGGCCGGTAGTAGAGATGGGGCGGCCTTCAGCTTCGAATCCCACCCGAGCTATCGACACCCTCAAAGGTTTCGAAGGCTGGAAGTCTTCGGCAAGGTGTTCATCAAGGGCGTCAAGCTCTACTTCCCGAACAAGACCCGCGAGATGTTCGGCTTCAAGATGGCCGCGGAAGTCGGGATACCGCCGGTACTGAACTCCGGCCTGTTCTACATGGCCGCGGGGTCGCCCGTCTGGCAGGCGTGGCAGGAAACGCTCCTCGCCGCGGACCTGAAGCGGCAGCATCGTCGCGCGCAAATCTGCGACCAGACGTGCCTTCAGGTGGCGCTGATCCTGCGCAAGCTGCCCTACGCCGTCATGCCGGCGACTCACAACTGGCTTCCTGTTATGTCGCCGCCGCTGATCGATGGGGAGACGTTCGCGCTTCTCGATCCAGTCCGGCCCAACCCTCCGATCAAGGCCATCCATCTGATAACCGGATCGCACGCACGGGAATTCGATCTGCCGGTGACCGACGGCAGGCGAATCCGAACGCGCCTCGGATGGACGGAGTTCCAGCGGTTGCGGGCGGAAAATGCCTGCAAGGCCCGCTGAGTTAGTGAAGAATAAACTCTCCGCCGCGGGCACCGCGCCTGTCCTCGCTCCGCGGTTCGGGGTGCGAACGCCAACCGTGTTCCCGGCCGGGCGCGCCCCTCGCCGAGGGCGTCTTACGGGCGCGCCATCCCGCCCCTGTCCGCCGTCCGCGCCTTGATGTGCGAGACGAGCGGGTAGAGGCCCGCCAGAAGCGCGATCATCAGCCCCATGGCGCCTTCCCGGTAGCCGCGCCGGGAGACGAAGCATTTATGGAAGCGCATCACGAGACGGCGGAGGTTCGCGGGCAGGGTGCCGATGTCGCCGGAATCAATGAGGTCCAGCGCCCGCAGCGTCGTGTAGCGGTCGAAGCGCATCAGCATGTCGGAGATGTCGCGGTCGACGTAGTGCAGGAGCGGCGTCTTCAACCGGCGCTGCGGGCCGCTGAGCGTCATCGGCGGATGAACCCGCGCGCGCGTGTTCCAGCGCTTGCAGCCGCGCGCGGACAGGCGCGCGACCGCCGTCGTGCCGAAGGACGCCCCCCAGCCGTGGCGGACCAGCCGCCCGCCGACGTAGTTGTCGACGGGGATCAGGAAATAGCCGCCTTCCGCGCCCGCGACGGCGGCGCGTATCTCGTCGGCGAGGGCGGGGCTCGCGCGCTCGTCGGCGTCGACCTCCAGGATCCAGTCGCCGGCGCAGGCATCGATTCCGGCGTTCCGCCGGTCGCCTTCCAGGGGCCAGGCGCCTTCGACGATCACGGCGGCGTGCCGCTCCGCGATCGCCTGGGAGCCGTCGGTACAGCGGTCGAGAACGACCACCCGCTCGTCGGCGAACGCGAGGGAGCGGAGGCAGTCGTCGAGCTGCGCCTCCTCGTCGTGCGCGACCACCAGGGCAGAGAGCGCAGGCCGAGCCATCGCGCGATTCCCTTCCGCATCGTCCACGTTCCGTCGGCGCCCGATAGTAACGGGGACCGCACCCCTGCCAACCCCGACGCGGGCCGCTTTTCCGCCGCGGTCTCGACTTGCGGGCGCGAAGCGTGCTTTCTTCCGCGCGTCTGGAGAACCCGCCGGGAGCGTTCCTTGAAGGCCGGAGCGAAAAACGGCGGCCCTGCACCGGTCAATGCGCCGGTCAACGTCGTCACCCTGAAATGGGGAGAGCGCTACGGGCCGGTCTTCGTCAACCGGCTTTACCGGGGCGTCGCGCGCCATCTGTCCCGGCCCTTCCGCTTCCTCTGCTTCACGGACGACGGTTCGGGCCTGTTGCCGCAGATCGAGGCGCGCCCCCTGCCGCCGCTCGACCTCCCCGCGAGCCACGCCCGGACGACCTGGCTCAAGCTCGGGCTGTTCGCCGACGGCTTGGCCGGTCTGGAAGGCGATTGCCTGTTCCTGGACCTCGACCAGCTCATCGTGGGTGGCCTCGACTGCTTCTTCGATCACCGGCCGGGGAAGCGCTGCATCATCCACGACTGGAAGCGGGCGCGGGCGCTCCCCAGGAAGCGCCCGGACGTCGGCAACTCCTCCGTCTTCCGCTGGCGCGCCGGCACGACCCAGTTCATCCTCGACAGGTTCCGCGCGGAACGGGACCAGGCGCTGCGGCGCTTCGGAACGGCGGAGCAGAGCTACGTGACCCGCGCCATGGGCGAACGCTATTGGTGGCCGGAGCCGTGGGTGCGAAGCTTCAAGCGCCACGCGGTGGCGGCGTTCCCGCTCAATCTGCTGATCGCCCCGAAACTCCCGGCGGGCGCGCGCATCCTGGTCTTCCACGGGCGGCCCGACCCGGACCAGGGGCTGGTGGGCTGGCGGGCGGGCCGCTTGCACCGGCGCACGCGGCCCGCGCCCTGGATCGCCGACCACTGGCGCGACGGTCCGGAGGACGCAGGGCGGCCCGGGGCGCGACCCGCAAGCTGACCTTGGGCGGCGGTTCAGGGCGCGGGGACTAGTCACATGGAACTGAAATAAGCATCATTGTTTGGTCAATAGCTTCCCGTCGGTATTCAGCGATTTCCCCGACCTACAGATCAAACATCATGCTATGAACTTCTGTTCCAGGTGACTAGGTTCAGGACTCATGTCCCGAAGATGACGGTAGCGGCGATGCAGATGGCGCTGAAGTCAAGGTGTGCGCGCATCGGTCGTATCGTGTGGCGATGCGCCTCCAGTCCTCCTTGAGCCTGCCGGGACATGCGTTCGATCAAGTTGCGCTGTTTGTAGAGTTCGGCATCGAAGGCGACAGGCTGCTTACGATGGGGTCGTCCGGGAAATACATGCCTCGATGCTGCGTTCGGCCAACGCCCGGCGGAAGCGGTCGCCGTCATAGCCCTTGTCGGCGATCAGCGCGCCAGTTTTGGGCAAGTCCACCAGGATGGCCTCGGCCCCCCCGGTAGTCGCTGACCTGTCCTGCGGTCAGCCGCTGCAGACCATGTGCAGCTTCGAGTTCAGCCTGCCTCGGCTCCGCCCGATGCAGCGCGAAGACCCCTTTTTTTGAGCAGGCTGGCGGCGGCCCGGCGTACCTTCAGGTGGGTGGCGTCGATCATCGCTATGCCCGCTACCCAGCTCTTCCCCCCTATATCTCGGGGATCTTAAATCACATCATGAATCATATCATGCTGTCCATACTATCGCAACATGCCGTTATGGATTCTGAGCATAGCATCGAAGTTCCGCTTGCTGGAAGATCATCTGGAGACGAGGATTTTGCTCCTTATACTCGCACAGAAATGCGGTGACCCGGCCGACAACTCTCTTTGACTGAGCGGTGGGCTCCTTCGCCACCTCTCCGCTCGCGAGAGACATCATCACCAGGGAGAAGTGTGCAGAATCTTCTTCGCTCAGGTCATCGATGTCCGCAATCAGATTTCCGATCCCCTCCGCCGACCGTCCTTCAATATAACCCAACAGCATTTCGTATAGCAGGTAAAGTTCTCGATGGCCAGCAAGTTCGGCCATGTCCGCGTATGTTCGGTAGATCTCGTAGAGATCGAACCTGGAGCCTGTCGGATCCGTCCAGGAGTTTGGTGCACGGGCATCGGCAAGCAACGTGAAGCCAATCGCATGGAGCATTGTCTGAATAATGGTGCCACTGTTCCGGAACAAATCTGGTGCTATATTTTGGAGCCGAATCACGAGGTCTAGGCGACCAGCTGCGGCGAAACTCTCCACAGCAGTATTAGTGGCAAATTCAAGTTTTCCGAGTTTCTCTTCAGCCCCTCTAGAGACAAGTGAATCAATATCCTCAACGATTGACTTTGCCTCTTCTGAAGTGAAACTTTCAGACCTGTCGAGATTCACCATGCGAAGGTTCAAAGATGCGATCTCAAGGTCGAATTGAAGATCGTCTGTGGCCTCTTTTACGGCGGGGGCCACGGCCTCTTTATACGGCGGAGGCCACGACCTCTTCTACGGCGGGGGCCACGGCATCATCCACATAACCTCTCAGAACAACTGTGCCACTTGCCGCGATGCTGATGACAGCGAGGGTGAGGATCCCGATGAGCCAAGCTCGAAAGTCCGCATTTCTCTTCCGAATATCCTCATTCACCTTCTCACTAATCTTGGATATGAATAGCTCGTAGAGCCGCCGATTCTCCAGGAGGTCGCTTCCTGCGGGCTTTGCGACGGTGTGCTTGCCTTGATCGCTCATGTCGATATCTCCAATCCCCAGCAGGACAGTGACGGTAGCGCATCCCATTCTGTTTGTCAACGTCAAAATTCATGTGTGCCGTGCGCTCTCTCTTTGCCCGATCGTCTTTCGGAGAGCGTCGAGTGCCCCGGCGTAGCCGGGATCGACGTCGCGGAAGTCGCCCGGCGCGCCGAAGCCCGTGATGTCGAAGGTCGCCACGGGGCCCCTGGCGTAAAAGCGGTGCTTGTAGTTGCGCCGCACGTCGTGACGCGAATCGAGACGGCGCAGGACGGCGCGGCGGGCGCGGCGCAGGAGCGCGCGCGCCTTCATCCGTTCCGCCGGGTTGGCCCGACCGGTCGGCTCGATGCCCCCCCCCATCGGTTCGTCCAGCGGCGAGCGCGGCATGAAGCACAGGTGCAGGCAGCGGAAATCGGCGCCGTCCCAGTGCTCCCGCCGCCAGGTATGCAGGACGCCATCGCGCGCGTATCCCGGCCGGAAGACGACCGATTTGAGCCCGTGCAGGCGTTCGTGTCGACCGGGACGCCAGCTCTCGACGGCGCCGAAATTGTAGAGCTTGGTGATTCCCGGAGTGGCGGGCTGCGCATGGCCGAACGCCTCGGCGCGATCGAGGCGGATGCCGAGCGCGTGCAGCGTGTGCCCGACGACGTGCCAATGCGCGTCGAACTCACCCGACAGCAGGCGCGTCCGCATCCGCGCCAAGCCGGCCGGATCGTAGATCTCGTCGCCGTCCACGCCGAACACCCAGGTCCGCGTCCCCGCGAGTGCCTCCAGGTGCCGGTGCGTGTCGCGGGCGTCCTCCACGTCGAGGATTTCGACGTGGCCATACCGCGCGGCCACGGCTTCCACGATCTCCCGCGTCCTGTCCCGCGAGCGGTTGTCCATGACCAGAACCCGGTCGCAGAACGCGACCGCGTTCATCAACGACCAAGCGGCGAAATGCTCCTCGTCCCGCAGGAGCCATACCCCGAGGATCTGCGTGCCCGCGCCCATCGCGCCCGGCGTCTCGGCGCCCGCCTATCGGTTCGTCGGCCAGCGCGGCACGTTGTCGCTGCCCCAGCGGTCGATCCCGATGTCGGTCTCGGCGCAGCGCCGCCAGACTTCGGCGAGCGGCGGAATGAATGCCTCGTTCCGGGCCTCGAGGCGCTCCTGATCGGCCTTGATCGCCGGCATCATGGCGCGCAGTTCGTCCATCAGGGCCTGCTCGTCGACGCGGGTGAGCCTGCCGTCCTCGACCATGATCTCGCCGTTGACGATCACGGTCTCGACCGAGCCGCCGTTTTCGCAATAGACGAGGTGGTTGCGCACGTCGTTGAGTGGCATGAAGTTCGCCGTGCGCATGTCGAGGATCGCCATGTCGGCGCGCTTGCCCGGCTCCAGCGAGCCGATTTCGTCTTCGAGGAGAACGCTGTAGGCGCCGCCGAGAGTCGCGGCGTGGAGCACCTCGTGAGCGTCCAGCCAATAGGCGTTGTCCGGCGAAGAGACGTTGTGCATCAGGCCCGCGCACTGCATCACGCTGAACATGCGGGGGGTGTCGCTGGTCGAGAGGCCGTCCGAGCCGAGCGCGAGATTGACCCCGGCGTCGAGCAGGCGGCGCACCGGGCAGATGCCGGAGCCGAGCTTGAGATTGGAAAGCGCGTTATGGACGACCGAGCAGCGCGCCTCGCCCATTAACGCGATGTCCTCGTCGGTGAGCCAGATGCCGTGGGCGATGGTGGTGTTCCGGTCGAGCAGGCCGAGATCGTGCATGTAGCGGATCAGCGTCTTGCCGTAGAACGCCCTGCCGGTGACCGCCTGCACCTTCGATTCGAGAATGTGGGTGTGGAACGGGAGGCCGTTGGCGCGGGCGAACGCGCCGGCCGCCTGCATCAGCGCCTCGGTGCAGCGCTGGGGGCCGGAGGGCGCCGGCATGAAGCGGAGCCTGCCGGCCCGGCCGTGGTAGCGCGCGAGCGCCTCGTCGCAGAACGCCGTGAATTCCTCCACCGATGGCGGCGTCTGCGCGTCGATCTCGCGCTTCAGGGCACCCGGCAGGAGGTCGTTCAGATAGACGATCGTGTCGGGCAGCTTGCGGTCGATCACGTGGCCCGAGATGGAAGCGCGCAGCCCCACGTCCTCGTAGGCCTGGAACACGGCACCCAGAGTCTCCATGGATTGGAGCGGGAACTCGAGGATGTCGTCGGAGAAGAAGGTGACGCCGGTCTTGATGGCGTCCATGGCGCACAGCGCCGAGCGCAGATAGATCATGCGCGGGGTGAGCGCGGCGGTGCCGAGGATGCCGTAGGCGAGGGTCATCCACAGCTCCAGAGGCAGGTTGTCGTAGCGCCCCTTGGCGAAGGCTTCCGGCGTGTGGATGTGGCCGTTGACGAGACCGGGGATCACCAGCCTGTCCTGCCCCGGGATGACCCGTTCGGCCCGGACGTCGGCGGCGAGGGCGCCGACGCCGGCGATTCGATCGCCCTCGATCAGGATGTCGCCTTCGAAGGGCGCGCTGCCGTGCTCGGGATCCATCGCGACGATGGTGGCGTTGCGGATCAGAATCGACATGCGTTCGACCTCTCCCGTGGGTGGGCGTTCATGGGTCACGCGGGCAGGACGTAAGTGTCTTCCGCCCGCCAGGACGCGCGCAACGCCTGGCCGGGCGCGATGTCGATGGCGTCGAGCGCGTGCGCCTGCTTCTGGACGCGAAACACCGCGCCGCCGCCGACATCGAGGTGCAGCGTCACCACCGAGCCGACGAATTCCTCGCTTATCACGGCGCCGGAAATCGTGTTGGCGTGCGCCTCGTCCCGCGCCGGCATGGCGACGCGGTCGGCACTGACCACCAGGCTGACCGCATCGCCCGGCGCGAGCGTCCGGCCGGCCGGCGCCGCGGCTTCGAAATCCCCATGCGCCGTGCCGACCGTGATGCGCGCCCCGGCTGCGGCCTGGATTCGCCCCTCGACGATGTTGTTGGTGCCGACGAACTCGGCGACGAAGCGGTTGGCGGGCGCACGATAGACCTCGCGCGGTGCGGCGACCTGCTGGATGCGGCCTTCGTTCATGATGGCGACGCGGCTCGCCATGGCGAAGGCCTCCGACTGGTTGTGGGTCACGTAGACGAAGGTGATGCCGAGCCGGCGCTGGAGCCGGGTGATCTCGGACTGCATACGGACCCTGAGATGGGCGTCGAGGGCGCTCAACGGCTCGTCGAGCAGGAGGATCCGCGGTTCCGTCACCAGCGCACGCGCCAGCGCCACCCGTTGCCTCTCGCCGCCGGAGAGCTGGGCGATGCTCCGGTTCGCATAGCCTGCGATGCCCACCTGCTCGAGCCACGTCATCGCCCGCCGCCGGCGCTCCCTCGCCCCGACCTTACGCATCTTGAGGCCGAATTCGACGTTCTTGAGGACACTCAAATAGGGAAAGAGCGCGAGGCTCTGCCACACCATCGGCGTGTCGCGCTCCCAGGGCTTGCGCGCGTCGAGCCGCGCGCCGTCGAGGCGGATTTCGCCGTCGCTCGGCGTTTCGAGTCCGGCGATCATGCGCAGCGTCGTGGTCTTGCCACAGCCGGACGGGCCCATCAGGGCGATGAATTCACCCTGGGCGATCTCCAGGCTCACGCTGCTCACGGCCTCCTGCTCGCCGAAGCGCTTGGTCAGCCGGTCGAGAACGAGCAGGGCGTCCGTCATCGCGCCTTCCTTCCCCACTCCGGCCCCGGCGCCCCGGCGCGCCCGGTGCCCCGGCGCGTCAGCAGGAATATCTGCGCGAGGATCACCAGGGTCATGGAGATTGCGAAGACGAAACTGCCCACGGCGTTGATCCGGGGGCTCACCTGGCCCTGCATCATGTTGAGCACGCGCACCGGCAGGGTCTCGTTCACCCCGCCCACGAAGAACGCGATCATGAACTCGTCGAACGAAACCGCGGCGGTCAGGAAGAGGGCCGCGAGGATCGCCGGCAGGGTGAAGGGCAGGATGACGTCGCGCATCGCGCGCCAGTCGTTGGCGCCGAGATTCCAGGCGGCGCGTTCGAGGTCCGGGTCCATCTGCGAAAGCCGGAGCCGGATCAGCGCCATGGCGAACGGCGTGCAGTAGACGACGTGGGCGACGATCACCGAGTGGAGCGCGCCGACGAGGCTCACCCGGCCCAGGAACATGAGCATGATCAGCCCGAGGATCAGCACCGGAATGGTCGGCGGCAGCAGGGCGAGGGCGAGATAGACGCTCTTGCCGAGGAAGCGGTAGCGGAAATCGGTATAGGCGGCCGCGAAGCCGATGAAGGTGGAAATGAAGGCGACCGAAACGCCGACCACGATGCTGAAGCGGAAGGCACGGGTCACCGGCGCCTCGTTCCAGATCGCCTCGTACCAGACGGTCGAGAAGCGCTCGATCGGCAGGATCGGAAAGCGGCCTTCGTTGAAGGAGAAGACGAAGCTGATCGCGATCGGCACGAACACGAAGCCCAGCGCGACGACCACGTAGCCGCCGAGCGCACGCCGGACGATCCGGTCGACGTTCATCGGCGCGCCCGGTGCCGGCCGTAGGCGAAGTAGAGCGCGACGAAGGCGACGGCGACGAGGGTGATTACCATGGTCACCGCCACCACCGCGGCGCGCGGCCAGTGGTTGCCCTGCTTCACGGTGTCGACGATCAGGATGCTGAGGGTCGGCGGCTTGCTTCCGCCGAGGCTGACGGGGCTCACGAAATCGCCGAAGCAGAGGATGAAGGCGAAGGTCGCGGCGAGGATCAGCCCCACCTTGGCCGACGGGACGATCACCAGGAACACCGTCTTGAGCCGCCCGCAGCCGAGATTGTGGGCGGCCTCGATCAGGTTGCGGTCGACATTCACCAGGCTGAAGAGCTGAAGCAGGATCACCAGGGGCAGGCAGAGGGTCAGATAGCCGACCACAGTGCCGAAGAGCGTGTTCAGCATCTCCACCGGGCCGAACCCCAGAAGGCCGAAGAAGGCGTTGAGGACGCCGTTCTCGGAGAGCACCGCCTGCCAGGAATAGACGCGCACGATATAGCTCGTGAAGAACGGCGTGACGAGAAGGAAGATCGCGAGTCGGCGGACGGCGGGGGAAACCTTGAAGGCGAGGGCGTAGGCGGCGGGAAAGGCGACCAGGCTGCATACCGCGGCGGCGAGCGCGCCGTAGCCCAAGGTCCGCAGATAGGTATCGACCACATAGCCCTTGCTCCACATCTTGGCCCAGTTGGCGGTGTCGAAGCCGGGCTCGAGCCGGAAGTTCTTCACCGACCAGAAGGTCATCACGACGAGGAAGCCGAGGGGAGCCAGAAAGAAGGTCGCCTGCCAGAGAACGAGCGGCAGGCCCCAGAACAGGGCGTAGCCGCCCACCTTGCCGCCGCGGGCCGCGCCGACGCCGCTATCGGCGGCTGCCATGACCGGCGGCACTCCGCGAGGGTCGGGCGGGAGGAGGCCGCATGGGCGCGGGCCTCCTCCGGAGATCAGATGTTCTTGTACTCGTTCCAGACCTCGGACCACTCCTCGATGGATTGCCGGACCGGGGTCTTGCGGAGCTGGATCTTCCCTTCCTTGTATTCGTCCATGACGTTCCGCTTATCGAATCGGTGCCGCAGCATCTCGGCCGATTGCGGATCGTTCCGGTTCAGCGCTTCCCACCCCTTCCTGTTGGGGATCGAGGCGTTGTAGGACGCCTTGGTGGCCACGCGCCACTGCCCTTCCGGGCCGGTCAGGTATTGAATGAACTTCCTGGCCAAGTCCTTCTTCTCCGAGCCGGTGCCGACCGAGACCGATTCCGTCCACTGAATGCCGCCCTCCTCCGGGATGATGGTGGTGACGGGCAGGCCGTCCTTCGAGAGAAGGATCGATATCCATTCGCCGATCCCGGGCATGAGCCACGCTTGGCCGTTGGTCATCGACGAGAACACGTCGGCCATGGCGTAGAAGCCCGAAAGCTGGGGCTTGAGCGAGAAGGTGGTGTCGCGCAGTTTCGCGAACGCCGCGTCGTCGATGTCGAACGGCGCCTTGTTGCCGTTATAGAGGCTGAGGCAGCCCATGGTCGGGAGATACCAGTCGAAATGGCCGAGCTTGCCGGTGACTTTCTCTTCCCACATCACGCCGTAGGTGCCGCACTCCTTCTCGCTGAGCCGCTCGGTGTTGTAGACGATCCCGAGATAGCCGAAATCGAGCATGACCGAGTAAAGGGCGCCGTCCAGCCAGTGTCCTTCGAGCTTCTGGAATTCGGGCCAGAAATCGTCGAAGGGGTAGTCCGCCGGATCCAGCTTGTCGATGAACCCCGCGTCCCGCAGCTGCACGATGTATTCGCGGTCGGACAGGATCACGTCGTAGGTGCCGGGCGGCGACTGGTTGACCAGCGCCAACATCTGCTCGCCGCCGATATACTCCTTGCTGACGATCTTGACGCCGTGCTCCTTCTCGAAGGGCTCGACGATGAAGGGGTCGGCGTGACCCGGCCAGCTCAGATAGCTCAGCGTCCGCTCCTGGGCGCCTGCGCGCCCCGCGAACGCACCCGCGACCGCCGCCGTGCCGGCGAGCGCGCCCGCCCCTTTCACGAAACCGCGCCGGGACAGCCGCCAGCCGCGCGGATCGTCGCTCCACGAGTTTCTCATGGCTCTCCTCCTTGCTCTGTCGGTTATCGAATCGAAGCGTCCCCGCCACAGGCCGTGCCGGTCAAGAGAGATTTTCACGCGACGGTGCGCGCGCCCATGGCCGGACGGCCCGCCGTCGAACACGGGCTGGACGGGCGGGCGGCGGCGCGCCCATACTCGGCCAACCCACAGCAGACAGGGGAGCGGGGAGATGGACCTGATCTTGGCGAACGGCAGGATCGTCACCGCCCATGAAAGCTACGACGCGGACATCGGCATCGAGGGCGGCGTCGTCAAGCAGATCGGCCGCGGCCTGGGGCCGGCCGGGCGCACCGTCGATTGCAGCGGCAAGCTCCTGTTCCCCGGCGGCGTCGACGTGCATACCCATGTCGAATTCGAGTTGATGGGGCAGCAGACCGCCGACGACTTCCACTCCTCTACCGTGGCCGCCGCCTGCGGCGGCATCACCACCATCTGCGACTATGCGCTCCCCGACCCGGGTCAGTCGCTTCAGGACTGCCTCGCGCGCTGGAACCGGCGGGGCGAGAAATCGGTGATCGATTTCGGCTTCCACCCGACCCTGTTCCGGCCCGGCGAGCACACGCTCACGGAGATGAGGGACGCGGTCGCCGACGGCCATACCAGCTTCAAGATCTTCATGACCGGGCTCGCGCAGTTCGACGAGTACGCGCCGCAGTTCCTGCGCTGCATGGAGGAGGCGGGCAAGCTGGGCGCGATGGTCAACATCCATTGCGAGGACCAGTGCTGCATCACCTACATGACCCGCAAGCTCGCGGAGGAAGGCAACTCCAACGTCCGCACCTTCCCCGATTCGCGGCCGCCCGTCTCGGAGGGGTTGGCGGCCCGGCGGGCGCTGTGGATGGCCCATATCGCCGACGTGCCGGCCTATCTCGTCCATCTCTCGTGCCAGGAGGGGCTGGACGCGCTCAACGACGCCCGCGGACGCGGCCAGACCTGCTACGGCGAGACCCGCCCGATCTACCTCCACCTCTCGCGCGAGCGCTTCGACGAGGCGGTCGACCCCGAGCGCTTCGTCGGCTGGCCGCCGCTGCGCGAGGCCGACCAGATGGACGTGATCTGGCAGGCGCTGGACAGCGATGTGCTACAGACCCTCGCCACCGATCACGTCGGCTGGAACATGAAGCAGAAGAAGGCCGGGACGACGGTGGACGAGCTGCTGCCCGGCATGTCGAACCTGGAGACGGTGCTGCCCATGCTCTATTCGGAAGGCGTGCGCAAGGGCCGGCTTTCGCTCAACCGCTTCGTCGAGGTCAGCGCCACCAACCCGGCCAAGCTCTTCGGCATGTACCCGCGCAAGGGGACGATCGCGGTCGGCTCGGACGCCGACATCGCGGTGTTCGATCCCGACAAGCCGGTCACGATCCGCCAGCGCGACATGCACTCGAAGCAGGACTGGGAGCTGCACGAGGGCTTCGCGGTCACCGGCTGGCCCATCATGACAATCTCGCGCGGCGACATCATCGTGGAGAACGGCCGCGTCCATGCCGATCCGGGCCGCGGCAAGCTGATCAAGCGGCGCACCTACACCTCCTGAGGGCGCCTCCTGCCCGGCGAAGGCCATGCCCGACGAGGCGGAAGCCGGCGTCGCGTTGCGTGTGGAAGACCTGCACAAGCGCTTCGGTGATCTGGAGGTGTTGAAGGGGGTCTCGCTGGCCGCGCGCGAGCGCGACGTGATCGCCATCCTCGGCTCCAGCGGCTCCGGCAAGAGCACGCTCCTGCGCTGCATCAACATGCTCGAAACCCCCGATGCCGGGCGGGTCTCCATCCGGGGCGAGACCATCCGCATGACGACCGACCGGCGCGGGGCGGCGGTGCCGGCGGACCGGCACCAGGTCGACCGCATTCGCGCCCGGCTCGGCATGGTGTTCCAGCGGTTCAACCTGTGGTCGCACATGACCGTCCTGCAGAACGTCGTGGAGGCGCCGATCCACGTGCTGAAGCTGCCCCGGCGCGCGGCCGTCGAGCGGGCGCGGGCGCTGCTCGACAAGGTGGGGCTCCACGACAAGCTGGATGCCTACCCGGCGCATCTCTCGGGCGGGCAGGAGCAGCGGGCGGCGATCGCGCGGGCGCTGGCGATGGAGCCGGAGGTCATGCTGTTCGACGAACCGACCTCGGCGCTCGACCCCGAGCTCGTCGGCGAAGTGCTGAAGGTCATCCGCGATCTCGCCGACGAAGGGCGGACGATGCTGATCGTCACCCACGAGATCGGCTTCGCGCGCGAGGTCTCCTCGCGTACGGTCTTCCTGCACCGGGGCACGATCGGGGAGGAAGGGCCGTCGCGGGCGCTGTTCGAGGCTCCGCGCACACAACCCCTCGAGCGGTTTCTGGCCGGCGCCCGCGGGAGAGCCTGGGGTCGCTCCGGAGCGGATCACCACGCAAGGAGGAACATCGCATGAGGAAGCTCACCTTCGCGACGCTGGCCGTCGCAATCACGCTCGCGGCGGGCACTGCCGCGGCCGAAACGAAGAAGGTCGTCCTGGGAACGGAAGGCGCCTATCCGCCGTTCAACTGGATCGACGAGAACGGCGACCTTCGGGGGTTCGACGTGGAGATCGGCGACGCGCTCTGCGCGGCGGCGCAGCGCGACTGCACCTGGGTGGTGCAGGATTGGGACGGCATCATCCCCGGCCTTCTCGCCCGCAAGTACGACGCGATCGTCGCCTCGATGTCGATCACCGAGGAACGCAGGAAGAAGGTGGATTTCACGGCCAAGTACTACAACACGCCGGCCAAATTCGTGCGCAAGAAGGGCTCGGACATCGCGATCTCGAAGGAGGGCCTCGCGGGCAAGGCGGTGGGCGTCCAGCGGGCGACCATCCACGAGAATTTCCTGCGCGACAATTACGGCGACGTCGTCTCGATCAAGGCCTACGCCACCCAGGAAGAGGCCAATCTCGACTTCACCGCCGGGCGCGTCGACCTGTTGCTGGCCGACTCCGTCGTCCTGATGGAAGGCTTCCTCGCCACCCCCGACGGGCAGGGCGCCGAGTTCGTCGGGCCGGACTTCACCGATCCGCGCTGGTTCGGCGAGGGCGTCGGCATCGCCGTGCGCAAAGACGATACGGCGCTACGCGATGCGCTGAACCGGGCGATCGAGACGATCCGGGCCGACGGCACCTACCGGACGATCGCCGCCAGGTATTTCGATTTCGACGTCTACGGCGACTGACCGGCGGGGTCTTCCTGCGCGCCGGCGCGCGCCGCCCCTTCGCCCGCAAGGGGAAGGGGCATACGGGGGAGCCGGATGTTCGATCTCCAGGGCTACGGCTGGATGCTGTGGCGGGGCCTGGAGCTCACCGTCGTCGTCGGGCTGTGCGCGATGGCGGTGGCGTTGGCCATGGGCCTGCTCGGCGCCTGGGGCAAGCTCTCGCGGTCGCGGGCCGCGCGAACGCTCGCCGGCGCTTACACGACCGTCGTCCGCGGTGTGCCGGAGCTGCTCCTGATCCTGCTCGTCTATTACGGCGTCCCGACGCTGATCCAGGACGCGGCGTCCGGCGCCGGCCTCGACCTGACCCTCGATCTTGACCCGCTGGTCGCGGGCGTCGCCACCTTGGGCGTCATCTACGGTGCCTTCGCGGCGGAGGTCTTCCGCGGCGCCTTCCTCGCCGTGCCGCACGGCCAGATCGAGGCCGCGCGGGCGGCGGGCATGGGGCCGGCGCTGACCTTCCGCCGCGTCGTCCTGCCGCAGATGTGGCGCTTCGCCCTTCCCGGCCTCGGCAACGTGTGGATGGTTCTGATCAAGGCCACGGCCCTGGTCTCGGTGATCCAGCTCGAGGAGCTGATGCGCAGCGCCGACATCGCGGCGCGCGCGACCCGGATGCCGTTCACCTTCTTCTTCGTCGCCTCGCTGTTCTATCTCGGCATCACCGTCGTCTCGACGGCGGTCCAGCGGCGCGCCGAGGCCTGGGCCAACCGCGGCCTCCGCCGCGCCTGAGGCCGGCGATGGACCTCGCCATCGTCTGGGAGAGCCTGCCCCGCCTGCTGGGCGGCGCCGCGTTGACCCTGGAGATCACGCTGGTGAGCGTCGCGATCGGCCTGTGCCTGGCGGTCCCGCTCGCGGTGCTGCGGCTTTCGCGCCACCCGCTTCTGTGGATGCCGGTTTACGGCTACATCTTCTATTTCCGCGGGACCCCGCTCCTGGTGCAGCTCTTCCTCGTCTATTACGGCTCCGGGCAGTTCCAGCCGTTGCTCGACCGCATCGGGCTGTGGGTGCTGTTCCGCGAGGCTTATTTCTGCGCCGTCCTGACGCTCACCCTGAACACCGCGGCCTATACCGCGGAGATCCTGCGCGGCGCGATCCAGGCGGTGCCGCGCGGCGAGATCGAGGCGGCGCGCGCCTTCGGCATGTCCGGGGTCCTGCTCTACCGGCGCATCGTCCTGCCCAAGGCGTTCCGCCTGGCGCTGCCGGCCTACACCAACGAGGTGGTGTTCCTGCTCCAGGCGACGTCGCTGGTCTCGGTCATCACGCTCCTCGACCTGACCGGCGTCGCCCGCATCCTCGTCGCCCGCAGCTTCGAGCCCTACAAGCTCTACATCGCGGCCGGCCTGATCTACCTCGCGATCACCTATGCCTTCGTCTTCGTCTCCCGACGCCTCGAGCGCCGCCTCTCCGCCCACCTCCGCGCGCCCTCCGGCGACAGGCTTCCCGCCCCAGGCGCCCGCTGACCGCTATTCTTTGGGGATTATACGCCTGACTAGGTCATGTACCCATAAAGATGGTATAGTTTCCCATCGGCATGGGGAAGTTGCGGAGGGAGGGAGTTTGGAATGGCACGTTTTGATCTGACGGATGAGGAGTGGTCGGTGATCGCGCCGCTGCTTCCCAACAAGCCGCGCGGGGTGCCACGTGTCGATGATCGGCGGGTTCTGAACGGGATTTTTTACATTCTGCGCACGGGTTCTCCGTGGCGCGACCTGCCGGGGCGCTACGGCCCGTATACGACGGTGTACAACCGCTACAACCGCTGGGCCAAACAGGGGGTGTGGCTGCGCGTCTTCGAGGCGTTGCGCGCCCAGGCGCCGGAGGCGCTTCATCTCATCGACACTTCGATCGTGCGCGCCCATCAACACGCGGCGGGCGGAAAAAAGGGGGCGCGGATCACGCCATCGGTCGTTCTCGTGGCGGACTGAGCACCAAGGTTCACGTCGTGGTCGATAGCCGCGGCCTGCCGGTCAAGTTCTTGCTCACCCCCGGTCAAGCCTCCGACAAGGGAAGCGTTGCCGACCTGCTGGCCGGCCTCGACCCGGCGCAGGACACGGTCTGCGACCGCAGCTACGACGCCAGGGCGATCCGCGATCTGATCGCCAAGCATGGCTCCAGGCCCCATATCCCGACCCAGAAGAACCGCAAGGTCCGGTACAGCGTCGATCCCGCGCTCTATCGCCAACGCAATCTGGTCGAGCGGTTCTTCAACAAACTCAAACACTTCCGAGGCATCGCCACCCGCTACCACAAGCTCACCAGGAACTTCCTCGCCGCAATCGCTCTCGCCGCAATCCGTATCCATATCAAATATAATGAGTCCACGGCCTAGCCAAATC
Organism: Alphaproteobacteria bacterium; assembly: GCA_965242855.1. Classification (GTDB taxonomy): domain Bacteria; phylum Pseudomonadota; class Alphaproteobacteria; order UBA828; family UBA828; genus WTGU01. The sequence goes on from OZ251509.1 coordinate 129,536, forward strand.
TTCTTGAAGTGAGCGCCGGGGTTGCCAAGGCCGCCGATCGTGATATCCTGCAAGGGTTCGTCAAGGAGCGCGTGGCGGTGAGGGCCACGGTCTGCACGGACGATCCGGCGGCCTGCAAGGGGATGGCGGACACGCGCCACGAGGCGGTCAACCATTCGGTTGGCGAATACGCTCGCGGCATGGCGCACACGAATGGAATGGAGTCGCTCTGGCCCATGTTCAAGCGCGCCTGCCACGGCACGTTCCATCACCTGTCCGGGAAACACCCGAACCACCATGCCCGAGAGTTCGTCGGGCGGCACAACGTCCGCAATCTCGATACCATCGCGCAAATGTCCACACTGGCGCGGGGCATGGTGGGGAAGCGGCTGCAGTGCAGGGAGTTGGTGGCATGAGCGACTCGACTCTCGACGAGATTCTTGAAGACGGTCGCAAGGAAAGCCCACAACAACGTTCGGGAAGTGGCGCACAATACAATCCCATTAGCAGCGTTTGGGAGGGAAGCGATGGGGAACTTCTCGAACAGATGCTGAGGTTTTATGCATCGATCCCACCGGACCCTATTCTGGACTCCACCTATAACACAGGGCGATTCTGGAAGAACTCAAACCGGCGTATCGTCTCAATGGACATAGATCCAAAGTACAAGACGATGATCGTCGGTGACAATCGGGAAATGGTGGGCATTCCTACGTCTACTTTTGGAACCGTTGTTTATGATCCGCCTCACGTGGGACCGCAAGGACGCGACAAGAGCAGAAAGAGGTTTGATGAGGATTTCGGGGCGACGGTTGAGTGTGGCAAGAGCCAAGGATGGAGCCTCAGCTATCTGTATCCTCCTTTCCTAAAGCAGGCGAAAAGAGTGTTGAAGCCTCGCGGTCTTCTGTTGGCGAAAATCACAGATATGGTGAACTGTCATAGATCGAAATGGGCGCACTGTGATTTCATGAAAATGGCCGAAGAATCCGGCTTCACCGTTTGTGATTTGATCGTCAAGATTCGAAGTGGACCGATGGTCTCAACGAAATGGAAAACCGCCCATCATGCCAGAAAGCGACATTGTTTCTGGATCATTTGTCGCAACGGACGCAGCTGTGAGAGATGATCTGTGCGGAGCTATGATCTGCTTAGCGTGGATGAGCTCGGGCGCAACGCAGCGCGGGCACTGATGGAGCATCCCCCGAACGATTTGCCGCCGAAAGAATCGTTTGGGGGAGGTGGCGTCTACACGCTGCACTACGTTGGCTCATTTTACGCTTATACTGGCATGAGCGATGAAGTGCCGATCTACGTTGGCAAGGCCGATCTGCCAGGAAAGCGTCAAGGGCGGACAAGGACGCGCCACCAGACCCCGGCGCTTTATCGTCGATTGGTGAAGCACGCCGAGTCGCTTGATAGCGCACAGAATCTGCACCTCCACGACTTTCGGTGCAGATGGCTGGTGCGGGACGCCGTTTGGATCGGTCTGACGGAACAGGTCTTGATCGCAGAATACAGCCCGCTTTGGAATGCCGCCGCCGACATAGCGGCCGGGATCGAGAAACATCGGGCAGGAAGAAATCGTCATGCGCAAAAAGGCGCTGGCTAGTTAGACGTATAATCCCCTTACCTTTCGGTGCCGGATCTGCTTCACGCCGCGGCGGCCGCCGTGGCTTTTTTCAGGGGCGGCGGTCAGGTTTTGACGGCGCCGGAATCGGTGGCCTCGAGGTCCAGGGCGGCGGCGAGGAGGGCGCGGGTGTAGTCGGTGCGGGGTGATTCGAAGATCACGCGGGCGGGGCCGCTCTCCACCACCCGGCCCTCGCGCAGCACGATCACCTCGTGGCAGAGCGCGCGCACCACCTTGAGATCGTGGCTGATGAAGAGATAGGCCAGCCGGTGGCGGGCCTGGAGCGCGCGCAGAAGGTCCACGATCTGCGCCTGCACCGACATGTCGAGCGCCGACGTCGGCTCGTCCAGCACCAGCAGTCGCGGCTTCAGCACCAGGGCGCGGGCGATGGCGATGCGCTGGCGCTGGCCGCCCGAGAACTCGTGCGGGTAGCGGTTGCGCGTCGCGGGCTCCAGCCCGACCTCTTCGAGCGCCTCCCCCACCCGGTCCCGCGCGCTATCCGCGCGGGCGAAGCCGTGGACCTTCAGCCCCTCCTCCACGATCTGGCGCACCGTCATGCGTGGGCTCAAGGAGCCGAACGGATCCTGGAAGACGATCTGCATGCGCCGCCGCAGGGGCCGCATCTTGCGGAAGGTCAGCCCCTGGATCGGCCGGCCCTCGAAGAGGATGGGGCCCTTGCTCGCCACCAGCCGCAGCAGCGCCAGCGCCAGCGTCGTCTTGCCCGAGCCGCTCTCGCCCACCACCCCCACCGTCCGCCCGGGCCGGAGGGAGAGGGTCACTCCGTCCACCGCCTTGACGCGCCCCACGGTGCGGCGGATCACTCCCGTCTTGATCGGGAAATGCACCTTGAGATCGTGGCAGGCCAGCGCCTCGTCCGCGCCCGCGCCGTCGTCGGGGAGCGGCGCGCCCTTAGGCTCCGCCGCCAGCAGCATCCGCGTGTAGGCGTGGGCGGGGGCCCGGAAGATGCGGTCCGCAGGCCCCTCCTCCACGATCGCGCCGCCGCGCATCACGCACACCCGGTCGGCGATGCGGCGGACGATGGCGAGGTCGTGGGTGATGAGCAGCATCGCCATGCCGAGCCGCCGTTGCAGCTCCGCCAGCAGCGCCAGGATCTGCGCCTGCACCGTCACGTCGAGGGCGGTCGTGGGCTCGTCGGCGATCAGCAGGTCCGGCTCGCAGGCCAGCGCCATGGCGATCATCACCCGCTGCCGCTGCCCGCCGGAGAGCTCGTGCGGGAAGGCGTTCAACCGCCGCGACGCCGCGCCCAACGCCACCATCTCCAGCAGTTCCCGCGCCCGCGCCCGCGCGCGGTGCCGGGGCAGGCCGCGATGCAGGGTGAGCGCCTCCGCCACCTGGCGGCCGATAGTGTGCAGCGGGTTCAGCGAGGTCATCGGCTCCTGGAAAATCATGGAGACGCGGTTGCCGCGGATGCGCCGGAGCACGCGCCCGGAGGCCCTGACGGTGTCCACGCCGTCCACCTCGATGGAGCCGCTCGGGTGCGACGCCGCGGGATAAGGCAGGAGCTGGAGGATCGAGAGGGCGGTAACCGACTTGCCCGAGCCGCTCTCGCCCACCAGCGCCACCGTCTCGCCCCGCCCGATGTCGAAGGAAACCCCGGAGACGGCGCGCACCGTCTCCTCCCCGCTCGCGAAATCGACCGCGAGGTCGCGGACGCGCACCAGCGGGCTCATCGCCCCGTCAGCTTGCGCGGGTCGAAGGCGTCGCGCACGGCCTCGCCCACGAAGATCAGCAGGCTCAGCATCAATGCCAGGACGACGAAGCCCGCGATGCCGAGCCAGGGGGCCTGCAGGTTGGCCTTGCCTTGCCGCAGCAGCTCGCCCAGCGAAGGCTCCCCCGGCGGCAGGCCGAAGCCCAGGAAGTCGAGCGAGGTGAGCGAGGTGATCGCACCCACCAGGATGAAGGGCAGGAAGGTGATGGCGGAGACCATCGCGTTGGGCAGCCCGTGGCGCAGGATGATCGCCGTGTTGCCGACGCCCAGCGCCCGCGCCGCGCGGATGTAGTCGAAGTTGCGCACCCGCAGGAACTCCGCGCGCACCACCCCCACCAGGGCCATCCAGCTGAACAGCAGCAGGATCGTGAGCAGCACCCAGAACCCCGGCTCCACGATGCTGGAGAGGATGATCAGGATGAACAGCTGCGGCAGGCCGGACCACACCTCGATGAAGCGCTGGAAGGCGAGATCGATCCAGCCGCCGAAGAACCCCTGCACCGCCGCCGCCGCGATGCCGACGATGGAGGCGAGAAAGGTGAGGGCGAGGCCGAACAGCACGGAGAGCCGGAAGCCGTAGATCACGCGGGCGAGCACGTCCCGCCCCTGGTCGTCGGTCCCGAGCCAGTTGTCGGCGGAAGGCGGGGCCGGCGCCGGCACCGGCAGGTCGTAATTGATCGTCCGATAGCCGTAGGGGACGAGCGGCCACACCATCCACCCCTTCTCGGCGATGAGATCGGCCACGTAAGGATCGCGGTAGTCGGCTTCCGTCTCGAAGTCGCCGCCGAACTCCGTCTCCGCGTATTCGAAGAGGATGGGGAAGTAGAGCGTCCCGTCGTACTCCATGACGATGGGCCGGTCGTTGGCGACGAATTCCGCGAACAGCGTGAACAGGAAGAGCCCGAGGAAGAGCCAGAAGGACACGTGACCCCGCCTGTTGGCGCGGAAATTATGCAGCCTGCGCCGCGCGAGGGGGGACAGCGCCACCGCTCAGACCTCCCGCGATTCGAAGTCGATGCGCGGGTCGATGACGACGTACATCAGGTCGCCGATCAGGTTCACGACCAGCCCCAGGAGGGTGAAGAAGAAGAGCGTTCCGAAGATGATCGGGTAGTCGCGTTTCAACAGCGCCTCGAAGCCGAGCAGGCCCAGGCCGTCGAGCGAGAAGATCACCTCGATCAGGAGGACGCCGGTGAACAAGATGCCGATGAAGGCGCCGGGCAGGCCGGCCACCACGATCAGCATGGCGTTGCGGAAGACGTGGCCGTAGAGGACGCGCCGCTCCGGCAGCCCCTTGGCGCGCGCGGTGACGACGTAATGCTGGGAGATCTGATCCAGGAAGGAGTTCTTGGTCAGCATCGTCGTCGTCGCGAAGCCGCTCACCGCCATCGCCGCGATGGGCAGCGCCAGATGCCAGAAATAGTCCTCGATCTTGCCGAGCAGCGAGAGCTCCGCGAAGTCGCTCGAGACCAGCCCCCGCAAGGGGAACCAGTCCAGGTAGCTGCCGCCCGCGAAAAGCACGATGAGGAGAATCGCGAAGATGAAGTTGGGAATGGCGTAGCCCACGATGATCGCCCCGCTCGTCCAGACGTCGAAGCGCTCGCCGTCGCGCACCGCCTTGGCGATGCCGAGCGGGATGGAGATCAGGTAGGCGAGCAGCGTGGTCCACAGCCCGAGCGAGATCGACACCGGCAGCTTGTCGATCACGAGGTCCACCACCCGGTCGTCGCGGAAGAAGCTCGTCCCGAAGTCGAACCGCGCGTACTGGCCCATCATGTGGAGGAAGCGTTCGAGCGGCGGCTTGTCGAAGCCGTATTCCTTCTCCAGCCGGGCGATCAGTTCCGGGTCGAGACCGCGCGCGCCGCGGTATTCGCCGCCGGCGTCGCCCGCGAGGGCGCTGCGCGCGTCCGTGCCCGTTTCCCCCGGGCCCGCGCCGGAGACCCGCCCGGCGGCGTCCACGGCCGTTCCCGTGAGCTGGGCGATGGCCTGTTCGACCGGCCCGCCGGGGGCGATCTGGATGATCGCGAAATTGATCACCATGATCGCGAACAGCGTGGGCACGATCAGCAGCAGGCGGCGGACGATATAGGCGAACATGGCGCGCGGTGCGTCCTATCCGGAGCGCGCCTTCCCGGAGCGCGGCCCCGCGCTCAACGCCGGCCTTCGCGGTGGGCGGCCAACGCCGCCTCCTTCTCCCGGTCCACCCACCAGGTGTCGGCGATGCCCAGGGCGTAGCGCGGCTTGACCGCCGGCCGGCCGAATTTGTCCCAATAGACGAGGTGATGCGTCCCCTTGAACCATTGCGGGACGATGTAATGGCCCCAGAGCAGCACCCGGTCCAGGGCGCGCACGGCGGCGGTGAGTGTCGGCCGGTCCGTGGCGGCGACGATCTCGGCGATGAGCGCGTCGACGACCGGATCCTCGATCCCCGACGAGTTGAGCGAGCCCGCGCGGTCTGCGGTGTCGGAGGCAAAATAGGCGTTGAGCTCCGCGCCGGGCGAGAGGCTGAGCACGAAGCGCCGGGTGGTGATGTCGAAATCGTGCTCCTTCAGGCGGTTCTCGTATTGCGGCCCGTCCACCAGCCGCAGCGTCGCCTCGATGCCGACACGCTTCAGGTTGCGCGCGAAGGGCGCGATGACGCGCTCGAAGGTCGGCTCGAAATAGAGGAACTCGATCTCCATCGCCTCGCCCGTCTCGCGGTGGACGAGCCTGCCGTCGGCCAGCGCCCAGCCCGCTTCCGCGAACAGCGTCCGGGCGCTGCGCAGGTTGCGCCGGTTGTTGCCGGAACCGTCGGTGCGGGGCGGCGCGAAGGCTTTCGTGAAGACCTCCGCCGGCACGGCGCCGCGGTGGGGCTCCAGGAACGCCAATTCCGCCTCCGAGGGCAGGCCGCGCGCAGCCAGGTCCGAATTTTCGAAATAGCTCTTCATGCGTTCGTAGAGGCCGTAGAACAGGTTTTCGTTGAGCCATTCGAAGTCGAAGACGTAGGAGAGCGCCTCGCGCACCCGGCGATCCCGGAACTTCGGCAGGCGCGTGTTGATGAAGTAGGCCTGCACGCCGGACGGCGTGTTGTCGGGCAGGATTTCCCTGATCAGTCGGCCTTCCGCCACGGCCGGGATGTCGTAGGCGGTGGCCCAGGTCTTGGAGGTGAACTCCTCGTGGAAGTCGAATTCGCCCGCCTTCAGCGCCTCCACGATTACCGTCCGGTCGCGGTAGTAGTCGAAGCGGATTTCGTCGAAATTGTGACGCCCGGCGTTCACCGGCAGATGGGCGCCCCAATAGTCCGGGACCCGCTCGTAGACGACGGCCCGGCCCGGGTCGACCCGGCCCACCCGATAGGGCCCGCTGCCGAGCGGCGGCTCCATGGTGGTCTCGCCGAAGGCGCGGCCTTCGTAATAGGCCTTCGAGAGGATCGGCATCCCGCCGATGATCAGCGGCAGCTTGCGGTTGCCGCGATCGCCCAGGCGGAAGACGACCGCGCGCGCGCCTTCCGCCTCCACGCCCTCCACCCCCGCCAGCAGGACGGCGTAGTTGGGGTGCCCCTCTTGCGTCAGGGTTTCGAAGGAGAACGCCACGTCGGCGGCGGTGACCGGCGTCCCGTCGTGCCAGCGGGCCTCGGGCCTGAGCGTGAAGCGGAGCCGGCTCCGGTCGGGCGCCAGTTCGACATGGGAGGCGACCAGCCCGTAGGCCGAATCCGGTTCGTCGGCCGCGCCTTCCAGCAGCGTTTCGAAGGGCAGGCCCGCGCCGGCCGCGCTCACGCCCTTGAGCGTGAACGGATTGAGCGTGTCGTAGGAATCGACGGCGGCCAGACGCAGCGTCCCGCCCTTCGGCGCGGCCGGCTCCGCATAGTCGAAATGGGTGAAGTCCGGCCCGTATTTCAGGTCGCCGAAAAGCGACAGCCCGTGCTTCGTCTGGGCCCCCGCCGCCCCCGCCGAAACGAGCGCGAGGCAGAACAGCAGCGCGGCCGCCGCGCGCGCGCCGAAGCTCGTCATGGGACCTCCGTTCGAACCGCCGCCGGACTGTAGCCGAATCCCGCCGCCCGCGGTAGACGCGGACTTCACAGGCCGGCGCGGGCGTCGTACCTTCGGCGGGATGCCGCGCTATCCCACCAGCGGGGGGCCGATCGTCCGCCGCGTGCCCGAGGGCGACGACCGGCCGCGCCTCGTCTGCGACATCTGCGGCTTCATCCGCTACGAGAACCCCAAGATCGTCGTCGGCGCGGTCGCCACCTGGGAGGGGCGCATCCTGCTCTGCCGCCGGGCCATCGAGCCGCAGGCCGGGTTCTGGACCCTGCCCGCGGGCTTCCTCGAACTGCGGGAGGACCCGGCCCAGGGCGCGCGCCGCGAGGCCCGCGAGGAGGCGGGCGCGGAGATCGCCATCGACGCGCTGCTCGGGGTCTATACGATCCCCCGCATCGGCTTGGTGCAGCTGATCTACCGGGCGCTTCTGGCCCGGCCGGACATCGCGGCCGGCCATGAGAGCCTTGCCGTGGCGCTTTTCGAGCCGGCCGGGATTCCGTGGGGCGAACTCGCCTTCCCCTCGGTGACGTGGGCGCTGCGCCACCACGCCGCGGCGCCCGCAAGCGGCGCCTTCGCACCCTTCACCAACCCCGAAGGCGACGTCGGCGACTACCGGCCCGGCGTCGCCGCCCGCCGCTGAGCGTGCGTCGTGCCCCCCGCGTTAGGGAATGCCCGGGCCCGCGCGCGACCGAGCGCCGCCATGACCCCGCGGCCCGGAGCACGGAAGGCGCTTCCCGGCCTCGACGCCCGGAAGGCATGAGAAACGGTGGGCAGACGTAATCGAGAAAGGGACGCTCGCGCCGCTCGCAAGCCTCGTCCCCGCGAGAAACCGGCGGCCTCGCGCGCGCCTCGCGAGGCCGCGCCGGAGGCGCCGCGTCCCCTTGGGAGAATCGCGCTCCGTCTCCCCGACTTCTTCGCGTCGTCCATCGGTGAAACCCGCTGGTTCGCCCCGGCGTTGACCGCGGCCTACGCCCTGTTGCTGGCCTTCACCCTGTTCCACCATGAGATGTGGCGCGACGAGGTGCAGGCCTGGATGTTCGCGCGCGACAGCACGGGGCCGCTGGATCTGTTCCGCAACATGGAGTACGAGGCGAGCCCGATGTTGTGGCATCTGTTGCTGATGCCGATAACGCGGCTGACGTCCTCTCCGGTCGGAATGCAGCTTCTCCATCTGGCGATCGCCTCCGCCGCCATTTTCGTCGTCGCGCAGTACGCGCCGTTCGGCCCGCTTCAGAAGATATTGTTTTCCTTCGGCTATTTCCCTCTCTATGAATATGGAGTGATGTCCCGCAACTACGCGCTCGGCCTGCTGTGCGTCGTCGTGGCGTGCGCGCTCATGCGGCGGCGTTACCGAAGGCCGCTGTGGTTGGCTCTGACGCTGGCTTTGATGAGCCACACCAGCGCCCACGCCTGCATCGTCGCCATCGGCATCCTGCTCGCCCTGATGCTCGATTTCTTTCTCAATCGCCGTGCCCTGGCGGAGGATGACGAAGTGGATGGTCGAAAACTTTACGTCGGCTTCGCCATCGCTTCCATCGTGATCCTGCTTTCGGTGCTGCAAACGATTCCGCCGGCCGATGTGACCAAATCCGCCGGAAGTGTGACGTGGCACCATTCGTGGTTTCTGGGGTTGAGCGCGTCGTGGCTGCAAGAAATTCTGGCGTTGATCCCGTTCGCCGTCTTTTTCCCCGTCGATCCGAGGTTCGTTCCGGTGGTGGGGTTGACTCCGGAGCATCCGGAGGCGGTTTATGGCGTATTCATGGCGGTGGCGCTCGTGATTTCCGTCGTCGCTTTCTACTGGCGGAAGCCTGTCGCGCTGGCCTTGTTTCTTGGCCTCGTAGCGGGGCTGTTGGGGTTTTCCTACGTGATGCATATCGGTTCATTCCGGCATCATGGATTCCTTCTGGTCGCGCTTCTGGTGCTGGTCTGGGGCGGAAGAGACTTGGTCGGGCGTTCCGCCGGGAGCGACGTCCGCCTCGTGGCCGGCGGAAGGTTCAAGATCGATGGAAAGCGCATAGGAAGCGTTCTGCTGACGGTTTTCCTGGCGATGCATGCGTTCGGCGGCTTGAGAGCCGTCGCTATCGAGGTCGAGCGCCCCTTTTCCCACGGCGCGCGCGCGGCAGCGTACATCCAGGAAAACGGCCTGGAATCCCTGCCGATGATCGGTTTCCCGGACTGGTCCGCCAGCACCGTGCTCGGGCATCTGTCGCCACAAAAGCGGATCCACTACGTCCAGGGGAATCGGCAGGGCTCCTTCGTGATCTACGACGGGGCGCGGATCGGAGCCGGGCCGGGCGGCAGCACTTACATCTCGACATTGGTATCGCAAACGCACGCCCTGGCTGCCCGGAACGACGGCAAAGTGCTGATGATCCTGGCAGGCGAGCTGGAGATTCCGCCCGGTTATCGGCGTATCCGGCTGCTCGCGTCTTTCACGGGAGCCATCGCCGTGGACGAGAATTTCTTCCTGTATCTCTACGAAGCGCCCGCGGACGGGCCCGCGGGCGGGAATGAAGACACGCGCACGCCGGGCGCGTGAGGGGATCACGAGCATGGCGGTTCCCGGCGACATCGCGGTTCTCGTCCCCTGTTACAACGAGGCCGCGACGGTCGCGCGGGTCGTGCGAAGCTTCCGGGAGGCGCTGCCCAAGGCGCGAATCGTCGTCTGCGACAACGGCTCCGACGACGGCACGGCCGCCGCCGCGCGCGAAGCCGGCGCGGAAGTGCGCCACGAGGCTGCGCGCGGCAAGGGCCATGCGGTGCGGCGCCTGTTCGCCGCCCTCGAGGCCGACGCCTACGTGCTGGTGGACGGCGACGCGACCTATGACGCGCCCAGCGCCCCCGCGATGGTCCGGATGCTGCGCGAGGACCATCTGGACATGGTGGTGGCCCGCCGCCGCCCCTCCGCGGGCGCGGCGTACCGCCCCGGCCACCGCTTCGGCAACCGGCTGCTGTCCGGCGCCGTCCACCGCATGTTCGGCGACGACGTGCGCGACATATTGTCCGGCTACCGGGTGTTTTCGCGGCGCTTCGTCAAGTCCTTCCCGGGGCGGGCCGGCGCCTTCGAGATCGAGGCCGAGCTGACGGTCCACGCGCTGCAACTGCGCCTTTCGGTGGGGGAGATGGACACGCCCTATCACCCGCGCCCGGCGGATTCGCACAGTAAGCTCGACACTTGGCGCGACGGCTTCCTCATCGCCTTCGCGATCCTCCGCCTGTTCGCCCTGGAGCGTCCGTTCCGCTTCTTCCTGGGCCTGGCGCTGGCGTTCTTCGCGGCGGCCACCGTCCTGTTCGTGCCGGTGTTGGGCGAGTATCTGGAGACGGGGCTGGTGCCCAAGCTGCCCACCCTGGTCGTCGCCGTCGGCGGCTACGCCCTGGCCTTCATCGCCCCCATCGTCGGCCTCCTCCTCCACGCCCTCTCCATCGGCCGCCGCGAGGCCAAACGCCTCGCCTACCTCTCCGCCCGCCCCATCGCCCCCGCCGATTGACCGGCGCGCCCTGGGCGCGCGGGGCGCTAGGCGTCGAGGCCGAGCAGCGCGTGGGCGAAGGCGCGGGCCTCGAAGGGGCGGAGGTCGTCGGCGCCTTCGCCGATGCCCAAGGCCACCACCGGCACGCCGAAGCGGCGCGCCAGCGCCACCAGCACGCCCCCCTTCGCCGTGCCGTCGAGCTTGGTCATCGCCAGGCCGTCCACGGCGATTGCCTCGCGGAACATTTCGACCTGCCCATGCGCGTTCTGCCCGGTGGTCGCGTCGAGGACGAGAAGGCGGTTGTGCGGTGCCTGCGGGTCGAGCTTCTTCACCACCCGGTCGATCTTCCGCAGCTCCGCCATCAGATGCGCCTTGTTCTGGAGCCTGCCGGCGGTGTCGATCAGGAGCACGTCCGCCGCTTCCGCGCGTGCCCGCGCGAGCGCGTCGTAGGCGAGTCCGGCCGGGTCCCCGCCGCCGCCTTCGCGGGCCACCACCGGCGCGCCGGCGCGCGCGCCCCACGCCGCGAGCTGCTCGGCCGCCGCGGCGCGGAAGGTATCGCCCGCCGCCAGCATGACCCGCCGGCCCTCGCCGCCCAGGCGGCAGGCGAGCTTGCCGATGGTGGTCGTCTTGCCCGTGCCGTTGACGCCGGCGACCAGGATCACGTGCGGCTTGGCGCCCGCGTCGATCTCCAGCGCCCCCTCCACGGGCGCGAGAGCGGCGGCGATCTCCCGCGCCAGCGCGCGTCGCACCTCGTCGGCGCTCGCCCGCCGGCCGAGGCCGCGCGCCTTCAGTGCCGCCGTCAGCTCGGCCGCCGTCGCGGCGCCCAGGTCGGCGGCGATCAGCAGCTCCTCCAGCCGCTCCAGCGCCGCCTCGTCGAGTGCGCCGCCGGCCAGGATCGTCCCGATGCCGGCGCTCAGGCGCCGGGAGCTCCGGTCCAGCCCCGCCTTGAGCCGCGCGAACAGGCCGCGCGCCCCGCCGTCGCCTTCGCTCATCCGGCGGGCGTCCCCCGCAGCCCGTCGCCGGCCACGCCCGCGATGCGGACGCGCGCCACCGCCCCCGGCGCCCCCGCCGCGCGGTCGAGCGAAACCTTGGCGAAGCACTCGTCCCGCCCGAGCGCCGGCTTCTCCAGCAGCACCCGGCTTTCGCGCCCGATGCGGCCTTCAAGGAAGCGCCGGCGCGGCGCGGCGCCCGCCTCCCGCAGCCGGGCGGCGCGGGCGCGACGCTCGGCGGGGGGGACCTGCGGCATCCGCGCCGCCGGCGTGCCCGCGCGCGCCGAATAGGGGAAGACGTGGAGCCAGACCAGCCCGGCCTCCGCGACCAGCCGCCGCGTGTTCTCGAACATCGCCGGAGTCTCGGTCGGGAAGCCGGCGATCAGATCGGCGCCGAAGGCGATCTCCGGGCGCAGCGCGCGCAGACGCCGGCAGAGGGCCAGCACGTCCGCCCGCCGGTGGCGCCGCTTCATGCGCTTGAGCACCAGGTCGTCGCCCGCCTGGACGCTCAGATGCAGATGCGGCATCAGCCGCGGCTCCTCGGCGAAGAGCCGCTCCAGCGCCGGGTCCACCTCCACCGGGTCGATGGAGGAGAGCCGCAGTCGCTCCAGGGCGGGGACCGCCGCCAGCAGCCGCCGCGCCGTCTCGCCCAGGGAGGGCCGGCCCGGCAGGTCGCGCCCGTAATGGCCGAGATCGACTCCCGTCAGCACCGCCTCGCGGTAGCCGTTCTCCACCAGGGCGTGCAGCTGCCGGATGATCTGGCCCGGCGGCACGCTCCGGCTGGGGCCGCGGCCAAAGGGGATGACGCAGAAGGTGCAGCGATGGTCGCAGCCGTTCTGGACCTGCACGAAGGCGCGGGCGCGCCCCTCCGGACCGGCGACGGGATGGCCTGCGTTCTCCCGCGCCGCCATGATGTCGCCGACGGCGACGCGCGGCCCCGCCTCCGGCGCGAAGCGCGCGGCCTCCAGCTTCTCCCGGTTGCCGAGCACGCGGTCGACCTCGGGCATCGCGGCGTAGCGCGCCGGGTCGATCTGCGCGGCGCAGCCGGTGACGACGAGGGTGGCCTCCGGGTTGCGCCGCCGCGCCCGGCGGATGGCCTGGCGCGTTTGCCGCTCGGCCTCGGCGGTGACGGCGCAGCTGTTGACGATCACGGCGTCCGTCAGGCCGGCGGCGCGGGCGCGGGCGCGCACGATCTCCGACTCGCAGGCGTTGAGCCGGCAGCCCAGGGTGACGACCTCCGGTCCGCTCATGCCGGCAGCGTGCCCGTGAAGGCGAGGGTGGCGGCCCCCGTCATCTCGACATGGCCGTCGTCGCGCCAGCGCACGTCCAGCGTGCCGCCGTCCAGCGCCACGGCGACGGCGCGCCCCGTCAATCCGCGCCGGGCGGCGGCGACGGCGGCGGCGCAGGCGCCCGTGCCGCAGGCGCGGGTGACCCCGGCCCCGCGCTCCCAGACCCGGAGCCGCAGGCGGTCCCGGCCGACGCGCGCGGCGACGCCGATATTCGCGCGGTCGGGGAAGAGCGGATCGGTCTCCAGAGCGGGGCCGGCTTCTTCCAGCGGCACCGCGTCGGCGTCCTCCACGAAGAACACCGCGTGCGGATTGCCGACGTTGACGGCCACCGCGTCCGAGAGCGGCCCGGCCGCCACGCCCACATGCAGCGTATCCATGGCGCGGGCGAGCGGAATGGCGCGCCAGTCGAGCCGCGCGGCCCCCATGTCGACGCGCACGGCGCCGTTCCCGCCTGCGCGGGCCACCAGCGGGCCGGCGGCGGTTTCCAGCACCACCCGGTCGCGGCCGCTTTCGTCCAGCAGCAGCCGGGCGGCGCAGCGGGTGCCGTTGCCGCAGGCCGCGACCTCGCCGCCATCGCGGTTCCAGATGCGGAGAAAGGCGTCCGCCCCGGCCCCCCGCGCCGGTTCCAGCGCGAGCACCTGGTCGCAGCCCACGCCCGTGCGCCGGTCCGCGATGGCCCGCACCCGCGCGCGATCGAGCGCGATCCGCTCCCGCCGCCCGTCGAACACCACGAAGTCGTTCCCGAGCCCGTGCATCTTGAAAAACGCCACCCCCATCCCCCGGTTTATAGAGACCCCCCGCCCCCGCCGTCCACCGCCGCCGCGCGCCGCAACGTTCGGGCCGCCCTCGCCGCCGACGAGCGGAGCCAGCCTGTGGATCAGCCCTTCCGCGTCGTCGGCGAGAACGAGATCGAACAGGAAGTCCTGCTGCGATCCGGCTCGAAGCTTCGCGGTGCCGGGATCGTCGACAACGCGGACGAGGGGAGCCGGTCGTGCCTCGGTTTGAAATTTTCGAGGTTCGCCGCGCTATGTTGCAAACCGAGACGCCGCCATCCCATCGCAAGGGACGACAGAATTTTTATCAGGATTCCTGGATTCCCGCTTTCGCGGGAATGACGGGGAGTAGATGCGGGAATGACGGATCTTCGGCACCGGGCCTTGCCCCCTCGCGCCAATGGCCTTCATCGGGCCGCCATTCCCCCGCTTTCGCGGGGGCAGGCTCCGCAAGCGCGGGCCGTCATTCCCGCGAAAGCGGGAATCCATGTCGATCGATCCCGTCGGGAGCGCCTGGGTTTGACATTTTCAGGGTTTGCCGCGCCGCGAAGCGCACTATGCATAATGCATAAATGGCGAACACAAACCCGCCCGGCACGCCATATTGCAAACCGAGACACTACCAGGGGGCCGTTGCGGGTGTACGTTCTCGAGGTGATCGAGGAGGAGCGGACTGTATGGTGGGCATCGGCGATCGCATGAACGGCGCCGGGATGATCGTCTTCCGCAACGGCTTTTCCCGGTCGGATTGAGAGCGCCCCACACGCTCTCCGATCGTGGATGCGCCCTATACTGTGCTTGAACACGCGAGCGCGATCGGGGGAGAACGATGGCCGAAGGCGAGGGTACGGGCCGCACGGGCGACCGGCTCAAGCAGCTGCGGGCCTTCTGCCACGCCGCGCGGCTGGAGAGCATGTCCAAGGCGGCCGAGCGGCTGGACATCACGCAGCCCGCCGTCTCCCAGCACATCCGGGCGCTGGAGCGCGAGTTCGCGACGACCTTCTTCGAGCGCCGCGGCCCGCGCATTGCGCTGACGCCGGCGGGCGCCGGCCTCTTCCGCCTCGCCATGCCGCTGGTGCAAGGCGTGGAGCGCCTGCCGGAGACCTTCGCCGCGCACGTCAACGACGAGGTCGCGGGCGAGGTGCGCGTGCTGGCGGGACTCACCGCCGCCACCTTCCTGCTGCCCGACTATCTCAAGCGCTTCCGGGCGGCGCACGAAGGCGTGAAGGTGACGCTGCGGACGGGGGGGCTCGCGGACGGCCTCGGCCTGCTCCACGACCGCGAGGTGGATTTCGCGCTGGGGGGGATGGAGATCGTGCCGGAGCGGCTGGAGTTCCACCCCTTCCGCACCTGCCGTTACGTGCTCATCGCCCCGCCCGGCCACCCGCTGACGGAGGGCAGCAGGACGGCCGGGCCCCGGGACATCGCCTCCTGGCCTATCGTGATGCCGGCGCGGGGGACGTCCGCGCGCGAGGCGGGCGAGCTCGCGGCCCGGCATTTCGGCGTGGCGCTGAAGGTCGCCGTGGAGACCCGAGGCTGGAGCGTCATCAAGCAGCTGGTGGAGCGCGGCATCGGCATCGCCTTCGTGCCCGACATGTGCGTGGGAGAGAGCGACGCGGTGCGCACGGTGCCGATCGAGAAGCGCGTGGCGCAGGCCATCCGCCCCTTGAGCTACGGCGTTATTCTCTCCCGCCCCGAGTTCCTGCCCCTGGCCGCCCGCCGCCTGATCCAGACCATGATCCCCACCTTCCCCGGCCCTCCGGCATTCTGAGGGCGCCCGTTCTCCGCGGCGCGGCCCTCCCGCCCCGCGCGGCGGAGAACAAAAATGCGGGGGTGCGCTAACATGGCGGCGTAACGACGGCCAGGGAGCGCGACATGGCGGCCTATCCGCGCCTTTTCTCCGAATGGAAAATCCGCGAGACGACGATCAGGAACCGGGTCGTCTTCCCCCCCACCTGCCCGAGCTGGGTCTCGGACCCGTGGAACGGGCTCTTCACCGACATGGCCACCGCCTATTACCGCGAGCGGGCGAAGGGCGGAGTCGGGCTCATCATCATCGGCGCGGCGCATGTCCACCCGAGCTCGATCATGGCGCCGCTGCTGATGCCGCAGCTCTTCGACGACCGCCAGATCGAACCGCTCTCGCGCATCGCCCGCGCGGTCCACGCCGAAGGCTGCAAGCTCGCCATCCAGCTCTGGCACTCGGGGGTGCGCGGCTTCCCCACCTACAAGCAGGAGGCCTCCTACGACCCGGACGCCACCTGGTACACGCTTTCGCCGAGCCAGGTGCCGCTCGGCGAGTTCCCCGGCGCCTCGACGCCGAAGGAGCTGGACGAGGACGAGATCGAGGAGCTGCTGGCGGCCTACGGGGCGGCCGCCGCGCGCGCCCTGGCCGCGGGGCTGGACGGAGTCGAGCTGCATCTGAGCCACGGCTACCTGCCCTGGCAGTTCATCTCCCCCCTCTACAACAAGCGCACCGACCGCTG
Source organism: Alphaproteobacteria bacterium (assembly GCA_965242855.1). GTDB lineage: Bacteria > Pseudomonadota > Alphaproteobacteria > UBA828 > UBA828 > WTGU01. The sequence goes on from OZ251509.1 coordinate 145,891, forward strand.
GGGCGGTTCGCCGGAGAACCGCCTGCGCTTCCCCGTCGAGGCGCTGGCGCGGATGCGCGCGGCGGCGGGCGCGGAAAAATTCGTCGGCTACCGCATCAACTCCACCTCCTTCTGGCCCGGCGACCTCGACATCGACGACGTGCGCACCATCGTGGCCGCGATCGAGCGCCGGGCGGACGTGGATTACGTCAACGTCTCGGCGGGCGTCCACCACGCCTTCATCCACACGCCGATGGAATTCGAGGCCGGGTGGGAGCGCGGCTACGCCCGCAAGATTCGCGAGGTGTCGTCGAAGCCGGTGCTGCTGGTGGGCCGCATCACCACGCCGGACGTGGCCGAGCGCCTGCTGGAGGCGGGCGACGGCGACGCCATCTGCCTCGCCCGCCAGCTCTTCACCGACCCGTACTGGGCGAAGAAGGCGCAGGAGAACCGCGCCGACGACATCCGCTCCTGCGTCGCCGCCAATTTCTGCTGGAAGAGCGTGAGCCGGGGCGGGCGGGTGCAATGCATCTACAACCCGGCCGTGGGCCGCGAGGCGGCGTGGGGCGAGGGCACCCTCGACCGGACGGCGCGGCCGAAACGCATCCTGGTGATCGGCGGCGGCCCGGCGGGGCTGGAATATGCGCGCATCGCCGCCGCCCGCGGGCACGCGGTGACGCTCTACGAGGCGGAAGCCGAGACCGGCGGCCACGTGCGCGTGCAGTCCCTGCTGCCGAGCCGCGCCGAATACGGCGAGATCGGCCGCTGGCTCGCGGCGCAGGCGGAGAAGAACGGCGCGACCATCGTCACCGGCGCGCCGGTGACGGAGGAGGACCTCGACCGGGCGCTGACGGCCGTGGCTCCCGACCACGTGGTGGTGGCCACCGGATCGCGGGTGGCGGTGGACGGCTTCCAGGGCTGGACGGGCGAGGCGCTGCCGGGCTGGGAGACGGGCAATTGCGTGGGCTGGGACGAGGTGGCGCTCGCGCGGGCGAAGCCGCGCGGCAAGGTCATGGTGCTGGACGACCTGTGCGACGTGGTGGCCCCGCTGACGGCCGTCGCCGCCAGGGAAGGCGGCGCAGACGCGGTGACCCTGGTCACGCGCTGGCCGATGGTCGGCATGGAGACCATCCTCGACGTCTATCTCGACTGGATCCTGCCGAAGCTCTACCGCGCCGGCGTGGAGGTGTGCGTGGACCACTTCGTGCGCCGCATCGCGGGCCGGGAGGTCACGCTCTACAACGTCCACCACGAGGAGGCGGAGCGCGTGCTGGAGGCGGACTGGATCGTCATGGCGACGGGCCGGCGCTCGGAGAACGGCCTCGGCAAAGCGGTGGCCGCCCGCGGCCTCTCCGTCGAGACCATCGGCGACGCCACCGCCCCCCGCTCCGCCTACGAGGCGGTCTACGAGGGTCACCGCCAAGCCCGCAAAATCTGAAGCTTTCAGGGGCGCTGCCGGCGCCGGGTGCATGGATATCGAATCGACGCCTCGAAACACCCGGCAGAAACCCGGAGCCTTCGATCACGACACCCATCCATGGCAAGGCACGGACAGAAAACCCTGTGCAGAAGCCTCTGCGCGCCAAACGCATGGGAAAGGCGCGCTACTCCTCCATCAGGACGTCGTGGGCCAGGCGGGCGACGACGGCGTCGAGACCCGCGCCGCTGCGGCAGTTCGTGACCAGCACGGGCTTGCCCGCGCGCACCGCCTCCGCCTCGCGCCGCATCGCCGGGAGGTCGACGCCGACATGGGGCGCCAGATCGCTCTTGTTGACGATCAGCAGGTCGGCCCGGACGACGCCCGGGCCCCGCTTGCGCGGGATGTCGCCGCCGCCCGAGACGTCGATCACGAACAGCCAGTAATCGACCAGATCAAGGGAGAAGGTGGAGGCGAGGTTGTCGCCGCCGCTCTCGATCAGGATCAGGTCGAGCGGGCGCAGGTGCTCCTCCAGGCGGTCGGCCGCCTCGATGTTGAGGGTCGGGTCCTCGCGGATCACGGTATGCGGGCAGGCGCCCGCCTCCACCCCGACCACCCGATCCGGGGTGATCAGGCCGCCGCGCTGGAGCCGCTCGGCGTCCTCCCGGGTGACGAGATCGTTGGTCACGACGGCGAGCGCGGTGCCGCGGGCGGCGAAGAGCGGCAGCAGCCCCTCGATGAGGGCGGTCTTGCCCGAGCCGACCGGCCCGCCGATCCCGACCCGCGCGCAGCTCCCGGCCGCGCTTGCCCGCGCCGCGTCGTTCGTCACCCGCTCCCCCGCTCTTCGACCAGCCGCGCCCGGCCGTCCGCGAGATGGGCTTCGAGACGCGCCATGTAGCCCTCCCGCGCGCCGTCCAGCGCCACTTCGAGAAAGGCGCCCCGGAAGCGCACGCGCCAGTGCAGGTTGCCGCAGAAATAGCCGAGATCGAGCGCCGCCGCCACGTCCCGCGGCGCCAACGCGAGCCACGTCGTCTCGCGCATGCGGACGACCACGGCGCGCTCCTCCTCCAGCAGGAGCACCGCGCCGTCGGCCAGGCGCTGCGCGCGCGGGAGCGCGACCGCGCAGTCGGTCCCCTTGTCGGTCTTCATCCGCAGGCGCCGGCGCGCCGTGTCGGCCGCATCGAGGACGATGTACTCGACGCGGCCGGCATGGCCCAGCGCATGGAGCTTCTCGGCGAACGCGGCATCGGCCGCGCGGCCCAGGATCCGGTTCAGACGCAGCATCGCCCGGGGCGCCTCCCTCGCCGCTCCAAGCCTACGGCCGTTCCCGCCGCCGGCAAGAGAGGGACACGAATTTGAATCCGTGAACCGCCGTCTTTTTTGGGGTAAGTAAGGGGCGCGGGGCCGCGCCGCGTCGAACGGGGAGGATGCTTGTGAGCGATCTACGATACGAGGCGCCGGAGACGGTGGAGGCCGCGACCCGGCTCCTCGCCGATGCGGACGGCACGGCCCGGGCGCTGGCCGGCGGCACCGACCTCCTGGTGCAGCTGCACACCGGCGTCGTGCGACCCGCGCTCATCGTCGACCTGAAGCGTATCCCGGCGCTGACGCGCGTGGAGGCGGACGAGAGCGGCTTCCGAATTGGCGCCGCCGTGCCGGGCGCGGTGCTCGGCAAGAACGCCGCCGTCAAGGCGGCCTGGCCGGGCGTGGTCGAGGCGCTGGAACTGATCGGCTCGACCCAGATCCAGGGCCGTGCCTCGCTCGGCGGTAATTTGTGCAACGGTTCGCCCGCGGCCGACGCCGTCCCGGCGCTGATCGCCGCCGGCGCGACCTGCGAGGTGGCCGGCCCCGGCGGCAACCGCTCCGTGCCGGTGGAGGAGGTGGTCACGGGGCCCGGCAGGCTCTCCCTCGACAAGGGTGAAATCGTGGTGTCGTTCATCCTGCCCACGCCGCCGCCGCGCGCGGGCGACGCCTATCTTCGCTTCATCCCGCGGACCGAGATGGATATCGCGGTGGTCGGCGCCGGCGTCGCGCTCGCCCTGGACGAGGCGGGCATCTGCACCCATGCGCGGCTCGGCCTGGGCGCGGTCGCGCCGACGCCGCTGCTGGTCGAGGCGGGAGCGAAGGCGTTGATCGGCGGCGCCGTGGACGACGCCGCGCTGGCGCGCCTCGCCGCCGCCGCCTGCGCCGCCTGCGACCCGATCGACGACAAGCGCGGAACGGTCGAATACCGCATCAAGGTGGCGGGGGTGCTGGCGCGGCGCGCGGCGCGCGCCGCCCTCGAACGCGCGAGGGAGAAGCGATGACGAAATACCACGTCTCCGCGACGGTCAACGGCGAGCCGGTGGAGTTCCTCTGCGCGGCCGAGCAGACCCTGCTCGACGTCCTCCGGGACGAGCTCGACCTGACCGGCACCAAGGAGGGCTGCGCCACCGGCGATTGCGGCGCGTGCAGCGTGACCGTGGACGGACGGCTGGTCTGCGCCTGCCTGATGCTGGGCGCCGAGGCTCAGGGCCGCGCGATCGGCACCATCGAGGGCATGGCCGAGGGCGACAGGCTGCATCCGCTGCAACAGCGGTTCCTCGAGGACGCGGCGCTCCAATGCGGCGTCTGCACGCCGGGCTTCCTGGTCGCGGCGAAGGCGCTGCTCGACGAGAATCCCGACCCGACGGAGACGGAGGCCCGCTACTGGCTGGCCGGGAATCTCTGCCGCTGCACCGGGTACGACAAGATCATCCGGGCCGTGATGACGGTCGCGCGTTCACGCGCGCGGGGCCACGCGACGGCCGCCGAGGCGAGAGGAGAATAGACCATGGCAACCGCCCAACCGGACACCCGCAACGGAAACGGCTCGCTCAAATACGTCGGCACGCGCCACGTCCGCCCGGACGGCGTCGACAAGGTCACCGGCCGGGCCAAATTCGGCGCCGATTTCGCGCTCCCCGGGATGCTGGTGGGCAGAGTCCTGCGCAGCCCGCACGCGCATGCGCGCATCCGCTCCATCGATACGGCGAAGGCGCGGGCGCTCCCCGGCGTGAAGGCGGTGGTGACCCGCGACGAGATGCCGGAAGTCCCCTCCCAGTGGGTGCCGGCCGGCGAGGTGCAGGTGAACTTCCGCGACATGTCGGAGAACGTCATGGCGCGCGGCAAGGCGCTTTACGACGGCCACGCGGTGGCGGCGGTGGCGGCGACCACGACGGCGGTCGCCAGGCAGGCGCTGGCGCTGATCGATGTCGACTACGAGGTGCTGCCGCACGTGATCGACGTGGAGGAGGCGATGAAGCCGGACGCCCCTCTGCTCCACGAGGACATGATCACGGAAGGCGTGGAGCCGACGCCCGACAAGCCCTCCAACGTCTTCAAGAAGGTCGCATTCGCGAGCGGCGACGTCGAGGCCGGCTTCGCGGCCGCCGACGCGGTGGTCGAGCGCGCGTTCACCACCAAGCCTGTCCACCAGGGCTATATCGAGCCTCACGCGGTGGTCGCGAGCGCGGGCGAGGACGGCCAGTGCCAGATCTGGTGCTCGACCCAGGGGCAGTTCACCGTGCGCGCCTACTGCGCCAACCTGCTCGGCATGGACATGGCGGACATCCGGGTCACGCCGTCCGAGATCGGCGGCGGGTTCGGCGGCAAGACGGTCGTCTATCTCGAGCCGATCGCGCTCCGGCTGTCGCAGCTCGCGGGCCGGCCGGTCAAGATGGTGATGTCCCGCGCGGAGGTGTTCCGCGCCAGCGGCCCCACCTCCGGTGGCGCGGTGAAGATCAGGATGGGCGCCACGAAGGACGGCCGGATCACCGCCGCCCGGGCTTGGCTCGCCTACCAGGCGGGGGCCTTCCCCGGCTCGCCGATCCAGCCCGGCTGCATGTGCGTGTTCGCGCCCTACGACATCGAGAACGCCGAGGTCGTGGGCTACGACGTGGTGGTGAACCGCCCGAAGGTCGCGGCCTACCGCGCGCCGGGCGCGCCGATCTCCGAGTTCGCGGCCGAGGCCGTGATCGACGAGCTCGCCAAGAAGCTCGCCATCGACCCCGCCGAATTCCGTATCCGCAACGCGGCCAGGGAAGGGACGCGCGCGCTCTACGGCCCGAAATTCGGCCCCATCGGCTGCGTCGAAACCCTGGAGGCCGCCCGCGACAGCGACCACTACAGAACGCCGCTCGGGCCGAACCAGGGGCGCGGCATCGCCACCGGCTTCTGGTTCAACATCGGCGGCGAATCCTGCGCCACCATCAACATCACCGAGGACGGCACGGCAACGGTGGTCGAGGGCAACCCGGACATCGGCGGCTCGCGCGCCTCGATCCAGCTCATGGCGGCGGAGGCCCTGGGGATCGCGCCCGACAAGGTACGGCCGCTGGTCGCCGACACGAGTTCGATCGGCTACACCTTCCTCACCGGCGGCAGCCGCGTCACCTTCGCCACCGGTATGGCCGTCGTCGAGGCGGCGGGCCAGGTGGTGCAGGCGCTGCGGGAGCGGGCGGCGAAGATCTGGGAGATCCCGATCGAAGCGGTCGTCTGGGAGGACGGCCAAGCCAAGCCCGCGGGCAGCAACGCCGGCGCGTTCGAACCCATGAGCCTGGCCGAGATCGCCGCCCAGGCCGGCAAGACTGGAGGGCCGATCACGGCGACCGCCTCGATCAACGCGCAGGGCGCGGGGCCGGGCTTCGGCACCCATGTGTGCGACGTCGAGGTCGATAAGGAGACCGGCCGGGTCACCGTCCTGCGCTATACCGCCGTGCAGGACGCCGGGCGCGCGGTGCATCCGAGCTACGTCGAGGGCCAGATCCAGGGCGGTGCCGCGCAGGGCATCGGCTGGGCGCTGAACGAGGAGTACATCTACGACGAGCGCGGGCGCCTCGAGAACCCGGGCTTCCTCGACTACCGGATGCCGGTGGCCTCCGACCTGCCGATGATCGACGCGGTGATCGTCGAAGTGCCGAATCCGAACCACCCCTACGGGGTGCGCGGGGTCGGCGAAGTCCCGATCATCCCGCCGATGGCGGCGGTCGCGAACGCGGTCGAGAACGCCACCGGCGTGCGCATGACCGACCTGCCGATTTCGCCGCCGCGCCTGCTCGCCGCGCTCGACAACGGGGGCTGAGGCGGTACGCTAGGCGCACGCTCCGGGGTGCCACGCGACGAGAGACAGGGCGACACGGAGGCGCGCATGGGCGCGCTCTTTGCGGAAGAGGCACCCGGGAGGCCGGCCGAGGCGTCGTCCGGACGGTGCGGAGGAGAGACGACATACGGGCGGGAATCCGTCCCCGACCCCCTCCAGCGCAAAGACAACTTGGCCTTCCTGCATGATTTGAGTCAGCACGGTGTGAGCGTGAAGCTCGTCGTCACCTCCCCGCCCTACAATCTCGGGAAGGACTACGAAGCCAGAACCTCGTTGGAGGACTACGTCGAGGCGCAGCGGCGTGTGATCGCCAAGTGCGTCCGGGTCCTGCATCCGCGCGGCTCACTCTGCTGGCAGGTGGGTAACTACGTCGCGGACGGGGAGATCACCCCACTCGACACCCTCCTCTATCCCGTGTTCCGGGACCAGGGGTTGAAGCTCCGCAACCGCATCGTCTGGCATTTTGGCCATGGCCTGCATTGCACGAAGCGACTCTCCGGCCGCTACGAGACGATCAACTGGTGGACCAAGGGCGACAACTATACGTGGAACCTGGACAATATCCGCGTGCCGTCGAAATACCCCCACAAGCGGCACTTCAAGGGGCCGAACGCCGGCAAGCTCTCGGGCAACCCGAAGGGCAAGAACCCGAGCGACGTTTGGTCGTTCCCGAACGTCAAGAACAACCATCCGGAGAAGACGATCCACCCGTGCCAGTTCCCGGTCGAATTGGCGGAGCGTCTGGTGTTATCGATGACGGACCCGGGCGATGCTGTGCTCGACCCGTATATGGGCGTGGGCAGCACCATCATCGCCGCCCTGATGCACGGCCGCGCGGCCTACGGTTGCGACACCGTCCGCGAATATGTGGAGATCGCGCGCGCGAGGGTGGAGCGGTTGCGGTCCGGCACCCTCCGCACCCGCCCGATGGGCAAGCCCATCTACGACCCGACCCTGCCCAGGGGCGGCCATTGATGCGGATCGTGGATCACTATTCGCACTTGAATGGCGAGGAATATCTTTTGGTGCACCATCCGAAGTTGTGGGAAGAGGTGAAATCCGTGATCGGCGATGTCAACGCGGGGGCCTGTCGAACCAAGAAGTCGAAGGAGCGGCGTCGCAAAGACCAGTTGCTTTACTCTCCCCCAGACATGAACCGTGCCTTCAAGGCTGGCCTCAAGAAGCGGGGATGGAGCGAGCGTCGTAAAAACTTCTATGTGGCGGCTGACGAAAAGCTCATGCGGGCTATTCACGGAGAATCGGAGGAAAAACAGAAAAAAGTGATCAAGAAAGCCGGATACGAACCGATCATGTCCTATAACCAGACCGATTTCGTGAAGAACCGTGTCGCGGTCGAGGTTCAGTTCGGCAAGTATGCATTCGTCGCTCATGACCTGTTCGTCAAGCATTTGAGCTTCTATGTTTCGGATATCATCGACGTGGGAATCGAGATCCTTCCCATGAAGGAACTGGAGCGTGAAATGTCGTCGGGTGTCCCATATTACGAACGCGATTTGCTGAACGTCATTCGCCAAGGCAGGGGTGTGCCGGCAGTTCCACTCGTACTTGTCGGTGTCGCACCTTGATGTATGCGCTTGCTCGACAGTCGATGCATCTTCCGTTCAAAAGGCGTCCCACGGTGAGGCACCACGGCAAGCGCTTTATCGGTCTTTCAGGTTTTCCAGGTCACGCGGTGCGTTGACAGCTTGAATGCGCCGCCGGACCGCACATGAGTGGAGCATGCGCACCGGGAGCGTCCCGAACGCCGGCTCACCCTTCCAGTTCGTAGGCCTCGATGGCGGCGTCGCGGCCGCGCACGGGATAGCGGCCGCGGAACGCGAGGACGGCGCGCCCGGACGCGAGCGTCGCCGTTTCTCCGCTCAGCAGGATGGCGCACTCGCCGCCGCAGGACGCCTCCTTGCAGAACTGCTCGAGCCGCGCGGCGACGTTCACCGTGTCGCCGATCAGCGTGTAGTTGACCCTGCCTTCCGCGCCGATGTTGCCGACGATCGCGGGCCCCGTGTGGATGCCGATCCGCATCGCGACCGCGTCGACCCCGGCCGCGCGGCGACGCGCGTTCTCCGCCGCAACGCTCGCGCGGATGGCGGCGGCGGCGCGCAGCGCCCGGTCGGCCGCGTTCGCGCCGTCCTCTTCCCAGAAGGCCATGAGCGAATCGCCGATATATTTGTCGACAGTGCCCCCCTCCGCTTCGACGCAGCCGACCAGGATGGAAAAGTGCGCGTTCAGGAGCCGCGCCACCTCCGCCGGCGGCATCCGCTCCGAAAGCGTCGAGAAACCCGCGATGTCCGTGAACATCACGGTCACCCGTTTTTCCTCCGAGACCACCGGTGCGTCGCGCGCGACGAGGCGGCGGACGAGTTGCCGCGGCACGTAGGTTTCGAACCAGCGCAGGCCGGCAATCATCCTGTTGAAGGCGCGGGCGGCTTCGTCCAGCTCGCGCACCCGGCTGGGCTTCAGCGGGGCGACGCGGCCGAATTCGAGCGCCGCCACCGAGCCCGCGGCCGCGGCGAGCGCCTTGACGGGGGCGCTGACGCGGCGGCCGAGGAAGACGGCGATGGCCACGCTCACCAGGATGACGACGCCGCCCGCGATGCCGGCCGCGACCAGCCGGTTCCACTCGACGCCGAGGCCGTCCTCCGGCCCCGCATAAATCCCCGCCGTCAACGGCACCCGGCCCAGGCCGTCGATCCTGGTGTGGATGAACCCGTATTCCTCGCCGTCGATCGTCACCACATGCCCGTTCACCCCTTCGGCGAGATCGATGAGCAACTCCCGGAAGTCCGGGCTGCGGAAACGGGCGAGGACGCGATCGCCCACCTCGTCCAGCCGCGGCAGGGGAACGTCGTCGTCCCGCCGGTAGGAGCCGCCCGCCATGTTGCGATGGGCGAGCACGTGGTCCTCGCCGTAGAGAACGAACAGGTTGCCGCCCAGGGAACCGGCGCCGGCCCCGGCGATGAATCGCGACAGGTCGCCGACGGTGACCGCCGACAGCAGCACGCCCAGATAGCGATCGCCTTCCCAGACCGGCGTCCGCACCGTGAGAAGCGTCGAGCCGACGAGCTCCTCCCACACCGCGCCGCTCCAGAACGGCCGGCGCGGGCGATCCCGCGCGGCGGCCAGGGTGGAGGCCAGCTCCGGGAGATCGTCGACATGCGCTTCCTCGGATACGCCGCGCCCCCGGAGGACACGCACGACCCTGCCGTCGGCATGCACGAATCCCATGCCCAGGATCTGCCGGGCCGCCGCCGTCGTCGTCAGCAGCGCCTGGGCGAAGCGCGCGTCGTCGGCAGGGTCCAGCGCGCCGGACTCGATCATGCCGGCGATGTAGGAATTCGCATCCTCGACCGGCTGCAGATGGCCGCGGACCTCCCGCACGAACGAGGAGATGGCGAGATGCGCGCGGTCACCCAACAGCGCCAGCGTGTTCCTCTGGGCGGTCCACATGGAGATGCCCTGCACGAGCATCATGCCGACCAGGATCAGCAGCCCGAAGCCCGTCACCAGAACCGTCGTGATCGATGGCTTCATCCGGAGGCCCCCTCCCCTCCATCGCGCCGCCCCTCGCCCTGGGGCTCGCGTCAGAGAGGCACGGTTCCGCGCTCCCGCGGGGGGACGAGGAAGTCGAGGTCGCAGCCGCGGTCGGCCTGTTCGACATGGGCCAGATGGAGGGCGAGGTAGCCGCGTTCGCCGCCGGGCGGCGGCGGCGGCGGGCGCCAAGCCGCGGCGCGCGCGTCCAGGGTCTCTTGCGGGATGTCCAGCACGAGCGACCGCGCCGCCACGTCGAGCGCGATCGAATCGCCGGTCTCGACCAGAGCGAGCGGCCCCCCGACCGCCGCCTCGGGGCTGGCGTGGAGCACCACGGTGCCGAAGGCGGTGCCGCTCATGCGGGCGTCCGAGATGCGCACCATGTCCTTGACGCCGGCCGCGGCGAGCTTGCGGGGAATCGGGATGTAGCCGGCCTCCGGCATCCCCGGCGCGCCTCTGGGCCCGGCGTTGCGCAGGACCAGGACGTCGTCCGGGGTCACGTCGAGCGCGGGGTCGTCGATCCGCGCCGTCACGTCGGCCACCGAGTCGAAGACCACGGCGCGCCCGGTGTGGCGGCAGAGGGCGGGCGTGGCCGCGGACTGCTTGACGATGGCGCCGCCCGGCGCGAGGTTGCCGCGCAGCACGGCGATGCCGCCCTCCGGGTGGATCGGGTCGCCGCGCCCGCGCACCACCGCCTGTGCCCAGGGGGCGGGGGCGGCTTCGATCTCCGCGCCGAGGGTGCGGCCGGTCACGGTCATGCAGTCGAGATGGAGCCGGGGCGCCAGCGCGCGCAGCACGGGCGCCAGGCCGCCGGCCCGGTTCAGGTCCTCCATGTAGTGGCGGCCGGAGGGCTTGAGGTCCACCAGCACCGGCGTCTCCCGGCCGAGCCGGTCGAGGGCGTCCAGGTCGAAGGCGAAGCCGAGGCGCCCGGCGAGGGCCGCGAGATGGATCACGGCGTTGGTCGAGCCGCCGATCGCGAGCATCACCCGGAGCGCGTTGGTGAGGGCGGCCGGAGTCAGGATGCGGTCTGGCGTCAGCCTCTCGGCGGCGAGGGCCACGGCGCGGGCGCCGGTCTCGCGGGCGATGCGGAAGCGGTCGGCGAGCACCGCCGGAATCGCCGCGCCGCCCGGCAGCATCATGCCGAGGGCCTCGGTGACGCAGGCCATGGTGCTCGCCGTCCCCATCACCATGCAGGTCCCGGCCGAGGGCATGAGCCGGCCGCCGATCTCGTCGATCTCCGCCTCGTCGATCCGCCCGCCCCGATGCTCGCTCCAGTAGCGGCGGCAATCGGTGCAGGCGCCCAGCCGCTCGCCCCGATGGCTGCCGGTCAGCATCGGGCCGGTGACCAGATGAATGGCCGGGCGGTTGGCGCTCGCGGCGGCCATGAGCTGGGCCGGCACGGTCTTGTCGCAACCGCCGATCAGCACCACGGCGTCGAGCGGATGCGCGCGGATCATCTCCTCCGTGTCCATCGCCATGAGGTTGCGGAAGAGCATGGTCGTCGGGTTCATGAAGGGTTCGCCGAGCGCGATCGTCGGGAAGGCCAGCGGCAGCCCGCCGGCGGCCAGCACGCCGCGCTTTACCGCCTCCACCAGCTGCGGCACGGTGCCGTGGCAGCTCACAAGGTCGCCCGCCACCGAGGCGATGCCGATCACCGGCCGATCCAGTTCAGCCTCGGTGTAGCCCATCGACTTCGCGAACGCCTTGCGCAGGAACAGTGAGAAGGCGGGATCGCCGTAATCGGTGAGCGCGCGCCCGAGCCCGGTCGCGTCTTTCGTCGTTTTCGCCATCGCGCCGTCCGCTACGCCGCCGACGCGGCCCTCTCGCTCCTGCGGCGGGCGATCACTCGGGGACCAGCCCGCAGCTGACGCCGCCGTCGATGGGAAGCGCGATCCCGGTGATCCACGCGGCCTCGTCCGAAGCGAGATAGACGAAGCCGCCGGCGACTGAGGCCGGGTCGCCCACGCCGAGAGGATGGAGCTTCTCGAGCCGCGCCGCGAACCCCTCCGGATCGTCGAGTTGGGAGAGATGGTATTCGACCATCGGCGTCCGCACCCAGCCGGGGCAGATGCAATTGACCCGGATGCGGTCCCTGGCACCGTCCAGCGCCAGGCATTTCGTCAGCGTGACGACGGCGCCCTTGGAGGTTCCGTAGGCCACCTGCCCGGGGGTTCCGATCAGCCCGGCGATCGAGGCGGTGTTCAGGATCGCGCCGCCGCCGCGCGCGCGCATGTGGCCCCAGATCGCCTTGGCCGTCCGGTAGATGCTGGTGACGTTGACGTCGAGCTGGCGGTCCCAGTCCGCGCGCGCCACGTCCTCCGCTGTGCCGATCACCGCTTGGCCGGCGTTGTTGATCAGGATGTCGACATGGCCGAGCGCCTCGATCGCACCGACGACGAGCGCCGCCACGTCGTCGTCCTGCGTGACGTCGGCCTCGATGGGGAAGGCGGCGCCGCCCCGGTCCTCGATCGCGCGCGCGGTGGCGGCGTTGTCTTCGGCGCTGAGGCCCGCGCAGACGACCGCCGCGCCCTCCCGCGCGAAGCGCTCCGCCGTCGCCCGGCCGATGCCGGAGCCGGCGCCGGTGACGATCGCCGTCTTGCCCGCGAGCCGCCGCGTCTCCGGCGCCTGTCGCTCGCCCCCGCAATCGCGCGTCGACATGGCCCCTCCCCGGCCCCGGACCATAGCGGCCTCCTCACCGGCCGGCAAAGCCCCACCGGCGCAAGGTATTACCGGCCGCCGCCCAGTTCGGTGAACGCGGCGGGGAATTCGTCCCTGCTGAACACCAGCCGGAAGGTGCCCTTGGTCGGGCCGGCGCGCACGGTCATCGTGCTGCAGTTGAACGCGCCCTGGAGGGTGTCCAGCACGCGCTTCTTGTATTCGGTCTCGGCGTTGTCGAGATGGACGCCCTTGGTCTCGGACACCGGCACGTGCGGCTTACCCTCGGATTCCCCGGCAAGCGCCACGAAATCGGGCCAGATGCGGTCGCGCTTCCAACCCTTCAGACAGTAATCGCCGCCTTGGCGCGCGGCCACGCGATGCCACCATCGCAACGCTTTCTGTTCGTCGAGATAGCGCGCGAAATTGCGCTCCAGGTTGGAAGCGAACTGGTGCATGAGGACCAGCTCGAACGGGTTGAGTTGCGGGGGTTCGCCGGTGCTCCGGGCGAGCGGGCCCGTGTCCTCGGGCACGACGATTTCGTATGTCTCGACCATGCGGAAATTGTACAGGCCCGCATTGAGATCGAAGCGGATGTCGCCCCGCCCGAGCTTGTCGCGGAAGATGCGCTCCGCCCGCCTTTCGACTTCGCCGCCTGCCAAGTGTTCGGAATCGTGTCCGACAGGCGGCGGACGAACCATGACAGCCGGACCGTCTTGTCGATCTCCAGCATGCGGTCGGCATGACGGCCCCTCCCTTCGGCGCCGACGACCGTAGCCGCTTGCTCACGCCCGGCAACGGGAACGCGAACAAAAGAGAAAATTTCCCGCAGGCGCGGTCGACTCGAGGGCGGGGAAGGCGATAGGGTGGGGCATGAGGCTGCGCGAGAAGCGCGCGATCGTGACCGGCGGCGGACGCGGCATCGGCCGTGAAATCGGCCGCCGTTTCGCGGCCGAGGGCGCGCATGTCCTGCTCGCCGACATCGACGGCGCGCGCGCGGCGGCCGCAGCCGCGGAGATCACGGAGGCGGGAGGGCAGGCCGATGCGTGCGCGGCCGACCTCGGCGCGGTCGCGGGCGCCGACCGCCTGTTCGAGGCGGCGCGCGCCTCCTTCGACGGGCGGCTCGACATCCTGATCAACAACGCCGGGATCGCCCATCACGGCGCCTTCCTGGAGCTCTCCCTGGAGGACTGGGAGCGGGTCTTGCGCAACAACCTGACCAGCGCCTTCCTCTGCGCCCAGCGGGCGGCGCGGGTCATGGCGGCGCACGGGGACGGCGGGCGGATCGTCAACATCGGCTCGATCTCCGGGCAGCGCGGCAGCTACGGGCGCACGGCCTACGGCGTCGCCAAGGCCGGCCTCCACCAGATGACGCGGATCATGGCGGTCGAGCTGGGCCCGCGGAACATCGCCGTCAACGCCATCGCGCCCGGCCCCATCGACACCGGCATCACCAGCTTCGGCCCCGACCAGGAGCGCCGCTACCTGGAGCGCATCCCGCTCGAACGCTTCGGCCAGGCCCCCGACATAGCCGGCGCGGCGCTGTTCCTCGCGAGCGGCGACGCGGCCTACGTCACCGGCGCCGTGGTGAACGTGGACGGCGGCTTCGACGCGGCGGGGCTGATCTTCAGCTATGCCGAGCTGACCACCGTCAAGAGCGACGTCCGCGACCCGGCGAAGAGCGACTGATGCGTGTCGCCGAAAGCGTCGCCCTCGTCACCGGCGCCGCCGGCGGCATCGGCCGCGCCCTGGTGGCGGAACTGACGACGCGGCGCGCCCACCGCATCCTCGCCGCCGACCTGCCGGGGCCGCTGGCCGAGGCGGCGTTCCCGGCGGGAGGCCCGGTCGAACCGCTCGCCCTCGACGTGACGGACGAGGCGGCCGCGCGCGCCGCCGCGGCCGCCCATCCCGGCGTCACGCTGGTGGTCAACAACGCCGCGATCGTGCATTTCGAGGGGATCGTCGGCGCCTCGCGCCTCGCCCGGGCGCGCGCCCTGTTCGAGGTCAATTTCTGGGGCTGCCTCCACATGGCCCGCGCCTTCGCCCCGGTGCTGGCGCGGAACGGCGGCGGCGCCCTGGTCAACGTGCTCTCCGAGGTGGCGCGGGCAAGCGCGCCGTTCGTCGGGCCCTATTCCGCGAGCAAGGCCGCGGCGTGGTCGGCGACCCAGGCCATGCGGGCCGAGCTCCGCGCGCAAGGCACCCATGTGCTCGCCGTCTTCCCGAGCTCCACCGACACGCCCATGCTGGCCGGCATCGGCGGCGACAAGCAGCCGCCGGAGGCGGTGGCGCGCGGCCTGCTCGACGCGCTGGAGGAGGGGAAGGAGGACGTCTCGATCGGCGCCCACTCGGTCGAGATCGAGGCGACGATGCGGCGCGACCCGAAGGCGGTCGAGCGCGAATTCGCGGCCTTCCTCCCCGGCGCGCCGGCCATCCCCGATTAGGGACGGCGCGCTCTACAGCGCCAGGGCGGCCCGGTGGCCGTCGTGGATCGCCGAGGCCGCATCGCGCGGCAACAGGCAATCGCCGATGCGGCGCACCGGGAATCCCGCCGCCTCCAGCGCGCCGGCGAGGCCGTCGCGAGCGATTCGCGGAGTGGCATAGGCCAGCAGGGCCACGTCCTCGACGGTGGTTTCGGCGCCGGTGAGCACGTGGCGGCAGGCGACGCGGCCTCCCTTCCGCGCCACCGGCTCCGTCAGCCGCCGCACGTCGACCTCGAGCCGGGCCAGGCGCCGGTCCACGCCCAGGCGGGACATCAGGTTGACGGCGCGGGCGATCTCGGCGGCAGGGGTCAGCAGCACGACGCGCGCGAAGCGCCGGGCCAGCAGGTCGACCGCCGCGTAACAGGCGGGAGTCTGGTCCATGTCGAGCAGCACGGCCGTGCCGGGCGCCGGCGGTGCGCCGGCGGCGTCCGCGTGGGCGAGGCTCTCGACGGCGCGCCGCAGGTCGACCGCCTCCACCTCCTCCGCCAGCGCCGGCGGCCGGCGCATCGCGGCGCCCGTCGCCAGCACCACCGCGTCCGGCGCGAAGGCCCGCAGCGAATCGACCGTGGCCGTTTCGCCCAGGCGGAAAACGACGCCCGCCTCGATCGCCCGTTCGTGTTGGAAGGCCGCCGTCCCCGCCACCTCGGCCCGGCCCGGCAGGCGCGCTTCGAGCCGCGCCGCGCCGCCCGGCTCCCCGCCCGCCGAGAAGACGGTCACCGCGTGGCCGCGCGCCGCCGCGGTCCAGGCCGCCTCCAGGCCCGCGAGGCCGGCGCCGACCACCGCCACCCGCCGCCGCGCCGTCGCCCGCGGCGGCCGCCAGCCCGCCTCGTCCGCGCCGGCCAGCACCGGGTTCTGGAAGCAGCGGATGGGCCGGCCGGCGTGGATCTCGCCCCAGCAGTAGTTGCAATAGGTGCAGCGGCGGATCGCGCCGGCGCGGCCGGTGCGCGTCTTGCGCGGCCAGTCGGCGTCGGAGATCAGCGCGCGGCTGAAGCCCACCAGGTCGCAGGCCCCGGCCGCCAGCGCCGCCGCCGCCGCCTCGGCCGATTCGATGCGGCCCAGCGCGATCGTCGGGAGCCCGCCGGCGGCTTCGCGCAGCCGCGCGTGCAGCGCGAGGAAGGGCCGGGGCGGGTAGTGCATGTCCGGCAGGTGCGAATCGAATTGAGGACCGAAGGCGCCCTGGCTGAAGCAGAGATAGTCGAGGACGCCGTCCGCGACGGCGGCGCGGGCGATGCGCGCGGCCTCGTCCGGGTCGATCCCGCCCGGCAGCTTCTCGTCGGCCGGGAGCTTGATGCCGACGACGAAGCCGGCGCCGCAGGCGGCGCGGACGGCGGCCAGCACCTCGCGCATGAAGCGGGTGCGGCCCGCGAAGCCGCCGCCGTAGCCGTCCGTCCGGTCGTTGCAGGCGGGCGAGAGGAACTGCGCGATGAGGTAGCCGTGGGCGCCGTGCAGCTCGACTCCGCCGAAGCCCGCGCGTTGCAGGCGCAGGGCGCTCTCGGCGTAGCCGGCGACGATGCCCGGGATTTCCATCTCGGCCAGCGGGCGGGCGGCGTTCCAGTAGAGCGCCTCCGGCCGCGCGGAGGCCCCCACCGGCACCGAATCGAGGCCCCAGAGCTGCTGGCGCCCGATATGGCCGAGCTGGCCTATCAGCAGGCAGCCCGCGCCTGCGACCGCCGCCGCCCAGCGCGCGAAGCCGTCGTCATTGGCCGCGTCGTGGGCGCTCACCAGAATCGGCGCGCCGCTGCTCGTCGGATGCACGTTGAGGAGCTCGCTCACGATCATCGCCGCCCCGCCCTCGGCGCGCGCCCGGTGGTAGGCGATCAGGCGATCCGTGACCATGCGCCCGCGCCCGAGGCCGGTCACGGTGGCGGTGTGGACGATGCGGTTGCGCAGCCGGCGGCGCCCCAGGGCGAGGGGGCTGAACAGCGTCTCGAACGCGGAGGCGGCCGCCATGCGGCGACGCTATGTCTCCGCCCCGCCGGCCGCAACCGCAGCCGCCGCTTTCGCGGGAATGACGGGGCCCCGCCTCCGCCGTCGGGTTCGTCCTCGCGCCCCCTTCGAACCCGCGGCGTCGCGCCTCCCCCCACCGCGCACCAATCGGGACGTTTCCCCCGCTTTCGCGGGAACAGGCTCCGCAGGCGCGGACCGTCATTTCCGCGAAAGTGGGAATCCATCTCCCTCGCTGCGCCATGTTGCAAACCGAGGCACTGCCCACACATGACGACAGGGGTAATATGGCGCGATGAAGACGTTCCTCGACATCCACGACGACCCGCGCACGGGCGGCGGCGCCGTCGAACCGGATGATCGGTGAAGCCGCCGGTTTCATGGGCTTCCTGCAACGCTTCGCGCGCCGCCCGCCTGTCGTGGGCGATGCCGTTCACGCCGCCCGCAACGCGGCGGTCTGCGTCGCGCATGGCGCCGAGGCGCTGCTCGCGCGGGACCGCGATTTCCCGTCGGGCGCGCGTTCGAGGCTGGCGGGCGCCTTGGGACCCGGCGCCCGTCAATCGCGCGCTGTGGGCGCTCCCTGGCGCGGCCCGGCCGCTTCGAGGCGGTGCGGACATTGCGCCGCGTGGGCGGGTGGCTTGACAATCGGCGCGCGCCGTTCAATCGAACCTTGAAGGGAACCCCGCGATGAACCGCTGGCTTGCCTTGATCATGCTTTGCGGCGCCCTGGCGTTGCCGGCGCTTCCCGTTCACGCCGACGCGACGGGCGATTTGTTCGAGGCGGCGGAAAGCGGAACCGCTTCCGAAGTGAAGGCCGCGCTCGCTGCCGGCGCGGACCCCGGCGCGCGCGATAATATCGGCGAAACGCCGCTTCACGCGGCGGCGGGGAACAATGCCAACCCTTCCGTGATTACGGCGTTGATCGAAGGCGGTGCGGACCCCGGCGCGCGTGGCAAATTCGGCTACACGCCGCTTCATGATGCGGCGCAAGCCAATTCCAACCCTTCCGTGATAGCGGCATTGATCGAAGGCGGCGCGGACCTCGGCGCGCGCATGGAAGACGGCGACATGCCACTTCACTTGGCGGCGACGTTCAATTCCAACCCTTCCGTGATAGCGGCGTTGATAGAAGCTGGTGCGAACCCCGGCGCGCGCAACGAAGACGGCGCAACGCCGCTTCACTTGGCGGCGGGGAACAGTGCTTTCGCCATCAAGGCGTTGATCGAAGGCGGTGCGGACCCCGGCGCGCGTAACAAAAAGGGCGAAACGCCGCTTCATAAGGCGATGCGCACTCCCTACCTAATCGTCCGGTTCTTGATTGAGGAGTTGATCGAAGAAGGCATGTACCAAACCGAACTTTCCGTGTTCCTTTCCGGGGTAGCGGCGTTGATCGAAGCTGGTGCCGACCCAGACGCGCGCAACGAAGACGGCGCAACGCCGCTTCACTTGGCGGCGGCATACCATTCCAACCCTTCCGCGATTGAGGCGTTGATCAAGTACGGCGCGAACCCCGGCGCGCGTGATTACGACGGCTTCACTCCCTTCGATTATGCGCAAGAGAACGACGCCTTGAAGGGAACCGAAGCCTACTGGCTATTGAACGAAGGCCGGTTCGAGTAGGGTGGCGTTCTCCGGCGGTCCTGGCGTGAACAGGGCTTCAAGGCACCCGGCCTGCGGTGCCGGTGCGGCCGCTTCGAGGCTGGCGGTGTGGACGTCGTTTCCGGAACTGCGGACGCGCGACCCGTTCGCGGCCGCATGACGGCGGTGCCGGGAGCCGGCGCGGCGGACGCGGGAGGGGGCATGGACTGCGATTTCGTCGTCGTCGGCGGGGGCACGGCGGGGTGCGTGCTGGCGCACCGCCTCTCGGCCGACCCGGCGAACCGGGTGACGCTGATCGAGGCCGGCGGCGAGGCGCGCCATCCGGCGATCCGCGTCCCGCTGATGGCGGGATACGTCTATTTCCTGCGTTCGATCAACTGGAATTACGAGAGCGCGCCCGAGCCCCATCTCGACGGCCGCCGCATCCCCTGGCCGCGCGGCAAGGTGCTGGGCGGCACCTCGGCGATCAACGGCATGATGTACATGCGCGGCAACCGCCGCGACTACGACGACTGGCGCCGCCGCGGCCTCGAGGGCTGGGACTACGCGAGCGTGCTCCCCTACTTCAAGCGCGCCGAGGGGCACGGCGCGCGCCGCGACGCCTATCACGGGACGGACGGGCCGCTCGGCGTCGAGCAGGCGCGCGCGGACAACCCGCTCTACGCGGTCTTCCTGCGCGCCTGCGCGGAACTCGGCCTGCCGCGCAACGACGACTTCAACGGCGCGACGCAGGAGGGCGTGGGCCGGCAGGATTTCTGCTACCGCCGCGGGCGGCGGGAGGACGCGGGCCATGCCTTCCTGCGGCCGGTGCGCCGGCGCCCCAATCTGCGGGTGCTGACCCGCGCCCACGCCGAGCGCCTGCTCTTCGAGGGCCGCCGCGTCACGGGCGTCGCCTGCCGGCGGCGCGGGCGGGCCTGCGCGGTGCGCGCCCGCCGCGCGGTGGTGCTCGCCTGCGGCACCGTCGGCTCGCCGGCGCTGCTGCAACGCTCGGGTCTCGGCGCACCGGCGCATCTCCGGCCGCTCGGCATCCCCGTCGTCGCCGAAAGCCCGGAGGTAGGGCGCAACCTGCAGGACCACGCGGGCGTCTACGTCCAATACGCCTGCACGCGGCCGGTCACGCTCTACGGCCTGATGCGCCCCGACCGGGCGGCCTTGGCCTGCCTGCGCGCTTGGCTCTTCGGCGCCGGCCCGGGCGCCTCGGTCGCGCTGGAGGCCGGCGGCTTCGCCCGCTCGCGCGAGGGGCTGGAGGCGCCGGACCTGCAACTCACCTTCCTGCCCGGCCTCACGCTCGACGTGACGCGCGCGAAGCAGGGCCGCCACGGCTTCCTCGTCCATTGCTACCAGCTCCGCCCCGAGAGCCGCGGCGCGATCCACATCGTCTCCGCCGCCCCGGACGCCGCCCCGGAGATTCGTCCGGACACGCTGGGCGCCGACGCCGACCGCCGCGTGGCCCGCGACGCCGTCCGCCTGGCGCGCCGGATCGTGAACGGGGCGCCGTTCGCCCCGTGGCGCGGCGCGGAGATCGCGCCGGGCGCGGGCGTCCGCACGGACGCGGAGATCGACGCCTGGGTGCGCGGCAACCTCACCACCGTCTGGCACCCGGTCGGCACCTGCCGCATGGGCGCGGACGCGGGCGCCGTGGTGGACGCGGCCCTCCGGGTGCGCGGCGTCGAGGGGCTGTTCGTGGCGGACGCCTCCGTCATGCCGGCGATCCCCAGCGGCAACACCGCCGCGCCGACGATGATGATCGCCGAGAAGGCCGCCGACGCGATCCTCGGCAAGCCGCCGCTCCCGCCGGAGGACCCGGCGGCGCCACCGGCGCGCGCCGAACGAGGAGCGGTCACGCCTCGGGACGGGCGCCGAAGAGGAGGGTGACGTTGATCCGCCGGTTGGCGTAGCCGGGGCGGAAGCGGACGGCGCCGCTTTCGTGAATCAGGCTGGAATCGAAGATCACCGCGCGGTTGCAGCGGTAGGGCACGCGCACCGCCGCCCTGCCGGCTACGCGGCGCTCCAGCGGCGCCGGGTCCAGGTTGTAGTCCGCGAAGCGCCAGCCCGGCGGCACCGCCGCGTCGTACACCACCAGCCCCGAGCGCGCCGGGTCGAGGCAGGCCTCGTCCGGCGTGATCCAGAGATTGACGTTGACGGCCGCCGCGTCCGCGTGCTTGCGGGTGCCGCCGCCGTCCTGGCCGTATTTGAACGCCCACGCCTGGAGCGGCCGGTGCCCGCCGAAGATTCGCGGCAGCCGTTCGCCGAGCGCGCGGGCGAGGGCGAGCACGACCGGGTGGTCGAAGCCCTCGTGCAGATAGGCGCCCAGATAGCCGCCGTGCTCCTTGCAGTCGAACCAGATCGTCGCCTCCAGGCAGAAGCGCCGGAGGGCGGCCAGGGCCGGCGCGCTCAACAGGCCGTCCACCACGACGAGGGCGGGCGCGGCGGAGGCGTAACGCCGCTGGATAGCCGCCGCGTCGAGGCCCGGATCGAGGACGGGGGAGACGGCCGCCTCCGGCGGGCGGTGGATCAGACGGTTGAAGAAAGGCCCGATCAGGTGCCGCTCCTCCGCGTCGAGCGCGCGCGGGGCCGCAGGCGCCTGCGCGCCGCCGAAGCCCGCGAGCACCCGGCGGAGGCCGTCCCGCGCCTCGGCGAGCGCCGGCGCCGCCCGGCCCCGCGCCAGCAGATGGTCGAGCTGTTCCAGGTCGTGTTCGAGCTTGGCGCGCGAGGCGGCGCGGAAGGTCGCCTCCTGCACCGGGTCGAGGACCGGCGCCGCCGCCCCGGCGCCGTCCCGCCGGGGGAAGCCGCGATGCAGCGCGAGCGCCGAGCGGAACCACTTCACGGCCTCTTCCAGCCGCCCCCGCCGCTTGAGGACCGTCCCGAGATTGACGCGGGCGGCGAGCGAGCCCGGCGCCAGCGCCAGCGCGCTCCGGAAGGCCCGCTCGGCCGCCGCGTCGTCGCCCTGCCCGAGCGCGAGATTACCCAGGGCGATGCGCAGCCCCGCCTTGCCGGGCGCGAGGGAGACGGCGGTCTCGAAGGCGCTCCGCGCCCGGTCGAGCGCGCCCCGGTCGGCGGCGACGAGGCCGCGGACGTAATGCGCGCCCGCGTCGCGCGGGTCGCGGGCGAGGGCCGCGCCGGCGAGCGCCTCCGCCTCGTCCCCCCGGCCCGCCTGCCAGGCGGCGAACGCCGCGCATCGGGCGCGCACCGCCCGCCCGCCTTGCATATGGCGCCCGGGCGGCCGCTCAGCCGCTCTGCGCGAGTCCGTCACGGGTCACCCTGAAGCCGGCCTTCTCCCGGTCCCAGGTCGCGGCCGTGACGCCCTCGGCGCGCAGCTCCACCTTGCGCACCTTCTGCGTCGGCGTGCGCGGCAGGTCGTCCTTGAACTCGATGAAGCGCGGGACCATGAAGTAGGGCATCTCGGCCGCGCAATGGCGCAGCAGCGCCTCCTCCGTGAGGGTCGCGCCCGGCGCGCGCACCGCCACCACCTTCACCTCGTCCTCGCCGACCGCGGCCGCCACCGCCACCGCGGCCGCCTCGGCCACCGCCGGGTGCTTGCCGACGATCCGCTCCACTTCGAACGACGAGATGTTCTCGCCGCGGCGGCGGATCGCGTCCTTCATCCGGTCGTGGAAGAAGAGAAAGCCCGCCTCGTCCATGTGGCCGCGGTCGCCGCTGTGGAACCACAGGTTGCGGAAGGCCGCGAGCGTCGCCTCCGGCAGGCCGTCATAGCCCTCCATCAGGATGTGCGGGTGCTTCGCCCGGACGACGATCTCGCCCGCCTCGCCGCGCGGCCGCTCCCGGTCCATCTCGTCGACGACGGCGATCTCGTACCAGGACGCGGCGCGGCCGGCGGCGCCCTTCGGCGTCGCCTCGCCGGGCCGGGTGTAGGCGACGATGTTGGCCTCGGTCGAGCCGTAGCCCTCGGTCATGCGCAGGCCGAAGCGGGCCTGGAACTCCTCGAGCACGTCGTGCGGGTTGGGCACCGCGTAGATCATGCGCAGGGGGTTGTCGGCGTCGTCCGCGCGCGGCGGCGCGGCGTGGAGCATGTGGCAGATGCCGCCCACGGCCACCGTCACCGTCGCCCCGTGCGCGCGCACGTCCGGCCAGAACCGCCCGACGCTGAAGCGCGGGCGCAGCACCATGCGGCAGTCGGCGAGCATGGTGCCGAGCAGGATGAATTTGCCGGCGATATGGAAGAAGGGCAGGAAGTTGTACGTCACGTCGTCCGGCCCGAGGGAGACGATCTCGTTGAAGACCACGGCGAAGGACAGCGCGAAGTGGTGGTTGATGACCACGCCCTTGGACGGCCCGGTGGTGCCCGAGGTGAACATGATGCAGGCGGTATCGGTCGCCGCCACGGCGCGCGCCGGGGCGGGGCCGCCGCCGGCCGCGAGCGCCTCGAGCGACAGCACCGCGCCGGGGAGCGCGCGCCGCGCCGCCGCCGGGTCGCCGTCCACGACGAAGGTCGCGAGGGCGGGGCAGCGCCCGGCGATGGCGGCGACCGTGGGGACGAACGCCGCGTCCAGGACCATCGCCTCCACCCGCGCGCTGCCCAGGATGTGCGCCAGGACGTCGCCCCGACAGGCGGTGTTCACCGGCACTTCGACGGCGCCCGCCTTCGCCGTGGCGAACCAGACGAACACGTGGTTCGGCGTGTTCTCCATCATCACGGCGACGCGCGCGCCGTGTTCGATGCCGCGCGCGGCGAGGCCGGCGGCGAGGCGCCCGGCCTCCCGGTCGAGCGCGGCGTAGCCGTAGTCGCGCCCGTCCCAGTGCATCACCGGATGCTCCGGGCGCTCCGCCGCGCGCCGCTCGAGCAGGCGGTGGACCAGCCAGGTTTCCGCGTTCTCGCCGATGGTCAGCATCGCCCCTCCCGCGCGCCCCGCTCCCCACTATAGCCGCGCCGCCGCGATCCTGGCACGCTCCGCGCCGGGACCCGGGGGAGAGGCCGTGCTCAAACGGATCAGGCTGGGCTCCGGGCTGGTGCTGTTCGTCTTCGTGGCGACGCATCTCGTGAACCACGCCTGGGGGCTGGCGTCGCTGGAGGCGCTGGCGGCCGCGCGCGACGTGTTCGTCGCCGTGTGGCGCAGCTGGCCCGGCACGGTCGCCCTCTACGGGGCCCTGCTCGCGCATTTCGCCGTCGTCCTCTGGAGCCTGTACGAGCGCCGCACGCTGCGGCTGAAGCCCGCCGAGCTGGCCCAGGTGGCGCTGGGCGCCGCCATCCCGCTGCTGCTTGTCCAGCACGTGCTGGGGACCCGCGGCCTGCACGAGATCTTCGGCACGGTCGACGACTACACCTACGAGATTCTCGTCCTCTGGGTCTTCACGCCGGAGAACGGCATGATCCAGATGGTGCTGCTCGCGGTCACCTGGGGGCATGGCTGCCTGGGCCTGCATTTCTGGATCAAACTGAGGCGCTGGTACCGGCCGGCGGCGCCCTGGCTCCTCGCCTTCGCGGTGATCCTGCCGCTCGCCGCGGCCGCGGGCTTCGTGGCGGCCGGGCGGGAGATCGCGGCCCTCGCCCGCGCGGATCCGTTCTGGCTCGAGGACGCCGTCGCCGCGCTCAACTGGCCCGGCGCGGAGGCGCTGGCCTGGTACGAAACTTGGCGCTTCCGCGGCTGGGTGGTGTTGGGCGGGATTCTGGCGCTGGTCATGCTGGCGCGCTACGCGCGGCTCGCGATCGGGCGGCGGCGCGGCATGGTTCGCCTCGCCTATGGCGGCGGCCGGATCGTCGAGATCCGCCCGCCGACGACCGTGCTCGAGGCGAGCCGCGAGGCCGGCATTCCGCACGCCTCCGTCTGCGGCGGGCGGGGGCGCTGCTCGACCTGCCGTGTGCGCGTCGGCGCCGGCGCCGAGCATCTGGAGCCGGCGAGCGCGGAAGAGGCGCGGGTGCTGCGGCGGGCCGACCTGCCCGAGCGCGTCCGCCTCGCCTGCCAGCTGCGCCCGACCCGCGACCTGGAGGTCACGCCCCTCCTGCTCGCCAACGTGGACCCGCGCGAGGTGTTCCGCCGCTCCGACCGCCGGGAGGGCGAGCGCGAGGTGGCCATCCTCTTCGCCGACATCCGCTCCTTCACGCGCTTCGCCGAGAAGAAGCTCCCCTACGACGTGGTCTTCGTGCTCAACTGCTACTTCCGCTCCATGGGGCAGGCGGTGTTGAACGCCGGCGGCGAGATCGACAAGTTCATCGGCGACGGCGTGATGGCCCTGTTCGGCGCCGCCACCGGGCCGGAGGAGGCATGCCGGCGGGCGCTCGCCGCGGCGCGGGAGATGGGGGCGGCGCTGGAGGAGCTCAACGCCTCGCTGCGGAACGACCTGGGCGAACCGCTGCGCATCGGCATCGGCGTCCATCTCGGCTCCGTCATCATGGGCGAGATGGGCTTCGGCGCGGCGACCTCCTTCACCGCGATCGGCGATGCCGTGAACACGGCGAGCCGCATCGAGACGGCGACCAAGGATTACGGCTGCCAGCTCGTCGTCTCCGAGGAGGTGGCGCAGCGCGCCGGCGTCGACCTGGGCGCCCATGCGCTGCACGCGCTCGCCGTGCGCGGGCGCTCCGAGCCGGTCGCCGTCCGCGCTGTCCCCCGCGCCGCCGACCTGCCCGAAATCCCCCTCTCCGCCCGCCGCCCCCGCCCTCGCTGACGCCGCACGCCGGGCGCCGGCGTGCGGGGATGTTGCGCCCGTCGGCGCCGGCGCCGATCGGAAAGGACGCCCCGTCTGTGAGGGCGCCCTTGCGCCGGAGGATGGGGCCGTCGTCGCCCGCGCGGCGCCGGCGCTCGCGGGTGGCGGACGCGCTCGGCATTGCTTGGTCGGAGGGCCTGCCGGACCGGCTTTCGCTGCTGGAGGGCATCGCGGCGCGGGCGCTGCGAGGGAAGGGGGAGGGGGGCACCCCTCCCGGCCTCCCCCCTGCCAGGGGGGAGGAGAGTAGAAGGCGGCGCGGGAGATCAAGCGGGTCGACGTCGATGTCGGCCGCATCGGCCCCGCCGGTCGCAAGGCGGCCGGCGGCCTGGACCGCGCTTCACGCTCCGCCCGCGGGCGCGGCGGCGTCCTGTCGCGGGTAGGCCCGCAACTTCGCGTCCTCGATTTCGTCCCCGCGAACGTCGTGGGGGCGGGAACCCGTCTCCGACGATGACGGCGGCGCCGTCCTCGCCGATGGCCGCGCTACCCGGCGAGCGCCGGCGGGATGCGGGTGTGCCAGTCGGTCGCCTGCTGGTAGGCCCAGCCGATGCGGAGCGCCGTCGCTTCGTCGTGGCCGCGGCAGACGACGTGCAGCGAGAGGGGCAGCCCCCCGGCGGTGAAGCCGTTCGGCAGGGCGAGGGCGCACCAGTCGAGCCAGTTGACCGGCCGCGTGAAGCGGGCCGGGGTCTTCGTCTGATCGATGGCGGCCACCGGCGGCGCCGGCGTTTCCACGGTCGGCGTGAGCCAGGCGTCGAAGCCGTCGAGCGCCGCCAGCGCCGCCCGCTTGTCCTCCGTGCGGCGGCGCAGAAGATTTTGATAGTCGGCGGCGGAGACGCCGCGGCCGATCCGGATGCGCGGGCGCACGTCGTCGTCGATCGGCAGCGCCGGATCGTCGACCAGAGCGCCCAGCAGGGCGTAGCCCTCCGCGCCGATCAGGCGGCCCACCAGGGCGCCGTAACGGGCCGTGGATTGCGGCAGCGCCAGCGGAGCCGTGCGCGCGCCTTCCGCCGTCAGGGCCAGGGCGGCGGCGTCGTAGGCCGCCAGCACCTCGGCGTCGACGCCTTCGCGCTCCGCCTCCGACAGCAGGCCGAGACGCAGCCCCGCCACGCCGCGGCGGAGGGCGGGCAACGGATCGTCCGGCGGGCGCCGCAATGTGGGCGGGTCGGCCTCGTCCGGGCCTTGCAACAGCGCGTAGAGGCGGGCGGCGTCCTCGACCGAGCGCGCCATCGGCCCCGGCGTGTCGAGGGTGGGCGCCAGCGGCAGCACGCCGGCGGCGCTGATCCGCCCGATGGTCGTCTTCAGGCCGGTGAGGCCGCACCAGGCGGAGGGGATGCGCACCGAGCCGCCGGTGTCGGTGCCGATCGCCCAAGGCGCGAGGCGGGCGGCGACGGCGACGCCGGAGCCGCTGCTGGAGCCGCCGGCGGCGCGGTGGGTTGCGCCGTCCCACGGGTTGCGGGGCGCGCCCATGTGGCGGTTGGTGCCCCAGCCGCCCATGGCGAACTCCACCGTGTGGGTCTTGCCGAGGACGATCATGCCCGCGGCCATCGCCCGGCGCGCGAGGGTGGCCGTCGCCGGCGACACGCGCCCCGCCCAGTGGCGGCTGCCGCCCGTCGTCACGCGGCCCTCGATATCGACCAGGTCCTTCAAGGCGATGGGCACGCCATGCCAGGGGCCGACGGCGTGGCCCGCGCGGAGCGCCTTGTGCGCCGCCTCGGCGGCGAGCAGCGCGTCGTCGCGATAGACCGCGACGAAGGCGCCGAGGGCGGGGTCGTGCGCCTCGATGCGGGCCAGCAGGGACTCCACGAGATCGACCGGGCTTGCACGCCCCGCCCGCATCTCCGCGGCCGCCCCGCCGGCCGTCATGAACGCGAGATCGGCTGTGGGCACGGCAGGCTCCTCCCCCGTTGCGACCGGGGATTACATACCACGCCCGCGTCGGTACGCGGACCGGGAGGCCGGCGCGCCAAACGAAGAAGCGGGCTCAGGCGGGATCGGGGGCGAAATCCTCGCCGTAGCGGGTGGAGGTTCCGGTGGTGTGGAAGGTCTCCCACGCCACGCCTTGCGGGTCGCGCACCCACGTCTTGTCGCCGCGCGCGTAGCAGCAGCGGGCGTCCGCCTGGTCCACATGCGGCGCGCCGGCCGCCTTGAGCCGCCCGGCGAGGGCGCCGAGCTCCGCCGCGCTCTCGACCTGGATTCCCAGATGGTCGATGCCGGGCGCGCGGCCGCAGCGCGTCGAGATGGACAGGTTCACGCGCGGGTCGTCGAGCATCCACTTCGCGTAATCGGGCTTTTGCACGGTCGGCTCCGCGTCGAACAGGGTGGTGTAGAACGCGACCGAACGGGCGAGATCGGTCACTTCGATGTTGACGTGCAGGCGCTTCATGCCGTCCTCCGCCGGTCGGTGGTCCCCGCCCGCACAGATGGGGCGCAGGCCCGGCCCCGTCAAGCGCCCGCCCGCCCCGCCGCCGCGCGCCGCGCCGAGTGGATCAGCAGCGCCACGCCCGCCAGCATGAGCGCGGCGGCGGCCCAAGCCCAGGCGCTGTGGCTCTCGCCGAAGAAGAGGATGCCCCAGCCGAGCCCGGCCGCCACCACCACGTAGTTGAACTGCGAAAAGAACACCGGCCCGGCCGCGCGCACGATGATCAGGAAGGTGACGTACATCGTGACGGTGACGGCGGCGGCGCCCAGGATCGCGAGGTCGGCGGCGGCCTCCGGCCCCGGCACGACGTAGATCTCCCCGAGCCCCGCCATCGTCGGCGCCAGCATGAGCGCGGCGGCCGACACGATTCCCGCGGCGAAGGCGAGCACCGGCGTCTCCGGCGGGTCGATCAGCGCCGCGAGGTTGTTGGTCAGCGCGAAGGACGCCGGCGCCAGCAGGGCGAGCAGAAACCACCAGACCATGCCCGGCTCGGGCAGGGAGAATTCCGGCACCGCCATCAGCAGGATGCCGCCCACGCCGCAGGCCACGCCCGCGAGGCCCAGCTTGCGCGGGCGCTCCAGCCCGAGCGCCAGCGCGATCAGGTAGGTGAGCGGCGGCGACAGGATCACCACCATCGAGAGGACGCCCGTCGGCAGCTTCGGCGCGAGCCAGGTGACGAGCGCCACCGGCGCCGCGATACCGAACAGCCCGATGGCGAAATAGGCGGCGAGATGGCGCGGCGCCAGCGGGGGCAGTACGCGGCGCCAGGCGGCGGCGGCCAGCAGCAGGACGGCGGCGACCAGCGTCTGCCAGAAGGCGAAGGCGACCGGCGGCGTCCCGCCGTCCACGGCGATCTTGTTCATCGTGAAGATCAGCGGATAGACCGCGCCGACCGTGAACAGGAGGACGATCGGGACGGCGAGCGGCCCGCGGCGGCGCATGATGGGCCGGGAGGCCGGGGGAGGGGCGGCCTACACGGCCCGCGCGGCGGCGGGCTCCGCGAGCAGGCAGTCGTCGGCGAGCGGAACGAGGGGCGCGAAGTCGCGGTGGGCGATGTGCGCCGGCCGCGCGAAACGCCGGATCGCGTTGGCCGTCGCGTTGGTCGAGAGATAGACCGTCCGCCGCCCCCAGGGCGACATGTTGGGCGCCGAGCCGTGCACCAAGTTGCAATGGAAGAAGAGCGCCGCGCCCGGCGCGCCCTTGGGTGCCACGATCCCGCCTTCGGCCGCCAGCCGGGCGACGGTCGCGTTGTCGATGGTCCAGAGCGGGTAGCTCGTGGTGGCGGTGTCGTGGCTGGCGTCGATCCGCCCCGCCTTGTGGGAGCGCGGGATGAGCATCAGCGGGCCGTTGAACTCCGTCACCTCGTCGAGGAAGACGGCGAGATTCATCGCCCGCGGCGCGGGCATCAGGTCGTCGCGCGCCCAGGTGCCGTAGTCCTGGTGCCACTGCCACACGTCGCCGTCGAAGGCGGCCTTGGCGTTGACCTTGAACTGGTGGATGTAGACCGCCCCGCCGAGCGCCTGCATCGCCGGCCCGAGCAGGCGCGGATGGCGCGCGAGGCGGGCGAAGAGCGCGTTGTAGGTATGGACGGCGAAGGCCGTGCGCACCGCGCCGCCCTGCCGCTCGCGCACGATTTCCGGCCCCTTGCGGGCAAAGACGGCCGGCAATTCGGCCCGCAGCGCCGCCGTTTCCGCGTCCGAGAACAGGCCCGGGAGGAACAGGAAGCCCTCGCGGTCCAGCGTCTCCCGTTGCCCGGCCGAGAGTTCCATCTCCCCACCATGCGCCCCCGCCCTCCTTCCCGTCAAGCAGCGCGCGGCGGCGATGCAACGCGGCCGCGCCGCCTCTTCCCGGTCGGCGGCGGGTCGGCGGACGCCCGCCGGCCGCCGTGTGGTATCCTCGGCCATGCTCGAGGCGCGCATCCGCGACGTGGCGTTGCTGGCGCTCTGCCAGGCGCTGTTCCTGACCTCCACCGCGGCGGTGATCGCCGCCGCGGCCCTGATCGGCCACGGCCTCGCCGAGACGAAGACGCTAGCGACGCTGCCCATCGGCATCCAATTCATGGTGACGATGGCGGCGACCGTCCCGGCCTCGCTTCTGATGAAGCGCATCGGCCGGCGCGAAGGCTTCACCGTCGGCGCCTTCATCGGGCTCGCCGGCGCGCTCACCGCCTGTTGGGGGATCCTGGCCGGCGATTTCGTCCGCTTCTGCCTGGGCTCGGCGCTGATCGGCGCGTTCAACGGCTTCGCCCAGTATTACCGGTTCGCCGCGGCCGACGCGGCGAGCGCCGCCTTCAAGAGCCGCGCGATCTCCCTGGTGCTCGCCGGCGGCGTGGTCGCCTCGTTCGGGCCGCTGCTCGCCGACTGGTCGATGGACATGCTGGCGCCCGTCGCCTTCGCCGGGGTCTACGTCTCGGTGGCCGCGCTCTACGCGGCGACCCTGGTCGTGCTCCGCTTCGTCACCATCCCGCCGCCGGGCGCCGAGGAGCGCGGCGGGGAGGGACGGCCGTTGCCCGTGATCATGCGCCAGCCCGCCTTCGTCGTGGCGGTGCTCGGCTCGCTGATCGGCTACACGATGATGTCGCTGCTGATGACCGCGACGCCGCTGGCCATGCGGTTCTGCGGGTTCGGCTTTTCGGAATCGGCGCAGACCATCCAGTGGCACGTGCTCGGCATGTTCGCCCCTTCCTTCGTCACCGGGCATCTGATCCGGCGCTTCGGCACGCCGACGGTGATGGGGAGCGGCGCGCTCCTGATCGCGCTTTGCGTCGCCTGCAACCTCCAGGACGTGACGCTGGTCAATTTCTGGCTCGGCGCGATTCTGCTCGGCGTCGGCTGGAACTTCCTGTTCATCGGCGGCACCACCCTGGTGACCGATCTCCACAGCCCGGCCGAGAAGGCGAAGACCCAGGCTGCCCACGACTTCATCGTGTTCGCCGGCGTGGCGGCGGCGGCGCTTCTCTCGGGCGCCGCGCACGAGGCCTTCGGCTGGCAGGCGATGAACTACGCCGTGATCCCGTTCCTGGTCGCGGTGCTGGCGAGCCTGGCGTGGCTCGGCCGCCGCCACGGCGGGGCCGTCGCCACGCCGGCCGGATGAGCCGGGTTAGCCGCCGCCGATCCGGGGCAGGAAGCAGACCTCGCTGTCCGGTCCGACCGCCGCGAACAAGTCGTCCTGGTGGATTTCGGCATCGACCGCGACGGCCATGCCTTCCTCGAGTTCCCGCCCGATGCCGGCGTAGCGGGCCTCCAGCGCGCGGATCACTCCGCGGACATCGCGCGCCTCGACCTCGGTTTCGGTGACGCCGCCGGTATAGCGCGCCAGGCTCGACGGCAGGACGACCCGGGCCAAGGCGCTACCGGCCGTCGCCGATCCGGCGGGTGGACGTCGGTCTCTCGAGCCTCTGGCGATTCATGCCCGCAGCCCATCACGTTCCGCCTCCCGCCGCAAGGAAGCGCCGGGCGACCGGCCCCGGGGCGGCGCCCGCGGCCCGCTACGGGTCGCGCCCCAGGGCGGCCATCAGGGCGCGCCATTCACGCGCGTTCAGCCCGCTCGTTTCCCGGTCGACCGCTTCCCCGGCCACCATGCGCCGGACCACGGCGAGGGCGTCCGCCGAGAGCGAAACCGCGTCGCGCACGTAGTCCCGGAACGCCCGGTGCGTCTCCGGGACCCAGCGCGCGACGACGTCATCCAGGATCCTCTCGGCATAGGCGCGGATTTCATACTGCGCATGCGCGTCGGCCCGGAGCGCGAGGAAGTGCAGGAGGTTGTGCAGATCGCTCTTCCAGTAGAACTGCGTGTAGTAGTTGACGGGAAGCACCGTCCGCGCGAGCTCGCGGGCGATTCCGGCGCGCTCCGGGTCCTTGCGCGCGCCGGTCTCGTCCTCGTTGAGCAGGTTCTCGTAGACGCCGTAGGACGTCTTGGAATGCGCGTTGATGCGCGAGAGCGCTTTGGTCGCTTCCTCTTTCGCCAGCGCGCCTTCTCGACCCTGCTTGTTGGACCTGGATTGAGTCAGAAGCGCCTTCCGCCTGCCCGTTACCTCACCCGTCTCGAACAAGTCGGTCATACCGGTGCGGCTGCTGCGCTGACGCTTTATCTGCTCCTCCAATATGGGTTGAAGATGCGCCGCGTCGGGAACGTAGAACTCGCGGTCCAGCCGGGAGTAGCGCGCGGAATACTCGTTGACGCTGGCGGTGCGGTGGCGGAGCCACTGCCGCGCGACGAAGAGCGGCAGTTTGACGTGCAGCTTGATCTCGCACATCTCGAACGGCGTCGTGTGCCGGTGGCGCAGGAGATAGCGGATCAGGTCCCGGTCCTCCCGCGCCTTCCGCGTGCCCCGCCCGTAGGAGACCCGCGCCGCTTGGACGATCGCCGAATCGTCGCCCATGTAGTCGATCACCCGGACGAAACCATGATCGAGCACCTCCAGGGGCCGGTAGAGGATGTCCTCCAGCGCCGGCACGATGACGCGCCGGGTCTCGCACGCCGCCGCGCGCTGGGCCTCGATCTCGGCCGGGCCGCCTTCGTCGATCGGCATCCCGCGATCCTATGCGATTCGCGCCGCGCCGCCTTGACTCGCCCGCCCGCCCATGCGCGCATCGGGGGCGCGGGGAACACGGGGAAGGCGTATGAGCGGACTCTACGACGGCCCGATCGTCGATGCCCACCACCACCTCTGGGCGCTCGGCTCCGGTCGCTATGCGTGGCTGACCGGGGAGCCGCGCGAGACGGTCTTCGGCAACACCGCGCCGCTGATGCGCGACTACGGGCTCGCCGACTATCTGGCGGACATGGCCGGCGTCGCTCCCGTCAAGTCGGTCCACATCCAGGCGAGCTTCGACGACCCGCTCGGTGAAACCCGCTGGCTCCAGGGGATCGCCGACGCGCACGGCTTCCCGCACGGGATCGTCGCCTTCGCCTCTCTCGCCGAGCCCGGCATCGAGGCCACCCTGGAGGCGCTGCGGGCGCATGCCAACGTCCGCGGCATCCGCCAGATCACGAGCTGGCACCGCAACCCGGCCTGGACCTTCACGGACCGCGCCGACCTCATGCAGGACCCTGCCTGGCGCCGGGGCTTCGGCCTGCTGCGCAAGCACGATCTCCCCTTCGACATGATGATCTATTCCGGGCAGTTGGGCGACGCGCTCGCGCTCGCCCGCGCTTTCCCCGACACCCAAATCCTCCTCAACCACACCGGCAGCCCCGCCGACCGCGACGCGGACGGCATAAGGGGATGGCGCGAAGGCATGACCGCCCTCGCGCGGGCCGGGAACGTCGCCGTCAAGATCTCCGACCTCGGCGCCTACGACCACGACTGGACGGTGGAGAGCATACGGCCCTTCGTCCTGCACGCGATCGAGGCCTTCGGCGTCGCGCGCTGCATGTTCGCGAGCGACTTTCCGGTGGCCGGGCTGCACGGTGGCGCGGACGCCGTGTACGGCGCCTTCAAGACCATCGTCGCCGACCTGAACGCGGACGAGCAGCGGGCGCTCTTCCACGACAACGCGCTCCGCTTCTACCGGCTGGATCGCGACCGGTAGAGGGGAACCAAGGCCGGCCCTGCAACGCGAACCGGGAGGAACCGTCCATGCTCGCTGCTGCTTTTCCGACGCGACGCGCAAGCTGTTCCCGGCGGCGCAAGCCTGGAGTGCTTCCGAAGTGAGTGTGAGAAACGCGCCATCCGCCGGCGCGAACCTTGGCGCGCGATGAAGACGGCGCGACTCCCTTCGGCTATGCGAGAAGACACAACGAGGCGTTGCAGGGAACCGAGGCTTACTGGCGGTTGAACGAAGCCCGGTTCAAGTAGACCCGCCCCTGCCCCCCGGTTGTGGGCCGGATCGCGCTGTCGGCCCGACGCCGACGAAGGCGTCGAAGCGGGCGAAAAAAGCCGCGCGGACGGAGTCGGTCTCCATCAGGAGTTCGTGGCGTGCGGCGGGAATCGTGACGAACGCGCAGTCGGGTAGGCGCGCGGCGAGGCGGGCCTGGGCGGCGTTCGAGACCACCCGGTCGGCGCCGGCGGCGACGATCAGGACGGGCAGGCGGACGGCCGCCGCAAAGCCCGCGCGCCGCAGGACGGCGGCCGAGCGCATGGTGGCGGCGAGCCAGCCCAGGGTCGGCCAGCCGACGGCCAGCGCCGGGTTTTCGCGCAGCAGCGCCTCGTTGCGCGCGAAGCGGCGACGGTCGCGCGTGAGCGGGTTGCCGTCGAAGGCCGGCGGGTAACCGGCCCCGCCCGGCGCGGCGCATGCGCCCAACCCTAGCGCCACGGCGGCGCCGGCGAGCACGACGGCCAGCGCGCGGCGCGCAGGCCCCAGGGCGAGAGCGATCAGCGGCGCGGCGAGGACCAGCCGGTCCGCGAACCAGGGCGCGGGGCGGCGGGCGGCGAAATGGGCGGCGCAATGGCGGAGCGCGACATGCGCCCCCATCGAATGGGCCAGCACCACGATCGGACGCGGGGCGGCGGGGAGGACGATCCGCTCCAGGAAGCGATCGAGATCTGCGAGATAGTCTTCGTAGCGCCCGACATGGCCCTTGCGCGGGTCGGCGAGCGCCCGGCCCGAGCCGCCCTGACCGCGCCAGTCGAACGAGAACACGGCGCAGCCCCGGGCCTGCAGGTCGCCCGCCGTCTCGCCATATTTCTCGATGAATTCGGCGCGCCCTTGCAGGAGCACCACGGAGCCCCCGGCGGCGCCCGCCGGCGCGGGCCAGAGCGCCGCGCGCAGGCGCGCGCCGTCGCCGGCCTCGAGCGTGGCGAAGCGGGGGGCCGGCCCGCGCACCGGGCTTCAGCCGCCGGGCGCGGCGGGAAGCAGGCCCTCTTCGCGCATCCAGGCGCAGAGATCGGCGAACATGGCGCGTAGCGGGACGGGCTTGAAGCCGAGTTCGCGGATCGCCTTGTCGCAGTTCAGGATCTGGGTCCGCTCCATCATGAACCGGACCTCCGGGCTGGCGTCCGGATCGGGTTCGCGCGCCGGGCGCGGCGGCTTGGCGCCGGTGAGTTCGGCGACGACGCGGGCGGCCTCCGCGAAGCGCGCGACGGCGCCGGCGAGGAGGTAACGCTCGCCGCGCCGGCCCTTGTGGTAGGCGGCGATGTGGGCCCTGGCCGTCTCGTCGACGTGGCAGAAGCTGCCGCCGCCGGTGCCGACCGTGGCCATGGCACCGCGGGCGATGGCCTGGACGAAGGGCCCCCAGATCACCCGGTCGTAGGGGCCGACCACGCTGCCCGGATTCACGCACACCGCGTCGAGGCCGGAGGCCGCCGCTTCGAGCACCATGTCCTCTGCCGCCTTCTTGGTGCGGAAGTAGTTGATCGGGATGGCGTCCGCGTTGGAGGGCGCGGCCTCGTCGATCTCCACGCCGTCGTGGAGGCCGAAGGCGGCGCCGGTCGAGGTATGGACGAAGCGCCCGGCGCCTTTCGCCCGCGCCGCCTCGATCACCGCGCGGGTGCCGTCCACGTTGGCGCGGGTCTGGTCGTCGTCGCCTGCCGCCGCGAAGCTGACGTTGCCGGCGACGTGGAAGACGGCGTCGACGCCCTCCGGCATGGCCCGCGTCACGGACTCGCGGTCCGCCACGTCGCCCACCGCGAGCGCCGCCGGGAAACGCCGCAGGTAGGTGAGGTCCGAGCGCGCGCGGTGCATCGCCGTCACCGACCAGCCGGCCTCGTCCAGCCGCTTCACCAGGTTGACGCCGATGAACCCCGAGGCGCCGGTGACGAAGGCGGTCTTCCCGGTCATGCGTCTCTCCCCGTTGCGGCGCCGCGGCTCACCGCCAGACCGGCTTGCCGCTGCCCGACAGCCCGTAGGATTCCCACTTGTCGGTCACCGCCCGCACCACGTCGTCGGCCATGCGGATGCGCGTTCCCCAGGTCCGGCTCGTCTCGGGCGGGAGCTTGCTCGTCGCGTCGAGGCCGATCTTGGCGCCGAGGCCCGCTTGCGGGCTCGCGAAATCGAGATAGTCGATGGGCGTATTCTCGATGATCGCGATGTCGCGCGCCGGGTCCATGCGCGTCGCAACGGCCCACATCACGTCCTTCCAGTCGCGCGCGTCGATGTCGTCGTCCACCACGATCACCCATTTCGTATACATGAACTGCCGGAGATAGGACCAGACGGCCATCATGATCCTCCGGGCCTGGCCGGCGTAGGTCTTCCGGATCGCGACCACGGCGATGCGGTAGCTGCACCCTTCCGGCGGCAACCAGAAATCGACGATCTCGGGGAACTGCTGCGCGAGCAGAGGAACGAAGACCTCGTTGAGCGCCGCGCCGAGGACGCTCGGCTCGTCCGGCGGGCGACCGGTATAGGTCGAAAGGTAGATCGGGTCGCGCCGCATGGTGATGGCCGAGACGGTGAACACAGGGAAGGGCTCGACCGCGTTGTAGTAACCGGTGTGGTCGCCGTAGGGGCCCTCGTCGCGGTAGTCGTCCAGGCTGACGTGCCCCTCGATGACGATCTCGGCCTCGGCCGGAACCTCGAGCGGCACGGTTTTCGCCCGCACCAGCGCGACCTTGGCCCCGCGCAGGAGCCCGGCGAAGCGGTATTCCGAGAGCGTGTCCGGCACCGGCGTCACCGCCGCCAGGATGGTGCCGGGGTCAGCGCCGATCACCGCCGCGGCGGGGAGCGGCGCGCGCCTCGAAGCCGCCCAGCGCCGGTGCTGTTGGGCGCCGCCCCGGTGCGCGAGCCAGCGCATCAGCGTCTTGTCGCGCTCCAGCACCTGCATCCGGTAGATGCCGAGGTTGTAATCGTCTTCGCGGGCACCGCCCGGTCCCTTCGTCACGACCAGCGGCCAGGTGATCAGCGGCGCCGGTTCGCCGGGCCAGCAGGTCTGAATCGGCAGGCGGGAGAGGTCGATCTCCCCGCCGGTGAGCACCACGTCCTGGGCCGGTCCGTCGCCCACGGTCTTCGGCTTCATCGCCCGCACGGCGTTGAGCAGCGGCAGCATCCCCACGGCCTCGCGCCAGCCGCCCGGCGGCTCCGGCTGGCGCAGGAAGGCGAGGGTCTCGCCGACCGCGCGGAGGTCGCCGGGCTCCCGGTTCATGCCCCAGGCGACGCGCTCGATCGTTCCGAACAGGTTGACCAGCACCGGCGCGTCGTAGCGCGCGCCGTCCGCGCCCGTGGCGTTCTCGAAGAGCACGGCCGGCCCGCCTTCCGCGATCAGACGGGTCTGGATCTCGGTCATTTCGAGATGGGTGGAGACCGGCGCCGAAACCCGCTCGAGCCGGCCAGCGCCCTCCAGGCGGGCGATGAAGTCGCGCAACGATCGATAGGCCATGGGCGCCCCGATCCGCCGGGATGCGCCGGCGCGTCGGGCTCCGCGGGCGCGGGCGGCGGCGCAGAACCGGCACCATTCTACCGCCGCCCGCCGCGGGCGACCAATCCGCCGGTTGACGGCCCGGAGAGGGGGCGGCATGGTGCGCGCGTCGGGGCGCGGGCGCGCGGGACAGGGCGGCGGAGCGGATGCCTTCCAGAGCGATCGAGGAGTCCCGCCCGCGCGCCGATCACGCGGCGCTGGCGAATGCCATCCGCGCGTTGTCGATGGACGCCGTGGAGCGCGCCAAATCCGGCCATCCGGGCATGCCGCTCGGCCTCGCCGACGTGGCGACCGTGCTCTTCCGCCGGTTCCTGAAATTCGACCCCTCGCGGCCGCACTGGCCCGATCGGGACCGCTTCGTCCTCTCGGCCGGCCACGGCTCGATGCTGCTCTACGCGCTGCTCTATCTCACCGGCTACCCGGACATCGACATCGAGGAGATCCGGAACTTCCGACAGCTGGGCAGCCGGACCGCCGGCCACCCCGAGCGCGGGCTCGCCGCCGGAATCGAGACGACCACGGGACCGCTGGGCCAGGGGCTCGCGAACGCGGTCGGCATGGCGCTGGCCGAGCGGAACATGGCGGCGCGCTTCGGCGACGACCTGGTGGATCACCGCACCTATGCCGTCGCCGGCGACGGCTGCCTGATGGAGGGGATCAGCCAGGAGGCAATTTCCCTCGCCGGCCACCTGAAGCTCGACCGCCTGACCATCCTCTACGACAGCAACGGGGTCTCGATCGACGGCCCGACCGGCCTCGCCTCCTCCGACGATGCCGTGGCCCGCTTCGAGGCCGCGGGCTGGCACGCCCAGCGAGCGGACGGCCACGACCCGGAGGCGATCGATGCGGCGCTCGCCGCCGCCGCCGCCGCGCCCGCGCCCGCGCTGATCGAGTGCCGCACGGTGATCGGCTATGGAGCGCCGGCCAAGGCGGGGACGGCGGCCTGCCACGGGGCGCCGTTGGGCACGGGCGAGATCGCCGGTGCGCGCGAGGCGCTGGGCTGGCCGCATCCGCCCTTCCTGGTGCCGCCCGACATTCTCGCCGCCTGGCGCGCCGCCGGCGCCCGCGGCGCGGCGGTGCGGACGGCGTGGGAGGCGCGCCGCGCCGCGCTGGACGGAAGCGAGCGGGCGGCCTTCGACGCGGCCGTCGCGGGCGGCGTACCGAGCGCCGTCGGCACCGCGCTCGCCGCGCTCAAGGAACGCCTTCTGGAGGAGCGGCCGACCGTCGCCACGCGGGCCGCGAGCAAGCGGGCGCTCGCCGCGGCGGCCGACGCGCTGCCCGTCCTGATCGGCGGCTCGGCGGACCTCTCCGATTCCAACGGCGTGAAACCCGCCGGAATGGCGACGATTGCGCCCGGCGATTACGGCGGGCGCTACCTCCATTACGGCGTGCGCGAGCACGCCATGGGGGCGATCATGAACGGCATGGCGCTCCACGGCGGCGTCATCCCCTATGGCGGCAGCTTCCTCGTGTTCACCGATTATTGCCGGCCCGCCCTGCGGCTCTCGGCGTTGATGCGTCTCCGCGTCATCTACGTGATGACCCACGATTCGATCGGCCTCGGCGAGGATGGCCCGACGCATCAGCCCTGCGAGCATCTCGCCGGCCTCAGGGCGATCCCCAACCTCCTCCTGTTCCGGCCGGCCGACGCGGTCGAGACGACGGAGTGCTGGGAATTGGCGCTGGCGAACGCCGAGCGGCCGTCCGTCCTGGTGCTGACGCGCCAAGCGGTGCCCTGCCTGCGCGAGGGCGGCACCGGCAACGCCTGCGCGCGCGGAGGGTACGTCCTGCGCGAGGCGTCGGGCGGGCGACCACGGGCGGTCCTGCTCGCGACCGGTTCCGAATGCGCGGTCGCCGCGGAGGCGCGGCGCACGCTTGAAGCGGACGGCGTCCCGACCCGGCTCGTCTCCCTCCCCTGCTGGGCGCTCTTCGACCAGCAGGACGAAGCCTACCGCCAGGACGTGCTCGGCGACGCCGGGGCGGTGCGGGTCGCCGTCGAGGCGGCGAGCCCGCTCGGCTGGGACCGCCATGTCGGACCGGCAGGCGCCATGGTGGGCATGTGCGACTTCGGCGCTTCGGCACCGGCGCAGGACCTCTACGCCCATTTCGGCATCACGGCGGAGGCGGTCGTCGCCGCGGTGCGGGAGCGGTTGTAGCCGCGGGTGAAAAGTCGCCCGATCGACCTAATCCAGGAGAGCGCCATGATCGCTCAACGCATCGGCTCCTATGTCGAGGTCGCGCCCGGCATCGACATCTACTACGAGGACGAGGGAGAGGGGACGGCGCTGATCCTCATCCCCGGCTGGACCTTCACGACCAGGGTCTTCGACCATCAATTCGCCGCGTTTTCCGACTCCCATCGGGTCATTTCGTTCGACCCCCGCAGCCACGGCCGCTCGACGGTGACGAGCGACGGCAACAACTACGCCACCCAGGCCGTCGATCTGGCCAAGCTCCTCGAACATCTGAACGTCGAGAACCCGGTCATCCTGGGCTGGTCCGCGGGGGCGCTGACCGCGTGGCACCATGTCCGCAATCGGGGCACCGACGGGATTCGCGGGTTCGTCTCGATCGACATGCCGCCGCTCGGGATGAGCTGCGACCGGAGCGACTGGGTCGAGGGCGCGCTCCCCGATCTGGCGGGGTTCTTTCAGGGTGTCCAGACCGCGCAGGGCCAGCGCGGCGTCATCACCTGGTATGCCGACAACGTCATGATCGAAGGGGCGATGACGCCGTCATGATCGAAGGGGCGATGACGCCGGAGACGACCGCCTGGATCGTCGAGCAATCCCTGGCGACGCCGCCGATCGTCGCCGCCAATCTCATCGCCGACGTGTGCTTCGCGAACTATCTGGAAGAGGCGAAGAGGGTGGACGCGGACGTCCCGGCGCTGTTCTGCGTCGCCACCCATTGGTCGGAGACGGCCAGGCCGTTTCTGGCCAGGCACTGCCCGAACGCTCGCGTCGAGGCCTTCGGCGGCCACATGATGTTCTGGGAATATTCCGAGAGGTTCAACGCACTCCTCGCGGACTTCCTCGCCACAATCGGCTGAACGCCGCATGTCCGCGCCGCTCGATCGAGCCGACGATCCTCTCGTCTCCGGGGGCCGGTACGGTGGGCGAACGCGCATGACGGTCCTTCCGGCAGCTCTCCAATCAAGGCGCGATCTTGACCGGGAGGGCGTGTCCCGATGGCCTGCGACGTTGTGACGTTCTCTCG
Source organism: Alphaproteobacteria bacterium (assembly GCA_965242855.1). Classification (GTDB taxonomy): domain Bacteria; phylum Pseudomonadota; class Alphaproteobacteria; order UBA828; family UBA828; genus WTGU01. The sequence continues at coordinate 186,225 of OZ251509.1, forward strand.
CTTTCGGGGCCGGTGAAGCAAGCAGAGGCGTCCGATCCGTGAATCTGGAGCAGACATTGAGGAATGCGGTCGGCCGCCGCCGCTCCGGTCAACTGGACAACGAGGCGCAGGTAAAGCACGCAGTCATACTGCCGATCCCTGCATGCGTTGGAGTGGGGCTACGCCGATTCTGGACCGGTCAAGGCCGAGTATTCGCAGGATCCGGCCGCGTTGACTACGCGCACCAAGATAGCACCTCAAGCACTTCAGAATCGTTAGAGATTGTTGAAGGTGCACATGAAAAGACAAGCAAGTCGTCTTCGCAACTCATACAAGGTAATGCGAAGAGCGGGGAGATACCTCAAGACATTGTGCGCGATTTGATGCACGTAATATTGGAGACACCTGGACTATTAAACGAGAAAACCATTCTTTATTTGGAAAGCAAAAAGAATTCCGTGGGAACAGAGTTGCCCCTTCCCTGTGATTCGAAAAATCTCGGAATGAGCGAAAATCAGTGAGTATAACCGGTAATGGACGACAAAAACATATGCCGAGCGGTGGTATGTATGCAAAGAGTAGTGGAAGAAGCATCATCGTCATAATTACGAGAAACTAGCCGAGTGGAGCGAGTCGTTGATGGCTGTCGCAGACGATCCCAAAGCGAGGGATTGTTTGGCACGCATAGCGTACCGGCTTTCTGCCTGTGCCGACAAGTACGAGTCGTGAATCCGCTGTTCAGCGTGGAATGTCGACTCCCCATTGGCGGGCGCGCCCTTTCCTTCCTTCCTGCGGCTTGGAACACGAGCGGATCCGGGTTACGGTCCGCCCGCGTCGGCCGCCTCGCCAAGTTCGAGGCATCCGGGCCGAGCGGCGTATCGGGAGCGGAGGGAGCATGACGGTCCGCGTGGCGATCAACGGTTTCGGGCGCATCGGCCGCAACGTCCTGCGGGCGATCCACGAACAGGCGCGCGCCGACCTCGCCGTCGTGGCGATCAACGACCTGGGCCCGGTGGAGACCAACGCGCATCTGCTGCGCTACGATTCGGTCCACGGGCGGTTTCCGGGAACGGTGACGGCGGACGGCGAGTCGATCGACGTCGGCGGCGGGCCGATCCGGGTGCTGCGCGAGCGCGACCCGGCGCAGCTCCCCTGGGCCGATCTCGCGGTCGACGTGGCGCTCGAATGCACCGGGCTGTTCACGGCGCGCGAGAAGGCGGCGGCCCATCTGGACGCCGGCGCCCGCAAGGTCCTGATCTCGGCGCCCGGAGCCGGCGTGGACCTCACCGTCGTCTACGGCGTGAACCACGAGAAATTGACTCCGGCGCACACGGTCGTCTCGAACGCCTCCTGCACCACCAACTGCCTCGCGCCGGTCGCGGCGGTGTTGCACGACGCGATCGGGATCGAGCGCGGGTTCATGACCACCGTCCACGCCTATACCCTCGACCAGCCGGTGCTCGATACGCTGCATGGAGATCTCCGCCGCGCGCGGGGCGCCGCCGGCTCGATGATCCCGACCTCGACCGGCGCCGCGCGCGCCGTCGGCCTCGTCCTGCCGGCGCTCGCGGGCAAACTCGACGGCACGGCCGTCCGCGTGCCGACCGCCAACGTCTCGATGATCGACCTCGCCTTCGTCGCCGGCCGCGACACGGCGGCCGACGAGATCAACGCGGCCGTGAAGCGCGCGGCCGCAGGCCCGCTGGCCGGCGTTCTGGGCTACTGCGCGGAGCCCCTGGTCTCGGTCGACTTCAACCACCGCCCTGAGAGTTCGACGTTCGACGCCGGCCAGACCGCCGTGGTCGACGGCAGGCTGTGCCGCGTCCTCTCCTGGTACGACAACGAGTGGGGTTTCTCGAACCGGATGGGCGACGTCGCCGCCTATATCGGCGGCCTGTGACGGTGCCGGCCGCGCGGACGTTCCGCTCTCTCGACGATATCGAGGTCACCGGCAAGCGCGTCCTCGTCCGGGTCGACCTCAACGTGCCGATGCGTGAGGAGGCGGTGGGCGATACCACCCGCATCGACCGGGTGGCGCCGACCTTGGCCGAGCTGGCGGACAGGCGCGCGCGGGTCGTCGCCATGTCCCATTTCGGCCGGCCGCGGGGCAAGGCGGTCGCCGCCATGTCGCTGGCGCCGCTCCGGGCACCGCTTTCCCGCGCGCTCGGCGGCCGGCCGGTCCGTTTCGCCCCCGACTGCATCGGCGCCGAGGCCGCCGCCGCCGTGGAGTCGCTCGCGCCCGGTGGCGTCGCCCTCCTGGAGAACCTGCGCTTCCACGAGGGCGAGGAGGCGAACGATCCGGGCTTCGCCGCCGCCCTCGCCGCCCTCGCCGACGTCTACGTCAACGACGCCTTCTCGGCCGCGCACCGCGCCCATGCCTCGACGACCGCCGTGGCGGCGCGCCTGCCGAGCGCGGCCGGGCGTCTCATGCAGGCCGAGCTGGAAACCTTGAGCGAGGCCTTTCGCGACTCCGCACGGCCCGTCGTCGCCGTCGTGGGCGGCGCCAAGGTCTCGACCAAGCTCACGCTTCTCACCAACCTGACCGAGCGGGCCGATTCCCTGGTCGTGGGCGGCGGGATGGCGAACACCTTCCTCCAGGCACAGGGGTTCCCGGTCGGCAAATCGCTCTGCGAACCCGCCCTCGCGGCGGACGCGCGCCGGATCATGCGCGCCGCCGCGGACAGGGGGTGCGACATCCTGCTGCCGCCGGACGCGATGGTCGCGCGGCGGTTCGAGGAGAATGGCGAAGCCCGCGCGGTGCCCGCCGACGCGGTGCCCGAGGACGGAATGATCCTCGACTTGGGACCTCGCGCCGCGGCCCGGATCGAGGAACGCCTCGCCGCCGCACGCACCCTGCTGTGGAACGGCCCGCTCGGGGCCTTCGAGATCCCGCCCTTCGACGGCGCGACGGTCGCTTGCGCCCGCGCGGCCGCGCGTCTGACCCGGGCCGGGGGGTTGCGCTCCATCGCCGGCGGCGGCGACACGATCGCGGCGCTCCGCCACGCCGGGGTCTTCGACTCCTTCAGCTACGTCTCGACCGCCGGCGGCGCCTTTCTGCACTGGCTCGAGGGGCGGACGCTGCCCGGTGTCGCCGCGCTGGCGATCGAAGGCGTCGCATGACCGAACCGGCGCGGCGGCAGCCGGCGATCGTGGCGCGTGAGCCGCGCCCGGCGGTCGCGACGCGCGAGCCGCGTCCGGCGATTATCGTGCATGACCTCCGCCATGCCGAGGGCGCCTTGCGAGCGGCGCGGGCGACCGGCGTCCCCGTCACCCTGTGGTCGGCGCCGGGCGCCAGCGACTACGCAGGGCTCGGCTTCCTCGGCGCCGTCTTCGACCAGGCGGCGGCGGCGGTCCCCGAAGCCGTCCACGACGTGGTCGTCGATTGCGGCGCGAGCGTCGTCCTCGCCCACGAAGCGCTCCGGCGCGGCTTCCTCGGCGTGGCCTTCTCCGGCCGCGGGCGGATGCGCGCGGCGCTCGAAGCCGTCGCCGCCGCACAAGGCGGGCGGCTGAGCGCGGCGCGGCCGGGGCGCAGCGCCCTCGATCTGGGCCGGTCCGAAACGCCCGAGCGGGACTGCGCCGCCTGGCTGGCGGCAAAGGCGAAGCGGCGCATCGGCTCTAGCAAAAAGGCGGCGTCTCCGTCAGGATAGCAGCATGAAGATCACCCGGCGCGTCGGGAAAATCCTCTCCTGGTACGAGAGCGACAACCCCGGCACCAAGGCCAATCTTGCCCGCATTCTGATGCACGGGCGGCTCGGCGGCACCGGGAGGCTGGTCGTCCTGCCGGTGGACCAGGGCTTCGAGCACGGGCCGGCCCGGAGTTTCGCGCCGAACCCGCCGGCCTATGACCCGCATTACCATTGGCGGCTCGCAATCGACGCCGGGCTCAGCGCCTTCGCGAGCCCGCTCGGCATGATCGAGGCGGGCGCCGACAGCTTCGCCGGCGCGATTCCGACGATCCTCAAGGTCAACAGCGCCAATTCCCTCGCTTCGACCAAGGACCAGGCGGTGACGGCGTCCGTGCGGGACGCGCTGCGGCTGGGCTGCGCCGCCATCGGCTTCACCATCTATCCCGGGTCCGAGCACCAGTACGAGATGATCGAGGAGATCCGGGAACTCGCCGCCGAGGCGAAGGCGCACGGCCTCGCGGTGGTCGTCTGGTCCTACCCCCGCGGCGGCGCGCTTTCGAAGGAGGGCGAGACGGCGCTCGACGTGGTGGCCTACGCGGCCCACATCGCGGCCCTGGCGGGCGCCCATGTCATCAAGGTGAAGCCGCCGACGGCCCATCTCGAACAGGAGGCCGCTGCCGCTTCCTACCGCGCGGGTGGCATCGGCGAAGGCGGGCTCCCGGCGCGGATCGCCCACGTCATGCGGGCGGCCTTCGGCGGGCGCCGGCTGGTGGTCTTCTCCGGCGGCGCCGCGAAGGACCTGAACGGGCTCTACGAGGAGGTCCGCGCGATCCACGCCGGCGGGGGCAGCGGCTCGATCATCGGCCGCAACAGCTTCCAGCGCCCCCGCGACGAGGCCCTCGCCATGCTCGATACCATCACCGGCATCTACCGGGGCGGGAGAGGCTGAGTGGTGGCGATATCCCCTCTCACGGTGGACGAGAGACTCGACGCCACCGCGGCGCCAAGCGCCATGCTCCACATCTGTCTGACCGGGGCCATGAGGAAGGGGAATTGACACCAATGCCCAGAGTGACACAAGACGAATTGAGAAAATTGAGCTGGTTTCACGGGATCGATTTCGGAGAAGGGCTATCGGTCGAGGGTAGAATCCCTAAATCCATGCCGCAAAACTATACTCTCTTCGGCATTTACTCCTTCCTTGAGCACATCGACCCGCAGGGACAACGTGTAATTGATATCGGCACCATGGACGGATTGATGGCTTTCATCTTGAAAAGTATGGACGCCGCACCGGTCGTCGCCACCGATCTCTTTGACCGTCGCCAGTTTCGGTTGGCTCGGGAGATTCTCGGGTACGAGAATGAAGTCGAGTACCACGCGAAACTCGATATCTCACACATGGTTCAGCGGTTCGGCGAGAGTACGTTTGATCTCGCTTTGTTCTCCGGCGTACTCTATCATCTGATCTCCCCTCTTGAATCTCTGCTTATCTGCCGGCAGCTGCTGCGCAGGAATGGTCTTCTCCTTCTGGAGACCTGCTACGATCGGGAGTCGACAGAGCCCACCTTGCGATTCAATATGGGCGAGATTCCGGCGTCGTTCGACGAACCGTCTACCTACTTTCTGCCGACGCTTTCCGTACTTTTGGCAATGCTCCGTACCGCAAGCTTCGATCCGTTGGCAGCGATCCAGCTCCGGTCCGGGACCGCTCGGGTCAGTGTGGTGGCGCGCGCCGTCCGGCCGAGCGAAGTGCGAAACAAAACAGCATTACAAAGACGCCATGACAGCTACGTCGACGCGCCGAACCACTTTGCGTTCGGTGACCGGTTCCACAAGCTTGAACACGAAAGGGAGAGGCCGTCGACAATCCACTATACCGGCCCGGAGAGTTTTAGCGAGGAACTCGACGTTCTGACATATCTGCCGCGCGTGCCGTTCCACCCCCCCCCCCCCCGATGATCCAAGGTCATCGCCTGTATCCCGGTCAGCCTGGCTTCCTCGGGCGGTCTTGATCGTTCGCGCGGACATGTCCACGGTCGCGATGTTCTTCCGACGGAATCGGCTCTGCGGATTGCCCCATGAAAGACCCGTGCCGCCTCTACCTGATCACGCCGCCGTGCTTCGCTCTCGAAACCTTCGCGCCGCTGGTCGAGGCGGCGCTCGACGCTGGCGACGTCGCCTGCCTGCAGCTGCGGCTGAAGGAGGCGGACGAGGATTCCGTGCGGCGGGCGGTCGAGCGGCTGCTGCCCATCTGCCACGGCCGCGGTGTGCCGCTGGTGGTCAACGACCGGCCGCGGCTCGCCGCGGAAACCGGCGCCGACGGCGTCCATGTCGGGGCGGACGATGCGGGCTATGACGAGGCCCGCGCCTGCGTCGGCGAGGCGGCGACGGTCGGCGTCAGCTGCTACGATTCGCGCCACCGCGCCATGGAGGCCGCGGCGGCAGGCGCCGACTACGTCGCCTTCGGCGCGTTCTACCCCTCCGCCACCAAGACGCCGCGCGCGGCGGCGGGGATCGACCTGTTGAAGTGGTGGCATAGCTTCATGGTCGTGCCCTGTGTCGCCATCGGCGGCATCACGGCGGAGAATTGCGGGCCGTTGGTGGCGAACGGCGCCGACTTCCTGGCCGTGATCGGCGGAGTCTGGGGCCACCCGGACGGCCCCGCCGCCGGCGTGCGGGCGATCAACCAAGCCATTGCCAGCGCCGATGCGAGTTGATATAGGCGCGACACCCTCCCCTCCCCCGGGCCAGAGCGACGGCATGAAGATCAACGGCAACGCCATCCGTCCCGGCATGGTGATCGAACACCAGGGCCGCCTGTGGCTCGCGGTGAAGATCCAGCACACCCAGCCGGGCAAGGGCGGCGCCTACCTCCAGGTCGAGCTCAAGGACGTCCGCGACGGGACCAAGCTGAACGAGCGGTTCCGCGCCTCTGAGAACGTCGAACGCGCGCGCCTCGACCAGAAGCCGTTCCAGTATCTCTACGCCGACGGCGGCCTCCTCTGCTTCATGGACCAGGAGAGCTACGAGCAGATCAGTCTGCCCGATGCCATGCTCGGCGAGCGGGCGATCTTCCTCCATGAGGGGATGGTCGTCACCATCGAATCCTACGAGGGCGCGCCGATCGGAATCACGCTGCCGGATACGGTCGTCCAGACGGTGACGGAGACCGAACCGGTCGTGCGGGGGCAGACGGCGGCAGCTTCCTACAAACCCGCGCTGCTCGACAACGGCGTCCGGCTGATGGTGCCGCCGCATGTCGTCGAGGGCGAGCGCGTGGTCGTGAACACGAACGATTCGACCTATGTCGAGCGCGCCCGCGACTGACGAACCGCCGCGTTCCCGTCGTCGCAGGCCCCGCTTCCACCGCTGACACCGCACCCCGTGTCCCGCCGCTCGCCGCTGATCACGGTCATGGCGAACGCCGCCCACAAGGCGAAGCGCGATCTGATCCGCGACTTCGGCGAGGTCGAAAACCTCCAGGTCTCGCGGAAGGGACCGGCCGACTTCGTCTCGGCCGCGGATCGCCGGGCGGAGGAGACCCTGGTGGCGGAACTGCGCCGCGCGCGCCCCCGCTTCGGCTTCCTGCTCGAAGAGGGCGGTGCCATCGCGGGCGAGGACAGCTCGAACCGGTGGATCGTCGACCCGCTGGACGGCACGACCAACTTCCTGCACGGAGTCCCCCATTTCGCGATCTCGATCGGCGTCGAGCGCGACGGCAAGCCTTACGCGGGCGTGATCTACGACCCCATCCGCGACGAACTCTTCTGGGCGGAAAACGGCGCCGGGGCGTTCCTCAACGACCAGCGCCTGCGGGTGTCGGCGCGCCGCAAGCTGCCGGACGCGCTGATCGCCACGGGGATGCCCTTCGCGGGGCGCGCGCGCCATCCCGATTACGTCGCCATGTTCGATCGGGTGTGGGCCGCGACCGCCGGCGTGCGCCGGCTCGGCTCCGCCGCCCTCGACCTCGCCTATGTTGCGGCGGGGCGCTTCGACGGCGTCTGGCAATTCGCGCTTTCGCCCTGGGACATCGCGGCCGGCGTCGTGATCGTCCGCGAAGCCGGCGGCATCGTCACCGATACGGAGGGCGCGCCGGATCCGATGGCGCGCGGCGACGTGCTCGCGACCAACGGCCATCTCCACCGACCGCTCCAAGGCCTCCTCGCCGCGGAATAGGGACCGCCGCGTTTCGCCGATTGTCGGCGCGCACCCCCCTATACTATGGTGCCGGCGTGAAAGTCGCCGAATCGAAGCGTCCGCGGACCGGGCCGACCCGCCGCTTCCGGTCCCGTTTCGGCGCGAGCCGCGCGGGCGGCGGCCGGGGCGCCCCGCTCCGCCCGGTCGCCCTCGCGGTCGGCGCCGCGCTCGCCGCGGCTGCAGGGATGGACGGCGGAAGGGCGGCCGCGCAGGAAACGATCTATATCGGCGACGGCGGCATCGACGTGATCGTCAATCTGGGAGCGCTGGACGGCCTCGGGCGCGAAGGCGCCCGGCCCATCGTGATCGCCCCGGCCATGGCGGGCGGCCGGGAGAGCCCGCTTCGTCCGCCCCCGTCGATGGTCGACGCGGCGTCGGCGGTCGCGATGCCGGTCGCGAAGGGCGAACCCGAGACCGGGACGGCGGTCGGGAAAACACCACCCGCGGCGCCGGAGCGGCCCCTCGCCTCCGTCGAAGCGGAACCGGCGCCGCCCGCGCGGGAAGCCGCCCCGGCGGCGGAAGAGCCGGCGGCCCGCGCGCCGGCCGGGACCGCCCCACCCTCCTCCGTGGATACGCCCGCCGGCGACGCGGAGCACGCGGCCGCGCCGGACGCCGGTGCGGATTTCCTCGTCCTGCGCTTCCCCGCCGGGGAAGCGGCGCTGCCGCCGGAAGGCGAGCCGCCCCTCGCCCGCTTGGCGGAGCGCCTCGCGGGGGACGAGACGCTCCGCCTCCGGCTCAAGGCCTATGCCAGCGGGGATTCGGGCTCGGCCAGCCAGACGCGCCGGCTGTCGCTCTCGCGGGCCCTCGCCGTGCGCTCCTTCCTCATCGAGCGGGGCATGCGCAGCACCCGCATCGATTTGCGCGCGCTGGGCGACCGCACGGAGGAAGAGCCGGCCGACCGGGTCGACGTCCTGGTGGTCGAACGGTAGCCGGGCGCCGTTCGGAAGCCGCGGGAGCAAGCGATGAGCGGACAGCGCCCTTTCCTGATCCGCATGAGCGTGTTCCTCGTGTTCGTGATCGGCGTCGTCGTGGCGCTGGTCGGGACCCTGGCCGCGGCCTTCTTCGCCAACCCGGTGCTGAACGGCGTGATCCTCGGCGTCCTCATCATCGGCATCGTCTACAACTTCCGGCAGGTGCTCCTGCTGAAGCCCGATACGGCGTGGCTGGAAGCGGTCAGAAACGAGGACGTGCCGGGCACGGTACCTGGCATGGTGCCCCGCAATCCGCGCCTGCTGGCGCCGCTGGCCACGATGCTCGCGGACCGGCGCGGCCGGATGATGCTGTCCGCGGTCTCCATGCGCAGCCTGCTCGACGGCATCGGTTCCAGGCTCGACGAATCGCGCGACCTGTCGCGCTACATGATCGGCCTGCTGATCTTCCTGGGCCTGCTCGGCACGTTCTGGGGCCTGCTCCAGACCGTGACCTCGGTGGGCGACGTGATCGGCGATCTCTCGGTCGCCAACCAGGACATGCTCGGCGTGTTCGACGACCTGAAGGGAGGGCTCGAAGCGCCGCTCGAGGGCATGGGAACGGCCTTCAGCTCGTCGCTGTTCGGCCTCGCCGGCTCGCTCGTCCTGGGCTTTCTGGATCTCCAGGCGAGCCAGGCGCAGAACCGGTTCTACAACCGGCTGGAGGACTGGCTCTCCTCCTACACCCGGCTCTCCGGCGGCACCCTGGCGGTGGAAGGCGACCAGTCGGTGCCGGCCTATGTCAGCGCGCTTCTGGAGAAGACCGCCGACAGCCTCGACGATCTCCGGCGCATCCTCGCGCGGGGCGAGGAGCAGCGCGGGGTCTCCGCCGCGAACCTGCTGTCGCTGACCGAACGGCTCACCACCTTGACCGACCACATGCGCTCGGAGCAGGACCTCATGGTCAAGCTGGTCGAGAACCAGATCGAGATGCGCCCGGTCCTGGAGCGTCTGGCGGCGGGCGCGACGCAGCCGGCCGGTCTCGACGAGCCGAGCCGCGCGCATCTCCGCAACCTCGACGTCTATGTGACGCGGCTCCTGGAAGAGCTGGTCTCGGGGCGTGAACAGACGGTGGCCGAGCTGCGCGGTGAGATCAAGCTGCTCGCGCGGACCATCGCGGCCATCGCCGAGGACGAGCGCCGCTAGGCGCGGAGACCCCGCCGGTGTACGCCGCGTCGCGCCTCGGGCGCAGGAGACCCCGGACCGATTACTGGCCGGGCTTCGTCGACCTTCTGTCGACCCTGCTCCTGGTCATGATCTTCCTGCTCGTCGTCTACATGCTCGCCCAGTATTTCCTTCAGCGGACGATCTCCGGCCAGACGGAAGCGCTGGAGGAACTCTCCTTCCAGGTCACCGAACTCGCCGAGATGTTGTCCCTCGAGCGGCAGGCCAACGCGGACCTCCGGCTCAACATCGCCCAGCTTTCGGCCCAGCTTCAAACCTCGCTCGCGGAGCGCGACCGGCTCAGCGGCGCGCTGGCCGACGCGAGCGGCGAGCGCGACACCCTGCGGCTCCGGCTGGAGGACCTCACCGGCGAGGCCCAGACCGCGTTCGCGGAGGGGGCCGAGGCGAAGCGGGCCGAGACGGAGGCGCGGCTGCTCGCCGAGGCCGGCGAGGAGAAGATCAGGCTGCTGCTCGCCGACATGGAGCGCATCCGCCGCGACATCGAGGCGTTGCAGGCCGTGCGGGCCGAGCTCGAAGCGCGGGTCGCCGCGCTCGCCGCCGCGCTCGACGAGAGCCGGGGCGAGACGGCGCAGGTGCGCGAAGACCTCACGGCCCTGCGCGATACCGCAGCGGCGCTCGAGGCGCGCCTCTCCAGCGAACGCGAGCGCACCGCCCTGGCCCAGCGGGCGCTCGGGGAGCGGGAAATCCGCCTGGCCGAGGTGCAGGCCCTCTACCTTCAGGCCCGGGGCGGGCTCGCCGAAACCGAATCGGCGCTGACCGAAAGCCGCGCGCTCGGCGACCGGCAGCGCGACCGGATCGCGTTGCTCAACCAGCAGATCGAGGCGCTCAGGACGCAGCTGCAGCGGATCGAGGCGGCCCTCGATGTTTCGGAGCGCAAGACCGAGGAGCAGGAAGTCACGATCGCCGACCTGGGGCGCCGTCTCAACATGGCGCTGGCCGCCAAGGTCGAAGAGCTCGCCTCCTACCGCTCCGAATTCTTCGGGCGGCTGCGCCAAGTGCTGAGCGACCGGCGCGACTTCACGATCATCGGCGACCGCTTCGTCTTCCAGTCGGAAGTCCTCTTCGGCTCCGCCTCGGACGAACTGGGCGCGGACGGACAGGAGCGGCTGGCGAAATTCGCGGACATCCTCAAGGAGGTGATGGTCCGCATCCCGCCCGACCTGCCCTGGCTCCTCCAGGTGGACGGCCACACCGACCGCCGGCCAATCCAGACGCCGCGCTTCCCGTCGAACTGGGAACTCTCGGCGGCGCGCGCGATTTCGGTGGTGAACTTCCTCGTCGACCGGGGCATCCCCGCGCGCCATCTGAGCGCCACCGGCTACGGGGAATTCCAGCCGATCGACGCGCGCGACGACGAGATTGCCTACCGCCGGAACCGGCGCATCGAGCTCAAGCTGACCCAGCGCTGACCCGCGGCGGGGCCGCCGCGCGCGGCTCCTGGCCGAACTGGAGCGCGGCGAGCCGGGCGTAGAGCCCGCCTTCCGCGAGCAGCGAATCGTGGGTGCCCTCGGCGACGCCGCGACCGGCCTCCATCACGACGATGCGGTCCGCCTTGCGGACGGTGGCCAGGCGATGGGCGATGACGATCGTGGTGCGGCCCGCCATCAGGCGCCCGAGCGCCGTCTGCACCGCGCGCTCGCTTTCGGCGTCGAGCGCGCTCGTCGCCTCGTCCAGGAGCAGCACCGCCGGATCGCGCAGGACGGCGCGTGCCAGCGCCAGGCGTTGCTTCTGCCCGCCGGACAGCCGCGCCCCCTTCTCGCCGAGGAAGGTGTCGTAGCCGTCCGGCAGCGCGTCGATGAACGCCGCCGCCCCGGCCGCCTCGGCGGCGGCGCGGACGGCAGCGTCGTCGGCCTCGGGCCGCCCGAAGCGGACGTTCTCCCGCGCGCTCGCGGCGAAGATCACCGGTTCCTGAGGCACCAGCGCGAAGGAGCCGCGCACCGCGGCGAGCGCCGCCTCGCGCAGATCGACGCCGTCGAGGACGACGCGCCCCGCGGCGGGGTCGTAGAAGCGGAGCAACAGGTTAAACACCGTCGATTTCCCCGCGCCCGACGGGCCGACGAGGGCGACCGTCTCGCCGGCCCCGACGACCAGGGAGAAATCCCGCAACGCCGCCGCGTCGGGCCGCGACGGATAGCGGAAGGTCACGCCCTCCAGGCGCACGCCGCCCCGCCGGGGCTCCGGCAGCGCGCGCACCGCCCGCGGCGCGGGCGCGACCGCCGGCTCCCGCCGCAGCAGATCGGCGAGCCGCTCGGCGGCGCCGGCGGCGTGTTGCAAATCCCCGTAGACCTCGCTGAGCGACCCCACCGAGGCGGCGACGACCACCGCGTAGAACATGAAGGCGGTCATCTCGCCGCCGCTCAGGTCTCCCCGGAGGACGCCGTGGCCCGCGACCCAGAGGACGAGGCCGACGCCGCAGAAGACCAGCAGGATGACGATCGCCGTCAGCAGGGCCCGCGCCTCGATGCGGCGCAGCGCGACGCGGAACGCCCCCTCGACATGCGCCGCGAAGCGCTCGCCGCTCCGCTCCTCCTGGCCGAAGGCCTGCACGGTGCGAATGCCCCCGAGGATCTCCTCGAGATGGCCGCCGACGGCGCCCACCCGGTCCTGGGCCAGGCGGGCGAACCGGCGCACCCGCCGGCCGAGGACGACGATCGGCACCACCACGACGGGGACCATGAGCACCACCAGGCCGGTCAGAACCGGGCTCGTCACCACCAGCATCGCGGCGGCGCCCAGGAACAGCAGCAGGTTGCGCAACGCCGACGACGCCTGGCCGCCGATCACCGTCTGCAGCAGGCTCGTGTCGGCGGTGATTCGCGACAGCAGCTCGCCGACCTTGTTGGTCTCGAAGAATCCGGGGCTCTGGCGGACCAGACGGTGGAAGGCCGCCCTGCGGATGTCCGCGACCACCCGCTCGCCGAGCCGGGCGACGAGGTAGAAGCGGGCGAAGGTGCCGGCGGCCAGCAACAGCACCATGCCGGCCATGTAGATCAGCGCCTCGTGCAGGCGCCCGGCTTCCGCGCCGCCAAGGCCGTCGTCGATCAGGACCCGGAGCCCCTGCCCGAGGGCGAGGACCGCCGCCGCGCTGACGCAGAGAGCGGCGACGCTGCCGGCCATCGCCCCGCGATAGGGCCGCAGGAACCGGAACAGGAAGCGGATCTCCCCCAGCGCGCGAGGGGGCGGCGGGCCGCAGCCCACCCCGCGCGCGCCGCGACGGCCGCGGCCCGGCCCGAAGACGCTCATGCGCGCGTTCCCGCTCCCTGCGCGGGCCCCGCCGCGCCGACACCCGCCCTCGCCTTCTCCCGGGGCATCCCGGCGATTATCGCGGCGCGGGCGGGGCGTACAAGAGGCGCCGGCCCGCCCGCCTCCGCTTGCGCCGCCGCCGTCGCGCCTGTATCAAGGGCCCCTCGCAAGCGGGGGCGGGCGATGAAGAAAGACATCCATCCCGACTATCATGAGATCACCGTCGTGCAGACCGACGGCAGCACGTTCACCACGCGCTCGACCTGGGGCGCCGCCGGCGACACGCTCACCCTCGACGTCGACCCCCTCTCCCATCCGGTCTGGACGGGCGGGGCGCAGAAGATCGTCGACCGGGGTGGGCAGGTCTCCCGCTTCAACAAGCGCTTCAAGGGGTTCGCCCTGGAGTAGGCGCGCCGCCCGGCGCCGCGAACTCGGCGCGGAGGGCGGCGCCGTGGGCGTCCAGCGCCGGGACGGCGCCGAGGCCGCCATCGTCGCCCCCGCCCGGGGCCTCGTGGCGGGCCGGCGGCGCGACGACGGCGACCGCGCCGTGCGGCGTCGCGACCGGGCGGCGGCGAAGCTGCGGATGCCGGGCCAGCTCGGCGACGCCGTTGAGCCGGCCGCAGGCGATCCGCGCGGCGCGCAGCGCGGCGGCGAGCGATTCCATGTCGTGGCGGGCGAAGGCCGCGGCGATCAGCGCATCCATCGCGGGCCTGTTGGCGAGGCGGGCGGCGTGGTCGGCGAACCTGGGGTCGCGCGCGAGCGCCGGCGCGTCCAGGATCGCCGCGCAGAAGCGCGCCCACTCGCGCTCGTTCTGGATCGCGATCACCATCCGCCCGCCGTCGCCCACCGGATAGGCGCCGTAGGGCGCGATCATGGCGTGGCTCAACCCCGTCCGCGCCGGCGCCGCGCCGGTGTGCTCGTAGTGCAGGAGCGGCACCGTCATCCAGTCCGCCATGCCGTCGAACAGGGAGACCGCGATGCCGGCGCCGCGCCCGCTGCGCTCGCGCGCGTAGAGCGCTTCCAGGATCGCGCCGCAGGCGTTGAGACCCGCGCCGATGTCGCAGACCGAGACCCCGACGCGGCCGGGGGAATCCGGCGCGCCCGTCACCGAGGCCAGGCCCGTTTCGCACTGGACGAGGAAGTCGTAGGCCTTCATGTCGCGGTAGGGGCCGCTCTCCCCGTAGCCGCTGATGTCGCAGGTGATCAGACGCCGGTGCCGGCGCCTGAGCGCGTCCGAGCCGAAGCCCGCGCGGGCGGCCGCGCCCGGGGCGAGGTTCTGCACGAAGACGTCGGCGCGGGCGATCATGCGCCGCAGCAGCGCCGCGTCGCCCTCGTCCTTGATGTCGAGGACGATGGATTCCTTGCCGCGGTTGAGCCAGACGAACCAGGCGCATTCCCCGCCGGCGACGCGGTCGTAGGCGCGCGCGAAATCGCCCTCGGGCCGCTCCACCTTGACGACGCGCGCCCCGGCGTCGGCCAGTCGGCTCGTCGCGTAGGGCGCGGCGACGGCCTGCTCGATCGACACCACCAGGACGCCGGCCAGCCGCGATTCGCTCATCCGCCTGCCGCCCCGCGTCAATAGGAGCGCGGCATGCCCAGCACGTGCTGGCCGAGATAGCCGAGAATGAGGTTGGTGGAGACGGGCGCGACCCGGTAGAGCCGGGTCTCGCGGAACTTGCGCTCGACGTCGTATTCCTCGGCGAAGCCGAAGCCGCCATGGGTCTGCAGGCAGGTGTCGGCGGCTTTCCACGACGCCTCCGACGCCAGCAGCTTCGCCATGTTGGCCTCCGGGCCGCAGGCGCGCCCAGCGTCGAACAGGGCGGCGGCCTTGCACACCATGAGGCGCGCCGCCTCCATCTGCGCGTAAGCCTCGGCGATCGGGAACTGCACGCCCTGGTTGGCGCCGATCGGGCGCCCGAACACCATGCGTTCGCCGGCATAGGCGCTCGCCTTCTCGACGAACCAGCGGCAATCGCCGATGCATTCGGCGGCGATCAGGATGCGCTCGGCGTTCATGCCGTCCAGGATGTAGCGGAAGCCCTGCCCCTCCTCGCCGACCAGGCTCGAGGCCGGGATCACCAGATCGTCGAAGAAGAGCTCCGTAGTCGCGTGGTTGATCATCGTGCGGATCGGGCGGATTTCGAGGCCGTTGCCGACGGCCTCGTCGAGCGCGACGAGGAAGACCGAGAGCCCCTCCGTGCGCTTCCGGACCTTCTCCTGCGGCGTCGTCCGGGCGAGAAGGAGGAGGAGGTCCGAATGCTCGGCGCGCGATATCCAGACCTTCTGGCCGTTCACGACGTAGCACCCGTCGGCCCGCCGCTCGGCGGTGGTGCGCAGCCGGGTGGTGTCGGAGCCGGTGCCGGGCTCGGTGACGCCGAACGCCTGAAGACGCCTGGCGCCGCGCGCGATGGCCGGCAGATGGGCTTCCTTCTGCGCCTCCGATCCGTGCCTGAGGAGCGTGCCCATGGTGTACATCTGGGCGTGGCAGGCGCCGCCGTTGCAGCCGCCGGCGTGGATCTCCTCGAGGATCGCCGCGGCCGCGCCGATGCCGAGGCCGCTGCCGCCGTAGCGCTCGGGGATCAGGGCGGCCAGGAAGCCGGCCTTCGTCAAGGCGCGGACGAACTCCTCGGGGTAGGCGCGGGCGCGGTCCTTCTCGCGCCAGTACGCGCCGGGGAAGCCCGCGCAGAGGGCGCGCACGGGATCGCGCAGCTCCCGGTGGTCGTCGTCCAGGTCGATGACGGCGCGGCGGGCGTTCATTCCACGGTCACGGATTTGGCCAGGTTGCGCGGTTGATCCACGTCCGTCCCTTTCAGGACGGCGGCGTGGTAGGCAACGAGTTGCACCGGGATGGCGTAGAGGATGGGCGCGACGAAGGGATCGAGCGCCGGCAGCACGAGGGCGTCCGCGCCCGCCGGCCCGAGCGCCGCGGCGCCTGCGCGGTCGCAGATCGGAACGACGCGGGCGCCGCGGGCGGCGGCTTCCTCCAGGTTCGAGGCCGTCTTGTCGCGCAAGGGCCCCGGCGGCGCCACGACGACCACCGGCACCCCCCGGTCGACGAGCGCGATCGGGCCGTGTTTGAGCTCGCCGGCCGCGAAGCCCTCGGCGTGGATGTAGGAGAGTTCCTTGAGCTTGAGCGCGCCCTCCAGCGCGATCGGATAGCCGCCGCCGCGGCCGATGTAGAGGACGGTCGGCGCCTGGCGCAGGGTCTCGGCGAGGCCGCGGATTTGCTCGATCCAGGCGGCGCGGGCGAGCATTCCGGCGGCATGGGCCGGGAGGCCAGAGAGCGCCGCCGCCAGGCGCGTTTCCTCGGCCCGGTCGATGGCGCCGCGGGCCCGCGCCAGCGCGATCGCGAAACAGGCGAGCACGACGAGCTGGGTGGTGAAGGCCTTGGTCGACGCCACGCCGACCTCGATGCCGGCCCGCGTCGGCAGCACGGCGTCCGCCGCGCGGGCCATGGCGCTCTCCGGCACGTTGACGACCGCCGCCGCAGGCACGCCCGCCGCCCGGGCGACGCGCAGCGCCGCCAGCGTGTCGGCGGTCTCGCCGGACTGCGAGATCGCGAGCGCCACGGTTCCGGAGTCGAGCGGCGGCGCGCGGTAGCGGAATTCGGAGGCGATGTCGATCTCGACCGGCACGCGGGCGAGACGCTCGATCCAGTAGCGCGCCGCGAGCCCGGCATAGTAGGAGGTGCCGCAGGCGACGATGCTCACCTTGCGCACGCGCTCGAGGGCGAAAGGCGTCGCGGGAAGGCCGATGGTCCGCGCCGCCGGATCGCGATAGGCGGCGAGCGTGTCGCCGATCGCACCCGGCTGCTCGTAGATCTCCTTCAGCATGTAGTGGCGGAAGTCGCCCTTGCCGATCGCCGCGCCGTCGTGGGCGGTGGTGCCGGCGGTGCGGCGGACGGGCCGACCGGCCGCGTCGCGCACGGTGACGCCGCCGGCCCGCAGGACCGCCCGGTCGCCGTCCTCCAGATAGCTGATGGCGCGCGTGAAGGGGGCCAGCGCGAGTGCGTCGGAGGCGAGATAGGTGGCGTCCGCCGCGTGGCCGATGGCGAGCGGCGAGCCGCGCCTGGCGCCGATCAGGAGGTCCGGGTGCCCGGCGAAGACGATCGCCAGCGCGAAGGCGCCTTCGAGCCGCGAAAGCGCCGCCGCCGTGGCGGCCTCCGGATCCAGGCCCCGCTCCATGTGGGAATCGATCAGGTGGGGGACGACCTCGGTGTCCGTCCCGGTCGCGAATTCCCGCCCCTCGGCTTCGAGCGCGGCCCGGAGCGCCCGGTAATTCTCGACGATGCCGTTGTGGACCACCGCCACGCGGCCCGCGGCATGGGGATGGGCGTTGGTTTCGCTGGGCGCACCATGCGTCGCCCAGCGGGTGTGGCCGATCCCCACGGTGCCCGCCACCGGCCGCGCGGCGACGAGGCTTTCGAGCGCGGCGAGCTTGCCTCGGGCGCGGCGGACGGCGATCGCGCCGTTGGCGAGGACCGCCAGACCGGCCGAATCGTAACCCCGGTATTCGAGCCGGCGCAGCCCGTCGAGGATGGGCGCCGCCGCCTGCGTGCGGCCCACGACGCCGACGATTCCGCACACGGCCCCGGCGCTCCCCGCCCCGGCCGTCAGCTTGCGCCGCCGCGCCGCCGGGCGCGCCGCCGCGCCGCCGCGCCCGGCCGCTGGCGCTGTTCGCCGCGGGCGACGGCGATCGCGTCGGCCGCCACGTCCTCGGTGATCACGCTGCCGGCGCCGACCACCGCGCCGGCGCCGACGGAGACCGGCGCCACCAGCGCCGCGTTGGAGCCGATGAAGGCGCCTTCGCCGATCTCGGTGCGGGACTTGGCGAAGCCGTCGTAATTGCAGGTGATCGCGCCGGCGCCGACATTGGCGCCCGCGCCGACGCGGGCATCGCCGACATAGCTCAGGTGATTGATCTTGGCGCCCGATTCGACCGCGGCGTTCTTGAGTTCCACGAAATTGCCGATGCGCCCGTCCTCGCCCACGTCGCTGCCCGGGCGCAAGCGCGCGAAGGGGCCGACGGCCGCGCCTCGGCGGACGCGGACGCCCTCCAGATGGCTGAACGGCTTGATCTCGGCGCCGTCCTCGACGGTCACGCCCGGGCCGAGCACCACGTTCGGCCCGATCGTCACGTCCCGGCCGATGCGGGTGTCGGCGCTGAGCCAGACCGCGTCCGGGTCGACGAGCGTCGCGCCGTTCGCCAGCGCCGCCGCGCGCAGCCGGCGCTGGAGGACGCGCTCGGCGGCGGCGAGTCCGGCGCGGTCGTCGATGCCCATGACTTCCTCGGCCGGCGCCTCGGCGACGGCGCAGGCGGCGCCGCGCGCG
This sequence comes from Alphaproteobacteria bacterium, assembly GCA_965242855.1. Lineage (GTDB taxonomy): Bacteria > Pseudomonadota > Alphaproteobacteria > UBA828 > UBA828 > WTGU01. The sequence continues at coordinate 204,756 of OZ251509.1, forward strand.
GCGGCGACGGCGGGGATGTCGGTCAGGTAGTATTCGCCCCCGGCGTTCCCGTCGCCCACCGCGTCGAGCAGGGCGAAGAGCCGCCGCCCGTCCACCGCCATCATGCCGGCATTGCAGAAATCGACCGCGCGTTCGGCTTCGCCCGCGTCCGCGTGTTCGACGATGCGCCGGAGGGCGCCGTCCGGGGCGAGGATCAGCCGGCCGTAGGCCGCCGGATCGGCGGGGCGGAAGCCCAGCACGGCGGCGACCGCGCCGGCGGTCTCGCGCCGCGCCCGCACGAGCCGCGCCAGGGTCTCGCCCCGCACCAGCGGCGTGTCCGCGTAGAGGATCACGACGTCGCCGTCGAACCCCTCCAGGAGCGGCCGGCTCGCCAGCACCGCGTGGGCGGTGCCGCGCGCCGCCTCCTGCACCGCGACGTCGACGCCTGCGCCGGAGACGCTCGCGCCGGAGACTCCTGCGCCGGGGCACTCCAGGCGCCCCGCGGCCGCTTCCAGCGCCGGCGCGACCACGAGGACCGTGCGTTCCGGCGCCAGGGTCTGGGCGCATGCGAGGACGTGTTCGACCATCGGCCGCCCGGCCAGACGGTGGAGAACCTTGGGCAGGCGCGATTTCATGCGCGTGCCCTCGCCCGCCGCGAGGATGACGCAGGCCGTCCGGCTCATCCGCAACCCGACCTCACGTTACCGCCGCCATGCCGCCGGTCGCCGGGCGGCGGCGGCCCGGCCGGCGGGCATCCTATCACACCCGCCGCGACCGGGGCCGGGTCGGGAAGCCGCGCCCTTGACCGCGCGCCGCGCGCCGCCGCATGGTGGAGCGCCATGACGGACGCGGGCGGGCACGGCGGCGCGGGGTGGCGGGGCACGACCGTCCTCGCCGTGCGCAAGGGCGGCATGGTCGTCGTCGCCGGCGACGGCCAGGTCACCCTGGGCCAGACCGTCGTCAAGGCGAACGCGCGCAAGGTGCGGCGCCTGGGCGACGGCGCCATCGTCGCCGGCTTCGCCGGGGCCACCGCCGACGCCTTCACCCTCTTCGAGCGCCTCGAAGGCAAGCTCGAGCAGCATCCGGGCCAGCTCGCCCGCGCCTGCGTCGAGCTCGCCAAGGACTGGCGCACCGACCGCTACCTGCGCCGGCTGGAGGCGATGATGGCGGTCGCCGACCGCGAGGTCTCCCTGGTGCTCACCGGCACCGGCGACGTGCTGGAGCCGGCGGACGGGCTGATCGGAATCGGCTCGGGCGGCGCCTACGCCCTGGCCGCGGCGCGGGCGCTGATCGACGTCGAGGCGCTCGACGCCGAGGCGGTGGCGCGCAAGGCGATGGCCATCGCCGCCGACATCTGCATCTACACCAACGCCGAATTGACGCTCGAGAAGATCGAGGCATGACCGGGTTCAGCCCCCGCGAGATCGTCTCCGAACTCGACCGTTTCATCGTCGGCCAGCACGACGCCAAACGCTCGGTGGCGATCGCGCTGCGCAACCGCTGGCGGCGCCAGCAGCTCGCGGACGACCTGCGCGAGGAGGTGCTGCCCAAGAACATCCTCATGATCGGCCCGACGGGGGTGGGCAAGACCGAGATCGCGCGCCGCCTGGCCCGCCTCGCCCAGGCGCCCTTCCTCAAGGTCGAGGCGACGAAATTCACCGAGGTCGGCTATGTGGGGCGCGACGTGGAGCAGATCGTGCGCGACTTGGTGGAAATCGCGATCCACATGACCCGCGAGCGGATGCGCAAGGAGGTCGGCGCCAAGGCCGAGATCAACGCCGAGGAGCGCGTGCTCGACGCCCTCGTCGGCAAGAACGCGGGCAAGGAGACGCGGACCCGCTTCCGCAAGATGCTGCGCGAGGGCGCGCTGGCCGACAAGGAGGTGGACGTCGAGGTCAGCGAATCCGCCGCGGCGTCGCTGCCGACCTTCGAGATCCCCGGAATGCCGGGCGCCCAGATGGGCATGGTCAATCTCGGCGACATGCTCGGCAAGGCGTTCGGCGAGCAGAAGAAGACCAAGCGCATGACGGTGGCCGATTCCTACGACACCCTGATAGCGGAGGAGAGCGACCGGCTCCTCGACCAGGATCAGGTGGCGCGCGCCGCCCTCGAGAGCGCCCAGAACGACGGCATCGTCTTCATCGACGAGATCGACAAGATCTGCGCCCGCTCCGACCGGCTCGGCGCCGACGTGAGCCGCGAGGGGGTGCAGCGCGACCTGCTGCCGCTGATCGAGGGGACCACCGTCTCGACCAAGCACGGCGCCGTCGCCACCGACCATATCCTGTTCATCGCCTCCGGCGCCTTCCATCTGGCGAAGCCGGCCGACCTGCTGCCCGAGCTCCAGGGGCGGCTGCCGATCCGGGTCGAGCTCAAGGCGCTGGCCCGCGACGACCTCAGGAAGATCCTGACCGAGCCCGAGAACAGCCTGATCCGCCAGTACCGGGCGCTGATGGAGACCGAACGGGTGACGCTCCGCTTCAGCGACGACGCCATCGACGCGATCTCGGATCTGGCCGCCGAGGTCAACCGCGCGGTCGAGAACATCGGCGCCCGCCGGCTCCATACGGTGATGGAGAAGCTGCTCGAGGACATCAGCTTCGAAGCGGCCGACCGCTCCGGCGAGACCGTCGTCATCGACGAACGCTACGTCGAGACGCATGTCGGCGACCTTGCCAAGGACGCCGACCTCAGCAAGTTCATTCTGTGAGCCGCCGCCGGAGCGCGCCGAGCCATCTCCCGCGCCGCACCGCCGCCGCGTCCGCGCGGGCGCGGCATTCCTCCACCACGTCGCGCGGCGTCATCCGGTAGGCGAGCCAAAGGGCGGCGGCGGCCACCAGCAGGTCGTCGAGCATGCCGAGGACGGGGATGACGTCCGGGACGAGATCGACCGGACTCGCCAGATAGAGCAGCAGCAGGACCAGCGCCGCCTTGGCCGGCCAGGGCGTCCGCCGGTGGCGGAAGATCAGCCAGAGGGTGTGGACCTCCATCGCGAGCCGGCGCGCCAGCCCGTCGAGGAAGGCGAGGAATCCCCCGCCCGCCGGCGCCGCGCCCGAGGGCGGCCCACCCGAAGGCGGCGCACCCGAGGGCGGAGGTTCGCGGCCGGTCCCGGCCACGGGCTCAGGACGGCTCCGGCCCGGCCCGGCGCTTGAGCAGGACATAGAGCGCGCCGCGCCCGCCGGCGCTCTCGGGCGCCGTGGCGATGGCGACGACGTGGCGGCGCAGCGCGGGCTCCGCGAGCCAGCGCGGCGTCATCCGGCGCAGGACGCCGCCCTGGCCGCTCGCGATGGAACCCTTGCCGGTGATCACCATCACGCAGCGCCGGCCGGCCATGCGGCTCTCCCGGACGAAGCGCCCGAGCGCCGCGTGGGCCTCGTCCTGGGTCTTGCCGTGGAGGTCGAGCCGCGCCTCGACGGGAATCCGGCCGCGCTTGAGGCGCCGCGCCGTGCGCCGGTCGAGCCCCGCCGGCGCCGCCGGATCGAGGGCGGGGAGCGGCGGGGCCGGCGGGCGCACCGGCGCAGGGCGCGGCGGGGCAGGTTCCGCGCGCGGGGGGCGCGCCGGCGCCCGCGCGTTATCCGGCGGTGCGTCGTCCGGCGGCGCGCCCTCCTGCGGGGCGTCATCCGGCGGGGCGGGCGGGCGCGACAGTGGGGTCACGCCGCGGGCGACGTGGCGCCAGAGCGCCGCCTCGTCGGGGTCGAGCCGGCGTTCGCCCGCCGTCACGACGACTCCTCCTCCACGATCACGACATGCAGGCGGCGCGGCCCGTGGGCGCCCAGCTGGATGGTCTGTTCGATGTCGGCGGTGCGCGACGGGCCGGTGATGAGGTTGACCGTGCGCGGCAGGGCGCCGGCGGCCCGCAGATGCGCCCAGCCCTCCTCGTAGGCGCCGGCGATCCGCACCGCCGGCAAGACGACGATATGGGTCTCCGGCAGGAAGTTGAGGGTGGCGGGATGGCCGGGGCCGGAGGCCGTCATCAGGGTCCCCGTCTCGGCGAAGCCCATGACCGCGCCGGTCACGGCGACCCGATCCGCCTCCTCCGCCTTGCCGCGGCGGATGGCGAGCATCGGCCGCTCGTCCCAGGGATAGGCGTCGAGCGCCGCGTCCGGCGCCATGACCAGTGCGCTCGGCAGGTTGTGCCGGGCCAGATAGCCGGCGACCTCCTCCGGCACGGCGGCGGCGGGCGCGCGGGCGACGGTGGCCGCCGCCCGCTCGGCCATGGCGGCGAAGAGCGCCACCTTCTCCGCCTGCGGCAGCGCGCTGCGCGCCGGCACGATGTTGGGGCGGGGCGCCGCCAGGCCGGCATCCAGCGCGGCGCGCGCCGCGGCGTCGAGCGGCCCGCGGCCGAGCGCGCGGCGGATCGACGCGAGGATGGCCTCCCGCCCGCCGGCCGCGCTCACCGCCTCCCCCGCCGGCGCCAGAGCGCCTGGAAGGTCGCGCCTTCGGGCGCCGGCATGTCGCGCGCGACGGTCCAGCCCCGCGCGAAGGGCAGGCGCCGGAAGCGCCCGCGGCGGCGCCCCAGCGCGCCGAGCAGGCGGACGGCGAAGCTCGTGGCCGGGCGGTAGAGCGCCGGGCGCCGGGCGAGCCAGGCCCAGGCGCGGATGCCGGCGCGGGCGGCGGCGGGGCCCAGGCGGCGTTCGAACGCCTCCTGCCGCAGCGCCCGCATCAGCGCCGGCAGCGGGATGCGCATCGGGCAGACCTCCTCGCAGCGTCCGCAGAAGCTGGAGGCTTCGGGCAGGTGGCGCGCCTCCTCGAGGCCGATCAGGTTCGGCGTCAGCACCGCGCCGACCGGCCCGGGATAGACCCAGCCGTAGGCGTGGCCGCCCACCGCGCCGTAGACCGGGCAGTGGTTCATGCAGGCGCCGCATTTGATGCAGCGGAGCGCGTCCCGGAAGGGCGCGCTCAGCATTCGCGCGCGCCCGTTGTCCAGCAGCACCACGTGGCAGGCGGCCGGGCCGTCGGCGTCGCCGGGCCGGCGGGGGCCGGTCGAGACGGTGGTGTAGGTGGAGAATTCCTGGCCGGTGGCCGAGCGCGCCAGCACCCGCATGAGCGTCGCCGCGTCGTCGAGGGTGGGCACGACCTTCTCCAGGGTCGCGATCACGATATGGACGCGGGGCAGGAGCTGCGTCAGGTCGGCGTTGCCTTCGTTGGTCACCACCACGCTGGAGCCGGTCTCGGCGACCAGGAAGTTGGCGCCGGTGATGCCGACGTCGGCGGCGAGGTAGCGCGGGCGCAGGACTTGGCGGGCCTCCTCCACCAGGTCGGCGATCCGCTCCGCCCGGCGGCCGTCGTCTTGCGCGCCGTGCTTCTCGCGGAAAAGAGCGGCGACCTGCTCCCGCGTCTTGTGGACCGCCGGCGCGATGATGTGGCTCGGGCGCTCGCCGGCGAGCTGGATGATGTATTCGCCGAGATCGGTCTCCACCGGCTCGATGCCGTGGGCTTCGAGGAAGGGGTTGAGGTCCATCTCCTCGGCGATCATGGACTTGCTCTTGGTGACCGTGCGCGCGCCGGCGGCGCGGCAGAGCGCGAGGATTTCCGCCCGCGCCTCGGCCGGCGTCCGGCACCAGTGGACGCTGCCGCCGTTCTCGACGACCTTCTCCTCGAAGCGTTCGAGGTAGTGGTCGAGCGCCGCCAGGGTATGGTCCTTGATGGCCCGCGCCCGGTCGCGCAGCGCCTCGAACTCCGGCAGCCGTTCAGCCGCCTCCCGCCGCTTGACGGTGAAGCCGCCCTGGAAGCGGGCGAGGGAGCGTTGCAGCGCGGCGTCGCCCAGGCCGGCGCGGGCGTTGGCGACGAAGGCGCGGCTGGTCGCGTTCACGGCTCGGCTGTCGCGCGGCGGCCGCGCGCCGGTTCGCCGATGGCCGGGCGGTCGCCCATGCCGGCGAGCACCTCGGCCACGTGGCGCGCCCGCACCGGCGCGCCCTCGCGCGACAGCCGCCCGGCGATGTTGAAGAGGCAGCCGAGATCGCCGGCGAGGACGGTTCCGGCCCCGGTGGCGCGGACGTCGGCGGCCTTGTCCGCCGCCATGCGCGCCGAGATGTCGGGATATTTGACGCAGAAGGTCCCGCCGAAGCCGCAGCAGACGTCGGGCGCCGCGAGTTCGGCGAGGCGCAGACCCTCCACGCTCGCGAGCAGGCGGCGCGGCTGCGCCCTGACGCCGAGCTCGCGCAGGCCGGAGCAGGAGTCGTGGTAGGCCGCCGTGTCTTCATGGCGCGCCTTCACCTGCGTGACGCCGCATTCGTCCGTCAGGAACGACACCAGTTCGAAGGTGCGTTCGGCGAGGCGTTCGGCCCGTTCGGCCCATGCCGGTTCGTCGGCGAAGAGCGCCGGGTAGTGGCGCCGGATCATGCCGGCGCAGGAGCCCGACGGCGCGACCGTCGCCGCGAAGGGTTCGCAGGCGGCGATGACGGCGCGGGCGATGGCCTTGGCGTGGGCTTGGGCGCCGCTGTTGTAGGCGGGCTGGCCGCAGCAGGTCTGCGCCGCCGGCACGACGACTTCGCAGCCGGCCCGCTCCAGCAGGGCCGCGGCCGCGAAGCCCACCGTGGGGCGGAACAGATCGACCAGGCAGGTGACGAACAGGGCGACCCGGCGGCGCTTCGCGGGCATGGGCGGGCCTCGAGGGCGTGGGAACCGCCGGCGAGCCTAGCCGAGGCCCGCGCCGCCGTCGAGAGCGGCGCGGCGTGCTGGCGCGCTCCCGTGCGCGGGCGCCGGGCCCGTGCACGGGAAAATCCCGTTGTCACAAAGGGATACGCGCTACTCGAAAAATTTGGATTTTTCCCTTGCCCCCGTCCGCGCCTCCGTGATAGCTTGGCGGCGACCTTCACGGGGTCCCTTCACGGGGTCCCTTCACGGGGTCCCTTCACGGGGTCCCTTCACGGGGTCCCTTCACGGGGTCCCTTCACGGGGTCCCTTCACGATGAAGCAAGGGAGCCCGCCATGCCCTTCCCGACTCGCAAAGCCGCTCTGGCGGCCGCAGCCGCCTTCGGCCTCCTCGCGCTCGCCGCGTGCGGCGGTGGTGGCGGCGGCGCGGCGCCCCAGACGAGCCGGGTGACGTTGCCCGAAGGGCATTCGGTCGCGAGCGGGAGCTTCAGCGTGCCGGCGGGGCGGTCCGTGGAGCGCGGCGGCGTGCGCTTCTCCTGCGCGGCGGGGGGCGCGGCCTGCGCGGTGGCGGTGGACCCCAGTTCGGGCCAAGCGCGCGTGACCGGCGGGCGGCTCACGGTGGCGCGGGTTCAGGCGGCAACGCCGGCGCCCCAACCGACCAGCGTGACGCTTCCGCAAGGCCATTCGGTCGCGAGCGGGAGCTTCAGCGTGCCGGCGGGGCGGTCCGTGGAGCGCGGCGGCGTGCGCTTTTCCTGCGCGGCGGGGGGCACGGCCTGCGCCAATGCGCGGCGGGGGGCACGGCCTGCGCCGTGGTGGTAGACCCCGGTTCGGGCCAAGCGCGCGTGACCGGCGGGCGGCTCACGGTGGCGCGGATCCAGGCGGCGCAGCCGGGCGACGGGGGGCCGGATGGTGGCCAGGGCGGCGGAATGGAGGAACCCGACTGGCCGTTTCCGGATTGGCCGATAGCGGACGTCACCTCCGGCGGCGGGACGCTTTCTTGGACTCCGAGCGATATCTACAACCGCATACGAGCGATCGACGCTCGCCGCACTTTCGGCAACTTTGTAACAGCTGAAGTCGAAAACACAGTTTTGTGTACGGGCGGATTCTCGGACCGAGCAAGCTGCAATGTAGAATACTCTTCTGTCATGACACATCTGCACGGTGGCATTCCCATCGTGCGGGCGCGCGCTCTTGTTGACAGTGCTGCTAATGGTGTCGGCGGAAGGCCCAGGGAGGAAATCGGTGTCGGCGGCATCCTTGAGTACGGATACTTCATGGTGGCGTGGGAGAGAGAGAACATAGGGTTCGATTTCGAAGACGAGGCGAGCGAGGCGATATTCCGGGAGACTTGGCAGTATGATAGCCGTCGTTCCTCTACCCTTGATGACGACCTGACAACCGGTCGTTGGGAGGGGGCGCTGATCGGAACGGGAAGAAGCGCAACCTCGTCTTTGTACCGCCAGTTCATCGTCGGCGATGTGGACGTCACGGTCCGACCGAGAAATAGTTTGAGCCGCTCTGTCGATGTCGAGTTCTCGAACATCCGCAATCTCAGTACCGGCGACAGAAATGTTACGCTCTCCCACATGCGGTGGGAGGATCTTATAGCCCTTAATAATCTTAAGACCTCTGATGCCGGGAACTCCCTATTGAGCCCGGGCCATATCAGAATACATTTTCTCGGCCCGAACGACGAGGAAGTTCTCGGAGTCTTCCATACCGAAGAAGCGGTCGGCGGATTCGGCGCCAAGAAGTAGTAGGCCATCTCTCGCGAGCCGAGGCGTTCGTCATGCCGTCGCCAAGCCCGCTGCCGATCTCCCCGTTCCCCGCGAAGGGCGGAACGACGGACGCCGCGGCCTGCGCGCGGCTCATCGGCACCGCCGCGTTCGTCGCGATCCTCTTCTGCGGCGGCCTTCCGGTTCTCGCGACGCCCGTCGGAACCGCGGCGGTGGAAACCGCCCGGCGCCTGATCGCGGCCGGGGAGCCGGAAGCGGCCTACGCCCTCCTCCGCGACGCCGTGCGGGACGCGCCCGAAGGCGCCGACACGAGCGCCCTCCGCTACACCGCCGCCCAGGCCCTGCTCGCCGCCGGCCATCTCGCGCAGGCCGCACAACTCCTCGGCCCCCTCGCCGAGGAGCGCCCCGACCTCCACCGGGTGCGGCTCGACTACGCCGCCGTGCTCTTCGATCTCGGGCGCGACGACGAAGCCGCGGCCGTCTTCCGCCAGGTCCGCCGCGCGGAAGGGCTGCCGAAGGCGACGAAGCGCGCCGTGGAGGACACCCTCGCACGCATCCGCGCCCGGCAGCGCTGGCGGCTCGATTTCGACACCGGCCTCTGGCGCGACGACAACGTGAACAACGCGCCCGAACGCGACAGCGTGGCCATCCCCGCCTTCGGCGGCCTGCGCTTCACCCTGGACCAGAAGCCCGTGCGCGCCTGGGTCGCCCGCGCCGGCGCCCGCCTGCGCTGGCGCGAGCCGCTGAACGAACGCACCTCCGTTGAGACCAACGCCTCCCTCGCCCGCAACACGGCCATCGGCGCAAGCGCCCACAACCGCAGCTGGGCGGGCCTCTCCATCGGGCCGCGCCTGCATTACGCGCTGGACATCGGCGGGCGCCCCCGCCCTGGCCTCTTCAGCGCGGACCTGGGGGTGGAGCGGCGCTGGCGCGGGGGTGAAGGCTACGCGAAGGGCCTGTGGGCGGGTCTCGGCCTGGAACAGGCGGTGGCGCGGGATTGGCGCCTCGGCGCCTTCCCGCGGGTGTGGACCACGCGCTACGACCGCGCCCGAAGCGAGAAGCCGTGGGGCCGCTCCCTCGCCCTCTACGCCTCCCGCCGCACGGGCCCCGGCTGGCTGACGGCGGGGGCGAAGGCGGCGCGGGAGACGGCCAAGGCGCGCGCCCTGCGCTGGCGCTCGCGCGAGGCGTCGCTGCGCTACACGGCGGACGTGGGGCGGGATTGGCGCGTATCGGCGCGCGCGACCCTGGCGCGGACGCGGTTCGACGCGGAGGAATGGCTGTTCCGCACGCGGCGCAAGGATCGGACGGTGGAGGCGGGCGTCACGCTCTCGCACCGGGCGCTCGCGTGGGAAGGCTACCTGCCGGAACTGATCCTGGATTGGTCCCGCACCCGCTCCACCATCCCCCTCTACGACCGCACCGCCCACACCGCCCGCATCGGCGTGCGCAGGCTGTTCTGAACGCGGGCGACCGGTGATCCGTTCCCTGGACAAGTTCCGAAACGGCGCGTTCCGCACCGCCGCCGCCCTCGTCCTCGCTCTCCTGCTCGCCGCGGCCGTGCCGGAGGTGTTTTCCCTGGAGAACCCGTCATTCGCCCAGACCGGCGGGAGCAATGCCAACGAGACCGGTGGAAATAAAGGCAGCCAGGAGCTCTTTTCTCCGAATCTGTCCGCTCGATGCCATATTGTGGGGCTTGGTCGTGAATCCTGAACCGAGGAACCAACCGAAATGCCGGAACGGGGGTGGAATTGGACAGACGTCAACGATCATGGGAATTCCGGAAAAAGTCGTGTTTTGCGTCGTATTTGTGCTTGTGTTTTTATTGTTGGCCTGTTTCGTTGGCGGGAGTTATGTTGAACTGAGAGATATTTTGAAGCCCCTTCGCGACACAAATTCGAGAGAAGAAGCTTTAAAAGAGCTGAAAGAAATAACGACCGATATGCAAAATACGCAGGAGAAACTTCGAGCTCATCTTGAGTTCAGTACCATACAAAACCGCAAAGAGCGTGCGAACTATTTTATCGCTACTAGAACATGGTTACGTTTTATGGCTAGTACATTTGGTAGCATTCTCGCCTTTATTGGAGCGATATTTTTGCTTTCCAGAATTGTGTCGGAATCCCGGAATATGATAATTGGGGAAGGTGGTGGGTTGAGACTCATGTTGATAACTACGTCGCCTGGCATTGTTATGATAGTAGTTGGCGCGGTTCTCATGACCATTCCACATTTTTCTGATCAGCCTATTACAACTAAAGACGCAGCCACCTATATTCTACTTAGCGAAAAAGAACCGGCGGAAAAATCTTCGAACAAGTTTCGAAATTCGATCTTTATTGATAATCCGAGTTTTCATTTTTCCTTAAAACCATGGGAAGGAAACTAGAGCGATGTCCTCGAAATCCGTAATTCTGACGCTGCTGACCTTTATGTTGATTCTGACTCCCTTCAGTGCGAGCTCTTCGGAGGAGGGTTGCGACTGCTCGTGCTCAGAAGCGGGATGTACCCCACCAGGATGCGACAGCGGAGGCTGCGGTTCAGGAATGGTTCTGGAATTTCCGGAATACGGAACGCTTGAGCGCCACGAGAATGGGGAAGGTCGCGATTTTTGGTTCTGGAGGGAAAGTCATCCGGATTCCAGAGGCACAATGTGTGGACGTGAATGGTGGTCTGACATGCTTGCTGATGAGGGAGTTGGCTTGGAGGAATATTACTCTACATTTGACGCTCAAACTGAGTTCATGTTCCGGGGGTACGAATTTAATGATGAGAACATCGCGTTCATACAAGGTGTACTTTCCATCAGTCAAAATCACTGCAACCTCAAAAAATTCAGTCCTATATTCAATAGTTCTGCGGCTGGTATGCCATCTGACATACCAAAGGAGATCATGATTAATGTTGACAACTTGAGAGAAGATGGATCGTTTCGGGGGGTTGTCATCGATGAAATATATGGCGGCTTTCCATGAGCGCATGCGCTGCTGACGCGTCGCGAAGGGGAAAGGCGCGGTGGATGACGGGCGCGAGCGTGCCCGCCGCCATCAGCTCGAGCACCCGCCGCACCTGCGCCTTGGTCGAGCGGCCGCAGCCGTGGAGCGTGACGTGCTTGCGGAAGAGATCGACGAAATCGATCTCCACCCTCTCGTCGCCATGGGCGCCGGTGGCGGCGAGCGCGTCGATCGAGCGGACGAGGATCGCGCCCCCGGTCATTTCCAGCGCCGCGTCCACCCCCTTGCCGCCGGTCAGCCGCCGGGCCGCGGCGCCGACGTCCTCGCGCGCACGAGATCCGCGCACCGGAAAAGCCGAGCGGCTACGGGTGTGCGCCTCCTGCGAAACGGTCGAGCACGCGGCCCGGCAGCGGGACGTCGCGGTAGCCGCTTCCGCCGAATACCTGGACGCCGTTGCCCCAGACGCCGTGCACGCCGCAAGGATCGCAGATCAGGCGGCTCTCGCCGCCGGGCAGATCGTCCACGCGCCGCCGCGGGCCGCGCGCGACCGCCGCCGGGTCAACAGCAGGAGGTCCGCGCCGCGCACAAGGCGGCGAAATCGCCCCCTCCGGCCTGTTTCCGTCGCCCCGCTTCCGTTACACTCTCCCCCCTGCCGGCAGAGGCACGGGAGGGCGGCGATGCCTGGGACCTATCGCGCGACGATCCCCTACGAATCCCTCGATCCGCTGACCATCGGCGCGGCGGACGATCCGGCCATGGTCTATCGCGAGACCCTGACCCTGGACATCCCCGAAGAGAACCTCCTGGCGGCGATCTACCCGGACGAACCCGCCCCCATCGCGCGCCCGACCGAGGCCGCCGCGGCGGCGCTCGAGACCCCCCATTCGGGGCCGCCGTTCTCGGCGCTCATCGGCCCGGACAAGAGCGTGGCGATCGTCATCGACAACCAGTTCCGCCCGACGCCGACATCGAAGCTCCTGCCGGCGGTGCTCGATGCCGTCGAGGCCGCGGGCGTCCGCGACGCGCGCGTCGTCTGCGCCAACGGCAAGGTCTTCCCCATGTCCGAACGCGACGTCGCGCTCAAGCTCGGGCGGGAGAACCTCGCGCGCATGGAGCGGCGCGGCATCCCCTTCTACCAGAACGAGCCGCGCGAGCCGGACCGCTACGTCTTCATCGGGATGACCTCCGGCGGGACGCCGGTCTGGCTGCACAAGGAAGTCGCGACGGCGGACGTGACGCTCGCCATGGGCCAGGCGCAATCCAACCACTGGGGCGCGGGCGGCGGCGGCAAGCTGATCCTGCCGGGCGTGGTCTCGGACGAGACCATCGAATCGAACCACTGCGCCTTCGTGATGTCGCCCAAGACCCATTACGGCGCCATGGCCGGCCCCATGCGGGCGGACATCGACGAGGCGGCGAGCATGTGCGGCCTTTCCGCCACCCTCAACAGCGTGCTCGACACGCGAGGGCGGCTCTGCTTCGTCAATTTCGGCGCCCACCCCGACGCCCACCGCGAGGCGATCCGCTATTTCAACGGAATCTACGCCTACGACCGTCCGGCGGGCGGGCCGGCGGACATCGCGATCTGCGGCGTCTTCGCGCCCACCGACCATCTCTTCTTCCACACCGGCTGGGGCTGCATGTCGTCGGACCTGCTGGTGAAGGACGGCGGCACGCTGATCTATTGCAGCCCCTCGCCCGGGGTGAAGACCCATCTCGGCGACTTCCCCGGCCTCGCCCTCATGGACCTGATGAAGCCCTACATGCCGCCGAGCAGGGCCAACCTGGAGCGGGTCTACCGCGACATCCACAGCCGCACGATCGAGATGTGGGCGGGCTGCATCTGGGTGCCGATCTACGAGGTCATGGTGCGCAAGCACCTGCACGTGGTGACGCTGGAAGAGAACTTGGCCATGGCCGCGGACATCGGCATCGAGGCCGGCACCTCGCTGGAAGACGCCTTCGCGGCCGCCCTCGCCCGCCACGGGGCCGGCGCCAGGGTCGCGGTGCTGCCCTACGCCCGCTACCAGCTCCCGCGCGACGCGATCCGCATGCCGGTGGAGGAACGCCCGCTGCCTCAGGCGGCGGAATAGCGCCATGCCCGCCCGCGGCGCGGCGCCGCCGATCACCGGCGCGACGACCATCGCCGCGCTGCTGCGCCGCTTCCCCGGCGGCGAGGCCGCCGCCCTGATGGCGCGGCTCGCTTGGCCCTGCGCCCACTGCGCCGGCGCCCTCCACGAGCCCCTCGCCATGGCCGCCAAGCGCCACGCCAACCGCGCCGGACCGGTGGTGCGCGCCTTCCAGGCCCTCGACCGCGGCGGCCCCGACGAGGCCGCGATCGCCGAAGCCGCCCGCAAACACGACAGACGCAAGGACCCGGCGGCGCTCTGGGCGCGCTACCGGCGCTGACCGCCGGACGGAGCCGCCCCCGCTACTTGTTCGGCGCCGCCAGCCGGCGGCCGAGGCCGATCATCTCGACTTCGCCGTCGAGCATGTGGGCCGTCCGCTCCATCTGCCGCTTCATCCAGGGGCTCTCCAGGTGGGCCTCGAAAGCGGCTTCCGAAAGGTAAACCTCGTAGAAGAGGAAGCGCCGCGGATCGTCCCGGTCGACGCTGACCTCGAAGGCGAGGCAGCCCGGTTCCCTGGTCATGGTGTTGCGGGCATGGCGCTTGACCAGCGTCGTGAACGCGGCGACGTGCGCGCTCTCGATGCGCACGGCGGCGATGACGGTGAACGGCATGGCTTCCTCCCCGGTTCCGGCGCGGCGGCGGCGTTCATGCCGCGGGCTTGATCGACTCCGCCGCCCGCTCGCCGATCATGATGCAGGTCGCGTTGAGATTGGCGCTGACCACGGCCGGCATGATCGAGGCGTCGGCCACGTAGAGGCCCTCCAGGCCATGCACCCGCAGGCCGTCGTCGACCACCGCCAGCGGATCGCGCCCCATCTTGCAGGTGCCGGCCGGATGGTACACGCCGACGGCGTTCTCCCGGACATAACCGCGCCAGTCGTCGTCGGTGCGGACGTCCGGGCCGGGCAGGTGCTCGCCTGTGACGAAGCGCGCGAGCGGCTCGGAGGCGAGGATCGTGCGGAAGAACGCGGCGCCGAGCGCCAGAGTCTCGACGTCGCGCTCGTCGGCCAGCAGGTTCGGCTGGATCGCCGGCTGATCGAGCGGGTCGGCGGACTTCAGGCGGACGGTGCCGGCGGAGCGGGGCCGGTGCAGGTTGGTCAGACCGGTAACCGCGGGCCTGTCGAACAGCACCGGACCCGCCTCGGTGAGGTCGTAGCCGGCGGGAGAGAAGAGATACTGCACGTGCGAGCGCGCCTTGCGCGGGTCGCACCGCCGAAAGCCCACGACTTGCGCCACCGGAGTCGACGCCGGCCCGGTGCCGGTCAGCAGCCATTGCGCGCCGTAGAACAGATAGCGCAGGAGCCCGGTCTGGACGTTGTAGGTGGTGCGGTTGACCCAGACCGTCTGGCCGATCCCGGCGTGGTCCTGGAGATTCTCGCCGACGCCGGGCAGGTCGTGGCGGACGTCGATGCCGCGCGCGCGCAGATGCGCCGCCGGGCCGACGCCGGAAAGCATCAGCAGCTGCGGCGAACCGAAGGCGCCCGCGCAGAGGACGACCGCTTTGGCGGCGTGGGCGTGGGCGCGCGTCCCGCGGCGGAGGTAGTCGACGCCCGCGGCCCGCCGGCCGTCGAAACGCAGGCCGGTGACGTGGGCGTGGGTCACGATCCGCAGATTGCGCCGCCGCCGCGCCGGCCACAGATAGGCGCGCGACGCGCTGTGCCGCCAGCCCCGGCGCTGCGACGCCTGGACGAGGCCGACGCCCGTCCGCGGCGGCGCGTTGACGTCGGCGACGCGCTTGAAGCCGACGTTGACGCAGGCGTCGACGAACGCCGCGGAAAGCGGGTGTAGCGAGCGGATGTGCGAGACCGAGAGCGGCCCGCCCGCGCCCCGATAGGCGTCGGCGCCGCCCTCGTAATCCTCCGAGCGCCGGAAATAGGGCAGGACCCCCTTGTAGTCCCAGCCGCGGCAGCCGAGAGCGGCCCAATCGTTGTAGTCCTCCGGGCTGCCGCGGATGAAGGACATGGCGTTGATCGAGCTGGTGCCGCCCAGCACCTTGCCGCGCGGCATGTAATCCCGCCGCCCGCCGCGGGTCGGATCCGGCGCGGCCATGAAGCGCCAGTCGTAGCGCGGGTTGGCGATCGCCCCCAGCATGCTCGCCGCCGGCATCAGCACGGCGAGACGGCGGTCGGACCCGCCGGCCTCCAGGAGCAGCACCCGGCGGCGCCCGTCCTCCGAAAGCCGCGCGGCCACCACGCTGCCGGTCGAGCCGGCGCCAATGACGATGTAGTCGACGTCCATCGCCCCGTTCGCCGGCTCACCCGCCGGCGGCGATCAGGATCTCTTCGATGACGACGGGAACCCGGGGCACGTCGGAGGGGAACGAGCCGCCGGGGCCCGTCGGCAGCGCCGCGATCCGGTCCACCGTCTCCATGCCCTCGACCACATGCCCGAACACGGCGTAGCCCCAGCCCTCGGGCGTCGGCGCGCGATGGTCGAGGAAGCGGTTGTCGGCGACGTTGATGAAGAACTGCGCGGTGGCGGAATGCGGATCGGGCGTGCGCGCCATGGCGATCGTCCCCCGCAGGTTCGCGCGCCCGTTGCCGGCCTCGTTGCGGATCGGCGGGCGCGTCGGGCGGATGCGGAAATCCGCCGCGTAGCCGCCGCCCTGGATCATGAAGCCGGCGATCACGCGGTGGAAGATCGTTCCCTCGTAGTGGCCGTCGCGGACGTAGCGGAGGAAGTTGTCGACCGTTGCGGGAGCCGCCGCGCGATCGAGCGCGACGGCGAACGAGCCGTGGGTGGTCTCGAACGAAACCCGAAGGTTTTCCGCCTCGGCGGACGAGCCGGCGGCGGGGACGGAGAGCGCGCCCGCGAGGGTGGCGCAGGCCAGGGCGGCGGCGAACCGGCGCGGGGATCGCGAGGGGCGCATGGCGGCAATGTTAGCGCGTTTCGCGGGTTTCCGTCGCCCCCTTGACGGAAGGGGCGACCTGCTCGACAAGGGCGCGCGGGGGCGCACGCTCTTCAAGAAGCCGGTGCGGCCGGCGAGGGGCGTCCACGCGAGGGAAAGCGATGGGTCTTCCGGCGTCCGAGAGCGCGCTCGCGATCCTCGCCGCCGCCCTGGCCGGCCCGGACGCGCCCCTGACCGAGGCCGAGCGCGCCGTCCTGCCCGAGCGGCCTCCTCCCTCCTCGACGAGAGACCTGGAGCGGCTCCGCCGCGCCATCGCGAGCGGCGACGATCCTCTCGGCGCCGCCTTCTGCCGGCTGCGTTCCCCCGAAGCGCGCCGCGCGCGAGGGGCCGTCTATACGCCCCGGCCGATCGTCGACGCCATGATCGCGTGGGCCGCCCGCCAGGGCGCGCCGGCGCGCGTCGTGGACCCGGGCGCCGGATCGGGCCGCTTCCTCCTCGCCGCGGGAAAGACGTTCCCTGACGCCGAACTGATCGCCGTCGAAATCGAGCCGTTGGCGGCGCTCACGCTGCGCGCCAACGCCGCGGTGTGCGGCCTCGCCGATCGGCTGACGGTGCACGTCGCCGACTACCGCGCCGTCGCGCTTCCCGCGAGCGGCGGTTCGACCCTCTTCCTGGGCAACCCGCCCTATGTCCGCCACCACGGCATCGCGCCGGCGTGGAAGGATTGGTTCGCGGAGACCGCCGCCGCGTTCGGCCTGAAGGCCAGCAGGCTCGCGGGGCTGCACATCCACTTCCTCCTGAAGACCCGCCAGCTCGCGAGAGCAGGCGACTGCGGCGTCTTCGTCACCTCGGCGGAGTGGCTCGACGTGAACTACGGCGACGTGGCGCGCAGGCTTCTTCTCGACGGCCTCGGCGGCGCGGCCCTGCACGTCATCGCGCCCGCCGCGCTGCCGTTCGCGGACGCGGCCACGACGGGCGCGATCGCCTGCTTCCGGGTCGGCCGGTGCGGGAGGGGCATCCGCTTCCGCTCGGTGGAGCGGGCGGACGCGCTCGGCGCGCTCGCGGGTGGGCGCCCGGTTGCCCGCTCCCGCCTCGCCGAGGCCCGCCGCTGGTCGCCGTTCCTGCGGCCCCCGGCGCGCGTGTCGCCCGGCCGCATCGAACTCGGCGCGCTTTGCCGGGTCCATCGCGGTCAGGTGACCGGCCGTAACGCCGTGTGGATCGCCGGCGCCTATCCCGGCCCGTTGCCGGCCTCCGTTCTGATCCCGACCGTCACCAGGGCGCGCGAGTTGTTCGACGCGGCGCCCCGCCTGACGCGCGCCGACGCGCTCCGCCGCGTGATCGACCTGCCGGCCGACCTCGATGCGCTCGACGCGGAGGGGCGCCGCCGAATTCGCCGGTTCCTCGCCTGGGCCGGAAGCGAGGGCGCCGACAGGTCCTACGTCGCCCGCAACCGACGCGCGTGGTGGGCCGTCGGCCTGAAGGAGCCGGCGCCGATTCTCGCCACTTACATGGCGCGCCGCCCGCCCGCCTTCGTCAGGAACATGTGCGGCGCGCGCCATCTCAACATCGCGCACGGCCTCTATCCGCGCGAGCCTTTGTCCGGGCCTTTGCTCGATGCGCTCGCGTCATGGCTTCGCGGCGCGGTGAGCCTGTCCGCGGGGCGGACATACGCGGGCGGCCTCGTCAAATTCGAGCCCGGCGAACTCGAGCGGGTTCCGATTCCATCGCTGGAAGAGTTGCATGAGCGCGCCCAAGTCGCACCGGCTTCGTGATCCGTCTTCCCGACCGCCGCATCATGCCGTTGGAATGCACGGCCGGGATCTCGTCGATTTCCTCGAGGGCGGCGGCTTTCTTGACAGCCCGGAGCGGCGGCCCTAGCGTCTTCGGGCGGGAGGGAGACGGGGACCGAACCGCGTCCGCCCGCTCACGGGAGGAGAAGATACCCATGTGGAAATCCGACAGGGACGTCCGAGCCTACGACAACGCGACGAAACGCATCGCGCATTACCGCAAGGGCGCGATGACCCGCCGCCAGATGCTCAAGGCGTCGGCGGCCGCGGTCGGCGCGGCGCTCGCGGCGGAATTCGTGCCGCGGGAGGTGCATGCCGACGTGGGCGGCACGATCGTCCACTTCGCCTCCGCCGGCAAGCGGCTCGCGAATTCCCTGCGGGCGATCAAGCCGCTGTTCGACAAAGTGTTTCCGAACGTGACCCTGGAGGTCGTCTCGAAGCCGATGAGCGAGGCGTTGACCCAGATCAACACCTACATGCGCTCGCAGAGCGATGCCTTCGACGTCATCACCCAGGACCACGCCCAGTTCGCCGCGCTCGACGCCATGGGCGCGCTGACCGACCTCGGCCCCTATCTCGAACCCTTCCCCGAGTGGCTCGCGGATTACGAAGAGGACGTGCCGGAGAACTACCGGCACATGTGGAACCTGCCGAAGGGGCCGGCCCCGCCCGGCTACATCGCCGCCCTGGCCCCGGACGGCAACGCGATGATGAGCTTCTACCGCAAGGACGTCTTCGAGAAGGCCGGAGTCCCGGTGCCGGAGACCTGGGACACCGTGCTCGACGCGTGCAAGGAGATCCACGACCCGGACAACGAGCGCTACGCCTATTGCGCGGCGATGGCGCGGAACTTCTGGGCCGGCTACCAGTATTACGGCGCGCTGCGGAGCATGGGCGGCGATTTCTTCGTCGACGAGCTCAACAAGGACTGGACGCCGGCGTGCGAGACGGAAGAGGGCTTCCAGGCCCTGAAGATCCTGGTCGACCTCCAGAAATTCGCCCATCCGGTCACCGCCAACGCGGGCGAGGACGAGGTCAACCAGGTGTTCGCCAACGGCACCGCGCTCTACAGCCCGCTCACCTGGGGCACGGCGGTGCTCAACGACCCGACCTTCACCGACGCCCACGAGCTCTGGCACATGGACCTGTCGCCGAGAGGCAGCGGCCCGAAGGGCGCGCACCGGGCGCTCGCCGGCGGCTTCGGCCAGTTCATGCCGACCTGGGGCGGCAATCGGGAGACGGCCTTCGCCTGGATCAAGTTCCTGAATTCGGGCGACCGGGAGGATCTCGGCGGCAGCCCGGCCATCGCCGACGCCATCGTGGGCGCCGGCGGCCAGCTGTCGCGCCGCTCCACCCTGAAGCGCTGGTCCGACCGCAAGCCCTTCTTCGTCGGCCTGATGAAGGCCTATCCCGTCGCCGTGGTGAACGCCCCGGTGATCCCGGAAGCCTACGCCATCATGGGCGCCGTGGGCGAGGAGGTCGCCGACGCCGTCAACGAGGAGCAGAGCGTCGAGGAGGCGCTCAAGGCCTGCGACAAGCGCATCCGGCGCATCATGGAGGACAGCGGCTACTACAGCTGAGGCGCGCGCCGGAGCGCCCCGGGACCGGGGCGTGACCGCAACCGCTCTGGAGGCCCGGCCGCCGCGCGCGGCCGGGCCTTTCACGCCCGGACGGCCGGGCACGGTGGGGCGCAGGCAGCGCCGCACCGCCTACATGCTGCTGGCGCCCTGCGTGGTCGTGCTGCTGGCCCTCGCCATCTTCCCGCTGTTCTACTCGGGGACGCTGTCGTTCCGCGTCGACCCGCTCTACAACCCCGACGTCGCGCGCTTCGTCGGCTGGCGCAACTACGAGGACCTGTTCGACGACTCCCGGTTCTGGAACAGCATCCGGCTGACCGTCACGTGGGCGGTGGTCGTCGTCTCGATCCAGATGGTCCTCGGGTTCTTCCTCGCCGTGCTGCTCGATCGCAAGATGCGCGGCGCAGGCCTCCTGCGCACGCTCATCATCATCCCGGTGTTCATCTCGCCGGTGGCCATGGGGCTCACCTGGCGCTTCATCTTCGAGCCGGTCTCGGGCCTCGCCAACTGGCTCCTCAACACCGGGCTCGGCCTCGAGAAGTGGACTTGGCTTTCGCACAAGGACACCGCCCTCGCCACCTTGATGATCGTCGATTGCTGGCAATGGACTCCCTTCATCGCGCTGATCCTGCTCGCCGGCATGCAGAGCATCTCGCCGGAGGTCAGCGAGGCCGCGCGGCTCGACCGGGTGCGCGGCATCGCCTACTACACGCGCATCGTGATCCCCCTGATCCGCCCGGTCGTCATGGTGGTGCTCCTGATCCGGCTGGTGGATTCGATCCGCATCTTCGACCTCAACTTCATCATGACCAAAGGCGGTCCGGGATCGTCGACGCTGCTCGCCAGCACCTATGACTACATCATCTTCGAACAGGGTCACCTCGGCCTGATGGCGGCCTACGGCTTCCTCATCCTGATCCTGATCAACATCGTCGTCGCCATGTTTCTCAACACGCTCTACCGCACGGAGAAGGCGGCGCGCGCCGCCGAGCGCAACTGATGCCGACGGTCTATTCGCGGGCGCTCAACCTGCTGGCGGTGGTCGTGGTCGTCCTGTGGCTGATCCCGGTGGCGTGGGTCGCGCTCACCTCGGTCAAGCCGACCAACGTGATCAACGCCGAGACGCCGACCTTCTATTCCTTCGAGCCGACCGGCGAGCATTACGTCGAGATATTCGACCGCTTCCTCTTCGACCGGGCCATCGTCAACAGCCTGATCACGGTCGGCGTGTCGACGCTGATCGTGATGATCCTGGCGCTGCCCGCGGCCTACGCGGTCGCCCGCATGGGGCTCATGGGGGGCGATACCTGGGCCCTCGTCATCCTCTCCCTGCGCTTCATGCCCGGGGTGGTCGTGGTGCTGCCCTATTTCAAGATGGCGAACTTCTTCGGCCTGATCGACACGCAGATCGTGCTGATCATCGTCTACGTCGCCTTCGGCCTGCCGTTCGCCGTCTGGATTCTGCGCGGCTTCCTGCTCGACCTGCCGAAGGAGGTGGAGGAGGCTGCGCGCCTCGACGGACTGAGCTGGCTCCAGATCATCTTCCGGCTTATCCTGCCGATGGCCGCGCCCGGCATCGCGGTCACGGCGATCTTCACCTTCGTCTTCAGCTGGAACGAATATCTCTACGCCCTGTTCCTGACCTACGACAACGCGACGACCATGCCGGTCGCGTTGCAAAAGACGATCGACATCTACAATGTGCTGTGGGGTTCGCTGAGCGCCGGTGCGGTGATCCAGCTCCTGCCGATGATCGCCGTCGTCTTCCTGCTCCAGCGGCATATCGCGCGCGGCCTCGCGCTCGGCGCGGTGAAATAGGGCGCCATGAACGTCACGCTTCGAGGGCTGGTGAAGCGGTTCCGCGACGGCACCGAGGCCGTCAAGGGGATCGACCTCGACATCGCCAGGGGCGAGTTCCTGACCCTGCTCGGGCCGTCGGGTTGCGGCAAGACCACGACGCTCCGGCTGATCGCGGGGCTGGAGGAGCCGACCGAGGGCGCGATCCTGATCGGCGAGCGCGACGTCACCCACGTCGACCCCGGCGACCGGGACGTGGCGATGGTCTTCCAGACCTACGCGCTCTATCCCCACATGACCGCGCTTCAGAACATGACCCTCGGCCTCACGGTGGCCGGGATGGCGAAGGCCGAGGCGATCGCCAAGGCGCGGGAGACGGCGCGGCTCCTGAACATCGAGGGGCTGCTGGAGCGCAAGCCGGCCAAGCTCTCCGGCGGCGAACGCCAGCGCGTCGCCCTGGGCCGCGCCATGGTGCGGAGCCCCGCGTGCTACCTGATGGACGAACCGCTCTCGAACCTCGACCTCAAGCTTCGCGAGCACATGCGGACGGAGCTCAAACGGCTCCACCAGACGTACAAGGTCACCACCATCTACGTCACCCACGACCAGGCCGAGGCGCTGATCCTCTCCGACCGCGTGGCGGTGCTGAACCGGGGCGAGGTCCAGCAGGTGGCCGACCCGGTGACGATCTACGAGCGCCCGGCGAACCGCTTCGTCGCCGACTTCATCGGCAGCCCCGGCATCAACTTCCTCAAGGGCGAGCGGCGGGAGGGCGCCGTCGCCCTCGCCGGGCGCGCGCTCGAGGGCGCCGCCGCGGAGGGCCGGGGGCCGGTCGTGCTCGGCATCCGCCCCGAGGACGTGCGCCTGCGCCCGACCGGCGACGGCATCGTCGAGGGCCGGATCGAGTTCACCGAATCCTACGGCGGCGTGATCATCGCCTTCATCGCGCCGGACGACGCGCCTGGCCTCCTGGACGATCGGGAATATGTCGCGGCCAGCATCGACGTGCATCGGCCGATCGAGGTCGGCGCCCGGGTCGGTCTCGATTTCCGCGCGAGCCGCGCGACCCTCTTCGACACCGAGTCCGGGAGGGCCCTGCCGCCGGCCGGATGACCCGCGAACGGCGGCGGGCGCGGCGGGAGGAGGGCGGCGCGGGCGTGCTCGCGGCCGCCCTCGCGCACCATCGGGCGGGGCGCCTCGCCGAAGCGGAGGCGCTCTACCGGCGGGTGCTGCGGCAGAAGCCCGGACACGCGGACGCGCTGCATCTGCTCGGCGTGCTCCACGCGCAGGCGGGCCGGCTCGACGACGCCTTGCCGCTGCTCGCCAAGGCCGCCCGCCGGGTGCCGCGCAACGCCGGCTTCCTCAACGATCTCGCCAACGCCCTCAAGGGCGCAGGCCGACTCGACGAGGCGATCGCGGCCTATTGCCGGGCGGCCGCCCTGGACCGGCGCGACGCCGACATCCGCTGCAACCTGGGCCAGGCGCTGCGCGCGGCCGGGCGGCCGGGCGAGGCCGTCGAATGGCTGCGCGCGGCCTTGTCGATCCGGCCCGATCACCGCCCGGCGCGCGCCGGGCTCGGCCATGCGCTCCACGCGCTCGGGCGCTTCGACGAGGCCGTCGCCGCCTTCCGCGACGCGGCCGCCGTCGACGACTCCGCCGCCGCGCATGCCGATCTCGGCGCCGCGCTGCGCGAGAGCGGCGCGCCGGAGGAGGCCGAGGAGAGCCTCCGCCGCGCCCTCGCGCTGGATGCGGATCACGCCGCCGCCCACGCCAATCTCGGCAACGTCTTGCAAGACCTGAACCGCCTGGACGAGGCCGTCGCCGCCTATCGCCGCGCCCTCGCGCTGGACGCGGACCACGCCGCCGCCCACGCCAATCTCGGCAACGCCCTTACGCGCATGGGCCGCCTGGACGAGGCGGTCGCGAGCGGCGAACGCGCGGTGGCGCTGAAACCTGGAAGCGACGGCTTCCTCTCCAATCTCGGCATGACGCATGTCGCGCGCGGCGCCCATGACGAAGCGCTCGCCTGTTTCGCGCGCGCGACCGCGCGCCGGCACGGGCCGCCCCTGACGGCGGAAGCGCCCGCGCGCCGCGGCGGCGGGGCGGCGCCGGTAGCGGTCGCGCCGTTCAAGCTCCGCCACGACGCCGAGCAGATACGCCACCTGTGCGCGGGCGGCCGCCTCGATTCCCGCTTCGCGCGGGTGGCGGAGACCTACGAGCGGCTCCTCGCCGCCCTGCCGCCCGACATCGCGCCCGAGGAACCGCTGGCGCTCGCCGCGGCGGACTGGCGGCGCATCGAACCGACCTACAACCGCCCCCTTCACACACCCGGCGCCGCGCGCTGCGCCGGCGCCGCCGTCAATCCCGCGCTGGACCGCCACGCCGTCGAGCGGACCTATCGGGAAAGCGCGCCCAGCCTGGCGGTCGTCGACGATTTCCTGACCGCCGCCGCGCTCGAGCGGCTCTGGCGCTTCTGCCTCGAGGCAACCGTCTGGTATCAGGTGAAACGCGGCTATCTCGGCGCCTATCTCGTGGACGGCTTCGGAACGGCGCTCGTGCTCCAGATCGCCGACGAACTCCGCCGGCGCCTGCCGGGCATCTTTCGCGGCCACCGGCTCAATCAGCTCTGGGCCTACAAATATGATTCGCGGCTGCAAGGGATTCCGACCCACGCCGATTTCGCCGCCGTCAACGTCAATTTCTGGCTGACCCCGGACGCGGCGAACCGGAATCCCGAAAGCGGCGGCCTGATCGTCCACAAGGCGCGCGCGCCCTCGGGCTGGGCGTTCCGCGCCTACAACGCCGACGGCGCCCGCATGGCGCGGTTCCTCGCCGAGCACGGCGGCGGGACGGTGGCGATCCCCTATCGGCGGAACCGCGTCGTCATCTTCGATTCCGACCTCTTCCACCGCACCGCCGACCTCGACTTCCGCCCCGGTTACGAAAACCGGCGGATCAACGTCACCATGCTCTTCGGCGACCGCCGCGGCGACTGAACGGCGGCCGAGGCACGGCGCGATGCGTAAAGCCCCGGCGGGCTTGATGCGAACGGGAGAGCCGGGAGCAGTCAAGCGCATTGCCCGTAGGTAGGGCCGACCCCTGTGGGCACCATCGCCGGCTTGAATGCGCATAGGTAATGCGCATAGGTATTGCGGGAGAAGACGCGGTGCGGATGGAAACTAACCAAGTCGGTATTCCGCCTAGTGCTTTGTCGGGAGCAAAGACTCGGTGCCGGCTTGACTACCGAGACTAAACGTGTTACGATCTTTCGATCGTACCGCTGAACCGCGAGACAACAGAATGTCATCTGCAACCATAGCCTTTTTTGTTCGTCCATTGGTTCGCAAGAAGTGGGAGATTTTGCGGGAGCGAATCGACCTTGAACAAGTTCATCTCACACGACATCCCGAGTTGATGCCTCCATTGGTTGCACAACGGCTCCTTATATCGGGAGAAGACCATCGACATGCTCGGCACCCGGGTTTCGATGTAATTGGCATATGCCGGGCGGTATGGCGTCGCTTCTTTGAAGGCAAGCGTGAAGGAGCTAGTACGATTGAACAGCAAATTGTACGAACAGTTTTAGAAGATCGAGAACGCACAGTACGACGCAAAGTTAGGGAAATTATGCTTGCCACAATTGTTTCCTCTGAATACTCTAAGCAGATTCTTCCAATGATATATCTATCTCTCGGATATTATGGGTGGAGAATGAACGGGTACCGTCAAGCATGTCGCCGACTTAACTTACGTTCTGGATTCCTGACACTATTTGAGGCGGCTTCTCTTGTCGCACGGTTGAAATACCCTGAACCACGGGCGACTCCCGTTAGTAGAAAATTGCAAATTGATATTCGAGCTCGCCACCTAATTCGACTTTACCACCGTCATTCGACCGACGGAACATATGGATGTTTGAGATGACGACGCAGTTCAGGATGGCCACTGCTTTGGATAAATTATACTACCCTTATCCCACGTCCGAAGCATTGAGGATGGTGCTCTCCAATGGTTCGCGACAAGATCGAGAAGCAATTGTTCGGTTATGGCTCAGCGAAGGGCTTCCGTTTGCATTCCGGAATCACCCTGCAATTTTCGAGAGAATCAGGGCATGGCTAGGTGAAAGAATAGACGTTGACCCCAAGGAAATAACCATTATTGGAAGTGCCCGTATAGGATATTCATTAGCAATAAAGCAATTCGGAAGACTCTTTCAAGACGGATCAGATATGGATTTCGCTATTATTTCGGCAACCTTACTTGATAAAGTAAGTGGCGATTTTTTGTGTTTTAAGAAAAACTATTTTAGCAGCAAAATTAAACCAAAAAATAAAACTGAGGAACGCCATTGGCGCGAAAACGTTTCTGTTTGCGAGAAAAATCTGAAAAGGGGATTTCTGGACGCATGGAAAATTCCAAATTATCCTCGTTATCCTACCGCGCAAAACGTAAATGATTCTATGTCACGCCTGACACGCGAGATAAATCATTTGAAGGAACTACCAAAAATTCGCAAATCATCCGCTCGTATCTACAAAAATTGGGACAAATTTGTCGACCAATGCACATTAAATTTGCTTCACACTACCAAAAAGTTACGCGAACCGAGGTGCCCGGTTTGATCGCTTCCGAGCTGTTGACGACGACGGCTCTTCAATCGATCGAGGGAGCGCCCGCGTCGAGGACGATGCAGCCGTCGTCGTCGAGGGCGGCGCGGGCGCCGGGGGGCACGACGCAGGTCGCGTCGTATTCCTCGACGATCAGCGGCCCGTCGCGCCCGCCCGCGAGAGCGGCGCGGCCGACCACCGCCGCCTGCCGCCAGCCTTCCGCCGGGCCGAAATAGGCCCGTCGCCCTGCCACCCGTCGCGCCGTCGAGGCGGTGGGCGCGACCCGCGGCGGCGCCTCCCGGCGCGGGCCGCGTCCGAGCACGCGCAGCGTGACCAGCTCGACCGGCTCCTCCGGCCCCGCGCGGTGGCCGTAGGTCCGCTCGTGTTCCGCTCCGAACGCCTCGTCGAGAGCGGCGAGCGCGGCGTCGTCGAGGGGGCCGTCCGGGACCGGGATCGTGAGCTCGTAGGTCTGGCCCCGGTAGTGGAGGCTCGCGTGGCGTTCGATCCGGGTCCCGCCCGCGGCGAAGCCGTCGGCGGCGAGACGGCGCCGCGCCTCCGCCGCCAGCGCGTCCCAGGCCGCGGCGAGCGCCGCCTTGTCGAGGTCGCGGAGCAGCGCGCGGAAGGTGCGCGAGAGATGATGCTCGACGTCGGCCGCGAGCAGGCCGAAGGCGGAGAAGAGCCCGGGCGCCGGCGGTACGATCACCTGCCGGATGCCGAGCGCCCGCGCCATCGCCACGCCGAACACCGGGCCGTTGCCGCCGAAGGCGACCAGGGCGCAGCGGCGGGGGTCGCGGCCGCGCTCGGTCGAGACCGCCCGGATCGCCCGGATCATGTTCGAGGCGACGATCCGGTGGGCGCCATGGGCCGCGTCCTCGACGGAGACGCCCAGCGGTTCGGCGATCCGCGCGCGCAGCGCGGCGACGGCCCGCGCGGCGTCGATGGGCAGGGCGCCGCCGACCAGATGGTCGGGATTGAGGTAGCCCAGCGCGACGTTGGCATCGGTGACCGTCGGCGCGACGCCGCCCCGGCCGTAGCACACCGGCCCGGGCGCGGCGCCGGCGCTTTCCGGCCCCACCCGCATCGCACCGCCCCCGTCGATCGCGATCAACGAGCCGCCGCCCGCCCCCACCTCGGCGAGATCGATGGCCGGCATCTTCACGAGATACCCGGCGCCGGTCATCAGGCGGGAGCCGGCGAGGATGCCGCCGCCCACCTGGTATTCGCCGGCGCGGCTGACCACGCCACCCTCGATCAACGCCGCCTTCGCCGTCGTCCCGCCCATGTCGAAGGTGACGAGATCGCGGCGGCCGCGCCGTCCGATCATGGCGAGGGCGCCGACGACGCCGCCCGCCGGGCCGGATTCGACGATGTTGACCGGGCGCCGGGACGCCTCCTCCGCCGAGGTCAGGCCGCCGTTCGATTGCATGATCAGCAGCCGGGCGGCGCGGCAGGCGGCGCGCATCTCCCGGCGCAGACGCGCGAGATAGGTGCGCACGATGGGGCCGATATAGGCGTCGATGACGGTGGTCGAGGTGCGTTCGTATTCCTTGATCTCGGGCAGCACGTCGTAGCTCGCGCAGACGGTGCATCCCGGCGCCCGCTCCCGGGCGATGGCCGCGAGGGCATGCTCGTGCACCGGGTTGGCGAAGGCGTTGAGCAGGCAGATGGCGATCGCCTCCACGCCCTCGGCGACCAGACGATCGACGGCCCGGGCCGCCTCGGCGGGGTCGAGCGCCGTCTGCACGATGCCCGCGGCGTCGATCCGTTCGTCCACCGTCACGCGCAGATAGCGCTCGACCAGGGGCGGCGGCTTCTCCCAGGCGAGGTCGTAGAGCCGCGGCATCCGCAGATTGCGGATCTCGAGGATGTCGCGGAAGCCGCGCGTGCCGATCAGGCCGGTGCGGGCGCCCTTGCGCTCGAGCAGCGCGTTGCTCGCGACCGTGGTGCCGTGCGCGACCTCCGCGATGCGCGCGGGGTCCACGCCGTGCGCGTCGGTCAGCGCGGCGATCCCCTCCATGATGGCGCGGGCGTAGTCGTCCGCGCTGGAGGAGACCTTCCGGGTGGCGACCGTGCCGTTCTCGGCGACGAGCACGATATCGGTGAAGGTGCCGCCGATATCGACGCCGATGCGGACGCCGGGCGGCGGTTCCCCGGTCCCGCCCACGTCAGTCGTCGCGGAGGACCGCAGGCGGAGCGGTCCAGGCGCGGGCCGCCCCGAGCACCGCGCGGCGCGCCTCGGTTGCGGCGCGGTCCACCCGCCAGCGCTCCCGGTCGACGATCACGCCGTAGTCGTCCCGCGCGGTGGCCTCGCCGATCAGCGCGTTGCGGAGGTCGCGCAGCACGGCCTGCGGATCGCGCTCGAGCGGATCGCCCCAGCCGCCGGCGCCGGCGAGCTCGTGGCGGAAGACGTCGCCGCGCCGGATCGTCTCGGTGAGCTTGCTCGGCAGAGGGCGCTCGTCGGCGCCGGGATTCATCACGTTGCGCGAGGGTTTGCCGGGCCTCCCGCCATGGAGCCCGTAGGGCCTGAAGGCCTGGCGGTCGGCGCGCACCTGGAGCAGACCCTCGGCCTCCAGGAAACGGTAGTCGCGGCGGAACGGCGTGCCGCCCCGGTAGGTGCCGGCGCCGGCGCGGTCGGGCACGAATTCGTAGGCCAGGATCTGGAGCGGATATTCGGCCTCCGTCACCTCGACCGATTGGGAGGCCATGTTGGCGAAGATGTTGGAGTTGCCGTCGAGGCCGTCGGCCCAGGGCCGCGCGCCCCAGGTGCCGCAGGTGAAATCGACATAGACGAAGGGCTCCCGCGCCGCGTCGTAGCCGCCGATGGTGATCCCGGTATTGCCGCCGTCGGAGGCCGCGAACACCTTGCCGGGCAGCATCATCGCCAGCGCGCCGAAAGCGCAGTCGACCATGCGGAACCCCGTCAGGCCGCGGGCCGCGCAGGCTGCCGGCGGCACGGCGTTGGCGATGGTGCCGGGCGGGGCCTCGACGGCGATGGCGCGGAACACGCCCTCGTTGTTGGGGATGTCCGCTGGAAGGACGGAGCGGACGGCCGTATAGGTGGCCGCCTTGGTCCACGAAAGCGTGCTGTTGATCGCGCCCTTGACCTGGGGCGCGCTGCCCGTCCAGTCCGCCGTCAGGCTGTCGCCCTTCTTGCGCATGTGCACGAAGAGACGGATCGGCTTGCCGCGGTCGACGCCGTCGTCGTCGATCCAGTCCTCGAAGCGCGCCTCGCCGTCCGGCAGGGCGCGGAGCGCCGCGCGGGTCAGGCGCTCGGCGTAGTCGATGATCTCGCGCAGATACGCCTGCACCGCCGCCGCCCCGTGCTGGCGGACCAGCGCGACGATCTGGCGTTCCGCGATGTGGCAGGCCGCGAGCTGGGCCCGCAGATCGCCGAACAACTTGACCGGCAGGCGGACGTTCTTCTCGAGAAGCGCGAACAGCGTCTCGTTGCGCGCGCCGCGGCTGTACATGCGGAGCGGCGGGAGCCGCACGCCCTCCTGGTATATCTCGGTGGAGTCGGAGGCGTTGGAGCCGGCCACCCGCCCGCCCACGTCGGCGTGATGGCAGACGGTGGCGGCGAAGGCGAGGCGGGCCCCGCCGTCGAAGATCGGCTTGAAGACGAAGATGTCCGGCAGGTGCATGCCGCCGTCGAACGGATCGTTCATGATGAACACGTCGCCCGGATGCATGTCGGCGCCGTAGCGGCGCAGCACCGCCTCGATGGCGGTGGGGATCGAGCCCAGATGGCCGGGCAGGGTCAGCCCCTGTGCGATCAGCAGCCCGTCGCCGTCGGTCAGCGCGGTCGAGAAATCCATGTTGTCGCGCAGCACGCCGGAATAGGTCGTGCGGCAGATGGTGAGCGCCATCTCGTCGGCGATGGCGAAGATCGCGTTCCGGAAGAGATCGAAGCCGAAGGGATCGGCCGCGTCCCCGCGGCCGCCCGAAACGTGCGCCGCACCGCTCTCCGGCCCCGCTGCGTCCATGGTCCCCTCCGCCCGCCGCGCCGATCCTAGCGGGCGGTCGCGGCGCGGTCGACTCCGGCCCCGGCGGTCGTAGAATGGCGCCCCGGCAACGGCCCGTCCGCGCCCATGGTTCGAGGATCGGCGATCACCCCCGTCCGCGCGCCGCACCGCATCGACCGGGAGCGGCTCGAGCGCCACCTCGCCGCGCGCCTGCCGGACGCGGTGCCGATCCGCGCCATCGGCCAGTTCGCGGCGGGCCAGTCCAACCCCACCTATCTGATCGAGGGGCCGGAGCGGCGCTTCGTGCTCCGCAAGAAACCACCGGGCACGCTGCTTCCGTCCGCCCATTCCATCGAGCGGGAATACCGCATCCTCGCGGCGCTGGCCGGGACGGACGTGCCGGTGCCGCAGGTGCGCCATCTCTGCGAGGACGCCGGAGTCGTCGGCACCGCCTTCTACGTGATGGATCACGTCGACGGCGCGGTCGATCAGGACCCGGCCTTGCCGGCGCTCTCGCCCGACCGGCGCAGGGCGGTTTACGAATCGATGGTGGAGGTGCTGGCCCGTCTGCACCGGATCGACTGGCGCGCCCTCGGGCTCGGCGATTTCGGCCGGGAGGGCGGCTATATCGGGCGCCAGATCCGCCGCTGGAGCGGCCAGTACGAAGCCTCGCGGACGGACGATATCCCGGCCATGGAGCGCCTGATCGCCTGGCTGCCCGCGCATGTCCCGGCGGACGACGAGACGACGATCGTCCATGGCGACTACCGGCCGGGCAACCTGATCCTGCATCCCGGGGAGCCGCGGGTCGCCGCCGTCCTCGACTGGGAGCTCAGCACCCTCGGCCATCCTCTGAGCGATCTCGCCCACAACTGCCTGGCCTTCTGGATCCCGCGCCACGACACGGCGTTTCCGGGGCTCGGCGGCGCCGATCTCGAGGCGCTGGGCGTGCCGGCGGAAGAAACCTACCGCGCCGCCTATTGCCGCCACGCGGGGCGCGGGGCGCTCGCCGACTGGCGCTTCTACCTCGCCTTCGCGCTCTTCCGCATGGCGGCTATCTGCCAGGGCGTCTACGCCCGCGGCCTGCGCGGCAACGCGAGCGCGGCGAACGCCCGCGAATACGGTGCCCGCGCCGTCGCCCTCGCCGAACTGGGCTGGGCGCAGGCCGCCGGCTAATCGCCGTGACCGGCCGCCGCGAGCAGCAGGGCCAGGGCGACCGACGCCGTCTTGACCCGCATCGCCGCGCCTCCCCCGCGCGTCCGTCCCCGCCGGTCTTGTCGCCTTCGCGGCGGGGCCGCAACCGGGCCGCGCCTCAGAGTCCGTGATAATCGCGATACCAGGCCACGAAGCGCGGAATTCCCTCGGCGATGTTCGTCCTCGGCGCGAAGCCGTGGTCGCGCCGGAGCGGGCCGATGTCCGCCCAGGTCTCCGCCACGTCGCCGGGCTGCATCGGCGCGTGCGCGATCACCGCCCGGCGCCCGATCGCCCGCTCGAGGGCGGCGACGAAGGCGGTCAGCGGTTCGGGGCGGTTGTTGCCGACGTTGTAGAGCCGGTGGGGCACGCCGTCGCCCGAGGGCGGGTCGTCGAGGACCGAGAGGACCGCCGGCACCACGTCGTCGATATAGGTGAAGTCCCGCTTCATCAGGCCGCGGTTGAAGAGCGTGAGCGGCTTCCCCTCGAAGATCGCCCTGGCGAAGACGAAGGCGGCCATGTCGGGGCGCCCCCACGGCCCGTAGACCGTGAAGAAGCGCAAGCCCGTCGCCGGCACGCCGAACAGGTGCCCATAGACGTGGCCGACGAGCTCGCCGGCCTTCTTGCTCGCCGCATAGAGAGAGACGGGGGAATCGACGCGGGCCTCGACCGGGCAGGGGCCTCCCCCGAGGCCGCCATAGACCGAGCTCGAACTCGCATAGACGAGGTGCGCAAGCGCCGGGAGCGTGCGGCAGAGCTCGAGGACGACCACCTGCCCCATCACGTTGGCCCGCACGTAGGCGTAGGGATCCACCAGCGAATGGCGGACGCCGGCCTGGGCCGCGAGATGGACGAGGCCGGTGATCGACTCGCGATGCCGCGCCACGGCCGCGTCCACGGCTGCGCGATCGGCGACGTCCGCGCGCGCGAAAGCGAAGCCCGCCTCCGCCCGGAGCCGCGCGAGCCGGGCTTCCTTGAGGCGCACGTCGTAGTAGTCGTTCAGGTCGTCGATGCCGAGCACGCGCTCGCCGCGCGCCAGCAGGGCCCTGGAGACGTGGAAACCGATGAATCCGGCCGCGCCGGTGACCAGGATCGTCATCCGCTCCCCGCTCCGCCGTTCGCCGCGGCGGGATTCCGACCCGCGCCTTCCCTATAGTGGGGGCTCCCATGCGCAGCCCGCGCCGGAGTATATCGGCGCGCTCGGCAACCTCGGAGTCCCCCATGCGCATCGCGGTCATCGGTCTCGGCTATGTCGGTCTGCCGCTCGCGGCCGCGCTGGGCGCCCATTACGAGACGCTGGGCTACGACATCGACGCGCGGCGAATCGCGGAGCTGAAGGCGGGAAGGGACCGGACCGGCGAAGTCCCGGCCGCGCGCCTCGCGGCGGCGCGCCTGCGCCTCACACCCGACGCCGCGGACATCGCCGGCGCCGATCTTTTCATCGTCACGGTGCCGACGCCGCTCGACGCGGAGAGACGCCCGGACCTCGGGGCCGTCCTGGCCGCCTGCCGCGCCGTCGGCGCCCATCTCGGGAAGGGCGCCATCGTGGTCCTCGAGAGCACCGTCTGGCCCGGGGCCACGGAGGAGGTCTGCGTGCCGGCGCTGGAGCGCGCCTCCGGCCTCGCCGCCGGCGTCGATTTCCACGTCGGCTATTCGCCGGAACGCATCAACCCCGGCGACCCGACGCACGGCATCGAGCGCGTCACCAAGGTCGTCGCCGGCCAGACGCCTGCGGTCGTCGCAACGCTCGCCGCCGTCTACGGCAAGGTCAGCCGGGGCAAGGTGTTCGTCGCGCGCGACATCCGCACCGCCGAGGCCGCCAAGGTGATCGAAAACGCCCAGCGCGACCTCAACATCGCGTTCGTCAACGAACTCGCCCGCATCTTCTGCGCGATGGGCCTCTCGGCCCACGACGTTCTCGAGGTCGCCCGGACCAAATGGAACTTCCTCGATTTCAGGCCGGGCCTCGTCGGCGGCCATTGCATCGGCGTCGATCCCTATTACCTCGCCCACCGCGCGGCGGAAGCCGGACACGAACCCGAAATCGTTCTCGCCGGCCGGCGCGTCAACGATTCGATGGGCGCGTTCATCGTCGCGCAGATCGCGCGCCGCCTGGCGGGGCGGAAGGGGCCGATCCTCGTCCTCGGGCTCGCCTTCAAGGAGAACGTCCCCGACATCCGCAACACGCGGGTCGTCGACATCGTCTCGGCCCTCGGCGCGCGCGGCTTCACCGTGGACGTGCACGACCCGCTCGCCGACCCGGACGATGCGATGAGGCTCTACGGCATCGCCCTCGCGCCCCGGCCCGCCGCCACCGGCGGATATGTCTGCGTCGTCGGCGCGGTGGCGCACGATGCGTATCGCGCCTTCACGACGGACACCTTCGAAGCGCTGCTGGCGCCGGGCGGGCTCGTCGTCGACGTGAAGGACGTGTGGCGAGGCACGGCCCTCCCCGGCGGCGCACGGCGCTGGACGCTGTGACGGTTGCGGGACGTCAACCGCGCGGGAACAGCCGCTCAAGCGCCGCCGGAAGCGCGGCGAAATCGTCGATCACCGCATCGGCCCCGAGGGAACGCACCGGCGCCGGGCTGTAGCCGTAAGCCACGGCGACGACCGCCATGCCGGCGCCGCGCGCCGCCTCGACGTCGGCGGCGCCGTCGCCCACCATGACGGCGCGCCCGGACCGCGCGCCGAGGTCGGCGAGCGCCTCGCGGAGGTGGCCCGGATCGGGTTTCCTGCGGGCCACCCGGTCGCCGGCGCGGACCGTCCCGAAGAGGCGATCGATCCCGAAATGGGCGAGCAGCTGGCGGGTGGAACGGTCGTATCTGTTGGTGCAGAGGCCGAGCGGGACCCCGGCCGCATGGAAGCGTTCGAGCGTCTCGACGACCGCCGGGAAGAGCCGCGCCCGCTCGGTCTGGATCTCGTAATAGGACGCGACCAGCCGTTCGACGAGGGGCGCGACCGCCGCGTCGCCAGGCCGTTCTCCCTGCGCGGCAAGCGCGCGGAGGAGCAGCCGCTTCGCCCCTTCTCCGGCGCGTGAGCGAAAGCGCTCGAACGCCACCGGCGCGCGGCCCGTTTCCTCCAGGAGCCGGTTCAGGGCGGCGACGAGATCCGGCGCGGTGTCGACGAGGGTCCCGTCGAAATCGAGAAGCACCGCATCGACGCGCGCCCGCATCCCGCCGATTCTCCGAACGGAAGCGGACTTGGCAAGGCCGCGCGCTGCGGTCATTCCGCCGCCCGTGCGCCGAGACGCGCCTCCAGCGCGTCGCGAAGGCTTTGCAGGACGGAGAGGCGCGCGTGCCTCTTGCAGTTCGCCGCGACCAGGGTCCAGGGGGTTCGGGGCGTGCTCGTCAACGCGATCATGTCGTTGGTGGCCTCTTCGTAAGCCTCCCACTTGGCGCGGTTGCGCCAGTCCTCCTCGGTCAGCTTCCAGCGCTTGTGGGGGTTGTCCCGGCGCGCGAGGAAGCGCCGCTTCTGCTCGTCCTTGTCGATGTGGAACCAGAACTTCATGAGCAAGGTCCCGTGGGCGGCCAGTTGCGCCTCGAATTCGCGGATTTCCGCGTAGGCGCGGCGCCACGCCGGCTCCGCCGCGAAGCCCTCGACGCGCTCCACCAGGACCCGGCCGTACCAGCTCCGGTCGAAGACCGCGATGCGTCCGTCCTCCGGGAGGCGGCGCCAGAAGCGCCAGAGGTAGTGATGCCGGCGCTCCTCGTCGGTGGGCGCGGCGATTCGGTGCACCCGGTAGCTGCGCGCGTCCAGCGCCGAGACGGCCCGCCGGATGGCGCCGCCCTTGCCGCCGGCGTCCCATCCTTCGAAGACGAGGACGGCCGACAGGCCGCGCCGCAGGTTCTGGGCGGCGAGCCAGTAGAGGTCGCCGCGCAGGCGCGTCATTGACGCCGCGTAGGCCCTGCGGCCGGCGGTGCGCGCCAGATCGACCGCCGCGAGCGGCGCCGCCGGCCGCACGGGCGCCGGGCCTTCGGCGGCCGGGAGCGCGACTGCCGCCGGGCGGGCGGCCAGACGCGCCTCGAGCGCTTGGCGCAGCGTCTCCAGCACGTCGAGCGCGCGGCGCCGAGGGTGGCGGCCATCGACGACGCGCCACGGCGCCGCCGCCGTGCCGGTGCGCGCGACGATGCGCTCGGCGGCCTCGACGAACCGGTCGTAGCGGTGCCAGTTGCGCCAGTCCCACTCGCCGATCCGCCAGTGGTCCCGCGGATGTTTCTGAAGGGATTCCAGCCGCTTCCGCTGCGCGCCGCGGTCGAGATGCATCCAGAACTTGAGGATCAGCGCGCCGTCGTCGGCCAACATGCGCTCGAACGCCGCGATGCGCGCGAGCCGTTCGTCCAGCCCTTCGCGCCCGGTGCGTCCGTGCGCGCGGTCCACCAGGGGCGCCGAATACCAGGCGCTCAGGTAGAGTCCGAGCCCGCCGCGCGGCGGCAGGTCGCGCCAATAGCGCCAGAAGGCGGGGCGCCGGCGCTCCTCCTCGGCGAAGCGGTCGTAGGCGTGGGTCTCGATCCCCCGAGGGTCGAGCCATTCGTTGAGCAGGTCGGCCGTCTCGCCCTTGCCGGCGCCGTCGACGCCAGCGAACAGGACGATCGCCGGGAAGTCCGCCTTCGCCAGCGCGCGCTGCGCCTCGACGAGCGCGAGGCGCAGCGGCTTCGCCCGCGCCTCGAACGCCGCCTTCGGCACTTCGGCCGCCCGCCGGCGCGCCACGTCCCCGAACACGCCCATCGCCGCCCCTCCCTGATCCCTCTGCCGCGCGCCGGATGGCCGCTCTCATTATGACAGCCCGCGCGTCCGTTCGTCGCGCGCGGCGGATGGCGCTTCGCCGAACGAGAATGCCGGTGCTTCCGGGACGGCGCCTTGTGGCCCGGCGCGGCCATGATAGGCTGGCCTGCGAAAGGGAGAACCGCATGGCCCATCTGGCGCGCCGCCTGGGACTCGTCAAACCGTCGCCGACCATGGCGATCACGGCCAAGGCCGCTTCCCTCAAGGCGGCGGGCGAGGACGTGATCGGCCTGGGGGCGGGGGAGCCGGATTTCGACACCCCGGAGCACGTCAAGGAGGCCGCCGTCCGGGCGATGCGGGCGGGGGAGACGAAATACACGCCCGTGGACGGCCTGCCGGCGCTGAAGCGGGCAATCGCGCGCAAGTTCGAGCGGGAGAACGGCCTCGCCTACGGCCCCGAGCAGATCAGCGTCGGCGCCGGCGCCAAGCACGTCCTCTACAACGCGCTGATGGCGAGCCTCGATCCGGGCGACGAGGTGGTCGTCCCGGCGCCTTATTGGGTGTCCTACCCGGACATGGTGCGGCTGGCCGAGGGCACGCCCGTGATCGCGCCGACCGCCGAAGAGGACGGCTTCAAGCTGCGGCCGGAAGCGCTCGCCGCGGCGATTACGCCGCGCACGAAATGGCTCGTCTTCAATTCGCCGGGCAACCCGACCGGCGCCGCCTACGGGCGCGACGAGATCGCCGCCCTGGCGCAGGTGTTGCTCGACCATCCCCATGTCGGGGTCCTCGCCGACGACATCTACGAGCATCTCGTCTACGACGATTTCCGCTTCCACACGATCGCGGCCGTGGAGCCCGCACTGCACGCGCGCACGCTTACCATCAACGGGGTCTCCAAAGCCTATGCGATGACCGGCTGGCGCATCGGCTTCGCGGGCGGGCCGGCGGCGCTGATCGCCGCGATGGCCAAGATCCAGTCGCAATCGACCTCCAATCCCGCCTCCATCAGCCAGCACGCCGCCATCGCCGCACTCGACGGCCCCCAGGACTCCATCGCCGCGCGCCGCGCGGTCTTCCAGGAGCGCCGCGACCTCGCCGTGCGCCTGCTGAACGAAGCGGAGGGCCTCACCTGCCCGACGCCCCGGGGCGCGTTCTACGTCTATCCGGGCTGCGCCGCGCTGATCGGTCGGAAGACCCCGGAAGGAGCCGTGCTGGAAAGCGACGAGGATGTGGCCCGCTACCTGCTCGAGGCCGAGGGGGTGGCGGTCGTCCACGGCGCGGCTTTCGGGCTCGAACCCTATTTCCGCATTTCCTACGCCACCTCGACCGAGGCGTTGGCCGAAGCCTGCGCCCGGATCGGTCGGGCCACGAGGGCGCTCGCGTGACGCGCCCGCCGCTCACGCCGTCTTGATTCGCCGTGAGCGGCGGGCGTTCCCATCTCTCCCCGGAGGGAAACGACGGCCGAGGAGGCCCCCATGCTGATCAGGATCCCGCGCCGCTGGGAAATGCCCGAGTCCGCCGCGACTCCCGAATCGGTGTTCAGGAACCGGCGCGCGCTGCTCAAGGGCCTCGCCGCCGGCCCGCTGCTGGCCGCCGCCCCGCTCGCCGGCATGGCGGCGGCGCGGGCGGAGGAGGAGGACCCGTCGGCGCACCTCTACCCCCTGGCGCGGAACGACCGCTACACGCTCGACCGCCCGCTGACGCCGGAGGCGTTCGCGACCACCTACAACAACTATTACGAATTCGGCTCCTACAAGGAGATCTGGCAGGAGGCGCAGGCCCTGGCGATCCGGCCCTGGACGGTGCGCATCGACGGGTTGGTCGAACGACCGAAGACGGTCGCCATCGACGATCTGCTGGCGAAGATGCCGCTGGAGGAGCGGCTCTATCGCCACCGCTGCGTCGAGGCGTGGTCCATCGCCGTGCCTTACGGCGGCTTCCCGATCAAGGCCCTGCTCGATTTCGCGCGGCCGCTCGGCGCGGCGAAATACCTCGTCATGACGGCCTTCGAGGACGACGACGCGGCCCCGGGCCAGCGCCAGTTCTGGTATCCGTGGCCCTATGTCGAGGGGCTGACCATCGCCGAGGCCGCCCACCCGCTCGCCTTCCTCGCCACGGGCTACTACGGCAAGCCGATCCCGAAACAGAACGGCGCCCCGCTCCGCCTCGCCGTGCCCTGGAAATACGGCTTCAAACACGTCAAGGGCATCGTCCGCTTCACCCTCGCCGAGAAGCGTCCGGTATCGTTCTGGGAGGAACTCGCGGGAAACGAATACGGCTTCTGGGCCAACGTCAACCCGGCCGTGCCGCACCCGCGCTGGAGCCAGGAAGCGGAGCGGTTCTACGGCCCCGACGGCCAGGAGCGGCGGCCGACCCTGCTCTACAACGGCTATGCCGAGGAAGTCGCGCCGCTCTATGCCGGCCTCGAGAACGAGCGGCTGTTCATGTGAGCCGACCGCCTTCTTCCCGGCGCTGCACCCGCCCGCCGGGCGCATGGCCGGGCGACGCCGGGCGCGGCCTTCGCGCATGCGGTATGCCCGCCCCTGCACGAAGCCCGCGCGAAAAAGGGCCGGGTCCGAAGACCCGGCCAGTCAAACAGGGAGGTTTACGTCTGGGAGACGTAGGATCCGCAAGGATCCCCTTCAGGCTTGCGCCTGAAGCCGATGCGCAGGTGCCTGGGAGGCCGGCGAAGCTCTTCGCACGAGGCGCTGCTCACCGACGCCAAGCACTATGCTGCAATGCGCAATGTAGAGCCCGAAGCGGGGTGGCGATAGAGGCTCCGCGGCATCGCTGTCATGCGTTCAACGCATGACGAAACGACGAATTCGCTCAGAACCGCCAGTTGGCGACTTCGCTCAGAAGGAAGTCGCGGAAGACCCCGATGCGCTTCGAGTACCGCAGCTCTTCCGGGTAAACGAAGAAGGCGTCGAAGGAGGGCCCCTGGCGCTGCGGCAGGACGCGCCGGACGTGCGGACTGCCGCCGGCGACGTAGTCGGGCAGCGCGGCGATCCCGAGGCCGCTCTCGACCGCCCGGCGCAGGCAGTCGATGTTGTTCGCCTCCAGGGCGATGCGGCCCTCGGCCCGGGGGTTGCCCGCTATTCCGATCAGCCAGTTGGGGTCGACGATACCGGTCAGCGGCCCCCGCCCGTAGACGACCAGACGCTGGCGCGCGAGGTCGGCCACCGTGTCAATCGGCCCGAACCGCGCCAGATAGTCCGACGCGGCGTAGATGTGCGAGTGGACGGTCATCAGGTGCCGCCGGATCAGGTCGGGTTCGGTCGGCTCTCTCATGCGGATCGCCACGTCCGCCTCGCGCATCGCGAGGTCGAGCAGGTCGTCCGATGTCAGCACCGTGAGGGCGATGTCCGGATAGAGCCGATGGAAGGCGCGGAGGCGGGGCGTGAGCCAGACCGAGGCGAAGGCGACCGTCGCCGTGATGACCAGCGGGCCGCTGGGGCGGTCGCGCGAATCGGCGATCCGGGCCTCGGTCATCGCCAGCTTGGCCGAGACCTCGCGGGCCGTCCGATAGAGCGCCTCGCCCTGCTCGGTGAGCAACAGGCCGCGCGAATGGCGGTGAAACAGGATCACCCCCAGAGCCGTCTCGAGGGCCGCGACCTGTCGACTCACCGCCGACTGGCTTAGGTCCAGCGCCGCCCCGGCGCGGGTGAAGCTGCCGTTCTCCGCGACCGTCTGGAATATCCGCAGGCGGTTCCAGTCCATGAGGGAGCGGCGGCGTTTCTATCCGGCCGCCGCCTCGGCCAGGAACTTCTCGGCCTCGAGCGCGCCCATGCAGCCGGTGCCGGCGGCGGTCACGGCCTGGCGGAACACCTTGTCCTGGACGTCGCCGGCGGCGAACACGCCCGGCACGCTCGTCCCGGTGCTGTCCGGCAGGGTGACGATGTAGCCCTCGTCGTCCATGTCGAGCTGCCCGGCGAAGAGCGCGGTGTTGGGACGGTGGCCGATGGCGACGAACACGCCCGCAAGCGCGAGCCGCCGCTCCGCGCCCGTCGCCGCGTGGCGCAGCCGCACGCCGCTCACCGCGGGCGGGGCCGTTTCGCCCTCGATCTCGGCCAGGACGTGATCCCACAGGACCTCGATCCCGTCGTTGCGGAACAGGCGATCCTGCAGAATCTTCTCGGCGCGGAGCGCATCGCGGCGATGGACCAGGGTGACCTTGCGCGCGTGGTTGGTCAGGTAGAGCGCTTCCTCGACGGCGGTGTTGCCGCCGCCGATCACGGCGACGTCCTTGCCGCGGAAGAAGAAGCCGTCGCAGGTGGCGCAGGCGGAAACGCCGAAGCCCTTGAAGCGCTCCTCGCTCGGCAGGCCCAGCCATTTGGCCTGCGCTCCGGTGCATACGATCACGGTCTCGCCGACGTAGCGGTCGCCGCCGTCGCCCTCGCAGACGAAGGGCCGCGTGGTGAAGTCCACCGAGACCACCATGTCCTGGACGAGCCGCGTGCCGACGGCCGCGGCCTGGCCGGCCATCTGCTCCATCAGCCACGGCCCCTGGATGACGTCGGCGAAGCCCGGATAGTTCTCGACGTCGGTGGTGATGGTGAGCTGGCCGCCGGGCTCGAGACCCTGGACGAGGATCGGCTTCAGATTGGCGCGGGCGGCGTAGATCGCGGCCGCATAGCCGGCCGGGCCGGAGCCGATGATCACCACCTTGCTGCGGTGCGTCGTCGCCATGGGTCCTCTCGCGGGGAGCCTCTCGCGGGGCGCCGCCCGCCCATGACATTAGGGGCGCCGCCGCCGCCCCTTCAAGGCGCGCGGCCCGCGCGCGCGGCGATGCGGCGGCGGATCTCCGCGGCGACGCGGGCCGTGTCGTCGATCGGCGCGTAGGTCCATTCGGCGAGGGTGCCGTCGAAGGGGCGGGCCACGCCTTCATCGCGCAGCATGGCGTGGAAGCGCGCGAGGCGCCGTCCGCCGCCCGCCATCGCCGCCAGATAGACGGGCTTGCCGGTGGCCGCGGCCTCGCTGATCATCGAGACCGACTCCTCCGTGACCACGATATGCCGCGCCAGCGCCAGCATCCCGAGATAGGGGTTTTCGCCGGCGCCGTCCCAGAACCAGGCCCGGGGCAGGCGGGCCCGGAGCGCGGCGACGACTCCGGCGCCGGTGCGTCGCGACGGGGTGACCGCGACCGGCCCTTCGAGGCGGGCCAGACGCCGCGCCAGAGCGTCCACGGAAGCGGGCGTGAACCGGCAGGCGCGGCTCGCGCCGCCGAGCAGCACGGCGACGCGCAGCGCGCCCAGCCGCGCGCGCCAGCGGGCGCCGGCGGCGGCGAGCCGCTCCGGCGTGACGCCGTGTAGCGCGCCGCGGGTGGGCAGCACGTTCGGACCCCGCAGGCCGTCGTGACGCGGCGCGGCCACCAGGTCGAAGCGCCGGGGCGCAATCCGCGGGTCCTGGACGTGGACGGTGAAGGTCCGCCCCCGGCCGGCGCGGCGGACGGCCACGGAAACGGCGGCGGCGCGCCGGCCGCAGGTGATCAGGAGGTCCGGCCAGGGCGGCGCGAGCGCGCCTCCCAGCCCGTGGCGCAACAGGCCCGGCGCGGCGGGCGCAGGCAGCCAGGACCAGGGCGCGCGCGGGCGGATCGTCCTGTTTTCGAACGGCCCGCCGAACGCCCGCGCCAGCCCCTCCGCCTGGGCGACCATGCCGGCCTCGCCCGTCGTCACCGTCCATACCCGCCCGGTCACGGCCGTCATGCCGCGGGGCTCCGCGCTCCGCTCTCTTCTTCGCGCATGAGCGCGCGGGCGCGCATGGCGCGGCCGGAGCGGCGCCTCACCCGACCGGCGAGTCCGGATAGGCCAGTTCGTGGCGGTTGCGCCAGGCGGCGGTCACGTAGTTGACGATCAGCGAGCGGCGCACGCCGTCCATCGGGCGCGGCTCGAAACCGTGCCACGTCGTCTCGCCGGGCACGAAGATCACGCCGGAATTGTTCGCGAAGGGGAGCCGCCCGGCGTGGGTCTCGCGGTCGAAATAGAGGTCCGTGCCCCAGTCGCGCGCGCCGGCGCCGGAGGTCAGATAGACGAACATCGTGAAGGCCTTGACGCCGATGTCGGTATGCGGCTCCAGCCAGAAGCCGGCGCGGTCCTGGGCGTATTCGATTCTGAGGCTGGCGCCGGCGAGGTCGATGCCGCAGCGGGTCTCGACCGCCGCGACCGTCCGCGCGTCCTGGAAGGTTTCGGCCAGCGCCCGCGCCGGCGGGAAGTCGCGGATGGCCTGCGCATCGACGTAGCGCCGGGTCGCGTTGTGCTCCTCGCGCCGACCGCGCGCATAGCGGACGTCCGGCGCCGGGTGGGGCCACGCATCGAGGGCCGCCAGGAGCGCCGGCGCGAGGACGCCGCGCAGCAGCCAGTGGCGGAAGGGCGACGCCTCTTCGCGCGCGCGCGCGAGCGCCGTCAGGAAGGCCGGCGCGCTTCGGAAATCACTCATCGCCGCGTAGATAGTCCTCCCCGGCCTGCGTCGTCAACGCGCCACCGTCAATGCGCCACTCCGGGCGTCGCCGATACTCA
This sequence comes from Alphaproteobacteria bacterium, assembly GCA_965242855.1. Classification (GTDB taxonomy): domain Bacteria; phylum Pseudomonadota; class Alphaproteobacteria; order UBA828; family UBA828; genus WTGU01. Next base: position 247,163 of record OZ251509.1, read on the forward strand.
GGCGCCTCGGGCGCTGCGCTCGGGGCGCGTCGCCACCGGCACCGCGAGGGCCGCGACCACCAGGCCCAGGGCCGTGAACTCGGTCCAGCCCAGGGGTTCGCCCAGGATCGCGGCGCCGCTCAACAGGCCGACCATCGGGATGCCGAGAGTGCCGACGGTCGCCAAGCCGGTCGGGAACAGCCGCACGATCTCATAATAGACGTAGTAGCAGATCACGAACGGCACGAAGACGTTGTAGATCACCGCAACCAGCGGCCAGAGCGACGGCCAGCGCCACGCGCCGGCATCCACGACCCCCGCCGCGAGGAAGATCGGGGCGCCGCAGACGAGACATTGCCAGCCGACGAGCACCCACATGGAGACCCGCCAGTCGACGCGCTTCAGCGCCACCGTGCCGCAGGCCCAGCCGACGGCGCCGGCGAGCACCAGGAGCGGCCCCAGGGGCGCCGCCCCGACGGCGCGGGCGTCGCTCGCGATCAGCACGCCGAGGCCGGCCATGCCGAGGGCGAGGGCGCAGAGGCGCCGCCAGCCGGGGCGTTCGCCGAGCACCAGATAGCCGATCGGCACCGTCCACACCGGCATCGTGTAGGCGATGATCGCGGCGCGGCCGGAGGTCGTATAGACCAGCCCGAAGCCGGTCGCCAGATGCCAGAAGGTGATGTTGAAGAATCCCGAGACCAGGAGCGGCCGCCATTGGCGGCGCGGCACCCGGAGCGAGCGTCCGAAGGCGCGGTGCAGGGCGAGGATGATCAGCCCGGCGCAGAAGAGGCAGAGCCCGCGGAAGGTGAGCACGGGGACCTCCTCGAGGGCGAGCTTGAGCAGCGGCCAGTTGACGCCCCACAGCAGGGTCAGCGCCGCCAGCAGCGCAAAGCCCCGGCGCGGCAGGGGGCCGCCCTCGCCGCCGGGCGGCGCGCCGGCGCGGCCCGGAGAAGACACCCTCGATCGACGCATTGCCCGGTTGCGCGCGCCTCCGCCGACGCCCCGCCGCCCAGGGAGAGCGCGGCGGAAGGGCGCTCCCGACCCCGCCGCCATCTTCCCGCTCCCCGCTCCCGCCCTCAAGGGCGCGCGTCCGGAATCGAACGAACGTTTGTTTTATTTTCGCGGGGCGGCTAGGATCGCGGGGACGGCGGCCGGAGCGGCATCGACGTGGGCGCGATCGAGATGGGCGCGATCGAATTCGGAACGGTCATCTCGGCGGTCGGGGAGCCGGGCGCGTCGGACGCGAGTCTCTACGCCGAGGCCGGGGTGGACGCCGATTACGTCGCCGGGCTGGGCTACGATGCTCTGTGGGTGATCGAGCACCACTTCTCGGATTACTTCCCGACGCCGAGCCCGCTCGTCATGCTGGCCCATCTGGCCGGGCGGCATCCCGACATCGATCTCGGGACCTGCGTCGTCGTCCTGCCCTGGTACAACCCGCTGCGGCTGGCTGGCGAGATCTCGATGGTGAGCCGGCTCAGCCGGGGCATGCTCCACATCGGCTTCGGGCGCGGCGTCGCCCGGCTCGAATACGACGCCTTCGGCATCGACATGGGCGAGGCGCGGGCGCGCTTCCGCGAGGGGCGCGCGATCGTCGGAAAGGCGCTGGCGGGGGAGCCCTTCACCCATGACGGCGCGTTTTTCACCATCGACCGTCCGGTCGGGCTGCGGCCGAAACCGGCGCTCGAGCGGATCAGGCTCTACGGCGCGACCAGCAGCCCGGAGACGGCGCTCATCATGGCCGGGCTCGACCTGCCCATGCTCCGGGTCTCGAACTTTCCCATGCACTGGCACGGCAGGGATTTCGCGCAGTGGGACGAGGCGACGCGCCGGCGCGGCGGCGCCACCGACGTCGCCCGGCCGATTCTGATCCACGCGGTCCTCGCGGACTCCGACGCCGAAGCGGACGCCCTCGCGAAGACGCATCTCTCGCGCTATTTCGAGAAGGTGGTCGAGCATTACGAGGCGGACGCCGATCCCTGGAAGGCGTTCGAGGATTACAAGTCGTTCAGCAAGTTCATGGCCAACTCCAAGAAGCTGACGGACCCGGCGCACATGGGCCCCTGGCTCGACCTCCAGCTCGTCGGCACGGCCGAAACCGTGCGGCGGCGTCTCCAGGTCTATATCGATCTCGGCTTCAACCACTTCATCCTTCAGAACGCCACCTACGGGATGCCGCGCGCCTATCGCCACGAGATGTGGGAGCGGTTCGCGCGCGACGTCGCCCCCTGGTTCGCGCCGGGCGGCGCGGAAGGCCGCCGAGCCTGACGGCGCCTGCCGGCCCCCTTCGGAGCGTCGTTCCCGCTTCGGATCGTCATTCCCGCCCCCTTCCCCGTCATTCCCGCCTCCTTCCCCGTCATTCCCGTCCCCTTCCCCGTCATTCCCGCCCCCTTCCCCGTCATTCCCGCGAAAGCGGGAATCTGTCTCAACGGTCCCTGGATTCCCGCTTTCGCGGGAATGACGGAGGCATAGGGTCTTGACAGAAGGCAATGAAGTTATTTACGCGATGGTCTTGAGTGGCGTGGTTTTGGACCGGCTGGTTTATGGATGGAGGTTCCACGGATGATTGGAAGCTCTGACGGCGGAAGTTCCCCCCCCCCCCCCGCGTCGTGGATGACGGGAGGTTCGGCATGAAGGCGCTGGGCGTTGCGGCGTTGGCGGCGGCGGCGGTGTTGCTGGCGCCGGGGGAGGCGCGGGCGCAAGCCCTTCTATGCGGGAACTCGAACGACGTCCGCTTGGACTGCCCGAATCGGGATTATCCCGACGGCATCGTCTATGGCCTCGCGGGCGACAGCAGCAACATCAGCCACGGCGTCCCCCAGACGCTCAACCTCCTGGGCCACAGTTCCGGGCCGATCACGCTCACGGCCGGCGCCCGGGGGATCGCCTTCGGCGCGCAAGCCAGCGGAGGGTCAGGCCTCACGTTGAACATCGGCGGCGCGACGGGCGGGACCGCCCACGTCGTCAGATTCGTCCAGGGGACGAACTCGGTCTCCGGCATCGACCGGAACAACGGCATCTATATTTTGCGTACGGCCAACAACACCGGTGCGAGCACAACGCTGAACGTGAGAGCCGGTGTGACCATCGGCACGATGGCCACGCCGATGAAGCAGCACGGCATCTTCCTCCGCCCGCACGCCGACCGCCCCTCCGCTGGCCGGGGCAACGCCGGCCTCACCCTCACCAACGCGGCGACCATCCATGCCGCCGGGCAGGGCATTCGGATAGTCCGGCAGATCGGGGGCACAAACGACGCGACCACCGTCACCAACACCGGCGCCCTCCACTCGGGCGTCGGCAACGCCGCCGCCACCGGCACCTACTTCGACCGGCCGCACGGCATCTACGTGCTGCATGGGGGGACCCAATTCACCGGCTCGCTGACCGTCGACAACGACAGCGACATCACGGTGGGGGGCGCCTACACCGGCATCCTGCTGCGCTACTGGGGCGCCGGCGCCCTGAGCCTCGACAACAGCGGGGACATCGGCGCGGCGACGGGGCAGACGGCGAAGCAGGGCATCCAGTTCAACTTCTCGTACTGGGACAACCAGAGCGCCCAGGCCGTCACCCTCACGAACTCCGGCGACATCACGGCGTCCGACTTCGGCATCCGGCTCAAGAAGCTCTCGGGCGGCGACGTCGAGCTCACCAATCGCGGCGCCATCACGGTGACGGGCGACGCGGCGCAACACCTGGGGCACGCCATCTATCTGGCGGAGGGCGTCACCTTCGGCGAGGGAAGAGCCTACGCCGCCAACAGCGGCGACGTCACCATCGACAACAGCGGCACCCTCAACTCGAAGAACCACGCCCTCTACGTCTACAGGGAAACGACGACGACGGGGAACGTGGCGGACGACTTCGAGCTCACCAACAGCGGCGCCATCACGTCGGAGGAAGGGGACGGCATCCGCATCCAGCGGCCCGACGGGACGGGCGATATGACGATCGACAACAGCGGCGCCATCACGGCGGGGGTGAACGCCATCTGGATCGACGAGGTTCTGACGCCCGCGGCCACCGGTACCGTCTCCGTCACCCATTCCGCCGGCGCGCTTTCGGCGGGGCGGTCGGGCATCGTCGTCCAGGTGGCGTCCAGCAACACCGCCGCGACGGTGACGCCGCGCTCGTCGTCGGCCCCTCAGCCGCTGATCGACGTCGCCTGGGGCGGCACGGCCTCGACCGGGGCGACCGCCCGCGGAACGACCGGGACCGCGGCCAGCGACGACGGCCGCTTCGCGGCGCCGCTCCCGCTGGACAACTTGCTCCCCCTCGACCAGGAGGCGGCGGCGGTGAAGGCGGTCGAGGGGACGCTCCACTACGGCGGGCCGGCGGGCATCGAGGCCTACGCCATATCGTGGCGCGACGTGGTGGCGCAGGTGGCGAAGGGCGACGACCCGGGCGCGTTCGCGAACGCCGCGGCGCAACTGACGGCCGTGCCGACGGGCGCCACCGCCGCCGACAACGCCTACGTCGCGCAGTTCCGGGCGGCGCTGGAGAACCCGGACCTGGAGCTCGCGACGCTGGTCTACAACGCCGTCAAGTCGGGCGCGTCCAGCCTGTCCGACCTGAGCGACGCGGACATCGTGACCTTCCTGCGCGTGAACAACGGCGGCAGACGGACCCTGCTGCGGAACGTCCTGGCGCTGGGCCTCTCGGACGACGAGAAGGCGATCCTGCGGGCGGTGGCGACGAACGACGGCGTGGACGCCGCGCTCACGGCCGCGGGCTTCACGGACGACACCTCGGACGACGGCGACTACTGGAGCCTGGTGAAGGGGCTGCTGGACCGCTACAACGTCGGCGACATCCGCGTCAACGTGCGCAGCGGCTCCCTCGCCGCCTCGCGGGGCGACGGCATCCGCGCCTACTACGCGACGCCGAACGACGACAACGGCGCCATCGAGGTCACCATCGCCGCGGGCGCAAGCGTGTCCGGCGCCAAGGCGGGCGTCTACGTCGCCAACGCGGGCGGCGACGTGACGGTGGAGAGCGGCGGGACCATCCGGGGAGGAACCGACGGCATCCGGGTGATCAAGCCGGGGACTTCGGGCGACCTCACCATCACCACCACCGGCGGCTCGATCACCGCGACCTCCGGCGCCGGCATCCATCCGCAGGACAACGCCGGGCACACGGGGACGGTCACGGTCGTCAACGCCGGCGACGTCACGGGGGGCACCTGGGGCATTCTGGCCAACCGGCTCGGGGCGGGCACGGTGTCCGTCGCCAGCAGCGGCGGGACGGTGTGGGGCATGACCGAGCCCGGCATATTCGCGGCGAACAAGGCGGGCGACGCCAGCGACCTGTCGGTCGAGGTGACGGGCGGCGCGGTCCGGTCCTCGGGCCTGAACAAGCACGCCCTCCATGCGCACAACCGGGGGACGGGCGACCTCTCCGTCACCCTCGGCACGGGCGCCGGGGCGATCTCGAAGCACGGCGCCGGCGTCTTCGCCGACCTCGGCAGCGCGTACTCGACCACCAGCCAGGTCGACGTCACCCAGAGCGGGCCGATCCAGGGGCGCACGGGGGTCTACGTCCGGGTGGCGCACGGGGCCACGGCGGCGACGCCGACGGCGCGGGCGGCGGGGGCGCAGCCGCTGATCGACGTGACGTGGACGGGGTCGTTCTCGCACGGGACGGCGGCCACGGTCGCCCCGAACGACGACGGCCGCTTCGCTGCGTCGAGCGTCGCGGAGGCGCTCTCCTTCGACCAGGAGGCGGCGGCGGTGAAGGCCCTGGAGGGGTCGCTGCGCTACGGCGGGGCGGCGGGGATCGAGGCGCACGCCCTGTCGTGGCGGGACGTCGTGGCGCAGGTGGCGAAGGGCGACGATCCGGGCGATTTCGCGGACGCCTCGGCGCAGCAGACGGCCGTGCCGGCGACCGCCACCGCCAGCGACAACGATTACGTCAAGCAGTTCAAGGCGGCGCTCGTCAACGCGGACCTCACGGTCGCGGGCGCGGTCCTGACCGCCATCGGGAGCACCGCCACGACCGCGGCCGGCGTGACCGACGCGGAGATCGTGGCGTATCTGCGGACGGACAGCGACGCCACGAGGGCCCTGCTGCGGAACGTGCTGGCGCAGGGCCTCTCGGACAAGGAGAAGGCGGTGCTGCGGGCGGTGGCGACGAACGACGGCCTTTCCACGGCGCTCGCCGACGCGGACGCGGCCTTCTCCACCGCCTACAAGAACGCGGTGAACGCGCTGCTCAACCTCTACAACGTGGGGAACATCCGCGTCGCCATGAACGGCGGCTCCATCGCCGCCGCCCGCGGCGACGGCATCCGCGCCTACTACGCGACGCCCAACGCCAACAACGGCGACATCAGCGTCACCGTGGGCGCGGGCGCGAGCGTGACCGGCGGCAAGGCGGGCGTCTACGCCGCCCACGCGGGCGCCATCGAGGTCACCGTGGCCGCGGGCGCGAGCGTGACCGGCGGCACGGCAGGCATCTACGTCGCCAATGCGAGCGACGGCCTGACGTTGGCCCGGAAGTACACCTACGGGTTCGCCATGGGCCAGGGCGCTACCGCCGACCAGGCCATAGCGGTGGCGGACAGCGGGGGGACTTCCCTGCTCGACCAGGTGGTCACCGTCGCCGGTACGGTGACCGGGGGGACGGACGCGGGGGTTCGCCTGAGCGGCGGCGCGGTCATCGTCATGGAGGGGGGCAAGGTGTACGCCGGCTCCTCGGGCGTGGGCGTGAAGGCGGACGGCGCGGCGCTGGTGTACGTGGACGGCGAGGTGCGGGGCGGCGCGGGGGGCGCTGCGGCGATTCACCTGAGCGGCGGCGGCGACGTCACGGTGGGCCTGAACGGGCGCGTGCGGGCCAACGGCGCCACCCACGCCATCCAGAGCGACGGCTCCGGGACGGACCGGCTGACCCTGATCACCGACACCACGATCCCGTTCCGGGACGACTTGCTCGCCCAGGTGGACGGCTCCCTTTCGGGCATCGACAGCGCCCGTCTGATTGAGCACATGAACGGCGTGCCCACCGGTTACTCCCTGACGCTGGGGATCACCGGCGACGGCATGTTGGACACCAGCAAGTTTCCCTCGCGGCCCATATCGTATGACTGCACGGAGAACGGCCGCTGCATCCGCACCGGGGCGGGGACGATTTCGGACCGCCGCACGGGCGTCTACGCCGCGGTGGAGAGCGCCGGCGCGCGGGGGTCGCCCCAGCCGCTGCTCGACGTGATCTGGAGGGCGGCGTTCTCGCAAGGGACGGCCAGCGACGCGGGCCGCTTCGCGGCGGCGACCGCTCGGGACGCGCTCGTCTTCGACCGGGAGTCGGAGGCGGTGAAGGCGGCGGCGGCGACCATCCGCTGGGGGGCGCCGGCGGGGATCGAGGCGCACGCCCTGTCGTGGCGCGAGGCGGCGGAGCAGGTGGCGAAGGGCGACGACCCGGGCGCGATCGCGAACGCGGCGGCGCAGACGACGCTGCTGGCGACGAGCGGCGCCGGTTCGCGAAGGGCGGCGATCCTGGCGCAGTTCCGGGCGGCGCTCGGCAACGCGGACCTCACGGTGGCGTCGGCGGTCCTGACCGCCATCGACAGCAGCGCGACGAGCGTGTCCGACCTGAGCGACGCGGAGATCGTGACGTATCTGAGCACGGACGACGCGCCCACGAGGGCCCTGCTGCGGAACATCCTGGCGCAGGGCCTCTCGGACGCGGAGAAGGCGGTGCTGCGGGCGGTGGCGTCGGGTGACAGCACCGCTCTTACCGCCGCGCTCGACGACACGGGCGCGGGCTTCTCCAACGCCTACAAGACGGCGGTGCGGGCGCTGCTGGGCCGCAGCAACGCGGGCGACATCCGCGTCCGCATGGCGTCCGGCTCCATCGTCACGCAGGGCGACGGCATCCGCGCCTACTACGCGACGGCGAACGCCAACAACGGCAGCATTTCCGTCACCGTGGCCGAAGGCGCGCGCGTGACCGCCGACCTGGCGGGCGTCTACGTCGCCAACGCGGGCGGCGCGGTCACGGTCGCCAACGACGGGATCGTCACGGCGGACGCCCACGGCATCCGGGTCGCGGACGCGGGCGGCGCGGTGACGGTCACCAACCGCGGGACCATCACGGCCGACGCCCACGGCGTCTACGTCGCGAACGCGGGCGGCGCCGTCGCGGTCACCAACGGCGGGACCGTCACGGCGGACGGCTCCGACGCCCACGGCGTCTACGTCGCGGACGCGGGCGGCGCGGTGACGGTCACGGTCGCCGACAGCGGGACCGTCACGGCGGACGGCTCGGACGCCTACGGCATCTACGTCGCGGACGCGGACGGCGCGGTGACGGTCACCAACAGCGGGACCGTCACGGCGGACGGCTCGGACGCCTACGGCATCTACGTCGCGGACGCGGACGGCGCGGTGACGGTCACCAACAGCGGGACCGTCGCGGCGGACGTCTACGGCATCCACGTCGCCAAGTCGGGGGCCTCGGGCGACGTCACCATCACCACCACCGGCGGCTCCATCGCCGTGACCGCCGACGCCGGCATCGGCATCTATCCGCAGGACAACCCCGGCCATACGGGCGCGGTCGCGGTCTCCAACGGCGGCGACGTCACGGCGCAGACCTGGGGCATCTACGCCAACCGGTCCGGCTCGGGCGCCGTCTCCGTCACCAACACCGGCGGGACCGTGCTGGGCATGACCGAGCCCGGCATCTTCGCCGCGAACAAGTTGGACGACGCCAGCGCCGTGACGGTCAACGTGGATGGCGGAACGGTCCGGTCCGAGGGCCGGAACAAGCCGGCCATCCGTGCGTGGAACCGGGGGACGGGCGACCTCGACCTCACCATCGCCGCAGGCGCCACGGCCATCTCGAAGCACGCCGCCGGCATCTTCGCCACCCTCGACGACGCGGCCGGCAACCGGGTCGAGATCACCCAGGGCGGGATGATCCAGGGCCGCACGGGCGTCTACGCCCGGGTGGCGCACGGGAGCACGGCCGAGACGGTGACGCCGCGGGAGGCGTCGGCCCAGCCGCTGATCTCCGTCACCTGGACGGGCGCGTTCTCGCACGGGACGCCGGCCGACGTCGCCCAGAGCGACGACGGCCGTTTCTCGGCGGCGAGCGCTCGGGATGTGCTCACCTTCGACCGGGAGTCGGCGGCCATGGAGGCCGTCGGCGGGGACGGGTCGATCCGCTGGGGCGCGCCGGCCGGCGTCGAGGCGCAGGTCATGTCCTGGCTCGAAGCGGCGCGCGTCGTGGCGACGGGCGACGATCCGGGCGCGATCGCGAACGCCGCGGCGCAGACGGCGCTGCTCGACACCGCTTCGACCGACCCGGACGTCAAGGCGCGGGCGGACGCCATCGTGGCGCAGTTCCGGGCGGCGCTCGGCAACGACGAGATCGCGGTTGCGAACGCGGTCATCACCGCCATCGGGAGCACCGCCACGACTGCGGCCGAGCTGACCGACACCGAGATCGTGACGTACCTGAGCACGGACGACGAAGACACCAGAACCCTGCTGCGCAACGTGCTGGCGCAGGGCCTCTCGGACACGGAGAAGGCGGTGCTGGCGGCGGTGGCGACGGGCGACGGCGTGGACGACGCGCTCACCACCGCGGGCTTCACGGACGACGACGCGGACGACGAGGACTACTGGAGCAAGGTGAAGGCGCTTCTCGACCGCTACAACGTGGGCGACATCCGCATCGCCATGACCGGAGGCTCCATCGACTCGCGCGGCGACGGCATCCGCGCCTACTACGCGACGCCGAACGCCAACAACGGCGGCATCAGCGTCACCGTGGCCGAAGGCGCGAGCGTGACCGGCGCCAGGGCCGGCGTCTACGTCGCCAACGCGGGCGAGGGCCTGCGCATCCCGAAGAGATACGCGCCCTTGCCCATCCGGGGTCTGGCGGGCAACGCGGACGCGGGCGAGGACGACCTGATCGCCATCGGGAGCCTCAACGAGGATGGGGACGCCATCGCGACGCCCTACCTCAACCAGCGCGTCACCGTCGCCGGCACGGTGACCGGGGGGACGGACGCGGCGGTGCACCTCTCGGGCGGCGGCGCGGTCATCGTCATGGAGGGAGGCAGGGTGCTTGCCGGCTCCTCGGGCGTCGCGATCCGGGTGAACGACCCGGGTCCGGCGCACCTGTTCATCGACGGCGAGGTGAGGGGCCGCGCGCCCGCGGAAGGCGAGGAACCCGCACCGGCGGCGGTGCATCTGACCGGCGGCGGCGGCGTCATCGTCGGCCTGAACGGGCGTGTCCAGGCCAACGGCGCCACCAATGCCATCCAGGGCGGCGATACCGCGGCGACCGAGGTGAGCGTGACCCTGGCCACCGGCGCGACCGCGTACCGGGACGTCGTGGACGCTCAGGTGGAAGGCTCCCTGAGGGGCATCGCAGGCGGCGCCGTCCTTCTCCGCGAGTACCGGGACGGCGTACCCACCGGTTACCCCCCCACCGGGGCGGAGGCGCTGACGATCACCGCCAGCGGCATGTTGAACACCAGCGGGCTTCCCCTGTCGCCGTGCCCCGATGGCCAACCCCGCGTCAACGGTGAGTGCCCGCCGCCGCCGGACCCGACGGGTCCAGGGACGGATACTCCGCCCCCAGGGACGGATACTCCGCCCCCGCCGAGGGGCGGGGACGGCGGGAGGATGACGCTCAAGTGCGAGGATGCATGGGATCGTCGCTGCCGCTTGTACGAGGCGCTGCCTTCGATGCTGCTGGCGATGAACGACCTGCCTTCCTACGCGGAGCGGACGGCGGCACCGCGTGACGCGCGCGGCGGCTGGGCGCGCGTGGGGGCGGCGCGGGGCAAGTGGCAGGCGGAGAAGGAGACCACGGCCGGGACGCTCGCCTACGACCACCACCGGAGCATGGTGCACGCGGGCGCGGTCGATCTCATCAGCGAGGACACCCGGGTGGGGGCGTCGATGCACGCGCTTCGGGGCAAGGCGGAGATGGCCGGCGTGGGCTCGGTCAAGCTGAATGGCATGGGGGGCGGCCTCTCCGCCACCTGGCTGGCCGGGGGCTTCTACGTGGACGCGCAGGCGGCGATGACGGCGTACGAGGTCGAGGTCGAGTCGTACACGCACGGCAAGATGACGAAGGAGGACGTCTCGGGCGCGGGCTATGCGCTGGGCGTGGACGTGGGCAGGCGGATGCCCGTGGGAGGAATGTTCGTGACGCCGCGCGCGGGCTTGGTCTGGTCGAAGGTCGATCTGTCGGACTTCATGGACATGGAGAGGGCCGGCGGTCCGCGGGCGCGGGTAGCGCAGGAGGATGCGAGCAGCGTGAAGGGCCGCTTGGGGGTGATGCTGAAGACGGAGATGGGGTCGGGAGGTAGCGCGGTGTTCGGCGCGCTGGACGTGGAACGGGAGTTTTCGGACGAGACGGCGGTGAAGGTCGGAGAGGAGACCCTGAAGACGGAGGTTCAGCCGATAGCGGTGCGTCTGGGCCTCGGAGGGGCGTTCAAGGTGGACGAAAACACCCTGTTGAGGGCGACGGCAGGCTACCGGACGAGCGGAAGCGGCATAACCGAATACAGCGGCGGACTGGAACTGCAGGTGCAGTTCTAGACACAAGCCACAAAACACAAGGCATAGCCGCGCGGGTCCGATGGCCCGCGCGCTTTTTGCATCGTGGCTGCGGTGAAACGGCGCGCCGCGAAGGCCACCCCCGAGGCCCGTCCATATCGATGCCGAGACTCCGCGCGGCCGGCTTGGAAAGCGGACGCAGCCGGGCTAAGCAGGTCGGCGCGGGCAGCGGCGGAGGGACCCATGCGACGGATCAGCGAAATGGCGGGGACCCGCTTCGACGGGGTGGCCAACCCCTATGTGCCGCCGCCGGCGCTCGCCATCTCCGACAGGCTCACGCTCCACCGCGACCAGGAGACCGACCTGGACCCGGTGACCTACGAGGTGATCCGGCACAACCTCTGGAACATCAACGAGGAGCACGGCGCGACCATCCAGCGCATCTCCGGCTCGCCGGTGGCGATCTACGCGCTCGACCTCAACCCCTCGATCCTCACCGAGGACGCGGAGTTCGTCTATTTCGGCCCCTACATGCAGTACATGTCCGGGGTCACCGACACGCAGGTGAAGTGGATCCTGGAATACCGCAGCGACAACCCGGGGATCCGGGAAGGCGACATGTTCCTCGCCAACGACCCCTGGGTGGGCGCCGCGCACCAGATGGACGTGATGCTGATCTGTCCGGTGTTCTGGGAAGGCGCGCTCTTCTGCTGGATCACCAACTGCCTGCACCAGTACGACATCGGCGGGATCACGCCGGGCAGCTTCTGCCCCGCCGCGGAGAGCGCGTTCGACGAAGGCATCCTCATCCCGCCGGTCAAGATCGTCGAAAACGACACGGTCCGCCGCGACATCGAGGAGCTCTACCTCCGCTCCTCGCGGAAGCCGGAGATGGTGGCGCTCGATTTCCGCGCGCAGCTCGCCGGCAACATGAGCGCGCGCGCGCGCCTGCTGCAGCTCGTCCGCCGCTACGGGCCGCGCACGGTCAAGGGCGTGATGAAGCGCATCATCGACAACGCGGAAGCCGCCTTCCTCGCCAAGCTCGCCCGGCTCCCGGACGGCTCCTGGAGCGACCGGACCTATGTCGAGGCGTGCCGGCCGGGGGACCGGCGCACCCACCGGGTGCAGATCACGGTGACCAAGCAGGGCGACCGGCTGATCTTCGACAACGACGGCACCGCGCCCCAGGACGGCGCGATGAACGCCACCTATTCGGGCTGGCGCGGCTCCGTCATGGTGGCGATCAACGAGCTCCTGGCCTGGGACCAGTATTTCGCGGTCGGCGGCGCGCTCCGCCATATCGACTTCGACCCGACGACGGGCACGCTCAATTGCGCCGACTTCCCGGCCAGCGTCTCCACGGCGCCCACGCAATCCATGGAGATCTCGCTCTACCCGGCCTACAACGCGATCTCCAAGATGCTCCACGCGGACGAGGAGCTGCGCGGCGACATCATGGGCATCGGCGGCACCAGCCAGTGGCCCGCCACGCTCTTCCGCGGCATCGACCAGTGGGGCGAACGCTACGGCTACCTGCTGATTGACCCGATCGGCGGTTCGATCGGCGCCTTCGCCCACGGCGACGGAATCAACACCGGCGGCCAGGCGCGCACCCCGATCTGCCAGCTGCCGAACGTCGAGCACAACGAGCAGAACTTCCCGCTGCTCGTCCTCTACCGGAAGGAACTGCCGGATTCCGGCGGCGCCGGAAAATACCGGGGCGGACTCTCGGCCGAGACCTGCTTCATCCCGCACAACACCGAGCGCATCACCCAGGACACCCTCTCCTCGGGCAACGCGACGCCGACCTCCACCGGCATGATGGGCGGCTTCCCCTCGACCACCAACGCCTACCGCTTCATCCGCGAGAGCGACATCCTCGAGCGCATGGCGGCGCGGCGCATGGTCGAGGACCATTCGGAGGTCGCCGGCCGGCCCGAGCATCTGGAACTCCGCCAGGAGAACTTCGACCAGCGCCCGGCGGACGTCTATGCCGTCCGCTGGTCCGGCGGCGGCGGCTTCGGCGACCCGATGAAGCGCGACCCGGCCATGGTCCAGCACGACCTTCTGCACCGCAACGTCACGCCGGAGGCGGCGCGGACCATCTTCGGCGCCGTGCTGGAGGAGGACGGCGAGACGGTCGATGCCGCCGCCACGGCGCGCAACCGCGCCGCGATCAGGGACGCGCGCATCGCCCGCCTGGGCGCCGCCGCGCCGCCGCCGGCCCCGCGCGACGGCGAACGCCGGTTGCGCGCGACCGACAACCTGGACGTCCGCGAGGACGCCGCCGGCGCCTACTGGGCCTGCGCCGACTGCGCCGCCCCGCTCGGCCCGCTCGAGGCCAACTACAAGGAGGCCTGCCTCACCGAGCGCCGCCCGGTCTCGGACTCCAACCCCCTCATCGGCGACCCGGCCCTCTTCGTCGATGACGCGATCGAGTTCCGCCTTTTCTGCTGTCCCGGCTGCGGCACGCTGATCGAGAACGAGATCGCCGTGGCGGGCGACCCGCTCCTTCGCGACCTCATGATCGCCTTGCCCGCCCGCCACGAAGAACGCCGTGGCTGACTTCGCGCCGTCCAACCTCCACGCGGAGCTGATGGCCCGCGACGCCGGGCGCGTCTTCGGCTGGCGCTACGCGCCCGCGATCCAGTTCGAGCGGGGGGAGGGGATCCGCCTCTTCGACGTGGACGGGAAGCCCTATTACGACCTCACCGCCGGGATGATGTGCAACGTACTCGGCCACTGCCACCCCGAGCTGGTCGAGGCCATGCGGGAGCAGGCGGGGCGGCTCTGGCACGAGAACTCGTGGTACTCGAACCCGCATCTCGTGCGCTTCGCCGAGCGCATCGCCGGCACCCTGCCGGACGGGCTCGAAGTCGTGAATTTCGCGGTCACCGGCTCGGAGGCGAACGAGATCGCCATGCGCATGGCGCTCGCCGTCACCGGCAAGCACGACATCCTCTCGGTGATCCGCGGCCTCCACGGCGGCAGCCTCGCGGTCGAATCGGTGACCACGATCGGCGGCGCCCGGCGCCGCAATCTCGGGCCGCTGCTGGCGCCGGCCAACGCGCCCGCCGTGTACGCGCCCTTCTGCTACCGCTGCCCGGTCGGCCTGGAATACCCGGCTTGCGACGTGGCCTGCCTCGAACGCTCGCGCGAGCTGATCGACCACGTGACCAGCGGCGACATCGCGGCGGTGCTGGCCGAGACCATGCTGGTCGCGGGCGGCATGGTGGTGCCGCCGCCGGAATGGCTGCCCCGGCTCAAGGCGCTGGCCCGGGCGGAGGGGGCGCTGCTGGTGCTGGACGAGGCGCAGCTCGCGCCGGCGCGGACGGGGCGGCTCTGGGGCTTCGAGCATTACGACGTGGTGCCGGACGTGGTCACCTTCGCCAAGGGCATGAGCGCCGGCCTCGCGATCTGTGGCGCGGTCACCACCCGCGCGATCGCGGAGGGCGCGCGCGGCAGGGCGGGGCTCCCCTGGGCCGGCACCTATTCCGGCGATCCTCTGCCGGCGGCGGTCGCCGACAAACAGCTCGAGATCGTGTTGCGAGACCGGCTCGACCGGCGGGCGGCGGAGGCCGGCGCCGTTCTGGAAGCGGCGCTCGAACGTCTGCGCGACGCCCACGACGTGATCGGCGACGTGCGCGGCATGGGCCTCTACCGGATGCTCGACATCGTGGGCGACCGGGAGAGCCGGGCGCCGGACCCGGCCATGGCCGAACGCATCCGCCTCAACGCGGCGCTCGGCGGGGTGATCGTCATCTGCGTGAAGAACTTCATCCGCGTCTGCCCGCCGCTCACGGTGACCGATGCCGAGATCGCCGAGGTCACCGACCGCCTCGACCGCGCCATTCGCAGGAGCCTCGACGGCCACCCGCGGGACGTGGATTTCCACGCCACGAGCTCCCTCGCCACCGGGTAGCCCGCGCCCCTGCTCGCCGAAGCGCGGCCCCGTCAAACCTTTCCGGCAGGCGCCGGCGCGACCGTCTTGCCGCGGCCGAACAGCGCCGCGAGATCGCCCTGGATGGCGAGCAGGCTCGGCACCAGGATCAGCACGATCACGGTCGCGCCCATCAGGCCGAAGACGATGGTGACCGCCATCGGCTTGAGGAACTGGGCCTGCGGGCTGGTCTCGAAGATCAGCGGCAGGAGGCCGAAGACGGTGGTCACCGAAGTCAGGATGACGGCGCGCAGGCGGTCCCGCGCGCCGCCGACCAGGGCTTCCATCAGCGACGCGCCGGCCGCCTGGCGATCCTGGATCGCGCGGACCAGGATGATCGAATCGTTGACCACGATGCCGGCGAGCCCCAGCAGCGCGACCATGCTGAGCACGGTGAGGTCGAAGCCGAGCAGCAGGTGGCCCATGATGGCGCCGCCGGCGCCGAAGGGGATCACCGCCATGACGAAGAGCGGCCGTGTGTAACTCGCGAAGATCCACGCCAGGACGAGGTAGATCGCGAGCAGGCCGATGATGGCGCCCGTCCGCATGTCGCCCAGAGTCGTCACCTGCTCCTCGGCCCTGCCGCGGAACAGGAATTCGACGCCGTTCCGCCGCGCGATCTCAGGCAGCTCCCCGGCGCGCAGCGCGGCCACGACCTCGTCGCCGGTGGCGACCGACTCGTCGATCTCGGCGGTGACCGCGATCATGCGCCGGCCGTCCTCGCGGCGGATGGTCGCGAAACCGGCCCTCTCGGTGAAGGCGACCGCCTCGGAAAGCGGGACCTCGACCCCGGACGGGCTGCGGAGATAGGCGCCTCGCAGGTCGCTCTCGGTGAGCGCGTCGCGCGGCAGGCGCACGCGGACGGCGACCTCGTCGTCGCCCCGCGCGAAGCGCTTGGCGACCGTGCCCTCGAAGGCCGCCCGCACCTGCCGGGCGGCGCTCTCGGTGGTGAAGCCGAGAGCGTGGCCGCGCGGAGTCACGGCGAGGACCGCCTCCCGCTTGCCGTAGGGCGTGTCGTCCTCGATGGCGCTCACGCCGGGGAAGCGGGCGAGGAGCGCGCGGATCTCGTTCGCCGCCGTCTTGAGCGCCGCAAGATCGTCGCCGGCGACGCGGATGTCGATCTCGCGGCCGGGCGGCCCGGCCTGCTGCGCGACGATCGTCATCGTCTCGAGGCCGGGCAGCGGGCGCACCCGTTCGCGCCAGGCGTCGATCAGGGCCTGCGTGCGGATGGAACGCCGGTCGGACGGAAGGAGCTCGACGCGCATGGCGCCGATGTGGTCGTCGGCGCCGAGGACCGCCGTATCGAGGCGGCCCATGGGCGCGCCGACCTGGCTGCGCCGCGCGACGACCAGCCCGCCGGCGCCGTCGGTCAGCGCGGCTTCGGCCTCGGAGAGGGCGCGTTCGAGCGCGCCGACCATCGCGACGGTGGTCTCGCGCGGGGTGCCCTCGACGAAGGCGACGTTGGCGAACACCGTGTCCGACTCCGGCGAGGGGAAGAAGACGAAGGAGAGACGCCCGCCCGCGATCAGCCCCAGGAACACGATGAACAGCGCGACGGCGCCGCCGATCGTGAGATAGCGCCAGGCGATGCAGGCGCGCACGACGCGCGTGAAGAGGCCGTCGCGGAACGCCTCGAAGCGCGGGTTGAACCAGCGCGCGAACGGGTTCTCCCGGCGCGGGTCGGCCTTCAGCGCCACGCGCATGTGCCCGGGCAGCACCAGGAAGCACTCGATCAGGCTCGCGACGAGGACGGACACGACGACCAGCGGGATCGCCGCGATGATCTGGCCGATGATGTCGGAAACCAGGAAGAGCGGCAGGAAGGCGGCGACCGTGGTGAGGGTCGCGGCCATGACCGGCGCCAGCATGCGCCGCGCGCCGCGCGCCGCCGCCTCGGCCGGGCCGGCGCCGGCGGCGCGCTGCGCCACGGCGTGCTCGCCGACGACGATCGCGTCGTCCACGATGATGCCGAGCGCCATGATCATCGCGAACAGGCTGACCATGTTGATCGACTGTCCGGTCACCATCATCACGCCAAGGGTGGCGAGCAGGGATACCGGAATCCCTACCGCGACCCAGAACGCGACCCGGCCGCTGAGGAACACGAACAGGACCAGGATCACGAGGGCCAGGCCGGTGCCGCCGTTGCGCAGGAGCAGGTTGATGCGGTCCTGGAGGAGGGCGGTCTGATCGTCGTAGTGTTCGACGGAGAGCGAGGGCGGCAGGGTGGGAGCGACGTCCGCGAGGAAGGCGTCGAGAATGTCCGACTGATCCAGCGTGTCGGAACCGGAGGCGCGGCGGACGTGCAGCTCGACCGCCGGATCGCCGCCGCGAAGGGCGATCGGATCGCGTTCGTCGAACCGCTCGGTGATGCGCGCGATGTCCCGGAGGCGGACCTTGACGCCGGCCTCCCGCGAGATCACCTCGATGCGCCCGATCTCCTCGACCGTTCTGGCGAGCCCCAGGCTGCGGATCTGCTTCTCGGTGCCTGCGGGGACGATCCCGGAGGGCAGGTCCAGCGAACTCGCGGCGATCCGCCCGGCGATGTCGTCGAGGGTGAAATCGAGCTGGCGCAGGCGCGCGGCGCCGACCTCGACCCAGATCTCCCGGCGCCGGCTGCCGTGCAGGTCGACCTTGTCGATGCCCCTGGCCAGGAGCTGTTCGCGGATGTCCTTGGCGTAGGCGCGGAGCGACGCCTCCGGGTAGGGGCCGGAGACGATCAGCCGGCCGATGGTCTCGTACCCGTAGATCCGTTTGACGACGGGCTTCTCCGATTCCTCCGGCAGCGTGTCGATCAGGCCCACCGCCGTCTCGACGCTGGCCAAGGCGGTATCGATATTCGAGCCCGGCTCGAACTCGACCGTGAGCAGGCCGACGCCCTCCACCGACTGCGAGGTGACGCGCTTGACGTTGTCGAGGAAGCGGACCTCGGGCTCGACCGCGGCGACGATGTTGGCGTCGATGTCCTCGGCGCTCGCCCCCGGCCAGGCGATGCTGACGGTCACCATATCGACGCGGAACGACGGGAAGAACTGGGTGTTCATGCGGACGAGCGCGAGCATGCCGAAGATCACCAGGATCGCCATCAGCAGGTTGGCGGCCGTGGGATGGCGCGTGAAGAACGCGATCGGGCCGCGGGCCGTCATCGCACCCCGACCTTGACCCCCGGTCCGATCTCGGGAAAGCGGGTCGCCGCGATGCGTTCACCGTCGGCGATCTCGCCGACCACCACCACGTCGTTGCCGACGCGGGCGAGAAGCGCCACGAGCCGGGGTTCGAGGCGTCCGTCGACCACGGCGTAGACGGTGTCCTCGCCGACGAGCGCGGCTTCCGGCAGACGCGCGGCTTGCCGGTACACCCTGTCCGGGATGCGGACCTCGACGAAGGCGCCCGGCCGGAGCGGGGTGTCCGGCCCGGCGTCCGCGATGGGCGCATGGACGGTGACGCCGCCGCTCGCGGGATCGACCTCGCCCTGGACCCGCCCGATCGCGGCCCGGTAGGAGAAGGCGCGGTCGCCCGCGCGCCAGACGACGCGGGCGGGGCGCCCGACGAGCCCGCGCGGCGCCGAGACCAAGCGGCCGTATTCCGCGTCGCTCAGATGGATGCGCGCCTCCGGGCGCTCGAGGTCGAGCAGCCGGGCCACGCGGTCGTTCACCCCGAGGCGCTTGCCGAGGGCGGCGGAGACTTCCGTCAGGTAGCCGTCGAAGGGCGCGGCGAGGCGGGTGTTCTCGAGGGCGCGCCGGGCGCGGTCGAGAGCCACGACGCCGCGCGCGAGCGCCGCCTGCCGCCGGGCCACGCGCGCCCGCAGCGCGACCGTCCGGCGCTCGGCCAGCACCGCCGCGCGCGCGCGCTCGCCGCGTCGCATCGCGGCGGCGTCCAGATCCTTTTCCGAGCCGATGCCGCGGGCCACCAGATCCGCGCGGCGGGCCATCTCGCGCTCGGCGATCTCGAGCAGGGCGCGTTCCTCGGCGAGGGCCGCCTCCTCGGCGGCGAGGTCGGCCTCGGCTTCGGCGAGAGCCGCCTTCGCTTCCGCGAGGCCCGCCTTGGCCTCCTCGACCGCCGCCTCGTACTCGAACGGGTCGATCCCGACCAGGAGGTCCCCTTCGCGCACGATGCCGCCATCGGAGAAATTCGGGCCCGTCTCGACCACCCGCCCCGCCACCAGCGCGCGCAATTCGACGTCGCGCCGCGCGACGATCTCACCGAAGGCGACGATTTCCGGCTGGATGTCGGTGATCTCGACGGTGGCGGCCGCGATCGGCCATTCCCGCTCGCGCGGCTCGGCCCGTTCGATCCGGGGCTTGGTCGCCTGGAGGTAACCGGCCACCAGCACCGCGCCGGCCAGGACCAGCAGGGGCAGCGCGATCTTCAGGATCCTGCGGCGGGACACGGGCAGTCTCTCCCTCCGCCCGCAATATGGCTGCCCGCGGGGATCGTTTCAACGCGCGCGACGCTTGCGCCGATGCGCCTGCGCGGCGACAATCGCGGCCCCACCGACCAGCGCGATGAAGCGGATGCCCGGCGCACGCTACAGCCCCGTCGAGATGATCGCGCGGCTCGTCTCCTTCGACACGACGAGCCGCGAATCGAATCTGGCGCTTATCCATTTCGTGCGCGACTATCTGGCCGCGCACGGCGTCGACTCGACGCTGATCCACGACGAGAGCGGCGACAAGGCCAATCTCTACGCGACGATAGGCCCGGCCGGCGTGCCCGGCATCGCGCTCTCGGGCCATACCGACGTGGTGCCGGTGGACGGCCAACCCTGGGACACCGATCCGTTCCGCCTCGTGGAGAAGGACGGCCGCCTCTACGGCCGCGGCACGGCGGACATGAAGAGCTTCAGCGCGGTGGCGCTCGCCCTCGTCCCCGACTTCGTCGCGCGGCCGCTCGAAACGCCGATCCATTTCGCGCTTTCCTTCGATGAGGAGGTCGGCTGTCTCGGCGCGCCGCTGATGATCGAGAAGCTCGGCAGGGAGCTCGGCGTCAAGCCGCATATCGCGATCGTCGGCGAACCCACGAACATGGCCGTCGCCAACGCCCACAAGGGGGTTTACGCCTACACCACCAGGGTGCGCGGCCTGGAGGCCCATTCGAGCGCCACCCATCGCGGCGTCAACGCCGTCCAGCACGCCGCGACGCTGATCCATTTCCTGACCGGGCTGGCGGACGAGATGGCGGCGCGCGCCGAGCCCGGGAGCGGGTTCGATCCGCCATACACGACGGTCCACGTCGGCACGATCCAGGGCGGCACGGCGCACAACATCGTGCCGCTCGACTGCGCCTTCACCTGGGAATATCGCCTCATGCCGGGAGCGGACGCGGACGAGATCCGCGCCCGTTTCGAGCGTTTCGCGACGGAGGAGGTCCTCCCGGTCATGCGGGCGGTCGATCCCGGCACCGAGATTGAGACGGAGCGGCGCGCCGTCGTCCCCGGCCTCGTGCCCGAGGAAGGGTCGCCGGCGGAGGCGATCGTCATGGCGCTGGCGCGGACCAACCGCACCGAGGTCGTCGCCTACGGCACCGAGGCGGGACAGTTCCAGGAAGCCGGCATCCCGACCGTGGTCTGCGGCCCCGGCAGCATCCTCCAGGCACACAAGCCGAATGAGTATATCGAGCTGAGCCAGGTTCGCGCCTGCGAAAGCTTCATGCGCCGCCTGCTCGACGAGATCTGCGCGGCGTAGGAAGCCGCCGCACGAGCGGCCGGCGGCGCCAAGGCATATCGGCCGATGAGCCGGTGGGCGCGCATGTCGGTTATCGGTTGTCCGCCCTTGCTTCGAGCCGCCGCATGATTTATCTTACTTCTTCTTTACAGGAGGAGTCGTGATGTCGATGCCCGAACGGCTCACCACCACCGTGTCGACGAAGGGGCAGGTCGTCCTGCCCAAGACGATTCGCAGGACGCTGCGTTGGGCGGCGGGAACGCGGCTCGTCGTCGAAAACGCGCCCGGCGGCGTGTTGCTGAAACCCGCGCCGGTTTTCGCCGAGACCCGGCCCGAGGAGGTGTTCGGACGCCTCGCCTGCGGCGATGCGCCCAAATCCCTGGCCGAGATGGAGGCCGGCGTTCTGGCCGAAGCGAAACGGCGCTATGCGGGCGGTTGATACCAATGTCGTCGTCCGATACCTCACCGGCGACGACCCAGGACAGGCCACCAGGGCGAAGGCCGCGATCGACGCGGGGGACGTCTTCGTAAGCACGACGGTTCTTCTGGAAAGCGCGTGGGTGCTGCGCAGCGTCTACGGCTTTGCCGAGGAGGAGGTGGCGGCGGCCTTGCGCGCCTTCGCCGGCCTGCCGGGTGTCTCGGTGGAGAGTCCCGACCTGACCGCCGAAGCCTTCGATCGCGTAGAGAAAGGCATGGATTTCGCCGATGCGCTGCATCTCGGTGCCGCCGCGCGATGCGAGGTCCTGCTGACCTTCGACCGCCGGTTCGTCGAACTGGCCGGGGACGCCCTCGTGAGAGTGGCGGAACCTTGAGAACCGCCCGTGCCGCGACACCGCATGAGCGCCCTCGCCACGCATGACGCGCGAAAAGAAGAGGCAACGGGCCCGGAGACCTGCGCCCGCATACATTCTGCACGATGGCTCCGCCCTTCGTGCTGGAATGGGTTGACAAGCGAAAGCAGGAACGGACAAGCTCCTCCCGTTCGCATATGTGGGGGAGGCAGAGCTATGACTCCGCTGCGCGCACCCGTCGACGACGACATCGCGCCGGTCCGCGCAAGCGCCCGAAAGGGAAAGGGGCGCGGCGGAAACCCGACGGCATGTCCGCCGGGAGGAATCCTTTCAACGACTTCCCGTCGACCACCGCCACAAGCGGCGGCACGGCGGCAAACACCGAAAAACAAGAAAGAGCCCAAGCTCCGAACCGAGGGAGACGGATCATGAAACGAGCGAGAATCGCTGTCCTGGCGATATGTGCGCTGGCGCTGGCGATGGCCGGCGTCTTCACCCCGACGCCAGTCGAGGCGAAGAAGGACAAATACAAGGTGTTCGTCAGTGTCGGCTTCGAAGGCAACACCTGGATGGACGCGGCCCAGAATCTCATTCGCGCCATGGCGAAGACGAAGACGCTGAAGGATCGGGTCGAGATCAACATGCAGTCGGCGCGCGCCGATATCCAGACCCAGATCCAGCAAGTCAACGCCATGCTGCAAGGCGGAGCCGACATCATCATCCTTTGGCCGAACTCGCGCACCGCGCTCAACCGCTCGATACGCCAAGCCTGTGGGAACGGCGTCATCGTCATGACTTTCGACGCGTCAGTGACCGAGCCGTGCGCCTACCATATCGGACTCGACCAGACCTGGGCCGGCGCCGGGCCGGCGGAATATCTGGTCGAGGCGCTCGGCGGCAAGGGCAACATCATCGTCATGGGCGGCATCGCCGGTCACTACATCGATCACGCCCGGACCGATGGCGCCAAGGAGGTGTTCGCCCAATATTCGGACATCAACATCCTCGTCGAAGCCTATAGCAACTGGAACAACGCCCACGCCCGGCAGGAATTGACCAAGATCGTCGCCACTCATGGCTGGGACAAGATCGGCGGACTGTGGACGCAGGTGGGCTGCTACATGTTCTCACAGATCCAGGTCGAGGCCGGCCGCGCCGACAAGCTCAAGCCTTGTGCAGGCAACGGCACCAACGGCCATCGCCTGGCCATCGCGGAGCCAGGGTCGGTTCCAGGCGCGCTCGGCATGAAGAGCAGCTCCATGGGCTCGCCCAACTGGCTCGGTGCCTACGCACTGAAGCTCGCTGTAGCCTACGCGGACGGCGGCCCCGAGCCGCCCCGCTTCACCCAAGTGCCCATGCCTCTCGTCGAACCCGGCGAGGTGGCAGTCTGCACGAAAGGCACGCGCGAGGAGCTGCTTGCACGCAACTGCAACGCCTACCACCCGGATCTCGGAGTGCCGCCCAACTACTTCGTCGACGTCTGGCACCCATGGGTGAGCGAACTCGACTTGTTCTCGGCGCTCGAAGGCGAGGTGCCGGCCGGTCAGTAGACGTTCCGAGCCACGGGCCGTCGCCTCGACCGCCCGGCAAGACCGCGCCATGCGGAGCCTGCTACCGCGGGCTCTGCATGCGCACTCTCTGCCGCCCTGACGCGCCGTGACGGGGAGTGCGCGTCAGGTGGCCGCGGTCGCGGTCGCCGGCTTGGGCAAACGTTTCGGCGCCACTGTCGCCCTTGCGGATGTCTCGCTCGCCATCCGGCCCGGCGCCGTCCATGCGTTGCTCGGCGAGAACGGCGCCGGCAAGTCCACCCTGGTGAAAATTCTGGGCGGTCTCGTGCGGGCGGACGTCGGCGACATCCTGTTGTTCGGCACGCCTGCGCGGATCGGCACCCCGCGCGCCGCGCACCGATGCGGCATCCAGACCGCGTATCAGGAAATCTCGCTGATCGGGGACCTCACGGTCACCCAGAACATGCTGTTGCCTTACGAACCGGTGCGCTTCCTGGGCCAAGTGCGCCGACGGCGCTCGGAAGAGCGCGTGCGAGAGGCGTTCCGGCGTCTCCGCCTGGACGACGTCGATCCGCGCGCCGAGACAGCAGCGCTCGACCTGTCCACGCGGCAGAAGATCGAAATCGCCCGCGCGGTTTTCCGGGAGCCGAAGATCTTGCTGCTGGACGAGCCGACTTCGGCACTCTCCGGCAAGGACGTCGAATGGTTGCGCAACCTGATCGACGGCCTCAAGGGGCGCGGCGTCACAACGGTCTTCATCTCCCACCGGATGCAGGAAGTCCGACGCTTCTGCGACCGCCTGACTGTGCTGCGCAACGGCAGGAACGTGGGCAACTTCGCGGTCGCCGAGATCACCGAGGAGGAGATCATAGCGCTGGTGATCGGCCGCTCGCTGGCAGCGACCTTCCCGGAGAAGCCGCCGCGCCCGGCGGCGGAGCGGACGCCCGCGGTCCTTTCAGCGGAGCGGCTGGCTGCAGACGAGAGGCTGAAGGACGTGTCGTTTGATCTCCGGCCCGGCGACGTGCTGGGCATCGCCGGCCTCGATGGGATGGGCCAACGCGAGCTGTTTCTCGCGCTGTTCGGGGTGGTCGCACCCGCGGCCGGCGCCATTCGCGTCGGTGGTGAGCCCGTCGCGTTCCGGTCGCCGCGCGATGCCCTGCGCACGGACATCGGAATCGGCCTCGTGCCCGAGGAACGCAAGACCGAAGCCCTGGCGCTGCAAATGACTGGGCGCGAGAACATCTCGCTGCCGGTCATCGACCGATTCAAACGCTTCGGCGTCATCGACACCGCCAGGGAATCGGAGGCCGTCGCCCGCGTCCTGGACATGGTGCGTGTCGACCGGCGCGCGCTCTATGCAGCCTGCCGGGTCTTCAGCGGCGGCAATCAGCAGAAGCTCGCCATTGCCAAGTGGCTGCTCACGGAAAACCGCATCCTGCTCATGTACGACCCGACGCGCGGCGTCGATGTCGGCACCAAGGCCGAGATCTACGCGATGATCCGCGCGTATGCGCAGGCCGGCGGCGCGGTGTTGTTCTATTCCACCGACGTGCCGGAACTGGTCAATCTCTGCGACGAGGTCAAGGTCCTCTACCGCGGCCGTGAAGCCGCTGCGCTGAGCGGCGCCGCGCTCTCGGAGGCCGCCGTCATGCGAGCGGTACTCGGCGAAGGCATGAAGCGGTGAGGGGCAAGGGATTCTCCTTGCCATGGACCCATCCGAGCCGTCTGTCCATCGACTGGTCTCGCCGACGCGGCCTCGCGATCTCCGTCGGCGTCTTCGTCGCGATGCTGATCGTCCTACAGTCCATCAAGGGCGAGGGCATCAGCTATTTCGACGTGAGCTCCATCACCACCGGCGCCGCGACCCTCGCGCTCGCGGCCGTGGGCGAGACGATCGTCATCCTGGCCGGCGGCTTCGATCTCTCCGCCGGCGCCGTGATCTCGCTGGTCAACGTCATGATCGTGCGGTTTCTGGGCGGCGCGGCGGCGTTCGCCACGGGGACGCCGGCGCTCTCCGGCACGGAATTCATTGCGGCGGCGCTAGCGCTCTCGTTCACCGTCGGTGGCCTGATCGGCGCGATCAACGGCTTCCTCATCGCGTTTCTCGGCCTGCAAGCGATCGTCGTGACGTTGGCGACGATGTTCATCGCCCAGGGCGCGGCGCTGCTGGTGATGGCCCATGCCGGTGGCGAAGCACCGTGGGAATTCAGCATGTTCTTCACGGGCGACGCGGTGGCGGGAGTCCTTCCCGCGCCCATCGTCGTGCTCGCGCTCGTCGTCGGGCTATGGCTGCTTCTGAAGAACTCGCGCCTGGGAACGGGAATCTACGCCGTCGGCAGCGACGAAAACGCTGCGCTCGCGAGCGGTGCCGACGTGCGAATGACGAAGTTTTGGACCTACACCATCGCCGGCGTGTGCTATGGCGCGGCGGGTATGTTCATGACCGCTCAGATCGGCGCCGGAGACCCGCTGATCGGCGCCAAGTTCCTGCTTAAGATTTTCGCCGCGGTAGTGCTCGGCGGGACGCTGATCGGCGGCGGGCGCGGCGGCTGCGTCGGCACCGTCTTCGGCGCGCTGACGCTGACCATCATCTTGACGATCTTCCTGCTACTCGGAATGCGCACTTGGTACGTGCCGCTCGCCGAAGGTGCCATCTTGATCCTCGCGGTGCTCGGCCTCTCGATGAATCGGGAATCACCGGCGATCGAGACGGTCCGCACCTGGGTGCGAACGCTCGCCGCAAGCGGCCGGATCCCGCGCCCGGCGGGCGCGCGGACCAGCGAGCGACCGGTCGTGCAGCGGGACTTGCTGAGCCAGATGGCCGCCCGAGAAGATCCGGGCGAGAGCCGACCGATGGCCGGCTGGTTCACCCGGAACCGCGCCACGCTGCGCTACATCTCTCCGACCTATGCGATGTTCGCCGCCATCGTAGTCGCGACGGTGATCCTCTACGGCGAGAGCCTGTCGGCGCTCGACTACCTCAACGCCCTCCTGTTGTTCACCGCCTTCCTCGCCATCCTCGGCCTCGGGCAAGGCGCGGTGATCATTTCCGGTGGACTCGATCTCTCGGTCGCCTGGGCGATCACCTTCCCGGCGATCGTCGTCACCACCTACTGCTTCGGCGAGAACGGGCCGGCTTACTGGGCGGTGCCGCTGGCGCTCGCCATCGGCCTCCTGATCGGTTTCCTGAACGGTGTCGTCATCGTCCTGTTCAGCCTCTCGCCGATCATCGTCACCCTTGCCATGGCGGGGATACTCGAGGGCGTCTCACTCGTCTTCAGCGATGGTGCTCCGATCGGTGGTTCACCGCCAGCCTTGCGCTGGTTTCTGTCCGGTCGGCTGCTCGGCCTCACACCGGTCGGCTGGTTCCTCGTCGCCTTCGCACTCGCGGCGACAGTTTTTCTCAACCAGACGGCCTTCGGGCGGCGACTCTACACCATCGGCAACAGCATTACCGTCGCCCGCCTCTCGGGGGTCTGGACCGGCTCGATCGTCGTCGGTGCCTACATGTTGAGCGGCTTCTGCTCGGCGCTCGTCGGCGTGCTGCTCTCCGGCTTCAGCGGACAGGCGTTCTTCGGCATGGGCGATCCCTTCCTGCTGCAATCCATTGCCGTCGTCGTGCTGGGCGGCACGCTCATCACCGGTGGGCGTGGCCACTTCGTCGGCATCCTCGGTGGCGCCCTGCTGTTCACAGCGCTCGGCTCGATGCTTTCGGGAACGATGCTGCCCGAGGCGGTGCGCAGTATTATCTACGGGCTCGTTCTCCTCGGGGCCGTCGTCGCGCTCCGAGAGCGCGCGGGCGCATGATCCGCCGCGACGCGGCAAAGCGAAGAGAGGGAGATCATGGCCACGACGAAGGACATCCAGGTTTGCTTCAACCCCCATTTCGATTCCGTCTCGCTCTGGATCGGGTCGTTCGGCGGCGCCGATTCGCCCTGCGACATCTCGCGCGGCGTCTTCGCCGCGCGCCAGGGCGTGCCGCGTATCCTCGAAATGATGGAGCGCTACGGAATCAAGACCACCTGGGACATCACCGGTCATTCCATCGAGAGCTTCCCGAAGGAATCGGAAATGATCGTGAAATACGGCCACGAGCTGGGCGTGCACGGCTACACCCACGAGAACCCGCTCGCCATGTCGCGCCAGCAAGAGGCCGACGTCCTCGACAAATGCGTCGAGCTGGTGACGGCGCTCTGCGGCGTGCGCCCGGTCGGCTACGTCGCTCCCTGGTGGGAGCTGAGCCCCAACACGATCGATCTGCTCCTGGAGCGCGGCTTCCTGTATGACCGAAGCCTCATGGAGGACGACTACACGCCGCACTACCTGCGCAAGGGCGATCGCTGGACCAAGATCGACTACACCAAGGACGCCAAGGACTGGATGAAGCCGTGGGTGCCGGGTGAGACGGTCGACCTCATCGAGCTACCGGCGAGCTGGTATCTCGACGACGCGCCGCCGATGATGTTCGTCAAAACCTTCCCCAACAGCCACGGCTGGGTCAATCCGCGGGATGTGGAGGACATCTGGCGCGACCAGTTCGACTGGGTGTACCGCCACTACGACTACGCGATCTACACCTGCGTGATCCATCCCGACTGCGCCGGCAAGCCCCAGGTGCTGATGATGCTGGAACGGCTTTTCGACCACATGTTGGCCCATTCGGGCGTGCGCATGGTCACGATGCGCGAGATGGCCGAGGACTTCCAACGCCGCCATCCCTTCGACGGCACCACCGGGGGTGCGGGAAGCGCTTAGCCCGCCGAACGCCCGCGCCGGAACGGCACAGGAGAAAAGCGTCATCGTCGTCCGCCGTCAGGCATTCCCATGCTCAATCCGCACGGGAACACCGGCCCGCTTCACGCCCCGCTCGAACGATCGGTCCTCATATGTGGAAAGGCCGACGACGCGATATGCAGATACGCCGGCGCGGGGACCCTGGGCAGACGGTGAGTCGGCACCCTCGGTGAGTCGGCATCGAGTTGAAGCCGGCGTTCGTGGCTCTGATCGAACGGCGGCTGCGGGAAGCGTGATCCGCGAAGAGCTGATGACCCGGCTCGACAGGTTGTCGCCCGCGGCTGTCCGGTTCGTCGCACGGGTGGTGGACGCTCTCGTGACACCGCCCCGAGTCGACGTGCCCCCTCCGATCCATCCGAGAAACGCGGGTTGGCGTTCACTCCGCCTCATTCCGGGGCGGTGCGGCGGAGGGCGGTGAGCAGGGCCGGGTCGAGCGGGTCAAGCGGCCGCCCCGCGATCTCCTCAGCCGCCGCCCAGATGCCGGGCATATGCGCGACGACGGCGGTGCGGCCCGAACGGCCGCGCACAACGTACTGGCTGCCGGCCCAGTCCGCCGCCGCGCAGCCGTAATGATCGAGGATGCGGTCGATCAGCGCGGCGCGGCGGAGGCGCCCGAGATAGCGCGGCCGCCCGCTCTCGGCCTCCGCCGTCCGGCCCGCGTCGGTGCCCGCTTCCGTCCAGTGCGTCTCGCCGGACAGCATGGCGCAGAACGCACACATGGCGTCCGCCTTTCCGGCTCCGCACCCCGCGGGCGGTGCTCAGGCGGCCAGAGGATACGCCTCGTACTCCGACCGGCAGGGCTGCGTGTCGGTGATGTGGAGCGTGCGCTGCTTCAGCGAAATCATGATCGAATGGTTGCTTTGCAGGCGCAGCGTCTCCGCCTCTTCCTCGTCGTAATGTGCGCAGATCGAGTGCGGGTGGGAGAAGTGGTCGCCCATCGCCGATTTGATGACCTCCACGTCCAGCTCCTGCGACTGGCGCAGCAGGCGATCGAGGCGGACATGGCGATACATGGTGTTGGGCCACAGCCTCACCACCTCCGACTCGACGTCGAGTTCGCAGAAATGATTGGAGTGGGTCAGGAGCCCGTCCTCCGGATAGATGAACGCCTCCTTGTCGGGGCTGGTCTCGATGTCGATGGCGATGCCGTCCTCGTGGGCGATCAGGAAGTTCATGGACACCGATCGGTTGGTGCCGCAGACGCCGAGAATCGCTTCCTGCATGTTGCGGGCGTTGAGGACGTCCCGCACCCGCATCCGGTAGGGCTTTTCGTACTCGTATTTGCCGTCTTCCGGCGTCAGCAGCGCGTTGATGACCACGCCGATGCCGTTCTCGTTGACCCCCTGGAGGCCACCGATGGTGCCGACCTCGCCGATATGGATGAAGTCCGGCCCGTCGTCCCGTCGCACCCGCGAGACGACGGTGTTGATGTCCTTCACCCAGTCCCAGTTCTGGCCGATCATGGTGTCGCCGGTCTTCGAACGCTCGGGCAGCACCGCGAAGGACGTGCAGGCGTCGAGCGCGGTGGGCTGGAACTGCGCCTGCGCGTCGCTCTTCATCATGTTGACGAGCATCTCGTATCGGACGTTGAGCAGTGTGATCTCTTCGAGGCTGCGCCCGGAGCCCTCGACCACGCCGTCGATCTCCTCCCAGAAGATCGGGTCCTTCGGCCGGAGCGCCTCGGCCCACTTCGCCGATTCGGCCATCAGCGCGTCGCGCCCGAAGCCGAGGATCTCGAAGCGTTTGAGGTAGCGTTCGAGGTTCTCGCCGATCTGCGTCGACATCGTCTCGCCGTGGACGAGGCCGCGATTCCTGGGATCGCCTGTCAGATTCAGCACGGGTTTGGTCATGGCTCGTCTCCTGTGCGGCCGGGCGGACCGCCCAGCCTCCGACATAAAGCCTAGCCCACCGGCCGGCCGAAGAGAAGGTGGAACGGCGCGCATCGGCCCGCATTCCTCTCCGCTGCGCCGGCCTTTGCGGGCAGGTTGTGAGAGCGCCAGGCTATGCCGTCCCCAGTTCGACGAGAAGGCCGTAATGATCCGAAATCGGCACCGTTTCGCCGCCGGGGAGCGGCACGGTACGTGCGCGCAGGACGGTGCGCGCACGGACGACGGAGACGGGCGCGCCGCGGCCCGGCCGGACGAAAATACGGTCCACGCGACGGGCTGCGCGGGTCGCCTTGCCGCGGTTGAGCGGGTTCATCGGGTCCCAGGTGCCGCCCGCTCCGGAGGGGTCGGGCGGGCCGGCCGCGTCCGTGAAACCGGCCTCCACCGGCGGCGGAGAATCGCTGTTGAAGTCACCGGCGAGCACGACGGGGCCCGCGAACGCGCGGCCCGCGAGGGATACGACCTCCGCGATCTGCGCGCGCTGGCAGGCGCCGGCGCGGTGCCGGTCGCGCGACCAGGCGCCGCCGGCGGTGACGTGGAGATTGACGATCCGCCAGGGGCCGAGACCGGGCGGCCGCACCGTGCAGCAGACCGCGCCACGCGGGCCGAACAGGCCCTCGTCGAGGGTCTGCCGGGCGAAGGACGTGCAGGACGCCGCCTCGACCGGATGGCGCGAAAGCGTCAGCAGGCCGGTGCCGTAGAACCGGCTGTCCTCGGCGATGCCGGCGGCATGGGGATGGCTGGCGCCGAGTTCCGCCGCAAGCCGCCTCTTGGCGCGGCCCGGGATCAGCTCTTGCAGAAGAACGATATCGGCGTCGAGCGCGCGCAGGGCGGACGCGAGATGCGCGGCGCGGGCGTTGACATGCGGCACGTCGCTGTAGAGGGAAAGGCCGAACAGGCGGATGCGGGTGAGGCCGGTGTTCAGGGTCAGGATGCGCAGCACGGGCGGCGCGCCCGCCATCCGCTCTAACGGAAGGCGAAGTCGGCGGGGTCGAGCTCGGCCGTCATCCGCCAGTAATCGACCAAGCGCCAGGGCGAGTTGGCGAACACCCGCCCGCGTCCGTTCCTGTACCAGTTGCCCATGCCGGGGTGGCTCCAGACCATGCCTTCGTGGGCGCGGTCGACGCGGTCGTTGTAAGCGTCGTGCACCTCCTGGCGGCACTCCATGGACGCCCGGCCGGTCTCGATCAACTCGCGCAGGCAACGCAGGGCATAGCGCACCTGGCACTCGGTGTGGAAGATCGCGCTGCCCCCGTGCCCGAGATTGGTGTTGGGGCCGTAGAGGACGAAGAAGTTGGGAAAGCCCGGGACGGCGATGCCGAGATAGGCTCTGGGGTCGTCCTCGCCCCAAAGCGCGCGGAGGCGGCGCCCACCCCGGCCCGCGACCTCCATCGGCCACAACATGCGGGCGGCGTGAAACCCGGTGGCCAGCACGAGGACGTCCGCCCGGTGCGCGGCGCCGTCCTCGGTGACGACGGAATCGGGCGTAATCCGCGCGATCTGCTCCGTCACCAACGCGACGTTTTCGCGCTTGAGCGTCCGGTACCAGTGGTTGTCGATCAGGATACGCTTGCCGTAGGGCGGATAGTCGGGGACGACCTTCGCCAGGAGCGCGGGATCGTCGCCGATCTCCCGGGTCAGCCATTTGAGGATGCTCCGGCGATGGCGTTCGTTGACCGCGTTGACCGAACGCTCCGGGTGCGACCAGGCCGGGTCGATCTGCAAGGCCT
Source organism: Alphaproteobacteria bacterium (assembly GCA_965242855.1). Lineage (GTDB taxonomy): Bacteria > Pseudomonadota > Alphaproteobacteria > UBA828 > UBA828 > WTGU01. The sequence goes on from OZ251509.1 coordinate 278,976, forward strand.
CGTGGATGCCGTCGGCGAAACCCCAGAACAGGGTGAAGCGATACCATTTGGCGTAATAGGGCAGGTGCCGGAGGACCCATTTCGTGCCCTCGCCGACCGAGCGGTGGTAGTTCGGGTTCCGCACCACCCAGTGGGGGGAGCGCTGGAAGATCGTGAGCCGCCCGACATGCGGCGCGATCGTCGGCGCGACCTGCATTCCGCTGGCGCCGGTGCCGATCATCGCCACGTTCTTGCCGTGGAGGTCGTGTTCATGCTCCCAGCAGCCGGTGTGGAAGGCGGGGCCGCGGAACGTGTCCAGCCCCGGAATCGACGGCAGCTTCGGCCGGTTGAGCTGGCCCACCGCGCAGAGGACGGCGTTCGCCCGCGCGCCGCGCTCGACACCGTCCGGTCCGCGAACCACGAGGCGCCACAGGGCTTCCGCCTCGTCCCAGGCGGCGGACACGACCTCCGTGCGGAAGTGGATCGACGGCCTGACGCCATAGGAGTCGGCGCAGCCCTCGAAATAGGCCTGGAGCGCGTCGCGCTTGGAATAGAAATCGGGCCAGCCATGGTTGGGCGCGAAGGAATAGGAATAAAAATGGTTCGGCGTATCGACGCCGCAGCCGGGGTAACGGTTCTCGTGCCAAGTGCCGCCCACCGTGTCGTTCTTCTCGAAGACCTCGAACGGGATCCCCGCCTCGCGCAGGCGGATCGCGGCGCAGAGCCCGGACATGCCGGCGCCGACGACGGCGACCTTGAAGCCTGCGCGCAACCGCCGCGGCGGCGCTGCGCGCCAGGAGATGCCTCGCGGGTCCCGATCCTCGAGGGCCATCTCCTCCAGCATCATCGGGACGTATTCCTCCGGCACCGTTTCGCCGACGCACACGCTCATCATCCGGCGCAGCAGCGGCGCGGACGGAACGCGGCGCAGGGAGCGACCCTCGGCGGCGCAGGCCTCGATGACCTCGACCAGCCGCGCGCGCACGGCGCGCTGCCGTTCCTCCGGCACATGGTGCGCGTAGTCCCACGGGCCGGTAAGGTAGGGAGTGAATTCGTCGAGCAGCGCCTCATCGCCGGTGAGCTGCACGAGCACCATCAGGAGTGGCCCGATGTCGGCGTCGTCGAGCGCGGCGCGCAGGCGTTCGTCATCGGCGACGAGCATGCGTGCGGACCAAGCCGCCTGCGCTTCCGGTCGATGCGCGTCGTCGCAGGCGTCTCGAAGGCGGGCGGTGTTCATCGCTGGCCGGCGGCGGGGAGGGTTTCCGTTTCCGCAACGATCTTATCGGACAGTCGGCGCCGGCGACAGCCGGCCGCGGGCGGGGAGCGCGGGTGATGAGATCCGGTGATCTCGCCATCGCCCGCGTCCGTGCCTATGCCGTGACGCCGGCGGACGCCCCGCCGGTGCGCTTCTCCGGCCGCGACGCGCCGCGCAAGGTGACCATGGAGGTCGTGCGCCTGACCCTCGCGGGCGGCCGGGAGGGCACGGCCTCGTTCCTCGGCGGCTGGCGGGACTGGGAGGAGGGCGGCGTCGTCCGCGACGTCGGCCGGATCGCCGGTTCCGTGCTCGGCGAATCCGCCGCCGCGCGCGCCGCGTTGACGGAGGCGCTGTTGGCGCGGGCGGGCGCCGGTCCCTGGCCGGCCGTCTCGATGATCGACTGCGCCATGTGGGACGCCTATGCGCGCACGGTCGGGCAGCCGTTATGGCGGCTTCTCGGCGGCGCGCGCCCGCGCATTCCGGCCTACGCCAGCACGCCGGCCCATGCGACGATGGCGGAATATCTGGCCGACGCGCGGCGCCTCGCGGCCATGGGCTACCGGGCCGTCAAGTTCCACATGAAGGGCGACCCCACCTTCGATCTCGACATGGCGCAAGCGGTGGCCGAGGCGGACACCGCCGGGCTGCGCTTCATGGTCGATCTGGAGCAGGGTTACGGCTTCGACGACGCCGTCCGGCTGGGCGAGGCGTTGAGCCGTCTGCCTTTCGACTGGATGGAGGCGCCGCTGCCCGATACCGATCTCGACGCCTACGCGGCGCTCAACGAGGCGGTGAAGATCGACATTCTGCCGGCCGGCAACGCGCTGGTCGGGCTGGAGAACTGGGCCCGGGGCCTGCGCCGCGGCGCCTGGTCCCGGCTCCGCTGCGACGCCTGCAACGCCGGCGGCGTGACCACCGTCGTGAAGGCGACGGGGCTGGCCCGCGCCATGGGCGTGCCGGCGGAAATCCAGTCGTTCGGGTTCCAGCCGGCCCAGCGCGTCAACCTGCATGTGATGCTGGGGACGGGCGGCTGCACCTGGTTCGAGCGCCCCGAACCCCACGCGCCTTACGAACACGGCGCGCGCGGGCCCCTGGCGCTCGACGCCCAGGGATGCGTGCGCGCGGGCGAAGGCCCCGGCCTCGGCCTGGAGATGGACTGGGCCGCGCTCGAGGCCGAGGCGTTCGCCGTCTTCGACAGCGCCGCGTGAGCGCGATGGTTCAGGGACGCGGCGCGGCGGCGGGCACCACGCCATCTTCCCGGTGTTCCCGCAACGCTGCGCGCGCAGGCTCGCCGCGCCAGCGTTCAAAACGGGCGAGGCGGATGTGGGCAGCCGAAAGTCGTGAGCACAACAAAGTGCGGTGCGAAACGGTCGCAACGGCGAGAAGTCGTGATCAATTTGCCCGCCAGCGGCGGCGCGGGGGAGTAGCGGAGGGGGTTGCCGTGCGCGTCGTAGTCATAGGCGCGGGGCGGCCCCCTTCCGGCCTCCCCCTGCCAGGGGGGAGGAGTCTGAACGGGGTGCCGAGGCGGGGGCGCGGCCCGGAGTGCGGTCACAGCTCCATCTCCCGCCGCCTGTCGATCTGGAGGCGGCGGTCTGCCGTCGCCCGCGGGTCGGAATCGGGGCGGAGGAACATCAGCTCCTTGTCGGCGGTGGCGTCGAGCTCGGCACGGGGGACAACCCTTCCAGCTGGCGCGGCCTTTCATCTGCGTGCGCCGCGGGGCGCCGCAGCGCACGCAGATGCGGATGGCCCGGTCCCCGTCGTGGACGCGCCTGTCGCAGCCGGCGGTGACGCAGAGTCGGCCGCTCCAGACCGCCGCCCGCCGGTCGCGGACCAGGATGGAGCGGATGAGGGCGCGGGCGGTGCGTTGCGGCTGGATATGGGCGGCAACGGTCGTGGGCTGTCGTTGAGCCTCCTGCCCTCGTGGGGTGCTGTGGAGAGCGGCCTTTCGCGTCTGTGGCAAGAGGGCGTGACGGCCCGCGCGCCCGGCGCGGCGCCGGCGGCGGCGCGCCTGGATGCAGAGTTGGGGTACGGCTTCGGGGTGCTCGGTGGGTCCGGAGTGGCGACGCCCTATGTGGGCTTCGGGCTGGAGGAAGGGGACGCGCGCCGCTACCGGGTGGGCACCCGTCTGGGCCTGGGCATCAAGTGGTAAGGCAGCGCCGGCCGCCTCCGCTGTCAGAGGGGAGGCGCGTGAAGTGATCCCCCGTCAGATCGAAAACCACGGGCTGGCGACCATCGCCGCGTGGTGAGCGAACGCCGCCGGCAACCCCGCGAAGGGAGCGGCCGCGCGGGGAGCGCGCCGGGGCGAGCCATCGGCGGGGCGGCCATGGCGTCGCCCAGGGCTCCGATATGCGATTGCCCCGGGTGGCCCGGCAGAAATGCTTGAACGGCCGGCTGTTGCGACGCACCATGGCGAGGACGGAAGACGAGATCGGCTTGGCCCTCGAGCGCGCGTGAGCGGGCGCGCGCCTTCGCCCACGGAGAGCAGCCCTGCCCGGAATCGCCGCGTTCGGCGCTTATCTGCCGCGCCGCCGCCTGCAACGATCGGCCATCGCCGAGGCCAACGCCTGGTTCGACGCCTCCCTCCGCGCGCTCGCCCGGGGCGAGCGGACGATGGCCAACTGGGACGAGGACCCGGTCACGATGGCCGTGGAGGCGGCGCGGGACATGGGCAGGGCCGGCGAAGCCGACGCCGTGGTGCTGGCTTCGACCACGCATCCGTTCGCCGTGCGCCAGAACGCCGGCATCGTCGCGGAGGCCCTGACCCTGGGCCGCCATCTGCGCACCATGGACGTAGGCGGCGGACTGCGTGCGGCGACGACGGCCCTCCTGAGCGCGCTGGACAGCGCCGCCGCCGGGCGCGGGCCGGTGCTCGTCGCGGCGGCGGAAAGGCGCAAGGCCCGGGCCGGCAGCCCGATGGAGATGCTCTCCGGCGACGGCGCGGCGGCGCTGCTCGTCGGTGGCGGCGGCGGCATCGCGCGGCTGGCGGGGGCAGCGACCGTCAGTGTCGATTTCATCGACCATTTCCGGGCCGGCGGCCACGACTTCGACTACGACTGGGAAGAACGCTGGGTCCGCGACGAAGGCTGGATGAAGCTGGTGCCGGAAGCGGTCGGCCGGGCGCTCGCCCATGCCGGCGTCGCCGCCGTCGACATCGACCACATGATCGTGCCGAGCCATCTGCGACGGGTGCCCGAGGGCGTCGCCGAAAAATGCGGCGTGGCGCGGGAGGCCGTCGCCGATCCGCTGATCGGCACCGTCGGCCAGTGCGGCGCGGCGCATCCGCTGCTGATGCTGGCGGCGGTGCTGTCGAAGGCGGAACCGGGGCAGAGGATCGTCGTCACGGGCTTCGGCCAGGGCTGCGACGCGCTGGTGTTCGAGGTCGGGGGAGCGATCGCAGCCAGCCGGCCGGCTCTGGGCGTGCCCGGCTGGCTGGCGCGGCGCGTCGAGGAGACCAACTACGCGCGGTTCCTGACCTATGCCGGGGTCGTCGAACGCGAATACGGCAAGCGGGCCGAACTCGACCGTTCGCCCGCCCTGACGGCGCACTACCGCGACCGCGAAGGCATCACCGGGTTCGTAGGCGGTGCGTGCGGACGCTGCGGCACCGTGCAATATCCGAAGGCGCGCTACTGCGTGAACCCGCAATGCCGCGCCAGGGATACGCAGGAGCCGCGTCCGATGGCCGACCTGCCGGCGCGGGTCAAGACCTTCACGGCCGACCGCCTGGTGTTCTCCATGGACCCGCCGGCCTATTTCGGCCTCGTGGAGTTCGAGGGCGGGGGGCGGACGATGGTGGACTTCACGGACGTCGAGCCGGAGGCCTTCGACGTGGGCACCCGCGTGACCATGCGCTTCCGGATCAAACACGTGGATGCGCGACGGGGAATGCGCCAGTATTTCTGGAAGGCGGCGCCCGCCTGACGCGCCGGCCGGGAAGGAGCGGAGATGGGCCGCGGGATTCGAGACAAGGTGGCCATCCTGGGCATGGGCTGCTCCAGGTTCGGCGAGCGGTGGGACGTCGACGCCGCCGATCTGATGGCGGAAGCGTTCGAGGAGTGCGTCGCGGACGCAGGCATCGAGCGCGCGCGGATCGACGCGGCGTGGCTCAGCACCGCCTTCGACGCCGTGAACGTGGGCCCCAGCGCCATCCCGCTTGCGACCGCGCTCAGGCTCGGCTACATCCCCGTGACCCATGTCGAGAACATGTGCGCGAGCGGGACGGAAGCGCTCCGCGGCGCCTGCTACGCGGTCGCGGCCGGCGCCGCCGATTTCGCCCTGGCGATGGGCGTCGAGAAGCTGAAGGACACCGGCTACGGCGGCCTGCCGGCCAGGGGCCGCGGCGTCGCCAACGACATGAAGGCGCCCGGCGTCTCCGCGCCCGGCGCCTTCGCCCAGCTCGCGGCCGGCTACCGCGGCGCCCACGGCATCGGCAAGGACGACCTGAAGCGCGCCATGGCGCATGTCTCGGTCAAGAGCCACGCCAACGGCGCGCGCAACCCCAAGGCCCACCTGCGGCGGGAAATCACCCGGGAGCAGGCCGTCGCCGCGCCCATGATCGCGGAGCCGATCGGGCTGTTCGATTGCTGCGGCGTCAGCGACGGCGCGGCCTGCGCGATCGTGACCAGGCCGGACATCGCCCGGGAGCTCGGCAAGACCACGATCGTCACGGTCAAGGCCCTGCAACTCAGCGTCTCGAACGGCGAGGAGATCGGCTTCGCCGGCTGGAACGGCGCGCATCTGAAAACCACCCGGATCGCCGCGCGGCGCGCCTACGCGGAGGCCGGCGTCGCCGATCCGCGCAGGCAGATTCGGCTCACCGAGGTCCACGACTGCTTCTCGATCACCGAACTCGTGACCATGGAGGATCTGGGCCTGGCGGCGGAGGGCCAAGCCTGGAAGGCGGTGCTGGACGGACGCTTCGACGCCGACGGCGACACGCCGTGCCAGATCGACGGCGGCCTGAAATGCTTCGGGCACCCGATCGGCGCCTCCGGCCTGCGGATGCTCTACGAGCTGTATCTGCAATTCCACGGGCGCGCCGGCCCACGCCAGGTGGACGGCCCGGGCCACGGCCTGACCCACAATCTCGGCGGCCACCCGGCGCAGAACGTGTGCAGCGTGGCCATCGTGGGCCACTACGACGGTTGACGGCCTGCCGGAACGCGTGGTGGGCGCTGCTGGATTCGAACCAGCGACCCCCGCCGTGTGAAGACGGTGCTCTCCCGCTGAGCTAAGCGCCCCGATGCGCGGCGATTACAGGAACCCCGCCCGCGGCTGTCAAGGCGCACGGGCGCGCGAGTTGACGCCGCGCGCGGTCGGTCGGTAGAGTCGGCAGCCGGCCCCGCGAGAACGAAGCCGATGGCTCACGCCCGGGCCGCGGCGGGCGCGGCGAGGGAGACGCGATGAGCGACGTCGCCGTCGATCTGGTCAACGTCAGCAAGCGTTTCGGAAGGGACATCCTCGCCGTCGATGACCTCTCGCTGCGCATCGAGCAGGGCGAATACATCTCCTTCATCGGCCCGTCGGGCTGCGGCAAGACCACCACCCTGCGCATGGTCTCGGGCTTCGAGGAGCCGACCGGCGGCCGGATCACCATCGCCGGGCGCGACTGCACCCATCTCGAGCCGCACGAGCGCAACACCGCCATGGTGTTCCAGCATTTCGCGCTGTTTCCGCACATGACGGTGGCGCAGAACGTGGAGTTCGGCCTGCGGATGCGCAACGTGCCCCAGGCCGAACGGGTCAGGCGCGCGCTGGAGATGCTCCGCGCGGTGGACATCGAGGATCTTGCCGACCGGCCGATCCAGCAGCTCTCCGGCGGGCAGCAGCAGCGCGTGGGCTTGGCGCGGGCGCTGGTGACGCGCCCCGACGTGCTGCTGCTGGACGAGCCCCTGGGCTCGCTTGACGCCAACCTGCGCCTGCGGATGCAGCGCGAGCTCAGGCGCCTCAACACCGACTTCGGGGTGGCCTTCATGCACGTCACCCATACCCAGACGGAAGCCTTCGCCGTCTCCGACCGGGTGGTCATCATGAACAAGGGCCGCATCGAGCAGGTCGGCTCCCCGGAGGGGGTGACGCACCGCCCGAAGAATCTCTTCGTCGCCCAGTTCGTGGGCAAGAACAACATCCTGGAAGGCGAGATCGCCGGCGTCGAGAACGGCGTCGCCACGGTGGAGGGGCCTTCGGGCCGGTTCCGCGCGCCGCTGCCGCAGGGCGCGCCCGGCCGCAAGCGCTGCCATGTGGTGGTGCGGGCCAGCCTCGCCGGCCTTCTGGCGGACGGCGAGACGGCGGACAACGCGGTCGAGGGCGAGGTGGCGTTCTCGATCTTCGAAACCTCGCAGATCGAGTTCAACGTGACCCTGCCGGGCGGCGACACCCTGCGCGTGGACGAATACGAGCCGCCGCCGAAGGTCGCCGCGCTGCGCCCGGGCGACAAGGTGCGGGTCGGCTGGAAGGCGGACGATTCCCTGATCGTGTTCGAATGAGCCGGGCGGCGCCATGGCGCGGGGAAAGCGAACGTTGAGCGAGGAGGCCGGGCGCGGATGACGGCGGTGGCTCTGGATACCGCGCCCGCGGCGGCGGGGCTGACGCTGACCAGGAAGCGCGCCCGCCGGGCGCTCGCGCTGGTCGCCCTGCCCACGGTCCTGATGGCGCTCTTCTGCGGCATCCCGCTGGTCTCGGTGGTGGTCTTCAGCTTCTACAAGCCGTGGGCCTACGGCATGAAGCCGGGCTTCGTGCTCGACAACTACGCCGAGTTCTTCGCCACCGCGACCTATATGCAGACGCTGGGCTTCACCTTCCTGATCGCCGTCATCGTGCTGCCGCTGATGGTGCTGCTCTGCTACCCGGTGGCCTATTACGTCGCCTTCTTCGTGCGGAGCGAGCGCCTGAAGCTCTACATCCTGCTGCTCTGCATCGTGCCGTTCTGGACCAGCGCGCTGATCCGCATGGTGGCCTGGCTGCCGCTGCTGGGCCGCAAGGGGCTGATCAACCAGATCCTGATGGGTATCGGGATCATCGACGAGCCGGCCGAGATCCTGCTCTACAGCGAGCCTTCCATGGTGTTCTCCATGGCGATCATCTGGTCGGTGTTCATGATCGGCCCGATCTACTTCTCCATGGCCAAGATCGACCGGCAGGTGATCGAGGCGGCGCGCGACCTCGGGGCCTCGGCGTGGACCGCCTTCTGGAAGGTCGTCTTCCCGCTCACCAAGCCCGGGCTGGCGACCGGAATCCTCTTCGTCTTCGTCGTCATGATGGGCGAATTCGCGATCCAGAAGTTCATCGGCGGCGGCAAGACGACCATGCTGGCGAACGTGCTCATCCAGCAGCAGAGCCTGCTCCAGTGGCCCATGGCCTCGGCGGTGGCGGTGGTCATGGTGCTGGTGTCGATCCCCGTGATCGTCGGCATCTTCCACGTGGTCAAGCTGCGCAAAGAGCTCTGAGCCGTGCCCGAGCCCACCGCCTACCACGTCCAGAAGCTCGGCTGGGTGAAGATCGCCCTCGCGGCCTACGTGGTGATCTTCGTGCTGATGCTCTACGGGCCGTTCATCGTGATGGCCATCCTCTCCTTCCAGGGCGAGAGCGGCGGGCCGACCTTCCCCATGCAGGGGTCCAGCACCTTCTGGTACGCCCGGCTCTTCAACCCGGCCGGCACGGCGCGCGACATCGGCGAATATGTGGGCGATTTCGGCAATGCCGGTCTGCGCTCCCTGGTGCTCGCGCTGCTGACCATGTGCATCTCGACCGTGCTCGCCACCATGGCGGCGCAGGCGATGCGCACCAGGTTCGTCTTCGCCGGGCCGATCTTCTACCTCTACCTGATCGGCATCATGATCCCCGGCGTCACCGTGGGCCTGGGGCACGCGCTCTTCTGGCAGGGCATCGGCATCGACAAGCACTGGCTGGGCACCACGTTGCCGGTCCACATCCTGTGGACCTTCCCGTTCTGCTTCATCGTGATGCTGACGGTCTTCAACCGCTTCGACCGCTCGACCGAGGAGGCGGCGATGTGTCTCGGCGCGAACGGCTGGCGGACCTTCCGCCACGTGACGCTGCCGATCATGAAGCCCGGCATCATGGCCTCGGCGCTCTTCGGCTTCACGCTTTCCTTCGACGAGTTCGCGCGCACGGTGCTGGTCTCCGGCTCGCAGAACACGCTGCCGCTGGACGTGCTGGGCGCGACCACGATCCGCATCACGCCGCGCATCTTCGCCGTGGGCGTCATCATCACGCTCATTTCGTTCGCGGTGATCGGCATTTTCGGCTATCTCATGACCGCGAGCCGTTATCGGCCGCGCTTCACCGGCCAGGAAGAGCATCGGGTGTAGGCCGCCCGCACCAGGGAGGGAAAGATGGACAGCAAGCACCTCGAGGAGAAGTACGGACGTCTCGCCGACCGCATGGACCTGCACACCGCCATGGCGGCGGAGGAGAAGGTCATCAAGCGGTCCCGCGCCGCCGGGGAGGCGGAAGCGGCGGGCACGGGCATCGACCGGCGGGGCTTCCTCGCCGCCGCCGGCGCCGCCACCGTGGCCGCCACCGCCCTGGGCGCCGGCGCCGCGCGCGCCGACATCAAGGAGCGCGTGGCCGGCATCACCCAGGACGAGCCGATGCAGACCATCGGCCTGGGCGTCTCCGTGCAGGAGCGCTTCTTCAACAGGTTCAAGGAAGACACCGGCCTCGACGTGACGGGGACGGTGGCCGGCCTGAGCGAGATGGTCACCAAGTTCATCACCGGCGGCAACAAGACCTACTCGATGATCGAGACCAACGCCTACCGCCAGCCGGCGCTCCGCGAGGCCGAGGTGATCGTGCCCGTCCCGCGCGAGAAGATCGCCAACTGGGAGTTCGCCGATTCGCTCTACACCGAAGCCGGCCATATCGGCGCCGACGCGGTGACGGGCTGGCCCTCCGAGATCGTCTATTGGGACGAGAACAAGGATTCCTTCTACGGCGTGCCGCAGTTCTACAACATGGACGCGCTGGGGGTGCTGCCGCACAAATTCGCGCCCACCCAGCCCGATTTCGCGATCCCCGATTCGCTCGGGCTGCTCTACACCGGCAAGTGGCGGGACGTCGACGCCACCGGCAAGACCTCGATCCAGAACGACGAGCTCATGGGGCCGCCGCGCGCCTACAGCTTCCTGTGGAAGAACGGGATCATGGACCCGCCCAAGGTCGGCAATTCCGACATGCAGCCGGACGAGGTGAGGGAGGTCGTGGACTTCCTCATCGCCGCCAAGAACGACGGCGTGTTCCGCCTCATCTGGAACAACTACGGCGAGGCCGTGAACCTTCTCGCCTCCGAGGAGGTCTGGGGCATGGACTGCTGGAACCCGGTGGTCGAGGACGTGAAGAAGCGCGGCGTGCCCTGCTGGTACGTCGACGTCTTCGAGGGGACGGCCGCATGGGTGCATACCATGTGCCTCTCCAGCGAGGCGCCGGAGCCCGAGGTCGCCATGGCCTATATGGACTGGTGCCTGGACGGCTGGTGGGGCGCGGCGGTGGCGCCGCAGGGCTACTACTCCCCCTGCCCGGATCCGGTTCTCGACTACCTGACGGAAGAGCAGTACCGCCAGTGGTACATGGGCAAGGGCCGCGACACCGGCCCCAAGACCCGGCGCCAGTCGAACATCGCCTTCTGGATGGTGTGGCCGACCCACGTTTCGAGCTACATCAAGGAGTGGAACCGCTTCAGCGCGGCCTGAGCGGCGGCGCCCGACACGCCTCCGCGAGGGTCCCATCGGGCCGCCCGGCGCGGGCCGTCCGCCGCGCGGCCCAGGCCCCGCGGCGCTCGCGCGGCCCAAGCGCATCCGCACCGGGGCCGCGGGCCGTGACGCGCTGATGGCCGGCGCGGGTCGCGCCGCGCGGCTCGCCGGCCTCACCCTCGGGCCCCGCGGCGGGCGCGTCCTGCTCGACCGAGAAAACGACTATCCCGAGATCACCAAGGACGGCTTCACGGCGATCCGGGATCTCGAGGAGAGCGACCGCTTCGCCACGCTCGGCGCGGAGCTGATCAAGCTCTGCGCGAAGAAGACCCGCGACGCCGCCGGCGACGGTTCGACCACCACGGCGCTGCTCGCGGGCCACCTCGCGGCGGCCGGCACCCGCCTGGTGGCCGCCGGCCTCGACGCGGCGGCCGTGCGCCGCGGCTTCGACGGCCTAGCGCGGGAGGCGCGGGCCGCGCTGGCGCGGCAGAGCGTCCCGGCCGGCGGCCGCGCCACGCTGGCGGCCCTGGCCCGCGCGGCCGCCGCGGGCGACGGCGAGATCGCGGACATCGTGGCCGAGGCGGTGGAACGGCTCGGGCCCGAGGGCGTCGTCAACGTCTCCTACCACCAGGGCGTCGATACGACGGTCGACTACATGAGCGGCATGGCCTTCGACCATGGCCTGCTCTCCCGCAGCTTCCTCCTCGAAGCGGGCGCGACGGAGGTCAGGCTCAACCGCGTCTTCCTGCTCATGTGCCAGGGCACGCTGACGGAGGCGGCCCAGCTCGTGCCGGCGCTGGAGGCGGCGCGGCGCGGCGGCGGCAGCCTGCTGGTGCTGGCCCAGGACGTCGCCGACCGGGCGCTCGCCGCGATGCTGGCCAACCACCGCGAGGGGACGGTCCGCTGCGCCGCAGTGAAGGGGCCGGGCTCCGGCCTCTACCGCCATGCCGAGACGGACGACGTCGCGGTGCTCACGGGCGGGCGCGTCCTGGGCGAGGAACTCGGCCTCAAACCGGAGAAGCTCCGGGAGGGCGATCTCGGCACCGCCAGGCGGGTCGTCGCCGGCGGCGTTTCGACCGCGCTCTTCGGCGGCGGCGGGGAGCCGGGCGCGGTGGAGGCGCGCGCCGCCCGGCTTCGCGACGCCATCGGGCGGGAGACCAAGAGCTACGACCGGGGCAAGCTGGAGGTGCGCCTCGCGCGCCTGGTCGCGGGCGTCGCCAACATCCGGGTCGGCGGCGTCACGGAGAGCGCCTGGAAGGAGCGTTACAAGCGCTGCGGGAACGCGCTGAGCACGGCCCGCGCGGGCGCGGCGGGCGGCGTGGTCGCGGGCGGCGGCGTGGCCCTCGCCCGCGCGTCCTTCGCGCTCGAAGACGCCGCCGCCCCCGGGCGGGACGCGGTGCGCGCCGCCTTCGTGCGCGCCTTGCAGGAGCCGTTCCGCCGCATCGCGGCGGATGCCGGGCGCACGCCGTCGCGCGCGCTCGAAACGCTGCGTCAGGCGGGGCCCGAGATCGGCTTCGACGGGCGCAGCGGCGCCTTCCGCCCCTGGCGCGAGGCGGGAACGCCGGACGCCGCCCGCGTGACGGAGGCGGCGCTGATCAACGCCGCCTCCACCGCGGGACAGATCCTCGCGTCCGGCTGCGTCATAGCCCTCGCCCGCCGCCCCGACGCGCTTTAGCCCGCCTTGCGCCAATGGCCTTCCTCGGGCCGTCATTCTCGCGAAAGCGGGAAGCCATTTCGCTCGCTGCGCCATATTTCAAACCGAGGCACGACCCGGAACGCGCGTCGCTTGCCCGTGGCGGGGCGGCTTCGCTATAACGGGCGGGCGCCGCGGAGCGGCCGGAGTGTAGCTCAGCTTGGTAGAGCACCGTCTTCGGGAGGCGGGGGTCGGTGGTTCGAATCCACTCACTCCGACCATCTTCGGCACCCGCGCGCCCGACGCGAGGGCGGACCATGGACAGCCGTTACGACGAAACCTACCGACGCTCGCTCGCCGATCCGGAAGCCTTCTGGGCGGAGGCCGCCGAAGCCATCGACTGGAACAGGCGCTGGGACCGCGTCTTCGACGATTCGCGCCCGCCGTTCCACCGCTGGTTCCCCGGCGCGCTGGTCAACACCTGCCACAACGCCCTCGACCGCCACGTCGACGCGGGGCGCGGCGACCGGACGGCGCTGATCTACGACAGCCCGGTCACGGGGCGCGTCGCGCGTTACACCTACGCCGAACTCCTGGACCGGACCGCCCGCTTCGCCGGCGCGCTGCGGCGGCTCGGGGTGGGCAAGGGCGACCGCGTCATCCTCTACATGCCGATGATCCCGGAGGCGGCGATGGCGATGCTCGCCTGCGCCCGCATCGGCGCCATCCACTCGGTCGTGTTCGGCGGCTTCGCGGCGAACGAGCTGGCGACGCGGATCGACGACGCCAGGCCCAAGGTCGTCGTCTGCGGCTCCTGCGGCATCGAGGCGGGCCGCATCGTCGCCTACAAGCCGCTGCTCGACGGCGCCATCGCGCGCGCCCGCCACAAGCCCCGCGCCTGCATCGTCGTGCAGCGTCCGGAAGCGGAGGCCGGCCTCGTTCCCGGTCGCGACCGGACGTGGGAGGACGCCGTGGCGGGGGCGGAGGCGGTCGGCTGCGAGCCGGTCGCCGCGACCGACCCCCTCTACATCCTCTACACCTCCGGCACGACGGGCGATCCCAAGGGCATCGTGCGGGACAACGGCGGCCATCTGGTGGCGCTGCACTGGAGCATGCGCCACGTCTACGGCCGTGCGCCCGGCGACGCCTGGTGGGCGGCCTCCGACATCGGCTGGGTGGTCGGCCACTCCTATATCGTCTACGCGCCCCTCGTTTACGGCTGCCCGTCCGTCCTCTACGAGGGCAAGCCGGTCGGCACCCCCGACGCCGGCGCCTATTGGCGGGTGATCTCCCGGCACGGCGTCACGGCCCTGTTCACGGCGCCGACGGCGTTCCGCGCGATCAAGCGCGAGGACCCTGAGGCCGCGCTTCTCGCGGATCACGACATTTCGTGCTTCGACACCCTGTTCCTCGCCGGCGAACGCACCGACCCGGACACCCTCGCCTGGGCCGAGCGGCATCTCGGGCGGCCGGTCTACGACCACTGGTGGCAGACCGAGACGGGCTGGCCGATGGGGGCGAACTGCGCCGGCCTCGGCGCCCTGCCCGTCAAGCCCGGCTCGCCGACGAAGCCCGTTCCGGGCTACCGCGTCGAAGTGCTGGACGAGGCGGGCGCGGCGGTGCCGCCGGGGGAGATCGGCGCCATCGTCGTCAAGCTGCCCCTGCCGCCGGGCTGCGTGCCGACGCTCTGGAACAACGACGCGCGCTTCGAGGAGGCCTACCTGTCGCGCTATCCCGGCTACTACCTGACGGGCGACGCCGGGGCCATCGACGCGGACGGCTACCTCTGGATCATGAGCCGCACCGACGACATCATCAACGTCGCCGGCCACCGGCTCTCGACCGGCGCGATGGAGGAGGTGCTCGCCCGCCACGCGGACGTCGCCGAATGCGCCGTGGTCGGGATCGCCGATGCGCTGAAGGGGCAGCTCCCGCTCGGCTTCGTCGTCCTCAAGGCCGGCGTGAACCGGCCGCCGGAGGAGATCGCGGGCGAGCTGGTGCGCATGGTGCGCGAGGCGATCGGTCCGGTCGCCGCGTTCAAGAAGGCGGTGGTGGTGGAGCGGCTGCCGAAGACGCGCTCGGGCAAGATCCTGCGCGGCACCATGGCGAAGATCGCCGACGGCGCGCCGTTCAAGACGCCGGCCACCATCGACGATCCGGCGATTCTGGAGGAGATCGCCGCGGCCCTCCGCCCGCCCGGCCTCGGCGCCCCGTCGGGCGCATAACCCCGCGCACCGGAAAACGCGGACGCCGCCGCGCCGCTACGGCTCCGGGCGGAGGAAGGCGAGGCCGGTTCCGCCGTAGCGGCGCCGATCGCGGACGGCGAGGCCGGCGGGCGGCGCGATGGCGTCGCCGATGCCGTGCTCGACGACCACGGTCGCCGCAGGCGTCAGCCAGTCGCCATCGACCAGCGCGCGCAGGGCCGGCTCCGCGAGGCCCGCGCGGTAGGGCGCATCGAGGAACGCGAGATCGCAGGCATGGGGCGCCGGCGGCGGGCGGGTCGCGTCGGCGGCGACGACCGTGGCCGTCCCGGCGGGGGCGAGGGCGGCGATATTGGCGCGGAGCGCCGCCAGCGCGGCGGGGTCCCGTTCGATCGCCGTGAGACGCGCCGCGCCGCGCGAGAGCGCCTCCAGGCCGAGGGCGCCCGTCCCGGCGAAGAGGTCCACGACGCGGGCGCCCTCGACCGCGTTCCCCGCCGCGCCGTGCGTGAGGATGTCGAACAGCGCCTCGCGCACGCGCGCACCCGTCGGGCGGATGCGGCCCCCGCCCGGTGCCGCGAGGCGCCGGCCGCGCAGGCTACCGCCGACGATTCGCACGGCCCCGCCCGCCGCCAAGCTGATCGCGCAGCACGCGCGGCGGCACCTGGACCACGTCGCCGCGCGCCAGGCCGCCGAGTTGGAAAGGGCCGTAGGCGGTGCGGATCAGGCGGTTCACGGCGAGGCCGAGATGGGCGAGCACGATGCGAATCTCGCGGTTGCGGCCCTCCGAGAGCGCGACGGTGAGCCAGGCGTTGCGTCCGTTTCGCCGATCCAGGCGCGCCTCGATCGGCCCGTAACGGACGCCGCCCACCGCGACGCCCGAGGCGAGCACCGCCAAGCCGCTTTCCGTCGGCGTGCCGTGGACGCGGACCCGGTAGCGCCGCCGCCAGCCGCGCGCCGGATGTTCGAGATCGCGGGCGAGCGCGCCGTCGTTGGTGAGAAGCAGCAACCCTTCCGAGTTGAAGTCCAGGCGCCCGACGGAGACGACGCGGCCGAGCCGCTCCGCCACCTTCTCGAACACCGTGGGGCGGCCGCGCGGGTCGCCGTGGCTGGTGATCAGGCCGGCCGGCTTGTGATAGCGCCAGAGCCGGGTCGGGGCGGCCGCCGGCAGGGGCGCGCCGTCGACGGTGACCGCGCTCGCCTCGTCCACGCGCGTCGCCGGGTCGGAGACGGTTTCGCCCGCGAGCGCGACGCGCCCGGCCGCCACCAGCCGTTCCGCCTCGCGCCGCGAGCAGAGCCCGGCGCGGGCGATCCGCTTGGCGATCCGGTCGCCGCGCGGCCCTGCTCCCGGCTGCGCGCCGTCCGCCGCCATGGCCGCCGCGCGCCTACCTCGCGCAGGCCCGGACCAGGGACCGGAATATCCGGGCGTCGCCCGGGTCGATCGCGTATTCCGGGTGCCACTGCACGCCGATGAACCAGCGGTGCGCCGGGTCCTCGATGCCCTCGATCACGCCGTCCGGCGCGCGGGCGTTGACGACGAAGCCGGGCGCCACCTCGTCCACGGCCTGATGATGGGCGCTGTTCACTTGCATGGTGGCGCCGCCGACGATGGCGCGGAGCGCCGAGCCGGGAGCCACGGTCACCGAATGCCCCGGCTCGGTGCGCGGGTTGGGCTGCTCGTGAGCGAGCGCGCCCGGCACCGCGTCCGGGATGTGCTGGACGAGGCTGCCGCCGAGCGCCACATTCATGAGCTGCTGGCCGCCGCAGATGCCGAGCGCCGGCACCGCCGCCGCGTGGGCCGCGCGGACGATCGCGAGTTCGAAGGCCGTGCGGCGGTCCTTGGTCGTGACCGTCGCGTGGCGCGCGGCGGCGCCGAAGAGAGCCGGATCGACGTCGAAATGCCCGCCGGTGACGAGCAGGCCGTCGATGACGTCCAGGTAGCGGGAGGCGAGATCCGGCTCGTGCGGCAGCGCCACCGGCACGCCGCCGGCCGCCACGACCGCGCCGCAATAATTCGCGCGGATGGCGTACCAGGGCCGTTCGGCGTAGCCGCCGGGCGGCTCGGAATCGAGGGTGAGTCCGATCACGGGCGCGACCATGGGCGGACTCTAGAACCGCCGCCCGCCGCCCGCAACGGCCGTTTTCTCCAAGGACGATTCCGGTTGCATCGGCCACGCTTCGATGCTACGCAGTATAGGTACGGTCTTTCTCTCTTCGGCCAAGGAGTAACGTATGAGCGCCGAGCCACAGCTTTTCCGGATTGAGCCGGACACCAAGGAATCCTCGTCTATGGAAGAGGTCGATTTCACCCGGCTGGGTTTTCGGGAGAGGCGGGACATCCAGGAGTGGATCGCCAAAAACCCTCGTATTTTGGGGGAAGACCTGCTCATCATAGGCAAAGAGTTCAGCGATTTCGACCGAACCAGCGAAAGGCTTGATTTGCTTGCAGTGGATGCGCACGGACGAATCGTCATCATCGAGGTGAAACGCGATGACACGGGGAACGATACCCATTGGCAAGCGATAAAGTACGCGAGCTATTTTCGCAATACCAAACAACGGGACGTCGTTCGTATTCTCGCCGGCTATGAAAGTGTGTCGGAGGAAGAAGCCGAGGAGAAGTTACGAACACATCTTGAAGGCGATCTCGACGTTCTGAACAACGATCAGCGTATTATTCTCGTGAGTCACAGGTTCGCACTCGAAGTGACTTCGGCTGCCTTGTGGCTGAACGAGAAAAGTTCCAACGAAGATATGATAAGTTGTGTTCAGCTGACACCGTACCGAGACGACCAAAACGGCGACGCTGCTCCACTTTACATACAGGCAAGCAGAATCATACCTGTGCCCGGTACTGAAAATTATGTCATTGAGACTGGTGGTGGAAAATCCGGAGTGGGAATCGATGGCTTCACCGTTCGGAGGGCACGCAGATCGGATGACAAAATTTCATCATTCTTTCGCGAAATTGACACGTTGGTAACGAATGGGTTGTCCGGTAATATCAGGCCAGATAGAAGGAGTCGATGGGCAAGAATTCGAAAAGGAGGGCGCGACTACATTCTGTGGTACTCTCGTCCACCATGGAAACTAGAGGAATGTTACTTCCAAGCTTATTTGAGGCAAGGGAGTGAGACGAAGGCAGTGACAGTAGCATTCTATTGCTCTTCAACAAAACATGAAGGTATCGAAGCGAAGGTATCGGCTCTTGATATTCATGCTCAACAAAAAATCTATAGGAAACGGGGGTTTTGTGGCATTACCGTTGATCTGGAGAACAGCTCTCTCGACGAGGGGTTTCGTGACGAGATTGCCGACACACTTAAGTGTTTCATCGAAAAAATCACCCCCGTTGTGGACGAATTCGTGACTGAACGCAACGCGGAAGGCTGACAGGAAGCGCGTCGGAGTCCCGATGTGCCTGAGACCGAGTGACTATCGGAGTGATGCCGTCAGGGCCATCCGAAAGGTCCGGCGCCTCTGTCCGCCGTCGAACGGGTAGCCAACCGCGCTTTCTCTCGCGCTGCTGCCCTCCCGTTTTCGCTTGACCGAATGCGTCCTCCGGCGGGACGGTGCGCCATGACGAACGCGCCCCCGTCGCCCATGGCGCTCGCCCTGGCCGAGGCCGAGGCGGCCGGTGCGCGCGGCGAGGTGCCGGTCGGCGCGGTGATCGTGGACGGGCGCAGCGGCGCCGTGCTCGCCCGCGCAGGCAACGCGGTGGAGCGGACGCGCGACCCAACCGCGCATGCGGAGCTGCTGGCGATCCGCGCGGCCGCCGCGCGACGTGACTCGCCGCGGCTCGCCGGCTGCGACATCTACGTCACGCTGGAGCCTTGCGCCATGTGCGCGCAGGCGATCGCCTTCGCCCGTCTGCGCCGGCTCCATTACGGCGCGGCAGACCCGAAGGGCGGCGGGGTGGAGCACGGGGCGCGGATTTTCGCGCAGCCGACCTGCCACCACCGGCCCGAGGTCGTGGGCGGCATTCAGGAGAGCCGCGCGGCCGCCCTGCTCAGGCGCTTCTTCCGGGAGCGGCGCCCCGCCTTGCGCACGCCGCGCGGGGCGGTGCTAGAGTGCGCGGGCGGGAACGACCGCGCCGACGAAGGGGAGGACCATGCCGAAAGGGGCCGAGCTGCCGACGATCGATCGGATCCGTGAACTCGCCGACGAATTCGGCATCGCCATGTCGGAGGAAGACGCGGCGGCCTATCGGCGGCTGATGGCGGGGCCGATGGCCTCCTATCGGGCCCTGGAGAAAATGCCGGAATGGCGCCCCCCGCAGAAATATCCGCGCGACGGCGGCTACCGGCCGAGCGCCGACGAGAACCCCTACAACGCCTGGTACTGGCGCTGCGACATCAAGGGCACCGAGACGGGCCCGCTCGCAGGGCAAGCGGTCGGCATCAAGGACGCGGTGAGCGTCGCCGGCATCCCCATGATGAACGGCACGCGGCTGCTCGAAGGCTTCATCCCGGACGTGGACGCGACGATCGTCACGCGCATCCTCGACGCCGGCGGCAGCATCGCCGGCAAGACGACCACCGAGGACTGCTCGTTCTCCGGCGGCGGCCACACGAGCGCGCTCGGGCCGATCCGCAATCCGCGCAAGCCGACCCACTCGCCGGGCGGCTCCTCCGGCGGCAGCGCCGCCGCGGTGGCGGCAGGCGACGTGACCATGGCGATCGGCGGCGACCAGGCGGGTTCGATCCGCCTGCCGGCGTCGCGCTGCGGCGTCGTCGGGCACAAGCCGACCTTCGGCCTCGTCCCCTACACGGGCGGCGTCATGATCGAGATGACCATCGATACGCTGGGGCCGATCTGCGACACGGTGGAGAACACCGCCCGCCTGCTCTCCGTCATCGCCGGCCCGGATGCGATGGACCCGCGCCAGCGCGGGGTGATCCCAGCGGACTACGTGCGGGACTACATGCCGGCGATCGACAAGGGCGTGGACGGCCTCAGGATCGGCCTCCTGCGGGAAGGCTTCGGGCAGACGCCCTGGAGCGATCTCGGCTTCCCCGGAAGCGACGAGACGGTCGACCGGAAATGCCGGGCGGCGGTGGCGGTGCTCGAGGCCCAGGGCGCCGCGGTGGAAGAGGTCTCGGCGCCGATGCACATGATCGGCCCGCACATCTGGAACGGCATCGGTATCGAAGGCTCGGCCGAATTCATGCTCAAGGGCTTCAACCAGGGCACCAACTGGCGAGGCTTCTACGACACGCGCCTGCGCGAGGCGCTCGGCCGGGGGTTCGATTCGCGCGCTGGCGATCTTCCGGTGGCCGGCAAGCTGGTCCTGATCCTCGGTGAATACATGCACCGCCACTATCACGGGCGGTACTACGCGAAGGCGCAGAACCAGCGGCACCTGCTGGAGGCGGATTACGACGCGATTCTCGCGCGCTGCGACGTGATCGCGATGCCGACGATCCCCTTCGCGACGCCGCCGCTCGCCGCGCCCGATTGCAGCATCGAGGAAGAGATGCGGTGGGCGCTGAACATGATCAACAACACCTGCCAGTTCAGCCTGACCGGCCATCCCGCCGTCAGCGTCCCCTGCGGCGTCGAGGACGATCTGCCGATTGGTCTGATGCTGGTGGGCCGGCGCTTCGACGACCTGACCGTGCTCCAGGCGGCGGACGCCGTGGAGAAGACGGCCGACTGGCGGGAGCGGTAGGCCGCGCGGTTCAGCCGCCCGCGCGCCGGCCCGGCGGCGGGGCGCAGGGTTCGGTGCCCATGTCGGCGGGCAGGGAGACTTCGATCAGGTCGAAGCTTTCGGAGGTCGCGATCTCGTTGTGCGGCGTGCCGCCGGGGATGTAGAGGGAATCCCCTTCCTCGATGCGGATCGTCCCGTCTTCGAAGGCGAGATCGATCCAGCCGCGCAGCATGTAGACGAGCTGCCCCTCGCAGACGTGGCGGTGCCAGCCCGTGGGCCGCGACAGCCCGGCCTTCGCCGAGGTGACCTGGGCGCGCAGCCGCCCCCCGCTCGCCGCCGTGACGCCGAGATCGCGGTATGTGAGAAAGTTCCGCCGCCCCGGCACGAAGGCGGGGTCGCCTTTCCGAACCAGGGTATAGGCTGGCTTCCGTTCGGCCGTTTTCGCCACGGTCCCCATCATGAACACTCCTCCGGTCGCAGCTGCCCGTTCGGCCCGTCATCGTAGAAACCCTCGGCGAACCGGGTAAGGCGATACCCCGGCCGGCAGGGCAATCGCTTTCCCCCACCAGCGACACACGCGGCCCCAGTGTGCGCCTCCGCCTCCGTATTTTCTCCCCGCCTTCATATCCCCGTTTCGCGCTTCTCGCCATGCGGACGTGGACACTCGCGCCCGGTACCCCGTTTCGGGACGAGCGCTCAATCGCGGCGGGCGTCGATCACGCCGGCCCAATCCGTGAAGACATGGACCGGCGCGCAGAGAGCGTGCAGGCCCGTCCGGCCGCGGTTCCCGATCTGAATGCCGTGAAACCGCGTTCCCGCCTTCCGCGCCTCGCGCACGGCTTCCGTCTGGCCGGAAGGTGGATCGGGCCACTCGCCGTCACTGACGAACAGGACGTCGGCTTTCACCCATTCGCCCTCCCGGAGCCGCCGCAACACCCGTTCCGTCGCCTCCGTCGGATCGCTGCCGCCGCCGAAGGACAAAGCGAGGAAATCCAGCAGCCGGCCTATCCCGTCTGGAGACAGATCGAGCTCGTGCTCGATCGCTTGTCCGGGACCGCTGAAGGCGTAAAGGCAGCAGCGTCGCTTCTCCGCGTGCGCCGTGCGAAGCGCTTCCAACACGAGCGCCTTCGCGACCCGTTCCGGGAGGCCGTGCATCGAGCCGGACGTATCGACGACCGCGAGGATCGGCCCCCGCTCCAGGGCGGGGCGGAGATTCTCGGCCTCTTCGGTGGTCTCGCGCTCCACGAGCGTCCGTTCGTCTTCGACGCCCTCGACCCTGTAGGTGAGCAGGGCCCGTTCCGCCCGGCGGGCATGCCAGAGCAGCCGCAGCTTGGGATGGCCAAGCATCGCCGCCTCGACGGGCAACATTCTGGCGATGGAGCCGCTGCGCTCGATGCCTCGCGTGTCGGCGGGGACCAGCGGCGTCGGCGCCTCGCGCCGCTCCTCCTCCAGCCTGCGCATGGGCTGGAACACCCGTTCGGCGACGGACTCCGCCGTTTCGGAGGCGTGCAGCCGCCCCAGCGCCTGAACGACCTCGCGCAGCTGAGGGAGTTGCGCCACCAGCTCCCGCAATCGGAGGAGCTCGCGCCACCCGGTATGCCGCAAGACTCCGAGCGTCAGGTCCCAGCCGCGGCCCAGCATCCGTCCCAGGTCGTCGAAAACGTCGGCGAGCTCGGCCCAGAGCCGCGCCCGTTCTCCCCACTCCTCGATCAAGCCCGCGTCGGCCTCCCGCGCGCGGGTGAAGACCTCGCGTTCGGCCTGCGCCCGCAACCGCTTGCGGTCCCCATCGCCCGACCGAACCGGCTTCGCTTTGCGCGCCGCGCGCTCGCCGCGCGCATTCCATGTTTCCCTCAACCGCGTGACGCTGCGTTCAAACTCCTCCCGCTCCTGCGCCTGGACACGTTCGAGTTCCTCCAGTTCGCGCAACCGGCGCGCGACGTCCCTGCGCAAACCATCGTCCTGTCGGGTGAAAGCGGCGAGAATGTCTTTGAGCAACTCATCCACCAGCTCCCGTTGCCCCTTGCAGAACCGGACGATTCCCATCCGTTCGAGGGCTTGGCGCACGGGCGCGGCGAGTTGTTCGGGCGGCCATGCGCCCGCCGGCGGTAGCCGCCCTTCCAGAAGCGCGTCCCGCCAAGCGCGCACGCCCCGAACCCGCTCGCGGAGATCGCCGATAGGCGACGTGATGACGTCGTCGAGTAAGTGCTCCGGACATTCATCGAGGAAGGCGTAACTCCGTTCCAACGCTGCCGCATCGAACCCGCGACTCGCCCGATCCCCGCTATCGCGCCGGGCGAGAATCATGAACGCTCTCCACCGATCGCGCCCGGTTCCTCTTCCTTCCGCGCCGGTTCCTCTTCCTTCCGCGGCAGATCCTCGTAACCCCTTTTCACCTTCTCCAGTCGTTCGATGAGCCCCTCGGCGTCGCCGCGCGCCTTTTCGAGGCCCCGGGACGCCGGTTCCGCGAAATCGTCCATCACCCAGAGGTGCCCACGAACGTCGTTCTCCAAGGTTTCGATTCGCTTTTCGATCTCGCCCTTATGAGTAACCATTTTGATCGAAAATTCTTCCAGTTGCCGGAGACAATCCCGAATATGGACGGGTTCGTGTCTTGTCGGTTCCATCGCGGGAGATAAGTCGACCATGAACCGATTTCCTTTTTTCTGTGTGAATTTCGGCAGCTCATCAGTATCCTCTACAAAATACCGACCATCTACTATGACAGGAATCTTCTCTTCTATTTCCTTTTCTGTATATCCCTTACCCTTATTGGTTTCGTCAAGTTTCTCATTGTCATACATGCGTTTGCTATATGCGCCTTTGGGCAGGACGTAGAGCGGTTCCCCGTGCCTGTAATTCTGTCCCCTCCGGTGAGCCGTGTCTTTTCCGTCCTTTCCCGAATAAAGAAGCCTGCCCTCTTCATCCTGTTTCTGGGATCTGCTCTCCTCGTCCTTCCGGAGCCGCCCTTCCCACGCCTGAATCATGCGAACGAGTCGCGAGGGTTCCTCGTCCTCGGCCACCGCCCCGACCCGGGAGACATACCACTCGTAGATTTTCCGTCCGTCCTCGGCCTTGCTCCACAAGCAGTGCCGGAGAAGCCAGCAATCCCAGATCGACACCGCGTCGCGCCCGCTGGTCCACGCCGAGGTTTGCAGGAGCTTCACGACCTTGCGCCAGCGGCGATCTGATACCCATATCTCTTCGGCGATGCACCATTCCCGCAGGTCGCACAGGAGCGCCATCACGCCATCCGGCACCTGCACCTTCCCGGCTTCCTTCCGCACCGCGTCGAGGTCGCCCTCGGTCAATCCGGGTTCTTCGGGAATGTTCACCTCGACGTCGTCTCGCAGCTTCAGCAATCCGGGGAATGCGTCTTTCGACACCGGGCCGACATGCAGGCGCAACAGAAAACGGTCGAACAGGGCGTCGAGTTCCTCGCCTTCGGGGAGCTCGTTGCTCGCGCCCACGACCGCCACGAGCGGAGTCTCCTCGCGGGAGGCGCCGTTGTCGAACTCGCGTTCGTTCAGAAGCGTGAGAAGGGCGTTGAGGATGGCGCTGTTGGCCTTGAAGATCTCGTCGAGGAAGGCGACGGAGGCAGTAGGCAAGTATGATTTGGTCAACCGTTTGTAACGGTCTTCCTCGAGGCCCTTGATGGACAGCGGACCGAACAGCTCCTCCGGTACGGAGAAGCGGGTCAGCAGACGCTCGAAATACGCCGCGTCCTTGAAGGCGTGGCGCAATCTGCGCGCGACAAGGCTTTTGGCCGTTCCCGGCGGGCCGACGAGAAGCAGATGCTCGCCGGTCAGAGCCGCGAGCAATGCGAGGCGCACGGCGACGTCGCGCTCGACGAGGCCTTTCGTCAGCGCGTCCCGGATAGTCCTTATGCGATTCGTAAGGTCGTTCACCTCACCCTCCCTTTGCCGGTGCCGGGGGCGTCATCCTGCGCTCTCCTCCTGCGCGGGCGGGTAGAGCCATGCCTTCGGGCGGCACGTGGACGCGGGTGTGGCGGCGCCTTCGGCCAAGCCCGGGGCGCGCTGCTTGGTGAGCTTCGCCGTGATGTGCGCGCCCGAGGTGGTGCGGACATAGCGCGCCGGGTTGTTTGGGCCGATGCAGCTCGGCAGGCACTCGATCACCGCGTCGTAGTTGGGCTGGTGGAAGAAGACGAGCGACAGGCGGTCGAGATGGGCCTTGTCGCGGGGCGGATTGACGACGCGGTGCATGGTCGAGCGCCAGCGGTGGTTGGTCCACTCGGCCATGAGGTCGCCGAGATTGACCGAGAAGGCGTCCGGGAACCAGGGCACGCCCTCCCAGCCGCCGTCCCGGGTCTGCACCTGCAAGCCGCCTATGTCGGTGTCGCAATGCACCAGGGTCAGGCTGCCGTAGTCGGTGTGGCCGCCGCCGCGGAGCTGCCCGGCGAGCGGCGCCTCCGGTTGCGGCGGATAGTAGATGGCGCTGAAATTGGTGATGTGCTCGTCGATCTTCGGCGCGAAGAAATCCTCCGGCAGGGCGAGCGCCACGGCGAAGACGCGCATCATGTCGGCAGACAGCCGCGAGAGCGCCCGGTAATAGGCCTCCCAGACCTTCGCCATGCCCGCCGGCCGGTCCGGCCAGATGTTGGGCGCGAAGTAGCGGGCACCGGCGGGGCCGTAGTGATAGGCGTCGCAGGCGGCGTCCACCGGGCCCATGCTGAAGGCCTCCTTCAGGTCCGGCGGGCGCTCCTCGTCGAGGCTGTAGGCGAGGCTCTCGGTGCCCGGCGGCGTGTAGCCTCGGTATCGGTCGGCCGGCATTTTGTGTTTCATCTTCTCCCAGTGGGGCAGCGCGAAATAGGCCCGCGAGACGGCGTGCATCTCCGCGATCAGGGCGCTTGGCACGCCGTGGCCGGCGACCACCAGCCAGCCGACCTCGCGGCACGCCTCGTCGAGCGCCCGGGCGGTGCGCGTCTTGTCGCTGGCCGAGCCGTGCAGGAAGGGGGCGATGTCGATGAGCGGGATCATGCGTCCTCACGCGGGTGGTTTCAGGCCGAGGATGGCGCGCGCGTCCGCCGGCGGCGCCGGCTCGGCACCCAGCCCGGCGATCAGGTCCACGGCCTGCTCGACGAGCGCCGCGTTGGACGGCGCGAGAACGCCGCGGTCGAGATAGAGGTTGTCCTCGAGGCCGGTGCGGACGTGCCCGCCATTGAGGACCGAGAGCGCGATCAGCGGCCGCTGGTCGCGGGAAATGCCGAAGGCCGCCCAATGGGCGCCGGCGGGCAGCAGGCTCTTCATGAGGCCGAGTGCCTCCGGCGTCGCCGGCGCGCCCCATTCGACGCCCAAGCAGAGCTGGAAGAAGCCCGGCGCCTCCACGTGGCCGCGCTCGATCATGTGCGCCGCAAGCCGCACGTGGCCCGTGTCGAACACCTCGAGCTCGGGCAGGACGCCGGCCGCGCGGATGGCGGCGGCCATGTGACGCAGATGGGGCGGCGCATTGATCATCACGCTGTCGTCGCGGACGCCGCCCGAATTCATCGTCGCCACGTCGAGGCTGCAAATCTCCGGCCGCAGCTCGAGCACGTGCCGGACGCGCCGCGCCGGGGCGACCAGGGTCGTGCCCGGACCGTGGGAAAACGGATCCTCGACGCCCGGGCTGAAGCGCGCGCCGTAGCCCGTGGTGAGGTTCAGCACGACATCGGTTTCGCTCTCTCGGATGCGGCCCACGGTCTCGCGGTAGTGATCGAGCGCCATGCTGGCGCGACCGGTCTCGGGATCGCGCACATGGATGTGCACGATCGCCGCGCCGGCCCTGGCCGCGTCGATCGCGGAGCATGCGATCTCCTCCGGCGTGACAGGCACCGCCGGATTCCTGCCGACCGTATCCGCCGAGCCCGTCACCGCACAGGTGACGATGACCTTCCGCCCCATGTCCCGCTTCCCGCGTTCCGGTGCGCCGCCGTGGGAACGGCACCCGGCGATCATGCCACAAACCCGGCCGGGGTTGACCCCCGACGGCCGGGCGCGTACCTCTTTCCCGCAAGGACGAGGCGGAGGGAAGCGCATGGCTGAAGGCGACACTCATCCGTGGGAACGGTCCTATCCGGCAGATGTGGACTGGCATGCGCCGCTTCCGTCCGCCCCGCTGCACCGGCTGCTCGACGACGCGGTGGCCCGCTACGGCGACCGGCCGGCCATCGACTTCATGGGCCGGGTCACGCGCTACCGGGAGCTGGGCGCGCTGGCGGACCGGGCGGCCCAGGGGTTCCAGAAGCTGGGCGTCGGCAAGGGCCGCAAGGTCGGCCTGTTCCTGCCCAATTGCCCGGCCTTCGTCGTCGCCTACTACGGCGTGCTCAAGGCCGGCGGGACGGTCGTCAACTTCAACCCGCTCTACGCGATCGAGGAGGTCACGAGCCAAATTGAGGATTCCGAGACCGATATCCTGGTCACCCTCGATCTCGCCCTCCTCTACGACAAGGCGCGCGCCGCGCTCGACCGGACCCGGCTCGCGCATCTCGTGGTCTGCCCCATGGCGGACATGCTGCCGCCCCTCAAGGGCCTGCTCTTCCGGCTCGTCAAGCGGCGGGAGATCGCCACGGTGGCGCGCGACTCGCGCCACGTCTCCTTCGCGGCGCTGATCGACAACGCCGGCACGCCGGCACCGGTCGAGATCGACGCCGCCAACGACGTCGCGGTGCTGCAATACACCGGCGGCACGACCGGCATCTCCAAGGGCGCGATGCTGACCCACGCCAATCTCTACGCCAACACCGCGCAGGCGGCGATGATGTTCCCCACGATCGAGAGGGGCGCCGAATCCGTGGTCGGCGTGCTGCCGCTGTTCCACGTCTTCGCCATGACCGTGGTGATGAACTTCGGCATCCATACCGGCTCCAGGATGATCCTGCTGCCGCGCTTCGAGCTCGACGGGCTGCTCAAGACGATCCACGGGAAGCGACCGACGCTCTTCCCCGCGGTACCGACGATCTACATCGCGATCAACGGCCATCCCGGAGTGGCGGCCGGAAAATTCGACCTTTCCTCGATCAAGCTCTGCCTCTCCGGCGGCGCGTCGCTTCCGCGCGAGGTCCAGGAGAAGTTCCAGGCGCTCTCCGGCTGCGCGCTGGTGGAGGGCTACGGCCTGAGCGAGACCGCCCCCGTCGTGACCTGCAACCCCACCGGCCCCGGCGGCAGCCGCGAAGGCTCGCTCGGCATCCCCGTTCCGGGGACGGTGGTCGAGATCGCCTCGATCGACGAGCCGACGACGACACTCCCGCAAGGCGAGACCGGCGAGATCTGCGTCACCGGCCCGCAGGTCATGCAGGGCTACTGGAAGCGCGCGGAGGAGAACGAGCAGGCCTTTTCCGGCGGGCGCTTCCATACCGGCGACGTGGGCTACATCGATGCGGACGGCTACGTCTTCCTCATCGACCGGCTCAAGGAAGTGATCATCACCGGCGGTTACAACGTCTATCCGCGCCATGTCGAGGAAGCGATCTACAAGCACCCGGCGGTGCTGGAGGTCACCGTCATCGGCATCGACGACCCGCGGCGCCAGCAGGCTGCAAAGGCCTTCGTCCGGCTGAAGGAAGGCGCAAGCCTGACGGAGGAGGCCCTGACGGCGTTCCTCGAAGACAAGCTGTCGCCGATCGAAAGGCCGAAACAGATCGAGTTCCGCGCCGAGCTGCCGAAGACCATCATCGGCAAACTCTCCAAGAAGGAGCTGATCGCGGAGGAAGCCGCCAAACGGAGCGCCGGCGCGCCGTCGTGATCGCGGCCCGGGCCGCCACGGCCCACGCAACGAGAGGTCCCCGCCCATGAAAACCGCCGTCATCGCCGGCTACGTCCGGTCGCCCTTCCACTTCGCCCACAAGGGTGCGCTGGTCGAGAAACGCCCCGACGATCTCGCCGCCGACGTCGTCCGCGGCCTGATCGCCGCCACCGGAATCGACCCGGCGGAGATCGAGGACGTGATCGTGGGCTGCGCCTTCCCCGAAGGCGAGCAGGGCCTCAACCTGGGGCGCATCGTCGCCCTGACGGCGGACCTTCCGATCTCGGTCGCCGGGACGACGATCAACCGCTTCTGCGGCTCGTCGATGCAGGCGATCCACATGGCGGCCGGGGCAATCCGCATGGACGCCGGCGAGGCTTTCGTCTGCGCCGGCGTCGAATCGATGAGCCGCGTGCCCATGGGCGGCTTCAACCCGATGCCGAACCCGGGACTCTACGAGAGGAACGAAGGCGCCTACATGTCCATGGGCGAGACCGCCGAGAACCTCGCCCGGAAGTACCAGATCACGCGGGCGGAGCAGGAGGCACTGGCGGTGGCGAGCCACGAACGCGCCGCCGCCGCCTGGGAGGCCGGGCGTTTCGACGGCGAGGTCGTCGCCGTCGAAACGGAAGACGGCCCGGTCGCACGCGACGGCTGCATCCGCCCCGGCACGACCGCGGAGGTCCTTGCCGGCCTGGAGCCCGCGTTCGACGCGGACGGCACCGTCACCGCCGGTACTTCCTCGCCGCTGACCGACGGCGCGGCCGCCGTCCTCGTCTGCACCGAGGATTTCGCCCGGCGCAACGGGCTCGCGCCGCTCGCCCGGATCAAGGCGGTCGCCGTGGCCGGCTGCCGGCCCGAGATCATGGGCTACGGCCCCGTGGTCTCTTCCGGGAAGGCGCTGGCGCGGGCCGGCCTCGCCATGGCGGACATCGACGTGATCGAGCTCAACGAGGCCTTCGCGGTCCAGGCCCTGGCCTGCGTGCGCGAACTCGCGATCGACCTCGAACGGATGAACCTCGACGGCGGCGCCATCGCCATCGGCCACCCGCTCGGCGCCACCGGCGCGCGCATCACCGGCAAGGCCGCGCAGCTTCTCGAGCGTGAAGACAAACGCTATGCGCTGGCGACCCAGTGCATCGGCGGCGGGCAGGGCATCTCCACCGTGCTCGAGGCCGCGTGATGGCGATCGGCAAGGCTGCCGTCCTCGGCGCCGGGCTGATGGGCGGCGGCATCGCCGCCCACATCGCCAATGCCGGCCACGACGTGGTGCTGCTCGACGTCGCGGCGCAAGGCGGCGGCAACAGGAGCGCCCTCGCCGAGGGCGCGGTCGCGGCGCTGCTCGAGGCCGAACCCGCGCCGTTCATGGAGAAGGCCGACGCGAAGCGGATCACCACCGGCAACCTCGAAGACGATCTCGACCTGCTGCGGGATGCCGACTGGATTGTCGAGGCGGTGGTGGAGAAGGCGGAGATCAAAAGGGACGTCTACCGGCGGATCGATTCCGTGCGCCGCGCGGGCTCGATCGTTTCTTCCAACACCTCGACGATCCCGCGCCACGCACTGCTGGAAGGGATGCCGGAGCGCTTCGCGCGCGACTTCCTGATCACGCACTTCTTCAACCCGCCGCGCTACATGCGCCTCCTGGAGATGGTGGCGGGGCCGGACACGCGAGCCGACGCGGCGGAGGCCGTGCGCGAATTCGCCGATCGCAAGCTCGGCAAGGGCGTCGTCGCCTGCAAGGACACGCCGGGGTTCATCGCCAACCGCATCGGCACGTACTGGATCGTCGCGGCGCTCGTGGAAGCCCTCGACGGCGCGGTCACGATCGAGGAGGCGGACGCCGTGCTCTCCCGCCCGATCGGCGTGCCCAAGACCGGCGTCTTCGGCCTCGTCGATCTCGTCGGCCTCGATCTGATGCCTCTGGTCGGGCGCAGCCTCCGCGACGCCGTGCCCGAGGGCGACGCCTTCCGCACGCTCTACCGCGAACCGCCGGTCGTCGCGGCGCTGATCGAGAAGGGTCACACCGGGCGCAAGGGCAAGGGCGGCTTCTACCGGCTGAAGCCCGGCGCGGCGAAGAAGGAGAAGGAAGCGCTCGACCTCGTGTCGGGCGAATACCGGCCCGCCGCCCGCCCGCGGCCGGAGAGCGTCGAACAGGCCGGAGGCTCGCTCCGCCGTCTCTTCGAATTCCCCGACGCGACGGGCGCCTATGCGTGGCGCGTGATGTCGGGGACGCTCGCCTACGCCGCCGCGCTGGTGCCCGAGATCGCCGACGACGTGGAGTCGGTCGACCGCGCCATGCGGCTCGGCTACAACTGGAAGGAAGGCCCGTTCGCGCTGATCGACAGGATGGGCGCCGGCTGGTTCGCCGGGAAGCGCGCGGGCGAAGGCCGGGCGGTGCCGCCGCTGCTCGCGCGCGCGGCCGAGCGCGGCGGTTTCTACCGGCTCGAAGGCGGACGGCTCCACCACCTCACCCCGGCGGGCGTCCATGCGCCGGTCGCGCGGGCGGACGGCGTGCTCTCCCTCGCGGACGCGAAGCGCGCGGGCGCAGCCCTTGCGACCAACGGCTCGGCCAGCCTGTGGGACCTGGGCGACGGCGTGGCCTGCCTCGAATTCCACACCAGGATGAACGCCCTCGACACTGAGATCATGGCGCTGATCGGCCGCGCCGTCGAAATCGTCGGCGCGCGGATGACGGCGCTCGTGATCTACAACGAGGGCAAGGATTTTTCCGTCGGGATGAATCTCGGCTTGGCGCTGTTCGTCGTCAACGTCGGCGCCTGGAAGACGGTCGCGGAGACGGTGGCGCAGGGCCAGGAAGCCTTCAAGGCACTGAAGTTCGCGCCGTTCCCCGTGGTCGGCGCGCCCGCCGGCATGGCCTTGGGCGGCGGCTGCGAGATCCTGCTCCATTGCGACGCGATCCAGGCGCATGCTGAGAGCTATATCGGCCTGGTCGAGGCCGGCGTCGGGCTGGTGCCCGCCTGGGGCGGCTGCAGGGAGCTGATGCTGCGCGCGTCGGGCGGCGGCAAGCGGGGGTTCGGCGGCGCCATGCCCGCGATCACCAAGGCGTTCGAGACCATCGGCCTGGCCAGGGTTTCACGCTCGGCCAAGGAGGCGCGTCGCCTGGGCTTCCTGCGCGAGGGCGACGCCATCAGCGCCAACCGCGACCGCCTGCTGGCCGATGCCAAGGCGAAGGCGCTGGCGCTGGCCGAGGGCTATGCCGCGCCCGAACCGCGCACGATCAAGCTCCCCGGCAAGACCGCCCGTGTCGCGCTCAAGATGGCGGTGAAGGGGCTCGCGAAGACGCGCAAGGCCACGCCGCATGATTTGGTCGTGGCCGGGCATCTCGCCGACGTCCTCACCGGCGGCGACACCGACGCGACCAGGGAGGTCCCCGAAGACCGGCTCTCCGAACTCGAGCGCGACGCCCTGCTCGCCCTGATCCGCACGCCGGAAACCATCGCCCGCATGGAACACATGCTGGAGACCGGAAAGCCGTTGCGGAATTGAGCGTCCGCCGGCGCGTCGGCGTCCGCACCGACGGAACGTCCCCGCGCCGGGTTGCCGAAACGCCCAGGCCGGCGCGGGCGCCGCTCACGCATCCGCCTCGGTTGCCGCCGCGCCGCCTTTCCGGTCGTGGGCGGTCAACTCGGGGGCGCGCAGCGCGCGCGCTTCGATCCCGATGGGCTCCAAGCCTGGCAGCGTCGCCTCCGCCGACCCGACGCCCAGGGTTTTGAACTTGCGGGCAGCGGGCAATACGCGCCCTTCAAGCGAGCCGACGCCTTTGTTGTATTGCTTCACGGCTTGGTCGAGCGAGTCGCCTAAGCCGCTCATGTGTTCGCCGAACACCTTGATTCGGTCATACAGCTCTCGGGCGAGATGCTTCACCTTCTGCATGTTCTCGGCGAACTTCTGCTGCTCCCAACCATAGGCGATCGCCTTCGCGAGGGCGATGAAAATCGTGGGCGAGCAGATCAAAACCTTCTTTTCGAAGGCTTGCTCGAAGAGCTTGGGGTCGTTCTCGATGGCGGCGGCGTAGAACGCCTCGCCGGGAATGAACATCACGACGAAGTCGAGGGTGACCGGCAGCTCCTTCCAGTATTCCTTCGACGCGAGCTTGCGGACATGGTCGTGCACATGGCGCACATGCGCGTCCATATGCCGCTTGCGGTCTTCCTCGTTGTCCGCTTCGACGGCGGCCAGGTAGCCTTCGAGAGACGTCTTCGCGTCGACGATGACCGATTTTCCGCCGGGAAGATGCACGATCACGTCGGGCCGCAGACGGCCGTCCTCCCCGCCTACCGTCTTTTGCTCATCGAAATCCACGTGTTCCGTCATGCCCGCCATCTCCAATACCTTCCGCAGCTGATATTCTCCCCACCGGCCCCGGGTCTTCGGCTGCTGGAGCGCCTGGGCGAGGCGGCCGGTCTCCGAGCGCAGGTTCGTCTGGCCCTGCGCCAAGTTCTTCACTTGCTCGGTGACGGCGCTGTAGGCTCCCTCCCTCTCCTTCTCGATCTCGCCTATCTTGCGCTCCAATTTAACCAAGCCCTCGTCGATCGGCTTGACCAGCCTTTCAATTTCGATCCGGCGTTTCCCCAGGTCTTCGTCCGCGCTCGTCTTGTGCTTCTCGAAGCGTTCGCTCACGAGGTTCAGGAAGCGCTTGCTGTTCTCCCCGAGGACGTCCGAGGCGAGCGCCTTGAACTTCTTCTCGATCATCTCCTCTTGTTCCTTGACACGCACCGCGTAGTTCTTTCGTTCGGTCGCCAAGGCGGTATCGGATTCGGCCTTCTTGATGGCAAGCGCATCGCGCTCCGCACGCATGTGCTCGAGCGCCTGCTCGGCTTCGGCGCGGCGCTCGTCGGCGCGGGAGGCCCGCGCCCGCGCAGGCGCGGCGAACGTGAAATACGCGACGAAGGCTCCCGCGCCGGCACAAGCCAGCACTACGCCTATGAGAAGCGGCACGCCGAGGGACATCCTCCCCTCCCTTCGTACGATCTGCGCTAGAGGTCGAGCAGCATCCGCCGCGGGTCCTCGATGCATTCCTTGACGAGGACGAGGAAGCCCACCGCTTCGCGCCCGTCGATGAGGCGGTGGTCGTAGCTCAGTGCGAGATACATCATCGGGCGGATTTCCACCGTGCCTTCGACCGCCACGGGGCGATCCTGAATCTTGTGCATGCCGAGGATCGCGGACTGCGGCGGGTTGAGGATCGGGGTGGACATGAGCGAGCCGAACACCCCGCCGTTCGAGATCGTGAAGGTGCCGCCGACGAGATCGTCCACGGCCAGCTTGTTGTCGCGGGCCTTGTCGGCGAAGGCGCGGATTTCCTTCTCGATGGCGGCGAAGCCCAGCCGCTCCGCGCCCCGCAGGACCGGCACGATCAGGCCGCGCGGCGCGCTCACCGCGACGCCGACGTCGCAATAACGCCGGTAGACGATATCGGCGCCGTCGATCGCCGCGTTGACCGGCGGAAACTCCATGAGCGCGGCCACGGACGCCTTGACGAAGAAGGACATGAGGCCGAGGCGGACGCCGTGCCGGCGCTCGAACGCCTCCCGGTGCGCCGCCCGAAGCGCCAGAACCGCCGTCATGTCCACCTCGTTGAAGGTGGTGAGCATCGCCGCCGTTTCCTGAGCGCGCTTGAGCCGCTCGGCGGCGCGGCGGCGGAGCCGGCTCATCGGCACCCGCTCCTCGCGCGCGTCCTTTCGCGCAGGCACGGGCACCGGTTCGGACGGCGGCGGCGCGGCGGGCGACGCCGGAGCGGGGGGCGGCGACACGTCCGGCGGCGCTTCGGGCGCGGGGGACGCCGGGGAGCCGGCTTCCACGACGTCCGCCGACCGCGCGGCCCGCGCTGCGGCGGCGAGCACGTCGCTCTTCAGGATGCGCCCGCCCTTGCCGCTCCCCGTCAGCGCCGCCGGATCGAGGCCGTGCTCCTCGACGAGGCGACGGACCGCCGGCGAAAGAGGGGGGAGCGCGGGCGCGGGTGCCGGATCGTTCGGCGCGCCGGGCTCCAGGCGGCCGAGCAGGGCGCCCACCGCGACCTCCGCACCCTGGGGAGCCACGATGTCCGCCAGCCTGCCCGCCGCCTCGGCGTTGACCTCGACCGCGATCTTGTCGGTCTCGAGCTCGACCAGCGGCTCGTCGCGCGCCACCGCGTCGCCCGGCGCCTTGAGCCAGCGGGCGACGGTGGCCTCGGTGATCGATTCCCCCAGGCTGGGGACGGTGATGTCGATGGTCATGGCCGTGCCTCCCCTCCGCCGGCGCCCAGAGCTTCGTCCACAAGCGCCTTCTGTTCGCGTTGGTGCACGACCAGGAAGCCGGTCGCAGGCGAAGCCGCCGCCGCGCGCCCGACATAGCGCGGCCGCCGCGTCCCGCCGTCGAGATCGCGCAGCACCTCCTCGACGAGCGGTGCGACGAAGGTCCAGGCGCCCATGTTCCGGGGCTCTTCCTGGCACCACACCACCTCGGCGCCGCGGTATCGCGCGATCTCGACCGTTAGGCTCTTCTTCGGGAAGGGGGCGATCTGTTCGAGCCGGACGAGCGCCACGTCGTCGATGCCGCGTTCCTCGCGCGCCGCCAGCAAGTCATAATAGACCTTGCCCGTGCAGAAGACGACCCGGCGCGCGCGTTCCGGAGCGATGCCCGGGTCCGTCTCGCCGATCACCCGGTGGAATCGCGCGCCGCCGCCCATCTCCTCCAGCGCCGAGACGCAGCGCTTGTGGCGCAGCAGGGATTTGGGCGACATGACGATCAGCGGCTTGCGGAAGCTGCGGTGCAACTGGCGTCGCAGGGCATGGAAGTAGGAGGCCGGCGTCGAGCAGTTCACGACCTGGATGTTGCCGTCGGCGTAGAGCTGGAGATAGCGCTCCAGGCGCGCCGAGCTGTGCTCCGGCCCCTGGCCCTCGTAGCCGTGGGGCAGCAGCATGACGAGGCCGGACATGCGCAGCCATTTGGTCTCGCCGGCGCTGACGAACTGGTCGATGACCACCTGCGCGCCGTTGGCGAAATCGCCGAACTGCGCCTCCCAGATCGCCAGCGTGTCCGGGTCCGTAATCGAATGCCCGTATTCGAAGCCCAGGATGCCGGCCTCCGACAGCGGGCTGTCCGCGAGCTCCAGCCGCGCCTGGCCCGGCCGGATGTGGTCGAGCGGGACGTAGCGGCGCTCCGTCTCCTGGTCCACCAGACCGGCGTGCCGCTGCGAGAAGGTGCCGCGCGAGCAATCCTGGCCCGACAGGCGGACGCGCTTGCCTTCAAGCAGGAGCGCGCCGAAGGCGAGGGCTTCCGCCGTCGCCCAGTCGATCGGGCCGCCGGCCTCGATCGCCTTGCGCTTCTCCTCGAGCTGCCGCCGGATGCGCGGATGCACGGCGAAATCCTCAGGGATCCGGGTGAGGGTGCGGCCGATCTCGACCAGCACCGCCGGGGCGACGGCGGTATCGCCCGGCCGGGGGTCGCGGGGCGCGGCCTCGATGTCCGACCAGTCGCCCTCGAGCCAGTCGGCCTTGTTGGGGCGGTAGCTCCTGGACTCCGCGAGCGCCGCCTCGAGCCGGGCGCGGAAGGCCGCCATCATGTCGTCCGCATCCCTGGTCGAGAGCACGCCCTCGGCGACCAGGCGCTCGGTGTAGATGCGCCGGGTCGTCGGCCGCTCGCCGATCGCGCGGTACATCGCAGGCTGGGTGAAGGCCGGCTCGTCGCCCTCGTTGTGACCGTGGCGACGGTAGCAGACGATGTCGACGACCACGTCCTTCTTGAAGCGCTGGCGGTACTCGACGGCGATCTGGCAGAGGCGCACAACCGCTTCCGGATCGTCGCCGTTCACGTGGAAGATCGGCGCTTGAACGATCTTCGCGACCTCCGACGGGTAGGGCGAGGAGCGGGCGAAGCCCGGGCTGGTCGTGAAGCCGATCTGGTTGTTGACGACCATGTGGATCGTGCCGCCGGTGCGGTAGCCCCGCAGGTCCGAGAGTTCG
Source organism: Alphaproteobacteria bacterium (assembly GCA_965242855.1). Lineage (GTDB taxonomy): Bacteria > Pseudomonadota > Alphaproteobacteria > UBA828 > UBA828 > WTGU01. The sequence goes on from OZ251509.1 coordinate 315,105, forward strand.
AAGATCTCCGAGCAGAGGCCCTGGCCGGCGAGCGCCGCGTCGCCGTGAATCAGCAGGCCCATGACCCGCGCGCGCGCGCGGTCGCCGCGCATCGCCTGCTTGGCCCGGACCTTGCCCAGCACCACCGGGTTCACGGCTTCGAGGTGGGACGGGTTCGGCGTCAACGAGATGTGGAAGGTCTTTCCCGCCTCGATCTCGCGGTCCGCCGAGGCGCCGAGATGGTACTTGACGTCGCCCGATCCCTGGACGTCGCCGGCGGCGACCACCCCGCCCTGGAATTCGGAAAAGACCGCGGCGTAGGACTTGCCGAGGATGCTCGTGAGCACGTTGAGCCGGCCGCGATGGGCCATGCCGATCACGAGCTCCTCGATCCCGAGGCCGGCGGCACGGGCGATGACCGTTTCGATGGCGGGGATGACGCTTTCCGAGCCTTCCAGCGAGAAGCGCTTGGCGCCGGCGTATTTCACGTCGAGGAAGCGCTCGAACCCCTCGGCCTCGTCGAGCCGGCGCAGGATGGTCATCTTCTCGCCGCGGGAGAAGGATTGCCGGTTCCGTTCGCCCTCCATCATCCGTTGGATCCAGGATTTCTGATCCGGGTCCTGGATGTGCATGAACTCGACGCCGATGGGCCCGCAATAGGTCCGCTTGAGGACGGCCAGCACCTCGCGGAGCGAGGCCCAGCGCAACCCCAGGACGCCGTCGACGTAGATCGGCCGGTCGTAGTCCGCCTCGGAGAAGCCGTAGCTCTTCGGATCCAGCTCGGGATGGTGCCTGTCGCCCTCGAGGCCGAGGGGATCGAGGTCGGCGATGAGATGGCCGCGCACACGGTAGGCGCGGATGAGCATGAGCGCGCGGATCGAATCGATCGTCGCCGCCGGAACCGGGCCGTCTTCGCCGGCGCGCGGAGCTTCCGCCGGCGTCCGCGCGGCGTCCGGCCGCGCACCCGGCAGCCCGCCCGCCACGTCCGCGTCGGCGTCGCCCTCGCTCTCGAAATAGCGGCCCCAGCTCGGGTCGACCGAGCCTGGATCGCGCAGATACTGCGCATGGAGTTGCTCGATGGCGGTCGGGTCCACCCCGCCGGGAAACGCGAACCCGCCGTCGGAATCGCCGGCCACGGTGCCTGCCCCGGCTCCGGTCAGCGTCCGAGGACGTCGCGCACCGTGGCGCCGATCGCCGCCGGCGAATCGACCACGGTGATGCCCGCGCTCCGCATGGCGTCGATCTTGTCCTCCGCCCGCCCCTTGCCGCCGGCGACGATGGCCCCGGCATGGCCCATCCGCCGCCGCGGCGGCGCGGTGCGGCCGGCGACGAAGCCGACGACCGGCTTGGCGAACCGCTCCGCGCGCACGAAGGCGGCGGCCTTCTCCTCCGCGGTGCCGCCGATCTCGCCGATCATGACGATGGCCTCCGTCTCGGGATCGGCGGCGAACAGCGCCAGGCAATCGATGAAATCCGTGCCCGCGACGGGATCGCCGCCGATCCCGATGCAGGTCGACTGGCCGAGTCCGGCGGCGCTGGTCTGCCCAACCGCCTCGTAGGTGAGCGTGCCCGAGCGGGAGACGATGCCGACCCCGCCGCGGCGGTGGATGTGGCCTGGCATGATGCCGATCTTGCATGCACCGGGCGTGATCACGCCCGGGCAGTTCGGTCCGACGAGCCGGGTTCCCGTCCCGGCCAGCGCGCGCTTGACGCGCACCATGTCCAGCACCGGGATCCCCTCGGTGATGCAGACCACCAGGTCGACGCCCGCGGCGACGGCCTCGAGGATCGCGTCGGCCGCGAAGGGCGCCGGAACGTAAATCACCGAGGCGTCGGGCGCGAGCGCGGCGGCGGCCTCGACGACGGTGTCGAATACCGGCAGGCCGAGATGGGTGGTGCCTCCCTTGCCGGGGGTGACGCCGCCGACCATCTTCGTGCCGTAGGCGATCGCCTGTTCCGAATGGAAGGTCCCCTGGGCGCCGGTGAACCCCTGGCAGATCACCCGCGTCCCGGCATCGACGAGGACCGACATCAGGCCGCCTCTCCGACCGCTTTCACGATCTTCGCCGCAGCGTCGTCGAGGTCGTCGGCCGGGATCGGGTCGATCCCCGCGCCTGCCAGGATCGCCTTGCCCTTCTCGACGTTGGTGCCTTCCAGCCTGACCACGAGCGGCAGGTCGAGCGCGACCTCCCTGGCAGCGGTCACGATGCCCTCGGCGATCACGTCGCAGCGCATGATACCGCCGAAGATGTTGACCAGGATGCCGCGCACGTTCCGGTCCCGGAGGATGATCTTGAGAGCTTCCGTCACGCGCGCGCGGGTGGCCCCGCCGCCCACGTCGAGGAAGTTCGCGGGCGCGCCGCCGTGCAGCTTGATGATGTCCATCGTTGCCATGGCGAGGCCGGCGCCGTTAACCATGCAGCCGATGGCGCCGTCCAGCTTGACGTAGCTCAGCCCGTGCGCGCGCGCCGCCCGCTCCGCCGGGTCCTCCTCGCGCTCGTCCCGCAGCGCCGCGACGTCGGCCTGCCGGTAGAGCGCGTTGTCGTCGAAGCTCATCTTCGCGTCCAGGGCGAGGAGGGCGCCGTCTTCCGTCTCGACCAGCGGGTTGATCTCGACCAGGCTCGCGTCGGTGCCGATCACGGCGTCGTAGACCGCCCGCGCCACGCCGGCGGCCGCCTTGGCGGCGGCGCCCGCGAGCCCGAGGCCGAAGGCGACCCTGCGCCCGTGGAAGGGCTGGAAACCGCTCGCCGCGTCGATCGCGACCGTGACGATCTCGTCCGGGCTTTCGGCCGCAACCGCCTCGATGTCCATGCCGCCCCGGCGCGACGCCATCAGCGCGACGCCGCCGCTCTCGCGGTCCACCGCGGCGCTCAGATAGTACTCGCGGGCGATCCGCGCGCCTTCTTCGAGATAGACCCTGCGCACCTCCCGGCCGTCGGGGCCGGTCTGATGGGTCACGAGCACCGCGCCGAACATCGCGCGCGCCGTCGCGACCGCCGCGGCCCGGTCGGTACGGACCTTGACCCCGCCGGCCTTGCCGCGCCCGCCCGCGTGAATCTGCGCCTTCACGACCCAGACGGGGCCGCCGAGCGCGCCCACGGCGTCCTCGATCCGGCCGGGCTCGGTCACCGGCACGCCCCGCGGCACGGGCACGCCGAACCCCGACAGCACCCGTTTGGCCTGGTATTCGTGGATGTCCATGGGGCCGTTCCGATCGGTCCAGGGATCGGGAGCGGCGCCCTTATAGCACCGGCCCCCGGCGCCGGCTATCGCCCGGGCCGCCCGCGGCGCCCGGGCGGCGCCGGAGGCCGGAGCCGGAATCGAACCGGCGTGCACGGATTTGCAGTCCGCTGCATGACCACTCTGCCATCCGGCCCGGAGCGCGCCGACGCCGCGCCTCCCTTCCATTTAGGGGGCGCCCCCGCCCCGGTCAACAGGATCGTCCGGCCGCCGTTCCGCGAACGAGCCGGTGGCATGTTCCGGGACGGGCCCCTAAACTGAAGACGGCGTGCCGGCGCACGCATGATCTGAGGACGACGGTGCGGCGGCCCGCCGCACCGGAGCGGAAAGGACCGACATTGATAAACACCCATCCGCACGAGCGGCTCGGACTCTTCATCGACGGCGCGAATCTCTATTCGGCGGCGCGCTCGCTCGGTTTCGACATCGACTACAAGCGCTTGCGCGAAGAATTCGGGAGCGGGGCCCGCCTCGTGCGCGCGTTCTACTACACCGCCCTGGTCGAGGGAGAAGAGTATTCGCCGATCCGGCCCCTGGTGGATTGGCTCGACTACAACGGCTACACGATGGTGACCAAGCCGACCAAGGAGTTCACCGACTACATGGGTCGGCGCAAGATCAAGGGCAACATGGACGTCGAGATCGCCGTCGACATGATGGAGATGGCGAAAGTCCTCGATCACATGGTCCTGTTCTCCGGCGACGGCGATTTCCGCCGTCTCGTCGAGGCGATTCAGCGCAAGGGCGTGCGGATCTCGGTCGTCAGCACGATCCGCTCGCAGCCGCCGATGATCGCCGACGAGCTGCGCCGCCAGGCGGACAGCTTCATCGAGCTCCAGGAGCTCGAAACCATGATCGGGCGCCCGCCGAAATGGCGGAACGAACGCCCCCAGAGCGTGAAGGAGCCGATGGAGGACGAAATCGAGGCGGCCTACGCCGAGGGTGCGGACGACGAGGAGCCGGAGGGCGCGGCCAGCACCGGCTGAGCGATGGACGCATCGGCCGCGCCCGCCCGCGACTGCGGACGGTGCCCGCGCCTCGCCGCCTTTCGCGACGACCACCGGGCGGCCGAGCCGCGCTGGCACAACGCGCCGGTGGCGAGCTTCGGCACCCTCGACGCACGGCTCCTGATCGTCGGCCTGGCACCCGGCTTGCGCGGGGCCAATCGCACGGGGCGGCCGTTCACCGGCGATTACGCCGGCCACCTGCTCTACGCGACCCTTCGGGAATTCGGCTTCGCCAGCGGCGATTACGGCGCCCGCGCGGACGATGGCCTCACCCTCCGCGACTGCCGGATCACCAACGCCGTCCGCTGCGTCCCGCCAGGGAACAGGCCGACCGCCGCCGAGACCGCGGCCTGCCGCCCGTTCCTGTCGGCCGAGATCGCGGCCATGAAGCGACTGCGGGCGGTGCTCGCGCTGGGCACCGTCGCTCACGCGGCCGCGCTGCGGGCGCTGGGCCTCGGCCCCGGCGGATGCCGCTTCGCCCATGGCGCGGTCCATCGCCTGGATGACGGGCGGCGCCTGTTCGACAGCTACCACTGCTCGCGCCTCAACACGAACACGGGACGGTTGACGCCGGCGATGTTCGCCGCGGTGTTCGCCGGAATCCGCGCGGCGCTCGACGAGACGGGCGACCGGTGACGACCGGGAGCCGCCGGCGCTTCCGAACGGCGCGCCCGCGGCGTGCGCGAATTGCGCGGCCAGGCGTTTCCTGACAGACTCCGCTCGCCGGAGGGCGAGCGAGGTCGCGGGAGATGGCCGAGAGCCGCGGGGTGGACGAAGCGGCGCCGGACGCCGTCGTCATCAAGAAGTACGCCAACCGGCGGCTCTACGACACGGCCCGCAGCAGCTACGTGACCCTCGACGACCTGTGCCGGATGGTGCGGGAGGGCGTGGATTTCGTCGTCCGCGACGCGCGGTCGGGCGACGACATCACGCATCAGGTGCTGACCCAGATCATCGTCGAGCAGGAGGCGAAGGGGCAGAACCTGCTTCCCCCCGCCTTTCTCCGGCAGATGATCCGGCTCTACGGCGACAGCCTCCAGGCCTTCGTTCCCCGTTATCTCGACCTCGCGATGGAGACGCTGGCGCGCCATCGAGGCGACATTCGCGCGCGGATGGACGACGCCTTCGGCGGCATGTTCCCGGTGGCCGAACTCGAGGACATGGCGCGACGCAACGTCGAGACGATGCAGCGCACGATGGCGATGTTCGCGCCCTTCCCCGCCGGGCGCGGGAACGCCGAAGCGAAGCCCGCGCCTCGCGCGGAGCCGCCCGACGCCGATGCGGTGCTCGACAGGCTCGACAAGTTGCAGGCCCAGCTCGACGCGCTGAGCGCCCGCGCCCGGAAGGACGGCCGGGAGGACTGACGGCCCCTACTCCCCGGGCCCCTGGGCGCGCGCGTCCCGTTGCCATGCGCGCGCCGTTCGCTCTACAGTGCGGGCGATCGTCGTTACATGCATCGCTTCGCTACGGGCGCTCCGCCAAATGGTCGATTACGCCGCCGCGCGCCACAACATGGTGGCGTGCCAGATCCGGACCAACCGCGTCACCGACGAGCGCCTGATCGACGCCATGGGCGCGCTTCCGCGCGAGCGCTTCGTACCGCGCACGCGGAGCGGCGTCGCCTATGTCGACGCGGACGTGGAGATCGCCCCCGGCCGCCGCATCATGGAGCCCATGGTGCTGGCGCGGCTCCTGCAGGAAGCCCGGATCGCCGCGGACGACGTGGCGCTCGACGTGGGCTGCGGCACGGGCTACGCATCGGCCGTCATGGCTAGGCTGGCCGGCACCGTGATCGCGCTCGAGGAAGACGATCGCCTCGCCGGAGAGGCCGCCCGCGCGCTGCGCGACGTGGGCGCTGACAACGCCATCGTGGTCACCGGCCCCCACGGCGCCGGCCACGAGCGCCAGGCGCCCTATGACGCGATCCTCGTGGGCGGCGCCATCGACCACCTGCCGGCGGCGCTGGCGGACCAGCTCGCGGAGGGCGGCAGGCTCGTCGGCGTCCTGCGCGCGCCCGGCGGGGTCGGGCGGGCGACGCTCTGGGAACGGCACCGGGGCGCGGTTTCGAGCCGCCGCCTGTTCGAGGCGTCGATCCCGCCGCTGCCGGGCATCGCCAAGCCCGCGGCCTTCGTGTTCTAGCGGTCGGGCAGGCTCGTGAGTCGGCGACGCGAGAAACGCGGGTTGGTGGCCGCGTGCGCCGCGCTCCTGGTGACGGCCGCGTCTTTCCAGGGCGGTCCGGCGGCGGCGGAGACCCTCGCGGAGGCGCTCGCGCACGCCTATCGGGACAACCCGGTTCTGCTGGCCCGCCGCGCCCAGCTGCGGGCGACCGACGAGGGTGCCGCGCAGGCGCGCGCGCGCTGGCGTCCAACGATCCGGCTCGAAGGCGACGTCGGCGTTTCCCACAACGAGACCGCAGCCGCCGCCGGCGCCTCCGTGCCCGACGGCACGCTTCACCCCTCCTCCCTCGCGCTCGACGTCGAAGGCCCCCTCTACCGGGGCGGGCTCATGGCGGCCGGGATCGAGGCGGCCGAGAGCCGGGTCGGCGCCGGCCGCGCGGATCTCCGGGCGGTCGAGCAGACGGTGATGCTCGATGCGGTGACCGCCTACATGGACGTGCTGCACCATCGCGCGGCACTTGATCTGAGTCGCGGAAACGAGCGGGTGGTGCGGCGCCATCTCGAGGCGGCGCAGGACCGCTTCGAGGTGGGCGAGGTGACGCGCACCGGCGTGGCCCAGGCCGAGGCGCGCCTGGCGCAGGCGACCGCCGCCCGGATCGCGGCGGAGGGTCGGCTGATATCGACCCGCGGCGTCTATCGCCAGGCGATCGGCACGCTGCCGGGCGCGCTTTCCTGGCCGGCCTTTCCGACGGGCCTCCCGGAATCGGAACAGGAAGCGCTGACCGTCGCCAACGCGGCCCATCCGGCCATCGGCGCGGCGGGCTTCTCGGCGCGGGCGGCGCGGGCGGAGGTCCGCACGGCGCGCGCGGCGCTGCTGCCGCGCGTCTCCTTCCGCGGCAGCTACGGCGCGCGCTTCGACCAGTCGCCCGCCGTGGACGAATCCCGGAGCGCATCCCTGACCGCCACCGTCACCGTGCCGCTTTACCAGTCGGGCGCCGAGCATGCGCGGGTGCGCCAGGCCCGGCAGGTCGCCGCGCAGCGGTCCCTCGACGTCGACCGGGCGCGGCGCGCGGTCCTGGCGGAGGTCACCCGCGCCTGGGAGGCCCTGGAGACGGCGCGGGCGCGGATCGCCGCCTTCGAATCGCAGGTGCGGGCGGCGACCATCGCCCTGGAGGGGGTGGAGAACGAGGCGCTGGTCGGCCTGCGCACCACGCTCGACGTGCTGGACGCCGAACAGGAGCTCTTCGAGGCGCGGGTCAATCTCGTCCGGGCGCGGCGGGACGAAACCGTCTCAGCCTACCGGGTGAAGTCGTCCATCGGTGAATTGACTGCGCACCGCCTCGCCCTCCCGGTCGCGCTGTACGACGCGGAAGAGCACTACGAAGCCGTCCGCGACCGCTGGTTCGGATTGGGAGAACGCCCCCGCGCGCCGTGAGCGACGGCGACCGGCGGACGGGAAGCGCCATGGACAAGCCGGCGGACAACGACCACCCGATCCACGACCTGCTGCGCAGGCGCTGGAGCCCGCGCGCCTTCGATCCCCGCGCGATCCCGCCGGCGCAGCTCCGCTCGTTGCTGGAGGCCGCGCGCTGGGCGCCGTCGAGCTACAACCAGCAGCCCTGGCGTTTCCTGATCGCGGCGCGGGAGGACGAAGACGAATTCGCGCGGATGCTCGGTTGTCTCGTTCCCGGCAACCGGGTCTGGGCCGGGGGCGCGCCCCTGCTCGTCCTCGCCGTGGCGCAGCGGGCGTTCGACGACGGCAGGCCGAACCGCCACGCGGCGCACGACGTAGGCCTCGCCGTGGGCCAGCTCGTCCTCCAGGCCACCGCGCTCGGGCTCTTCGCGCATCAGATGGCGGGCATCGAGGCGGACGAGATCCGCGCCCGCTACGCCCTCCCGGAGGGCTTCGAGCCGATCACCGCCATCGCCATAGGCCACGCCGGAGAGCCGACGACGCTCCCCGACCGCCTCCGCGAGATGGAGCGCTCCCCCCGCACCCGGCGCCCCCTCGGCGATTTCGTCTTCGCCGGCGCATGGGGCCGGAGCGCCGACCTGTAGCGTCGCGCGGGCGCCCGGTTCGGCGCCCTCCGGTTCCATGCGCGGGCCGGGAGCACGCCGCCCCGCCCGCCCCGGCGTTCAGGGCCGCGGCGGCAGGCCGGGTGCAGGCAGGCGGCGCTCGAGGGCGGCGAGGCGGGGTTCGCTTATGCCGAGGCGGCGGAGGTGGGCGACCGTGTTCGTCAGGTAGTCGGCGCAGCGTCCGAGCGGACCTTCGGCGGCGGCCACGGCTTCGAGGACCCGCTCCTCCGGGAGGCGCCCGGCGTAGCGCGGGTGGCGGCGGTTGGCGACGAAGGCGATGGCGCTTGCCGGGCCGCGCTCGCTCCGCACCGGGAGCCAGCGGGCGACGTAGACGGCGGTCAGCATCTCCCGCTGCCAGACGAGGTCCAGCTCGCTTTCGATCCGCTCGGGCGCGATGCGCAGAAGGACGCCGCGGCAGGCCCCGCCGTGGTCGAGGGCCAGCAGGAGGCCCGGGGTCTTCGCGCTGCCGCGGCCGAGCGCGCTCCAGACGCAGAAGCGCCGGTGGTAGCCGCGCAGGGTGCCGAGACGCCGCTCGGCGATCTCGATCAGCGGATTCCAGATCAGCGAGCCGTAGGCGAAGAGCCAGACGCCTTGCGAAAGGTCGCGCCCGGCGAGGAGGGCGCGGCGGTCGGCGGCGAGCGCCGCCGGGCTCGGGAGCGCGAGCGACGGATCCCGCGCCTGGATCATGCGGCGGATGGTGCCCGCGCGCAGCGCCTCGCGGCTCAGCATCGGCGGCGCGGCGCTTCCCGGCGCGCGGGGCGCCGGACCCATGCACCGAAGGGCGCACCGAAGAGGAGGCGCCCGGGCGAGGACGCGGGCGGCTCCGGGATGTCGCGTCGGGCGGAATCGCATGCCATGGCGGGGGTTGCCGGAAGGGGGGCTTCGCCGGGCGGCGCTCCAACCTATCGGGAACGGCCGGCCCTCGGCAGGGCCCCGCCCTCGGCAGGGCCGCCGCCCTTGCCAGGGCCGCGGGCGCGGTGCTAAGTCGGAACGCCGTCGGCACGGGCGCTTAGCTCAGCGGGAGAGCGCTTGCTTGACATGCAAGAGGTCCCTGGTTCGATCCCGGGAGCGCCCACCGGCCCTCCCCGGCGCCCGAGGGTCGGGGCGGCATGAGTGCCCCGCTCCGCGGGCTGCGCGAAAGCGGGCTGCTGCTGCCGACCGCCCTGCTGCTGCTCGGCGGCGTCTCCTACGGCAGCCTGTTCACCGCCAACAAGATCGCCATCGACGCGGGCTTTCCCTTCCTCGCCTATGCGTTCTGGCAGGCCCTGTTCGCCGCGGCGGCGCTGCTGCTCCTGTCCGCGGTCTTCTCCCGGCCGCCGTCGTTGCGGCTCGCCAACCTGCGCGTCTTCGCCCTGGTCGCCGTCTTCGGCTTCCTCGGGCCGCTCCTGGTGGTCACCTTCGTCGCCGACAAGCTGCCGCCGGCGGTGCTGACGCTCAGCGCGGCGCTGATCCCGGCGGCCACCTACGTCCTCACCCTCGCCCTTCGCTTCGACCGCTTCCGCTGGCTCAGCGTCGCCGGCGTCCTGCTCGGCTTCGGCGGCATCCTCCTCCTCGTCGTCCCGACCGGGAGCCTGCCGGGCCGGGGCGCCTGGGTCTGGGTGCTGTTCTCCCTGCTCATGCCGTTGTCGGCGGCGCTCAACAACGTCGCCGGCGCGCGCCTCTCACCCGCCGGCGTGAGCGCGCTGGCGCTCGGCGGCGGCATGATGGCGGTGGCGGCGCTGCTGCTCCTGCTGGCGATGCTCGCGAGCGGCGCTCTCTTCCTGCCCACGGAGGCCGCGCCGTCCGGCCTCCTGGGCCTGCTCTGGGCCGCGGCCGGGCAGGCCATCACCTACAGCTGCTTCTTCGAGATCGTGCGCCGGGCCGGCGCGCTGTTCTTCGCGCAGCTCAACTACGTGGTGGTCGCCGCGGGCATCTTCTGGGCCAGCGTCTTCTTCGGCGCGGCGCTGAGCCATTGGGTGTGGGCCGCCGTCGCGGTGCTGGTCGCGAGCCTAGTCCTGATCAACGCCGGCGTCGCGCGCGGCCTGCGCGAGCGCCCGGCCCCGCCCGAGGCGGACCATGCCGGCTGACAACCGCCCGCCGCGCCCTGTATATCAGTCACCGATGACGTAACGGACGAAGGCGGACGATGGCGTTCGGCCTTCTCAAATACGGCCTTTCCCGGCGCTCCCCGGCGAAGCGCTTCCTCGCGAGCCGGCCCGAGCTCCGCCCGAGCTACGACGTCGTGATCATAGGCGGCGGCGGCCACGGCCTCGCCACCGCCTACTATCTCGCCGCCCGGCACGGCGTCCGCAACGTCGCCGTGCTGGAGAAGGGCTATATCGGCGGCGGCAACACCGGGCGCAACACGGCGATCATCCGCTCGAACTACCTGACGCCCGAGGGAGTCGCCTTCTACGAAGAATCGATGCGGCTCTATCGCGGGCTCAGCGAGGAGCTCGACTACAACATCCTCTATTCCGAGCGCGGGCACTTCACCCTCGCGCACTCGGACGCGGCGCTGCGCACCGCGCGCTGGCGCGCCGAGGTGAACAAGCATCTGGGCGTCGACTCCGAACTGGTGGGCCGCGACGATCTGGCGCGCCTCCTGCCGCTGCTCAATCTCTCCGAGGAGGTCCGCCACCCCGTGCTCGGCGCGCTCTACCACCCGCCCGGTGCCCTCGCCCGCCACGACGCCGTGGCCTGGGGCTATGCCGGGCGCGCGGCGGAACGCGGCGTCGAGATCCACCAGGGGACGGAGGTCACCGGCATCGTCGTCGAGGGCGGGCGGATCGCGGCGGTGGAGACCGACCGGGGCCGGGTCGCCTGTGGTCGGGCGGTGCAGGCGGTCGCCGGCATGAGCTCCGAGATCGCGCGGCGCGCCGGTTTCGCGCTGCCGATCCGCACCGTCCCGTTGCAGGCCTGCGTCTCGCTGCCGCTCAAGCCCTTCCTCGACCCGATCGTCGTCTCCGGCAGCCTGCACGTCTATCTCTCGCAGTCGGACCGGGGCGAGCTGGTGATGGGCGGGGCCACCGACCCCTATCCGCGCTACCAGACCTCCGCCACCCTCGATTTCGCCGAGAGCCTGACGGCCCACATCCTCGAACTGTTCCCGTTCATGGCCGGCATCCCGGTGCTGCGCCAATGGGCCGGGATGACGGACATGACCCCGGATTTCGCACCGGTCATGGGCGAAACGCCGGTCGAGAACCACTACATCGACGCCGGCTGGGGCACCTGGGGGTTCAAGGCGACTCCGATCTGCGGCGTGGCGCTCGCCGAACTGGCGGCGACCGGGCGCGCGCCCGCGATCATCCGCCCCTTCCGCCTCGATCGGTTCCGCGACTTCGCCCTGGTCGGCGAGAAGGGCGCCGCCGCGGTCGGGCATTAGGAGCGGCCATGAAGATCATGAACTGTCCGCTCAACGGGCCGCGCAACATCCAGGAATTCATCTGCGGCGGCCCGGTCGTGGCGCAGCCGGACCCGCACCGCTGTTCGGACGAGGAATGGACGGATTTCGTCTTCATGGAGGAGAACCGCGCGGGCGTGGTGCGGGAATGGTGGTGCCACGTCCCCACCGCCTACTGGTTCATCGCCGAGCGCGACACGGTGACCGACGAGATCCTCTCGACCTCTCCGGCGCGGGCGCTCTTCGGCGCGCGCGTCACGTTCGACAAGCCCGCCCCGCCGGAGGACGAAGCCGGATGATGTCTCGCCTGCCCGCGCCGGCGGGCCGCCTGCTCGACCGCTCGGAGACGCTCGAATTCCGCTTCGAGGGCGCGCGCTACCGGGGGTTCCGCGGCGACACAGTGGCGAGCGCGCTCGCCGCCAACGGCGTCTCGGTCTTCTCCCGGTCCTTCAAGTACCACCGCCCGCGCGGCATCCACTCGCTCGCCGGCCTCGACGCGAACACGCTGGTCACCGTCGATTCGCGGCCGAACCGCTTCGCCGAGCGGGTGCCGCTCGCGCCGGGGATCGAAGTGGCGGGCCAGAACTACTGGGGTTCGCTCCGCCACGACCGGCTGGCGGCGCTGGGCGCGCTGCACCGCTTCCTGCCCGCGGGCTTCTACTACAAGGCGTTCTACAAGCCGCGCTGGACCTGGCCGCTCTGGGCGCGGCTGATCCGCCGGCTCGCCGGGCTGGGCGCCGTCGATACGGGCGCGGCGCACGGCTATTTCGACAAGCAGTATCTCTTCTGCGACGTGCTCGTGGTCGGCGCCGGCGCGGCGGGTCTGGCGGCGGCGGGCCAGGCGGCGGCGGCAGGCGCCGACGTTCTTCTCGTGGACGAGGACGCGGCGCCGGGCGGCGCCCTCCTCTGGGGCCGCCCGGACGCCGACGGCCGCCGGGCCGACGAGACCCGTCGCGCGCTGATGGCAGGGGTCGAGGGCGGCGCGGTTCGGGTCATGACGGAAACCGCGTGCCTGGGCCGCTACGCCGACAACTGGCTGCCGCTGCTCTGCGGCGACCGCCTGTTCAAGCTCCGGGCCAAGGCGCTGGTGGTCGCCAGCGGTTGCCACGAGCAGCCGCTGGTCTTCCGCAACAACGACCTGCTGGGCGTGATGCTGGGCTCCGCCGCGCAGCGGCTGATCGCGCTCTACGGCGTCAAGCCGGGGCGCCGCGCCGTGGTGGCGACCGTCAACGACGACGGCTACGGCGCCGCCCTCGCCCTGCAGGACGCCGGCGTCGAGGTGGCGGCGCTGGTCGATCTGCGCCCGCGCCCGCCCCGCAGCGCGCGGGCGGACGCGCTGGCGACGCGGCGCGTGCCGGTCCACGCCGGCGCCGCGCTCCGGGAGGCCGTGCCGGGGCGGACGGGGCCCGGAGTCGCGGGCGCCCGCATCGCCCGCATCGAGGAGGACGGCGCCTGCGCGCCCAGCGTCGACAGCTTCGCCTGCGATCTCGTCGTCGTCTGCGGCGGCTACGCCCCGGCGGCGGCGCTCCTGCACCAGGCGGGCGCGGCGCTCTCCTACGATCGCGACAGCCACATGTTCGGCATCGAGCGGCTGCCGGCGCACGTCTTCGCGGCGGGCGCGGTGACCGGCGCCTTCGCCCTCGACGCGGCGGTCGAGGAGGGGCGGCGCGCCGGCTGGCTGGCGGCCCGCGACGCCGGCTTCGAGAAGGGGCCGGAGCCCGTCGCAGGCAGCGACCGCGCGGCGGCCGGCTGGAACATCGGCTGGCCGATCTTCCCGCATCCGGAGGGAAAGGCGTTCGTCGATTTCGACGAGGACCTCCAGGTCCACGACATCGAGCGGGCGATCGAGGAGGGCTACGACCACATCGAGCTGCTCAAGCGTTTCACCACCAACGGCATGGGGCCGTCGCAGGGCCGCCACTCCGCGCTCGCCGCGACCCGCCTGCTGGCGCGCGCCATGGCGCAGGAAGCGGGCGAGGCCGGCGCCACCACCGTGCGCCCGCCGGTGGTGCCGGTCACCATCGGCCATCTCGCGGGCCGCAGCTTCGAGCCCGTGCGCTATACGGCGATGCACTTCCGCCATCTGGAGGCGGGCGCGAAGATGATGCCGGCGGGCCTGTGGCTGCGGCCCGAGTTCTACGGCGAGCGCCGCCGCCGCGCGGCGCTGATCGAGGAAGAAGCCCGCAACGTGCGCGAAAACGTCGGCCTGATCGACGTCTCGACCCTGGGCGGCCTCGACGTGCGCGGCCCCGACGCCGCCGAGTTCATGAACCGCATGTACACCTTCGCCTATCTGAAGCAGCCGGTGGGCCGCTCGCGCTACGTGCTGATGACCGACGCGGCCGGCGTCATCGTCGACGACGGCGTGGCCTGCCGCCTGCATGCGGAGCATTTCTACGTCACGGCGACGACCTCCGGCGTGGATAACGTCTACCGCGAGATGCTCTGGTACAACGCGCAGTGGCGGCTCCACGTCGACGTGACCAACGTCACCGCCGCCCTCGCCGCGGTCAACATCGCCGGGCCGAACAGCCGCGCGGTGCTGGAGACCTTGTGCGACGACGTCGACCTCTCGCCCGAGGGCTTCCCCTACATGGGCGTGCGCGAGGGGCATGTGGCCGGGAGCCCGGCGCTCCTCCTGCGGGTCGGTTTCGTAGGCGAGCTCGGCTACGAGGTCCATGTACCGGCGAGCCGGGGGGAGGCGCTCTGGGACGCGCTGATGGAAGCCGGCGCGGGCCACGACATCCGGCCCTTCGGAGTCGAGGCGCAGCGCCTGCTCCGCCTCGAGAAGGGCCACATCATCGTGGGCCAGGACACCGACGGCCTCACCACCCCGCACGAGGCCGACATGGCGTGGGCGATCGCCGGGAAGAAACCGTTCTACGTCGGCATGCGCTCGGTGCGGATGCAGGCCGGGAAGGGGCTCGCCCGCAAGCTGATCGGCTTCGAGATCGCCGGCGCCGGGGAGGAGCGGCCCAAGGAATGCCACCTGGTGATCCGCGACGGCGCGATCGTTGGGCGGGTCACCTCCATCGCCCGGTCGCCGAACCTGGACAAGACGATCGGCCTCGCCTACGTGGCGCCCGACCAGGCCGAACCGGGCCGGCGGATCGAGATCAGGGCGGACGGCGGGCGGATGGTGACGGCGACGGTGGCGACGCTGCCGTTCTTCGACCCGGACGGCGCGCGGCAGGAGGCGTGACCGTGGCCGCCCCCGCCCCCGCCGCTTCGCCCCGCCGCTCGCCCCTCTACCGCACGCTGGCGACGCTGGGCGCCGTCTTCGAGCCGCTCAACGGCTACGCGGCCGCCCGCGGCTGCGGCCGCGACGTGCTCGACGAGACCGCCGCGGCGCGGACGCTGGGGCTGGCCGACCTCTCGCCGTTCCGGCGCACCGGGTTCAAGGGCTGGAACATCGACCCGTGGCTCGCGGCGCAGGGGGCCGTCGTCGGCGCGGAGAGCAACCGCGTCTATCCGCAGGCCGACGGCACCCGCGTCGCGCGGCTGGCGCCGGGCGAGGCGCTGGTCCTGGGCGACCGCGCCGGCGGCGGCGCGCTGGTCGAGAGCCTGGACGCGGCCTGGACCATGGCGGCGGCCGACGGCTGCTTCCGGGTCGCCCGCGAGGAGACGCACTGCTGGCTGCTGGTCACCGGCGCGCGGGCGGCGGAGATGTTCGCCAAGCTCTGCGCCGTCGATCTGCGGCCCGCGTCCTTTGCGGCGGACGCCGTCGCCCAGACCAACGTCGCCCGGCTCAACGCCATCGTGATCCGCGGCGACCTCGGCCCCGTCCCGGCCTTCGACCTGCTCGCCGACATCGCCTCCGCCGTCTATCTCTGGGAGGCCCTGATCGACGCGATGGCCGAATACGACGGCGCCCCGATCGGCCTCGCCGCCCTCCGCTCCCTGATCCAGGAAGACGGCGCCGGCACCGCATCCGGCTGAACGCCCTGCGCCGCATAATGGGAACCCCAGATTGGGGGTATTCCCGCCCGGTCTCGGCGCGTGCACCATGCCCGTGGGGAAGACCCAATTCCCGCCAATGAGGCCGAACGGCGGCCTTTCCGGCGGGTGACCAATGCTTGGGAGAGGAGGTGCTTCGAACATGGCCAAGCCAGACTTCTACAAGGATGCACCCGTGGGCCGGTACAACGCGTGGTACTTCGAGGACGTCATTCCGGGTGAGAAGGAGTGCTACGAGGGAGCCGTCAAGGCCTACTACGACGTGAACAGACCGCTGTGGGAGCTGAACCCCGACAAGGCGGTCCTCCTCATCATCGACCTGCAGGTCGACGTCGTCGATCCGAAGGGCAAGCTGTGGATGCCGGCGTCCACCAAGATGCTCCCGAAGCTCAAAGAGGTCATCAGCTTCTGCCGTGCGCACGGGATCCCGGTCATCTACACCGCCCATCAGGCGCATCCGAGCGGCCGGGACAAGGGCCTGATGCATACCTATCTCACGCTGCTCCAGGAATCCCTGATCGAGGGACAGCCCGGAGCGGAAATCCATCCGGAGATCGCTCCGCAGCCCGACGAGTGGATCATTGAGAACAAGCGTCGCTATGATTCGTTCTGGGGCACGGAGCTCGAGGAAGTTCTCCGCACGTGGGGCAGGGATCAGATCATCCTGACCGGCGCCTGCACCAACTTCTGTTGCTCGACGACCACGCGGTCCGGCATGCAGCGCGGGTTCAACATCGCCTTCCCGTACGATCTGAACGCGACCGACGATCCTGCGGTGCACGAGGAGGTGTGCAAGACCATGAACCGCGGCTTCGGCCGGGTCATGGCCGCCGATGAGCTGCTCGCCGAGCTCGGTGAGGTGGTCAACCAGCGTCGGGCCGCCACCGGCTAGCGGCCTCGATACGGTTCTCGGGATAATTCGCCAATCTTTGCTGGAGGTGCTTGCGCGAACGAAAGCACCAAGAGAAGCAGGCACTTCCAGCTACTCACTGGGACGACTGGGAGGCAACTGTGGGTACGACAGCAAGGAATGCGAGTAGGGTCTGTTGGAGAGCGTTTCTCCTTGGGCTCGCCGCTTTGGCTTTCGCGTCGACGGTCTCAAGCGGTGGCTCTTCGGCTCTGGCGGAGAAGGCGGAGGACGAGATCGTCATCTGCGCGATCGACAGCACCTCCGGCGATTTCTCCATCATGTCCACCCCCAAACACTTCGCGTACCAGATGGCCGCCGACGAGATCAACGCGAAAGGCGGCATCTTCGTCGACGGCATGCAAAAGAAGATCAAGGTCGTCGGGTACGACGGTCAGTCGACCGTGAAGCGCTACCAGGAGCTCGCTCAGAAGTGCGTGTACGACGACGAGGCGGACGTCGTGTTCGCAGCGTACACCGGTGCGGAGCGGGAGGCGGCACGCCGGGAGGTCATCAGAGCCAAGACCATCTATTGGCACAACAACCAGGGAGAGGGCGGCATCGCCGACCACTACTCGTTCTTCTCCGGGGCCACCGGCCAACAGCAGGTCCTGCCCAGCGTGAAGTGGATGATCGAGAATATCGGTCCGAAAATCTACTTCATCGGCGCGGATTACGTGTATTGTCGCGCGATGGGAGATTGGACCCGCACGGCCGCCAATCTGTATGGCGGTGAAATGGTGGAGGAGGAGTACTTCCCATTCGGCGTATCGCAGTGGCAGGCCACGATCGACAAGATCCAGCGAACGAAACCCGATTTTCAGGCCCACTGCCTGGTCGGCGCAGAGCACGTTCAGTTCTATCCTCAGGCCCAAGCAGCCGGCTTGACGGTCCCGATGTGGTCTATGGTGACGATCTCCGACGGCTACGAACACCTCCGTTTCGCGCCACCGGCGTTGAACAACATGTACGCGACCATCAGCTATTCGGAGGATGTCCCGCATCCGAACAACGAACCGTTCATGAAACGGTTCCGGGAGCGTTTCCCGGACACCACGAAGTTCCCCTATATCAATCAGGGGGCCGGGTATGGTTGGACAGTGGTACATGCGATGGCCGAGGCCTGGAGGCGGGCCGGAACCACCGAGACCGAAGCGACGATCAAGGCGCTCGAGGAGGACATCGAGATCGCCGATCATCCGGGCGGGCGCTGGGTCCTGCGCGGCGCGGTCCACCATGCGGCCCAACATACTTATCTGTTCAGCATCGACGCCGAACACAACCTCACCTTCGTGGCGGATCTGGGTTTCACCGAGCCAACCTTCCTCCAGGACATCGGCGTCGACATGAGGAAGAAGGCGCCAGGGCGTCCCTTCCTGCCGCGGGACAATCCCGAATGGACGACCTTCTTCGAAGGACAGTAACAACCGGCGTAACTTTCGATAGAGGCGGCCGGCGCCGGCGCGACGCAGCCGGCTGCCTCTTCTTTCTCTCCTACCTCATTGACAGACGGACAAAAAGGCAGGAAAGAGACTGAACTTGGATATCTTGTCTATAATATTTAGCTTTATTTACCAGTACGCCGATAACATTGGCTTTCTGCTTCTTTCCGCTGCCGGTCTAATCATCATTTTCGGCATGATGGGCGTCATCAATATGGCGCATGGCGAACTGATGATGATCGGTGCCTACATAACTGCCTTCGCCTATCACGCCGGCGTTCCCGCGCCGATCGCGATCATCCTGGCGGGCGTCGGTTCCGGGCTTGCCGGCGTCGTCCTCGAGCGCTTGGTCATCCGCTTCTTCTACAGGCAGCTGCTGTCCTCTCTGGTCGTAACCTGGGGCATAAGCCTCGTGCTGACCGAGGGATTCCTGCTGGTATTTGGACCTTCCATTCTCAACGTTCCGACGCCCTATGGCAGTTTTGCTGTCGGCGATCTTACTTTCGGAATCTACCGGCTGGTGCTCTTTGGCGTTTCCCTGACGCTGATCGGCGTGATCTGGGCGCTCTTCGCCTACACGCGCTTCGGTACCCGCGCCCGGGCCACGATGGAGAATCCGGAGATGGCGGAGGCGTTCGGGGTAAACACCTCCCGTATGTATGCGCTCACATTCGGCTTGGGCTCGGCGCTCGGCGGCATCGCAGGCGGTATGTTCGCCTTGACCGCGACCATCTCGCCTTTCTTCGGCGTCAACTACACCCTGTTCGCTTTCATCACTGTGGTGGTCGGCGGCGGCACCAATGTCATCACGGGAATAACCTCAAGCGCCATGGCATTGGCTGGCGCGCAGACGATCGTGAATAATGCATGGAGCGTGTATGTCGGCTATGTTTCCATGATGTTGGCAGCTTTCCTCATTTTGCTGTTCCTTCCGCGGGGCATCTCGGAATATCTGGAAAGGCGCAAGATGCGCGTAGCGAGAAGAAGTGAATAGCAACGACCAGAGTAGCGTCCTCGACAAATACCTCGGTCGGCTGAACGGACCTCAGACGATCGGCCGGGGCGTGTCGTTCTGGGCTTGCTTCCTGGCGGTGGTTGCCATGCTCGCTCTTTGCCCGGAAATCCTGTCCCGCTACGAGCTCATCAACTTCAGCAATTTCCTCATCTCCGGGTTTCTGGCGCTCAGTCTCTGTCTCCTATGGGGTTACTGCGGCGTGCTCAGCCTGGGTCAAGCGGCTTTTTTCGGCATCGGCGGCTACACCTACGGCATCGTCGCGCTCAACTTGCTGAATGCCCACGGCAACACCGATGTTGCATTCGCCGCAGGCATCGTCCTGCCCACCATGCTTGCCGCGATTCTCGGTCTGATCATGTTCTTTGCCCGCTTGGCGGGGGTCTATGTCGCGATCCTCATGTTGGTCGTCTCTCTGATGTTCGAACTGTTCCTTCTGCAAACCGCCGACCCCAACTACACGATCGGAGCGGCCTATATCGGGGGGTTCAACGGGTTGAGGCCGGCTTCCCCCGATGATCCTCTGTTGCCGAGCCTGATTTTCGGCTACGGAGAATCGGTGCTGGAGTTCGACGGCCGCAGCGTCGAGTTTTACTATCTGACGCTGGGACTGCTTGGCGCCGTCTATCTCGGTCTTCGCTGGCTGGTCAACTCCAGCTACGGCTTTCTGCTCGTCGCCTGCCGCGAGGATGCGCATCGGACGGAGACTTTCGGCTACGATGTCCGTTTGGTTCAGCTCAGCGTGTTCTGCATTGCGGCCGCGATCGCCGGCTTGGCAGGCGTCCTCTACACCGCCTGGGGCACCTTCATTCACCCGAACCAATTCGGCTTGAAGGCGAATATTCTGCCCGTGATTTGGGTCGCGGTTGGAGGGCGCAAAGACCTCACGGCCGCTCTGATCGGCGCGCTGGTCCTCGAGTGGGTCGGTCTGCGTTTGGCGGCCGTCGGCGAGATCTCTCTCCTCATCATGGGAGCTATCCTGGTGATCGCGATGCTGATCACGCCCGAAGGCGTCGTCACCACTCTTGCGCGTGTTACCGAGCGCGGCAGGACGTTCGTGAGGATGCCATGGGGAAGCATCGGGAAGCACGGACCCCAATCGGCCAAGTCGGTGAGTGCTCGCGCGCGCAGCGGAAGGCACGATCTGTGACGAGCAACGAGCCGATCATCAGTATCAGCGGTCTTGCCAAGCGATATGGCGGCGTCGCCGCCCTTCAAGGCGTGGATTTTTCTATCGACCGGGGAGAGCTTCACTGCATCATCGGCCCCAACGGCGCCGGCAAGAGCACGTTCTTCAAGCTCCTGATGGGCATTGAGCGGCCCACGGCAGGCACCATTCGGTACAAGGGACGCGACATCACGTCCTTAGGCTCTTTTGAACGGGCACGGCTCGGTATCTCGGTCAAGTTCCAGAATGTTCGCGTCTACCAAGACTTGTCCGTCTTTCACAACCTCTTCATTCCCCTGCGTCGACACCATCGCATGAAGGACATACCCGAGCAGGTGGCCGAGCTCTTGGGGCAACTGCGCCTCGCGGGGGCGGAGAACGAAACCGTGTCCAGTCTCTCGCATGGGCAAATCCAATGGCTCGCCATAGGGATGTCGATCGCCGCACGCCCCGAGGTCCTGCTGCTCGACGAACCCACGGCCGGCATGTCCGATGGCGAAACGCGAGAAACGGCGAACATTATCCGGCGGCTCAGTGCCAGCGGCATGACGATCTTGGCCATCGAGCACGATATGACCTTCATTCGGGACCTGAGCACCCGAACGACGGTGCTGCACTATGGCCGATTGTTCGCGCAGGGTGCTTTCTCCCAAATCGAAACCAATGAAGACGTTCATCGAATCTACCTGGGGACGCTTTGACTCCCGTATCGGATGAGAAGAGCGATGGTGGCAGAATCCGCTGAGATGCAGAGCGAACAGACATTGCTGACCGTCAGCGACGTTTCCTCCGGCTACGGCAGCGCACGAATTCTTCAACACGTCTCCTTCTCCGTGAAGGGGCATGAGATCCTCGCGATCGTCGGGCGCAACGGCGTTGGCAAGACGACGCTCATGAAGACGTTGATTGGTCTTCTCCGTCCCATGGACGGAAGCATCGAGTTCAAGGGTGAAAATGTCGGTCGTTTTCGTCCATCGCGAAGAGCCGATCGCGGCATCGCATACGTTCCTCAGGGACGGGGGATCTTCGGCCGCATGTCGGTAACGGAGAATTTGCTGCTCGGTCAGGGTTTGGGAGGCAAAGGCCGAAAGGCCAACTATGATCGCGTTTATCGATTCTTCCCGCTCCTGAAGGAGCGCGGATCACAGAAAGCAGGCTCGTTGAGCGGCGGTGAACAGCAGCAGCTCGCTATCGGCCGCGTCCTGGTCGGGCACCCGGAGCTCATTCTGTTGGACGAGCCCTCGGAGGGGATCCAACCCAACATCGTGCAGGAGATCGGTCAGATCATTCGGCGGTTGATCGAACAGGAGAACCTGACCGTCATCATCGTCGAACAAAACCTCGAGCTGATTCACTCGGTCGCCGATCGCTGCATGGTGATGGACAAAGGCACGATCATCGCCCACCTGACGCCGGACGAGATCGCGAATCCGGAGGTCGCGAAGCGGTACTTGGCGATCTCAACGGCCTGAGCGCGTCACACCCCCCCCCCCCGGAATGCGGACCGATCAAGTGGAGCGCCGCCGCATTCATGGCGGCTTGCGCCGTGGTATGTGCTCCCAGCCTGCACCGCGCGTTCTTCAGATACATGCGAACGGTCTCCGTCGACAGGCCGAGGATGATCGCGGTCTCCGGTGCGGTCTTGCCCGCCCCGATCCAGTGCAGGCATTCCTTTTCGCGA
The DNA here is from genome assembly GCA_965242855.1 of Alphaproteobacteria bacterium. Classification (GTDB taxonomy): domain Bacteria; phylum Pseudomonadota; class Alphaproteobacteria; order UBA828; family UBA828; genus WTGU01. The sequence continues at coordinate 337,076 of OZ251509.1, forward strand.
CGACTCAACTTGAATGGATCGACAACCGGAATTTCTTTTTCGAGTCTCAATTTGCTGAGGGTATGGCGATACAGATGCGCCAAATCGAGCATCATGTCTTCGGTCTTGTTCCTGATGTCCAACCAGTTCACGTTGGATTTATCCACTATCGCGCTGAGCACGGCGAAGCGACCGTCGGGAAAGTGCACCGGAGTGGTCACACCGCGCCCCAAGCCGATGTCGGCCAGATACTGCCAAGCTTCGCATTCGATGGGCTCAAGCTTCCCACTTTTGTGCAGATCGTTCCAGTCAAATGGCAAAGTTCCTCGGAAACACTCATGGTAATAAGGATCGTGTACGGAGAAACGTTCCCAGCCGTATTCCCAGCCGTGCGGGAAGTTCCGAACGTTCAATTTCAGCGGCAGCCAGCGGCCGTCGAGCAGACGGGAGCCGAGCTTTTGGAAGGCGTAGGATATCTGCGTATATCCGAGGTCCCCACAGATATCCATCAATATATCGAGCGAATGTTGGAAGCTCTCGGCCTTCTCCAGCTTGGCGGCGATGTCTTTCAGATGGTAGTGCTCCATCTTTCGTCCCCCATGAGGGGAGGCATATTCTTGTTTTATTCTTGCTCCCGCGTTTGCACCGCCTCGCCCTCGCGTCGCGCCCATACCTCATCGCATGGTGCGTATGGCGCAGTTCAGGCGCTACTCTGGCGCATATCGGGGGGAGACGTCAAGTTCATGTCCCGGTTCACGATATACGAGATGCCGGGTGGGCCGTGGGGAGCGGCGCGTCAGGCCGCTTCGCGGCTCCTTCGCTGCGCTCCCGGCCCTGCGGGTGACCCGCCTCTCCCCACGGCTCCGAGAGCGATGAGGACATGATGGCGAAAGCGGAGGTCGGGCAAACGGTGCGCGTGCACTATTCCGGGACGCTCGAGGACGGAACCGAATTCGACTCATCCGTCGGTGACGGGCCGATGAAGCTCACCATCGGCGAGGGCGCCGCCCTGCCCGCGTTCGAGCAGGCGCTGGTCGGCATGGCACCTGGCGACACCAAGACCGTGTGCGTGCCGGCGATGGAGGCTCACGGTCTCCATTTTCAAGAATTGGTGCGGACCGTGGACCGTTCGCGGATCCCCGCATCCGAGGACCTGACCGTCGGCACGCGGATTAGCGCGACCCTCATGGGCGGTGTCCGCGCCTATCTGAGAATCGTCGACATCTCGGACGAGAGGGTGACGGTCGACCTCAACCATCCCCTGGCCGGCAAGGACCTGACCTACGAGATAACGATGGTCGAGTTCGCTTGATCCCCTGGGAGCCTGCGGCACAGGCTCCTAGGTGTCTCGCGCACGGATCAGCACGACCGCGCCGGCCTCGGTGTGCCCGCCACTGTGAATGACGCTGTTGGGCGCATGATGATCGTCACCGGCCCCGAGGGTCACGTCGCCCAGGGAGAAATCACCCGAGACCAACAAGCACTCTTCGGGTGATCCGGCGTCGGCCACGGGGCAGCGGGCGCCGGGCTCCATGCGAACGATATAGACCATGGACCCGACCTGGTGATCGTAGTGCAGCACCATCCCTGCCACGCCCGGCGCGATCGTGGACCAGGCCCTCGGTCTCTCTTCCGGCGTCGGCCCGCTCCGCCCCGACTCGGTGGAGGCACTTCGGCCTTCGCGGGCTGCACGCAAGGCGTCGCTCGCATTGCTGCCGAGGAAGCCCGCCATTCGCGTTTCCCATTGATCGACGGCCTTCTTCGCCGCCGGCTCCTCGAGCATCCGCGCTTCGAAGCGACGAAGGACGTCGTCCGGCAGCGTTCCGGCCAGGAATTCGCCGGCGAGCTCTACGAGAGGCCGCTCCTCGCCCATGCGCGGCATCATACAGATTCGCGATCCGACGACACCGGAATTCGGCAAGCGGGTGGTTTTGGCTGGACCGTCGGATCGAGCGGGCCCCGCAGCCAGACATGCGTATCGAAGCGAACGGATCGGCCGCAACGCGCGTCCTCGAAATCCATCCGACGACAGGGGCGAGCGTCACGGCCGCCCGCCGGCGCTTCGCCCGTCAGAACCGCGTCGCCGCGCGCGCGCCGCTGCGGCGGCGGAGCCACTCCACCGTGCCCAGCAACAGCAGCGCGAAGGCGACCAGGAAGGTCGCGACCGCGAGGATCTCCGGGCTGATCTCTTCGCGGATGCCGGACCACATCTGCCGCGGGATGGTGCGCTGCTCCAGGCCGCCCATGAAGAGCACGGTGACCACCTCGTCGAGCGAGATGGCGAAGGCGAAGAGCGCGCCGGCGCTCACGCCGGGGGCGATCGCCGGCAGCTGGACGCGGCGGAAGACGACCAGCGGCCCCGCGCCCAGGCTGGCGGCGGCGCGGGCGAGGTTGCGGTCGAAGCCCGCGAGGGTCGCGGTCACGGTGATGACGACGAAGGGCGTGCCCAGGGCCGCGTGGGAGAGGATCAGGCTGAGATGCGTCTGCGCCAGCCCGAGATCGGCGTAGAAGAAGAACATCCCCGCCGCCGAGATGATGATCGGCGTGACCATCGGCGAGAGGAGCAGGCCCGTCACCGGCACGCGGGCGGGCATGGCCGGGTTCGCCAGCCCGAGCGCGGCGAGGACGCCCAAGGTCGTGGCGATGGCGGTGGCGGCGATGCCGATGAGGAAGCTGTTGGCGAGCGCGCGCAGCCAGCCCTCGTCCTCGATGACGCCGCGATACCAGCGCAGCGACCAGGCGTCCGCGTCGAGGCGCAGCATGCCCTCGGTGAAGGTGAAATAGGGCTCGGCGTTGAAGCTGAGCGGCACCACCACCAGCATCGGCGCGATCAGGAAGACGAACACGGCGCCGCAGAACGCGAGATGAAGGCCGCGGCCCAGGCGGACGCCGCCCGGTCCAAGGAGGGGGCGGCGGAAGGCGCCGGGCGCCATCAGGCGAGCCGCATCCGTTCGATGCCGACGAGGCGATCGTAAACCACGTAGAGGACCGCCACGCAGGCGAGCAGGATGCCGCCCAGCGCCGCCGCCAGCCCCCAGTTCAGCGACTCCTGCATGTGGTAGGCGATCATGTTGGAGATGAGCTGCCCGGTGCGCCCGCCCACCAGCGCCGGCGTGATGTAGTAGCCGATGGCGAGGATGAAGACGAGCAGGGCGCCCGCCGCCGCGCCGGGCAGGGTCTGCGGCCAGTAGACCCGCAGGAACGCCTGCCGCGGGGTCGCGCCCAGGCTCGCCGCCGCCCGCAGGTGCAGGGGCGGGATCGTGCGCATGACCGCGTAGAGCGGCAGGATCATGAACGGCAGCAGGACGTGGGTCATGGCGACCAGCGTGCCGGTCATGTTGTGGATCATCGCCAGCCGCCCGTTCTCGTCGATCAGGCCGACGGCGACCAGCAGGTCGTTGACGACGCCCTGGTTCTGGAGGAGGACGATCCAGGAGGTGGTGCGCACCAGGAGCGACGTCCAGAACGGCACCAGCACCAGCATGAGCAGCAGGTTCGACCGCGCCGGTGAAGCGTTCGCGATCAGATAGGCGAGGGGATAGCCGAGCGCCAGGCAGAGGGCGGTGACGGCGAGGGCCACGGCCAGGGTGCGCCCGAGGAGCGGCAGGTAGATGCGCCGCTCCGGCGGTTGGGCGGTCACGGCGCCGGCCTCGTCCCGGTCCAGGTCGAGGGCGTTCAGGTAATGGCGGATGGTGACGCGCTCGCCGGCGCGGCGGAGCGCCCGCCAGGCGGCGGCTTCGCTCCAGGCCGGGTCGGCGGCGATCATCGCCTCCCGCCAGGATTCGGGCGCGGCGCCGCGCAGCTTGCGGGCGGTCCGCATCATGGTGCTGCGCATCCCGCTTTCCAGCCGGTTGACGCGGGACGCCACGGCGCCGAGGGCGCGGCGCGCGCGCAGCGCCTCGATCTCCGCCGCCAGCGCGCGGAACGCCGCCTCGTCCGGCAGCGACCGGCCCTCCCAGGCCTCGAGCAGCGCCAGCGTCTCCGGCAGGGAGTCGGCCACCAGCGGCTCGTGGACGCCGCGGGCCAGCATCGTCCCGAGCGGGGCGAGGAAGGTCGCGCCGATGAAGGCGACGAGCGGCAGGGTGAGCAGCGCCGCCCGCAGGCGGGCCGCTACATGCGCGCGAGCCACGCGCTGAACCGCTCGTTCATCTCATCGGCGTTGTCGCTCCACCATTCCCAATCGTTGAACAGGGCGTTGGTCAGGTTCTCCGGGCTGGTCGGCATGTGCGGGCGCATGTCGATGCCGGTCTCGGCGTGGGTGGAAATCAGGCCGGCGCCCGAGCGCCGCGCCGGGCCGTAGGCGATGTAGCGCGCCACGGCGGCCATGGATTCGACGCGGGAGGCGAACATCAGGAAGCGCCGCGCCGCCTCCAGGTTGGGCGTCCCGGCGACGATGGCGAGCGCGCTGCCGTCCAGCACCTGGCCATCCCAGACGATCGTGAAGGGCTGGTTCTCCAGCACCTGCGCGTTGAAGATGCGGCCGTTCCAGGCGGTGCTCATCGCCACTTCGCGGTCCGCCAGCATCTGCGGCGGCTGGGCGCCCGCCTCCCACCAGACGATGTGGTCCTTGATCGTGTCCAGCTTGCGGAACGCCCGGTCCACGCCTTCCGGCGTATCCAGGACCTCGTACACCCGGTCCGCCGGCACGCCGTCCGCCATCAGCGCGAATTCGAGATTGACGTCGGCCCGCCGCCGCATCCCGCGGCGTCCGGGGAACTTCTCGAGATCGAAGAAATCCGCGATGGTGGTGGGCTTCTCATCTGGAAAACTCTCGCGGTTGTAGGCGTAGATGGTGGAGAAGAGGATGCCGCCGCCGCTGCATCCCTCCAGCGGCGCGCCCTCGAAATAGTCCTCGCGCGCCGGCGTGCCGTCCGGCCCCGGCGGCAGGTCGTCCACGGCGACGGGCTCCAGCAGCCCTTCGTCGCACGCCCGCACCAATTCGGCGAAGTTGAGATCGACGACGTCCCAGTGGACGTTGCCGGTCTCCACCTGGGCGCGGATCTGGGCGAGGTCGCCGGTGAAGTCGTCGAGGCGCACCTCGATGCCGGTCTCGGCGGTGAAGGGCTCGTGATACGCCTTCTGGCAGGCCCTGGCGTAGGAGCCGCCGTAGGACACCGCGGTGATCGATTCGGCGTGCGCGAGGGAAGGGAGGGCGAAGGCCGCCAGCAGAACGGCGGCGAGGGCCCGTTTCGCGGCGCCCGCCGGCGCCGTTCGTGCGATCCGATGCATCGTCATGGGGCGGTTCCTCCCGTTGTCGGTTGCATTGCGCGTCGCCCGGTCCGCCGGCGCGGACCGGCGCGGTCATGGGGCGGCGTCCTCGGGTTCTTCCTCTTCCGGCAGCGCGCGGCAGTCCGCCACGCCCCAGCCCACACGCACACGGTCCCCACGCAGAACCGCGCCGTGACCCACCACGTTCGGAATCTTCACGACAAAGGCCGGGTTGCCGCACAAAGCGAGCTTCAGTCGAAGATGGTCGCCCTGGAACATGATGTCCTCGACCGCCGCCTCGAACACGTTGCTGTACATCTCCGTCCGGGCGAGGCCGACGCGCTCCGGGCGGATGGCGAGGACGACCCCGTCGCCCGGCGCGCAGCGGTGGACGGGGAACGCCCGCACCGTCCCGCCCGGGGTCTCCACCTCGCAGGCGTCGCGGGCCGTGGAGAGGACGCGCCCGCGCAGCAGGTTGTTGTCGCCGATGAAGCGGGCCACGAAGGCGCGCTCCGGCTCCTCGTAGAGGGCCTCCGGGGAGGCGACCTGCTGGATGCGACCGCGGTGGAAAACCGCCACACGGTCGGACATCGCCATCGCCTCCTGCTGGTCGTGGGTGACGTACACGACGGTGACTCCGAGCTCCCGCTGGATGCGGCGGATTTCGAACTGCATCTCCTCGCGCAGGCGGCGGTCGAGGGCCCCCAGCGGCTCGTCCATCAGCACCAGATCCGGCTCGAACACCAGCGCCCGGGCGATGGCCACGCGCTGCTGCTGGCCGCCGGAAAGCGCGTGCGGCCGCCGCGCCTCGAAGCCTTCGAGGCGGACCATCGCCAGCGCCCGGCGGACCCGCTCGGCCCGCCGGGCCGCGCCCATGCCCCGCACCTCCAGCGGGAACGCCAGGTTCCGCCCCACCGTCATGTGCGGGAACAGCGCGTAATTCTGGAAGACCACGCCGATCCCCCGCTTGCGGGGCGGCAGGCCGTGCACGGGGCGCCCGTCGATGCGGATCTCGCCCGCGCTCGGCACTTCGAAGCCGGCGAGCATCATCAGGCAGGTGGTCTTGCCGGAGCCGGACGGCCCGAGCAGGGTCAGGAACTCGCCCCGCCGGGCGCGCAGATCGAGATCGTGCACGACCATCGCGCGCCCGTCGTAGGTCTTGCCGACGCCCCGGAATTCGACGTGCGCTTCCCCGGCTTCGTCCATCCCGTCTCTCGGTACCCGCTCGCCGCCGCCTGTCATCGCAGGTCCGCCATGATACACGCAACCGCCCGCCTCCCGCCGTCCTCCTTCCGCCGCGGGTGGGCGTGCCCGCAAGGCTCGCGGCGGCCCCGCGGATGCGCTACTTATGGCGGGGAACGAAGAGCCCGGCCTCGCCCGGGCGCGGCGGCGGGCCATGGAGACGGCGGAGCGCAAGGAGGACCGGTTCGCGACCCTGCGGCGGGCCATGGTCGAGCAGGTGGCGCATCATGCCGGCCAGACGGGCGCAGGCACCGGCCGGGGCGCGTTCGCCGAAGCGGTCATGGACGCGCTCGGGCGGGTTCCGCGCCACGCCTTCGTGCCCGTCGAGATGCAGCTCTACGCCTATGCCGATTCGCCGTTGCCGATCGGCTGCGGCAAGACGATCTCGCAGCCCTTCATCGTGGCCCTGATGACCGACCTCCTCGAGATCGGCCCCGGCGACCGGGTCCTCGAAATCGGCACGGGCCTGGGCTACCAGGCGGCCCTGCTGGCCGAGCTCGCGGGCGAGGTGTTCACCGTCGAGCGCATCGAGGAACTGGCGGCGAGCGCCCGCCGGCGGCTCGCCGAGCAGGGCTACGGCAACGTCCGCTTCCGCCGGGGCGACGGCGGCCTCGGCTGGCCGGACCACGCGCCCTACGACCGCATCATCGCCACGGCCGCGCCCGATCTGATCCCGCCGGCGCTGTTGCAGCAGCTCAAGCCCGGCGGGCGCATGGTGCTGCCCGCGGGCCTCGAGGACGATCAGCGCCTGTTCCTGGTCACCAAGGACGACGGCGGACGGATCGAGACCGCCGAGCTCCTCCCGGTGCGCTTCTCCCGCCTCGAGAGCGGCGACCCGCCCGCCTGAATCCGGGCGGTTACGCCGCGCCGTCCCGGCGGGCGCCGTCGCGCATCTCAGCCGTCGGCCCGCACCAAGCCCACGGTCAGCTGCGCGCCGGTCGCTTCGGCGTAGCGGCGCAGGGTGGCGAAGGACGGCGACACCCGGCCGCCCTCCAGCCGTGCGATCGCGGACTGGGTCGTGCCGAGCCGCCGGGCGACGTCCGCCTGCGTCAGCTTCGCCGCCGTGCGGGCGCGAACCAGCGCTTCGACCAGCGCGTACTCTTCGTCGACCCGCGCGTATTCCTCCCGGAATTCCGGGTCCTCCATGAAACGCTTCTTCAGCTCCTTCAGCTTCGCCATGACGTCATCTGCCTCATCCGTTCTCTGGCGGTCGCGAGCACCCGGTGCGGCGTCTTGCGCGACTTCTTCGCGAAGACGTGTAGAATCACCATCCGCCGTCCGGGCGCCATCGCGTAGATCCCTCTGGCGATCCCACCTTCGGCCCTGACTCGAAGTTCCCAGAGCTTGCCGTCTAGATGCTTGACGTGCGGTGCGTGAAGCGCCTCCGGACCGACATTCTCCACCACCTCAAGCAACCGGGTCAGCCGGGCGCGCAACACCACTGGCAGAGCCTCGATTTCGGCCTCGGCGGCCGCGACGATTTCGACGTTGGTTTTCCCAGACATCAGTTTCCCTTTCTTGATCTCGCCCTCGACGGCTCCGACGTTGATTTCCTTAGACATCGGCTTTCCTTTGATTTTCATAGACACCAGCTTTCCCTTCCCTTTCTCGATTCCGGCCTCGATGGCCGCAACGGTTTCGACCATCCAACCCACGCCCGTCATATAGCGTATTCGCTATGTGTATTCAAGCGCCGGAGACGATGGTCCCGGGATTGACGATGCCGACCCGTATTCTCCCCTCCGCCGCGCTTACCCGCCGGTCAGGAGGCGATCCAGGATGCGCGCGCCTTCCCCCCAGTCGTAGCGCGCGAAGCAGTGGGCCGTCGTCACGAAACTCGCGCCGGCGTAGAACATCTCGTATTGCGTGTGGCGCCCGGCGAACTCCGAGCCCACGGCGTCCCAGGCGAGCTTCATCAGCGCCATCCGCTCGGCCGCGCCCTCGCCCGGGCGGGCCGAGACCTGGATGCTGTCGAGGATGCGCGCGACCTCGGCGTTGTCCAGGTCCGCGGCGGACGACGGCAGCATGATCAGGCCGCCGCCGGCGAGCGAACGAATCTCCTCGATGAAGCGGGGATAGAGCGCCTGGGTGTGCACCTGGGCCGCGTACAACATGCCGGCGTCGGGCAGGAAGTACCCGCCGGCCGTCGGCGCGCCCGCGCTCTCCATCCCGTAAAGCAGCCCCTCGACGGTCGCGGCCTGGGCCGCCATCCGCCCGAGCCGCTCGCGCACCGGCGCCATGCCGATGGTCCCGATGGTCTCGGCGATGCGGCGGGCCACGGCCAGCAGGAACTTGAGCTTGACCACTAGGCGGATCTGCGACTGGTAGTTCTGGAAGACATGCCCCGGCGTGTCGTGGAACTGGGCGCGGCACATGTCCGTGTCGCCGCGCAGGAAGACCCGCTCCCACGGCACCTTGACATCGTCGAAATAGACCACCGAGTCGTTCTCGTCGAAGCGGTGGGAGAGCGGGTTGTCCCACGGGCCGGCGGCGCTCGCCTCGTAGCTCTTGCGCGAGAGGACCTTGAGCCCCCGGGCCTCCAGCGGGACGGCGAAGGAAACGGCGAACCGCTCCTCCCCCGGCTGGAGGGGTTGCAGGTTGGCGACGAAGAGCTCCTCCGCCATGACGGCGCCCGTCCCCAGCATCTTCGCGCCCCGCACCGTCACGCCCGCGCCGTCCTCGTCGACGACCCGCATGGCGAGGTCCTCGTTCGACTGCGCGGCCTGCGCCCTGGAGCGGTCGCCCTGGGGATTGACGATGACGTAGCTCAGGTAGAGGTCGTTGTCGCGGGCGTATTCGTAATAGGCGCGCAGGGCCTCGGCGAACCGCGCCCCGTGGCGCTCGAACACCTCGATCCCCATCATCTGCCCGGCGAGCGCGGAGGCGAGATGGTCGGGCGAGCGCCCGAGGAAGCCCCCGTGGAGCGCGGCCCAAGCGGTGAGCGCCTCGCGCCGCGCGACGAGTTCCGCGCGGCTCCGCGGCATCTGCCAGGCGCGGTTGACGCGGCGGCCGGTATCGGTCTCGAAGGTCATCCGTTCGACGTTGCCGGGCGCCGCCTGGAAGTCGTAGAGCGCCGCCGCCGAGCGGCAGGAATTGGCGAACGCCGGATGGTCGGCGACTCGCGCGATCCGCTCGCCGTCCAGATAGACTTCGCGATCCTTGTCGAGGGCGCGCAGGTGGGCCGCGCCGTCCTTCACCGCCATGTCGGGTCGCTCCTCGCGTCGCCGCCGCCGCGCCCCGGCCCATCATAGCCCGGATTCCCCACACGGCGCGCGAGGCGGTCGGGCGCCGGACGGAATCGCCACGGCGGAACGGTGACACGAATCCGTCACATGATCGCATTCTCCGAGTCACACGCGGCGCCTAGGGTTCCCGCGCCCAACGGCCTCCCGCGTGGAGGCCGCCGGGGCGTGATCGGGAGAGAATCAGGAGAGCCAAAGGGGGCCACGATGGGTCTTGTGCAGAATCGGCGTCGTTTGCGGGGCCGACCGTTCGTATCGGCGTTGCTGGGGACGACGTTCATGGCCGGGGTCGCGTGCCTCGCGGGTCCGGCGCTGGCCGACGGCCATCTCGAGGAGGAGAACGCCGCGCTCAGGTCCATGATCGAGGACCTGCAGCAGGAGGTCGATATCCTCAAGGGGATGGTGATCAGGCAGAACGAGAAGATCGCCGAGGCGGTGGAGCCCAGGGCGCCGGCGAAGATGGTGAAATCCGGCAAGGACAAGGTGAGCCTGTCCGTCTCCGGCCAGGTCAACCGCATGCTGCTCTACGCCAGCGACGGCCGGGATTCGCGCTTTTTCCACGCCGACAACGACCAGTCCTCGACTCGCGTGCGCTTCAAGGGCAAGGCGAAGCTCGACGACGAATGGTCGGCGGGCGCCACCTTCGAGGCCGAGCTCGAGTCGAACTCGTCGGGCAGCGTGACGATCGAAGACACCGGGGTCGGGGGCGACAGCAACAAGGCCTCGCTCAAGGAGCGCAAGCTGGAGCTCTTCTTCAAGAGCAAGAGGCTCGGCAAGCTCTCGCTCGGCCAGGGCAGCACCGCTTCCGACGGCTCCGTCGAGGAGGACCTCTCGGGCACCGGCGTGATCACCAGCGCCGGCTTCGGCGGCACCGGCAACTCGCTCGCATTCGTGGAGTCGAATTCGGCGACACGGGAAGCGTCCGACATCAAGGTCGGCAACCTGTTCAGCAACTACGACGGCCTGAGTCGGAAGGACCGGGTGCGCTACGACACGCCGGGCTTCGGCGGCGTCAAGCTTTCGACCTCCTTCCTCGGCGGCAAGTGGACCGGCGACAGCGTCGACAGCGGCGCCTGGGACGCGGCGCTGCGCTACGGCCGCGAGTTCGACGGCGTCGAGGTCGCGGCGGCGGCGGCCACCTGGAAGAAGGACAAGGACACGGAAGGCCGCGGCGGCTCCCTCTCCGTCCTGGCGCCCTCGGGCACGAGCCTTTCCCTGAGCTATTCGACCCAGGACGAGAAGGGCCAGGACTCGACCTTCCAATACGCGAAGCTGGGCCAGATCTTCGACGCCACCTCCGCCGGCAAGACGGCGGTCTCCATCGGCTACGGCCGAACCGAAGACCAGGGCGGCACGGGCAACGAGGGCACCTATTACGACCTCGCCGCGGTCCAGAAGATCAAGAATCTCGGAGCCGAGCTCTACGCCGTCTGGGGCGTCTACAAGGCCGAGATCGTCGCCCAACCGACCGAGGACATCACCATCTTCGGCACCGGCGCGCGCATCAAGTTCTGACCGCCGCCCCGTCGGGGCGGAACGACGCATCGGGGCGGCCGCGGTTCTTCGCGGCCGCCCTTCTCCTTCCGCGGCTCGCCGAGAGCGGAAGCGAGCCGGACCAACGGCCGGCAAAGTCCTCGCGGGCAACCCTCTCCCCGACACGAACCACGGAGAGCCCAGCCACAAAGCCGGGCGTCAGGGGTGGATTTTCGGCGGCGGCGCGGCTTCGCTCTTTTCGCGTCGTCGTGTCCTGCCTCCGTCGCGCGGCAGCGGCGCGTCGACGGCGCCGTTCCACAGGATGCCGGGGCGGGGCAGTCGGTAGTAATTGGACGGGCTGGCGGGGGCGCCGGCGGGCTTCGCCGCTCCCTGCGGCGCGCGGACGAAGCGCCCGAGGGCCGCCTCGCAGTAGTCGCGCACGCGCTCGATACATATCCAACGGCGCTCCAGGCGTTCGCAGACCTCGCCGGTCACGCAACTGCCGGCGAAGGGATCGACGACGAGATCGCCGGGTTCCGTCAACATGCGGATGAAGTATTCCGGAAGTTCCGCCGGATAACGGGCAGGGTGCGGCTTGAGGCCCTTCTCCTCGCAGTAGCGCAGATAGAAGCTGTTGCTCTCCGTATTGGGAATCGCGATGAGGTTGGGTGGGATCGCGGCGCCGTTGTCCGTCTTGAATTTCTCACTGATGTCGTGGCCGGACGGGCGCTTGCTGGCCTTGTAGCCCTTGGCCAGAAGGTCCTGCATACTCGGACTGTAGGGTTGAAGGACCCGCCGGTTGCTTGCCTTCGGCCAGGGTGTCTTGGACAGCCACCATACGGTATTCACGGCATCCTTGACGCGAATCCGGCGCACCGTGACCCACTCCGCCGGCGTCGGGAGTTTCGACGGATTCCACCAGTAAAAATCCTGCGCCAAGTGGAATTCCAGCTCCTCGCACAGCATGATCAGGAGCTTGAAGTGATAGAGATTACGGGTGGGGGAGCCCTTGTTCCATGTGCCGCCGATGTCGATGACCAGGCTGCCGCCGCTCTTGAGGACACGCCGGAACGCGGTGCCGAACGGCTTGAACCATTCGACGTATTCGTTCGCCGCGACGTTGCCGTAATCCTTCTTGCGGACCAGCCCGAAGGGCGGGCTCGTCACGATCAGATCGACCGATTCGCCCGGCTGTTCCGCAAGCATATCGATACTGTCGCCATGCACGATCTGCCCGAAGCGCGTTTCGTGAAAGCTCTTGAAGGGCAGCTTTGTTTCTCTTGTCCCACTTCCCTCCTCCATATCTATAACCGCCTTCACTACTTCCGATCGATCCACCGCGCCGACACATCGAATTCGAATAGCTCTTTCTTTGAATTTCTCTTGCGGATCACGCGGCATTCAACATTTTCAAATCCAAGGCGATTCAACATCACCAGATAAAGTTTTTCCACAGACAAAAGCACATCATAAAATGTTGAATTTCCGACTATGTAGTGAAGTTCTGCATTTTCACTCAGAACGGATACCAACGAATTGAAATGCTCCCACATGTCATCGAAATATTTGGCTACATATTTTGCCAATATCTCCCCGCTCTTGTTGTCGTGTCGTGCTATCCCTTCCAGCGCACCATCAAGCAGCGGGTGTTGGAACGGCTCTGTAGGACGTTTCCAACCGATTAACCGGCTAGTCGCCGCACCCCATGTGCCACCAATTGCTGACCAGTCCAGCTCACCGGCATCGCGTCCATTGTCCAGAAATGAAAGCCAATACATATACGGCCGCAATTCACGAATATACGACATCCGGTTCGCGTATGGCGGAGATGTGATCACCAAGTTAAAAGGACCATCTACCGCTTCGGACAATTTTCTTGCGTCACCAAGGACCACATACCCCACTCCTTTCGGTTTCTGCTTCGCTCCTGCCACAACAAATTCCACGTTCTCGTTGAATACTCGTCTCATATCGATATTGAGTGGGATGTGCAACAGCTGATCATCCTTGAAAGACATGGACTGATGATTGAAGGCCGCGTTTGACAACCCGATCAGTGTTCTACAAAATGCTACCAACAGAAGATTCCGTTCCGGCGCGTCCTCTATAGTTTCTGCTTCAATAGCGGCCCTTAGCGTGCACAGGAATTCCAATGCATTGGGGCACCACCACCTTTCAATATTATGAATAGGTGGCGCCTCCACCGGTATAATCGTGTTTCGTTTCACTGCTTCGACTACCCGAGTACATGCGTCGCGAGTCGAAGCTATCGAAGCGTCGGAATATTGTGCTGTCTTCGCTTTTCCAAGCCAGATCAAAAAGGGATTAATATCCGTCGTTACGCCTTCGTGTCCATGATAAGCCGCACTCAGTGCTGTTGTTGCCATCCCACAAAACGGGTCAAGTATGCGCAGCGGATATTTACATTGACCCATCAATTCTTCAACAACTTTCACCGAGTACGCCGGCGTCAAACGCAGCCACCCATACCGACCGGATTTCGCGTTAAACTTATGCGTGTAATCTGCCCTTTGGCGCGGTTTTTCTTTAGCAAAAATGCTCATTTCATCTCCGCGGATAGGAGGGTCGATAGAATCACCTCTATCTCCTTACACAGCGTAGATCTATTCCGTTCGAAAAACGCCTCTAAGTCATAGAGAACGACATTTCTCATGAAGTCATAAGTTGATACAAGCGGATCATTTCTGCCAGTAATTCCGGTGATCACAGACCATTTCTCTGCTCGGTAACGTGTAAGTACATCGCCGTCTATCTGTCCCGACAAGATTACCGCGCATGGGAAGTAACCTTTCGTATACGCTACTGCCGCGTTCGCGATGTCGGCGTTCTGCCGCTTCGAATCCTTACTTTTATAGCCCTGCCGTATTTCGAAAACCACACCTGTCAAACTTTTAAACACTTCTGGATCAACATCTAACATTTTCGCAGAATCCTTCATCCATTTGTAAAACCGATCTTGTTTACTTTTGTTGTTAATCTTCTCAAGCGAAACTCGTCCGTCCAGATGCAGTGTCCGCATTCGTCCACTTGGCAACGGAATTTTATAGGACCAGATTACATCCTCCTCCGACAAATCAAAGGCATCTTTTAATATCTTTTGAAACAACCTCTCACAGCCAATCCCGATCTGCCGATATACGCTTGTCATGCCGCCAGCCGCTTTGTGAGCAGCGTACATCATCGGATTGTCTAAGCCGAACCAACTGTAAAACACGTCTCTCCGATAAAGATCTTGGAACTGCGCAAGCGTTAGTCCGCCGCCTTTTGCGCCCTGGCCAAACTTCGGTTTATAGTGCGCACAGACCCTGATCGCATCCAGGATGATCTGTAGGTATTCCTCGTCAGTTGCACTCATACTGTTCTCTTTTCTCCATTGTGAACAGAGTCTTTAAAAATAACCAGCTGGAGATCTATTCATGGTTGTTCTCATCAATTTTCACTCTAGCTGTCGTAAGGATGCTCTCTTTCACACTCTTATAGTGACTGTTCTTCATCGTCACGGTCTCCGCGTGGAAGCTGTGTCGGCGGACGAGCACGACGATCTCGTCCGAGTAGTCATAGGTCATCATGAAATTGACGCCGCTCTCCGCGAGCGTGGAGAACAGCGCGGCGTGATCGACCGTGTGGTGGGCATAGAGCCGTGCGCCGGCGCGCTTGCCGCCGCCCGCCGTGTAGGGGGGATCGATGAAGAAGCGGGCGCCCGCGTCATCCCCCGCCATGTCGCGCAGCTCCCTCACCCCGTCGCCCTCCCGGAACGTGATCTGGTCGGCGTGCTGCTGTATCGCGCGCAACCGCTCGATGAGCGTGTCGGGATACCAGCGGGACGCGACGCCGTTGCCGTTCTCGCCCCGCTTGATCAGCGCCGCGCCGGGGGCCAGCACGCCGCCGCGCCGCGTCCGGTTCAGAACCAGTGTGCGGAAGCCGCGTTCGATGGTGTCGGCCGGCGCCTGGTTCGCCATCCGCTCCACCGCCTCCCGTGTGGGCGTGAAATCGCGGACGCGGGCCATGAGCGCGTCGCCGTACTTCAGGGCCGCGAACCAGAAGGCGGCCACGTCGGGGTCCCGCTCGACCATGATCGCGCGTTTGGCCAGCCCCTCCATGACCGCCGTGAGGGACACGACAGCGCCGCCGGCGAACGGCTCCACGATCAGCTGGTGTGGCGCGCCCGTGGCCAGCCATGCGCGGACGTGCGGGATCAGCCACGTCTTGCCGCCTGGATAGCGTAAGGGGCTGCGCTGCGGCACCGTAGCGACGTTGGCAGCGGGGATCGGGGAGATGGGGAATTCGGTGGTATCTCGCTTGGGGGCACGGATGCCTCGTGGAGCGTCAACCGATTCGTACTCCGCCTCGCGCACGCTCCGCTCCCTGCCCCGCACGCTCCGCTCCCCGCCCCGTCGAATCCACCACAGGATAGCACGGCGGCCACGATTGAAGAGCCGCCGGGCGGACGGCATGATCGGACCGCGCGGGGAGGCGCCCATGCACGCGACCATGATGGACTATCCGCTCACCCTCACCCACCTCCTGGAGAGGGCCGGCACGCTGCTGCGCGACGGCGAGATCGTCACGCGCCTGCCCGACCGATCGACGCACCTCTATCGCTTCGGAGACTTCGCCCGGCGCGCCCGCAGGCTCGCCTCGGCGCTGCGGCGGGCCGGGCTCCGGCGCGGCGAGCCGGTGGCCACCATGATGTGGAACACCCATCCCCACCTCGAGGCCTATTTCGGCATCCCCTGCGCCGGCGGCGTGCTGCATACGCTCAACTTCCGTCTCCACCCGCGCGACATCGCCTATGTCGCGAACCACGCCGGGGACCGGTTCTTCATCGTGGACGACACGCTCCTGCCGGCGTTCGAGGAGATCAGGCCGCACATCGCGCCCGAGCGGGTCTTCGTGACGGCGCTCTCCGGTGCCCCGGTGCCGGACGGCTACGAGAGCTACGAAGCCCTGCTCGCCTCCGGCGCCCCGGAGGACGATCCGCCCCGGCTGGAGGAGACGGAACCCTGCGGCGTCTGCTACACCTCCGGCACCACCGGCCGGCCCAAGGGCGTGGTCTATTCCCACCGCGCCATGGTGCTGCACACCTTCGCGCTCTGCATGACCGAGCCCTTCGGCATCCGCCAGCGGGACCGCGTCATGCCGGTGGTGCCCATGTTCCATGCAAACGCCTGGGGGCTGGCCCACGCCGTCGCCATGGCCGGCGCGCGCTGCGTCCTGCCCGGGCCCCATCTCGACCCGGCGAGCCTGCTCGACCTCTGCGCGGCCGAGCGGGTGACCCTGGCGGCCGGCGTGCCCACGATCTGGAACGGGGTCCTCCAGGCGCTGGACGCGGAGCCCGGCAGGTGGAGCCTGGACCCGGCCTTGCGCACGGTGGTCGGCGGCTCGGCGGCGAGCGAAGCGATGATCCGCGGCTTCGACAGGCACGGCATCCGCACCATCCATGCCTGGGGCATGACGGAGATGACCCCGATCGGCACGGCCTCCGTTCTCAAGGCGTCGATGGACGATCTCGATCGGGACACGCAGTACGCATATCGGGCGAAGCAGGGGCCGGCCATGCCCTTCGTCGAGATGCGGCTGGTCAACGACGCCGGCGTCGCGCCGTGGGACGGCGAGACCATGGGCGAATTGCAGGTGCGCGGGCCGTGGGTCGCCGCCGGCTACTACCGCCCGGACGAGCCGGGCGACCGCTGGACCGACGACGGCTGGTTCGGCACCGGCGACGTCGCCACGGTCGACTCCGAAGGGTTCATGAAGATCACCGACCGCACCAAGGACCTGATCAAATCCGGCGGCGAGTGGATCAGCTCGGTCGATCTCGAGAACGCGCTGATGGGCCATCCCGCCGTCCGCGAGGCGGCGGTGATCGGAGCGCGCCACGAGAAGTGGGACGAACGCCCGCTCGCCGTCGTCGCCCTGATGGAGGGTGCGGCGGCCGACGCGGGCGCGCTCCACGCCCATCTCGCGGAGCGGTTCGCCAAATGGTGGCTCCCCGACGACTACGTCTTCGTCGACGAGATCCCGCGCAATTCCACCGGCAAGTTCCTCAAATCCGCCCTCCGCGAACGCTACGGAGAGCGGCCCTGGCCGAGGGCCGCCGCCGCGCAAGCGCCGTAGCCGCGCTTTCGCGCGAGGCGAGCCGGGAGGCCCGCGCGCCAAGGGCAGCGCCGGCCCTTGCCGGGGGCATGAGCGGCGGGGCACCCTGTCGAAGGCACCCGGAATCATGCGGCGGCGCGACAAGGCGGACGGACATGAAGGAACTCGGACGTTTTTGCGCCACGGCCGGGCTGGTTATGCTTGTGCTTACCGCGTGCGCGGCAGACCTCACGCCTTTGCACAAAGCGGCCGTATCGGGCGACATCGAAGCGGTTCGCTCTCTGCTCGCGGGCGGTGCGAATGTCAACGCGCGTGCCGAGGACAAGGTCACGCCACTGCACTTCGCGGCGATGATCAGCGACGCCGCGACGGTCCGCGCCCTGATCGAGGACGGTGCGATCGTCAACGCGCGCGCCAAGGGCAAGTTCACGCCACTGCACGGTGCAGCGCAGGCTGGCAACGCCGCGACGGTCCGCGTTCTGCTCGCGGGCGGTGCGGACGTCAATGCGCCCGCCGAAGGCAAGCTCACGCCCCTGCATTATGCAACAGCGGCAGGGATATATCTCGCGCTCAAGGGCGTCGACGTGGAAAAGGCCGAGGTTCACGAAGTGATGACGCGCATTGAAGAAATACCCGGGTCCAACTCTCTCAATACTCTCGATCTAAGCGAGATGGCCGCCATGGCGAATCTGATCGGCACCGTTCACCGGGCAGCAACGATCCGCGCTTTGCTTGCGGGTGGCGCGGACGTCAATGCGCGTGCCAAGCACAAACTCACGCCCCTGCACCTCGCGGCGACGTACGACGACATCGTGGCGGTCCGCGCCCTGATCGAGGGTGGCGCGAACGTTAATGCGCGCGCCGAAGGCAAGGCCACGCCCCTGCATGTCGCGGCGCTCTTCGGCAACGCCGGGGCGATCGAGGCCCTGCTTGAGGCGGGCGGCAACCCGAACGCGGTGGCCTTCGGCTGCGGGCCGATGGATGTGGCCCGGCTTCGCATGAAAGCGACCGAGAGGTCCATCGCGCCGTTTCGGGAGGCCGTCGAGCGATTGCTCGCGGCAGGCGCCCAACCCCGGAATGGGTGCAAGAAGCTCCCCTGAAGACGCCCGCTTCGAGAAGGAGCGCGTCGGGCGGAACCGGGTTGGGGCGGCAGGCGCGGCCTAGAAGGCGCCGAAGAGGCGGGCGGCCATGGCGAGGGTAAGCGCCGCCAGGAAGCCGAGAACCCATTTGATGTTGGTGATCTCGGTCTTGAGGTCACGGACGTCCGCCTTGAGGTCGCGGACATCCGCCTTGGTCGCGACGCCTTCCGTGACCGCGTCGCGCACGGCCTCGGCATGGGCTTCGGCCTGAGCTTCGTCGACTCCGGCGGCCTTGAGCTTGCGCGCATAGGCCAGAGTATCGAAGGCTGGCACGGTCGTGGCCATGCGCCGAGGCTATGCCGGGGCGGCGGCGGGCGCAAGCGCTCCGGTGCGCGCACCCTTGCCGGGAGGAGGGGCGGGCGCATAATCGGCGCGCCGGCGGCAGCGGGGGAAGGAGGCCATGGCGCGTTATCGGATCGCGGCGATTCCGGGGGACGGCATCGGCAACGAGGTCCTGCCCGAGGCGATGCGCGTTCTGGAGGCCGCGGGGCGGCGCTTCGACATCGCGTTCGACTGGGAACATTTCGGCTGGAGCTGCGAGGCCTACGGCAAGACCGGCCGGATGATGCCGGAAGACGGAATCGAGACGCTGCGCGGGTTCGACGCGATCCTGCTCGGCGCCGTCGGATTCCCCGGCGTCCCGGATCACGTGTCGCTCTGGGGCCTGCTGATCCCGCTGCGCCGAACCTTTCGGCAATACGTCAACCTGCGCCCGATCAAGCTCCTCGAAGGCGTCGCCTCGCCGCTGGCCGGGCGCGCCCCCGGCGACATCGACTTCTGCATCGTCCGCGAGAACAACGAAGGTGAATATTCGGAAATGGGGGGGCGCATCTACGCCGGCACCGAGCAGGAGGCCGTGGTGCAGGAAAGCGTGTTCACCCGCCAAGGCGTCGACAGGGTGATGGACTACGCCTTCGCGCTGGCGCGGCGGCGGAAGCGGCGGGTCGTCTCGGCCACCAAGTCGAACGGCATCATCCACACCATGCCCTATTGGGACGAGCGCTTCGCCGCCGCCGCCGCGCGGCACGCGGACGTCGAGACCGACCAGTTCCACATCGACATCCTGAGCGCCCATTTCGTGCAGCATCCGGACTGGTTCGACGTGGTGGTCGGCAGCAACCTGTTCGGCGACATCCTCTCCGATCTCGGCGCGGCCGTGGCGGGGGGCATGGGCCTCGCGCCGGCCGCCAACATCAACCCGGAGCGCGATCATCCCTCGATGTTCGAGCCCGTGCACGGCTCGGCGCCCGACATCGCCGGGCGCGGCGTCGCCAACCCGGTGGCGATGATCTGGACCGGCGCGATGATGGTGGACCATCTCGGCCACGCAGACGCGGCGCGGGCCATCGAAGGCGCCATCCAGGCCGTGCTGGCCGGCGGCGGGCCACTCACCCCCGACCTGGGCGGCACGGCTTCGACCGAATCCGTGGGCCGAGCCATCGCGGAGGCATTATGAGCGCGCTCCCGCCCGCGCGGCGGAGCCACTGGCTCGGCGAGGCGGCGGTCGACGGCGCCCCGGCGCCGCCGCTGGAAGGCGACGCGACGGCCGACGTCTGCATCGTCGGCGGCGGCTTCACCGGCCTCTGGACCGCGCTGCGGCTCAAGGAGCTGGAGCCTTCGGCGGACGTGGTGCTGATCGAGAAGGACGTCTGCGGCGCGGGCGCGAGCGGGCGCAACGGCGGCTTCGTGCTGAGCTGGTGGGCGAAGTTCCAGACCCTGGAAAAGATTTGCGGCGGCGAGGAAGCGGTGCGCCTCGCCAAGGCGTCGGCCGACTCGGTGGAAGCCATCGGGCGCTTCTGCGCCGACCACGGGATCGACGCGCACTATCGCGGCGACGGCTGGCTGTGGGCCGCCACCGGCGAACGCCAGCGCGGCTCCTGGGAAGGCACGCTCGACGCCATCGGCAAATACCAGATCGCCCCGTTCGAGCGCTGGGACGACGCGCGGGTCGCGGCGCGGGCGGGTTCGCCCGTGCATTGCGCCGGCGTCTTCGAGCCGACCGCGGCGAGCGTGCAGCCGGCCCGGCTCGCCCGCGGCCTCCGGCGCGTCGCGCGTGCGCGCGGAGTCCGCATCCACGAGAACACGCCGCTCCGGCGCCTGCGTCGCGACGGCAAGCCCTGCGCGGTGACGCCGCGCGGCACGGTCCGGGCGGACAAGGTGATCCTCGCGCTCAACGCCTGGGGCATCCGCTTCGCCGAGATCCGCCAGTCGATCGTCGTGGTGTCCAGCGACATCGTCGCCACCGCGCCGGCGCCGGAGCGCCTCGCGGCCATCGGCTGGGACGACGGCATGACGATCTCGGACAGCCGTATGATGGTCCACTACTACCGGACGACGACCGATGGCCGCATCGTCTTCGGCAAGGGCGGGATGAACGGCCTGATGCCCTTCGGCGGGCGGGTCGGCGCGGCCTTCGACGGCCCCTCGCGCATCGCCGGCGGCGTCGAGCGCTGGTTCCGCCGCACCTACCCCGCGCTCGACGACGTGCCCGTCGAATCGAGCTGGACGGGGCCGATCGACCGCTCCAAGGCCGGGTTGCCGTTTTTCGGCCCCATCGACGGCCGCGGCGACGTGCTGACCGGCGTCGGCTATTCCGGCAACGGGGTCGGCCCCTGCCACAGCGGCGGACGCATCCTCGCGTCGCTCGCCCTGGGGCGCCGCGACGAATGGTCCGAATGCGGCCTGGTCCGCCCGCTGGGGCGGGATTTCCCGCGGGAGCCGGTCCGCTATGTCGGCGGGCAGCTGGTCCGCCGCGCCGTGGCCCGCAAGGACGACGCGACGGACCGCGGGGAAGACGCAGGCCCCGTCACGGAATTCCTGGCCTCCTTCGCCCCTGCCGGCCTCTCCCCCTTCAAGGGACAGAAGGCCGGCCTGACGGATTCGTGAACCGCCGCGCGCGCCGCGCCCGGCCAGGAAACGCGCCATGGAACACTCGTGGAAACCGATACGCGACTACACGGTCGCGCCGGAGACGCTCGCACAGGACGAACTCCGGACCCTCGAGAGCGTATGGAGCGAACAACGCGGCCGACTGGAGACATTGGATGCGTTCCAGGAATTCAACGAGCGTCTGAAGCGCGAGTGGGCGATCGAAACAGGCCTGATCGAGCGCCTGTACGTCCTCGATCGCGGCATAACGCAGCTGCTGATCGAGCGCGGCATCGATGCATCTCTGATCCCGCACGGCGCGGCGAGCGACCCCCGGACCGTGGCGTCCATGATCGGCGATCATGAGGCGGTCGTGGACGGCATCTTCGCGTTCGTAAAAGGGCGACGCCCTCTGACCACGGGTTACGTCAAGGAGATCCACGCCCTCATTACCCGTCATCAGAACACCGTGGAAGGCATGGACCAATTCGGCAGGACGACCCAAGTCGACCTGATCCGCGGCGATTACAAAAAACAACCGAACAACCCTCTAACGCCCGACGGCGAAATCCACCCGTACTGCCCGCCGGAACACGTCGCCTCCGAAATGGACCGCCTGATCGACATGCATCGGAGGCACACGACCGTCCCGCCGGAGGTCGAAGCCGCCTGGCTGCATCACCGGTTCACGCAAATCCACCCGTTCCAGGACGGAAACGGACGTGTCGCGCGGGCGCTCGCGACGCTGATTTTCGTGAAAAGCGGCTGGTTTCCGCTGGTCGTGCGGGATCGGGAACGCGGAACATATATCGACGCCCTGGAAGTCGCGGACGGCGGCGATCTCGCCCCCTTAGTCACGTATTTCGTGGGCATCCAGAAGGACGAATTCGTCAAGGCGCTGAGCATCGCACGTAGTGTTCTACAATCCACCCGAGCCGAAGACGCGATTCGCGCCGTGCGGAGAGAACTGCAGAGAAGAAAGGACTCGTTGATCGAAGAATGGCAAACCGCATGTGACACCGCCGACAGACTCCGGGAAAGGGCCCAACATCGGTTGCAGCAGGTCTCTTCCGCCTTGCAACAGGAGATGGAAGGGTTGTTCGATAGCAATACATTCTTTACCGACGGCGCGGGAAATGGAGATTTCAACAGCCATTACTACCGGTTCCAGATCATCGCTACGGCGAAAAGGCTTGGTTATTTCGCCAATACCGACACCTATCGCTCCTGGGTGCGGTTGGTCACAAAGAACGACAGCCAGAGCGAACTTCTGATTGCGTTCCATGGCATCGGGCATGAATTTCAGGGCGTGCTCGTCTGTTCAGCTTGCTGGTTTCAGCGAGTCGAGACAGAGCACGGAGAACGCGAGATCGGCGGCATCGAACCGATGGCCGACAGGGTGTTCCAGATCAACTACAAGGAAACTCTGGAGCGGACCGAGGAGCGCTTCCTTCCCTGGCTCGAGGAATGCATCGTGCGGGCGATCGGGCTCTGGCAGGCGACGGCGCTTTGAGCCCGCGCACCCCGCCGCGTGCTCCCCCGTGCCGGGCGGCGTTGACACCCGCCGCCGGTCTCTCCACACTCTAGCCCAGAGGGAGACCGCGCCGGAGCGGCGGGAGATCGAGGTAAGGTGGCATGCGCTTTTCCGACAACGGCTACTACATTGAGCGCTACGTGAAATGCGACAACTGCGGCGTGCTGATCTACGACGACGGGATCACCGCCGCGGTCGAAGGTACCGACCGCCTGTTCTGCTCGGACTGGTGCGTGAAATGGTTCACGGCCCGCGCCGAGGGCGTCGAGCAACCCCGGATTCCGCTGCCGAAACAGGGCATCCACGAAACCGGCTGAGCCGGCGGGCGGCATTCGGCGCGCCGCCGCACGGCGGACGGGAGCGCGAGGCGTGAGCGGTCTGGTCGGAATCGACGTGGGCGGCACGTTCACCGACTTCGTGCGCTACGATCCCGAGACCCGCGCGGTCGACGTCTGGAAGACCCTCTCCACCCCGGCCGACCCGATCGACGGAATCCTCGAGGGCCTGGGCCGCGCCGGCGACCCGGGGGCGATCGACAACATCCGCTTCGGCACCACGATCGCGACCAACGCGATCCTCGAGCGCAAGGGCGCCACGGTCGCTTACGTGACCACCGCGGGCTTTCGCGACGTGCCGTTCATCCAGCGGGGCAAGCGCAAGAGCCATTACGACATCACCTGGATCAAGGCGAAGCCCCTGGTCAAGCGGCGCCACTGCTACGAGGTCGACGAACGCATCCTGGCCCGCGGCGAGGTGTCCCGGCCGCTCGACCGGGAGCGGCTCCGGGCGATCGCCCGCACGATCGCGGCGGAGGGGCGCATCGAGGCGATCGCGATCAACTTCCTGTTCTCCTTCGTCGCGCCGGACCACGAGCGGGAGGCGCGGGCGCTCTTCGCCGAGGCATGCCCGGACCTGCCCGTGAGTATTTCCTACGAGGTCCTGCCCAAGTGGAAGGAGTTCGAGCGCGCGTCCACCACCATCGCGGACGCCTACATCAAGCCGCTCGTGGGCAGCCACCTGCGCGCCATGCGGCGCCGGCTGGACGAGAGGGGCGTCACCCGGCGCGTCGCCGCGATCAAGTCGAACGGCGGGGAGATGACCCTCGAAGCGGCGGCCGAGCGGCCCGTCCAGATGACCCTTTCGGGGCCGACGGGCGGCGTCGTCGGCGCCAGGCAACTCGCCCGCAGCGTCGGGGTCGACCACCTCGTCACCCTCGACATGGGCGGCACCTCCACCGACGTCTCCACCGTGGTCGGCGGCAACGAGAGCTTCACGACGAGTTTCGAGATCGAGTTCGGCCTGCCGATCCAGATCCCGATGATCGACATACGCACCATGGGCGCCGGCGGCGGGTCGCTCGCCTGGATCGACAAGGGCGGGATGCTGCGCGTCGGCCCCGAGAGCGCCGGCGCGGCGCCCGGCCCCGCCTGCTACGGCCTGGGCGGAAGCAGAGCCACGGTGACGGACGCGAACGTCGTCATCGGCCGAATCAACCCGCGGAATTTCCTCGGCGGCGTCATGGACCTGGACAAGGACGCCGCGACGGCGGCGGTCTCGGCGGTCGCGGCGGCGATCGACAAGCCGGTCGAGGAGACCGCCCTCGCCATGGTGCGGATTGCCAACAACAACATGATCGGCGCGCTGCGCTCGGTCCTGACCGAGCGCGGCCTCGACCCGCGCGACTTCACGCTGCTCGCCTTCGGCGGCGCAGGCCCGGTTCACGCCGCCGACCTGATGGCGGACGCCAACATCCCCAACGGCATCGTGCCGAACCATCCGGGCCAGTTCTCCGCCTTCGGCTTCCTGATGACCGACGCGCGCGTCGACCTGGAGCGCACGGCCCAGATGACGTCGGCGGCGTTCGACCGGGAGCATGCCGACAGGGTGCTCTCCGACCTGACCGGCGAAGGCGTCGCCGCGCTCGAGGGCCAGGGCTACGGTGGGGACATCGCCATCCATCGCTCGATCGAGATGCGCTACCTGGGGCAGAACCACGAACTCGACGTGCCGATCGCCTTCGACCGCTTCGACGACACGACCCTGGCCGGGCTGTGGGAGGCCTTCCACCGCGCCCACCGCGACCGCTTCAACTTCGACATCCCGGGCGAGAAGATCGAGATGACCTCGATCAAGATCACCGCCGTTTCGGTAACCGGCAAGCCGCGCCTCGCCGAAATCGCCGCCGCCGACGGGCCGCCCCGCCCGGCGGGCGGGCGCAAGGTCCTGTTCGAGGAGGGCTGGGCGGAAACGCCGGTCTATGACCGCGCCGCGCTCCGCCGGGACCATCGCTTCGAGGGGCCGGCGTTGATCGAGGAGCCGGCCTCCGTCACCGTGATCCGCCCCGGGCTGCCGGTGCGGATCGACCGTTACGGCAACGTCCTGGTCGGCGCAATCGCGCGCGAACGCTGAACCCACCACCGCGAGAGGAACCCGTCATGGACATGGTCACGATGAACATCGTCGAATCCGCCATGGTCGCGATCTGCCGCGAGATGGGCGTCAACGTGCAGAAGACCGCCTATTCCACCATCTTCTCAGAGGCGGAGGACTTCACCTGCGCCCTCGCCAACACCGAGGGCGAGATGATCGCCGTCGCCGAATTCTGCCCGGCGCAGATCGGCGGCGTGCCGCTCCTCGTGCGCTCCATGGTGAAGGAGATATCGCTCTCCGAGATTCACGAGGGCGACGTCATCGTGCACAACGACCCCTACCGGGGCGGGCTGCACACGCCCGAGCACACCATGTTCAAGCCCATCTTCGTGGACGGTGAATTGATGGGGTTCGCCGTCGCCATCGGGCATTTCGTCGAGGTCGGCGGCATGGTGCCCGGCGGCTTCCCCGGCGAAGCGACCGAGATTTTCCACGAGGGCCTCCGCGTGCCGCCGGTCAAGATCAAGAAGGCCGGCAAGGACGTGGTCGAGGTCTGGAAGCTGATGCTCGCCAACGTGCGCACCCCGCGCCAGAACTACGGCGACATCCGCGCCCTGATCTCCGCGGTCGATCTCGGCGAGGCGCGCATGAAGGAGCTGATCGGGAAGTACGGCGCCGACTCGTTCCGCCGCACCGTCGCCGACCTCATGGATTATTCCGAGGCGCGGATGCGCGCGGAGATCGCGGCCTTCCCCGACGGCCGCTACGCCTTCGAGGACGGGCTGGAGGACGACGGCATCGAGGACAAGGAGTTCACCATCCGCTGCGCCGTCAACGTCCAGGGCGACGAGGTGGTGATCGACTACACCGGCTCCTCGCCGCAGGCCAGGGGGCCGATCAACGCCACGCTGGGCGTCGCCTGGTCGGCCTCCTACAACGCCATGCTCCACCTGACCGACCAGACGATCCCGAAGAACTCGGGCTGCTTCCGCCCGATCCGCGTGATCGCGCCCGCCGGCACGGTGATGAACGTGGATTATCCCGGCTCCGAGGTCGGCGGCAACACGGAGACCCATCCGCTGATCGTCGCCGTCATCCTGGGCGCGATGGCTCCGGCGGCGCCGGACCGGGTGATGGCCTCCGAGGGCACCACCCATGGCTGCTTCGTCTTCGGCGGCTACGACGCGCGCAACGACGAGCCGATCGGCGCCTTCGACTTCTCCTATGTCGGCTACGGCGCGCGCAGCTTCGCGGACGGCAACGACGCGACCGATTCGATCAACGGCAATTGCGCCAACACGCCGACCGAGGTGTTCGAGACGCGCTTCCCCTGGATCGTGGAAGAATACGCGCTGCGCCCCGATTCCGGCGGCGCCGGCGCCCATCGCGGGGGCTTGAGCATCTCCAAGACGATGCTGTGCACCGGCGATGTGACGATCAGCCAGATGACCAACAAGCACCGGAAGGTCGCCTGGGGCCTGGGCGGCGGCGGCGCCGGGATTCCGGGCGCGACGCTCTTCCGGCGGGACGGCGCGAACGACTGGACCACCGTGGGCCAGGCGTTCGGCAAAATTTCCACCAGCAAGTATTCGAACGTGCCGATCCGGCCGGGGGAGCGGGTCTCGGTCAAGGCGCCGGGCGGCGGCGGCTACGGCAACCCGCGCGACCGCGACCCCCGCGCCGTCGTCGAGGACGTCCTCGAAGGCTATGTGAGCGCCGAGGCGGCGCGCCGGGATTACGGCTACGACGAGGGCTGGATCGCCCGCCACGGCGCCGCGGCCACGCCGCTCCCCGAAGCGGCGGAATAGGACCGCCGCAGGCGGGCGCGGAGCGCCGCAGGCGCGAGTCACCGCATGGCGCGCGCCGGCGGGGCGGTCGGGACGGCGGAGGCGCGCGAGCGTGTTTCCCGGGTGGAACGGCAGGCCCGGCGCGAGCTCGCCGCGTGCTACCGGATGTTCTACCGGCGGGGCATGGACGACCTGATCTACACCCATCTCTCGGTCCGCATCCCCGACCGGCGCGACCGTTATCTCTTCATCGGCTTCGGCGATTTGTTCGACGACGTCACGGCATCAAGCCTGCTGACCGTGGACATCGAGGGCGAGAACGCCGGCTCGACGCCGGGCGCGGTGAACCCGGCGGGCTGGATCGTGCATCGGACGGTGTTCGAGGCCGTCCCGGAGGCGGAGAGCGTCATGCACCTGCACACGGTGCCGGGCGTGGCGGTTTCCGCGCAGAAATGCGGGCTGCTGCCGGTCAACCAATTCGCGATCACCCATGCCGGTCGGATCGCCTACCACGATTACGCCGGCCCGGGCCTGCCCCCGGCCGAGCGCAAGACCTTCATCCGCGACCTGGACGCCTGCCCCATGATGTTCCTGCGCAACCACGGCACCTTGACCTGGGGCCGCTCGATCGCCGAGGCCTTCACGCTGATGCACTATCTGGAGCGCAGCTGCGAGATCCAGATCGCCGCGCAGGCGGGCGGCCCCCTCACCCTGCCGCCGAAGCGGGTGATCGAACGGACGGCGCAGGCCGGCCAGGGCACCGGCGACCCGGAATGGGCCCGGATCGGCTTCGAAGCCCTCCTCCGCCGCCTCGACCGCGAGGATTCCTCCTACCGTCGTTAGCCCATTGACAAGTCCGTTTAATCACAGTATACGTTACGATAGTGGGACATTCATCCGAGGGAGCACCAGCTATGAAGACCGACATCCTTACTCTTACTGATGTATTCCACAGGGAGATCCACTACATAATCCCACCATTTCAGCGCCCGTATGTATGGACCCAAGAAGAACAATGGGAACCTTTGTGGGAGGATGTTCGTAACACTGCCGAAAGCTATCTCGAAACACTGAGGGATTGCAAAGGAAACGAGGTGGAGGCCAAAAGCCAAGTTCCACCCCATTTTCTAGGTGCCATTGTTAATCAACAGATCTCCACCCCAACAAAAGCAATCTCTCAGCGACGAGTCATTGACGGTCAACAGAGGTTAACCACGCTACAACTTCTTCTTGGTGCACTTCGACAAGTTTGTGGAGAGTTCGACCTAGAAGCTGATGCCGAGTTTCTGTCAGGATTCGTTATCAACCCGAAACCCCGAGTTGGCAACGACGAAGAACATATCTTCAAGTTATGGCCGACGAGTCTTGATCGAGAAGCGTTTAAACACGCCATGTATAATGGCTCGCCTACCAACGCCTTCGAAAATTCTCGAATCGTTCAGGCTCACGAATACTTCCGATTGCAAATGGAAGAATGGCTCAAGGGCCAGTCAGACACTAGTTGCGGCATGGATGCATTGACAACCGCGACAGTTAGTTTGTTTCAGCTAGTTGTTATCGATCTGGATCATCAGGAAGATCCGCATATCATTTTTGAATATCATTTTTGAAACCCTAAACGCGCGCGGTACCCCGCTTTTGCAGTCCGAACTCATCAAAAATTATGTAATGTCCAAGACTGACGAAGCGACCGTTTGGGGTGATTTGGGAACTGGGTGGTGGCGGGAAGAAGTCGGACGAGGGCGGCGCCGACTTCCACGCATAGACTGGCTATTTTATTACTGGATATCGATGCGCAAGGCCGAGGCGTCTGCGGAAGACGCCGCCAACATACCACCTCCCCGCGTGTTCAGCGCTTTTCAAGCTTACTCGAAAGAGCGTCCGTCGATAGATGATGTCATGTCCGAAGTCAAGCGCGACTTGGCAAATTATCGACGCTTTGAAATCGGCGAAGAGACAACGGCCGACGAACGTCAACTCCGAGACCGCTTTGAAGTTATGCAAGTGGGTGCAGTAACTCCTACTCTGCTGCTTCTCCTATCGGCACCCTATGAGCAGCGAATGAAGGGCTTGCACGCCATGGAAAGTTTTTTGGTAAGGCGGATGATTTGCCGCGATACTGCCAAGGATTACAATCGGCTAACTCTTTCCCTGGCTGGTGAATTGCAGAAACGAGACCTGAACGATGCTGGGGCGGTCGTTTTCGATTTTCTAAAGCGTCAGACTGCAGACGCCAGGGAATGGCCAAACGACAAAACTCTGAAGGACAGCTTGGTCCAGTCTCCTCTCTACCGTCTACTGACACGCGGGAGGCTGCGTCTTATCCTGGAGGGTGTGGAGAAGCAACTGCGCCAGGAATCAAAGGCGGAGTGCTCCGATGTCCCACGAGGCCTCCCGATAGAGCATGTGATGCCCCAGAGCTGGGAGTCGAATTGGCCAATTCCCGTCGATTCTGACCTGGAAACGGCAACCGATGAACGAAATCGCCTCATCCACACGATCGGTAATCTGACGCTGGTCAACGATCGCCTTAACTCGGCTATGTCTAACGATGCATGGGAATCCAAACGCAAGATTCTAAACGATCACAGCGTTCTGTTTCTGAACAAAACCCTGTTGACTGAAACCGAAGAAAGGGATTGGGACACCGAGTCGATCCAAGCCCGCGGCAGACGCTTGGCTAATATCGTCGCACGAGTTTGGCCGGGTCCGGACTCTGACATATGGTCAAACAAACTGTGACTCGGTCCTATAAAGTGCCGTGCGCTATTCTGGAGCGATGGAAATGGCAGCGAAGAATCTCTCCGACGCCCTCGCCGCGCTGGGCGCCCTTCTCGGCGAGCGGCTTTCGACGGCGCGCGCCGTGTGCGAACACCACGCGACCGGCGAGACCTACCACGCGCCGCGCCCGCCGGATGCGGTGGCCTTCCCCGAAAGCACCGGGGAGGTGAGCGAGATCGTCCGCATCTGCGCCGCGAACCGCGTGCCCATGGTTCCCTTCGGCGTCGGCACCTCCGTCGAGGGCAACGTCTGCGCGCTGGAAGGCGGCGTCACCCTCGACATGGGGCGGATGAACGCGGTGCTCCGAGTGAGCCAGGAGGATCTCGACGCCACCGTCCAGGCCGGCGTGACGCGCAAGCAGCTCAACACCCACCTGCGCGACACCGGGCTGTTCTTCCCCATCGATCCGGGCGCCGACGCGACGCTGGGCGGCATGTCGGCCACCCGCGCCTCCGGCACCAACGCGGTGCGCTACGGCACGCTCAAGGAGAACGTGCTCGGCCTCACCGTCGTCCTGCCCGACGGCGCGGTCATCACCACCGGCGGGCGGGCGCGGAAGTCGGCGGCCGGATACGACCTGACCCGCCTCTTCGTCGGCTCCGAAGGGACGCTCGGCGTGATGACCGAGATCACGCTCAAGCTCTACGGCATCCCCGAAGCGATCTCGGCGGCGGTGTGCTCCTTCCCCTCGCTCGAGGCTGCGGTCGACACGGTGATCCTCACCATCCAGTCGGGCATCCCCATCGCCCGAGTGGAGCTGCTCGACGACATCCAGATGGACGCCTGCAACAAGTTCTCGAAGCTCGACTACCCGCCCAGAAACACGCTCTTCTTCGAGTTCCACGGCACCGAGCGGGGCGTCGTCGAACAGGTCGAGCAGATGCGCGGGATCGTCCGGGAGTTCGGCGGCTCGGATTTCCGCTGGGCGACCAGGCCGGAGGAACGGAGCGCCCTCTGGCAGGCGCGCCACGACGTCTACTACGCCTGCCTCGCCCTGCAACCCGGCAAGCAGGGCTGGGCGACGGACGTCTGCGTGCCGATCTCGCACCTGTCCGAATGCCTGATCGAGACCAGGAAAGACCTAGACGCCTCGCCGCTGCTCGCGCCCATCGTCGGCCATGTGGGGGATGGCAATTTCCACGTCTGCTTCCTCATCGACCCGGACGATCCCGCCGAGATGGCCGAGGCCGAGCGCCTCAACGGACGCATGATCGACCGCGCCCTCGCCATGGGCGGCACCTGCACCGGTGAGCACGGCATCGGCTGCGGCAAGCTGGACCACCTCGAGGCCGAGCACGGCGCCGGCGCCGTCGCCCTGATGCGCTCGATCAAACGAACGCTCGACCCGCACAACCTGATGAATCCGGGAAAGGTGGTCGTCGTCTGACGGCCGGGGCCGGGCGACGACTGGAAGCGGGCGCGAGCGAGGCAGAAGCGAACGATGGATTTCACCGACCGGGCGGCGGTCGTGACCGGCGGGGCGAGCGGCATCGGCCGCGCGGTCGCGCGGGCGTTGGCGACACGCGGCGCGGCGGTCGCCGTCGCCGACCTGGACCGGAAGGGCGCCGAGGAGGTCGCCCGGGCGTTGACCGAGGACGGCGCCAGGGCCGTCTCCGTGGAGGTCGACGTGAGCCGGCCGGAGCAGGCCGAAGCCATGATCGGGCAGGCGGCGGCCGCGTTCGGCAGCGTCGACGTCCTGGTGCACAGCGCCGGGGTCGGCGTCGAGCGCCGCTTCCTCGACACCACGCCGGAGGAATGGCGCCGGATTCTCGACATCGACCTCTCCGGCACGTTCTTCTGCGGCCAGGCCGCGGCGCGGCACATGGCGGAGCGCGGCTACGGTCGGATCGTCAACCTCGCCTCGGTTGCCGGCCTGCGCGGCGGGACGGCGCGCGCCGCCTACGGCGCCGCCAAGGGCGGCGTCGTCGCCCTGACCAAGGTGATGGCGGTCGAACTCGCCCCGCACGGCGTCACCGTGAACGCCCTCGCGCCCGGCGGCATCGACACCGAGCTGGTCGCCCGCATGCATTCGCCCGAAACCCGACGGGTCTATTGCGCCGGCACCCCGCTCGATCGCTACGGCACGCCGGAGGAAACCGCGTCCGCCGCGCTGTTCCTCGCGAGCGAGGAGGCCCGCTACGTCACCGGCGAGGTGCTCGCCGTCGACGGCGGCTTCCTCGCGGCGGGCATCATTCTCCGCGGCTGAGCGCCCGCCCCGGACGGGAGCGCCCGGCGCGCGGGCGGGCGGCGAGCAGACCCGG
Organism: Alphaproteobacteria bacterium; assembly: GCA_965242855.1. Taxonomy (GTDB): domain Bacteria; phylum Pseudomonadota; class Alphaproteobacteria; order UBA828; family UBA828; genus WTGU01. The sequence goes on from OZ251509.1 coordinate 369,077, forward strand.
CAGGGCGTTGGCCGCGACCGAGACCAGGATCGCCCCGGCGCCGATGAGGACGAAGGTGCCGGGCACCTCGGCGAAACCGAGCCACACCCACAGCGGCGCGAAGACCGCGTCGATCAGCACGACGAAGATCAGCGTCGGCGCAGGCAGGTAGCGCGCCGCGTAGAAGTAGAGCGTGAGCGCCCCCGCCAGCTGCACGATGCCGAGGGCCGCCATCAGGCCGACCTCGCGCGCCGTCGCTTCGAACGGCAGGCCGAAGGGCAGGGAAACGACTCCCGCGAGCACGGCCGCGACCAGCACCGCCGGCTCCATGCGGGCCGCCCGGAAGCGCCGCACGATCAGTGTCTGAAAGGCGATCGCGACGGCGATCGAGAGCGCCAGAAGGTTGCCGACGACGCCCCCTTCCCCCATCGCGCTCCAGAACATGACGGCGACGCCGCCGAGGCTCCCCAGCAGCGCCAGCCACGTCCGCGCCGGCACGGGCTCGCCCAGCACCGGCCGCGCCAGAAGGGCCACGATGACGGTGGAGGTCGTCATGATCGCGATGACGTTGGCGACCAGGGTGTATTGCATGGCGAGCACATAGGCGATGATCGCCCATCCGGTGACCGCGCCGACCGCGAGCGACGGCCATCCCGCCCCGCGCAGGATCGCGAACGTCCGCCCCCGCTCGGCGATGAAGAGGACGGCGAGCACGGCGAGCGCCGCGAAGAAGCAACGGACTGCGATGATCTCCCAGGGATCGACCGACACCGAGCGGACAAAGAAACCGCCGGAGCTGAAGAAGAGCCCGGCCGCCGCCGCGAGGGCGGCCCCGAGGAGGGGGCGGGGGAGATGGGCCATGACGAACTCCCGTGACGACGGCGCCATGTTAGCCCGTCTTTCCCGCACGCCCTTCCGGCGGGAGGGACTCCCCGAAGGGAGGGACTCCCCGGAGGGAGGGACACCGTCGAACGCCGCCCGGTGACACGGGCCGCCCGCTCTGGCATGGAGAGGCATGGCAGACGATCCGCGCGCCCTCCTGCGCCGCATGTTCGACGCCGCGCTCGCCAGCGCTCAACCCGCGCGCTGCCTGCCCGCGCAGCTGCCGGCCCCGCCTGCCGGGCGCACCGTCGTCGTCGGCGCCGGCAAGGCGGCCGCGGCCATGGCGCGGGCTGTGGAAGACCATTGGGACGGCCCGCTCGGGGGCTTGGTCGTGACGCGCTACGGCCACCGCGTGCCGACGCGGTCCGTCGCGGTCGTCGAAGCGGCGCACCCCGTCCCCGACGCCGCCGGGCGGCAGGCGGCGAGCGACATCCTGGCGGCGGTCTCCGGCCTCGGCGCCGACGATCTCGTCCTCTGCCTGATCTCCGGCGGCGCCTCGGCGCTCCTCGCCCTCCCCGCCCCGGGGCTCGCCCTCGCCGACAAGCAGGCGGTCACGGGCGCCCTGCTCCGCTCCGGCGCGGCCATCGGCGAGATCAACTGCGTGCGCAAGCATCTCTCCGCGATCAAGGGAGGGCGCCTCGCCGCGGCCTGCCATCCGGCCCCGGTCGCGACCCTCTCGATCTCGGACGTGCCGGGCGACGATCCCGCCGTCATCGGTTCCGGCCCGACCGTGCCCGACCCGACCACGTTCGCCGACGCCCGCGCCGTGCTTCGGAAGTACCGCATCGCCGGCCCCGCGGCGGTGCTCCGCCACCTCGAGCGCGGCGCCGAGGAAACGCCGAAGCCCGGCGACCCGCGGCTCGCCCGCGCGCGGACGCGGCTCGTCGCGGCGCCCGCGATGGCCCTCGCCGCGGCGGCGGACGTGGCGCGCAAGGCCGGCTACGCGCCCCGCATCCTGGGCGACGCGCTGGAGGGCGAGGCGCGGACCCTCGCCCGCGCCCATGCCGAACGCGCCCGTGCGGCGGCGCCCGGCACGGCGCTGCTCTCCGGCGGGGAGGCGACGGTGACCGTGACCGGCGACGGCCGCGGCGGCCCCAACGCCGAATACGCCCTCGCCCTGGCCCTCGCCCTCGACGACGCGCCCGGCGTCTTCGCCATGGCCTGCGATACCGACGGGATCGACGGCACCGAGGACAACGCCGGCGCCCTGGTGACGCCGGACACCCTGGCGCGGGCGCGCGCCGCCGGCGAAGATGCGGCCGCCCGCCTCGCCGCCAACGACGCCTACGGCTTCTTCGCCGCGCTCGACGATCTGGTGACGACCGGGCCCACCCTCACCAACGTGAACGACTTCCGCGCCATCGTCGCCGGCCGTTGACCGGCGCCCCCGCCTTTCGGATAAGGGAGGGCGCGAAACCGGAGGAGGCTCGCGCCGTGCGCCGCCACCGTTGCGCCAAGATCGTCGCGACCCTGGGGCCGGCCAGCCCGGACGCGGCGGCCGTCCGCGCGTTGTTCGAGACCGGCGCCGACGTGTTCCGCCTCAATTTCAGCCACGGCAACCACGCCGACCACCGCGCGCGCCATGCCATGGTTCGCGCGATCGAGGCGAAGATCGGCCGGCCGATCGGGGTCCTGGCCGATCTCCAGGGGCCGAAGCTTAGGATCGGCGCATTCGCCGGCGGCCGGGCCGAACTCGCGCGCGGCCAGCGCTTCCGACTCGACCTCGACCGGGCGCCGGGCGATGCCGCGCGCGTCGGCGTCCCGCATCCCGAGATCTTCGGCGTGCTCGACCGCCACGCCGCGATCCTGCTGGACGACGGGAAGGTGCGGCTGCGCGTCGCGGGCGGCGGCCCCGGCCACGCCGATACCGAGGTGGTGACGCCGGGCGTCCTCTCGGATCACAAGGGCCTCAACCTGCCGGGCCTGACGCTGCCGATCGACGCGATCACCGACAAGGACCGGGAGGACCTCGCCTTCGCCCTCGATCTCGGCGTCGACTGGGTGGCCCTCTCCTTCGTCCAGGGGCCGGACGACGTGGCGGCCGCGCGCCGCGCCGTCGGGCGCCGGGCGGCGATCATGACCAAGCTGGAGAAACCGGAGGCGCTGGAGCGGCTGGAGGAGATCGTCGAACTCTCGGACGCGATCATGGTGGCGCGGGGCGACCTGGGCGTCGAACTGGCGCCGGAGGACGTGCCGGCCGAGCAGAAGCGGATCGTGCGCGCGGCGCGCCAGGCGGGCAAGCCGGTGGTGATCGCGACACAGATGCTGGAATCGATGATGACCGCGCCGGCGCCGACCCGCGCCGAGGCCTCCGACGTGGCGACGGCGGTCTATGACGGCGCCGACGCGCTCATGCTTTCCGGCGAATCGGCGGCCGGGAACTATCCGCGCGAAGCGGTCGCGATCATGAACCGCATCATCGAGCACGTGGAGCGCGACCCGGCCTACCGGCGCTACGTCCACTGGCAGCAGCAGGACCCGGAGGCGACCCCGGCCGACGCGATCACCGCGGCGGCGCGGCAGGTCGCCGAGACCCTGGGCGCCGCCAGCATCGTGACCTACACCACTTCGGGCTCGACCGCGCTGCGGGCGGCGCGCGAGCGGCCGCTGGTGCCGCTCCTGGTGCTCACGCCGAGCCTCGCCACGGCGCGGCGGCTCGCCGCTCTCTGGGGCGTCCACTGCGTGCACACCGACGACGCCATCGGCTTCACCGACATGGTGGAGAAGGCCTGCGCCCACGCGCGCGACGCCGGCTATGCCGCGAACGGCGACCGCATCGTGATCACCGCCGGCGTCCCCTTCGGCACCCCCGGCACGACCAACGTACTCAGGATCGCGCGGGTCGGCGCCGGCCCCGCCGAGCGCACGGCCGCGCCCGGGGAGGCGCGCCCGTGAGACGATGCCCTGCCGGATGCCGGGAGATTGGTCGCCAACGAAGATTATGGCAACGACTGCGTTGACATGATCGCCGCTACCGCTGTTCTTCAGTGATGAACCATGCGTCTGCAAAGACGAAGGAGAACACTATGCTGATCAACATAGACTCTCGCAAGGAAATCACGAGAATTCCACACCCTGAAACATTCAAACTCATACAGGACAGATTGAGCCCAGGTGATTTCAACGGTGTCATGGGTGAAATCAACAAGCGAATCGACGAGGCCGGCGGAGAAATCGTTACCGCAGGGTTCCTGCCGAGCCCGGATTGGTCGAATACCCCTTTTCAATGCATCCACGATACCGCCGCCAGGAAGGATAAGGAGCTCTCGGCGAAAATGTTTGGCCTTATGGTCTGGTATACGGTCATGCAGCGCTCGGAGCGCTGGGGATGCGGTCGATACAATATAGGTGATCGGGAGATCGAGAGCCTTACGTATTTCCGATTGGGGGACTGAGAATTCGGCGCGGCGCATCACTCCCTTGGCTTTCCATGTGAGAAAGCAAGCCGCCAAGCGCTCGTACTCCCGTCACGGTATGACGGCGCAGGGCGAAAGGAAGCGCGCGCTCCGCTCGCGTGCGGGCCGGCTACGCGCCGAATGAGGCCTCCGGCAGGGCAGGTGGGCAGGGGCCGCCGGTCGCCCAGTCGAGAAGCTCGACCGTGTGCACCACCGGCAGCGCGGTGTGGGCCGCGATCTGCACCATGCAGCCGATGTTGCCGGCGGCCACGACGGCCGCGCCGGTGCTCTCGATCGCGGCCGCCTTGCGCGCGCCCAACTCGCCGGCCAGCGCCGGCTGGAGCAGGTTGTAGGTGCCGGCGGAGCCGCAGCAGAAATGCCCGTCCGGGACGGCGCGCACGGCGAAGCCTGCGGCTTCGAGGAGCGCCGCCGGCAGCGCGTCGATCTTCTGGCCGTGCTGGAGCGAACACGCCGAGTGGTAGGCGACCGTCGGCGCGGGCGCCGCCGCCGGGCCGCGGCCCGCGAAGCCGAGCCGCTCCAACACCTCGCTCACGTCGCGCGCCAAGCCGGCGACCCGCGCCGCGTCCGTGGCGAAAGCCGGATCGTCCGCGAGCAGGTGGCCGTAATCCTTGAGCATCGTGCCGCAGCCCGAGGCGTTGGCCACGATCGCGTCGAGGCCGCCGCCTTCGCTCTCGCGGGCGAACGCCGCCACGTTGCGCCGGGCGCGTTCGCGTGCTTCGCCCCCGAGATGGTGCGTGAGTGCGCCGCAGCAGCCGGCGCCGCGCGCGACGACGACCTCGCAGCCGTGGCGGACGAGCAGCCGGACCGTGGCTTCGTTGATCGACGGCGCCAGCACGCATTGTACGCAACCGGTGAGCAGCGCGACCCGCAGGCGGCGGGGGCCGGCGGCCGGGATCACCTGCGGCCGCTCGACCCAGCTCGGGCCGTGGACGGCGGCGCGCGCGAGCCGCAACAGGGCGCGCGTGCGGCCGCCGAACAGCGGCGCGAACGGCGCTACCGGGCGCGCGGCCAGCAGCGCGAGCCGCACCAGGCCGGGACGCGGCAGGACACGCCCGAGCAGGGCGCGCAGCAGGCGTTCGCCGCGCGGCCGTTCGTAAGTCCGCGCGATGTGGGCGCGCGCGTGATCCACCAGATGCATGTAATCGACGCCCGCCGGGCAGGTCGTCATGCAGGAGAGGCAGGACAGGCAGCGGTCGATATGGCGGGTGACCGTCGCGTCGGCGGGGCCGCCTTCCTCGAGCAGGTCCTTGATCAGGTAGATGCGCCCGCGCGGGCTGTCCCTTTCATCGCCGAGCAGCGCGTAGGTCGGGCAGGTCGAAAGGCAGAGCCCGCAATGCACGCAGGTCCGCAGCACGTCGTTGGCCTGGGCGAGAGCAGGGCGCGCCGCGAGCAGGCTTTCCGAAAAGCGCGTCTGCACCGGTTCAGACGCCCGCGTACATGCGACCCGGATTGAGCACGCCGGCCGGATCGAACGCGCGCTTGATCCGCGCGGTCAGCGCCGCGAGGCCCGGCGGCTGGGGCTGGAACACCTCGCGGGCAGCCCGCGTCGGCGAGTCGGCGCGCACCAGGGTGGCGTGCCCGCCGGCCGCCGCAACCGCCGCGCGCACCGCGGACTCGCCGGCATCCGGCGCGTCGTCGATGGCGAGCCAGACGAGGCCGCCGCCCCAGTCGAAGAGCGCGCGAAGGGCGGCGTCGTTCGCGACCCGCGCGGCCACGGCGGCGCCCGAGGCCGGCGGCACCGAAAGGCGCCAGAGCAGCGCGGCTTCGTCGGCGAAGGCCCGGACGTCGCGAATCTCGCGCCACAGCGCCGCCGAATTCCGGGAGTGCAGCTCCTCGACCGCGCCGAAGCGACCGAGCAGCGCGCGCAGCGCCTCGCAGCGCGCCCGGGCCGACGCGGGAAACCCCTCGACCCGGACGGCCGTGACCGCGCCGCCGGCGCCCGCGACGTAAGGGACGGCCGAGCGCGCGGCGGCGGCGGCCGGCATGTGCGCCGCCCCCGAGACCTCGTGCGGGCTCGCGAGGGCCGCGCCGAGTGCCTCGACGGCGGCCTCCGCCTCCAGGCCGTACAGCAGGACGGTGCGGGTGCGCTCCGGCGCCGGCAGGACCTTGAGCGTCACCTCGTGCATGACGGCGAGCGTGCCGTAGGAGCCGGCCAACAGCTTGCAGACGTCGTAGCCCGTCACGTTCTTGACCACGCGGCCGCCGGCCTTGAAACGCGCGCCGCGGCCGCTCACCGCGTGCACGCCGAGGAAGTGGTCGCGCGCCGCGCCCGCCTTGATCCGGCGCGGCCCGGAGAGGTTGCAGGCGAGCGCACCGCCGATGGTGGCGCTCCCGCCGCCGCCCAGCAGCGGCCCGTAGTCCGCCGGCTCGAAGGCCAGCATCTGCCGCTCCGCGCCGGTCGCGGCCTCGATGGCGGCCAGCGGAGTCGCCGCCTGCGCGGTCAGGACCAGTTCCGACGGCTGGTAGTCGACGATGCCGTCGAACGCCGAAAGCGAGAGGGTGGCCGCGCCTTGCGCGGGCCGGCCGAGGCCGCGCTTGCTGCCGCCCGCGACCGCCTCCAGCGGCCGTTCGTGGGAGACCGCCCAGGCGACGGCGTCCGCCAGGCCGTCGGCATCCGCCGGGCGCAGGCGTTCCGCCATCAGAAGCGGGGCAGATCGGGGAACGGCACCCGCCCCCGATGCACGTGCATCCGGCCGAGCTCGGCGCAACGGTGAAGCGTCGGGAAGACCTTGCCCGGATTGAGGAGCTGATCCGGGTCGAAGGCGCATTTGATCCGCTGCTGCTGCTTGAGATCTTCTTCGCCGAACATCTCGCCCATCAGGTCGCGCTTCTCGACGCCGACGCCGTGCTCGCCCGTCAGCACGCCGCCCACATCGACGCACAGCTTGAGGATTTTCGCGCCCATCTCCTCGGTCCGCCGGAGCGCGCCGGGGACGTTGGAATCGTACATGATCAGCGGGTGCAGATTGCCGTCGCCGGCGTGGAAGACGTTGGCGACGGGCAGGTCGTATTCCCGCGACAGTTCGCCGATCCGGGTCAGCACCTCGGGCAGCCGCGCGCGCGGAATCGTCCCGTCCATGACGTAATAGTCGGGCGCCATGCGCCCGGCCGCGGCGAAGGCCGACTTGCGCCCGAGCCAGAAGCGCTGGCGTTCGGCCTCGTCCGCGCTGGCGCGGACGGTGGTCGCGCCCGACCGTTCGGCGATGCCGCCGACCCGGGCCACGAGCTCGTCGACCTCGACGCCGGGGCCATCCAGTTCGCAGATGAGGATCGCTTCCGCGTCCCGAGGATAGCCGGGACGGCAGAAGCTCTCCGCCGCTTCGATCGCCGGCCGGTCCATCATTTCGAGCCCGGCGGGGACGATCCCGGCGGCGATGATGTCGCGGACGCAGGTCCCCGCCGATTCGTTGTCGGGGAAGCCCATGAGGAGCGCCCGGACGGTCGCCGGTTTGGGCAGGAGCCGCACCGTGACCTCGGTGATCACGCCGAGAAGCCCCTCGGAGCCGGTGACTGCGCCGAGCAGATCGTAGCCCTCGGCGTCGAACTGCTTGCCGCCCAGACGAAGGACCTCGCCGCCCATGAGCACCATCTCGACGCCGAGCAGGTTGTTGGTCGTGAGGCCGTATTTGAGGCAGTGCACGCCGCCCGAATTCTCCGCGACGTTGCCGCCGATGGAGCAGGCGATCTGGCTCGACGGATCCGGCGCATAGTAGAAGCCGTGGGGGCCCACGGCCGTGCTGATGGCGAGATTGGCGACTCCGGGCTGGACCACGGCGCAGCGGTTGGCGATGTCGATATCGAGGATGCGGTTGAGCTTGCCGAAGCCCACGGTCACCCCGTCGGCGAGGGGCAGTGCGCCGCCCGAAAGCCCGGTGCCGGCGCCGCGCGGCACCACCTTGACGCCGCGCGCACAGCAAAGCGCGAGGATGCGGCTCACCTCGCCGGTGCTGCGCGGCAGGACGACGATCATCGGCAGCGCCCGGTAGGCGCTGAGACCATCGCATTCGAAAGCACGCAGCGCGCGCTCGTCGTCGATGACGTCGTCGTCCGGGAGGATGTCGCGCAACGCGGCGACGAGGGCTTCCCGCCGTCCGATCACGCCCGCGTCGGGCTCGGGCATCGCGATCATGGCGAAACGGCCTCCCGCCCGCGCTTCTCCGCCACCTCGCGCGCGATGGCGGGCGACCCCGTCAGCCCTGGCGCGCCTTGAACCGCGGGTTGCGCTTGTTGATGATCAGCACCCGGCCCTTGCGCCGCACGATCCGGCAATCCTTGTGGCGCTTCTTGGCCGCGCGGAGCGAGTTGAGAACCTTCATGGCACCCTCTCGAAAGGCCGGCGCACCATAGGAAGCCGGCGCGCGCCTGTCAAACCGCGGCTTGAACGCATCCCCGCCGGAGGGATAGCGTGGGCGGCGGCCAGGAACGAGGCGGGAGGCGCCGATGGCGGGCACGGCGGCGGAAGAGATCGCGGCGGCCCTTCTTGACGCCGGCGCCTTCCTGGTGCGCCCGGCGGCGCCGTTTCGTCTCGCCTCCGGGCTGCGGGCGCCGTTCTACGTCAATTGCCGGCTGCTCCTTTCCCATCCCGACGCCCGGACGCGGGCGGCGGCGGCGCTGGCGGCCGTCGTGCCGCTGCCGGCCACCACCGTGGTCGCCGGCGGCGTCACGGCCGGCGTGCCCTTCGCGGCGCTGGTCGCCGACCGCCTCTCCCTGCCGCTGGTCTATGTCCGCGCCGCGCCGAAGGACCACGGCACGGCAGGGCGGATCGAAGGCGGCGCCGTCGCCGGCGAGACCGTCTTCCTGATCGAGGACCTGATCACCACGGCCGGCAGCATCCTCGCCTTCGCCGGCGCGCTGCGCGCGGCGGGCGCGCGGGTGGACGGCGCAGGCGTGCTGTTCTCCCGCGCCGGCGCGGCGGCGCGGCGCGCCCTGGGCGACGCGGGCCTCGGCCTCGCGGCGCTCTGCGACCTCGACACCCTGCTCGCGACGGCGCGCGCCTCCGGGCGCCTCGACGCCGCGGCGCTGGCCGAGATCCGCGCCTTCCTCGCGGACCCGGAGGGATGGTCCGCCCACGCCCCGACGCGGCCCTGACCCGGATTCCCCGCATCCGTCGTTCAGGCCTCGCGTCGTCCGGTGCGCGGGCGGGGAATCCTCCCGGTCAACCGGCGGGATCGAGGACGCGGTCCGGCGGGGCGTGCCCGTCGGCGAAGGTCTGGATGTTGATGAGGACCTTCTCGCCCATGTCGAGGCGCCCTTCGATGGTGGCGGAGCCGATGTGGGGCAGGGCCACTACGTTGTCCAGCGTGAGCAGCTTCGGCGTGACCAGGGGCTCGTTCTCGTACACGTCCAGCCCGGCGCCGGCGATGCGGGCGGCTTCGAGCAGGCGCACCAGGGCGGCCTCGTCGATGGCGTGGCCGCGCGAGGTGTTGATCACGTAGGCCTGCGGACGCAGCAGGGAGAGTCGCCGGGCCGAGAGCAGGTGATAGGTCGCCGGCGTGCTCGGGCAGTGGATCGAGACGAAATCCATATGCGCCAGCATCTGGTCCAGGCTCTGCCACCAGGTCGCCTCGAGCGCGGCCTCGGTCTCCTCGTCCAGGCGGTTGCGGTTGTGGTAGTGGATGGAGAGGCCGAAGCCGCGGGCGCGACGGGCGACGGCCTGGCCGATCCGCCCCATGCCGACGATGCCGAGCCGCTTACCCCAGATACGATGGCCCAGCATCGTGGTCGGCGCCCAGCCCCGCCAGTCGCCGCCGCGCAGCAGCCGCTCCCCCTCCGAGAGCCGGCGCGGCACCGCGAGGATGAGGGCCATGGTCATGTCCGCCGTGTCCTCCGTGAGGACGCCCGGCGTGTTGGTCACCAGGATGCCGCGCGCCCGCGCCGCCGCGAGGTCGATGTGGTCGACGCCCGTACCGAAGCTCGCGATCAGCTTGAGAGCGGAGCCGGCGCGTTCGAGGAGGGCGCCGTCGATGGCGTCCGTCACCGTCGGCACCAGGACGTCGGCCTCTCCCGCCGCACGCGCCAGGGCCTCGCGGTCGAGCGGGCGGTCGTCTTCGTTGAGCCGCGTGTCGAAGAGCTCCATCATGCGCGCCTCGATCTCCCGAGGGAGACGGCGCGTCACGATCACCCTGAGCCTTCTGCCCGGCGTCATCGCCCCTCCGACCGCGGCCGGCCGGTTGTTTAGCAAACGCCCCGCGGCGACTCAATTGACCGGCCCGGCGCCGAAACCCTGTATGATCGCGGCCCCGTGACGCTCCCGCGCCTCTCCCCCACCCGTTTGCACCGCGCCGCCATTCTGCCGGTGCTGGCGCTCGCGCTGGCCTGCGCCGCCCCGGCCCCGGCCCAGGAAGGGGCGAAGCGCGCGGACGAGCTGCCGCGGTTCCTCTCGCTCAAGTCGGCCCAGGTGAACCTCCGGGTCGGTCCCGGACGGCGCTTCCCGATCGACTGGGTTTACAAACGCCACGGCCTGCCGGTGCTGGTGGTCGATAGCCACGACCAGTGGCGCCGGGTGCGCGACCACGAGGACACGCTCGGCTGGGTGCACCAGTCGCTGCTGTCCGCGCGCCGCACCGTGCTCACGGTGGGGGGCAGGCACACGATGCGGCGGCGGCCGGCGCCGGGCGAGACGGCACTGCTCCGCGTCGAGCCGGGAGTGGTCGCCGCCCTCCGCGAATGCGAGGGCGACTGGTGTCGCGTCTCGCTGGCCGGCGAGACCGGGTGGCTGCCGCGCGACGCGCTCTGGGGCACCGCCCCGCCTTGAGGCGGCATCCCGCCGGACGGGTCACGAGGCGGAGTCGAGGTCCTGGGCGAGGGCGGCGCGGACTTCCTCCGGCATGACCGCCATGTGGCCGTAGGCCGGGTGCGCGCAGGCGAGCACGACGCGGGCGCCGGGCGCGCGGAAACGGGCGGCCTCGGGCGCCGGGAACGGGAAGCGCAGGAAATGGATCGACGACGTCCGTCCGTCCTCCGCCGTGCGCGCGACGTCGTCCTCGATCGGCAGCGCGTCGATCGTGCTCTCGCCGACTTCCATGCGGAGGGCGTTTTCGATCCCCGCCAGGCGATAGAGTTCGCGCTCCCGCCGCGGCGGGTCGTCGATCTCGATCATGAACGTCGCCACCAGCGCGTCGCCGCGCGGGATCAACGGGTTGTAGGCCTCGAGCTCGCCCGCGATCTGCGCCTCGCCGCCGCCCTCGGCGTAGAGCATCTCGTGCACCTGCATCCACATCGTCTCGTAGCACTCGAAGTGGAGCGTGGCGAAGGGGCCGAGGGCGAGACGGCGGCGGCGCTTGAGCGCCGCGATCGCAGCGCGTTTCCTGGCGCGGACGCGGGCGTAATCCGCCATGTCCATGACGTCGGCCCGCGCCAACGGACGGCGGCGCGCATCCGCCATCTCAGGCGAGACCGTAGGCGCGCGCCACGAGTTCGATCGGGTGGTGGGCGCGCCCGGCGGCCGGCAAACCCGCGCCGGGATCGTCCTTCCCTTCCGCAAGGCGCTCCATGCCGTTCACGATGTGGACGCCGGCAAGCGGGCACTCCGAGGCGAGGTAGCGGCGTCCCGCCTCGCGCGCCTTGCGGGCGACCGGGCGGCCGACCCTCAGCGCCGTCTCGTGGAAGCCCCTGGTGACGCCGAGCGCGCCGCCATGGCCGGAGCAGCGCTCGATGACCGTGACTTCCGTGTCCGGCAGCAACGCCAGCATGTCGGCCGACTTGCGGCCGACGTTCTGGGCGCGCTCGTGGCACGGCAGGTGCAGCGTGATCCCGCCTTCGAGCGGCGCCAGCCCCGGCGCCAGCCCGGCGTCGCGGGCGAGGCCGACGACATATTCGCAAATGCCGTTGGCGTGTTTCGCGAGGCGCGCGATCGCCGGCTCCTCGGGCAGGACGAGCGGCCACTCGAGCTTCAGCATCAGGGCACAGCTCGCCACCGGCGCGATTACGTCGTAGCCGCGGTCGATCCATTCCCCGAGCGCCGCCGCGACGCGACGCGCGCCCTCGGCGACGCGCGCCACGTCGCCCTCCTCGAGCTGCGGCATCCCGCAGCAGCCGGAATAGGCGACGGCGGTCTCGACGCCGTTCCGCGCCAGCACGGCCCGCGCGGCCTCGCCGATCTCGGGCCGGTTGTAGTTGGCGAAGCAGGTGGCGTAGAGCACCGCCTTGCGGCCGAAGCCCGGCGCTTCGCGGTTCACCACCGGCGCCTCCGCGGCGGCGCGGTCGAGCAGCGTGCGCCGGTGGTAGCGCGGCAGCAGCGCCTCCCTGTGGACGCCGGCGACGGCCTCCAGCGCCGCCCGCGCCGGGCGGTTGCCCCGCGCCGCACCCCAGTTCATGAGCGGCGCCAGGGCGCGCCCCAACCTGCCGTTCCGGTCGGTTTCGCCGAGCCGCCGCGTGGCCTTCGTGTGGCGCCGTCCCTCGTGCCGGCCGGCCGCCCGGTAGCGCAGCATGAGATGGGGCACGTCGACGTTCCACTCGTGCGGCGGCGTGTAGGGGCACATCGTCATGAAGCACATGTCGCAGAGCGTGCAGGCGTCGGCGACCGTCTTGAAGTCGGCGGAATCGACCGACTCGAGTTCGCCCGTCTCGGACTCGTCGATCAGGTCGAAGAGACGGGGGAAGGAGTCGCAGAGGTTGAAGCAGCGCCGGCAGCCATGGCAGATGTCAAAAACCCGCCGCATCTCCCGCTCGAGCGGCGCGCGGGCATGGAAGTCCGGGTTCCGCCAGTCGAGCGGATGGCGGAACGGCGCGCCATCGTCGCTCATCGCCGCCGGGCTACCGGCAGGCGCCGCACAACCGGTTGCCGGGCCCGGCGCTGTCGAAGACACGGCCGCAGCGCAGGCAGCTGCGTTTGCTTTCCTGCGCCTCCAGGCGATCCAGCTCCGCGAGCTCGTCGGAGAGCGAGATCATGCCCGGTCCTCGGTCGACGTTCTTGGCGGCTTCGCGCCGCGCTTCCCATTTGGTTCGTCTCTGAGTGGCGACAGTCATCGTCGTGCGAAGGTCTCGTGAGACATCTCCCGGCGGCCCCGCGGCCGCCCGCTCCGTGCCCATCATATCCGATCGCGGCGCTCGTTCTAAGCCGAATCTTCGCCCGCTCCTGGAGCGATCGCTTCTCGATGCTCCCGGCGTCTCGCCGGCCGGCGTGCGCCCAAACGATGCCGGCGTTCCCGGCGGCCGTGAGCGACGCGAGGTCCGGCGGGCGGACGCTGGACCTGCGGGACGGCCTCCGCCATGCTGCCGCGCCATGGCGACCCGCCCGGCACCGCGTGGCGTCTCCACGCTCGGCGTTCACGCCACGGTGGTGATCGCCATGCTCCTCATCTCGGGCAGCTATCCGGTCGGCGAGGCGATCGCCAACGAACTCGATACCGGCACGCTGTTGTTCCTCCGCTTCCTCCTGGCGCTGGCGGTCTTCGGCCCCGTGGTCGCCTGGCGCCACGGCATCGCCTGGCCGGGCTGGCGGGCACTGGCAGGCTACGCGGCGATCAGCGCCTCGCTGGTGGCGTTCTTCTGGTGCATGTTCGCCGGCCTGCGGACGACGAGCGCGCTCAACGCCGGGGCCGTTTCGACCCTGATCCCCGGGTTCACCGCGATCGTCGGCGCCGCGCTGGTCGGCGAGCGGCTCGGCCGGCATCGCCTGGCCGCCCTCGGCATCGGCCTGGTCGGGGCGCTGTGGGTGGTGTTCCGCGGCGACTGGAGCCGCTTCGTCGCGCTCGAACTGAACACGGGCGACCTGATCGTCTTCGCGGGATGCGTGGCGATGGGTTTCTACAGCCCGCTGGTCATGCGCTTCCACCGCGGCGAGCCGGTGGCGGTCATGACCTTCTGGGTCATGGCCCTGAACACCGTCTGGTGCCTGCCGATCGCCAACGCCGCGCTGTGGACCACGGACTGGGCCTCGGTGCCGGCGTTCGTCCATGGCGGCATCGCCTATGTCGCGATCGGCTCCACGGTGATCGCGTTCTTCCTGATGCAATCGGGGGCAATCAGGATCGGCCCGACCCGCGTGCAATCCTACAGTTACTTCCTGCCGACCTTCGTGCTGCTGATCGACTGGGCGGCCGGCAAGGGCTTGCCGACGTTGATCACCATCCCGGGCATCGCCATTGTCCTCGCGGCGAGCTTGGTGATCCAGCGCGGCGAAATCTTCGCGGGGAAGCCCGCCGGCGCGGCGCGCGGACGGCGGCTCGCCGGAAAAGAGGCGTGAAAGGAGACAGGGATGGACACGCGGGAATGGCTGATGAGCGAGCGCAACCTGATCGACGGGCCGCTCGAAGGCTTTGAGGATGCGACGGACGACGAGCGGGCCAATCTGATGCTCCTCGTCGAACAGTGTCGGGGCTGGTCGAACGGGGACATCGACAGGGTGGTCTCCGTGATGGCGGAGGACGGCGTCTATCACGACATCACCCTGCCGCCGGCCGTAGGCCACGCCGCGATCCGGTCGTTCGGCGCCGGCTGGCTCGCCGCGGTGCCGGACCTCTCGCTCCATATCGAGGCGCTCTGCGTCCGGGGAAACACGGTGTGGGACATGGGCCGCATGAGCGGCACCATTACGAAGGCGTATTTCGGCCTCCCCGCCACGGGTCGCAAATTCGACTGCCTGTTTTCCCAGACCTGTTTCGTCGAGAACGGCAAGATCCAGTATTTGCGCGGCCTCTGGAACGCGGCCGACATGTACAATCAGGTCGGGTGGGACTTGGCAGGTTTGAAGCGTTAGAGGGAGCCGTTCTTCCACCGAAACGCGACGCTACGCTTCGGGCTCCATGACGAAGTCGTAATCGACGCGGAGGCCGTCGTCCGCCGGCGCGTAGTGGACGACCAGGGAGTCCTTGACGCCGAACACGGCGTCGGATTCGAGATAGGGGTCGTCGTCGGTGAAGAGCTGGGTCACGAGGGTCCGGTAGCCCGTGGCCGACACCTTGAAATGGATGTGGGCGGGACGCCAGTTGTGGCGGCCGGCGGCCTTCAGCATGGCGCCCACCGGGCCGTCGCCGGGGATGGTGTAGCTCACCGGCTTGCGGGTGCGGAAGGAATAGCGCCCGTCCGCGCCGGTCTCGATCCGACCGCACAGGTTGAACTCGGGCTGGCCCGGGTCCATCGCCGCGTACTCGGCGTTGGGCGCGGTCTGCCAGACGTCGAGGGTGGCGCCCGCGATCGGCGCCCCGTCCAGGGCGGTCACCCGGCCGGAGACCAGCACGCGCGCGCCCTCCGCCGCCCCGTCCGCCAAGTCGGCACCGTTCGCGCGGGCAGGTGCACCCTCGCGGTAGAACGGCCCGAGGACGCTGCTTTCCGTGGCGCCGGCGGGCTTCCGGTTGTTGATCGCGTCGATCAGCATGGTGGCGCCCAGCGTGTCGGAGAGAAGGATGAATTCCTGCCGCCTGTCGTCGCATTTGCGGCCGGTCTCGGTGAGGAAGCGGATGGCGGCGCGCCATTCCGGCTCCGACGGCTCGATCTCGCGGATGAAGGCATGGAGATGGCGGGTCAGGGCGCACAGGACCTCCCGAGTCCGATCCTGTGCCCCTTCCTCCAAGCGCTTGAGCGCCGCCCGGGTGATCGCGTCTTCGGGATTCGCCGTGTTCGTCATCGCGACCCGCCCCCATCGGCGGGCGAAAGGCGCCTAATTCCCGATCCGGCGTCCGGTGGCAGGATCGAAGAAGAGGAGCGTCTCGGTGTCGAGATGCAGCTCGACCCGGTCGCCGTCGTTGAACTCCTGCACGCCCGCCACCGTCAGGGCGAGATTGATGCCCGAGAGATCGACACCGACCGTCGTGTGCATCCCGAGGGGCTCGAGGTCGTTCACGACCCCCGTGCGGTGTGATTCGCCCGAGGTCGAGGGGACGATCCGCACGTGCTCGGGCCGCAACCCGACTTCGACCTCGCTCACATGCGCCGGCAAGCCGTGTTCCATGCGCTTCGGCAAAGGGAGAATCATGGAACCGATGGCGAGGCGGACCTCGCCGTTTTCGCGCGAGAGCCGCCCGGGGACGATGTTGATCTTCGGGTTGCCGACGAAGCGCGCGACCTCCCGGTCGGCGGGTTCGTCGTAGAGCTCCTGCGCCTTGGCGACTTGGCGCACCTCGCCTTCGAGTAACACGCAGACGGTATCGGCGAGGGCCAGCGCCTCGGTGTAGTCCGGGGTCGCGAAGACGAAGGTCCGCCCGAGATCGCGTTGCAGGCGCTTCAGCTCCGTCCTGAGCTCGATTCGCAGCATGAAGTCGAGGCTGGAGAGCGGCTCGTCCAGGAGGAAGAAACGCGGCTCCCGCACCATGGCGCGGCCGAGGGCGACGCGCTGCCGTTCGCCGCCGCTGAAGGTCGCCGGCAGACGATCGAGGATGTGGCCGATCTTCAGCAGCTTCGCCATCTCGTCGACCCGCTTCTTGATCTCGGCCTTCGGCATCCTGGCGAGTCTGAGCGGGGAGGCGACGTTCTCGTAACCCGTCTTGTTGGGATAGAGTGCGAGATTGTCGAAGATCATCGCGATGTCGCGCTGGTTGGGCTGCAACCGGGTGAAGTTCTGGCCTTCGACCCAGACCTCGCCGGAAGACGGCGCCTCGAGGCCGGCGACGATCCGCAAGGTGGTGGTCTTGCCCGCCCCGGCGGGGCCGAGCAGCACGATCAGCGAGCCGCGCGGGACCTCCAGGCTCAGTTCCTTGACTGCCTGGGTGGCGCCGAAATTCTTGGAGACGGAGCGAAGCTCCAGGAGAGGATCGGCCATGGCCCGGCTCATGCCTTCAAGCGGACGCCCGATTCGGCGTCGAACAACGCCAGCACCTCGGCGTCGGGCAGGATGGTGACCTCGCCGCCTTCGCGCGCCTGCGTGCCCGTTTCCACGATCATCTTCATGTCGGTCGCGCCCACCCGTGCCGTCAACACGGTTTCCGGCCCCTGCGGCTCGACCGCGATAACGGCGGCGGCGAAGCCGTCCGGGTTCCCGGCCTCGACCACGGCCATCGTCTCCGGGCGCATACCGACGACCACATCGGCGCCTTCGTCCAGGCCGGCAGCACCGCCCGCCGGCAGCGGAATCGTGGCACCGTCCTGCGGCGCCACACCGGGGCGGCCGCCGTCAAGGCTCAACCGCCCGCGCACGAAGTTCATCGGCGGGTTGCCGAGGAAGCTCCCGACGAAGGTGTTGTCGGGGTAGTGGTAGACATTGTGGGCGGTGTCGTACTGCTTGAGCTGGCCGAAATCCATGACCGCGATCCGATGGGCGAGGGACAGCGCCTCGATCTGATCGTGGGTCACGTAGATGATGGTCTGACCGGTCTCGGCCTGGATGCGCCGGAGCTCGCGGCGCATCTGGTTGCGCATCTCCGCCTCGAGATTGCTGAGCGGCTCGTCGAGGAGGAGAATGTCCGGGTTGGTCACCAGGGTTCGCCCGATGGCGACGCGCTGGAGCTCGCTCGCGCCGAGCTCCATGGGCTTGTTGTCCAGCTGGCCGGCGAGATTGAGGAACTCGGCGACTTTGGCGACCTCGCGGTCGATGTCGGGCCGGCTCATGCCACGGACGCGGAGCCCGTATTCCAGATTGTGCCGGACGTTCATGTGGGTGAAGACCGCGTAATCCTGGAACACCAGCCCGACGTTCCGCTGACCCGGCGGAGTCTCGAGGACCGACCGTCCGTCGATCAGGATGTCGCCCGAGGTCGGCGATTCGAGACCCACAATCATGTTGAGGGTGGTGGACTTGCCGCAGCCGGAGGGCCCGAGCAAGGCCATGGTCTCGCCCTCCTCGACGCCGAGGGACACATCGTCCACGGCGATGAGGTCTCCGAACTCCTTACGGAGCTTGACCAGTTCGAGTTTGATCGTCGCCATGGCCACTAGCGCTTGATCGCGCCGAGGGTGAGGCCGCGCACCAGATGCCGCTGGATGAAGAAGCCGACGATGACCAGCGGAATGATGGAGACGACCGCAAGCGCCGCCTGGATACCGTATTGCTGCCCCGAGGTGGCGCTGAAGTATTTCGACAGCTTGACCGGGATGGTCTCGACGTTGGTGTAGGTAAGCACCAGGGCGAACAGGAACTCGCTCCAGTTCAGGATGAAGATGAAGAGCGCCGTGGCGATCAGGCCGCCCTTGATCAGAGGCACGGTGACCTTGAGGTGGGCCTCCCACCGAGACATGCCGTCCATCATCGCCGCCTCCTCGATCTCCTGGGGCAGCTCGTCGATGAAGCTCTTCAGCATCCAGGTGGAGAAGGGGACGGTCACCGCCGCATAGGCGAGGATCAGGCCCCAATAGGTGTCCGTCGCCTCGATTCCGGGTGCGCTAAACATCACGACGAACGGAATCGCGATGGCGATGGGCGGGAACATCCGCCCCGATAATATGAAGAAGGGCGTGACGTTGCCGCCGAATCGGTATCGCGCGATGGCGACCGCAGCCATAAAGCCGACCACGATGGAGAGGATGGTCGAGAACACCGAGATGATGACCGAGCCCCGGATCGACTGCCATGCCGACTTGGTCAGGAAGTCGGCAACGGCGCCGCTCACCGACGATGACTGCGTCGCGCGCTGCTGCGTGACCTCACCTTCCTCGGTGTACTGGCCGAGGCCGCCGCGCTCCTCGAGCAGGAGGGACGGCCACAGGATCACGAGATAGTTGGTGACGGTTCCGTTCTCCGACACCCACACTGGCGGCGTCGTAACCCACTCGTTGGACGGCTTGAAGGAGGTCGAAACCATCCAGAACAGCGGGAACACCGCGAAAAGGAGCCCGAAGGCAAGCCCTATCGCGCTGCCTGGGCCGAATTTCCTCGCGGACATCTAGCGCTTCTCCAGCAACTGGTAGCGGATCGGACGCAGCATCATGTTGATCATCACCACGGTGATCACCAGCACGATAAAGCCCGCCGAGCCCGCGTAGGCGAGCCGGAAATCGAGGAACCCGAGCTTGTACAGGTAGAGGCTCATGGTCTCCGTCGCCGTGCCCGGGCCGCCTCGGGTGAGGATGTATATCTCGTCGAAGAGCTTGATCACCTCCATGCCGCGGATTACGAAGGCGATGATGATCACGCCGCGCATGTTCGGCATGATGACGGTCCAGAATATCCGCCAGTTGCTGGCGCCGAGCACGGTGGCGGCGCGCACCGGGTTCTCCGGCACCGCGTTGAGGCCGGAGAGCAGGATCAGAAAGAACAGCGGCGTCCAGTGCCAGACCTCGGTGATGACCACGGCGAAGAAGGCCAGTAGGCCGTTGTTGAGCCACTGCAAGTCGGCCCCAGCGGAGCTGCCGCCGATCCAACCGAGCACCTGATTGACCGGTCCGGTGTACTGGAACAGCATGAACCACGTGTAGCCAACCACCACCGGCATGATCATCATCGGGGTGAGCAGCGCGGTGAACCAGATACGCTTGCCCCAGAACGTCTTCAGGAAAATCGTCGCCAGCCCGAGCCCGATGACGAATTCGAGACAGAGGCTCAAAACCGATATGGCGAGCGTCCGGCCCAGCGCCTCGAGGAAGCGCGGCTCGTCCGTCACCAGATAATAGTAATTGAGGCCAAGTTCGGTATCGCCGGAGAATATCGTGTCCACGGCCTGCCAGATGGAGGTTCCATAGGTCGGCTGCCATTCGGTCAGCGCGACGAGAAACTCCAGACCAAACGGGAAAATCAGCATTGTTATCAAAAGAAGTTGAACAGGCGTGATGAAGAGCGCGCCGATGTAGCGCTTGTCGTTGGGGTCGAACAAGCGTGCCCGCGCCTGCAGTGCAGGCGCGGGCACGCCATCGTTTGCGGTCTTCGCAACCACGGTATCGGTAATCCGTCCGTGCAGCTACAGCCGGACTACAGGGTCCAATTCTGGACGCCAACGAGCTTCTGGAGAGGCTCCGGATACATCCTGGCGAGACCGTGCCAGCTCTCCTTCTGCTCTGCCTTGCCCAGGCGCCGCGTGATGCGGTTCTGCTCCTTGGCCGCGTCCTCCATCGCCTCTTCCGGCGACTTGTTACCATTGTAGGCCGCAGTCAGATTGACGTCGAGTGCGTTGAGGTACTCGGCCGCACCGCGCAGCTGAATCTCCGGCACCGCGTCCACGATCGCCTCAGCGTGGGTCGCCAGGAAGTCGCCCGGATAGGAGGCGAAGAACTCCGCCGACGGGGCGAAGAAGTGGTTGTCGCGCCACGGATCGAAGTAGCCGCCCTCGTTCGGGATCGACCGCATCGACATGGTCGGCCCGGTGATCCACTGCGAGTAGCAGTAGGCGGCCTCCTGGATCGGCGAGTAGTTGCTCACCACGAAGTCCCAGGCAAAGGCATGGATGCACGAGCGGATGAGCTCACCACCGTGCATGGTGCCCGGCACCTTCGAGACGGCGGTCTGCGAAGGTTCGCCATCCTCGCCCTTGGCAGCAATGATTGACTGCGAGCCCGCCGCGTCGTTGCTGTAGCGCCAGAGCGACGGCCACCCGAACTCACAGAAACCACGGCCCTGCGCATAGTACTGCGCGTAGTTCTCGGTGAAGCCGTAGGTGAACTGCTCGGCCGGCATGATGTCCTGCAGCGCGATCAGCTCCTTGACGGTCTCGATGCTCTCCGGCGAGCCGGCCATCGAGTTCATGTCCTCGTCGAAGTAGAAGTGACCCTTCGACTGAACGCGCGTCATCCAGTGGAATTTGTTCCAGAACGGCGAGCGATACTCGAGGGCACCGTAGAAGTTGTTGTCCGGGTCGTGCATCTCAGCGCAGAGGGCGTCGTACTCGGTCCAGGTATGGACCAGCTCCCGCTTCGACTTCGGCGCCAAGCCCTTCTCGCCGAGCTTGTCCTTGCGGTAGCTCAGATGCCACCAGTCGCCGTCGCAATAGAGCCCGTAGGTCTTGCCCTTGTACTTCTGCCCGAAGTCGGACACCGGGAACTGGAGCTTGTTGGGTCCTGAGTAGACCTCGGGATCGTACTTGTCCATGAGGTCGTCAAGGGGCCGCGCCACGCCCGACTCGGCAAGATCCGCAAGGCTCAGCGGCGCCGGGATCATGATGTCGTAGCGGCCGGTCTTCGCCACCGCTTCCTGCATCGCCTTCTGGTGAGTCTCGGTGACCGGCACCTCGATCAATTCGACATCGAAGCCGGTCAGGCCCTTCCACTCCTCGGTGAAGGGCGACAGGTTGCCACCCGAGCCCGACGGATACATGACGCTGATGGTCTTCTTCGGCGCATCGGCGAAGAGCGCCTTGGCACCGCTGATGGCACGGTCCTCAGGCGTGGCGCCTTCGGCCGCCCAGGCCTGCCTCACGCCGAAGGGCGCTTGGCTCATGAGCATCTTGATCGCGCCGGCGCCGAGGCCGAGGCCGGCCATGCCCTTGATCAGGTCCCGCCGCGAGACCTTGTGGTTCTTGCGATCGAGATGCATCGACCAGAGCCGGTAAAGCTCCTTCTTGAACCGCTCCTTCTTGTCGGTATGCGACATGCGCAACCTCCCTCCGCTCCGGGTCGAGACCGCCCCGGCCCCGTATCCCCTCGATGTTCCACGGAAAGGCACCACGCGCGCGGTGCCGGTAGACTCTCCCTTGGCGGCGCGCACAATAGCAGCAGCGCGCCCGTCATGCAAACAGGAAATGATCGCCCGGCTCCCGACCGCCCGTCCGCGCTATACTGCGCCGCGCGCCCCGGCGCGCCGGGGGAGGCCGATGAGTGCGGGCGTAGGAAAAATCGGCGGAGTGCTGCGGGAATTGCGGAGGGCCTCTGCCCTCCCGCCGGGCGGCGCCTGCGCCCGGGAGGAGAGCGGGGAGCGGGCGGTGCCGGCCGGCCCGAGCGCCCTCGGGAATACCCGCGGCTGACGCCTCGGTCATGCGCTGGATCAGGGAATACACGCTCGACAGGCCCGCGCTCTGCGACGAGCTGATCGCGGGCTTCAAAAAGACCCGGCGGCTCGGCCTCACCCGGCCGGGAACGAGCGCCAGGGGCGTGGACAAATCGTGGAAGGATTCGGAGGACGCGAGCCTGACCTGCTTCCCCTACGAGGTCTATGCCGGGGCCGTCCGCGCCTATCGCGGCCACGTCATGGCCTGCCTCAAGGCCTATCTCGCGGCGTTCCCCATCCTCGAGGAGGCGACCGCCAAGCTCGGTTTCCTGGAGCCGCCGCAGATGCAGTACTACAAGCCCGGCGGCGCCTTCCACGGCGCGCATTACGAGAGCAGCGGCCTCCACATCGCCCACCGGGTCCTCGCCTTCCAGACCTTCCTCAACGACATCGCCCAGGGCGGCGGCACCTATTTCCTCTTCCAGGATCACACGGTCGCGCCGGCACGGGGCAAGACGGCGATCTGGCCGGCCGGCTTCACCCACACCCACCGGGGCGAGGTCGCGCCGCGCGAGGAGAAGTACATCGTCACCGGCTGGATCAGCTTCATGAGCATATAGGCGAACGTCCGACGGGGCGCGCCCACGTCACGATGCGTCGCCTCGTCGCCTCATACCGGCTTCGAGGTCGCGCGCTCCGTTGTCCATGTCGGGGGCGCAGCCCGGGCCTTGCCCGGCGCTTCGGGATCGGTGGCACCCTCGTTCCGAGCGACGACCGCGCTGGCCCGGTCTTCACGCAATACACCGCCTCCGGAGAGTGCCGGACGGGAGTCCGTCATCCGCGCGGTCCCTTGTTTCCGCCTGCGCGATCTGAAACCCTTGGCTCCGCGACGGAAGCGGCGAGGGGCGCGATGGACCGCCTGTTGGATCTCGGCACGCGGATCGAGCTGGTCTCGATGGACCCGCATTTCCACGACATCAGCCTCTCCCTGTACCGGCGCGCGGGCACCGGCGGCGCTTGCGGCTTCCTCCCGCACAGCTACAGCGGCAGGGAAGGGGTCGAGGCGCGGCTTGCCTTCGTGGCGCGGGCGATGACCGCGCTCGGCGGGATGGGGCCGGCGCCCGGACAGCCGGGGCGGCTCGCCTTCCCGTGCGGCGCCGAGCACCGCGCGGCGGCGAAGCGGCTGTTCCTCGAAGCCTGCAAGCGGGCACCGGGTTCCGCACCCGCGGCGCAACCGATGCGCATCCACGACCGGAAGAACGACCTCGCTATCGCCGCCGCGGGCCTGGGCGACGGGCGCTACCGGATCGCGGCCGAAGGCGGCGGCGCCAAGGCGGCCCGGCGCGCCGACGGCGTCGCCCGCGGCCTCGTCAGGCTCGCCGAAATGGAGCCGGGAGAGGCGGCGGAGGCGCGCTTCCCCTGCGGCCACGCGCACGACGCGCTGATCGGCCTGCTGCTCGGCCGGGCGCTCAACGTCCGCACCGCCATGCGCGAGGCGGAGGCCGTCGCCGCCCGCGGCGTCCTCGCCGCGCCGAGCGCACAACAAGGGGCCTGAAGCCCGGGAGCGGAGACGATGACGGCAATGCCCTCCATGACCAGCCGCGCGCGCGTGCTCGCGGCGCTCCGGCGCGAGGCGGTGGACCGGACGCCGGTCTGCAACCCGACATCGGTGGCGACCGTCGAACTGATGGACCTGGTGGACGCGCCCTTCCCGCTCGCCAACCGGGATGCGGCGCTGATGGCCCGCCTCGCCGCCACCGGCCATACCGAGCTCGGGTTCGACAGCATCATGCCGGTATTCTCGATCATCCAGGAATCCTCGGCCCTCGGCTGCAAGATGCAGTGGGAGCAGAAGGACAATTGGCCGACCGTGCGCATGCGCGAGCCGATCTGGCGGGACGTGGACGACATCCGCATCCCCAACGACTTCCTCCTACATCCCGACATGCGCTGCGTGATCGAGGCGATCCGCCTCCTGCGCAGGGAATTCGGCGACGAGGTCGCGGTCATCGGCAAGACCATGGGGCCGTGGACGCTCGGCTACCACTGCTTCGGCGTCGAGCCCTTCCTCCTGATGTCGCTCGACGACCCGGGCCGGACCAAGCTCGCGCTCGATCGCATGAAGGAGGCGACCGTGCAGTTCGGCCTGGCGCAGATCGAGGCCGGCGCCGACGCGCTGACGCTCCCCGACCACGCCACCGGCGATCTGGTGAGCGCCGATTACTACCGGCGCTACCTCAAGGACCTCCACATCGAATTCGTGGAGCGCCTGCCGGTGCCGCTCATCCTCCACATCTGCGGGCGCACCGTGGACCGCATGGGCTACATCGCCGAGACGGGGATCGCCGCCTTCCACTTCGATTCCAGGAACGAACCGGGCGAATCGATGGCGGCCATGGACGCCCGGGTGTCCCTGGTGGGCAACATCAACAACCCGGAGACGCTCTTCGCCAGGGGGCCGGAGGCGGTGCGCCGGGAGGTCTACGCGAATCTTGATGCCGGCGTGCAGGCGGTGGGCCCGGAATGCGCCATCCCCCTTCAGACCTCGGTCGAGAACCTGCGCGAGATCCCGCGGGCGGTGCGCGACTGGCACGAAGAGCATGGCCGCCCGCACTGATCGGCCATAGGATCGCCGGCTTTCACGGTCGAGTACGACATGGCCGAGCTGTCCGACATCGCCAACGCGCGCATCCGCGCCGAGATCGAGGAGTTCCTCGAACGGCCGGACGAGATCGAGCGGAACGTCGCGCTCTTCGCGCGAATCCGCCCGCCGATGCAGGACATCGCGGCGGCGCTGATCGAGGGCGACAACGAGACCGTCGACGCGCTGACGGCGCGGGCGCTGGAGGAGGGCACCGACGCCCTCGAGATCATGGACGACGCGCTGATCGCCGGGATGGGCATCGTCGGGATCAAGTTCCGCGAGAATTTCATCTTCGTGCCCGAGGTGCTGGCCTGCGCCCGGGCCATGAAGGCGGGAATGGCCCATATCGAGCCGATCCTCTCGGCCTCGGGCGTCGACCCGACGGGGACCGTGATCATGGGCACGGTGAAGGGCGACCTGCACGACATCGGGAAGAACCTCTGCATCATGATGCTCTCCGGCGCGGGCTTCGAAGTGATCGACCTCGGCGTGGACACCTCGGAGGACGAGTTCATCGCGGCGCTCGAGGAGCACCGGGCGCCGATCCTGGGCATGTCGGCCCTGCTCACCACGACCATGCCGAACATGGGCAGGACGATCGAGGCGCTGATCGACGCCGACCTCCGCGACGACGTGATGATCATGGTCGGCGGCGCGCCGGTGACCCAGGAGTTCGCCGACGACATGGGTGCGGACGGCTACGGCAAGGACGCGCTCTCCTGCGTCGCCCTCGCGAAGCGGCTGATGGAAGAGCGCGGGTAGGCCGCCGTTGCGGAAAATCAGCCGGAGCGCCTACCAGGAGCGGCTGGACCGCCTCACCGAAATCTTCTCCGGCATCGTCGATCACGCCGACGCGCAGGCGCGGAATCGCTGCCCCTACCGCGACCGCGCCGACCGTTGCACCGCCGCCTTCGCCTGCCGCAACCGAATCCCGCCGGAGGCCGACGGGGAGCGCCCGTCCTGCGGCCACGACGGCGCCTTCGATTACCGCCTGGCCTGGGAGACCGATCCGGGCGCCCGCGACCGGGCGAAGGCGCGGCTTGAACGAATCCGCCGGAGCGCGGCGGCGCGTCGCGGCGGCGCGGAACCGGCGGCCGGCCCGGGGACGATCGCCCACGGCGCCGCGACGCGCCCGCTCGTCGCCGGCCTGACGCTGTTCGATCACGCCGACGCGCTCGCGGCCTGGGTGCCGACCTCCTGCCACCGCAACGGCCGCTGCCACGAATGCGTGGTCGAGGTGACCCGCGGCGAAGACGCGCTCGCCGCGCGGACGGAGGCGGAGAGCTTCCTGCGCGGACGCTACCGGCTGGCCTGCCAGGCGGTGGTCGCGCGCGCCGACCGGGACGTGGCGTTCGCGCCGCTGCACCGCCGCCCGCGCATCCTCGCCGCGCCCGACCGGGACGCGCCGCAGGCGTTCGATCCGCTCGTCACGCGGCGGGGGGAGGAGGTGCTCTACGACGGCGCGCCGATCGACCGCTATCGCGGGCGCATCCTGGGGCTCGCCGTCGATCTCGGCACGACGACGGTGGTGCTGGATTTCGTCGACCTCGAAAGCGGGCGCAGCGTCCACGGCGCCGCCTTCGAAAACCCGCAGGCCTTCGGCGGCAGCGACGTCATGCACCGCATCTCCTACGACCGGGAGGACGCCACCGGCGCGCTCCAGAAGGCCGCCGCCTCGGCGATCAACCGCGCGAGCGCCGAGGCCTGCGCGCGTCTCGGCGTCGGGCGCAACGCGCTCTATGAAATCGTGGTCGCGGGCAACCCGACCATGCGCGACGTCCTCTTCAAACTCGACGTCCAGGGGATCGGCCAGAGGCCGTACAAATCCCTGGTGGAGAAGGCGTTTCTGGCCGGCGAACGGGCCGATACCGCGCTCCGCGCGCAGGCCCGGCGGTTGGGCCTGCGGACCAACCCGCAGGCCCGCGCCTACGGCCTGCCCCTGATCGCGAGCCATGTCGGCGGGGACACGGCGGCCGGCCTCGCGGCGCTGGAGGAGGCGTTCGCCGGCGCGGAGACGGCGATGCTCGTGGACATGGGCACCAACACCGAGGTCGTCCTCAAGCACCGGGGGCGGATGCTCGCCGCCTCCTGCCCCGCCGGGCCGGCCTTCGAGGGCGGGTTGGTGCGCTATGGAATGCCGGCCTGCGACGGCGCCATCGAAGCGGTGCGGCTCGGCGCCGACGGCGCCGCCGCGTGGGAAACCATCGGCGGCGGCGCGCCGGCGGGGCTCTGCGGCTCCGGCCTGATCGACCTGCTGGCGGAGTTGCGGTGCACCGGGCAGCTCACGGCCAAGGGTGCGTTCACGGCGGACCGCAAGCGGTTCGAGATCGCGGTCGTGCCGGAGCACGGCATCACCTTCTCCAGGGAGGACGCGAGCAATCTCGGCCAGGCCAAGGCCGCGAACTATTGCGGCCAGTACATCGTCATGCGGGCCCTGGGCGTCGATCCGGCGTCGGTCGAGCGGCTCTATCTGGCCGGCGGCTTCGCCACCTATGTGAACGTCCGCAACGCGATCGCCATCGGCCTGCTGGCGCCGGTGCCCGAGGAGCGGGTGGTCAAGGTCGGCAACGCGGCGGCGCGGGGCGCGCGCGCGATCCTGCTCTCCGGCAGCCGGCGCCGGGCGCTCGAACGCCGCGTCCAGGCCATCGCGCATGTCGAGCTCGAGACCACGCCGGATTTCTTCGACCTGTTCGTGGATGGCTGCCAGTTCAAGCCCATGCCGTCCGTCCTCGCGCCGCAGGGAGAACCCGCATGACCGCGACCGCCGCGCCGCCGTTCGTCGCCATCGGCGAGAACATCCACGCGACCCGCGTCGTGCTCCGCAAGGGCAAGCGCGTCGCCGTGCGCGACGGCGCGGAGGCCGTCCTCTACCGCGCGGCCGACGGCGCGGAGCGCGCCCTGCCCGTCCCCGAGGCGGCGAAGAAGACCAAGGATTACGAGGAGGGACGGGTCAAGCACGTCCAGATCGCGATCGAGACGGCGATGGAAACCGGCGACCCGGGCGAGGGCCGGCGCTACATCGAGGCCCTGGTCCGCCATCAGGAGCGGGCGGGCGCGGCCTTCCTTGATCTCAACGTGGACGAGATGTCGCCGAAGCTCGAAGTGCAGACCGCCGCCATGGCCTGGCTCGCCCGCACCGTCCAGGGCATGACGGCGCTGCCGCTCTCGATCGATTCCTCCAGCATCGACGTGATCCGCGCCGGGCTCGAGGCGCTGGCGCCCGGCGGCGCGCGGGCGATGCTCAACTCCGCCTCGCTGGAGCGCCTGGATGCGCTCGCCCTCGCGCGCACCCACGACTGCCGCGTGGTGGTGACGGCGGCCGGCGAGAAGGGAATGCCCGACGGCGCGGAGGCGCGCGTCGCCAACGCTTCGCGCATGATCGAGGCCGCAGGCGGCGCAGGCTTCGCGGAGGGCGACGTCTACGTCGATCCGCTGGTCTTCCCGGTTTCCGTGGACGGTCGCTACGGCCGCCACTGCCTGGACGCGATCCGCGCCCTGCGCGCCGCGTTCGGCGCCGCGATCCACATCACCGGCGGCATGAGCAACGTTTCGTTCGGCCTGCCGGCCCGCAGGCTCCTGAACGAGGCCTTCGCCCTGCTCGCGGTCGAGGCCGGCGCCGACGGCGGCATCATGGACCCGGTCGCGAGCCCGCCGGCCGCCCTCTTCGCCCGCGACCGCGCCGCCCCGCGCCACCGCCTGGCCGAGGACGTCATCCTGGGCCGCGACGAACACTGCATGGCCTGGATCCGCGCTTGGCGAAAGGGCGAACTTGCCGTAGGGTGACGCCAAGAATCGAAGACATCCGAGGCAACTGAGAATGAGAGAGAAGCTGCATCCGGACATCGTCCGCATTTTTGAGGAGGAAATCCTCGCTCCGGTCGGAGCAGCGGAAGCAGACGGACCACATGACACCTTGACGGGTTTTTTACCGATGAGGGGAGATTTATACGAGCCCGGTGGATTGATGGTTGTCGGACGAGCGACGCACGATTGGAGAATTCGCACCAAGTGGAATTATCTTGGCAGCGACGAGTCACGCAAGGAGTACACTCAGGAGGTCGTCAGGGCAAACAGCGATAGCGAAGGAAAATGCTCCATGATATGGGTTAAGGAGCTATGGGGAAACACCGAGTGTAACAAGAAGTACGGATCGAAGTACAACACCAAAAGCTCTGCTTTTTGGAGAGTTATTCAGAAAGTGACCACATACATACCCATAACTGAAGACGAGTCGAACTTCTCTTCTTGGCTGGTGTACTCGAATCTGTACAAACTCTCTCCAATCAGCGGTAATCCCCGTGGGAAGCTTCGCCATCTTCAACTGAGAGGTTGCAAATCCTCATTCAAGCGCGAAATTGATGTTTTTCGCCCAGGTCGCCTACTTCTTCTCACCGGATTGCGGGGGTCGCAGTGGGCCGCCAAACCATTTCTCGAGAAGCTTTGCATTGATAGCAAAGACGATGGTGAGCTGGAACACGTCGAGCTCAAGGGGCGATTGCATTATCCGGAGGGAAACTCGGCGAGCCTCGTCGTCGCCAAGCATCCACGGGGGAAGAAAGAGGATATCTGGGTCGACCAGGTGGTGAAAGCTTTCAGCATGACCGGTGCCCCGACGAGATAATGGGAAGCAATCACACCGCGAGGGACGCCGCGATCTCGTAGGAGCGGAGGCGGGCGGCGTGGTCGTGGATGTTGGAATTCACCATGATCTCGTCGGCGCCGGTGCAGGCGGCGAATTCCGCCAGCTGCCGGCGCACCGTCTCCGGCGCGCCTGAGGCGGCGCAGGCGAACCAGCGGTCGAGGACGGCGCGCTCGGAGGGCGCGAGGCCCGCCTCGAAATCCGCCGCCGGCTTCGGCAGCGGGCCGGGGCTGCCCCGGTGCAGGTTGAGCACCGACCGCTGGGCCGAGCTGCGCACGAAGGCGGCCTCCTCCTCCGTCTCCGCGGCGAAGACGTTGAAGCCGAGCATGACGTAGGGCTCCGCGCATTGCTCCGAAGGCCGGAAGCCCTCGCGGTAGAGTGCGAGCGCCTGCGTCAGGGCGGCAGGCGCGAAATGAGAGGCGAAGGCGTAGGGCAGGCCGAGGGCGGCCGCGAGCTGCGCGCCGAAGAGGCTGGAGCCCAGGATCCAGATCGGCACCCGCAGGCCGGCGCCCGGCACCGCGCGCACCCGCAGGCCCTGGCCCGCCGGCCCCGGACCAGCAGGCCCTGGACCCGCCGGTCCTCCCTCCGCGTCCCGGAAATAGCTCTGAAGCTCCACCACGTCGCGCGGAAAGTCGTTCACGTCGCCGGTCAGCGTGCGCCGGAGCGCCTGCGCGGCCAGCTGGTCCGTCCCCGGCGCGCGGCCGACGCCGAGATCGATGCGGCCGGGATAGAGCGATTCCAGGGTGCCGAACTGCTCGGCGATGACCAGGGGCGCGTGATTCGGCAGCATGACGCCGCCGGCGCCGACGCGGATGGTCTTCGTCCCGCCGGCGACGTGGCCGATCAACACCGCCGTCGCGGCGCTGCCGATCCCCGTCATGTTGTGGTGCTCGGCCAGCCAGTAGCGCCGATAGCCCCAGCGCTCGGCGTGGCGCGCCAGGTCGAGGGTGTTGCGGAAGGATTGCGCCGCGTCGCCGCCTTCCACGATCGGCGACAGGTCGAGGATCGAGAGCGGCACCATGGGCGGTTTCGGGCGGGGCCTGTCCGGGTTGAGGCCGTCGTTCAGCCGAGGGCGGAGCGGCGCCGGGAGGCCTTGCCGCGCCGGGCCCTCGTGCCGGGGGCGCCGGCACGGCTGCGGCCGCGCCGCGCCTTGCCCGCGTCTGGGCCGCCTGCGTCCGCGCCGTCCGCGTCGGGCGCGCGGCGGGGGGAGCCGAGCCCGAGGTCCTGATCGTTGAGCCGGCGGATCTCGTCCCGCAGCCGCACCGCCTCCTCGAACTCGAGGTCGGCGGCCGCCGCCTTCATGCGCGCCTCCAGGTCCTTGAGGTAGGCGTCGAAATTGTGGCCGATGCGGTGCGCATCCTCGGCGGCGCCGGTGTCGACGGTCACGTAGTCCGCCTCGTACACGCCTTCCAGGATGTCGGCGACGGATTTGCGGATGCTCTCCGGCGTGATGCCGTTGGCGGCATTGTAGGCCTGCTGCTTGGCGCGCCGGCGCTCGGTCTCCGCGAGGGCCGTCTTGAGCGAAGCGGTCATCTCGTCGGCGTAGAGGATCACCCGGCCGTCGACGTTGCGCGCGGCCCGGCCGACGGTCTGGATCAGCGAGGTGCGGGAGCGCAGGAAGCCCTCCTTGTCGGCGTCCAGGATCGCCACCAGCCCGCATTCCGGGATGTCGAGCCCCTCGCGCAGGAGGTTGATGCCGACCAGCACGTCGAAGGCGCCCAGCCGCAGGTCGCGGATGATCTCGATGCGCTCGATGGTGTCGATGTCGGAATGGAGGTAGCGCACGCGGATTCCGGCCTCGTGGAGATATTCCGTCAGGTCCTCGGCCATGCGCTTGGTGAGGGTGGTGACCAGCACCCGCAGGCCGCGCGCGGCGCACGCCTTGCACTCCGCCATCAGGTCGTCCACCTGATGCTCGACGGGCCGCACGATGCAGACCGGGTCGATCAGGCCGGTCGGGCGGATCACCTGCTCGACGAAGACCCCGCCGGTGCGCTCCATCTCCCACGAACCCGGCGTCGCCGAGACGAAGATGGTCTCCGGCCGCATCGCCTCCCACTCCTCGAATTTGAGCGGCCGGTTGTCGACGCAGGAGGGCAGGCGGAAACCGAACTCGGCCAGCGTCGACTTGCGCCGGAAGTCGCCGCGGAACATGCTGCCGAGCTGGGGCACGGTGACGTGGCTCTCGTCCACGATCAGCAGCGCGTTCTCCGGCAGGTATTCGAACAGGGTCGGCGGCGGCTCGCCCGGCTTGCGGCCGGTGAGATAGCGCGAGTAGTTCTCGATCCCGGCGCAACTGCCCGTCGCCTCCATCATCTCCAGGTCGAACCGGGTGCGCTCCTCCAGCCGCTGGGCTTCCAACAACTGCCCGCGCGCGCGGAACTCCTCGACGCGCGCGGCGAGCTCCACCTTGATCTGTCGGATGGCCTGCCGGATGGTCGGGCGGGGCGTGACGTAGTGGCTGTTCGGGTAGATGCGCACGCGGGCGAGGCGGTCGGTCTTCGTCCCCGTCAGGGGGTCGAACTCGACGATCTCCTCGATCTCGTCGCCGAAGAGCGAGACGCGCCAGGCGCGGTCCTCCGAATGCGCGGGGAACAGCTCGATCAGGTCGCCGCGGACGCGGAAGCCGCCGCGCTCCAGCGTCTGGCCGGTGCGGCGGTACTGCAACTCGACCAGCCGGCGGACGAGGGAGCGCTGGTCGATCCGCTCGCCGCGCGCCAGGGCGACGGACATGGAGGAATAGGTCTCGACGGCGCCGATGCCGTAGATGCAGGAGACGGAGGCGACGATCACCACGTCCGCGCGCTCCAGCAGCGCGCGGGTCGCGCCGTGGCGCATCCGGTCGATGTGTTCGTTGATCGAGGCGTCCTTCTCGATATAGGTGTCCGAGCGCGGCACGTAGGCTTCGGGCTGGTAGTAGTCGTAATAGGAAACGAAGTACTCGACCGAGTTGTTCGGGAGGAACGCCTTCATCTCGCCGTAGAGCTGGGCGGCCAGCGTCTTGTTCGGCGCGAGGATCAGCGCGGGCCGGCCCAACGCCTGGATGACGTGGGTCATCGTGAAGGTCTTGCCGGAGCCGGTGACGCCCAGCAGCACCTGGTCGCGCTCTCCGGCGCGCACGCCTTGCACGAGCCTGGCGATGGCCTCCGGCTGATCGCCCGCGGGCCGGAACGCCGAATCGATCGCGAAGGCCGCGCCCCCGGCCGTTTCCGCTCGTTCCGCCGGATGCGCCATGGGCGCATTGTAGGGTCTCGGCGCCGCCGGACGCCAGAGAGCGGAGCCGGCAAGGAATCGAGCCATGAGGATTCGCATCCACAGGGGAACGAGGGAGATCGGCGGAACCTGCATCGAGGTCGAGGCGCGAGGGAAGCGCCTCGCGCTCGATGTCGGCCTGCCGCTCGACGCGCCCGACGACGAGAGCGCCCATGCGCGCCTGCTGCCGGCGGTTCCGGGGTTCCGGGAGCGCGACGACAGCCTGCTGGGCGTGCTGCTCTCGCATCCCCACCGGGACCATTACGGCCTGGCCCGGCATATCCGCCCGGAGGTCCCGGCCCATATGACCGGGACGCACACAACATCCTGACGGCGGCGAGCCGCTACGTCCCGAACGGCCATGCCTTCGCCGATCCCCGCTTCCTCGCGCACCGGGAGCCGGTGGAGATCGGGCCGTTCCGCGGCACGCCGTACCTGGTGGATCACAGCGCGTTCGACGCCTACGCCCTGCCGGTCGAGGCCGACGGCAAGCGGGTGTTCTACTCAGCGACTTCCGGGGGCACGGGGGCGGACGAGGGGTTTGCGACCGAGGGTGCTCCCGAACGCGCGATGGATTTGGGAAACTTCAGTAATAAACGGCCGATCTTGCTGCTCGTGTTGGCGAATCACGACCGGAACAAGAGCAAGCCGCGCCATGTTCTCGATACTCTACCGGAGTGTCCCAACGTCGATCTGCGTATCGCCACCACGAGTTTCTTCGGATACGGGTTGTACGACCAGGGAGTCCACACGGTCGAAGTGTTTCGGAAGCGCTTCCCTGACTACATACACTCCGGTTTCGGCGGAGGCTGAGTCTTTCCGGGAGCCGTATCGAATCGGGAGGAATCGGGAAGGCCCCGGAGGCCAGTGGCGTCGGTCTTCCCCCAGTGCCGGCCGGAGAAGGCACCGCCGCCCGCCCTGGACAAACGCCCGTGCGAGGCCGATATTGCCTGCGGGCTGCCCCTTGGAGGACCAGGATGTACCAGAAGCAGACGCGGGCGATCGAGATCACGGTCAAGCCGTTCTATCTTGAGGAGCAATCGGAGCCCGACGACGGCCACTTCGTGTTCGCCTATCACATCCGCATCCGGAACAACGGCCAGAAAACGGTCCAGCTGCTGAACCGCCACTGGCAGATCACGGACGGCCGCGGCCGCACCCAGGAGGTGCGGGGGCCGGGCGTGGTCGGCGAGCAGCCCGTCCTCCAGCCGGGGGAGGCGTTCGAATACACCAGCGGTTGCCCGCTCAACACCTCGACCGGGATCATGGTCGGCTCCTACGAGATGGAAACCCCGGACGGCGAGCGCTTCGACGTGGACATCCCGGCGTTCTCGCTCGATTCGCCGGACGCGCCCGCCCGGCTCAACTGAGCGGCCCCCCGGCCGCGGACCCGGAACCGGGTTCCCCGGCCGCCAACCCGAGACGAGGAGAGAGCGGTGGACGAAAACCAGCCGGCGCGCCCGCGTCCCGCCGCGCGGCCGACGAGGGAGGCCGCCGAGGAGGCGCTCCGCACGCTGATCCGCTGGGCCGGCGACGACCCGACGCGGGAGGGCTTGCGCGACACGCCCAAGCGGGCGGCGCGGGCGTTCGAGGAGTATTTCAGCGGCTATGAACAGGACCCCTACGAAATCCTCCACCGCACCTTCGAGGAGACGAACGGCTACGACGAGATGGTCGTGCTGCGCGACATCGATTTCCGCTCGCACTGCGAACACCACATCGCGCCCATCGTGGGCCGCGCCCATATCGGCTACCTGCCGGACCGCCGCGTGATCGGCATCAGCAAGCTCGCCCGCGTGGTGGACGTGTTCGCGCGGCGCCTGCAGATCCAGGAGAAGCTGACCGGGCAGATCGCCGATTCGATCGAATCGGTCATCCAGCCGCGCGGGGTCGGCGTGGTGATCGAGGCCGTCCACCACTGCATGACGGCGCGCGGCGTGCGCAAGGAGGGGGTGATGATGGTGACGAGCCGGATGCTGGGCGCCTTTCGCACGGACCTGAAGACCCGCCGGGAGTTCCTCAGCATGATCGGCGGCCCGGCCCCGGCGGCGCCGCGCTAGGGCGCGAAACCCGGCCCCTCCGCCGGCGCGCGGGCGCGGAGCCGCGAGTCAGGCCCGATGGGTTCGGTCAGGGACTTCCGGCCGGTCCTGTTCGTGGTCGGCATCCTGCTGATCACGCTCTCGCTCGCCATGGCGCTGCCGGCCGTCGCCGACGGAGCGACCGCCAACCCCGACTGGCGGGTCTTCCTCGCGGCCAGCGTCTTCACGCTCTTCGTCGGCGCCTGCCTCGCCCTCGCCAACCGCGGCCGGGACACCCGGCTCACCGTGCGCCAGGCCTTCGTCCTGACCACGGTGAGCTGGGTCGTCGTCGCCGCCTTCGCCGCCCTTCCCTTCGCCTTCTCCGACCTGAACCTGAGCTACGCCGACGCCTATTTCGAGGCGATGTCCGGGCTCACCACCACGGGCTCCACGGTCATCGTCGGCCTCGACGACGCGCCGCCGGGCATCCTCCTGTGGCGGGCGCTCCTGCAATGGCTGGGCGGCATCGGCATCATCGTCACGGCCATCGCCATCCTGCCCATGCTGCGCATCGGCGGGATGCAGCTGTTCCGCACGGAATCGTCTGACAGTTCCGGCAAGGTGCTGCCGCGCGCGGCCCAGATCGCGGGTGCGGTCGGGGTGATCTACCTGTTGCTGACGGTCAGCAACGGCCTCGCCTACTGGGGCGCCGGCATGACGCCGTTCGAGGCCGTGTGCCACGCCATGACGACCATCGCGACCGGCGGCTTCTCGACCTCCGACGCCTCGCTCGGCCATTTCGGGAGCGACGCGATCGAGGGCATCGCCACGGTGTACATGGTGCTGGGCTCCCTGCCCTTCGTGCTCTACCTGCAAGCCGTGCGCGGCAACGCCGGCGCGCTGTTGCGGGATACCCAGGTGCGCTGGTTCTTCGGCCTGGTGCTGTTCTTCCTGCTCGCCCTCGCCGGCTGGCAGATGGCGGCCAACGGCGCCGCGGCCACGGACGCCTTCCGCGAGGCCGCCTTCAACGGCATCTCGGTGCTCACGGGCACCGGCTATTCCACCGCCGACTTCTCCGCCTGGGGCAGCTTCGCCCTGCCGGTCTTCACCCTGCTCATGTTCATCGGCGGCTGCACGGGCGCCACCACCGGCGGGGTCAAGGTCTTCCGTATCCAGGTCCTCGCGGCGACGGCGCTGGTGCAGATCCGCCAGCTCATCCAGCCCCACGGAGTCTTCCTCACCAAGTTCAACCGGCGCCCGATTCCGGAGAGCGTGCCGCCGGCGGTGATGGGCTTCTTCTTCCTCTTCATGGTGAGCTTCGGCGTGATCGCCATGGGCCTCGCCCTGATGGGCCTCGACTACGTGACGAGCATCAGCGGCGCGGCCACGGCGCTGGCCAACGTGGGCCCGGGGCTGGGCGCCACCATCGGCCCCTCCGGCACCTTCCAGCCCCTGCCGGAGCCGGCGAAATGGCTGCTCTCCTTCGCCATGCTGCTGGGCCGGCTCGAGCTCTTCACGGTGCTCGTGCTGTTCGTCCCCCGCTTCTGGCGGGATTGAACGGCGTGCTTCGGCGCGCGGCGTCAGCCCTTTTCCGCGAGCATCCCGCCGTCCACCGGGAGGACGTGGCCGGTGACGAAGCTCGCCTTGTCCGAGAGCAGCCAGACCACCGCCTGCGCCACCTCCTCCGGCCGGCCGACGCGGCCCATCGGCACGCGGCCCGCCGCCTTGTCCGGGTCGTCGTCCCAGCCGCGCAGCAGGAGCGGGGTCAGGATCGGGCCGGGGGCCACGGCGTTCACCCGGATGCCGCGCGCCGCGTATTCGAGGGCGGCGACCTTGGTCATGCCGGAGACCGCGTGCTTCGCCGTCATGTAGGGCGACCACCGCGGATAGGCGGCGAGGCCCCACATCGAGCCGGCGTTGACGATCGCCCCGCCGCCGCTCTCCAGCATGGCCGGGATTTCCGCCTTCATGCAGAGGAACACGCCGTCGATCATGATCGCGAAGACGCGCCGCACTTCCGCCATGTCCTGTTCGGGGAGGAGCGCCCGCGGCCCTTCGACCCCGGCGTTGTTGTAGGCGAGATGGAGGCCGCCGAAGGCGCGCAGGCAGCGCTCCACCAGAGCCTCGACCTGCGCCGCCTCGGCCATGTCGGCGCGGGCGAATTCGGCCTCGCCGCCGCCTTCGCGGATCGCGGCGACCGCCGCCGCGCCGCCGGCCTCGTCGATGTCGGAGACGAGCACCCGCGCCCCCTCGGCGGCGAGCGCCAGCGCCGTCGCCCGCCCGATTCCCGAGGCGCCGCCGGTCACCAGCGCCGCCTGCCCCGCGAACGTCGTCGTCATCGCTCCCTCCCGCCGTTGCCGCCGCGCGCGGCCGAAGGCGCCCGCGCTCCGCGCGAAGAACGCGGGCCGGCCCGCGGATGACCGGCGCCGCCCCGGCGCGGCGGGCGCTCACCCGCGCCGGCATTCTAACCGCCGACGCGGCGGCCGCCATTCTCCGTCGCCTGCCGCCGGAAACGGCGCAGGACGCCGCCCTCGCCCTCCTCGGCCTGGGCCCCCTCTGGCCGGCGCCGCAGCCCCCGCCGGCGCTGGCGACGCGCCTCTGGGGGCTGCGCTTCCCCTCGCCCGTAGGGCTGGCCGCGGGCTTCGACAAGGACGCCCGCCGCCCCGGCGCCGCGGCCGCGTTGGGCCTCGGCTTCGGGGAGGTGGGAACGGTCACGCCCCGCCCGCAACCGGGGAACCCGAAGCCCCGCCTGTTCCGCCTGCGCCGGGAGCGCGCCCTGATCAACCGGCTCGGCTTCAACAGCGCGGGCCTGGAGACGGTCGCCCGGCGGCTCGAGCGGTGGCGGCTTCAAGCCGGCGCCCGCGCCCGCCCGCTCGGCGTCAATATCGGCGTGAACCGGGACGGCGCGGATCCGGCGCGGGACTACGCCGCCGCGCTTGCGCGCATCGCCGCGCTGGCCGACTACGTGGCCGTGAACGTCTCCTCGCCAAACACGCCGGGCCTGCGCGCCTGGCAGGGCGGCGCCGCGCTGGCCCGCCTGCTGGACGCCCTGGCGGCGGCCCACGCCCGCCTCGCCGCCTGCCCGCCCGTCCTCCTGAAGCTCTCCCCCGACATCGACGACGAGTCGCTGGAGACGCTCGTGGCCGCCGTTCGCGGCGCGCCCGTCGCCGGCCTGATCCTCGCCAACACCACCACGGCGCGCCCCGCCGGCCTGGGCGCGCCCGCGCAAGCCGAGGCGGGCGGCCTCAGCGGCCCGCCGCTGGCCCCCCGCGCCCTCCGCGTCCTGCGGCGCGCCTACGCCGCGAGCGGCGGGCGGCTCGCGCTGATCGGGGTGGGCGGCATCGATTCGCCCGCAGCGGCCTACGCCCGCATCCGCGCCGGCGCGAGCCTGCTTCAGCTCTACACCGCGCTCGCCTGCCACGGGCCCGGCCTGGCGGGCGCCATCGCGCGGGGCCTCGCGCGGCGGCTGGCGGAGGACGGCTTCGCGTCCGTGGGCCAGGCCGTCGGCGCCGACCATCGGCAGGGCCGCCCAGGTCGGTCATGAGGCGCCGGTCATGAGGCGGCGGCGATCTCCCGGGCGATGGCGCGCGCGGCGGCGAGCGGGTCGGCCGCGGCGGTGATCGGGCGGCCCACCACCAGCGCGGTGGCGCCGGCGCGGACGGCCTCGGCCGGCGTCGCGGCCCGCGCCTGATCGTCCCGCGCGCTTCCGGCGGGGCGGATTCCGGGGACGACGATGGCGAAGCCGGGGCCGTGTTCCGCGCGGAGCGCCGCCGCCTCGCGCGGGCTGGCGACGACTCCCGCGCAGCCGGCCTCGCGGGCCAGCGCGCCCAGGCGCAGGACCTGCTCCCGCGGCGTCGAGGCCAGCCCCTGGCGGGCAAGGGCCGCGGCGTCGAGGCTGGTGAGCACGGTGACGGCGAGCAGGCCGGGCGCCGCCTTGCCGCGCCGCGCCGCTTCCTCCTCCGCCGCCTCCCGCGCCGCCCGCATCATGGCGTGCCCGCCCGCGGCATGCAGGGTGAGGTAGCGCGGCGCACACGCGGCCGCGGCGCGCACGGCGCCGGCGACGGTGTTGGGGATGTCGTGGAGCTTCAGGTCGAGGAACAGCGGGCGCCCGGCCGCCGCCTGCGCCCCCGCCGCTCCCTCGGGCCCGTGGGCGCAGAAATACTCCAGCCCGATCTTGATCCCGTCGACCGCCGGCGCGAGCAGCCGCGCGCGCCCTTCCACCGCCCCCTTCTCGCGCCCGTCCAGCGCGCAATAAAGCTCCGCCATACCCTTCCTCCTCGACGAAAACGGGAAAGACGCGGAAGCAACCGGCCGGCACTCTCCCCTGTGATCCGGTTTCGCCCGACCGGCGGCGCGCCGCCCGGGAAACCCCCGTCGTTCCCGGCCGCCGGCGTCAGAGCGCCGCGCCGCGCATCAGCCGCGGCAGGTCGCCGACCAGGCCCATGGCGTGGCGCATGAAGAAGCGTTTGGCCGGCGGCAGCCCGTCGACCGCGGCGAGACCCAGGCCGCGCGCCAGGCGGAGCGCCGGGTCATCGTTGGAGAACAGACGGTTCAAACCATCGGTGACGCCCACGAAGGCGAGTGAATCGAAACGCCGCCGGCGCTGGTAGCGGGCCAGCAGGTCGTCCGCCCCGACGTCGAGGCCCAGCCGGGCGCGGTCGACCACGAGCTCCGCCAGAACGGCGACGTCGCGGATGCCGAGATTGAAGCCCTGCCCCGCGAGCGGATGGATAGCGCGCGCGGCGTCGCCCAGCAGGACGAGGCGCGGCGCCGCGTAGCGGGCGGCGCGGGTCAGCGCCAGCGGGTAGGTCCAGCGCGGCCCCGCGCCCTCCAGGGCGCCGAGAAAATCGCCGAAGCGCGCCGCCAGGGCCCGCGCGAAATCCGCCGGCGGCGCCGCCGCCAGGGCGCGGGCGCGGGCCGTGCTCTCGGTCCAGACCAGGGACGAGCGGCGGCCGCCCGTCATCGGCAGGATGGCGAAGGGGCCGGCGGGCAGGAAACGTTCGTGAGCGATGCCGCGGTGCGGGCGTTCGTGCGCCACCGCGCAGACGATCGCGGTCTGCCCGTAGGCCCGCCGGGCGACCTCGATCCCGGCGCCCGCCCGCAGGCTGGACCCGGCGCCGTCGGCGGCGACCGCGAGCCGCGCGCGAAGGCGCCCGCCGCCGGCGAGACGGGCCTCGATCCAGGCGCCGGAACGCTCCAGCCCGGCGACCGTTTCCGGCGCCAGATGGCGGAGCGACGGGAGGCCGGAAGCCCGGTCCAGCAGGGCGGCCCGGAGCCGCCGGTTCTCGACGATGAAGCCCAGCGGCTCGCGGCCCACCGCCGCATGGTCGTAGTGCAGGAAGAACGGCCCGTCGCCATCGGAGACGCGAATGGCCAGGATCGGTTCGGCGCCGGCGAGCAGCGCCGGCCACATCCCGATACCGTCGAACACCCGCTTGGAGCCGAGGGCGATCGACGACACCCGGCCGTCGAAGGCGGCGTCGCGCATGGCGGCGGGGTCCGCGCCGTCGACGACGACCGTTTCCAGGCCGGCGCCGGCGAGCGCCACGCCGAGGGTCAACCCGGCGAGGCCGCCGCCGCCGACGACGACATCGGCGCTCCCGTCCATGTTCCCCCGTTCGCGGCCGGCGCCCCGCATTCTGGCGCGGGAAAGACCGCCGCGCCACTCTCCTCCTCCTCGCGCTTCGCGCGGCGGCGGCTTGACCGGGGGAGGCGGGGGACTATCCTGCCGGGCGTCATGGAAGGGGTCGCGGTCATCGAGGCGCCGCCGCCGGGGGCGGAGAGCATGCCCCGGCACGACTGGTCGGCGGCGGAGGTGGAGGCGCTGCTGGCGCTGCCCTTCGCCGACCTGATCTTCCGCGCGCAGACGACGCACCGGCGCCACTTCGACGCCAACCGGGTGCAGATGTCGACGCTGCTGAGCATCAAGACCGGCGGTTGCCCGGAGGACTGCGCCTACTGTCCGCAGAGCGCCCGCCACGACACCGGCCTGGCGGCCGGGGCGCTGATGCCCGTGGACGCGGTGCTGGCCGAAGCCGCGCGGGCGCGCGACGCCGGCGCCACCCGCTACTGCATGGGCGCCGCCTGGCGCAACCCCAAGGACCGCGATCTCGACCGGGTGTGCGCCATGGTCGCCGGGGTCAAGGCGCTGGGCCTGGAGACCTGCGCCACGCTCGGCATGTTGAGCGCCGACCAGGCGCGGCGCCTCGCCGAGGCGGGCCTCGACTACTACAACCACAATCTCGACACCTCGGAGGCGTTCTACGGACGCATCGTCACCACCCGCACCTATCGCGACCGGCTGGAGACCCTGGCCCGCGTCCGCGACGCGGGCATGCGCGTCTGCTGCGGCGGCATCGTCGGCATGGGCGAAGGGCGGCGCGACCGGGCGGAGATGATCGCCACCCTGGCGGGCCTGCCGGTCCACCCGGAGAGCGTGCCGATCAACCTGCTCGTCCAGGTCGAGGGCACGCCGCTCGACGGCACGGAGGCGCCGGACCCGCTGGAATTCGTGCGCACCGTGGCGGCGGCGCGAATCGCCATGCCGCGCTCCGTCGTCAGGCTCTCCGCCGGACGCGAGCGCATGTCGGACGAGATGCAGGCGCTGGCCTTCCTCGCCGGCGCCAATTCGGTGTTCGTGGGTCCCGAGCTGCTGACCACCGGCAACCCCACCCGCGAACGCGACGCCGCCCTCTTCGCCCGCCTCGGCATCGAGCCGGCGCGGCCCTGACGCCGGCGGCCCGCCGTGGCCCGCCAGGACGGCGCTCCGCCGCCCGCCGCGCCCGCCCCGGCCTGGCTCGCCGAGGGCATGGCGCATGTCTGGCTGCCCTACACCCAGATGGCGACGGCGGCCCCGCCCCTGCCGGTGGCGGCGACGGACGGCGTGCGCATCCGGCTCTCCGACGGGCGGGAGCTGATCGACGGCATCGCCTCCTGGTGGACCGCCTGCCACGGCTACAACCACCCCCACATCCGCGCCGCCGTCGCCGCCCAGCTCGAGCGGATGCCGCACGTCATGTTCGGCGGCCTGGCGAACGAACCGGCGCTCGTGCTCGCCCGCCGCCTGGCCGCCCTCCTCCCCGACCCGCTCGACCGGGTGTTCTTCTCGGAATCGGGCTCGGTGGCGGTGGAAGTGGCGCTGAAGATGGCGGTGCAGTACTGGCTCAACCGCGGGGTGCGCGGGCGCCATCGTTTCGTGAGCTTCCACGGCGCCTATCACGGCGACACCTTCGCCGCGATGTCGGTGTGCGACCCGGAGGAAGGGATGCACCGGCTGTTCGCCGGCGTGCTGCCGGCGCAGCGCGTCGTCCCGCTGCCGCGCGACCGCGCCGCCGCCGACGCTCTCGACGCCCTGCTCGCCCGCGAGGGCGGGGCTTGTGCCGCGGCCATCATCGAGCCCCTGGTCCAGGGCGCCGGCGGGATGCGCTTCCACGAGCCGGAGACGCTGCGCGAAGTCCGCGCGGCCTGCGACCGCCACGGCCTGCTGCTGATCGCCGACGAGATCATGACCGGCTTCGGCCGCACCGGCACGCTTTTCGCCTGCGAGCAGGCCGGCGTGGTGCCGGACATCGTCACCCTGTCGAAGGCGCTGACGGGGGGCACCCTGGCGCTCGCGGCGACCGTCGCCAGCGCCGCGGTGTTCGAAGCCTTCCTCGCCGAGCGGGCAGACGCCGCGCTCATGCACGGCCCGACCTACATGGCGAACCCGCTGGCCTGCGCCGCCGCCAACGCCTCGCTCGATCTGTTCGAGCGGGAGCCGCGCCTTGCCCAGGCCCGGCGCATCGAGGCGCGCCTCGCCGCCGGGCTGGCGCCGGCGCGCGCCCTGCCGGGGGTGGTCGACGTGCGCGCGAAGGGCGCGATCGGGGTGGTGCAGCTCGAAGACGGAAGCCGCGCCGATTGGCTCAAGGCGCGCTTCGTCGAGGCGGGCGTGTGGGTCCGCCCCTTCGGCGACGTGGTCTATCTCACCCCGGCGCTCACCATCGACGATGCCGCCCTGGCGCGGCTGACGGAGGCCGTGGTCCGCGTCGTGACCGCCTGGTCCGCCGGGCGGTAGCGCGCCCGTCTCCCTGGTGCGTGGGTCGCCCGACGAGGACGTTGGCGCGATGCGCTCCACCATCGACGTTCGCGGTGAAACGCGGGCGGCACGGGAGGCGGCGGGATGAGCACATATTCTCACGCTCCTCTCGGTGAAATGTGCGAGGTCAACCCGCGAGCCAGAAGGACTGGATATCCGGGAGACATGGTCGTGAGTTTCGTTCCGATGGCTGCGGTGGACGGGCGGT
This sequence comes from Alphaproteobacteria bacterium, assembly GCA_965242855.1. Taxonomy (GTDB): domain Bacteria; phylum Pseudomonadota; class Alphaproteobacteria; order UBA828; family UBA828; genus WTGU01. Next base: position 411,911 of record OZ251509.1, read on the forward strand.
TGGGGGCAATCACAGTTCGCGAAGAACGACCTTTCGCGGAGGTCTCGAAAGGATTCACATCGTTCGAGGAAGGCGACGTCCTGTTCGCGAAGATCACGCCGTGCATGGAAAACGGCAAGGCGGCCCTGGCCCGAAACCTGACCAACGGTGTCGGCCGCGGCTCGACCGAGTTTTATGTTCTTCGACCAAACGACCGGGTTCTGGGCGAGTATATTTATCACTTTGTCCGGCAGACACGATTCAGAGAAGAGGCGAAAAGGAGCTTCACAGGCACGGTGGGGCAGCAGCGCGTTCCCAAATCATTTATGGAGAACGCCTCGGTTCCCCTCCCTCCGCTCGCCGAACAGCGGCGAATCGTTGGCGTTTTGAACCGGGCGGCTCGCATCGAACGCCTGCGCGCACAGGCCGCCGACCGTCTCCACGCCTTCGCTCCGGCTCTCTTCGTCAAGATGTTCGGCGATCCAGAGGAGAACCCGAAGGGGTGGCCGATAGTGCGGCTCCGGGATGTCGCCACCGTTCTTGCGGGGGATCCGGCTCCTCAAGAGCCAGGGGCGTTCGCAGCGAGAGGACCCTTGTTCGTAAGAATGCAAGACGTCGGCCGCGGTCATGTGAATCCAACGCTATCCGTTTCGAAAGACCACATCGATCCCGACTGGTTGTCTGAAAATCGCCTTCGCCTTTTTCCGAAAGGAAGTATTTTGATCCCGAAGAGCGGCGCTTCGGTAAACCTGAATCACCGAGCCATGCTCGCTACTGAAGCTCATGTTGTCAGCCATCTTGCTGTACTGATCCCGAACCGATCCAGGATATTCCCTGGCTATTTGTTCTGGTGGTCCGTTCACTACGATCCACGAAAGAAGGCGCAAACTACAAGCCTCCCGTCTCTCAAGATCGCAACATTGAAGGAGGCGGACATACCTATTCCCCCACTCAATAAACAGCGGAATTTTATGAGATTTTTGAATTGGATAGATCGCATGAATCATTCTACGAAGAAAGCATCGAAATATGCTTCGAATCTCACGGAATCTCTCATGGGTCACCTATTGGGGGATAGCACATAACCGGCCTGTCCCCGGCGCGCGGGTCTCCAGGCTCGCATTTTTACGCTTTGCACGCATGTGGGCCTGTACATCCGCGCGCCGTAAAGACGGAAAAATCAGCCAAACACCAAGTCCGGGAGCCAGGTGGTGAGGGAGGGGAAGGCGGCGAGTACGCCCAGGGCCACGAGCTGGATCAGGACGAAGGGCATGACGCCCCGGTAGATGTCCGCGGTGCGAATCGAACGCGGCGCGACGCCCCGCAGGTAGAAGAGCGAGAAGCCGAAGGGCGGAGTCAGGAAGGAGGTTTGTAGGTTCACCGCCATCATGATGCCGAGCCAGATCGGGTTGATGTCCATCCGCAGCAGCACCGGCGCCACGATCGGCACCACCACGAAGGTGATCTCGATGAAGTCGAGGAAGAAGCCCAGCGCGAACATCACCAACATGACCGCGAGCATCGCGCCGACCACGCCGCCGGGGATGTTCGAAAGCGCCCGGTGCACCATCTCGTCGCCGCCCAGGCCGCGGAAGACGAGGGAGAACAGGGCGGCGCCGATCAGGATGACGAACACCATGGCGCTGATCTGCATGGTCGAGCGCAGGACCGGGGCAAGGACGCCGGCGCGCCGGACCCGGAGCAGACTCACGCCGATGCCGTAGGTCAGGAGGGCGCAGCAGAGGAAGGCACCGATCACCGGCCCGCCGAAGCCGCTGCGGGTGACGACGAGATCGAACTGGCCGGCCATGACCATCATCGCCACCAGCCCGACGCCGGCCGCGTAGATGGCGCCGCCTCGCCCCGGGGCGAGGCGGGTGCCGGCCAGAAGCAACGAGCCGACGGCGCCGACCGCCGCGGCCTCGGTGGGCGTGGCGATGCCGCCCAGAATCGAGCCCAGCACGGCGACGATCAGGACGACGGGCGGCACCAGGGCGCGGCCGGTGCGCCGCCACGCGCCGCCTTCGCCGCCGCGCGCAGGCCGCGGGATGGCCGGCGCCGCCGCCGGGCGAAACCAGGCGACGCCGACTTGGTAGAGCATGTAAAGCGCGACGAGGACCAGGCCCGGGATCAGAGCGCCGGCGAAGAGGTCGCCGACCGAGACCGGCTCGGGCGACCAATTGCCGATCGCGCGCTGCGCGTCCACATAGGCGTTGGAGATCTGCTCGCCCAGGATCACCAGCACGATGGAGGGCGGGATGATCTGGCCCAAGGTTCCGGACGCGCAGATGGTGCCGGTCGCGAGCTTCGGATCGTAGCCCCGGCGCAGCATGGTCGGCAGCGAGAGCAGGCCCATGGTCACCACCGTGGCGCCGACGATGCCGGTGGAGGCGGCGAGCAGGGCGCCGACCGCGACGACCGAGAGCCCGAGCCCGCCGCGCAGGTTCCCGAACAGCCGGCCCATGGCCTCCAGCAGCTCCTCCGCCACCTTGGAGCGCTCCAGCATCACCCCCATGAAGACGAAGAGCGGCACCGCGATCAGCACTTCGTTCCACATCGCGTTGCCGAAGATGCGCTGCGGCATGGCCCGCAGGAAGGCGATGTCGAAGGCGCCGAAGGCGTAGGAGAACAGGCCGAACAGCGCGGCGACGCCGGACAGCGTGAAGGCGACCGGAAAGCCCGCCAGCAGGCAGGCGAAGGTCGCCAGGAACATCAGGACGACCAGGGTCTCACCAAGGGCCATGGCGGCCTACAGGGCCTCGCCCCGCCTCTCCGAGGCGTCGTCGTGGCGGGCTTCGCGGCCGGCGAGGGTCAGCACCGCATGGAGCGCGAGGGACACGCCCTGGAGGGCGATCAGCACCACGAAGGCGAGGATCAGGGACTTGAGCGCATAGACCGCCGGGATGCCGCTCGTCTCCTTCGAGCCTTCGAAGACCGACCAGGACTGCCCGACATAGGGCCAGCTCGCCCAGCCGATGACGACGCAGACCGGCAGCAGGAAGAGGACGACGCCGGCCAGATCCACCAGGGCGCGGCGGGCGGGCCGGGCGTCGCGGTAGAAGATGTCCACCCGGACGTGGCCGCCGTGAAGCAGGGTGTAGCCGGCGCCGACCAGGAAGAGGCCGGCGTGCAGGTAGATCACGCCCTCCTGCATGGCGATGAAGCCGACGCCGAAGACGTAGCGCATCACGACGACGACGAATTCGAGCAGCACCATGGCGAGGGCGAGCCACGCGGCGGCGCGGCCCACCGTCTCGTTCACGGCGTCGATCGCCCGCGCGGCCGCCGCTAACGCCCGCATCGGGAGCCCCTTGGGGAGCGACGCGCCGACAACCCTGGAACCGCCCGGAGCGGACGCGCCGCGCCCGCCCCGGGAGGCGCGCCTAGCCGGCGTATCGGAACGGCAGCAACCGGGCGTTCCAGTACGCCTGATCCGAGTGCTTGTTGAAGGCGATGGCCTTCTTGCGGAAGTCGATGAAGCTGTCGTAGATGCGCTTCGTCAGGCCGCCTTCGGCCGCCACCTCCGCCATCACCTCGCCGGATGCCGCGCCGATGGCGTTCAGCATCTCGTCGGACATGCGCCGCACCTGCACGCCGTGCTCGTTGACCAGGGTGTCTAGCGCGTCGCTGTTGCGGGCGTTGAACTCGGCGTACATGTAGTCGTTCTCGGCGGCGGCGCAGCTTTCGATCAGGCTGCGGTCGGAATCGCTCAGGCTTTCCCACACGTCCTTGTTGACGACCGCGCTCAGCATCGAGCCGGGCTCGTGGAAGCCGGGCCAGTAGTAGTACTTCGTCACCTTGTAGAAGCCGAAGGCGAGGTCGTTCCACGGCCCCACCCATTCGGTGGCGTCGATCGTGCCCGCCTGGAGCGCCTGGAAGATCTCGCCGCCCGGCAGGGCGACGGCGGCGGCGCCCAGCCGGCGCAGCACCTCGCCGCCCAGGCCCGGAATGCGCATCTTCAGGCCCTTGAAATCCTCGACCGAGTTCATCTCCTTGTTGAACCAGCCGCCCCACTGGACGCCCGTGTTCCCGGCCATCAGCGGCTTCAGGTTGAAGTCCGCCGCGAGCGCGTCCCACAGCGCCTGGCCGCCGGCGTGGTAGATCCAGGCGTTGATCTCGGTCGCCGTCAGGCCGAAGGGAACGGCGGTGAAGAAGTTGAACGCCTTGGACTTGCCCTGCCAGTAATATTCCGCCGCGTGGTACATGTCGGCGGAGCCCTGGGAGACCGCATCGAAGGATTCGAACGGCGGCACGAGCTCGCCGGCCGCGAACAGCTTGATCTCCAGGCGGCCCTCGGTCGCCTGCGTCACCCGGTCGGCGAAGCGCTGCGCGCCGGTGCCGAGGCCGGGGAAGTTCTTGGGCCAGGTGGTCACCAGCCGCAGCTGGCGCCGGCCCTGGGCGATCGCGGGCGCCGGGAAGCTCGACGCCGCGGACGCGGCGAGGGCGGCGCCGGCGACGGCCGTGCCCCTGAGAAAGCGGCGGCGTTCGATCCTCGTCTTCATGTCCTTACTCTCCCTGTTGGCCGCTCCGCACGCGGCGCGTGGTCCACCCTTCGGGACCGAGCATTTCAAGCGGCCTGAAGCGTGCTTTGTAGGCCATCTTCGCGCCGCCGTCGATCCAATAACCGAGATAGAGATAGGGCAGCCCCCGCGTCCGCGCCTCGCCGATCAGCCGCAGGATCATGTAGGTGCCGGGGCTCGCCCGGGCGCGCGCCGGTTCGTAGAAGGAATAGACGGCGGAGAGGCCGTCGCTGGCCAGGTCGAACAGGCAGACGCCGTAGAGCCGCCCGTCGGGTGCGCGGAACTCGGCCAGGCGGGTCTCCACGGCGCTCTCCTCGACCAGGGCGCGGTAGTCTGCCCCGTCCATCTCCGTCATGCCGCCCTGCGGATGGCGGGCCTCCAGATAGCGGCGGAAGAGCGCGAAGTGATCGGGCCGCGCCCGCGCCGGCAGGATGGCGAGGGCCGTCCCTTCGTTGCGCGCGGCGACGCGGCGAAGGGAGCGGCCGGGCGCGAAGGCCGCGGCGCGGACGCGCACGGGCACGCAGGCCCGGCAGCCGGAGCAGGCGGGCCGGTAGGCCGCGCGCCCGCCGCGGCGAAAGCCCGCCCGCAGCATCCCGTCATAGGCGGCGCCGGCGCCGGGGCCCGCCAGCGCGGTCACGAGCTTGCGCTCCCACCGCCCGGGCCGGTAGGGGCAGGGGCGCGGCGGCGTCACGGCAAGAAACGCGGGCCCTCCGCTCTCGCTGGCCATCCGCGCATCATACCCCCGCCTCGCCGTTTTGGCGCACGGGCGCGCCGGCGACGGCTCAGGGGGCGGGAGCGCCGATGTCGCGGCGGCAGAAGCCGCCGGGCCAGTCGATCCGGTCCACCGCCTCGTAGGCGCGGGCGCCGGCGGCGGCGACCGTGGGGCCCAACGCGGTCACGCCCAGCACCCGCCCGCCCGCGGCGGCAAAGCCCGTCTGCCGTCGCTCCGTCCCGGCGTGGAACACGCTCACGCCGTCCAGCGCCGCCGCCGCGTCCACGCCCCGGATGGCGCCGCCCCGCTCGTAGGCGCCGGGATAGCCTTGCGCCGCCAGCACGACGCAGAGCGCGGCCTCGTCGCGCCAGCGCAGGTCGAACGTCCGCAACGCGCCGTCGCGGGCGGCCATCAGCGCGGGCAGCAGGTCGGATTTGAGCCGGGGCAGCAGGACCTGGCATTCCGGATCCCCGAAGCGGACGTTGACCTCCAGCAGGCTGGGGCCGTCCTCCGTGATCATCAGCCCCGCGTAGAACACGCCGACATAGGGCGCGCCATCCTCCGCCAGGCCGCGCACCAGCGGCTCGACGATCCGGCGGCGCGCCTCCGCGCACAGCGCCGGCGTCATCGCCGGCGCCGGCGAGCAGGCGCCCATGCCGCCGGTGTTCGGCCCGGTGCCGCCCTCGCCGACCGCCTTGTAGTCGCGCGCCGTCTCCAGGGGCAGGACGGTCTCGCCATCGACCAGCGCGAAGTAGCTCGCCTCCTCGCCTTCGAGAAACGTTTCGATCACCAGTTCGCGGCCGGCGGCGCCGAAGGCGCCGTCCAGCGCCGCCCGCGCCGCCTCGACCGCCTCCGCCTCCGTCGCGGCGCACACCACCCCCTTGCCGGCGGCGAGGCCGTCCGCCTTGACCACCACCGGCGCGCCGTGGCGGGCGACGAAGGCCCGCACCTCGGCGAGCGAGGCCACCCGCCGATAGGCGGCGGTGGGCACGCCGCAACGCGCGCAAAGGTCCTTCATGAAGCCCTTGGAGCCCTCGATCCGCGCCGCCGCCGCGCGCGGCCCGAAGGCGGCGACGCCCGCCGCCTCCAGCCGGTCGACGAGGCCCGCGACCAGGGGCGCCTCGGGCCCCACCACCACGAAGTCGATCGCCTTGTCGCCGCAGAACGCGACCAGCCCGTCGAAATCCATCGGCTCCAGCGCGACGCAGCGGGCGGCGTCAGCGATCCCGGCATTGCCCGGCGCGCACCACAGCGTCCCCACCAGCGGGGACGCGGCCAAGCTCCAGCAGAGCGCGTGCTCGCGTCCGCCCGAACCCACGACCAGGACGTTCATGGCCTCCCCCTCCCGGCCCGCGGTTCCGAAGCCGCCGGGGCCGCTGTAGAGTCGTCTTCTATCGCAGGTTCCACGGCTTCGGGAAATGATCCCCTATCCGACGTCGGCGCCGGAGGAGACGGCCGAAGGCGGCAACCGGGCCGTCTTCACGGTCGGCGAATTGTCGCGGGCGCTGAAGCGCACGGTGGAGGAGGCGTTCGCCTGGGTCAGCGTGCGCGGCGAGATCTCGGGCTGCAAGCGCGCCGCTTCGGGTCATCTCTATTTCGCGCTCAAGGATGCGGACGCCGTGCTCGACGCGGTCTGCTGGCGCGGCGCCGCCGGGCGCCTCGGCCTCGCGCCAGAGGACGGCCTGGAGGTGGTGGCCACCGGCCGGGTCAGCACCTATCCGGGCCGCTCGCGCTACCAGCTCGTGGTCGAGCGGCTGGCGCTGGAGGGCGCGGGCGCCCTTCTCGCGCTGTTGGAGAAGCGCAAGCGCGCGCTCGCCGCCGAGGGCCTCTTCGACGCGGCGCGCAAGCGCGACCTGCCGTTCCTGCCCGCCGTGGTGGGGGTGGTGACCTCGCCCACCGGGGCCGCGATCCGCGACATCCTGCACCGCGTGCGCGCGCGCTTCCCGCGCCGCGTGCTGCTCTGGCCGGTCGCCGTGCAGGGCGAAGACGCCGCCCGGCAGATCGCCGCCGCGATCGCCGGTTTCAACCGCCTGCCGGAAGGCGGGCCGGTGCCGCGCCCGGACGTGCTGATCGTCGCCCGCGGCGGCGGCAGTCTGGAGGACCTCTGGGCCTTCAACGAGGAGGCCGTGGCGCGGGCGGCGGCGGCCAGCGCGATCCCGCTGATCGCCGCGGTGGGCCACGAAACCGACGTGACGCTGATCGACCTGGCCGCCGACCGCCGGGCGCCGACTCCGACGGCGGCGGCGGAAATGGCCGTCCCGGTGCGCGCCGACCTGCTCGACCGGACGCGCGCCCTCGAACGCCGCCTCGGCGCCTCCGCCCGCCGCCTCCTGGCCGCGCGCCGGGCGCGGCTCGAGGGCCTCGGGCGCGGCCTGCCGGAGGCGCGCGGCCTGCTGGCGGCGGCGAGCCAGCGCTTCGACGACCGGGCCGAGCGGCTGGACCGCGCGCTGCGGGGCGGCCTCGCCGCGCGGGCGCGGACGCTCGCCGGGCTGCGCCCGCTCAAGCCCCGCCAGCTGCTCGCGTTCAAGCGCCGGCAACTGGCGCGCGCCGCCGCCGGCCTTGCGTCGCAACGGCTGGCGGAGCGGATCGAGCGGGCGGGCGAAGACGCCGGCGCTCTCGCCGCACGCCTCGCGCGGGCGCGGAAGGCGGCGCTCCGCGCGCGCGCCGCGCGGGTCGAGACCGCGGCGCGGCTGCTCGAAGGCTATTCCTACAAGGGGGTGCTGGCGCGCGGCTTCGCGGTGGTGCGCGACGCGCATGCGCGCCCGCTCGTCAGCGCGGCGCGGGTCAGGCCGGGCGCCGCGCTCTCCCTCGAATTCCGCGACGGCAGCGCGGACGCCGTCGCGGCCGGGCACCCCGCCCGCCGCCCCGCTCGCCGCAAGGCCGGGCCGGACGGTGAGAGCGGCGGCCAGGCGCCGCTTCTGTAACGCCCTCCAGGCGCCCACGCCTCAGGGGCGGCGGGGCGGACCGTAGAGAGCGCCGCAGCGGGCGATGAACGCGGCGGCATGGCGCCTCGGAATGGGGAACAGGCTGCGGAGGCGGAGGAGGAGCCAGCGCCACCGGTCGGGCGCGCGGCGGCGGCGCGCATGGCGCCAGGCGCGACCCGCCGCGCGGTAGCAGGCATGTTGCCGGAGCCGCCGGGGCATGTCCGGCCGCTCGGCGACGAGGCGTTCGAGGGCGCCGGTGGTGTCGTGCCACATGCCGTCCATATCCTCGGTGAGCCGCCCGGGCGCGACGCGCGGCACGTAGGCCACCGTCGCGTCGAGGCGCAGGAACACGCTCCCCGGCCGGAACGCCATCCGCAACCCGAGGGTGTAATCCTGGGCGCGCCAGAACCGCTCGTCGCAGCCGCCGGCGGCGCGGGCCGCGTCGGCGCGCACCAGGACATTCACGGGCCCAAACAGGCAGCCCCGGATCATCGCCCGACGCGGGTCCGCGATAGTCTCGACCGGCGCGGCGGAAAGATCGGCGCCGAAATCAAGCGGCGCGCCCTCGTCGTAGAACGCATACTGCCCGAAGGCTACCGTTGCCCCCCCCCGACTCAGGGTGTCCAGCAGCGCCTGCGTCGCGCCGTCGACGAGCAGGTCGTCGGCGTCGCAGAATTTGACGAACGGCATCCGCGCCCGCTCGAGGCCCCGGTTCGTCGCGTGGGCGACGCCGTGGTTCGCCTGCTCGACGATGGTCGTGTCCGGCCAGCCCGCCGTCCGCTCCTTCAGGATGGCCAGGGACCCGTCGGTCGAGCCGTCGTCGACGAAGATGTACTCGCGGTCGAAATCGCCGCGCTGCGCCGCGAGCCGCTCCAGCACCCCCGGCAGCCACGGCGCCTTGTTGTAAACCGGCACGACGAAGGAAACGCCGGTCTTCATGCGGTGCGCGCCCGGACCCGGACTGCCGCGTTCTCCGTACACGCGGGGGTAGATAAAGTCACCTCGTCAGAATCAGTTATTAGAACAAAATTCCGCGCAGTAAACTGACAAAAAGAGTAATCAAAGCGACGGAAATAATCCCCATTAACCAACGCAACAGGGCAGACTCCCGCTGTGCAATGAGTTTTTCGACACGTTGAATATCTTCCTTCGTTGCAAGGTGTTGAAGGTGTGCCTCGAGGGCGGCAACCCGACCGCCAAGGTTCTGCCCACCCCCGTCTCCACCGCCAGCAGCCGCAGTTGGTGGAGGTTGTGACGCTGGGTGTGGATGAACAGTGCCTGTCATGCCCGTACCTTGGAGAGCCATTCCCACAGGTCGCTCCTGTTAAAACCGGAATAGGATGAAAACTCGACGACAACTCCCAACGAACCTTCTTCGGATTTCACCCCGACAGTTTCGGCTATCTCCGATGTGAGCGTGATGCCCTCCGGCGCGATGAATGCCAGCCGGTCATCCAAGACGAAATGCCGATCCGGCCATTTCTTCTTGATGGTATCCCAGGCGCGCTCGCTCGGCTGGTTTAGAAAAATGGCATAAGTGCTCATGAGTCGCGCGCCATGTCAGAGCTGGTCTTCAACCGACCCTAATTTCCGGCCACACGATACGCCGTCAGGCCTCGGCGCGCTTCTCGGCTTCGCGGATGGCGGCGCGGAGGATTTTGGGCGTCAGCGGGAGGGAGTCGACCTTGACGCCGAGGGGGCGCAGCGCGTCCTCGATGGCGGCCGCGAGCGCCGGCGGCGCGCCCATGCGTCCGCCCTCGCCGCCGCCCTTGATGCCGTATTCGGTGAAGGGCGAGGGCGTCTCGACATGGCCCACGCGGATGTCGGACGGCGTCTCCATCAGCGTCGGGTGCAGATAGTCGGTGAGCAGCGCGTTCTGCAACTGGCCGCTCTCGTCGTAATGGAAATGCTCGTAGAACGCGCTGCCGATGCCGTTCACGGTGCCGCCGCGCACGTGGCCGGCCAGGGTCATCGGGTTCACCATGGTGCCGCAGTCGTGGACGGCGACGTAATCGAGGAAGTGGACCTTCCCCGTCTCGACATCGACCTCGACCACCGGGAGATGGCACATGTGGCCCACGATCGGGTAGAAGATGCCGAGATCGGTGCGGTCCTCGGACGGCATGGTCGTGACCGGATGGTCGTAGACGTATGCCGCGTCGATCCCGCTCGTGAGGTCGTGGTCCTCCGGCATCGACAGCCGGAAATAGTGGGCGTGCAGGGCGACCTCGGCAAGCGTCTTCTCCTTGCCGGGAACGCCCTGGACGCCGATCTTGCCGGCGCGGAATTCGAGATCGCTCGGATCCGCCTCCAGCATGTGGCTGGCGACGCGCAGCATCTTTTCCTTGATGACGTCGGCGGCCCCGCTCACCGCGCCGGCGATCATGACGGTGAAGCGGCTGCCGCCCGGCCCCGACGAGTTGAACCCCTTGTCGGAATCGGCGTAGCCGACGGCGATGTCGGCCGGCTCCATCTCGAGCTTCTCCGCCAGCACCTGGACGGCCATGGTCTCCGGGCTGTTGCCCCAGAAGGGGGCGTTCAGCGTGATGAACGCCTTGCCCGTCGGGTCGATGTTGATGGCGACGCTTTCGGGCGAGCTGGAGAGGGTGAAGCCGGGGTTGTCGTTCGGGTTCCACATCCAGAACTCGGTGGCGCTGAAGACGCTGCGTTCCTGGCAGGTGGCGACGCCGATGCCGATATGGCGCCCCTGCTTCCGGGCCTCCGCCTGCTTCCTGCGCCAGCCCTCGTAATCGAGCATCGAGAGCGCCTTGTCGAGGACGGCCTCGTAATTGCCGCTGTCGTACATGTTGCCGGTCGGCATGATGTAGGGGAAGGCGTCGGCGCCGATGAAATTGCGCCGGCGGATCTCCACCGGGTCCATGCCGAGAGCGTCGCAGGCGGCATCGACCAGGCGCTCCAGCACGAAATTGCCGACCTCGGAGCCGAAGCCGCGATAGGCTCCCTGCTGGCACTTGTTGGTGAACACGGCGGTGAGATCGACCTGCACGCTGCCGATGCGGTAGGGACCGGTGACCTGGGCCATGGCGTTGCCGTGCTGGCCCACGCCGTATTGGAAATAGGCGCCGTAGTCGTCGATGACCTTGAGCCGCAGGGCGGTCATCGTGCCGTCCTTCCTGAGCGCGAGCGCGGCGTCGTAGATGCGGTCGGAGCCGTGGGCGTCGCCGCTCGTCATGTTGTCGATGCGGTCCTCCAGATACTTGACCGGGCGCCCGACGGCGCGGGCGAGGGTGGCGGCCAGGGTGCACACCTTGTGGCAGAAGAGCTTGCTGCCGAAGCTGCCGCCGGCATCGGTCGGCACGATGTTGAGCCGGTGGGGATCGACCTTGAGCGAGACCGCGATCAGCCAGCCGACGTAGTTGTACATCGAGGTGTTGGCGTGGATCGTGAACTTGCCCGTGCCCCGGTCGAAATGGGCGGTGGCGCCGACGGTCTCCAGAGGCGTCCCGCCGGAGCGCGGCCAGCGCAGACGCCGCTCGACCGTCAGGTCGGCCGCCGCGAAATCCTCGTCCACCGGGCCGAAGGTGATCGTGCGCTGGAGCGCCACGTTGGTGTCCCCGCGCTCCGGATGGAGCACCGCGGTGCCGGTGGACGTCACCGCCTCCTCCGGATCGACCACCGCGGGCAGCGGCTCGTATTCGACCTCGATCAGCTCGCAGGCGTCCTCGGCGACGTAGCGGCTCTCGGCCACCACGGCCGCCACCGCCTCTCCCACGTGGCGCACGCGGTCCACCGCGATGCAGTACTGCGGCGTCGGCGGGCTGGAGAAATCCGCGCAAGGGCCGGTGACCCGCGCCGCCTCCGCGCCCGTCATGACGCAGAGGACGCCGGGCAGCGCCTCGGCCCGGGCCTTGTCGATGCGCTTGATGCGCGCATGCGCGTGGGGGCTGCGCAGCACCGCCGCATGGGCCATGTTGGGCAGCGTCACGTCGTCGGCGTAGGTGCCGGAGCCCGTGAGCAGGCGAGTATCCTCGACCCGCTTCATGCTGTGGCCGATGGCGAAATAATCCGACTTCGGCTTCTCGCGCTGCCGGGATTCGGGAATGTAATGACGCGCGCGGGTCATGACCTGCCCCCCTGCATCCGTTCGGCGGCGGCTTGCACCGCCTCCACGATGGTCTGATAGCCGGTGCACCGGCAGAGGTTGCCGGAGATCGCCTCGCGGATGTCCTCGACGCCGGGCGCCGGCGTATTCTCCAGGAGCTCGACCGCCGCCATCAACATGCCGGGCGTGCAGAAGCCGCATTGCAGGCCGTGCTTCTCCCAGAACGCTTCCTGAAGCGGGTGCATGTCGTCGGCGGTGCCCAGTCCCTCGACGGTGCGCACCTGCGCGCCTTCCGCCTGGACGGCGAACATCAGGCAGGAGCGCGCGCTCTCGCCGTCGACCAGCACGGTGCAGGCGCCGCAGACCCCGTGCTCGCAGCCCACATGGGTGCCCGTCAGCCCCAGCCCCTCGCGCAGGAAGTCGCTGAGCAGCGTGCGCGGCTCCGCGCGGGCCGCGCGGGTCTCGCCGTTGACCACGAGCTCGATGGTGCGTGTCGCCATGTCCGTCTCCTTCAGCGGCAGCGGGAGGACGCCTCGGCGAGCGCGCGCCGGGCCAGGGCGCGCACGAGATCGCGCCGGTAGTCCGCGTCCGCGTGGTAATCCGCGCCCGGGTCCGCGTCGTCGGCCGCGATTCCGGCCGCTCGGCGGAAGGCCGCCTCGTCGGGGGCGGCCCCCCGCAGGGAGTCCTCGGCCCGCCGCGCCCGGTGCGGCCCGTCGCCCACGCCGGCGCAGCCGAGCCGGACTTCGCCGCAGGCGGCGCCGTCGCGTTCGACCGTCGCGCCCACGGCGACGGTGGCGAAGTCGCCCTTGCGGGCGCTGACCTCCTGAAAGGACCATCCCCGGCCCGCCGGCGCGCGCGGCACGCGCAGCTCGACCAGGAGCTCGTCGGGGCGGGCGGCCGTGCTCAGGGCGCCGGCGAAGAATTCGGAAGCGCCCACGATGCGTTCGCCCGCGACGCTGCGCAGCACGAATTCCGCGTCGCACATGAGCATCACCGCCGGCATTTCCGAGGCCGGGTCGGCGTGGCAGAGATTGCCGCAGAGCGTGCCGCGGTTGCGGATCGGCCCGTGGGCGACATAAGCGTAGGCGGCGGCCATCAGCGGGCATGCCTCACGCACGGCGGGCGACTCGTGCACCGCCTTGTGGCGGGCCAGGGCGCCGATCCGCAGCCGCCCATCCTCGAGGCGCACGTGGTCGAGAGCGGGGAGGCGGTTGATGTCGACCAGCAGGCCGGGATGCAGCACCCGCAGGTTCAACATCGGCACCAAGCTCTGGCCACCGGCCAGGACCTTGGCCGCGTCGCCGTGCTCGGAGAGCAGGGCGAGCGCCTCCTGAAGCGTCTCCGGGCGGCGGTAGTCGAACGGCGGCGGCTTCATCCCGAGGGCCTCCCTTCCCGTTCCCGGACGGCGGTCCGGTTCATTCCGCGCGCACTCCCTCCGCGCGCATTCCGCGCACTCCTTCCGCGCGCGTTCCGCGCGACACTCTAGAGCAAGCCGGCGTCCGGTTCCATGCCGAGCACCGCGCGGCCGTACAGGGCGCCCGCCACGTCGAAGTTGAAGGAGATGTGCGCGTTGATCGCGTGGATGTCGCGAAAGCTCCGTTGCAGGGGATTGCGCTCGTAGAGCGCGGCCCCGCCGGCCGCCCCGAACAGGATGTCGACCGCGCGCCGGCATTCGTTCGCGGCGTGAGCGCCGTCGCGCCGGAAGCGCGCTTTCGTCGTCATGCCGGGGACCGTCCCGGCCTCCGCATGCGCCATCGCCTCGGCACAGGCGGCGCGCATGAGGGCGCCGGCGGCGTCGATCCTGACCGCCGCCTCCGCGATCTTGATCTGCACCGGCGCATGTTCGGCCACCCGCGTGCCGCCGTAGGAGCCGACGCGCTTCGCGGTCGCGGCGATGAACCCCTCCAGCGCCCCCTCCGCGGTGCCGAGCGCGCAGCCCGCCAGCACGTAGGGGAACATCGCGAAGACGGGGAGCCTGTAAACGGCCCCGGTGTTGAGCGCGAGCCCCGGCGCCCGGCAGCCCTTGGTGTCCTCCACCGAGAGGGTGCGGTGTGCCGGCACGAACGCCTCGTCCACCGCCACGTCGTTGCTCCCCGTCCCGCGCAGGGCGGCGGCGTGCCAGGTATCGACGATGGCGAAGTCGGCGCGGGGAAGCAGGAAGATGCGGTGCTCGGCCGGGTCCGTCCCGGCGACGATGCCGCCCAGCATGTTCCAGCCGCTGGAATCGACCCCGCTGGAGAACGGCCAGCGGCCGGACAGGACGAACCCGCCGTCCACCGCGCGCGCGCGCCCGGCGGGGAAGATCAGCGACGCCGCGACGAGCGCGTCCCGGTCCGCGCTCCAGACCTCGGCCTGGGCTTGCGGCTCGAACATGGCCAGCATCCAGTGGTGGCTTAGAAGGTTGGTCAGGTTCCAAGCGCTCGACGGGCAGGCGCGGGCGACGACGGCGCCGAGATCGACGAGGATGCCGTAATCGAGCTCGCCGCCGCCCACCCGCTTCGGCTGCAACACGCGGAACAGCCCGTTCTCGTGGAACGCGGCCTCCGTCTCCGCCGGCAACCGCCGCCGCTCCTCGGCCAGGGCGGCGCGCTCCCGCAGGCCCGGCAGCAACGCCTCGGCCCGGCGCAGGACCGAATCGCGATCCGCATCCCGGTCGAAGGGTCGCGCCGGGGCACGGCGGCTCATCGGCGGCGGCCCCGCGGCTTTCCGCCGGCGTCGCGCAGCAGAAATTCGCGGCCAAGCTTGACCCGGGCGGCACCGTCGTATTCGACGATGTCCGCCGTGGCATAGGTCTCGGACCAGTCCTCGGGCAGGAACGAGCCGGTGCCGATCATGTCGATGGGCGCGTTCACGCCGGCCATGACCTTGCACTTGGCGGGGGTAAAGCCGGAGCTGGCGACGATCTTGACGCGCTCGAAGCCGGCCTCGTCGAGCGCCGCGCGCAGGTGGAACAACGCCGCCGCGCTGACCCCGGTGCCGTTCAGCCAGCGCAGCTCGGTCTCCGTCCTGTACTCGCGGACGGCATTCGGGCTGTGGCGGTCGAGCACGGCATAGGATTCTGCCATGTCCAGCCCCTCGACGTAGCGGCTGCCGTGGGTGTCGAGGCGGATGCCGAGGGTGCCGCCGGCCGCCAATTCGGGGAAGCGCCGGCAGACGGCGAGCGAATCGCTGATTTCCCTGCCGAAGTAATCGACGAGCACCGTCATCGGCTCGTCTGGAAACAGCGTGTGGAACATCTCCGCGGCGCGCACGGTCGAGCCGGCGTAGCCGACCAGCGCGTGGGGCATGGTGCCGAGGCCGCGCGCGTTGCCGAAATAATGTGCGGTCGCGTCGGTCGCGTTGCCGACGAAGCCGACGGCGCCCGTGTCCCGCTGCGCCGCCTTCGAGCCGACGCTCGCCGCGTAGGCCATCATCTCGGCCATCTCCAGGCCCGCGCAATGGCGCGCGTCCATGGCCATGAAGGCGACCTTGGGCAGGGCCCGCGCCATCGCGTAGGCGTTGTAGGCGGCGACGCAGGCGGCGCCCAGGCGTTGCAGGTAGAGCGTCTCCAGATCGACCAGATGACGTAACGACCCGGAAAGATAGACCAGCGGCTCGCCGGCCCCGACCCATTCTCCTTCCTCGAACCGGCAATCGATGGCGAACTCGGTGGCGCGTTCGGCCGCGACCGCCTCCAGCCATTCGATCATGAGCCGGGGCGCGAAGCAGACGGGGCGCCGCAGGAACACCGCATAGGTGACGGTCGCGTCCCCGAAGCGGGCGACGGCCTCGCGCGTTCGCGTGAAGTAGCGGTCGGTATGGCGGGCGACCTCCAGATGGGCCGGCGAGACGGAATTCGCCATGGCGGCCGGGCGCGACCGGAGCGGGGCTATTCGCGCGCCGCCCGCGACCGCCCGGCGCCCGCCCGCTCCTCCTTGAGCCGCTCGGCGATGAGGAACGCGAGCTCCAGCGCCTGGGAGGCGTTGAGTCGGGGGTCGCAATGGGTGTGGTAGCGGTCGGAGAGCCGCTCCTCGGTGATTGCCTGGGCGCCGCCCAGGCATTCGGTCACGTCCTGGCCGGTCATCTCGAAATGGACCCCGCCCGGATGCGTCCCCTCGGCCCGGTGGACCGCGAAGAAGCCGCGGACCTCGGCCAGGATGCGGTCGAAGGGGCGGGTCTTGTAGCCGTTGGAGGATTTGATCGTGTTGCCGTGCATCGGGTCGCAGGTCCAGAGCACGCGCCGGCCTTCGCGCTCGACGGCGCGCAGGAGAGGCGGCAGCCTGGCCTCGACCGCATCGTGCCCCATGCGTGTGATCACCGTGAGGCGGCCCGGTTCGTTGCGCGGGTTCAACCGGTCGATCAGGACGAGCAGCTCGTCCGGCTCCAGGCCGGGTCCCGCCTTGAGCCCGAGCGGGTTGCCGACGCCGCTCAGGAAATCCACATGCGCGCCGTCCGGCTGGCGCGTGCGGTCTCCGATCCAGAGCATGTGCGCGGCGCAGTCGTACCACTGGCCGGTGGTCGAATCGATCCGGGTCAACGCCTGTTCGTATTGCAGGACGAGGGCTTCGTGAGAGGTGTAGAATTCAGTTTCCCGGATCTGCGGCGTGGTGTCGCTCGTCAGGCCGCAGGCGGCCATGAAGTCGAGCGTCTCGCCCAGCTGGTTGGCCAGCGCCTCGTAGCGCGCGCCCTGCGTGCTCTCGGCGACGAAGCCCAGGTTCCAGCGGTGCACCGCGTGCAGGTCGGCGTAGCCGCCCTGGGCCAGGGCGCGCAGCAGGTTGAGCGTCGCCGCCGACTGGCCGTAGGCCTGCATCAACCGCTCCGGATCCGGCGTCCGCGCGCGTTCGTCGAACGCCATCCCGTTCACCATGTCGCCGCGATAGGCGGGCAGGGTCGTGCCGTCCACGGTCTCGGTATCGGCGGAACGCGGCTTGGCGAACTGGCCCGCGAGCCGGCCGACCTTGACCACCGGGAGCCTGGCGCCGTAGGTCAGCACGATCGCCATCTGGAGGAGGACGCGAAAGGTGTCGCGGATGGTGTCCGGGTGGAACTCCGCGAAGCTCTCGGCGCAATCGCCGCCCTGGAGGAGGAAGGCCCGGCCCTCGCAGGCCCGCGCCAGCCGCGCGCGCAGGCGCCGCGCCTCGCCGGCGAAGACCAGCGGCGGCGTGCGCCGGAGGCGCGCCTCGACGGCGGCCAGCGCCGCCGCGTCGGGCCAGACCGGTTGCTGCCGGATCGGCAGCCCGCGCCAGCGCTCCGGGCTCCAGGTGCCGGGCATGTCGTTCTCCTCGGGCGCTCCCCTCGTCGCGCCGTGCCATACACCCGAACCGTCCGGCGTGCCAGCCCTTTCCGCCGCGAGGCGGCGCTATGCGGCGGCGTCGGGCGCGAGAGGCGGGGCCGGCTCGTACATGGTGACGAACTCCTCCGCCGCGGTCGGATGCACGGCCATGGTGGCGTCGAACCGGGCCTTGGTCGCGCCCGCCCTGACGGCGATGGCGAGGAGCTGGATCGCCTCGCCGGCGCCTTCGCCGACCATGTGGCAGCCGACCACCCGATCGGACCGGCGCTCGACGACGAGCTTCATGAACACCGTCTCGTCGCGCCCCGTCAGGGTGTGCTTGAGCGGGCGGAAGCGGGTCCTGTACACGGCGATGTCGCCGTGGACGCGCCGGGCCTCCTCCTCGCTCAGCCCGACGGCGCCGGCTTCCGGCTGCGTGAAGACCGCCGTCGCGACGCAGCGGTGGTCGGGAGCTTGCGGGTTGTCGTTGTAGAGGGTCTCGGCCAGGCAGCGGCCCTCGTGGATCGCCACCGGCGTCAGGTTGATGCGGTCGGTGACGTCGCCCACTGCATGGATGCCGGCCACTCCCGTGCAGGAAGCGCCATCGACCCGCACGGCGCCCCGTTCGTCCGTCTCGACGCCGGCCGCCTCGAGGCCGAGGCCGGCGACGTTGGGCTTGCGCCCGGTGGCGCACAGCACCCGGTCCGCCTCGATGACGTCGCCTGCCGTCGTGGCGACGGCGACCCCGCCCGCCGCGCGCGCGAGGGAGACCGCGTTGGTGTTCAGCCGGACGTCGATCCCCGTCTTGCGCATCTCCTCGCAGAGGACGGCGCGCAGGTCCCGGTCGAAGCCGCGCAGCAGCATCTCGGAGCGGTAGAGCACGGTCACCCGGGCGCCGAGCCCGCGCAGGATGCAGGCGAACTCACAGGCGATGTAGCCGCCGCCGACGATGACCGCGCGCGCCGGCAGCGCCGGCAGGTCGAACGCCTCGTCCGAGCTGATCGCGAGGTCGATGCCGGGGACGTCCGGCATGGCGGGCCGGCCGCCGGTCGCGATCAGGATCGTCTCGGCGCGAAGGCGGCGCCCGCCCACCGCGACGGTGCGGGCGTCGATGAAGCGCCCGGTGCCTGTGATCACCGTCGCGCCGGATTCCTCGAGCAGGCGCCGGTAAACCCCTTCCAGCCGGTCGAGCTCGCGGGATTTGGCCCGCACCAGCGCCGGCCAGTCGAAGGCGCGCGGGCCGACGCTCCAGCCATAGGCCGCCGCGTCCTCGAAGTCGTGGCTGAAATGCGAGGCATGGACCAGGAGCTTCTTCGGGATGCAGCCGCGATGGACGCAGGTGCCGCCGAGCCGCCCGCTCTCGATCAGCCCGACCCGCGCGCCGTAGCCCGCCGCCCGCCGCGCGCAGGCCACCCCGCCGGAGCCGCCGCCGATCACCAGAAGGTCGAAATCCGTCATGCTTCCTTCAAGTCGCGGCCGCCGGAGGGGACGGTGGGCCCGGCAGGACTCGAACCTGCAACAACGCCGTTATGAGCGGCGGGTTCTGACCGATTGAACTACGGGCCCCCGGCGCGCCCATCATAGAGCAGGCGTCCGGCGCAGGTCACGGCCGCGCCGCCGCTTCCGGCCCCTGCGCGGCGAGGCCGCCCAGATAGGCGAGCACGTCCGCTGTCTCGACCACGTCGGCGGAGCAGCGGTCCATGTCGAACAGGTTGATGGCGTGGGAGACGGGCAGGCGGTCGAACACCGCGTCCGCCGGCACGATGGCGCGGTAGTTGTAGGAGAAGGCGTCGAACACGGTGGCCCGCACGCAGTTGCAGGTGGCGCCGCCGGTGACGATCAGCGTGTCCACCGCGCGGTCCACCAGCCAGGACAGGAGCGGCGTGCCGTGGAAGGAACTCGGCTTCTTCTTGGTGAAGACGAGATCGCCCGGCGCGGGCGCCACGGCGTCCACGATCGCGCTCCCGTGGGTGCCCTCGAAATAGGCGTATTCGCCTGCTTCCGCGCCGATCTTGGCGTCGAAGAGCCCGGCGTCGCCGACCGCGCGGTCGATGGCGAAGCGGGTATAGACCACCGGCGCGCCCGCCGCCCGGGCCGCGTCGAGGATGCGCCGGATCTGCGCCACGGCGGCCCGGCCGGCGGCGCAGGCGTAGGGGTATTTCTCAGGGTCGGCGGCGCCCTCCTCGCCGACCATGTAGTTCTGCACGTCGATCACGATGACGGCGGGCCGCGCGCCGAAGCCGACGCGCCGCGCCCAGCGCCCGCGCGCGATCGTGGCCCTGTCCTCGTCGCTCAGGAAGCGCTGCCAATCCACCATGGGCCATCTCCCGCGCCGCGCCGCGAGGCGCCATCATATCCCATCTCGGGGGAGGGGCGGACGCGCCGCATGTCACAACGGGAATGGCCGTCAGCGCGTCCTATAGCGGCAGATGGCCGCCGATATAGCCTATTTCGACTTCCCGGCGCTCCGGATCGAAGCGAAGGTGGATACGCCCAGCGCTCCCGAAGCGGGCATGCTGCAGGAAGAGCGCGCGGTCGCCGGAATGGCTTCGGAACCGGCGCTCCTCTCTCAATGTCGTGTTGTTACGGAGGCGCTCGCTCTCGTTCGTCACACGGCAGGTCCAAGGAGGCATGGCCCCTCCGACTCTGCGCCAGTTCTCGGCGGCAGCGTCGAGTTGGACCAGCTTGTTGATGACGGTATGAAAAAGCCCCGCTTGAAGTTTCGCGAGATGGCCTTCCACGTCCGGTCCGAAAACCAAGTTGGGGAACACCTCCTGCCGTTTGGCCCACAATTCGTCGGGCCGCAGGCCGGTGCGGAGCAGTCGCCGGTGACGGGCGCAGATCGGCTCGGCGTGGGCGGCCCGCGCGAGATGGTCGATGCCCTCCGATTCCGAGCTGAAGGTGTCGTCGGGCAGAAGTTCCTCGAAACGGACCGTTACCCGGTCGCGGTCCCAATCCTCATGGGATGGAAGCCCGACCGCGACCGAGTGGGCCAAGACGCACAGAAGAAGAGGGGCTCCGTCCTCGGGCTGCAAGTCCAGTGTCTCACAGCCGAGGAAGCGTTGCTCAATCTCCTCTCCAATGCCGCTCTGGAGCGGCGTTTTCGTCGTCAGCCCGACGAGAAACAGATATTCGTCACGCGCGCCCGACCTTCGCAATTCCTGCGTGGCATCGAACAGCGAAAAATCCTCCGCGCAAAGAACTTCCGTCAAGCTCCAATTGGTTCTCAAGACTCTTTCGACAACCCCTTCCTTCACGAGTTGCGCGATACCGGACACCGCGTCCTTCAAAAAATGTATCGCATCGGTTCGATCGCCGACCCAGAGGCTGGCGTGGTTGAGAACCATCTCACGCGCATTCATCGGATGGGCGCCAGGAGCTTGGCGAGATTCTCTTCGTGCTGGT
Organism: Alphaproteobacteria bacterium; assembly: GCA_965242855.1. GTDB lineage: Bacteria > Pseudomonadota > Alphaproteobacteria > UBA828 > UBA828 > WTGU01. The sequence continues at coordinate 432,765 of OZ251509.1, forward strand.
CGAAGAACCCGGTGGGCCACGACGACAAACGACCGTCCTTGTCGACCTTCGGGGAAGACACGACTGCCTCGCCGCCCTCGCGCTCGAAATAATGGATCGCCGCATCCTCGGGCGGAATCAGGCCATCGCGAACGGCGATGCGAATCCCGTCCACGAAATGGTCGCTATGCGTTTCGATGATCGCCTGGACCCCGGCCATCGCCGCCCGGACGGCGAGTTCCGCAAGTTTCGTCTGGCCGCGCGGATGCAGGTGGGCTTCCGGATTCTCGATCAGGCACAGAGTCCCCTTCGGCAGGAACATCGCGACGAGGAGGGGGAGAACGTAGGAGAGGCCGAAACCGACGTTGGTCGCCCGGAAGGCCCGCGTTTCGACGTCCCCTGGCCGGTCGAAGGAAAAGCCGGCGACGAGAGCGTCGGCTTCGGCCACCGTTTGCATCCGCAACCGGGCGCCGGGGCTGATCTCTCCGAGCCAGCGCTCCACCCCGGCCGCCAGTCGCCCGGATTCGCAGCCCTCGAAACGCGGATCGTCCTTGGGCCACATCTCGGCACCGCGTGCGTTGAGATAGCTCAGCGCGTACTCGCCGCGCGCGCCCAACTCTCCGCGTCGTGCGAAGGTTTCCGAGTGCGCATACAGCTTCCGGGGTCCAGCGCGCTCCGCATCAATGTAGACCAGCCTTCCCCCGAACGGGGGCACACCGCGCCATGCGTCCGAAATGCCGAACTCACCAGGCGCGTCCGCCGCCGGCCGCAGATTCAACCGGTCCGCTTCCCGGTCGTAATCGCAGGACAGCGCGCATGGCACCGAGGTATTGTCGTCTTCCAGAGAAAAATCTATGGTGTCTTTCTCGGCATCCTCGAAAAGCGCATCTCTGCCCGTTCCGACGTTCGCGAGTTCGCCGTTCAGCGCCAGCCGCCCTTCCCGCAGCTCCCGCAAATCGTAGGATTGTCTCAGCACCAGAAGAGCCTGCATGACGCTGCTCTTTCCCATGCCGTTCAAGCCGCATAGCAGGGTAATCGGTGCACACTCCAATTTGAGGTTGGCAAAGCATTTGAAGTTCGAGAGGCGGATATTCTTGAGCATCGTTCAGAGGCACTCCCTGATCAAATCGTCTATCGCCTGGAATTGCTTACGTACTCGTCCGGGTGTCCCGGTAGAGTACGAAATAGCCGTATCGAATTCCCTGTCATTTTCCAACAACAACTTGAATTTCCTCTCCACTCTCGCCCGGTTCCGGACGAGCTGTTTGACCTCTTCCGACGACCGACGAGCCAACCCGACGCTCCAGGCACCGAACAAAGCCTTGTTGATAGGTCTCCGCCGTCCATTGTCCAGAGGCGGTTTGCGAAACGCTTGGTTTCCGAAGATATCGCACGCGGACAGCATCGCCTGTTTGAAGACAGCGGCGACGGACTCCCGTTCCTGTTCGGTCATCCGGTTTATGTTTTTCATGGTGTCATCAAGATAGCCATCGACGTCATTGTTCGCATATTCCTTCCAGTGGCGCGTATAAAACGCCAGAAAGCGCAAAACGCAATCCCGATCGGCCATCCTTTCGGGTGAGATGGAGTCGTTGGTCGCTTTCACGAATTCCTTCGTTTCGGAGAGCTCTTTCAGAAACCCGCGAACGGGTCCCCGATTGAGCGCGTGGCGAATCTCTTGTCCGTTCAGCGTCATCCCGCCGGTGTTGATGCGGTGGAAGATGTTGAACATCACTTCCGCTGGAGTTCCAGGATCTATGACGTTTACGACGAGCTGAGTCTCGCCTATACGCCTCTGCATGGGGCGCGAAAGGTCCCGGTATTTCTTTCCATGAAGATAATTCAAGTATTCCAACCCGACGAGATCGAATCGATTGGACACGTAATCGTGCATGGTCGACATCCTTTGGAGACCGTCGACGACCGCCCATTCCTCTTCATCGTTTTCTGCAACATAAAACACAGGAAGAGGAATTCGCAACAGGATGGACTCCACAAGCCGACTCTTCTGATTCGGCCTCCAGATACCCCGCAACCGCTGAAACTCCGGTTGCAAATCGATTTCTTCGTACTTGATACGTGAGACAAGTTGATCCACGACGACGGAAATCGTCCGAACCTTTATCTTTTCCGGATCGAACGGATGATCTATCCTTTCGTTCCCTGTCTCATCGATATCGGGTTCGATACCTCTGTCCGATTCCTCGTTCGATTGGTCAAAGGTCGGCTCGGAGCCAGAGTCTTCAAGCTTCGCGTCGTCAGCCATCGTTTCCTCTACGATAAGCCACTGCGGCATGGCGGGAAAGCCGGTCGGTTCCCGGATCACACATGAAACAGAATAGCAGGGGCGCCTTTTCTGTCAACCGGTCACGCCGGTTCAACATATGGATATTGACCCCATGCCCGCCCGCTGGCACATAGCCGGCCATGGGTGGGGGAAGCGGCGGCGACGAGGCGCAGGGGCCGCTGGAGCGCGCGCTCGCCGGGGCCGGCGTGCGCTTGCCGGCGGACGACGTGCGGGCGCTGGTGCGGGGAGTCGCGGCCGCCGCCGTGCGAGACAGGGACTGGCTCCGCCTGCTCCTCCCCACGACCGAGGGCGCGCTCGCGGATCGGCTCGAGGCGCTGCGCCGCGCTTACGCCGCGGCGCCGGACGGCATCGACGCGCCCCAGGCGGCGGGGCGGCTCGAAGCATTGCGGGCGGAACTCGCGCGGCGGCGCCTCGACGGGTTCGTGGTGCCGCGTAGCGACGAGCACCAGGGCGAATACGTGGCCGGAGGGGCGCAGCGGCTCGCCTGGCTCACCGGCTTCACCGGCTCGGCCGGTATGGCCATCGTGCTCGCCGAGCGGGCCGCGCTGTTCGTCGACGGACGCTACACCCTGCAAGCGGCGGGCGAGGTCGACGGCGCCCTCTACGAACACCGCCACCTGACCCGAGACCGCCCCGACGAGTGGCTGCGGCGCCATCTGCCCGCCGGCGCGGCGCTCGGCTACGACCCGCGGCTCCACGGCGAACGGGAGCGTGACTCTCTCGCGGCGCCGTGCCGCGACGCCGGCGCGCGCCTCGCGGCCTGCGCGAACAACCCGGTCGATGCGATATGGGACAACCGGCCGCCGCCGCCGCTCGGCCCCGTCGCGCCCCATCCGTTGCGCTTCGCCGGCATGGACGCGGCCGAGAAGCGGCGCCGCGTGGCCGACGCGGTCGCCGCGGCGCAGGCCGACGCCGCGCTGCTCTCCGCCCCGGATTCCATCGCCTGGCTCCTGAACGTGCGCGGCGCGGACGTCCCCAACAGCCCGCTCCCGCATTCCTTCGCCATCGTGAACGTGGACCGCGCGGTCGATTGGTTCGTGGATCGGCGCAAGCTCCTGCCGGAGGTCGCGGCCCATCTCGGCGCCGCGGTGCGCGTCCGCCCGCCGGTCGATCTGGCCGGCGCGCTCGACGCGCTGGCGCGGAAGGGCAAGGCCGTCCTCGTCGATCCCGCCGCCACGCCGGTCTGGATGGTTGATCGCCTCGCCGGCAGGCGGGCGGGCGCGGCGGTCCGCGGACCCGACCCCTGCGCCGCGCTCAAGGCCCGCAAGAACGACGTTGAACTCGACGGGATCCGCGCCGCGCAGCGCCGCGACGGCGCGGCGCTCGTGCGCTTCCTCGCCTGGCTGGAAGCCGCCGCAGCGGGCGGGGCCGTCACCGAACGCTCCGCCGCCGCGCGGCTCGCGGCGCTGCGCGAAGGCGGCGCGCACTACCGGGGGCCCAGCTTCGACACCATCTCCGGCGCGGGGCCGAACGGCGCGATCGTCCATTACCGGGTGACGCCGGAGAGCGACCGCCGGCTCGAGCCGGGCACGCTCTATCTGGTCGATTCCGGCGCGCAATATCTGGACGGAACCACCGACGTGACCCGCACCATAGCCCTCGGCGCGCCGCTCCCCGAGCACCGGGACCGCTTCACGCGCGTGCTGCGCGGCCATATCGCCCTGGCGACGGCGACGTTCCCGCGCGGGACGACGGGCGCGCAGCTCGACGCCCTCGCGCGCCAGTTCCTGTGGCAGGCGGGGCTCGACTACGACCACGGCACCGGCCACGGCGTCGGCTGCCACCTCAACGTCCACGAGGGCCCGCAGCGGATCGCGCGGGCCGGCGACGCGCCGCTCGAACCCGGCATGGTCGTCTCCAACGAGCCGGGCTACTACAAGGCAGGCGCCTACGGCATCCGCATCGAGAACCTCGTCGCGGTGACCGCCGCCGCCGCGCCCGAAGGCGCCGAGCGCGAATTGCTCGGCTTCGAAACCTTGACCCTCGCGCCGATCGACCGCGCGCTGATCGAAGCCGGCATGTTGACGGAGGACGAGCGCGCCTGGCTCGACCGATACCACCGGCGGGTCGCGCGCACGCTGGCGCCGCTGCTGGCCGGCGATTCCGGGACCTTGGCGTGGCTCGAGGCCGCGACGGCGCCGCTCGGAGCCGCCTGAGAAGCGGCGGTTACGGCGTGGGGCCGACCATCTTCGCCGGGTCCACCCAGGCGTCGAAATCGGCCGCGTCGACCAGCCCGAGAGCCAGCGCGGCCCGCTTCAGGGTGATGCCCTCGGCGTGGGCCTTCTTGGCGATCCGGGCGGCGGCGTCGTAGCCGATATGGGGGTTCAGCGCGGTCACGAGCATCAGCGATTCGTGCAGGAGCCGCTCGATCCGCGCCCGGTTCGCCTCGATCCCGGCGACGCAGTTGTCGGCGAAGCTGCGCGCGCCGTCGGCGATCAGCCGGATCGACTGCAACAGGTTGTAGATCATCACCGGCTTGAAGACGTTGAGCTCGAAATGCCCGCTCGCGCCGGCCACCGACACCGCGACGTGGTTGCCCATGACCTGCGCCGCGACCATGGTCAGGGCCTCCGATTGCGTCGGGTTGACCTTGCCCGGCATGATCGAGGAACCGGGCTCGTTCGCCGGGAGGTCGAGCTCGCCCAGGCCGCAGCGCGGCCCCGACGCGAGGAAGCGGACGTCGTTGGCGATCTTCATGAGGCTCGCGGCGACGGTGTTGAGCGCGCCGGACGTCTCCACCACCGCGTCGTGCGCGGCGATCGCCTCGAACTTGTTGCCGGCGGTCTCGAAGGGAAGGCCGGTGAGCGCCGCGACCTCGGCCGCGAAGCGCCGGTCGAACCCGGCCTTGGCGTTGAGGCCCGTGCCCACGGCGGTGCCGCCCTGGGCGAGCGCGCGGAGCCTGGGCAGGGCGCCCTCGATGCGCGCGATTCCGTGTTCCACCTGCGTCGCGTAGCCGGAGAACTCCTGGCCCAGCGTGAGCGGCGTCGCATCCTGAAGATGGGTCCGCCCGATCTTGACGATCCCGTCGAACGCGCGCGCTCTCCCGGCGAGCGCCTGCCGCAGACGATCGAGCGCCGGCAGCAACGCATGGTGGCACTGCTCGACGGCGGCGATGTGCATCGCGGTGGGGAAGGTGTCGTTCGACGACTGGCAGAGGTTGACGTGGTCGTTCGGGTGGACGGGCGTCTTGCCCCCCATCGGCGCGCCGAGGAGTTGGCAGGCGCGGTTGGCGATCACCTCGTTGCAGTTCATGTTGCTCTGCGTGCCCGAGCCCGTCTGCCAGACGACGAGCGGGAAATGGTCGTCGAGGGCGCCGGAGACGACCTCGTCCGCCGCCCGTTCGATCGCCGCGCCCAGCTCCGGATCGAGCAGACCGAGGGCGACGTTCACCCGCGCCGCGGCCTTCTTGACGAGGCCGAGCGCGCGGATCAGCGGCGCCGGCAGGCGCTCGTCGCCGATCCTGAAGTTTCGCAGGCTGCGCTGCGTCTGCGCCCCCCAACAGGCGTCGGCCGGCACGTCGATGGCGCCGATCGAATCCGTTTCCCGCCGGGTCTTCGCCGTCGTCTCCGCCATGGCCTCGCCGCTCCCGTTCGCCGCCCGGCTCCTTTACCATGGAGAGGGGCGGCAGGGTAACGGAGAGGCGCCCGCCGCCGGCGCGAACGACCCGCGAGGGCGCGATGCCGTCCGATCCTCCGCAGAGGGTGATGGTCACCGGCGCCGGCCGCAGCATCGGCCGCGCCGTCGCCGAGCGCTTCCACGCGGCCGGTGCGAAGGTCCACGTCTGCTGCCTGACGGCCGCCAGCCTGGAGGCGGTGCTCGGCGCCAATCCGGGCATGTCGGGCAGGGTCGCCGACGTGGGCGCGGCCGCGGCGGTCGCCCGCTGGTTCGACGAGGGGCTGGCCGCGTTGGGCGGGATCGACGTCCTGGTCAACAACGCCGGCATCGGCGGGCCGCGGGCGCCGATCGAGGAGGTCGCCGACGCCGACTGGCACCGCCTGATCGACGTCAATCTCCACAGCGCGTTCTACTGCATCAAGCGCGCCGTGCCGCCGATGAAGGCGCAAGGGTCGGGCGCGATCGTCAACGTCTCGACCGCCTCGACGCGGGTCGGCCTGCCGCTGCGCACGCCCTACGTCGCCTCGAAACGGGCCATGGAGGGGATGACGACCAATCTGGCGCGCGAGCTCGGCCCCTTCGGCATCCGCTGCAACGCGATCCTGCCGGGCCTCATCGACAACCCGCGCGGCCGCGCCCTGGTCGCGCATCTGGCGGCGGAGCGGAAGCAGACGGTGGCGGAAGCGGAGGCGCGCTATCTGGGCTCCATCTCGATGCGCACCTACATCGCCCCGGAGGAGGTCGCCGACGCCGCGTTCTTCCTCGCCTCCGACGCGGCGCGCCACGTCACCGGCCAGCTGCTCGGGGTCTGCGGCAATCTCGAGTGGGAGGAGTAGCGGCTACTTCTTGCGGAAGCGGTCGAGCGTCACCACCTCGGCGCCGCCCTCGCCGGGCGCGGCCTCCGGTTCGGTCGCCCCGGAGCCTGGCTCCTCGGCCGGGGCGGCAGGCTTCCCGTCCCCCCTGGTCGGGCGGAATTGCAGGGCGAACTTCACCTCCGGGTCGGCGTAGCCCGTGAGCGCGGCGAAGGGTACTTCGATGCGATGCCCCACCTTGTTGAAGCTCAGGGTGACGGTGAAGCGGTCGTCCTCCACCTCGAGGCCCCAGAACTGGTGCTGCAACACGATGGTCAACTCGTCCGGGTAGCGCGCGCGGAGGGAATCGGGGACCTCGACGCCGGGCGCGTCCGTGCGAAAGGTGACGTAGGCGTGGTGCGCGCCGGGCCAGCCGTCCGCCGCGGCCTTGCGCAGGGCTTCCCGGACGACGCCTCGGAGCGCGTGTTCGACCAGCTTGTCGTAACCGATGAGGTCCTTGCCCATGCCCGCCCGCTCGCCCGCGCGAGTGGGGGGCTTCTGTTGCCCGGCGCCCCCCGAGCCGCGCTTGCCTAAGCGATGCTAGGCAGCGAGTGCGACCTCGTTGTCGTTCGCACTTCTGTGGTGGCCCGATAACGGCGGTACCATGCCGGGCGAAGACCGCACCTTTACCACGCACGTCGATCCTGGTTCGCCCCCATGGTGGAGGCGCCGGGTACTGCCCCCGGGTCCGCTACGCTTATTCCGAACAGCGTTTATCGCCATAGCCGACGGCGGACCGCCAGCGCCCCCAATATAGGGCATCCCGGCCCCCGATGGAAGCCCGTCCGCCGCAGGCCGCTCGAATTTTCCCGCCGCCCCGCGGCCGAAGGCGGCCGCCCCGCGTGAAACCCCGCGTCCGTCAGCGGCCCGCCGGCGCCGGCGGGTTCCCGGCAGCCGGGCGGCGCAGGAGGATGTGGACGATCTCGTAGCTTGCCACCGGCTCGTCGCGCTGGTTGCGGACCTCGTAGGCGATGCGCAGGTAGCCGCGGTCGGCCCTGGAGCGCGAGGGGCGGGCTTCGGCGACGGTCGCGACGACGTGGATGACGTCGCCCGGCCGCACCGGCCGGTGGAAGCGCACCGCGTCGATCCCCGGCCCGCCGATGCAGGCGCGGTTGATCACGCCCAGCCGGTAGAACAGGCGGAAGCCCAGGGCCATCGTCTGGAAGCCGCTGGCGATCAGGCCGCCGTAAGGCCCCGCCGCCGCGGCGCGCGGGTCGGTGTGGATCGGCTGCGGATCGTAGCGGCGGGCGAAGGCGACGATCCCCGCCTCGCTCAGGGTCGTTTCGCCCGAGACGAAGCGTTCGCCCGCCGCGAAATCCTCGAAATAGCGCGCGTCCGCCGCGCCGCCGTCGTCAGAGCGTCGGATTGTCGATCTCGAGGCCGTAGAGCATCCGCCCGTAGGTCGTGAAGTTCACGTCCTTGTTCTGGGTGAAGTGCTGGTTGGCGACCATCATGTCGGTATAGAGGTTGCCGAGCGCGCTGGCGCTGTAGACGCTGGCGGCGCCCGACAGGTCCCAGACCGCCCGGGAGGCGTCCATGGCGAGGTTGCCGGCATAGGTCGCGAGCGCCCGGCAGCGGGCGCGCTCCTCCAGGCTCGGGCGGCGCGCGTCGTGGGCGATGGCGCTCATCTCGTCGGCGGCGAGCTTCAGGATGCGCCTGGCGCAATCGACGGCGCAGCGGGCCTCGGCGAAGCGGATGTGCTGGGAGGCGAAGGCGGACACGTCCTTCTCCGCCATGATCGAGCTCTTCCTGCGGGCGATTTCGTTGTATTCGGCCACGATCTCCAACGCGATGCCGACCGCACCGCTGGTGATGCCGATGCCGAAGATCGGATAGCTCGGCAAGGCGTAGAACGGCCGCTCCCGCCAGTGGCCGCCCGGCGATTCGCCGCCGCGCAGCGCCTCCATCGAGAGCGCCCGGTGCGCCGGCACGAAGCGCTCCTCGAGGCGGACGTGGTTGGTGCCGCTGCCCCGCAGGCCGAGGGCGTGCCAGGTGTCCTCGATCTCGACCTCCTCCCGCTTCATCAGGAAGTGGAGATGGGTTTCGTGCCGCCCGGCCCGGCCCTCCTCGTAGCCCGAGACGATGCACCAGTCGCAGGTGTCGACGCCGGTGACGAAGGGCCAGCGGCCGCTCACCCGGTAGCCGCCGTCGGCCTTCGCGTAGCGGCCGAGGCTCTGGATGAGGATGCCGGCGACCAGGTTCTTCGGGTCGGCACCCCAGACCTCGTCCTGCGTCTCCCGCGGCCATTGGGCGACCATGAAGGCGTGGATGACGTATTGCACCGTCGCCCAGCCGGTGGAGCCGCAGGCGGCGCCGACCGCGGCGACGGCATCGACGATGTCGGCGAGCGGCCCGCCGGCGCCGCCATGGGCCGGCGGTTGCAGCAGGCGCGCGACGCCCGACTCCCGGATCAGCGCGCGGGCTTCCGGCAGCACCTTGCGGTTCTCCCGCGTGTCGTTCCGCCGCTCCCGCAGCAGGGGCAGGAGATCGCCCAGTTCAACCCGCATGGCTCGCCTTCGTGATTCGTCGGAAGGAACGGCCGGTCCGCATGCACGCGCCGCATGCACCCGCGACGGCGGTGCAGAATACCCGTCCGCCGCCGCCGCCGGCAATTCGGCCCTTCGCCCATCGCGGGCACGGGCGAGACGCCAGCGCCACGACGGGGTGCCGTCCCGCGTCCCGAGGGCGAAGTGAGTCAGCCTTTGCAAGCCGCCACGATGCGGTCCTCGTTTTCAAGCTGCCTCTCGACCACCTCCTCCGAGACGCCGAATTCGCTCGCGATGGTGCCGATGTCCCTGCCATCCTCGCGCATCGACCGGATCTCGCCGATGGGGGCAAGAAATTCCGCTGCGAACGCACGGCCAGTCGCTTGGCGCGACGCTTTACGAAGATCGTTGACCGCCGAACGCGCCACCGAAGGATTGGCGACCGCATCGCCGATCGCCCGTCCCAGAGCGAAGAGCCGGCTCGTGGGGTGATCCCCCGCGCGCAGGTGAACCTGCACGGAGTCCGTCACGGACCGGACCACGGCGCGGATGCCGGACGGAATGGAAGTGGTGGCGGCGAAGCCCGGCGCGCCTAGACGGGTGGCCAGAGACGTGACATTGAATCGGCGCGTCGCGCCGATATCCAGACAGCGACGAGCCTCGCGCGCGCACCGGTAACCTCGCGCCCACGGCCGTTCGCCGGGCTTCAGCTGGTGAGCATTCGCCAGCGCTTCCCTCAAATCCACGAGTGCCGGCAAGTGGGATTTATGGCGAGGGCGTCCTTCCGCCTCGCGGATCTGCTGCAGCGTTTCGTGCCGAAACGCGGGCTGGACGAGGCGCGGCCCGCGCAGCCCCGACAGCAACTCCATCAATGGCTCCCCCGTGAAGAGGGTGCCCATGCCCTCGATGAAACCGGCGTCGGAGTCGGAGATGTCGTAAGGGTCGACGCCGAGCGCGCCCGCCGCTTCGCAAAATGCCGCCTCCTCGGTGTCGCCGCGGGATTCCCGGACGCGCCGCCAGCGGGATCGCAGACCGCAGTCTTCAACTCGCCTCTTGTCGAGCCGTTCGACCACCAGGTCGACAAAATCGGTCAACGTGCGTTCGGCTTTTTCCCTGGTCAGCTGCTCGGACGATTCCTGGAAAAACCGCCCCGCCTCGGCACCGTAATCGTATGGCCGGCATACGGCGTCGAAGCTCGCGCCGTCGAATGTCATGCGAATGTCGGGAACGGCGTATCCGCACCGGCCGTCGACCAACCGCAATTCGTCGTCACGTCCGCCGAACAGGTACCACCAACCAAACGCGATCTCCTCGGCCAGCGGATAAACGGACACGGCGACGTGGTCGGCCCGTTCGGGCCCGCCGGCACTGCCCCGAGCGCTCTCCTCGTATTCGCAAACGTTGCGCTCGCCGACGAAGACGCGCAGATCGGCCACCGTCTCGCGTTCTTCCGCTACGGCGTTGGAGGCCGTCCCATGCCAGTCGACCTCGAACCTCATCGTCGGCTCCGGTTCTTCATCCTGTTCATTTCATCCACGCTGACCGGCCAGCCCTTGTACTCGCCGCTGACGGAATTGATGCAGCGGCCCGCCCAGCTTTGGCCCTCGGAATCGACGTACCACACATGCTTCGGAAAGCGCTTGTCACCTTCCACGAAGACGAACTGGTGACGGGAGATCGCCATCTGAAGCCACGCCGTCGCGCGGTTCCTGTCCGACAGGCTAGTCAGCGGGCATATAGTGGTGTGCTGCCTCTTCGGTCGCGCGGCCTTCCCGTCAGCGCCGATATGGACGCCGCCCCGCCCGCCCCACCATGGGCCGAGCTTGTGCTCGCAACTGCCTACATAGGAGGCGTTGCGCGCGAGGGCCGCAGCCTCGGCGCTCGAAACGGAACGTGTCCGGTGGATCCGGGTCGGCCTCTTCATGCTTTCCAACAGCGTGCTGCTCGCCGTGTGGGAGCACGAACTTACGACTTTCGGCAGGCTACCGGTAGCCTGGGCCGCCGCCCCCGGCGCTCCCGGTGCGCGGTTTCGCCGTGCGGGGCGGCGCCGGTTTCGACTATCCTTGCCCGGCAACGACGCGGAGGGCGGGATGGGCAAGACGGCGGCGGTGATCGGGGTGGGCGCGAGCGAAGGGCTGGGCGCGGCGCTCTGCCGCATGGCGGCGCGGGAAGGGCTGCACGTCTTCGTCGGCGGGCGCACCGGGGCGAAGGTCGAAGCGGTCGCCCAGGCGATTCGCGGCGCGGGCGGGCAGGCCACGGCGGTCGCCGCCGACACCACCGACGAGGCGTCGGTCGCAGCCTTCGTGGCGGCGGCGGAGCGCGAGGGGCCGCTCGATCTCGCGGTCTTCAACGCCGGCAACAACATGCCGGGGGACGTCCTCGAGATGGAGGCGGGCTACTTCGAGGCCTGCTGGCGGATCGGCTGCTTCGGCGGCTTCCTGTTCTGCCGCGAGGCGCTGCGCCGCATGGCGCCCCGCGGCGCGGGCGCGCTGCTGCTCACGGGGGCGAGCGCGTCCCTGCGCGGCAAGCCCGGCTTCGCCGCCTTCACCGCCGCCAAGGCGGGCCTGCGCGCCCTCGGCCAGAGCCTCGCCCGCGAGTTCGGCCCGCGCGGCATCCACGTGGCCCACGTCGTGGTGGACGGCGGCATCGACGGCGCGCGGATCAAGGCCCGCACCCCGCAATTCGTCGAGAAGATGGGCGCGGACGGGCTGATCGGCCTGGACGGCCTCGCCGAGGCGTATCGCTTCCTCTACCGCCAGCCGCGCAGCGCCTGGAGCCAGGAGCTCGACCTGCGCACCCACAAGGAGCCGTTTTGACGGCGCCGCCGCTCGCCGGCATCCGCGTCGTCGATCTCGCGACCTTCATCGCGGGGCCGTTCACGGCCGCCGTGCTGGGCGAGTTCGGCGCCGAGGTGATCAAGGTCGAACAGCCGGGGAGCGGCGACCCGCTGCGTCAATTCGGCAGCGCCAGCCGGCGCGGCGACGGCTACGCCTGGCTCTCCGAGCAGCGCAACAAGAAGTCGGTGACCCTCGACCTCCGCCACCCGGAGGGCGCCGCCCTGCTCAAGCGCCTGGCCGCCGAGGCCGACGTCCTGTGCGAGAATTTCCGCCCCGGCACGCTGGAGAAATGGGGCCTCGGGCCGGAGGCGCTGACGGCCGTCAACCCCGGCCTGATCCTGGTGCGCATCTCCGGCTACGGCCAGACCGGCCCCTGCCGGGATCGTCCGGGCTTCGCCCGCATCGCCCACGCCTTCGGCGGCCTGACGCACCTGACCGGGGTTCCCGGCGGGCCGCCGCTGACGCCGGGCTCGACCTCGCTCGCCGACTACATCTCCGGCCTCTACGGCGCCGTCGGCGCGTTGCTCGCGCTGCGTGCGCGGGAGCGGGACGGGGCCGGCGGGCAGACGATCGACGTGGCGCTCTACGAATCGATCTTCCGCGTCCTCGACGAGATGGCGCCGCTCTACGCCGCCACCGGCTTCGTCCGCCCGCGCCTGGGGGCGATGACGAGCAACGTCTGCCCGCACGGCCACTTCGAATGCGGCGACGGCGGCTGGGTGGCGATCGCCTGCACCAGCGACAAGATGTGGCGGCGCATGGCCGCGCTGCTCGGGCGCGAAGCGCTCGGCGAAGACGAACGCTACGCCACCAGCGCCGCGCGGGTGGAGAACCGGGAGGAGGTCGAGGCCATGGTCACCGCCTTCACGCTCTCCCTCCCGCGCGACCGGGCGGTGGAGGCCTGCAACGCCGGCGGCGTGCCGACGGCGCCGGTCTATTCCGTCGCCGACATCTTCCGGGACCCGCACTACCGGGCGCGGGAGACGATCAAGGAGGCGGTGGAGCCCGAGACCGGCGAGCGCGTCCACGTGCCGAACGTGCTGCCGGCGCTCTCCGCGACGCCGGGCCGGCTCGAGACCCTGGGCCCCCGGCTCGGCGCCCACAACGACGAAATCTACGGCGGCCTGCTCGGCCTCTCCGAGAGCGAGCGCGCGGCGCTGCGGGAGAAGGGCGCGATCTGAGGCGGCGCGCGGCGGGCGGCGCGCGCCCCGCTTACGCCGGCGGGGCGATGCCGGCGCGGGTCTCGGCCAGCACGAGATCGACCACGGCGCGCAGGGCCTCTTCCTCGCTCGCGCCGTCCAGCCGGCGGAGGCGGAACTCGTCCACCTGCCGGTCGGCGGCGCCGCCCTCGCGGACGATGGCGCGCACGCGGGCGATCTCGTCCGCGCAGCCGAGGGCCTGGGCGTCTTCGGCGAGCGTCGCCACCAGGCGCGCCGCGTAGTCCTCGATGTCCACCGGCCCGCCGCCTTCCTCGTGGTCGCCGAAGAACGCGAGCACGCCGTAGCGCTGGGCGAGCCAGCGGTTCTCGACGACGATCTCGGTCGGCGGCTCGGGGGGCAGGGTTCCTTCCCGGTCCCGCCGCAGCAGGCGCCGGACGAGGCAGGCGTAGAGCGCCGCGATGCTCACCGCGTCTTCGAGGCGCGGGCAGACGTCGCAGCTCCGCATCTCCACCGTCGGGAAGGCGTGGGAGGGGCGGATGTCCCACCAGATGAAGCTGTCGTCCTCGATCGACCCCATGCGCCGGTAGTCGTCCACCAGCCGGTCGTACTCGGCCCGCGACCGCAGCGGGCCGGGAATGCCGGAGCGCGGCAGCGTGCCGATGATGTTGGGCCGGTAGGACTTGAAACCCGTCTCGCGCCCGTTGTCGAAGGGCGACGACGCGGACAGGGCGAGCAGCAGGGGGAGGTGGCGCCGCGCCGCGGTCATCACCCGGATGCGGGAATCCGGATCGCCGAACCCGGCGTGGACGTGCATCCCGCCGACGAGAAACCGCCGCACGGTTTCCTGCAGGGCGACCGTGGCCCGCCGGTAGCGCTCCTTGGGCGTGATCATCTGCGTCCGCCACGAGGCGAAGGGATGGGTGGAGGCGGCCAGGACCGCGGCCCCGTATTTCTCCGCCGCCGCGACGACCAGCCCGCGGGTCTCGCGCAGCGCCGCGCGCAGTTCCACGAGCGAGCCGCAGACCCGGGTGTTGGTCTCGATCTGCGCGCGCAGGAGTTCCGGCACGATCTTGTGCGGCCCGCGGGTCCGCTCGCACTCCTCGAAGATGCGCGGGTCCGGATCGGCCAGGATGTCGCGGGTCTCCGGATCGACGAGGAAGAATTCCTCCTCGACGCCGAGCGTGATCGCGAGGGTGTCGCTTCCGCCGCCTCCGTCCGAAGCCATCGTGCCTCCGCCTTGCGTTTCGCCGGCGCGCCGGTCAGAAGGCGAGGCGCCAGCCGGCCGCCAGGGTGAGGTCCGGCTTCGCACCGGCGACGTGGCCGGGATCGAGCGTCCAGGAGGCGCCCAGCCCGATCTCGCCGCCGGCCTCGAGCGGCCGGCGCCAGCGCGCCGCCACGTCGATCTGGCGGCCCGACGGCTCCAGGCCCGCGGCGACCTGCCGGCGCAGGACGGCGCCGCCCCACGTGCGGCCGACCGGAACGGAAAGCACCGCCCGCCCGCGTTCGACGCGCAGCGGCTGGGCCAGGGAGAGCCGCAGCGTATCGCCGCCGGCCAGAGGGCGCGTCGCGTCCAGCGCGAAGGCCGTCGTCAGCAGGTCGGACAGGCCGGCGACGAGGGAGCGCCGGTGGCGCGGCGTCACCGCGCCGATTTCGGCGGCGGCGGCGATGCGCCAGGGGCCGAGCGCGAAGCCCGTCTCCACCCCGGCGAACCCGGTCTCGGCGGAGACTCCGCCGAAGGCGCCCGTCGCGCTGCTGCCGAGCAGTTCCGCGCGCTCGGCCAGCCAGCCGGCGGTCAGACCGGCGCCGCCGGAAGGGCGCCACGAGAGCGCGCTGCCCACGACGCGCGGCCCGCCGCCGCGGCGGGAGAAGGCGGTCGCGGCGAAGCCGCCGCCCATGTCGAGGGACGCGGCGGCGGCGCTGCCGGCGAGGGCCAGATGGCCGGGCGCCGTCGGCGCCTCGAGCAGGCCGGCCCGCAACCGGCCGGGGACCGGAACGCCGGCGTCCGCCGGGGCCAGCGCCGCCATCTCCGGCGCGAGGAGCGCGGCGCGGCGCGGGCGCTCCGGCGCCAGCAGGCCGCGCAACCGCTCGGCGGGCGCCGGACCGCGGGCCGCGCCGACGAGGCCGCCGAGATCGAACCAGAACGGCGCCCCCAGCGCGTCGAAGGCGGCGATCTCCCGCCCCGCCAGCGCCGCCGCCGGCCCGTCGCCGAAGGCGCGCCCGAGGGCGAGGCCCGTCCCCCGCAGGGCGGCGCCGCCGGCCGCGACCGAGGCGCCGCCGGCGACCGTCATCGCGCCCACCGGTGCCGTCGCCGCGCCCAGGTCCATCAGCCCCTGGCCGTAGACGTCCTCGTCGGCGTAGCGGCCGGTCTTGTCGGCGGTCGCGAACAGCCGGGTGACCAGCGCCGCGCCGGACATCTGGCCGCGGAAGAGCTGCTTCATCACCGCGAGGCCGCCCGCCACCGTGGGCGCGGCGAACGACGTTCCGCTGACCCATGCCCCGCCGGAGACGACGTCGCCTTCGTGATGCCCGAAATAGGCGACCGGAATGCCGGTGCTGGGAGTAATCCGCCCGGTGCTGGGATCCACGTCGCCTCCGGGAGCGGCAATGCAGAAGTCAGCGGCCATGCCGCAGCGGTTGGAGTAGCTGGCGATGGTGCCGTCGCGATCCACCGCCGCCGCGGCGACCCAGTGGCCGCGCAGCTCCGGGAAACGCACCGGAAGCCCCGAGGAGACGGCGACCGACCGGGCGTCGACCGTCCCGTTGGACTCCCCTTCCTCGATGTTGCAGGCCCGCCCGTCCGAACAAACGCGGCCGTTCATGTTGCCTGCGGCCCAGACGAGGATCGTCTTGTCCGCGACGCCCGACTGCGCCGCCGCGGCGACGAGCGTCGTCATGCGGTCCTGCAGATCCTCCGCGGAATAGTGCTCGATGATTCCGGTGACGCTGAGGCTCATGTTCAGGACGTCGACGTCCCGGGAGAGGGCGCGGCTCAGATGGCCCCCGAATTCCTCCGAAAACGAATCCTCCCCAGGGCCCAGCTGGGGCAGGGTTATTTCACGGTAATCCCCGCCCCCCGAGCCCAAGCGGATCGCGAACATCCTGACGTTCGCGCCGGGGGCCACGCCTTGCCACGACTCGGTGTGTACATCGATACGCGACCCAGTACGCGTCTGGATAGTCACACTGCGGGCCGCGCCGGCGGCGACGCTGGCCACCGCCGTCCCGTGGGAGAAGCCGCGATCGGTGAAATCGCTGGCAGGATCGCCCGCCCTCTCCTCCAACAGTTCCTCGGTCACGATCCTGGCGCCGTCGGCCCCGGTGCCGTCGGCGAAGGCGTAGTGCCCCGGCTCGATGCCGGTGTCGATGATGCCGATGGTGACGCCGGCGCCGAAGGGTACGACGCCGCTGGCGCGGACGACGTTCCGGTAGGCCGCGCGGACGCCGACCGCCGACAGGTTTGCGGTCAGGTCCAGGCCGGATATGCGCGCCAGCTCCGCCTGGACCGTTGCCGTCAGGACTTGCGGGGCCGGGGGCGGGGTCGAGTCCGGCGGGGTCGAGACCACTTCCAGCTGCTCTGGCAGGTCCGGGGTCGGCGGGGCTGGAGCCGGGTCCGGTTCCGGCTTCTCTGGCGGGTCTGGTGGTGGGTCTGGGTCTGAGACCGGCTCCGGGGGAGGAGGCACCGGCTCCGAAGAACTGGCCGGGGTGACACCGCCGCCACCGCCGCCGCCGCACCCGGCGGCGAGCGCGCCCGCCAGCGCAAGCGCGACGACGGCGCCGAAGAACCGCGCCGGACCCCGCCGTCCGGGGCGCATCGTGCATTCCGGCGCAATGGATACGGTCATCGGCCAAGACCCGTGAGACGACCACCGCCAGCGTTCGGGAGGCGCGCGCCCGGGAAGATTCGAACTCCCGACCCCCAGATTCGTAGTCTGGTGCTCTATCCAGCTGAGCTACGGGCGCAACATGACGCAACACTCGGCGCCACCCGCCCGAACCTTAACCAACCTCCCCCCCCCCCGCAAGCGCCCACCGCCGGGAGCGCCTCGGTTTGAAATACGGCGCGCCGGGCGGGCGGGCATGGATGCATGGCGCTTCGCGGCGTGGCGCTCCCGACGGAATCGATCGAAGTGGATTCCCGCTTTCGCGGGAATGACGGGGAAGGGGGCGGGAGTGACAGGGAAGGAGGCGGGAATGACGGGGGAATGACCGCCCGCGCTTGCGGAGCCTGCCTCCGAGAAAGTGGGGGAATGACGGCCCGAAGAAGGCCATCGGCGCGAGGGGGCGCAGCGCCGAAGATCCGTCATCCCCGCCCGCTACATCCGTCATTCCCGCCCGCTACATCCGTCATTCCCGCCCGCTACATCCGTCATTCCCGCCCGCTGCATCCCTCACTCCCGACCGCTGCATCCGTCATCCCCGCCCGCTACATCCCTCATTCCCGCCTCCTTCCCCGTCATTCCCGCGAAAGCGGGAATCCAGGAACGCGGCGTGGCGAACCTCGGGCATCTCAAACCCGGACACGACCCCGCCGCTCCTCTCGGAGGCTCTGGCCAAGGCGGCGGAAAGCCCTTAGTCTCACGCGGCGGGAAGCGAGGCGCGCCATGCATCCATTCGACTATCGCCGCGCGGCATCGGTGGAGGACGCGGCCGCGGCCTTCCGCGAGGCGGAAGACGGCGCCTATCTGGCGGGCGGGCACACCCTGCTGCCGACGATGAAGCAGCGTCTGGCCAGCCCCTCCGCCCTGATCGACCTGGCGGGGCTGACGGCGCTGAAGGGCATCAAGGTCGAAGACGGCGCGGTCGAGGTCGGCGCCCTCACGCCCCACGCGGCGGTCGCGGCGTCGGCGCATGTGCGGGCGGCGATTCCGGCGCTCGCGGCGCTCGCCGGCAAGATCGGCGACCCGCAGGTGCGCAACAAGGGCACCATCGGCGGCTCCCTCGCCAACAACGACCCGGCGGCCGACTATCCGGCCGCCGTGCTCGGCCTGGGCGCTGCGGTGGTGACCGACCGGCGCACGATCGCAGCGGACGATTTCTTCACCGGCCTGTTCGAAACCGCCCTGGAGGCGGGCGAGATCGTCACGGCGGTGCGCTTCCCCCGGCCGCGCCGGGCCGGCTACGCGAAGTTCCCCAATCCGGCGTCCCGCTACGCCATCGTCGGCGTGATGGCGGCGGAGACGGCGAGCGGCGTGCGCGTCGCCGTGACGGGCGCGGGGCCCTGCGTCTTCCGCGCACGCGGGATCGAGGCGGCGTTGGGCGGCGGCCTCGACGCGGCGGCGGACCTGCCGGCCCTGCCCGCCGACGGGCTCAACGCGGACATCCACGCGAGCGCCGAATACCGCGCCCATCTCGTCGGCGTCATGGCCCGGCGCGCCATGGCCGCGGCCGCCTGAAGCCGGCCGGCGGCGCTGCCCCGGCGCGCGCGGTGCGGCGCCTCCTCCTGCCGCCGGCGCTCGCCCTCGCCGCGGCGCTCGCGTTCCGGCCCGCGGCGGCGGACGAGGCGCCGGCGCACTGGGCGGCGGAGTGGGCGGAGACGGATTTCTCCCGCTCCTCGGTGCCGTTCGCGGAGATCCTCTCCGGCGGCGTCGCCAGGGACGCCATCCCGGCGATCGACGATCCGCTCTTCGCGCCGGCCGCCTCCGCCGCCGGCCTGCCGGGCAGCGAGCCGGTGATCGCCGTCTCCATCGCGGGCGACGCCCGCGCCTATCCGCTGCGCATCCTGACGTGGCACGAGATCGTCAACGACACGGTGGGCGGAACCCCGGTGGCCGTGACCTTCTGCCCGCTCTGCAACTCGGGCGTCGTGTACGACCGGCGGGTGGCGGGCGCGGTGCTGGATTTCGGCACCACGGGGAAGCTGCGCAACTCGGACCTCGTGATGTACGACCGGCAGACCGGCAGCTGGTGGCAGCAGTTCACCGGAGAGGGCATCGTCGGCACCCACGCCGGCGCGGCGCTCGCGGCGCTGCCGGCCCGGCTCGAGTCCTTCGCCCGCTTCAAGGCGCGCGCCGGGGCGGAAGCCCTGGTCCTGGTGCCGCGCGACCCGGCGGCGCGCCGCTACGGCCGCAACCCCTACGCGAAATACGATTCCGCGGCGCGGCCGTTCCTCTACCGCGGCGCCCTGCCGGAGGGCATCGCGCCGCTGGCCCGCGTCGTCGCGGTGGACGGCGAGGCGTGGAGCCTCGCCCTCCTGCGCCGGCTGGGCCGCTACGAACGGGGTGATCTGGTCATCACCTGGGAGCCGGGACAGAACTCCGCCCTGGACGACGCGACGATCGCGCGCGGCCGCGACGTGGGCAACGTGGTCGTCCGGCGCAAGCGCGCGGGCGGCCTGGAAGACGCGGTCCACGACGTGAGCTTCGCCTTCGCCTTCCACGCCTTCCACCCGGACGGAACGATCCACACGGACGCCGAAGACCTCCGATGAGCGGGAGCGTTTCCGGGTGCGGGGCGCGCTACTTGATCGCCAGCAGCTCGATCTCGAAGTGGAGCGTCTGGCCCGGGCCGATCATGGCGCCGGCGCCGCTTTCGCCGTAGGCGAGGCGGTCGGGGATCCAGACCTCCCATTTGGCGCCGACCGCCATCGCCGTGAGCGCCTCCTGCCAGCCGGCGATCACCGCGTTCACCGGAAACTCGGCGGGCGCGCCGCGGGAATACGAGCTGTCGAATTCGCGGCCGTCGAGAAGCCGGCCCCGGTAGTGCACCACCACCGTATCCTCCGGCCGGGGCGCTGCGCCCGCGCCCGCCGCGTGAACCAGATATTGCAGGCCGCTCTCCTGAGTCTTCACGCCCGCGCGCTCCCGGTTGCGGGCCAGGAAGGCGGCCCCCTCCTCGGCGTTGCGCGCGGCTTCCTCCCGTTGCTTCTTCATCACCGCCTCCTGGTAGGACGCGAGAGCCGCCGCCAATTCGTCGTCCCCGAGACGCGGCGGGCGGCCCTCGAAACGGTCGCGCAAGGCGGCCGTCACCGCGTCCGCGTCGAGGAGCCCGCGGCTCTGGGAGAGGAGCATGTCGGCGAACCGCAGACCCACCGCGTAGCTGTATTTCTGCCGGGGCGTTTCGAGGGAAGCCGCGCCCTCCTGCGCCGCCGCGTCCGCTGCGCCCGCCGCGAGGCACGCGCAGGCGGCCAGCACGGCCAAGCGCTTCCCCCATGGAACGAAGGTCATGTCGAATCCCTCCCGCTTGTCGAGGCAAGCCCGGGGCGCCGGAAGGCTCGGGAGGCGGCCCGTTCGACGCCGCCGGCGGGCGTCAACCGAGGACGGCCCTGGTGGAGTCGGCGACGATCTCCACGGTCCGGTCGATGGTCGCGTCGTCGGTCACGATGGGCGGCGCGAGGAAGTACACGTCCGGGCGGATGCGGCTGAACAGGCCGCGCGCCATCGCCTCCGCGTGGATCTTCGCGGCGACGCCTTCGCCCGAATCGAAGCTCTCCTTCGTCGCCCGGTCCTTGACGTACTCCACCGCGCACATGAGCCCGAGGCCGCGGATGTCGCCGACGTGCGGATGGTCGGCCAGGGCGTCCTTCAGGCCGACCAGCAGGCGCTTGCCCTTGGCCGCGGCCTGGGCGGGGAAATCCTCCCGCTCGATGAGGTCGATCATGGCGCAGCCGATGGCGCAGCCGGTGGGATGGGCGCTGTAGGTGTAGGCGTGCATCCAGGGCTTGCCGCTCTCGTGCATCGTGCGGGCGATCTCGTCGCTGATCCCGATGCCGCCGAGCGGGAAATAGCCCGAGGTGACGGCCTTGGCGAACTGGATCATGTCGGGCTCGACGCCCCAGTGCTGGAGGCCGAACATGCGGCCCGTCCGCCCGAACCCGGTGATCACCTCGTCGGAGACCAGCAGCACCTCGTATTTGTCGCAGATGGCGCGGATGCGCGGGAAGTAGTCGGCCTGCGGCGCGATCACGCCGCCGCCGCCCTGCACCGGCTCGGCGATGAACATCGCCACCGTCTCGGGGCCCTCCGCCAGGATCGCCTTCTCGAGCTCGTCGGCCGCCGCGACCCCCTGGCTCTCCGCGCCCGCCGGCGCCTCGTAGCGGTAGGGATAGGGGCTCGGGATGTGGACGAAGCCGGGGATGCGCGGCTCGAACATCGGCCAGTAGATGTTCATCCCCGTCGCGCACATGGCCGCCAGGGTGACGCCGTGATAGCCCCAGATGCGGGAGATGACCTTGGTCTTCTCCGGCCTGCCCTTCAGCTTCCAGTAGTAGCGGGCCATCTTGATGTTGCTGTCGGTGGATTCGCCGCCGCCGGAGGTGAAGTAGAAGTGGTTGATGTTCGGATAGGCGATGCGGGCGAGCTTCTCGGCGAGTTCGATGGCGCGCGGGTTGGAGCTGCCGGCGTAGCCGGAGGCGTAGGCCATCTCGGCGAGCTGGCGGCTGCCGGCCTCCACCAGGTCCGCGCAGCCGTTGCCGGCGGTGTTGTTCCAGAGGCCGGAGAGGCCGTCGATGAAGCGCTCGCCGTTGGCGTCGACGAGGAAGGCCCCTTCCCCGCCGACCCAGACCTTGCCCGCGGCGTGGGCGGTCTGGCTGTGCAGCGGGTGGATCAGATGCGCGGTATCGCGATCGAGCAGCGCGGCTTCGGCGTTGTTTGACATGTCGTCCTCCCGGTTGCGCGGCCGCGCGTTCGCCCAGCCTGTTCGCGGGCGCCAGTGTGCGCCGCCTGCGCGCTTCCGATCAAGGCCGCGCGGCGCCCCTCCGGCATCGCCCGGCGGGCTGCGTTGACAGGGCGCGGGGTTTCGCGCAGCGTCGCCGCCGGAACCGCGCGCCGGAAGCCCATGGAATCGCTCGACCGCTTCGCGCGGGCGAAGCTGGACAAGCTGTCCTCGCGGCGGCTGCGCCGCACCCTCCGCGAGACCGCGCCCTGCGGCCCCGTCCGGGTGAAGCGCGCCGGCCGGCGCCTCGTCTCCTTCTGCGGCAACGACTACCTCAACCTGTCGCAGCATCCGGCGGTCAAGCGGGCGGCGATGGAGGCGACGGAACGCTGGGGCGCCGGCGCCGGCGCGTCGCGGCTGGTGACCGGCAACCACCCGCTCTTCGCCGCCCTCGAACGCCGTCTCGCCGCGCTCAAGAGCGCTGAGGACGCCTGCGTCTTCGGCTCCGGCTACCTCGCCAATCTCGGCATCGTCCCGAGCCTGGCGGGCGCGGGCGACCTGATCCTGGCGGACGCCCTGAGCCACGCCTGCCTGCGCGCGGGCGCGGCGCTCTCCGGGGCCAGGATCGAAATCTTCCGACACAACGACCTCGACCATCTGGCCGCCCTGCTCGCGGCCCACCGCGCGGCGCACGAACGCGCGCTGCTGCTCACCGACGGGGTGTTCAGCATGGACGGCGACCGCGCGCCGGTGGCGGCCCTGAGCGAAATCGCCGCCGCCCACGACGCATGGTTGATGACCGACGACGCCCACGGGGTCGGGGTCGTCGGCGGTGGGCGCGGCTCCAGCTTCGCGGACGGCGGCGGGAGCGCCGTGCCGCTCCAGATGGGCACCCTTTCGAAGGCCGTCGGCAGCTACGGCGGCTATCTCTGCGCCTCCCGCCCGGTCGTCGACCTGATCCGCACCCGCGCCCGCCCGTTCATCTACTCGACCGGCCTGCCGCCGGGCGCCGTGGCGGCGAGCATCGCGAGCCTCGACCTGATCGCGAACGATCCGGAGCTGGTGGCGCGGCCTCTGCGCAAGGCGGCGCTCTTCTGCGCCCGGCTCGACCGCCCGCCGCCCGAAAGCTGCATCGTCCCGGTCCTTCTCGGCACGCCGGAGCGCGCCCTCGCCGCGTCCCGCCTGCTCGAGGAGGAAGGCTTCCTGGTGACGGCGATCCGCCCGCCGACCGTGCCCGAGGGCACGGCGCGGCTGCGCCTCACCTTCAGCGCGGGCCACGACGACGCGGACGTCGAACGGCTGGCCGGGCTCGTGCGCGCGCGCATCCTCCGGGGCCGGTGAGCGCGCTCTTCGTCACCGGCACCGGCACCGGCGTCGGCAAGACCCTGGTCGCGGCCGCGCTCTGCCGCCAGTTCCGCGAGGCGGGCCGCCCGGTGCACGCGCTCAAGCCGGTGATGAGCGGCTACGACCCGGCGGCACCGGACGAAAGCGACGCCGGCGTCCTTCTCGCCGGCCTGGGGCGGGAGGCCACCGCCGCCGCGGTCGCCGCCATCGCGCCTTGGCGCTTCGCCGCCCCGCTCTCGCCCGACATGGCGGCGGCGCGCGAGGGACGGCGGCTCGCCCTCGCCGAGATCGTCGCCTTCTGCCGCGCCGCGGAGGGCGACCCGCTGCTGATCGAGGGCGTCGGCGGCGTCATGGTCCCGCTCGACGACCGCCATACGGTGGCGGACTGGATGGCGGCGCTGGGCGCGCCGGCGCTGGTGGTGGCCGGGAGCTATCTCGGCACCATCAGCCACACCCTGACCGCCCTCGCGGCGCTGCGCGGGCGCGGCATCCGGGTCGCCGGGCTGGCGATCAGCGAATCCCCGGTGAGCCCCGTCCCGCCCGCCGAGACGGTCGCGGTGATCGCGCGGCACGCCGGGCCGCTGCCGGTCGCGATCCTGCCGCGCCTGGACGACGCGGCCGCGCCCTGGCGCGAAGCGCCCGACCTGCTCGGCCCGCTCGCCCTTCCCGGCGCCTGAACCCGCGCCGGAGCGTCAGAGGAAACGGTTGGAGCGCGGGAAGCCGCGCGGCGCCGCGCGCCCGGCCTGGCCGCGCCTGCCGAGCCATGCGTCCAGCGCCGTTTCCGCGCGCACGCCGCCGCCCGCCCGCCAGCGCAGCCCCCGCGCGCGGTCGAAGACCTGGACGTCGCGCAGCGTCGCGTCGCGATAGCGTTGCAGGATGACGCCGCGGCCACGCGCCAGGGTCGGCATCTCGGCCGCGGGGAAAAGCAACAGGCGCCGGTTGCTGCCGACGACGGCCACCGTGTCGCCGGCCCCGTCCGCGCAGACGGCGGCTTCGGCGCCGGGGGCCGGGTTCAGCACCTGCCGCCCGCCCCGGGTCTGGGCCACCACGTCGTCCTCGGGGACGAAGAAGCCGCGCCCGTCGCTCGCCGCCACGATCAGCCGCCGGCCCGGCCGGTGGACGAAGAGCGCGACCGGCTCCCGGTCGTTGCCGAGCCGGGCGACGAGGCGCAACGGTTCGCCGAAGCCGCGCCCGCCGGGCAGGCGGTCCGCCGCCAGCGTGTAGAAGCGGCCGTCGGAGGCGAACAGCAGCAGCCGGTCCGTGGTCTCGGCGTGGAAGCGGAAGCGCGCGCCGTCGCCTTCCTTGTAGCGCAGCGCCGCGTCCGCCCCGGCATGGCCCTTGGCGGCGCGGATCCAACCCTTCGCCGAGCAGACGACGGTGATCGGCTCGCGCGCGACCAGCGCTTCGGCCGGCACCGCGCGGGGCGGCGGGGCGCGGTCGATGGCGGTGCGCCGGGCGCCCGTCGCGGTCTCCTGGCCGAAGCGCTTTCGGATGTCGGCGATCTCGCCCAACAACGCGGTCTTCTGCCGCCGCCGGCTCTTTTCGAGCGCTTCGAGCGCCGCCCGTTCCTTTTCCAGCGCCGCGTGCTCGCGCGCGATCGCCGCCTCCTCGAGCCGCCGCAGCGCGCGGAGCCGCATGTCGAGGATCGCCCCGGCCTGGACTTCGGTGACGTCGAGACGGGCCATGAGGACGGGCTTGGGCTCGTCCTCCTCGCGCACGATGCGGATCACTTCGTCGAGATTGCGATAGGCGGCCAGATAGCCGCCGAGGATTTCGAGCCGGCGGGCGATCTCGGCCAGGCGGTGCGCGGTGCGGCGCAGCAGCACCGTGCGCCGGTGGTCGAGGAACGCCTGGAGCACCCGCTTCAGGGGCATGACCCCGGGCACGCCGTGCGCGTCCAGCACGTTCATGTTGAGGCCGATGCGGGTCTCGAGTTCGGTCTGACGGAACAGCATCTCCATGAGCAGCGCCGGATCGACGGAGCGGCTCCGGGGCTCGAGAACGAGGCGGACGTCCTCGGCCGATTCGTCGCGCACGTCGGCCAGCAGGGCGAGCTTGCGCGCCTGGAGCAGGGCCGCGATGCGCTCGATCAGGCGGGCCTTCTGCACCTGGTAGGGAATCTCCGTGACGACGATCCGGTAGTGGCCGCGGTCGCCCTTCTCGACCCGCCAGCGGGCGCGCACGCGGAAGCCGCCGCGCCCGCTGGCGTAGGCGTCCACGATCTGCGCGCGGTCCTCCACCAGGACCCCGCCGGTCGGGAAGTCCGGCCCCGGCACGTGCGCGACCAGGGCCTCGGTCGAAAGCGACGGGTCCTTCAGCAAGGCCGCCAAGGCGTCGCAGAGTTCGCCGGCGTTGTGCGGCGGAATGCTGGTCGCGAGGCCGACGGCGATCCCGGTCGCGCCGTTGGCCAGCAGGTTGGGAAAGGCCGCCGGCAGCACGGCCGGCTCGCGATCCCCGCCGTCGTAGGTCTCGCGGAAATCCGCGGCATCCTCGTCGAGGCCGTCGAGCAGGGCCTGGGCGACGGCCGTCAGCCGCGCCTCGGTGTAGCGCATCGCCGCGGCGTTGTCGCCGTCGACGTTGCCGAAATTGCCCTGCCCTTCGACCAGCGGATAGCGCGCCGCGAAGGTCTGCGCCAGCCGCACCAGGGCGTCGTACACCGCGGCGTCGCCGTGGGGGTGGTACTTGCCGATCACGTCGCCGACCACGCGCGCGCATTTCTTGAACCCGGCCTGCGGGTCGAGCTTCAGCACGCGCATCGCGTAGAGCAGGCGGCGCTGGACGGGCTTCAGCCCGTCGCGCAGATCGGGCAGGGACCGCGCGGTGATGGTGGACAGCGCGTAGGCGAGATAGCGCTCGCTCAGCGCGTCGCCGAACGGCACCGGGCGGATCGCGCCCTCGGGCACAGGCTGTGGCATGGCCGCCGCTATACCACAAGTTCTTGGGGTTCAGGACTCCGTCCGCAGGCGCTCGATCAGGCGCGCGCGGGCCGCGGGCATGCGCCCGCCCTGGCCGCGGAACACGTGCTTGTCGAGGAAGCGGCCCGTGAGGCGGAGGCCGTCCGCCACGTCGGCGGCGCTCCCGGCGGCGGCGCCGGGGCCGCGCAGGAAGCGCGGCAGGGGAAGCAGCCTGGCCGCGTAGGGCGCGCCGGCGCCGCGCGAAACCGCCCGCCCGCTGCGCGGCGACACGTAGGCCAGCTCCTCGGTCGCGCCGGTCGCCGCGCAGGCCGAGAGGTCCAGGCCGAAGCCGAGCTCGGCCAGCAGCGCGAGCTCCCAGCGCACCACCTCTTCCGCCCACCGGTCCGTCGCCTCCAGGGCGTCGAGCAGCCGCCCGAGCGTGGCGTGGATGCGCGGATAGGGGTGGCGCTCCGGCAAGGCCGCCTCCGCCAGGGCGCAGACGGCGGCGAGCGCCGCGAGGCGCGGCGGATCGTCCAGCAGCAGGCCCGCGCGGGCGCGAACGAGCTCGCAGGCGTAGTGCCCGAGATGCTCGACCAGGCGCGCCCGCCAGCGGACGGACAGGGTGTTGCCGGCCTGGTAGAGGCCCCGGCTCCGGCGCCCGCGCGCGCCGCGCGCCAACCCGGCGTGGCGCCCGTGGCGCTCGGTCAGCAGCGAGACGACCGCGGCGTTCTCGCCGTGCCGGCGTGCGGAGAGGACGATGCCCGTGTCGCTCCATTCCATCCGGCGCGCTCCCCGGCGGTGCCCCAGGCCGGCCGCTCAGACGTCGTACTCGAGGCCGATGTCGCGGTAGCGCGCCGGGTCCTCGATCCAGCGTTCGCGGGTCTTCACGAACAGCGACAGGTGGATCGGGCGGCCCAGGAGGTCCGCGATCTCGCGCCGCGCCGCCGCGCCGACCGCCTTGATCCGCCGCCCGCCGCTGCCGAGAACGATGCCCTTGTGCGACGCCCGCCGCACGTAGACGACTTGGCGGATTCGCGCCGCGCCGTCCTTCGCCTCGGTCCAGCCCTCGGTCTCGACGGCGAGCGCATGGGGCAGCTCCTGCCGCAGCTGGCGGAACAATTGTTCCCGCGTGATCTCCGCCGCCAGCAGGCGTTCGGACATGTCCGCGGTCTGGTCTTCGGGGTAGAGCCAGGGGCCGGCGGGCATGCGCGCCGCCAGTGCGCCGAGCAGATCGTCCGTGCCGCTGCCGTCGAGCGCCGAGATCATGAAGATGCGGGCCTCGAGGCCGGTTTCCTCGACCGCCGCCGCCAGCGGCAGCAGGCGCGCGCGCGGAACGGCGTCGACCTTGTTGAGGGCGACCATGATTTCGCGCCCCGTCCGCCGCAGCCGCTCGACGATCGCCGCGCTCTCGGGCGTGATCCCGCGGCGCGCGTCGAGCAGCAGCAGGATGGCGTCCGCGGCGCCCGCGCCGCTCCAGGCGGCGTGGACCATCGCGCGCTCGAAGCGGTGGCGGGCGGCGAAGATGCCGGGGGTGTCGACGAAGACGATCTGGGCCGCGCCGGCGACGCGGATGCCCCGGACGCGGCTTCGCGTGGTCTGCACCCTGGGCGAGACGATCGTGACCTTGGCCCCGACCAGCCGGTTGACCAGGGTCGACTTGCCGACGTTGGGAGCGCCCAGGACGGCGACGAAGCCGGCGCGCGTCTCCCTCTCAGCCGCCACCGGTTCGTTCGAGGAGCGTGCGCGCGGCGTCCTGCTCGGCGGCGCGCTTGGTGGCGCCGGTGGCGACGGCCTTGCCCACGCCCTCGACCTCCGCCTCGACCTCGAAGACGGGCGCGTGCGCCGGGCCGCTTTCGCGCAGCGTGCGGTAGAGCGGCAGGCCCCGGGCCCGCGCTTGCGCCCATTCCTGAAGCAGCGTCTTGGGATCGCGCGGCGGCGCGCGGTGCGCGTGCATCGCCTCCGTCCAGTGGCGGCGGACGAAGCGCTCGGCGGCCGGCAGGCCGCCGTCGAGATGGAGGGCGCCGATGACGGCCTCGCACGCATCCGCCAGATTGGCCGGGTTGTCGCGGCCGCCGGCGGCCGCCTCGCCCGGCCCCAGCGCGAGGCGATGCCCGAGGCCGAGACGCCGGGCCACGCGCGCGAGCGTCTCCCGGCGAACCAGCGCGGAGAGGCGCTGGGAGAGCGCGCCCTCCGGCTCCTGCGGGAAGGCCTCGTACAGCATGGCGGCGACCGTCATGTTCAGCACCCGGTCGCCGAGGAATTCCAGGCGCTGGTTGTTCCCGGCCTGGGCCGCGCCGCTCGGATGGCGCAGCGCCCGGGCCAGCAGGGCCGGCTCGGCGAAGCGGTGGCCGAGGGCGTCTTCCAGCGGCGGCGGGGCCGTCTCGGTGTCGCCGGGCGCGGTCGACGAATCGCCATGACCGGGCGCGGTCGACGAATCGCCATGACCGGGCACGGTCGACGAATCGCCATGACCGGGCACGGTCAATGGATCGCCATGAACAGCCGCTCGCCGCGCGTGTCGCCCGGCCAGTTCCAGATCTCCGCGATGCTCGTCCCGTCGGCCAGCGAGTGGAAGATGAACTCGGCCCGGCCCACCAGGTTCTCGGCCGGGATGAAGCCGACCGAACGCACGCGGCTGTCGAGCGAGTTGTCGCGGTTGTCCCCCATCGCGAAATAGTGGCCTTCCGGCACGGTATAGACCTGCGTGTCGTCGAGCGCCCCGCGCGGCGTGCCGTCGAGCGTCATGTAGCGCACGCCGTTGGGCAGGGTCTCCCGGTATTGCCGATATACGCGCGCGCGGCCGTAGCGGTCGCGATAGCCGTAATCCTCCACGCGCTCGCGCGCCACCGCCGCGCCGTTGATGTGGAGGACGCCGCCCCGGACCTGGATGCGATCCCCCGGCAGCCCGACGATGCGTTTGATGTAGTCGGTCTCGTTGTCGCTGGGCAGCTTGAAGACGGCGATGTCGCCGCGCTCGGGCGGGCCGTCCAGGATGCGCCCGTCGAACAGCGGCACGCTCCACGGCAGCGAATACTTGCTGTAGCCGTAGGCGTATTTGGAAACGAACAGGTAGTCGCCCACGAGCAGCGTCGGGATCATCGAGCCCGACGGGATGTTGAAGGGTTCGAAGGCGACGGTGCGGACGACGAGCGCGGCGAGCACCGCGTAGATCAGGGTGCGGACGGTCTCCCACAGGCCGCTGGATTTCCGCCGCCCCGTGCCCTTGGTGTCGATCTTGGCTCGCGCCATGTGCGGTCGGTTCGCGGTCGGTTCGGTTCGCGCGGGGGACGCGCGGCTTCCGTCAGCGTGGCGCCGGGAGCGCCGTGATCACCACGATCGCCTGGGCGATCGGAGGCTCGTCGGTGAGGGTGACGTCGATGCGGCATCTCATGCCCGAAGGCGCGAGCGATTGCAAGCGCAGCAGGGCGCCGCCCGTCAGCTCCATCGTCGGCTTGCCGGAGGGCAGGTTGACCACCGCCATGTCGCGCCAGAAGACGCCTTGCCGGAAGCCCGTGCCCAGCGCCTTCGCGCAGGCCTCCTTGGCGGCGAAGCGGCGCGCGTAGCTCTCCGCCCGCCGCGCCCGGCGTTCCGAGCGCGCGCGCTCGGCGGCGGTGAAGACCCGGTGGGTGAAGCGTTCGCCGAAGCGGTCAAGCGCCTTGGCGATGCGCCGGATGTCCACGATGTCGCTGCCGAGGCCCACGATCATGGGTCGGCGTCGCGCCGGAGGGCGCGCGGCGAACACGCGACGCGCGGGTCCGGGATGTCGAGGTCACGGTCCGCCTCGGCGCCCGCCTGCCCGACCAGGCGCTCCTCGGCCAGGGCGCGCCGGCGGCGCTGGCGCCGGGTCCGCCGATGGTGCTGGTAGTTGGTCACGATCCGGTGGATCGGCAGGAAAAAGGCGATCCAGACGACCGCCGCCGCCGGGACGCCGCCCACCAGCATCGGCAGCATGACCGTCCCGGGTTCTTCGAAAATGATCCCGATCGTGAGCTCTTCGGGCAATTCCTGGCCGCGTTCGTAGCCGAGGATCGTGGTCCCGAGCCAGATGATCCCGGCCCAGATGAAGGGAAACGTCCAGGGATTGCCGATCGCGGTGCCGATCGCGGAGGCGATGACGTTGCCGCGCAGCATCCAGGCCAGGGCCGCGGCGAGGACGAAATGGAAGCCGATGAACGGGGTGAACGAAACCGAGGCGCCGCAGGCGAAACCGCAGGCGATGGCGTAGGGCGAGCCTTGCAGCCGCTTGAGCTTGAAGGCCCAGTATCTGGCGACGCGACGCCAGCCCATGCGGGGCCACAGGAAGCGCCGGACGCGGGCCCAGCGGCCCGGCTTCTCGCGACGACGAAACAGGCTCACGCCGCGCCCCGCGCCGCTGCCCGTCCGTCGCGCGCCGCGCGCCGCGGATCGTCCTCCATCGCTTCTCCCTGGCCACGGGGCCGTTTTCCTCGTTCGCCCCTTACGCCAAGCGCTTTGAATAGCGTAGGAATCGCCCGCCGCGCAAGGGCCTGTCGCTCTCCCGGCGGGCGGCCCCGTTCCGCCGCGCGACTTCTCCGAACGGCGGCGGATTCGCCTTGCATCTGGTATGTGCTACTGTATTTTGCGGTCTTTGGGAGGATTATCCCAAGACCTGGGTCGAACGCGCCGCATCTTCTGGAGGGACGGGCCATGACAACCTGGACGGCGGAACGGGTCGCCACCGTGACGCGGCTGTGGAACGAGGGGCTCACGACGGCCGAGATCGGGCGGCAGGTCGGCATGTCCAAGAACGCGGTCGTCGGCAAGGCGCATCGCCTGCAGCTGCCGGCGCGACCGTCGCCGATCGGGCAGGGCAAGAGCATCCGGAGCGTGCCGGCACCCTCCAGGCCGAAGCCGGCCGCGCCGCGCCCGATGCCGCAGCTCGCCGTCGGCACCGCGGCGTGCAAATGGCCGATCGGGCACCCGGACGAACCGGGCTTCCATTTCTGCGGCGAGCCCGCGCTGCTCGACAAGCCCTACTGCCAGGCCCATTACGCGAAGGCCTACGTGCCGGCCAGGCCTCGCTCAGACGCCGCCTGACCGCGCCCCGTTCGGGGAATGCCGGCTAACGCTCGCCCCTTGCGGCGCGGCCCCTCACGGCGAGGCCCCGCGCGGCAAGGCGTTCGGCTTCCGCCTCCATGCGGCCCAGCCACATGAGGCCCCACATGTGGAAATCCCCGACGAGGCTGAACAGCGGGTAGGTGAAGGTCGCGGGCCGGTTGCGCTCGATCAGGGCGTGGCCCAGCCAGGCGAAGAGGTAGCCGCAGACGAGCGCCGCCGGCAGCAGGCGCGGCTCGCCGGCGAGGCCGGCCGCGAGGACCAGGGCGACGGCGCCCGTGGTCCCCACGAAATGCAGCCGGCGCGTGCCGGGGCGGCTGTGTTCGGCGACGTAGTAAGGCCAGAACGCCCGATACCGGCGAATCCGCTCGCTCATCCCACGGCCTCCTCGGCGGCGTTTCCGCGCGCCGCCGCCGCTTCTATACTCTATAGTGCGGTGTTCGACTCCGCGAGCCCGAGGAGGCCGTGGCCATGCCGGCGCTGACCACACCCGCCTGCGACACCGGTTGGAAGGCCGTCGACTTCCGCCTCGAGGGAATCGACGGCAGGACTTACACGCTCGCGGACTGCGCGGGCGCGAAGGCCACGCTCGTGATGTTCCTCTGCAACCACTGCCCGTTCGTGAAGGCGGTCATCGACCGCATCGTGCGGGACGCGGACGCGCTGGCGGACCGGGGTGTCGGCGCGGTCGCGATCATGCCCAACGACACCGAGGCCTACCCCGCCGATTCCTTCGCCAACATGAAGGCCTTCGCCGCCGCCCACGGGTTCGGTTTCCCCTATCTCATCGACCGAACGCAGGAGACGGCCCGCGCCTACGACGCGGTCTGCACGCCGGATTTCTACGGCTTCGACGCGGCGCTCGGCCTGCGTTATCGTGGCCGCCTCGACGCCTCGCGGATGGAGCCGGTGGCCGGCGCGCGCCGCGAGCTGTTCGACGCCATGGTCCGGATCGCCGAGACCGGGACCGGCCCCGAGGAGCAACTGCCGAGCATGGGCTGCTCGATCAAGTGGCGCGAGGGCGCCTGAACCGGGAGCGGTGAAGAGGCGCCCCGCCGGGGCCACCGGGCGGCGGCGCTGAAGGAGACGCGGCGTGGCGGACATCTTCCGCGAAGTCGAAGAGGACATAAGGCAGGAGCGCTATCTCAAGCTCTGGCGCCGCTGGCGCTACTGGCTGCTGGGCGTCGCCGTGGTCGCGCTCGGCGCGGCGGTCGCCTATGTGGTCATCGACGACGCCAGGGAGAGCGCCCGCCAGGCCGAAGGGCGCCAATTCGCCGCGGCGCTCGACGCGCTCGACGCCGGGCGCGCTTCGGAGGCGGCGGACCGCTTCGCCGCCCTCGCCGCCGAGTCGGGCACCGGCTACGCCGCGCTGGCGCGAATCGCGGAAGCGGACGCGCGCGCCCGGCGGGGGGACGTCGCCGGCGCGGTCGCCGCCTATGACCGCATGGCCCGCGACGACCGCGTGCCCGCCCTCTACCGCGACCTCGCGGCGCTGCTCGCCGCCCAGCGCTCCCTCGACCGGGCGCCGGCGGCGGAGATCGACCAGCGGCTCGCGCCCCTCGTCATCGGCGCCTCGCCGTGGCGGCCGCTGGCGGCGGAGCTTTCCGGAGTCGCCGCGCTGCGCGCCGGCGACGAAGGCACGGCGCGCGCCGTCTTCGCCGCGCTGGCGGGCGACCAAGCCGCGCCGCTCGGCCAGCGGCGGCGCGCCGCCGAGCTGCTGGCGAGCCTCGGCGGCAGCCTCGAGGACGTCCGGGCGGGCGCCGACCCCTTCGCGGCCGGCGGCGAAACCGCGGGCGGTGAAACCACGGACGGGGAGGCGGCGCAATGAAGACCGCGCGGCGCGCGATGCGGGCGGGCGGCTTCCTGGCCCTCGGCGTCGGCCTGGCCGGCTGCGACATCCTGCCGGACTGGATGAGCGAGTCGGAAGACCCGTCGCTCCCGGGGGAGCGCATCGCCGTGATGTCCCTCGAACGGACGCTGGAGCCCGACCCTGCCGCCGCGGAGCTGACGGTGCGCCTGCCGGAGCCCCGCGCGAACGACTCCTGGCCACAGATCGGCGGCGGCCCCGGCCACGCCCTGGGGCACGTGGCCTTCGCCGACGCGCCCGCCGCGCTCTGGCGGCTCGATATCGGCAGGGGCTCCGGCGGCGACGCGCGGCTCCTGGCGCCTCCGGTGGTATCCGGGGGGCGGGTCTTCGCCATGGATTCGGAAAGCGTCGTCTCGGCCGTCGACGCGGCCGCGGGGCGGGTGCTGTGGGCGGTGGAGACGGCGCGCGAGGCGGGCGGAGACGGCTTCGGCGGCGGCCTCGCGGCGGCGGGCGGACGGTTGTTCGCGGCCACCGGTTTCGGTGACGTCCTGGCGCTCGACGCGGACACCGGCGCGGTGCAATGGCGGCGGACGCTCGGCGTCCCCATGCGCGCGCCGCCCTCGGCGGCCGGCGGGCGCGTGTTCGCGGTGACCCACGACAACCGGCTCTGGGCGCTCGACGCCGCCACCGGCGCCGTCCAGTGGAGCCATGCCGGAATCGCCGAGACCGCGCGCCTGCTGGGCGGCGCGAGCCCCGCCGTGGAAGGCGAGATCGTCGTCGCGCCCTATTCGTCCGGGGAGATCGCCGCGCTGCGGGTCGAGAACGGCCGCGTGGTCTGGGCCGATACCCTGGCTTCCCCGAACACCCTCGTGGAGACGCTGGCCGCGTTCAACGACATCGTCGGCAGCCCGGCGATCGACCGCGGCGTCGTCTTCGCGATCGGCCAGGGCGGCCCCCTGGTCGCCATCGATCTGCGGACCGGCGGGCGGGTCTGGCAGCGGGAGGTGGCCGGGCGCGACATGCCGTGGGTCGCCGGCGACTTCCTGTTCGTGATCACCGGCGACGGCGAGGTCCTCTGCCTCTCCCGCGAGGACGGCGCCATCCGCTGGGTCCGTCCCCTGCCGCGCTTCGCGGATCCGGAGGAGCGCGACGACCCGCTCTTCTGGACCGGTCCGATCCTGGCCGGAGGCCGGCTGATCGTCCTGGGTTCGGACGGCGCGGCGTTGTCGCTCTCGCCCGACGACGGGAGCGTCCTGGGCCGCTTCGATCTGCCCGGCGGCGCCCGCCTCCCGCCGGTCGTCGCCGACGGAACGCTGTTCGTCCTGACCGAGGGAGCGAAGCTGGTCGCGCTGCGCTGAGGCGGCCGGTGTCCTTCACCGTCGCCATCGTCGGGCGCCCCAACGTCGGCAAGTCGACCCTCTTCAACCGGCTGGTCGGCCGGCGCGCGGCGCTGGTGGCGCCGACCCCCGGCGTCACCCGGGACCGACGCGAGGGCGAGGGCCGCATCGGCCCGCTGCGGTTCCGCGCGATCGACACCGCCGGCCTCGAAGAGGCGGCGCCGGAGACCCTCGCCGGGCGCATGACGGCGCAGACGGAACGGGCGCTGGCGGAGGCCGACGCCGCCCTGCTCCTGATCGACGGGCGGGCGGGCGTGACGCCGGCCGATACCTTCTTCGCGAACCGGCTGCGGCGGCGCGCCCTGTCGGTGGTGCTCGCGGTCAACAAGTGCGAAGGCGGAGGCGGCGAGGGCGGCGTCGCCGAAGCCTACGCCCTCGGCCTGGGGACGCCGATTCCGATCTCGGCGGAGCACGGCGACGGCCTCTCCGATCTCTACGACGCCCTCGCCCCTTTCGAATCCGGGGCGCGGGCGGGCGCCGACGCGGCGGCGGACGAGGTGCTCCGGCTCGCTATCGTCGGGCGCCCCAACGTCGGCAAGTCGACGCTGCTGAACCGGCTGGTGGGCGAAGCACGGACGATCACCGGCGCCGAGCCGGGGCTCACCCGCGATTCGATCACGGTGCGCTGGTCCTGGCGGGGGCGCCCGGTCGAACTGGTGGATACCGCCGGCCTGCGGCGCCAGGCCAGGACTACGGCGCCACTCGACCGGCTGTCCGCGCGGGACGCGACCCGCGCCATGGGCCGGGCGGCGGTGGTGCTCGCCGTGGTCGACGCCGCCGCCCCGGTCGGCCGCCAGGACCTCGCCATCGCCGCCCAGGCGATCGAGGAAGGCCGCGCTGTCGCCGTCCTGCTCAACAAGTGGGATCTCGTCCGGAATCGCGCGTCCGCCCGCGCGGCCGTCCGGGAGCGCCTGGACGAGGCGTTCGCCCAGGCGAAAGGGGTTCCCGTGGTCGCCGGCTCGGCGCTCACCGGCGCCGGCCTCGG
The DNA here is from genome assembly GCA_965242855.1 of Alphaproteobacteria bacterium. Classification (GTDB taxonomy): domain Bacteria; phylum Pseudomonadota; class Alphaproteobacteria; order UBA828; family UBA828; genus WTGU01. Next base: position 468,090 of record OZ251509.1, read on the forward strand.
CGGGCTGATGCCGGCGGTCGCCCGCGCCTTCGACGCCTGGAACCGGCGCGTCCCCACCGCCGCCTTGAACCGCTGGCTCGCGCAGGCGGGCGCGCATCACCCGCCGCCGCTGGCCGCCGGCCGCCGGTTGAAACTCCGCTACGTGACCCAGGTGAAGGCGCGCCCGCCGACCTTCGCGCTCTTCGTCAGCCGGCCCGCGGCGCTGCCCGAAGGCTACCGCCGCTATCTGGTGAACAGCCTGCGGGCCGAGTTCGGCTTCCCCGGCACGCCCCTCCGCCTGCTCCCCCGCGCCGGACGGAACCCCTACGCGCCGCGCTGACGGCTCCGGCCGACGATGACTTCGAGCGTTCCTTCCCCGGAATTTGCCGGTTTTTGAGGTCCTCGCGATCGTGCGCTTGGCGCCGTTACCGCATCGTTTCCATTGACGCGCATACCCGGCCCCGTCCAAGATCATTCTTGCAACATCCAAACAGGCTTCCCGCTCCGTCGGGTCGCCCGCTGAATAGAACAGCCCTCGACCGGCTTGGGTTTGGCCGCCCGGGCCCGGCGAACAGGCGGGGTCTCGCACATCACCCGTGCTTGGTTGCAACGGCCCGGCACCCGCCGGCGCCGTGGCAACCGCATGGAGGATGCAATGCACGGACCCGGACGAACCCTTGTGGTCCTCGTGGCCGCGCTCGGACTCACCCTCGCCGCGTGTTCGCGCGACGCAAGCATGAGCGTGCTGAGCCAGAAGGAGCGGGGAACCGCCGCCGAGCTTCACGAGAACGCGCCGCAAAAGTTCAAGAACATCTGGGAACAGTACCAGAAGTCGAAGAATGCCGATCCATCAAGCTTCGGCATTCTTGCACTGGATCGGAACCTGAATGGTGGAGGGTGGATATACTGTTGGCGATACTGTAACCTTATGACTCTCACAGTCATTTCCCAGTGGAGAGGAAAAGCACTCCAAGCCTGCCGGCAAGATGTGCGGGACAACGCGCCCGCTGAGAAGCCCGACTGCGCCGTCTACGCCGTGGGAGACAAGATCGTCTGGACCGGCCCCTTGCCCTGGTAGGCGCCGGTTGTCCGGGCTCGCGACGGGTGCCGTTTCGAGGCCAGCGCCGCATGGCGCCGGCCTCACTCGTCCAGTACAAGGATTGTCCGTTCGGCCTCGGCCGAACGTCGGGACGGGACCGTAATCTATTCGGGCGCGCCTTCGGCGAGATAGTCGTTGACCGCGTCCACCATCGCTTCCTCGATGGCGTCGCTTTCGTTCACCCAGTCCTCCACCAGCCCGGCGAGGAGGGCGGGCAGGCCGGTGAGATCGGCCATGTCCGGCGTCGCCCGGACGGCGCGCCCGCCGGCGAACCAGACCTTCGGCGAGAGCGTGAAGCGCGCCGCGATCGGCTCGTCCTCCGTGGCGATCTCGCAGACCACCGGCTGGCGCGGCACCTCGAGCAGGTCTTCGCGCAGCAGCGCGCGAACGAAGTCCTCCCGCGGCATGTCGATGGCGGCGAGGCAGGAGGCGTCGCGCAGGATGCCGGCGGTCAGCGCCCGCACGGTGCCGCGCTCCTCCGCCGGCAGCGTGAACCGCACGTCGCAGGCGATGGAGGCGGCCTCCGGGTCGCGCAGCGCCTCCAGGCAAGCCTCGCCGTCGTCGCCGGCCCGGAGAACGCTCGCCGCCAGCGCCAACGGCAGCGCAACGGCGGCCGCCAGGAGGCGGAACCGGCCGGTCATGCCGTCTCCTCCTCTTCGAGCCGGGCGCGGAGCGCGCGCTTCGGCACCTTGCCGTAGTTGTTCTTGGGCAGGCTCTCGACGATGCGGTAGGAGCGGGGGCGCTTGAAGCGGGCGATCGACTCCAGGCACAGCCGGTCGAGTTCGCCCGCGGTCACGGCCCGGCCCTCGTGGGGCACGACGAAGGCCACGACCTCCTCGCCCCATTCCGCGTGCCGGCGGCCGACGACCGCCGCCTCGCGCACGGCGTCGTGGCGCAGCAGGGCTTCCTCGACCTCGCGCGGGTAGATGTTGGCCCCGCCGGAGATGATCAGGTCCTTGGCGCGGTCGAGCAGGGTCAGGAAGCCGTCCTCGTCGAACCGGCCCACGTCGCCGGTGTGGAGCCAGCCGCCGCGTAGCGCCCGCGCGCTGGCGGCGGCGTCCTCCCAATAGCCCGCCATCACGACGTCGCCGCGCACCGCGACCTCGCCGGCCTCGCCCGCCGGCAGCGGCCGGTCGTCCGCATCGACGACGCGCACCTCGACGTCGGTGCGCGCGACGCCGACCGAGGCCAGGCGCGCGCGGAAGCGGGGGTGGTCGGTCTCGGCATGGGCGGCGCGCGACAGGCACGTGATCGTCATCGGGCTCTCGCCCTGGCCGTAGATCTGCGCCAGCTTGGGGCCGAAGGCGGCGAGCGCGCGCTCCACGTCGGCCGCGTACATCGGGCCGCCGCCATAGGCGATGAGGTCGAGATTGGCGGTATCGGCGCCGGCGAGCGCCGGGCTGTCGAGCAGGCGGACCACCATGGTGGGGGCCGCGAACATGGCGGCGCCGGGGTAGCGTTCGATCAGGCCGAAGATTTCGGCGGGGTCGAAGCCGCCGCTCTCGGGGATGGCGTTGTTGGCGCCCTTGGCGACGAAAGGCAGGGCGTAAAGGCCCGCGCCGTGGGAGAGAGGCGCGGCATGGATGACGCAATCCGCGGGCGAGACCGGATTCAGATCGGCGAAGTAGCTCAAGGTCATGACCAGCAGGTTGCGATGCGTGATCGTGGCGCCCTTGGGCCGGCCGGTGGTCCCGCTCGTGTAGAAGAGCCATGCCGGGTCGTCGGGCCGCGCCGTGGCGGGCGGGCGCGGCTCCTCCTCCAGCATGGCGCGGTAGTCTCCGCCGTCGACGGCGACGGGCGGCGCGAGGCCGGGCACGTCCCCGCGCACGCTTTCGACCGCCGCCGCGCGCGGCGCGTCGGCGAAGCAGAGCCGGCTGCCGGAATTGCCGAGGATGTAGGCGAACTCCTGCGGGTGCAGCTTGGCGTTGACGGGGACGGCGACCAGCCCCGCATACCAGATGCCGAACAGGGCCTCGAGATATTCCGGCCGGTTGGCCATCGCCACCGCCACCCGGTCGCCCGGCGCCAGGGCGCGGGCGTCGCGCAGCGCCCCGGCGATGGCGCCGGCGCGAAGGTGGAGATCGCCGTAGCGCGCCGTCGTCCGCCCGCCCAGGGAGAGCGCCGGGCGCTCGGGGAAGGTCCGCGCGGTCTTCTGCAACAACGCCGCGATGTTCATCCCGCGCCCCTCCGCGCCGCCGCCGGCCACGCCACTATAACGAAAACCGCCCCCGGCGCGCCGGTATCCGGGCTTGCCAAGGCCGTCGCCGCCGCTAACATGGCCCGGCGGTGCCGGAGGCCCCCTCCCCGTCGCGGGAGCGCGGAGCCCGGCGCCCGAGGGAGGACGCGATGCGACCGAACATTCCGGAGAAGACCGGCATCCAGCTCGATCAGGGCCACGCCTCGACCGATGATTTCATCACGCGCACCTACGTGCTGCCGCTGCTCACCGATCCGGAGACGCGCGCGCGTCTGATCGAGGAGCACAGGAGCAACCCGATCGGCAAGCCGGGCAAGGCCGGCAGGAACGCGGTGGGCCACAGCCCCGATCTCATCGCCGTGATCGACAAGCTGCGCCGGGCGCCGATGACGGGCAAATACGTCCGCGTCTGCATGAGGCCGCACGCGGAATACCGCATCGGCGTCACCTCGGGGGTGCGCGGCAAGCCCGTGACGATTCTGGACGATGCGTATCCGAGCGAAGATGCCTGCGAGCACGCGATCTTCGTCAAGCGCGTCGACGACCTGCTGGCGCTTTACGGCGTCGCCTGAGCGGCGCGGAGCCGAACGAGACCAGGGCCGGGGAGACAAGACATGCTGCGCATCACCGGATACAGCGACCGTTACTCCATCCATCCGGGCGACGACATCAGGTTCTATGTGAATTCCGAGAAGGGCGAGGACTACGAGGCCAAGCTCGTCCGCCTCATCCACGGCGACACCAACCCCGAGGGGCCGGGGTACAAGGAAGAAGAGATCGCCGCGCCGTTCGACAAGACCTACAAGGGGCGCAACCAGAAGATCCACGGCGGCTCCTACGTCATCGTGCCCCACGACGAGCGGCTGGCGGTCGAGAGCTTCACCATCCAGGCTTTCGTCTTCCCGACGACGCCGACCAAGGGCCCGCAGGGCATCCTGACCAAGTGGGTGGGCGACACGGGCTACGGCCTCTTCATCGACGAGAACGCCAATCTCGCGCTCCGCATCGGCGCCGGCGGCACCGTGCGCACCATCGCGAGCGGGAAGCCGCTGCTGCGCAAGGTGTGGTATCTCGCGGCCGCGTCCTACGACGCGAAGAGCGGCGCCGTCCGCCTCTATCAGGAGCCGGTCGTGACCTCGGCGAACGGCGGCCTCGGCATGTCGCTGCTGCACCCGGCCGAAGAGACGACGGCCGAGGTCTCGGGCACCTGCGACGTCGCGCCGGGGGCGAACGACGCGCCCCTCCTCATGGCCGCGACGACGAAGGTCCCGGCCTGCGGGCGCTCGATCTTCGGCGCGCATTACAAGGAGGCGGCCGCCCCGGTCGAACTGCCCGAGCAGTGCGACACCTACAACGGCAAGATCGACCGCCCGCGCCTCTCCGCCGCGGCCCTCGACAAGAGCGAGATCGACGCCCTCGCCCGCGGCTTCAAGGGCTGCCCCGCCGGCCTCCGCCGCGTCGTGGTGGGCGCCTGGGACTTCCAGGCCAACATCACCGGCAACATCGCCTCGACCCACATCCTCGACACCTCGCCGAACGTGCTCCACGGCCACGCGATCAACCTCCCGGCCCGCGCCATGACCGGATACAACTGGACCGGCGACGAGATCGTCTATCATCATGCGCCGGAGGAATACGGCGCCATCCACTTCCACGACGACGACATCGACGACGCGCGATGGGACGTGGACTTCACCTACACCGCGCCGGAAGGGCTGAAGAGCGGCTTCTACGCGGCGCGGCTCCGCGTCGGCGGCGAGGAATCGCCGGCCACCGAGGACTACATCCCCTTCGTGGTGCGCCCGCCCAGGGGCGAGGCCTCGGCCAGGCTCGCGGTCATCATCCCGACCAACAGCTACCTCGCCTATTCCAACGACAACCTCGCGACCAATTCGGTGGTGGCCCAGCTCCTGGCCGGCAAGGTCCCGATCATGCAGGCCTCCGATCTCTATCTCAACGAGCATCGGGAATACGGCCTCTCCACCTACTCCCTCCACTCGGACGGCAGCGGCGTCTGCTATTCGTCGCGGCTGCGCCCGATCCTCAACATGCGGCCGAAATACCGGCACTGGCTGTCGCCGTCGCTGTGGCAGCTCAACGGCGACCTGCATCTCACGGACTGGCTGGAGGCGGTGGGCTTCGATTACGACCTGCACACCGACGAGGATCTGGACCGCGAGGGCGTCGACCTGCTGAACCGGTACCGGGTGGTGCTCACCGGCTCCCATCCGGAATACTCCTCCGAGAACATGATCGACGCCTACGAAGCCTACCAGCAGCAGGGCGGCCGCTGGCTCTATCTGGGCGCCGACGGCTTCTACTGGTGCAGCCAGTACCACCCCGACAACGGCAACATCATCGAGGTGCGCAAGGGCGAGGCGGGCACCCGCGCCTGGACCGCCAATCCCGGCGAATACAACAACGCCTTCGACGGCAAGTTCGGCGGCATGTGGCGCGCCCGCGGGCGCATCCCGAGCAAGGTCTGCGGCCTCACCTTCACCGCCTACGGCTTCGACGTGTCGTCCTATTACAGGCGCGAGCCGGACAGCTTCCGCAGCGAATGCGAATGGATCTTCGCGGGCATCGGCGACGACGAGATCATCGGCGATTTCGGCCTCGTGGGCGGCGGCGCCGCCGGCCTGGAGCTGGATCGCTACGACCTCGAGTTCGGCACCCCGCACAACGGCTACCTCCTGGCCCGCTCCGAGGGCCACACGGACCTGATGCTCCAGGTCAACGAGGAAATCCACTTCGCCTGCCGCGGCTATTACGGCGGCGGGCACGAGAACCCGCAGGTGCGCGCCGACATGATCTATTACAAGACGCCCAACGACGGCGCGGTGTTCGGCCCCGGCTCGCTGGTCTGGTGCGGCAGCCTCTCGCACAACGACTACGACAACAACGTCTCCCGCATCATGCGGAACGTGATCGACGGCTTCCTCAAGGACGGCCCGCTGCCCTGAGCCACCCGCCCGGGAGGAGGGGGCGATGCGCGCTCCGGACAAGACCCGCAGCTCGCTCATGCCCACGGTCATGCCGCCGGTGGGCAAGAAGATGCTGCCCACCCGCGCCGAGACGAACGCGCTTGAGGAGGCGCTGCTTGGCGCCCTCGACCCGGACAAGCTCAACGACCTTTCCGAGGTGCTGTTCGCCCTCAACAGCCACCGCCTGGGGCCCATCTCCGGCTTCTACGTGGTGGTCTGTACCAAGCCGGACGAGGAGTGGTGCGTGGGCCAGCTCGCCGCCGACCGCGCCAAGCCGCTGATCCTCTTCGAGGACATGCGCTACGACAGCCCCGAGGCGGCGCAGAAGGCGGCCGAGGCGCTCAAGGCCAAGGACGGCGCCGCGGCGGCGCAGCCGGCGTAGATCGGCGCGCGGGGCTTCGAGGGCCCGCGCACCGAAGAAGGAAAAACCTCAGGAGAGGCCGAGGAGCGGGGGGAGTTCGGCGAGGGTCGCGATTTCGGCGTCGGGGGGCGAGGGGAGACGTTCGCGGCCCTGGCCGAAGCGGTTGCACCAGGCGACGCGGAAGCCGAAAGCTGCCGCCCCGTTCGCGTCCCAGGCGTTGGAGGACTGGAAGCTCACCCGCCCGGCCGCCACGCCGAAGCGCTCCAATACCAGCCGATAGACCGAGGGATGGGGCTTGTACACGCCCACTTCCTCCACCGAGAGCACGGCGTCGAGCGCTGCGCCGATCCCCGCCGCCGCGACCGCCGCGTCCAGCATCCGCGGCTCGCCGTTGGAGAGGATCGCGGTCGCGAGGCCGGCGGCCTTGAGCGCGGCCAGGGTGGCAGGCACTTCGGGATAGGCGTCCAGGGTGAGATAGGCGTCCATCAGCCCGGCGCGGAGCGATTCGTCCGCGATGCCGTGCGCCGCCATGGCGTAGTCGAGCGCCTCGCCGGTGACCTGCCAGAAGGGCGCGTGCCGGCCCATGAGGCTGCGGAGCCACGTGTATTGCAGTTGCTTGAGGCGCCAGGTCTCGGCCAGAGGGGCCGCCCTGGCGCCGAGCGCCGCGTCGTGGCGCCGCGCGGCGGCGGCGTGGTCGAACAGCGTCCCGTAGGCGTCGAAGACGCAGACGGCGATGTCGCCGAAGCGCGGATGGGCCATCCCGTCCCTCCTCCGGCTATTTGTGGCGGAAGATGATCCGGCCTTTCGACAGGTCGTAGGGGGTCATCTCGACGTCGACGCGGTCGCCCACGAGCACGCGGATGCGGAATTTCCGCATCTTGCCGGCCGGCCGCGCGATGATCTCGTGGCCGTTGTCCAGCTGGACGCGGAACATCGTGTCCGGCAGCTTTTCGCGAACGACGCCCGAGAATTCGAGCAGGTCTTCCTTCGACATCGACGACCACGGCGTTTCCAAGGCCCAGGACGCGGGCCCGACGCGATTGTGGCACGGCGGGCGCCGTTCGTTAAGCGCGTTCCGGCAGCCGCCCCGCGCCGCGCGGACTCGTCACGCGGTTCCGCCGGCGTGCCGCGCCAGGATGTCCTCGACGTCGCCCGGCCGCCACGACACCGCCCGGTGCCAGCGACCGAAGCCGCCATGAGCGTTGACGGCCTGGATCCACTCGTCGAGGAAGCGGCGCTTGGCCTCGTCCCGGGCGCTGTCGCGGCCCTTTACTTCCAGGATCAGCATGTCGCCGCAGGTCAGGCGGATGAGGAAATCGGGGCGGTATTTCCGCACGATGCCGCCATGTTCGTAAAACACTTCGAAGCCGAGATGATCGTTCTTCGCCCAGGCGGCGACGGCCGGGTGGCGGTCGAGGGCGAAGGCTTCCGTCGCCTCCCAGGTGCCGTCATGGACGCAGACGTTGATGTGGCTCTTCGCTGCGGGGTGGCAGGGCCTGCCGGTCCACCACACCGCCATGGCGCCGGTCGAGCGGATGGGCCGTTCCCGGTCGAATACCGGCTCCAGGCCGTGGGCGTTTTCGCAGCGGATGGCGTGCCACAGGTGCCGGACCAGCCTGGTCATGTTGAGGGTGAGGACGAGGCGGCGCTTGAGGGCGTCGCGCTCGAACAGGCCGGGCTGGATGTCGATCTTCCCGGAGCGGACGAAGCCTTCGATCAGGCGCACCAGCTGCGCCACCAGCAACGTCCTGCCGCCCGGCCAGTCCGCCTGCATCTGGTCATAGACGTCCCGAGCGGCCTCGAAGACGATCCGTTGCGTGCGGGATTCCTGCGCCAGATTCTCCAGGTCGATGGTCGCGATCGCCGTTATGTCCGGCTTGCCGTCGACGGTGGGGGCGAGTTCGGCAAGCCTGGCCGTCTGGCTGGCGTCGAGCCGCAGCGGCTCTAGCCCGTCCATGTCCAGATGCAGGCGCGGCCGCATGGTGCGGTCGATACGCAGCACGTTCGGCCACGACAGCGCGAAGGACGCCTTGTCCGGGTCCGGCTCGACGGCGGTCTTGGGTTGCGGCGGCGGTGGCGGGCCGTCTTCTCCGCCCTCATGGGGCAGGAAGGTGAAGGGCACGCCGAAGACGTTGACGTATTCCGGCGCGAACAGACCGGTTTCCGGGTCCGCCTCGTAGGAGGTGCGGCGCAGGCCGCGCCCCACCACCTGTTCGCAGAGAAGCTGGCTGGCGAAGGCGCGCAAGCCCATGATGTGGGTCACGGTCTTCGCGTCCCAACCTTCCGATAGCATCCCGACCGAGATCACGTTCTGGATGCGCGCGCCCGGCTTGCCTACCCGGCCGACGCTGTCCACCTGCAAGCGCAGCCATTCGCCCTGTTGCTTCCCGGTGGGCTTGCGCGCCCGGCCGGTGGCGAGGTTGGCGACCGGCTCTTCGGCGGTCTCGGCCTTCGCCAGCACCTTCGAGTCGATATGAAGGGTCCGTTCGGGGGCGCGGAGTTCGTCGATGCGGATCTTGCCGCGGTCGAAGGCGTGCTTGACGCGAGCCGCGGTTTCGGTGCGGTTGGCGACGGTGATCATCACCGGCGGCGTCCCGGCGCCGGCTTCGCGCCATGCCTTCGCGGTCTCGCGCCAGTCGTGGCCCAACAGGTGGTAGGCGTTCGTCACCAGGTCCGGCAGCGGCGCTTGCGGTTCGGCCTTGCGGTTGAGGTCGTCCTTCACCTCGGCGTCGTCGTAGATGTGGTAGAGGCGGGAGCGCCAGGTCCGGGCATCGGGCAGGGCGTCGTCGCGCACCACGACGCGGGGCGTTTTGACGAGGCCGGATTCGATGGCGTCGTTCAGCCCGAAATCGCTCACGATCCAGCCGAACAGGGCCTCTTCGGCGCTCTTGCCGCCCGATGGCGCGAAGGGAGTGGCGGAGAAGTCCAGGCAGGCGAGGATGCCGCGCGTTTTGTGGAGGCGGTCGAGGGCGCCGACCCAGCGGGTGGCTTCATCGATCCTGTCTTTGGCGACGCCCTTGACCCCGGCGGGAACGCGCCAAGCGTGATGGGCTTCGTCGTTGATCACCAGCAGGTTGCGCGTGGAGGCCATCTCGCCCAGCACCTCGCGGGTCCAGGCTTCGTCGCTCCTGGCGCCGCGCTTGTCGACGCCGCGCCTGGCCTGGATCTTCTCCTCGCTCTCCCAGGTGAGCGCGTGCCAGTTGCGAACCAGAACCCGGCCCCGGCGCAGCTTGTCGAGCAGGGCGAAGGGCGCGATGCGGAAGGCTCGGTAGTAGTTTTCCGGGTGGGCGGGTTCCAGCACCGCCAGCCGGTTCCTGACCGTGAGGCCGGGGGCGACGACCAGGGCGTTGCCGGCGAAGCGGGGATCGCGCGGAGAGGCCATCTTGTTGAGAATCTGCCAGGCCAGGACCATGGCCATGACGACGGTCTTGCCGGTGCCGGTCGCCATCTTGGCGCACAGGCGCCGGAACGGCCCGCCGTCGGAGGGGATGTCGATGCCGGCCGTTTCGCTCGCCGGGGCTTCGATAAGCCAGATCAGCGTTTCGGCGGCCTCCAGCTGGCAGAAGAAGAAGCGGCGGTTTTCGAACTCTTCCGGGTCGCGCCAGTGTTCCAGCAGGCGCCTGGTGACGGCGGTGGCGCCCGGCCAGCCGGCTTCCCGCCAGGCGGCGACGCGCGGGCGGATGGCGTTGACCAGGGGGATTTCGACGAAGCGGCCGGGGTCGTCGAAGGAGCGGGAGCGTTCCGAGGCGACCAGATAGCCGGCCGGGCGGCGGCCTTGCTCCAGGGAGAAGGTCCGCCGTTCGCGGACATAGCGCCAGTGCTTCGCCGGTTCCTGCCAGGGCGGGTTGACGATGAGCCGGTCGATGACCTTGCGCGCCGTCATTCGGGCTCCGGCGGCACGAGTGGTTCGAGCCGGGCGATCAGGGCGGGAATGTCCTCCCGCACGGTATTCCAGACCGTATCGAGCCGGACGTCGAAATAGCCGTGAACGAGCCGATTGCGCATCCCGACGATTCGCGCCCAGGGGATCTCCGGGTGCGCCGACTTCGTATCCTCGTCGACATGCGCGGCGGCCTCGCCGACGATTTCGACCGCCTTGACCAACGACAGCAAGAGCTGTCGGTCTTCGTCGAGGTCATCGCGGGTCCGCCCGTCCGCGAACGCCGCGGCGTCGCGCGCCGCCAGCAGCATATCGAGCATCCAGGCGGCGGCGTCACGCCGCATAGATCGTTTCCGTCGTTCGCAGGATCGATTCGCGGCGGATGTAGTTGCGACTCGCCTCCACTCCCTTGCGATCGACCAGATCGACCTTCCTGCCGAACTTTTCCGAAAGGTCGATCTCCATGCCGGCGAGAGCCAGGAGGCTGGGCGTGCGATCCGGTTCGAATTCGACGAGCAGGTCGATGTCGCTGTCCGGCCCGAAATCCTCCCGCAGGGCCGAGCCGAAGAGCTCCAACCGCGCGATGCCGTTGGCTCGACAGAACGCGGCGAGCCGGTCGGCGGGAACGGATACGGCCGGATTCATCGGGCGAATCTCCCCAAGTGCCGAGCCACCGCCTGCGCCGTCATGGCTCTACAACGCCCGGTTCGCATCGGCGTCGAATCCGGCTGCCTGCAATTCCTTGACGAGTCCGATCCTCCACGCTCCCTTATCGTCCAGTGGGATGTAGACGACCCCGGCGTAATCCGACGGAATCTCCATGTCGCCTCCTTTGGTCAGCGCGCAAACACGCTCCCGGCCGAGGCGACCGATAAAGAACCCGAGCTCGAAGATCACGTTCTGCCGGGCGCGGAGGCCGGGGCTTCCATCCTCGCCCCGAAGCGCGCCCTCGTCGTCCGGCGTCAGCAGGACGACGGCGAATCCGACATCCGCATGGTGTTCGAATTTCTCGATGATCGTTTTGCCCCGGCTCGCCTCCTCGTTCAGTATCACCGGTTCGAGTTTCAGCCGTTCGAGAAATCTCGCCACGGCCTCCTTGGAACCATCGTCCCTGCCGTGGACGATGAAGACCTTGTTTGAATCTGGAGACTTTCTGCCTCGAACAGAAGTGGTAGACGATGTGGGACGTTGTTCTGCGTCAGACCACCAATTTTCGACTTCATTTATCATCGCATCAAGTAATGCTCTGACCAAATCTGGGTCATTAGAGAGAAAACCAAATTCATTATAAAGCTCGGACTCAAATTCTGAAAAATGAGTGCTCCTTTCCCCGAATATGTTTGAACAATTAACTTTGAGAATCCTATGCCATCTCTTGAATTCTGCCGAGTTAGTACCTCTATATCTCCAATCATCCACCTCTTTCTTCGCCTTCTTTAGGAGATGGATTGCCTTGGCTTTATCCGGCCGCGCCATCACCCCAGCTCCACGATCTTCAGGCTCTCGATGCCGCGGTCGTCCACGATCTTGACGGCGGCGCGGCGGTGGGGGCCGGGGGCGAAGGGGAGGGAGAGGGTGCCGGCGTAGGCTTCGATCAGGTTCGGGTCGATCTCGGCCTTCAGGTTGCGGGCCAGCTTCGACCAGCCTTCCTCTTTCTTCCGCCCGGCCGTCCTTCGCCCGCCCATGGGGAAGAACACCTGGCGGGGGAAGAGGCTGCGCCCGTCATAGTCCGGGTCCAGCATCCACAGGGCGATGCGGTTGGCGCCGCCGGATTGGAGATCGCCGGTCCTGGTGTTGAAATAGTCGAAGCCGTGGACGGCGATGCGGAACCTGCCCGCATCCTCGCCGTGTGCGATGCGCTCCACCGTCACTTCCGGCTGGCCGATCAGCCAGAAGCTCTCGTTGCTCGCGCGTTTCTTCTTCAGGTCGCCGGTCAGCAGGTCGGCGTTCATCTGCGCCTTGAGGAGCGCGATGCCGGGCCAGTCGGTCTCGTCGATGTCCTTGGCCGCTTCGGGGTCGAACTGGAAGGCGGCGAAGACGATCACTGCGGGTTTGGGCACCAGTTTATGCGCCTCTTCGATGGCCAGCGCCACCTGCCGTTGCTCCAGCGGCGCATGGTGAGGGCCGAAGGAGACGGCGACGCGCTGCGGTTGCCGGGCGGTGACGGGGTCGCGCAAGGCGCCGGAATCATCGGGGCGCGTTTCGCCTTCGGCGTGCAGCCAGCGATGGGCCGGCAACGGCTCCAGCCGGGCGAAGGCGATGCGCTGGCCGGCCTTGCCGCGAATGCCGGTCTTCAGCAGTTCGTCGCGCCAGTCGCCTTCGCGCAGGGTGGCGCCGCTTCTCGCCATCGAATCGTCGGGCGGCGGCCTCATCGCGGCCTCGTCGGCCTCGTCCAGCGGTTTCACCACCGGTGCCGGCACCGCCTCGACGGTGAACGGCCCGGTGACGCGGGCCTTGGCGCGGTCGATGTGCGGCTGGTCGTAGAGCACGACCTCCTTGGACGATTCGTCGTAAGCCAGCGTTGCCGCCGAGACGTCGGCGACGCTGCGGTAGCGGAAGCCGGAGCCGACGCCCTCGTCGGGATGGGCCAGTTCGTAATAGTCGAAGCCGGCAGTCGTCAGCCGCTGGCGGGCGATGGCGAGCGCCACCCGCGAGGTGTCGCAGGCGACCCAGCGCCGCCCCCATTGCTCGGCGACATGGGCCGTCGTGCCGCTGCCACAGGTGGGGTCGAAGACCAGATCGCCGGGATCGGTGGTCATCAGGATGCAGCGCTGGATGGGTTTGGTGTCGGTCTGGACGACATAGCGCTTGTCGTTGGGCGACATTTTAGCAGCCCAGATGTTGTTGATCCGCCGGCCCGGAACTTCGTCTTCGTATCGTTTCCACCTTAGCGAAGCCTGCCCCTCCAGCGCCTCCAGCCGATTCAGATGAGAAAGCCTGTCCATGCCTTCTTTGGAAACCCGCCACTGCTGACCAGCGGGACAAGGAAAGACACGGCCGTTCCACTCGTAAGGCTCGGAACGGCCGGTCGCCGAAACGCCTGGAGAAGAGAGCGGCATGCACTGGTAGAGACGCGCGCCCTTCGGCAGCTTCCGGTCGGGGTCGAAACACTCTTCCGGAGTCGGCTTGCGGCGCCCGCCGTCGGGAAGTTCCACCATGGCGTGCCAACTGAAGAATTCGATCACCTCGGCCCGCGTCAGCGGCTCGTACAACTGCCGGTACTTCACGCGCGTCCGGTCCCTGGCGTACCAGAGCAGGTAATCGGCGACCTGCGGCAGGGTCGCGGCCGAACTGCCGCCGGTGGTGGCATAGGAGATGGTCGCCACTCGGTTCACCGCGCCGAAAATTTCGTCCATCACCATCCCGGCGCGGTGGACGTTCTCGTCGCCGATTTGCACGAAGCAGCTGCCGCTCTCATGCAGCAATTCGCGGGCCAGCAGCAAGCGGTCGCGCAGATAGGCGAGATAGGAATGGATGCCGAGCTCCCAGGTGTCGCGGAAGGCGCGGATGGTCTCCGGCTCCTGGGTCAGGTCCTCGTCCCTGCCGTCGGTCACCTCGCGGCGGTTCACGAAAGGCTGGAAGTTGGAGCCGTAGCGGATGCCGTAGGGCGGGTCGATATAGACCGTCTGCACCGCCCCGCCGAGGCCCTCCTTCTCCAGGAGCGAGTTCATCACCAGCAGGCTGTCGCCGGCGATCAGCCGGTTGGTCCAGTTGTGCCGGTGGCGGTAGAACTCGATGGCTTGGCGCAGCGGCGGGTTCTCCTCCGGCGCGGCGAAGAGAGAGGGCTGGCCCTCGGCGCCGTTCCGCTTGCGCACCGCCTCGACGACGGTGCGCGGGTCGATGCGCTCGTGGACGTGAAGCGAGACGGTCGGCACCTCGAACGAAGCGTGCTCCGCCTTGCCGGCCCAGGAGAGCTGCGGGTCGATGTGCGGATCGTGCGCGTAAGCCCTGCCGCCGGCATCGCGATCGGTCTCCGGCGTGACCAGCCCGACGGGCGGATTGTTCGCGCGCTCCTCGGCTGCGTGCGCGTAGGCCGCGATGTCCCGCTTCGCCTTGCCGCTCTGCGCCACGATCACCCCCGGATGCCGGGCGAGCCGCCCCGTGCCCCCGGATCAATACCAAGCCGGCCTTCCCCGGTCGAGAGCGGGCGGGGGTGGAGAAGGCGGAGGGCGACGAGGCAGGCGGTGAAGGCGGCCATGGCGCCGGCCTGGTGGGCGGCGGCGAGCGGCACCGGCACGAAGGCCAGCAGCGTCGCGACGCCCAAGGCGAACTGGCAGGCCACCGCGGCGGCGAGAGCATGCAGCGCGCGGCGCACCGGGCGGGTCGGCGCGCGGGGCGGCGGCGCGCGGAAGCCGGCCAGCCAGATCAGGGCCACGACCGCCGCCGTCAGCATCGCCAGCAGGCGATGGGCGAGCTGCACCAGCGGCACGTGCTCGAAGAAATTCCGCCACAGGGGCTCGAGCGGGAAGAGGTCCGGCGGGACGAGCGCGCCCGCCATGTCGGGGAAGGTGTTGTAGGCGAGGCCCGCGTCGTTGCCGGCGACGAAGGCGCCGGAGAGGAGGGTGACGAAAACCAGCCCGAGCGCCAGCGCCAGCGCGACCCGCCACGCGCGGGAGACGGGCGCCGCGGCGGCCGTGGCCCGCCCGGCGGCCGGACGCGGCAGCAGGCCCAGCGCCGTCCACAGGAGGGCGGCGTAGATCACGACGGCCAGGCCCAGATGGGCGGCGAGGCGATAGGGGCTCACGTCCGGCCGATCGACCAGCCCGCTCTCGACCATGTACCAGCCGAGCAGCCCCTGGAGGCCGCCCAGCGCGGCGATCGCCAGCAGCCGGGCGGCGAGGGAGAGCGGCAGCCGGCGCCGAAGCAGGAACCACAGGAAGGGAAGCAGGAAGGCCGCCCCCAGCGCCCGGCCCAACAGGCGATGCGCGTATTCCAGCCAGAAAATCCCCTTGAAGCCCTCCAGGGTCATGCCCCGGTGGACCTCCCGGTATTCCGGGAATTGCCGGTATTGCGCGAACAGCGCCCGCCACGTCTCCTCGTCGAGCGGCGGCAGCGCGCCCGCCAGCGGGCGCCATTCGACCATGGAAAGCCCGGCCTGGGAGAGGCGGGTGACGCCGCCCAGCACGACCATCGCGAAGACCAGCCCGGCCATCGCGAACAGCCACCAGACGAGCGCCGGCGAGGAGAGCGGGCGGCGCCCGGCGCGCGGCTCTCTCAGGCCGTCATGCACGAGGCGCGCGCCCGCCGGCCATCATCCGCCAAGCGCGCGCCCGCCGGCCATCATCCGCCATACGCGCGCCTGCCGGCGCGACGCCCGCATCCACGCGAAGCGCGGGAAAGAAGAACCTGCTTGTCCGCAAGACTCCTCCAACGCCGGTTACACTTCTCCCCGCTGGCAAGGGGGGAAGCCGCCCTTCTTCTCCTCTCCCCCTGTCGGGGTGCCCAATCTCTACTCCTCCCCCCTGTCAGGGGGGAGGCCGGGAGGGGGGTGGAACGCAAACGACCCGGCGCGCCAAGCCTCCGTCATTCCCGCTGATAGACCCGTCATTCCCGCGAAAGCGGGAATCCGTTTCAACGGTCTCTGGCTTCCTGCTCTCTCGGGAATGACGATCCGGAGAGGGCCGAGGGGGCGTCGCGGCGGGGGTAGCGGGTGGCGACGTAGTCGTCGACGATCCGCTGGAACTCCTCGGCGATGCCGGCGCCGCGCAGCGTCATGGCCTTCCTGCCGTCGATGAAGACCGGCGCCGCCGGGGCCTCGCCCGTCCCCGGCAGGCTGATGCCGATGTCGGCGTGCTTGCTCTCGCCGGGGCCGTTGACGATGCAGCCCATGACCGCGAGGCGCATGGTCTCCACCCCCTCATAGGTCTCGCGCCAAGCCGGCATTTGCCGCCTGACGTAGCCCTGGATGCGCTCCGCAAGCTCCTGGAACACGGTGCTGGTGGTGCGCCCGCAGCCGGGGCAGGCGGCCACCTGCGGCGCGAAGGAGCGCAGCTCCATGGCCTGCAGGATCTCCTGGGCCACCACCACCTCCTGGACGCGGTCGCCGCCGGGCTCGGGCGTGAGCGAGATGCGGATCGTGTCCCCGATGCCGCGCCGCAGCAGCACCGCGAGCGCCGCGGTCGAGGCGACGATCCCCCTGGAGCCCATGCCGGCCTCCGTCAGCCCCAGATGGAGCGCGTAGTCGCTGCGCGCGGCCAGCGTCTCGTAAACCTCGATCAGGTCCGGCACCTGGGAGACCTTGGCCGAAATCACGATCCGGTCGCGCGGGAGGCCGATGCGCTCGGCCAGGGCGGCGCTGCGCAGCCCGGATTCGACCAGCGCCTCGCGCATCACCGCCTGGGCGTCCAGGGGTTGGGCGCGGGCCGCGTTCGCGTCCATGAGCGCGGCCAGCAGCTCCTGGTCGAGACTGCCCCAATTGACCCCGATGCGCACCGGCCGGTCGTGGCGGAGCGCGGCCTCGATCATGGTCTGGAACTGCCTGTCCCGTTTCTCGCGAAAGCCGACGTTGCCGGGGTTGATCCGGTACTTGGCCAGGGCCTCGGCGCAGGCCGGGTGCTCGGTGAGCAGACGGTGGCCGTTGTAGTGGAAGTCACCGACCAGCGGCACGCGGCAGCCCGCCGCCTCCAGGCGCTCGCGGATCTCGGGCACCGCGCGGGCGGCCGCGGGCGTGTCCACGGTGACGCGGACGATCTCGGAGCCGGCGCGGGCCAGCGCCGCCACCTGCGCGGCGGTGGCTGGCGCATCGGCGGTGTCGGTGTTGGTCATCGACTGGACGACGATCGGCGCGCCGCCGCCGACGACGACCGGGCCCACGGCGACGGCGACGCTGTCGCGCCGGACGCGGGCGGAACCGCTGGCAGCCATCCTCTCCCCCGGAGAGCCGTTGCAGAACCGTCCCTGTCTAGCACAGCCGGCGCCCCCTTGCCCGCAGGCGGCGTCTCGGTCAAACTCCGGCGCATGGAGACGGGCCGTTCAGGGTCGCTGACGCGGAGGGCGCTGCTGCGCGCGGGCGCCGCGGGGTGCATGGCGGCGCCGTTCGGCCTCGTCGCGCCCGCAGGCCGCGCCGCCGACCCCTCGGGCGTGACCGACAGCGAGATCGTGCTCGGCGTGTCGGCGGCCTTCTCCGGCCCGTCCCGCGGGCTCGGGATCGAGCTCTATCGCGGCGCCATGTCCTGCTTCGAGGAGATCAACCGGAGCGGCGGCATCCGCGGCCGCAAGGTGGTCCTCCGCACCTACGACGACGGCTACCAGCCCGACCCATCGGTCAGCAACACCGTGACGCTGATCCAGAAGGACCAGGTGTTCGCCCTCTTCGGCTATGTCGGCACGCCGACGGTCACCCGGGTCCTGCCCATCCTGAAGAAATTCCAGGACACGCAGGTCTATCTGTTCTTCCCCTTCACCGGCGCCCAGCCCCAGCGCGAGCCGCCCTACGGCGACTTCGCCTTCAACCTGCGCGCCTCCTACCGGCAGGAGACCGCCGGCCTGGTGGAGAACTTCCTCCGCATCGGGCGGCGGCGCATCGCCGTCTTCTATCAGGCGGACGCCTACGGCCGCAGCGGCTGGGCCGGGGTGCGGCGCGCGCTCAAGCCCCACGGGGAGCGCATCGCCGGCGAGGCCACCTACCGGCGGGGCTCGAAATTCACCGGCAGCATGCGCAAGCAGGTGGAAATCCTGAAGGCCGCCCGGCCCGACGCGATCATCTGCATCGGCGCCTACGCCGCCTGCGCGGCCTTCCTGCGCGACGCCGTGGACCTCGGGCTGGAAGTCCCCATCGCCAATCTCTCCTTCGTCGGCAGCGAGAACCTGCTGACCATGATCACGCAAGGGCGGGAGGACGGCGCCCGCTACACCAAATGGCTGGTGAACTCGCAGGTGGTGCCGAGCTACGAGGACGTCTCCATCCCCTCCGTCGTCCGCTACCGCGAACTGATGGAGCGCTACGACCCGAGCCCGCCGCCGGAGCTGCTGAAGGAGGACTACGCCCCCTTCGCCCACAGCTTCGTGAGCCTGGAGGGCTACCTCAACGCCCGGCTGATGGCCGAGATCCTGCACCGCCTGGGTGACGCGCCGGCGCGCGGAGAACTGGCGCGCGCGGTCTTCAGCATCGCGGATTTCGACCTGGGCATCGGCGAGCGCGTCTCCTTCGGCCCGGAGCGCCGGCAGGGCCTGGACCGGGTCTACTACACCGTGGTCGAGGACGACCGCTTCGTTCCCCTGGATAGCTGGCAGGACAGGCTCGGCTGACCATGAAAATCCAGAAGCTCTTCAGACGGACACTGTTCGGCGTGTTCCTTCTCTTCGGACTGATCGGCGTTTCCACCTCCGTCCTCTGCATCTACACCGTGGACACCCATCTGAGCGAGGAATACGTCAGCAACAGCAAGGGGATCGCGAAGACCATCGCCGACGCCAGCGTCGACATCATCCTGAACCGCGACCTTTCGGCCCTGCAATCGCTGATCGACCAGTTCGTCGAGATCCAGGGCATCAGCTACATCTACATCGCGAACGAATCCGGCGAGTTCCTCTCCCACACCTTTGTGCCCGGCATTCCGGAGGAGATTCTCGCGGGCGACCCCTCCGACACGGCGACGGTGGAACGCAGCCTGCCGGGCATGGGGGATTTCGTCGAGGTCGCGAGCCCGATCCTCGCGGGCGCCGCCGGGACGGTCCACATCGGCATGGACACCGGGCTGGTGGCGCTGAAGATCCAGCGGGCCATCGGGCGGCAGATCTATCTCATCTCGATCATCTTTGTGGTCGGCATCTTCGCCGCCATCTGGCTGGTCGGCTTCGCCTCCAGGCCGGTGGACGGGCTGCTCGCCTACTCCGTGCGTCTCGCCCGCGGCGCGGGCGAGACCGCCGCCACCGACGACAAGCTGCTGGCGCGGGACGACGAGGTGGGCCAGCTCGCCCGCCTCTACCGCTACTTCGCGCAAGTGACGGACCCGGAGAAGGCCGCGCGCACGCAAGCCGACGGCGCGGGCGCGGACGGCAAGGCCTGAGAGCGAGGGCGGGGCGCGCCATGGCCGAGGAAGGCATGTCGCAGGCGCGGCGCTGGTCCATGGTCGCGGTCTGCACCGCGCTCCAGGTCTGCCTGGGGACGGTCTACGCCTGGAGCTTCTTCCAGGTGCTCCTGGTCAAGGAGCTGGGGTGGACCTTCACGGAAACCGCCGTGGCCTTCAGCGTCACGATCTTCTCGCTGGGCGTGTCGGCGGCAGGCGCCGGGATGCTGCTTCCGCGCTTCGGGCCCCGGCGCCTCGCGCTCGCCGGCAGCGTGCTGTTCTCGGGCGGCTACTTCATCGCCGCCCTGGCCCTCCACCTCGATTCCCGGATGCTCTTCTATATTGGCTACGGCGTCGTCGGCGGCACCGGCATCGGCTTCGGCTACGTGACCCCGGTGGCGACCACCGCCAAGTGGTTCCCCGACAGCAAGGGGCTGGCGACGGGGATCGTCGTCATGGGCTTCGGCGTCGGCGCCTTCCTGCTCAGCATGGTGATGGCGCCCTTCCTGGTGGTGCAGACGGAAGGCGACCTGCCGTTCGTCTTCCTGTGGCTCGGCGTGATCTTCGCCTGCATCCTGATCCCGGCGAGCCTGGCGATGCGCGACCCGCCGCCGGATTTCTACTTCTCCGCCGCGAGCCGGCGGGGGGCCGCCATCGACGAGCCGGAATCGCTCGGGCAATGCCTGTTGTCGGGCCGCTTCGCGGTCATGTGGCTGGTCTTCTTCTTCAACATCAGCGCCGGCATCTCGGTCATCAGTTTCCAGTCCTCGATGTTGCAGGACGTCTGGGGGCTGGCGGACCCGTCGGTGGAGCCGGAAACCCTGGCCCGCTACGGGGCGACGCTGATCGCCGCGAGCTCGCTCTGCAACGGGGCGGGACGGCTGCTCTGGGGCCTGCTCTCGGACCGCATCGGGCGGGTGCGCGTCTTCCGCATCCTGCTGGCCAGCCAGATGGTGGTATTCGGCATTCTGATGACGGAGCGCGACCCGTGGATCTTCTCGATCCTGGTCTGCTACGTCATGCTGTGCTTCGGTGGTGGTTTCGCGACCATGCCTTCCTTCGTGCTCGACGTCTTCGGCGCGCGCCGGATGTCGGCGGTCTACGGCATCATCCTGACGGCGTGGGCGGCGGCGGGGGTCTTCGGCCCGCTCTACGTGGGATACCTGAAGGACCAGTACCCGGACCGGGCGGTGATCTACTGCTTCCTGATCGGCGTGCTGATCCTGGGGATGGGCTTCGTCTTCTCCTACCTGATGAGCGACGAGCGCATCCGCCTCAAGCGCCCCACACTGGAAGGCACGCTCCGCCAATACGGCATCCCCCTCCCCCGCTCCGGCCCCTGAACGCCGTCCGCCGTCGTTGACGAGCCGGAGCGAAGGGTTATTTTCGGGCCACATGGTGCCCGGGACCCTCCGGCGAGGAGACGAACGATGCGGCAGGAGGCCCCGAACGCGATCAGGCGGATCGTCGAAGAGACCTTGCGCGAGATTTTCCCCGGAGTCGGGTTCGATCCGGTCGTGATCGAGCCGGATACCGACGAATTCGGCAATCCGATTCTGTGGATCAGAGTCGTCTTCGCCGGCAGGCGGAAAGCGATCACCGTCGGGAAGACGTTCGATCTGGACGAACGGCTGCTGGCGCGGCTCGAGACGGAAGGCGACACCAAGGCGTTCCCCGTCGTCTCGTTCGTGCCGAGGGCGGAATGGGAGGCGTTGCAAGCTGAACCCGCATGATCTTCTCGCCACGGCCGACGAATTGATTTCCCCAAGGAAGGGCAGGCCCCGGCAATCGAACCTGCGCAGGGCGATCAGCACCGGCTATTACGCCATGTTCCATTGCTTGGCGCGATGCGCCGCCGACCGGATCGCGGGCGGTTCCGGAGCGAACCGCAGCGAACGCGCGTGGCTACAGACGTACCGGGCGTTGCAGCACGGACGCGCCCGCGAGCGGTGCCAGAGTTCGCATATGACATCTTTCCCGCGCCGCATCCGGAGGTTTGCGCGCCTCCTGGTCTCCATGCAAGCCATACGGCACGAGGCCGATTACGACCCGGGAAGGCGGTTCACCCGGTTTGAAGTCCATCGACAGCTCGAGAGAGCGCGCGAGACGATCGACCTCTTCCTCGGGGCAACCGCCAGGGAGCAGAGGGATTTCTCGGTCTACGTCCTTATGGACCGGCGGAAAGATTGACGAGCGCGCACGGGCCTGGAGGCCCGCGCACCGTGACATCGTCGGGGGTCAAGCCGCGCGCTTGGCGCCGGCGCGGCGGAGGAAGGCGACGGCGGCGGCGATGGTCTTCTCCGGACATTCCACGAGGTCGGCATGGCCGATGTCGTCATAGACGAGCGCTTCGCAACCGGGCACGTTGTCGATGACCCATTGGGCGCCGGCGCCGTCGGGGCCCGTCCGCATCGGAGTCAGCATGTCGCGGGCGGCGGTGATCACCAGCGTCGGACTGGTGATCTTCCGGCAGTCCGCGCGGAGGTCCATGGTCTCCATCGCCAGGCACGCCTGGACGACCGTCTCCACCGCGTTGAGGCCGACGACATGGCGCACCATCTCGATCAGCGCCGGCCCGTCCGGCCCGTCGAGATAGTCGGCGCCGACGGCCTGGGTGACCACGTGGTCGGCGAATTCCGGGCCGCAGCCCCAGGTCCGGGCCATGTGGCGCCAAGTGCGGAACATGATGCGGCGCATCCGGTCGCATTTCGCGAAGGCGCAGTCGCTGACGACGCCCAGGCAGCGCTCCGGATGTTTGGCGGCGAATTTGAGCGCGATCATGCCGCCCGCCGAGGTGCCCATGACGTGGGCGCGGTCGATCTCCAGGGCGTCGAGCAGCGCCGCAAGATCGTCCGCCCAGAGGTCCAGGTCGTAGCGCATGAGCGGGCGGTCGGACTGGCCGTAGCCGCGCTGGTCGTAGCTGACAAGCTTGAATTCCCTGGCCAGCCCCTCCCATACCATGGCGAAATTCTGGCGCCCGAAGAGCGAGCCGCCGATCAACGCCAGCGGCTCGCCTTCGCCCATGAACTCGTAGAAAATGTCGATCCCGTTGGCATGGACTTTCGGCATGACGGCTCCTCCCCGGTTGGACGCCCGGCTCGCGGCCGGCGCCCCATGATGGAACGGCGCGGATGGCGAACATAGCCCCGGGCTGGGCAGGCGCCGCGCCGCCCGGCCCCGGCGACGCGGAAGCGCTGGCGGCCCATTGGGAGCGCTGGCTCGAGCGCGCCGGCGAGAGCGGGGACGCGGCGCTCGCCGCCTTCGCCGAGGGCTGCCGGGCCGACCCCGCCGCCCGGGCGCTGCTGGACGCGCTCTTCGGCAACAGCCGCTATCTCGCCCGCTGCCTCGTCGCGGACCAGGCGTTCGCCCGGCTGCTGCTGGAGAGCGGGCCGGACGACTCCTTCGCCGCCGCGCTGGCGACGGCGCGCGACGACGGCGCCCCCGATGGCGAATCGCGGGCGGCGGCGATGAAGCGCCTGCGCATCGCCAAGCGGCGCGCCAGCCTCGCCATCGGCATGGCCGACATCGCCGGCGCGTGGCCGCTGGAGAAGGTGACGGCGGCGCTCTCCGACTTCGCCTGCGCGGCGCTCGCCGCGTCCTCCGCCCACCTGTTGCGGAAGGCGCATGAGTCCGGCGCCCTCGCCCTGCCCTCGCCCGATTCGCCCGAGCGCGGTTCCGGGCTGATCGTCCTCGGGATGGGGAAGCTCGGTGCCCGCGAGCTCAACTATTCGAGCGACGTGGACGTGATCGTCCTCTTCGACGAGGCCGCCCATCCGGAGACCGGCGGCTTGCAGCAGACCTTCGCCCGGCTGGCCCGCAACCTCGTCACGATCATGGACGAGCGCACGGCCGACGGTTACGTCTTCCGCACCGACCTCCGCCTGCGCCCGGACCCGGCCTCGACGGCGGCGGCGCTCTCCGTCCGCGCCGCCGAGGTCTATTACGCCAGCGCCGGCGAGAACTGGGAGCGCGCCGCCATGATCAAGGCGCGGCCGGTTGCCGGCGACCTCGAGGCCGGGCGGCGCTTCCTCGATTCGCTGCAACCCTTCGTCTGGCGCCGCCATCTCGATTTCGCGGCCATCCAGCACATCCGCGCGATCAAGCGGCAGATCGACGCCCATCGCGGCGGCGGCGGAGTCGCCGTGGCCGGGCACAACGTCAAGCTCGGACGCGGCGGCATCCGCGAGATCGAGTTCCTGGCCCAGACCCAGCAGCTCGTCTGGGGCGGCCGCGACGAATCCTTGCGCGTGCGCGGCACCGGTGAGGCCCTCGACCGGCTGGTGGCGGCCGGGCACATGCGCCGCCGCGCGGCGACGGAGCTGATGACGGCCTACGCCTTCCACCGCACGCTCGAACACCGGCTGCAAATGATCGACGACCGGCAGACCCACAGCATACCGGAGGACGAGGAAGGCGTCGCGCACGTCGCCGCGTTCATGGGTTTCGCATCCACCGGCGCCTTCTCCGAGGCGTTCCTCGCCCACCTGCGGACGGTGGAGGGCCACTACGCGACCCTGTTCGAGGACGAGCCCGCGCTGGCGAAGGCCGGGACCCTGGTCTTCACGGGCGCGGACCACGATGCCGACACGCTGGAGACCCTGTCCGGGATGGGCTACGCGGCGCCCGAGCGCGCGTCTGCGACGATCCGCGCCTGGCATGCCGGCCGCCACCGCGCCGTGAGCAGCGACGAGGCCCGCGCCCGCATGGCCGCCCTCGTGCCGACGCTGCTGGAGGCCTTCGCGGGCGCGCCCGATCCCGATTCCGCCCTCGCGCTCTTCGACGAGTTCCTGGCCCGCCTGCCCTCCGGCGCGCACCTCTTCTCCATGTTCGCGGCGCGTCCGGCGCTGTTCGATCTGGTCGCGGAAATCATGGCCTCGGCCCCGCGCCTGGCCAACCGCCTGGGCCGCCGGCCGGTGCTGCTCGACAGCGTGCTCAGCCGCGAATTCTCCGACCTCGACGTGCCGGACGCGGACGAGATGGAACCGGCGCTCGCCCACGCCGCGCGCCGCGGCCTCGTGCGCCTGTTCTACGTCCGCGAGTTCGGCATGGCGGAAATGCAGGCGGCGCTCGCGGAGGAAGCCCGCCGGGCGCGCGACGTGCAGGATTTTCTCGACGCCGAGAGGCGCTGGGCCAACGACAAGGTCTTCCATATCGGCGTCCACATGCTGCGCGGCCTCCTCTCCCCAGTCGAAGCCGCGGGCCCGCTCTCGGACATCGCCGACGCCTGCCTCGCCGCCGCCCTGCCGGCGGTCGCCGACGCCTTCGCCGCCGTCCACGGCCGCGTCCCCGGCGGCGCCTTCGCCGCTGTCGCCCTGGGCCGGCTGGGCGGGCGGGAGATGACGGTGAGCGAGGCGCTCGACCTCATGTTCGTCTACGGCCACGATCCGGGCGCGGAGGCGTCGGACGGGCAGAAGCCGCTGGCCCCGCGCGACTACTACGGGCGGCTTGCGCGCCGGGTGGTCGCCGCCGTCGCCGCGCCGACGGCCGAGGGCGCGCTCTACGACGTGGAAACCCGCCCGGGCGCAGGCCCCGTCGTCGCCGCGCTGCCGGCGTTCGCCGCCGGTGCAGGCGACCTGCCGATCCGCGCGCTCCAGGCCTTGGCGTCCGCCCGCGTGATCCGAGCGGAAGACGATCTCGGCGCGCGCTTCGAGGCGGCGCGGCAGGCGGCCTTCGCGCGGGCGCCGGCGGACGGCGACCTGGCCGCCGCCCTCGCCGGGCTGCGCGAACGGACGCGGCGCGACGGCGCCGAAGAGGACCTCTGGTCGATCGAGCACAAGCGCGGTGGCCTGGTCGACGTGGAGTTCGCCGCCCGCTGCCTGCAGCTGCGGCACGCGCGCGCGCGCGGCGAGACGCTGGACGGCGGCACCGAGGCCGTCTTCGCCGCCGCCGGCCGCCTGGGGTTGATCGACCCGGAAGCCGCCGGCCAACTCGCGGACGCGGCGCAACTGTGGCGCAACCTGCACGGCATCCTGTGCCTCACCGTGGAAGGCGGCTTCGTCGAGGCGGCGGCGACGCCCGCGCTCCGCACCGCGATCGGGCGGGCCTGCGGCATCGCCGACTTCGATTCCCTCAAGGAGTCGGTGCGGGAAACCGCCGCCCGCGCCGCGGCGCACTACGACGCGCTGCTCGGCGGCCGAAGCGCCTGACCGATGGTCAAGACCGTCATCCGAGATCCATCCCGAGGCAGAGCAGCCGCCTAGCCGTGGATATGGTGCCCGATGGTCGCGCGCTTGAAAAAATTGCCGCCATGGGATAAAAGGTTGCCATCGCTCACGGACAGACCCATAATTAGGGTAAGTAGAGAAGGGGGTGATGAGACGCTATGGTTGCGATCTGAGTGGGCTTGCTGCGCTTATCCAATTCTCAACGACGGAAGGACCTGAAGAAATGTCCGAAGACCATACAAAAAGCGCCGAAGTCGTCGCGCAGAAATATGGCAACGATTATAATACCGATGTCGTTCTCTACAACGCACCAATTGATGATCACGGTTTTTATCAACTCGCTAAAACTTGCATTGATAAGGATCGCGTCTCGCAGAATATCCTTTTGATTCTATCCACTTTTGGAGGTCGGGCGGAAGCGGCATATAAATCAGCGCGACTTCTTCAGGAAAATTATGAGTCCTTTACCGTTTTTATCCCAAACCAGTGCAAGAGTGCGGGGACAATTCTCGCTATCGGAGCAGGTAAGATTATTATGACGGACTTCGGTGAACTCGGTCCTCTTGATGTACAAGTGCTCAAACAGGACGAATTCCTTGAACTAAGTTCCGGGGCAGCAGTTGTATCAGCTCTTGAGATGTTGCAGGAGAAATCGTTTTCTCTGTTTGAGAAATTTATGCTTGAAATAAAAGGACGTAGTGGTGGTGCGGTCACACTTCGCACATCTACAGACATTGCTGCTTCAATGACAGTGGGATTGTTCAAGGAGATATTTCAACAAATCGATCCGAATTATCTCGGAGAAATGAGCCGAAATCTGCGCGTTGCGTATGAATACGGGAGACGCTTGGCGGAAATCGGAGGGAACATCACGCCTTCCCGTATTCACCAGCTTGTTTATGGGTATCCGAACCATGAGTTTGTAATTGATCGACGCGAAGCAACTGAGCTGTTTCATCGCGTTGATAAGCCTGATGAAACTCTCACTCTGATTCTGTCCAACCTAGGCTCGCGAGTAGCAATGCCTCAGATGGATTATGACATTTCTCTGCTTTCTAGCGCCGATGCGACCATCGACGATCAAGCGGCGCAGAGGGCGCTAGGGCGAAATTGCAATCTCAACCACTCGGAGGGGAAGACAGATGACCGAGCCCGTGACACCGACGCACCACGAGCTGAAGCGGAGAATCGTGCGGCAGATCGTCAAGGCGCAAATGAGCAAGGAAACGAGGACCAATCAGAAATCAATCCGGCTACCCTCCACCACCCACCCGCGGAGCAGGACAGTTAAGAGAGCTGCGAGTGCTCATCAGTCTTCTCGTGGAAATACGGAGAAAGACTAGCGATCAGTCTTGATGGTCCCTAGGCACCGCGCCTTTCCGACCGTTAACTGTCGTCGTCGGTGCTCTCCGCTGCCGGCGGGGTCAGGGGCAGGACCACGATCATCTCGGTGAAGGCGCCGGGTTCGGACTCCACCCTGATCTCGCCGCCGTGCTGGCGCACGATGTCGCTCGAAAGCGCGAGGCCCAGGCCGGTGCCCTGGTCGGTCGGCTTGGTGGTGAAGAACGGGTTGAAGATCTTGTCGACGACGTCCGGCGGGATGCCGCTGCCGTTGTCGCGGATGCGGACCTCGACGCTCTCCGCCTGCCGCTTCGTGGCCAGCGTGACGACGGGCTCGTAGCGCTCCCCGTCGCCCTCGCCCTCGGTCTCGGCGGCGCGCCGCCGCTCGTCGGTGGCGTAGCAGGCGTTGCCGACCATGTTCAGGAAGACGCGCCCCAGGTCCTGGGCCACGACGTCGAGTTCTCCCAGCGTCGGGTCCAGGTCCTTCTCGATGCGGAGGTTGAAGTTCGGGTCGTTCGCCCGGGCGCTGTGGTAGGCGAGGCGGGCGTGTTCGTCCAGCAGGGCGTTGATGTCGGTGGGCTGCCGCTCGCCCGAGCCCCGCCCCATCGCCAGCATGTGCTGGACGATCTGGTTGGCGCGCTCGCCGTGCTCGCGGATGCGCTTGAGGTTGCCGGTGAGATCGCCCGTGATTTCGTCGATCAGCGCCCGCCGCTCCTCGTCTTCCTTTTCGCCCGTCTCCCCGCTCTTTTCGCGGGCCGCCTGCAGCTCCTCCAGCAGCTCCTCCAGCAGCTCCTCCGAGACCTCCGAGAAGTTCTTGACGAAGTTCAGCGGGTTCCTGATCTCGTGGGCGACGCCCGCGGTCAGCTCGCCCAACGCCGCCAGCTTCTCCCGCATGACGATCTGATCCTGGGCGCGGTGCAGGTTGTCCAGTGCGTCCTCCAGCTGCGCGTTCTTTCCCTTGAGCTCGTCGGCGAGCTTCTCCACCAGGTTCAGGCGCTGGACCTCCAGGGCGTGGCGGCGGAAGACCTCGAGGGCGGCGGCCATGTCCGACACCTCGTCGCGTCCGCGGATGTCGACCTCGGCCTCCAGGTCGCCGCCGGCCATGCGCCGCATGCGCTCCGAGAGCCGCGCGAGGCGCCGCAGCAGCACGCGGCCGATGAACAGCCAGGCGATCAGCACCGCGCCCACGACGCTGATCACGCTGAGCGCGAGCAGCAGGTTGCGCCCGGTCAGGATGGCCTGGGTGGAGGCGCGCGTCGCCTCCCGCGCGCTGCCGCCGGCGGAGTCCACCAGGCTCTCGGCCTCGGCGACGAGTTCGATGGCGAGGTCGCGGTTGCGGGCGAGCAGGGCGCCCTGGCGCGCGGCCAGGGTGATCTCCCGCGCCCGCAGGTCGAAGCCCTGGCCGAGCCCGAGTTCGACCAGCCGGGCGAAGCCCGGTTCCAGCCGGTCCCGCAGGGCACCGACCGCGACCGCCGACAGGCTGCGCTCGATCTTGCCGGTGGCCGATTCGAAGCGCTCCCGCAACGGCTCCAGGAGAGGCGCATCGGAGATGTTGAAGGCGCCGGTGAGGAGCTGGATCGCGATGGTCGCGTTGGCCTGGAGCCCGGCCAGATGGCGGTAGCGGGCGAACTCCGCCTCCGACAGGTGGCGGTCGCGGGGAGTCGGCGGCGCGCCGAGCGCCCGGTAGCCGGTCATCGCGTAGAACAGCTGGTCGTCGATGGCCGGGACCAGGAGATCGTCGAGCGCCTTTTGCAGGGCCGCGACTTCCGCCAGCAGCGCTTCGCTGCGGACGCGCAGCAGGAAGCGCTCGCCCACCGATCCCTCGATCGCCTCCAGGTTGGCGATCAGGGCGTCACCCCGGTCGCGGATGCGCGCGAACCGCTCTTCGTCGGCGTCGCGCCGCATCAGGGCGTCCACCGCATCCTCGAAGGCTTGGCGGTCCTCGGCGACCCCGGCGGCGACCTGGGTGAAATCCTCCGACGTGGGCGCGGTCGTCAGGCGCGGGGCGGCGGCCACCAGCGTGCCGCTCAGCTGCGCCACTTCGAAGGCCGCCGCCATCTCCGGAACGCTGCCCTCGTTCACCCGGCTCTGGAGGTCGCTCACCCGGTCGAAGGAAAACCAGCCGACCAAGGTGGCGACGATGGTGAGGGAGACGGCGGCGCCCAGCCCCAGATAGAGCTGGGTGGCGATGCGGAAGCGGCTCTCGAGCAGCCGTTTCGCCCAGCCGCTCATGGCGTCGCGGCGGGACGGAGCGATTCGATCGGATGGTAGCGGCCGTCCTCGCCGATGACGGTGAGGAACACCGCGTCCGACCCCTGGTTGTCATCGGCGGCGTAGCGGAGCGCGAAGCCGTCGATGTCGAGGGCGCCGGCCTGCCGCAGGCTGTCCAGGAAGCAGGCGCGGTCGACATCGGGGCCGCAGCGTTCGAGAGCGGCGATCGCGAGGCGCCCGGCCAGATAGCCTTCGAAGGAGACGAAGCCGGGAACGGCCTCCGGCGCCCGCGCGGCCAGCGCCCGGCGGTAGGCGGCGGCGACCAGGGGCCGCTCGCCGGTGGGGAACGGCACCACCTGGGTGACGAGGACCCCGGTGCCGGCCTCACCCAACGCCCGCGCGAGCGCGTTGCTGCCGACGAAGGAGATGGTGATGAAGACGGGATCGAAGCCGGTATGCCGCGCCCAGGCGATCAGCGCCGCCACCGGCTCGTAGGCGCCGATCAGCACGACCGCCCCCGGATCGCCCGTGCGCAGGTCGAGCAGGGCGGCCTTTACGGCCGTGGTGTTGCGCGGATAGACCCCGATCGCCGCCGGCTCCAGCGCCCGCCGCTCGAGGGCGCGGCGGACCCCGCGATAGCCCGCCCGGCCGAACGAATCGTCCTGGTACATCACGGCGATGCGGTCGATGCCGAGGTCGCCGGTGAGACGGGCGACCATCTCCTCGGTTTCCTGATAGTAGGAGGCGCGCAGATTGATCACGTTCCGCCACGCCGGGTCGCGCAGGAAGGCGGCGCCGGTGAAGGGCGCGACGTAAGGCACGTCCGCATCCGCGGCGACCGGCACGGCGGAGCGCGAGGTCGGCGTGCCGACGGCGCCGATCAGCGCGAACACCTCCTCCTCCGCGATCAGCCGGCGGGTGTTGGCGATGGCGGCCTCGGGCTCGTAGGCGTCATCGAAGGAGCGCAGCTCGAGCCGGCGGCCGTGGATGCCGCCGCGCCGGTTCGCCTCCGCGAAGGCCGCCTCGATCCCGAGCCGCATGTTCTCGCCCAGGTCGCGGGCGGGGCCCGTGAAGGCGGCGGACTGGCCGAAGAGGACGCGCGCATCCGAGACCCCGGACTCGGCCGCCGCTCCGCCCGCTCCCGCCGCCGCGGCGACCAGCAGGAGGCCGGCGGCGAGCGGCGCGGCCCGGCGCGCGCGGCGGCGCTTCATCCCTCCCTCCGCTTGACCAGAGTCAGGCGATTCTTTCCCTCCTCCCGCCGGTAGCGCGCCTCGTCCATCATGGTGCGCACCAGGTGGACGCCGAGGCCGCCGATCGGTCGGTCCTCGAGCGCCGACTCGAGGTCCGGCTCCGGCGCCTCGGTCAGCGGGTCGAACGGTCGCCCGTCGTCGGCGATCTCGATGGTGAGCGCGTCGGCCGCGGAGGCGATCTCGATCTCGATCTCGTGGCGCGCGCCGTCGTCGTGCCCGTGGTTCACGATGTTGACCCCGAGCTCCTCCAGCACGAGCTTGACCTGGAAGACGAGGTCGGGGGGCCACGCCTGTTTCTGCGCGAAATCCTCGACGGCGGCGTCGAGGCGCGGGAGTTCGTCGAGCCTGGTTGCGATACGGAGGGAGAGCGCCGCGCTCATCCGCCCGTTCCGGCGCGGTGGAGCGTCAGGCAGGTGATGTCGTCGGACTGCGGCGCGCCGCCGGCGAAGGCGTGGACGGCCGCGAAGATCGCCCCGGTGGCCTGCTCCGCGCCTTGCGGCGGCGCGCTCTCGAAGACCCGGTCCAGGCGCTCGGTGCCGAACAGTTCGCTCTTGCCGTTCTCGGCCTCGGTGACGCCGTCGGTATAGAACACCACCGTGTCGCCGGGTGCGAGCGTCGCCTCGTGTTCCTCGTAGTCGACGTCGGGCATCAGCCCGAGGGCGAGGCCGCTGCTCGTGGGCAGCGCCTCGGCGCTGCCGTCGGCGTGGATGACGAGCGGCGGGTTGTGGCCGCCGTTGGCGTAGGCGAGCCGGCCGCTCGCCGGGTCGAAGACCGCGTGGAACACGGTGACGAACATCGTGGCCTCGTTGTCCTCGACCAGGAGCCGGTTGACCTCGCCCAGCACCGTGCCCGGGCCGCCGCCGCCGATGGCCGCGCCCTTCAGCTGCGTGCGGCTGGACATCATGAACAAGGCGGCCGGGACGCCCTTGCCCGAGACGTCGGCGATGGTCAGGCCGATACGGCCTTCGTCGAGGCGCACTACGTCGTAGAAATCCCCGCCCACCTCGCGGGCCGGCTCCATGTTCGCGAATATCTGGTAATCCACCCCGCGCGGGAACTCGGTGGGCAGGATCGATTGCTGCATCTTGCTGGCCACGTCGAGCTCGTTCTGGATCGATACCAGCCTGTCCCGCGCCTCCAGCGCCTCGCGCCACATGACGAGATGGCGCAAGGTCCGTTCGACCGTGACCTTCAGGTCCTCGAAGTCGATGGGTTTGGTGACGAAGTCGAAGGCGCCCCGGTTCATCGCCGTGCGGATGTTCTTCATGTCGCCATAGGCCGAGACGACGACGGAACGGACGTTGGAGGTGACGCTCGGGATCTGTTCAAGAAGCGTCAGCCCGTCCATGCGGGGCATGTTGATGTCCGAGAGCACCATGTCGATCTCGTGGTCCTCGCCCAGCCGCTCCAACGCCTCGACGCCGTTGTGGGCGAAGACGAACGCATAGCGCCCGCGGCGGATCTCGCGGCGCATGCGCTGCAGGACGAGCTGTTCCAGATCGGGCTCGTCGTCCACCACGAGGATCTTGTACGGGCCGCTGCCGAGGGACGTTTCGGCGTCCTGTTCCTCTGCCATCTTTCTCCCCGGTGCACCGCCCTGCGATGGTGGGGCGAGTGATGGGATTCGAACCCACGACTCCCGGAACCACAATCCGGTGCTCTGACCAGCTGAGCTACACTCGCCGCCACCGCCCCGTTTAGTGAAGCCGCCGCGCCGGGTCAAGGTTCCGCCCTGCTGCGGGCGCGGGGCTGGTGGGGCCGGCAGGTCATCGTCGGCCCGGACGGCGCAGCCGAGATGGTCCAGCTCGGCTCCCTCTCCCGCCTCCGCACCATCTTCGACACCAACATCCGCATGTCCTACGCCCGCGGGAAGTGGCAGCGCATCGAGCGCGTCGCCCAGGCCATGCCCTGGCTGCGCTACATGGCCACACTCGACGATCGCACACGCCCCGCACATCGCGCATGGCACGGCACCGTCCTGCGCTACGATCATCCCTTCTGGCGCTCCCACTATCCGCCCAACGGCTGGCACTGCCGCTGCACCGTCCTCCAGTATTCCGACGCCGACCTGAAGCGCCGCGGCCTCACACCGAGCGAAGGCCCCCCGCCCGGCAGCGACAAGACCCGCCAGTGGCTCAACAAGCGCACCGGCGAAGTCCACCAGGTCCCACGCGGCATCGACCCGGGCTTCCAGCACAACGCGGGCCGCGTCGATCTCGGCGAGGACGCGGCGAACTTCCTGATCCAGCGGATCGACGCGGCGCCGCCCGACATGGCCCGCGCCGCCGTCGGCGCCCCCTGGCGCGCCGAGCGCTTCCGCCGCTTCGTCGCGGGCCGCGGGCCGGAGGCCGACCGCGAAGGCGATTGGCCCGTCGCCATCGGCGGCGAAGCCGTCCTCGCCGCCATCGCCGCCCGCTCCCGCACCGTCCGCCTCTCCGACGGCACCGCCACGAAGCAGCGGGGGAGCCATCGTGACCTCGCCCCCGCCGACTACGCCCGTATCCAACGCATACTCGACGAGGGCGAACTGTTCCGGCAGGACGCGCGCCACGCGATGGGTTTCCTTTATATGGACGGCTACCCCTGGCGTGCCGTCATCAAGGCTACTGAGGACGGATCGGAGACCTTCCTCGCGACCCTCCACAAGGCGAAACGGCGCGACTTGGCCGCCGCGCGGCGGCACCTGAAGAGGATCGACCGGGATGAGGAGTGAGTGGCGCTGTGCGGGCCGCCTGCCCCCGCGCTCGCCCGAAGGCATGAGGTTATGGCGGAATACTAATGACTCCAGCGCCATTCCGACTCTACCCGGCCTCCCCCGCGCCCGCAACTCCAGTTCCTCCCCCCTGCCAGGGGGTCGAGGCCGGGAGGGGGTCTGCATGACCGCCCCGGTCTCGAAGGCGCGCGTGACGGAGCTGGCGAGGGGGGCGGCGCGATGACTGCGACCGTGCTGATCGACCCCGGCGACGGCCGCCCCTGGAGAAGATCGACAGGAGGGGGAGTGAGTGGCGCCGGGCGGGACGCAATCCCCGCGCTCGCCCGAAGGCATGAGGTGCTTGCTGGCTCCGGCGCTACCCCCATTCTACCCGGCCTCCCCCCGCCCCGCAACCTGAGCGCCTCCCCCCGTGCAGCGCGCAGGCCTCCGTCTTCCTCCTCCCCCCTGGCAGGGGGGAGGCCGGGAGGGGGGTCCGCATGACCGCCCCGGCCTCGAAGGCGCGCGCTAAAAGTCGTCGGCAAGACGGTTACGACGCCCAGCCCGACGAAAAGAGTTGGCGCATCGACAACAGTAAGGAAGGAGCGTTGCTTAACACCGGCAGCGATCGCGAATATAGCGGTCGTAGTACCGGCCCTTAGAAGGTGCGGTGAGCAGCCCTTCGGTGGGCGATTGACGCGGCGGCGCGGCAAGGTGCACTTGCGACAGCGGAGCCACTATCCTGCTTTGCCGGTTGCCATCATATCCGACGGCCCGCCCGTTGTCGCTACCTTATCCTTAGACGTTGCGGATCAGCGCCACGCCGGTGTGGCTGATGGAGAGGACCTCGGCAGTCACTGCTGCGGATGGTCACGGTATCGCCGCGCGCGAGGTCACCATCGCGGGCGCCGTCGCCCGGGCCAGCGCCGCCACTCCCGCAAGTGATTCGGCGCGACTTTCGCCTCACTACATTCGCATCGCGTCATCGCGCGATCGAGGCGCCGCCATCGACGACGATGGTCTGGCCCGTGGTCCAGCGGCCGGCGTCAGAGGCCAGATAGACCGCGGCCCCGGCCACGTCCTCGGGTGCGCCCAGGCGACCCAGCGGCGTTTCGTCGGCGTGCCGCGCGGCATGCCGCGGGTCCTCCCACAGCTTGCGCGCGAACTCCGTGCGCACGAGGCCCGGCGCGATGCAGTTGACCCGGATGTTGTCCGGCCCGAGCTCGACGGCGAGCGCGCGGGCGAGGTGGATGTCGGCGGCCTTGGAAACGCCGTAGGCGCCGATCACGGCGGAGCCGAACAAGCCGCCGACCGAAGAGACATAGACGATCGCGCCGCCCTTCCGCCGTCGCATGTCGTCGGTGACCATCCGCGCGAGCCACAGGTTGGATTGCACGTTGGTCGCCATGATCTTCGCGAAGGTGTGGTCGGCGATCTCCGTGAGCGGGCCGTAATGCGGGTTGATCGCGGCGTTGCCGACGGCGATGTCGATCCGCCCCCAGGCGCGCCGGGTTTCCTCGACCAGGGTTTGCAACTCGGCCTTGCGACCGACGTTGCAAGGGACCCCGAGAGCCTCGAACCCTTCGTCCGCCAGCGCCCGCTGCGCCGCCTCCACCCGCCCTTCGTCCCGGCTCGAAACCACGACGCGCGCACCGTGCCGCGCCAGGGCCCGGGCGATCGCCAAGCCGATGCCCCTGGTCGAGCCGGTGACGACGGCGACCCTGCCGGCCAAGTCGAACAGGCGGTCCATGGCGCGCACGATACCAGCGCCGCGCGGGTGCGGACAGACGGCCCCCGGCGCAGCCTGGGGGCGCCCCGGCAGCCTCGGCGGATGGGGGCCTACTCGGCGGCGGCGCGGTAACTTTCCAGGGGCGGGCAGGCGCAGATCAGGTTGCGGTCGCCGTGGACCTGGTCGATCCGGTTCACCGGCGGCCAGTACTTGGCTTGCCGCGTATCCTCGGTGGGGAAGACGGCCCGCGCGCGGTCGTAGCAGTGGCTCCAGGCGTCGGCGACGACGTCCTCCAGGGTATGCGGGGCGTTCTTCAACGGGTTGTCTGCGGCGTCCGGCCGGTCGCGCTTGATCGCCGCGATCTCCTCGCGGATCGCGATCATCGCCGCGCAGAAGCGGTCCAGCTCGGCTTTCGATTCGCTTTCGGTCGGCTCGATCATCAGCGTGCCCGGCACGGGGAAGGACATGGTGGGCGCGTGGAACCCGTAGTCCATGAGGCGCTTGGCGATGTCCTCGACCTCGACTCCGCTGGAGCGCTTCAGATGGCGCACATCGACGATGCATTCGTGCGCGACCAGGCCGTTCTTCGCCGTATAGAGCACCGGATAATGCCCGGCGAGGCGCTTGGCGACGTAGTTGGCGTTGAGGATCGCGACCTGGCTCGCCCGCGTGAGGCCCGACCGGCCCATCATCGCGATATAGGCCCAGGAGATCGGCAGGATCCCGGCCGAGCCCCAGGGCGCCGCCGAGATCGGGCCGATCCCGCCTTCCGGGCCGGCCTCCGGCACCAGCGGATGCCCCGGCAGATAGGGCGCGAGATGCGCCGCCACGCCGATGGGGCCCACGCCCGGCCCGCCGCCGCCGTGGGGGATGCAGAAGGTCTTGTGCAGGTTCATGTGGGCCACGTCCGGGCCGAAACGCCCGGGCAGGGCGAGCCCGAGCAGGGCGTTCAGGTTGGCGCCGTCCATATAGACCTGCCCGCCGGCCTCGTGGACCACCTGGCAGATCTCGACGATGGCCTCCTCGAACACGCCATGAGTCGAGGGATAGGTGATCATCAGCGCCGCGAGGGCGCCGGCATGGGCATCCGCCTTGGCCCGGAGGTCGGCGAGGTCGACGTTGCCGTCGTCGTCGCAGGCGACGACCGCGACCTTCATGCCCGCCATCACCGCGCTCGCCGGATTGGTGCCGTGGGCCGAGCTCGGGATCAGGCAGACGTCGCGCCCGCCCTCGCCGCGCTCCTCGTGATAGCGCCGGATCACCATGAGGCCGGCGTACTCCCCCTGGCTGCCGGCATTCGGCTGGAGGGAGACCGCGGCGAAGCCCGTGGCCGCGCACAGCATCCGCTCGAGGCCCGCGACGAGCGCGCGGTACCCCGCCGTCTGGTCCGCCGGCGCGAACGGGTGGATGGCGGCGAAGCCGGGCCAGGTGATCGGCGTCATCTCGGCGGTTGCGTTGAGCTTCATCGTGCAGGAGCCGAGCGGGATCATGGAGCGGTCGAGGGTCACGTCCCTGCCTTCGAGCCGGCGCATGTAGCGGAGCATCTCGGTTTCGGACCGGTAGAGGTTGAACACCGGATGCTCCAGGAACGGCGTTCGCCGCGCGGCCTCCGCGGGCAGGCCGTGACGGGCGCTGTCTTCGAGATCGGCGACCGAGAAGCCCGGGTCGGCGCCGCCGGCGAAGGCCCGCCACACCGCTTCCACGTCGGCGCGGGTGGTGGTCTCGTCGAGGGCGACGCCGAGCCGGTCGTCGTCGATCGGCCGCAGGTTGTAGCCTGCTTCCGCGGCGCGGCGGAGGACCGCGCGGGCTTCGCCCGGCGCGCGGACCGTGAGCGTTGCGAACCACGTCTCGTTCTCGATGGAGAAGCCGAGGCGCGTCAGGCCCTCCGCCAGAATGTCGGCGAGCCGGTGGGCCCGCCGCGCGATCCGGGCGAGCCCGTCCGGCCCGTGATAGACCGCGTACATGCCGGCGATCACGGCGAGCAGCACTTGCGCCGTGCAGATGTTGCTGGTCGCCTTCTCGCGCCGGATGTGCTGCTCGCGGGTCTGGAGCGCGAGCCTGAGCGCCGGCCGCCCGCGCGTATCGACGGAGACGCCGACGATCCGGCCGGGCATCGCGCGGCGGTATTTCTCGTGGGTCGCGAAGAAGGCGGCATGGGGGCCGCCATAGCCGAGCGGCACGCCGAAGCGCTGCGCGCTGCCGACCGCGATGTCCGCGCCGAATTCGCCAGGCGGGGTCAGCAGGACGAGGCTGAGCAGGTCGGCCGCGACCGTGACGACGGCGCCGGCCTCCCGCGCCCGCTCGACGATCGGCCGGTAGTCGGGGATCGCGCCGTCGGCCGTCGGATATTGCAGCAACATGCCGAAGAACGGGCCTTCCGGCAGGCCCGCGCGATGGTCGCCGACCTCGACGGAAATGCCGACCGACTCCGCCCGCGTCCTGACCACCGCGATGGTCTGGGGCAGGCAGGACTCCGAGACGAAGAAGCGGTCGCCGCCGTTGCGCGCGATGCCGTGGCTCATCTGCATGGCCTCGGCCGCCGCCGTGCCCTCGTCGAGCAGCGAGGCGTTGGCGCAGGAGAAGCCGGTGAGGTCCATCACCATCGTCTGGAAGTTGAGCAGCGCCTCGAGCCGGCCCTGGGAGATCTCCGGCTGATAGGGGGTGTAGGCGGTGTACCAGCCCGGATTCTCCAGGATGTTGCGCTGAATGACCGGCGGCGTGTGGGTATCGTGATAGCCGAGCCCGATCAGCGAGCGGGCCACGCGGTTGCGCGCGGCGAGCGCGGCGAGCGCGGCGAGCACGTCTTCCTCCGTCCGGCTTTCCGGGAAGCTCTCCGGGAGCGCCGCGCGGATGGAGGCCGGCACCGCGGCGGCGACAAGCGCTTCCAGGGACTCGTGGCCCACCGTCTCGAGCATCGCCGCCACGTCGGCGTCGCGCGGGCCGATGTGGCGGTCGACGAAGGCCGCCGCGTTCTCGAGAGCCGTCAACGATCGCCCGCTCGCCGTCATCGCCGTATCCTCCCTCTCCGCCTCCGCCGCGAACCGGCTAACCGTCGCCGAGGCTCGCCACGTAGGCGCCGTAGGCGGCCTCGTCCATCAGCCCGTCGAGCTCCGCCGGCGCGCTCAGCCGGAGCTTGAGGAACCAGCCCGCCTCCGTCGGCGCGCCGTTCACCAGCGCCGGTTCATCTTCCAGCGCCCGGTTGACCTCCACCACCTCGCCCGAGACCGGCGCATAGACTTCGCTCGCGGCCTTCACCGATTCGACGACCGCCGCCTCCTCGCCCCGGGCGAGCGTCTTGCCGACCTCCGGCAACTCGACATAGACCACGTCCCCCAGCTGCTCCTGGGCGTAATCCGAGATGCCGACCGTGCCCAGGCCGTCCTCGACCCGGATCCACTCGTGGTCCCTGGTGTATGCGAGCCCGCTCATCGCACCCTCCGCTTCAGTCCGTCGCATAAGTGTGCGGGACGAACGGCAGCTTGACGATGGCCGCCGGCCGCGGCTTGCCCCGCACCAGGAGCGAGACCGGCGTTCCGGGCGCTGCGGCCTCGGCCGCGACGTAGCCCATCGCGACCGGCCCGCCTGCGGTCGGCCCGAAGCCGCCGCTGGTGACGACCCCGATCTCGGCTCCGTCGGCGCCCAGCACCGGGGCGCCCTCGCGCGCCGGCGCCCGGCCCTCCGGGCGGATGCCGACCCGCTTGCGCCGAGGCCCTTCCGCCAGCTCCCGCTGGATTCGCGCCGCGCCGGGGAAGCCGCCTTCGCGCCGTCGGCGCTTGCCGATCGACCAGGCGAGCGCCGCCTCGACCGGCGAGGTCGTCTCGTCGATGTCGTGGCCGTAGAGGCAGAGCCCCGCCTCCAGGCGGAGCGAATCGCGTGCGCCGAGCCCGGCGGGCGCGACCTCCGGCGCGGCGAGGAGGAGGCGCCAGAGCGCCGGCGCGTCGCGGGCGGCGACCGAGAGCTCGAAGCCGTCCCCGCCGGTGTAGCCCGAGCGCGAGACGAACGCCTCGATTCCGCCGATGGCGAAGGCGCCGGCGGTCATGAACGAGAGCGCGGCGCACCCCGGCGCGTGCCGGGCGAGCACGGCGGCCGCCTTCGGCCCCTGTAGCGCCATCAGGGCGCGCCCGGCGCGCCCAGCGAGGGCTGCGTCGGAACCGAGACGGCGTTCGAGATGGGCCGCGTCGGCCTCCTTGCGGGCGGCGTTGACCACGACGAGGAAGCCGTCCTCCGTCCGCGTGACCATCAGGTCGTCGATGATGCCGCCGGCATCGTTGGTGAGCTGGGTGTAGCGCATGGCCATGGGCGCGAGGCCCGCGATGTCCCCCGGCACCAAGCGTTCGAGGGCGGCGGCCGGGCCGCTCAGGCGCAGCTGCCCCATATGCGAGACGTCGAACAGGCTCGCCGCTGCCCTGGTGTGTGTGTGCTCGGCGATGATCCCGGCCTCGTAGGCCACGGGCATGGCGTAGCCGGCGAACCCGACCAGCCTGGCGCCGAGCGCCCGGTGTTCGTCGAAGAGCGGGGTGCGGGCGAGGGCCGCGGAGCCGGCGTCTTCGGTCATGGCGTCTCCCGGACATGGGTGGGCGCGTTCCCGCGCGGAACCGTCCGGCGCCCCCTCTGTCTCGGAACCTGAAAGATTGACCGCGCGGCCGGCCCGAGGCCCGCCGCCGGCTTACCCCTTCGGTGGGGCGGCGTTTCGCCCGCCGCCCGCTTTCCAGAGTCGCATCCCCCCGCGGTCCCTGTCGCCTGAGAGTTTCCGGGACGCTTGCTCCTTCGGCGCCGCGCGGCCCCCGCCGCGCGAACTCTCCCACGGGGCTCAACTGCAAGACCGGCGCCCGATACTACCCGTTGCGCCCCGCCGGTCAACCGCCCGCGACGGTTGATGGGCCCGGCCCGCGGCGCTACAACCGGCGCGACCGCGGGGGACGGCATGGCACGCAGCAAGATCGCGCTGATCGGCGCGGGCAACATCGGCGGCACGCTCGCCCATCTCGCCGGGCTCAAGGAGCTCGGCGACGTCGTGCTCTTCGACGTGGTGGAGGGCATCCCCCAGGGCAAGGCGCTCGATCTGGCGCAGAGCGGCCCGATCGAAGGGTTCGACGCCGGCTTGCGCGGGACGCGCGGCTACGCGGCGATCAGGGGCGCCGACGTGGTGATCGTCACCGCCGGCGTCCCGCGCAAGCCGGGCATGAGCCGCGACGACCTGCTCGCGATCAACGCCGGCGTGATGGAGCAGGTCGGCGCGGGCATCGGGAAATACGCCCCCGGCGCCTTCGTCATCTGCATCACCAACCCGCTGGACGCGATGGTCTTCGTGCTGCGCAAGGCCGGCGGCCTGCCCCACCGGCGGGTCGTCGGCATGGCCGGCGTGCTCGATTCCGCCCGCTTCCGCCATTTCATCGCCGAGGCGCTGAAGGTCTCGGTCGAGGACGTGACGGCCTTCGTGCTCGGCGGCCACGGCGACACCATGGTGCCGCTGCCGCGTTACTCGACCGTCGCCGGCATTCCCTTGCCGGATCTGGTGAAGATGGGCTGGCTCTCCGAAGCGCGACTGGCGGAGATCGTGCAGCGCACCCGCGACGGCGGCGCCGAGATCGTGGGCCTGCTGAAGACGGGCTCCGCGTTCTACGCCCCGGCCGCCGCCGCCATCGCCATGGCCGAATCCTGCCTCAAGGACAAGAAGCGCGTGCTGCCCTGCGCCGCCTGGCTCACCGGCCAGTACGGCGTGAAGGGCCTCTATGTCGGGGTGCCCGCGGTCATCGGGGCGCGCGGCGTGGAGCGCATCGTCGAGATCGCCCTCGACCCGGCCGAGCGCGCCGCGTTCCGGCGCTCCGTCGCCTCCGTCCGCGCCCTCGTCAAGGCGCTGCCGAAGACGGCGGGCGGCGGATAGCGCCCGGCCGCCGGCGCGTTCCCGCCGAAGGGAAGGCCGCTATCCCCCTCCCGGCCTCCCCCCTGTAAGGGGGGAGGAGGCGATCGGAGCCGCCAGCCAGTGGCGGGCGATCTCTTCGCGCGTGGCGAACCAGACTCCCTCGTGCGCCTTCGCGTGGGCGATGAAGCGCCGCAGCGCGGGCAGCCGGCCGGGGCGGCCGATCATGCGGGCGTGGAGGCCGATCGACATCATCTTCGGACACGCCGCCGCCTCGGCGTAGAGCGTGTCGAAGCCGTCCCGCAGATACTGGTAGAAGTGTTCGGCGGTGACGAAGCCGGGCGTCGTCCAGAAGCGGAAGTCGTTGGCGTCGGGCGTGTAGGGCACCACCAGATGGCGCTTGCCCGCGACCTCGACGAAATAGGGCAGGTCGTCGTTGTAGGCGTCCGAATCGTAGAGGAAGCCGCCTTCCTCGACGATCAACGCGCGGGTGTGGACGCTCGGGCCGAAGCGGCAGTACCAGCCGACCGGACGCCGGCCCGTGGTGCGTTCGAAGGACTCCACCGCCCGCCGGATATGGTCGCGCTCCTCCTCGCGGGAGAGGCGGAACACCTCCTCCCAGCGATAGCCGTGGCTGCACACCTCGTGGCCGCCGCCGACCACGGCGCGGGCGACCGCCGGGTTCTGCTCGAAGGCGACGGCGCAGGCGTAGAAGGTCGACCTGACCCCGGTCTCCTCGAACAGCCGGAGGATGCGCCAGACCCCGGCGCGGGAGCCGTATTCGAACATCGATTCCATGGCGAGATTGCGGTAGCCCTCGGGCAGCGGGTAGTTGCCGAATTCCGTCAACCCCTCCTGGTCGGGATCGCCCATGGCGTGG
Organism: Alphaproteobacteria bacterium; assembly: GCA_965242855.1. Classification (GTDB taxonomy): domain Bacteria; phylum Pseudomonadota; class Alphaproteobacteria; order UBA828; family UBA828; genus WTGU01. The sequence goes on from OZ251509.1 coordinate 509,722, forward strand.
GAGTATTCCGAGCCTTCCTCGTAGTTGACGACCACCGAGACGGCGAGCCGGGCGCCGCCGGGCCAGGGCACCACGGGCGGGTCGGCGCCGTAGCCCACGAGGTCGCGGTTGCCGGTGGATGTCTCCGTCATGGCGCTTCCCTCTCGTCGTCGAGCGCGGCGCGCCCGTCAGCGGCGCCCATAGTAGAGCGTCGCCGCGTGTCTTGCTTCGGCGAAGAAGAGCCAGCGCTCGACGGCGAGGCCGGCGCCGGTGGAGACCGTCGCGAGCGCGGCGAGGGCCAGGGCGGCGTTCGCGGGGGTCGCCAGGGCCGCCGCGAGCAGCGCCGCCGGGGCCGCAAAGCCCGCGAGCGCGGCGAGCGGCCGCAGCAGGGCGGCCTTCTCCCGCGCGATCCGGTAGCCCATCTCCTTCAGCAGCCAGGCGTCGGGGCCGTGCGGCGCCGCCCATTGGCGCACCCGGCCGAGGCCGCCCAGGCCGGTCGCGCTTTCCGGCGTGCTCGGCGCCCGCGCCCGCGCCTGCCGCCGCCAGTAGAGGGCCTTGGTCAGCGCGCCCGCGCCTGCCGCCGCCCAGGCCGCGGCGCTCGCGGCCAGCACCGGGCCGCCCAGCGCGTGGCTCAACAGCGCCAGCACCACGGCGCCGCCCGTGAGCGCGAGCGACAAGGTGGCGCAGGGCACGAGCGGGGTGTGCCAGGTGTGGACGGCCTTGAGCGAGGCGTAGATCATCGCCGTGCAGTAGACGGTCGCGAGGCAGCAGGCCATCGCCAGCCCGCCGAGCACGGTCGGCGCCAGGCCCCCGGCGGTGCCCGCGTCGAGGCGGGTGCCGAGCCAGGCGGCGGCCGGCCCGTAGCAGGCGACCGCGCACACGCCCTCGCGGCTGAGCCAGGAGGAGCGCCACTGGCCGAAGGCGCGCCAGGCGCGAAGCGGATGGCCGAGATGGGCGAGCGAAGCGAGAAGCCCCGCCGTCGCCAGCGCCAGGCCGCCGCCGACGCCCGCGGCCGGAAGCGCGGCGCCGCCCGCGAGGAGGCCGATGCGGTCCGCTCCGATCGTCAGGAACACCAAGCCGTAGCCCGTGCCCGAGGCGGCGGTGAAGAAGACGAGCGAGCCGGCCGGGAACACCGTCCGCTCACCGCGCGACCAGCCGCCCCGCCCAGCGCGCCAGCGCGGCCGCGGCGCTCTCCACGACGGGCCGCAGGCCCCGGTCGCCTTCCGCCGCCGCGTCCGGGGCAGGCGCCTTCGCCCGCGGCGGCAGATAGCGATTGACCGGCGCGCATCCCTGCTCCGGCATGAGCGCGACGCCGCCGCGCTCCGCGACCAGGCGGCTCACCCCCGATTCCGGGTCGCCCAGGTCACCGAAGCTGCGCGCGCCGGTGGGGCAGGCGGCGACGCAGGCCGGAACCCGGCGCTCGGGCGGGAGGTTCTCGTTGTAGATGCGGTCGACGCAGAGCGTGCACTTCGTCATCACGCCGGCGTCTTCGTCGAACTCGCGCGCGCCGTAGGGGCAGGCCCAGGCGCAGAGCTTGCAGCCGATGCAGGTGTCCGGGTCGACCAGGACGATCCCGTCGTCGGCGCGCTTGTACGAGGCGCCGGTCGGGCAGACGGTGACGCAGGGCGCATCATCGCAATGGAGGCAGCTGCGGGGGAAATGCACCACCCGCGCCTCCCCCCGCTCGTCCACGACCTCGTAGCCGTGGACCCGGTTGAACCAGACCCCGTCCGGATTCTCGCCGTAAGGGTCGGTGTCGGCGGGAGGCGCCGCGCCGCCCGCGCCGTTCCACGCCTTGCAGCTCACGGCGCAGGCGTGGCAGCCGACGCAGATGTCGAGATCGACGACCAGCCCGAGCTTCTTGCCGGGCGCGCCGCGCGGCAGCGTGGTCACGGCCTGCCGGCCCGCCGGTCGCGCACCGCCCGGTTGCCGACCCACTCCCGATGGGCCGGCGCCGCGCCGCCGGCGGGCGCGCGGGCGAAATCCGCGCCGAAGCGCAGAACGGGGGGCGCGGCGGCCGCGCCGTCCGACGCCAGCGGCGCGAACAGCGGCGCGGTCTCGCCCGCCTCGTCGGGGCGGCAAGGCTCGAGTCGGACCTTGAGGTCGTACCAGGCGGCCTGCCCGGTGACGGGATCGGCGTTGGCGTCGGCGGCGCCGTCCGCGCCGGGGGCCACGTCGGGGATCAGGTGGTTCAGGAGGAAGCCGAGCCGGGCCTCCGGCGCGCCGGGCGGCAGGCCCCAGGCGCCGCCCCGCTTGCCGATGGCGTTCCAGGTCCACACCGTGTCCTCGTTCATGGCCGCCATGATGCCGATCCGCGCCTTGACCCGGCCCAGCGGCGCCACGATCCAGGCCCAGTCGCCGTCTCCCAGGCCCGCGCGCGCGGCGGCCTCGGGATGGACGTAGAGCACGTTGCTCGGGGTGATCTGGCGCAGCCAGGCGTTCTGCCCGCCCCAGGAATGGTACATGTGCATCGGCCTCTGGGTGATCGCGTGCAACGGGTGGTCCGCGTCCGCCGCCGTCTCGTACCAGATCGGCAGCGGGTCCATGCCGGCCTCGAGGCGGGCGCGGAGGGCGTCGGGCGGCTGCACCGGGCCGAAACCGCGGGCGGCGAGGCGGAAGCGTTGCAGCGTCTCGCTATAGAGCTGCATCGTGACGGGTTCGGGCGCGGCCAGCCAGCCGGCCGCGTGCGCCGCCTCGAGATAGGCGCGGTTGCCGTGCTTCAGATAGCGCTGTTCCGGCGGCAGCGGGCGGCGCCAGAAGCAGCCGTTCTCGACGTAGCGATCGAGCTGCGCCGGGTTCGGCGCGCCGACGCCGTGGGTGTTCCCGTCCGCCCCGCGCCACCCGGCCAGCGGGCCGATCCCCGGCGCGCGCTCGTGCCGGACGATGTAATCCCGGTAGCCGCCGGGGAAGGCCGGCGCGCCGTCCTCCGCGACGAAGCCGGGGAGCGCGAGCCGCGCGCCGAGCGCGATCAGCACGTCCTGGAACGGCCGCACGTCGCGGTCGGGCGCGACCACGGGTTGGCGGATCGCGTCGGCCGCGCCGTCCGCGTCGCTGATCGGCCGGTCGAGGAGGGAGAGGCAGTCCCAACGCTCGAGATAGGTGGTGTCGGGCAGCACCAGGTCGGCGTAGGCGACCATCTCCGAGCGGTAGGCGTCGGCATAGACGATCCGGGGGATGCGGTAGCGCCCACGTGAATCGCGGTCGGTGAGGTAGCGGAGCGTCGCCGGGACGTTCATCGCGCTGTTCCAGCTCATGTTGGCCATGTAGAGGAACAGCGTGTCGATGGGGTAGGGGTCGCCGGCCCAGGCGTTGCGCAGCGCGAGGTGCATCGCGCCGTGCGCGGCGAGGGGGAACTCCCAGCCGAACGCCTTGTCGAGGCGGAGCGGCGTCCCGTCGCGCGCGACCAGGAGGTCCTCGGGGCCGGACGGCATTCCGAGCGGCATCCCGTCGAGCGGCGTCTCCGGCGCCGTGCTCTTGCCGGCGGGCGGCGGACCGCCGGGGCAGGGCTTGGGGAAGGGCGCCGCCGCGCGGTAGGCGCCGGGGCTGTCCACCGCGCCCAGCAGCACCTGCAGCAGGTGGAGGGCGCGGCAGGTCTGGAAGCCGTTGGCGTGGGCCGAGACGCCGCGCATGGCGTGGATCGCCACCGGGCGGCCGACGAAGCGTTCGTGCCGCCGCCCCGTCCAGTCGGTCCACGGGGTCTCGACGGCGACGCCGCTTTCGAACGCCGCCTCCGCGAGCTCCCGCGCGATGCGGCGGATGCGGCCGGCGGCGATGCCGGTGCGCTCCGCCGCCCGCTCGGGCGCCCAGACCGGATCGAGATAGCGCTCCGCGATCAGCTGGAAGACGGGGCGGGCGCGGCGCCCGTCGGGCAGCGCGCGGGCGCCGGCCAGGGCCGGGGCGATGGTCGGCGCCCGCGCGTCGGTGAGGCGCTCGCCGCGCGCGTCCCAGGCCAGCGGTTCGCCGGCGGTGCCGCGGGCGAAGAGGCCGTCGTCGGCCGCGCCCGGCGCGTCGATCACCAGCCAGGGGGCGTTGGTGTAGCGGGCGAGATAGTCCCAGTCGATCCGCTCGGCGCGCAGCAATTCGTGGACCAGGGCGAGGACGAAGAGCCCGTCGGCGCCGGGCCTGATGCCGATCCATTCGTCGGCGACGGCGGAATAGCCGGTGCGCACCGGGTTGACGGACACGACCTTGGCGGCGCCGCGCGACTTGAGCGCGCCGAGGCCGATCTTGATCGGGTTGGAGGCGTGGTCCTCGGCGACGCCGAAGAGCATGAGGTAGCGGGTGTGCTCCCAGTCCGGCTCGCTGAACTCCCAGAAGGACGAGCCGATCGTGCAGAGCCCGGCGGCGGCCATGTTCACCGAGCAGAAGCCGCCGTGGGCCGCGTAATTCGGCGTGCCGAACTGCTTCGCCCACCAGCCGGTGAGCGCCTGCGACTGGTCGCGCCCGGTGAAGAAGGCGAGGCGCTTCGGGTCGCGGCGGCGGATGGCGCCGAGCCAGTCCGTCGCCGTCGCCAGGGCTTCATCCCAGGAGATTGTGCGGAAAGTGCCGCTCCCGCGTTCGCCCGTGCGCAGCAACGGCTGCCGCAGGCGCGCCGGCGAATTGTGCTGCATGATTCCCGCCGCGCCCTTGGCGCAGAGCACGCCGCGGTTGACCGGATGCTTCGGGTTGCCCTCGATGTGGCGCACCCTGCCCCGGTCGAGATGGACCCTTATGCCGCAGCGGCAGGCGCACATGTAGCAGGTGGTCTCGCGGACTTCGTCCGAGACGCGCGGCGCGACCGGCGCCCGGCCGCGGACGCTCGCGAAGGAATGCGGCATGATCACCCGCCAGGATAATCGAGTCCGGGCGGCCGGAAAAATCGCGCGCATGCATCGCCGGACCGCGCGCGTGTATCCTGCGATCCCGTGACCGGAACGACCGAGGCATTTTCGCGGGCCAGGATCGACGCCCTGCTCGGGGGCGCCGACTGGAACCCGACCGACGGCGTGAGCGTCCTGTTCGAGCACGCCTTGCCGGATGGTTCGCGCGCCGACTACGTGCTCTGCGACCGCACCGGGCGGCCCATGGCGGTGATCGAGGCCAAGCGCGCGGGCACGGCGCCGGTCGCCGCCCAGGACCAGGGCATCCACTACGCGCAGATGCTCGGAGTCCCGTTCGTCTTCCTGTCCAACGGTGAGGAGGTGCTGGTCCTGGATCGGGACGTGGACGCCCACGCGCGCGGCATCGCCACTTTCTATTCCCAGGAGGACCTGGAGCGCCGGATGGCGGCGCGGGCCGTTCGGCGGGCGTTGCCGGACGTGCGGATCGACCGCGGGATCGTGAACCGGGATTACCAGATCGACTGCATCGAGACGCTCTCGGCCGAGGTCTCGCGGGGGCGGCGCAAGCTGCTGGTCGAGATGGCGACGGGCACCGGCAAGACGCGCATGGCGGCGGCGTTCGTCAAGCGCCTGTTCGAGGCCGGCGCCGTCACCCGCGTCCTCTTCCTGGTGGACCGGATCGCCCTCGCGGCCCAGGCGGAGGACGCCTTCACCGACCATCTGCGGGATTATCCCTGCCACGTCCTGCGGCCGGGCCGCGGCTTCGACCGCGCCAAGCGGATCACCATCGCTACCTTGCAGACCATGATCGCCGACTACGGCGGGCTGTCGTCGGGCTATTTCGACTTGGTGATCACCGACGAATGCCACCGTTCGATCTACGGCAAATGGGGCGGCGTGCTCCGGCATTTCGACGGCATCCAGCTGGGCCTGACGGCGACGCCCTGCACGGCGGGCGCCGCCGGGGCGGGCGACCCCGAGGACAGGATGTTCGTGCGCGACACGCTGCGCTTCTTCGAGGTCGAGAAGCCGACCTTCCGCTACGAGCTCAAGCAGGCGATCGCGGATGGCCATCTGGTGCCCTACCGCATCTACAAGGCGATGACGGTCAAGACCGCGGCCGAGGGCGGCTTCCCGGTGACGCGCGGCGCGCTCGACTGGAGCGCGATGGACGAGGCGACGCGGGCCGAGTTCGAGGCGCTGTTCGGCGAGACCGACAGCATCGTCGTCGATCCGCGGGCCTTGGAGCGCAAGTTCACGATCCCCGAGCGCAACCGGGCCATCGTGCGCGAGTTCCGCCGCGTCCTCGACGACGGCTTCACGGGCAAGGACGGCGTCCGGCGCCTCCCGAGCCGGGGCAAGACCATCGTCTTCGCGGTGACCAGGCGCCACGCCGAGACTCTGGCGGCGCTGTTCGACGCATGTTTCGCGGACCTGAAGCCGCATCCGACGGTGCGCTACGCCGATTTCGTCGTCAGCGACGTGGGCGGCGGGCCGTCCCCCGATGCGAGCGCCATCATCAAGCGCTTCAAGGAAGAGGCGTTTCCGCAAATCGTCGTCAGCGTGAACATGCTCGACACCGGCTTCGACTGCCCGGAAGTGGTCAATCTGGTGATGGCGCGGTTCACGCGAAGCGCGGTCCTCTATCGGCAGATGCGCGGGCGCGGCACCCGCAAGGCGCCGCACATCCACAAGAGCGATTTCACGATCTTCGATTTCGTCGGCGTGACGGATTTTCACGGGGACGACGACGGCGACATTCCCGGTGACGACTTGCGGGAGGCGAAACCGCCCGGGCCGGGCGTGCCGCGCACGCTGTTGACCCTCGACGTGGACGACCACATCGACCCGGCGAGCCGCGACTGGCTGACCCTCGACGAGAACGGGCGGATCGTGCAACCGGCGGCGCACGAGGCCCGCGCCGCCGAACTCGGCCTGCGTTTCGAGGCGTGGCTCGGCGAGCAGTCCTTCAGCGCCGAGCAGACCCGCTGGGCGACCCTGATGGGAAGCCGTGTCAGGGCCGACGCGACGATCATGGATGGCTTCTGGGACGATGACTTCGACCGGCACCCCTTCGAGGGGCTCGGCGGTTACGAACAGGCGGTGCGGGTCTTCGGCGGTCGGGACGCGCTCGACCACCTGCTCGGGGATTTCAACGTCTCGGTCTTCAGCGGTGCGGGGCACGGCGCCCCGGCACCGGCCGACGACCGCCCGGAAGCGTAGGGTGGAGAACAGCGCATGGCATTGACCCCCGATCTCCGCCGCGCCATCGACCGCATCCGCGACTATCTCTTCGGCGGCGGCTACCCGAACCCGGCCCAGAATGCCGAACAGTTGAGCTTCCTCTTCTACTTCTACATGTTCGAGGCGGCGGACGCTGCGCGCGTCCGCGCCGCGAGCCGCCCCGGCGCGACGCCTTTCGCGAGCGCCTTCGACGGTGACTGGACCTTGCGCAATCCGCGCAACGCCCGCGAGCCGGGCGCCGAAGCGGTCCCGCGCCGTCTGTTGCGCTGGTCCTCCTGGGCGAACGCGCTAAACGGCGAGCCTCTGGTCTCCTGGGTCCGCGACGAGGTCTTCCCGTTCTACGCGGGCGTTACCGACTTCATGGACGGCGCCCGCCTCGTCATCGACGAGCCGACGGTGCTCTCCCAGGTGGTCAGCCAAGTGAACGACCTGCATCTCGAACGGGTGGACGCCGACACCAAGGGCGATCTGTTCGAGCATGTGCTGCGCCAGATCCGGCAGGCGGGCGAGCTCGGTCAGTTCCGCACGCCGCGCCACATCATCCGCGCTCTCGTTCGGCTCGTCGATCCGCGCCTGGGCGAGACCGTCTGCGACCCAGCCGCCGGCACCGCGGGTTTCCTGGTCGGCGCCTGGGACCATATCCGGCTCGCCAATTCCTCGCCAGCGGGCATCGAGGAAGTTGAAGCGGACGGCAAGACGATCCGCCGCGGCCTGGGAGACATACTCGGTGCGGACGCCGTGCGCCGGCTGCACGAGGCGACCTTCTTCGGCATGGACGTGGACCCGCAGATGGTCCGGCTCGCCACCATGAACCTGACCTTGCGCGGCCTGGACAAGGTGCGCGTCCTGCCCCGCAATGCCCTGACCCGCGCCCTCGACCGCGCCGCCAAGGCGGAGCTCGGACTCCCCGCCGGCGGCTTCGACGTTATCCTCGCCAACCCGCCCTTCTCCGGCCGGCTGGACAAGGACCGTATCGTCGAGGAGGTGAAGGTCGGCCGCACGGCGCAGACGGAGCTTCTCTTCCTGCAATTCATGTTGAACCATCTGAAGGAAGGCGGGCGCGGTGGCGTCGTGGTGCCGGAGGGAGTGCTGTTCGGCTCCACCGGCGCACACCGGGAGTTGCGCCGCAAGCTGGTCGAGAACAACACGGTCGAGGCCGTGCTGTCCCTGCCGGGCGGCGTCTTCAACCCCTATGCTGGCGTCAAGACCTCGCTGCTCGTCTTCCGCAAGGGCGGTGCGACGGAGCGGGTGATGTTCCTGCACGCCGACGACGACGGCTTCAAGCTGGACGCCAACCACGATCGCCCGATCGACGACGACGACCTGCCGGTCCTGATCGAAGCGTTCCATGATCGCGCGGCACGCTGGGAGGCATGGCGGCGCAGCGATCCGGATGAGGAGTGGATCGAGAAGTGGTGGTTCGCCGAGGCGTATGAGATTCGCGCCGCCGACTTCAACCTGAGCGCCGGACGCCACCGCCCGGAGAGCCGCGCGAAGACGGAGCACCGGGACCCGCTGGAGCTCCTCGACGAACTGAAAGCCATCGAAAAGGAGATTCTGGGGGAAATCGACGTGCTCGCCGACGCGGTGCGCAAGGCGACGGCGGAGTGAGTGTTGCCCGCGTGCCCGGCCCCGGGCTTCCGCCGTCCGGTATCCGTTGTGGACAGGGGGAGATCGACAGGATATGACGCGCGCGATGACGCAGCGTATCCGCGATCCGGTCCACGGGCTGATCGTGTTCGGCGGGAGCGGCGACCCGCACCGCGACGAAACGGACTGCATCGCATGGCGTTTGCTCAACGCGCGCGAGTTCCAGCGGCTGCGCCGAATCCGCCAGCTGGGCTTCTCCGATCTGGTCTTTCCCGGCGCGACGCACAGCCGTTTCGCGCACAGCATTGGCGTCTATCACACGGCGCGTCTCCTGGCCGACGTGATCGCGCGCCGACAGGGCGAGCCCGACCAGGATCGCGAGCGTATCGCGCTGCTTGCGGCCCTCCTGCACGACATCGGGCATGGGCCTTTCAGCCATGCCTTCGAAGCCGCCTGCGCGGCGGCCAGACGGCACAAACGGCACGAGGACTGGGGCGCGGAGATCGTTCGTGGCGATACCGAGGTCAACCATGTGCTGCGGGCCGTCGACGAGACGTTGCCGGAGCAGATCAGCGGGATCCTGAAAGAGGAGGATCCCAAGGACATATACGCCGCCATCGTTTCCAGCCAGTTCGACGCCGACCGGATAGACTACATCCAGCGCGACCGGATGGCGACCGGAGTCGAGTTCGGCCATATCGATCGAGACTGGCTTTTCGACTGCCTGGAAGTCGGTTCCATCACCGTCGGCGACGACGACCCCCACAAGGCGCCGTGCCTCTATCTCGGGCCGAAGGGCCTCTCCGTGGCGGAGGAGTACTTGGAGGCGCGGTTCCGGCTGTACCAGATGGTCTATATGCACAAGACGACCCGGTCCGCCGAGAAGATGCTCGAAGAATTGCTGAGTGCCGTCGCTTCGGGAGAGAAAGGTAGCCGTCCGGTACTCCCGGAGCCCGTCTCACGTTACCTGACATGCGATACCCCAGCGCTCGGCGCTTATCTGGACTTGGACGATGCGGCGGTCTGGTCCGCGTTGACGGTCTTCTCGGACCATCGAAGTCCTCGCATATCAGCACTCGCGAGACGTCTGCGGGATCGAAAACTGTACAAGTGCGTCGATGTCGGTGTTCGCAATTCGTCCGGGGGTAATCTGTTTCGCCGTTTTCGACGCGAGTTGAGGGATCGAGCCATCGAATGGGTAAACGATCTATTCTTCGATGAATCGACAATGACGTCATACAGGTGGTACGACTTTGGCGAAACATCAGCGCTCAACAAAATCTTGGTGAAAACATGTTCGGACATGGAGGAGCCGGTCGATATCGTCGAAGAATCGCGCATCGCCGGAACGTTGAGGCGTGAAGAGCATATCTACCGAGTCTACGCGCCGGACTCGGATCAAGCGAACGAGCTTCGAGAAATCCTGGGGAGGATGCGAACATGAACGTCGAAGATATCGTCGTGGGCCTGATCGCACTGCATGGCGGCGAGCTTGTGGGGCGGACACGGTTGCAGAAGCGAGCGTATCTTCTGCATCGCTGCGGAGCGAATTTCGATTTCCCTTTCGTTTATCATCACTACGGACCGTACTCGTTCGACATCGCCGACGGATGTATTGACGCGCGCGTCAACAAACGAATCAAGGTCAGGGAAAAGATGGGACGCCATGGGAGCCGTTATACGATCTTCACGCTCAAAGGAAAGACTGGGCGGTACGATCGAATCGGCACCCTTTCGGCCGATGATGTTCGCCCGATACTGAGGATGATGGAAGGGGTTACGGACACCGTCCTGGAGCTCGCGGCAACCATCGTTTTCCTTCGCGACGAAGGAGGGTACGGCGAGAAGGCTATCGCGGAAACGAAGGCCCGCAAGTCTTTGAAGGCGACCCCCGAGAGGCTTGCAAAGGCGTTCTCCCTGATTCGTGATCTGGGACTGGATCCGGGGAACAAGCTCCCGCTCCCGGGCTGACGGTGCCGCCGGAGCGGGGCACCTGGACGCGGAGCGAAACTGTGATGTCGGGTATCGGCCGCGACCGGCGCTCGACTGTTACGGGATGGGGTGCTGCGACCCGTCCGGGACTGGGGGCGGGCCGATGGAGACCCGACGAGCGGGGGGTTGTGGAAAGGGCAGACGAGGCCGCCGATGCGATGCAGGCGAGGCGCTCTCGGTGAGCGCCCGCGCTTCCTTCCGGCTTGGCACCATCGCCGATGTGGTAGCGGGGGATCCGGCTCCTCAGAACCCGGAGGCGTTCGCGCCAGACGGCCCCCTGTTCGTTCGAATGCAGGACGTCGGGCGCGACCATCTGAATCCGGCGCTTTCCGTTTCGACGGATCGTCTGGACAGGAAGTGGCTTTCTGAAAACCGCCTTCGGCTTTTCCCGAAAGGCAGCATCCTGATCCCGAAGAGCGGCGCGTCGGTGAACTTGAACCATCGCGCGATGCTCGCGACGGATGCCTATGTCGTCAGCCATCTCGCGGTGGTGATTCCGGATCGCTCCAAGGTGGAGCCGGACTATCTGTTCTGGTGGTCGGTCCGTTACGACCCGCGCAAGCAGATCCAGGTGACGAGCCTGCCTTCCCTCAAGCTCGCAACTTTGAAGTCGGCGGAAGTTCTTCTCCCGTCTCTCGACGAACAGCGGTGGATCGCGAACATTCTCAGCCGGTCAGCGCGTATCGAGCACTTACGCGCTCAGGCTGTCAACTGCCTTCGCAAACTTTCACCAGCTCTCTTTGTAAAGAAATTCGGTGATATGAGGGAAAGTACAACAAACAAATTTATAGAACTTAAAGGATTATCTGTGTCCATAGAAAGCGGTTTCTCGTGTGGGAAATCGAGATTGATTGAGAAAGAAAGTTTGATTCATATTCGACCATTCAATATCGGGCAAAATGGGGAGATAGATTTGATGGAAGTACACCGAGTTCCTATAAATGTTGCACCTGTATCGAAGATGAATCTTAGGACTGGAGATATTCTTTTCAACAACACAAACAGTCCCGACCTTGTTGGAAAAACGGCGCTTATTCGTAAGGATATGGAAGCAGGTTTCTCTAACCATGTAACCCGCATTCGTCTAAACTCATCTCGCTGTGATTCAGCGTTTGTTGCGTGCTATATACGACTTATGTGGTTAAATAGATACTTTCGCGATCGGTGTACACAGTGGGTAAACCAAGCTTCTTATGGTTCCCGTATGTTGGAAAAAACTCCCATACTTCTCCCCCCGCTCGATGAGCAGCACCGTATTGCTCAGCATCTCGACAAGGCGGTATATATCGAGAATATGAGTATCCAAGCCGCCGAAATCGCCTCCGAATTTACCAATTCTCTCATGTCTCGTCTAATAAGCGAGGGCATATGATCGGCGTCCGGAAGCCCACCGCTCACATGCATGTCCTCCGCCTGCCGATGCAGGAGAGGTATTTGCAACAGACGATACCGGCGTTGTCCGGTGCAACGCCGCGCCGCCGTTCACTTCCCTCCGCCGACCGCAGGCACGGGGAGGCCGCTCGGGACGCTGGCCGGGACGATCCGCGCGCGGTTGTGGGTCTGCGGATCCTCGAGGCTTTCGAGGAAGGCGATCAGGCGCGCCCGTTCCGCCCGGCTCGGCACGGGGGTGCGGGCGAGGGTCGGGGTGAAGCTCGCGCGGCGCGCCGTCTCGCCCGCGCCGCCGGGCGGGCCGCCGGGGAGCGGCGGGAGCGGACGGCGGTGGGCGGCGATGGCCTCGTCCAGGCTCGCCGCTGCGCCGTTGTGGAAATAGGGCGCCGTCAGGGTGACGTTGCGGAGCGGCGGGGTGCGGAAGCGGTAGCGGTGCCGGGGGATGCGCGTAGCTTCGTAACGGCCGCGGTCGGCGCCGCTGTCGTCGATGCCGGGGCCCGCCTGCGGCACGGCGAGGGAGTGAAACTGGAAGTCGCTGAACAGCGGGCCGCCGTGGCAGGCGGCGCAGCGCGCCTTGCCGTAGAAGAGCAGTGCGCCCCGCTTCGCCTCCGCGCCGAGCGCCGCGCGGTCGCCCGCCAGATAGCGGTCCCACGGCGTGTCGCGGGTGGCGAAGGCCAGCGCCTGGAAGTGGCCGACGGCGTTGGCGAGGTCGGCGATGGTGAGCGCGCCGAGCGGCGTGTCGGGATAGGCCGCGTCGAAGAGCCGGCGGTAGGCGATCTGCCAGTCGGCGAGCGGCGAGCCGACCATGCCGAAGAGCCGGCGCATGAGCGCCGCATGTACCGCGGCGATCCGCTCCGGCCCCTCCAGCCCGCGCGCGGCCAGAGCGATTTCATTGGGGCGGTCCCCGTGCTCGCCGCCGAGGCCCGGTGGGGAGCGGTCGCCGGGCAGGCCCAGCATCTCCTCCGCGCCGGCGAGCGGAAGCAGCGCCTGTACGGCGAGCAAGCTTTCCAGACCGGCGGGCAACAGGTCGCCCATCGGGCTGCGGAACCGGGTGACCGGCGCCTCGACGGCGGCGACGCGGCCATCCCAGAACATGTTGCGCACACTGGCGTGGTCGCGGTTCCACAGGTCCAGCGAGTTGCGCGGATGCAGCCGCGCCGGGTCGCGGATGCGGCGCGCTTCCGCGAGTCCTTCCCCACCGGTCCCGACGGAGAGCGCGAGGCCGTCGGAGGTCCCGCGGCCGGGGAGATGGCAGGTGGCGCAGGCGACGTCCCGCGTGCCGCTCAGAATCGGATCGAAGAAGAGCGCCCGGCCCAGGCGGAATTTGGCCGAGGGCACGAAGGGCGGGGTCTCCAGAGGCTCCAGACCGCGCGTGGCGACGATCCGCTCCAGAGCGCGGTCCAGGTCGTCCCCCGCCCCGGCCGCCGCCGGCAGGGCGAGGCCGAATGCGAGGCCGCGGAGCAGCCATGCGACGATCCGTGACATTCCCCCTGCGCGGCCGCGGCGCCCTCCCGCGCGCGATGGTAGCAGGGGCGGCGCGCGCCGTCCCCGCCCTTGGCGGAGGGGCGCGGGGCGGCTACCTTGCCGGGCGCAGGTTCGCAAGGCGGCGCCGCGCCGCGAGGAGAACGTCCATGAGCCAAGCCATCGCCCGCGTCGCCACGCCCAGCGCCCATCCCTTCTCGCCGCCCGACATCGTGCTCGATACCCGGCCCGAGGACGAGCGGGTCTGGGTGCCGCTGAAGGAGCAGGTCTGGCTGCGGCCGCTCATGTTCAACACGGTGCAGGGCGGCTGGTGCGAGATCGTGCGGGTCGAGGGCGGCGGCTTCGTGTCGCGCCACCGGCATCCGGCGCCGGTCCACGGCCTCGTCCTCGAAGGCGCCTTCCGCTACCTGGAGCACGACTGGGTGGCCGACAAGGGGACCTACATCTACGAGCCGCCAGGCGAGGTCCACACCCTGGTGGTGGACGAAGACTGCCCCGAGATGCACTGCTTCTTCGCCATCTCCGGCTCGGTCAACTACGTGGACGAAGCAGGCCGCGACGAACGCGCCGAGGACGTGTTCCACCGCCTCGACAGGGCGCGTCGGCACTACGAGGAGGTCGGCCTCGGCGCCGACTACGTGAAGAACTTCGTGCGCTGAGCCGCCGGAGCGGTTCGGCCGGGCTTCCCGCGCCGCCCGTGCCGCCTATAATGGCGCCGCCGCGGGGGCGGGGACGGTAGCGACGGAGAGCGAACGGGATGTATCCGGCACCCATCGACGATTACGTGCGCCCGGCAACGGTCGGCGAGGCGCTCGCCGCGCTCGGCCGCTACGGGGAGGGCGACGCGGTCTTCGTCGCCGGCGGCCAGAGCCTGATGCAGGCCGTCAAGGCGCGGCTGGTGCGCCCGCGCTGTCTGATCGACCTCCAGGCGGTGGCCGGACTCTCCGGCATCAAGAGCGGCGCGGACGGCGTGCGCATCGGGCCGATGACCCGCTACGCCGAGATCGCCCGCGACGGGCGGCTGGACGGCGCTCACGGCGCGCTCCGCGACGCGGCGGCACGGGTCGGCGACCGCCAGGTCCGCAACCGCGGCACCATTGGCGGCAGCCTCTGCTGGAACTACGTCGCCGCCTGCCTGCCGCCGACCGTCATTGCCCTGGGCGCAACGCTGGAACTGACGGCGGAGGACGGCGCGGTGCGCAGCCTCGCGGCGGAGGACTTCATCGGTGGCCCGCTGGAGACGGCGCGGAAAGAGAGCGAGATGCTGACGGCCGTGACGCTCCCGCCCGCGCGGACGAACGCCGGCAGCGCCTACCGGAAATGGGGCCTCGTGACCGACGCCTTGCCGGTGATCGGCGTCTGTATCGCCCTCGAGGTGGAGGACGGCCGCTGCGCCCGCGCGCGGATCGCGGTGGGCGGGCTCGCCACCGGGCCCAGGCGCGCACCCGCCGCCGAGGCGGCGCTGGCCGGCCTCGCCCCGGACGATGCAGCTGGAATCGCCGCGGCCCTGGACGCGGCCGCCGGCGAGATCGAGACGCAGGGAGACCTGTGGGCCGATCCGGATTACCGCAAGCAGCTCATCCGCTCGCTCGGCGCCGAGGTGGCCGCGACGGCCTTCGCGCGGGCGACCGGTCGATCGTAAGGGAGGCCCCGGCGATGGGCGACACGACGATCAGGGTGACGATCAACGGCGAGGTTCACGAAGAGACCGTGCCCGTCCGCATGTTGCTGGTCGATTTCATCCGCGAGCGCGCCGGGCTCACCGGCACCCATATCGGCTGCACCTACGAAGGGGTCTGCGGCGCCTGTACGGTCCAGCTGGACGGCGCCGCGGTGAAGTCCTGCCTCATGGTCGCCGCCCAGGCCGACGGCCACGAGATCACCACCGTCGAGGGCTTGGCCAAGGGCGGGCAGGCGACGCCTTTGCAGAAGGCGTTCAACGAGCACCATGCCCTGCAATGCGGCTATTGCACGCCGGGCATCCTGATGAACATGGACGACTTCCTGCGCGAGAACCCGGCGCCCACCGACGCGGAAATCCGCCACGGGCTGGTCGGCAATCTCTGCCGCTGCACCGGCTACGCGCATATCGTCGACGCGGTCCGCGCCGCCGCGGAAAGCAGATGACGGAGGCCATCGGATGAGCGCGACGAACGAAGGCTGGGTCGGCAGCCGCTTCAGCCGCAAGGAAGACCACCGGCTCATCACCGGCAGGGGCCGCTTCCTCGCCGACATCGCGATCCCGGGCATGGTGCATCTGGCGTTCCGGCGGAGCGACCATGCGCACGCCAGGATCACGCGCATCGACACGAGCACCGCCGAGGCCATGCCGGGCGTGATCGCCGTGGTCACGGGCGAGGACATCAAACACGCGATCCTGCCGATGCCGCAGCCCGTGGTGGTGCCGGCGCTGCCCGCCAACTACCCGAAGCACTGGCCGCTCGCGGTCGGCAAGGTCAAGTGGCACGGCGAGCCGGTGGCGGCGGTGGTCGCGCGCGACCCTTACGCAGCCGAGGATGCGGTGGAGGCGATCCAGGTCGACTACGACCCCCTGCCCTATGTCGGCGATCCGGAAAGCGCCCTTCGCGCCGGCGCGCCGCTGGTCCACGAGGGATGGGACGACAACGTGATCTTCGAGATGACGTTCACCGGCGGCGCCGATGAGGCGAGCCAGGCCGAGAACGACAAGGCGGTCCAGGCGGCGATCGACGGCGCCGACGTGGTGGTCAGGGAGCGTTTCGTCTGCCACCGATGCGGCGTCACGCCCATGGAGACCCGCGGCGCGCTGTTCGAGTGGGACGAATCGGACGGCCTCACCGGCTGGCTCACCACCCAGCGCCCTCATATCGACCGGCTCGCCCTTTCCGACATCCTGGAAATTCCGGCCGAGAAGATCCGCATCATCGCGCCGCGCGACCAGGGCGGGGGGTTCGGCGTCAAGGCGCCATTCTACCGCGAGCCGATGCTGGTCGCCCATATGGCGCGGACCCTGTCCCGCCCGGTGCGCTGGGTCGAAAGCCGCCAGGAGCACCTGATGGCGGTCAGCCAGGAGCGCGACCAGGTGCACGACATCGAGGTCGCGGCGAGCGCCGACGGCAAGCTGCTCGCGCTCCGCAATCGGGGCCTCGCCGATTGCGGCGACGGCTGCGAAGGCGTCTATTGGGGCTTCCTGATGCCCTTCCTGGGCTCGGTCGAGCTCCCCAACGCCTACGACTGGCCGATCGGCGACGTGAAGGTGAAGGTCGCCGTCACCAACAAGTCGGCGCTTTCGCCCGCCCGCGCCTTCGGCGAGCTGCCGACCCGCTTCGCCATGGAGCGGGCCATCGACATGGTGGCCCGGAAATGCGGCCTGGAGCCGGCGGAGGTGCGCCGCAGAAACCTAGTCGCCGACCTGCCGCACACCTCGATCACCAACGAGTATTTCGACAGCGGCGACTTCCTCAAGGTGTGGGACAACCTGATGGCGGAGGCCGACCTTCCCGGCTTCCGCGCGCGCCAGGCGGCGGCGCGCGCGGAAGGCTGCTATCTGGGGATCGGCTTCGGCCTCGGCGTCGAACTCTCCGGCGTCGCCTCCGAGCTTCTGGTCCCGATGGAGAACCAGCCCGGCTACGGGGCGGCGACGGTGCGGCTCGACCCGCGTGGCAAAGCGCTGGTCTTCGAAGGCGACGCACCCGGCGGGCAGGGGCACGAGACGACGGTGGCCCAGGCGGTCGCCCACAGCTTCGGCATCCACCCGAACGACGTCGTCGTGACCACCGGCGACACCGGGACGACCCCCTTCGGCTCCGGCACCATCGGCGCGCGCGCCGGCTCCTATTTCGTCAGCGCCGCGGTGCAGGCTTGCGAGACGCTCAAGGAGAAGATCGCCCGCGTCATGGCCCATGACCTCGCACTCGAAGGCGCCGACCCGGCGGATTTCGCCTTCGAGGACGGCTTCGTGACCTACAGGAAGGATTCGAACATCAGGAAGACCTTCCGCGAGGCGGTCGAGCGCATCATCATGGCGCCGATCAACCTGCCGGCGGGCGAGTCGGGCGGCCTCGAACACACCGCCTTCTTCGAAGCCGAGAAGCCCATGATCGCTTTCAACGCGGATGTTTGCACCGTCGAGGTGGACATCGAGACCGGCCAGTTTGCGATCCTGAGCTGGACCACGTCGGAGGACGTGGGCCGCATCATCAACCCGCAGATCGTCGAGGGGCAGATGCAGGGCGCGGTCGTCCAGGGGCTCTCGAACACCATGTTCGAGCAGTTCGTCTATGACGAGAACGGCCAGCAGCTCACCGCCGATTTCGAGAACTACAAGCTCGCGACCGCCGCCGACGTGCCGGACATCAAGGTGACCCACGCGCCGACGCCCTGCCCGCACACGCCGCTCGGCAGCCGCGGCATCGGCGAGGGCCGGCCGTCGGACGTCCCCGGCACGCTGTGCAACGCCATCTGCGACGCCCTGCGCCCCTTCGGCATCGAGATCACCGAGCTCCCGCTCCGCCCGAACACGCTCTGGCGCATGATCCGGGAGGCGCGCGAGCGGGCCGCCGCCTGAACCATGCCCGCACGCTCTGGACGGCGGGGGCTGTTTGGCGCATTTCGCCGATTGTCGTCGCTACTTGCTGGGCGGAGAGTCCGCGCCGCCGGCCGATAACGAAACGCCCCCTCCCGATCCCGCGCCAAAAACGCCTCGATGCCGAGTAGCCCCCGGTACGCGAGCGGAGGGCGCAGGGATGGCGGCGGAGCGAGTGCGGATCGACGCCCGCGCGGGCGCAGTCGGCGACTACCGGGAGCCAGCCATGGAGCTGGTCGGCGCTCTCTTGCCCACGAGACTCTCGCCTTGCGGCGCGGACGGGGTGCAGGTGGCGGGCGTCAGGCGGCGGTGTCGAGCCAGATGGTGACCGGCCCGTCGTTGACGAGGCGTACCTTCATCTCGGCGCCGAAGCGGCCGCGTCGCGTCGGCACCCCGTGGCCGGCAAGCAGACTCTCGAACCGCTCGTAGAGGCGTCGCCCCTCCTCGGGTGGGGCGGCGCGCGAGAAGCCCGGTCTGTTGCCGCGGCCCGTGTCGGCGGCGAGGGTGAATTGGCTGACGACGAGCGCCGCGCCGCCGTCGTCGAGGATGGACCTGTTCATCTTCCCCCGCTCGTCCGCGAAGATGCGCAGGTGGGCGACCTTGCGTGCGAGAAGCGCGGCCGCATCGTCGCCGTCCCCCGCCATGGCGCAGACGAGGACCAGCATCCCGCCCCCGATCCGGGCGATCGTCTCTCCCTCGACGACGACCGACGCCTCCGAGACCCGCTGGACCAGCGCCCTCACGACGCCCGCCCGCCGGTGCGTGCCCTGTCGCTGCGATCATTCATATCCCGCGCTTCCCGCATCCGCTTGCCGCCGAAGCGCAGCGCCGCCGACATTGAGCCTCGTCCATCCCGACCTGCCCGGACAGTGGCTCATCGGCCTCGTACCTCGCCACGACCTTCGATGGCGGATCGGTCGGAGCTCGCTCGAGGCACCCTGGCGCGCGGAATGTGCGCATGACGGGTCACGATACGCCCGCGTCGGCGGGTGGACGGGCGCCGGGCTCGCGGAGGTAGAGGGGGCGGGGCGGGGCGTTGGTGGGGGCGGCGCTTCCGGCGCGGGCGGCGGCGAGGCGCACGAGAACGCGGGCGTCCGGAAAGCCGGGGCCGCGCGCAGCGCGCGCCTCCACCGCGGGCGGCAGGGCGGCGGTGGCCGCCTGGCTTCCGGTGCCGGCGACGACGAGCGGGCCGCGGCCGATGTGCTCGCCGAGAAGGCCGGGCAACGCCTCGGCGGCCGCGGCGAAGGGTGCGTCCAGCGGGTGCGCGGCGCGGTCGAAGAGCTGCGCGTAGAGGCGGCCCCGGCGGGCGTCGAGGGCGGCGAGGATCGGGCCCGTGCGGGCATGCGCGGGAACGCCGGCGGCGAGGACCTCCAGAGTGGTCAGGCCGAGCAGGGGACGTCCGGCGGCCAGGGCGAGCCCGCGCGCCGTCGCGAGGCCGATGCGAATCCCGGTGAACGAGCCGGGGCCGACGGTGACGGCGAAGGCATCGACCGCGCCGAGGGCGCCGCCGCCTTCCGCCGCGACCTCCCGCAGCAGGGGAACGAGCGCCTCCGCATGGTGCTCCACGGCCTCGATGCGGCGGTGCGCCGCGATGCCGCCGTCGGCCCAGAGCGCGGCCGAGCAGTCCCGGGTCGCCGTATCAAACCCGAGCAGCCTCATCGGCGCGCGCGGGTGGTACAATCGCCGGCGCGACCGACGGCGACGTGGCGGCTTTCATGGATGAACTGGTCGAAATCGCACCGCCGCGCTTCGACGCGGTGCTCGCCCTCGCCTACGCGACCGCCGGGAACGTCGCCGGGCGCCCTCTCTACCGCAGGGCGGCGTGCTATCTCCATCGCGACGCGGCGGCGTTGCTGGCGCGGGCGATCGCTCTCGCGGCGATGCAGGGCCTCAAGCTGAAAATCTTCGACGGCTATCGCCCGGTCGAGGCGCAGTGGGCGTTGTGGAGGCGCTGCCCGGACCCGACCTTCGTCGCCGACCCGCGGCGTGGCTCGCCGCATTCGCGCGGCGTGGCGGTTGATCTGACCCTCGTGCACCGGGAGAGCGGCGAGGAACTCGACATGGGCACCGGGTTCGACGACCTGACTCCACGCGCCTTCCACGGCAGCGCGGCACCTGCGCCGGAAGCCCAGCGGAACCGGATGCTGTTGCTCGGGCTGATGGCATCGGCGGGTTGGGATCACTACCGCAACGAGTGGTGGCATTATCAGCTTTTCGCGCCGCGGCGCTACCCGCTGCTCTGGGATTCCGCCGCCGGCACCAAGCTGGCGGCCCGGTGAGCGCCTGCCCGCCCGCCGCTCTCGCCCGCGGCCTGCTCGTCGCCCTGGCGTTGGTGGCCGGCGGCGGGGCCCTCGCCGCCGATTCGGCGGTCGTCCTGCAATACCACCGCTTCGGCGAGGACGCGCTGCCGACGACGAGCGTCACCATCGACCAGCTCGAGGCGCATATCGACCATCTGGCGAGCGGCGGGTACGCCGTGCTCCCGCTGCCGGAAATCCTCGCCGCGCTCCGCGCCGGCCGGCCGCTGCCGGAGCGCGCCGTCGCGATCACCATAGACGACGCCGCGCAGTCGGTCGTGGACGAGGCGTGGCCGCGCTTCGCGGCGGCGGGCATGCCGTTCACCGTGTTCGTTTCCACCGACGCGGTCGATCAGGGCCACGCCGGGATCATGGGTTGGAACGACCTCCGCCGTCTGGCCGCGGCGGGCGTGACGATCGGGAACCACGGCGCCGCCCACGGGCGCATGTGGCGCGACGACGCCGACGCCAACCGGGCGGACCTCCTGCGGGCGCGCCGGCGGATCGCGGCCGAGCTCGGGATCGATACAGACCTGTTCGCCTACCCTTACGGCGAATGGAACGAGGCGCTGCGCGGGCTGGTCGCCGAACTCGGCTTTTCCGCGGCCTTCGGCCAGCAGTCCGGCGTCGTCCACCGGCACTCGGATGCCTACAACCTGCCGCGCTTCCCGTTGAACGAAGCCTATGGAGAGCTGGAGCGCTTCGCGTTGGTCGTCGATGCCCTGCCGCTCGCCGTCACGGCGGTGACGCCGGCGGAACCGGTGCTGGCGGAAAACCCGCCGACGGTGGGTTTCACAGTCCTTCCGCCGTTGCCGAACCTCGCCGCCCTGGGTTGTTACGCGTCGGGCGGCGTCACCACCCGGGTCGAAAGCCGGGGCGACGGAGCGGTGACGGTGCGCTTCGACCGGCCGCTCCCGCCCGGGCGAGGCCGGCTCAACTGCACGCTTCGGGAGGAAGGCGGACGCTGGCGCTGGTTCGGCCTGCAATTCGTCGCGCCCGACCGGCCGGTGCCGGACGTCTTGCCCGGCGTGCCCTTCGTCAGGAGCGCGGAACCGCCGTATCGACCGAGGCCGTCCGCCGCCCGCGGTCACGCAGATGCGCCCGGTCGAAATCTTCCAGACTGTTTTGACGGATGATCCGGCGGATCGTCCGGATATAGGCCGTGCCCCGTTCCGAATAGCGGGTCAGTTCCCCGGCCAGGGCGTAACCGCTCATCGGGGTTCCGTCCGCGCGCAAGGCCGCGCGCGCCTGGCGGAACTCCGCATAGGCCGGGTGGCAATTGAGGTTGCGCGCGTAGGCGCTCCCCGCCTCGAGCAGGCTCGGGAAGCTGCGCACGCGGTGGCGGCGGTGGGCGTCGCGCCGTTTCGGCAGCATCCCCAGCGCCGCCCTGTAGGTGTACATCCCGAAGAGAGCGTTGCCCTCGCGGGCGAATCGGGACGTCCCCCATCCCGTCTCCTCCGCCGCCTGGGCGATCGCCAGCGACGGCGGCACGACGTCGAGCCGGCTCAGCAGGGCCTCCCGGTCGAAAGGGTCGATGTCGCAACGCTCGGCGATCTCCTCGAGCCAGCGCCTGTCGGCCGGCGCGATCGCGCCGGCCCGCGCGAGGTGGTCGAAGAGCCATTCGACGCGCCGCCGTGCGGCCTCCAGCTCCTCGTTGACCCGCAGCGCGACCGGGAGGACGATCTTGATGAAGAGGGTCTTCCGCGCCTGGACTGACGACATGCGGGCGAGGTCGCGGGGCAACGAATCGAGGTAGAATCGGGGCACGTGCCCGGCCGTTTCCCGCACCGCGGCCAGATCGTATTCGAGGGAGGCGAACCGGGTCGACAGGGCGGCGGCCGTCGGCGGGGCGGCCGATGCGCGCTCCGCTGCCGGAAGGCTCGCGACCACCTCGGCCCGCGTCCGTCGGGGCGGCAGCACGACGTCCGCCGCCGCTCCCGGTGCCGCTCTGGGCGGCGGTGGCGGCGGAAGAACCGTCGCGTCGGGAATGGCCGCGGGCCGCGGCGGCGAAACCTCCCGCGCCGGCGTCCATGAAAGAGCCGCGAGGCTGAGGCCGGAAAGGCCCGGTTCCGCCCGCCGGGGGGATACGGCGATCGGAATCCCGGCGACGCCCGCCTGCGCCGCCGGCTCTTCCGCCGGGACCGGGGCGCCGCCGTCGGTCCCCGCCAAGGCCATGCCGAGGATGCCGAACGCGCCTGCCGCCAGCAGCCCGATGGCCGGCGGCGCGACGGCCGTGCAGGCCGAACTGAAGCGCCCCCGCGGGCGCGCGCGCGCCCGACCGTCGATGATCAGCAAAACGTCCCGCCTCCCCCTCCCGGTTCGGCCGCGGGCATTCGGGCGAGCGTCAGACCGCGCGAACCTCGACGACTTCCGGGATGTAGTGCTTGAGCATGTTCTCGATACCCATCTTCAAGGTCGCCGTGGAGCTGGGGCAGCCCTGGCACGACCCCTGGAGCTGGAGCATCACGACGCCGTTGCGGAACCCCCGGTAGGTGATGTCCCCGCCGTCCTGCGCGACGGCCGGCCGCACCCGCGTGTCCAGCAGTTCCCTGATGTGCGCGACGATCTCGGAGTCCGCCTCGTCGTCCACGCTTTCCTCCGCCGCGTCCGCAGCCTCGTCGAGAAGGAGCGGATGGCCGGCCACGAAGTGCTCCATGATCACGCCCAGGATCATGGGCTTCAGAAGCTGCCAGTCCGCGTCCTCGGACTTGGAGACGGAGACGAAGTCGCCGCCGAAGAAGACGCCCGTCACGCCCTCGACGAGGAACAACCGTCTCGCCAGCGGGGAGCGCTGCGCGGCTTCGGCGTCGCGAAAGTCCGCCGTTCCCGACGACATCACCGCCTCTCCGGGCAGGAATTTCAATGTCGCCGGGTTCGGGGTCCGCTCGGTCTGTATGAACATGCTCTTCCCAACCCCCGTGAAGAGAAGCCTGACTCTGGACCGGACCGGCCGCGAGATCAAGCCCCTCGCCCGCCCCCGGTTTGCCGGTCTCCGGGCCCGCGCGGCGCGAAAAAGGGGAAGGTGTCACGTAAGGGGAAGGCGTCACGTCAGGTTGCGGAGCTGGTGATCGTCGAGGTTGCCCGGCACGACGACGAGGGGGATGTTGAGCTGGCCGGCGAGCTGGCCGGCGAGCCAGGAAATCAGCGATCCGCGCCCCTGGTCGGGCGGGGCCGCGCCGACCACCAGCAGGTCGATCGCCTCGTGCTCGCCGATGTGGTCCAGGATCTCGTCGCCGATCCGGCCCTCGCGCACCGTCACGCTCGGCGCGTGTCCGGTGACCGCCGCCACCTTGGTCGCCATGCCCGCGAGGAAGGCGTCCGCTTCCTCCCGCGTCTCCTGGCGGATCAGCTCGCCGACGGCGGCCCAGTGCTGAAATTCCGGCGGCTGGACGACGTGGAGCAGCACCACCTGCCCGCCCGAATTGCGCGCGCGGAGCGCGGCGAACCGCGCCGCCACATCGGAGTGGCCGTCGTCCGCCACGCAGACGAGGAAAGTAAGCCGGCCGGCGACGCGAGCCGCGCCCGGTTCGGGCGGCGCCTTTTCGGCCATGGCGTTGCCCCCCGCGGCGCCTTCAGCCCTTACGGAAGGCGAGGCCGCCCAGCCATCCTGCCATCAGGGCGAGCGCGATGGCAACGAGGCCGTAGAGCGCCTCCTCGGCGCGCGCGAAGGCGAAAACCTCCGCCGCGAAGCCTCCCTTCTCGATGCGGAGCGTCGTCGAGCGGGCGCTCAGCACCCGCCCGTCGCGTATCAGCCGGGCCTCCACCCAATAATCCCCGGTCGGCACGTTGGCGGGGAAGGTCAGGGCCGTGTGGAACAGGGCTTCGTCGATGAACGCGACTCTGCCCGCCTCCGGCCGATAGAGGGACTCGCGCCGCTTGTGGCGGCGCAGGGCGTCGCGGAAGGCGTCGGCGTCGTCGGCGGTGCGGATCCAGATGGCCTCGAGCGGCAGGCGGTCGGCGCCGAGGCGTTCGCGGGCGCGCAAGGCGGCAGGCGCGACCTCCGCGAGGGGCCGCGACGCGGCGACGGCGTAATATTGGGGCACGTCGCGGAAGGCGACCGAATCCCGGTTGATCCAGATGCCGGCCGCGCGCCGCTTGCGACGCACCACCATGGGCGCTTCCGGCCCGCGCACCGTGACCACCACCTCGCCCTCCGCGCCGACGGCGCCGAACAACAGGATCGACGTGCCGGTGAAGCTCGAATTGATCTCGATGTGCCGCGTGGAAAGTGCGATCGACAGCGGCTCGTCGCGCGCTTGCGGCGTCGCGACCGGTGCTGCGGCGAGAGCGGCCGCGAGCGCCGCCCCCGGCAGGCGGAGAACGCGCGCCATCACCCGGCTCCGAACGGCGCGACGGCGAACGGGTCGTCCGGCGTCGCCGCCAGGGACCAGGCAAGCCGGGCGCAGACGGCCAGCACGAGCAGAGCGAGCAGGCCGCGAAGGTGCTCGGCGCGGATGCGGCTCCCGATCCGCGTCCCGTATTGCGCGCCGACGACAGCGCCGACCGCCAGCAGAAGGCCCAGAATGACGTCCACGTTGTGGTTGTTGACGGCGTGAGCGAAGCAGGAGACCGTGCTGATCACGATGATCCCGAACAGCGACGTGCCGACCACGACCGCGGTCGGGATGCCGATGAGGTAGATCATCGCCGGGATCATGAAGAACCCGCCGCCGACTCCCATGAGGGAGGCGACGATCCCCATGAGGAAGCCGACCACGACCAGCGGGATGGCGCTCACATAGAGGCCCGACCGGCGAAACCTGAGCTTCAGCGGCAGGCCGTGTATCCAGGTGTGGTAGTGGGCCTTGCGGCGGAGCGGCCGCCGTTTGCGCATCGTCGCCTTCACGCTTTCGGCCCCCATGAGGAAGCCGACGACCGCGAGGAAGAGCACGTAGGAGAGCGCGATCACGAGGTCGATCTGGCCGGCCTCGCTGAGCAGACGGAAGACGAACGTGCCGAGCCAGGCGCCGCCGATGCCGCCGCCGGAGAACAGCGCGCCCACGAGGAAATCGACGTTGCCGCGCCGCCAGTGCGCCATCGTGCCGGAGACCGACGAGGCGATGATCAGGTTGGTGCCCGTGCCGACGGCGACGGCGGGCGGCACCCCGAGGAAGATCAGCAGCGGCGTCGTCAGGAAGCCGCCGCCGACGCCGAACATGCCCGAGATCAGGCCGACGCCGCCGCCCAGCGCGAGCAGGAGCAGCGCGTTGACCGGGATCTCGGCGATCGGGAGGTAGATGTCCATCCGTTCGGGCCTGTCGTGCGTGCGACGCGGCGCCGGATTGCGCTCCCGTCAGGCGCGAAGCAGCCCCACGATCGCCTGCGCCTCGGCGAGTTTGGCGTCGGCGATGCGCTGCGCGCGCGCCGCGCCGTCCGCCAGGACGCCGTCGAGATAGCCGCGCTCCGCCAGGAGCGCGCGCATGCGGGCCGCGATCGGGCCCAGCGTCTCGGTCGCGAGGTCGGCCAGTTTGTCCTTGAACGCGGCGAAGCCCATCCCGGCATGTTCGGCGGCGACCGCCGCCACGGATTCGCCGGCGAGCGCCGCGTAGATGCTGAGCAGGTTCGACGCCTCGGGCCGCCGCTCGGGCGCGTAGTCAAGGCCCGGCTCGGAATCCGTCTTCGCGCGCTTGATCTTGAGCGCGATCGTGTCGGCGTCGTCGGTCAGGTTGATCCGCGCATAGTCGGAGCCGTCGGATTTGCTCATCTTGCGGCGGCCGTCGCGGAGGCTCATGACCCGCGTCGCGGCGCCCTGGATCAGCGGTTCGGGCAGGGGGAAGAAATCCCTCCCGCAGGCGCGGTTGAAGGCGCCGGCGAGATCGCGGCAGAACTCCAGATGCTGCTTCTGGTCCTCGCCTACCGGGACGTGGGTCGCGTGGTAGACGAGGATGTCGGCGGCCATCAGCACCGGATAGGCGTAGAGGCCGAGGGGCGCGTTCTCGCGTTTCTTCCCCGCCTTGTCCTTGAATTGGGTCATGCGATTGAGCCAGCCGAGCGGGGCGAAGCAATTGAGCAGCCAGGCGAGCTCGGCGTGGGCCGGAACGCGGCTCTGGTTGAAGATGATGCAGGTCTCCGGGGCGAGCCCGGCCGCCAGCAGGCCGGCCGCGACCTCGCGGGTGTTGGCCGCGAGCTGCGCCGGATCCTGCGGCACGGTGAGCGCGTGCAGGTCGACGATGCAGTAGAGGCAGTCGTAATCCCGCTGCATCGCGACCCAGTTCCTGATCGCGCCGAGATAATTGCCGAGATGCAGGTTGCCGGTCGGCTGGACGCCGGAGAACACGCGCTTCATGGCAGGGACGCTCCGCCCGCGGACGGCGGGCTTTATCGCGTTCCCCGCCGGCGCGGTCAACCGCGGCGGCGGAAGAGGCCGCGCAGCTCGCGCAGCGACACCAGCCCGGCCGCGCCGGCGAGGCCGGCATAGGCCGCGAGGCCGGCGCCCGCGAGCGCGGCCAGCGCGAGGACGCGCCACCCGGCGGCCTGGGCGAGCAGGCCGTCGACTCCAAGGCCCGTGCCCCACAGCACCGCCGCCATGCCGGCGGAGGCCGCCGCCATGCGCGGCAGCCGGCGGCGCAGGCGCGGGTCCGCCCGCAAATGGCCGCGCCGGGCGAGGCCGGCGGCGAGCAGGGCGACGTTGAGCCAGCCGGCCAGCGTCGTCGCCAGCGCGATCCCGACATGGGCCAGCGGCCCCATCAGGAGCAGGTTCAGCGCCACGTTGACGAACAGGCAGAGCACCGCGATGCGAACCGGGGTCCTGGTGTCCTGCCGGGCGAAATAGCCGGGCACCAGCACCTTGATCAGCACGAAGGCAGGCAGTCCGCCGGCATAGGCCACGAGCGCCGCGGCCGTCGCCGCGCTCTCGGCGGCGCCGAAGGCACCGCGCTCGAACAGGACGACGACCGCAGGCCCGGCGATGAGGGCGAGGGCCACGGCCGCCGGCAGCGCCAGCAGGAGCGCGAACTCGATGGCCCGGTTCAGGCTCCGCGCCGCCTCCGCTTCGTCCCCCGCCCGCACCTGGCGACTCAGGAGCGGCAGCAGCGCCGTCCCCACCGCCACGCCGACGACGCCGATCGGAAGCTGGTTCACGCGATCGGCGTAATAGAGGAACGACACCGATCCCGGCGGCAGCAGCGAGGCGATGACGACGTCGATGACCAGGTTGACCTGGGCCACGCCGGCGCCGAGCGCGGCCGGGGCGGCCACGACGAGGAGGCGCCGCACCCCCGGCGTGAGCCGCGGCAGGCGCAGCCGTAACGCCATGCCGGCGCGCCGCGCCGCCAGGACGAGCCAGACGAGCTGGACGACGCCGCCCCCCGTGACTCCGATCGCCAGCGCGTGCGCCGGCGTTTCCGTCCAGCGCGAGAGGCCCAGCAAAGCGGCGATCAGGCAGAGGTTGAGCAGGATCGGCGCGGCGGCGACCGCGGCGAACCGGTAGAGCGAGTTGATGACCCCGCCCAGGAGGGACACCAGCGAGATGAAGAGGAGGTAGGGGAAGGTCAGGCGTGTGAGCTGGACCGTCAGGTCGAACTTCCCCGGTTCGTCGGCGAAGCCCGGCGCCAGCCCCTGCATCAGCCACGGCATCGCGATCTGCGCCGCGACGACCAGCAGCAGGAGGACCCACAGGAGGACCGCGAGCGCGTCTTCCGCGAATGACTTGGCAGCGGCGCGGCCGTCGCGTTCCAGAATGCCGACGAACAGCGGCACGAAGGCCGCGTTCATGGCGCCCTCCGCGAACAGCCGGCGCATGAAATTGGGCAGCTTGAAGGCGATGAAGAAGGCATCGGCGGCGGGGCTCGCGCCCAGGATGGCGGCGATCAGGATGTCCCGCGTGAAGCCCAGGACGCGCGACCCCATGGTGTAGCCGCCGACGGTCGCGGCCCAGCGGATCAGCGCCATCGCGGGCGGGCTCCTGCCGGCGGGCCCGGCGGCTCAGGCGGCCGCGCGGCGGACCGTTTCGCCGGCGTCGCGCCGGAGCATCGCGATCAGCCGGCCGCGCACCAGGTCGATCTGGCTGTCGCGGGAGAGCTTGAGGCCGAAGCGGTCGCGAACGTAGAACACGTCCACCGCGCGCGAGCCCAGGGTCGAGACGTGCGCCGAACCGATCGAGAGGCCGCAGGCGCCCAGCGTGCGCGCGATGTCGTGGAGCAGCCACGGGCGGTCGCGGGCGCTGACCTCGATCACCGTGTGGTCCAGGCTCGCCGCGTTGTCGACCAGGACTTCGGGCGCGACCGCGATGGCCGCCGCCGGCCGCCGGGCCGGGGCCGCGCCTTCGCGGAGCGCGCGGACGACGGCCGCCCGGAGCCGCTCCAGGCCCTTCGCGTCGGCGGGCGCGCCGCCGCCGGCGTCCTGGACCCGGAGGGTGTCGAGCGCCATGCCGTCGCCGGTGGTGTGGACGCGGGCATCGACGATGCTGGCGCCCACCGCCGCCACCGCCCCCGCCGCGGCGGCGAACAGGCCGGAGTGATCGGGCGCGTAGAGCGTGATTTCCGTCACTCCCCTGCCGAGGTCGGCCCTGGCCTCGACCGCGAGGCCGTTCCCGCCGCTTGCCCGCACCAGTCGGGCGTGGCGCTCCTGCATCGCGGTATCGGTGGAGAGCCAGTAGGGCGTGTCCAGCCGCGCCTCGAACCGCGCGATGGCGGCGGCGCTCCAGTCCGTGAGACGCGCCCGCAGGGCGGCGCGGGCGCGCGCGGCCTGCGCCTCCCCGTCCTCCGCCTCGCGCCCGCCGGCCAGGGCTTCCTCGGCGCGATGGTAAAGGGCGCGCAGCAGCGAGCCCTTCCATGCGTTCCAGCGGCCGGGGCCCACGGCGGCGATGTCGGCGGCGGTCAGCACCAGCAGCATCCGCAGGCGCTCCAGCGAGCCGACGCGGGCCGCGAAGTCGGCCACCGTCCGCGGGTCGTTCGGGTCGCGCTTGAACGCCGTCAGGCTGAAGAGAAGATGCCGGCGGACCAGCCAGGCGACGGTCTCCGCCTCGGCGGGCGCGTAGCCGAGCCTGCGCGAGATGTGCCGGGCGATGACGCCACCCGCCACCGAATGGTCGCGGCCCCGCCCCTTCGCCACGTCGTGCAGGAAGAGCGCCAGATAGAGCGCGTCGCGCGCCCGCACCTTGTGGACGAGCGCGCTGGCGAGCGGCAGGTCGCCGGTGCGCGCGCCGTTCTCGATGGCCGCGAGCACGCCGACCGCCCGGATGCTGTGCTCGTCCACGGTGTAGGCGTGGTAGAGGTCGTGCTGGGTCTGCGCCACGATCCGCCCGAAATCGGGCAGGAAGCGGCCGAGCACGCCGGCCTCGTTCATCAGCCGCAGGGCCCGTTCCGGCCCGCGCCGGTCGGTGAGGATGGCGCGGAAGGCGCGGTTCGCCTCCGGATCATCGCGCACCGGGGCGGCGATCAGGCCCAGGCTCCGATGGATCAGGCGCAGCGCCGCCGGGTGGATGTCTCGGCCCTCGATCTGCGCGCGCCGGAAGATCGTAACCAAGCGAACCGGCCGTTCGGCGAAGACGCCCTCGTCGGCGACCGCGATGCGCCCGCCGGAGACCAGCAGCCCGTCGCGCGCGGGCCCGCTGGCCGCCCCGACGTCGCGCGCCGGCGCCGGATCGAGGCGCTCCGCCTCGAGGACGGCGCAGAAGACCCGGGTGAGCTCCCCCACCGTCTTCACCACCCGGAAATAGCGCTTCATGAAACGCTCGACCGCGAGGTTGCCCGCGCCCGCCCGGAAGCCCATGCGCGCGGCGATTTCCGGTTGCCGGTCGAAGGTGAGCCTGTCTTCCGCCCGGCCGCTGACGGTGTGGAGGTGGGCGCGAACGCGCCAGAGGAATCCTTGCGCCCGCGCGAAACGGAGATATTCCCCCTGGCTCAGGACGCCGCGTCCGACGAGCTCGCCGAAGCGCTCGACGCGGAAGAGGTATTTCGCGATCCAGAACAGCGCGTGGAGATCCCGCAGGCCGCCTTTGCCGTCCTTGACGTGGGGCTCGAGGAGGTAGCGGGAGCCACCCGTGCGCGCGTGGCGCGCGTCGCGCTCCGCGAGCTTGGCGGCCACGAACGCCGCCTCGCCGCCCGGGACGAGCGCGGCCAGGAAGCGCCGGCGGAAATCCCGGTAGAGGGGTTCGTCGCCCCAGACGCGGCGCGATTCGAGCACGGCGGTGCGGATCGTCATGTCGTCGCGCGCGCGCCGCAGGCAGTCCGCAACCGAGCGGGTGGCGTGGCCGACGGAGAGGCCGAGATCCCACATCGTGTAGAGCAGATACTCGACGATCTGCTCGCCGCGCCCGGTCAGCTTGTAGGGGTGCAGAAACAGGATGTCGACGTCGGAACGGGGCGCGAGATCGCGGCGCCCGTAGCCGCCCACCGCCACCAGCGCGAGCCGGTCGGCCGTGGTCGGGTTGGGCTCGGGATAGACGACGCGCGCCGCCCTCTCGAGCACGGCGTGCAGGAGGCCGTCCATCAGGGAGGTCTGGAGGGCGACGATCTCGGCCCCCGCCGCGCCGGCCTCGAGGCGCCGGCGGAGCTCCCGCCGGCCGTCGCGCAAGGCTTCCCGCGCCAGCGCGAGGACGGCCCGCCGGTCGTCCCGCCCGATGCGCGCGACCGCCCCGGCGAAGGCGCGGCGGTCAAGCACGGCCCGCCGCCGGGGCCGCCCGGAGTCCGTGTTCATGCTCGTGGCCGCGGGCCGCGGCGCGTCATGGCCGCTCTCCAGCCGCCGGGCGCGGGCGCGCCGCGGTCGGTTGCGCAGCTTGCCTCGAACGCGATCCGCCTGCAAGCTTGGGCGGAACGGCGGACGCGGGATTCGTCGCGGCCACGGTGGTGTACAATCGGCCGGCGCCCCGCCCACGCCGCGACCGAGCCCGACCGCCCGCGCCCATGGATCTGATCGTCGACAAGCTGAATTACGTCTGGCCGTTCCTCGCCGTCATCACGCCGGTGGTGTTCTTCCACGAGCTCGGCCATTACCTAGTCGCGCGCCTGAACCGGGTGCGGGTGGAGGTGTTCGCGATCGGCTTCGGGCCCGAGCTCTTCGGCGTCAACGACCGCCACGGCACGCGCTGGAAATTCTGCGCCCTGCCGTTGGGCGGCTACGTCAAGTTCCACGGCGACGCGAACGTGGCCAGCACGTCGGCCGCGTCCGACGCACCGCCGCCGCCGGACGCCTTCCACGCCAAGACCGTGGGTCAGCGCTCGGCCATCGCCTTCGCGGGCCCGTTCGCGAACTTCGTTCTCGCGGCGGCGCTCTTCGCCGGCGTCATCCTGGTCATGGGCCAGCGCTATACGCCGGTGGAGATCGGTTCGGTGCGCGCGGGAAGCCCGGCCGCCCTCGCGGGCCTCCAGCCCGGCGACCGGCTGGTTTCCCTCGACGGCGCCGGCGTCGAGGGGTTCGAGGACCTGGATTTCGTCCTGTGGCAAAATCTGGGCGAGCCGATCGTTCTCATGGTCGAACGCGCCGGCGCCTTGCTCGAATTCGCGATCGAACCGGAGGTCGTCGAGGTGATCGACGAGTTCGGCAAGCCCCATCCCGTCGGCGACATCGGCGCGCGGCCGTTCCTGCCGTCCGCGATCCGTCAGGTCGTGGCCGGCGGCCCCGCCGACAGGGGCGGCATCCGGCCGGGAGACACGATCGTGAGCGTCGGCGGCGTCGCGACCGAGGGGTTCGACGATCTGCGCGACGTCGTCGAGCGGAACCCTTCCGTGCCGCTGGCCTTCGTCGTCGCCCGGGACGGGCGCCGGGAGACGCTCACGGTCACGCCCGATGCGGTCGACGGGAAGGGGCGGATCGGGGTCTATCCCGAGGAACCGGTCGCCTACCGCGATCTCGGGGTCGTCGCCTCGATCCGGGCCGGGATCGAAGACACCTACCTCCTGGCGGCGGCCAACCTGCGGGCGATCGGCCAGATGATCACCGGGACGCGCTCCGCCGAGCAGTTGAGCGGCCCCGTCGGCATCGCCGTCATGTCGCGGACCGTGGTCGAGCGCGGCGTCGCCGGGTTCATCAAATTCACGGCGCTGATCTCGATCGCCCTCGGCCTGATCAATCTGGTCCCGATCCCGCCGCTCGACGGCGGCCACCTCCTCTACAACGGCGTGGAGGCGGTGCTGCGGCGCCCCCTGACCGCCCGGCTCCAGCAGATCGGCGCGACCATCGGGCTCACGCTCGTCATCGCGCTGATGGTCTGGGTGACGGCGAAGGACATCATCGGTCTCACCTCATGAGAACACCCGCAAGACGGCCCTCCCCATCGACGAAAGCCGGACGGTGCGCCCGGCGGCGCCTTCGCGGCCCGGTCGCCGTCGTCGCGGCGGCGTGGCTCGGCGTCTGGCTCGGCGCGGCGGCGCAGGCGCAAACCGTCGAGGCGATCCGCATCGAGGGCAACGAACGCATCGAAGCCGAGACGGTGCGTTCCTACCTGCCGGTCGCCCCCGGCGACGAGGCCGATGCGCGCGCGATCAACCGTTCCCTGAAGAGCCTGTTCGCGACCGGCCTCTTCGCCGACGTGGCCATCCGGCGGGAGGGCGGCGCGCTGATCGTCAGCGTGGTCGAGAACCCGATCGTGAACCGCGTCGTGTTCGAAGGGAACCAGACCGTCGAGGACGGCGCCCTCGAGCCCGAGATCCAGCTCAGGCCGCGGGAGGTCTATACGCGCCCCCGGATGCGGGCGGACGTGCAGCGTCTGACGGACATCTACCGCCTCAGCGGCCGCTTCGCCGTGCGCATCGAGCCCAAGATCGTCCAGCTCCCGCAGAACCGGGTGGATCTGGTCTTCGAGATCGACGAGGGCGCCATCACCGAGATCCGGCGAATCGACTTCGTCGGCAACGAACGCTTCGGCGACGGCGATCTCAGGGACGTGATCCAGACGACGGAGAGCGCTTGGTACCGCTTCTTCACGAGCAGCGACACCTACGATCCCGACCGGCTTGCGTTCGATCGGGAGTTGCTGCGCCGCTTCTATCTCGCCGAAGGCTACGCCGATTTTCGCGTGGTCTCGGCGGTGGCCGAGCTGACCCGGGAGGGCGGCGAATTCTTCATCACCTTCTCCCTGGAGGAGGGGGAGCGCTACCGGATCGGCGCCGTCGACGTCGAGAGCAGGCTGCGGGATCTCGATCCGGCGACGCTTCACTCCGCGCTGGGCGTGGCACCGGGCGACTGGTACGACGCGGACGAGGTCGAAGAGACGGTCCAGGTCCTGACGGAAACCGTCGGCAGCCGCGGCTACGCCTTCGTGGACGTGGTGCCGCGCATCGAACGGGATCGCGAGGCCCGCACCCTCGACGTGATCTTCGAGATCGGGGAGGGGTCGCGCGTCTATGTCGATCGCATCGACATCGTCGGCAACACCCGCACCCTCGACGAGGTGATCCGGCGCGAATTCCGGCTGGTCGAAGGGGACGCCTTCAACTCGGCCCGCATCCGCCGCTCGCGGCAGCGCATCCAGAACCTGGGCTTCTTCGACAGGGTGGACGTTCAAACCGAGGAAGGCGACGCGCCGGACCGCTCGGTCCTCACGGTCGAGGTGGACGAGGCGCCGACCGGCGAGCTCAGCTTCGGCGCCGGCATCTCCTCGCTGGACGGATTCCTGGGCGACATCGGCATCCGGGAGCGCAACCTGCTCGGGCGGGGCCAGGAACTCGACCTGAGCCTCACGGCGGCGGAGCGCCGGCAGGAGATCGACCTGAGCTTCACCGAGCCTTATTTCCTCGACCGCAACGTCTCCGCCGGCTTCGACGTCTTCGGAAAGACCATCGACCTGCAAGACGAGAGCTCGTTCGACCGCCAGACGACCGGCGTCGTCCTCAGGGCCGGCTACCCCCTGGCCGAGCACTTGCGCCACGCGGCGGACTACACGTTCAAGATCGACGACATCAGCAACATCGCGGCGGGCGCCTCGCGGTTCATCCGCAGGCAGGAGGGGGAGACGACGACCTCCGCGCTGGCGCACGGGCTGACCTACGACCTCCGCGACAACCGCCTCGACCCCACCGACGGGTATTTCGCGCGCCTCCGCCAGGAACTCGCGGGCTTGGGCGGCGACGTGTACTTCCTCAAGCACACCCTCTCCTACGGCTATTTCCATTCGCTGTGGGAGGGATGGGTGCTGAGCGCATTGGGCCGCAGCGGCTACGTCTTCGGCCTGGGCGAAGACGTCCGCGTGAGCGACCGGTTCTTCCTCGGCGGAAACAACCTGCGCGGCTTCGAGCGTGGCGGAGTGGGCCCCCGCGACGCGGCCACCGGCGATGCGCTCGGCGGCAACCTGTTCTATTCGGTGACGGGCGAGCTGGGCTTCCCGATTGGCCCCGGCAGCGAAATCGACCTGCGCGGCGCGTTCTTCGTGGACGCCGGCAGCCTCGCCGGGACGGACGACGAGGGCAGCGGCATCCACGACGAGGGCTCCCCGCGCGTCGCGCTGGGCGTCGGGCTGGTCTTCCGCTCGCCGCTCGGCCCGATCAGGCTCGATTTCTCGCATGCCCTGGTGAAGGAGGAGTTCGACGAGACGGAGAGCTTCCGCTTCACCTTCGGCACGAGGCTGTAGGGAATGGGCGGATGGAAGGGGCTCCGGTTCGCGCTCGCCTTCGCCGCCCTCTGCGCCGCGGGCGGGGGCGCGGCGGCTCAGGAGGCGCACGGGCCGCGCGTCGCCGTCATCGAGATGAGCCGGATTCTCGGAGAGGCGTCCGCGCTCCGCTCGATTCAGGCCCAGGGGGAGGCGCAGCGCAGGATCTACGCCGCGGACGCCCAGGCCGAGGCGGCGCGGTTGCGCGAAGTCCGCGACGCGCTCGAGCGGCAGAAGACGCTGCTGGAGCCGGCCGCCCTGGAGGAGCGCCAGCGCGCCTTCAACCGGCAGGTGCGGGCGGCGGACCAGAGGGCGCAGGAGCGCAGCCGCCTGCTGCGCCGCGCCGTGCAGGAAGGCGAGGACAGGTTCCGCGTCGCCCTGCGGCAGGTCGTGGCCGAGGTGGCGGAGGAACGCGGCATCGAGGTCGTGGTGCCGGTCAACCGCTCGTTGTTCGCCATCGCCGAGCGCAACGTCACCGACGCGGTGCTCCGGCGGATGAACGACACGTTCTCCGAAATCACCCTCCGGTTCGAACGCGACTGATGCCCGATCCGCGTTTCTACGCCGTGGCGGGGCCGTTCACCCTGGCCGAGATCGCGGCGGCCGCGGAGGCGCGATTGCCGGCCGATGCCGACCCTTCGGCGCGGCTTCACGACGTGGCCCCGCTCGGCGCGGCCACCGAGCGGCATCTGAGTTTCCTCGACAACCGGAAATATCTCGATGCGTTCGCCGCGACCGGCGCCGGTGCCTGCATCGCGCCGGACGCGCTCGCCCATCGCGCGCCGCCGGGCACGACGGTTCTGACCAGCGACGCGCCCTACAAGGCCTACGCGCGGGCGGCGGCGCTCTTCCATCCCGTGGCGGCGCCGGCGCCGGGCGTGCACCCGGCGGCGGTCGTCGATCCGGCGGCCCGTCTCGCCGGGGATTGCCGGGTCGAGGCCGGGGCCGTGGTCGCCGCCGGCGCCCGCATCGGCGCGCGCTGTCTCGTCGGCGCCAACGCCACCATCGGGCCCGGCGTCGTGATCGGCGACGAGACGCGAATCGGCGCCGGCGCATCGCTCAGCCACTGCCTCGTGGGCAGGCGCGTCGTGATCTACCCCGGCGCCCGCATCGGGCAGGACGGCTTCGGCTTCGCTCCCGATCCGCAAGGCCACGTGAAGGTCCCCCAGCTGGGCCGCGTCGTGATCGAGGACGACGTGGAGATCGGCGCCAACACCACCATCGACCGGGGGGCCGGCCCGGACACGGTGGTGGGCCAGGGTTGCCGGATCGACAATCTGGTCCAGATCGCGCACAACGTGCGCATCGGGCGCGGTTGCGTGATCGTGGCCCAGGCCGGCCTCGCCGGCAGCGCCGTCGTCGGCGATTTCGTGCAGGTCGGCGGGCAGGCGGGGGTGGCGGGCCATCTCGCCGTCGGCGCCGGCGCGCGCATCGCCGGCCAGTCCGGCGTGATCCGCGACATCGAGCCGGGCGCGACCTACGGCGGCACGCCCGCCGTTCCCATCCGTTCCTGGCACCGGCAGACGGCGGCGCTCGCGCGGCTGGCGGCGGGCAAGGCGGGCGGGCGATGATCGAGGCCGCCGGCCGGCCGGTCATGGAGCGGCTGGACATCGAGGAGATCGTCAAGGCGATTCCCCATCGCTATCCGTTCCTCATGATCGACCGCGTGCTCGACGTCGTTCCGGACGAAAGCGCCGTCGGCATCAAGAACGTCTCGATCAACGAGTCCTACTTCCAGGGCCACTTCCCGCGCAGTCCGGTCATGCCGGGGGTGTTGATCGTCGAATCGATGGCGCAGACCGCGGCCGTCCTCGTCGTCTCGACGCTGGGCCCGGCGATGGCCGGCAAGCTCGTCTACTTCATGGCGGTGGACGCCTGCCGCTTCCGCCGGCCGGTGGTGCCCGGCGACCGGCTCTTCGTCCACGTGGTGAAGAAACATCGCCGGCGCAACGTGTGGAAGTTCAGGGCCGAGGCCAAGGTCGACGACCGGACCGTCGCGGAGGCGACCTATTCGGCGATGATCCTGGAAGACAGCTGACATGGCCTGCGTCCATTCGACGGCGATCGTCGAGCCGGGGGCCACGCTGGGCGAGGGGGTGGCCGTCGGTCCCTACTGCATCGTGGGCGCCCACGTCGTCCTGGGCGACGGCGTCCGTCTGGTGTCCCACGTTGTCGTCGCCGGGCGCACGACGATCGGGCCGCGCACCGAGGTCTATCCCTTCGCCTCGATCGGCCACAAGCCGCAGCACGTCGCCTACCGGGACGAGCCGTCGCGGCTGGAGGTCGGCGCGGACAACGTCATCCGCGAGCACGTCACCATGAGCCCGGGCACGGCGCACGGGCGCATGTTGACGCGGGTGGGCGACAACTGCCTGTTCATGGTCGCGACCCATGTCGCCCACGACTGCGCGATCGGCGACCACGTCATCATGGCCAACAACGCGACGCTGGGCGGGCATGTGACGATCGGCGACTGGGCGATTCTCGGCGGCCTCGCCGCGGTCCACCAGTTCGTCCGCATCGGGCGCCATGCCATCGTCGGCGGCATGTCGGGCGTCGAACGGGACGTGATCCCCTACGGCTCGGCCGTGGGCGACCGCGCCCAGCTCGCCGGGCTCAACCTGGTCGGGCTGAAGCGGCGGGGCTTCGGAAGCCACGTCATCCACGACCTGCGCCGCGCCTTCCGCCTGCTCTTCGCGCGGGAGGGGACGATGTCCGAGCGGCTGGCCGACGTCACCGAGCTCTTCGCCGACAACGAGCCGGTCATGGACATCGTGGATTTCATCCAGGCCGACAGCGAACGCTCGATCTGCCGGCCCAGGGGCGATGGCGGCGGCTAAGCTCGGAATCGTCGCCGGCGGCGGCCCGCTCCCCGGCCTCATCGCGCGCGCCTGCCGCGGCGCCGGCCGGGAGGTCATGATCGTCGCCTTCGAGGGGGAGACGGATCCGGAAACCTGCGTCGGCCTGCCGCACCGGTGGCTTCGCATGGGCGCGGTCGGCGCGCTGCTCGACACGCTGAAGCGGGCGGGCTGCCGCGAGGTGGTGCTCGCCGGTCCGGTCCGCCGTCCCTCCCTCTCCGCCGTTCGGCCGGATTTGCGCGGGATGCGCCTGATGGGGCGCATCGCGGCGGCGTTGGGCAAGGGCGACGACGCGCTCCTCTCCCTGGTGGTGGAGGAGCTCGAGGGCGAGGGCTTCACGGTGGTCGGCGCCGACGACGTGATCGCCGAGCTGCGCGCGCCGTCCGGCGTCATGGGCCGCCACGCGCCCGACGAGGGAGCGCGGCGGGACATCGCCGTCGGCGTGGAGGCCGCCCGCGCCCTCGGCGCCCAGGACGTGGGTCAGGCCGTCGTCGTGCAGGAAGGGGCGGTGATCGGCGTCGAGGCGGCGGAGGGGACGGACGGGCTGATCGAGCGCTGCGCGGCCCTGCAACGGCCGGGGCCCGGCGGCGTCCTCGTCAAGATGAAGAAACCCCGGCAGGAGCGCCGGGCGGACCTGCCGACCATCGGCCCGGACACCATCGACAAGGCGGCCCAGGCGGGGTTCCGCGGCGTGGCCGTCGAAGCCGGCGAGACCTTGCTCCTCGAGCGCGACGCGACGGTCGCGCGGGCGGACGCGCGGGGGGTTTTCCTGGTGGGCGTGGGCTGACGGTGGGGCGAGGCCGGGACGGGCCGCTGATTTTCCTGATTGCGGGCGAACCCTCCGGCGATCTCATCGCTTCCCGGCTGATGGCGGCGCTGGTCCGGCGCACCGACGGCGCCGTCCGTTTCGCCGGGGTCGGCGGGCCGCTCATGGCGGAGCGCGGGCTGGGGAGCCTGTTCCCCTATTCCGAGCTGTCGCTCCTGGGCTTCCTGGAGGTGGCGGCGCGCGCGCCGCGGCTGCTGCGGCGCGTCCGCGCCACCGCGCGCGCCGCACGGCGCGCGCGTCCGGCGGCGCTGGTCACGGTGGACGCGCCGGAGTTCAACCTGCGCGTGGCGCGCCGTCTGGCCGGTGCGGGCTTTCCGCTGATCCACTACGTGGCGCCGACGGTCTGGGCCTACCGGGCGGGGCGGGCGGCGCGGATGGCGCGCTATCTCGACCATGTGCTGTGCCTCTATCCGTTCGAGCCGCCCTGCTTCGAGGCGGTGGGCCTGGGCGGCAGCTTCGTCGGCCACCCGTTGGTCGAGGAGCCGATCGGTGCGGCCGACGGCCCCGGCTTCCGCGCCCGCCACGGCGTCGCGCCGGGCGCGACGGTGCTCTGCGCCCTGCCCGGCAGCCGCGTCGGCGAGCTGCGCCGGCACCTGCCGGTCTTCGGCGCGACGATCCGGGCGCTGGCGGGGCGCTTCCCGGGCCTTCGCGTGTTCGTCCCGACGCCGCCCCAGCATGGCGCGACGCTGCGGGCGGCTTGCGGCTCGTGGGCCGCGCCGGCGACGGTGGTCGAGGGCGCGGCGGAGAAATACGCCGCCTTCGCGGCGAGCGACGCGGCGCTGGCGGCCTCCGGGACGGCGACGCTGGAGCTGGCGCTGGCCGGCGTTCCCATGGTCGTGTGCTACCGGGCGGATCGGCTGACGGCGGCCGTCGCGCGGCGGGTGCTGCGGGTGCCGCATGTCGCGATGCCGAACATCGTCGCCGGGCGCCGCGCGGCGCCGGAGTTCGTGCAACGGGACTGCACGGCCGCGCGCCTGGCGCCTGCGCTCGAACGCCTCCTCCGCGACGACGCCCTCCGCCGCGCGCAGATGCGGAGCTTCCGCCAGGTCGCCGCCCGCCTGGGCCGCGACGGCCCGCCGCCCAGCGCCCGCGCCGCCGCCGCCATCCTCCGTCTGATCGCCGCGCCGCCGCGCCCGTGACGGCGCGCGGGCTTCCGTCCGCCCGGTTCTTCCTTCAGGCCGGTCGGCGGCGGCGGCGGCGGCCGGCCGGGCCGGCGGGCCAGGGCGCGCCGTCCGCCGCGAGCAGGGAGAAGGTCAGGCCGCCGGCCACGGGATCGGCCTCCCACAAGGCCACGCGCACGGGATCGCCCAGGTGGAGCGTCCGCGCGCCCGCCTCCAGCGTGAGCCGGCGCGCATCGAAGCGCGGGCGGTCTGCGCCGAGCGCGCGGCCGGGCACCAAGCCCTCGGCGCCGCTCCCGGCAAGGCGCACGAAGACGCCGAAGCGCGTCACCGCGACGATCCGCCCGTCGAATTCGGCGCCGACCCGATCCGCGAGCCAGGCGGCGGCGTAGCGGTCGCCGGCGTCGCGCTCGGCGGCCTGCGCGCGCCGCTCGGTGGCGGAGAGATGCGCGCCGAGCCCCGCGAGGGCGCCGCGCTCGTCGTCCGCCATGCCGCCGGGGCCGAGGGCGAACGCGGCGATCAGCGCGCGGTGGACGAGGAGGTCCGCATAGCGGCGGATCGGCGACGTGAAATGCGCGTAGCGCGCGAGGCCGAGCCCGAAATGGCCGATGTTGTCCGGGCTGTACGCGGCCTGCGCCTGGCTGCGCAGCACCATCAGGTTGCCGACGTCGGCGTTCCGCGTCGGCGCCAGCGCGGCCAGCACGTCGTTGAAGGCGGCGGCGCGCACCTCGCGCCTTTGCGGCAGCGCGATGCCGATGCCGGCGAGGAAGCCGCGCAGCGCTTCCAGCTTCGCCATCTCCG
The DNA here is from genome assembly GCA_965242855.1 of Alphaproteobacteria bacterium. Classification (GTDB taxonomy): domain Bacteria; phylum Pseudomonadota; class Alphaproteobacteria; order UBA828; family UBA828; genus WTGU01. The sequence continues at coordinate 550,206 of OZ251509.1, forward strand.
GCCGGTCGTGGACGCGGTACATGCAGGACGTCCGCGCGGCTTCGAGCGCGGCGGCCGCGGCCACGTTCGCGGCGATCATGAACTCCTCGATCAGACGGTGGCTTTCGTAGCGGGGGGCGAACCCGATGCGCGCCACCGAGCCGTCGGCCGCGAGCGCGACCGCGCGCTCCGGCAGGTCGAGCGCGAGCGCGCCGCGCCTCTCCCGCGCCGCCCGCAGGGAGCGGTAGGCGCCGTAGAGCGGCGGGAGCACCGCCCGCACCGGGTCCGCGAGGCCGCCGTCGGCGCGCCCCTCGGCCGCGGCCTGCGCGGCGTCGTAGGTGAGCCGCGCCGCCGATCGCATGAGCGCGCGGTCGAACCGCCAGTCGCGCAAGGCGCCGTCGGCGCCGATCCGCAGATGCGCGGCGACGCAGGCGCGGTCCACGCCCGGCTTCAGCGAGCAGAGGTCGGTCGAAAGCGTCGCCGGCAACATCGGCACCACGCGGTCGGGGAAGTAGGCGGAGTTGCCGCGCTCCCGCGCCGCGCGGTCGAGCGCGCCGCCGGGCCGCACGAAATACGCGACGTCGGCGATCGCCACGACGGCGCGCCAGCCGCCCGCGTTGTCCGGCGCGGGGTCGGGCGCCGCCCAGACCGCGTCGTCGAAATCGCGCGCGTCCGCGCCGTCGATCGTGACGAGGGGGAGGGCGCGCAGGTCACTCCGCCCGCCCGGCCCCGGCGCTTCGAGCCGCTCCGCCTCCGCCAGCGCCTCCGGGGGGAAGCGATCCGGCAGACCGTGGTCGCGGATCGCGAGCAGGCTGATCGCGCCCGGCGATTCCATCGCCCCCAGCCGCTCCACCACACGGGCGGCGGGCAGGCCCCGGCGGCGCGCGCCTCGGGATTCGCCCATCACGAGTTCGCCGGGCCTGGCGCCGGCCGTGTCGCCCGCCTCGACCGCGAAGTCGTGGCGCGCCCGGCGGGCGGCCGGGCGGATGAAGCCTCCGCCCCGGTCGTCGGCGTGGAAGAGGCCGAGCACCCGCCGCGGGCCGGAGTCGAGCAGGCGCATGGGTTGCCCGCGATAGCTGCCGTCCGGCTCGCGCCGCAGCCGGGCCAGGACCCGATCGCCGACGCCGGGGGCGGGCGCGCCCGGCCGCCCGCTTCCGAGGGTGATCCGCGGCGGCGGGGCGGCGGCGTCCCACTGCGCGGGGCGGGCTTGCGGCGTGCCGTCGGCGTCGAGCGCCAGCACCTCCAGCACCATGACCGGAGGCAGGTGCGCGCCGCCCCGCTCGCGCCCCCGTGGGCGGCCTTTCACGATGACGGGAGCGCCGCCGCGCGCAAGCGTCCGCCGGCGCCCGTCAAGGGGCGTCGGCGGCGGGGTCCGTCTCCCGCCGCGCCGCCGTGCGCCGCGCCGGCGGGCGTTTCGTCTTCGCTCCCTTCGCCCGGCCGCCGCTCCCGGCCGCGGCGCTCTTGCCGCGCCGGGTGGTCTTCTTCTTCCCCGCGCTTCCCTTCTCAGCGAGCAGGGAGAGGGCGCTCTCCAGCGTCATCGCCTCCGGGGTCGTCTCCTTCGGCAGGGCCGCGCGCGTCCGCCGGTGCGCGACATAGGGGCCGTAGCGGCCCTCGAGGACGCGCACCGGCTCGCCGCTCGTCGGATGGGCGCCGAGCTCCCGGAGCACGCGCGCGCTCCGGCTCTTCTTGTCGCCGATCAGCACCACCGCCCGGTTCAGGCCGACGGTGAGCACGTTCTCGTCGCGCGGCAGGGAGGCGTAGGCGCCGTCGTGCAGGACGTAGGGACCGAAGCGGCCGATCCCGGCGGTGATGGGTTTGCCGGTCTCCGGGTGCGGCCCGATCTCCCGCGGCAGGGAGAGCAACCCGAGGGCCGTCTCGAAGTCCACCATGTCCGGCGCCATATCCTTCGGCAGCGATGCGCGCTTCGGCTTGTCCTCCGCCTCCCCGGCTTCGCGTTCGACGTAAAACCCGTAAGGCCCGCGTTTCAGCACCACCGGCAGGTCGGTCGCCGCCTCCCGGCCGAGCACGCGGGGCTCCGAGGCGCCGCCGGAATCGTCGGCCAGCGGGCGGGTGTAGCGGCACGCGGGGTAGTCCGCGCAACCGATGAACGGGCCGTGCCGTCCGAGCTTCAGGCCGAGCCGCCCGCCGCCGCAGGACGGGCAGATGCGCGGGTCCCCGCCCTCTGCGCCGGCCGGAAAGAGATGCTGGCTCAGCGCCCCGTCGAGCGCGTCGAGGACGTTCTTGACCCGGAGCTCCCTGGTCTCCTCGACCGCGCCGGCGAAATCGCGCCAGAAATCGGCCAGCACCTGCCGCCAGTCGACCCGCCCGGCGGAAACCGCGTCGAGCTGGTCCTCGAGGGAGGCCGTGAAGTCGTACTCGACGTAGCGGCGGAAGAAGTTTTCGAGGAAGGCCGTGACGATGCGTCCGCGGTCTTCCGGCACGAAGCGCCGTTTCTCCAGCCGCACGTAGTTGCGATCCTGGAGCACGGAGATGATCGCGGCGTAGGTCGACGGGCGGCCGATGCCGAGCTCCTCGAGGCGCTTGACGAGGCTCGCCTCGGAGAAGCGCGGCGGCGGCTCGGTGAAGTGCTGGTTGGGCGCGGCTTCGACCAGCGCCATCGGCTCGCCCGCCGCGAGCGGCGGCAGCTTGCGCTCGTCCTCGCCCTCTCCGTCGGCGCCGGCGTCGTCCCGGCCCTCCCGATAGACGCGCAGATAGCCGTCGAAGGCGGTGGTGGAGCCGGTGGCGCGCAAGCCGACGCGGCCGTCGGCGGACTCGATGTCCGCCGTCACCCGGTCGATCTCGGCGCTCGCCATCTGGCTCGCGACGGCGCGCTTCCACACCAGCGCGTAGAGCCGCGCCTGGTCCTTGTCCAGCGCGCCGGCGAGCGATTCGGGCGTGCGCGCGGGGTCGGTGGGTCGGATCGCCTCGTGCGCCTCCTGCGCGTTCTTCGCCTTGGTCCGGTAGGCCCGGGGCGTCGCCGGCAGGTAGGCGTCGCCGTAGCGCCGGCCGATCGTCTGCCGTATCCGCCCGACGGCCTCGCCCGCGATCTGCACGCCGTCGGTCCGCATGTAGGTGATGAGGCCTTGCCGCTCGCCCTTCACCTCGATGCCTTCGTAGAGCTGCTGGGCGATCCGCATGGTTCGCCGGGCGGCGAGGCCGAGCTTGCGGGAGGCCTCCTGCTGCAGGGTCGAGGTGGTGAACGGCGGTTGCGGGCTGCGCTTGATCCGCTTGGGCTCGACGGCCGCCACCCGGTATCGGCCGGCCCGGATCGCGGCGACGGCCCGCGTCGCCGCCGCCTCGTCGCCGAGCGCGAACTTGCCCAGCTTCTCTCCGTCGAGGGCCGCGAGCCGCGCGGCGACGCGCTCCCCCCGCGGCGTATCCAGATCGACGTCGATCGACCAGTATTCGCGGGGTTCAAAGGCCTCGATCGCGACTTCGCGTTCGCAGATCAGCCGCAGCGCGACCGATTGCACCCGCCCGGCCGAGCGGGCGCCGGGCAGCTTGCGCCACAGCACCGGCGAGAGCGTGAAGCCCACCAGATAGTCGAGGGCGCGGCGCGCCTTGTAGGCGTCGATAAGGTTGTCGTCGAGATCGCGCGGGGCGGCCATCGCGTCCAGCACCGCGCGCCTGGTGACTTCGGAGAACACCACCCGCTTGACGGCGACGCCTTCCAGCAGACCGCGCCGCCTCAGCTCGTCCAGGACGTGCCACGAGATCGCCTCGCCCTCGCGGTCCGGGTCGGTCGCGAGGTAGAGCCGCTCGGCGCCGCGCAGGGCCTCGCCGATGGCGCGGAGGTAGCGCTCGGCGCCCTCGCTGATCTCCCAATCCATGGCGAAGGAGGCGTCGGGGCGGACGGAGCCGTCCTTCGGCGGCAGGTCGCGCACATGCCCGTAGGAGGCCACGACCGCGTAGTCCGATCCGAGATACCTGTTGAGGGTCGACGCCTTGGTGGGCGATTCGACGACGACGACTTCCATCCTGCAACGATCGCTGGCGGCCGATGGGTTACGTTTCCGTCCGGGAGAGCAAGACGCGGTTGCCCGGCTGGCGTTCCACGCGCCCCGCCAGTTCGAGCTCCAGCAGGATGGTGTTGACTGCGGCGGCTGTCAACCGGCTCTCCCTCACCACCGTGTCGACCGGCGCAGGGCTGGACCCCAGCAGCGAGAGCACGGTCGTCCGGGCGTCCGCCGGCGCCTCCTCGTCCGCCGCCGGCGGCGGGGCCGCTTCATCGAACGCCGGCGCCTCCTCGTCCGCCGGCGCGGCGTGCGTGCGGAGGCCGGCGTCGGGCAAGGCGTCGAGCACGTCTTGCGCCGATTCGACCAGGACGGCCCCCTCGCGGATCAGCCGGTTGGGGCCGTGGGCCCTCGGGTCGAGCGGGGAACCGGGGACGGCGAACACCTCGCGGCCCTGTTCGAGGGCGAACCGCGCCGTGATCAGCGAACCCGAGCGCGCCGCCGCCTCGACCACCACCACGCCCCGGCACAGCCCCGCGATGATGCGGTTGCGGCGCGGGAAGTGGCGCGCCCGCGGCATGGTGCCGAGCGGCGCCTCGGAAAGGACGGCGCCTTGCGCGAGCAGCCGCTCGAAGAGCGCCCGGTTCTGCCGGGGATAGACGATATCGACGCCGCCTCCCATGACGGCCAGCGTGCCGCTTTCGAAGGCCCCGGCATGGGCCCGCGCGTCGATGCCGAGCGCCATGCCGGAGACCACCGCCATGCCGGCGGCGCCGAGCGCGGCCGCGAGCCGCTCGGCCAAGTAGCGCCCGTTCGCCGAGGCGTTGCGCGCCCCCACGACGGCGATCGATTCGCGGGCCAGCAGGCCGGCGTCGCCGCGCAGCGCGAGCAGCGGGGGCGGATCGGCGATGGCGGCGAGAGGGGCCGGATAGGCCGGCTCGCGGAGCGCGATCAGGCGCCCGCCGAGACCGGCCAACGCCGCCAGTTCGCGCTCGGCGGCGGCCTTCGAGCAGATGCGGATGGGTTGCCGCCGCCCGCCCCGGCGCGCCAGCCCGGGCAGCGCGTCGAGCGCCGCCGCCGGTCCGCCGAAGCGGCGCAGCAGGGCGAGGAAGGTGACCGGTCCGATGTTCTCGCTCCGGGCGAGCCGCAGCCAGTCGATCCGCTCGGCGTGGCCGAGCGCCTCTCCCGCGCCGCCCCGCGTCATGGCGCGCCTGCGGGCCGGCCGGCGTCGGGCGCCGCGCCGCGCCGGCCGATCCGGGGCTCCCGGCCGCGCGCGAGGCGGGCCATGTTGCCGGCGTGACGGAGCGTCACGATGACGGCGAGGAAGCCCGCGAGCCAGGCGGCCTGGGGTTCCTCGAAGAGGAGCGCGAAACCGGGCGCCGCGCAGACCGCGGCCAGGGAGGCGAGGGAGGCGTAGCGGAAGAGCCCGGCCGCGGCCAGCCACGCGCCGCAGGCGGCGAGACCCACCGGCCAGGAGAGCGCGAGCAGCGCGCCCAGGGTGGTCGCGACGCCCTTGCCGCCTCTGAACAGGAGCCAGACCGGCGCCACGTGGCCCACCACGGAGGCGCCGGCGGCGATCACCGCCATGTCCGGGCCGAAACGGGCGGCGCCGGCGACGGCGAGCGCTCCCTTGCCGCCGTCGAGCGCCAGGGTCAGCGCGCCGGCCAACCTGCCGCCCGTGCGCAGCAGGTTGGTCGCGCCGATGTTGCCCGAGCCGCCCGCCCGCGGGTCGCCCAGCCGCAGGAGCCGCGCCACGAGCAGGCCCGACGGAATCGAGCCGATCAGATAGGCGATGACGCCGCCGAGATAGAACGGCCACGTATGGGCGAAGCCGCCGAGCGGGTCCGGCACGGTTTCCGGCGGCTAGCCCGGATTTCTCGAAGGCGGGGGACGCATCGGCGAAGCGTACCCGCAATCCCCCCGCTTTCCAAGCGCGGGTCGTGTCTCGGTTTGAGCCGCTCTTGCCGCGGTAAGGACCGCGGGGGCCCCGGCTTCGGCGCCTGCGCGGATTTCAGACCGAGACACTATCCAATCCTCGCGAATGTCGCGCGCGACGGCGGCCAGGCCGTAGAAAGAGGAACCCGCGCGTCTATGCTTGGCTTTGTGGCTTGTGCCTAGAACTGCACCTGCAACTCCAGGCCGCCGCTGTATTCGCTTATGCCGCTCCCGCCCGTCCGGTAGCCTGCCGTCGCCCTCAACAGGGTGTTCTCGTCCACCCTGAACGCCCCTCCGAGGCCCAGACGCACCGCCGGCGGACGAACCTCCGTCTTCAGAAGCTCCTCGCCGACCTTCACCGCCGTCTCGTCCGAAAACTCCCGTTCCATGTCCAGCGAGCCGAACACCGCGCCATCTCCCGAACCCACCTTCGTCTCCAGCATCACCCCCAACCGGCCCTTCACGCTGCTCGCTTCCTCCGGCGCTACCCGCGCCCGAGGGCCGCCGGCCCTCTCCATGTCCGTGAAATCAGACAGATCGACCTTCGACCAAACCAAACCCGCGCGCGGCGTCACGAACGCCCCTCCCACGGGCACCCGCTTGCCCACGTCCACGGCCAGCGCATAGCCCGCGCCCGAGACGTCCTCCTTCGGCATCTTGCCGTGCGTGTACGACTCGACGTCGACGTCGTACAGCGTCACCGCCGCCTGCGCGTCCACGTAGAAGCCCCCGGCCAGCCAGGTGGCGGAGAGGCCGCCCCCCATGCCGTTCAGCTTGGCCTCGCCCACGCCGGCCATCTCCGCCTTGCCCTTGAGCGCGTGCATCGACAGCCCCACCCGGGCGCTCTCGCCCGCGATGAAATCGACGCCCGCATGCACCATGCTCCGGCGGTGGTCGTAGGCGAGCTCCCCGGTCGTCGTCGCCTTCTTCGCCCGCCACGTGCCCCGCGCCGCCTCCACGCGCGCCCAGCCGCCGTGCGCGCCGCGCGGCGCCGCCATCCGCTCCGCGTAGGAAGGCGGAGCGTTCATCGCCAGCAGCACCGAAGGCAGCGCCTCGTACAAGCGGCAGCGGCGGTCTCCCATCCTCTCCACGTCCTCACAGGAGAACGTCGGCGTCGGCGTCCCCGGATCGCCCGTCCCCGGATCGCCCGTTCCCGGATCGCCCGTCCCCGGATCGCCCGTTCCCGGATCGCCCGTCCCCGGATCGCTCGGACCCGGATCGCCCGTCCCCGGATCGCCCGTTCCCGGATCGCCCGTCCCCGGATCGCTCGGACCCGGATCGCCCGTCCCCGGATCGCCCGTTCCCGGATCGCCCGTCCCCGGATCGCTCGGACCCGTCCCCGGCCGCGGGTCAAGCCGGCTGGTGTCCAACATGCCTGTCTCGGCGTCGACCGGCACCGTTAGGGAGTAACCGGTGAGCACGCCGTTCCGGCCCTCGCCGAAGCGGACCTCTGCGACGTTCTCGGGACGATAGGCGCCTTCCATCCGCTGATGCGCCTCAACGGCGTCCTCCTGGTACCTGGCCATGCCGGTGGTGACCAAGGTCACCGCGATGGCCCGATCGTCGCTGCCCCGGATGGCGCGGCGCGCGCCGTTGGCCCTGACACGCCCGGTCAGCCCCACCGTGACGCTGCCGCCGCCGCTGAGATCCACCGCCGCATCGGCGCCTGCGCTGCCCCTGACCTCGCCATCGATCCGGATCACCGAACGGCCGGGGTCGTTGACCAGGATCGCGGGCCGTCCGGTGCCGGCGACCAGCACGCCGGTCTCGCCCACGGTCAGCCTGCCGCCGCCGACCAAGTGAACGGCCGCGTCCGTACCGCCCGTCACCATGCCGTTCACGGTCACGCTCTGCTTCAGGATGTCGTCGTCGGTGTCGGCGGTCCCGTCCGCGCCCACGTCCAGACCGGCATTGGCAACCCAGACGCCGGCCCTGGCGCCGGTCACGCTCGCGCCCGCGCCGACGCTGACGCTGATGGCGCCGTTGTTGGCGTTGGGCGTCGCGTAGTAGGCGCGGATGCCGTCGCCGCGCGAGTCGATGGAGCCGCCGGTCATGTCGATGGCGATGTCGCCGACGTTGTAGCGGTTCAGCAGCGCCCGCACCGCCGTCTTGTAGGCGTTGGAGAACGCCGCGCCCGTGTCGTCCAGCGCGGCGGTCAGCCCGTCGCTGTCGCCGGTGGACAGCGCCGCCAGCACCGCCTTCTCCTTGTCCGAGAGGTTCTGCGCCAGCACGTTGCGCAGCAGGGTTCTGCGCGCGGCGTTGTCCACGCGCAGATAGGTCACGATCTGGGCGTCGGTCAGGTCGGCCGCGCTCGTGGTGGCGGTGGTGCCGATGGCGGTGAGGATCGACGGCGCAACCTCGAAATCCTCGCTCTCCAGCACCGCCCGGAACTGCTTGACGTAGGCGTTGTTGCTGGCGGTGGCGCCGGTCGGCACGGCCGCCTGCTGCGCCGCCGCGTTCGCGAACGCGCCCGGGTCGTCGCCCTCCGCCACCTCCACCGCCAAAGCGGACCAGGACATGACCTGGGCCTCGATGCCCGCCGGCCCGCCCCAGGCGCCGCCGCTGGCCTTGCCGGCCTCCGCATCCCGGGCATAGATGAACGCCACGGCCTCGTTCGGCGCAGTGTAGAGGTCGTCGCCCTCCCGGGCGGTCTGGGCCGTGGTCCCGGCCGCGAACGTGCCCGTCCAGGCGACGTCGATCAGGGGCTGGGCCGTCTCTGCCCGCGGCGCCACCGTCTGGGCGGTGGCGTGCTTGAGGATCGCGACAGCGACCCCCGAACGGCCCAGAATCCCGCCGCCCTGGGTGATCTCCACCTGGCTGTCGTCCGCCGCCGCAGAACTCAGTATGGCAAAGACGCCGGCGGCTTTGTGGGAGATGGCCGTGGCGCCGTCGGCGATGGTCACGTCGACGTCGCCATCGCCGCGCCCGGTGAGGCGGATGGCGGGCGAGCCCGAGTCGGGACCGGCCTGCACCGTCCCACCCGTCACGTCGATGTCGATGTCGCCAGCCAGATTATCGCCGCCGCGCACGAAAATGCCGCTCCGCGTCCTGGACAGCGCGACGCCGCCGCTGTGGGTGATGGAAATGTCGCCGGCGCCCAGCCTCTCGACACGGATGGCATGATCGCCCGCCGTGATGCCGGCGCCGTTGTCGATGGTGACGGCGCCGGTATAGGCGGCCTGGTCCTGGACGTAGATGCCGTGAAATCTCCCCGTCGTAGCGGGCGTGATCGAGCCGCCGGTGGTGGTGATGGAGATGTCGCCCGCCGTGGCCGAGGTTCCCGTCTTGTGGACGTGGATGCCGTGACTCCCCGACGACGTGATGGTGGGGCCGCTCTGGGTCGGGGCGCTCGCGGCCGTGCCCTGGATCGTGACAGTACCCGTGCCCTGGCTCTCCATGTAGATGCCCTGCGCCGGCGTCGTGATCGTGCCGCCGGTCGCTGTAAGGGTCATGGCGCCATTTTTTTGGGCTCGCATCCGGATACCCTGCTGGTTCGCGTTCGTCACCGTGATGCCGCCGCTGCTGGTGACCATCAGGGTGCCCGCACCGTCCGTCACCGCCTGGATGCCATGGTTCAACGAGTCGATGGTGCCGCTGTGCGTGACCGTCGTGGTCGCGGCGCCGTCATGCTGGACGTCGATGCCCTCATAGGAGGCGTAGATCGTGCCGGCGTTCGTGATCGTGGCGGCGCCGCCGCTGCCGCTGCTTCGGACATAGATGCCGTGCGCGCGCATTCGGGAGCTGGTCGAGGTTCCGATGGTCACCTGGCTCCTCACGTCCACTGTGGCCGTGCCGCTGCCGTGCTGACGTATCCGGATGCCGGGGCTTTCGTTGCCGCTGCCCGTGTCGTCCACGATGCTGACGGCGTCCGATGTGCCGACGTAGATGGCATAGTTGCCGGTCTGGGAGTTGTCGCTGGCCAAAAGATTGATGCCCGCATAGATGGTGGCCCCCGTGATCACGGTCGCCGTCCCGCCTGCGCCGGTGCCGCCCGGGACGCGGACGGTGACGTTGGCGTTGCTCTGTATTGTGGAGCGGATTGAGACGGGGTACGTCGCGGCGGAGCAGGTGACATCGCTGTTGGACGCTGTGGTTGCCCCCAAGCAGAACTGCGCCCGCGCCTCCCCCGGCGCCAGCAGCAGCGCCGCCGCCGCGAGCAGGGAGGCGGCCAGCGCGCCGGAAACGAACGCTCCCGCGCCCGCCGCTTTCGGAAGACGGGCCTTCATGCCGGCAACCCATGCGGGGGGGGGGGGGGGGGGGGGGAGAAAAAACGCCTGCCGTCAGAGCTCCCAACCATCCTCGGAACCTCCCTCGAAAAACCCGTCCGACCCGAACCATCCACGCCGCCGCGCGACACTATCCCCGATTACCGCATAACCGACTTCGCACGCAAGCTTCGCGAATGTCGTGCGCGGTGGCGGCCGGACCACGGAAGGAGGGACCGCCCTAGATGTGGAGCGGCCGGCCGGCCAGGGCGAGCGCCGCCTCCTTGACGGCTTCGTTGAGCGACGGGTGGGCGTGGCAGGTGCGGGCGATGTCTTCCGCCGCCCCGCCGAACTCCATGACCGCCACCGCCTCGGCGATGAGGGCGCCGGCGTCGCGGCCTATGATGTGGACGCCGAGCACCCTGTCCGTCCCGGCGTCGGCCAGGACCTTGACGAAGCCGTCGGTGGCGGACATGGCGCGGGCCCGACCGTTGGCGGCGAACGGGAAGCGCCCGGCCGCGTAGTCGATGCCGGCCTCCTTCAGCTCTTCTTCCGTCCTGCCGACGGCGGCCACTTCGGGCGCGGTATAGACCACGCCGGGAATCGCGTCGTAGTTCACATGGCCGCCGCCGCCCGCGATGCCCTCGGCGACGGCCGCGCCTTCCTCCTCGGCCTTGTGCGCGAGCATGGGGCCCCGGATCGCGTCGCCGATGGCGTAGATGCCGCCGACGCCGGTTCGGAAGCCCTCGTCCACCGTGATCCGGCCCCGGTCGTCGCGCGCGATTCCGGCCTCCTCCAGCCCGAGCCCCGCGGTGTTCGGCCGGCGGCCGACCGCGACCAGCACCACATCCGCATCGAAGACCTCCGCCTCACCGCCGCCGACCGGCTCCAAGGCCAGCCGCACGCCATCGTCGGTCCGCGCCGCGCCGGTGACCTTCGTCGAGAGCCGGAAGGCGATCTTCTGGCGGCGCAGCAGGCGCTGGCACTGCTTGGCGACCTCGCCGTCCATGCCCGGCAGGATGCGGTCGAGAAACTCGATCACCGTGACCTTGGCGCCGAGCCGGCTCCAGACCGAGCCCAATTCGAGCCCGATGTAACCGGCGCCGATCACCGCCAGGCGTCGCGGCACCCGCTCCAGGGCGAGAGCGCCGGTCGAGCTCACGATCCGCTCCTCGTCGACCGCGACTCCCGCGAGCGGCTGGGGCACGCTGCCGGTCGCGATCACGATCGATTTCGCGGCGACGCGGCGCCGCTCCTCGCCGTCGATTTCGACCGCCCCCGGCGCGACGATGCGGCCCGCCCCCCGGAGATGGGCGACGCCGTTCTTCCGAAACAGGCCGGCGACGCCCTTGGTGAGCGCCTCCACGACGCCGTCCTTGTGGGCCATCATCGCGGCGAGGTCGAGGCGGACGCCGGAGACTTCGATGCCGTGCCGGCCGAGCGCCTTGGCGGCGTGCGCGTATTCCTCCGAAGTATGGAGCAGCGCCTTCGACGGGATGCACCCGACGTTGAGGCAGGTGCCGCCGAGGGTCGGCCCCCGCTCGACGCAGGCGGTCTTCAGGCCGAGTTGGGCGGCGCGGATGGCGGCGACGTAACCGCCGGGCCCCGCCCCGATGACGACGACGTCGAAGGCGTTTTCGCTCATGCGCGCTCCCCGGGGGCGAGCCCTCGTACTGCGCCGCGGGGCCCCGCATCGGATAACCCTTGTCCGACAGCGCCTTGCCCGATGGCGGAGACTCTCCGATATGCGCCCAGTGTACCCCGGATCCGCCGGTTCGCGAAACGCGCGCGGCGGGGCTTGGAAGGCCCGCGCGGTCAGGGCGCGCATTCCCCGCCGGCTTTTCGTGCATCCGGCGCGCCGATGCCGATACACTCTCCGGGAGCCGTAGCCCGTTCCCCGGTTGCGAAGCGAATATCGCAGGCCGCGCGCGGAGGGCCTCGTGTACAAGGGCATGTACGCCTATCCCTGGGATCTGGTGGACGAGGGGGCCGGGACGGTCCTCCGCCGGATGCGCGATTGCGGCATCAACACGATCGTCCTGGCGGCGAGCTACCACGCCGGCAAATTCCTGCGCCCGCACGCCCCGGCGCGGCGCGTGTACTTCCCCGAGGACGGGACGGTCTACGTCCGGCCGCGGCCGGAGCGCTACGGCGCCATCCGGCCGATCCGGAGCCGGCTGGCCGCCGAACGCGACGTCTTCGCCGAATTGCCGGCGGAAGCGCCCGGCATGAAGCGCGTCGCCTGGACGGTCTGCCTGCACAACACGCCGCTCGGGATGCGCCATCCGGAATTCACCGCGCGGAACTGCTACGGGGATTCGTATCCCTACAGCCTCTGCCCGGCTTATGCGGAAGTCCGCCGCTTCGTGGTCGCGCTCTGCGCCGACATGGCCGAGCGCTACGCGCTGGACGGGCTGGTCCTGGAGACGCCCGGTTTCCTGCCGTTCGACCACGGCTTCCACCACGAGTTCTTCCTGCTGCCGATGAATCGCTGGGCCGCCTGGCTCCTCGGCCTCTGCTTCTCGGAAGGCACCGTCGCCGCCGCGGAAGACGCCGGGATCGACGCCGGGCGCCTGCGTCTGCGGGCCCGTGCGCTGCTCGATTCGTTCTTCGCCCGGCCGGAGCCCGTTCCCGACCACGTGGCCGCGGAATGGTGGATCGCCGAGCTCGTCGCGGACCCGGAATGGGCGGCGTTCCTGAACTGGCGGTGCCGGCTCGTCGCCGCCCTGGTGGCCGAGGTCCGCGCGGCGCTGCCCGAGGAAACCGCCCTCGCGGTGATCCCGACCGTGCAGCGGCCGACCGCCGCCGCCTGGTCCGAGGGGAGCGATCTCCGGCTGCTCGCCGAGGCGGCGGACGCGCTGGAGGTTCCGGTCTATGAACCGAGCGCGGCGGCGGCGGCCCTCGACGCCCGCGACGTGCGCCGCCGCGCCGGCGAAGGCGCGCGGATCAACTACATCCTCCGGCCGGCCTGGCCCGACCTCGCGAACGGCGCGGAGACGGCCGCCGCCGCCCGGGCGCTGCGCGCGAGCGGGCTTTCGGGAATCGCGTTCTACAACTACGGGCATGTGGCGCTGGCGGCGCTCGACCGGGTGCGCGAGGCGCTCGCCGCGCTGGAGGAGGCGCCGTGACGCGCTACGAAGGGAAGGCCGCGCTGGTCACCGGCGGGGGCGGCGGAATCGGCGGCGCCATCGCCCGCCGGCTGGCGGAGGAAGGCGCCGCCGTCGGCGTGCTGGACCGGCGCGGGGAGGCGGCGGCGCAAACGGCGGCCGCGATCCAGGCCGCCGGCGGGCGGGCGCTGGCGCTCACCGCCGAGATCGCCGATCCCGCCTCCGTCGAGGCCGCCCTCGCCGCCATGGCGGGCGCGCTCGGCTCCCCCGACGTGCTGGTCAACAACGCCGCCTTCGCCATCAAGGGGGATCTCGAAAACACCGCCCTCGCCGACTGGCGGGCGGAGATCGAGATCGATCTCGACGGCCAGTTCGTCTGCGCCAAGGCCGTGCTGCCGGGGATGGTCGCGCGCGGACGCGGCGCGATCGTCAACATCGGCTCGGTCAACGGCCTGATGGCGCTCGGCAACCCGGCCTACAGCGCGGCCAAGGCGGGGCTTCTCGCTTTCACCCGGTCGCTGGCGGTCGAATACGGGCCGAAGGGCGTGCGCGCCAACATGGTCTCGCCCGGCACGGTCGAGACCGACATCGAGACCTGGCGCATCCGGCGGCGGAAGAACCCGAAAATCTTCGCGCAACTCGCCCGCTGGTATCCCGTGGGCCGGGTCGGCCGGCCCGAGGACGTCGCCGCGGCGGTCGCCTTCGTCGCCGCCGACGAGGCGGGCTTCGTCAACGGCGCCAACCTCGTGGTCGACGGCGGCCTGACCGCCGGCCTGCCGCTGATGATCGAGGAGTTGGTGCTGGAGGAGTAGCGCGCACGGCGGGCCTGGAGGCCCGCGCGCCGAACGAGGGGAGTCCGGGCTACGCCGCCGCGCTAGGGCGGGCCGAGACCTCCTCGTGCCAGCGCCTGACGTTGGCGCATTCCTCCGGGATCGCCAGCTTCACGACCTTGCGCGCGAAATCGGTGGCGCAGAGCGCGGTGATGTCGGCCACGGTGAAGCGCGGGCCGGCGATGAAGGGGGCGTCGGCGAGGCGCGCGTCGATGCGCCGGAAGAAGCGCTCCAGCCGCTGCTTGCCGCGGTCCGTCAAGGCCGGGATCTGCGCCACCGGCTCGACGAAGCCCGGCAGCCCGCGGCCCGCAAAGGCGGGGTGCGAATTGCGGAACACCTCCGAGGCGCCGGGGAAGGCTTCCGTCTCCGCCCGCCGCTCCCACATCTCGACGATCGCCCGGTCGCGCCGGTCGATGCCGAAGAGCGGCGGCTGCGGATGGCCCTCCTCGAAATAGCGGCAGATCGCCATCGCCTCGCCGATCTGCGTGCCGTCGTCGAGTTCGAGCATCGGCACGGCGCGGCCCTCGTAGCGGGCGAGATAATCGTCGGAGAGCCGCGCTCCCTCGCCGGCCTCGACGACCTCGACCTCGATGCCCTTCTCGGCGAGATAGATCAGCACGCGGCGCGGATTGGGCGCCTGCCCCCAGCCGTAGAGCTTCATCCGTCTCTCCCGTCGTCCGCCGCGATCAACCGCCGAGCGCCGGGCGTCTGTCGCGCCAGGGCCGGGTCGCGGCCTCGAAGGCGGCGGCCGCCCGGAACACGCCGTGGTCGTCGAAGGGCGGGCCGACGATCTGCATCCCCGTCGGCACGCCGGTGGAGGCGAAGCCGGTCGGCACGCTCATCACCGGGCACTGGCTGAGCAGGTTGAAGCCGTGGGTCAGGACCCAGCCGACATAGGCCTGCAGGCGGACGCCGTTGATGCGGAAATCCGGGTCCGCGTCGTCGTGGTCGGCCTTGACCGCCGGCACCGCGAGGGTCGGGCAGATCATGGCGTCGTAATCCTTGAGGATCGGCTGGAGCCGCTGCCACATCCAGCCGCGGAAGGCGTGGCAGCGGTAGAGGCGCGCGGCGCTGTGGCCGAGCCCCTTCTCCAGCAGCCGCACCACGTAAGGGTCCATCTCGTAGCGCCAGCGCGGCAGGAAGTCGCCGGCGATGGCGGCGAAGAGGCCCTCCCACCACGTCATCCAGCAGTCGAGCACGCCGAAGTTCCAGCCGAGATCGACTTCCTCGACCGTGCAGCCCATGTCGCGGAAGACCTGCGCCGCGCGCCGGGTGTTCGCCTGCACCTCGGGGTCGATCTGGAGATAGCCCAGGTCCATGGTGAAGGCGATCTTCCAGCCGCTTATGCCTTCGTAAGCGGCCGGCAGCCGGACCTTGCCCGGCAGGGTGCAGAGATCCTCCGGATGCGGGCCGGACATGACGTTCTGCATCAGGGCGGCGTCGGCGACGCTGCGGACCATGGGGCCGTAGTGGAGAATCGATTCGAACGGATGGTCCCGGTCCAGCGGGTTGCGGCCGAAGGGCGGCTTGTAGCCGAAGAGGCCGCAGGCCGACGACGGGATGCGGATGGAGCCGCCGCCGTCGGTGCCGTCGGCCAAGGTGGTCATGCCGCCGGCGACCGCCGCGCCGGCGCCGCCGGAGGAGCCGCCGGAGGTGTAGTCGAGGTTCCACGGATTGGGGGTGATCCCCCAGAGCGGGCTGTGGGTGGCGCCGGAATAGGCGAACTCCGGCGTCGTGGTGCGCATGTGCATGACGGCGCCCGCGCGCAGCAGGCGGTCCACCGTGGGCGCGCTGTAATCGGGGCGGAAATCCTCGAAGATCTTCGAACCGAAGGTCGTGATCTCGCCCTTGACGGGGTGGAAGTCCTTGATCGCGACCGGCACGCCTTCCAGGGCGCGGAGGCGGCCGTCCGTCTTCCCGTATTTCGCCTCCGCCTTCCTCGCCTGTTCGCGGGCCCGCTCGAAGAAGGTGTAGGTGACGGCGTTGAGCTTGGGGTTGAGCGCCTCGGAGCGCGCGATCAGCGCGTCCAGGAGCTCGACCGGCGAGAGCGTCCGCGCCTTGAACCGCGCGATCGCCTCGCTCGCCGTCATGTAACAGAGCGCGAGATCCGCTGCCGCCATGCCTCAGGTCTCCTTCCGTGCCGTTTCCTCAGGCGAGGTGCACGACCTCCCGGGTCTGAATGCTCCGATCGGCGGCGATGACGATGCGCAGGCTGTTCACCGCGCTCTCCATGTGCTCGGAGAGATCGAGATCCTCGCGGATCGCCTTGAGCAGGAACGCCTGCTCCCGATCGCAGAGTTCCTGGTGGCTCGGCTCGTCGGCCATGTCGACCCATTCGTCCTCGCGGACGAAATTGTTGGCGTCGTCGATCGCACTCGAATGGCAGAGCAGCGCGTTCGTCCTGGTGTGCGAATCGATGTCGTCGGAGGCGGCGTGGGACTGTCCCTCCTGCGGCATGACGATGCTCACGCTCCCCTTCGGCCCGACCGCGTCTTTGACGAAGAACGCGACCTCGCTCATCATCGGCCCCCAGCCGGCCTCGTACCAGCCGACGGAGCCGTCGTCGAACTCCACGTGGAGGTGGCCGTAATTCTGCCGCTTGGTGTCGTCGGAGAGCTGCGCCCCGATGCCGTGCACGCGAACCGGCCGGGCGCCCGTCATCTGGCACATGACGTCGACGTAGTGGACGCCGCAATCGACGAGCGGCGTCAGCGATTCCATCAGGTTGCGATGCCAGTTCCAGGCGGGGCCGCGGCTCTGCTGGTTCAGGTTCATGCGCATGACGAGCGGCTTGCCGAGCGTCCGGGCGCGGGCGATGAATTCCTGCCAGGCGGGATGCACGCGCAGGATGTAACCGACGACGAGCTTCCTGCCGGCCTCCCGCGCCTTGCCGACCACGGCCCGGGCGCCTTCGACGGTCGTCGCCAGCGGCTTTTCGACGAAAACGTGGCAGCCGGCCTCGAACGCCTTGAGGCAGAACGCCTCGTGGGTGTCGGGGTAGGTGTTGACGGACACCACGTCCGGTTCGGAGCGCGACAGGGCCTCGTCGAAATTCTCGTAGCGGGGCAACGGCGCCAGTGCGGCCGGCAGGTCGTTGCGTCCGCGGATGCTCCGGCTGCACAGGCCGACGACCTCGAACCCCTCGATCTTCCGATAGGCGAGGGCGTGGCTGAGGCCCATGTTGCCGACGCCCACCACCAGGACCTTGAGCGTTCCGTTTCGCATGGCGTCGCTCCCCGTTCGGCGCCCGCTTCGCGGGCGGCGGCCGTGCGCGGCGATTGTGCCGCCGTCCCGGCGGCGGATCAAACCGCCGGCATCCTACCGGCCGAGGGGCACCGCGGCCATGCCCTCGATCTCGATCAGCATCTTCGGATGGGCGAGCTCGGTCACGCCGACCAGGGTGCGCGGCGGCGGGTTCGCCGGGTCGAAATGGCGCGCCGAGATCTCGTTCAGCACGTCCTGGCCCGACATGTCGGTCAGGTAGATGTTGAGCTTGACGATCGCCGGGAAGTCGGCGTCCGCCGCCCGCAGGATGGTGGCGATATTGGCGAAGGTCTTCTCCGTCTGCTCGCGGATGCCGCCGGCCAGCCATTCCGCCTCGGCCACCGGATCGTGCGGGTGCCTGTGGTAGATCGGGATCGGCCCGCAGCCGGAGAACAGCAGCAGCCTGGCGTTTTCCACCGCGAAGGCGGCGCTGAACGGGCTCCTGTATTCCGCTTCGAGCGGGATGTGGTGAACGGGCGTGATCTTCATGGCGGGGCCTCGTCGTCGATGCGCCGGCCCCATGCTAGACCATCGCTCGCGGCGCCGGAACGGCGCCCGGAGTGAGGCATGGAGACCCGCGAACTCTTCTGGGAGATCACGCCCCTCGGCTACGCGCTCTTCTACGCCGTGGCCAGCGGCGCCATGGCGGCCTGCGCGGCCGGCGTCGCCTGGAGCGTCTTCCGTTACACGCGGGGGCGGAAGAGCCCGGCGCCGGTCCATCCGTGGCGCGGCTTCCGGCGGATGCTCGCCGACGTCTTTTCCCAACGGACCGTCCGCCGGCGCGACCGGGCGGCCGGGCATGCGCATACGCCGATCCTCTACGGCTTCCTCCTGCTGCTCGCCGCGACCAGCATCATCACGGTCGAGTACGACATCTCGGAGCCGCTGTTCGGCTTCACCTTCTGGCACGGGACGTTCTATCTCGCCTTCAGCCTGATCGCCGATCTGGCCGGCCTCGGCCTGATCGCGGGCACGGGCTACATGATGTGGCGCCGCTGGCGGACGCGCCCGGCGAAGCTGGCCTACCGGCGGGACTACCGCGGCGAAACCGCGCTGCGGCCCGCCGCCCGCGCCTGGCGGGTCGAGGACGCGCTGTTCCTGTGGGCGCTGCTCCTGATCGGGTTGACCGGCTTCCTTCAGGAGGGCGTCCGCCTCGCCCAGGACCGGCCGCCCTGGGGGCCGTGGTCGCCGGTCGGCTGGGCGCTCGCCCAGGCCATGACGGGCCTCGGGATGGACGAGGCGCTGGCGGCGTCCATCCGGCGCGCCAATTGGTGGGTCCACGGGGTCGCCGCCCTGCTCTTCATCGCCGCGATTCCCTGGAGCAAGGCCCGGCACCTGCTCGCCGTCCTGGGTTCCCTTTCGGTCCGTGACGACGCGGCCCTGCGCCGCCTCCCCCCGGCGCGCCCGGGCGCCGACGGCGCCGGCGCGATCGGCATCGGCCGGGTCGCCGAGTTCTCGTGGAAGGACCTGCTCAATTTCGACGCCTGCACCAAGTGCGGCCGCTGCCACGAGGCGTGCCCGGCGACCGCCGCCGGCGCGCCGCTCAGCCCGCGCGACCTGATCCTCGACCTGCGCGACCGCGCCGCGCGGCCGGGCGCGGACGGCGGCGCCCTGGTCGGCACGGCGCTCGAGGCCGAGACGCTCTGGTCCTGCCGTTCCTGCGGCGCCTGCATGGAGATCTGCCCTGTCGGGATCGAGCACCCGCCGATGATCGTGCAGATGCGCCGACGCTTGGTCGAGGACGGCGCCATGGAGCGGCAGTTGCGCGACACCCTGGACGCCATCGCCAACCGCGGCAACAGCTTCGGCGAGAGCCCGAAGGCCCGCGCCGGCTGGACGGCGGCGCTCGAATTCCCCGTCAAGGACATTCGCGCGGAGCCCGCCGAGCATCTCTGGTTCGTCGGCGACTACGCCTCCTACGACCCGCGCAACCAGGCGGTCTCGCGGACGGTCGCGCGGCTGTTCCGCGCCGGCGGAGTCGATTTCGGCCTGCTCCGCGAGAGCGAGCGGACCGCCGGCAACGACGTGCGCCGGGTGGGCGAGGAGGGGCTGTTCGAGACCTTGGCCGAGCACAATCTGGCGGCGATGGCGGCGGCGCGGCGGTTCTCGAAGATCGTGACCACGGACCCGCACAGCTACAACACGATCCGCAACGAGTATCCCGATTACGGCACGGTGCCGCCGATCCGCCACTACACGAGCGTGCTCGCCGCGCTCCTGGAAAGCGGTCGCCTCGCCGTGGCCAAGCCCCTCGGCAAGCGGGTGACGCTCCACGACCCGTGCCATCTGGGCCGGCTCAACGGCCATTACGACGAGCCGCGCCGGGTGCTCGAATTGATCGGCTGCGCGCTGGTCGAGATGCCGCGCTGCCGCGACAATTCGTTCTGCTGCGGCGCCGGCGGCGGGCGCATCTGGATGGCCGACCCGCCCGGCAAGGAGAAGCCCGCCGAGAACCGGATGCACGAAGCGGCGGCCCTGGGTAGGCTCGACGCCTTCGTCGTCTGCTGCCCCAAGGACATGACCATGTTCGAAGACGCCCGCAAGACGAGCGGCCACGAGGGCGATTTCGTCGTCCAGGACTTGGCGGAGCTGGTGGCCGAGGCGGTCGACCTGGAGAACCTCGACCTTCGGGCGCTTCCGGCGCTCGTCGACCGCATCGCCGACGCCGCCGCGGCCCGCATCGCCGACGCCGCGGCCGACCGGCTCGCCGACGCCGTGGCCGAACGGGTGCTGGGCGCGCTCGCCGAGCGGATGCCGGCGGCGCCCGTGCCGCCGCCCGCCGCCCCGGTCGTCCCGGCCGCCGGCGGCGGGGACGCGGCGCCGCTCCCCTGGCGCGCGACGCCGGTCACGCCGGCGGAATTGCCGCCCCATGAAGTGCCGCCGAAGGAGGGGCCGCGTCTGCTCGTCGCGGTGAAGCGGGTGGGCGCGTTGAGCGCCGACTTCGCCATCGACGCGGGCGCGCGCGCCATCGCCGACGCGCATTTCGAACATGAGCTGAACGAATGGGACGACGCCGCGCTGGAGGCGGCGCTGCTGCTGACCGAGCGTCTCGGCGCGGGCGAGGTGGTGGCGGTCACGATCGGCCCCGAGGGCGCCGACGACGTCCTGCGCCGCGCCCTCGCCAAGGGCGCCCAGCGCGCGGTGCGGGTCTGGGACGAATCCTTGCGCGACGCCGATCCCATGACCGTCGCCCGCGCGCTCGCCGGCATCGCCGTGCGAGAGGAGCCGGACGTCATCCTGGCCGGCGCGCAATCCGCCGATCTCGCGCAGGGCGCCACGGGTTCGGCGCTGGCGCGCATCCTCGGCCTGCCCCATGCCGCGGTCGTCCTCGACGTCGACTGGGACGGCGGCGCGGCGATGACCGTGACCCGCGAGATCGAGGGCGGGACGCGGCAGCGTCTCGCGCTTCCGGCGCCGGCGCTTCTGACGATCCAGACCGGCGGCAACACGCCGCGCTACGCGACGATGCGCATGATCAAGCAGGCGCGGAAGAAGCCGATTGCCGCGGTCGATGGCGCCGCCGTGGGCCTCGACCAGGCGGGGGCGGTGGTGCGCCGCGTTTACGAGCCGCCCAAGGCCGGACGCGCGGCGATGATCGAGGGCGACGCGGCGGCGGTCGCCAAGGCCATCGCCGGCATCGTCCGGGAAAAGCGGGGAGAGGGCCGATGAGCGGCGGCCTCCTCGTCGTCGCCGAGCATTGCGACGGGGCGCTCGCCGCCGTCACGCTGGAGGCGGTCGGCGCGGCGGCGGCGCTCAAGGATCATGTCGGCGGCCCGCTCGCCGTCCTCGTCGTCGGGCGCGAGACGGGCGCGCTCGCCGCCGCCGCCGACGTGGCGGGGGTGGACGAGATTCTCACGGTCGAGCGACCCGATTCGCATTTCGACGCGGCGCTTTACGAGGCGGTCGTCTGCGCCGCGGCCGAGGCGCGCGAGGCGCGGCTGGTGCTGATGGGCCACACGGCCGCCGGCATGGCCTGCGGCCCGGCCGTCGCCGCCCGGCTCGGCGCCGGCTTCGCTTCGGACGTCTTCGGGCTGGCGGTCGAAGAGGGCGCGCTCGTCGCCAGCCGGAGCGGCTACGGGGGCAAGGTGACCGTCGACCTGAGCTTCCCCGGCAAGCCCGTGGTCGTGCTGACCCTGCGCGGGGCGACCTTCGCCGCGCCGGACGGGCAGGGCGCGGCGCGGGTGGCGCCCTTCGCGGTCGACCTTGCCGCGGTGCCCGGCGCCGCCCGGCATCGGGACTACCTGCCGGCGCCCCCCGCCGACGTCGACATCGCGAAGGCGGAGTTCATCCTCTCGGTCGGGCGTGCGGTCGGGGAGGGCGAGAACCTGCCGCGCTTCGCGCGCCTGGCCGAGCGTCTCGGCGCCACGCTCGGCTGCTCCCGCCCGGTCGCGGATTCGGGCTGGTTGCCGAAAGCCCACCAGGTGGGCCAGTCCGGCACCGTCGCCGCCAGCTGCAAGCTCTACATCGCGCTCGGGATTTCCGGCGCCGTCCAGCATCTGGCCGGGATGAAGCACGTCGATACGATCGTCGCGGTGAACACCGACCGCGAGGCGCCGATCTTCGGTGTCGCCCACCACGGCGCCTGCGTCGACATCTTCGCCCTCGCCGACGCCCTGGAGCGGGAGTTCGAGTGAGGGCGCGGAGAGGAGGAGACCCGTCATGGACCCGGAAACGGATCGCTTCATGCGGCGCGCGGTCGCGCTCTCCGACCGCTGCATGCGCGGCAGGCTGGGCGGCCCCTTCGGCGCGGTGATCGCGAAGGACGGCGCGATCGTCGCCGAGGGCTGCAACCAGGTCACGTCGCGCAACGACCCCAGCGCCCATGCCGAAATCGTGGCGATCCGCGCCGCCTGCCGGAGGCTTGGGACCTTCAGCCTCGCGGGCTGTGCGATCTATTCCAGCGCGGAGCCCTGCCCGATGTGTCTGGGCGCCATCTACTGGGCGCGCCTCGACCGCCTCGTTTATGCGAACACCCGTGCCGATGCCGCCGCCATCGGCTTCGACGACGACTTCCTTTACGAGGAACTCGCGAAACCCGTCGCGGCGCGCGCGCTGCCGACCGTCCACGCGCCCAGAGAGGACGCCCTCGCCGTGTTCCGCGCCTGGCCCGGCCTCGAAGGCCGGGTCCCCTACTGACCGGCGCGCGCGGAGGCCAACGTTCGATGACGCCGGATGCGTTCGTCGCGAAGTGGCGGGCGTCGGCGCTGAAGGAGCGTTTGGCGGCGCAGGAGCACTTCATTGATCTGTGCCGGCTTCCGGCTCCTCGATCGCCGCGAGGGTTTCGACGCAGCGCCCATGGCTGACGTCGGCGGGATCGAACAACGCGACCAGCGGGCCGGTATCGACCAGGGTCACCGTCCGTTTTTCGCCCGCACCGGGGCGCGTCCATCGAAAAATCGGTTCAGGCGTCTATGCGGTCGAGCGCCCTGCCCTCGGCGTCGAAGCAGGCGGCGGAGAGGGTGCCGCCGAAGCCGGCGCCGCCGTCGAGCGTCGCGACGTAGGCGTCGAGGCAGACGCCGCGCCGGGCGGGATCGAACCCCCGGACGATCTTCTTGAAGTCGCCATAGGGCGGGGTCAGCTGCGCGAGCGCCTCGCCGCCCCACCAGAAGGCGTCGTTCTGGGCGTCGACGGGCCGCGTGGCATCGACGTTGGCGTTGACGAAGAGGAGCCCGCGATCCGCCGTGAAGGCGGCGCGCCGGAGGCTCCCGAGCAGCGCGCGGTGCCCCGGATGCCGCTCCATGCTGGCGCGAACGTCGTTCGTCCAGCGGGCGATTTCCCGCGCGCCGGCGCGGACCTTGTGGCCCGCGGCGGTGGCCTCCCAACCGTAGGCCTCCAAGGTCTGCCGGACGCCGCGGTCGAGAATCCAGCGAAAGACCGCCTCCGGTTCGATCGCCAGATGGAGCTGGAGAAGCTTTTGCCACATCTCCTCCTGGCTGCCCCGGAGGTGGACGACATCGCAAACGCCCATGCGGGGGACCGCCAGCAGGGAGCCGCGGAAGGCCACCATCTCGTCGACGGCGTCGGCGACTCCGGCCCCCCACCCCAGATAGTTGCCGAGATAGACGATCCGGTCACCGGGTCGGAACCGTTCCGCCAGCGCGGCGTGCAGGCGCCGGAGCCTCTCCGCTTCGCCGTGAATGCTGCCCACCGCCCAGATTCGCGAACCGCCGCGAATCGTCGCGAAGCGTTCGTCGGCGGTGTTCCTCACCCGGGTCGCCGGCACCGGGCCCTACGTCGCGCGCAGGACGTCTTCGAGCTTGTTCGCGGCCTGCTCCGTGTCGGTTTTCTCCACGGCGGCGAATTCGCGCGCCAGACGGTCGAGCGCCGCCTCGTACATCTGGCGCTCGCTGTAGGATTGGTCGGGCTGGCCGGCGTTTCGGTGCAGGTCGCGAAGGACCTCCGCGATCGCCACCGGATCGCCGGAGTTCAGCTTGGCTTCGTACTCCTGGGCGCGCCGGCTCCACATGACCCGGCGCAGGCGCGCCCGCCCGCGCAAGGTCGAGAGGACCGTGTCCATGGTCTCCCGGGAGCTCAACCGGCGCATCCCCGCGGACTCGACCTTGTCGGTCGGCACCATGAGGGTCATCTTGTCCTTCTCGAACGCCACGACGAACATCTGGATCGTCTGGTCGGCGATGGCCTGTTCGTCGATGGCGGTGATCCGGCCGACCCCGTGCGCGGGATAGACCACGTGATCGCCGACGGCGAAGCCGTTGACCTTCCGCGGCGCCTTCTTCTTCCGCTTCGGCGCCGCGGCGGCCTTCGCGGGGCGTTTCGCCTTCGCCGCGGCGGCCCCGGGGCGGCGCTCCGCCCTGGCCTTCCCGCCGGCGTCCGCCCGCCGCTCGCCGCCCTCCGGCTTCGCGGCCGCTTTCCGCGAACGCGCCGGGGCCTTGGCCCGCGCGCCCTTGGCGGCCTTCGCGGCGGGTTGCCGGGCGCCCGCCGCCTCGGATTTCGATTTCGTCCTGCCGCTCATGGTATCCGGGGTTCCCGTTCGCCGCGGGAGCGGTCGGCGCGCGTCACGGGCGCCGTCCTCCCGCCTTACGATCCCTCTCCGGGTTTGTCGGAGAAATAACTCTCGAACTTTCCCTTCTCGTCCTTGAAGTCGTCGGCGTCACCCGGGACGTCGCCCTTGCGCGTGACGTTGGGCCATACTTCGGCGTATTTCCGATTGACATCGAGCCAGCGCTCCGCGTCGTCGTCGCCCCCGGTGTCCGGGATGATCGCCTCGACCGGGCATTCGGGCTCGCAGACGCCGCAATCGATACACTCGTCCGGATGGATCACCAGCATGTTCTCGCCTTCGTAGAAGCAATCCACCGGACAGACCTCGATGCAGTCCTGATACTTGCATCGAATGCAGGCCTCGGTCACCAGATACGTCATCGATTCCGTGCTCCGCTCATGCGCGCGACTCTGGGCGCCTCGTCAGGCCGCCGCCCGCGCGAGGACGCGCTTGCGCGCATCGCCGCGTTCCCGGTCGCTGATGTGCAGCAACCCGCCGACGCGACGGATCAGGTTCGCCTCGTAAGCGTGCAGCCGGCCGTCTGCGTAAACCACCTCCCACATCATCTCCATCACCGCCAGCCTGTCCGCGTGGTCGTAGCGTTCGTTGACGGTGCGCGTGAAACGATGCAGATCGGTCGCCTCGTGGTGGGCCGCTTCGGCTTCGCCGATCAGGGTTTCGGCCTCCTCGTCGTTCAGCCCGAACCGCGCGCCGAGCGCTGCGCGGACGGCGGCGCGCTCATCTCCGTCGAAATGGCCGTCCATGCACGCGGCCTCCACCAGCAGCGCCGCCGCCGCGAGCCGCAGCGCTTCCGGACCGTGCTTCACGGCGTCGTTCTCGCCGCGCGCATTCAGGAGATTCTTGATGCGATCGATCACGGTCGCTCCGTATCATATCGGCAACCGTGGACTCAAGAGGCTCGCGCTTCGCGCGCCTGCGGGCGGTATCGGCTTCAGTCGCCTTCGATCTCCTCGTAGAGCCACCGGGCATCGCGGGCCGGGCCGCGCCTGGGCGCCACCGCGCGAACGCGGACGACCCGCACCTTCACGCCCTGGACGAAGGTGAGGACGTCGCCCGGGCCGACGGGCCGATGCGCCTTGGTCACGCGCCGCCCGTTGACGCGGACGCGCCCGGCTTCACAGACCCTCCGGGCCGCGCCCCTGGTCCTGAAGAAGCGCGCGTGCCAGAGCCACGTATCGAGCCGGCTCGCCGGCGGAGCGGTGTCCGCCGGTCTCACGACGGGCGCGCGGCGGCGCCCAACGCGCGCAGCGTGGCGAAGGGTGAATCCGGATCGGCCCCGCGCCTTCGCCGCCCGGGCCCGGTGGCCCGGCCGGCGGGCGTGCCGCGCCTGGCGTAGCGCGCGCGGCCGTCGTCGCCGCGTCCCACCGCCTCGTAGCCGAGGGCGGCGAGGACGTCGGGGAATTCGGCGCGCTTGCACGCGGCCAGCTTGAGCATTCCGGGATCGACCGGGAACGGCCCGCGCCGCGCGGCCTTGCGGAGGCGCAAGGCGAGCCGCTCCACGATATCCGCGCGGATCGCCCGCGGCCCCAGTACCGAAAGGCCCAGCGCCGCGTAGCAACCTTCGGGAACCGCAAGGTCGCGCACGACCGAAGCCGCTGCGCCGGTGGCGGGCGGCGGCGGCCCGTCGGCGCCGTTCCGCGCCCACCAGAGCAGCCCGGCGGCCCGCGCCGGCGCCGGCTTCAGCATGGCGGGGAGAAACAGGTTGAGCACGCCGAGGCGCACGCCGGCGGCTGCGAGGCCCGCGCGTCCGGCCTCGTCGAGCGCCGCGAGCTGGGGCGCGAGCGCCCGGCGCGGCAGGCAGCCGAACGCCTCCGTCAGGGCGAAGGCGATGCCGCGGGCGGCGCCCCGGAGAGGCGCCTCGCCGAGCGACAGCAACGGCTCCGCGTCGCGCCGCAAGCGCCGCTCCAGCCACGCCAGGAGGCGTCGGCGCACCCGTTCGCGCCGGGCGGTGCTCAGGCCGCCCTCGTGGAGCAACACGACCCGCGGCCGCAAGGGACTCTCGCCCGGGCCCAGCCGGGCGACCGGCGCGCCGCGCCAGCCGATCGCGCCCCAGGGGAGCGTCGCATCCGCCCGCGGCGCGAGGCCGAGGGAGAAGGCGTCGTCGGCCTCCGCCGCCAGCGCCGCGACCCGACGCGCCAGCTCGCGCTCCACCGCACGCCGGGCGGCGGCGGCGAGCGCGCGGCTCCCCTCGGCTTCGGGATCGAGGCGGAAGCGGAAACCTTCGAAGGCGCCCGCCCGGACCCCTTCGACGGTGACCTCGCCGCTCGCGCCGACGACGGCATAGAGCGGCTTCCCGTCGCGGGCACGGCGCGGCAAGGCGCGCGTCCGCCGATCGACGAACCGCTGCGTCAGCCGTGCGTGCAGGGCGTCGGAGAGGGCGTCTTCCAGCGCCCGGGTCCGCCCTTCCCAGACGTCCGCGCCGTCCACCCATCCCGGCCGGTTGACGATGTAGGTCCACGTCCGCACGTGGCTGATCCGGGCCGTCAGGGTGTCGATGTCCCCCTCGGTCGGCGCCAGCCGCTCGATCGCGCGCGTCACCCATGCCTCCGGCAGGCGCCCGCCGTCCGCCAGGGAAAGATAGATCCGGCGCACCAGACGCGCATGGTCCTCCGCCCGCGTCTTCCGGAAATCCGGGACCTGGCACGCCTCCCAGAGGAGCGCGACCCGGTCGCTCCCGGTCGCCGCGGCGGCTATCGCCGGGTCGCGGGCCAGCATCGACAGCGTCCGGTGATCGTCGGCATCGACGACCCGCCGGAGGCCCGGCGCCGGCGGCGGTTCGGCCAGCGACTCGAGAAGCGCCGCGAGGGAATCGAAGCGGAGCGCCGTATTGCGCCAATAGACCCGCCGCACCGGCGGGAACCGGTGATTCTCGACGGCCTCGACGAGCGCCGGTTCGAAGGGCGCGGCGCCGCCGGTGGTGCCGAAGCCGCCGTCCGAGAGATGGCGCCCGGCGCGCCCGGCGATCTGCGCGATCTCGGCGGCCGTCAAGGCCCGCGACGCGCGGCCGTCGAATTTCCGGTAGCCCGAGAACGCGACGTGTTCGAGGTCCAGGTTGAGCCCCATGCCGATGGCATCGGTCGCCACCACGCTGTCCACCTCGCCCGCCTGGTAGAGCGCCACCTGCGCGTTCCGCGTGCGCGGGCTGAGCGCCCCGAGGACCACCGCGCACCCGCCCCGCAACCCCCGGACGCGCTCGGCCAGCGCGTACACGGAATCGGTGGAGAACGCGATGACGGCGCTCCGGGGCGCGAGGCGCGCGAGCTTGCGGTGGCCCTCGTGCGCCAGGGTGGAAAGCCGCGGCCTGTCCGTGAACCGGGCCTCCGGCACCAGAGCCCGGAGCGCAGGGCGCATCGTCGCGGCGCCGAGGAACATCGTCTCCGCCGTGCCGCGCGCGCGCAGCAGGCGGTCGGTGAACACGTGCCCGCGCTCGCGGTCGCCCGCGAGCTGGATCTCGTCCACGGCCAGGAACTCCACCGGCCGGTCGAGCGGCATCGATTCGACGGTGCAGACGAAGTAACGCGGGCGGGCCGGGATGCGCCTCTCCTCGCCCGTCACCAGCGCCACCGCGCCCGCCCCCTTCGCGGCGGCCACCCGGTCGTAGACCTCGCGGGCGAGGAGGCGGAGCGGGAAGCCCATGGCGCCGGTATGGTGGGCCAGCATCCGCTCGACCGCGAAATGGGTCTTGCCCGTGTTGGTCGGGCCGAGCAGCGCGACGACCGGCGCGCTCCCGGCATCGTGCCGAACCATGACCGCAGAATCGGCAGCCGGGGCCGGTTTGGCAACCCCCGGCCCGGCCTGCGCGCCGCGAACCGCCTTGATCCTTTCGCGCGCCGGCCACATATAGCGCCCCGTAGCGCGGCGAACGGGAGGGGTTCATGACGAAGGCGAACGAGGAGAGCCACGCATTCCAGGCCGAGGTCGGCAAGCTGCTCGACCTGATGATCAACTCGCTTTACCGCGACAAGGAGATCTTCCTCAGGGAGCTGGTCTCCAACGCCTCCGACGCCTGCGACAAGCTGCGCTATTCGGCGATCGCCCGGCCCGATCTTCTGGGCGCCGATGCCACGCTCTCGGTGACGATCAAGCCCGAGAAGAGGAAGCGCCTCCTGGTGGTCGCCGACAACGGCATCGGCATGAACCACGACGAGCTGATCGACAATCTGGGCACGATCGCGCGCTCCGGCACCGAGGCGTTCGTCAAGCGGATGGCGGAGGAGCCGGACGCCGGAGGACGGGAGAACGACGCGGCCGGGCTCATCGGCCAGTTCGGAGTCGGCTTCTATTCCGCCTTCATGGTCGCCGACCGGGTCGAGGTCGTGACGCGCAAGGCCGGCGAGGACGAGGGCTGGCGCTGGCGCTCCGACGGCGCCGGATCGTTCTCGATCGCGCCGGAGCCGGACGCCGCGCGGGGCACGCGGATCGCGCTCCACCTGCGCAAGGACGCCGGCGGGTTCCTGGAGCCCGCGCGCCTGCGGACGGTCGTCAAGGCCTATTCCGACCATGTCGGCCTGCCGATCTGGCTCGAGAACCAGGACGGCCAGAAGGAGATGGTCAACGAGGGCTCGGCGCTGTGGAGCCGCCCCCGGAACGAGATCGACGAGGCGCAGTACCGCGAGTTCTACCACCACATCGCGCACATGCCGGGGGAGCCGTGGCACACCATCCACCTTCGCGCCGAGGGGCGGATCGAATACACGGCGCTGCTCTTCGTGCCGGATTCCCGCCCCTTCGACCTGTTCGATCCGGCGCGGCGGCACCGGGTCAGGCTCTACGTCAAGCGGGTCTTCATCACCGACGAATGCGAAGGGCTGATGCCTTCCTGGCTCCGCTTCATGCGGGGCGTGGTGGACACCAGCGACTTGGCGCTCAACGTCAGCCGCGAGACCCTGCAACACGACCCGGTCCTGGCGAAGATCCGCGCCGGCCTGATCAAGCGCGTCTTCTCGGAGCTCGGCAAGCGCGCCAAAAAATCCCCGGAGGAGTACGGCGCGTTCTGGGAGAATTTCGGCGCGGTGCTGAAGGAGGGGCTCTACGAGGATGTCGAACAGAAGGACCGGCTGCTGCCGCTGGTGCGCTTTCAATCGGTGGGCGGCGGCGACCGCTGGCTCTCGCTCGAAGAGTACGCCGCGGCCATGCCGGAGGGGCAGGAAGCGATCTACTACGTGAGCGGCGAGGATGTGCGCGCGCTCCGCCGCAGCCCGCAGATCGAGGGGTTCAAGGCGCGCGGGATCGACGTTCTGCTCATGGCCGATCCGGTCGATCAATTCTGGCTGCCGGCCGTCGGCGCCTACGCGGAAAAGCCCTTCCGCTCGGTCACCCAGGGGGCGGCGGACCTGGAGCGCTTCGCCGTCGCCGCCGCCGGGAAAGACGACGACGCGAAGGAGAAGGACGAGGCGGCGCCGGGCGAGATGGACAAGCTGATCGCCCTGGTGAAGCTCACCCTGGGCGACGCGGTGAAGGACGTGCGCACCTCCGAGCGCCTGACCGACAGCCCGGTCTGCCTGGTTGCCGACGAAGGCGATCTCGACATGCACCTTGAACGCCTGCTGCGCCAGCACAAGCAGGAGGTGCCGACGCAGAAGCGCGTGCTCGAGATCAACCCGTCGCACGCCCTGACCCGCGCGCTCGCGAACATGGTGGGGCGGAAGGGCGCCACAGACGCCCTCGAGGACGCCGCGCACCTGCTGATGGACCAGGCCCTCATCCTGGAAGGCGAGCCGGTGCCCGATCCGCCGGCCTTCACGAAGCGCCTCTCCGGCCTGGTCTCCCGCTCCCTCGCCCCCTGACCCGCTGTCCGTCGGGGGCTCGGGATGCCAGCGTACCGAAGTAGGATGGGTGGAAGCGAACGGTGAATGTTGCTTGACAGACGCCGAGGCGCCACCCACCTTGCTGCACTCCGAATGGCGGCGCCAAGCTGGGGTAGGTCAGAAGATCGGCTTCCGATGAGAGGTGGGGTGAGTGAAGGTGATAGAAGGGAAGTCGCATACCGTCATCGCAAGATGAGGAGAGAACGATGTCCAGAGAGAAGCAGTATTGGGGCTTTCGCGTCGATGTGAGGAATCCTCACGCATACCCCAATTACTACAACACCGAGCTGAATATTCCCGGTTACTACAACACGAAGGAGGAGAAGAAGCCAGTGCTTCGACAAGGTTGGGGTTATGAAGAGGGCCATAATCTCAAATGCTGGAATCGGGAAAATGTCCCACCGGGATTGCGAGCTAATTTTCGCATGTACGATGAAGTCAAAAGGGGGGACATCATCTTGATTCCCCGCATACCGAAATGGGGGACCGTCACCATCGCAGAGGCAACGGAAGACTGGAAGGATGGCTATCGGTTTGAAATCGACCCAAAACAAGGTGATTACGGACACCAGTTTCCCGCTGAATATCGCACACACTTCAGTCGCCGTAACAAACATGTGAGCGAAGATGTTGCCAGCACTCTAAAATGCCGCTCTCGTTTCTGGAACATGAGCTACCACGGAGAGGGCATAGAAAATCTTCTCAGGCAAGAGCCCGCTGATCTCATCAACGACCAAGAGCCTGGAGACCGTTACGCCGACGCAATTCGGCGCGCCATGGGCTCTGTGGACCGCGATATTGAGACCAAGGTTCATGAAGAACTGGCTGGACAGTTCGCCAATGAAGGTTGGGAAGATGTTCTCGTAGAAGGTATGAAAGCTTTGTTTCCATATTTTCAGGTTGAAAGGACCGGTGGCCAAAGAGGACGTGAGAGAGAAAGTGAGCACGGAACAGACATCCTCGTTACCATGCCCAGCCCCCTGGAAAGCGTGCAATACGGCATTGCCATACAGGTCAAGGATTGGCAGGGCGTCTCTAGCAACATAGATTACGCAATAAAGCAGATTCAGAAAGCTGATAAGGGCTGGCCAGAGGTTCGTGAGGGTCTTCGCATCGTCGAAAAAATCGTTATTGTGACGGAAGCCAAGCTACCTGAAGGCTTAAAACCAAGTGAAATCGAGCGCGAGAACGGCATCAAAATCTTGCATTCCGGTAAGTTGAAGAAACTTCTTCGCCGCATGGCCCTGGTCACTGCCGCCACGATGGACGAATAGGCACGGTCTGGGACGAACTAAACGCTCGCCCCGTGCGCCACGAGCGCCTCGCCGACCTATTGTGTCTCGCCATCCTGTTGCAAGGGTGGCGGGCGACAGTCGGCGCGAATGCCAGCGGATGAGCATGACGGCGATTCTCGCTGCGATGGCCCGCGCGTCTATCTGTCGCAAGCGGTGAGCGGTGCCTCGCCGGTGCTTCTGGCGGAGCGGCTCGTGCGCCCACTGGGCGTTTTTCGGTGTGCGGCCCCATCGCGCGCTTTCGCGCAGGGGCGCTCCGTGGTAGAAACCGCCCGCCTGGGGCGTGGCCAAGCGGTAAGGCAACGGGTTTTGGTCCCGTGATCCCAGGTTCGAATCCTGGCGCCCCAGCCACGCCTTCCGCCGGCAAGAGAGGAGCGCGTTCGATCCCCGACCGCCGCGTCCCATGATCCCGCGCTACTCCCGCCCGGAAATGGCGGCCGTCTGGGCGCCGGAAACCAGGTTCGCCATCTGGCTCGAGATCGAGCGCCACGCGCTCGACGCGCAGGTAGCGCTCGGCCATACGCCCGCGGAGGCCGCGCACGCGCTCGCCCAGGCGATCCGCGCGAACCGCGACGCCATCCTCGATCCGGCGAAGATCGACGCGATCGAGCGCGAGACGCGCCACGACGTGATCGCCTTCCTCACTAACCTCGCGGCGCATGTCGGGCCGGAAGCACGGTTCATCCACCGGGGCCTTACCTCGTCGGACGTCCTCGACACCTGCCTCGCCGTGCAGCTCGACCGCGCCGGCGCCTTGCTGGAGAAGGGCGTTTCCGCGGTGGCGGCCGCGCTCGAACGCCGCGCTTTCGAACACAAACGGACGCTCTGCGTCGGGCGAAGCCACGGCATCCACGCCGAACCCACGAGCTTCGGCCTCAAGCTGGCGGGGCACTACGCCGAGTTCGCCCGCGCCCGCGAGCGGCTGAAGGCGGCGCGGCGCGAGATCGCGACCTGCGCCATCTCGGGGCCGGTCGGGACCTTCGCCAGCGTCGATCCGGCCGTCGAGGCCCATGTTGCCGAGAAGATGGGTCTCGCGCCGGAGCCGGTCTCCACCCAGGTCATCCCGCGCGACCGCCACGCGGCGTTCTTCGCCGTGCTCGGCGTCGTCGCCGGCGCGGTCGAACGCCTGGCGACCGAAATCCGGCACCTGCAGCGGAGCGAGGTGCGCGAGGCGGCGGAGGCGTTCGACCGGGGCCAGAAAGGCTCCTCGGCGATGCCCCACAAGAAGAACCCGATCCTGAGCGAGAACCTGACCGGGCTTTCCCGCATCGTCCGCGCGGCGGTGGCGCCGACGCTCGAGAATATAGCACTCTGGCACGAGCGGGACATCACCCATTCCTCGGTCGAGCGGGTCTTCGCGCCCGACGCGACCATCGCGCTCGATTTCGCGCTGGCCCGCCTCGCCGCCGTGGTCGACGGGCTCGCAGTGGACCCGGCCGCCATGCGGCGCAACCTCGAGAGCCTGGGCGGGCTCGTCCACAGCCAACGCATCCTGCTGGCGCTGGTGGAGCGCGGACTGGCGCGCGAGGAGGCCTACGGCATCGTGCAGGAGATCGCGCTCGAGGTCTGGGAGACCGGCGGCGATTTCGCGGCGGCGCTCGCCGCCGACGCGCGGGTCTCGGCCGTGCTCGAACCCGCGGCGCTCGCCGCGCTCATGGCGCCGGAGACCTGCTTGGCCCATGTCGATACCATCTTCCGGCGCGTGTTCGGACGAACCGAAGCGGGAAACGACAAACGAGGGAGTCGAAGCCCATGATCGAAATGCGGGACCACATCGCCGTCGTCACCGGCGCGGGCAGCGGATTCGGGGAAGCCGCCGCCGTCCGACTCGCCAAGGAAGGGATACCGATCCTGTGCCAGGACATCGACGAGGCCAACGCCCGGCGGACGGCGGACAAGGTGCGCGCCGGCCAAGGGCGCGCGGAGTCGATCGGCGGCGACGTCGCGAACGAATCCGACGTGAAGGCCGTGTTCGCGGCCTGTCGCGAGGCCTTCGGCGATTGCACCCTGCTCTTCGCCAATGCCGGCTACGCCCATCAGGCGCCGTTCGCCGACATCACGGTCGAGGATTTCGACCGCATGGTGGCGGTGCATCTGCGCGGCGTCTTCCTCTGCGACCGCGAGGCGCTCGGCCCGATGCTGGAGAAGGGCGAGGGCGTGATCGTCAACACCGCCTCCCAGCTCGGCCAGAAGGGCGGCCCCGAACTCGCGCATTACGCGGCGGCGAAGGCCGGCATCATCGGCCTCACCAAGTCGCTCGCGCTGGAAGTGTCGAGCCGCGGCGTCCGGGTCAACGCCGTCGCCCCCGGCCCGTGCAACACCGCCATCCTCGACGACATTTCCAAGGAGTGGCAGAAGGCCAAGGCCGCCGAGCTTCCGCTCGGGCGCTTTGGCGAGGCGTGGGAAATCGCCGAGACGGTGGCCTTCCTCGCAGGCCCCGGCGGCGCGATCTACGTCGGCCAGACCTTCGGCGCGAATTCGGGTGACGTCATGTTCTGACGCCTCGCCCGGCCGCCGGTCCGCCTCGCGGTGCTCCCCGCCCGCCCGCGCCGGCGGCCCCGTCCGGGCGGCAGGGGCTCTCGGCGGCGGCGCGCGCGGCCTTCTGTCGCTTGCGCCGGCGCAGGTTCTCTCGCAGCGCGGCGGCGAGGCGCGCCTCGCGGTCCGGGCGCTTACCGGCCAAGGCCGGGCCGCCTGTCCGCCCAGGGCGCCGTTTCTTCAAACGCCGCGGCGGCGCGCAGAATGTCGACCTCGCGGTTGATCCGCCCGACCATTTGCAGGCCGACCGGAAGCCCGCCTTCGGTGAAGCCGGCCGGAATCGAGGCGGCCGGCTGCCCGGTCAGGTTGAACGGATAAGTGTAGTACACCCAGGAGACGATGTTGCGGGCCTCGCGGCCGGGCGGCGTGTCGCGGCCCGCCTCGAACGCGGCGCAAGGCAGCGTCGGCGACAGCAGCAGGTCGTAGTCCTCGAAGAACCGCCGCACGGTTTCGCGGAACTCGTAGCGCGCGAAGACCTGAACGAAGAAGTCGGTCATCGAACGGTCGAGGCCGGCGCGCAAGGTCTCGACCACGCTCCGGTCGAGCCGGTCGGGCGCGTCGGCCATCAGGCCCTTCAGCCTGGTTCCGATGCCGCCGTAGAACTCGGCCATCCACATCTCGACCGGGTCGGAACCGAACACGTCCGGGGCCGGCTCGACCGTGCAGCCGAGCGATTCGAACCGCCGCGCGGCGGCCGCGCAGACGGCGACGACGTCGGCATCGGGCGCCGCGTAGCCGAGGGTCGGGCTCCAGGCGATGCGCAGGCCCTTCGCCCCCCGATCGCAGGCGGCGAGGAAATCGGGCACCGGCTCCGCGACGCCGAAGGCGTCCCGCGGGTCGTGTCCGGCCATGACGCCGAGCAGCAGCGCGGCATCGCGCACCGTGCGCGCGAGCGCGCCGACATGGGAGAGCGTCGGCGCGGCGGAAACCGGGAAGATCGGCACCCGCGCGAACTGCGCCTTGATGCCGAACAGGCCGCAGAGCGCGGCCGGAATGCGGACGGAGCCGCCGCCGTCCGTGCCCAGGGCGAACGGCGTGAGGCCGGCGGCGACACTCGCCGCGGCGCCCCCGCTGGAGCCGCCCGGGGTCCTGGACAAATCCCACGGGTTGCGCGTGATTCCGGTGAGGGGGCTGTCGCAGACCGCCTTGCAGCCGAACTCGCTGGTCGTCGTCTTGCCGACGATGCAACCGCCGGCCCGTTTGATCCGTTCCACCGACGGCGCGTCGAAATCCACCACGTTGTCGGCGAACGGCCGGGAGCCGAAGGTCCAGGGCACCCCCGCCATGGCCACCAGGTCCTTGATGGAAACGGGGAGACCGCCGAGCGCCGCCGCCTCGCCCCTGGCGATCGCCTCTTCCTGGAGGCGCGCCGCTTCGAGGGCCAGCTCCGGGGTCCGCGTCACGAAGGCGTTGATGTCCGGTTCCAGCGCGTCCTGGCGGGCCAGCGTGTCTTCCACCAGTTCGACCGGCGAAATCTCGCGGGCCGCCAGCAGGGCCTTCAGCTCCAGCGCCGTCATGTATGCGAAGCTCATCCCGCGCTCCCGATCAGATCGCGCCCAGGCCGCGGTCGAGCGCGGTTTCGGGCCGCGCCACGCAGGCCGCGAACCGCGCCTCCAGCGCCGCCTCGTCGAGGCCCCGACCGATCACCACGATCCGCGTCTCGACTTCGCCGCGGGGCCAGGCCTCGGCGTAGGTCGGCGGGCTGAACGTCGCCTGCACGCCCTGGAGGACGACCGGCTTGTCGACATTCTGGAAGTGGACCAGCCCCTTCACCCGATAGAGGTCCTCGCCCATCTCCCCGGTCAGGGCGAGGAAGAAGCGGAGCAGCGCGTTCCACTCCAGCGGCTCCCGGCTCCGCAGGCAGACGGCGCCCACGCCCTCGGCGTGCCGATGGTCGAGACCGGCTTGCGGCGGCCTGTCGGCGCCGATCCACGCGCCCACCATGTCGTCGCGCCGCTTCGGCTCGAACAGGTCGAGGTCGAGCAGGCGCTCCACCGGCAGGGCGCCGCGGCTGGTGACCTCCTTGACTGAGAAAGGGTTGAGGCGCTCGACCGCCGCGACGGCCTCGGAAAACGCCCTGCCGTCCACCAGATCCCGTTTGTTGAAGATCAGCTTGTCGGCGATCGCGATCTGCTTCTCCGCTTCCGGAGAGCGCGCGAGCTGGCCGGTCACGTGCTTCAGGTCCACGACGGTCAGCACGGCGTCGAGCCGGAAGGTGAGGTCGAGCTTCATGTCGGTGTAGAAGAGCCGCGCCAGGGGCGACGGATCGGCGATGCCCGTGGTCTCGATCACGATCTTGTCGAAGTCGATGACGGGCTCCGCCAGCCCCACCTTGCGCAGGAAGAGCCTGTTGAGGCCGTCCATCAGGTCGCCGCGGGCGGCGCAGCAGATGCAGCCGTTGGTGAGCTCGAGCATGTCCTCTTCGGCGCGGGCGATGAGGGCGCCGTCGATCCCGATCTCGCCGAACTCGTTGACGATGACCGCGATCCTGCCGGCGTCCGGCGCGCGCAACAGCCGGTTGACGAGAGTGGTTTTGCCGGCGCCGAGAAAGCCCGTGACGAGGGTGATCGGAATGCGTTCGTCGACCGCCCTGGAATCGACACGAGGCACCGCCGCGCCCTCCGCCCGCGGGCCGCGCGCGCCTACTCCTCGAGGATCGCCCAGGCGCGGACGGGCGCGCCGCTGCCGTTCCCGATCTTGATCGGCGGGCCGTAGAACATGAACTCGCCCTTGCCCACCAGCTCCTCGAGATTGATCAGCCACTCGTAGTGGGCGATGCCGCGGTCGCGGCAGACCCGGTGGTTGGGGAACAGGTTGTCCGAGGGCTTGTCGGTCGAAGGCCCTTCGACGCCGTGCAGTTTCGAGCCCCGGTCGGCGAGCCAATGGGTCGCGGCCGCGGTGATGCCGGGGTTGCTCCACACCGATTTGACGTCGGGGTAGTGGCGCTTGTGGAGGCCCGTGTTGAGCAGCACGATATGGCCGTCCACCTTGACCCCGCCCTTCTCCTCCGCCGCCTCGAAATCGGCCACGTCGATGTCCCCGAGATCGGGAATATGGGTCAGGTCCCAGCAGACCGCCTTGCCCATGAACATGTCGAGCGGCATCCGGTCCACCGGCGCCCCGGCGGGATTGACGTGGTAGAACGCATCCACATGGGTCCCGATATGGTCGATCATGCCCATGTAGGTGGTCGCGAAAGAGAGCCTGTCGTCCTCGGTCCCGAGCACGAACTGCTCGCGGGTCTGCGCATGGGTGTAGTGGGGCACGATGACGGGGCGCTGAAACAGCTTGTGCGCGGGCATGTTGTCCGTCAGCGTCAACGTCAGGTCGACCATCCGTTCCGCCATCTCCCCGATCCCCCGTTCCCGTCGCGCGCCGGTCGCGCGGACCGCATCCGCAGCATATCAGCGGCGCCGCCGCCGTTCCACCGGGCGCGGGAGCGGCCCTTTGCGTGCCGCCGCGTCCTTCCGCCCGGCACTTGAAGCACCGGTGACCGGTGGCTTAGAGTGCCCCGCGCGCCCCGGCCCGGAACCGGAGCGCGGGAGCGCACCCGCAACCGAGAGGGGTGGCGAGCCATGCCGAACTTCTTCAAGGCGCAGAAGGCGGCCGCGGTCTGTCTGGCCGTGGCCTTGGCGCTGGCGGGCGCGGCGGCGCCTTCCCAGGCCCGGGAGGAGGTCACGATCGGCTACCAGCTGATCGTGAATCCGTGGAAGGTCGCGATCGTCGACGGCGCCTTCGAGGCGGCCACCGGCTACGACATCGAGTGGAAGAGGTTCGATTCCGGTGCCAAGGTCATCACGGCCATGGCGTCCGGCCATGTCGACATCGCGCTCGCCGGCTCGTCGCCGATCGCCGCGGGGATCAGCAGGGGGCTTCCCATCAAGCTGTTCTGGATCGTCGAGAACATCGAGAGCGCGGAGGCGCTGGTGGTGCGCGACGGCGCCGGCATCGTCGCGCCGCAGGATCTCAAGGGCAAGCGCATCGGCGTCCCTTTCGTTTCCACGACCCACTTCCACACCCTGTTCGCGCTCGAGCAGTTCGGCATCGACCGCAGCGAGGTCCGGCTTCTGAACATGCAGCCGAACGCCATCGCCGCCGCCTGGGAGCGCGGCGACATCGACGCGGCGTTCGTCTGGCCCCCCGTCCTGAACCGCATCGGGAAATCCGGAACGACGTTGATCGAGTCCGGGCAACTGGCCGCCTGGGGCCGTCCGACCTTCGACGGCATGGTGGTGCGCGATGAATTCGCCGCCGCCAACGAGGGCTTCATGTGCGCGTTCGTGCGGACCATCGCCGCGGCCGACGCGGCGTGGCGCGACGACCCCGGCTCGTTCGCGCCCGGCACCGAGAACGCCGCGAAGGTCGTCAAGCTGATCGGGGGCGACGAAGCCGCCGTGGCCGCCGTGCTGTCGCTCTATGGCTTCCCCACCCTCGAGGAGCAAGCCGGCCCGGCTTGGCTGGGCGGCGGCGCGGCGGCGGCGCTGGAGGCGACCGCCCGCTTCCTCAAGGCCGAGAAGAACGTCGACGAACTGCTGCCCGACTACGGCGTCGCGGTGACCGATGCGTTCGTGAAGGCCGCCATCGGCGGCTGCTGAGCGGCGCCGCCGCGCGGGCGCGGACGAGGCGACCGTTGTCGGATCGCGCGGCCGCGCAGGCCGGTGAGGGGACCGGCCCGGCGGCTCTCCGCGCCGAAGAGGTCAGCGTCGTCTATCCCATGGAGCGCGGTCGCGGCGTCCACGCCCTGGAGAAGGTCTCGCTCGCCATCGAGCCCGGCGATTTCGTCGTCGCCCTGGGCGCGTCGGGCTGCGGCAAGACCACGTTCCTCAATCTCCTGGCCGGCTTCATCCAGCCGACCTCGGGGCGGGTGACGATAGGCGGACGGCCCATCGCGGGGCCGGGCGCGGACCGCGGCGTGGTCTTCCAGAAACACGCGCTGCTGCCCTGGCTCCGGGTGCTCCAGAACGTGGCCTTCGGGCTCAAGCTCCAGGGGGTGCGCAAGGACGCACGCCACGCCGCGGCGCGGAAGTACATCGACCTCGTCGGCCTGAAGGAGTTCGAGGACAGGCGCATCTACGAATTGTCCGGCGGGATGCAGCAGCGGGTGGGCCTCGCCCGGGCACTGGCCTGCGACCCGCAGGTCCTGCTGATGGACGAACCGCTCGGCGCGCTCGACGCGCTGACCCGCGACAACATGCAGGAGCTGATCCTCGACATCTGGTGGGAGACCCGCAAATCCGTCTTCTTCATCACCCATAGCGTCGAGGAGGCGCTGTTCCTGGCGACCCGGCTGATCGTCATGTCGCCGCGCCCGGGCCGCATCGCGCATCGCTACGAACTCAATTTCTGCCACCGCTACCGCGAAGAGAAGGACAGCCGCAAGATCAAGTCGACGCCGGAGTTCATCGCCATGCGGGAGGAAATCCTGGCCATCGTCCGGCGCGACGAGATCGCCGGCGGGAACGCCGATGTCCGGCGGTGACCGCGCGCCGCGGAGCGCGCTCCGGCATCTCTCGGCGGTGTTTTCCGCCGGTCCGGCGAAGCCCGGGGACGCCTACGGCGCGCCGGGCCGCGGCAAGAGTTTCAACGTAGCGGCCGTCACCGTCGCCGCGCTGATCGCCGCCTGGTATTTCGCCACCGCGGGCGCGGAGCCCGCGATCGAACCGCTGTTTCTGCCGGCGCCGGGGGCGGTGTGGGACAAGTTCGTCCTGGTGGTCACCGAGGGATACCAGGACCGGACGCTGTGGCAGCATACCGAGGCCAGCATCGTGCGCATCTTCGGCGCTTTCCTGCTGGCCGTCGCGATCGGCATTCCCACCGGCATCGCGATGGCGACCAACCGGATCGCGCGCGGCATCTTCGACCCGCCGGTCGAGTTCTACCGGCCGTTGCCGCCGCTCGGCTACCTGCCGTTGACCGTCATCTGGCTCGGCATCGGCGAGACGCAGAAGATGGTCCTGCTGTTCCTCGCGATGTTCGCGCCGATCGTGCTCAACACCCGCGCCGGCGTGCGCTCGGTGGTGATCGAACAGATCCACGCCGCCTACTCGATGGGCGCGTCGCGGGCGCAAGTGCTGTGGCACATCGTCTTCAAGGGCGCCATGCCGGAAATCCTGACGGGGCTGCGAATCGGCATCGGCTTCGGCTGGACGACGCTGGTGGCCGCGGAGCTGGTGGCGACGGAAGAGGGGCTCGGCGCCATGATCA
Organism: Alphaproteobacteria bacterium; assembly: GCA_965242855.1. Taxonomy (GTDB): domain Bacteria; phylum Pseudomonadota; class Alphaproteobacteria; order UBA828; family UBA828; genus WTGU01. The sequence continues at coordinate 590,341 of OZ251509.1, forward strand.
TGAGCGCGTCGGAGTTCCTCGTGACCGACGTGGTGATCATGGGAATCGTCGTCATCGGCATCATCGCCTACGCCTTCGACCTTCTCATGCGCCGGCTGGAGCGGCTTCTGGTGCCCTGGAAGGGCAGGGTCTGACGCGCGGGCCGCCGGGGGGCGATTTCGTGTCCTACGCCGTGATGCGCCGCCGGGCGGCGGCCCGGACACTCCTGAAAGGCGAGGCCGGGGAGGACGGCGCGCTGCCGTTCGTGGCCGAGGAGACGGCCGCCCATCTCGTCCCGCTCGCCGCCCGCCTTTTCACCCGCGCCCTTCAGGAGCGCCTGGGCCGCCACGGCGTCTCGGTCGCGCAATGGTCGATGCTGCTTCTTCTCTGGGAGGAGGACGGCCTGACGCAGAAGGAGCTGGGCCGCCGGCAGCGGATCGAGGAGCCGACCGCGGCGCGAACGCTCCAGCGCATGGAACGCGACGGGCTGGTCCGGCGTCTGTCCGACGACGGCGACCGGCGCCGCCGCCGCGTCCTGCTGACGGAACGCGGGCGCCGGCTCCGGGACGAACTCGTTCCCGCGGTGCTGGAGGTCAACGCCGTCGCGACGCACGGCCTGTCGGCCGGCGACAAGCAGCGGCTCGTGAGCCTGCTGCGCTACATGATCGCCCGGCTCGGATGACGGCCCTTTCCCGGCCGCGGAGAAAAGGGGGCCGGGGCGCCTTCGCTCCGCCTACGAACGGGAGGGCGCGCCCGCGGGTTTCTGGATGAACTCCACGGTGATGCCGTCGGGGTCGCGCGTATAGACCACCATGCCGCCTTTGTTGGGGCCGGCATTGACCGCGACCGGCGCGCCCAGCGGCTCCGAACCGGCGTCCCGCACGGCCGCGATCGCCGCGTCGATGTCGTCCACGTCGAAGGCGATATGGGCGAAGCCCGCGTCGCAGGGGCGCGACTCGACGGCGCCCCGGTCGGCCGGGCCGCGATACTCGATCAACTCGATCCGGTGGCCGGGCGCCTGGAGATAGGCGACCTCGATGTCCGCGCCCGCGACGCCGACCACCTGCTCGATGAACGCCGGGTCGCGGGGAGAGCGGTTCAGCAGCGTGAAACCGAGGGCGTCCCGGAACAGGCGGATGGCGCGGTCGAGGCTGGAGACCGTGAAGCTCGTGTGGTTGGTCGCGGTGACGGTGAAGCCCGGCATCGTTGATGCTCCTCCTCTCTCGGGGATTCCGCCGCGCGCCGGGCGCCGGCGTTCCCCCCGGATCAATCGCCCGGCGCGGCCCCGGCGGCGGCCGGGAGTCCGGGACGGACCAGGGCGGCGGCCGGGCGCCGTTCGTAGCGCTTGGCCGGGGCGTTCACGACGGGGGCGAGCGGCGGTGCGGCGCGCGCGGCGGCCCGGCGTTCCGGCGGCACCGGTTCGTAGAGCGTGGTCCGTTGCACCGGCCTGCGGCCCAATCCTTCGATCAGCGCCTCGATCTCCGCCGGCGGCAATTCCTGGCCGTGCCGGGCGCCGGCTGCGCGGGTGATCGATTCGTTCATCAGCGTGCCGCCGAGGTCGTTGGCGCCGGCGGCGAGGCAGGCGGCGGCGCCTTCCGGCCCCATCTTGACCCAGGAGGTCTGGATGTTGGGAACCACCGGGTGGAGCGCCAGCCGGGCCACCGCGTGCATGAGAACCGCTTCGCGGAAGGTCGGCCCCCTGCGGGCGCGGCCCTTGAGGTAGAGCGGCGCTTCCATCGGCACGAAAGGCAGCGGGACGAACTCCGTGAAGCCGCCGGTGCGCTCCTGAAGCGCCCGGATGCGCGACAGATGCCGTGCCCAATGCCGCGCCGAATCGACGTGGCCGAACATGATGGTGGCGGTGCTGCGCAGGCCGCCGGCGTGGGCCGCCTCCATCACCGCGAGCCACTGATCGGTCGCGAGCTTGTCGGGGCAGATGACGGCCCGGACGGAATCGTCGAGGATTTCGGCGGCGGTCCCCGGCAGCGAGCCCAGCCCCGCCGCGCGAAGGTCGTCCAGGAAGGCCGGCAGCGGACGGGCGAGCGTCGCCGCGCCCTGCCAGATCTCGAGAGGCGAGAAGGCGTGAACGTGGATGCGGGGGAGCGCCTCCTTGATGGCGCGGCAGATCGAAAGATAGGTCCGGCCGGTATAGCCGGGATGGATGCCGCCCTGGAGGCAGACCTCGGTCGCCCCCCGCGCCCAGGCCTCGCGCGTTCGCCGCACGGTCTCCTCCAGCGGCAGGTCGTAGGGCCGGCCGCGCAGGTTCTCGCTCAGGCTGCCCTTGGAGAAGGCGCAGAACTGGCAGCGGAAGTAGCAGACGTTCGTGTAGTTGATGTTGCGGTTCACCACATAGCTCACCGCGGGCCCGTTGACCCGCGCGCGCAATGCGTCGGCGGCGGCGAGCACCGCTTCGAACGCCGCGCCGCGGGCCTCGAACAGGCGCGCGAGATCGTCCTCGCCCAAGCCGTCGCCGGCCTCCGCCCGCGCCAGCAGCCGGTCGAGCCCGGAAGGTGCCGCGGCCGGTGCCGGCGGGCGCGCCGCCGGCGGTGCCGCGCGCCCGCCCGCCACCCAGGCGTCCGTCCTGGGATGGCCGCCGGCGTCGACCATCTTCAGGACTCGCGCACGCAGCGCCGGCGCGAGCCAGCGGTCGCCCGCCGCCGCATAGGCCGGATAGAGGGCGAGCCGCTCGGTCAGCGTCTTTCCGGCCGCCGCCGTCTCGCGGGCCAGCGCGTCGAGATGCGGCCACGGGGCCTCGGGGTTGACGTAGTCGGCGGTGACCGGCGACACGCCGCCCCAGTCGTTGATCCCCGCCGATACCAGCCGGGCCAGCGCGCCCGGGCTCAGGTTGGGCGGCGCCTGGATGTTCATGGCGGGGCCGAACAGGATACGCGCGACGGCGACGGTCCAGAGCAGCTCGTCCACCTCCGGTTCGGGCGCCGCCGCCATGCGCGTCCCGGGCTTGGCGCGGAAGTTCTGGACGATGATCTCCTGGATGTGCCCGTGGGAGTCGTGGAGATCGCGTAGCGCGAGCAGGGCGTCGATCCGCTCGCTTCGGGTCTCGCCGATGCCGATGAGAATGCCGGAGGTGAAGGGCACCGCCTCCGCGCCGGCGAGGCGCAGGGTCTCCAGCCGCACCGCCGGGCGCTTGTCCGGCGAGCCGTGATGCGGGCCGCCCTTGGCGGAGAGCCGCTCCGCGGCGCTCTCGAGCATCATGCCCTGGGACGCGGAGACGGCGCGCAGCCTGCGCAGGTCTTCCCGGCCCAACACGCCCGGATTGAGATGGGGCAGGAGCGGCGTCTTCTCCAACACCAGCGCCGCCATGGCCGCCAGATAGGAAAGCGTGCTCTCATGCCCGAGCGCGGCGAGGCTCTCGCGCGCCGCGCGGTAGCGCAATTCGGGCTTGTCGCCGAGGGTGAACAGCGCCTCTTTGCAGCCGGCCGCCGCGCCGGCCTCGGCCACCCGCAGCACGTCGTCCGCCGTCATGAAGGCGGCCTCGCCGCGGCGCGGCGGCCGGGCGAAGGTGCAGTAGTGGCAGACGTCGCGGCAGAGATGGGTGAGCGGGATGAAGACCTTGCGCGAATAGGTCACCGCGTCCGCGTGCGCCCGGTCGCGGAGCGCCGCCGCGCAATCGAGCAGCGGCGCGAGATCGGTCTCGGCGCCGAGCGCGCGCGCCTCCACGGCGCTCGGCCGGTGCCCGCGCCGCGCCGCCGTGAGCAGATCGCCGGTCGCCGGGCGCATCGGGTTCAGGCCGCGTCGGGGACCGGGAGACGGGAAGCGATGCCGCTCTCGCGAAGGCAGGCGAGGGTGCGGCCCTCGACCGGCGCGGCGAGGAACGCGCGCAGATCGTCCGGCGCGTCGATATCCAGCCCGAGGCCGGGGAGGCGAACGACCCGGGGCGCGATGCCGCGCGCCCGCGCCGCGTCGCGGTGGCGCGGAAAGCTTTCCCCGCCGAACGCGAAGGGCAGTATGTCGGGCGGCGAGCAGAGCACGCAATTGGTGCCGCGCCGGTCGTGCGCCGGCACCAGGGTCACCGCCGGCGCCCGCCCGTGGGCGCGCAGGACCGACTCGATTTCCGCGACGCGCGCCGCCGGGACATCGCCCGGGACTTGAAGCAGGCCGTCCACCCCGGCGTCGGCGAGCGCCCCGGCCGCCCTGGTCACGGCGGCCGTCTGGCCAGCGTTCGCGGGTTCGTCCAGCACCCGCGCCCGGTAGCGCCCGGCCAGCACCCGCGCCTCCGCGTCGCGCGTCACGACGACGATCTCGGACAGAGCGGACACCCGCGACAGGGTCTCCAGCACGTCCTCGACCATCGCCCGGCAGAGCGCCCGGCGCTCCGCCCCGGACAGGAAGCCCGACAGCCGCTGCTTGGCGCAGTCGAGGTCCTTGACCGGAAGGACCGCCCCGATCGTCACGTCGTTCTCCCGTGAGGCCGATCCCCGCCGGCCACCCCGCATCCCGCCGGCGACGCTAGGAAAAAGGCCCGGGGCTGTCAAACCCGCCGGCAGGTCATGGCGGCGCCGCCCGCTCGCCCGCCACCTCGATCGTGTCGGCGTCGATGACGCAGCCGGCGATCAGGGCGGCGACGGAGAAGACCACGATGGAGACACGGGAGCCGCTCCCGCCGCGCGTGGGGAGCGAGAGAAGGTTTTCCGCGGCCGGCGAAGCCCCAGGATACTTTCCGGCTCCGTGCATCCCGTTCCCCCATGCGGTCGCCACGGTGCCGACGGATGCCGGGCCGTTGCAGGCGACACGCGGGTAACGTGGAAGCCTCGCCTGTTCGCCGGGCATGGGCGGCCAGACCCAAGCCGGATCGAGGGCTGTTCCATTCAGCAGGCGACCCGACGGAGTGAAACCCCGGTGTTGCTTGCGGGGAAAACTCCGGCAGGCGGGTGAGGGCTGGTCAAGGAAGCGCGCCCGGGCCGCTCCCGACGCTTCCGGAGCGGGCGGGGGTGGTTTTCATGGCGCGCCGTGCGGCCCGGGGAAGCGCCCCGTCGATCAGTACTGGACTCGCTGGGTGAGGCCGCCGTCCACCACCAGATTGACGCCCGTCGTGAAGCGCGATACCGGGCTCGCGAGGAAGGCGACCGCCGCCGCCACCTCCTCCGGCGTGCCCATGCGCCCCGTGGGGTTGCGGGCGAGCGCCGCCTCGTACATGTCCGGCGCCTCGCGGCGGCGGCGGTCCCAGACCCCGCCTTCGAAGAAGATCGTGCCGGGGGAAACGCAGTTCGCCCGGATGCCGCGCCCGGCGAGGGCGTTGGCGAGATTGGAGGTGTAGTTGATCACGGCGGCCTTCACCGAATTGTAGGGCCGCACGCCGCCGAAGCTCTCGACTCCGGCGGTGCTGGCCACGGTGACGACCGCGGCGGCGGGCGATTCTTCCAGATGGGGCATGGCAGCCTCGACCGTCCGCACCGTGCCCAGCAGGTCGATCTCGAAACCGGCCCGCCAGGAGGCTTCGTCCGGAGCGCCGGCCAGCGCGCTGACGTTGGCCACCACGATGTCGATGCCGCCGAGCCCGTCCGCCATCGCGGCGGTCCAGCGCCGCACCGCCTCGCCGTCCGCGACGTCGGCAGCGGCGCCCCGGACGGGCAGACCGGCGGCCGTGAAGCGCGCCAGCGCGGCGTCGAGCCGCGCCCCGTCCCGCCCGCAGATGCCGACGCGGCAGCCCTCCCGCGCGAGGCGCTCGGCAATGGCGCGGCCGATCCCGCGCGTGCCGCCCGTCACCACGGCCTTCCTGCCGGCGAGCTTCAGGTCCACGTCTCTCCGCCTCCGGGGACGCCGCCGGCGGGCGCGGGCAACAGCTCGCGATAGACCGAGAGAGTCGCCTCGCACATGCCCGCCAGGGAGAAGTTGCGTCGGACGTGGGCGCGCGCGGCGAAGGCCAGGGCGCCGCGTTCGGCGGCCGTCAGGTCCAGCGCCCGGCGGATCGCCCGCCCGAGCGCCTCGGTGTCGCCGGGCGGCACGAGCCACCCGGTTCCGCCGTCGCGCACGGTCTCCCGCGCCGCGCCGTGGCCGAACGCGACCACCGGCCGGCCCATGGCCTGCGCCTCCACGGCGATGCGGCCGAACGCCTCGGGGCGAATCGAGGCGGAGACCACGACGTCCGCCAGCATGTAGGCCGCCGGCATGTCGCGGCATTCGCCGGTCAGGCGGATGCGGCCCTCCAGGCCGAGTTTCCCGATCCGTTGCTCGATCCGGGCGCGATAGGCCTCCCGCCCGCCGCCGCCGACGAGCAGGCAGAAGAAATCCCGGTCGATACGCGCCACCGCCTCGAGCAGCGGGAGGTGTCCCTTCCACGCCGTCATCCGCGCCGGCAGCACCACCGTCGGGCGGCCGTCCGGCAGGCTCCACGCCCGGGCGAGGGCGGCGATCCGCGCCGGCCCGACCTGGGTCGGGTCGAACGTCGAAAGGTCGACGCCGCGGGGAACGATCCGGACCTTGCCCGCCTCGACGGCGTAGGTCTCCGCGATGTGCCGGGCGATGAAGTCCGAGATCGCGATGACCCGGTCGCCGCGGATCATGACCGCGTTGTAGCGCCGCTTCAGCGGCCCGGCGGCGGCGTAGGTGCCGTGGAACGTCGTCACGAACGGCAGCCCCGCGCGTCTCGCCGCGAAACGGGCGAGCCAGGCGGGCCAGCGCGAACGGGCGTGGACGAGGTCGACTCCGTTCTCGGCGATGAAACGGGCGAGGCGGCGGACGGCGCCCGGCGCCGCCAACGGGTTCCGGCGCCCGACGGGCAGCGCCGCATGCCGCGCGCCGGCGGCCCGCGCCCGCCCCCGGTCCGCCTCGCTCCCCGTCACGATGAGCGACCGCCAGCCGGCCTCCGCCAGGGCGCGCGCGACGTCGAACGCGCCGCGTTCCATTCCGCCGCCGCCTTCCAGCCGCGGCAGCACTTGAAGGACCGTGGGCCTTCCGTTAGGTGCGTCGTTCATTCGGTCGGAATCGAAACATGCGGGACTCGCCACCGATCTCGCTGCTGCGGCGCGCCGACGGCGGCACCATCGCCTACCGCGCGACGGACGGCAAGTCGCCGGGAGTCGTGTTCCTCGGCGGCTTCATGTCGGACATGACCGGCACCAAGGCATCCGCCCTGGAGGCTCACTGCCGCCGCGCGGGCCGCGGCTTCGTGCGCTTCGACTATTCCGGGCACGGCGCCTCCGACGGCGCCTTCCGGGACGGCACCATCGGAGGCTGGCGGGACGACGCGCTCGCCGTGATCGACGCGGCCCGCACGGGGCCGCTGATCCTGGTCGGCTCGAGCATGGGCGGCTGGCTGATGCTGCTGGCGGCGCTCGCGCGCCCGGAGCGGGTGGCCGGGCTGGTCGGAATCGCGGCCGCGCCGGATTTCACCGAGGACCTCATGTGGGACGAGTTCGACGGCGAGACGCGCGCGGCCCTCGCGCGGGACGGCGTGGTCGCGCGCCCCTCCGGCCACGGCGAGCCTCCCGGTCCGGTCACCATGCGGCTGATTGAAGAAGCCCGGCGCCATCTCCTGTTGCGGGGCCCCGTCCCCGTCGCCTGCCCGGTGCATCTCCTGCACGGCATGGCCGACGAGGAGGTGCCGTGGCGGACCGCGTCGCGGATCGCCGAGGCGGTCGCGAGCGCGGACGTCACCGTCGAGCTGATCAAGGACGGCGACCATCGTCTTTCCCGCACGCGGGACATCGCCCGCCTGTGCGCCGTCGTCGAGGCGATGGCCGGCGCCGTTAAATGACGGTGGTCGCGCATCGCCGTTGTGCGTTCACACGCGCGGGTGTGCGCGATGCGCCCGGCGGCCCCTTGCGGCGCGCGCCCCGTCCTCTATTGATTCGTTCCGTGGGGCCGTTCGATCGATCGCGGAGAATGGGAATGCCGGCTACCCGCCTCGTCTGCTTCCTGGCCGCCGTGGCCTGTGTCGTCGGCGGCGCCATCCCGGCCGGCGCCGCCGACGCGGCCGCGTTGCGCGCCCTCGACCGGCGCGCCGACGGGAGCCCCATCCTCCGGCTCGTCGTGCCCGACGCGCCTCGGGCGGCGCCCCTCGTCGCCTTCCTGGACGAGGACGGGCGGAAGCGGAGTCTGGCCGATTACCGCGGCACCCCCGCCGCCGTGCATTTCTGGGCCACGTGGTGCTTCCCGTGTCGCGAGGAAATGCCCCGGATCGACGCCCTTCAGCGTCTGCTCGGGGATGCCGTCGCGATCCTGCCGCTGTCGGTGGGCCGAGACGCCGCCGTCGCCTTGCGCGCCTACTACGAGGAGCACGGCCTGCGGACCCTGCCCGTGGCGATCGACGAGCGGATGAAGGCGGCCCGGGCGCTCAAGGTGAACGGCATCCCCACCACCGTCTTCATCGACGACGGTGGGAGGGAGATCGCGCGCGTCCTCGGCGAGCGCGACTGGGACGATCCGGCGGTCGCCGGGCTGGTGCGCCGCATCGTCGAATAGCCGGCGCGGCGTTTGCAGGGCGCGACCCGACGTGGTGGAACCGTCCGTCATCGGCATCGTCTCGGCCTTCGCGGCGGGTCTGGTCTCCTTCCTCTCGCCCTGCGTCCTGCCGCTCGTGCCGGGATACGTCTCCTACGTCGCCGGCGGCTCGCTGGAGGATCTGAAGACCGACCGCCTCTCACGCCGCCGGCTGGCCGCGCTGGGGCTCGGCCTGTTCTTCGTCCTCGGATTCTCGTCGGTCTTCGTCGCGCTCGGCGCGAGCGCGAGCGCGGTGGGCACGTTCCTGCTCCAGCACAAGACGGTCTTCGAATATGCCGCCGGTGCCCTGATCGTCGTTTTCGGCCTCTACCTCACCGGCCTCCTCCGGATACGCGCCTTCGATCGCGAGGCCCGCTTCGCCGGCCGCCTCGAAGGGGGCCGGCCGGCGACGGCCTTCCTGCTCGGCGCCGCCTTCGCCTTCGGCTGGACGCCCTGCATCGGCCCTGTCCTGGGCGGCATCCTGACGATGACCGCAAGCGCCGCCGGAGTCGGCGAAGGCGTCGCGCTGCTGGCGGTCTATTCCGCCGGCCTCGGGGTTCCGTTCCTGCTCTCGGCGGCGTTCACCCATCTCCTCCTGCGCCACATGAAGCGCCTCCGCAAAGTGGGGAGGCCGATCCAGATCGGCGCCGGCGCCGTCATGGTCGCCATGGGCATCGCCATGGTCACCGGTCATCTGGGTTCCGTCGCCTTCTGGCTGATCGAGGCGTTTCCCGGGCTCGCCGCTCTCGGTTGAGGCCGCCCTCCCCGGCGAGCAGGCCGGCGAGGCCCGCGCGGTAGTTCGGAAACCGCAGATGCACGCCGAGCTCCGTCTTGATCCGGCGGTTGGAGACCCGGCGGCAGTCGGCGTAGAAGCTCCGCGCCATCGGCGACAGCGCGGCGTCGCTCGGCGGGATCGGGGGCGGCGGCTCCACCCCGAGCAACGCGCAGGCGTGGGCGACTACGTCGGCGGCGGGCGCCGGCTCGTCGTCGCATACGTTGTAGATTGCGCCGGGCCTGGGCCGCGCGATCGAGGCGGCCAGCACGCCCGCCACGTCGGCGACATGGATGCGCGAGAAGACGTGGCCCGGCTTGTCGATGCGCCTGGCCGTTCCGCGCAGGGCGGCCGCGAGGGCGTTGCGCCCGGGGCCGTAGATGCCGGCCAGTCGGAAGACCTGCACGGCGATGCCGCGTGATGCGCCGAGCGCCAGCCACGCCTGCTCCGCCGCCGCCCGCCGCCGCCCGCGTTCGCCGGTCGGTGCCGGCGCCGTCGTCTCGTCCACCCATGCGCCGCCGGTGTCGCCGTAGACGCCGGTGGTCGAGAGATAGCCGATCCATCGCAGGCCCGGCACGGCCGCGATGTCGGGGCCGTGGCGATCGAAGACCGGATCGCCCCGCGCGTCGGGCGGGACGGAGAGGAGGACGTGCGTCGTGCCCGCGAGGAATCGCCGCGCGTCGGCGAGCGGGGTTTCGCGGTCGAACAGGGCGGCCTCGACTCCGGCATCGGCGAGGGCGCCGCGGCGTTCGGGCTCCCGGCAGGTGCCGGCGAGGGACCACCCCTCCCGCGCGAGCCGCGCGCCGAGAGCGGCGGCGCAGAAGCCGTAGCCGAAGCAGAACAGGCGTCTGCGGCGCCCCGCGGAGTCGGCCGTGGAGTCGGCCATCGGGCGTCCCGCGTTCACGCGCGCGGGTGCGTGCGACGCCATTCGGCTCGCACCGCCGGATCGGCCTCGCCCGGCGCGCGGCGGCGGCGCAACGCGGCGAAGGCGCCCGGTGCGCGCAGCCGGCCCGCCGCCCAGACGGCCATGGCCCGGACCAGCGGGGAGGGATCGTCGAGCAGCCGCCGGGCCGCCGGCCAGACGCCCGCGTCGCCGCAATTCCCAAGGGCGATCAGGACGTTGCGTATGAAGCAGTCGCGCCCGATGCGCTTGATCGGGCTGCCCGAAAAGACCGACCGGAAGGACGCCTCGTCCAGGGCGGCGAGATCGGCGAGCCGGGGTGCGGCCAGCTCCGCCCGCGGCAGGAAGGCGTATTCCGCCGTGCGGCGCGCGAACTTGTTCCACGGGCAGACGGCCAAGCAGTCGTCGCAACCGTAAATCCTGTTGCCCATGGCCGCCCGAAATTCCGCCGGAATGTGACCCTTGTGCTCGATGGTCAGGTAGGAGAGGCAGCGTCGCGCGTCGAGCCGGTAGGGGGCCGGGAAGGCGTCCGTGGGGCAGGCTTCCAGGCACCGGCGGCAGGAGCCGCAGCGGTCGGATTCGGCCGCGTCCGCGGGCAGGTCGAGGGCCGTGAACAATTCGCCGAGGAAGAGCCACGAGCCGTGGCGGCGCGAAACGAGGTTCGTGTGCTTGCCCTGCCAGCCGAGGCCGGCCCGCGCCGCGAGCGGCTTTTCCATGACCGGCGCGGTGTCCACGAAGAGCTTGACCTCGGTGCGGAAGGTCGCGGCGACGAAGCGGGCGAGGCGCTTGAGCCGCCTCTCGAGCACCGCGTGATAGTCGCGCCCCTGCGCGTAGGCGGAAACGACGCCGCGCGTTCGCGCGGCGAGCAGGCGGAGCGGGTCCCGCCCCGGCCCGTAGTCGAGACCGACGACCACGACGCTCCGCGCCGCCGGCCACAGCGCCTGCGGGGCGGCGCGCCTCTCCGCCGTGCGCGCGAGCCACGTCATGTCGCCGGCGTAGCCGCGATCGAGGAAGCCACGAAGGCCGGCCGCATCCCCCGGCGCCCCCGCGGTGTGCGCGATCCCGACCGCCTGGAAGCCGAGCGCGTGCGCGCGGTCCACGATCGCGCGGCGGGCGGCCTGCGGCTCGAAGGTCACGCTCCGCGCTTCCGGCGCATCGGCGTCATCGCGCCGGGAAAGCCGGAAGAGAAGGACGGACGGCATTCATCCGGCTCTCCATATCGGCACATCGGTCCGGGGATCGAGGAAGCATGTTGCCCCGGTCCCCCGGCTTGACCGCTTCCGGTGCGGCCGTTAGGCGTAGGGGAGCGGCCGCGAGCCGGAGTCGTGCGCGAGGAGCGCCCGCGTTTCCGGCAAACGGCGGCCGCCTGTCGCATCCGGGAAGGCGGAGAGGAAACCTCGTTGCGGACGGCACGGGCCGATGCGGACGCCCTTCCCGCCGCGTCCCCGCCGACCGGGGGCGCTTCCCAGATCGCGCTCGCCGTTCGCGACATCGTCCAGGGTGCGCGCACCTTCCACCTGTGGGGGCTGCTCGGCTGGCACGACATACGCCGGCGCTATCGGCGCTCCAAGCTCGGGCCGTTCTGGCTGACGATCACCATGGGCATTCTGGTGGGGGCGCTGGGCACGCTGTACGGCACGCTGTTCAAGCTCGAAGCCGCCCAGTACGTGCCCTTCCTCGCGCTCGGCTTCATCGTGTGGGGGCTGCTCCACGGCCTGATCACCGAAGGCTGCGCCGCCTTCGTCGGCGCCGAGAGCATCATCAAGCAGGCGTGTTTCCCCCGGTCGATCCACGTGTACCGCGTGATCTGGCGCAATCTCGTCATCTTCGCGCACAACGCCATCATTTTCGCCGTCGTTGCCGTCGTCTTCCCGGTCCGCCCGGGCTGGGCCGGGTTTCTGGCTCTGCCGGGGCTCGTGCTGCTCTGCCTGAACGGCCTGTGGGTCGGGCTGTTGCTCGGCATCGTATCGGCCCGCTTCCGCGACGTGCCGCCGATCGTCGAAAGCGTCATGCGGATCGCCTTCTTCGTCACGCCGATCATCTGGATGCCGTCTCTCGTGCCCGACCGCGCCGTGATGCTGGAGATCAATCCCTTCTACCATTTCGTGACCCTGGTGCGGGCGCCCATGTTGGGGGAGGTGCCCGCGCTCGACTCCTGGCTCGTGGTGCTGGGCATCACGGCCGGCGGCTGGCTGGCGACATTCGCGCTGTTCTGCGGCTACCGCCGGCGGATCGCCTATTGGGTATGAACGCCGTGGCCAGCATTCGCCTCGAGTCGGTCACGGTCGATTTTCCCGTCTACAACACCGGCGCGCGTTCCCTGAAGAACAGGCTGTTGCACCGCGGGACGGGCGGGCGCATCGGGCGCGACGCCGCCAACCGCCTGTGCGTGCGCGCGCTCGACGATGTGAGCCTCGCCTTCGAGCACGGCGACCGGATCGGGCTCATCGGCCGTAACGGCGCCGGCAAGACGACGCTCCTGCGGGTGTTGACGGGCGCCTACGAGCCGGTCCGCGGCCGCGTCCGGCGGCACGGCCAGACCGCGTCCCTGTTGAGCACGTCGCTCGGCCTCGAGCCGGACGCGACGGGCTACGAGAACATCATGATACGCGGCTTGCTGCTTGGGCTGACCCCCGAACAGGTGCGCGCGCGCATGGACGAGATCGCGGCCTTCACCGAGCTCGGCGACTATCTGGCGATGCCGATGCACACCTACTCCGCCGGCATGAGGCTGCGCCTCGCCTTCGCGGTGAGTACCTGCTTCGAGCCCGAGATCCTGCTGATGGACGAGTGGCTCGGCGTCGGCGACCCGGCCTTCGTCGAGAAGGCCCGGCGGCGGATCGAGGAATTCGTGAAGCGCGCCGGCATCCTGGTCCTGGCCTCGCAAAACCACGTGCTGCTCGAGCGCGTCTGCACCACCGGCATCTTTCTCGATGCCGGGCGCGTGAAGGCCCAGGGGCCGATCGCGGAAGTGCTGGAGGAGTACAGGGAGGCGGCTTGATCCCCGGCGGCGGTCCGCCGGCCGGCTCCTCCGGCGTGGGCGAACGGGCGGGTTTTCAACGTCGGCTCCGCCGGCGACCATCTTCGCGCCGGGGGGCGGACAAGGCCTCTCCCGACGCGGCGGTTTACGGGCGGGCCGGCGCGGGCCATATAGACGCCATGGCGATACGCAAGATCGCGCGGATGGGGCATCCCGTGCTGCGCCGGAAGGCGGCGCCGGTCACGGACCCCGCCGCGCCGTCCGTCGCGCGCCTGATCGCGGACATGGCCGAGACGCTGGCGGACGCGGACGGCGCCGGCCTCGCGGCGCCCCAGGTGCACGTTCCGCTGCGCCTGGTGCTGTTCCGCCTCCCACCCGGTCGCGACGCCGGGGACGAGGAGAGCGGGGCCGAAGACGACGGCGCCGGCGCGGCGGCGCTCGCAATGCCGACCGTCCTGATCAACCCCGCGATCGAGCCGCTCGGCGAACGGACGGAGGAGGGGCTGGAGGCGTGCCTGTCGCTCCCCGGCCTCGCCGGCGTCGTGCCGCGCCACCGCCATATCCGCTACCGCTGGACCGACGTCGCGGGCCGGGTCCACGAACGCGAAGCGCGCGGCTTCCACGCCCGCGTCGTCCAGCACGAATGCGACCATCTGGACGGCATCCTCTATCCGATGCGCATGACCGACCTGTCGACCCTGGCCTTCACGAGCGAGTTCGGCCGCGCCGCGCCGGCGGAGCCTTGATCCCGTGTGGCGCGTCTTGCCGCCCGACGAGATGCGGGACCGGCTGCTCGCCGCGATTCTCGAACACGTCCCCTTCGACGGCTGGTCCGAGGCGGCGGTCGCCGCGGCCGCGGCCGATCTGGGGATCGACGCGGACGCCGCCCGCGACGCCTTCCCCGGCGGCCCGGCCGCGCTCGTCGAGTACCATGCGGCCCATGCCGACCGCCTGCTGGACGCGGCGCTGAAGGAGGCCGATCTGGGCGCGATGCGGGTCCGCGAGCGCGTCGCCCACGCCGTCCGCCTCCGCCTCGCGCCGCACGCGCGGCAGCGGGAAGCGATCCGCGCCGCGCTTCCCGTCCTGGCGGCGCCCCGGCATGCCCCCCACGCCCTGCGCGCCCTCTATCGCACCGCGGACACGATCTGGTTCGCCATCGGCGACCGGACGACGGACTTCGGTTTCTACACCAAGCGCGCCCTGCTCGCCGGCGTCTATCTTTCCACCCTCCTCTACTGGCTGGACGACGACTCCGAGGAGGGGCGGGAGAGCTGGGCCTTCCTCGACCGCCGCATCGCCGACGTCATGCGCATCCAGGCGATGCGCGGCCGTCTGGCGCGCTTCCGCCCGCCGGGCGCCGCTCTGCTCCGGCGCCTGCGCGCAGGCGCCCGCGCCGCCCGCCCCGCGCAGGCGGAACGCCGACGGGAGCGCGCGCCGCCGCGTTGACTCCGGGGCGCCGCGGTCGGATAGTGCGCGCCTTCCGAGGCGAGGGGAGGCGCCGCCATGTCCACGTCACTCATGGCGAATTACGCCCGTTTCGGCTTGACGTTCGAGCGGGGGGAGGGGGCGTATCTCTTCACGGCGGACGGCGACCGCTATCTTGATTTCGGCTGCGGCATCGGCGTGACGAGCCTGGGCCATGCCCATCCGCACGCGGTCGCGGCGCTGGAGGCCCAGGCGAAGCGGCTCTGGCACGTCTCGAACCTCTACGAGATCGAACCGCAGGCCCGGCTCGCGGACAGGCTCGTCGCGCACAGCTTCGCCGACCGGGTCTTCTTCTGCAATTCCGGGGCCGAGGCGGTGGAGGCCGCGCTCAAGCTCGCGCGCATCTACCAGACGAGCCGCGGCGCGCCCGAACGCCATCGCGTCGTCACCTTCCGCAACGCCTTCCACGGGCGCACGCTCGCCACCATCGCGGCGGGCGGGCAGGCCAAGCACCTGAAGGGGTTCGAGCCGGCGGTCGACGCCTTCGACCAGGTCGCTCTGAACGACCTGGAGGCGGCGCGCGCCGCGGTGACCGACCGGACGGCGGCGCTGCTGGTCGAGCCGATCCAGGGCGAGGGGGGCATCCATGTCGCGGGCGACGAATTCCTCAGGGGCCTGCGGGCGCTCGCCGACGAGGCCGGGCTCGTCCTGATCTTCGACGAGGTGCAATGCGGCGTCGGGCGCACGGGCAGGCTCTTCGCCCACGAATGGGCCGGAGCCGCCCACGAGCGGGTCTCGCCCGACGTCATGGCCGTCGCCAAGGCCCTGGGCAACGGCTTCCCGATCGGCGCCTGCCTCGCGCGCGAGGAGGTCGCGGCGGCGCTGGTTCCCGGCAGCCACGGCACGACCTTCGGCGGCAATCCGCTGGCCTGCGCGGTCGGCAACGCCGTGCTCGACGTGGTTCTCGCCGACGGCTTCCTGGACGGCGTCCGCACGGCCGGCGCCGCGCTGAAGGAGCGGCTGGCGGCGCTCGCCGGCAACGGCAACGTCTTCACCGGCGTGCGCGGGCGCGGCCTCATGCTGGGCCTCGAATGCGCGGTCCCCAATCTCGACCTCCTCGCGGCGCTGCGCGAGAACAGGCTGCTGGCGCTGCCGGCCGACGGCAACGTGTTGCGGATGCTGCCGCCGCTCACCGTCGGCCCGGCCGAGATCGACGAGGCGTGCGACGCCCTCGCCCGGGCCTGCGCGGCGGTCGCATCGTGAGCGCCGTCCGGCACTTCCTGGATCTCGAGGCCATCGATTCGACCACGCTGCGGCGGACGGTCGACCGCGCGCGCGCGTGCAAGGGCCGGAGCGGCGCCCGCCCGCTTGCGGGCAAGACCCTGGCCGCCATCTTCGAAAGCCCTTCGACGCGCACGCGGGTCTCGTTCGAGATCGCCATGCGCGAACTGGGCGGCGAGACCATCAGCCTGATGCCGGGCGACATGCAGCTCGGACGCGGCGAGACGGTGCAGGACACCGCGCGCGTGCTCTCGCGTTACGTCGATGCGATCGCGCTGCGGGCCCGCTCCCACGACATGCTGCTGGCCCTCGCAGCGGCGGCGGACGTGCCGGTCATCAACGGCCTGACGGACAGGAGCCATCCCTGTCAGCTGGTGGCCGACGTGGTGACCTACGAGGAGCATCGCGGCCCCATCGCCGGGCGCACCGTCGCCTGGCTCGGGGACGGCAACAACGTGGCCGCGACCTGGATTCAGATGGCCGCCCTCTGCGGCTTCAGCCTGCGCCTCGCCTGCCCGGCGGCATGCGCGCCCGCGCCCGCGATCGTCGGCTGGGCGGTGGAGCGGGGCGCCGATGTCCAGGTGGGGACCTGCGTCGAACGCGCGGTCGCGGGCGCCGACTGCGTGGTCACCGACAGCTGGGTCTCGCTCCACGACGACCCGGCGCGGAAGGAAACCGCGCCGTTCGAGCCCTACAGGGTGGACGAGGCGGTCATGGCGATGGCGGCGCCCGACGCGCTCTTCATGCACTGCCTGCCGGCGAAACGCGGGCAGGAGGTGACCGATGCGGTGCTCGACGGCCCGCAGTCGGTGGTGCTGGACGAAGCCGCCAACCGGGTCCCCGCCCAGAAGGCGATTCTACTCTGGTGCCTGGACGGGGAGTAACGCGCGTGGGCCTCCGGGCCCGCGCACCGGAAAGCCGCTAACCGCCGACGGCGTCCGCCAGCGCCTCGCGCGCGGTGTCGACGGCCGCCGCGTCCACGTCGAGATGGGTCACGGCGCGCAGGCGGTGGCGGCCCACGGCGCCGACCCGCACGCCCCGCGTCCGGAGCGCGTCCGCAAGGGCAGGCGCGGTCATGCCGGCGGCGGCGCAGTCGAAGAACACCAGATTGCTGTCGACGCGAGGCTGGTCGAGGCGCAGGCCGGGCAGGGCGCGGACGGCGTCGGCGAAGCGGCGGGCGTTGGCGTGGTCCTCCGCCAGGCGCGCGACGTGGTGGTCCAGTGCATGGAGCGCGGCGGCGGCCAGGACGCCGGATTGGCGCATGGCTCCGCCCAGGCGCTGCTTCCACTGCCAGGCGGCCTCGACGAATGCGCCCGGGCCGGCGAGGGCCGCGCCGACGGGGCAGCCGAGGCCCTTGCTGAAATCCACCCAGAGCGAATCGAACGGGGCGGCATAGCGGGCGGCCTCGACGCCCGACTCGACCGCCGCGTTCAGCAGCCGCGCGCCGTCCATGTGGAGAAGCAGGCCGTGCTCCTGCGCCGCCCGGCCGATGGCCTCGATCGTCGCGAGCGGCCAGATCGTGCCGCCGCCGAGATTGGAGGTCTGCTCCACCACCGCGAGCCGCGAGCGCGGCGCGTAGCGGTTCACGGGGCGCACGGCCTCCGCCAATTGCGCCGGCTCGTAGACGCCGGCCGCGCCGTCGAGGGCGCGCACCATCGCGCCGGCGAGCGCGCCCGGGCCGCCGCCCTCCGCGGTGAGGATGTGCGCGGTGCGGTCGCAGATTACTTCTTCGCCGGGGCGGCAATGGACCAGCAGCGCGATCTCGTTGCACATGGTGCCGGAAGGGAGGAACAACGCGGCCTCCTTGTCCAGCAGCGCCGCGACCCGCGCGCACAGGGCGTTGACGGTCGGGTCTTCGCCGCGCTGCTCGTCGCCGACTTCGGCCTCGGCCATGACGCGCCGCATGGCCGGCGTCGGCCGCGTGACCGTATCGCTCCTGAGATCGACGTGGTTGTTCGTCATGCCTCCGCTCCTCCCGCGCTCCGAGCGACTCTTCGCACCCGGCCTCCGCCCGCGTAAGCTGACGATACCTGACGAGGAGGAGAAAACCGACATGACCGCCGTCGATCCGAACAAGGTTCACTTCACCGGGGAGAACTCCTTCCTGCGCCTCAAGAGCGAGGCGGACGGGCCGGAGACCACGGTTTGCGCCCACTGGCGCGCGTTGATCGCGCCGGGCGGCCCCGGCACCTGCCTGTTCCTCCGCTCCGACGCGACCGGAGGCGCGGTCAGGCTCTATGCCGACAACGTCGAGATGGCGCGCTGGCTGCAGGGCACGCTGGAGACGATCCTGAACCCGCCCTTCGCCGATACGGCCATGCCGATCGCCGCGGCGTCGTTCTCTCGCGAGGGCGCCTTCGGCGGCACCTGCCGGGAGATCGTGGAGGCGGCGGACGAGCGGATCGTGCTGAGCTGGTCGGACATGGGCGAACCCTTCCAGCTGCGCCTGCCGCCGGGCAACGACGACACCGGGCCGTGGGCTGTCTACAGCTGCCTGACGCCGTGCCGCGCGGCCACCCTCGAGGTCGGCGGGCGGCGCGCCGCCGGCACGCCCTACGCCAACACCCTCGCCGGGCATCCGGCGTCCTCGTGCTGCCTGGCCTGGTCCGAGACCTGGCTCCGCGGCTGAGGGGCGCCATGCGTCCGCCGGTCGCCGTGCACGCCCTCGGGCGGCACCATCGCGATGGGCGGCCGGGGCGCGCGGCGTCACACCTTCGCGCGACGCCGCGGCGCACGAGGCGGCCCGGGGCCTCGGAGTGCTGGTCGTCATGAACGACGAGATCCACGCCGCGCACTACGTCCGGAAGGCGCGGACGGCGAACCCGGCAGCGTTCCGCTCGGCTGGTTCGCCGAGGGCACGCCGCGGCTGGCTTGCCGCCCGACGGCGCGCCACTT
This sequence comes from Alphaproteobacteria bacterium, assembly GCA_965242855.1. Lineage (GTDB taxonomy): Bacteria > Pseudomonadota > Alphaproteobacteria > UBA828 > UBA828 > WTGU01. The sequence goes on from OZ251509.1 coordinate 609,013, forward strand.
CGTTTCCGTGCCGCGCGATGCCGCCCCGGCGCCCGTCGCGCTGCTCACCGTGGCGCTCGGTGACGACGACCGCCTCATAGCCTGCGCCCTCGACACCGGTTACCAAGGGCTGGTGGTCGAGGCCACGGGCGGCGAGTATGTCGCCGGGTGGTTCGCCGACACGCTCGCCGACGCGGCGGAGCGGGTGCCGGTGATCCTCGCCTCGCGCACGGGTGCGGGTGAGACCCTGCGCCGGACCAAGGCTTCAAGGACTCGGAGATCGACCTTCTCGTCCGCGGCCTTACGGCTGCGGGCCGGCTCGACGGCCTCAAGGCGCGCCTGCTGCTGACCCTCCTCCGGATGGCCGGCGCTGACCGCCCGGCCATCCGCGAAGCCTTCACCGCCTGGCTTGACCCGCACGGCGTCCGTTGAGCGGTGCACCTCCAGAGGCCTGCGCGCGTTGGCTATGGTGCGGTATTTGTGCCAATACAGGGCCGCGCGGCCGTTCCCGTTTCCGGCGGGCAGGGCCGAAGCCTTGGAGGAAATCGTGAGAAGGCCATACCATGGGGGCCAGAACGCGCGTGAATGGCGGCGCAAGGTCGCGGCGGTCGCCCGCAAACAACGCGAAAGCGTATCGACCTACAAGTTCGGGTTGGAAACGCAACCGGGCGATATCGACTTTGACGCCGCCGCCTGCGCCTACGACGTCACCGAAGGAATCGCGAAGGGAAGCCTGATCGGCCTCGTCTGCGCGGTCCATCTCTCCGGCTTCCGCCTGTTCTCCAAGGGCGACGAGACGCGCCGGTTCCGGAATCGGAGCCGATACCCGGAGCGCGCGTTCGCCGACGCGCTGCGAAAGCACGCCGGGATCGAAAACTCCGGCATCACGATCCAGTCGATAGAGGACGTATTCACCACGCGTCCACAGGCGAGCGAAGGCGTTGAGTTGCCCGACGGTCTCGCGCGACGACTGTTCCAGGCATGGAACAGGCGGTCTCCCCGAGACGACGACCACGGTCAGCCGACACTCGAGATCGCCGACGGAATCGGCCGCGAGGTCGCGGCGACGTTCGGCGACTGGAAAGAGCTCGCGGGCGATGTGGCCGGCGCCTTGGCTTGCGCCGACACATACTTGGCAACGCTCGGTCCCCTGTTTCCCACGCTCGCCTCCCTGCCGCCCCTGGCCGATACCAAACCGGAAAACTGCACGTTCGCCCACGATCCCGAATCGCCGTTCATCGACATGACCGGCAACGAGGAAATCTGGCTTCATCAAGCCGTCGCGGTTTGCGCCGGTCGCCTCGTGCGGGACGCGCCCGGCCTGGCTCCGCCCTCTTCCAAATTCGCGACGAAGCTCAAGGACGCGATCGTTACACGAAAGAACAACGGCCTGTCGTGGCTGTTCGGAAACGGTCTGCGCTATCTCCGCGCCTCGGATGCTGAACGCATCGCCGGGGACCTGTCCATTCCCTCGTCGGAAATTCGCCGGGCGCAGCAACTCAAAACGTTCGCGGACGCGATCCCGCCCAACCCGTTCTTCGACACCGACGGCTACGCCGAGTTTCGCGGTTCCGTCGGCGGCAAGGTTTCCTCCTGGGTCGCGAACTACTGGAAGCGCGTCCACGAACTCTCGGCGCTGCATTCCGAGCCGCCGGACATCTCCATTCCGCCCGCGTTGCGCGACGACGAAAATGCATCCGTGTTCTCGGGTCAACATACCGACGCGGCGGGGCTCGAGGCTCTCTCGGCGCGACTTCCCGAGAGGATTCGAGAAGCCGGTCACGCCCTCGCCGTCCTGCGCGGGGACACCATCCCCAGACTCCCCGGACCGGAAGACATCGCCGCCGTCGAGCGCGTCGCGGGCGATGTCGCCGAACTCGCCGGCCAGACCAATATGCTCGAAAACCGTATCGAGCAGGAAATCGAACGATCGGAAGACGAGAATCGCACAAAGGCGCTGAAAGCACTCGAGCGGGGCCTCCCCAAGTCACTCAAGGAGCCGCCGAGGCTGAACCGAATCTCGGGCGGCGCCGACGACGCCGAGAGCGAGATCAAGCGATTGCAAGACGACCTGAACGCCGTGATGCGGGAGCGTCGCGGCCACTACCGCCGACTTGCCGAATGGGCAGGCGACCTCGACCCATTGCCCGTCATGGCGGAACGCGAACGGAAAGCGCTTTCGGACCGCGGCAAGGACCCAGCCCTGGCGGATGAACAGACGGCGCGGCGTCTGCTCCATCGCATCGTGGGCATGTCGCGGCGGTTGTCGCCCGATGCCGGGAAGACGATCCGGGACACCATGACGCCCTTGTTCCAGAAGAGGAAGGACGCCAACCGCTACTTCCACAACCGCCAGGGAACCATTTATCGGCATCCCTTCAGCACCTCACGCCACGAGGAGTACGCCATCGACACCGACCGCGCCCGCGAGACCGACTGGCTGGCTTGGCTGGAAAATCGCGTGGCGGATATCCGCGAGCGATTGGCCGCGAATACGGATCAGGTGCTGCTGCGGGACCTGCTGGCCATCGAAGGATTCGTCTTCACCCATCGGCTCGGCGGCTTGCCGGATCGGGTTCCGGGAGAGTTGGCGAGACTCCAGACCGAAGACCACCTTGTCGGAGTCCCGCCCCTGCTCGCGGCGCAACTCGACGCGGACGAAGTTTCCCGCGACGTCGCCGCGCGCGCCTTCAACCTGTTCAACAGCGCCATCAACGGGCTGTCATTCCGCGCGTTTCGCGACGGCTTCATCGTGCGGACGAAATTTCTGCGGCTTGAACACGAAGAACTCTTCTACACGCCCAAGGACAAATCGTGGCGTCCGCCCGGCGACTACCTCTCAGCCAAAGGCGAAATTTCCAAGGGCCTCACCTTGCCATCCGTCGTGCGTGACGAAGCGGGCGCCGTTCTCTCCGGAGAAACGGCCAAGAGCTTGAGCAAGGCCGAGTTTCCTGAGCCGGGTTCGCGCGCCTTGCTGCGTCAGGCACCACATGACTGGTTCGTCGAGATCGATCTCCGCCGCGGCGAGGCGCCGGACCGCGCCGGTCTGCCGGTCAAGAAGAACGCGACCGGGCTCAAACATTGGAGACGCCTGAGACAACCCGCCTTCAGGCTGATCGGGCCGCCTTCCTTCAAGACGTGGCTCGATCGGGCCTTGACGAGCAAGGGTGTGAAGCTCGGCGACTACACGCTGATCCTCGACCACAAGTTCAAGCAGTTCCCGCGAGTCGAAGGCGAGGAGATACGCCTCGCGGCCGAACCGGTAGGCATGAAAGCGGAGCTCGCGGTCCCCGTGATCAACGACCAGCCGTACCCGGGGAGGGCGGACGACCTGTTGTTCGACAACATCGTCGCCATCGACCTCGGCGAGAAGCGTATCGGGTTCGCCGTCTTCTCTCTCGTCTCCCTGCTCGAACACGGCGTCCTCGATCCGACGGTCGTTGGCGACGGGAAGCCCGCGGTCGGCACCGTGGCCGTGCCGGCCTTCAGAAAACTGATGGCCGCCGTGCGCCGTCATCGCAAGCGGCGCCAACCCAACCAGAAGGTCGGCCAGACCTATTCGAAGGCTCTGATGCAGTTCCGGGAGAACGTCATCGGCGACGTGTGCAACCGCATCGATACCTTGTGCGAGCGGTTCAACGGGTTCCCCATCCTCGAAAGCCGGGTCGGCAACTTCGAATCGGGCGGGCGCCAACTCGGAATGATCTACGGTTCGGTCTCGCGGCGCTACACGTTTTCTAACGTGGACGCGCACAAGGCGGCTCGCCGCCATTACTGGTTCACGGCGGAGGCGTGGGAACATCCCTATGTTCTTACACGCGGCTGGAACGAAAGAACGAGGACCTACTCCGGGCGGTCGAAACCACTGACGATCTTTCCCGGCGCTGAGGTCAATCCGGCCGGCACCAGCCAGACCTGCCATCGTTGCGGCCGCAACGCGCTCGCCGCTCTGCGCGACATGCCGGACGACAGGATCGACGTGGGAGAGGACGGCGCGGTCGTTCTCGGAGACGGTACGGTGCGGCTTCTCGACCGCGCCGACTATTCCCCTGCCGAGCACAAGGGGTTCAAGCGCCGCAAGGAGAGGCCGCCTTTGAACGCGCCGGTTCGGAAAGGCTCCCATCGGCGGCGGGACCTCGAAAGGATCGTCAGGCGCAACATGCGGCAGCGCCCGCGGTCGGAAATGTCGCCGGACACCACGCAGGCGCGCTTCGTCTGCATCTACGAGGACTGCGGCTTCCAGGGGCACGCGGACGAGAACGCCGCCATCAACATCGGGCGGCGCTTCCTGGAGCGGATCGACATCGAGGAATCGAGTGCGACACTTCGAGCCTTGACCGAGGGGCGGAAGTAGGCATATGGTCGTCCATATTCCCTTCCGGGCCGAAGGATTGATCATCCACACCTCAACCCGGAAGGCGGGACCGCCCCCGCCCGCCCTTCAAACGGGGGCACCTTCACCTTTCGGGGACACGCCCGGTGTAATCGGGAACACCGCCGGGCAGCCTGTAGGAAACCTTGGGCGGACGGCCCCCGCGCCGTTCGCCGGCGCAGGGAACGACGAACCGGCGCATATCGCCGTTCAGATACGCTCGAAGGGCCAGAACGCTGCCGTGCAGCAGGTTCTTTCGACGCACGAACTGGCGTGTCGCAGGAACGTAGACGACGGTATCCAGCGCCCTCTTCAGGGACGAGAGCGTCCGCTTGGTGAGCTCGCCGTCTTCCTCTCCAGCCGTTTCGCGCGCGCGGGCAACGGCCCGTTCGATCATGTAACGCGCGGGCTCCATCAGGTCGTAGACGAGGCCCATATAGTCGGTCCCCTCGTGGAGGAAGCCGTGGCTCGGCGATAGCCGGTGCACGAGCACCCATCGGAGGATCACGCCGGACAGGAACATCGAGCCCGCGTCCAGTGCCGACTGGATCGGCCCCTTCTCTCGTCTGGCCAAGCCGGGATGGCCGAGGGCCGCGAAGTATCGCGCCCAATATTTTCGCGCGTGCTCCGCCTCCCAGATACGCACATGCGCAAGATTTCGCAGCCGCGCGAGCCGCCCGTAGGCTGTATCGGCGACGGGAAGCACATCGCCCACGGCGCGGAATCTCTCGCGCACGAGAGTCCGCGCGACGTAGGAACGCTTCGTTTCGTTGGCCCTGGTGAGGATCTGCCTCGTCAGAATGTCGTCCGCGTCCGCGCGGGGTGCCGGGAGGAAAACGGCGGGGCGTCCGATGTTGCGCCGGTGCACGAGCAACGGAACCCGGTGCGCGGCAAGCTCGTCGATCAGGGCAACCGGAATCGCACCCGTCGCTCCATAGAACATGACGCAGTCGACTTTCGCCAAGTCGGTATCGACCTCCCCGCCGTTGTAGGTGAAGCGCCATGTCCGGCGTGCGGTCTTCTCCGCGGCGGAAACGTAAGGGAGCCACAGGGAGAGCTTCGTGCCCCGCTTGTTGGATCGCCATGTCCAAATCGAATCCGGATGCTGATATTCGTCCGTTTCCATCATCGCTGGCAGCCTTGACACCATGTGGTCTGTCAACTATATCAGCACCGTAACAGGCACAAGGCCAGTTACGAAGGGGAATTGGAGGGTCGTTGGCGTCGGTTCCGCCAGTTACGAAGGGGAATTGGAGGCTCCTCGCGGTTGCTTCCGCCAGTTACGAAGGGGAATTGGAGGCTGTGCCGGTGTCGCCGCGCCAGTTACGAAGGGGAATTGGAGGCAAGGCCGGCCCTGACGCTGCCAGTTACGAAGGGGAATTGGAGGTCGGCGACTGACGGGGCGGCCAGTTACGAAGGGGAATTGGAGGCAGGGATCGCATGGCTCTGCCAGTTACGAAGGGGAATTGGAGGCTGGCGGGCCGAGGAGTGGCCAGTTACGAATGGGAATTGGAGGTACGGGTGCACGCCGATCGCCAGTTACGAAGGGGAATTGGAGGCTTCCGACGGCCTGTGAAGCCAGTTACGAAGGGGAATTGGAGGGAGTATCCATCGCCATCGGCCAGTTACGAAGGGGAATTGGAGGCTTCATGTCCTCACCTATGCCAGTTACGAAGGGGAATTGGAGGGCCCCACTCCCCCGCCCCGCCAGTTACGAAGGGGAATTGGAGGCTCAAACCGACCGGGGCAGCCAGTTACGAAGGGGAATTGGAGGGTAAGGCAGCAGAGCCGTGCCAGTTACGAAGGGGAATTGGAGGCATCCTCCCGTAGTACCGGCCAGTTACGAAGGGGAATTGGAGGGAGCAGCTGGCGCGCGATGCCAGTTACGAAGGGGAATTGGAGGCGTCCCGCGCAAGGTCGGGCCAGTTACGAAGGGGAATTGGAGGCACGCGCGGTCGGCGCACGCCAGTTACGAAGGGGAATTGGAGGCAGACCGCCAGTTTGACGGCCAGTTACGAAGGGGAATTGGAGGCCCACACGCGCCATCCTCAGCCAGTTACGAAGGGGAATTGGAGGCTCTGCACCGCCGCCAGGCTAGTTACGAAGGGGAATTGGAGGGTACTCACGCCCGGCCCTGCCAGTTACGAAGGGGAATTGGAGGGATGTCGATCTGCTCCTCGCCAGTTACGAAGGGGAATTGGAGGCCAGCGGCCGCTGATGGGGCCAGTTACGAAGGGGAATTGGAGGTTGATGTCGTTCCGGCCCCGCCAGTTACGAAGGGGAATTGGAGGGTGATGGATTTTTCCGGGGCCAGTTACGAAGGGGAATTGGAGGGCTCGGGAGGGGCGGCGGGCCAGTTACGAAGGGGAATTGGAGGCCTGACCCACCAGTAGGAGGCCAGTTACGAAGGGGAATTGGAGGTTGATGTCGTTCCGGCCCCGCCAGTTACGAAGGGGAATTGGAGGCTCATAGAGAGTAACGGCGCCAGTTACGAAGGGGAATTGGAGGCCGTCCACGACTCCGGCGGCCAGTTACGAAGGGGAATTGGAGGTACCGTGAGGGCTGGCCGAACGCTCAGAACTTCTTCCACCACGGGGTCTTGCCCTGGAGGCCCACCATGTCGACGCCGGTCATCAGGGCGACGTCGTGGGTCAGGGCGCGGAGGTCGTTCGGGTCCAGGTCGCTCACCCGGTTCTTGCCGCAGGCGCGGGCGAAAAGCTGGATCTCCATGGTCAGCGCGTTGAGATAGTTGGTCACGGAGTCGGCCGCCTCGTCCACGTCGAGGCGCTCCATCAGCTTCGGCAGCTGGGTGGTGATGCCGACGGGGCAAAGGCCCGTGTGGCAGTGCTGGCATTCGTAGGGCGATGTGCCGAGGCGGGCGTAATCCTCGAGGTAGACCGGCTTGTGGCACCCCATGGCGATGATCGGCGCGGTGCCGAGATAGACCACGTCCGCGCCCAGCGCGATGCACTTCGCCGCGTCCGCCCCGTTGCGGATGCCGCCGCCGACGATGAGCTTCATCGCGTCCTTCCTGCCCATGTCGGCGAGCGCCTCGGCCGCCTCGGCGATGGCGGCGACGGTCGGGATGCCGGCATGGTCGAGCTGGATCGTCGGCGAGGCCGCGGTGCCGCCCTCCATGCCGTCGAAGACGATGGCGTCGACTCCCGCCTTGGCGGCGATCCGCACGTCGTTGGCGATCCGCGCGGCGCCCACCTTGATCGAAATCGGCACCTTGTATTCGGTGACCTCGCGGATCTCCTCGAGCTTCATGTAGAGGTCGTCCGCGCCCATCCAGTCCGGATGCCGGCAGGGGCTGCGCTGGTCGACCCCTTCCGGCAGCTCCCGCATCGCCGCCACCTCGTCCGACATCTTGAGGCCGAGCAGCACGCCGCCCGTGCCCGGCTTCGCGCCCTGACCGGCGCCGATCTCGATCATGTCGGCCTTCTTGAGATCGTAGGGATTCACCCCGTAGCGGCTGGGCAGATACTGCATCACGAGCTTCGAGGAATAGCGCCGCTCCTCGCGGTGCATCCCGCCCTCGCCGGTGCAGGTGGAGATGCCGCAGCGGCTCGCCGCGATGCCGAGAGCGCGCTTGGCCTTGACGGAGAGCGCGCCGAAGCTCATGCCGGCGATCATGATCGGCCGCTCCAGCACCAGCGGCCTCTCGCAGGCGCCCTCGCCGATCACCACCCGGGTGTCGCACTTCTCCCGGTAGCCCTCGAGCGGCATCCGCGAAAGGCCGGCGGGGACGAACACGAGATCGTCGAACGAGGGCAGGTCGCGCCGCTTGGTCGCCTGGCCGCGGATCTGGTAGCGCCCGAGCGCCGCCTTCTCCTGGATCTCCTCGATCGCTTCCGGGCTCCAGACCCCGCTGAAGCTCCGGGGCCGCGGATGGCCGGCCGCGCGCGCCGGCGCGTCGTCGTCGCGGATTTCGACCGCGGAGCCGCCGGCATGGGCGGCGGCGGGCCGGTCGCTTGCGGTCTCGCTCATAGCACGTCCTTCCAGGCCGCGAAGTCGTGCTTGTTGAAGTGCCACAACGAGCGGTCCGACTGGAGTTTGCGGAAGGAGGGGGGCGCCGTGATCTCGTAGCGGGCGAGCAGGGCCGCCACTTCGTCCAGCTCTTCCGCGCGCGAATCGACCTCCGCGACGCCCGAGCCCAGCGCGGCCGCCTCGCCGCCCAGGAAGATCGTACCCTGGTACATGGAATCGCCGAGGCCGGTGTCGGCGTTCCCGCAGATGATCATGCGACCGTTCTGCATCATGAAGCCGGACATGTAGCCGGCGTCGCCGCCGATGACGATCTCGCCCTTCTTGAGGATCATGCCCGAGCGCGGCCCGGCGTTGCCGCGCACGACCACGCGCCCGCCGCGGATCGAAGGCGCCGCCGCGGTCGCGGCGTTGCCGTGCACGACGATCTCTCCGTTCATCAGGTTGTCCGCGATGCCCCATCCCGCGGTGCCGTGGACCTCGGCGGTGACGCCGTCGCAAAGACCGGCGGTGTAGGAGCCGACATGGCCGCGATAGACGATGTGGATCGGCTTGAGGATCGAGACCCCGAGATTGTGGCGCGCCTGCGGATTCAGGAGCACGACCTCGGGCACGCCTCTTTCCGCCGCGTCGCGGATCTCGGCGTTGATCTCCCGGGTCGTCTGCCCGGCGCAGTCGATCGTCAGTGCGTCGGAAGCCGCCATGTCACGACCGCGCCCGCGCCCGGCTCCCAGACCTCGATGTCCTCGTCAAGGCCGTCGCGCAGCGACCAGCAGTCCGACGAGACGGCGACCAGCGCATCGGTCTCGCCCACGACGAGGGGTTTCGCGGCGTAAGGATCCTTCACGATCCCGACCTCGCCGCTGGTCACCGCGATGTAGGTGAAGCAGCCGTCCAGAATCGCCACCGAGCGTTCGAGCGCCTCCCGGAAGCCCGCGCCCTTCGCCATCTCGTCCCGCAGCATGACGGCGATCACCTCGGAATCGTTGCGCGTCGCGAAGGTGTAGCCGGCGCGCTCGTAGCGGTAGCGCAGATGGTGGAAATTCGTGATGTGGCCGTTGTGCATGATCGCCAGATCGCGATGCAGCCGCGCAGAGAGCGGCTGGGCATGCGTGAAGTCGATGTCGCTCTCCGTGGCGTAGCGGGTGAGTCCCATGGCGAGCGGGCCGTCATAGGTGCTGATGGCGAACGCCTCTTCCAGCCGCCCGACGCCGCCCATGTGCTTTACCACTTCCACTTGGCGGCCGATGCTGGAGACCCGGAAGCCCGGGCCGAGGCCGTCGATCGCGTCCACCAGGGCCGCATCCTCGCCCGTCCGCCGCAGCGCGGCGCGGATGTAGCCCTTGCCGTCGGTCGCCTCTTCGACCTGCCCGAGTTCCTCCAGAAGCGCCAGGGCGCGCCCGGCCTCAGCCGGGGCTTCGCAGTTGATGCCGACATAGAGGCGGTCCTCGTCCAGCGGGCGGACCATCGCGACCCCGGTCGAATCCGGGCCGCGCCGGTAGATCCCGTCGAGCACGCGATAGGCGATCTCCCCGGTCCGGCGGCGATGATCCCCGGTCTTGTAGAAGACCCCTCCGAGCCCGCACACGGTCCGCGCTCCGCGTCTTCAGCCGGCCGCCTCGAACAGACCGACCTTCTCGTCGAGGCGCGACCAGGGGATCATCGCGTCGATCCAGGCGTTGATCCGGTCCACCGCCAGCATCGCCGCCTCGCAGACCCGCACCACGTCGCCGTGGCTGCGGGCGCCGCCCGCCTCGAAATAGTCCGCGAGCGCGCGCACCAGCCTGACCGTGCCGACGAGCTTCCACTTGGCGAGGCGTCCGGCGTGCCGGTTCAGCAACGCCGCCGCCATCTTGTTGAGCGCCGCCGGCGTCAACGCCTTGTCGAGCGCCAGTTGGCGGACGACCTGGATGTTCTCGCCGAGCCAGAAGGTGTTGAAATTGGCGTAGAGCACCGGCGGCATGTTGCCCATCGGCGGCAGCCGATGTTCGCGCAGCCGGGTCACGTCGCCCGGCTCCGCGCGCCAGTTGCGGCGGGCGAAACGCTCGAGGCGTTCGATGATCGAAGCGGTGGTGTGCGCCGTGGCCATGCGTCTCCCTCCCCGTCCTCAGGCGCGGGCCAGCGTCACCGGGAGCGGCCCCGTGGCCAGGATCTTCCGGCCCGCGGGCTTCAGGTGCTCGAGCCCCTCTACGATTTTCGCGAACACGCTGACCTTGCCGAAGGGCCGTGTCTCGCCATAGAAGATGCAGGCGGTCTGGCGTCCCGGATAGAAGCCGATGTCGCCGGGCTTGACGTTGAGGATCTCGTTCTCGGCGTCGCAGTAGAAGGGGAGCATCACGATCAGCTCCTCGCCCGCGAACTTCGCATGCACGGAGAAGGTCTCGCAGGGCAGGGCGCGGGCGAACACTCGGACGACGTTCGGCGCCTTCTTCTCCAGCAATTCGGCGACGACCGTCCTGCCGTTGATCGTCATCGAGAAGCGCTGCGTCATGGGGAGACCTCCCTCGATCGTCGCGAAGCCGCGCGGCCGCAGGGGGCCACGCGCCCCCGGTACCACATCGCGCACGGTGCGGCAATCGCATCGACGAGGACGCGCCCGCCCGGTGTGCGGGCCCGGAGCCCCGCGCGCCGGAGAATGCTCCCGTATAATGGGAGCCTCTCTCTCGCAGCGGAGGCCATGCCGATGGGCGCCACGGAAGACAGATACTTCGAACGCCGGCCCGGCGAGATCTCGCTGTTGCCGTCGATCGACATCGACCTCGCGCGGGCGGCGCTGGTGGTGATCGACATGCAATACCACGACGCCCATGCGGAGCGGGGCATCGTCGCGGCGTTGGAGAAGCTCCACCCCGGCTCGACCGCCTACTACGCCGAGCGCCTGGCGACGGTGGTGCCGGCCATCCGCCGCCTGCTCGACCACGCACGCGCCACCGGCCTCCGGGTGATCCATGTCGTGGTCGGTTCCGACTACCGGGACCTGCGGGATTTCAACAAGCGCATGCGCCGCTGGATCCTCGACCTCCAGGAGCGCTCCGGCATGGCCGATTTCTACTGGACGGAATCGCCGGACTACCGGATCCTCGAGGAGCTGGCGCCGACGGAGGGCGAGACCGTGTTCCGCAAGCGCAGCTTCGGCGCCTTCAACAGCACCAATTTCGAGAACCTCCTGCGCGAGATGGACGTGGACACCCTGCTCGTCGCCGGCTGCGTCACGAACTACTGCGTCGAGACGACGGTGCGCGATGCGGCTGACCGGGGCTTCGCGGTCGTGGTGGTGGACGAGGCGATGGCCGGCTTCAGCCGCGAGTCGCACGAGGCCACGCTCGCTTCGCTGCGCGGCGGTTTCGCCGCCGTCGTCCCGACGGCCGCGGCGGCGACCGCGATGCTGGACGAGATCGCCGGCCGCGGCGCGCCCCGCGCCGCCGCCGAGTGACCACCCGGGAGAGAAGCCGATGAGCGCCTTCCATGAGCCGGACCTGGGCAGGAACCCGGACGACCCCTTCGCCCGCGACGCCGACCGCAAGCTGATCCGTCGCGCCTTCTGGCTCGACATGAGCGATCGTTCCCTGATCCTGGCGATGATGCGGGGCGTCGGCGCCGCCCTGAGCAACGAGCACAAGCGCGCCCACCTCCGCGACCTGGGCCGCGCGCACCTGATCGACCAGGTGTGCGTCCAGGAAGTCCTGCCGCCGGACGAGTAGGGGATACCGCCCGGGCGCGCCGTCAGCCCGCGCCGCCCTCCAGCAACCGCGCCGCGAAACGCGGATAGACCTCGGCGAGCGCCGCGCCGACGGGGCCGTGGATCAGGGCGCGCGATTCCCGGTCCGGCGCCGTCGTCTCGGGCACGCTCTCGGGGCGGTCGAAGTCGAAGCCGGTTGCCGCGCGCACCTCGTCGAGACCGTGGCCCGGATGGAGCGAGACCAGGCGGAAGCGCCCGCGCGCGGGCTGAAAGCGGAAGACGCAGCGCCCCGTCACCAGGGCGTAAGGCCCGCCGGGGCGATAGACGCCGGGCGGGCTCGTCCCCGGCGCGCTGACGAAATCCACCTTGCGCACCAGGGTGCGCGTCGTGTGCTCGGCGCGGAAGAGGATCGTCCGCGGGATCAGGAAGTAGAGATAGGTCGAGCCGTAGGAGCCGGGATGGCGCCGGTCGAGGGCGGGGTAGTCGCCGACGCCGACCAGATTGACGTTGGCGCCGCCGTCGATCTGGACGCCGCCGAGGAAGAAGGCGTCGATGCGTCCCTGCGCCGCGCGGTCGAACAACTCGCGCCCGCCGTCGGTGAAGTCGTTGTGCGTCCGGCTGCCGAGCAGGCTGACGCGGGGCCGCCCGCCGCCGCGTTCGCGGGCGAGCAGGGCGGCGGCGGCCGGGACCGGCGAGGCGGCGCCGACCGCGACATGGCCCAGGCCGTCGAGCATCCCGGCGATGGCGCCGATCAGCAGCGCGGTCCTGTCCGGGTTCATTCGGCGGCGCGCGCCCCTGCCATGCGTGTCCCCGTCACATGCGCCGCGCAATAGCACGCGAACCCCGCCTCGCTCGCGGCGAGTGCGGCGTATTCCGCGAGATGGGCGCGGTCCGGTTCGTAGTGGCCGGGGAGGCCCAGGGGCCAGGCGCCGTGCGGGGCCTCCGCGAGCGCCGTGACGTAGAGCGCGGGCAGCGCCCCCGACGCGTCGACCTCGTCGGCCAGCAGGTCGCCGGGCCGGATTTCCTCGACCGTCACCAGCGTCTCGGCTGCGGCATGCGCCATCGTCGCCAATTCGCGCCGCCGGCCGATCCAGACGTTGCCGCATTCGTCAGCCCAGGGCGCGTGGAACAACGCGAAATCGGGCCGCAGCGCCGGCAGCACGACGATCGAATCGTCCGCGGCGAGCGGGTTGTCGATGACCCGCCAATCGGGGCGGACCCGCAGCAGGTCCGAGCCGATAAGCCCGCGCAGCGGCATGAAGGGCACGCCCTTCTCGGCCGCCTGGAGCGCGGCGTGGATCGCCGGGCATGTCGATTCGCGGATGGTGAGGGTTCCGCCTTCGAGCGCCGCGCGGAAGCGAGGGGCGTCGCCCAGATCGCCCAGGCTGACGGCCGCTGTCTCGACCACCGCCACGCATCCCGCGCCGATCAGCAGGTCCGCCTGCATCCCGGCCTGCGGCACCGTGAGCAGGCGGAGGGCGCGGACCTTGCGGCGCACCAGGGCGCGGGCCGCCTCCATCGCCACGAAGGAATAATCCGGCGGCACCGCGAGCATGGCGCCGGCGCCGATGCGGGCGGCCAGCCGGTCGAGCGGGACGATCCCGGTCATGGCGCGGCCGCGGGCCGTCAGAACTCGTCCGCCGCGTGCGCCATGACGGTGGATTTCCCGGCCGTGACCTTGAGGAAGAGGCCCGCCGAATCGGGCAGGACCTTCTTCATGTAGAACCGCGCGGTCTTGAGCTTCGCTTCGTAGAAGGCGTCGCCGTTCCGCTTGCCGGCGGCGAGCTTCGCCATGCGGCACCACATGTAGCCCACCGCCACGAGGCCGAACAGCTTGAGGTAGTCGGAAGCGGCCGCACCGGCTTCCTCCGGGTCCCCCAGCCCGCGCCGGGCGATGGCGAGCGTGGCGCCCTGGAGTGCACCGAGCGCCTTTTCGAAAGGCCCGACGATGCCGGCCAGCGCCGGGTCCGCCCGGTTGGCCTCGACGAATTCCAGCGCCGGGTGAAAGAAGTGGCGGAGGTAGCGCCCCGCCCGCCGCGGCAGCTTGCGCCCGACCAGGTCCAGCGCCTGGATGCCGTTCGCGCCCTCGTAGATCTGGGAGATGCGCGAGTCCCGCACCAATTGCTCCATGCCGTGCTCGCGGATGTAGCCATGGCCGCCATGGACCTGGAGGGCGAGGTTGGCCGCCTCGAAGCCGTAGTCGGTGAAGAACGCCTTGACGATCGGCGTCATGAGCTGGACGAGCTCGTCGGCGTCCGCGCGCGCCGCCGGGTCCGGGTCCTTGCGGGCCATGTCGATCTGGATCGCCACCCAATAGGCGAGGGCGCGCGCGCCTTCGTTGAGCGCCCGCGTGGTGAGCAGCATCCGCCGCACGTCCGGGTGGACGATGATCGGGTCGGCGGGTGCGTCCGGCTCGGCCGCGCCCTTGAGGGAGCGGCCCTGGCGGCGCTCCCTGGCGTAGGCGGCGGCGCTCTGATAGGCGGTCTCGCCCAGGCCCAGGCCCTGGAGCCCGACTCCGAGCCGGGCCGCGTTCATCATCGTGAACATGCAGCGGAGCCCCTGGTGGGGCGCGCCGATGAGGAAGCCTTCCGCCTCCTCGAAATGCATCACGCAGGTCGCGGAGGCGTGGATACCCATCTTCGCCTCGATCGAGCCGCAGCTCACGCCGTTGGCCGGCCCGGGCGCGCCGTCCGGCAGGAGCCTGCGTTTCGGCACGAGGAAGAGGCTGATGCCGCGGGCGCCCGCCGGCGCGTCGGGCAGCTTCGCCAGCACGAGGTGGACGATGTTCTCCGTCAGGTCGTGCTCGCCGGCGGTGATGAAGATCTTGGTCCCCGAGATCGCGTAGCGGCCTTCGCCGCGCGGTGCCGCGCGCGTGCGGATCTGCCCGAGGTCGGTGCCGCAATGGGCTTCCGTCAGGCACATGGTGCCGCTCCAGCTGCCGTCGGAGAGTCGGGGCAGGTAGGTCTTCTTGAGGGCCTCGCTGCCATGCGCTTCGATCAGGGCGGCGGCGCCCTTCGACAGCAGCGGATAGACGCCGAAGGCGAGATTGGTCGAGCAGACCATCTCGTCGAACACCATGTTGACGAGTTCGGGCAGGCCCTGGCCGCCATAGGCGGGCGCGGTGGTGATGCCGGTCCAGCCCGCCTGCACGAAGATGTCGTAGGCTTCCTTGAAGCCCCGCGGCGTGCGCACCACGCCGTTCTCGTAGCGGCAGCCCTCCTCGTCGGCCGGGCGGTTCAGCGGCAGCAGCGTGTTCTCGCAGAGCCGCGCGCCCTCCTCGATCATCGCGTGGATGGCGTCCGGGGTCGCCTCCTCGAAGCCGGGCAACGCACCGAGCTGGCCCACGTCGAGAAGCTCGTCGAGTACGAACCGCATGTCGCGGAGAGGAGCGCTGTAAGTCTGCATGGCATTCTCCCGCCCGCCAGCATCGCACCCCCGTGCCCTCATGGCCAGCCCGAAGCGCCCCCATGCAGCTCGAAGGAGGCCCGGCCTGTAGTGGAATTCGTCCTAGGCTACGGCGTCGGAGGGTTGTACCGTGGCCGCGTGGCGCGTTCGGCCAAGCGGCCGAAACGACGAACCGCGGGAGAAAGGGAGAAGCGCATGTTCGGAAGGTTGCGAAAGGCGGCGACGGTCGGCGTCGTCGCGGCGGCGGGTGCCTGCATGGGGCTCGCCGCGATGGACTCGAAGCCCGCCCAGGCCGAAGGCGGCACGCTCGTCTGGTCGATCCCGGCCGCGATGAGCCTGTTCGACCCGCCGCAGTCCTGCGGCTGGCTCACCAAGAACGCCACCCATATGATCTTCGACGGTCTCGTCGAACTCGAGCTCGGCAAGCCGGAGGCCAAATGGGCGACGCTGCGCCCGGCGCTCGCCGAATCCTGGACGGTCTCGGAGGACGGCAGGGTCTATACCTTCAACCTGCGCAAGGGCGTTACGTTCCACGACGGAACGCCGTTCAACGCCGAGGTCGCCAAGTGGAACTACGACCGGTTCTCCAACCCGGACGCGCCGCAATACAGCAAGGTCGGCGCCGCCTATCTCAGCTTCTACGCGCGCTGGATCGAAACCACCCGCGTGGTCGATGAATCCACCTTCGAAGTGACGCTGACGCAGCCGCATTACGAATGGCTGCAAATCGGCCAGTCCTCCTGCGGCCAGCCGGAAATGATCAGCCCTGCCGCCTGGGAGAAATACGGCGACGAGGACATCGCCCTCCATCCCGTGGGCACCGGGCCGTTCAAGTTCGTCGAGCGCGAGATCGACGTGATGGTCGTGCTCGAGCGGAACGACGATTATTACGGCGAGAAGGCCAAGCTGGACCGCATGATCTACCGCCAGATCACCGACCCGGCGACGCGCATCGCGGCGCTTCGGGCCGGCGAGATCAACATGGTCACCGAACCGACCTGGGACGAGATCGAGAATCTGGTCGACGAGGGCTTCCAGCTCCTGCTCCAGCCCAACGTGCCGTCCGTCTGGTACGCGCAGTTCAACATGAAGCACCCGGCGCTCCAGGACGTTCGCGTGCGCAAGGCGCTCAACATGGCGATCGACCGGGAAGGCGTCGCGCGGGAGGTGCTGAAGGGCACCGGCCACGCGGAATACGGGATGCTCAGCGCCGGCACCTTCGCCTACGATCCCGACTACAAGCCCTATCCCTACGACCCGGAAGGCGCGAAGAAACTCCTCGCCGAGGCCGGCTACGGGGACGGTCTGGAGATCACCTTCGAGATCTTCGACTACGGTTGGAACGAGGCCTGGGAGAAGTGGCTCCAGCGCGACCTCAAGAAGGTCGGCGTCGACGTCAAGCTCAACAAGCTCGAGTGGATGACCTATCTCGGCAAGTGGCTCCAGGGGATGCCCGAGGACGTGGCGATGAACAGCATGGGCTGGGGCTGGTCGGTGCCCTACTGGACGGCGCACGCCACGCGCTGCGACCACCATCCGCCGAACGGCGTCAACGGCGGCTGGTACTGCAACGAGAAGGTCGACGCGCTCTACTCCGAGGCGATCATGACGCAGGATCAGGCGCAGGCCACCGCCCTCTATCGGGAGGCCAACCGCATCATCATGGAGGAAGACGTGGCCTTCCTGCCCGTCTTCAGCTACCACAACCCGATCCTGCTGGCGCCGGAGGTGAAGGGCTTCGTCAACGGCCAGGAGAACTGGTACGACTTCACCCTTCCCCATATCGGGGGGTAGTCCCGGCGGAAGAGTTGGCGGGAGGCCGCCGGGCGTGTTCCCGGCGGCCTCCCGCCGCGCGCGGGGAGCCGGCCCGAGCCCATGACGCGGTTCATCGTCATGCGTCTGCTCACGATCGTCCCGATCATGTTCGGGGTGTCGTTCTTCGTCTTCATCCTCGCCCATCTCGCGCCCGGCGACGTCACCACCACCCTCACCGGCCCCTACGCCACAGAGGAAGTCCGCGAACAAATCCGCGAGTCGCTCGGGCTGAACGAGCCGCTTCCCGTCCAGTACGGCAAGTGGCTCGGCCAGATCCTCCAGGGCGAGTTCGGCAAGTCCATCGCCAACCGGCGGATGGTCGCCGAGCTGATCTTCCCGAAATTCGCCAATTCCGCGATCCTGGCGCTGACCAGCGCCGCGCTCGCCTATGCCATCGGCCTGTTCGCGGGGATTTTCGCTGCCTCCAGGCCCTACGGCCCGTTCGACCGCTTCACCATCGCCGGCACGCTCATGTTCGGCAGTATCCCGCCCTACTGGTTCGGGCTGCTGCTCGTCCTCCTGTTCTCGCTCACCTGGCGCCTGCTGCCGGCGACCGGCATGACCAAAATCGTCGGCGGCGGCGGGCCGGTCGATGTCATCCTGCATCTAGTCCTGCCGACGATCGCGGCCGGCGCCGCGCCGGCCGCGATCATCGCGCGGACCGTGCGCGCCACCATGCTGGAGATCCTGAGCCAGAACTACATCAAGGTCGCCCGCGCCAAAGGCATTCGCCGGGGCGTGATCCTGCGCAAGCACGCGCTGCGCAACGCCCTGCCGCCGATCGCCACCATCTGCGGCCTGCAACTCGGCTATCTTCTGGGCGGCGTTCTCTTCGTCGAGGTCATCTTCGCTTGGCCCGGCATCGGCTACCAGCTCTGGCAGGCGATCCAGGCGCGCGACATCCCGACCATCCAGGGCGCGGCGCTGATCGTCGCGGTCGCCTTCGTGCTGGTGAACCTGGCCGTGGACGTGTTCAACGCCTACACCGATCCGAAGATCCGCATCTCCGAGGGGGTGCGCTCCCGATGACCGCGCGCGCACCGCCCCGCGCGGCCTCGACGCGCCGGCGCTCGGCGGCGGCGCTGCGGCGCGAGAACCTCCACATCATGGCCCGGACGCTCGGGCTCGCATGGCACGCCTACGCCAAGGACAAGGCCGCCGTCGGGGCGCTTGTCTTCCTCGCGGTCGTCGTCCTGCTGACGATCCTCGCGCCCTATATCAGCCCGCACGATCCGACGGAGGCGGTCGGCACGCGCGGCGGGCTGCCGGGGACGGACGGCCTCGTCCTGGGCGGGGACATGGACGGCCGGGACATCCTGTCGCGCCTCTTCTGGGGCGGCCGGGTGGCGCTCCTGGTCGGCGTGGTGCCGACCGTCGCCGCCACCGCCATCGCCGTGGTCCTGGGGTTGCTCGCCGGCTATGTCGGCGGCTGGATCGATCAGGTCGTCATGCGCGTCCTCGACGTCTTCTTCGCCTTTCCCCTGGTGTTGCTGGCGATCGTCATCGCCGGCATCCTCGATCCGGGAGTGGGGACGCTGATCCTCTCCATCACCATCGCCCTCGTGCCCTACATATCGCGGCTCGTGCGGACGACCACGGTCTCCGTCAAGCAGGAGCCCTATATCGAGGCCGCGCGCGCCGGCGGCGCGACGACGCCCGCCATTCTCGCCCGTTACGTCCTGCCCAACATGCTGGCGCCGGTGATCGTCTATTCCACGACCTTGATCGGCCTCATGATGGTCGTCGGCTCCGGCCTTTCCTTCCTCGGCCTCGGCATCCAGCCGCCGGACGCCGACTGGGGGACGATGGTCTCCGACGGCCGCGCCGTGCTCAAGAAGGCGCCGCACGCGACGGCCTTCCCCGGGTTCGTCATCGTCGTCGTCTCGCTCGCCTTTTCCTTCATCGGCGACGGCCTGCGCGATGCGCTGGACCCGCGCGCGCGGGTCCGCTGAGGAGGCCGCCGTGAGCGCGCCGATCCTCCGGGTGGACGATCTGCGGACCCATTTCCGTCTCCGCACCGGTACGCTCAAGGCAGTGGACGGCCTTTCGTTCGAACTCCGTCCGGGGCGCGTGCTCTGCATCGTCGGCGAATCGGGCTCCGGCAAGAGCGTGACCGCGCAATCGATCATGCGGTTGATCCAGCCGCCGGGGCGGATCGTCGGCGGTGCCGTGTCGTACCGGGATCGCGACCTCCTCGCGCTCGGCGAGCGCGAAATGGAGGACCTGCGCGGCAACCGGATCGGCATGATCTTCCAGGACCCGATGACCTCGCTCAACCCGGTCTTCACCATCGGCGAGCAGATCGTCGAGACGATCGTGGCCCACAGGGGCGTGAACAAGGACGCGGCGCGGGCCCGTGCCGGCGAGCTGATGCGGCTCGTCGGCATCCCGGAGCCCGAGGGGCGGCTCGGCGACTATCCCCACCAATTCTCCGGCGGCATGCGCCAGCGCGTGCTGATCGCCATCGCCATCGCCTGCGAGCCGGACATCCTCATCGCGGACGAGCCGACCACCGCCCTGGACGTCACCATCCAGGCCCAGATCCTGCGCCTGCTCTCGGACATCCAGAAGAAACTCGGCAGCGCGATGATCCTGATCACCCACGATCTCGGCGTCGTTTCCGCCATGGCCGACGACGTGCTGGTGATGTATTCCGGGCGGATGGTCGAATACGGCGACGTGAGGACGATCTTCCGCAGCCCCCGACATCCCTACACCGTCGGGCTGCTCGATTCGATCATCCGGCTCGACGATTCGCGGGAGTCGGTGCTGCGTTCGATCCCCGGCCTGCCGCCGGTTCCCATCGACCCGCCGCCCGGTTGCGCCTTCCGCGACCGTTGCGACAGGGCGCTGGCGCTCTGCGGCCAGCGCGACCCGGTGCCGGTCGAGACGCGGACTGGCTCGACCGCCGTCTGCCACGCCGTCGAGGCGGAGGAAGCGGTGTCCGGGGCGGTGTCGTGAGTGGCCCGCTCCTCTCCGTCCGGGGCCTGGTCAAGCATTTCAAGCTGGACCCGAAGGGCCTGTTCGACGCACCGCCCGTCCTGCGTGCGGTCGACGGCGTCGATTTCGACGTGACGCGCGGCGAGACTCTGGGCTTGGTGGGCGAATCGGGCTGCGGAAAATCCACCACGGCGCGCCTCGTCCTGCGTCTGATCGAGCCGACCGCCGGCGCCGTCTCCCTGGACGGCACCGACGTGCTGGCCTGCTCCAGGAGGGAGCTTCTGGCGTTGCGGCGGGAAATGCAGATCGTGTTCCAGGATCCGCTGTCCTCGCTCAACCCGCGCATGTCGGTCGGCAACTCCATCGCCGAGCCGCTCCGCTTCCACGGAATCGGCGACAAGGTGGACAGGTTCGAACGCGCGCGGGAGTTCCTCCAGGTGGTGGGCCTCAGCGCCGACTACTACGACCGCCTCCCCCACGAATTCTCGGGCGGGCAGAACCAGCGCGTGGCGATCGCCCGCGCCCTGATCCTGCAACCGAAGCTCGTGATCCTCGACGAGCCGGTTTCGGCGCTCGACGTGTCGATCCGGGCGCAGATCCTGCGCCTCCTGATCGACCTGCAGGGCCGGTTCCAGCTGACTTACGTCTTCATCTCCCACGACCTCTCGGTCGTGAAGCGCCTCTGCAACCGCACAGCGGTGCTCTATCTCGGCCGGATCGTGGAGATCGCGGAAAGCGAGAGCCTCTACCGCGAGCCGCTCCACCCCTATTCGCAGGCCCTGATCAGCGCGATCCCGGAGGCCACCCCCGACGGGCCGCGGGCCGACTCCCTCGGCGGCCTGGAGGGCGACGTCCCGAGCCCGATCAACCCACCCGCCGGTTGCCCCTTCCACACCCGCTGCCCCCGTCGCATGGCCGTCTGTTCCGAGCGGACGCCCGTCCTGAAGGAGGTCCGCGACGGCCACAAGGTCGCCTGCTTCCTCCACTGACCGGCTCCCGGCAGGAGCGCCGGTGCGCCGTCTCCGGCGCGGGTGCTCAGCCAGCCGCCGGGCTGCCTTCGAAACGGACCTCGGCGGTGCCGAGCGGGCCGAAATCGGCGGTCACCGTATCGCCCGGTTCGCACTGGACGACGTCGGCCGCGCTGCCCGTCGTCACCACATGACCGGCCTCGAGGGTCCGCCCGCGTTCCCTGAGCTGGTTGGCGAGCCAGACAAGGGCGTTCCAGGGGTCGCCCAGCACGTTGCTCCCCACCCCCTCGCTCGCCACCGTGCCGTTCACCCTGACGACGACCGCTTGGCCGGCCAGGTCGCGAGCGGGGCCGTCGGGCGCCGGCGCGCCCAGGGAAAGGAAGCAACCGATGGCGTTGTCGGCGACGAGGTCTTCGGCCGTCATCGCGAGCCAGTCGGCATAGCGTGAATCCGGCACCTCGATCGCCGGGTGCACGGAGGCGACGGCGCGGGCCACCTCCGCGCGGGTGAAGGGCGTTGGACGCGGGGCGAGTGCCGCGCCCATGACGAAGTCGAACTCGGCTTCGATTGCGTAGAAGTTCACGCCGTCCGGCGGCACGCGGGCCGGACTCGGGCTGAGGAAATCCGCGAAGACGCGGCCCGAGAACGGGGCATCGACGCCGAACCGGGCCTGTACCTGGACATTGGTCGCGCCGATCTTGTAGCCGACGACGGCGCGCCCGGCACTGGCGACGAGCGCGTCCTGGATCGCGTAGGCGTCGTCGAGCGAGGTCGGGCGGCAATCCGCGGGCAGGGCGACGAGCCGCGTGCGCTCCCGCCAGGCGCGCCACAGGAGGGCGCCGGCGCGCCGGGCCGCCGCCGGGTCCAGCGCGCCCGCTACCACAGCCGGCCGGAGGCGATCGCGGCGCCCTCGACGAGGGTGCGCAGCTTCGCGTAGCAGATCGCCGGGTCGATCTTGCCAAAGCCGGCGAAGGTCGCGAAGCCGCAATCGGCGCCGGCCAGGACCCGTTCGCGCCCCACGATGTCGGCGAAGCGGCAGAGTCGTTCGGCGACCAGCGCGGGATGTTCGACGAAGTTCGAGACGGAATCGATCACCCCCGGTATCAGCACCTTGTCCTCGGGCACGCCGCGCTCGGCGAACACCGTCCATTCATGGGCGTGGCGAGGATTCGCGGCTTCGAACGAGATCGCCTGGGGTTTCGCCCGCATCACCGTGTCGTAGATCTTGTGGAGTTCGATGTCGCAGACATGCGGGCCTTCGTAGTTTCCCCAACAGAGATGCAGTCGCGCCGCCTCCGCGGGCACCTCGGAGAGCGCGTGATTCAGCGCTTCCACCTGCCGTTCCGCGTGCGTCACGAACGCCTCGTCGCTGGCGTCGGCATACATGGTATGCCGGCCCATGGCGAGATCGGGGCAGTCGATCTGGATCACGAAGCCGGCCTCGTGGATCGCTTCGTATTCGGCCTTCATGACCGCGGCGAGCGCCTCGATATAGGCGTCCTCGCTCGGATAATGCCGGTTCGGCTGGAACACGGAAATCACGCCGGGCGAAGCGGCGTTCATGAAGCCTTCGACGGCGCCCGCGCCGGCCAGGGCATCGCGCATGTTGGCGATGTCCTTCTCGAGAGGCACCGGGTCCTTGAGGCCGATCTCCCCGGTACACATCGCGCGTTTGATCTTGGGCGTCTGTCCCTGCGCCGCGATGCGTTGTACGTAGTCGGGATAGAGTGCCAGATCCGCCGGTACCCGGCGCGGGCTGTCTCCGGAGAAGCCGTGGAGGCGGTCCTTGATATAGGTCGAATAGCCGATCTTGCTCATCTCGCCGTCGGAGACGACGTCGATGCCGGCTTCGACCTGGCGCTTCACGACCTCCGCCACGGCATCGCGAATGCAGGCGTCGAATGCCCCCTGATCGGCGAGCGTGCCGTTCTCCTTGGCGAGCAGCATCTCCGATACCGCCGCCGAGCGCGGCAGGCTGCCGACATGGGTCGTGAGAATCCGCTCGCTACTGCGTTTCATGGCGCTGCCGGCATCGCGGAATGCCCTTTCGGCGGTCGGCGGGAAGTGGTGGAGCCGAGGGGATTCGAACCCCTGACCTTCGCATTGCGAACGCGACGCTCTCCCAACTGAGCTACGGCCCCGCGGGTGCCCGCCTCCCGGCCACGGCGAGCCGGATCATGCAGTCCCGCGCGGGAGCCTGTCAAGCAGCCGTTCTGGAGGGTCGCTTCAAGGGTGGCTCCCGACGGATAAGCGGGTGGCACGAAGTCGCTTCGGGAACGGGAAAAGGGTGGTGTCTCAGTTTGAGCTGCTCTCGCGGTAGGGACCGCGGGCCCGGCTTCGGTGCCCGCGCGGATTTCAAACTGAGACACCACTGGGAAAAGACGGGTGTTGATATTGTCCCACAAGCTGATATAAGACGGCCGGCGACTCGGTTTAATTCCAACGGAAGGCAGGTTCAGATGGCTTTGAACCCGATCGACGAGAGCACTCTGACGAAGGGGCAGCTCCGCAAACTCAACGCGCTTCGCAAATCCATTGGCCACGACATCGCCGATCGCGCGTTCAACGACTGGCTTTCGAGGCAACCGGGAGCGACGGACACGAACGCGGAAGAGATCGTGAACGCCCTTTGGCCCCTCGTCCAGCAGGACAGGTTGAGGATTCCGCGGGGCGGTTATCTGGTCAGACGCGGCCGTGGCCGAATCGTCGTCGAGCGGGCGCAGCCATAGCTCGCACTTCACCGCGGTGGCGCACCGTTTCTTTTTGCGGTGCGCGACCCCTTGATCGCGCGAAATCGGTGTCACCGAGCGCGTAAATCGCCGGTTCTCCGTTCGCAGGCACGGGCGAGGCGGTCCACCGGGACGAGGACGCGGCCCTCCATGAGGCGTCGCGCGGTCCGCTCGACGGCGATGCGCGCAAGGCGCGGGGTCGGGCCCTCGGCGAAGCTCGCGTCGACTTCGACGACGCCGGAAGGGTGGCCGATGCGCAGGCGCTCGCGCGCGCCGGGCCGCGCGGCGTCGGCGGCGACGGTCCCCGGGAGGCGCATGGCGGCCGCCAGTGCCATCGCGGCCGTCAGCGGCACGGCGCGGTGCGGGCGCCCCATCGACATCATCCGTGCGCACAGGTCTACCGCCGCCGCCGGCAGGCGGCCGCCGCTCAGCACGGTCGTATCGGCGGGTGGGGCCACGAAGCCGACCTTGGGCACGTCCTGCGAGTCCGGCGCGATGCCCATGGCGGCGGCGCCCGCGCGCCGCACCGCCTCCAGGCGTCGCACGAGGGCGTCGTTCGCCTCGATGGCGTCCGGCAGCTCGGTTCCGGCGGCACCGACCGCCTCCGCGCGGATGCAGACGATCGCCGTGGCGGCGTCGATCAGCGACGCTTCGACCGGCCCGACTCCCGGCACGTCGAGCGAATCGCGGCACCGCCCCGTCGGCAGCAGTCGGCCGGTGATCGCGCCGCCCGGGTCCGCGAACGTCAACGCGATCGGTGCGCCGCGCCCGGCGACGCCGTCGAGCACGGCGCGGCCTTCGACGACCGCGCGTCCGCTGCGCACCGGGAAGCGCGCTTCGATCGTCCGCTCCAGGTTGAGGTTGCGGAGGAGGAGGACGGCTTCGCCGTCGGCCGCGGAAACCAGCCCTTCGTCCACGGCGAACGGCCCGACCGCCGCGGTCAGATTGCCGCAATTGCCCCGGTAATCGACGGCCGGCCGGTCGACGGCGACCTGGCCGAAGAGGTAGTCGACGTCCACGCCTTCCCGCGCGCTCGGGCTTACGACCACCACCTTGCTGAGCGAGGAGAGGCCGCCCCCCATGCCGTCGAGCTGGCGGCCGTTGGGGTCGGGGCTGCCCAGGGCGGCGAGGAAGACGGCGTCCCACGCCTCCCGCGCCGCCGGCAGATCGTGGCGGTGGAAGAAGAGCCCCTTGCTGGTGCCGCCCCGCATGAAGACGGCGGGAATCGCGACCTGGCTCACGCCGCCCGTCGGCCGCGCGCCGCCGCGCCGAGCCCGGCGATGCGGCCGAAGACCGCGCCCCGCATCACCGATGTGGACCCGGTATAGGTGCGGTAGTAGAGCCCGGCGGTCTCGCCGGCGGCGTAAAGGCCCGGGATCGCCTCGCCGTCCATGTTGAGCACCCGCGCGCCCGGGTCGATCTTGAGACCGCCGAAGGTGAAGCAGTTGGCGGCGATGATCGGCCAGCCGCGGAACCGCGGGCGGTCGACGGGCCGCGCCCAGTTGCTCTTGCGCGGCGAAAGGCCGCAGGTCGCGCACCCGTCGAGGGCGAGCGGGCGGAAGCCGGCTTCCCCCGGGCAGGAGTCGTTGTAGGCGGCGACGGTGCGCGCGAGCCGCTCTCCGTCGATCCCGAGCGCCTCCGCGAGTCCGGCCAGGGTTTCCGCCTCGACCGGCGCCCGGTCGCTGCGCACCGACTTGCGCCAGTTGGGGACGTCCTCCAGGCGCGCGTCGGTGATGGCGAAGGCGATGCCCTCCGGCTGGGCCATGATCCGCCGCGAGACGGCCTCGTAGCTCGCATCGACCGTCGCCGGCGCCTCGTCGGCGAAGCGTTCGCCGTCGCGGTTGACCAGGATGCCGTAAGGGTAGTTGAGCACCACCGGCTCGTGCCGGCCCGAGCGCGGGTCCACCGGCTGGGCGTGGAAGCTGCCGTAGTCGCCGCAGGGGGCGGCGCCGACCGCCAGCGCCATGCGAATGCCTTCGCCCCGGTTGTAGTAGCCGCCCCTGGCGACCGGGCGGATGAACTGGCTCTGCGGGCCGACGTAGCGACTCAGCATTTCCGGGTTGCCCTGAAAGCCGCCCGAGGCGAGCACCACCGCCGGCGCGCGGAGCCGGACGGTCCTGTTGCCTGCCAGGGCTGCCTCGAGGCCGATCACCCGGCCCCGGTCGTCCTGGAGCAGGCGCCGCGCCGTCGTCTCGTAGCGGATCGCGATCCGGTCGGGTATCGATTCCGCCTGGGCCGCCAGCGCCTCCACCAGCGCGAGGCCGCCGCCGGCGGGCGCCATGCGGGTCGTGCTCTCGGTGATGAAGTAGTTGGGAAGGAAGTCGAATTCGACGCCGAAGCCGGTCAGCCAGCGCAGGGTCGGCCCGGTGTTGCCGGCCAGCGTCGTCACCAGCTCGGGATCGATGAAGCCGAGCCCGCGCAGCAGCCCCGGCCATTGCTCGTAGGGCCGTGCGCTCTCCGCGACGATCGCCGGGTCGAGATGGCCGCCGGCGTTCTCGGCGAAGCGCGCCTCGAAATCCTCGGAGACCGCGTCCACGCTGCGCATCCGCCAGAACGATTCCGTGTAGCGGGTGTTGCCGCCGCGGTCGTCCTTCGGCGCCCGTTCGAGCAGCGCCACCCGGGCGCCGGCCTGCCCGGCGCTCACCGCGGCGGAAAGCCCGGCGATCCCGCAGCCGACCACGATCGCGTCGTAGCTGTCGCCGTCCGCGCCCACCGCTCTCCTCTCCGCTCCGCCGCGCCGCCTCGCGGGGATTGCGGCGTTCCCGCCGGCTATCTACCGTGCCGGCGCGCGCGCGGCAATGCGGGGAAGGACATGGCGAGCGACATCGGCGCGGCGGTCGCGCGGACGGAAGACCATCGCTTCCTGACCGGCCGCGGGCGCTATGTCGATGACCTCGATCTCCCTCGGCAGGCCCACGGCCATGTGGTGCGTTCGCCCCACGCCCATGCGCGAATCCGCGGGATCGAGACGGCCGCCGCGGCGGCGATGCCGGGGGTGCGCGCCGTCTTCACGGCCGCCGATCTGGCAGCGGCCGGCATCGGGCTGATCCCTTGCGTGATGACGCCGCCGGGGAAGGCCGCGGGCGCCGGTTGCGCCGTCCCGCCCCGCCCGGTGCTGGCCGCCGGAACCGTGCGCATGGTGGGCGATCCGGTCGCCTTCGTCGTGGCAGAGAGCGCCGGGGAGGCGCGCGACGCCGGCGATGCGGTCGCCGTCGGCTACGAACCGCTGCCGGCGGTGGTGGACGCGACCGCCGCGCTGCGCCCGGACGCGCCTCGCCTGCACCCGGAGGCGCCGGGCAATCTCTGCGTCGATTGGCAGATCGGCGACCGCGCGGCGGTGGAGCGGGCGCTCGCCGGCGCCGCCCACCGGGTGAGCGTCGAGACCCGCAACCAGCGGCTGGCCGGATGCCCCATGGAACCGCGGGCGGCGCTGGGCAGCTTCGACGAGGGCGCCGGCGTCTATACCCTGACCACCGGGACCCAGGGCGTCCATCTGGTCCGGGAGATTCTGGCGCGGGATGTCCTGAGGCTTCCGGCGCGGCGCCTCCGGGTCGTGACGCCCGATGTCGGCGGCGCCTTCGGGATCAAGCTCTGGGTCTATCCCGAACAGGCGCTCGTCCTGTTCGCGGCCCGCGCCCTCGGGCGGCCCGTCAAATGGGTGGCGAGCCGAGGCGAGGCCATGGCGAGCGACCACCAGGGACGCGCCCTCGCGTCGCGGGCCACGCTGGCGCTGGACGAAGACGGGCGGTTTCGCGCGCTGGCGGTGGAGAGCGTCGCCAATCTCGGCGCCTATCCCTCGAATTTCGGGCCGTTCATCCCGACCGCCGGCGGCACCCGGGCGCTGTCCGGCCCCTACCGCACGCCCGCGATCCACGCCCGCGTGCGCGCCGCCTTCACCAACACGGCGCCGACGGACGCCTATCGCGGCGCCGGACGCCCGGAATGCGTCTATCTGCTCGAGCGCCTGATCGACGAAGCCGCGCGTTCGCTCGCCCTCGATGCCGCCGAGCTTCGCCGCCGCAATCTGGTGCCCGCCGCCGCGATGCCCTACCGGACTCCGCTCGGCCAGACCTACGATTCCGGAGACTTCCCGGCCATTCTCGAAAGGGCCTGCGCGGCGAGCGGCTGGCGGGAGGCGCGGCGGCGCGGGGCCGGGGCACCGGACGGCGCGCGCCTGCGCGGGATCGGCCTCGCGTTCTACGTCGACCCTTGCGGCGGCGGCCGCGACCAGTGGGCCGCCCTCCGCTTCGACGAGGAGGGCGCGGCCACCGTCCTGGTCGGCAGCCAGTCCGCCGGCCAGGGCCACGAGACCGCCTACGCCCAGATCGTCGCCCGCTTTCTCGGGCTGCCGCTCGCCGGCGTGCGCGTGGTCCAGGGGGACAGCGAGATCGTCGCCCATGGCAGGGGGACGAGCGGCTCCCGCTCGCTGCCGGTCGGCGGCAACGCCGTGCTTCGCGCGGCGGAGAAGGCGGCGGCGCGCGGGCGGTGCGTCGCCGCGGCGCTGCTGGAGACGCGGGAAGACGACATCGCGTTCGCCGACGGACGTTACCGGGTCAAGGGGACCGGCCGGACGGTCGGGTTCGCCGAAACGGTGCGGGCGTCGTTCGACCCCGCGTTGCGCCCGGAGTCGGAGGAGCTCGGCCTGGACAGCGAGGCGCACCACGTGGCCCGGGCGGTGACCTATGCCAATGGCTGCCACGTGTGCGAGGTCGAGATCGAGCGGGCGACCGGCGTCGTGCGGATCGTCCGCTACACGGCGGTCGACGATTTCGGGCGGATCGTCAATCCGCTTCTGGTCGAGGGGCAGCGCCACGGCGCCGTCGCCCAGGGGATCGGCCAGGCGCTCGCCGAGCATGTGGTCTACGACCCGGCGAGCGGCCAGCTCGTCGCCGGCTCGTTCATGGACTACGCGCTGCCGCGGGCGGACGACCTGCCGCTCTTCGCCGGGCGTCTGGTCGTGATACCGTGCGCGACCAACGCGCTCGGCGCGAAGGGCTGCGGCGAGGCCGGGGCGACCGCGGCCCCGCCCGCGGTGATCAACGCCGTGGCCGACGCGCTCCGCGACCGGGGCGGGCCGGCGATCGACATGCCGGCCACGCCGGAGGCGGTCTGGCGCATCTTGCGGCGGCCGCAGGCGCGCCGGCGATCCGATGAGGAGGAATGAGCGAACCATGGCGAGTTGGCGCAACCGCAAGACCTTGATCCTGAGCCGCGGCGACATGACGGGCCTGCTGGAGCCGTCGGAATACGTCGCTTGCGTCGAGACGGCGTTCCGCCGCCACGGGGAAGGGCGCTGCATCCTGGAGCCCAAGGGCCATATCGTGCTCGACAAATATCCCGGCGAGTGGGAGGTGATGCCGTCCTACATCGAGGAGCCGGCGGGCGCCGGCGTCCACGAGGCGGCCGCCTGCAAGTGGGTCTCAATCCGCGAGCACAACCGGGCCCGGTTCGACCTGCCGACGGTGTTCTCGATTCTGATCTACACCGAGCCGGAGACCGGCTTCCCGCTCGCCATCGTCGACGGCAGCTACCACACCATGATGCGCACCGGCGCGGCGGCCGCGGTGTCGATCAAGTGGCTGGCGCGCGCGGACGCCTCGGTGCTCGCCCTGGTCGGGGCCGGCGACGTCGGGGTCGGCGCGCTCCGGACCTGCGCCGGGGTCCGCGCCTGGTCGGAGGTGCGCGTCTGGAGCCGCACGCGGGCCACCCTCGATGCGTTCATGGCGAGCGAGGCGCCGCGCCATCCGGGCCTGACCCTCGTGCCCTCGACCGATCTCGCGGAGACGGTCCTGGGCGCCGACGCGGTGGTCACCAGCACCACCGGCGCCCAGGTGGTGGTCGAGAACGACTGGATCGCGGACGGCACCCATATCGCCGCCCTCGGCTCGGACCTGGCCGGCAATCAGGAGCTGGAGAGCGCCATCGCTGCGCGGGCGCGAATCTTCGTCGACGACATCCGGCAATGCGTGCCGGACGGCGAAATCAACGTGCCGATCAAGGAGGGCGCGATCGGCGCCGACGACGTGGTGGCTGAGATCGGTGCCGTCATCTGCGGCCGGGAGGAAGGCCGCCGCGCCGCCGCCGAGGTCACGCTCTTCGATTCCACCGGGATCGCGATCCAGGATTCGGCGACCGTCCCGCTCGAATACCAGCGCGCGGTCGAGGCCGGGGTCGGGGTCGAGAAGAAGATGATCTCGACCTGACTCCGCTTACCGGTTGTCCCAGATCACCTTCGGATAGGGCACCACCCAGGACGCCTTCATGTACCAGGTGTCGAGGATTTCGACCGGCGCCAGCGCGTGCAGGTGCGGATAGAGGCCGGATCTGCCGAGCTCGAGGTGGCCGGGGCCGGACCAGATCTCGTGGGGGGTGAAGTCCTCCGGCGGAATCAGCAGGACCTGCTTGAGCGGTTTCCCGCCCTCGTCCGGCGCCGGGAATTTGCGCACCTGGAGCCAGTCGCCCCCGATCAGTTCGCCGAAACGATCCTCGATCGCGCTGTCCTTGCGGCGGACGGGCGGCGGGCTGGTGACGTTCATGCTGAGCCGCATCAGCGTTTCGCCGGCGCGGTTGCAGTGGCCGATCACCTGGCTGCCGTGGAACAGCAGGGGGTCGTTGTCGCACAGATTGGCGGGCCAGCCGTAGATCTCGCGCTCGAAGGCGAGCGCCATGTCGTGATCCACCCAGATGTAGTTGATGTACCAGCCGAGCCATTCCTTGAAGCGGACCTTTATGCCGGTCAGGCACTCGTGGTAGAGGTCGATGGTGTGGGTCGGCTGCCCCATGTCGCCGACCCAGGCCAGCATGAGATTGGGCTCGACCGGCTCGAGCGGCTCCGGCACCTCGAAGGCGACCGCGGCCGGGTCTGCGCGGTAGGCCATCATGAGAATGCGGCTGTCGGGGGTCGCGTAGAACGGCGGTGCCGTATAGGTCGGCGCCGCGAGCGGCATCGAGTAGCCTTCCTCGTGTTCCTTCATGGTCTCCCTCTCGTCGCGGGTGCGGGGCGCGCGGCGGCGGCGAGTGTGCGGAAGGCGCCGGCTGCGGTCAATACGTGGCGCGGCCGCCGGAGAGGTCGAAGACCGCGCCGGTCGAGAACGAGCATTCCCGGGAGCAGAGCCAGGCCACCATGGCGGCGATCTCGTCCGGCCGTCCGAAGCGCGCGAGCGGGATTTTCGCGAGCATGTAGTCGATGTGGGCTTGGCTCATCTGGGCGAAGATGCCGGTCTCGACGGCCGCAGGCGTGACGCAGTTGACCGTGATGCCGGTGCCGGCGAGCTCCTTGCCCAAGGTCTTGGTCAGGGCGATCACGCCGGCCTTCGCCGCGCTGTAGGCCGGCGCGTTGGGGTTGCCCTCCTTGCCGGCGATCGAGGCGACGTTGACGATGCGCCCGTAGCCGGCGGCGCGCATCGCCGGCAGCACCGCGCGGCTGACCAGGAAGGGGCCGGTCAGGTCCACGTCGATCACCCGCCGCCAATCGTCGACGGCGTATTCCCAGGTCGGCGCGTTGGGGCCGGAAATGCCGGCGTTGTTGACCAGGATGTCGATCTGCGCGACCGCGCGCAGGGTTTCGCCGAGCGCCGCGTCGACCGCGGACGGATCGGCGACGTCGACCTCGACCCACCCCGCCGGCCCGTCCTCCGGCCAGTCGCTCCGCGCCTCGTTCATGGCGGCGGGATCCGAATCCCAGACGACCACGCCGGCGCCGGAGGAGCGGAGCCGCGCGCCGATCGCCCGCCCGATCCCCTGGGCGCCGCCGGTGACGACCGCGTTCATGCCGTCCAGATCGATCCTGTTCATGGGACGCTTCCTCCCCCCGTCCGCCGCCGTCCGGATTTCAGCACCCGCCCGGCGGCCGGGCAACGCCATGGCGTGCGCCGCGCCGAATCCGGGCGAGCCGTGGCCGTGTTATGGTCCATTCGCGGGAGAGACGGGACCGCGCGGGGAGGGGGCGATGGAAATCTCGATACGGCAGGCGATCCGCTCGGTCGCGATCAACGCCGTGCTCGTGCGCGAGCGGTGGCACAGCGGGGTGGCCTACAACCCGCTGTCGTCCCGGCTGGCCCAGAACCCTTATCCCTTCTACGCGGAGTTGCGCGCCCGCGACCCGGTGCACCGCAGCCGGCTCATGAACGCCTGGGTGTTCACGTGCCACGCGGACGTGGATGCCGTCCTGCGCGACCACCGGCGCTTCTCCAGCGACCCGCGCAAAGGCACGCTGTCGCGCCGGCAACGCGCCGCCCTGCCGGCGCCGGACGACTACACCATGCTGTTCCTCGATCCGCCGGACCACACGCGGCTGCGGGCGCTCGTCAACAAGGCGTTCACCCCGAAGGTGGTTGCCGCCCTCGAGCCGCGCATCCGCGCCATCGTGGCGGGCCTTCTGGACGATATCGCCGATCCGGCCGGCTTCGACCTCATGGCGGCGCTGGCCCAGCCGCTGCCGGTCATCGTCATCGCCGAGATGCTGGGCGTGCCGCCGGAGGACCGCGCCCGCTTCAAGGTCTGGTCGGACCAGCGCGCGCGGCTGCTGGAGCCGACCATCGGCGCGCGAGAACGCGCGGTCGCCGCCGAGGCCGCGAAGGCGTTCGACGCCTATTTCCGACCCATCATCGCCGAACGGCGGGCGGCGCCGCGGGACGACATCGTGAGCGCGCTGGCCCAGGCCGAGGAAGAAGGCGACAAGCTGAGCGAACGCGAGATGCTGACCATGTTGCGCCTCCTGCTGGTCGCCGGCAACGAGACCACCACCAACCTGATCGGCAACGGCGTGCTGGCCCTGCTGCGCCACCCGGACCAGCTCGCCCGCCTCCGGGACGATCCGGGCGCGATTCCGACGGCGGTGGAGGAATTGCTGCGCTTCGATTCGCCCGTGCAGACGGATTTCCGCCGCCCGCTCGCCGATTGCGACGTGAACGGCTTCCCTCTGCAGCAGGGCCAGAACATGGTCCTTCTGCTCGGCGCCGCCAATCGCGACCCGGCCGTATTCGAGAACCCGGACCGGCTCGATGTCGGGCGCGGCGCAGCCGGCCGCGGCCACCTGTCGTTCGGGCGCGGCATCCACCACTGCCTCGGTGCCCCCCTGGCGCGGCTGGAGGGCCGCGTCGCCCTCGAGATGCTGCTGGAGCGATTCCCGTCGCTGCGCCTGCGGGACGAGCGCCCGGTGTTCCGCAACAGCATCGTCCTGCGCGGCCTGCGTTCGCTGCCGGTCGGCGGCGCGGAAGCGTAGCCCGCCGCCGCGGCGCGCGCGCCCGCCGCACCCGCCATGCCGGGGATCGTCGACGCCCATCATCACGTCTGGCGGCTGCGCGACCTGCCGTGGCTCTCGGGGCCGATGCGCCCGCGCATCTTCGGCCCCTACGAGGCGATCCGGCGCGACTACCCGATCGAGGAATATCTGCGCGACATCGACGGGTGCGGAATCGAGAAATCCGTCTACGTGCAGGCCAACTGGGCGCCGGAGCGCGCCGTGGACGAAGTGGCCTGGGTGCAGGCCGAGGCCGACCGGGCCGGCTTTCCCCACGCCATCGTGGGCCATGTCGATCTGCGCGCCCCGGACGCCGCGGCGGTCCTGCGGGCGCAGTGCCGGTATCCGCTCCTGCGCGGCATCCGCATGCAGCTGCACTGGCACGAGAATCCGCAATACCGCTTCGCCGACGGGCCGGCGGTGATGAACGATCCGGCGCTGCGCCGCCGGTTCGGGCTGCTGGCCGAGCACGGCCTGGTTTTCGAGCTGCAGATCTTCACCGCGCAGATGCGGGACGGCGCCGCCTTCGCCGCGGCCTTCGCCGACGTGCCGATGGTCCTCGCCCATTGCGGGATGCCCGAAGACCTCTCGCCGGCGGGCCGGCGGGCCTGGCGCGAGGGGATGGTCGCGCTCGCCGCAGCGCCCAACGTCTTCGTCAAGCTGTCCGGCCTCGGCACCTTCCTCCACGCCCTCGACCGCCGCCACATCGAGCGGACGGTGCGCGAGACCGTCGCGCTGTTCGGGCCGCAGCGCTGCCTCTTCGGCAGCAACTTCCCGATCGAGAAATTGTGGACCGACTATGCCGCCCTGTGCGCCGCCTACCGCGCCGCCCTCGCCGACAGGAGCGAGGCGGAGCGGGCGGCGATCTTCTCAGGCACCGCGCGGCGGCTGTACCGGCTTTAGGCGCGGGGTTGGACGCGGCTTCGCGCCCTCCCCACAATGACCGCGCGCGGCGCCACCCGGGAGGCCACCATGAAGCTCGGCATGTTCATGCATCCGATCCAGGACTTCCGGCGGGGACACCATCGTGACGGCCGGCAGCCCGAAGACCGTCGCGGCTAGGCTCGCCGCCTTCCGCGACGAGGTGGGGCCGTTCGAGACGCTGATCCTCTCGCACCACGACTGGGTCCACGCGGATCTCTGGCGCCGCCACATGGCGCTCGCCGCGACGGAGCTCATGCCCCGCCTGCGCGCCGAGATCGGCCGGCAGGCGGCCGCCGAGTAGGAACGCGCCGCGTCATTCGACGATTTCGATCTGCTCCGGGTGGGTCGCCTCGATCATCGGGCCGTTGAACGATCTCACCCAGCCACGCACGCGGACCAGCCGCCCCGCGTAATCCCCGATGGCCAGGCCTTCGGCTTCGAACAGCGGCAGGTCGCGCGGCGCGATGGAGATGGTGAAGTCCGTGCGCCAGTCCGCGCCGAAGTTCAGATAGCCCCGGCCGCGCACGACCGCCACTCTTTGCACCACGCCTTCGACGAGATGGAAGCCCTGCAACGCCTCGTCCGCCTCCCCGGCGGCGCGCACGCGGTAGAAAGGCTCCGCCCACAGGCCCCGGCGCCGGTCGCGAGCGCGGCGTTCGTGGGCGAGCATGGCGGCCACCGCCGCGCGATTGTCGCGGAAGCTGTAGACCATCGCCAGGCCGGCCTCGAGCAACGCGCCCTGGAGCCAGCAGCCGTCGTCGGTCCGCACGAGATGGGCGAGCAGGCGGTCCCAGCGGTCGCGGCGCTGTCCGCCGCCATAGGCGAGCCCGACCCGGCGGTCGAGAGCGAGCGCGACCAGCGCCTCCCGCGCCTCGGATGCGAAGGGCTCCGGCTCGGAATCGGGCAAGCCCATCTCGGGCGTCTGGATGCCGACCAGACGGACCGTGTCCCCGTTGTCGAGCCGGACGGTATCGCCGTCGACGACCTCGACCACCGTCGCCTCGCCCTCGACGGCGAGGTCCGCCGGCGCCGGTATCGGGCAACCGACGGCGCCGCGCGCGCCCAGCAGGAGGAAGGCGATCAGGGCGAGACGGAGCATGGCGCGAGTATAAGCGGTCGCCGCCGCGCGGGCACGTATTGACAGAATCGGCGCGGATTGTTGGGCTGGCGCCCGCGCGCCCGTAGCTCAGCCGGATAGAGCACTTGATTCCTAATCAAGGGGTCGCAGGTTCGAGTCCTGCCGGGCGCGCCAATGGAATCGGAGAGGGCGCCGCAGCGGGCGGGCCGGTGGTCGGAGCGGGCGGATTCGAACCGCCGACCCCTTGACCCCCAGTCAAGTGCGCTACCAGACTGCGCCACGCTCCGGCCGGCCGGGGCGCCGCTGCGCGCCCGCGAGACGGCGCGCACTATACCGCCCGCCCCCGCGCCGGGCAACGCGCGCCCGCCGGTATTGCATCCAAGGGTGTTGCGCCCGAGGGTGTTGCGCCCGAGGGTGTTGAAATCGGCGGCGGGCCGCCTAATATGGGGTTCGGAAACCAGTCGTTCGCGGCATCAGAGGAAGCTCCGATGGCATTCGAAACGCAACGCCGGCCGTTCGTCGGCACGACCCTGACCCAGGCCGAGGTCGACCAGGGCCTCAGGAGCTACATGCTCCGGGTCTACAACTACATGGCCTCGGGCCTCGCGCTCACGGGCATCGTCGCCTATGTCGTGGCGAACACGGGGCTCTTCCAGATCCTGTACGGTTCGGGCCTCGGCTTCGTCGTCATGCTTGCGCCGCTCGGCATCGTGTTCTTCATGGGCTTCAAGATCCAGACCATGAAGCCGCGCACGGCCCAGTGGCTCTTCTGGGGCTTCTCCATCCTCATGGGGGCCTCGCTCTCCTACATCTTCATCGCCTACACCGCGACCAGCATCGTCCGGGTGTTCTTCATCGCCATGGGCATGTTCGGCGCGATGAGCCTCTACGGCTACACCACCAAGCGCTCGCTGGCCTCCTGGCGCTCGTTCCTCTTCATGGGCCTGATCGGCCTGATCATCGCGATGGTGGTGAACATCTTCATGCAGTCCGCGCTGATGCACTTCGTGATCTCGGTCGCCGGCGTGCTGCTGTTCTGCGGCCTCACGGCTTACGACACCCAGCGCATCAAGGACGTCTACCGGGAGAGCGACGGGCAGGCCGTCATGGTGAAGAAGTCGGTGATGGGCGCGCTCTCGCTCTACCTCAACTTCATCAACATGTTCATCCTGCTCCTCCACCTCTTCGGCGCGGCGCGCGAATAGCGCGGCGCGCCCGAGGCCGAGAGAGGGCACCCGGCGGCGCGGGTGCCCTTTTTCTCGCCGCGTTCGTTCGGCGCCGGGCCGTTCTCCGTGTTGCGCGCGGCCCAGCGGGCGCTCACCTACTTCCCTGACCCGACCAGACCGACGCCGGCGGAGGCGGGCGTCCCCGCGCTCGTGCCGGTCGCGCTCGAAACGGAAGACGGCCTCGCGCTTCTCGCGTGGCACGCGCCGCCCGGGCGCGAGGCGCTGCCGAGCCTCGTCTATTTCCACGGCAACGCCGGCCATATCGGGATGCGGGGCTTCAAGGTCCGCGCCTTTCTGAACGCCGGGCTCGGCGTGCTGCTCACGACCTGGCGCGGCTACAGCGGCAATCCGGGCGCGCCGTCGGAGGCCGGGCTCTACGCCGACGGGCGCGCGGCGCGGGCCTTCCTCCGCGCCCGCGGCTGCGACGACGGGCGCCAGATCCTCTACGGCGAATCCCTCGGCACCGGCGTCGCCGTCCATCTCGCCGCCGAAGCCGCGCCCGCCGCGCTCGTCCTCGAGGCGCCGTTCACCTCCGTCGCGGACGTGGCCGCCGAGCGCTTCCCGTTCCTCCCGGTCCGCCCGCTGGTCGTCGACCGTTTCGATTCCGCCCGGAAGCTCCGCGCGGTCACCGCCCCGCTGCTCATCGTCCACGGCGAGCGCGACGAGGTCGTGCCGGTGCGCCACGGGCGCCGCCTGCACGCGCGGGCGCGGGAGCCGAAGGAAGCCGCGTTCCTTCCCGAAGCCGGCCACGCCGACCTGCACGATTTCGGCCTCGCCGCCATCGCCCTCGATTTCCTCGCCCGCCACCGCCTGGCGCCGGGGAGCCGGTGAGCGCGCCGTTACGCCGCGCGGCGGGCTTCATCGACGATCAGGGAGACGAGGCCGTCGGCGAGCTTCGGTTCGAACCAGGTCGATTTCGGCGGCATGGACGCCCCGGCGTCGGCGACCGCCATGAGCGCCTCGACGGTCGGCGGGTGCAGGGAGAAGGCGACGGCCGCCGCGCCGCCGTCGACCGCCTCGGCGAGCGCCGCCGGCCCGCGCCTGCCGCCCACGAAGTCGATGCGCGGGTCCTCCCGCGGGTCGCCGATGCCGAGAATCGGTTCGAGGACGAGGCGGGAGAGGAGCGAGACGTCGAGGGTCTCGCCTGCCTCGGGGCGCGCGGGCGCGAGGCCGTACCAGCGGCCGTCCACGTACATGCCGAAGCGCCGCCGCTCCCCGGGCGTCACCGGCGCGCCGGCGGGGGCGCAGCGCATCGCCTTGCGGACCGCGTTCAGGAACGCCGGCGCCGGGAGGCCGTTCAAATCCCGCACGATGCGGTGATAGCCGAGAATCCGCACCTCGTCGCTCGGGAAGTTCACGCACAGGAAGCGCGCGCCCGCCACACCGCCCGCCGCCGCGCGGGCCGCCTCCGTCCGGTGGTGGCCGTCGGCGATGTAGAGCGGCCCGATGCGGTCGAAGCTGCGCGTCAACGCCCGGGTCCGCTCGGCGTCGTCGATGGGCCAGAGCGTGTGCGCGACCGCGCCGTCGAGCACGCAGCGGCAGAGCGGCGGTCCCTCGCACGCCGCCGCGAGCGCGCGGCGGATGGCGTCGTCGGCGCGGTGAAGCAGGAGGACCGGCCCGGTCTGCGCGCCGAGCGCCGCGATGTGCCGCGCGCGGTCGCGCACCTTGGCCGGCCGCGTCGCTTCGTGGCGCTTGATGCGGCCGCGCGCGTAAGCCGCGAGCGAGGCCGCCGCCACGAGCCCCGTCGCGGCGCCCCCGGCATCCGCCATGCGGTAGGCGTAGAACCGGGGCTTCGGGTCCCGGATCAGCACGCCGGCTTCGATCATCTTTGTGAACGCGGCCGCCGCGCCCACGTAGAGCGCCGCGGCCCCCGGCGGCGGGGGTGGCGTCAGATCGATTTCGGGCCGCGAGACGTGGAGGAAGCTCCAGGGCCTGTCCCGCGCCGCGGCCCGCGCTTCCCGTGCGGAGGGTACGTCGTAGGGCGGTGCCGCCACGGCCTGTGCATGGCCCGGCGCTGCCCGCAGGCCGGCGAAGGGCGCGAGGAGCGGGCCTTCCGCAGAGGTTCTCTCGCCCATCTCCGTCGTCGACCGATGGCTTCGGTGTCTCGCCGTTTCCGACCGGATCCCCGCGAGAGCAGCGCCGACCCTCGCCCTCAAGCGTCGCTTTCGTCACCGTCGTCTGCGGAGAACCACGGCGATTCGAGACCCAGAAGCCGGTCGAGACGGGCAATGGTCATTGGAAGCAAATAGTCTGAATACTGCGTTCCGACCTCGATCGCCCATCGCTTACCGTCGGCAGTCACGATCCTGGTTATGCTGGTTGCGGTCTCGTAGTCGACGCCGGACTCGACCTTGCACCCCTGCTTGCGCGCCCACCGCAGATACTCTCCGAAGCGGGGGTGGCCTCCGAAGGGATGCGACATACGCCTATGCGCAGAGAGCCAGGGTGACGTTCCGGTCGGGAGAAACGCCCTGCGGCGTGAAGTCTCCGGCCCGCCTCTCCCAGAGCTTGCGGAAGTGTTCGGGTGCGGGGGGCACTCCCGCGAACTCCTTGCCGCTGCGTTCGCGGCTTTCCCGTCGCGTGGCGGCGATCGCGATCTCGAGATACCTGTCGAGCTTTTCCAGGGAATCCGCCTGGGCGCCGATATCGTATTCGAGACACTGGCCCACCCACATGCCGCCGTCCTGGAATACGACGGCCCTGATTTTCGTCCTGTCCATGGTCCTCTCCCGCTGTGTCTCACGCTTGCCGGGGAGCGGAAGCGCCGCGTCCACGTCGGTCCGCGCGCCATCCCGTCCCTGTCGTCTCTTGTCTCCGTGGGCCACCTGCCGTCCGGTTTCCCCGGCCTTGCCCACGCCGGCCCGCGCGACGACCGCGGGGCCGCCGATGGCGTTCGTCGGACGCCTCCTGAACATGATGTTCCTCGGGCACGGCACGGTTTCCCCGACTGGCGGCGGGAATTCCCTGAAGTGATGATCCATCGTATAGCGGAGGACGATGCGGCACAACGGCGATTGGGCAGTGCATGGCGCGCGCCGCCGGTGTGCGCGCGGCGGAAGCGGTGGAAGATGTCGTTCTCCCCTGTCGGAAGCGTCGGGAGGGGCGATGCGCGGTGCCCGCTCCCCTCGAGAAATCCGCGGTGCGGCCCGCCGCGCTCATTCGTCCCGCGGGGCCATGGCGGCGGCCGACTTGGCCAAGCGGACGAGGCCCACGAACGCGGCCCGGTAGCCGAACGGGTCCGCGCCCTGCGCCAGCGCGATCACGTCGTCGTAGCCGAGGGCGCCGGTATGGCGCCCGCCGCGCAGGAGTTGCCCGAAGGCGGCGAAGCGCGCCTCCCGCGGGGCCGCCGGGACGCTCTCGAACGCATCGGCCGCGGTCGCCGGCCGCGCGATCAGGGCGCTGCGCGGCGCCCGGCAGCTTGTAGCGGATCTTCACGAAGGCGACCTCAGTCGGCGAAACCGCCCTCCGGCGCGGCCGCCCCGGGGCCGTAACGGAGCGGCGGGACGAGCGCGGCCTCGGAGCCCGCCGGCGTCCCCTCGCAGAGGGCGGTCACCGCGTGGCCGGCGCCGATCTCGCCGACGATGGGGAAGAGCGTCGATATGGCCTCCTCCATCAGCACCTTGCGCGCCTCCGCCAAGCCGTCGTCCTCCCCCATCCGGGCGCATCATCCCTTGCGGCGCGGCGTCCGTCGACGTTCGACGCGCGCCGGGGCGGATTCCTTGGCCGCCCGCCCGGAGGGAAGCCCGCGCATCGGGCCGCGCCGAAGACCCTCGCGCCGAAGACGCTTGCGCCGGCGGGCGCGGCCGCGCACGGTCGGGGTTTCCCGGCGGA
The DNA here is from genome assembly GCA_965242855.1 of Alphaproteobacteria bacterium. Classification (GTDB taxonomy): domain Bacteria; phylum Pseudomonadota; class Alphaproteobacteria; order UBA828; family UBA828; genus WTGU01. The sequence continues at coordinate 649,187 of OZ251509.1, forward strand.
GGGCGGCGACGATGGCGGAAACGGTGTTCGCGCTGTTCGAGGAAGCGGCGGCGCGGGCGCCGGAGGGCGGATGCCTCTGCGCCCCGCCCATGGCCGGCCGGTCCTACCATCCGGGCGGCGTCGAGATCGACTACCGCACGGCGCGCGACCGGGTGGCGGCGTTGCGGGCGCGCTACCGCGGCGCCGGCTACGGGCCGGGCCACCGCGTCGCGCTGCTGCTGGAGAACCGGCCCGCCTTCCACCTGCACTGGTGGGCGCTGAACGCGGTCGGCGCCGGCATCGTCCCCATCAACCCAGCCTGGCGCCGGGACGAGATGGCCTATCTGATCGACCACTCGGAAGCGGCGCTGATCGTCTCCGTTCCGGAACGGGTGGCCGCTCTCGAGGCCGCGGTCGGCGCCTGCGCGCGGGCCGTGCCGATCGTCGATGCGAACGCCCTTCCCGCGCCGCTGCCGGGGCCGCCGCGCGCTCCCCGCGGCGCGGCGCCGGGGGCCGACGACGAGGCGGCGCTGCTCTATACCTCCGGCACCACCGGCCGGCCCAAGGGCTGCATCCTGACGAACCGCTATTTCCTCAACGCCGGCGCCTGGTACCGGGAGGCCGGCGGCCTGATGGCGATGGAAGACGGATGCGAGCGGCTGCTCAACCCGCTGCCGCTGCACCACGCCAACGCGCTCGCGATCGGCAGCATGGCGATGCTGACGGCGGCGGGCTGCATCATCATGGCCGACCGCTTCCACCCCCGAAGCTGGTGGGCCGACGTCGCGGCGACGCGGGCGACGATCGTCCACTATCTCGGGATCATGCCGCCGCTCCTGCTCGCCCGGCCGCCCGGCCCCGAGGACCGCGCCCACGGCGTCAGGTTCGGCGCGGGCGCCGGGATCGATCCGAAGCATCATCGCCTGTTCGAGGAGCGCTTCGGCTTCCCGCTGGTCGAAGGTTGGGGGATGACCGAGGTGGCGATGCCGGCCTGGGCGAGCGTCGCGCCGCGGCGGATCGAGACGCGCGCCTTCGGGCGTCCGCTTTCGGGATGCGAAATGCGCGTGGTCGACGACGCGGACCGCGCGGTGGCGGCCGGGGTTCCCGGCGAGCTCGTGCTGCGCATGACGGGCGCCGACCCGCGGCGCGGCCTCTTCTCCGGCTATCTCAAGGACCGGGAGGCGACCGAGGAGGCATGGCGCGGCGGCTGGTTCCACACCGGCGACATCGTGACCCGCGCGGCGGACGGCGCGTTCGTCTTCGTCGACCGCAAGAAGAACATCATCCGGCGCAGCGGCGAGAACATCGCCGCCGCCGAGGTCGAGGCGGTGCTGCAGGCCGACGACCGCGTGGCCCAGGCCGCCGTGATCGCCGTGCCCGACGCGCTGCGCCAGGAGGAGGTCATGGCCTGCGTCGTCCCGGCGTCGGGGGTGCCGGCGAACCGCGACACGGCGGCGGCGTTGCAGGCTCTCTGCCTGGAGCGCCTCGCCTACTACAAGGCGCCCGGCTATCTGCTCTTCGTCGAAACCCTGCCGGTGACGGGGACGCAGAAGGTGCGGAAGGTCGGCCTCTTCCCGCCCGGCGCCGACCCGCGCGCGGCCGCCGGCTGCCTCGATCTGCGCGCCCGCAAGCGCGCGCGCTGAGCGCCCGCACCGAGCGCCCGCACTGAGTGCACGCCATGTCGGCCGGGCGGCGCAGCGAGGCCCCGTGTTATCGGCTGGGCCTGCCCGAAGCGAATCGCGGAGAGGCGGCGGCTCTGTACGAGGCGGCGTTCGGTCCGAAATTCGACGCGGCGATTCCCGCGCGGGAAGCGCGCGTCGCGATTATCCGCGAATCGCTGGTTCCCGCTCGGGCGATGTGCGCCCTTCGCGATTCGCGCCTCGTCGGAATCGCCGGCTTTCACCACGACGGCCTCTCCCTCACAGGCGGCCTGACGATGCGCCGTCTGCGCCGCCGCCTCGGTCTTTTGCGCGCTCTGAAAGCGGCGTTGCTGCTGGGTCTCATGGAGCGCGCTCCCCGTCCGGGGGAGCTCCTCATGGATGGAATTGCGGTCGACCCGGGCCACCGCGGGCAAGGAACGGGCACGGGCCTGCTCGAGGCGCTCCGCGACTTCGCCCGGCGCAACGGCTATGAGCGGATCCGGCTGGACGTCATCGACACCAACCCGCGGGCGCGGGCGCTGTACCGGCGGATGGGCTTTCTCCCCGGCAGGCACCGAACCTACGGATACCTCGAGCCGATCCTGGGCTTCGGAGGCTCCACCGAGATGATTCTGCCTCTCCCCCGGAGGCAAGGCGCGGGGGACTCCGGGTGATCGAGTGCGAGGGGGTGAACGGCCGTCCCGGACCGTGCTATATCCCGCGGCCGTTCGGCGCGGCACGCCCGGAAGGCGCGAGGCATGGGATCGAGGGACAAGGTCGCGGTCGTCACCGGGGCCGGGCAGGGCATCGGCAAGGCGGTGGCGCATGCGCTCCTGGGCGAGGGCTATGCCGTGGTCTTCGCGGGGCGCCGCCGCGAGACGCTGGAGAGCGCCGTCGCCGAGGCGGGCGCGGAGGCGGGCGCCGCGCGCGCCGTGCCGGCCGACGTGGGGCGGCCCGATGCGGTCGCGGCGCTGTTCGCGGAGACGAAGGCGGCGTTCGGCCGGCTCGACCTCCTGTTCAACAACGCCGGCATCAGCGCGCCCGCCGTGCCCCTCGAAGACCTCCGCCTCGACAAGTGGCGGGCCGTCGTCGATACCAACCTCACCGGCGTCTTCCTCTGCACGCAGGAAGCCTTCCGCATGATGAAGGCGCAGCGCCCGATGGGCGGGCGCATCATCAACAACGGCTCGGTCTCTTCGCACGTCCCCCGGCCCAACTCGGCGCCCTATACCGCGACCAAGCATGCGGTGACCGGGCTCACCAGGTCGACCGCCCTGGACGGGCGGAAATACGACATCGCCTGCGGACAGATCGACGTCGGCAACGCGGCCACGGAGATGACCCGACGCATGAGCCAGGGGGTGGCCCAGGCCGACGGGTCGATCGCCTCGGAGGCGACGATGGCGGTGGAGAACGTCGCCCGCGCGGTGATCTACATGGCGAGCCTGCCGCTCGACGCGAACGTCCAGTTCATGACCGTGATGGCCACCAAGATGCCGTTCGTCGGGCGCGGCTAGCGCGAAGGCGCCGGATGGAGCGACGGCTTCTCAAGGGTCGATTCATGCCGGGGGCTGCCGGGGGCGGGAGCGCGGGCCCATAATGCCCCGCGACGCGCGCCGGGATCGCCCGGCCCCGCTTCGGGGCCGCTGCCGGCGGAGAGGAGGGAACATGTACCGTATCGCCGCGTTGGCCGTTCTGATGGCGGTGTCGCCGCTCGCCGCCCTTTCCGCCGGGGAGGGCGCCGCGCCCGAGGTCTTCGTCTCGCAGGACCCGAACGTCCCCGAGACCGTCCGCTATTCCGAGGCGGTCCGGGTGGGCGACATGCTGTACCTCTCCGGGGTCACCGGGGCGCCGGTGGCGCGCGACGCCGACGACGAGGCCCTGATCGCCAACTTCGTCAGCATCTTCGAGGAGGTCGGGGCGCGGCTCGCGCGGGCGGGCGCGACCTTCGACCATGTGGTGACCGTCGAAACCTACCGCCTGGACTATCTCAGGACCTTCCCGCTCTTCAACGAGGTGAAGAACCGCTACGTCAAGGCGCCCTACCCGACCTGGACGGATATCGGCGTCAGCGAACTGCCGCCCGGCGCCGTCGCCGAACTCGTGGTCACGGCTTGGCTGGGCGGCGCGCGCCGGGAAGCCGAATAGGGCGGGCCGCCGCCGCGCCCTCGGGAATTTGATCGGGGGGGGGGGGGGTACACTAAAATCGGCCGTCCCGCTCACGAGGTTTCGGAGAGATGCGATGAACGCGACGATGAACGCAACCGCCGCGCCGACGAAGATTTGGAACCGGAGCGGACGCGCGGCGTCCCGGCGGGCGGCGCTCGCGGTTGCCGCGCTCGCCCTGGGGACGGCCCTCGTCCCCGGCGCCGCCGGAGAGGCGGCGGCCCAGGGAGTATGCGCCGGCGCCCTGCCCACCGCGCCCAACTCGAACCTGGGCGGCACCCGAATCGTCTGCCGGGAAAACAACCCGAGCGCGAGCGGCATCCGGATCAACGCGGAGAGAGTCTCCCTCTCCGTGACGTCGTCGAACTTCGCCTTCCGGCCCGCCATCGACGCCCGCCTCAACAGCGCCAGCGACGTCAACGACGTCAACGTCCGCCTGGGCCGGGGGCTCGTCATCAGCACGGGGGCCGCCAGGGAAGCTTACATAGGCGCCTACGCCCGGAACGCGGGCAGCGGCGACACCAGGATCGTCATGGAGGACGACGCCTCCATCACGACGACGGGCGGTGACGCCGACGGCATCCGTTTCTCGAACCCGACTGCCGCGACGGGAACCTCCGACATCCAGATGACGGGCGGATCGATCACGACGTCGGGCAGTGAAGCCCACGGGATCTATATCCTGCACAACGGGTCGGGCGCCTCCACCGTCAGCATGAGCGGCGGCGCGATCAAGGCGTCGGGCAGCCGCAGCAGCGGCATCTACGTCAACAAGCAGAGAGGCTCGGGCGACGCCACGATCACCTTCTCGGGCGGCTCCATCGAGAAGTCGGGGGGGGACGGGGCCGGGATCGGCTTCTATGGCGACCCGGCTGCGAACGCCGCCAACGCCCGCATCCGCGTGACGGGCGGCTCCATCGCGGTGGAGGGGATAGCCAACACCCACGGCGTGTACGTCGATCATCGGGGCGCGGGCGGAGGGGACGTCGCCATGACGGGCGGCTCCATCACGACGAAGGGCGGGAACTCCCACGGCGTGTTCGCCACCCTGCGCAACGCCGCGAACGAAGCGCCGGTCGTCATCGGCATGGCGGGCGGCTCGATCACGACGGAGGGTCAAACCGCCCTGGGTCTCTACGGGATTCACTTCGGACCGGGCTCCGTCACGGTGACGATGGAAGGGGAAGCGGAGGTCACGACGTCGGGCGACGGCGCCCACGGCGTGTCCGCCCTCCTGTTCAACGCCGCGAACGAAGCGGCGATCGTCGTCGGCATGGCGGGCGGTTCGGTCGCGACGGAGGGTGCCGGCGCCGCGGGCCTGAACGGACTTCACCTGGGACTGGGCTCCGTCACGGTGACAACGGGAGGGGAAGCGGAGATCGAATCGCCGTTCTTCGTCGGCGTCCGGGGCTGGCTGTCGAACGACGCGAACGCGGCCGGGCGCCTCGTCGTCACGCATGGCGGCGCGGTCGGGGCGGGGGACGTGGGCGTTCTCGCCTGGGCCGCGCGCCGGAGCGGCCATACCTCCGGCGACGGCGCGGAGGAGGCGGACGACGCGGCCAGGACCAAGCCCATGATCCACGTCACCTCCAGCGGCGACGTCACGGTCGGCGCGCAGGTGACGGACGCCTTCATCGAGAGCAGGATCGCAGGCGACGACGGGACGCTCTCGGCGCGCGAGGAAGCCGTCTTCAACGCCATCAAGGCGGACGATTCGGACGCGCTGACGACGGCGCTGGAGGCTCTGCCCGCGGACTACGACGACGACTGGAAGGAGGAGGCCGAGAACCTTCGGCGAAAGCGCGCCGTGCTGACGGACGATGAGACGTCGGCGAACCGGGCGGCGGGAAAGATCCTGGGCCTGACCAGGGCGGGGGTGCGGGCGCTGGCGCTCTCGCATGAAACGATCACCGGCCACGTGCGCTTCGGCGACGGCGACGACGCGCTCTCGCCCGCCGAGCGGACGGCGCTGGAGGCGGCGCTGACCGGCGATGGTCTGGAGACGGCCCTGGCCGCGCTCCCCGCCGCCTACACCGACACATGGAAGGACACGCTCCGGGCGCACGCGGCGAGCTACAACGCAGGCGATATCCAGGTGGACGTGACCGGCGGGACGATCGCCGCCGAGGGCGACGGCGTGGACGCGCGCTACGCGCTGGCGCACGACCGCAACGGCGCCATCGCGGTGACCGTGGCCGATGGGGCGGAGATCACCGGCGGACGCCACGGCGTCCACGTCGGCGGGGCGGGCCTGGACGACGACGGCCTGCGCGCCCAGACGGTGACGGTGAACGGCAAGGTCATGGGCGGGACCGGCGCGGGTGTCCATCTGGCCGGCGGCGGCGCGGTGACGGTGGGCGAGACCGGGCGCGTCGGCGCGGCCTCGGGCGACGCCGTCCTCTCCGACGGCGCGGGCGACCTCGTCGCGACGGTGGCCGGCAGAGTGGAAGGCGACATCCGCGCCCAGGGCGGCGGCGCCTTGACGCTGAATGTGATGGAAGGCGGCGTCGTCGCCGGCGCGATCGGCAACGAGGCGGGGGATCTGTCGGTGACGGTGGCCGGCAAGGTGGAGAGCGACGACCTTCGCGCCCCGGCCGGCGGTGCGTTGACGCTGAACGTGATGGAAGGCGGCGAGGTCACCGGCACCGTCCACGACCCGGCCGGGCCGCTGACGGTTCACGGCAGAGTCGGCCGGCTGCTCTACACCAGCGGCGGCACGGTGACGGTGGCCAGGACGGGGCGGCTCACGGGCATCGAGGGCGAGACCGAGGCGGTCCGCAGCGCGGCGGGGGATCTGTCGGTGACGGTGGCCGGCAGGGTGGAGAGCGACGACCTTCGCGCCCCGACCGGCGGCGCCCTGACGCTGGACGTACAGGAAGGCGGCGTGGTCACGGGCACGGTCCACGACCCGGCCGGCCCGCTGACGGTTCACGGCAACGTCGGGCGGCTTCTCTACAGCAACGGCGGCACGGTGACGGTGGCCAGGACGGGGCGGCTCACGGGCGTCGAAGTCGAAGGCGGGAGAGAGGCGCTCCGCAGCGCGGCCGGGGACTTGGCCGTGACCGTAGCGGAAATGGGAACGGTCGCCGGCGACGTCATCGAGGAGGGCGCCGGCGACCTGGACGCGACCATCTCGGGCACGGTCGAAGGCAACGTTTTCGGCCGGGGCACGGGCGAGCACACGGTCACGGTGTCCAACGGCGGGACGGTGAGGGGCACCATCCATCTGGCCGCGAGCCCGGTGACGGTGCACGGCACGGCGGGGCGCGTGCGGTTCGACGAGGGCGGCACGGTGACGGTCGGCGGGACCGGCCGGATCACGGGCATCGAAGTCGAGGGCGGGCGAGAGGCGATCCGTAGCGAGGCCGGGGACCTCAAGGTGACGCTCCATGAGCGTGCCGGCGAGACGCGCCCGCAGGCCGCCGGGCGGATCGACGGCACGATCCGCTACGACCCCAAAGGGAGCTTGGAGCTCTGCTACGTGCCCGCGGGAGGCGGCGCGGAATGCGCCTCCGGCCCGGCTCCCTCGGTGCCGCTGGGCGCCTTCGACCTGGCGCTTCGCGACGAAGGGGGCGGCGCATACAGGCTCAAGTACGACTACGCGCCGCGTTCTCGTGTGTACGAGGCGCTGCCGTCCGTGCTGCTGGGGTTGAACGGTCTGCCGACGCATCGCGACCGCCTGTCGGCGCCTCGGTCTTCGAACGGGGCGTGGGCGTGGGCGCGTGTGGAGGCGGAGGGCGGCGCGCGCGAGGCGAAGCGTTCGACGTCGACGACCGCTCTCTCCTACGACTATCGCCGCTACGGCGTGCAGACGGGCGTGGACGTTCCGTTGAGCGCGTCCGGGTTGGCCGGCGTCTCGGTGCATCACCGGCGCGGGTCCGCGGAACTGTCGGGGATGGACGGTGAGATCGAGGCGTCGGGTACGGGCTTCGGTGTGTCGGGGGCGTGGGGGTTCGGCGACGGCCTCTATGTTGACGGGCAGGTATCGGCGACGTTGTACACGGCGGACGTGAAGTCTCGATCGCAAGTCTTGGGCGTGCGGGGCTTCGGCTACGCGGTGGGCCTGGAGGCGGGCCGTCGGCTGGCGCTGGGGGCGGCGACGCTGACGCCGCGTGTGCGCCTGGTGCATTCGCAGGTGGGGTTGAAGGATTTCACGGACGGCGTGGGCAGCGTCGTGTCGCTGGAGAAGGGGCGTAGCGTGACGGGTCGCGCGGGCGTGGGCGTGGAGACCGCGCCGTCCGGGCTTGGCGGCGGCCGGTTGTTCGGCTCGATCGATGTCGAGCGTGAGTTTGCGTCGGCGACGCGGGTGCGTGTATCGGACGACGAGCTGTCGTCGGAGGCGGCTGCGACGCGACTGCGCATGGAAGTGGGGGGCGTGCATGAATGGGGGGATGGCCGCTATGCGGCGCAGGGTGTCGCGCGCTACGAGGCGGGCAGGCACGGCGACCGCGGCTACGGCGGCGGCGTGAGCCTCAAGCTGCGGTTCTGACCGACCCTCCACCCCCCTCCCCCCATGCACGTCAAACTCCTCCCCCCTGGCAGGGGGGAGGCCGGGAGGGGGGGGCCGCATGGACATGCGGGAAAAGCGCCCGAACGCGATCCTCCGGGCGGTACCGCGCAGGCCGTGGACGGGGTGAGCGGGGCGGGCTAGCTCGCGAGGATCTCCTTGATCGCCTCGTTCTGGAAGGCGACGTCGGCGGGGTTGAGCGCGCTCGATGCGAAATGGCCGTAGGAGGATTCGAACACGCGCAGCTCCGCGTTCGGCATGTGCGCGACTTCGATCTCGCTGTCTTCCGGCGGGAAGTAGAGGTCGGTGCGCCCCGGCATCACGAAGGCCTTCGCCTTGATCGCGCCGAGCGCCTTCCTGAAGTCGCCGCCGTAGATCTCATTGTCGCCGATGTCGCCGTTCTGCCATGTCCAGAGCATGGCGAGCAGGTTGTTCGCGTCCTTGTGGATGAAGAACCCCTCCCAGAAGGCGATCAGGAAGTCCTCGAGCGAGGAGAAGCCGAGCTTCAGGTCTTCCTCGATCCGGTAGAAGGTCTGGGAGAAACCCCATCCGGCATAGACCCGCGCCATGGCGCGCAAGCCCTTCGTCGGCGGGGCCTCGTACCAGCCGCCGTTCCAGGCGTCGTCCGCGGTGAGCGCCGCCTTGACGCCTTCGAGGAACACGAAGTTGTGGCGTGAGCATTTGGCCGAACCGCAGGTGGGCACGATGCGCTCCACCATGTCGGGGTAGAGGCAACCCCAGTGGAAGGTCTGGAGCGCGCCCATCGACCAGCCGGTCACCAGCTTGATCCGCTCGATGCCGAACCTCTCGGTGATCAGCCGGTGTTGCAGGCGCACGTTGTCGCAGGCCGTGACGTTGGGGAAGCGCGCCCTGTCGTAGGGCGGGGGCGTGTTGCTCGGCGAGGACGAAAGCCCGTTGCCGAGCATGTTGGGCACGATGATGAAGTAGTGGGCCGGGTCGAGCGCCATGCCCTCCCCGATCGTCCATTCCACGTCGGTATGCTGCCCGGAATACCAGGTCGGCTGAAGGATGACGTTGTCCTTCCTGGCGTTGAGCGTGCCGTAGGTCTTGTAGGCGAGCTTGGCGTCGCGCAGCGTCGCGCCCTTCTGCAACGCCACGTCGCCCAGATCGAAGATCTCGTAATCGCTCATCGGTCCCTCCCGCTGCTGGCAGCCTATCCTGCGCCGCCCGCATGGGGCTTTCAATCGCCCGTCGGCGCGTGAGTGTGATGCGGGGACGGGAGCGGCCGGCGGCGGTTTGGCTCTGTGGACCTGGATGTCCGGGTTCCTGTGAAGCTTCCCTCGCGAGCGGTGCGGGCGCTGACGGGCGCGACCCTCGCGGAAATGCCGTCCGGCTTCGAGGCTCCGTATTCACGCACCGGGCATCCCCGGGTCGCGCCGGAGAGGCTGTTGCGCATGTGGCCTGCGATACGTCTGGTCGTCATTCGATCATCAGGGATGGGATGGCGGGGAGTGTGAGCTATCAGGCGAGAGCCCGAGACACCGCGAACGGATCGAGGAGTCTTGGGGAGGGTGAAGACCGGCGCCGCCCGACATTGGGGGGGTCGTTCCCGTGTGCAGCCGAGGCTGTCGACCCCCCCCCGTTCCAATGAGGCCGGGGCAACAGTGGCCCCGGAAGTTTTGGCATCGCGCCTATCAGCACCTGTGGCGCTGCGTGCTTCAATGAGACTCCATGCCGATGGCACGAGGTGCTGGGCTGCTGGTTCGGCAGCCCGGTACCTTCCCTACCATGCTACTCGCGTGGCCGTCAATGATTTCACGCAACGCCAAAGGTGAGAGATTGACAAGGCGACCAGAGCCAGGGTAGTGAAATCGGAATGGCTACCTCAGGCCACGAGACGATGAACCGATCCTCTACCTCAGACGAGACAGTCGCCGCGCTCGACGACTTTCTCCTGGCCCAGCTGGGTGGGCGCTCACGTTTCGTGCGTCTGTCCCGACAGACAGCCGCCAAGCAGAGAGAGCGCCACCCGGATGTCACACTTGGTGACTACGGCCGTTTGCAGGAGGCGATCAGCCAAGGGGCGGCAATCCTGGAGAAGGATCGAACCTTGGTGTTCACGGCGGAGCTCGACGAAGGCAAGTGGTGGCGAGCCGTCGTCAAACGCACGGACGATCGGCACCATACCTTTCTCGTCACGTTCCACCGGATCAAGCCGAATCAGGTCGCCACCGCCTATCGCCGCGGCCGCCTGATTCGCCCTGGGAGGGAGATAGCGGCGCCCGGAGGTGCCCAAAGTCTCCTCGCGCAGCCGAAGCCACGGGTCTAGGTCTTGGCTCGGGCGCCTGAAATAGGATATACAGGGACAACCATGGATCGCAAGTTTTTCCTGCGGACCGTCTCCAGATTCCAGCGGTGAGCCGTGCCGGTAACGTTCGATTTCGACACTGCCTTCGAGGCGTTGAAAGGACATCCGCCCTTCCCGTGGCAGCGACGCTTGTTCGGCGAGTTGTCGTGCGGCAGGCTGCCGCCGGCCGTGGACATTCCGACGGGGCTCGGCAAGACCGCGGTCATGGCATTGTGGCTGCTGGCGCGCGCCGAGGGAGCGCCGTTGCCCCGGCGACTGGTCTACGTCGTCGACCGGCGCGCGGTGGTCGATCAGGCCACCGCATTCGCCGAGACCCTCCGTGAGAACCTCAAGTGCGCGGAACTCGAGTCCATCCGGCAGGGATTGCGCCTCGACGGGCGGTCGCTACCGATCTCCACCCTGCGCGGCCGCTATCGCGACAATCGGGAGTGGCAGGAGGATCCGGCTGGGCCGGCCATCGTCGTCGGCACCGTCGACATGGTCGGATCACGGCTTCTGTTCTCGGGCTACGGCGTTTCCCGGCGCATGCGGCCCTACGAGGCGGGCCTGATGGGCTGTGATACCCTGGTGGTGCTGGACGAAGCGCATCTCGCCCGCCCGTTCCACCGCCTGCTGCAAACCATCGAAAAGAAGCGCTCGGAGTTCTCCGGCCCGGCGGCCAGCCCGGAACTGCCGCCTCTCTTCCGGATGCTGCCGCTGTCGGCGACGCTGTGCGGCGAAGAGGAGCCGTTTCACCTCAACGACGAGGATCGGGAGAACGGGATCGTTCGCAAACGACTGAATGCGGTCAAGGCGCTGTCGATAGAGGATCTCGAAAGCGGGGGGAAGCAGGACGATGCCCTCGCTGAAGCGCTCGCCGAACGGGCTTGGCGGCTGGTACAGGAGGAAACCGAAGCGACAGGCAAGCCGCCGCGCGTAGCGATCTACTCCAATTGGCGCACGGTGGCGGAGAAAGTGGAGGCCAGTCTCGAGAAGCGGGTCAAGGAAGAGGAATCCGAAGCCAAGGTGATCCTGTTCGTCGGTGGGCGGCGCGTGCATGAACGGGAAGAAGCGGCCAGGGACTTGGAGACGCACGGTTTGATTGCCGATAGCGCCGCCGACCCGCCGTTGGCCCCAGTGTTTCTGGTCGCGACTTCGGCCGGCGAGGTCGGTGTCGATCTCGACGCAGACCACATGGTCTGTGATCTGGTGCCCTGGGAACGCATGGTGCAGCGGCTCGGCCGGGTGAACCGGCGCGGCGCGGGTGCGGCGCGGGTGCTGGTGATCGACCAAGGGCCACCGGAAGAGAAGACATCTGGCAAGGACGGAATCGCCCGCCACAAGGCTGCGCGGAAGCTGCTTGAAGCCCTGCCGCGAACGGAGACAGATGGCTACGACGCCAGCCCCGCCGCGCTCGCCCGCCTTCAGAAGGACATCGAACCCGAAGAGATCGAGAAGGCTTCGACACCGATGCCCCTCTATCCGGCGCTTTCCCGACCCCTGGTCGAAGCCTGGGCGCTGACCTCGCTGGCCGAACACACGGGCCGGCCGGAAGTGGCGCCCTGGCTGCGGGGTTGGGTGGACGACGAGCCGCAGACGACCGTCGCTTGGCGTCACTGCTTGCCGCTGCGTTTCGAAAGCGACGGAAGCCATGCTCCTATCGAGATTCCCAAGAGCGACATCGAGACGTTCTTCGAGAACGCCCCGCTGCAAACCGAGGAACTGCTCGAAACCGAGACGTGGCGGGTCGTGGACTGGTTGAGGAAACGAGCGCGCAAGCTCTTGAGGGCACTCCACAAAAGGACAGAAGCCGATTTTTCGACGGACGGGGTGAAGGATTTCGATCTCCTTCGACCGATACGACGGGACGTGCCTGTCGCTTTCCTGCTCGATCACGGAGGAAAGCAGGAGGGGAAATTCGATTTGAATGACGTCCACGACCTGCCTGTGAAAGAACTGAACCGGAGGCTTGCCGGCCAGAGGCTGGTGGTGGATGCCCGGTTTGGCGGGGTCGAAAACGGATTGCTGGCCGACGGCCGTGGCGAGCCGGCGCCGACGATCGAAGATAACTGGGGTGAAGCCTGGGGAGAGGGTTCGCCGGCCATTCGGGTGCGACCGGCGCGCGGAGACGAGTCCACGGAGCCCGAGGCGCCCTGGCACAAGACATTCGAAATGCCGTATCTGGTCTTACCGGAAGGGGAAGCCCGAATCCAACTGGTCGTCGAGAAGCGATACGATGCGGAGACCGATGGAGAAACCCCATCGATGGCTCCGAAGGCGCAACCCCTGAGCGAGCATCAAGCGTGGGTTGCGGGCGAGGCGCTGCGCATCGCGGAGGGGATCGGCCTTTCGGAGGGAGATCGGGCGATGCTCGCCGCCGTCGCCCGCCACCATGACGATGGAAAGGAAGCTCCCCGCTGGCAACGTGCTTCCAACGCCGACCGAAAAGGAGGCCCCTATGCCAAGACCACCGGTCCATTCAACCGCCATGTTCTGAACGGCTACAGGCACGAGTTCGGATCGATGCTTGACGCGCAACGCCGGGGCCTCGACGGAATCGAACGCAGTACTCCGCGGTTCGAGCTGGCATTGCATTTGATCGCGGCGCATCACGGCTACGCCCGCCCCGCCATCGGGATCGGGGGCTGCGACTCCTTGCCGCCGAGCGCGGCGGCAGGCGAAGCGCGCGAGATCGCCATGCGCTTCGCACGGCTGCAACGGCAATGGGGGCCGTGGGGTCTCGCCTGGTGGGAGGCGCTGTTGCGAGCCGCCGACCGACGGGCATCCAGGCGTCTGGAAGAAGAAGCGGCACGAAAGCCGATGGGAAAGAGGGAACAGGTCTCCTCGGAATCGGTTACGCAACGCGATTTGCCTACGGCCGGTGCGAAAGGGACGCACTGATGGGCAAAGCCTCGATTCCGGTCGATCTCTTGAACCCGGGCCAAGTGTTCGCTTGCCTCGGCTTCGTCGAAGCCGCCGACGCCCTGCTCGGCGAGGCACGGGGCGGCTTCGACTGGCGCCACGATGTGCGATTCCGCCTCGAATCGACCGGTGACGCAAACCCGGTCGAGCGCGTGCTGCGTTTTCTCGAAGAGGCCGAGGTCGTGTCGTTGGCACCGCCCGGTTCCGACAACCGCACCGAGAAATGGGGCATTGACACCGTGTCGGCCCGATCACAAGCGTTCCCGTTCGACGACCCGCAGAGCCCGGCCACCCTTCCGGCGTGCCTTCGGAATCCCGCCGGAAAATCGATCGTGATCGACTATTGGGGGGACGAGACGTGGCGGGATAACGTAAAATTCTGGGCCGGTTCGGGGGGTTATCCAGGCGTCGGGCTGGTGCGCGACGCGCTTGATCTCGTGCGCGGCCGCACGGCGGATCATGTCGATGACCCGTTTTCGCTACCAGCGGAACAGAGCAGCAGCTTCCGTTTCGACTGGCGGCGCGATTACGTGCCGATCGACGCCGGCTTCTCGCCCAACGCGCACGGCGACGTGACGATGCGAGGCTATCCGGTCGTCGAATTGATGGCGGCGATCGGGGTCACGCACGCACGGCCACTCCGGCCTCTACGGCACGACAAATTGAACTACAGTTACGGCGTCGCCGGCGTGTCCGGCAGCGAGCTCTACGATCCGATCTTTCTGCGGGCGACTCTCGGCGCGTCGCAACCCCTCTTCCCCGGCATGCCCTTCCGCCGGTTCGGCATGCGTATGAATTGGCCAGGGCAAGAAGGCCAAGCCCGTTGCATCACGAACGTCATCGAGGAGACTCCGTCGTCATGACCGAATTCAACAATACCCTTGCCGAGCGCTGCGCCAACGAATCGACGGGGCCCGTCGCTCTGACGATGCGGCAGAAACTGTTGCCCGTGGAAGGCACTGATTCGGTGATCTTCCCGCCAACTTACGCCGGCATCGGCTACAACGTCGACAGGCTGTCGGACGGCACCAAGGTCGCGACGATCGACAGCGTAGGCGCTCAGGCCAATCGGATGGAACCGCTGTTCAAGGCGACCGGGAGCGACGAAGCGGACAACCCCCGCGCCGCGCTGGTGCCCCAGGTGACGATCACCTACGGCAATGAGAAATCCGTTTCCCTTCTCGAAGCGGGGCACCGCTTGGGCGATGCGCTCGTTCGCTCCACCGAGCTCGCGGAAGACGCCCGTCAAGCCTTCACGGCTTTTCAGGATACCGGAGATGTGGACGCGATCGCGCGATTGGCGCCTACGTCTCTGGTGTTCGGCGCATGGGATTCCCGCGATACGCAGGCGAAGCTGCCGCGCGTCGTGCAGTCCGTCATTCGCGCCTGGAACATCGACGAATTGAAGCGCTCGGCGCAATACACCCCGCCAGTCGACTACGCCAAGCTCGAAGTGTTCAGTCAAGCCGAGAAGGAGAAGCAGGAAGGCAGCGCGAAGAGTCCTCTGGCACAACGTGGCTTCGTCCATGTCCCGGCGACCGGAGAACATGGCGGGATCGTCGTGCACGGCGAGATACGCCGGGACGTGACGGTCAACCTGATCGCCCTGCGGCGCTTGAAAGGGGAGAACGGTTCCGCTCTGCGTCGTTACGTTCTCGGCTTGGCGCTGGTGGCGGCGACCGCGCCTCTGGACGGCTTCTTGCGGCAAGGTTGCCTCCTCACGCCCGACCCGGATGCGTTGGCCATGTGGACGGTGGTCGACCGCGACGGAAAGCGGGAGTCGGTTTCTCTGGACGAGAACATTGCGCTCGGCCGCGCGCGGAAGGCGGCGGAGGCATTCGGCGTCGGCGAGAATCGGACGGTCGCGTTCGACAAGACACTCGCCCACGACAAGACACTCGCCCAAGACGATGCGAAGAAAAAGACCTGAACCATGACGCAAGCGCTTGTCGTCACCGTGCGGTTCCACGAGGGCCGTTACCACGGAACGGGCGATTGGCCTCCCGCGCCGGCGCGCCTGTTCCAGGCTTTGATGGCTGGCGCGGCATGCGGCGCGAGGGTGCCGCCCGATGTTCGGGACGCGCTCGGCTGGCTGGAGCGCCTGCCGCCGCCGGTGATCGCGGTGCCGCGTGGTTTCCGCGGCAAAGCCTATACCAGCTTCGTGCCCAACAACGATCTCGATGCGGAATTGTCCAAGGGGAAGATGCCCGATCTGGCCAAGGCGGTGGCCGCGGTCCGCGTCGGCAAGCATATCCAGCCTGTCCTGTTCGATGCCGAAACACCGGTCCTCTACTTCTGGCCCGTCGATGATCCCGATGCGCGAGCGACGACGCTTTGCGCGACGGCGGAGACGCTCTATCAACTTGGCCGGGGGATCGACATGGCTTGGGCCGAAGCGGCGGTGATCGACGCCGACGAGGCGGAGGAACGGCTGGCCGCTCATGGCGGGACCGTCCACCGGCCTTCGGAAGGGGGCGGAACGGGGCGGAGCTTTCTTTGTCCCCGGCCCGGAACGGGAGCGAGCCTGACCGAGCGTTTCGAGAACATGCGAAACCGCTTCCGCGTCGGCGGAACCAATCGCAAGCCGGTGCGCGTTTTCGTGCAACCGCCCAAACCGCTGCTGGCCAAGGTCGCCTACGATGCCCGTCCGCATCGGCTCGTCTTCGACCTGCGAAAAGGCGCCGGCGGTCTCGACCTCTGGCCTCTGAGCGCGGCGGCGGCACTCGTCGAAACGGTGCGCGACGAGGCGGCGGGCCGTCTCCGAGACACGGTGCCAGACCTCGCGGACAGCATCGAGCGTTACCTGATCGGTCGCGGCGCGACCGACGCGGACAAGGCGATGCGGGTGCGGATCGCGCCGATTCCGTCGGTCGGGCATCCACATGCGGACATGGAAATCCGCCGTATCGTCGTTTACGTCCCGCAATCCTGCCCTCTGAAAGCGGACGACCTCGCATGGGCCTTCTCTCAAATCTCCTGGACGGACGGGGACGGCGTCATCGAGAGGGAGTTGCGCCGCGCCGACGACGACCGGATGATCGGTCGTTTCGAGCGGCGGGGGAAGCGCTGGCGGAGCGTAACGCCGCTCGCCCTGCCGATGGCGCGTCGGCGGCGGATCGAACCGGCCCACCGAGTGGACGAAGGGAAAAGCGGGCACGAACGGGCCGCCAGGGAAGCGCGCGCCGCGGCGGCCGCTCGCCAAGCGTTGCGCCATGCCGGGGTTCGTGCGCCGGCCGATGAAGTGCGCGTACAACGCGAGCCGTTCGACCAACGCGGCGAGCGCGCCGAAGCGTTCGCGGCCGGCACGCGCTTTCCCAAGGAAGCGCTCTGGCATGTCGAGATGACTTTCGCCGAACCGGTCGAGGGACCGCTCGTGTTGGGCGACGGGCGTTATCTCGGGCTCGGACTCATGCATCCGAGCGACCCTGCATACGACGTGGCGGCCTTCGCCATAACGGACGGGCTCGCCGACGGCGCCGGGCCGGCACCGGTCGCGCACGCCGCGCGCCGGGCGATGATGGCGCGGGTGCAAGGCAGCCTGCCGCCACGCGAGAAGCTGCCGCCCTATGTGAGCGGCCACGAGACGAACGGCGCGCCGGCAGGCGGCGGCGTTCACCGCCATGTCGCCGTTCTCGCCGACCTGCCGCGCCGGCGCATCCTCTACCTCGCACCGAGCCGCATGCAGCGCCACGGCGTGGAGTGGCGGGAAGTCGAGGCGGACCACCGCCGGATGGCGTGCGCCCTGGAGGGGATGGACATCCTGCGCGCCGGGCGGGCCGGCCTGTTGAGGCTCGCGCCGGCGGCGATCGCCGTGGAGGGCGACCCGTTGTTCGCCCCGTCGCGGGTCTGGGAAAGCGTGACCGAGTACGACGTCACCCGCCATCGCCGCCGCCTCGGCGACGACGAGGCGCTGAAGGCCGACGTCGCTGCCGAGCTCCGGCGGTGCGGCTGGCCGCTTCCCGCGCCGGGCGCCGTCGAGGTTCTCGCGGCGCGGCGCGGGCCGCGCGGCGGGCTGGCGGGGCGTCTTCGCCTCGTCTTCCCGACGGCGCAGGCCGGGCCGCTCGTCATCGGCCGCAGCGCGCACAAAGGCGGCGGGCTGTTCGCCGGGAACCCGCGGGCCGCCGGCCGGCCGCCGCGTTTCCTCGCCCACGAGTGATTCCGCGCGGTTCCCTCCGCTCGGTTCGAGCATCCCGAACGAAGCACGGAAACGACGGCGGGCCTGAAGAGCCGAGCGCCGCAGAAACGGGCGCCGGCTTGATCGGGGCGCTGGGGTGTGGTTGGCTGGCGCGATGCTGCCGCACCGCACTTACCTGTTTGCGCCCGGCAACCATCCGCGCAAGGTCGCCAAGGTGTTCGGCGCCGGGGCGGACGCGGCGGTCCTCGACCTCGAGGACGCCGTGGCGGCCGCGGAAAAGGAAGCGACCCGGGCCGCCGTCGCGGCGGCGCTCCGGGCGCCCCGCGACTGCCTGGGCTATGTCCGCGTGAACGCGCTCGACACCGACTACTGCCACGGCGATTTCCACGCCGTCGCAGGCCCCGCCGTGGACGGCATCATGCTGCCCAAGGTCGAAAGCCCCGGCCAGCTCGAAACGGCCGACTGGCTGCTGGCGCAGCTGGAGCGGGAACGGGGCCTCGACCGCGGCGCGATCGACCTGCTGCCCATCGTCGAGACCGGTCGCGGGATGGCCGCGGTGGACGCCATCGCCGGGGCGGGCACGCGGGTCAGGCGGCTCTCCTTCGGCGCCGGCGACTACACCCGCGACATGGGGATGGTCTGGACCGCCGCCGAGGCCGAGCTCGCCCACGCGCGCGCCCGCCTCGCGCTCGCCTCCCGCGCGGCCGGCCTGGAGCCGCCGATCGACACGGTGTTCATCGACCTGACCGACGCGGAAAACCTGGAGCGTTCGGCGCAGACGGCCTTGAACGCCGGCTTCCAGGGCAAGCTCTGCATCCACCCGAAGCAGGTGGCGCCGGTGAACCGGGTCTTCACGCCGAGCGCGGCGGACGTCGCCCGGGCGGAGCAGCACGTCGCCGCCTTCAGGGAAGCCGAGGCGGCCGGCTCCGCGTCGATCCAGGTGGACGGCTACTTCATCGATTACCCGATCGTCGAGAAGGCCGAGCGGGTGCTGCGGATCACGGAGGCGATCCGCCGTCGGGAGCGCCGGGCGGACGAAAGGGCGGCAGGGGCGTAGGGCGGATGTTCATGTCCGCCGAGGATTACCGGGAGTCGCTCAGGCGCGCGGCGCCGCGGGTCTGGCTCGACGGCGAGGCGGTCGAATCGGTCGCCGACGAACCGCGCTTCGCGCCGGGCGTCGCCGCGGTCGGGCTGACCTACGAATTCGCGCGCGCGCAAGCCCACCGGGAAACGATGACGGCGGTCGAGGAGAGCACGGGCGCGGCGGTCAACCGCTTCCTCCACATCAACCGCGCGACCGACGACCAGCTGCGCAAGCTCGAGGCGGTGCGCCTCGTCTGCCAGCACACGGGCTGCGCCCAGCGCTACCTGACGCAGGACGGCCTCAACGCCATCCACCAGACGACCCATCGAATCGACGCGGAAACCGGGAGCGACCTGCACCGGCGCTTCCTCGCCTATCTCCACCGCGTCCAGGCGGAAGACCTCACCCTGGGCGTCGCCATGACCGACGGCAAGGGCGATCGCGCGCGCCGCCCCCACCGGCAGGCGGCGCGGGATTCCTATGTGCACGTCGCCGCCCGCCGCCCGGGCGGCATCGTCATCCGCGGCGCCAAGGCGATCGTCACCGGCGCGCCCTACATGCACGAGTTCCTCGTCATGCCCTGCCGCAACATGACCGAGGAGGACGAAGACTTCGCCGTCTGCTGCGCGGTGCCGGTGGACGCCGACGGGCTCACCATCGTCGCCCGCCCGGCGGGCCGTCCGGGGGAGGCAGCGGCGACGTTCAGCGCCAGATACGGGCAATCCACCGGGGTCGTCGTCTTCGAGGACGTGTTCGTGCCGTGGGAGCGCGTCTTCCTGGCCGGCGAATGGCGGCATTCGCAGTTCCTGACGCAGGCCTACGCGACCCATCACCGGCACTCCTGCATCGGCGCCCGCGCCGGCTTCGGCGACCTCCTGATCGGCGCCGGCGTGCTGATGGCCGACGCGAACGGCGTCGCGGTGGGCGAGACGAGCCATCTGCGGGAGCGGATGGTCGAGCTGATCAAGATCGTCGAGGGGTTCTACGCCTGCGGCGTCGCCGCCTCGGTGCACGGCGCGGCCGACGCTTCGGGCTGCGTCGAGCCGGACCGGGTGTTCGCCAACATCGGCAAGCTGCTGCTCTCCACGCAGATCTACGACATGCACCGGATCGCCCACGAGGTCTCCGGCGGGCTGGTGGTGGCGCTGCCGGGGCCGGACGAGGACCACAACCCGGCGACCGCCGCCACTCTCGCCGAGATGCTCCGCGGCCGCGCCGACCTGCCCTACGAGCGGCGGGCGGCGGTCGCGCGCCTGATCGAGGACCTGACGGCATCCGGCGCCGCCGGCTGGTACTCGGTCATCAGCCTGCACGGCGGCGGTTCGCCCCAGGCCGCGGGGCTGGAGATCTTCCGCAGCTACCCGCTGGAGGAGAAGGCGGCGCTGGTGGACAAGCTGCTCGACCGGGGCGCGCTCGCGGAAGGCGCCGCCGGCGGCGACCGCCGGCAGCCGGGGCGGTGCTGCCCGAGCGGCTGCCGGGCGCCGGCGGAAGCGCCGGCCCGGCCCGCGCGGAATCGACAGGACAACGGGGAGGACGCAGGATGACCGTCGAACGACGCCTTCAACGCCTCGAGGACATCGAGGCCATCAAGCAACTCATCGCGCGCTACGCCAAGGCCGCGGACCACAACGGCGATCCGGCGATGATGGCGCCGTGCTTCACCGAGGACGCGGTGTGGAACTGCGAGGGCATCGGCCGCTGGGAAACCCGCGACGGCATCGCCCGGGGCCTGCGCGAGGTCTGCACCACGACAATCCCGTGGGCGCTCCACTACATGACCCAGCCGATCATCGAAATCGCGCCCGACGGCGCGAGCGCCACCGGCGAATACTACCTCTGGGAGCTCGCGAAGGTGGCGCCGGAAGGCGGCGGCCCGGCCGCCGACACCTGGATCGGCGGCTGGTACGAATCCCGCTTCCGCAAGGAAGGCGGCGCGTGGCTCTTCTCCCACATCGAGCTGATCCTGAAGCTCCTGAGCGAGGCCGGAAAGCCCGCCTGGGAGACGCCGATCCCGCCATGGAAGGCGTGAGGCGCGCGCCTGCGAAAGTGGTTCCCGCTTATCCCTGAAAGTCTTCCCACGGAGTGCGGGGTTTCCCTGGCGTTCGCGCCCGCAATGTCACGGTGCGCCGGTCGGCATCGCTCATCCGGCCTGTGGATGGCTTCCCGCTTTCGCGGGAATGACGGGACCTTGACGAGATCGATCCGGGGCGGTCATGCGCCGAAGGCGCGCCCCGCCGCGCCACCGCATCGGCGGAGTTTCGAGGATAAGCTGGAAAAAGGCTATTTCGGGGCCATCCTGAGGGCGCCGTCGAAGCGGATCACCGAACCGTTCATAAAGCGGTTCTCGACGATGTGGGCCGCGAGCGCCGCGTATTCCTCGGCGTGCCCCAGGCGCTTGGGATAGAGCGTCGTTTCCACCAGCGACTGGCGCACCGTCTCGGGCAGGCCCGCCATCATCGGCGTGTCCATCAGCCCGGGCGCGATGGCGTTCACGCGGATGCCGTCGCGGGCGAGTTCGCGGGCGAGCGGGATGGTCATCGCCGCGACGCCGCCCTTGGAGGCCGCGTAATCGAGCTGCCCGATCTGGCCCTCGAAGGCGGCGACCGAGGCGGTCGTCACGATGACGCCGCGCTCGCCGTCGTCGAGCGGCTCCTGCGCGGCCATGTCGGCCGCGGCCAGCCGGCAGGAATTGATCGTGCCGATCAGGTTGACGTGGATCGCGCGGGTGAGTTTGTCGAGCGGGCTGGCGGTCCCGTCGCGCCCGACCAGCTTGGCCCCCGGCGCGATGCCGGCGCAGGCGACCAGGATGCGCGCCGGGCCCAACGCCGCGCGGACGGCGGCGACGGCGGCCTCGTGGCTCGCCGGATCGACCACGTCGCAGGCCGCGGCCGCGCCGTCGATCTCCGCGGCGACCGCCCGCGCCCGCTCCTCGTCCCTGTCGAGGACGCCGACCCTGGCGCCCTCCGCCGCCAGGCGCCGCGCCGTCGCCTCGCCGAGGCCGGAGGCGCCGCCGGTGACGAGCGCCGTGTGTCCGCCGATGTCCATGGTCCGCTCCCGCTTCCGTTCGCCCCTCCATAGCAAACCCCGCGAGGGATGCAAAACATCCCGAATACCCCTCCCCCCTGATCCAGGGGGGAGGTCGGGAGGGGGGTAGAGGCGCCACCCGAATGCTCCCCGAATACCCCTCCCCCCTGATCAGGGGGGAGGTCGGGAAGGGGGTAGAGGGGTCGGCCGAATACTCCCCGAATACCCCTCCCCCCTGATCAGGGGGGAGGTCGGGAAGGGGGTAGAGGGGTCGGCTGAATACTCCCCGAATACCCCTCCCCCCTGATCCAGGGGGGAGGTCGGGAGGGGGGTAGAGGGGTCGGCCGAATACTCCCCGAATACCCCTCCCCCCTGATCAGGGGGGAGGTCGGGAGGGGGGTAGAGGGGTCGGCCGAATACTCCCCGAATACCCCTCCCCCCTGATCCAGGGGGGAGGTCGGGAGGGGGGTAGAGGGGTCGGCCGAATACTCCCCGAATACCCCTCCCCCCTGATCCAGGGGGGAGGTCGGGAGGGGGGTAGAGGGGTCGGTCGAATACTCCGCGAATACCCCTCCCCCCTGATCCAGGGGGGAGGTCGGGAGGGGGGTAGAGGGGTTCGGCCGAATACTCCCCGAATACCCCTCCCCCCTGATCCAGGGGGGAGGTCGGGAGGGGGGTAGAGGGGTCGGCCGAATACTCCCCGAATACCCCTCCCCCCTGATCCAGGGGGGAGGTCGGGAGGGGGGTAGAGGGGGCCACCCGAATACTCCCCGAATACCCCTCCCCCCTGATCAGGGGGGAGGTCGGGAGGGGGGTAGAGGGGGTCGGCCGAATGCTCCCCGAATACCCCTCCCCCCTGATCCAGGGGGGAGGTCGGGAGGGGGGTAGAGGGTTCGGCCGAATGCTCCGCGAATACCCCTCCCCCCTGATCAGGGGGGAGGTCGGGAGGGGGGTAGAGGCGCCACCCGAATACTCCGCGAATACCCCTCCCCCCTGATCCAGGGGGGAGGTCGGGAGGGGGGTAGGGGGGGGCGGCCGGAAGCGGACGGAGAGGCTCACACCGGCGCGGACGGGCCGGCGCGCGCGAGACGCGCTTCCCGGCGGGAGATGTAGACCGCGCTCGCGACGATGACGGCGCCGCCGATCCAGGTCCAGAAGGCCGGGAACTCGCCGAACGCGAACCAGCCGATCAGGACGGCGAAGGGCAGCCGCGTGAAGTCGAGCGGCACGACCGCCGTCGCCTCCATGAGCGAGAGCGCGCGGGCCATGGCGAAATGCGCGAGGGTGAGGACGATGCCGACGCCGCAGAGCCAGCCCAGCTGCGCCGCCGTGGGCCAGGTCCAGAACCACAACGCGGGGCCCAGCGAAAGCGGCGTCATGATGGCGTTCATGTAGAAGACGATCGCGAGCGGCGATTCGGCGCGCGCGAGCAGCCGCACCAGGGCCATCGAGACGCAGAAGAGCAGAGCCGCGAAGATCGCCAGCAGGCCGCCCGTGGTGAAGGTGTCGGCGCCCGGCCGCAGCACGATCAGGACGCCGGCGAAGCCCGCGAGCGTGGCGACCCAGCGGCGCGGCCCGACCCGCTCTCCGAGCATGAGGATGGCGACCGGGATCATCCATAGCGAGACGGTGAAGTTGAGGGTGACGGCCTCGGCCAGCGGGGTCATCCGCAGCGCCGAATACCACGCCCACATGGCGCAGAGGCCGACGCCTGCGCGGATGGCGAAGAGCCGGAAGCGCCCGGCTCCGAACGCGCCGAACCCGGCGCGGACCATGAACGGCAGCAGCACCGCGGTGCCGACGGCGTTGCGGAAGAAGGCGATCTGGAACACCGGGAGTTCCGCCGAGAGGTGGCGGATCGCCGCCGACATGCCGGCGAAACAGGCGCAGCTGAAGACCATCAGGAGCACGCCTTCGAGGGTGCTCCGGCCGGGCCGGCGCGGCGGGCGCTCCATCGGGTCCGTGGGCATGGCGCGGTGCGCGCCATGCCGCAACCTCACGCGGCGGCGCGCCAGATCAGGCGTCCGGCGGCGGGCGGTCGCGGAACATCTCGCGCAGGCGCGCTTTCCGGATCTTGCCGGTCGCGGTCAGCGGCATCTCCTCCACCAGGACCACGTCGTCCGGCAGCCACCATTTCGCGACCTTGCCCGCGAGATGATCGTTGATGCTCTCCCGGCTCGGCGCGCGGCCTTCCCGCGGCACGACGACCAGCAGCGGTCGCTCCTCCCACTTCGGGTGGCGGACGCCGATGACGGCGGCCTGCTTCACGTCCGGATGGCCCATCGCCGCGTTATCGAGGTCGATCGAGCTGATCCATTCGCCGCCCGACTTGATCACGTCCTTGGTCCGGTCGGTGATCCGCATGAAGCCGTATGCGTCGAGGGTGGCGACGTCGCCGGTCGGGAACCATCCGTCGTCGTCCAGCCTGTCGCCGCCCTCGCCCTTGAAGTAGCCGCTGGCCGCCCAGTTGCCGCGCACGGACATGTCGCCGAAGGTCCTGCCGTCGCGCGGCGCAGGGCGCCCGTCGGCGCCGGTGATCCTGAGCTCGAGGCCGAACTGCACCCGCCCCTGCCGGGCGAGCACGGCGCGGCGTTCCTCCTCCGGCAGCGCGTCGAGCGCCGGCGTGGGCGTCGCCAGGGTGCCGAGGGGCGAGGTTTCCGTCATGCCCCAGAGCTGGTGCACCGTCACGCCGTAGGGATCGGCCAGCCGTTCGATCATCGATTCGGGCACCGCCGAGCCGCCGATGGCGACCCGCTCGAGGGAATCGACGCGCTTGCCGCTCTCGTCGAGGTAGTCGAGCAGCATGGTGAAGACGGTGGGCACGCCGAGGGCGAAGGTCACGCCCTCGCCCTCGATCAATTCCTGGAGGCTGCGTCCGTCCATCCTGGTGCCGGGCAGGACCATGCCGGCGCCCGCGAGGCAGCCCAGATAGGGCAGGGACCAAGCGTTGCCGTGGTACATGGGGGCGATCGGCATGATCGTGTCGTGCGCCGAAAGCCCCATGGCGCTGTTCTGGCAGGCCGCCATGGCGTGCAGCAGGGTGGAGCGGTGGCTGTAGAGCACGCCCTTGGGGTTGCCCGTGGTGCCGGAGGTGTAGCAGAGCGAGGAAGCCGTCCGCTCGTCGAAGACGGGCCAGTCGTGGTCCTCGCTCTCGCCCGCGAGCAGGGTCTCGTAGCAGGCGGCGCCGGGGAGGGAGGTGGACGGCATGTGCGCCTCGTCCGTCATGACGACGTAGCGCTCCACCGTCGGCAGGCGGTCGGCGATGCCCTCCGCGAGTTCGACGAAGGTGAGGTCGAGGAACAGCACCCGGTCCTCGGCGTGGTTGACGATGTAGACGATCTGGTCGGTGAACAGCCGCGGGTTCACGGTGTGGAGCACGGCGCCCGTCCCGGAGACGCCGTAGAAGAGTTCCAGATGCCGGTATCCGTTCCACGCCAGCGTGCCGACCCGGTCGCCGCGCCGGATCCCGAGCCGCCCGAGGAGATTGGCGAGCCGCTTGGCGCGCCGCTCGCATGCGCCGTAGCCGTAGCGGTGGATCGTCCCTTCGACGGTGCGCGAGACCACCCGGCGGTCGCCGTGATACTCCGCCGCGTAGCGGATCAGCGACGAGATCATGAGCGGGATTTCCTGCATGAGGCCGTGCATGGCCGTTCCTCCGCGCGGTCGGTCGGGCCTCCCATGCTAGCACCCCCGCGGCGGCGCGGCGTGATAGGATGGGCGCGCGCGTCACGGACGGTCGGGGAGGGTGAAGATGAGGCTGGAGGGAAAAGTCGCGTTGGTCACGGGCGGCTCGTCGGGGATCGGCGAGGCGATCGCGCTCAGGTTCGCCGCCGAGGGCGCGCGCGTCGCGGTCGCCGGCTCCGCCGACGTCGGCAAGGCGCAGGCCGTGGCCGACCGCATCGCGGCCAGGGGCGGCGAGGCCAGGGCGTTCGTCGCCGACGTGACCGACGTGGGCGCGGTCAAGCGGCTCGTCGCCGATGCGAAGGCCGCCTTCGGGCGCATCGACATCCTGGTCAACTCGGCCGGCATCTTCGAGCCGACCCCGGTCGGCGAGACCGACGAGGCGGAATACGACCGCCTGATGGACGTCAACGTGAAGGGCACGTTCTTCGCCATCAACGAGGTCGCGCCCCTGATGCGCGCGCAGGGCGGCGGCAGGATCGTCAACCTCTCGTCGGTCACCGGCGTCATGGGCTTCAAGACCTTCTCGGTCTATTGCGCCTCCAAGGCGGCGATCAACTACCTGACCCGCGCCCTCGCCCTCGAGCTCGGCCCCCACGACATCGCCGTGAACGCCATCCTGCCGGGCAACACGGCGACGCCGATGAACGTGAAGATTCGCACCGAGCCGCAATACGAGGAGATGCTCGACGGCATGGCGGCGATCACGCCGAGCACGCGCACCTACTCGGACCCGGAGGACATGGCGGCGGCGGCGGTCTTCCTCTGCTCGCAGGAAGGCCGCGCGGCGCACGGCTCGCTCCTGCTCCTCGACGAAGGCATTTCCTGCGGCATCTGACGGATGGCCGCGGGTCCGGAGGCCGTTCCGCCCGGCAAAATCCGCACCGAGGTGACCCATCTCGCGATGGCCGCCGCGCCCGGAACGCCGCGCCCGCCGTGCCCGCCCGGCGTCGCGGTGCGCCGCCGGCGGGACATGCCGGTCGCCGACTATCTCCGCCTCTACCGTGCGGTCGGCGGCGACTGGCTCTGGTGGCAGCGGCTGACGCTCTCCGCGCCGGCGCTCGCCGCGCATCTCGGGGCGGACGAGACCGAACTCCACGTGGCGGAGGCGGACGGCGTGCCGGTCGGCTTCGCCGAGCTCGACCGGCGCCCGGCGCCCGACGTCGAACTGCGCTATTTCGGCGTGGTCGGGCCCCGGATCGGGACGGGGCTCGGCGGCCGCCTGCTCGCCCATGCGCTGGCCGCCGCCTGGCGGCGGCGCCCGCGCCGCGTGATCCTCGAGACCTGCGACTGCGACCACCCTCGCGCGCTCGGCTTCTACCGGAGGCACGGCTTCTCCGTCGTCCGCCGCGAGACGGAACTCTTCGACGATCCCAGGCTGCGCGGCCTGCTGCCGCGCGACGCGGCCCCCCACGTCCCGCTGGCGGCCCCGCCCGAACGCTGACGGAATTTCCCGCGCGCTCGAGCGGCAACCGTTCGAGGCCGAAGCCCGCACGGCCGCCCGCTTCATCGGCCCGCGGCGGGAGGCCGCATGGCTGTGGGCGCCGCGGCGCGGCCCGTCGCGCGGCCTGTCGCGCGACCTGTGCATCGTGCGGCTGCCGCGCCGTTTCGCCGCGCCGCCGCTCGCGCCGTCCGAACGCCGGCTGTTCGGCCTGCGCGCCCGCATCGGCCGGAAGGACGCGGCCACGGGGCGCCGGCGCTCCTGGCGCGGCGCCGGACACGGCTTCGCCGTCGTTGCGGCGACCGTCGAGGCGGTGCGGGAACCGGTGCGCAAGCCGGGCGCCGCGTTCCGGCTCGACCGTTCGGCGCTCTCGGGCGCCGGCGGGATCGCGGAGCCGGAGAAGGTGAAGGCGGAAGCGGCCTGCGGAGAGCGCGACGGCGCGCGGCTGCGCAAGCCCCTGCCGCCCCCCCCCCCGCCGATGATCCGCGCATCTTGCGCCCCTCTGGACGGGCGCGGCGGCGCCGTGGCATAAGCGCGCGGCGCGGGGGCGCTGAGGGCCATGGCGACGACGACGATCGGGACGCGGCTGTTCACCCTGCTGTGCGGGGCGCCGGTGGGCCGGGACGAGGCCGGCAACCGCTACTATCGCGGGAAGCGCCGGCCGGCCGGGCGGCGCGAGCGGCGCTGGGTCGTGTACGAAGGCGAGGTCGAGGCGTCGCGGGTGCCGCCGGAGTGGCATCGCTGGCTCCACCACGTCTCCGACGCGCCGCCGACGGAGGCGCCGCTGGAGGCGCGGGCCTGGGAGAAGCCGCACCGCCCCAACGCGACCGGCACCGCCGCCGCCTACCGCCCGCCGGGGCACATCCTGAGCGGCGGCCGGCGCGACCGGGCGACCGGCGACTACGAACCCTGGAACCCCGACGAGGGAGCGCCGCGCGAACCGCAGGCGTGACCCGCGCCGGAACGGTCGCGCCGAAAGGGACGCGCCGAAGCGTCACTTGCGCGGCATGGCGTCGAGGGCGGCCCGGAGGGTTTCGTGCGGCGGTGCGCCGGCGGGCAGGCGGGCGAGGAGGCGTCGCCAGCGGCGCCGCGCTTCCGCGTCGTCGCCGCGCGCGAAGGCTGCGGCGCCCTGGAGCCAGAGCGGTTCCGCCGCCCCGGCGCCGGCCCGGTCGCGGGCTTCGAGGACGGCGGCGAGAAGCTCGGCGCGCGCGGCCTTCGCCGCCTCGCCCAGCACCCGCCAGGAGCGCGCCAGCCGGCGCCACCCCGCGCGGTCGTCCGGCGCGTCGACGAGCCGCGCGGCGAGGCCCTCCACCATGGCGCGGATCATCGCCGCGCGCTCCTCGGGCGCCAGCTCCGCGGCGGCGGCCCTCTCTTCCGCCGTGGGTCCGGGGGGCGCCGCGTCCGCGTGCGGAGCATCCGGAATCGGGTCGCCCGCCTCGCCCAGCGCGGCGGCGGCCTGGCGGATCATGGCCGCGAGATCGGCGCGCCACGGCGCGTCCGCCGGCGTCTCCGCGGCCAGGGCGCGCCACATGTCGTAGGCGCGGCGGATGCGGCCGGCCTGCGCGTGGGCCAGCGCCAGATGGAAGCGGGCGGAGGGATGGGCGGGCCGCGCCGCGCGCACCGCCTCGAAGACGCGCACGGCCTCCGCCGGCACCGCCCCGCCGGCGGCCCAGACCATCGCCTCGCCGAGCATCGCCGCGATCTCGGGATCGCCCTCCGCCAGGGCGGCCGCCCGCCGCAGCGCCTCCACGGCCTCCCCGTAGCGTTGCAGGAGGACGTAGGAGCGGCCGAGAAGCAGCCAGCCGTCGAGGTCCGCCGGCGCCGCCGCGAGCCGCGCCCGCAGCCGGTCGACGGCGCCGGCGACGTCGGGAGCCGCCGCCGGCCCGGCGCCTTCGGCGAACGGGCGGCTCGGCAGCCCGGGCGCCCCGAGCGTGGCGTAGAGGCCGGCGGAAAGGGCCGGAACGCAGAGGCCGAGGGCGAGGGCCGCCGCCCGCCGGCGCCCGCGCGTCGCCCGCCCGCCGGCGCCCGCCTCGCCTTCCGCGTCCCGCCGCCGGCCCGCGCGCAGCATCCGCCGCTCGATCTCGGTGCGCGCGGCCGCCGCCTCCCGCGCGTCGATCAGGCCGCGCGCCCGGTCGCGCTCCAGCTCGGCGCGCTGGTCGCGATAGACGGCGAGGTCGTACTCCGCCCGCGCCGGGCCGCGCCGGGGCCGGCGCAGCAGCGGCGCCGCGAGGGCGGCCAGGGCGAGCGCCGTGAGAAGGGCCGCGACGAGCGCGAAGATCATCGCTCGTCGTCGAGAAGCGCGGCCAGCCGGCGCCGTTCCTCGGCGGAGAGCGGCGTTGCCTCCTCGGCGCCGGGTCCGCCGGCGCGGGCGCGGCGGCGCAGCAGCAGCCAGGCCAGCCCCGCGCCGGCGGCGAAGACCGCGGCGGGGCCGAACCAGAGCGCCCAGGTCGCGGGCTTCACCGGCGGCTCGAGCAGGACGTAATCGCCGTAGCGCTCGGCGAGGAAGGCCCGGACCTCCCCATCGGTCGCGCCCGCGGAGAGGCGCTCGCGGACGATCGCGCGCAGGTCCCGCGCGAGCCCGGCGTCCGAATCGGCGATGGACTGGCCCTGGCACACCGGGCAGCGGAGCGCGGCGTGCAACGCGCGGGCGCGCCCCTCCAGCGCCGGGTCGGCGAGCGGCGTATCCAGGGAAAAGGCGCCGGCCGCGCCCGCCGCCAGCGCGAGCCAGAGGGCCCCGAACAGGCCCGGCAGGGCGCGGGCGGCGGGCGCGGCCCTCATCGGCGCAGCGCCGCGATCAGCGGCAGGATCGTCTCGTCCAGGTCGCGGCGGGTCAGGACCCCGATATGCTTGTGGCGGACCCGCCCGGCGCCGTCGACCACGAAGGTCTCGGGCACGCCGTAGACGCCCCAGTCGATGCCGACGCGGCCGTCCGTGTCCGCGCCCGTGGCGGCGTAGGGGTTGCCGTGACGGCGGAGCCAGCGCTCGGCGTCGCGCGGGGCGTCCTTGTAGTTGATGCCGTAGAGGGGGACGGTCCCGGCCGCGGCCAGTTCCATGAACAGCGGGTGCTCGATGCGGCACGGCCCGCACCAGGAGGCGAAGACGTTGACCAGCGCGACGTCGCCGCCCCGGAGATCGGCGGTCGCGAAGCCGCGCGCGAAGCCGCGCACCGGCGGCAGGTCGAATTCCGGCGCCGGCTTGTCGATCAGGGCCGACGGCAGCTTGCCGGGCTCGCCGGTGAACAGCTGGGCGCCGAGCGCGGCGGCGAGGGCGACGAAGAGCAGCGCCGGCAGCAGGTAGCGCAGCCGCCGCGCGGCGGAGACCCGGGGGCGCCCCGCCCGAGGGCGCCCCTCCGCTTCGTCCGGCGGCGCCTCGTCCGGCGCCGGCGCGCCGTCTTCCGGCATCGGCCTCACTCGCCCGCGCCGGCGGCGGAGGCGGCGCCGCGGGCCGGAGCGCGCCGCCGCGCCGGCGCGCCCACGCGGTGCCGGCGATCGCTCAGCGAGACCGCGCCGCCGGCCACCATGAGCGCCGCGCCGATCCAGATCCAGGGCACCAGCGGGTTGTGGCGGACGCGGAGCGCGGCCCTGCCGTCCCCTTCGTCCTCGCCCAGGACGACGTAGAGATCGGCGAGCCAGGTGGTATGGATCGCCGCCTCGGTGGTCCATGTGTCCTGCACCGGATAATGGCGGCGCTCCGGGTGGAGGATCGCCACCTCCGCGCCGGCGTCGAGGACGCGGATGGCGGCCGTCCGCGCGCGGTAGTTGGGGCCCGGCGCCTCGCCCAGGCGCAGCATCTCGAAGTCGTAGCCCGCGAGGGCGACGGCCTCTCCCGGGCGCAGGGCGGCCGCCCGCTCGGTGGGCCAGTTGCTCGCGCCGACCGTGCCGACCACCAGCACGGCCACGCCGAGATGGGCGAGGCTCATGCCCCACGCCGCGCGCGGCAGCAGGGCGGCGCGGCGCAGGCTCTGCGCGAACGGCGCGCGGAACGGGCGGATGCGCCCCGCGAGCTCCGCCAGCACGCCGGCGGCCAGCCAGCCGGCGAGCGCCATGCCGAGCACGGCGCCCCACGGCCCGCCGGCGGTGAGCGCCGCGGCGACGGCCGCCGCCGCCGCCGCCGCCAGCGAAAGGGCCAGGCGCCGCAGGACGCCGCCGGCGCCGGCGCGCTTCCAGGCCGCCAGCGGCCCCGCCGCCATGACCAGGAGCAGCGGGATCATCGCCACCGCGAAGGTCGCTTCGAAGAAGGGCGGGCCGACCGATACCGTCTCCCCGGTCGCGGCGTCGAGCAGCAGCGGATAAAGCGTGCCGATGAAGACGGCGGAACAGCCGACCGCCAGCAGCAGGTTGTTGGCCAGCAGCGCCCCCTCGCGCGAGAGCGCGCGAAACGAACCCGCGGCGCGCATCCCCGGCGCCCGCCAGGCGTAGAGCGCGAGCGCGCCGCCGACGGCGAGCGCCAGGAAGATCAGGATGTAGAGGCCGCGCGCCGGATCGCTCGCGAAGCTGTGGACCGAGGTCAGCACGCCGGAGCGCACCAGGAAGGTCCCCATCAGGCTCAGCGAGAAGCCGAGAATCGCCAGCAGGACGGTCCAGCTCTTCAGGGAATCCCGCTTCTCGGCGACCACCGCCGAATGCAGCAGCGCCGTCGCCATCAGCCACGGCATGAAGGAGGCGTTCTCCACCGGATCCCAGAACCAGAAGCCGCCCCAGCCGAGCTCGTAATAGGCCCACCAGGAGCCGAGGGCGATGCCCGCGGTGAGCGCGCACCAGGAAAGCAGCGTCCAGGGCCGCACCCAGCGCGCCCAGGACGGGTCCACCCGGCCTTCGATCAGGGCGGCGACGGCGAAGGAGAAGGCCATCGAGAGCCCGACATAGCCGAGATAGAGCAGGGGCGG
Organism: Alphaproteobacteria bacterium; assembly: GCA_965242855.1. Classification (GTDB taxonomy): domain Bacteria; phylum Pseudomonadota; class Alphaproteobacteria; order UBA828; family UBA828; genus WTGU01. The sequence continues at coordinate 680,959 of OZ251509.1, forward strand.
GTGGAAGGCGAGGCCGGGATCCTGGAGCAGGGGGTTGAGGTCGCGCCCGTCGGGCGGCGGCGGGTCGAGCCTGAGGAAGGGGTTGGAGGTGGCGACCAGGAAGACCAGGAAGCCCAGGCCGATCAGCGCCTGGACGCCGAGCACGCGCGCCCGGAAGGAGGGCGGCAGGTTGCGCCCGAAGCCGGCGACGGCCAGGCCGTAGGCCGCGAGGATCCACACCCACAGCAGCATCGAGCCTTCGTGGTTGCCCCAGACGCCGGTGAGCTTGTAGAGCAGCGGCTTGGCCGAATGGGAGTTGCCGGCGACGACGGCGACGGAGAAATCCGACACCGCGAACGCATGGGCGAGGCAGGCCAGCGCCAGCGAGACGCAGACGAACTGGCCGCCCGCCGCCGGCCGCGCCAGCGCCATCCAGCCCGCATCGCCCAGGCGGGCGCCGAGCGGCGGCAGGACGGCCTGGGCCAGGGCGAGCGCCAGGGCCAGGATCAGGGCGTAATGGCCGATCTCCGGGATCATTCGGCGCTTCCGCCGGGGGCGGCCTCGCCGCGCCAGGCGCCGGAGGCCTTCAGCGCCTCGGCCACCTCGCGGGGCATGTAGGTCTCGTCGTGCTTGGCGAGGATCGAGACGGCCTCGAAGACGCCGCCGCGCATGTAGCCTTCCGCCACCACCCCCTGCCCCTCGCGGAACAGGTCGGGGAGGAGGCCGCCATAGGCGACGGGCACGGCATGGGCGCCGTCGGTCACGTTGAAGCGCACCCCGGCGCCGTCCTTGACGACGCTGTTCTCCTCGACGAGGCCGCCGATGCGCAGGCGCTGGTCCGCGGCGAAGCTCTTCCCGCGCAGCGCGCTCGGGTCATGGAAGAAGACGAGGTTCTCGTCGAGCGCGAGCAGGATCAGCCCCGCCGCGAGGCCGAGCGCCGCCATGCCCAAGCCGACGAAGAGCATCCGCCAGTGCTTGCGCTTCACGCCGACGCCTTCTCCCGCCCGCCTTTTCGCTCGTCCGCCCCCCGCCGCCGCGCCGCTTCGAGCGCCCGGAGTTCCGCCTCGCGCGCGCGCATGGCGCGCAGGCTCGCGACGAGGAGCGCGATCATGAGCGCGGCGGCCGCGCCGAAGGCCGGCCACACATACGCGCCATAGCCGCCCATCTCGAAGAACGACATCGCTCCGCCCGCCGACGCCGACGGCCCCTTCCCCCGGCCATAATGGGCAAGCGCCGCCCCCGCGTCCAGCCGCCCGGCCCTTGCCTTTTCGCGGCGCCCGCCCGGGGGAGCCGCCGCCGGTTCAGGCCAGGCGGAGGTTGCGGATGCGGCGGGCGGCGATCTCGGCGCGCAGCCGGAGGATCAGCACCGTCAGGTAGTAGGCCGCGAAGCCCGCCGCCATGAGGAAGAGCGGCGGGGCCATCGAGGCGTCGATCGAGGGCGCGTCGATCTTCGCGATCGTGGCCGGCTGGTGCAGCGTGTTCCACCAATCGACCGAGAACTTGACCACGGGCACGTTGACCGCGCCGACCAGCGCCAGGATCGCGGCGGCGCGGGCGCCCCTGGCCGGATCGTCGAAGGCCGCGTGCAGCGCCATGTAGCCGAGATAGAGGAAGAGCAGGATCAGCATGGAGGTGAGGCGCGCATCCCAGACCCACCAGGCGCCCCACATCGGCTGTCCCCAGAGGGCGCCGCTCACCAGGGTGACGACGGTGAAGCAGGCGCCGACCGGGGCGCTCGCCTTCGCCACCAGATCCGCCAGCGGATGACGCCAGATCAGGGCGGCGGCGCTGCACAGCGCGATCGCGACATAGACGAGCAGCGACATCCAGGCGGCGGGGACGTGCACGAACATGATGCGGTAGGCGTCGCCCTGCTGGTAATCCGGCGGGGCTGCGTAGAGCCCGAGCGCGAGGCCGGCGGCGATCAGCAGCGCGGCGGCGCCCGCGGCCCAGGGGTGGACGGCGCGCGCGAGGCGGAGGAAGCGCGCCGGGTTGGCGAGGAAATGGAGGCGCCGCCCCCTTCCCGCCGCGCCGTTCGCCCGCGTCGCCATGACCGGCCCCGGCGCTATTCCGCGGCCACGCGCAGCGCGGCGGCGGCGGCCCAGGGGACGAGCGCGGCCGCGCCGACCAGCCCGCCGGCCAGGACGAGCAGATGCGCGCGCGCGCCCAGGCCCGTCACGGCGCCCTCGACCGCGCCGGCGCCGACGATGAGAACGGGGACGTAGAGCGGCAGGACCAGCAGCGCGACCAGCGCGCCGCCGCGCCGCAGGCCCACGGTCAACGCGGCGCCCAGCGCGCCCAACAGGCTCAGAATCGGCGTGCCGAGCAGGAGCGAGGCGACCAGCGCGGCGAACCCGCCCGCGTCCAGATTCAACAGGACCGCCAGCGCCGGCGCGGCGACGACCAGCGGCAGGCCGGCGGTGAGCCAGTGGGCGGCGGCCTTGGCGAGCGCGACGAGTTCCAGCGGCAGCACCCCCAGCATCAGCTGGTCCAGGCTGCCGTCCTCGCGATCGTCGCGGAACAGCCGCTCCAGGGAGAGCAGCGCCGCCAGCAGCGCCGCGGCCCAGAGCACGCCGGGGGCGACGCGGGCCAGCAGGCCGGTCTCGGGGCCGATGCCGAGGGGGAAGAGGGCGACGGCGAGGACGAAGAAGAGCGGCGCCGTCAGGCTGCCGACGCCGCCGCGGAGGGCGAGCGTGAGATCGCGCCCGACGAGGCGGAGGAACGCCCTCACCACCCGTCCGGCTCCGCACCCGGCGGCGCGCCGGCGGCGCCCGCGTGGCGATCGAGGTCGAGACGGCGCGCGCCGGCGAGCGCGAGCTCCCCGTGGGTCGCGACGACCGCCATGCCGCCGCCGGCCCGGTGTTCCGCGATCATGGCGGCCACCAGGCCGGTCGACTCCCGGTCGAGCGCGACCGTCGGCTCGTCGAGGAGCCAGAGCGGCGCCGGCGTCGCGGCGAGGCATGCCAGGGCGAGGCGCCGCCGCTGGCCGGCGGAGAGGAAGCGCGCCGGCACCTCGGCCAGCGCCTCCAGGCCGAGCCTGGCGAGGGCGTCGCCGGCGGCCCGCGCGGCGCCTCTGACCCGGGCCCCGAAATCCAGGTTCTCCGCCGCCGTGAGCGCCGGTTTCACCGCGTCGAGATGGCCCACATAGTGGAGCCGGCGGCGGTGGGCGGGCCAGTCCGCGCGCAGCGCCGCGCCGTTCCAGGCGAGCGTGCCGCGCGCGGGCGCCAGCAGGCCGGCCATGATGCGGAGCAGGCTCGACTTGCCCGCGCCGTTGGCGCCGGCGAGGACCAGCGCGCCGCCGCTTTCGAGGGAGAAGCCCACGTCGGAGAAGACCGCCCGCCCGCCGCGGACGCAGGCCACGCCGCGGGCTTCGAAGCGGGCCGCGCCCGCCGCGCCGTCCACCGGACCAGAAATCTTGCGCCCTCCGCCGGTCGGGCCTAGAAGATCGGCGCACCCTATCGGCGGCGCGGCCGCGCGGCAAGAAGCGGCCGCGAACGGCGCGGCGCGGAAGAAGGAGCGGGGCCTTGATCGCAACGGGACGGGACAGCCTGAAGACCCGCCGGACCTTGAACGTGGGCGCGCGCGCTTACGACTATTTCAGCCTGCCCGCGGCGGCGGAGGCCGGTCTCGGGGACGTCTCCCGCCTGCCCTTCTCCCTCAAGGTCCTGCTCGAGAACCTGCTGCGTTTCGAGGACGGCCGCACCGTCGGCCTGGACGACCTCCGGGCGCTTGCCGGCTGGGCGGAGACGCGGCGCGGCGGGCGGGAGATCGGCTACCGCCCGGCGCGCGTCCTCATGCAGGATTTCACCGGCGTGCCGGCGCTGGTCGATCTGGCGGCGATGCGCGCGGCCATGGAATCCCTCGGCGGCGACCCCGACCGCATCGAGCCGCTGACCCCGGTCGATCTCGTGATCGACCACTCGGTGACGGTCGACCGCTTCGGAACGGCCGGCGCGTTCAAGGAGAACGTGGCCCTGGAAATGGCCCGCAACGGCGAGCGCTACGCCTTCCTCCGCTGGGGCCAGCAGGCGTTCGAGAACCTCCGCGTGGTGCCGCCGGGCACCGGCATCTGCCACCAGGTCAACCTGGAGTATCTCTCCCAGGTGGTCTGGACCGTCGAGGCGGGCGCCGCCGAGGCGGGCGGCGCCGCGCTCGCCTGTCCCGACACCCTGGTCGGCACCGACAGCCACACGACGATGGTGGGCGGCCTGGCCGTTCTCGGCTGGGGCGTCGGCGGCATCGAGGCGGAGGCGGCGATGCTCGGGCGGCCGCTCTCGATGCTGGTGCCCGAGGTCGTGGGCTTCCGCCTCGCGGGCCGCCTGCGCGAGGGCGCCACGGCGACGGACCTGGTGCTCACCGTGACGGAGATGCTGCGCGCCCACGGCGTGGTCGGCAAGTTCGTCGAGTTCCACGGGCCGGGCCTGGACGAGCTGGGGCTCGCCGACCGCGCGACCATCGCCAACATGGCCCCGGAATACGGCGCGACCTGCGGCTTCTTCCCCATCGACCGGGAGACGATCGACTACCTCGCCGCCAGCGCCCGCGCGCCCGAGCGCATCGCCCTGGTCGAGGCCTACGCCAGGGCGCAGGGGCTGTGGCGCGACGCCGATACGCCCGACCCGCTGTTCACGGACACCCTCGCGCTGGAGCTCGAAACGGTCGAGCCCAGCATCGCCGGCCCCCGCCGCCCGCAGGACAGAATCCGCCTTTCCGACGCGGCCCCCGCCTTCGCCCGCGCCCTCGATTCCACCTTCGGCGTGGCGGAGGGCGAGCGGGGCAAGCGCGTGGCGCTCGCCGGAGACGACCAGGCTCCCGGCCACGACCTCGGCCACGGCGCCGTGGCCATCGCCGCCATCACCAGCTGCACCAACACGTCGAACCCGGACGTGATGGTGGGCGCCGGCCTCCTCGCCCGCAACGCCGTGGCCCGCGGCTTGCGCGTGAAGCCATGGGTCAAGACCTCCCTCGCGCCGGGTTCGCAGGTGGTCTCCGACTATCTGGCGCGGGCCGGCTTGCAGGAATCCCTCGACGCGCTCGGCTTCAACCTCGTCGGCTACGGCTGCACGACCTGCATCGGCAATTCGGGGCCGCTCGCCCCGCCCGTGGCGGAGGCGGTCGAGGGCGGCGACCTCGTGGTCTGCGCCGTCCTCTCAGGCAACCGCAATTTCGAGGGCCGGATCAGCCCGCAGGTGCGCGCCAACTATCTGGCGTCGCCGCTCCTGGTGGTGGCCTACGCGCTGGCCGGCACCATGGCGCACGACCTGGCGACGGAGCCGCTCGGCATCGGCAGCGACGGCGCGCCGGTCCATCTGAAGGACGTCTGGCCCGAGGCCGCCGAGATTCGCGAGACGGTCCGCCGCGCCATCGACCCGGCGATGTTCCGCGCCCGCTACGGGGACGTCTTCGCCGGCGATGCGGCGTGGCGGGCGATCCCGGCGCCCGCGGGCCGCACCTACGCCTGGGACGAGGGCAGCACCTACGTCAAGCATCCGCCCTATTTCGCGGGCATGACGATGGAGCCGTTGCCGCTCGCCGACGTCGAGGGCGCGCGCATCCTGTGCCTTCTCGGCGATTCGATCACCACCGACCACATCTCGCCCGCGGGCGCCATCGGCGCGGCGACTCCGGGCGGCGCCTGGCTGCTGGAGCGGCAGGTCGCGCGCGCGGACTTCAACTCCTACGGCGCGCGGCGCGGCAACCACGAGGTGATGATGCGCGGCACCTTCGCCAACCTGCGCATCCGCAACGAACTCGCGCCGGGCACCGAGGGCGGCGTCACGCGCCACATGCCCGGCGGGGCGGAGATGTCGATCTACGACGCGGCCATGGCCTACCGGGAGGAGGGCGTGCCGCTGGTGGTGGTCGCCGGCAAGGAATACGGCGCCGGCTCCTCGCGCGACTGGGCGGCGAAGGGCACGCGCCTGCTCGGCGTGCGCGCCGTCATCGCCGAGAGCTTCGAGCGCATCCACCGCTCGAACCTGGTGGGGATGGGCGTGTTGCCGCTCGAATTCACCGGCGGCGAGACGCGGAAGACCTTGGCTCTCGACGGCGGCGCGCGCATCGACATCGAGGGCGTCGCCGCCGGCATCACCCCCGGCATGGCGCTCCGCTGCCGCATCCGCCGCGCCGACGGCCAAGCTCGCGAGACGATGCTCCGCTGCCGCATCGACACCGCCGACGAGGCCGACTACTACCGCCACGGCGGCATCCTCCCCTACGTCCTCCGCAGCTTGGCGAAAGGGGACTGAAGTTTCCCGGCGCGCTTCGGGAGCGGAGGGCGCGGTCACGCGAAGAGTCGTTCGATCCATTCCGCGAATTCGGTGCAGAGCGCCCTGTCGGTTTCCAGGTCTCCGCGCCCGATGGCCGATCCCATGAAGCCTGGCTTCTCTCTTGTGGCTAACCAAGCATGGAGCTCGGCCCGGCTTGTCTTGGTGGCCTGAAATTTCTTCGCTTCTTCCGGGATGTCCCGAATGTATTGCTGGGCCAGAGGCCAAGCAGGGTCGTCAGGCGGGATCATCCTTTGCACGAAATCCTCAATCTCGCCGGTCGATCGGTTGTCGGGCATCAGCCATACCCCTACACGGGGCAGGACATCCATGATCGCTCCGCCAGGGAGTGGGTTTCGGGGCGCGTCAATGCCCGCCTCTCGCAGCCGGTCCGAGACAGCGCGCCAACGGGCGGCCAAGCTGTTGTTCGCGTCCGCGACGATACCAACGACCACGCGATCGGGGGCCCTGATTTCGGGCTCGATGGCCTTGAGCAGTTTGTCTATATTGCCTTTGTCCACAATGTCGAACGGCGGCTCCGACTGACGAAGCCGGTTCCAAAGGTGCCGGACAACATGCCTGTCGTCCTGTCCCTCGACGAGCAGGATCTTGGGTGATTGGGCCACGTCGCGCCCGCCTAACGGACCTCGATGCCCTGCTCGGCTGCGGTTTCGAGCGCCGACTCCGAGTACACGACGGCGCGGGTTCGCTCGTCCTCCTTTTCCAGGCGCACGAGAACGCCCTCGCAGCCCGGGGAGTCGACAGCGGCGCGTGCGAAGCCCCGCACGCAATCGAAACTGTGCGTGGCGGCGAGAATCTGTACGTCGTTTTCCGCCGCCGTCCGCAGGACCATGCGCCAGAAATCGTCATGCACCGAATGATGGATACCGTTCTCCACCTCGTCGATGACCAGGAACCCGTTCCGGCTGCCGGCGAGGGCGAGAGCCGCCCCGAGCAAGCGCGTCGCGCCGTCTCCCAGGCTTCGCAATGGCACGCGCTTGTCGCGACCCCGCAGCTTTACGACGACCCGCCGGCCGTAAGTTCGCCGATCATCGTCTCCGATCATCGTCACCCGGTCCGCCCCGCCTTCGAGCACAAGGTTCAGAGCCTGGACTGCGCGATCCTCGTCGTCCGTCAGAGCGACCTTGTCCCAGAGCTCGGATATTTCATTGTTGCTCGGCAGGCCCGGACCCAGCGACCGGCAGCTCATCCCCGATGGCAGTTCTTCCTGGTCGTCGACAAATCGCCGGTAACGAATACGGCGTACGAAATCCCATGGGATCGTCCGCTTGCGGTTTGCGAACGAAACTTCCATTACCCATTTAAGGGCGTCCGGCGTCATGTCGCGGTACAGTTCCTCCAAAAGAGCCAACTGCTCCTCGCTTGGGACCACCGCCTTGATTTTGAGATTCCCGCCGTCCGAAGCGCCTTTCGGTCCGATTTCGATGTGGGAGCTCGGCGGCACGTCGCGGCCGTGGAACAGGGCTGCAGGATCGGGCGCGAATTTTCTGTCGTCGTCCTCATCGACGGCGAGCGCGAATTCCTCGTGGTTTCTCAACAGTGCGAACAACACCCGCTCCAGACCGCGCGAAGCATAGATTTGCACCGCCTCGAGCGTGGCCGTCTTGCCGACGCCGTTCTTCCCGGCGAGCAGAGTGACGCGGCCCAGGCGAGGGATGTCGAGTTCCCCGATCCCCCGGAAACCCCGGATCGACAGGCTGGGGAGATGCAGACGGCCGTTCGGTTTCTCGGGCATGGCGACTCTATCTTCCTCGGTGAGCGGCTGAGTGCGATCCTAGCACGGCCGCCCCCCGTCACACCCGGAACACCTTCATCGCCTCGTCGCCCAGGTGGTTGATGACCTTGACGGCGATGCGGCCCGACTTGGGGCGGGGGAAGGGGCGGGAGGTGGCGCTGTTCAGCGTCGCCCAGGCGTCCGGGTCGATCTCGGCCTTCAGCGTGGTCTTCAGCGCCTTGTACGGGTCGTTCGCGCCCAGGAAGTAGGCGTGGCGGACGAAGAAGCTCTCCTCGTCGTAGTCGGTGTCCACGAACCAGCAGGCGATGCCGTCCGGGCCGTCGCTGCGGACTTCGCCGGTGTTGGGGTGGAACACGTCGACGCCGCGAATCCGCACCCGGATGCGGTCCTCGCCCGCCTCCTCGATCTCGATGTCCGGCTCGCCGAAGACGACGAACAGGTTGCCCTTGCCGGTGTTCTTCAGGGCGTCGGCCATGTGCAGGTCCGCGTTCATGCGCGCCTTGAGCACGGGCACGCGCCCGAGCTTCTCGAACTCGGTGGCGTGGGCTTCGTAGCTGAAGGCGCAGGAGATCAGCACGTCGAAGCCGGCGTCCGCCGCCTCGCGCGCCGCGGCGACGAGGTCGGGCCGCTGCACGGTGCCGAACTCGGGGCCGATGAAGACCCCGGCGCGGCGCTCCCGTGCGGCTTCGCCGGCGCCCTCCAGGTAGCGCCCCTCGGCGCAGACGTACCTCCCCGGCCAGGGCGCGAGCGCCGCGAAGGCGATGCGGTCTTCCTTGTGCGCCTGCTGGACGCCCGCCGTCTTCAGGTTCTCCAGGATCATGGCGGCGAAATCGGGGCCTCGCCCGTAGCCGAGCCTGTCGTCGGTCAGGGCGTGGAAGACCTCGTCGTTCTCGTCCACCGCCAGCATCCGATGCGGGCTGAGGCTCTCGACGGTGAACGGCCCGGCGACGCGGACGCGGCCGGCGTCGGCACAGGGCTTGTCGTAGAGATATTCGGTGTCGGCCTTGGCGGCGATGGAGGCGTCGATCTCCTTCTGCCGGGCGATGCGGGCCTCCCACCATGCGGCGTGCGCCGTCTTCGCATCCTCCGGCCAATCGGCGCCGGCTTCGCGGGGGATTTGCCATTCCTCCTGCGCCGCGCCCAGGGCGGCGTTGAGCGTCGCGCGCAGCGGCTCCAGGGTTTCCTGCCACGTCTCCCAGATGGTGTCGATCTCGGCGTTGTTGGCGATGGATTTGAGGGTGACGTGGGGGACGCGCTCATAGACGAAGCCCTGGCGCACGTCGCCCCCGGTCGGGGTTTCGGTGGGGGCGCGGCGCGCGAGTTCGGCTTCCTTGCGTTGGCCTTCGGGGCTGTCGGCGAGCAGGTAGAAGGGATAGCGCGCGCCCATGATCCGCGCGCGGGCCAGCGCCAGGGCGACGCGGGAGGTGTCGATGGTGATCCAGCGCCGGCCCCATTGCTCGGCGACGGTGGCGGTGGTGCCGGAGCCGCAGGTCGGGTCGAGCACGAGGTCGCCCGGGTCGGTGGTCATCAAGAGGCAGCGTTCGATGACTTTGTTGGAGGTTTGAACAACGTACTGTTTATCTTGTTCTCCCCAAGTGTCTTGCCATGATGTTGTCAAATAGCTTGATGGGAAATCGCTCACATAGCGCTTGTACCTGACGTCGGCCCTGAAACCAATAAGCCTATCTGCAACTTCCAGACGCTTCAGCCCAGAAAGTCCAGTTGCCCAATGCATATTTTCCGGTGGCTTATAGTCTCTTCCGCGGAAGGTAAACTCAAAACCAAGGCTATGCGAAGATCCTGGTCGGTATAGACGAACGGGTTGGAATTCAGTTTGTTGATCCTTTTCGGAAAGTAAAATTTGTCGATATTTGGTACTATTCGCTTGTTTTCCATACCAGATTATATTATCGGTAATACTATCAAGAAAATTGCCACCCCTAACACCGAATACGCGATAGGCGATAATAGCAATAAAATTCCCCTCCCCGAACACCTCATCCATCACCGCCCGCACGCGATGCACGTTCTCGTCGCCGATCTGCACGAACACCGAGCCGCTTTCCGCCAGCAGGTCCCGCGCCACCGTCAACCGGTCGCGCAGATAGCTCAGATAGGAGTGAATCCCGTCCCGCCACGTGTCGCGGAACGCCCGCACCTGCTCCGGCTCCCGCGTGATGTGCTCCCTTTTGCCGTCCTTCACGTCGCGGCTGGTGGTGGACCATTGGAAGTTGGAGTTGAAGCGGATGCCGTAGGGCGGGTCGATGTAGATGCACTGCACCTTGCCGCGCAGCCCCTCGCGCTCGGCGAGGCTGCCCATGACTTGCAGCGCGTCGCCCAGGATCATGCGGTTCGACCAGTTGGCGTCGTGGCGGTAATACTCCGTCCGCGCCGCGCCCTCCGGCAGGCCGTTGAAGTCGGCGAAGAGGTCCGGCGCGTCTTCCGCCGCCTCGTCGCGGCGGCGCTTGGAATCGCGCAGCAGGGCGTCGATCAGAACCTTCGGGTGCACCTTCTCCTGGATGTAGAGCGGCGGCGCCTGGACGACGAGGTCCGCCTCGTCCTGCTCGTCCTTGCCGCGCCAGACCAGCTGCGGGTCGAGGTCCCGGTTGCGGCGCGCATAGGCCAGGCGAACGGGCGCCTTGTCCTCGTCCGCCATCAGCGGCTGCGCCTCCGCCGTCGGCACGTTGCGCCGCTTCACCCCGCCATGCGTCAGGGCCTCGACCTGCTTCGCGGTTTTCCGTCGCTTCATCGCCTATGCGCCCTCGCCCATCGCGCCCAGAAGAACCAGGCGATGTCGTTCATCATAACCCGCATTTCCCATCCTGCCTGCCCACAAGTTTCATCCGGCACCGGGAGAGGCGCCGCAGGGTCCGTTCGCGTTCCTTCCCCCGGCGCGACCCCCACCCCGACCCTCCCCCTGCCAGGGGGAGGGAGAAGAGGGGACGCGCCGCCCCACGCCGCCCCGCGCGCTCTCCCCTCTATCCAGGAGGGAGCCATCCACACTCCTCCCCCCTGAACAGGGGGGAGGTCGGGAGGGGGGTGGCCCGCGGGTCCCGCAACACCGCGCAATCCTCGACCCGCCGCCGCTTCTTCGGCGCGCGCCATCACGCCGCAACCCGCCGGAGGAGCTTGCGGTCGAAATCCTCGCGCGATTCCAGCGACGAGATCATGTCGCCACCCACGTCCGACAGTCTGGCGAGGTCAAGCCTGGGGATCTCGGTCTGATTCTCGAAGACGAGGATCGAGTCGAACGGGAGCCCGTGGCGATGGAAATGCGACAGCATGATCGTCGTCAGTCGCGCCTTATCGCGGTTGGGCACGCCGTAGAGGAACAACGGGACGTCGCCCCTGCCCTCGATCCGGTAGTCGACCGGATAGGCTCCGGCGTTCGGCACCGCCGGTTCGTAGTCACGTTGAATGCTGGCCTCGTCCACCAGGCGGAAGAGGAGGTCGGCAAGATCGTCGTAGAAGGTGGAGCCGACGTTGGAGCGGGAGAGAAACGTGAGGTCGTAAATCCTGGTGAGCGCCTGCCCGAAGCGGAACACGGCCTCCGGCAGCCGTTCGGGGGCCGTGTTGAGGCAGAACGCCCCGCCGCCGCCGTCCCACTGCAAGCCGCTCTCGCCCATGAGGCGTTCGAGGAGCATCCCCCGGGTTCCGTCCAGGAACGAGTCGACGTCGTGCTCGTAGCTGAGATGCATGAGCGTATGGCCGCGATCCGACAGCCGGAACCCGCCCGCCGGCGCCTCGGACAGATGAATCGGGAACCGGTCGCCGTCGGGGAACTGGAAGCGCGTCCGCAGCATCAGCGCGCCGTCCGGGCGCGGTTCGACCCGCACGTCCTCGCAGAGGCGTTCGCACAGGAGAGCTTGGAGCGCCGAGGGGTCGAGAGTCATGGGAACAGGCCCGGTTCGTCATGCCGGGCGGCGATCAACCGCAACGCGAAGTCGCCGATCGCGCCGGGGTTTCGACCGTCTTCACGGACTTCCGACGTCATCTATACGCCTTCGCCTGCTGCAACCAGAAGTGCTTGCAACGCCGGAATCATCGCAGGAACCCGGCCCTCGATCACGGACCACACGATATCGTCGTCGATACCAAAATAGGCGTGCGCGATACGGTTTCGCATCCCGGTAATTCTATGCCACGGAATTTCCGGATGCGCGTCGCGGACTGTGCGCGGGATGCGCAGCGATGCTTCGCCGATGAGTTCGAGGTTGCGCAACGTCGCGTCGTGAACCAGATCGTCGGCGACGAATTCCTCCTGGGTCATTCCTTGCGTGTATGTCCGGACCTTTTCGCAAAAGCCGATCATGTCGCGAACGTAGCAGCGCCACTCGCGAGGCGGCGCGCCCGCGTCAGACATGGATTGCGTCGCGTTCGAAATGGGGGCGGAATTCCGCGCGCAAGGCCTTGTCGGTGACGAGATCGACCGAGCGCCCCAACAAGTCCTCGATATAGAACTGCGCGTCGAAATAGTTGTCGAACGTCGCCGGCCCGTCGAATCGGACCAGCAGGTCGATATCGCTGTCGTCGCGCGCGCTGTCGCGGGCGAACGAGCCGAAGAGCGTCAGTTCGGCGATTCCGAACCGCCGCGCCAGCGTTTCCTTGTGCTCCCGCAGCGCCGCGAGCACTTCGTCCCTGCCCATCGCCATGTCCTTCGGCTCCACCTTTCGGCGCGCGGGCATTCTGACCGCATTCGCACCGGCGCGCAAACGCGGCGCGCGCCGCCTGGCGTCTCTATCCCGATCCGGCGGCTTCATGCGTTTCCCGAAGATGCATTCGGATGGCTCCGCGGTCGGCTTCCGCCGGCCCGTATCGGATGGCGCGGGGCGTCGGCGCGGGGGACGCGCAGGAGCGGTTCGAGCGCCTCTTCGGAGCGGGCGGCGATCAGGGTGCGGAAGTCCTTTTCCATCTCGTGGACGTCCGCGAGCTCGGCGGTCGGCGCGCCGTCTCCAGCCCGGACCGACCGGCGACGTTGCAGACAATGCTTCGGGATCTCGGGGGCGCGCCGAAGTGCGAGAAATACCCAAGGTCGACCGGACGAGAACTGACCTTCTGGATCGAAAAACGCCGATCCTCGAAAAACCTGCGCCCGGCTTCGATGGCGTCGCGCTCGGTGTCGAAGCACATGATGACTTCGCCGTCGCGCATCAACGCCGTCCGGACGGGGTTGCTCTTGCGGAGGCTCGGAAGCAGCTTCTTGAAAGCCTCGTAATTCCGATCGACCTCCTGTTGCTGGCGCTCCGCCGCCTCCTCGGCTCCCTTCCCGCTCATGCCGAACCTCCTCTCGCCTCTCGCCATACGCCCGGAACGGATGCCGCCGGAGGCGACTCCGAAGAGACGCGCATCGTCGAGAGCCGTATCGTCACATACAACCGCAGCCACGCTCCGTCAACCCGGACGTCGCCGGTCATGGGCCATGCGTCAGGGTTTCAACCGACTTCGCAGCTTTCCGCCGCTTCATCGTCTATGCGTCTTCGCCCACCGCGTTCAGAAGGTTCCGTAACGCCGGAACCAGCGCCGGAACGTCGTCCCGGACGACGGACCAGGCGACATCGTCATCAACGTCCAGATAGGCGTGCGCCAAACGATTGCGCATCCCGACGATGATCCGCCAGGGAATCTCCGGATGCGCTTCCCGGATCGCACCCGGGATGCGGGTCGCCGCCTCGCCGATGAGCTCGAGATTGCGAAGGGTCGCGTCGTAAACCAGATCGTCGGCGACGAACGCCTTCCGGTCCAGCCCCTCGGTATAGTTCTGGACCTTTTCGCAGAAACCGATCATGTCGCGGACGTAGAAGCGCCACTCGCGAGGCGGCGCGCCCGCATCAGACATGGATCGCCTCCCGTTCGACGTAGGGGCGCAATTCGGCGCGCAAGGCCTTGTCGGTGACGAGATCGACCGGACGTCCCAACAGGTCCTCCATGTAGAACTGCGCGCCGAAATAGCGTTCCGACGTCGCCGGCCCGTCGAACCGAACCAGGAGGTCGACGTCGCTGTCCGCGCCCGCATCGTCCCGGGCGAAGGAGCCGAACAGCGCAAGCGTGGCGACCCCGAAGCGCCGCCCGAGCGTCGCCTTGTGGTCCCGCAGCGCGCCGAGGACGTCATCCCTGGTCATCGCCATGCCATCCCGCCGGGCGTCGGGGTTTCGACCTGCCCGGCCTTCGACGCCTTACGCCGCCCCGCCGCGGAATCCGCCTCCCGCCCGCGCCGTCGATGAGGATCGCGGCTTCGGTCATTCGGGATGCGGGCAAGGAAAAGCCCCAAGGGTTCGGCTCCGCTCATGATCGCCGGCCCAAGCCGGGAGCGAAGCATACCGCCAAGGGGCGAATGGCTGCATGCGTAGGCGCGATCGGAGCGGTCGTCAAGAGCGTTTTTCGTCCGAGGGCAACCGGGCGAGGCAGCCGTCGCCGCGGCCCCTCGCGCCCGGCGCGAGTTCGAACTCCACGCAGAGGCTGGCGGTTTCGGGGTCGTTAGGAAGTTTCACGACGGATCGTTTCTCGGACGCGGCGGGGCGTCTTCGACGTCCGGGCGGCGCGCGGCGGCCCGCGCCTCGCGCAGGAGCGGCGCGAGCGCCTCTTCGAAGCGGGTCGCGACCAGGCTGCGGAAGTCTTTTTCCATTTCATAGACGTCGCGGAACTCGGCGAAGGCCCAGCGGCCGTATGCGCCGAGGCGGTTCACGCCCGGGACCCAGAAGGTCTCCATGGCCGCCTTCTTGTCCTTCGCGTCCTCGCCGCGGTAGCCCTTGATCTCGACGACGAGATGCAGCGGGTCGTCGGCGCCGCGCCCGTCGTCCACCAGCACGACGAAATCGGGGATGTAGGTCCGGGATTCGGCGCCCGAACGGTAGGGGACGTCGAAGCCCAACCCATGGTTCTTGACGTAGGCCAGCACGCGCGGGTGCGCCTCGGCGACGCGGCAGAACTCGGCCTCCCAGTCGCTGTCGCAGACCGCCCAGTTCACGTGGCAGCGGGACGGGGCGGTCTCCCAGCGGGTCTTCTTCGAGGTGGCGAAGCGGACGTGAATCGTCGAGCCGGCGGGGTTGTAGGGGTCGAGGACGGCGGTTATCGGATTCTCGTCCATATGGCGGGCGACGATCCCGCGCGTAATGCGTTCGCAGGCCATGTCGGCGAGCTCCTGATACAGGAGCTGCGCCGGCCGGGTTCCGCCCTTGCAAACGAGGTGCGCGTCGAGCCACCGGCGCGCGATCCCTTTGAGCTGGCCGAAGAGGTGGAGCTTCGGCTCGTCGTCCGGGTCGCGCCATTTGGTCTCCAGCAGCCGCTTCGTCAGGTGGAACAGCAGCGTCGGACGGCGCACGTCCTCCAGGCGCTTGAGGTCCAGGTCCGCGCCTTCGCCGATGATGCCTTCGTTGCGGGTGATCGACGCGCCGACGAGTTCGGACGTGAGCTCGAGGGTCGAATCGTCGTCGAACGTGGCCTCCAGGCGCTCCTCCGGCAGTTCGACGCGGTAGCCGGCGACGCGCGGGAAGCAGATCTCGCAGGCGTCGCGCGCGGGCGTGACGGCCTTGACCCGCACCACGTCGCGCGGCGGCGCCGGCGGAACGACCACCGGCCTCGCCGTGAAGTCGAAGGGGATGCCGAGCACGTCGGCATATTCCGGGTCGAGGCGGCCGTCTTCGTTCAGGTCGTAGGATTGCCGGCGCAGCGCCCGGCCCACCACCTGCTCGCACAGGAGCTGGGTGCCGAAGGCGCGCACGCCGAGGATGTGCGTGACGGTGTTGGCGTCCCACCCCTCCGTCAGCATCGAGACCGAAACCACGCAGCGGGTCTCGCCGCCGAGCCGGCCCGCCCTGCCGACGGTGTTCATCGCCTCGCGCAGCAGGTCCTGGTCGGAAAGGGTCTCGGCCTGGCGGCGGTCGCCGGTGCGGGCGACGATCTCGCGGCGGAAGCGCTCGATCTCGTCGGCGGCCGCGGCGCGGAACCCGCCGTCGAGGGCCTCGCCGGAATCGAGCTGCCGACTGTCGATGAGCAGGGTGCGCGGGCGGGGCAGCGGGGCGCCGTCGTCGTCGAAGTTGTGGAACAGCGGCAGGCGGCCGTTCTCCAGGGTCGTCGAGCCGTCGGCCTTCTCGCGACGGAAGCCGGCGACGTACTCGTAGACCAGTTTCGACGTCGCGGTGTTGTTGCAGACGACGATGAAGCAGGGCGGGACGTCGATGCCGGCCTCCCGCCACGTCTCGAACGTCTTCGCGTAGTGCCCGTAGAGGGCCTCCAGCGCGGTCTGGAGCTCGACGGGGATGGTGAGCGGATCGAGGCCGCCGGCCTTGCCGCGGCCCTTCTTCGGCATCTTCCTGCCGATGTGGTTCCACAGGTTGCGGAATTTCGGCATCTCCTCGCCGGGGATGTCGTCGGCCACCGGCACCCGCGGCAGCTTGACGATGCCGCACTCGATCGCGTCCATCAGCGAGAAGTCGCTGACGGTCCACGGAAACAGCGTGCCCTCCGCGTAGCCCGAGCCGCGCAGGAAGAACGGCGTCGCCGAGAGGTCCACGACCCGGGCGAGGCCGAGGGTGCGTTCGACTGCTTCCAGCCCGGAGATCCAGAGCCGGGCGGCCTCGCGGTTCTTTTCCGCCTCCTTGCGGTCCTCGCCCTTGAGGGCGCCCTCCTCCGCCTCGCCCGGCTTCTCGCGGTAGCAGTGATGCGCCTCGTCGTTGAGCGCCATCACGTTCTTCATGCCCATGAGTTCGGGCATGACGCGGCGCAGCATCTGCCCTTCGCTCTCCAGGGTCCGCGGTTCGGCCCCCCGGCCCTGGAGAAGCGCGCGTCCACCCTTGGAAACCGCCATCGTCTCGCGCGGCTTGAAGGCGTGGAAGTTGGTGATGACGATCCTGGCCCGCTCCAGGTCGCCCAGCATGTCGGGCGGGACCAATCCGCGGCCGCGGTAGTCGCTGTCCGGATCGTTGGGCAGCAGCACGCGGAGCCGGTCGCGGATCGTGATCCCCGGCGTCGTCACCAGGAAGCCGCGGGTGAAACGCCGGCTGTTCGGGCGGCGGACGGCGTTGACCGTCTGCCACGCGATCAGCATCGCCATGACGGCGGTCTTGCCGGCCCCGGTGGCGAGCTTGAGCGCGAGGCGCGAAAGGCCGGGATTCGCCTCCGCGTTCGCCGCCTCCAGATGGTCGAGAAACGGCCGCCCGGCGTTGCCGCGCGCAGGCGCCACTTCGGTCAGCCAGATCGCGGTTTCCGCCGCCTCGACCTGGCAGAAGAACGGGCGGAAGCCGTCCACCCGCGGGCGGCGCCAGTGGCGGAGCAACCGGGCCGTCTCGGGCGTCACCCGCCACTCGGCCTCGGGCAGCGTCCGCCATTCGTCGACGGCGCGGCGGACGCCGCCGATGATCTCCCGCAGGTCGTATTGCTGGCCCTCGCCGGCGAGCCGCCGCGCGGCCGCGTCGAAGACCATTTCGTCCTGGCTTCCCTTGCGCTTCTTCGGCTTCGGGATCGGCGTGACGAACGAGACCCGGCGGCGGCGCGCGACGACCCGGTCCGTCGGCTGGCCGCTCTCGTCCAGTTCCCAATGGCGGGAGGGATGGTCGTAGGGCGCGTTGAGGACCGGGCGTTCGAAGAAACGATCCGTCATCGTCGGCGGTCTCCGGATCGCGCACCCCTGCTCCGGCCGGTGCCGCGGCGCCGCGGCGCGCGCCGCGCCCTTGATGGCACCGCCGCCGCCCTCGGTCAACGTCCGGCGCGAAAAGAGGGAACCGGCGGGGAGGCCCGCGCACCGGAAGGGGGCGGCGTTGACGCCTCCGGGGGCGCGCCCTACATTCCGGGCATCCAGGGAAGCCGGATGCGAACGTGCTGCGCGAACTGACGGACCGCTCGCAGGAGGTCCTCCGTCGGCTGGTCGAGGAACATGTGGAAACGGGCCAGCCCGTGGGCTCGCGCACGCTGTCGCGCAGGCTGTCGACGCCGGTCTCGCCCGCCACCGTCCGCAACGTCATGGCCGACCTGGAGGAAGCGGGGCTGCTCTACGCGCCGCATCCCTCCGCCGGGCGCCTGCCGACCCAGCTGGGCCTGCGCATCTACGTGGACGCCCTGCTCGAGCTCGGGCGCCTGACCGAGGAGGAGCGCGCCAGCATCGAGGGCAAGTGCCACGCGGCCGGCCGCACCGTCGAGGAGATGCTGACGGAAACCACCGAGGCGCTCTCCGGCCTCTCCGGCTGCGCCGGGCTGGTGCTGGCGCCGAAGGCCGACATGCCCTGCCGCCAGATGGAATTCGTGAGCCTCGGCAGCCGGCGCGCGCTCGCCGTCATGGTGACCGAGACCGGGTTGGTCGAAAACCGCGTCATCGACCTGCCGCCGGGCATGACGCAATCGCACCTGACCCGCGCCGGGAACTACCTCAACGCCCGGCTGGAGGGGCGAACCCTCTCCGAGTTGCGGGACGGGATCCGCGCCGAGATCGAAGACCACCGCGTCCAGCTCGATACCCTCACCGCGCGCGTCGTCGAGGCCGGAATCGCCGAATGGGCGAACGAAACGCGAGACCACGGCAGCCTCATCGTCCGGGGGCGGAGCAACCTGATCGAGGACGTCACCGCGCTCGCCGACCTCGAGCGGATCCGCCAGCTGTTCGAGGCCCTCGACGAGAGGAACGACTTCATCCGCCTGCTGGAGAGTACGGAAGACGCCGAAGGCGTGCAGATATTCATCGGCGCCGAGAGCACGCTGTTCGCCACCACCGGCTGCTCGATGGTCGTCGCTCCCTACCGCGACGCCGAGTCGCGCTTCATCGGCGCCATCGGCGTGATCGGCCCCACGCGCATCAACTACGGCAGGATCATCCCGATGGTCGACCACACCGCGGAGATCATCGGCCGCGTGCTCGGCTGACGCCGGCCGGCGGAGGCGGCGCACCTGCCACGGACGAAGGAAGAAGGAGGCCATGCACGACGACACGGAACGGCCGGCGCCCGCCGGCGCGGACGCGGGCGACTCCCCGAACGCCGCCGGGGAAGCCGACGCGGCGGACGAGGCGCGCGCGCGCGAAGCGGCGCCGGAAGGCGATGAAGGCGGCGGAGACGAGGAGCCGGAAGGCGACGGCGGAGAGGAGCCGGAGGCGGACGAGGCGCCCGACGGCGAAGCCGGGCTCAAGGACCAGCTCCTCCGCGCCCTCGCCGAGGCCGAGAACGCGCGGCGGCGGGCCCGGAGGGACGTCGAGGAGGCGCGCGCCTATGCGATCTCGCGCTTCGCCCAGGATCTGCTCGGCGTCGCCGACAATCTGGGCCGCGCCCTGGAGAGCATCCCCGCCGAGCGGCGCGCGGACGACGAAGCCGTGAAGGCCATCGCCGACGGCATCGAGATGACGGCGCGGGAGCTGGAGTCCGTCCTCGGGCGGCACGGCATCACCCGGATCGACCCGCTCGGCGAGACGTTCGACTACAACCTGCATCAGGCGCTGTTCGAGACCGCAAACACCGACGCGCCCGACGGCACCGTGGTGCAGGTGGCCCAGGTCGGCTACAGGATCGGCGACCGCTTGCTGCGCGCGGCCATGGTCGGGGTGGCCAAGGGCGGCGCGGCGCCTGCACCCGGCGAGGCGGCGGGCGACGGGCCGCTCTCCGGCGCGCCGGAGAGCGGCCCGTCGTGACGGCGGGCGGCAACGCGCGCTTGCGACACGGGATTCCGCCCCCATATTAGCGGTGCATTCGACGGACGCCCTCGCGGGCGGGGCAACACGGGGCGCGAAACGACGCATCGCGTGCGAAGCACGCGCAAACGAACGGCACGCGATCGTTCGGGCCCGCTGACGACAAGGGCGAGACATGAGCAAGGTTATCGGCATCGATCTCGGTACGACGAACTCCTGCGTCGCGATCATGGAGGGGAAGGACCCGCGGGTGATCGAGAACGCCGAAGGCGCGCGCACGACGCCTTCCATCGTCGCCTTCACCGAGGACGGCGAGCGTCTGGTCGGCCAGTCGGCGAAGCGGCAGGCCGTCACCAACCCCGAAAACACCGTCTTCGCCATCAAGCGCCTGATCGGGCGGCCGTTCAAGGACCCGATGACCCAGAAGGACGTGAAGATGGTGCCCTACCGGATCATCGACCACGGCAACGGCGACGCCTGGGTGGAGAGCCGCGGGGAGAAATACTCGCCGAGCCAGATTTCCGCCTTCACCCTCCAGAAGATGAAGGAGACGGCCGAGGCCTTCCTGGGCGAGCCGGTCACCCAGGCCGTCATCACGGTCCCGGCCTATTTCAACGATTCCCAGCGCCAGGCGACCAAGGACGCAGGCCAGATCGCGGGGCTGGAGGTCCTGCGGATCATCAACGAGCCGACCGCCGCCTCCCTCGCCTACGGCCTCGACAGGAAGGGGGGCGGCACGATCGCCGTCTACGACCTGGGCGGCGGAACCTTCGACATCTCGGTGCTGGAGATCGGCGACGGCGTGTTCGAGGTCAAGGCCACCAACGGCGACACCTTCCTCGGCGGCGAGGACTTCGACATGCGCCTCCTGGGCTATCTCGCCGACGAGTTCAAGAAGGAGCACGGCATCGACCTGCGCGCGGACAACCTCGCCTTGCAGCGCCTGAAGGAGGCGGCGGAGAAGGCCAAGATCGAGCTCTCCAGCGCGATGCAGACGGAAGTGAACCTGCCCTTCATCACCGCCGATTCGAGCGGCCCCAAGCATCTGACGATGAAGGTCACGCGGGCCAAGCTGGAGGCGTTGATCGACGATCTGGTGGCGCGCACCATCGAACCCTGCCGGGCGGCGCTCAAGGATGCCGGGCTCTCCGCGGGCGAGGTCGACGAGATCATTCTCGTCGGCGGCATGACCCGGATGCCCAAGGTCGTCGAGGTGGTGAAGAACTTCTTCGGCCGCGAGCCGCACAAGGGCGTGAACCCCGACGAGGTGGTGGCCGTCGGCGCGGCCATCCAGGCCGGCGTGCTGCAAGGCGACGTGAAGGACGTGCTGCTGCTTGACGTGACCCCGCTCTCGCTCGGGATCGAGACCCTGGGCGGCGTCTTCACGCGGCTGATCGACCGCAACACGACGATCCCGACCAAGAAGAGCCAGGTCTTCTCGACCGCCGAGGACGGGCAGACGGCGGTCACCATCCGCGTCTTCCAGGGCGAGCGGGAGATGGCGGGCGACAACAAGCTGCTCGGCCAGTTCGATCTGGTCGGCATCCCGCCCGCCCCGCGCGGCGTGCCGCAGGTCGAGGTCGCCTTCGACATCGACGCCAACGGGATCGTCAACGTCTCCGCCAAGGACAAGGCGACCAGCAAGGAGCAGCAGATCCGCATCCAGGCCTCGGGCGGCCTCTCCGACGGCGAGATCGAGCGGATGGTGCGCGACGCCGAATCGCACGCCGACGAGGACAAGAAGCGCCGCGAAACGGTCGAGACGCGGAACCACGCCGAGGCGCTCATCCACGCGACGGAGAAGAACCTTTCCGAGCACGGGGACAAGATCGACGCGACGGAGAAGGCCGCGATCGAATCGCAGATTGCCGACCTGCGCGAGGCGATCGCCGCGGAAGACGCCGAGGCGATCAAGACCAAAATGGAGCAGCTCGGGCAGAGCTCGATGAAGCTCGGCGAGGCGATGTACAAGGCGGAGCAACAGGCGGGCGCCGGCGCCGCGTCGGCGGAGGAGCCCGCCGCCGGCGCGAAGGCCGACGAACCCGACAACGTCGTCGACGCCGACTTCGAAGAGGTCGACGACGACAGGAAGGACCGCCCCTCGTCCTGAGGGAGCGGGGCGAAGCGCCGCCCGCGGGACGGGCCGCCGCCGCGCATCCGCCGGCCGGATCGACGAACCATGGCCAAGGCCGACTACTACGAGCTCCTCGGCGCCTCGCGCGACGCCAGCGCCGAGGCGCTCAAGAAGGCCTATCGCGAGCGCGCGATGGCCTACCATCCCGACCGCAACCCGGACGACAAGGAAGCCGAGAGGAAGTTCAAGGAAATATCGGAGGCTTACGGCGTGCTCTCCGACGCGGAGAAACGCGCCGCCTACGACCGCTTCGGCCATGCCGCCTTCGAGGGCCGCGGCGCCGGCCCGGGCCCCGGGGATTTCGACTTCCGCTCGAGCTTCGCCGACGTGTTCGACGACCTGTTCGGCGAGTTCATGGGCGGCGGCCGGCGCGGCGGGAGGCGCGAGGCCGCCCGCGGCGCGGACCTCCGCTACAACATGGAGATCACCCTGGAGGAGGCCTTCGCCGGCAAACAGGCGAAGATCCGCGTCCCCGGCACGGTCGCCTGCGACTCCTGCGGCGGCGGCGGCGCCCGCGCCGGGACCAGGCCCACCGCCTGCGGGACCTGCGGCGGCGCGGGCAAGGTGCGGGCGCAACAGGGCTTCTTCACCATCGAGCGGACCTGCCCGACATGCCGGGGCGGCGGCCAGGTCATCGCCGACCCATGCCCCGACTGCCGCGGCGCCGGGCGCATGCAGAAGGAAAAGTCGCTCTCGGTGAACGTCCCGCCGGGAGTCGAGGACGGCACCCGCATCCGGCTCGCCGGGGAGGGCGAGGCCGGCGCGCGCGGCGCGCCTGCGGGCGACCTCTACATCTTCCTCTCGGTCAGCCCGCACCGCATCTTCCAGCGCGACGCGATGCACGTCCATTGTCAGGTCCCCATCCCGATGACGACGGCGGCGCTCGGCGGTGCCGTCGAGGTGCCGACCGTGGGCGGCGGCCGCGCCCGGGTCACCGTGCCGGCGGGGACCCAGTCGGGCCACCAGTTCCGGCTGCGCGGCAAGGGGATGCCGGCGCTGCGCGGCGCCGGCCACGGGGACATGTACATCGAGGTCGCGGTCGAGACTCCGGTCAATCTCGACAAGCGCCAGAAGGAGCTGCTCAAGCAGTTCGAGCGGCAGGGCGGTTCCCGCTCGACCAGCCCGCAGTCCGACGGGTTCTTCGCCAAGGTGAAGGACATCTGGGAAGACCTGCGGGACTGAACGCCGGGCGGCCCGCGTTCGGGGGAGGCGGCGGTGATCGGGGTCGGCATTCCGGGGGCGGCGGGGCGCATGGGAACGGCGCTCGCGCGCGAGGCCGCCGAAAGCGACGACTGCCGCGTGGTCGCGGCGACGGAGGCGCCGGGCCATCCCGCGATCGGGCAGGATTGCGGGACGCTCGCGGGAATCGGACCGCTCGGCGTGGCGGTGGGTGCCGATGCGGGCGCCATGTTCCGGGCGGCCGACGCGGTGCTCGACTTCACCCTCCCGTCCGCGGCGGCCGGCCATGCCGCGCTCGCCGCGCAGGCGGGGACGACGCTGGTCGTCGGCACCACCGGCCTCGGCGCGGCCGAGCGGGCGGCGCTGGAGGCGGCCGCGGCGCGGGCCGTCGTCGTCCAGGCGCCCAACATGAGCCTCTGCGTCAATCTGTTGATGCGCCTGACCGAGCAGGTGGCCGGCCTGCTCGATGCGGACTACGACATCGAGATCGTCGAGATGCACCACCGCCACAAGATCGACGCGCCGTCGGGCACCGCGCTCGGGCTCGGCCGGGCGGCGGCGCGCGGCCGCGGCGTGGCGCTCGACGAAGTGGCGCGGCGCGGGCGCGATGGCGCGACCGGCGCCCGGCCCAGGGGCGAGATCGGCTTCGCGGCGCTTCGCGGCGGCGACGTGGTGGGCGACCACAGCGTCGTCTTCGCCGCCGACGGGGAGCGTCTGGAACTGACCCACCGCGCCGCGAGCCGCCGGACCTACGCCCGGGGCGCGCTCCGCGCCGCCCGCTGGGCGCGGACGCAACGGCCCGGCTTCTACGCCATGGCGGACGTCCTCGGCCCCGCCTGATCGGCGGGCGTGCCTCAGCGGCGAACGGGGCCGGCCGTCGTGTCCGCTCCGGCGCGGCCGCACCGGGCCTCTTCGCTCCCCGGTGCCCGGTTGGCTTCGGCGAGGGCGTCGCGCAGCGCGCGGACCAGACTCTCCCGCTCCTCCGGCGCCAGGAAGGCGCCGATCGTCAACGAGGCGCCGTGCGACGAAAGCACGATCCCGCCGGGACGCGCCGCCGGCGCCTCGAGCGAGACGCGGAGCCAGCACGGGGCGAAGCGCCATTCGGCGGCGTTCCCGCCGGGCGCGAGGCGCCGGACCACCACCGAATCGCGGGCGATGCGCACCGTCTCCCGCAGGCGGCCCGAGCGGTCGCTGAGCCGGAGGGCCAGCCAGAGCAGCGCGACGTCGAGGCCGAAGAAGCCGAGCACCGGCCAGGCGCCCTGCAGTACGAAGTGGGCGCCGAGGCCGACACTGACGACGACCGCGCCGGCCATGACCGCGCGAAAGCCCGCCCGCCCGAGCGAGCGGTTCGGCGCGAGCACCGCGTCGAAGATGGCGGGACCGTGGGGCGCATCGCGTTCCATGCGGCGACGATAGAGCGGGGTGCCCTCGCGTTGAAGGGCCTTCCGCGCGTCGGCGCGGGCGGTGCGGCGCGCCTCTCCCGGGAACGCGAGTGCAATTGAACAACGTGGCAATGGCGAGAGTATGATCCGGCGTTCTGAATGCTCTCACGTCTTGATATTGCGGAGATGCTTCCCCACATGTGCAATGATCATTTTTTCCTTTTTTCGATCGAAAATGAAATGAATCGAGGCGCAAGAATTGTGATCTCCAGAACCGATTGTGATGTGCGGTTCAAACAGCTTCTTGGCATTATCGTACTTAAACTCATAATCTTCACGAAATTTTCCACGAGTTGTTTTCGAAATATGCATACTGCTCCGTTTTCCCCAGCCGCGATCTCGCAGATGTTGCAGGATGTCTCCGCTGCTGTGTTGTTCTCGTCCATCGTCGACGAACTCATCAAGGTCTTTCAGCGCCTTATAGATATCGTAGGGCCTTTGGAATGGGCTGCGTTTTGCCGACGAGTAGGCAGTAGGGAGAAACTCCGAGTTACGTGTATTCTTGGCTGCTTGGCTTACAGCTTCATGGACGGATGACACCTGAATCTCATCATCTTTAGCCACTCCTATGGGTTCAACAGATATTGGATCGGAAATATGAATCTGCTGCTTGGCTCGAAGGTTTTCATTTTCCGCCTCAAGCTCGCGTATCCTGTCTTGTGCTTCATCCAGTTGATTCAGGGCGTGATCATACTCTTTCAACCACTCAGAAAAATCATCTTCAGCTGCGGCTTTTATCTCGTCGAGTTGTCTCTGGCGTTCGACAGATTCTGCAGTTCGTATAACATCCACAATCTTCCGATCAGGGACGTAACGGAAAGCCGCAACCGCAAAAACCGTGCGCTCAATCGCTTGACTCGCCACTGTGACGCCGATTTGCTCGATCCAGGCTCCCAAAAACAAGCGGTGATTGCGCGGGTCTGAGCGTTTTGAGAAACCGGGCCAATAGACTCTAGCCGCTCCATTGAAACAGGAAAGCTGTCTTCCGATCTCGTCCGTAAAATCCCAGATAATTTCCGGATCTCTAATCTGTACCACGATTGCAACACCTGCAAGGTTTTTGGCCAATCGGCTCGCATCAATCGCGTTCTGCTCGCCACGTGCGTAAGGCGAAAGCAGAATTACAGGGATCCGCCTATGTTCAGTTTTCAGAAGATCGAGAAGATCATCTAACTCATTTCTGTCAAGCACATAGGGTGTAGCTTGAATCCAAATCTTGTTGATGTGCTGGGGTATTTTTGCGCATATCTCACGAATTACGCGAGGGGAACCGAGATGTAAACGTGGGGGTATCAGGTTGTACTCCACGGACTCGATGGATATTATGTGCTCAACGCCACAGCGATTCTCGAACTGACCCACACGAACTTCGTTAAACCAGCGTAGCCCATTATCATTATCATCAGGAAAAAACCAATGAATTCGAGTTACCTTCCCAGATTCAATTTCATACACTGTCGATGATAGACTGTGTCGATTGGGCAAATCACTGGCTTCGGAAGTGTGAGAAGGATCAAAGACGAAATTATCAATTCCACGACGGTCCCTGTAATGGGATACGAGCCAATCTTGGTAGTTGTCAACGACCTCATCCAGACCGGATTCAGCCGAGAATTCAAATTTGCATGCATAGACGAGGCGGGCCATCCTGTACCCCACTCACACCGCTAGGGTCCGTCGCTGCTGTTCCTGCCTGCTTGAGGCCGAAGGAGCCTTCGGCCATTATATCTTCAGCGGTGACACTGTGTCAAACTGCGCTTGGTAGGTTTGGCGGTGTTCACGCGACCAGCGGCGGCCAGCGGTCGCGCCAGGGGCGGGCGGCCTCGAAGGCGGCGGCGGCGCGGAGCACCGTGGGGTCGTCGAGATGGCGGCCCGCGATCTGGAGGCCGACGGGCAGGCCGTCCGCCGTCCAGCCGGCGGGGACGCTCGCGGCGGGCTGGCCCGTCATGTTCATGGGGAAGGTGAAGGCGAGCCACGCGAAGGGCGGGACCATGCGCCCTTCGATGATCTCCGGCCCCTGCGTGTAGAGCCCGAAAGGCGGGCAGGCGAGGGTCGGCGTGAGCAGGAAATCGTATCGGCGCATGAACCGCCACATCCGGTTGACGAGCGCCTTGCGCCCCGTCACGGCATTCGTCAGGTCTTCCGCCGTCCAAGGACGGGTGACGAAATCGACGAGATGGGGAGTCATCCGGTCGCCGTGTTCCGCGACCAGCCGGCGCATCCCGGCCAGGTCCGTTTCCGCCGCGACGAGGCCCCAGAACGCGGCGTAGGGGTCGTCCCAACCGGGGTCCGCCTCCTCGATGACGCAACCGAGATCGCGCTCGAACACCGCCGCCGCCTCGCCCACGATGCGGCGCACCTCGGGATCCACCGCGGCATAGCCCCAGTCGGCGCTGTAGGCCACGCGGCACCCCGCCAGATCGCCGGCGGCGCTGGCGCACCAGTCGAAATCGGCGGCGGGGAGGGAATGGCGGTCGCGGTCGTCGGGGCCGGCCATGACGGAGAGCATCAGCGCGGCGTCGGCGACGGTGCGGGCGAGCGGCCCGATATGCTCGATGCCCT
The DNA here is from genome assembly GCA_965242855.1 of Alphaproteobacteria bacterium. Lineage (GTDB taxonomy): Bacteria > Pseudomonadota > Alphaproteobacteria > UBA828 > UBA828 > WTGU01. The sequence continues at coordinate 707,882 of OZ251509.1, forward strand.
CCCAGCTCGAGACGCCAGGGTAGCGCTCGTCGCGGCAGCCCGGATAGAGCGGCACGCGCCCCATGGACGCCTTGATCCCGACCAGGCCGCAGAACGAGGCCGGGATGCGCACGGAGCCGCCGCCGTCGCTGCCCACCGCGAGCGGCCCCATCCCGGCGGCGACGGCGGCGCCCGAGCCGGCGCTCGAACCGCCCGGCGTGCACTCCGGATTCCAGGGATTGCGCGTCGCTTCGAACACCGGGTTGTGGCTCGTGCCGCTGTAGCCGAACTCGGGGACGTTGGTCTTGCCCAGGATCACGGCACCGGCCGCCTTCAGGCGTTCGACCGCCACGTCGTCTTCCTCCGGCACGAACCCCTCATAGGCGACCGACCCGGAGACGGTCGGCAGGTCCTTCGTGCAGACGAGATCCTTCACGCCGACCGGGACGCCGGCCAGCGGCCCCGGATCTTCGCCCGCCGCGACTGTGGCGTCGACGCGGCGCGCGGCCGCGCGGGCGTCATCGGGCGCCGGCGTGCAGAAGGCGTGCAAACGGGGCTCCACCCGCTCCATGTGGGCGATGACCGCCTCGGTCACCTCGACGGCCGAAAGATCCTTGCCGCGCACCCGCGCCGCCACCGTCGCGGCGTCCATGCGGCAAAGCGCGCTCGCTTTCGTCATTCGCCAGCCCCCTTTCGGCGCGGGCCTCGCGTGGTCGGGGCAGGCCCCACTCCGACGCTTTCCCCCGTCGAAATCAAGAATGAAAGCGCGGCCGCGCGCAAGCCGGGCGGCGACAAACCCTTGCGCCGGGCCGGCGCGGGGGATAGGTTGGCTTTCGCGGCGGGCCGGGGGCGGCCGGCGAAGGAGGAGGCGGGCGCATGGCGCGGGTGACGGTCGAAGATTGCGTCGAAAAGGTTCCGAACCGGTTCGAGCTCGTGCTGCTCGCGGCGCAGCGGGCGCGCGACATACGCTCCGGGGCGGAGCTGACGGTGGAGCGCGACAACGACAAGAACGCCGTGATCGCGCTTCGCGAGATCGCCGAGGAGACCGTCGAGCTCGAAACCCTGCGCCACGCGCTCGAACACGGACGCGAGACGACCGATACCGAAGTGGACGAGCCGGACGAGGAAGCCCTGGCGGTGCTCGCGGCGGAAGCGGCGTGGGCCGGGGTGACCGGCCAGACGACGGGCGAGGAAGCGGGCGAAGAAGAGGCGCGAGCGGAGGACGCCGAGGGCGAACCGCCCGCTGCGCCCGAACGGTTGGAGACCGAGGAAGAGGCTTAGCGGCGGGACGCCGGAGGACGCCTCGCGGGCTTCTCCCGCCGGCCGGCCGCGCGGGCGTTCGTGATCCGGCAATACGAGCTCGTCGAACGAGTCAAGAGCTACGAGCCTTCGGCGGACGAAGCGCTGCTCGACCGCGCCTATGTCTTCTCGGTGAAGGCGCACGGCAGCCAGACCCGCGCCAGCGGCGACCCCTACTTCGCCCACCCGATCGAGGTCGCGGGAATTCTGGCCGACCTCAAGCTCGACAGCACGTCCATCGTCACCGCGCTGCTCCACGACACCGTCGAGGACACGGTCGCCACCATCGAAGAGATCGAAGCGCTCTTCGGCGCGGAGACCGCGCGCCTCGTCGACGGCGTGACCAAGCTCAGCCGCCTCGACCTGCAATCGGACAAGACGCGCCAGGCTGAGAACCTGCGCAAGTTCCTCCTCGCCATGTCGGAGGACATCCGCGTGCTCCTGGTCAAGCTGGCCGACCGGCTGCACAACATGCGGACGCTCCGCCACATCCCCGACGAGGCGAAGCGGCGCCGGATCGCCATGGAGACGATGGACATCTACGCGCCGCTCGCGGAGCGGATCGGCCTCCAGGCCTTCAAGGCGGATCTCGAGGACCTCGCCTTCGCCGAGCTGAACCCGGACGGCTTCCGCTCGGTGACGACGCGGCTCGATTTCCTGCGCGCGCAAGGCGGCGGCACCGTCGACCGGGTCGTCGAATCTCTCACGGCCACGTTGCGGAAGCGCCGCCTGCGCGCCGCGGTCACCGGCCGCGAGAAGCGCCCCTATTCGATCTGGCGCAAGATGCAGCGCAGGGACCTCGCGTTCGAGCAGATCACCGATATCGTCGGGTTCCGCGTCGTCACCGACGACGAGGAGGACTGCTACCGCGCCCTCGGCATCGTGCACCGCGCCTACCCGATGGTGCCCGAGCGCTTCAAGGATTACATCAGCACGCCCAAGCCCAACGGTTACCGCTCCCTCCACACCACGGTGATCGGGCCGGAGCGGCGCCGCATCGAGATCCAGATCCGCACGCGCGACATGCACGAGGAGGCCGAGTACGGGGTCGCCGCCCACTGGCTGTTCAAGCAATCCGGCGACGTGCGCGACGGCCGCCAGTACCGGTGGCTGCGGGAGCTGCTCGAAATCCTCGACAACGCCGCGGGCCCCGAGGAGTTTCTCGAACACACCAAGCTCGAAATGTTCCGGGACGAGGTGTTCTGTTTCTCGCCCCGCGGCGACCTGATCAACCTGCCGCGCGGCGCGACTCCGGTCGATTTCGCCTACGCGGTGCATACCGGCGTCGGCGACACCACGGTGGGGGCCAAGGTCAACGGGCGGATGGTACCGCTCAGGACCCGGCTGGAAAACGGCGATCAGGTCGAAATCCTGCGCTCGAGCGTGCCGCACCCGTCGCCGACCTGGGAGAGCTTCGTGGTGACCGGCAAGGCGCGCACCTGCATCCGGCGCTTCACCCGGCTCAAGCAGCGGGAGGAGTTCACGGCGCTGGGCCGCGCCGTCGCCGAGAAGCTGTTCCGCGAGGCCGATTCGGACTATTCTGAAGCTCTCCTGAAGAACGCCCTGCCGCGCCTCAGGCAGCGCTCGGTAAGCGACCTCCTGGTGGCCTTGGGGCGGGGCGACCTCACCGGCGGCGCCGTCGCCGACGCCCTCTTCCCGGCGCGCAGGTTGAGGGGCATCGCGCGGCGCGCGCTCTCGGTGGCGCGCGGCCGGGGCGGCACCAAGGCCGGCGACGGCGGCATTCCCGTGCGCGGCCTGATCCCCGGCATGGCCGTGCACCTGGCCGAGTGCTGCAACCCGCTGCCGGGCGAGCGCATCGTCGGCATCGTCACCACCGGCAAGGGGGCGACCATCCACACCATCGATTGCGACACGCTCGAGAGCTTTGGCGACATGCCGGAGCGCTGGCTCGACCTCGCATGGGACGAAAACGCGGAGGAGCAAGGCATCCACGTCGGCCGCCTCAGCATGGCGGTGGCCAACGAGACCGGGAGCCTGAGCGCGCTGACCACGGCCATCGCCAGGGGCAAGGGCAACATCAGCAACCTGAAGATCACCAGTCGCTCGCTCGACTTCTTCGAAATGCTGATCGATGTCGAGGTCAAGGACGCGAAACACTTGGTGAATATCATGGCCGCCCTGCGCGCCGTGCCCTCGGTCAGCAATGTCGAACGCGAACGTCCACGCCATTGAGCCGGAGGCCGGGGCGGGGCGACTTCCCGCGCGCCGGCGTTTTCGCGTACAATCCGCCCGACGACGGGGCTCGCGGGGGTGCCTATGCAGATCGCCATCACCGGCCGGCATGTCGGCGTCAGCGACCGCTTTCGCGCGCAGGTCGAGAAGCGTCTGGAAGCGGCGGCCGGGAAGTTCTTCTCCACCGCCATCGACGCCCAGGCGGTCTTCGCGAAGGTGGCGCAGGTCATCGAAACCGACCTCACGATCCACGTCGGCCACGGCATCCGGTTTCAGAGCCATGCCGCGGCGAGCGACATGACGGCGAGCTTCGGCATGGCCGCGGAGAGGCTCGAGAAACGCATGCGCCGACACAAGCGGAAGCTGCGCGACCATCACAAGGACGCGCGCGAGGCGCAGGCGCTGGAGAGAGCCCGGCCGGCGCCCGCGGCGACCGATTGAGCGCCGCCGCGGCGGACGGGCCTCGAACCGGACGATGGAGATCGCCGATCTGCTGCCGTTGAACGGAGTCGTGGATGGCCTGAAGGCGGGCAGCAAGAAGCAGGCCCTGCAGGAGCTCTCCACCGTCGCGGCGGCGCTGGCCGGGCAGCACGAGCGGGTCGTCTTCGACATCCTGCTCGAACGCGAGCGGCTGGGCTCGACGGGAGTGGGGGCGGGCGTCGCCATACCGCATGGCAAGCTGGCCGGGCTCGACCGCCTGTCGGCGGTATTCGCCCGCCTGCGCGAGCCGATCGAGTTCGACGCGATCGACGAACGGCCGGTGGATATCATCTTCCTCCTGCTCGCCCCGCAATCGGCGGGCGCGGACCACCTCAAGGCGCTCGCGCGCATCTCCCGCCTGCTTCGGGATGAAAGCGTGTGCGACCGCCTGCGCGGCGCCGACGGTGCGGAGGCGCTCTACGCCGTCCTCACCGACCCGGCGGCGGCTTGACCCCCGGGGCGACCGCCTCCGGAGTTGTCGCTCGCGGCCCGCGCCCCACCGTCGATTGACAGACTCCCCCCCGCGCCCCACCTTCGGCCCATGGCTCCGGTCCATGCGAGTTGCGTCGCGCTCGGCGGGCGCGGCGTGCTCCTCCGCGGTGCTCCCGGCGCGGGCAAGTCCGATCTCGCGTTGCGTCTGATCGACGCCGGCGCGACGCTCGTGTCCGACGACCGGGTCGCGCTCGACGACGGCGACGGCGCCCTCCTGGCCTCGCCGCCGGCGCGCCTCGCGGGGCTGCTCGAAGTCCGGGGGCTCGGCATCGTCGCCATGGCGTACACGGGCCGTTGCCCGGTCCATCTCGCGGTCGATCTCGTCGCTCCCGAAGCAGTCGAACGGATGCCGGAGGCGGATTCGGTCGTGCTCCGCGGCCACCGGATCGCGCGGGTCGCCCTCGCGCCCTTCGAGGCTTCGACTCCGGCGAAGGTCGGGCTCGCCCTCCGCCGCGCCGCCGCCGCCGCTGTCGCCGCGCCGTGCCGGGCGGAACGAAGGGTCGGGTGACGCGATGATCGGGCTCGTGCTGGTCACCCACGGCAGGCTCGCGGCGGAGTTCCTCTCAGCGACCGAGCACGTCGTGGGGCCTCAACCCAACGCCCGCGCCGTCTGCATCGGCCCCGACGACGACATGGAGCGGCGCCGCAAGGACATCCTCGAAGCCGTCGACGCGGTCGACGACGGCAGCGGCGTCATCCTGCTCACCGACATGTTCGGGGGCACGCCGTCCAATCTCGCCATCTCGGTCATGGACAAGGCCGGGATCGAGGTGATCGCGGGCATGAACCTGCCGATGCTGATCAAGCTCGCGAGCATCCGGCCGGGGAACGACATGCGGCGTGCCGTCGCCTGCGCGCAGGAAGCCGGGCGCAAATACATCAACGTCGCCAGCCGCCTGCTCGAGGGAAAGGAGGCGTGACCGGCGCCGGCCCGATGCCGGACGGCGCGGTCCGGCGCCGCGTCTGCCTGATCGGTAACCGTCTCGGGCTCCACGCGCGGGCCGCCGCTAGGTTCGTGAAGACCGCCGCGCAATTCGACGCCGAAATTTTCGTCTCCCGCGACGACGCGCGGGTTTCGGGCTCATCGATCCTGGGCCTGATGATGCTGGCGGCCGGCCCCGGCACCGAGATCGAGGTCGAAGCCAGGGGCCGCGACGCCGAGCGGGCGTTGGCGGCGCTCGCCGGGCTGGTGGACGACGGGTTCGATGAAGAGTGAGCGAGGGGCGGCGCCGCGCGCCCGCCGCGAAGCGCGTTTCACCGGCGTCGGCGTGTCGAGCGGCATCGCGGTCGGGCCGGCGCATGTCGTCGAGCGCGGTCTCGTCGACGTGCCCGAATACCGCATCGAGGAGGGCGCGGTCGAGGCCGAGACCGCGCGCTTCCGGGAGGCCGTGGCCCTTTCGGCGAAGCAGATCCGCAAGCTGCACGCGAAAGCCGCTTCCCTGCCCGGCGAGGCCACCGAGGAGGTGCGCTATCTGCTCGACGCCCATCTCCAGATGCTCTCCGGCTCCCGCCTCGTGCGCGGCATCGAGGCCCGTATCCGGCAGGCGCGGATCAACGCGGAGGCGGCGGTCCAGGCGCAGCTTTCGGAGATCGCGCAGACCTTCGCCGGGATGGAGGATTCCTATCTCGCCGGCAAGATCGACGACGTGCGCGAGGTGGGCGCCCGCCTGGTCCGCAATCTGACCCGGGCCGGTTATCGGGCCTTCTCCGCCCTGCCCGCCGGGACGATCGTCATCGCGGAGGAGATCACGCCCGCCGACACGGCCCTCATGGACCCGAACCGCATCGGTGGCTTCGCCGCCGCCCTCGGCGGGGCCGAAGGCCACACCGCCATCATGGCGCGCTCGCTCGGCATCCCGGCGGTGCTCGGCGTGCCGAGCCTCGTCGGCGCCGTGCGCTCCGGCGACGTCGTGGCGGTGGACGGGGTGCGCGGCGGGCTCGTGGTCAACCCGGGCGCCGCGACCGTCGCCAGGCTGGAGCGCCGGCGCCAGGCGCTCGAACGGCGGCAGCGCCAGCTCGCCCGGTTGCGCGGCGTGGCCGCCGTCTCGCGGGACGGGGAGCGGATCACCCTGCAATGCAACATCGAGCTCCCCGGCGAATTGCCGCTCGCGCTGGAGGCCGGCGCGGAGGGCATCGGCCTTCTGCGCAGCGAGTTCCTGTACATGAACCGCGAAGACCCGCCGAGCGAGAACGAGCAGTACGTCGTGCTCAAGGACATCGTGGAGGGCATGGCCGGCGCGCCGGTGACGGTGCGTACCCTCGACGTGGGTTCGGACAAGCTCGCCTATTCGTTGGGCGAGCACGTCGCGCCGAGCGTCAATCCGGCGCTCGGCCTGCGCGCCGTCCGCCTCTCCCTCAAGGCGCCGTCGTTGCTGGAGGCGCAACTCGCGGCGATCCTGCGCGCCGGCGCCCACGGCCCGGTCCGCATTCTCATCCCCATGATCACGTCGGTCGGCGAGATCCGGCGCGTGCGCGAGATCCTCGACGGGGTGGTCCGCAAGCTGACCGGCGCGCGGGTGCCGATCGCAGCGGCGCCGCCCCTCGGCGTCATGATCGAAACGCCGGGGGCGGCGCTGGCGGCGGATGCGCTCGCCGAGACCTGCGATTTCTTCTCCCTCGGCACCAACGACCTGACGATGTACACGCTGGCCATCGACCGGGGCGACGAACAGGTCGCCCACCTTTACGACCCGCTGCACCCGGCCGTTCTCCGTCTCGTCCGCTTCACCGCCGACGCGGCCCGGCGCGCAAAATTCCCGGTCAACCTCTGCGGCGAGCTGGCCGGCAACACGCGGTTCACCGCGATGCTGCTCGGCTTCGGGCTGCGCGACCTGTCGATGGCGCCTCCCAACCTGCCGCGGGTGAAGCAGCGCATCCTCTCGCTTGCCGTCTCCGATTCGGCGGACCATGCCGAAGACCTGCTGAGCCAGACCGATGCCGACCGCGTCGCGCGGCTGATCGATGCCTTTCCGGGCGGCGCGTAAGGCCGTCGGCGCGCCGTTGTGGCCCCCCGCCGGCGGTGCTACAAGCTCCGACCGCGGCGGGCCGGGGCGGCCGCGCGACGCGGACGGAGGGCGGTCGATGACGGGCGGCGGCGATTACAGAATCAAGGACATATCGCTCGCCGAGTGGGGCCGTAAGGAAATCGCCATCGCCGAAACCGAGATGCCGGGGCTGACGGCGCTCCGCGCCGAATTCGGTGCGGCGCAGGTCCTCGCCGGCGCGCGAATCGCCGGCTGCCTGCACATGACGATCCAGACGGCCGTCCTCATCGAGACCTTGCGCGCGCTCGGTGCCGAGGTGCGCTGGAGCTCCTGCAACATCTTCTCGACCCAGGATCACGCGGCCGCCGCCATGGCCGCCGCCGGCGTCCCGGTCTTCGCCTGGAAGGGGGAGACCGAGGAAGAATACGAATGGTGCATCGACCGGACGATCGAGGGCGCGGATGAGTGGCGCCCCAACATGATCCTCGACGACGGCGGCGACCTGACCAGGATCATGCACGAGAAGCATCCGTCGTTGATGGAACGGGTCAGGGGCATCTCGGAGGAAACGACGACCGGCGTCCTGCGGCTCTACGAGATGGAGCGGGGCGGCGTTCTCGCGGCGCCGGCGATCAACGTGAACGACTCGGTCACGAAGTCGAAGTTCGACAATTTCTACGGCTGCCGCGAAAGCCTGGTCGACGGCATCAAGCGGGCGACGGACGTGATGCTGGCCGGCAAGATCGCCGTGGTGAACGGTTACGGCGACGTGGGCAAGGGCTGTGCGGCGTCGCTCCGGGGGCAGGGCGCGCGGGTCGTGGTGGCGGAGATCGATCCGATCTGCGCCCTCCAGGCAGCGATGGAGGGCTACCAAGTCTCGACGATGGACGAGATGGCGGAGGCGGCCGATCTCTTCGTCACCGCGACCGGGAACGTCGACGTCATCACCCTCGACCACATGCGCCGGATGAAGGACCGGGCGATCGTCTGCAACATCGGCCATTTCGACTCCGAGATCCAGATCGAGGCGCTCAAAAATTTCCGCTGGGACGAGATCAAGCCGCAGGTCGACGAGGTCGAATTCCCCGACGGCAAGCGGCTGATCGTCCTCGCGAAGGGCCGTCTCGTGAATCTCGGCTGCGCGACCGGGCACCCCTCCTTCGTGATGAGCACGTCGTTCTCGAACCAGGTTCTGGCGCAGATCGAGCTCTGGCGGAACCACGCGGACTACGAAAACCGGGTCTATACCCTGCCGAAGCATCTCGACGAGAAGGTCGCGGCGCTCCACCTGGAGAAGCTGGGCGCCGCGCTCACCCGGCTGTCGCCCGCCCAGGCCGCCTATATCGGGGTGCCGCGCGAAGGGCCGTTCAAGTCCGATCACTACCGATACTGAACATTCCCCGCGCGGCCCGATCGTCCTCTGCGCCGACGGGCCGGCGGCCACCGAAAGGCTGGCGGCGCGGCTCGCCGCCCGCGCCGCGCCCGGCGACGTGCTCGGCCTGAGCGGCGCGCTCGGCAGCGGCAAGACCACCTTCGCGCGCGCCTTCGTCCGCGCCCGCCTGGAGCGCGGCGACGAAGAAGTCCCGAGCCCGACCTTCACCCTCGTCCAGTCCTACGCCCACGCGGGAGGGACGATCTGGCATTTCGATCTCTATCGCCTCCGGGCGCCGGCGGAGGCCTACGAACTCGGCATCGAGGACGCCTTCGCCGACGGCATCTCGCTGATCGAATGGCCCGAGCGGCTGGGCCCGGCCGCGCCGCCGGACTGGCTGGAGATACGCTTGGCGTCCGGCGGCGCGGCGGAGGCGCGGCGGGTGACGATCACGGCGCACGGGCCGCGCGCGTGGGCACTGCAACGAAGCCTCGGGCGCACCGGGTGAGTGCTCGCGCGCGCCGGTGCCGGGACTTCCTCGCGCGCGCAGGCTGGCATGGCGCGGCGCGGACGGCCCTGGCCGGGGACGCCTCGGCGCGCCGCTACGAACGCCTCGCGCGCGGCGGCGAATCGGCGGTGCTCATGGACGCGCCGCCGCCGCGGGAAGCCGTGGCGCCGTTCGTCGCCGTCGCCCGGCTGTTGCGCGGCATGGGCTACGGCGCCCCCGAAATCCGCGCCGTCGACGAGACCCACGGCTTCGTCCTCATGGAAGACTTGGGCGACGATAGCTTCGCCGCCCTGCTCGCCGGCGCTGGCGGCGGCGCCCTCGAACGCACGCTGTACGAGGCGGCGACGGACCTGCTGCTCGACCTCCGCGCCCGTCCCGTCCCGGCCGCCCTGCCCCGTTACGACGGGCGGTGGATGCTGGACGATGCGGCCCTGTTCCTTGAAAGCGCCGCCGCCGGCGGGACGGCGGATACGGCCATGGCCGGGAGCTTCGAGGAGGCGTGGCGCGAACCGCTGGAAGCCGCCGCATCCGCCCCGGCGGGCTTCTGCTTCCGCGACTTCCACGCCGGCAACCTGATGTGGCTGCCCGCCCGCGGCGGCGTGCGTCGGGTCGGCCTGCTCGATTTCCAGGACGCGCGGATCGCCCCCTTCGCCTACGACCTGGTGTCGCTGCTCCAGGACGCGCGGCGCGCCCTGCGGCCCGGCCTCGCGGAGGCCATGGTGGCGCGCTATCTCCGGGGGGCGTCGGCGCGCGACGCGGCGGCGTTCCGCGCGGCCTATGCGATTCTCGGCGCGCAGCGCGGCTTCCGCATCGCCGGCGTCTTCGCGCGCCTCGCCCGGCGCGACGGCAAGCGCCGCTATCTCGCCCATCTGCCCCGCGTATGGGACAATCTGGAGATGAATCTCGCCCATCCGGCGCTTGCGCCGGTGCGGAGCTGGGTCGACACGTGGCTGCCGGAGCGCGCGCGGGGTCGCGCGCCGTGAGCGCCGGGCCGCAGCGCGCGATGGTCCTGGCGGCGGGCCTCGGCCTGCGGATGCGCGCGGCGGACCCGACGCGCCCCAAGCCGCTGGTCCCGCTCGGGGGCAGACCCCTCATCGCCCATGCCCTCGCCGGCCTGAAGGCGGCCGGGGTGCGGGAGGTGGTCGTCAACACCCGCTACCGGGCGGCGCAAATCGAGGCGTTCCTCGCCGCCTGGGCGGCGGCGCCGGGCGCCCCGCGGGTCCATGTTTCGCGGGAGGAAGCGCGGCTCGAAACCGGCGGCGGGGTGCGGCGGGCGCTCGACAGGCTCGGCGCCGGCCCGTTCTACGTCGTGAACAGCGACGTGGTGATCGTCGATGCGGGCGCGCCGGCGCTGTCGCGGCTGGCGGCGGCGTGGGACGGCGGGGCGATGGACGCGCTCCTGCTGGTCTGCCCGGCCGCCCGGATGCGCGGTCACGACGGCGCGGGGGATTTCTTCCTCGCCGACGACCGGCGCCTGAAGCGGCGCGGCGACGCGGCGGCGGCGCCTTACGTCTTCACCGGCGCGCAGCTCCTCCATCCGCGGCTCTTCGCCGATGCGCCCGACGGCGCCTATTCGTTGAACCGCCATTACGACGAGGCCGGCGCGCGCGGCCGGTTGTTCGGGCTGGCGCATCGGGGGAGCGCGATTCACGTCGGCTCGCCGGCCGGCCTCGCGGCGGGCGCGGCCCATTTCGCCGGCCGCGCATGAGCGGGCGGCGCGGCACGGAGCGGCCCACGCTCTACACGATCCCGCCCGGCGCGCCGTTCGTGGACGCGCTGGCACGCGGCGTCCTTTCGGGCCGCGTCGTGCCGCTCGACCGCGACGACCCGCTCGCCCTGAGCGCCGTGACGATCCTGCTGCCGACGCGCCGGGCCTGCCGGGCGCTGGGCGATGCGTTTCTTCGCCAGTCTCCGGGGAAGGCCCTGCTGCTGCCCCGCATTCAGCCGCTCGGCGACATCGACGACGACGAAGCCGGCCTGGGCGACGAGGGCGCGGACCCGCTGCCGCCCGCCATCTCTCCCCTGACCCGCCGGCTCCTGCTCGCGCAGCTGGTTCTCCGGCTCGGCGAGACACCGGGCGGCGCGGCTCTCGCCGGCACCGGCGCCGTGGATCACGCGACCCGACTGGCGCGCTCGCTCGCGGATCTTCTCGACGAGATGCAGATCGCCCGCGTTGACCCGAAAGGATTGCGCACCCTGGCGCCGGAGGAATACGCGGCGCACTGGCAGAGGGTGCTGACGTTCCTCTCGCTGATCGTGGATCGCTGGCCCGCGATCCTGGCGGAGCGGGGCGCGACGGACCCGGCCGCGCGGCGCAACGCCGTGCTGGCGCGCCTCGCGGCGCGGTGGGAAGCCGCGCCGCCGGCCCATCCGGTCATCGCCGCCGGCTCCACGGGGAGTGTCCCGGCGACGCGCGACCTGCTGGCGACCGTGGCCCGCCTCCCGCGGGGTTGCGTGGTCTTCCCCGGCCTCGACACGGCGGCCGACGCGGAGACCTGGGAGGCCCTCGGCCCGACGCATCCGCAATACGCGCTGAAACGGCTCCTCGCGCGGATAGGCGCCGCGCGCCGCGCCGTCATGCCCTGGCCGGGGGGTGGCGACATGGCACGGCCCGTCGCCCGCTCCCGGTTGCTCGCCGACGCCATGCGCCCGGCGGAGACGCTCACCGGATGGCGCGCGCTGCCCCGTCCCGACGCGGACGCCCTGCGCGGCTTCCACCGCATCGACTGCGCGAGTCCGCGGGAAGAGGCCGGGGTCGTCGCGATGGTCATGCGCCGCGCACTGGAGACGCCCGGCCGCACCGCCGCCCTGGTCACGGCGGATCGCGCGCTCGCCCGCCGGGTCGCCGCGGAGCTGCGCCGCTGGCGGATCGAGGTGGACGATTCGGCCGGTACGCCTTTGGCGGACACGGCGCCCGGCGCCTTCCTGCGCCTGACGGCCCGGCTCGCCTCCGAGAATGCGGCGCCGGTCCCGCTTCTGGCCGCGCTCAAGCACCCGCTGGCGGCGGGCGGCATGGCGCCGGCCTCCTTCCGCCGCGCCGTGCGCGCGCTGGAGCGGGCGGCGCTGCGCGGCCCCCGGCCGCGCCCGGGCATCGCCGGGCTGCGCGCGGCGCTCGGCGAAGGCGAAACCCGCGCGTGGCTCGCGCGCCTGGAAAAGGGCTTCGCGCCGTTCGCCGCCGTCATGAACGCCGGGAGCGCGCCGTTGCGCGATCTGCTGACGGCCCATGTCGGCTTCGCGGAATGGCTCGCCGCGACCGGGGAGGAGGCGGGGGTAGAGCGCCTCTGGTCCGGCGGCGCGGGTGAACAGACGAACCGCTTCGTGGCCGAGCTCGCCGAGGCCGCGCCGGCATTGCCGCCGCTGGCGCCGGACCGCTACCCGGCGCTGCTGGACGCGCTCATGGAGGGTCGGGCGGCCCGCCCGCCGTTCGCCCGCCATCCGCGCCTCCACATCTGGGGGCCTCTCGAGGCGCGCCTGCAACACGCGGATTGCATGATCCTGGGCGGCCTGAACGAAGGCGTCTGGCCGCCGGAGACCGAGGGCGACCCGTGGATGAGCCGGCCGATGCGGGCGGCGCTGGGCCTGCCGCCGCCGGAGGCCCGCATCGGGCTTTCCGCCCACGACTTCGTCCAGTGCTGCGGGGCGGAGACCGTGTATCTGACCCGGGCGCGCCGGGTGGAGGGCACGCCGCTGGCGCCTTCGCGCTGGCTCGCGCGCCTCGATGCCTTGCTGGGCCGCTTCGCCGCCGAGGCGAGCCCGCTCCGCGCCCTCGAGCCGGCGCTGCTTTCCTGGTGGACCGCCCTCGACCGGCCCGCCCGCCTGCCCCGGCCGGGGCCGCCGGCGCCCCGCCCGCCGGTCGCCGCGCGCCCGCGGCGGCTGTCGGTCACGCGCATCGAGACCTGGATCGCCGATCCCTATGCGATCTATGCGCGCGACATCCTCGGGCTCAGGCCCCTCGATCTGCTCGACGCCGACCCGAGCGCCGCCGAACGCGGCATCATCGTCCACCGCGTTCTCGAAAGCTTCGTCCGCGCCTGTCCGGCGGCGCTCCCGCCCGACGCCGAAGACGCCCTGCTGGCGCTCGGCCGCGCGCATTTCGAGGAAGCCCGGACGCCGCCCGGCGTGCTTGCCTTCTGGTGGCCGTGCTTCTGCCGCATCGCCGCGTGGTTCGCCGCCGTCGAGCGGGAGCGCCGGCCGCGCGTCCGCCCGGCCGCCACGGAGGTCGCGGGCGCCCTCGAGATCGCCGCGCCTGCCGGCCCGTTCCGGCTGACGGCGCAGGCGGACCGGATCGACAGGACGGACACGGGCGCGCTCGAGATCATCGACTACAAGACCGGCGCCGTTCCGACGAAGCGCGAGGTGGCCGCCGGCCGGCGGCCGCAGCTGTCGCTCGAAGCGGCGATCGCCCGCACCGGCGGCTTCGCGGGCGTCGCGGCGGCGCCGGTCGAGAGCCTCGCCTACTGGAAGCTGACCGGCGCGGAAACCGCCGGCGCGATCGTGGAGGTCGGCGACGACGCGGCCGCGCTGGCGGCGGAGGCGCTGGCGGGCCTGCGCGACCTGGTCGCCCGCTTCGACGACCCGCGAACTCCCTATCACGCCGTGCCGCGCCCGGCCTTCGCCCCGCGCCGGAACGACTACGCGCATCTCGCGCGGATCGGAGAATGGTTGGTGCCCGGCGCGGACGCGCCATGACGGCGGCGCAGCGCCGGGCGTCGGCGCCGGAAGCCTCCGTCTGGGTCGATGCGTCGGCGGGGACGGGCAAGACGAAGGTGCTGACCGACCGCGTTCTCCGGCTGCTGCTGGGCGGCACCGCGCCGGAGCGCATCCTCTGCCTGACCTTCACCCGCGCGGCGGCGGCCGAGATGGCGCTGCGGATGGCGAGCGCGCTGGCCCGGTGGACGGTGGCCGACGCCGAAGCGCTCGCCGCCGAACTCGAAACCCTGACGGGAAGCGCGCCGGGTGCGCCCGCCGTCGACCGCGCCCGCCGGCTTTTCGCCGCCGTCCTCGACGTGCCGGGCGGCATGAAGATCCAGACGATCCACGCCTTCTGCCAGTCGCTGCTGCGGCGCTTCCCGCTCGAGGCCGGGGTCGCGCCGCATTTCCGGATCGCCGACGAGCGGACGAGCGCGGAGCTCCTGGGCGCCGCCCGGACGCGGGTCCTGGACGCGGCGCGGGGCGGTCCGGGCGATCCCCTCGCCGACGCCCTCGCGCAGATGACGGCGCTGGTGGGCGAAACCGGCTTCGCCGACCTGCTCGCCGCGGTCGACGATCGACGCGCGCGCTTCGGCGCTCTGGTGGCGCGGCACGGCGGCACGGCGGGACTCGTGTCGGCGCTGCGAAGTCGGCTCGGCCTTGCCGAGGGCGTGACGGCCGACGGCCTGCTCGCCGAAGGGAGCGCCGATTCGGCCTTCGACGGAAAGGCTCTCGTACACGCCGTCGAAGTCCTCGCCGAAGGGTCGGAAACGGACGGCCGGCGCGCGCGCCGGATCGAAGCCTGGCTCGACGCCGATCCGGCCGACAGGGCGGCGGGCGTCGAGGATTATCGCCGCGCGTTCTTCAGGCAGGACGAAGCCCCCATCGCGCGGCTCGTCACGAAGAAGCTGGACGAGGCGCACCCGGAGCTGTGGCCGACCCTCGCCGACGAACAGCATCGCCTCGCCGCGCTGTTCGACAGGTGGAACGCCGCGCGCGTCGCCGAGAGCACCGGCGCCCTGATCGAAGTCGCCGCGCGCCATCTGGCGTTCTACCGCGAGGAGAAGGCGCGCCATGCCGTGCTCGATTACGACGACCTGATCGAGAGCGGCGGCGGCCTGCTCACCCGCCCCGGCCTCGCGCCGTGGGTTCTCTACAAGCTCGACGGCGGCCTCGACCACCTGCTGATCGACGAGGCGCAGGACACCAGCCCGGCGCAATGGGCGATGATCGCCGCCTTCGCCGACGAGTTCTTCGCCGGGGAGGGCGCACGCGAGACGGCGCGGACCCTGTTCGCCGTCGGCGACGAGAAGCAATCGATCTTCAGCTTCCAGGGCGCCGACGTCCGCGCGTTCGTGGGCGCTCGCCACCGCTTCCGCCGGCAGGCCGAGGCGGCCGAACGGCCGTGGAAATCCCTCCCTCTCGCCGACTCCTTCCGTTCCACCGGCGCCGTCCTCGCCGTGATCGACGCGGTCTTCGCCCGGCCCGCCGCGCGCGACGGCGTGGCTTCGGAGGACGCGCCGATCCGCCACGGCGTCACCCGCGCCGGCGCAGGCGGCCGCGTCGAGCTCTGGCCGCCGGTCGCGCTCGAGGAGGCGGAGGAGCCGGCGCCCTGGACGCCGCCGGTGGCGCGCGAGGCGGTCGACGATCCGGCGGCGCGCCTGGCCGTCCTCGTCGCCGAGCGGATCGCGGGCTGGATGGAGGGGCCGGCGACCGTCGCGAACGGCGCCTGGCTCGAAGCGCGCGGCCGCCGCGTCCGGCCCGGCGACGTGCTGGTGCTGGTGCGCCGCCGGACCGGGTTCGTCGACCACCTGATGCGCGCCCTCAAGGCCCGCGACGTGCCGGTCGCCGGCATCGACCGCATGGTCCTCACCGAGCAGATCGCGGTCATGGACCTGCTCGCGCTCGGCGCCTTCTGCCTGCTGCCAGGCGACGATCTCACCCTGGCGACGGTCCTGAAGAGCCCGCTGATCGGCCTCGACGAGGACGCGCTGTTCGCTCTCGCGCACGGGCGCGACGGCGAACGCCTGTGGGCCGTGCTCGCCCGGCGCCGCGGCGAGAGGCCGGTCTTCGAAAGGGCGTACCGCGCGCTCAGGGCGTTCCTCGCCGCCGCGGATTCCCTGCCGCCCTTCGAATTCTATTCGGAGGCGCTCGCCGCTCGCGGCGGGCGCGCCGCGCTACTCGGCCGCCTGGGCCCGGAATCGGGCGACGCCATCGACGAGTTCCTGGCGCTCGCCCTCTCCTACGGCCGGACGCATCCGCCCTCGCTGCAAGGCTTCCTGCACTGGCTCCGGAGCGGGCGCGCGGAAATCACCAGGGATTTCGAGCAGGAGCGGGACGAAGTACGGATCATGACGGTGCACGGCGCCAAGGGCCTGGAGGCGCCGGTCGTCTTCCTGCCCGACACGATGCGCAAGCCGCGGGGAAGCGACCCTCTCGTCTGGCTCGAAGAGGAAGGCGAGGGCGGCGGGCGGGAGACCGTGGGCCTCCTCTGGCCCGGTCGGGCCGCCCGGGAGGATCCGGTAAGCCGCGCCGCCCGCGCCCGGGCGCGCGCCGAGGCGGATGCCGAGCACCGCCGGCTTCTCTACGTCGCCATGACCCGCGCGGAGGACAGGCTCTACGTCTGCGGCTGGCGGGGCCGCCAGAAGGCGCCCGCGGATTGCTGGTACGAACTCGTCCAGGCGGGAATGCGCACGCTGGACCGCACGGAACCTCTCCCGATGTCCGACGGCGGCGAGGGCCTCGTTTATGCCGCGCCGCAGACGGCCGCGCTCAAGGCGCCGCCCCCGCCGCCCGCTCAGGACGCCGTGCCGCCCCTGCCGCCCGAACTGCTTGCCCCGGCCCCGGACGAGCCCGCCCCGCCGCGCCCTCTCGCGCCGTCGCGCGCCGCATCGCAGCCGGCGCTGCGCTCGCCGATCGACGCGGCCGGGCGCAGCGCGCTCGCCCGCGGGACGCATGTGCACCGCCTGCTCGAACGTCTTCCCTCCCTCGCCCCGGCGGATCGGGCGGCCGCCGCGCGCCGGCTGCTCGCGGCGAGCGACCTGGAGGAGGGCGCGCGGGAGGCCTTGGCGGACTCCGTTCTCGCGTTGCTGTCGGCGCCGGAATACGCCGCGCTCTTCGGCCCGGAGGCCCTGGCGGAAGCGCCGGTCTCCGCCGTCGTCGGCGGCCGGGCGATTTCCGGCCGGATCGACCGGCTGCTGGTCGGCGAGCGGGAGGTGATCGCCCTCGACTACAAGAGCGGTCGCGCCGCGCCGGAGACGGCCGCCGCGGTGCCCCGGGCCTGGCGGGAGCAGATGGCGGGTTACCGCGCGGCGCTGGCCGCCGTCTTCCCGACGCGCAGGATCGCCTGCGGCCTCCTCTTCGTCGACGACCCGCGCCTGATATGGCTGCCCGACGACACCCCGCCCTCCGGCTGATCCGCGACGCCCCCGGTGCGGCGGAAATGCCGGCGCCCGGCGGGCCGGGGTAGGATAGGGGCCGCCACGACGGAGGCCGCCGGTTGCGCGATCACCTGCTCCTGTACCGCTTCGCGATCGTCAACGTCGTGGGGGCGGCGCTTCTCGGATTCGCCGGCGCGCGGGGCTGGATCGACAGGCTGGTCGCCGCCGACTCGACCGGGCTGGTCTTCGTCATCTTCGGCGTCTTCGCCGCGGGCCTTGCCCTGTGCGGATACAAGCTCTTCCGGACGAGCGGCGAGATCGACAGGCTGAAGGGCGGCGGGGCCGCGGCTTCCCGCCTGGCGCCGGCCCATGCGGGCGTCTCCCCCGAGTTGATGGCCGAGGCGCTCAAGGCCAGGCTGTTCAGCCGCATCGCCGTGATCCGGCAGTTCGCCGCCGCCCTGGTGGTGCTCGGCCTGATCGGCACGGTGGCCGGATTCATCATCGCGCTCTCCGGGGTCTCGGCCGAGGACGCCGGCGATCTGGCGGCGGTGCGGCCGATGCTGTCCACCCTGATCGGCGGCATGTCGGTCGCGCTCTACACGACCCTGGAGGGCGCCGTGCTCGGCCTGTGGCTGACCGTGAACCACCGTATGCTGGCCACCGGCACCGCCACCCTCTACAGCGAAATCCTCGCGGCGCATGGACGAATTTGACGACGACGGCGGGACCATCTTCCGCGACGTGACGCTGCTGGCGCTCGCCGCCTTCGTCGCCATGGTCATCATGCTGCTCCCCTTCATCGACCCGGGCGCCGAGTCGGCACCCGAGAACGCGGCCGGCGTCACCGATCCCGGCAACGTGATCGTGGAGCTCCTGTGGCCGCCGGAGCGGGATGCGGACGTCGATCTCTGGGTGAAGGCGCCCGACCGGCTGCCGGTCGGCTTCCCGAACAAGGGCAACGAGGTCGTGAACCTGCTGCGCGACGATCTCGGCCTGTTTCAGGATCTGACCGACATCAACTATGAAATCGTGTACAGCCGCGGCATCGTTCCCGGCGAATGGATCGTCAACGTCCAGGCCTACCGGCTGGAGGACCCGTTCCGGCCGCCGCCCGTTCCGGCCAAGGTCGTGGTCAGCGTCAAGAAGGAAGGCGAAGAGAGGCCCGTGCCGATCCTCGAAAAGACCGTCGAACTGCGCTATCCACGCCACGAGCTGACCGTGTTCCGTTTCCGCCTCACCGGCAAGGGTTCCCTCGTGCAGGGCAGCGTCAACGATGTCGGCCGCTCGCTGATACGGGAATACGCGCAAGCCCGGAACCGCGCCGCCGGAGCGCCGCCCGATGGATAACGTCGCCTGGCTCTACGCCGGGCTCGCGGTGGCGGCCGCGGCCCTCTCCAGCATCGCGGTCTGGTCGCGGCGGCGCCCGTTCTGGAAGACCGTCGCCGTCGGCCTGCTCGCCGCCCTCGTCGCGATCGGCTATTTCAGCCATTCCACGCTGCTCTCGCGGCCGAAGCCGCTCTCCCTCGAGATGACGGGCGTGACCGGCGCGCGGGTCCTCTCAGCGGCGCTCCGCGAGGACGAGGCGATCTATCTGTGGCTGGCCGTCGAGGAGACCCCGCGCTTCTACGCGATGCCGTGGGATACGGGCGTGGCCCAGCGGCTGCAGGCGGTCATGCGCGAGACCCGGCGCTCGGGCCACGACGTGGTCATCCGCCCGGCCGACGAGGCCGCCGCGCCCGCGGAGGCGCGGGAAGGGGGGCCGGAGGTTCACACCTTCTACGCCGTGCCGCCGCCCATCCTGCTGCCCGAGAAGCGGCTCCACGGCATCCGCGGCTTCCGGGGGGAAATGTGACCGTGCCCGGCGGCGCGGGCCACCGCCCGGCGGCGCGGGCCGCCCTCGCCCCCTACGCCACCTGCGCCGCGCACGGGCGCGGCCGCCTCCACCCCGAGCCGGAGAGCCGCACGCGGACGCCCTTCCAGCGCGACCGCGACCGCATCGTCCACAGCGCCGCGTTTCGCCGCCTGGAGTACAAGACCCAGGTCTTCGTCTATCGCGAAGGGGACTATTACCGCACCCGCCTCACGCACAGCCTGGAAGTGGCGCAGATCGCGCGCTCGATCTGCCGCGTCCTCGGGCTGGACGAGGATCTCGCCGAGGCGCTGGCCCTCGCCCACGACCTGGGGCACCCGCCCTTCGGCCACGCCGGGGAGGATGCGCTCGCCGCGGCGATGGCACCCTATGGCGGGTTCGACCACAACGCGCAGACCCTGCGAATCGTGACCTCCCTCGAGCACCGCTACACCGGCTTCGACGGCCTCAACCTGACGTGGGAGGCCCTGGAGGGCGTGGCCAAGCACAACGGGCCGCGCCCGCCCGGTGCGCCGGCCGGCGCCATCGAGGAGTATTCGGCCCGGCACGATCTGGCGCTCGATTCCCATCCGGGGCCGGAAGCGCAGGTCGCCGCCCTGGCCGACGACATCGCCTACAACAACCACGACGTGGACGACGGGCTGCGGGCGGGGCTCTTCGGGGTCGACGACCTCCGCGGGGTTCCCCTGGTCGGCCCGATCCTGGAGGCCGTGACCGGCGAGACGCCGGCGAGTTCCCCGAACCGCCGCATCCACGAAGCCGTCCGCCGCATGATCGGCGCCATGGTCGAGGACGTGATCGACACCAGCCGGCGGCGCCTGGCCGCGGCCGCGCCGGCCGACGTCGAGGCCGTGCGCCGGCACGGGGCGCCGCTGATCGTGTTCTCGGAGGCCATGCGGGCCAACGACGCGGCCCTGAAGCGGTTCCTGCGCGAACGCATGTACCGCCACCACAGGGTCAACCGGATGGCCAGCAAGGCGCGCCGCATCGTGCGCGCGCTCTTCGCGCTGTTCGTCGACGAGCCGCAATGCCTGCCCGAGGAATGGCGGGCCCGTTGCGACAGCGCGCGGACCCGCGCCACCGCACGGGCGGTGGCCGATTACGTCGCCGGGATGACCGATCGCTTCGCCATCCAGGAACACCGCAACCTTTTCGACACGGAGCTCTGGAAGTGAACGTCTTCGCTCACCTGGAAGAGCTCGTCCGCGCGGAGATCGAGGCCCTGGGCCGCGCCGGCGCGCTCCCCGCCGGGCTCGACGCGGCGGCCGTCTCGGTCGAGCCGCCGCGCGAGGCGGGCCACGGCGACGCGGCGTGCAACGCGGCGCTCGTCCTGGCGAAGCAGGCGCGCCGGCCGCCGCGCGCCATCGCCCGCGCCCTCGCCGGCCGGCTGGAGGGTCGCGCCGAGGTCCGCGCGGCCGAGGTGGCCGGCCCCGGTTTCGTGAACCTTCGGCTCGCGGATTCCTTCTGGCGGGCGCGGCTGCGCGAGATGCTGGCCGCCGGCGCGGGCTACGGCGCGGCGGATCTCGGCCGCGGCCGGCCGGTCAACGTCGAATACGTCTCGGCCAACCCGACCGGGCCGCTCCACATGGGGCACGCCCGCGGCGCCGTGGTCGGCGACGCCCTGGCGAACCTCCTGGCCCATATGGGCTTCGCCGTCACGCGGGAATACTACGTCAACGACGCCGGCGCCCAGGTCGACACGCTCGCCCGGTCCGTCCACCTGCGCTACCGCGAGGCCTGTGGCGAGACCGTCGGTGCGATCCCCGAGGGGCTCTATCCGGGCGCCTATCTGGCGCCGGTGGGCGCGGCGCTCGCGGCGCGCGACGGCGAACGCTGGCTCGCCCGGCCGGAGCAGGTCTGGCTGCCGGAGGTCCGGCGCTTCGCGGTGGAGGCCATGATGGAGCTGGTGCGCGGCGACCTCGCCGCGCTGGGGATCCGGCACGACCTGTTCCGCTCGGAGCGGGCGCTGGTCGCCGCGGGCCGCGTCGACGCGGCGTTCGCGGCCCTGGAATCGGCCGGGCTGATCTACGACGGCGTCCCCGCGCCGCCCAAGGGCAGGCGGGAGACGTGGGAGCCCAGGCGGCAGAGCCTCTTCCGCGCCACGGCGTTCGGCGACGATCTCGACCGGCCGCTGCGCAAGGCCGACGGCGGGTGGACCTATTTCGCCACCGACATCGCCTACCACCACGACAAGGTCGGGCGCGGCTTCGCCGATCTGATCGACGTCTGGGGCGCCGACCACGGCGGCTACGTCAAGCGGATGAAGGCCGCCGTGGCGGCGCTCTCCGGCGGCAAGGCTTCACTCGACGTGAAGCTCTGCCAGATGGTCAAGCTGCTCGACGGCGGCGCGCCGGTCGCCATGTCGAAGCGCGCCGGCCGCTTCGTCACCTTGCGCGACGTGGTGGGCGAGGTCGGCGCGGACGTGGTCCGCTTCATCATGCTGACCCGCCGCAACGACGCGCCGCTCGAATTCGACCTGCGCCGGGTCACCGAGCAATCCAGGGACAATCCGGTCTTCTACGTTCAATACGCCCATGCGCGGGCGTGCTCGGCGCTCCGCCGCGCGGCCGCGGTCTTCCCGGCGCTCGACCTTGCGCCCGCCGCGCTCGCCCGCGCCGATCTGGAGCTCCTCGACGACGCCGGCGAGATCGACCTGATCAAGCGGCTCGCCGGGTGGCCGCGCGTCCTCGCCGGCGCCGCGCTCGCCCACGAGCCGCACCGCATCGCCTCCTTCCTCCAGGAGCTGGCCGGCGCCTTCCACCTGCATTGGACCCGCGGCAAGGGGGAGACGGGCGCGCGCATCGTCGATGGCGAGCGGCCGGAGGCGAGTCGCGCGCGGCTGGCATTGATCAGCGCCGTCAAGACCGGTATTGCCGGAGGGCTGGCGCTGCTCGGAGTCGAACCCGTGCAGGAAATGCGATGAGCGAAGGCGCCGACGACGGCCGAACGCCCCCGGCGCCGGACGAGCCGGAGGCTCCCGCGGCCGGGCCCGAGAGCACGCCCGCGCCGAGCAAGACATGGCGCCGCCGCCTGCTGCCCGCGGGGCTCCTTCTCGGCGGTGCCGTGGCGGCGGGCGTCGCCTGGGCGGTCGTGGAGTTCGCCGTGAGAGGGCCGGCGCCGGATGCCCCGGTCAGGCTCGTCGAGGCGCCCACGGAGCCCTACAAGGTCCGGCCGGACGATCCCGGCGGGCTCGAAATCCCGAACCGGGACAAGTTGATCTACGAGACCCTGGAGACGGACGAGCCGGAGGAGGGGCCCGAGCAGATCCTGCCGCCCCCGGAGGAGCCCGTGAGTCCGCAGGCCGCCGCCGGGACCGGGGCGCCCGACGCCGCGCCCGCGCCTCCGCCTTCGGAGGAAGCGCCGCCGCCGGCCGCAGCGGAAGAGACGCCCCCGGCGCTCGAAACCCCGCCGCGCGCGGAGGCCGCAGCGGCTCCGGTCGCGCCTCCCCTCCCGCCGGCGTCTCCGCCGCGCGCGGAGACTCCGGCGGGGCGGACGGCCGCGAACGAAGCTCCGGAACGGGCGGCCGCGCGCGAAGCCCCGGCGCCGCCGGCGGGGGCGGACGGGGTGCCGGTTCCCGCGCGGAGGCCCGCCCGCCTGGCGCGCACAGAGGCGCCGGCCCGCGGGTCCGCATCCTGGGCCACTCCGGGCAGCGTCCTGATCGAGCTCGGCGCCTCCATGGAAAGGGCGGACATGGAGCGGCTGTGGGAGCGGCTCCGGCGGCGCCACGAAACCGCCCTGGCGGGCCGTGATCCACTGATCCTGCGCACCGACCGCGGCGAACGGGGGAGCCTCTACCGGTTGCGCGCGGGGCCGTTCGCGGACCGCGCCGCGGCGGAGAGGACGTGCGCCCGACTCGATGCGCGCGGGCTCGATTGCATCGTGGTCGTCAATTGAGACGGCCGTGAGCGGACGCCCGCCGCCGCGCGCGGCGATCCTGGGCTGCGCCGGCCCGCGCCTCGACGACGACGAACGCCGGTTCCTGGCGCGGGCGGACCCCGCCGGCTTCATCCTGTTCCGGCGAAACTGCGAGAGCCCGCGACAGGTGCGGGCGTTGGTGGAGGCGCTCCGCGAGGCGGTGGGAAGGGCGGACGCCCCGGTTCTGATCGATCAGGAGGGCGGGCGCGTGGCCCGGCTCGGCCCCCCCCACTGGCGCGCGCCGCCGGCGCCGGCGGCGTTCGGCGCGCTGTTCGCGATCGACCGGGCCGCCGGCGCGCGCGCGGCTTGGCTCAACG
The DNA here is from genome assembly GCA_965242855.1 of Alphaproteobacteria bacterium. Taxonomy (GTDB): domain Bacteria; phylum Pseudomonadota; class Alphaproteobacteria; order UBA828; family UBA828; genus WTGU01. The sequence continues at coordinate 731,360 of OZ251509.1, forward strand.
CTCGCCTGGTGGCGGCGGACCTGTGCGCGCTCGGGATCACCGTCAACTGCGCGCCGCTCCTCGATCTGCGGATCGCCGGCGCGAGCAGGGCGGTGGGCGACCGGGCGCTGGCCGCGCATCCGGCTGCGGTGGCGCGTCTCGGGCGCACGGTCGCCGACGGGCTGCTCGCAGGCGGGGTGCTGCCGGCGATCAAGCACCTGCCCGGCCACGGCCGGGCCACGGCCGACAGCCATGCGACGCTGCCGCGCGTGGAGGCGTCGCTCGCCGACCTCCGCGCCGGCGATTTCGCGCCGTTCCGCGCGCTCCGCGACCTGCCGATCGGGATCACCGCGCATGTCTGCTACGCCGCGCTCGACCCGCAGCGCCCCGGCACCCTGTCGCCGGCCGTGATCGAAGAGGTGGTGCGCGACGCCATCGGGTTCGACGGCCTGCTGGTGAGTGACGACCTGTCCATGGGCGCGTTGACCGGGCCGCCGGGTACCCGCGCCGCCGCCGCGCTCGCCGCCGGCTGCGATCTCGCCCTCCACTGCAACGGCAACCGCGCGGAGATGGAAGAGGTCGTGGCCGCGGCCCCGCGTCTCGGCCCGCGCGCCGGGGCGCGACTCGCGCGCGCGCTGTCGGCGCGGCCCGCGCCCGCGGCCCTCGATGCCGCCGCCGCCCGGCGCGAGTTGCGGGCGCTGCTGGGAGGGGCGCCGGCCGGGTGATCGAGTCCTGGCTGCTCGCCGCGTCGGTCTGGGTGCTGCCGGTACTGTTCGCCGTCACCCTGCACGAGGCGGCCCACGGCTGGGTCGCCCGGAGGCTCGGCGACGACACCGCGGCGCGACTCGGGCGCGTCACCCTGAACCCGCTCAAGCACATCCACCCGTTCGGCACCGTGCTGTTGCCGGCGGTGCTGATCGGCACCGGCGCGCCCTTCGTCTTCGGCTTCGCGAAGCCCGTGCCGGTCGATCCCGCGGCGCTGCGCAACCCGCGGCGGGACATGATCTGGGTGGCGCTCGCCGGGCCGGCGGCGAACCTCCTGCTGGCCTGCCTGTCGGCGGCGCTGCTCCATTTCGCTTCCATCCTCCCGCCGGAGGCCGCCTCATGGTGGCGGACGACCCTCACCATCGGCATCTTTCTCAATCTGGTGCTGGCCGTCTTCAACATGCTGCCGGTGCCGCCGCTCGACGGCGGCCGCGTCGTGCACGGGCTTCTGCCGCCCCGGCACGCCGCGCGATTCGCCCGGATCGAGCGCTTTGGTATCATCGCCGTGCTGGTGGCCTTCTTCCTCGTGCCCCTCGTGGCGCTGGAACTCGGCGCCGCGTTCAACCCGCTGGCCTCGATCGTCCTGCCGCCGACGCTCGCGGGCTTTTCGCTGATCGTCGACCTGTTCGGCGCGGAGGCACTCGTCGCATGGCCGACTCCGTGATCTTCCCGGGAGGCGACGCGCGGGGGCCGGCTGCGCCGCCGGGCGTCGCCGACGCCCTGATCGTCAATCTCGACGGCTTCGAAGGGCCGCTCGACGTCCTGCTCGCGCTGGCCCGCAGCCAGAAGGTCGATCTCGCGCGCATCTCGATCCTGCAACTGGCCGAGCAATATCTCGCCTTCGTCGCGCGGGCGCGGCGGCTCCGGCTCGAACTGGCCGCCGACTATCTGGTGATGGCCGCGTGGCTCGCCTGGCTCAAGTCGCGCCTGCTGCTCCCCGACGCGGAGCCCGAAGCCGAGGAGCCGAGCGGCGCCGAGATGGCCGAGGCGCTGGCGTTTCGCCTGAGCCGCCTGGCGGCGATGCGCGAGGCCGCCGAGGCGCTGATGGAGCGCCCGCAACTCGGCCGGGACGTCTTCGCCGGCGGCTCGGTCGAGGGCCTGCCCGTGGTCCTCCGCCCGGTCCATGACGGCGACCTCCATGCGCTGTTGCGCGCTTACGCCCGGCCCCATGCCCGGCGCGAATCCCGTCCCCTGGTGATCGAAGCCTCGTCCTACCACTCGATGGAGGATGCCTACCGGCGGCTGTCGCGGCTGCTGGGCCGGGCGCCGGAGTGGGAATCCCTGGCGCGCTTCCTTCCGCGCGAGCGGGCGCGGGCCGGCGGCGCCGACGCCCGCTCGGCCCTGGCCAGCACGCTGGCGGCCTCCCTCGAACTCGCGCGGGAAGGCCGCCTGCAACTCCGCCAGCTGGAGCCCTTCGGCCCGATCTACCTTCGCGGCCGGCGGCAAGAGCTGTGAACGACCGCCCCGACTCCCTGCCTCCACCGGAGCCGTCGGAGGCCGAGGAGCGCGCGGCCCGCGCCCTCCGCATCGCCGAGGCCGTCGTCTTCGCCGCCGGGCGCCCGGTCTCCGCGGAGGCTCTGGCGGCGCAACTGCCGGAGGACGTGGATGCCGGACGGTGCCTCGCCGAACTGGCGGCGTTGTACCGCCATCGCGGCATCCAGCTCGTCGAAGTCGCCGGCGGCTGGACCTTCCGCACCGCCCCCGACCTGGCCGACCGCCTGACGGTGTACAAGGAGGTCCGCCGGCGCCTCTCGCGGGCAGCGCTGGAGACCCTGGCGATCATCGCCTACCACCAGCCGGTGACCAGGGCCGAGGTGGAGGACATCCGCGGGGTCGGCCTCAGCCGCGGGACCCTCGATCTGCTCCTGGAAGCGGGCTGGATCGCGCCCCGCGGCCGCCGGCGCTCCCCCGGTCGCCCGGTCACCTGGGTCACCACGCCGGCCTTCCTCGAACATTTCGGCCTGTCCCGCCTGGACGACCTCCCGAATCTCGAGGAGCTGAAGGCCGCCGGCTTCCTGACCGCTCCCGCTGCCACCTCGGAGGAGGCCGCTCCGGACGAGGAAGAGCGCGGCGAGGGGGAGGCGTCATAGGGTGGGACAGGCTGCCTGGGGTGCGGCTTTGCGGCATGAAATACGCCCATAAGAGGCTGCGGAGATTTGCCGAACATGGACGGTACCCGCGCGTCAAACGCCGACCATGGTGGAGCGTATCCGCGATATTCTGACCGCGTTGAGGGATGCGGTGTTGCCGCGAGACATGGCGCAACCGGGTGACCGGTTCACCACCTGAAGGCGACTGGCTGGACGGTGCGCAACGCGCCGAAAATCTGGGTGTAACCCGCGGCACGCTGTCCCGGCTTCTGAACGGGCACGGCGGCATTTCGCCGGCGATGGCATTGGCCCTGGAACGTATCGGATGGAGCAACGCGGACTACTGGTGCGGTTGCAGGCGAGCCACGACTTGGCACGAGAGCGCTGCGAGCAAGCGGCGTGACCGCCCGCATCCTTTTTCATCGGATGGCAAGCGAGATGCTTCAGCTTTTATGATTGACGATATTATCTATCCTGTCTGTCCTGCGCAGGTATCGCACTTGGCTATAGAATTGCTAACGCAATCGGGAGCATGGATCACAAAACGACGTAACGAAGAAAGGAATCTTCCAACTCGAGATGCGTATCGCATACGTCCCCACCAATCAGGATCGTACTTGCGGTCTGTTTCTGCGATTTTCAGACTGAAATCTCCGTATTCGGCGTATTTGAGAGCTTGTTCATAGTCGGCAGGATGCGCGCGAAGCGCGCACTCCCGGAGCCAAGTCAGGCGGCGGTCCACTCGGTCGTCGGGGCGGAGCGGGCGGTGTTGCGCGCCGTGCCGACGATGCGGCGCAGGGCGTCGGTGGCTGCGCCGGGGCGGCCCACGTCGATCGTCGCGACTTCCAGGGGGATGCCGGTTCCGGCGACCGTCCATCCGCGAGTCCAGGGGTAGAGCAGGATCAGGCGCGCGACGCCATAGGCCCGCGCGTAGGCGAGCATCTGATAGACGTCCGATTGCGCGACGCCGAGCGTTTCAACGCTGAGCGTTTCAATGCCGAGTGTTTCCTCGCCCGGGGCGAGACGCTTCCACTTGGTATCGAGCACGATGGGTCCCCCCGGCACCTCGATCGTTGCGTCGGACCGCAGTGCGAAGAGGGGACGGCCGTTCGCGCCGATCAGCGCGTGATGATCGCCGGGTTGCAGGCGGACGGAACGGGGCGTGAGGGCGCGTCGCAGGCTCTTCCCAACGAACCGCTCGAAGAGGTCGTTCATCGGGAGGAGCAGCGCGAAACCGAGCGCGCCACCGCTCGCCGTGCTCTGCCACTCGCCGGCGAGGAAGAGCCGCGCGAGCGTGTGGAGGGCGTGAAAGGCGGCGTTGGTCCGGTCGAGCCGCACCGGCTTGCGCAAGGGGTGGGGCGAATCGCACACGGCCTCGAAGCGGGCGGCGAGCGCCACCAGCAGCCGGGCGTTGGCCTCGGTGCGGACGACGCGCCGGAGCCGCGCCACCGCCGCTTTGAGGAGGCGGTTCAGAGGCGTGTCCTCGGAGAGTTCGTCGAAGCGGCAGGCGAGGCGGTCCGGCCGGGCGGCGAGATGCGTGATCTGGCGTGTGGCGAGGAGCTTCCCGCGGATCGTCTTCCCGCGCGACGTAACGGCGGGGCAGGCTGCGCCGCACGGCGGCCAGCAGCCGTTCGGCGAACAACCGGACGACGCGTTCCAGAAGGTCGCGTCGTTGCGTGGCCAGCGCCGCGGGCGCGCCGTCGGCCACGGGGAGGTCGTGCGCCACGGCGAGCATGTGGATCAGCGCCTTGCGCGCGGCGCCATTCTCGCCCTCGATCTTGGGCAGGATTTCGACGCTCCGCCCCGGGATCGCGAGGACGCCGACGACCTGCCCCGCCTTCAGCCCCTGGCGGGTGCGGGTCAGAACGGCGTGTTCGGGCAACTTCAGCCGCCGGGCCGCGCGTTCGGCGAGGGCATGGAGCCGCGCGGTCTCGCGTTCGCTCAGGCTTCCTCCGCCGACCGGAAGGGTCTCCCACTCCCGGAGGGTGAGAGGCTCGGTCGGCGGCTTATTCCGCTCCGGGTTCGGCATCCGGAGCCATTCCGGAAATCAGGCGGTCGTAGGCGTCGCCCTCGAAGGGGTCCCGCACGGTCCAGCGGTAGCGCGGTCCTCGCCCGCGTCGTCGTCGAAGCTTGGCGGCGGGGCGAGCCGTTCCCTTCGCACGAAATCGTCGGTGCCGCCGAGAACGGCGCGGACCTTGTTCCAGTCGTCGTGAAAATATTCGGCGACGAGCGGGACGATCTTGCGCCGCATGATGCCGTCCACATCCGCCCGCGTCCGCGCGCCCATCAGCCAAGCGTGGCCGATCAGGTGGTCGCGGTCGATCAGGTATTCCAGACGCGCGTTGATGGTTTCGAGAACGCGGCGCAGGTTGATACCGTCGACCATGTTCAGCAGCGCTGGGTCGGGCGCCAACTCCTCGAAATCGAAACGGCGGCGGAGCGCGGTATCGAGCAGCGCGATGGATCGGTCGGCGGTGTTCATCGTGCCGAGGATGTGGAGGTTCGCGGGCAGGGTGAAGGGCTTGCGGGAATAGGGCAGCGTCACGGCAACTTCGTTCGCCGCGCCCTGGCGCTTGTCCTCCTCCAGAAGCGTGACGAGTTCCCCGAGTACCCTGGGGACGTTGGCGCGGTTGATCTCGTCGATGACGAGGACGTGAGCCTGCCCTTCGCCGGATTTGCGGGCGCGCTTCGCGATGCGCTTCAATATGCCGTCTTTCCGGACGAGGTTGAATCCGGCGCTGCCCTCACCTGTCTTGGGGCGCCGCCCCTCGACGAATTCCTCGTACCCGTAGGACTGATGGAAGGTGACGAATGCGACACGGCCTTCCTCGACCAGCGCGTCGTAGCGGCGGCGGACATCTCCGCTGGATCGCTCCGCTCGTCCGTCGCAGATCTCGACGCAGCACCGGGTGGTGGTGTAAATCTTCCCGGTGCCCGGCGGGCCGTAGAGAATCACGTTCAACGGACGATCAAAGCCAGTCATCTCCTGAAATAGCGCGGCCGCGGCTTGCTTTCGCCCTTCGTCCGCCGGATCGTTCACCTCAAGGAGAAAATTCTGGTACAAGGTGGCCGCAAGTCTCAGAGTGGCAGAGCCGTTTCGTACATTGGCGTCGTCGCCGATCGGAACTTTGTGTCTCGGCGGTTGACCGGAGCGCTACCTCTTCGCAGCGCCCCACAGGCAACTCACCGGCAGGGCGAAGCGGCGGGCGCCGAAGCGCAGCACTTGATCGCCGAGGTGGAAGACGATGGCAGTCACGGTTCGCGTCCGGCCCGGGCCCTCGTCGGCGAACCACTCCAAATGCCGAAAATCCCGCCGGCCCACCGATGCCGACGCCTTGACCTCGACCGCGGCCAGGCGTTCGGCGCTTTCCGCGAGGATGTCGATCTCGCGGCCCCGCTGGTCGCGCCAGTGATAGAAGCGGAAGCCGTTCCTCAGGTACGGCGCCGAGCGCAGGAGTTCGGCGAAGACGAAGCTCTCCAACAGGCCGCCGAACGCCGTTGGGTCGGCGTCCGGGTCGAACGACCGCGGCGCGAGATTGCGCAGCGCGGCCACGATGCCCGTATCGGTGAAATGGTGCTTCGCGTTCTTGATCTCGCGTCGGGATTCCCCGCTGGTCCACGCGCCGAGCCGGACGATCAGGGACAACCGGATCAGCACATCCAGATATTGTTCGACCGTCCGCCGCCGCGCGCCGACGATCTCGCAGAGCTCCGATACGTTGAGCTCCGTCCCCGTGCGGACGGCGAGTTGGTGGATCAGGCGCCGCAGCGCGTCCGTCCGCCGTATCCGGACGATGTCCGCGACGTCCCGGTCGACCACTGTGTCCAGGTAGTCGCGAAGGGTCTTCTGTCGCCTTCCGAGCGCGAGGGCCCGGATACCGGGAAAGCCACCCTTGAGGACGAGGTCGATATAGCCGGCCCGCGTCGTCGGCTCGGGTGCCGGCAGAGCCGACGGGTCCGGCGAATCCGAGGCCGCCCAATCGAGGAGCGGGGACGGGCCGCGCGACATCGTTTCGGCCACCGTGAGCGGCCACAACGTCAGCGTCCGCACGCGCCCGGCGAGTGAATCGACCACGTGCTGCGTCGCGAACATGTTGGAGGAGCCGGTGAGTACGAGCCGCCCTCTCCGATCGTCGAGATCGACGAGCCGCTTGAGCGCCAGCGGCAGTTTCCTGGAGCGTTGCGCTTCGTCGATGATCAGCGGCGCGCCGTCCGAACCGCCGACGAGTTGCCTCAGCTGCCCCCAGGGATCGTCCTCGATCCCTTCAAGCACCGCGTCGTCGTCGAGCGAGACGTACCGCCCGGCCCCGAGGAGGTCCCGGACCAGCGTCGTCTTGCCGGCCTGACGCGCGCCGACGACGTTGATCACGCGCGCATAGCGCAGCGCGTCCTTCAGTTCGGCTTCGAGGTGGCGTGGCAAGACGACCGGTTCGTCGACCATGGAGCGCCCCGCAGTGGGGAACGGTCATCGGAGACCCGGTGAAATGGGTAATAGGAAGCTGGTGAGATTGTCAATAGGAGGCTGGTGAGATTGTCAATAGGAAGCTGGTGAAATCGTCGATGGCGGTTCGCGCCGGTTTGACGCGATGCCCCGCGGCCGTCTCCGGACCACGCGATTCGGGAGACGGCCGCGCGTATGGACAACGTGCTTCCCCCACATTATGACGAAAACGACTTGCACTTGCAGGATGCCGTTCGAGCGATGACGACCGGACAGGCGGCGCGGGGCGGAGCCCCGCCGGACGGGCTCGCCCTCGAGGGCATCCATCACGCCTACGGTGCGGCGCCGGTGATCCGGGGCGTGGATCTCGCGGTGGGGCGCGGGGAGGTCGTGTGCCTCCTGGGGCCGTCGGGATGCGGCAAGACCACCCTGCTGCGAATCGCCGCCGGCCTCGAGCGGCAGGACGCGGGGCGCGTCTCGGTCGGCGGCGCCGAGGTGGCCGGCCCCGGCCGTTTCGTCCCGCCCGAGAAGCGCGGCGTCGGCTTGGTGTTCCAGGATTGCGCGTTGTTCCCGCATCTGCGGGCCGTGGACAACGCGGCGTTCGGGCTGGCGACGCGGGAGCGCCGCCGCCGGCGCCGCACCGCGTTTGGGCTGCTCGAGCGCCTCGACATAGGCCATCTCGCCCGCGCCTATCCGCACGAGCTCTCCGGCGGCGAGCAACGGCGCGTGGCGCTCGCCCGCGCCCTCGCGCCCCGGCCGCGCGCGATGCTGCTCGACGAACCGTTCTCGGCCCTGGACGAGCGCCTCCGGGAGCGGGTTCGCGACGATACGCTTCGCCTCCTCAAGGAAGAAGGCGTACCGACCTTGCTGGTGACCCACGACGCCGCGGAGGCAATGGCGGCGGCGGACCGTGTGGCGGTATTCCACCTCGGTCGCATCCAGCAGGTTGCCTCCCCGGAGGCCCTCTACGAGGAACCGGAGCGCGCCTTCGTGGCCCGCTTCATCGGCGACAACAACCTGCTGCGCGGGCGCGTCCTCTCCACGGCCCGCGACGCCTGCGAGGTGGAGACCCCGGGCGGGACGGTGCGGGCGTTCCCCGTCCACCGCTGCGCGCCGGGCGCCGGGGTCGTCCTCGCCATCCGCCCGGAGCGGGTCGGCCTCGCCCGGATGGAGATGTACAGCAACGTGTTCGAGGCGGCGGTCGAGGACATCATGTTCCAGGGCGACCATCTTCGGCTGAAGCTTGATTTGTGCGGCAACCCGGCCTTTATCGTGAAGATCCCGAACGTGTTGGGTCACGGCGCGGTTCTGCGCGGGGACCGTGTGCGTGTGGGCTGGGGCGTGGCGGACTGCCGCGCGCTGCCGGAAGAGGAGGAACCCGGGGACGCCGCCCCATGACCGCGCCGCCACCCGCCCGCACCGCCGCGTGTATTCGGCTTGACCCGCGTCGGACTTTTGTGTTCCCTGCCATGCAAGACTTCTGGACGACGGCGATGCGGTCCCGGCCCCGCGAGGCGGAAGGGAAGGCGTGATCGCCCGTCGTCGCCGTGCCGTTGAAATTGGAGCCGCGTCATGGGTATCTCGATCTGGCAGATCCTTCTGATCGTTCTGGTGGTCGTGCTCTTGTTCGGTGCCGGGAAGCTGCCGCGTCTGATGGGCGATTTCGCCAAGGGCATCAAGAGCTTCAAGTCCGGCATGCGCGAGGGCGAAGCGCCGCCACCGGCACAGAACGCGCCCGCCGAGACACCGCAGGAGCCCAAGGTGATCGAGAGCGAGCCCGCGACCGTCGATGCGGGCCCCGTCAAGAAAGACGAGGCCGCGAAGAGCTAGGCGCGCTCGGGCAGGCCAGGGCGGGGAGAGCACCCGCTCGCGAAGCGGGCCATGCGATGTTCGACATCGGCTGGCAAGAACTCGTCATCCTGCTTCTGATCGGGCTGATCGTCGTAGGTCCCAAGGATTTGCCGCGCATCGTCAGGACGGCCGGCCAGTGGATGGGCAAGGCCCGCGGCTATGCCCGCGACTTCCAGAGGACCATCGAGGAGGCTGCGGACGCGACGGAGATCGACGCGGTCAAGAAGGAAATCGACGAGGCAAACAGGGAATTGGCGACCGCCCGCCGCGACGTGGCGGAGGGCGCCGACGGCGTGAACAAGATGTTCAACGAGGACGCCTTCGCGTCGTCGAAGGCGGCAGGTCACAAAGCCAACGGCGGCGCGGAGCCCGGTACCGAAGCCGAGGGAACGCGGGCGGACGAGACGGCGCCGGCGGCCGGGCCAGAGGGCGACGGCGCGCGCGATTCGCCCGGACGCGGCGCGAGCGTCTAGCCCGTGGTCGACGACATCGAGCGGACGCGGGCGCCGCTGATCGACCATCTGGTCGAACTCCGGCGCCGCCTCTCCTACGCCGCGATCGGAGTCGTCATCGCCTTCCTCGGCTGCTGGTACGTCGCGGAGGACATCTTCGCCTTCCTGGTAGAGCCGCTGCGCACGGTGCTGGCCGAAGAGGGCCACGACACCAGCCTCATCTACACCCATCTTCTGGAGGCGTTCTTCACCGAGCTGAAGATCGCGTTCTGGGGAGCGTTCTTCGTCGCATTTCCGCTGATCGCGACCCAGTTCTGGATGTTCGTCGCGCCCGGCCTCTACAAGCACGAGAAGAAGGCGGTTCTGCCCTTCCTCTTCGTCACCCCGGTGCTCTTCTTCGCCGGCGGCGCCATGGTCTATTACTTCATCTTCCCGCAAGCCTTCAATTTCTTCATCTCCTTCCAGACACAGGGGACGGAGGACGCGCTCGGCCTGGAGCTGTTGCCGCGGATCGGCGAATACCTGTCGCTGGTGATGAAATTGATCTTCGCATTCGGGATCGCGTTTCAGCTCCCCGTCATGCTGACCTTGCTCGGGCGCGCGGGCCTGGCCACCTCGGCCGGGCTGAAGAGAAAGCGCAAATACGCCATCGTCATCGTCTTCATCGCGGCCGCGCTCCTGACTCCGCCGGACCTGTTCAGTCAGGTCGGCCTCGGTATTCCGCTGATCGTGCTTTACGAGCTGTCGATCATCTCCGTCGGTTTCGTCGAGAAGAAACGCCGGCAGAAACAAGCGGAGGAAGAGGCCGCCTACGCGGAGATGGACAGGCTCCTCGCCCAATACGAGGACAGCGAAGAGACCGACTTCAACTACGGCCGCTAGCTTTCTGGTGCGCGGGTGTCCGGGCCCGTGGGTCTCCGGGCCCGCCTGCGCGCGAAGCGTGAAACGAAGGAACTGCGCGTCCGGAGGCTCACGAGCCGAAACGGACGCCGTGCCGGGAGGCAACGTTCGACTCCGCGGCAGGGAGGGGCTACAAGGCGCACCGTCATGTTCAGCGCCAGATGGGTTCGCGAGCACGGCGAAGCGTTCGACCGCGGCCTCGCCCGGCGCGGACTGGAGCCGCGGGCCGCCCATGTCGCCGTGCTCGATGCACGCCGGCGCGAGGCCCAGGCCGCGTTTCAGGAACGCCAGCGGGAACGCAACCGGCTGTCCGGAGAGATCGGCGCCGCCAAGGCCGCGGGGCGGAACGCGGCCGCCCTGATCGCCCAGGTCCAGGGCTTGCGGGATGCCGCCCAGGCGCTGGACCGGCAGGACAAGGCGCTCGCAGCCGAGCTCGACACGCTCCTCGCCGGTCTGCCCAACCTGCCGGCCGACGATGTCCCCGACGGCCCCGACGAGACGGCCAATGTCGAGATCAGGCGATGGGGCGAACGGCCCCGCTTCGAGGCCGCGCCGAAGCAGCATTTCGAGATCGGCGAGGCGCTCGGGCTGATGGATTTCGCGCGGGCAGCCAGGCTCTCGGGCGCGCGCTTCGTCGTTCTCTCCGGCGCGCTCGCCCGGCTGGAGCGCGCCCTCGCCGCGTTCATGCTGGACCTGCACGCGAAGGAATTCGGATATACTGAGATCGCCCCGCCGCTCCTGGTGCGCGACGCCGCCGCCCACGGCACCGGTAATCTCCCGAAGTTCGCCGACGACCTGTTCCGCACGACGGACGGCCGCTGGCTGATCCCGACGGCCGAAATGCCGCTCGCCAACATCGTCGCCGGCGACATCCTGGAGGAAGACGACCTGCCGCTCCGCATGACGGCCTGTACGCCGTGCTTCCGCGCGGAGGCCGGCGCGGCGGGGAAGGACACGCGCGGCATGATGCGCCAGCATCAGTTCTCCAAGGTCGAGCTGGTGAGCGTGACCCGGCCCGAGGATTCGCCGGCCGAGCACGAGCGCATGACGGCCTGCGCCGAGGAGGTGCTGAAGCGCCTGGGCCTCGCCTACAGGGTCGTCGTGCTGAGCGCCGGCGACATGGGCTTCTCGGCGCGGAAAACCTACGACATCGAGGTCTGGCTACCGGGGCAGAACCGCTACCGCGAGATTTCGAGCTGTTCCGATTGCGCCTCCTTCCAGGCGCGGCGCATGAACGCGCGCTACCGCCCGGCGGGCGAGAAACGGACGCGGTTCGTCCATACCCTCAACGGCTCCGCCCTGGCGGTCGGGCGCACGCTGATCGCCGTGCTGGAGAACTACCAGAACGCCGCCGGCGGCGTGACCGTGCCCGAGGCGCTCCGCCCCTATCTGGGCCAGGCCGCGCTGGGGGGTTGATGCGCGTCCTGGTCTCCAACGACGACGGCATCGACGCGCCGGGGATCAAGGTGCTGGAGCGCATCGCCCGCGGCCTGTCGGATGACGTCTGGGTGGTCGCACCCGAGACCCAGCAAAGCGCGGCGTCCCATTCGCTCACCCTGCACCGCCCGCTGCGCATTCGCCGCATCTCGAAGCGCCGCCGCGCGGTCGACGGCACGCCGACCGACTGCGTGTTTCTCGCCTTCCACAAGATTCTGGCCGACGACCCGCCCGCGCTCGTGCTCTCCGGCGTCAACCACGGGGCCAATGTCGGCGAGGAAGTGACCTATTCGGGCACCATCGCGGCGGCGATGGAGGCGACGCTTCTCGGCGTGCCGGCGATCGCGCTGAGCCAGGCCTGCCGCGAGGGCGGCCCGCCTAGATGGGCGACGGCCGAACGCTGGGGTGCCCCCCTCGTGCGGGCCCTGCTCGCCATGCGCTGGCCCGAGCGGGTCCTGATCAGCGTGAATTTCCCGGATGTCGCGGCCCAGGACGTGCGCGGCGTCCGGGCCGCGCGCCAGGGGCTGTACGAGGTCGGCGACACCCTTGAAGAGCGCCTCGATCCGCGCGGCGCGCCCTACTACTGGATCGGCGCCCCCCTGCCGGCGTGCCACGCCGGCCAGCGGGGGACCGACTCGCGGGAGATCGAGGACGGCTACGTCGCGGTCACCCCGCTGCACATGGACCTCACCCACGGCCGCACTCTCACGCGCCTGCGCAAGGCGCTGCCGGGCATCGAGGCGACGTGACCGGCGGGGTGCGAAGGGCCAGCGCGATCGGGCTGGCCGCGGGGGCTGGCCTCCTGACCATGGCCGCCTGCGCGCCGATCCCTCTCCTGAGCGTCGCACCCGACGACGCGGCCGAGAGCGTCGGCGCACGAGCCGCTCCGTCCCTTTCGGAAGCCCCGCTGCCGCGGTGGAAGCCGGGGGCGTCCGGCGGGCGCGACTCCGAGGCGGTCGTCGCTGCCCGCTCCGCCGGCGCCGCGGACGCGGGCGAGGCGCCGGCGGCGGCGGGGCGCGTGCCGAAACCCCGGCTTCGTCCGGGCGCGCCGTCGCCCGATTCTGCACGCGCGGGCGAGCGGTTCCTGTGGCCGGTCGAAGGCCCGTTGCTCTCCCGCTTCGGGGCGAAGCCCGACGGCCGGCACAACGACGGCATCAACATCGCCGTGCCCGTCGGGAGCGCGGTCCGGGCCGCCCAGGACGGCGTCGTCGCCTATGCGGGAAACGAGATCGGCGGATACGGCAACCTCGTCCTGATCCGCCACCGGGGCGGGTGGATGACGGCCTACGCGCACAACGATTCGCTCCTGGTCCGCAAGGGGGACGCGGTACGACGCGGCCAGGTGATCTCCCGCTCGGGCAAGTCGGGCCGCGTCTCGCGTCCGCAGGCCCATTTCGAGATCCGGCGGCACGGCGAGCCCCGGGACCCTCTGCGCCTGCTCAGCCGCGAGTAGGCGCCCGCCCCGCGTCGCCGTCGCCGCCCGGCGCGGCCAGCCGCGCCCCCAGACGCCCGGCCAGATCCTGCACGAATTGCCAGGCGACGCGGCCCGAACGCGCGCCCCGGGTCATGCTCCACTCGATGGCGGCGGCGCGCAGCCTGTCGCGGTCCACGGCCAAGCCGAAATGGGCGGCATATCCCTCGACCATCGCCAGGAACGTCGCTTGGTCACACGAATGGAAGCCGAGCCAGAGGCCGAAGCGGTCGGAGAGGGAAACCGCTTCCTCGACCGCCTCGCCGGGATGGATCGCCGTCGCGCGCTCGTTTTCCACCATGTCGCGCGGCATCAGGTGGCGCCGGTTCGAGGTGGCGTAGAACAGCACGTTGTCGGGCCGTCCTTCGATCCCGCCTTCGAGCGCCGCCTTGAGGGATTTGTAGGTGGTGTCCTCGGCGTCGAAGGAGAGGTCGTCGCAGAAGAGGAGGCAGCGCCTGCCGGCCCTGCGCAGGCGCGCCAGCAGGAGGGGCAGCGAGACGATCTCCTCGCGGTGGATCTCGACCAGCGGCAGGCCGTCCGGCGCTTCCGCCGCGACCAAGCCGTGCACCGCCTTGATCAGGGAGCTCTTGCCCATGCCCCGCGCGCCCCAGAGCAGGGCGTTGTTGGCGGGCAGGCCGCGGGCGAAGCGCCGCGTGTTGTCAAGAAGGACGTCGCGCACCGAGTCGATGCCCTTGAGGAGCGCCAAGTCGAGCCGGTTGATGCGCGGCACCGCTTCCAGGCGCGCGCCGTCCGCATGCCAGATGAAGCCTTCCGCGGAATCCAGGGCCGCATCCGCCGTCGGGGCGGGCGCATGCGCCTCCAACGCTTCCGCGATGCGCCGGAGGAGGGGCGCCAGCTCCGAATCGGACATGGGAAGACCAGCCTGTGAAGGGGTGGGCGGACCCTAGCACAGGGCCCGGCGCGGCACGCGGCATAATCGTTGCCCGTCCATCCGATTGGGCCTATCGTGCGGGCGGTTTTTCGCCGGGGGTGCAATCCATGGTTCGAACGAAGTTGGCGCGTGCGATCGGCAACGTGACGGGGCTCGGGCTCGTCCTCATCGCCCTGACGGCCTGTCCACCGATGCAGCAAGGCGGCGAGGGCGGCGAGGCGGGCGGCGGCGACATGCTCATGTCGATCCTGCCGCTCATCCTGATCTTCGTCGTGTTCTACTTCCTGCTCATCCGCCCGCAGCAGAGGAAGCAGAAGGCGCATCGCGAGATGCTCACGAACGTGAGCCGGGGCGACGACATCGTGACCAACGGCGGCTTGGTGGGCAACGTCGTCAAGGTCGGCCGCGGTGACAGCCTGCTCGTGGAAATCGCGCCCGACGTGCGGGTCCGGGTCATGCGCAACATGATCTCGCAGATCATGCCCCGCCACGAGGAATTCGAGGAAGAGGAAGAAGACGACGACGAGGAGGACGAGCGCTACGACGAGGAATACGAGGAGGAGCCGGACGAGGAGGACGCGGAAGAGGAGGAGCCGGAGAAGGAACGGAAGAAGCGCTGACCAGACGGTTCCGCTTCCGCACCGCCGATGCTTCGCATCCGGATCTGGCAAGTCTGCGTCGTCGCGGCGGTCTGCGTCGCGGCCGTGGTGTTTGCCGTGCCCAACCTCTTCGGCCGCGCCGCGCTGGAGAGTTATCCGTCCTGGCTCCCCTCGAACCAGGTCAATCTCGGCCTCGACCTCCAGGGCGGCTCCCATCTCCTGCTTGAAGTTCAGGTCGCCGACATCCTGCGCGAACGGATCACGACGATGGTCGACGACACCCGCGTCGCACTCCGCCGCGCCGGCCTCAAATACACCGGGCTCAAGGCGGCGCGGGACAGGGTGGTCTTCCAGCTGATCGACCCCGCGCAGGCCGACGCGGCGCGGGACGCGGTGGCCGATCTCGATCCCGAGGCGGAGATCGAAAGCGACGCCGCCGGTGCCTTCCAGATCGTCCTGACGGAAGAGGCGGTGGAAGGCCGCCGGGCCGCGGCGGTGAATCAGTCGATCGAGATCATCCGCCGCCGGATCGACGAGACCGGTGTTCGCGAGCCAACCATCCAGCGCCAGGGCGAGGACCGCATCCTGGTCCAGCTGCCCGGCGTGGACGATCCGGAGCGCGTCAAGCGTCTCCTGGGCAAAACGGCCAAGCTTACCTTCCACCTGCTCGACGAGAACGTGACCACCGAAGACCAGCGCAGCGGGCGGACGCCCAGGGGCTCCCTCCGTCTGCCGTCCGACGAGCGCGCCGCCGACGGCGAGGAGAGGTTCTACGTGATCCGCAAGCGGGTCATGGTGAGCGGCGATTCGCTGGTCGACGCGGCGACGACCCGCGACCAGATGGGGCAGTGGGCCGTCAGCTTTCGTTTCGATTCCAGCGGGGCGCGGAAGTTCGGCGACGTCACGACCGAGAACGTCGGCAGGCCGTTCGCCATTGTGCTGGACGGCCGGGTCATCAGCGCGCCGGTGATCCGCGAGCCGATCGTCGGCGGGACGGGGCAGATCACCGGTAATTTCACGGTCGAGGAGGCGAACGACCTGTCGCTCCTGCTGCGCGCCGGCGCCTTGCCGGCACCGATGAAGATTCTCGAGGAACGCACGGTGGGCCCCGATCTCGGGGCGGATTCCATCGCGGCCGGCAAGATCGCCTGCATCGTCGGCCTGGCCGCGGTGATCCTGTTCATGGCGCTCTATTACGGGTTCTTCGGGCTGGTCGCCGATCTCGCGCTGATCCTCAATCTGGTCATCATGCTGGGCGTCCTGTCGCTACTCCAGGCGACTCTGACCCTGCCGGGGATCGCCGGGATCGTGCTGACCATCGGCATGGCCGTCGATGCGAACGTGCTGATCTTCGAGCGCATTCGCGAGGAGGCGCGCGCCGGGCGCGCGCCGTTCTCGGCCATGGAGGCCGGCTATCGCCGCGCCTTCACGACGATCGTCGACTCGAACCTCACGACCTTGATCGCCGCGATCATCCTGTTCGTCATCGGGACGGGCCCGGTCAAGGGGTTCGCCGTGACGCTCGGCATCGGCATCGCGACGTCGATGTTCACCGCCATGTTGATGAGCCGGCTGATCCTGGTCGCCTGGCTCCGCCGCCGGCGCCCGGCGCTGCTGCCGCTCTAGCCGCGCGTCATGTGGCGGTTCCGTCTCATCCCCGATCGGACGAACATCCCGTTCCTCCGGCTGCGCCGTGCCTTCTTCGTGCTCTCGATCGTTCTCGCTGCCGCGTCGATCGCTGTGCTGTTCGCCCGCGGGCTCAACTTCGGCATCGATTTCGCCGGCGGCATCCTGATCGAGGTCGGCACCGAGGGCGAGGCCGACATCGGGCGGATGCGGGGTGCGCTCGAAGGGCTCGGCCTGGGTGAGATCGCGCTTCAGGAATTCGGCTCGGACAACGAGGTCCTGATCCGCATCGAGCGGCAGCCGGGCGACGCGACGGCCCAGCAGGCGGCGGTCGGCGCGGTCCGCGAGGCCCTGGGCGCGAACTACGGCGAGGCCCTGAGCTACCGGCGGGTCGAGACGGTGGGGCCGAAGGTCGGCGCCGAGCTGATCCAGGCCGGCATCATCGCGGTGGTGGTCTCGGTCTTCCTCATGCTGGTCTATATCTGGTTCCGCTTCGAGCTTCCGTTCGCCCTGGGCGCGGTGGTCGCGCTCGTTCACGACGTGCTGCTGTCGCTCGGGATCTTCGCGGCGCTCGGCCTCGAATTCAATCTGCCGATCGTCGCCGCGATCCTCCTCATCGTCGGCTATTCGATGAACGACACCGTGGTCGTGTACGACCGTGTGCGCGAGAACCTTCGCAAATACAAGACGATGCCGCTCCTGGCCCTGCTCGACCGGAGCGTCAACGAGACCCTGTCGCGCACCGTCATCACCTCGGCGACGACCCTGCTCGCCCTGCTCGCGCTCCTGATCTTCGGCGGCGCCGTGATCCGCGATTTCAGCTTCGCGATGATCTGGGGGGTGATCGTCGGGACCTATTCATCGGTCTTCATCGCGGGCGCGCTGCTGCTCTTCGTGCAACCGCAGCGCGGCGGCCAGAAGAGGGCGGTCGGCCAGGCGGAGCGGACCGCCGCCATCGAGGAGGCCGCCCCGCCCGCGCCGCTCGCAGCGCCGGCGGGCGCCGCGCCCCTCGACGGCGCCGGGGCCGAGACCGCGCCGGAGGCGGCCGACGAGGAACCGTCGGCGGCCGGCTCCCGCAAGCGACGTCGCGCCAGCTCGGCGCGGGCGCGACGCAAGGCGCGGCGCGGCAAGCGCTGAGGGCGCGCGGTGGACATCACGCCGAAGGTGCCCGAGGGCCGGCAGGTCATCGAGGGCTACGGCGACGCGGGCTTCAGGATCAACGGCGAATTTCACGCGAGACCGGTCATCGTCTGGCCCGAGGGGGTCGCGCCGTGGCCGGTGACGGGGCTGGCCGACGCCGCGGTCGAGAGTTTCGCACC
The DNA here is from genome assembly GCA_965242855.1 of Alphaproteobacteria bacterium. Classification (GTDB taxonomy): domain Bacteria; phylum Pseudomonadota; class Alphaproteobacteria; order UBA828; family UBA828; genus WTGU01. Next base: position 749,182 of record OZ251509.1, read on the forward strand.
GCTGTTCTCCGCCGCGCCCCGGATCGAAATCCTCCTGATCGGCGGCGGCGCCCGGTTCGCGCGCGCACCGGCTGCGCTGGCGGCGGCCCTCGCGGCGCGCGGCTTGGCCGTCGAGTGCATGGACACCGGCGCCGCCTGCCGGACGTACAACGTCCTCATATCCGAAGACCGGCGCGTGGCCGCGGCGCTCCTTCCCGCCCGCCCGGCATGACGAACGGCGCGCGCGGCGATTGCAACCGGCGTTTGGCCCGCTATGCTTGGGAGTCGCCGATTCGCCACGACCGGAGGGAGGGAGACGACATGACCAATCCGCTGACATCCCTGACCACCACCGTGATCATGGGAGTCGCCCTCACCGTGATCATGGTCGCGATCCTCGCGGCCATCAGCTGACGAGAGGAGCGGCGCGATGGATACCCCCTTCGTCGACTACTCCTGGTGGATGTTCTTCTTCCGCTGGACCCATGTGCTCGCCGGCGTGATGTGGATCGGTCTGCTGTGGTACTTCAATTTCGTCCAGATCCCGAACATGCCGAAGATCCCGGACGAGCAGAAGCCGGCGATCGGCAAGGTCATCGCGCCGGCGGCCCTGTTCTGGTTCCGCTGGGCGGCGCTGGTCACGGTGGCGACCGGCATCGTGCTCGCCCTGATGAACGAGTATTTCTCCGACGCCATCACCCTCGGCATTCTCGGCGCCGCGACGGATGGGCACGTGCTCCGGAACACGGCGATCGGCATCGGCATGTGGCTCGGCATCATCATGATGCTGAACGTGTGGGGAATCATCTGGCCCAACCAGAAGAGGGCGCTCGGCATCGTCGAGGTCGATGCGGACAGGAAGGCCCGCTCCGCACGCATCGCGATGCTGGCGTCGCGCACCAACACGATGCTGTCCATCCCGATGCTCTACGCCATGGTGTCGGCCCAGAACGTGTACTGACGCGGCGATTCCCCTCTCAGGCGGCGCGGGCGCGCAGCGCGCACCGCGCCGCCGTGACGCCCGAGCGGACGGCTCCCTCGATCGTGGCCGGCAGCCCCGTCTCCACCCAGTCTCCGGCGAGGAAGAGGTTGCGGTAGCGGGTCTCGCACCGGGGGCGGAGCGGCAGCGCGGACGGAATCTGGGCGAAGGTCGCGCGGCGCTCCTTCACGATCCGGGCGGGCGGCATGCCGCTCGCGGGGCATTCCATCGCCTGGGCCACGTCCGACCAGAGCAGCCCGGCGATCTCCGCCGGTTCCCGCTCGACGAGGCCGGTCGCCGCGCTCACCGTGACGGAAATGACGTCGCCGCGGGCGAAGATCCACTGCGCCGTCCCGCCGACGACGCCGAGGATCGCGCCGCCCCCGGGCATGGCGGGGGGACGGTCGAGCCGGTAATGGGCGTTGACGATCGGCCGGGTTTCGAGGGGCGCCGCGAGGCCCGGCAGGAGCCGCACGCAGACATGCGGGGGCACGGCGAGGACGACGGCGTCGCCCGGTGCGAACGGCGCCTCCGCGCCGGCCATGTCGAGGCCGGTCACGGTGGTCGCGTTCCGCTCGAGGGCGCGCAGCCGGCGGTTGAAGCGGATGCCGCCGCCCTTCTCGATATGGCGGACGGCCGGCTCGATCAGCGTCGGCCCCAGGCCGTCCTGGGCCAGGAAGGCGCGGCAGGCGGCCTCACCCCGCCCGAAGGTGAGGCGCAGCACCGGCCACAGCAGGCGGGCCGCGGCCTCGTCGGCCGGGGCGTTGAGGATGGCGGCCGTCAACGGCTCCCAGAGCCGTTCCAGCAGGGGCCCGGCGCCACGCAGGCGGTCGGCCACGGTGTCGCCCTCGCGCGCGAAGGCGAGGGCGAGGCCCGCCAGATAGTGGCGCGCGCGGCTTTCCGGCACGCGGCGCGACGGCGCGGCGACCCACCACGGCACCGGGCCGGCGTTGGGGCGCAGCGTCCAGCGCTCGCCGGAGCGGAGGTCGACGAAGGGGAAGGCCGCGCGCGCCTGCCCGGCCAAGCCGCCGCGCGCACCGATCCTGTCGAGATAGGCGAAGACCGCGGGGTTGGCGCCGAGGACGAGATGGTTGCCGTTGTCGATCATCCGCCCCAGGGCCGGGTCGTGGAACGACCGGCAGCGGCCGCCGGCGCGCGCGGCTGCCTCCCACACGACGACGCGCCGCCGCGCGGCCATCAGTTCGACGGCGCAGGCGAGTCCCGCCAGCCCGGCGCCGATCACGTGCACGGTCGTCATGGTCTCTCGCGCGGCCCCTGCCGAAACCGTGTATATGGGAGGGGGCGCCCTTGGCAAACGCGGGTGCGGCGGAGGCGGTACGCTTCGATGGAGTCGGCGCCGGCACCGATCGGCGCGCTCGTTCGCGCGCTCGATTACGACCGCTATCTCGCGGTCGTCTTCGCGCCGTCGCCCCGTCGCGAGGCGCTGTTCGCCCTGCTCGCCTTCAACCAGGAGGTCGCGCGCGTCTCCGAGGCGGTGAGCGAGCCGATGCTCGGCCGCATCCGGCTCCAGTGGTGGCGCGAGGCCCTGGACGAGATCTACGCCGGCCGGCCCGTGCGGCGCCATGCGGCGGCCTTGCCGCTGGCGGCGGCGATTCGCGCGCACCACCTCGACCGGGCCGCCTTCGATGGACTCCTGGATGCCCGGGAGGCCGATCTCGAGCCGGGCCCTCCCGCCGATCTGGCGGCCCTGGAGCGCTATGCGGCCGCGACGGACGGCGCGTTGACGGCGCTCATGCTGGCCGCCGCCGGCGCCGCGTCGGCACCCGCCCTGGAGGCCGCGCGCCGCGTGGGTACCGCGTGGGCGCTCGTCGGCGCGCTCCGCGCCGCCGCTCATCACGCGGCGCACGGCCGCGTCATGCTGCCGGCTGATCTTCTCGCCCGCGCCGGCGTAGCGGCCGGCGACGTCCGCGCGGGCCGCGCCTTCGGCCGGTATGCGCCCGCCGCCGCGCCGATCGCCCGCCGCGCCACGGGCCTGCTTGCCGAGGCGCGGAGCGCCCGCCGCGCCGTGCCCCGCCGCGCCCGCGCCGTCCTGCTGACCGCCCGACTGGCCGACCTCTATCTCGCCCGCCTGCGCCGCGGCGCCTTCGACCCGCGCGACCGGCGGCTCGCCCTCTCCCCGCTCCGCAAGCAGGCGGCAATGCTCCCGGCCGCGCTCGCCGGCCGCTATTGAGGGGGCCTCCCCGGCATATGTCGGGGGTTACGGTAGCAGCTTGACCAGCGCGACGGCGATTCCCGCGGCGGCGGCGATCATGGCGCCGAGGCGAACGGTCATGCGCCGTTCGAGCTCCCGCATCCGGCCCAGCATAGCGGTTTCGAAATTCTCCAGGTCCGTCCGCAGGGCGGCTCCGGTGTTCGCCAAATCTTCCTTGGTGGCGAGGGATTCGCCGATGCCCTCGGCGAAGGTGGCGACGAGGACGTGGGCCTGTCTCTCGTCGAAGCCTGCCTCTTCGCGGAGGCGGGTCGCCGCCTTGAGGGTATCGAACGCCACGGCCATGCGGAGACTCTAAGCACCCGCAGCGGGGAGCGCCATCGGTTTTTCGGGCGGCCCTGCCGGGCCGTCGCCGTCCATGCCGCGGCGTGTTCTCCATCCAGCCAGCGGCCGAGATCCGCGCGTGCGCGTGCGACCAGGGCGGCGCGGCGTTCGCCCTTGGCGATGGCGCCGGCGAGCGGCGGGAAGAGGCCGAAATTGGCGTTCATGGGCTGGAACGACGCGCCCGCCGCGAGGTGTCCGCCGGTGACGCGGGTGAGCAGCACGCCGAGCGCCGTCGTCGCGGGCATCGTCGGGGCGCGATGGGTCGATGGGCGCCGTTGAAATAGTTTGGGCCGTAGCACAGAGCATACCCATGGCGACGCGCTCCGGCAAGATCAGAGGCGGCCTCAAGGCCAAGGCGTACCTGCGCAAGATCAAGGCCGCACAGAGCACGAGCCGCTCCGTTCAGGTCGGGTTCTTCCGGGACTCGCGGTATGCGACCGGGGAGTACGTGGCGCGGGTGGCCATGATCCACGAGTTCGGAGCCGGCGGCTACAGGGAGCGGCCCTTCTTCCGGGAAGCGCTCCAGGGCGCGGACAAGGTGCTGATGCCCATCCTGAAGGCCGAGCTGGACCCCCGGACCCTGGTGCTCACGCCCCTGATCGCGGGGAGGCTCGGCTTGGTGATGTCGGCGCGGATTCAAGAGTCCGTCACGAAGTGGCACGTGATCGACACCGGGAAGCTCAGGCGCTCAGTGAGCTGGGTGGTGAAGTAACCTTCAGCCTACTCCTCGGTGCATCCACTTTCAGGGAGCACCTCGTCCAGGAGCCTCTCTACCTTGACCTCCAGAACCGTCAGACGACGCTCCGTATCAACCCGATGCATTATCGTTGCAGCAGTCTCCGAAGAGAAGACGGATTCGAGCTTCGTTCTCCACTCTTCCTTGTCATACGAACCCATCGCACCAACATGCATGAACTCGCAGAACACATCCGCCTGCTCAGCGGAGAACCGCATACTAGGATCGTGTATCAACTTCTGCTTCATCTTCTCTAACGACGAGGCGCGCTCACTCATGTTCTCTTCCTCTCGTTTTGCGCCACAATCGGGCGTTGCGATGTCGCCGTTGGCCTGCGCCCACGACGCCCACGCCTCCAACGCTACCCAGGTCCCAATAGTACGGTGCTGTAGCGGCATGGTCAATGTCTCCTTCGTTTAGGCTCGCTCGACGAGCCAGGGGAATGCTGCTGCGTGGGGCTTCATGCGCTTCCGCAGGAACTGCTCCTGGGAGAGCGTTCCCTTCGACGAGTTGCAGGCTCCGCACAGCAGCCAGAGATTGTCCAGGTGGTCCGTCCCGCCGTGGGCGCGCGGCACGATGTGGTCCACCGTCATGTTCCGCTTCTCGAACCGCACGCCGCAGCCGCCGCACAGGCCGGACTGCCTGCCCCACAGCAGGTCCACATGGGAGCGAGGCTTGGGCAGCTTGCCCAGGTCGGAGCGGCGCGGCTGGTCCGTTCGGTGAATCACGTCGCCGTCCTTGTAGAGCGGGATTTCGTCCAGGATGCCTTGGAGGCGCGTCGTGACGAGCTCGGCGGCCTTGGTGGAGATGTCGATGCCGATCCACTGGCGCTTCAGCCTCTCGGCCGCGACTGCCGCCGTCGCGCAGCCACAGAAGGGATCTAGCACCACATCGCCCTCGTTCGAGGACGCCTTGATGATGCGCTCCAGGAGCGCCAGGGGCTTCTGCGTCGGATAGCCCACGCGCTCCTTCGCCTGGGAGTTCACGTAGGGGATCTCCCACCAATCATTGCAGATCATCCCTTCTTCGGGATAGTAGGTACGAGTTTTCCCCGCGTCGGTCCTGATTCTGCACCTACGCCCTTCCGCGTCAACCTGTCGGTAATGGCTCTCCAAGTATTCCGGTGATACCGGCACGCGATAATCTCCCCAGAAGCCATCGTCCGTCTTCGTGTAGAGCAAGATGCTGTCGTGTTTCTTCGCGAAGAACCGTTTGCTCCTCCCACTTGTCGAGTAGCACCACACGATCTCGTTCCGGAACTGGCTCCGCCCGAAGGCCGCATCCATCATCGCTCTGAGATAGTGGTTGGCCGTCGTGTCGCAGTGCAGGTAGATGGAGCCGGTCGGCTTCAGCACACGGCGCATCTCAGCCACCCTCTGCGCCATCATCCCGATGTACGCGGCCATGCTGGGGCCGTGCGCCAGCCGGGCTGCCTCGATCACCGCGAACGTCGTCGGGTCACGCTCCTTCAGGAGAGCCAGATAGATGCGGTCCGCGTCGTCGAGCGTCCAAGCGTCCTTGAACGCCGCGCCGGCGGCCTTGCTCCCGATGGGCGCCGAATACGTCCGGTTCGAGTTGAAGGGCGGGTCGAGATAGATCAGGTCCACGCTGGCGCTGTTCATTCCACGCAGGACCTGAAGGTTGTCGCGCGTCCAGATGGTGCGGTTTTTCCAATTCGTGACGGACATCATCCTCTCCTTGGCGCGGGGCCGATCAGGCCACCTTGCCCCGCGCCCGTCCCGCCGTGCGCCGGCGCCGTGGCTTGGCGGGCGCGGGGCGCAGCGCGCGCCGCAGGAATTGCCCCGTGTAACTCTCGGCGACGGCGGCGACCTCGCGCGGGGTCCCGTCCGCGACCACCCGCCCGCCTCCGTCGCCGCCCTCGGGGCCGAGATCGACGATGCGGTCGGCGGTCTTGATCACCTCCAGGTTGTGCTCGATGACCACCACGGTGTTGCCGCTCTCCACCAGCGCGTGCAGCACCTCCAGAAGCTTGCGGACGTCGTCGAAATGGAGGCCGGTGGTCGGCTCGTCGAGGATGTAGAGGGTCCGCCCGGTGGCGCGCCGCGACAGTTCCTTGGCGAGCTTGACCCGCTGGGCCTCGCCGCCGGAGAGCGTGGTCGCCTGCTGTCCGATCCGGATGTAGCCGAGGCCGACCCGTTGCAGCGTTTCGAGCTTCTGCCGGATGGCGGGCACGGCCTTGAAGAACGCGGCGCCGTCGTCCACCGTCATCGCGAGCACGTCGGCGATCGAGCGGCCCTTGTAGAGGATTTCGAGAGTCTCGCGGTTGTAGCGCCGGCCTTTGCACTCGTCGCACTGGACGTAGATGTCCGGCAGGAAGTGCATCTCGATCTTGATCAACCCGTCGCCCTGGCAGGCTTCACAGCGCCCGCCCTTGACGTTGAACGAGAAGCGCCCCGGCTTGTAGCCGCGCGCCTTGGCCTCCGGCAGCCCGGTGTACCATTCCCGGATCGGTCCGAAGGAGCCGGTATAGGTGGCCGGGTTGGAGCGGGGCGTGCGGCCGATCGGCGACTGGTCGATGTCCACCACCTTGTCGAGGAATTCGAGCCCCTCGATCCGGTCGTGGGCGCCCGGCTGAACGCGCGCGCCGGACATGTGCCGCGCGGCGGCGCGGTAGAGGGTCTCGATGACGAGCGTCGACTTGCCGCTGCCGGAGACGCCGGTGACGCAGGTGAAGGTGCCGAGCCGGATGGTGACGTCGATGTCGGCGAGGTTGTTGGCCTGCGCGCCCCGGATGGTGACCGCCTGGCCTTTCTTCCCGCTCCGGCCGACGGCCGGCACGGGGATCGCTTCCGCCCCGCTGAGATAGCGGCCGGTCAGGCTGTCCGCGCTGGCGGCGATCGCCGCGGGCTTTCCCTGGGCGACGATCCTCCCGCCCTGGACGCCGGCGCCGGGGCCCATGTCGACGACGTAATCCGCGCTCCGGATGGCGTCCTCGTCGTGCTCGACCACGAGCACCGTGTTGCCGAGGTCGCGGAGGTTGCGGAGCGTGCCGAGCAGCCGCGCGTTGTCCCGCTGGTGCAGGCCGATCGACGGCTCGTCGAGCACGTAGAGGACGCCGGTGAGGCCGGAGCCGATCTGGGAGGCGAGGCGGATGCGCTGGCTCTCGCCGCCGGAGAGCGTGCCGGCGGCCCGCGACAGGGTGAGGTAGTCGAGGCCCACGTCGACCAGGAAGCGCAGCCGCTCGTTGATCTCCTTCAGGATGCGCCGCGCGATTTCGCGCTGCTTCGCCGTCAACGAATCGTCGAGGGCCGCGAACCAGCGCGCCGCCTCGGCGATGGAAAGGCCCGCGGCTTCGCCGATATGGCGCCCGCCCACCTTGACGGCGAGCGCTTCCGGCTTCAGGCGGAAGCCGTCGCAGCGCGCGCAGGGCGCGGTGCTCTGAAACCTGCCGAGCTCCTCCCGGATCCAGGCGCTGTCGGTTTCCCGCCAGCGCCGTTCGAGATTGGGCAGCACGCCTTCGAAGGGCTTGGTCGCGCTGAACCGCCGCCGCCCGTCGTCATAGGTGACGGTGACCGGTTCCTCGCCGGTGCCCCGCAGAATCGCGCGGCGCGCCTCCTCCGGGAGTTCCCGCCACGGTTGCGTCGTGGACGCCCGGCAGTGGCGGGCGACGCCTTCCAGCGTCTGAAGATAGAAGGGCGACGAGCGGGCCCAGGGCGCGACCGCGCCTTGAGCGAGGCTCAGCGCCTGGTTCGGCACCACGAGATCGGCGTCGAAATACATGCGGGTGCCGAGCCCGTCGCAGCCCGGGCAGGCGCCGAACGGATTGTTGAAGGAGAACAGCCGCGGCTCGATTTCCTCGATCGTGAAGCCGGAAACCGGGCAGGCGAACCTGGCCGAGAAGACCGTGCGCGCGCCGAGGTCGGCGTCCTCGGCGACGACGAGCCCATCGCTCAGGGAGAGGCCGGTCTCCAGGCTGTCGGCGAGCCGGTTGCCGAGGTCGGGCGTCACGACGATGCGGTCGACCACGACGTCGATGTCGTGCTTGCGCTTCTTGTCGAGGGCGGGCGCGGCGTCGATCTCGTGGACCTGGCCGTCGATCTTGACCCTGGTGAAGCCGCGCTTGAGGAGCTGCGCGAGCTCCTTCCTGTACTCGCCCTTGCGGCCGCGGATCACCGGCGCCAGCAGATGGAGGCGCGTTCCCGCGGGCATGTCGAGGATGCGGTCGACCATCTGCGTGACGGTCTGGCTTTCGATCGGCAACCCGGTCGCGGGCGAGTAGGCCACGCCGACCCGCGCGAAGAGCAGGCGCATGTAATCGTAGATTTCCGTCACCGTGCCAACGGTGGAGCGCGGGTTCTTGGAGGTGGTCTTCTGCTCGATGGAGATCGCCGGCGAGAGCCCGTCGATCGATTCCACGTCGGGCTTCTGCATTAATTCCAGGAACTGGCGGGCATAGGCCGAGAGGCTCTCGACGTAACGCCGCTGCCCTTCGGCGTAGATCGTGTCGAAGGCGAGGGAGGACTTGCCCGACCCTGAAAGGCCGGTGACGACGATCAGGCGGTCGCGGGGCAGATCGATGTCGATGCCCTTCAGATTGTGCTCGCGGGCACCGCGAACGCTGATCGTCTTGGCCATGGGAAGGCGGAACGGCTGGCGGAGTGGAGCCGGGATATTAGGCACTCCCGCCCGCGAAGGCGAGGATGCCGGCAGCGAGGCGCCGGTATCGTGCTTCGCTTCGGGCTGCCCGTCGTCGCCTGCATGGCGGAGCGGCGGCGATTGCCGGGGGCTGCCCGCCTGGCGTATGGTCCGGGCAGCGCACCCGTAGCTCAGCCGGATAGAGCGCTGCCCTCCGAAGGCAGAGGTCGCACGTTCGAATCGTGCCGGGTGCGCCACTCCTCCGCCTCATCGGGGTCCCTTCGCCCATGGCCATCGACGAGAACACCGTCAGGCGGATCGCCCGGCTCGCGCGCATCGCGGTGAGTGACGACTCGCTCGCACCCATGGCGCAGGAGCTGAACCGCATCCTCGCCTGGGTGGAGCAGCTCGACGAGGTCGCTACCGGCGGGGTCGAGCCGATGACCGGGGCCGTCGCCGTCACCCTGCCGCGCCGCGCCGACCGGGCGGAGGAGGCTGCGCCGCCCGCGGCGCTGCTGGCCAACGCGCCCGAGACGGAAGACGGCTTCTTCGTCGTGCCCAAGGTGGTCGAGTGACCGCGCTGACCGAGCTTTCGATCGCGGACGCGCGCGCCGGCCTGGAGGCCCGGGATTTCTCCGCCCGCGAACTGGTCGAGGCCCATATCGCCGCGGTCGAGGCGGCGCGCCCGCTCAACGCCTTCGTGGCGGAGACCTTCGACGCCGCCCTGGCGGCGGCAGACCGGGCCGATGCGCGCCTCGGCGCAGGCCGTGCCCGCCCGCTCGAAGGCATTCCGCTCGGCGTGAAGGATCTCTTCTGTACGCGCGGGGTGCGCAGCCAGGCCGGCTCGAAGATTCTCGAAGGCTTCAAGCCGCCCTACGAATCGACGGTCACGGCGAAGCTGTGGCGGGCGGGCGCGGCGATGCTCGGCAAGACCAACATGGACGAGTTCGCCATGGGCTCGGCCAACGTCACGGGCGTGGACGGCCCGGCCATCAACCCCTGGCGCCGGCGCGGTGACGACACGCCGCTGGTGCCGGGCGGCAGCTCGGGCGGCTCGGCCGCCGCGGTCACCGCGCGGCTCTGCGCCGGTGCCACCGGGACGGACACCGGCGGCTCGATCCGCCAGCCGGCGGCGTTCTGCGGGATCGTCGGCATGAAGCCCACCTACGGCCGTTGCTCGCGCTGGGGCATCGTCGCCTTCGCCTCGTCGCTCGACCAGGCGGGCCCGCTCACCCGGACGGTGCGCGACGCTGCCCTCATGCTGCACGCGATGGCCGGCCACGACGCCAGAGATTCCACCTCCGTCGACCGTCCGGTGCCCGATTACGCCGCCGCGTTGAACGGCCACGCGCGCGGTCTCACGATCGGCGTACCGGCGGAATACCGGATGGACGGAATGCCGGCGGAGATCGAGGCGCTGTGGGCGGAAGGCGTGCGCTGGCTCCGCGACGCCGGCGCGGCGGTCGTCGATATCTCCCTGCCGCTCACGAAATACGCCCTCCCCGCCTACTACATCGTGGCGCCGGCGGAGGCGTCGTCCAACCTCGCGCGCTACGACGGCGTGCGTTATGGGCTTCGCGTCGACGCCGATGACCCGGCGGAGATGTACGCGCGGACCCGCGCGGCGGGGTTCGGGCAGGAGGTCAAGCGGCGCATCCTGATCGGCACCTACGTGCTCTCCGCGGGCTATTACGACGCCTACTACCTGAAGGCCCAGAAGGTGCGGACCCTGATCGCGCGCGATTTCGAGGCCGCCTTCGCGGACGTCGACGCGATCCTGACGCCGACCGCGCCCTTCGCCGCCTTCGCCGTCGGCGACAAGATGGACGACCCCATCGCCATGTATCTGAACGACGTCTTCACCGTCCCGGCGAGCCTTGCCGGGCTGCCCGCGATCTCGGTCCCGGCCGGGCTCACGGGCGACGGCCTGCCCCTGGGCCTGCACCTGATCGCGCGGCCGTTCGACGAGGAGACCCTGTTCCGGGCGGCGCATGTGCTGGAGGAGGCCGCCGGCTTCGACGCGCGCCCGGCCCCGGGCGCGGGGCGCGGCGGGGCGGCGTGAGCGGCTACCGGATCGCCGGAAGCGGCGGCGACTGGGAGGTCGTCGTCGGACTGGAGGTCCACGCCCAGACGACCTCCGAAGCGAAGCTCTTTTCCGCCGCGCCCGCCGCCTTCGGTGCCGCGCCGAACACGCGGGTTTCCTACGTCGATGCCGCGATGCCCGGCATGCTGCCGGTGATCAACGGCCACTGCATCGCCCAGGCGGTCCGCACCGGCCTCGCCCTCGACGCCGAGATCAATCTGGTCTCGGTGTTCGACCGCAAGAACTACTTCTATCCCGACCTGCCGCCGGGCTACCAGATCTCGCAGTATTCGCGGCCGATCGTGGGCCGCGGCCGCGTCGTGCTCGACCTCGACGACGGCTCGAGGCGGACCGTCGGCATCACCCGGCTGCATCTGGAGATGGACGCCGGCAAGAGCCTCCACGACCGGCGCGCCAATGCCACCTGCGTCGACCTCAACCGGGCCGGCGTCGCGCTGATGGAGATCGTTTCCGAGCCCGACATCCGCAGCCCGGAGGAGGCCGGCTTCTACCTGCGCAAGCTGCGCGCGATCCTGCGCTACGTCGGGACCTGCGACGGCAACATGGAACAGGGCTCGCTCAGGGCCGACGTCAACGTCTCGGTGCGCCGGCCGGGCGCATCGCCGGGGACGCGCTGCGAGATCAAGAACCTCAACTCCGTCCGCTTCGTGATGAAGGCGATCGAGGCCGAGGCCGGGCGCCAAGTCGCGCTGCTCGAAGGCGGCGGCGCCGTCGCGCAGGAGACGCGCCTGTTCGATCCCGAACGCGGGGAGACGCGCTCTCTGCGCTCCAAGGAAGAGGCGCACGACTATCGCTACTTCCCCGATCCCGACCTCCCGCCCCTGATCCTGGATGCCGCCTGGGTCGAGGCCGCGCGCGCCGCCCTGCCGGAGCTGCCGGACGCGAAGAGGGAACGCTACATGCGCGATCTCGGCCTTTCGGCCTACGACGCCGGAGTCCTCGTGGCGGAACCCGAGACCGCGACCTTCTTCGAGGCGGTCGCCGCCGGGCGCGACGGCAAGATCGCCGCGAATTGGGTCACGGGCGCGTTGTTCGGCGCGCTCAACAAGGCGGGCCTCCCGATCGAGCGGAGCCCGGTCACGCCTCCCGCCCTCGGCGCCCTGCTCGACCGGATCGCCGACGGCATGGTTTCGGGCCGCGCCGCCAAAGCGGTGCTCGAGGGCATGGTCGAGACCGGGCGCGACGCCGATTCGATCATCGCGGAGAAGGGCTTGCGGCAGATCACCGACGACGGCGCGATCGCGGCGCTGGTGGAGCGCGCGGTCGCCGACAACCCGGACAAGGCGGCCGACTACCGGCGCGGGAAGGTCAAGCTGATGGGCTGGTTCGTCGGGCAGGTGATGAAGGCGTCCGGCGGCAAGGCCGACCCGAAGGCCGTCAACGCGGCACTGCGCGCCAGGCTCGAGGGCTGAGCGCCGCACCCCCGACCATGTTCCTGCCGCTCAAGGACGACAACCCGCTCCACCGAATCGGCTTCCAGGTCGTGACGGTGGCGCTTCTCGCCGCCTGCATCCTGGTCTGGCTGGTGCAGGTCGTCGGCGGGGACGACTTCGATGCCGAGCTGGTCTTCCGCCTCGGCATGATCCCGGTGACGGTCCTGGGCGACATGCAGCGCGAGCCCGACATGGTCACCGTGCCGCCCTGGCTCACCGTCTTCACCTCGATGTTCCTGCATGGTGGCTTCTGGCACCTGCTCGGCAACATGCTCTATCTGTGGATCTTCGGCGACAACGTCGAAGACGCGATGGGTCATTGGCGCTTCACGGTCTTCTATCTTCTCTGCGGGGCGGTCGCCGGCCTGACTCATGCCGCCCTGGAGCCGGCCTCGCAGATCCCGACGATCGGGGCGAGCGGCGCGATCTCCGGCGTGCTCGGCGCGTATCTGATGCTCCATCCGAAGCGGGGCGTGTGGATGCTCTTCTTCTTCACGCCGGTTCGCTTCCCGGCCTGGGGGGTGCTCGGGGTCTGGATCGTCTATCAGGTGATCAACGCCGTCGCCTCCGGCGGGGTGGGCGGCGGCGTCGCCTGGTACGCCCATATCGGCGGTTTCGCCGCGGGCGCGCTCCTGGTCATCCCGATGCGGAAGCGCGGGGTGCCGCTGTTCGACCGCATCCCGCTGGGCCCCTGGAACCGCTCCACTTGGCCGCCGCCCGGCGCCGATGGTGACGCGCCGTGGGACGAATTCGCCGGTGCCGGCGACCGGGAGGACGAACGCGGCGGGGAGGTTGGCCCCTGGGGCCCGCGTCCCGGGCGCGGCCCCTGGTCGCGGAAGGACTGACCGATCGCGCGCGGGCGAGAGAACGACTACTTCGCCGACCGCATCCGCGCGGAACTGGCGTTCGCGCGGTCCCGCGGCGCGCGCGGCCCGGCGGCCCTCGCGCGGCACCTCAACGCCCGCGGATTCCTCACCTGCGACGGGCGACCCTGGACCGCCGAGGCCGTCGAGCGGCAGACCCGCCGGCCGCCGCAAGCGGACCCGCACGGCCCGGCCGAGGGTGACCGGGATTGACGTGGGCGCAGGGGCTCGGCGAGGAAGGGACATAGCAGCTCGCACTGCGGCCTCGGCAGGAATAAAATTATCCTTGCGATGCCGCCTATAAGGAATTAGTGTTTCCTTATATTGCACTATTAAGGAATACAAAATGTTTGCCGAAATGACCCTCATCAGGGAATACCCCCATGCTTGCCAAGCTGACCTCCAAGAACCAGCTGACTCTTCCCAAGGCGGTGATCGCCTCGGTCCGGGGAGCGGAGTATCTCGATGTGACCGAGGAGAACGGCCGCATCGTCCTGACTCCGGTGCGCGTGAACCGCGCCGCCGCCGTGCGCGCCAAGCTGGCGGACCTCGGCCTTTCGGAAGCCGACGTCGCCGACGCGACGGCCTGGGCGCGCCGGAACGGATGACGCCCCCGCGCCTTGTCCTCGACACAAACGTTCTGGTCTCGGCGCTGCTCTTCCACGCGGGCTCTCTTTCCTGGCTGCGCGCCGCTTGGCAATCTGAGACCGTCCGGCCCCTGACCAGCCGGCAGACGGCGGCGGAGTTGATCCGTGTTCTCACCTATCCGAAGTTTCGTCTTGTCGAGGACGAGTGCCAGGACCTTCTGGACGATTATCTGCCGTGGTGCGAAACCGTCGCCGTTCCGGCGCCGCCGCCGACCGTTCCCCGATGTCGGGACCCTTCCGATCATGCCTTCCTGGAATTGGCGCTCGCCGGCCGGGCGGACGCCCTGGTGAGCGGCGACGGCGATCTCCTGGCGCTCGCGGAGGCGTTCCCCGTCCCGATTCTCGCCCCGGCCGAAGCGGGAGATCGTCTGCTCGGCTCGGAAGAGCACCGCGGTTGACGTGCGGAGAGAGCGAAGGGCGGCAGCGCTGATGCCGCTCCGGCGCCTCTCCCTTGCGCGGCTATCGGGGGAAGGCTAAAGGGTGGTTGCGGCTTCGAGCAGCCGGGGGCGCGATCTTCCCGGCGGAACGCCGCCAGGGAAAGGGGTGCCATGATCGATCTCTATTACTGGCCGACGCCGAACGGATGGAAGATCACCATCCTCTTCGAGGAGCTCGGCCTCCCGTACAGCGTGATTCCCGTCGACATCAACAAGGGCGAGCAGTTCGATCCCGACTTCCTGTCGATCGCGCCCAACAACCGGATGCCGGCGGTGGTCGACCCCGATGGCGCGGAGCCCCTGTCGCTCTTCGAATCCGGCGCGATCATGCTGCACTACGCCGACAAGCACCGGCGCTTCATCCCGGCGGACGAGCGGGGCCGCGCCGAGGTGCTCCAGTGGCTGTTCTTCCAGATGGGCAACGTCGGGCCGATGCTCGGCCAGTGTCACCACTTCCGCAACTACGCGCCCGAGCGGATCCCTTACGCGACGGAGCGCTACACCAACGAGGCGAGCCGCCTCTATCGCGTCGTCGACAAGCGTCTGGCCGACCGGGATTTCATTGCTGGCGCCTACTCGATCGCGGACATGGCGATCTTCCCCTGGATGCGCATCTGGCGGAACCAGGGCCAGGACATCGCCGACTACCCCAACGTCGCCGCCTGGCTGGAGCGCAACAAGGCGCGGCCGGCGGTGCGGCGCGGCCTCGCGGTGCTGGACGAGAAGCAGCGGAAGAACTGGGAGTTCACCGAGGAAGAGCGCTCCGTCATGTTCGGCGCCAAGCAGTTCGCCGCGCGCTGACGCCGTGAGGGAAGGATGATCGATCTTCACACCTGGGGTACGCCGAACGGCTACAAGGTCTCGATCATGCTCGAGGAGGTAGGGCTGCCCTACCGGGTCCACCCGGTCAACATCCTCGAAGGCGCACAGTTCGAACCGGCGTTCCTGGCGATCAGCCCGAACAACAAAATCCCGGCCATCGTCGATTCCGAAGGGCCGGACGGTGCACCGATCTCGCTCTTCGAATCGGGCGCGATCCTGCTCTATCTCGCCGACAAGACGGGCCGGCTGATCCCGTCGGACCCGCGCGGGCGCTACCGGACGATCGAATGGCTCATGTTCCAGATGGGCGGGGTCGGCCCGATGTTCGGACAGGCCAACCACTTCCGTCGTTTCGCGAAGGAGGAGGTGCCTTACGCGATCGAGCGCTATACCGAGGAAGCGCACCGCCTCTACGGGGTGATGGATCGGCGCCTGGCGGAGCGCGATTATCTCGCCGGCGCCTACTCCATCGCCGATATCGCCTGCTTCGGCTGGGTCGCGCGCTGGGAATGGCACGGCATCGACTGGGCCGATTATCCCAACCTGCATCGCTGGTTCGAGACCATCGGGGCGCGTCCGGCGGTCCGGCGCGGGCTCGCGGTGCCGGGGTAGCGTGGCGGCCGATCCTCTCGCTCATCCGGCGGTGCGGCGGGTGGCGGCGGCGCTCGCCGCGGCCGGTTCAGGCGCGCGGCCCATCGCGCTGAGCGCCACGGCCCGCAGCGCCGCGGACGCCGCCGCCGGCATCGGCACGGCGCTCGGCAGCATCGTCAAATCCCTGGTGTTCACCATCGACGGCGCGCCGGTCATGGCCCTGGTCGCGGGCGACCGGCGGTGCGACACGACGGCGCTGGCCGCCGCCCTGGGCCGCGCGGGCCCGGTGCGCCGCGCCGATGCCGACGCCGTGCGCGCGGCCACCGGCTTCGCCATCGGCGGCGTCGCTCCGGTGGCTCATGACCGGAAACTGCCGGTCGCCATCGACGCGAGCCTGGAGCGCTTCGAGACGGTCTATGCCGCCGCCGGCCATCCGCATTGCGTGTTCGCGACCAGCCTCCGCGAACTCGAGCGCCTGACCGGCGGCACCGTCGTCTCGGGGCTCGGCGTGCCGCGTTGAAATCACTACCCCGCCGTTGACAGCCTTCCGCCCGGCTCGCTAAACAACCCACGCGCCGCTACGGGCGCCGCCGGGAGGGATGGCCGAGTGGTCGAAGGCGGCGGTTTGCTAAACCGTTGTACGGTGACAAGCCGTACCGTGGGTTCGAATCCCACTCCCTCCGCCACCCGACGCCCCTTAATCCCCTTGCCTGGCGCGCGGAACCGGGCTTGCGGCCGGCGCCGCGCCGACATAGCCTCGGCGCATGGCCATGACCGCACCCGTGCCCGGCTTCGATACGCTGTCCTATGCGCGCCGGCTCAAGGAAGCCGGAGTCGACGAAGACCAAGCCGAAGCGCACGCCGAAGCCGTCCGCGACGCGATCACCGAAGGCGCTGCCACCAAGGCAGACATCGCTGCCGTGCGAACCGACATTGCCCGCCTCGAAACGCGCATGACCGTTCGCTTCTACGGGATGGCCGCCGGAATCGTCGCCCTCACCGTCGCGCTCATCAAGCTGCTTCCGTAGGCCGTTCCATGACCGACACCGCTGCATGAGAGAAATTTCGCGCGCTATCGGCTCGCCCCGTTCAAGTTTACGGCATGGCGGGCCGCGTGGGGCAGGCGAATCGTATCGTGCCCGTGCGGCGAAACCCTTCCTCCGATCATAGAAGGCGCTATCCTGTTCTTACGGTGCCGACACTTACCATTTTTCACAGATGAGTTTCTCCGACTTACACATTCGTCTTATCGATTTTGCAATGAACTCCGCATTTGGTACATCTTTTGTAATCTTGTGTCTAACCTTGGCATTGGAATCCAGAACGCTAAAACCACTTTTCTCCGGATCAAAAAGCTTGTAATGCCAAAGCTCTCGAACCACTAAAGAAGGATGCTCTTTAAGCAGTTTGCCTGTTTTTCGCAATTCGCTATTGCTGCTAGCTATCATACCCTTTATTTGGGTATTAAACCATGCCCTGTCCATCTGGGTCCTACCCGTCTTCTGGTTTTTGTGCAGTTGACCCCCGTCAACTTTGCTCTCTACAACACGAATCTCCTTTTAATGTCATTTTCGATCCATTTAACGTATACTCCATCTATCCCGTGGATTGTATCGGTTTTTGATTCGAGTTTTGAATAGCCGTTTCTCGTGAACCAGTCAGCTGTTAAATTCTCTCCCAGCTCGCCCTTTTCTTGACGTACATTACGATGTGAGAATGTGACAGAATAGCCTGAGCCATCAACTGGGCTTATGTGTGGTGTGTCACTCGCACCGGGTGGAACTGACCCTTTCGCAACATTTCTATTTCTGATCGCATCAATAGCCTTTGATGTTCGCTGTCCCAAATTTTCCAGAGCAATCTCGCCTTCCTTCTTGAGGACGTCTATGACTGGTTCGCTATACCTTACTATTTCCTGGGTTAGGGGCGGCCTTCGAGATTGCTTTTACGATTCCTCCTGTTCCGGGGATGCTAAAGGGGATGAGAAATAAGGCAATAAATTCGCCTACTTTGAATTTAGGTCTATCTTTCAAACTGAGATATATCGCTATGCAAAGCAACAATATTACCAGAAGAATGGATATATCGGTCCAAATAGGCCAGTCCATGACAGTGGAAACAATACCGTATCCGCCTGCAAATAACACTAGGCCATAAACGACATTCATCCATATAAAACCAGGTTCTGTTATCCCTCTGCGTCTCGCTTGACCCCAAGTCATCTTCTTGGATTTTACAGTAGCGATCGCGATTATGAACCCCAGAATCGCTATGGCTACAAAAGCGATCTTTTCAACGGGAAGATCTAAAAACATGGTTTTTGTCCCATGGATACAGGCTTCAGAAGGCGCCGAAGAGGCGGGCAGCCATGGCGGCGGCGAGTGCCGCCAGGAGGCCGAGGCTCCATTTCAGGTCGTCGACCTTCGCTTCGAGGCGGGCGATGTCAAGCCTTGGTGAGCGCCTTGCCACCAAGGCGGTGCGGTGGAGGGTGGTCTTGGTCATTGCGGGGGCTACGGAAGCAGCTTCAGCAGGGCGACGACGCTCCCGCCGACCGCGACGACGGCGAGCATGATCCGGGTTTCGAGCCGGGCGAGATCGGTTTTGGTCGCGACGTTGCTGTCGATTGCGTCGCCGATCGTGGCGACGATGGCTTCGGCGTGGCGCGTTTCGACGCCTGCGGACTGAAGCGCCTTCGCGGCCTTGAGCGTGTCGAAGGTGATGTCGGCCACGGCGCGAGGGTGTGCCGGCGCGACACCGGGCGCAAGTGTGCGGTAGCTGAAACGGCTCGTCCCCATCCGCGCCGCGCGCGCCGCCGCCGCTCAGCGGGAATGCCATGGCTCGGTCAGCGGCTTGGCGCCGTTGAGCTCGCCGTAGCCGGCGCCGGTGGTGCCGCCGGGGGCGGGGCCGAAATAGCGCGGGTCCTCCGGCTCGCCGGCCGGCTGGAAGCGCACGTCGCTCGAGAGCCGGATGCGGCCGATGGGCGAGTGGTTGTCCAGCGCCCCATGCCACGTGAACATGCCGAAGACCAGCATGTCGCCGGGGCCGAAATCGGCGCTCAGCAGCCGGGCGCCGCGGGCGCGGGCGAAGGCGATGTGGCTTTCGGGCCGGGTCGCGCGGCGGTCGTCGTCGCGGGCGACGTCGAAGCCGCGGGTCTCCGCGATCAGGTCGTCGAAGCGGTGCGACCCCTCGACGACGACCACCGGCCCGTCGGAAAGCGGCACCGGGCCGAGCGCGGTCCACACCGTGACCACCCGCTCGGTGGCCCGCGTGAAGAACGGGTGGTCGCAATGCGGCCCGGTCGCGCGCCCGACCGGCGCCGGCCGCAGAAACATGTAGTCGTGGGGCCGCGCCGGCGCGCCCAGAATGCGGCCCATGATCGCGCGGATGCGGGGGCCGTGGGTGACCGCCCGCAGAAGCGGGCCTTCGGACACCGAGCGCCAGAAGGCGCCGAGATCACCCGCCGTCTCCCGGCGCCGGCTCGCGCCGGTGAAGATGCCGTCTGCGGCCGGCGGCGCGACCTCGCCCACCGCTTCGAGCCGCGTGAACACCTCCCGGCGGGCGGCCGTCACCGCCGCCGCATCGTGGAGGCCGCGCAGAAACAGGTAGCCGTCCGCTTCGAGGCGTGCGCGCAAGGCGGCCGTATCGGGAAAGAGGGCGCTCGAATCGACGAGTTCCCCCATCATCCCGTCGGGAACCGGCTCTCCCTGCGACCGGCAGTCCGGCATGCGTCCTCGCCCGTTCTCACTGAAGGCTTGGCGATGATACAGCACGGCCGCGCGCAGGCCGCCCGCCGGCATTGTCCTTCGCGCGATTTCCTGTTCGTCTTGGCGGCAGGGAAGCGCAAGGGGAGGCAGCGCCATGGCGTCCGACGATCTCTGTTACCTCACCGCGACCGAGGCCATCGCGAAGTTCAAGTCGCGCGCCCTGTCGCCGGTCGAGCTCATGTCCGCGGTGATCGCCCGCTCGGAGGCGGTCGAGCCGAAGGTCAACGCCTACACCTACACGTTCTACGAGCGCGCGATGGAACAGGCGCGGGAGGCGGAGGCCCGATATGCGTCGGGCGCCGAGACGCGCGCGCTGGAAGGCGTGCCGATCGTCATCAAGGATTTCCACCCGGTCGCCGGTGAGATCACGACCTTCGGCTCGCGCATGTTCGCCGATCACGTGCCGACGCGCTCGGCGCCCACCGTGGCGCGCCTGCTCGATGCCGGGGCGATCATGCATGCGCGCACCACGACGCCGGAGATGGCGCACGCGCCGCACTGCCGCAGCGCCCTCTGGGGCACCACGCGCAACCCGTGGAACCTGGAATTCGGCCCCGGCGGTTCGTCGGGGGGCGCCGCGGCCGCGGTGGCGGCGGGCATGACGACGCTCGCCGACGGCACCGACGGCGGCGGCTCCATCCGGATGCCGGCGGCGTGCTGCGGGCATTTCGGCTACAAGCCGCCCTTCGGCCGCAACCCGACCGATCGCGATCACCCGCGGGAATCGCTCCTGCATTACGGCCCGATGACCCGCAGCGTCGCCGACGGCGCGCTGATGCAGAACGTGACGGCGGGGCCGCACCCCGACGACGTCTGCGCGCTCCGCCCGAAGCTCGAAATCCCGGACGCGCTCGAACCGATCAGGGGCTGGCGGATCGCCTTCTCCATGGACCTGGGCTATTTCGAGATCGACGAGGAGGTGCAAAGGAACACGCGGGAGGCGCTCAAGGCGTTCGAGAGCCTCGGCTGCACCGTCGAGGAGGTCGATCCCGGTTGGGACATGGCCGTTCTCGATGCCTGGACCACGCATTGGGAGGGCCTCTTCTGGGCCGTCGCGGGCGATCTCTATCCCCGCTGGAAATACGAGATGGACGGCTTCGTGCGCGGCCTCCTGGAGCGCGGCGCACAGCACAGCCTGAGCCGCTTCTACCGGTGCAATTTCCTGCGCGGCAAGATGTACGAGACGCTGGCCCCGATCCTCGACGAATTCGACGTCCTCGTCTGCCCGACCAACGCCCTGCCGGCGCTGCCCGCCGACTACAGCCTCGAAGACACCGAATTCCGCATCAACGGGAAGACGCTGACCGTGGGCAACCGGCCCGGCGACATCTACGTGCAGTGGCAGCTGTGCTATCCGTTCAACCTCGTTCCCGAGTGCCCGGTGGCGAGCGTGCCGAGCGGCTTCTCGGCGTCCGGCGTCCCCACCGGCATCCAGATCGTCGGCCGCACCTTCGACGACCTGCGCGTGTTCCGGGCGGCGGCCGATTACGAACGCGCCCGCCCCTGGAGCGGGCGCCGCCCGCCGCTCTGACGGTGCCCGGTGCCCGCCGCCGGGCGTGCGCGTGCTCGGCGCCTTCCGGGTGTCAGCGCGAAGCCCGGTGTTCGTCGAGGAAGGCGCGCAAGGTCTCGCGATAGGCTTCCGGCTCTTCGAACATCGGCGTGTGCGACGAGTGCTTGAAGACCTTGATGCGGGCGTTCGGCAGCGCCGCGTGGAGCTTCATCGAGCAAGCCGGCGTCAACTCGTCGTGCTGGCCGCAGAGGACGAGCGCCGGCTGCGTCACCCGATGCAGCGCGGGCAGCCAGTTCTTGTCCTTGATGCTGCCCGTGTAGCAGAACTCGTTCGGGCCCTGGATCGCCTTGTACGGCCCCATGTTCCAGTCCGAGAGCGAGCGGACGAGAGGAGCCGGCCATTCGTCGAGCCGGCACACGTGGCGGTGATTGAGGATGGCGATCGCCCCCTGATATTCGGGGTGGTCGAGCGTGCCTTCCGCTTCGTGGCGTTGCATCATGGCCTCGGTCTCGGGGCCGAGCGCTTGGCGCAGGCGGTGCAGCTCGCTCACCAGATGCGGGATGTCGCCCGCCCCGTTCGCCAGGATCAGGGTCTTGAAGGTGTCCGGATAGGCGAGAGCGTATTCCTGCCCGAGCCAGGTGCCCCAGGATTGCCCGTAGAGATGGACGACGCCCAGCCCGAGCGCCTTGCGCACCGTCTCGACCTCCTCGACGTAGCGTTCGATGGTCCAGAGCGATTCGTCGTCCGGCCGGTCGGATTTGCCGGTGCCGAGCTGGTCGAAGGCGACGATGCGATAGCCCTCGTCGGCGAGCCAGGAATGGCTGTCCCGCACGTAGTCGCAGGGCAGCCCCGGGCCGCCGTTGAGGCAGAACAGGACCTCGTCGCCCGTCCCGAAGCTGTAGGCGACGACCCTGTGGCCGTCGACGGTCACGTCGATCGTCCGATCCGGCGCGCGCGCGTCCCTCATGTCCGCTTCTCCCGCTTGGCGAAGCCGCCGGGAAGTGTCCCACGGAAAGTGTCCCACGACCGGGAGCCGGTTCCAACCCGGTTGCCGGCGCCACAGACCAGGCCCGCCGGGTCGTGTCTCGGTTTGAGATATGGCGCGGCGAATCTCGAAAATTTCAAACCGAGACACGCGCCGCCCGCGCTATACTTTCGCCTCCCGAGGCATGAGGGGCACGTCATGGGCGCCGTCCACGTCACCGTCACCATCCGCAATCCGGCCGATCCGTCGAGAAGCTGGGACGGCTTGTTCCTGGTGGATACCGGCGCCGTGGACTCGCTGGTGCCGCGATCCTGCATCGAGGCGATCGGGGTCGAGCCCGAAGGCCGGCGCGTTTACGAAACTGCGGACGGCCGCGAGGTCAGGATGGACTTCGCCCGCGCGTATATCGAGTTCATGGGCGATTTGACGGCGGGCCGCATCGTCATCGGCGCAGACGGCACTGAACCCCTGCTTGGGGTCACGGCGCTGGAATCCGCCGGCATCGAGGTGGACCCCGTGAACCAGCGCCTGAAAAGGCTGCCGGCGTTGCGGCTGAAGCGCGCAGGCCGCGGGCGTCGTTTTCCCCGCGCACCGGCCTTGGCGAAGCCCTTTACCGGAACGCGCTGACGCGCGATGGAGTGATGCCATGTCCCCGAAAAGCAGGCGAGTTCTCCGGACCGTCGCGGACAACGTGTTCTGGGTCTTCCTCGGCACGATGATCATTCTCGGCTCCGTCCTTGAAACGCCGCTGGTCAACGTCGGTCTGACGGCGCGCTGACGGCCCCGGCGGCATCGAGCGGGATGGGTCGGCGGGTGGGGCGCGCTGGCGCCGCCGGCGCGGAGACGCTGGCCCGGGCGCTTTCGCATCTGAAGGCGGGGCGCGCGGAGAGGGCCGATCAGCTGTTGTCGAAGCTGCTGGCGCGGAGCGCGACCGCGAACCCGACGGCGCTCCATTATGCCGGCGTCGCCCGCTACCGCTGCGGCCGCTTCGACGAGGCCGCCGCCCTCCTGCGCGAGGCCACGGCCGCCGCGCCGGACTATGCCGAGGCGCAGAACAGCCTGGGCCTGGTCCTTCTGGAGACGGGGCGGGCGGCGGAGGCCCGGGCCGCGTTCGAACGCGCCACGGCCCGCCAGCCCGGCTACGCCAACGCCTGGACGAATCTCGGCAACGCCTTGCGAGCGGAGGATGCGGGCGACGGCGCGATCGCGGCCTATCGGAAGGCCCTGGCCCTCGACCCGCGCGACCGCCAGGCGCATTACGGGCTGGCCCGGGTCTGCCTCTCCCGAGGGGATGCGGCGGCGGCGCTGGCCGCCTGCCGGGCCTGCCTCGCCTTCGACCCCTTCTGCCAGAACGCGCTGGCGACGCTGGCGCTGGCGGAGCAGGTCGGCGGCGACCGGGAGGCGGGGCGCCGCCTCTACGACTTCGCGCGCTTCGTCCGCAGGGTCGCGCTGCGCCCGCCGCCGGACCTGGACTCTCATCCTTACCGCCCAGGCGGGCCGGGCGGGGGGCGCCTCCCGAAGCCTGCCCCCGCGAAAGCGGGGGACGCCTTCAACGAGGCGCTGGCGGAGGCCGTCCGCGGCGCGCCTTCCCTGACATGGGAGCCGCTCGACCGGGTGACCCGGGGCGGCGCCGTCACCGGGGACCTGCTCCGCGCGCCGGGCCGGCCGATCCGGGCCTTCGCGCGCGCGTTGCGGACGGCGATCGACGGCTACCGGAAAACGCTGGTCCGCGACGCGGCGGCGCCGTTCCTCGCCCGCATTCCCGCCCGCTACCGGCTCACGCTGATCGCGTCGATCCTGAAGGAGGGCGGCCGGCACCCGCCGCACGTCCACGAGGGGGCCTGGCTCAGCGGCGTCTATTACGTCGCCGTGCCCGCGCACGTCTCGAAGCCTGCCCCCGCGAAGACGGGGGACGCCGATTGCGAAGGCCGCGGCGGCTGGCTGGAATTCGGCCGCCCCGACCACGCCCTGCCCGAGGGAAGCGATCTCCGCTGCGCGCACCATGCGCCCCAGGCCGGCACCGCGCTGCTTTTCCCGTCCTACTTCTATCACGGGACGCTGCCCTTCGCGGGCGCCGGCGAGCGGATCGGGATCGCCTTCGACGCCTATCCCGAGCCGTAGTCGCCGCCGGGTCCGTTCATACGCCTCCCGGCAGGGGGACGGGAGGCCGCCCTCCCGGCCTCCCCCTGTCAGGGGGGGAGCCGCCCTTCTTCTCCTCCCCCCTGGACAGGGGGGAGGTCGGGAGGGGGGTGGATCGGACACGGTGCCCGCCGCCGGGACGCGCGCCGCCGACCGGGGCCGCCATGACATGCCGGTCGTGAGTGTCGAGGAACCCCCGCACGTCATTGCATGACTTTCATGGACAAGCGGGAGCCTCGAAAATTCCAAACCGAGACACGACTCCGCCGGCGGGCGGTTTGACGGTAGTACGGTGATCTGGTAGAATATCGCCCCAAATGTCGGGAAACAACATCCGGCTTGGGAGATCATCGAGAGCATCGCGCGGGGGGATGTGGCTCCGCGCGACCCGTGCCGTGTTTCTCGCCCCCCCCCCCCCGAGGCGGTGGTGGTGTTGAGGCGCGCGCTGGGGAGGGGGTTTTGCGCTGCGGCCTTGGCGGGCATGGCGCTTGCGAGCGCGTTCACCATGGCGCTGGTGGGGGGCGCGCCGGAGGCGGCGGCGCATGTCGGCAACAGCCACGCCGGCACCACCCACACGGACAGCTTCAGCATATATCGCCGCGGTCATCAGCTGGACAATCCCCGTATCGTTTCCCGGCCCGCATCCGGCGATACCTACTGGCCGGGGGAGACCGTCACGGTGCTGGTGCCGTGGGGCTGGGCGAACCAGGCCAGCATCAGCGTCAACTCGGTCGGCACGGTCCATCTCGTCCTCTCGGTGGGCAACACCACGCGCACCCTCACCGGGAAGTGGGAGGATCGGGAACGGCGCTACGGCCTGGGAAACACCTCCTTCCGCCGGCTCTATTTCGACTACGTGGTGCGGAAGGGCGACCGCGACACCGACGGCGTCAGCCTGGCCGAGAACGCGCTCTCCTCCCCCGGCCGCTCCGAGAGCGGCATCCGGGGGACGTCCGGCAGCAGTTTCCGACAGTTCGAGCTGCAAAAGCTGCTGCACGGCTTCACCGCCCAGGCCGGGCACAAGGTGGATACGCCGGCGCCGAGCTTCTCCGGGGTGTCGGGGCCGACGGTCACGCTTTACACCGGCGGGTCCGTGAACTACCGGCTGCCGCAGATCGCGAATGCGGACGCGGCGCACGACGTCAGCTATTCGGTGACGCCGGCGCTGCCGACCGGACTGGCGCTGAACACGTCCACCGCGGCCATCACCGGATCGCATAGCAGCGCATCGGCGCGGGGCAACTACACGCTGCGGGCGACGGACGGGTTCGGGCGCACGGCCGACCTCGCCTTCACCCTGGCGGTCTCCACCGATGTGGGGATCGAGTCGATCTCGATCACGTCGAATCCGGGTGCGGACGAGACCTACGGCAAGAACGGGACGTTCGGGACCGACGACAACATCACCGTGAGGGTGGATTTCACCAACCGGCTGGGCACGGTGATCACCGGGAACCTGCATCTGGACATCCGCATCGGGGCCAACACGCGCCGCGCGAGCAACCCGACCTTCAACAGCGCGGACTCCAACCTCTGGGACAAGCTCGATTTCAGCTACGCGGTGCAGGAGAGCGACTGGGACGGCGACGGCATCTCGTTCCCGGCGAACCCGATGGGCGGCGGCAAGACCGGCAGCTTGCGCTTCCACACCTCCGGGCTCGGCGGCGGCGACAACCGGGTGAACCGGAATTTCGGGGCGATCCCGAACGACTCCGGCCACAAGGTGCGCGGGCGGCAGACCACGCCGACCTTCGGCTCGACGGCCAGCCCCGCCTACAGCTGGGTCAGGAGCAACGCGGTCTCGCAACAGCTGCCGGCGGCGACGCAGGGCGACGGCGGCGTGACCTACAGCGTCAAGGAGGCGCTGCCGGACGGGCTGGCCTTCGCTGCGGCGACGCGGACGCTTTCCGGCGCGCCCACCACGGCGCAGGCCGCGGCGAACTACACGCTGGTGGCGACGGACGGGGACGGCGACAAGGCGGAGCTGCGCTTCTCCATCGAGGTCCAGGGCCTCAGCTTCTCCATCTCCTCGCCGAGCGTGACGGAAGGCGCGGCGGGCGAGACTGCGGCGCTGGACTACGAGGTGAGCCTGAACCGTGCGCCGGGGCGGCAGGTGACGGTGGAGTACGCGGCGGCGGCGGACCCGGGCACGGCGTCGTCGGGGTCCGACTACACGGCGTTCGCCGGCGACACGCTGACCTTCGCCTCGGCGGAGACGAGCAAGACCGTCACGGTGACGGCGACGGGGGATGCGCTGGACGAGCCGAACGAGACGATCCGCATCGCGCTCTCCAACCCCTCCGGGGCGACGCTGGGGAGCGCGTCCACCGGCGTGGGTACGATCACGGACGACGACCCGACGCCGGTGCTGTCGCTGTCGCTGTCGGAGCCGGACGGGGGGCGTGCGGGCGCGATCGCCGAGAGCGGGGCGGGCAATGCGACCACGGTGACGGCGCGCCTGAGAGGCGGGACTTCGGGCGAGGCGATCACGGTGACGGTGGCGGCGACGTCGGTCTATGCGGCCCTCGCCGCCGATGGCGGCTTCGCGTTGAGCGCGGCCCGGACGCTGACCATCGCGGCGGGTTCGACGGCGAGCGCGGGGGTGGTGACGATCACGGCGGTGGACGACGCCATCGACTCGACGGACAAGAGCGCGACGGTGAGCGGGCGGGTGGCCGGGGGACACGGGCTGGTGTTGGCGCCGTCGAGCCTGACGCTGTCCATTACCGACGACGACGCGCAGCCGACGTCGGCCCTGGTCCTGACCCCGGCCTCGATCTCGGAGACGGGCGGGGTGGCGACGGTGACGGCGACGCTCTCGAACCCCTCGGCGGCGGCGGTGACGCTGACGGTAGCGGCGGCGCCGGGGACGGGCGCGGCGGTGGGCGATTACACGCTGTCGAGCGCGAACACGCTGACCATCGCGGCGGGGCAGACGACGAGTGCGGGAACGGTGACGGTGACGGCGAACCCCAACGCCGTGGATTCGGCGGACAAGGGGGTGACGATCTCGGCGACGGCGTCGGGCAGCCCCGGGGCGGCGGACCCGCCGGACGCGACGCTCGCCATCCGCGACGACGACGGCGCGCCCACGGTGTCGCTGGTGCTGTCGTCGTCGTCGGTTTCGGAGAACGGCGGGGCGGCGACGGTGACGGCGGCGCTGTCGGGGACCTCCAGCCAGGCGGTGACGGTGACGGTGTCGGCGGCGGCGGTGTCCTCGTCCGGCGCGGCGGTGGGCGATTACACGTTGACGGGAACGACGCTGACCATCGCGGCCAACGCCACGGCGAGCGCGGGGACGGTGACGGTGACGGCCAACGACAACGCGGTGGATTCGCCGGACAAGCGGGTGACGGTCACGGGCGCGGCGACGGGGGGCAACGGCGTCGCGGACCCGGCGAGCCTGACGCTCACGCTGGCCGACGACGAGGCGACGCCCACGGCGCGGCTGGCGCTGTCGCAGGCGTCCATCGCGGAGGCGGGCGGGGTTTCGTCGGTGACGGCGACGCTTTCGGGGGCGTCGAGCGCAGCGGTGACGGTGACGGTGTCCGCGGCGCCGGGGACGAACGCGGCGGCGGACGACTACACGCTGTCGAGCGCGAACACGCTGACCATCGCGGCGGGGAATACGGCGAGCGTGGGCGCGGTGACGGTGACGGCGGAGCCGGACACGGCGGATTCGGCGGACAAGCGGGTGACGATCTCCGGGCAGGCGGCGGGCGGCAACGGCATCGCGGACCCGGCGGCGGCGACGCTGACCATCGTGGACGACGACGCGCTGCCGACGGTGACGCTGGCGCTTTCGTCCGCGACCATCGTCGAGAGCGGGGCGGGCAACGTCGCGACGGTGACCGCGGCCCTTTCCCACCCCTCGGGGGAGGCGGTGGAGGTCGCGGTGTCGGTGTCGCCGACGCCGCCGGCGGCGGCAAGCGACTTCGGCCTGAGCGCGAACAGGACGCTGACCATCGCGGCGGGGGATATGGCGAGCGTGGGCGTGGTGACGGTCACGGCGGTCGACAACGCGGTGGAGGCGCCGGACAAGCGGCTGCGGGTCTCGGGCGAGGCCGTCGGCGGGCGCGGGGTCGCGGACCCGGCGGACGTGACCCTGACCATCGCCGACGAAGACGCGATGCTGACGGCGACGCTGGCGCTGTCGGCCTCGTCGATTGCGGAGAACGGCGGCGTCTCGGCGGTGTCGGCGACGCTGGACCAGGCGTCGCGCACGGCGGTCACGGTGACGGTGACGCCGGTCTCCGGCGTCTACACGGTGGGTTCGGACTCCACCATCGTCATCGCGGCGGGCCAGACGTCCAACGCCGGCGACACCGCGACGATAACGGCGGTGAACGACACCGTGCATCAGGGCGCCGCCGGGCGTTCGACCACCGTGACCGGCGCGGCCGTCACCGACCTCGGCGCGGTGAGCGTCACCGGGGCGACGCTGACGCTCACCGACGACGAGGCCTTGCCGACGGTGACGCTGGCGCTGTCTCCGACGTCGATCTCGGAAGGCGGCGGGGTGGCGACGGTGACGGCG
This sequence comes from Alphaproteobacteria bacterium, assembly GCA_965242855.1. Lineage (GTDB taxonomy): Bacteria > Pseudomonadota > Alphaproteobacteria > UBA828 > UBA828 > WTGU01. The sequence continues at coordinate 777,858 of OZ251509.1, forward strand.
CGGCTGTCGGGGGCGTCGAGCGCGCCGGCCACGGTGACGGTGGCGGCGGCGCCGGGGACGGGCGCGGTAGCGGCGGACTACACGCTGAGCGCGAACAAGGCGCTGACCATCGCGGCGGGCGCGACCGCGAGCGCGGGCGTGGTGACGATCACGGCGGTGAACAACGACGTGGCGGCGGCGGACAAGACCGTGACGGTGACGGGCGCGGCGGCGGGCGGCCACGGGCTGGCGAACCCGGCGAGCGTGACGCTGACGATTACCGACAACGAGAGCGGAACGCCGACAGGGGACGACAGGCGTTGGGGACAGTCGCACAATTATGACGTCACCACGGCGTCGCTGCTGGGCAAGACCGCCCCGCAAACGATCGCCGTTGACGCGCCGTCTACGGAGGACGGGTCGCGGCGACAGGTCTGGGCGTGCGCTCACAGGACGGTCAGGCAGAGAAGTCCCGGCCCCGCGCCGACCGAGGGCGCCGTTTGCCGCCAGGCCACCGGCGCCGGCTGGTCCAGGATGATCCGTCTTACGCAGGCGATGATCGACAATGACGGCGTGGTCGTCCTCGTCACGGATACGATCCGCGGCGGGCAAGGCGGTAACCTGACCAATTTCTTCTACGCCGAGTGGGTTCCCATCGTCGCGCTGCCGAGGGCGACGCTGGCGCTGTCGTCCTCGTGGATTGCGGAGAACGGCGGCGTGGCCACGGTGACGGCGACCCTGGACAAGGCGGCGCTCTCCGCGGCGACGGTCACGGTGGCGGCGGCGCCGGGCAGCGGCGCCACCGCCGGCGACTTCAGTCTGTCCGGCGCCGCGACGCTGACCTTCGCGACCGGCGCCACCGTCAGCTCCGGCGCGGTGACCGTGACCGCGGTGGACGACATGACCCGCGCCCCGGACAAGTCCGTGACCGTTTCGGGAACGGTGAACGGCGACGTGAAGGCGCCCCGCGCCGTGACCCTGACCATCGCCGACGACGACGCGACGCGGACGGCGACGCTGTCGCTGTCGGCCTCGTCGATTGCGGAGAACGGCGGCGTCTCGGCGGTGTCGGCGACGCTGGACCGGGCGTCGCGCACGGCGGTGACGGTGACGGTGACGCCGGTCGCCGGCGTCTACACGGTGGGTTCGGACTCCACCATCGTCATCGCGGCGGGCCAGACGTCCAACGCCGGCGACACCGCGACGATAACGGCGGTGAACGACACCGTGCATCAGGGCGCCGCCGGGCGTTCGACCACCGTGACCGGCGCGGCCGTCACCGACCTCGGCGCGGTCGGCGTCACCGGGGCGACGCTGACGCTCACCGACGACGAGGCCTTGCCGACGGTGACGCTGGCGCTGTCGTCGGCGTCGATCTCGGAAGGCGGCGGGGTGACGACGGTGACGGCGACGCTGTCGGGCAAGTCCGGCGCCGCGGCGACGGTGACGGTGGCGGCGGCGCCGGGGACGGGCGCGGCGGCGGCGGACTACGCGCTGAGCGCGAACGATACGCTGACCATCGCGGCGGGCGCGACCGTGAGCGCGGGGGTGGTGACGATCACCGCGGTGAACAACGACGTGGCGGCGGCGAACAAAACCGTGACGGTGACCGGCGCGGCGGCGGGCGGCCACGGGATGGCGAACCCGGCGAGCGTAACGCTGACGATCACCGACAACGACAGCTTGCCGAGCACGACGACGTGGCGGAACCCCCGCCTGGGATCGAGCAACGATTGGGACGTCACCACGGCGTCGCTGCTCGGCAAGACGGCTTCGCAGCCGATCGCGTTCACGGGAACCTATGCCGCCCACATCGTCGACGTCTGGGCATGCGCCAACAGAACGATCAGCCAGGCAACGGCCTTCAGTTCCGACGCGCCGGGCGCGGGCAGCGGTCCCCGCCGCTGTACCATGCTCACCGACAACACGAGGCCCTCGGCGATATCGCTCACCCAGGCGATGATCGACAACGATGGCGTGGTCATCCTCCTCACCTATTCCTCCGGCGCAAACAAGGTGCAATACGTCTACGCCGAGTGGGTGCCCATCGTCGCGCTGCCGAGGGCGACGCTGGCGCTGTCGTCCTCGTGGATTGCGGAAAACGGCGGCGCGGCGACGGTGACGGCGACGCTGGACAAGGCGGCGCTCTCCGCGGCGACGATCACGGTGGCGGCGGCGCCGGGCAGCGGCGCCACCGCCGGCGACTTCAGTCTGTCCAGCGCCACGACGCTGACCTTCGCGACCGGCGCCACCGCCAGCACCGGCGCGGTGACCGTGACCGCGGTGGACGACACGACCCATACCCCGGACAAATCCGTGACCGTTTCGGGAGCGGTGAACGGCGACGTGAATGCGCCCCGCGCCGTGACCCTGACCATCGCCGACGACGACGCGACGCTGACGGCGACGCTGTCGCTGTCGGCCTCGTCGATTGCGGAGAACGGCGGCGTCTCGGCGGTGTCGGCGACGCTGGACCAGGCGTCGCGCACGGCGGTCACGGTGACGGTGACGCCGGTCTCCGGCGCCTACACGGTGGGTCCGGACTCCACCATCGTCATCGCGGCGGGCCAGACGGCCAACGCCGGCGACACCGCGGACATAACGGCGGTGAACGACACCGTGCATCAGGGCGGCGCCGGGCGTTCGATTACCGTGACCGGCGCGGCCGTCACCGACCTCGGCGCGGTCGGCGTCACCGGGGCGGAGCTGACGCTCACCGACGACGAGACCTTGCCGACGGTGGCGCTGGCGCTGTCGGCGAGCTCGATCTCGGAGACGGGCGGGGAGACGACGGTGACGGCGACGCTGTCGGGCAAGTCGAGCGAGGCGGTGACGCTGACGGTTTCGGCTTCGCCCGGCTCGGGGACGGATTTCACGCAGACGGGGACGACGCTGACCATCGCGGCGGGCGCCACCGTCAGCGCCGGCGCTGTGACGGTGACGGCCAGCGGCAACGACGTCCATTCGGGGAACAAGCCGGTGACGGTCTCCGCCGCCGCGACGGGCGGCAACGACGTGGCGGCGCCGCCGTCACTGACCCTGACGCTGACCGACGACGAAACGTTGCCGACGGTGGCGCTGTCGTTGTCGCCGGCGTCGATTTCGGAAAACGGCGGGGTGGCGTCGGTGACGGCGACGCTGTCGGGCAAGTCGAGCGAGGCGGTGACGGTGACGGTGGGGGCGGCGGCCGGGACGGGGGCGGCCGATGCCGATTTCGACCTTTCCGCGGCGAAGACGCTGACCATCGCGGCGGGCGCCACCGCCAGCAGCGGCGACGTGACGGTGACGGCCAACGACAACGACGTCCATTCGGGGAACAAGTCGGTGACGGTCTCCGGCGCCGTGACGGGCGGCAACGACGTGGCGGCGCCGTCGTCACTGACCCTGACGCTGACGGACGACGAAACGTTGCCGACGGTGGCGCTGTCGTTGTCGCCGTCTTCGATTTCGGAGACCGGCGGGGTGGCGTCGGTGACCGCGGCGCTGTCGGGCGCCTCCAGCGAGGCGGTGACGGTGACGGTGGGGGCGGCGGCCGGCGCGGGGGCGGTGGCGGCGGACTTCGGCCTTTCCGCGGAGAAGACGCTGACCATCGCGGCCGGCGCCACCGCCAGCAGCGGCGATGTGACGATTACGGCCAACGGCAACGACGTGGACTCGCCGGACAAGTCGGTGACGGTCTCCGGCGCCGTGACGGGCGGCAACGACGTGGCGGCGCCGACGAACGTCACCCTGACGCTGACCGACGACGAGACCCTGCCGACCCTGACCTTGGCCCTGTCGTCCTCCTCGGTCTCGGAGACCGGCGGCAAGACCACGGTGACGGCGACGCTGTCGGGCAAGTCCAGCGAAGCGTTGACGGTGACTGTGGGGGCGGCGGCCGGGACGGGGGCGGTGGCGGCGGACTTCGCGCTTTCCGCGGCCAAGACGCTGACGATTGCGGCCGGCGCCACCGCCAGCGCGGGCACGGTGACGGTGACCGCCAACGGCAACCTGGTGGACACGAACGACAAATCGGTGACGGTCTCCGCCGCGGTGGCGGGGGGCCACGGGGTGGCGGCGCCCTCGAATGTCACCCTGACCTTGACCGACGACGACACCGCCGGCGTGACCTTCAACCCCACCGCCATGACCCTGACCGAGGAGGGCGCCAGCAAGACGTTCACCATGGTCCTGGATACCGAGCCGCCTGGGCCTGGGTTTGTCTCGGTCGGCCTCTACCCCGACGTCGGACTCGCGCTGCAGGGCGACAGTACCTTCTCCCCCATGAGGGGGCTCGTCTACACCTTCGCGGTGTCGAGCTGGAGCACGCCCCAGACGGTGAGCGTGAACGCCTCCGCGGACGCCGACCATCAGGACAACACCCTGCGCCTCAGATACGTCGTGGCCGACTACGGACTCGGCGATGTGGGGCGGAATGTGGCCCATGCGCAGCGTCCCGTCGCTGTGACGGTGACGGTGGAAGACGACGACAAGCCGGTGGTGACGCTGGCGTTGTCGGAGAGCTCGATCTCGGAGAACGGCGGCGTGGCGACGGTGACGGCGACTCTGGACAAGGCGGCGAGCGAGGGGGCCACGGTGACGGTATCGGCTTCGCCCGGTTCGGGGACGGACTTCACCCAGACGGGGACGGAGCTGACCATCGCGGCGGGGGCGACGGCCAGCGCCGGCGTGGTGACCATCACGGCGTCGGACGACGACGCCGACGCGCCGGACAAGGAGGTGACGGTCTCCGCCGCCGTGGATGGCGGCGACGGGGCGTCGGACCCGGACGACGTGACGCTGACGTTGACGGACGACGAGGCGGCGCCGGGGGTGACGCTTACCCTGTCGTCGTCGTCGATTGCGGAGAACGGCGGCGAGACGACGGTATCGGCGGCGCTCTCCCATCCCTCCAGCGCCGACACCACGGTGACGGTGACGGCGGCGACGGGGTTCTACACGGTGGGTTCGGACGCGGCGATCGTCATCTCGGCCGGCGACACCGTGACCGCCGGCGACACGGCGACGGTGGAGGCGGTGGACGACGACGTCCATCAGGGCGCCGGCGGGCGTCCGACGACGGTGACGGCGACGGCGGCCAACGACCAGGGCGCGGGCAACGTGAGCGGGGCGGCGCTGACGCTGACCGACGACGAGACGTTGCCGACCGTGACCCTGGCGCTGTCGTCGTCGTCGATCTCGGAGACCGGCGGGGTGGCGTCGGTGACGGCGACGCTGTCGGGCAAGTCGAGCGAGGCGGTGACGGTGACGGTGGGGGCGGCGGCCGGGACCGGGGCGGCGGCGGCCGACTTCGACCTCTCCGCGGCCAAGACCCTGACGATTGCGGCGGGGAGCACGGCCAGCGCCGGTACGGTGACCGTTACGGCCAACGGCAACGACGTGGACTCGCCGGACAAGTCGGTGACGGTCTCCGGCGCGGTGGATGGCGGCAACAACGTGGCGGCGCCGTCGAACGTCACCCTGACGCTGACCGACGACGAGACGCTGCCGACGGTGACGCTGTCGCTGTCGCCGTCGTCGATCTCGGAAACGGGCGGGGTGTCGTCGGTGACGGCGACGCTGTCGGGCAAATCCAGCGAGGCGGTGACGGTGACGGTGGCGGCTGCCGCCGGCGCGGGGGCGGCAGCGGCCGACTTCGACCTCTCCGCGGCGAAGACGCTGACGATTGCGGCGGGGAGCACCGCCAGCGCCGGCGACGTGACGATCACGGCCAACGGCAACGACGTGGACTCGCCGGACAAGTCGGTGACGGTCTCCGGCGTGGTGGATGGCGGCAACAACGTGGCGGCGCCGTCGAACGTCACCCTGACGCTGACCGACGACGAGACCTTGCCGACCGTGACCCTGGCGCTGTCGTCGTCCTCGATCTCGGAAACGGGGGGAGAGACGACGGTGACGGCGACGCTGTCGGGCAAGTCCAGCGAGGCGGTGACCGTGACTGTGGGGGCGGCGGCCGGGACGGGGGCCGCGGCGGCCGACTTCGACCTCTCCGCGGCGAATACGCTGACGATTGCGGCGGGGAGCACCGCCAGCGCCGGCGCGGTGACGATCACGGCCAACGGCAACGACGTGGACTCGCCGGACAAGTCGGTGACGGTCTCCGGCGCGGTGGATGGCGGCAACAACGTGGCGGCGCCGTCGGACGTCACCCTGACGCTCACCGACGACGAGACCTTGCCGACCCTGGCCCTGGCGCTGTCGTCGTCCTCGATCTCGGAGACCGGCGGGGTGGCGACGGTGACGGCGACGCTGTCGGGCGCCTCGAGCGAAGCGGTGACCGTGACTGTGGCGGCGGTGGCCGGGACCGGCGCGGTGGCGGCGGACTTCGACCTCTCCGCGGCCAATACCCTGACCATTGCGGCGGGGAGCACGACCAGCGCCGGCGCGGTGACGGTGACGGCCAACGGCAACAACGTGCACTCGCCGGACAAGTCGGTGACGGTCTCCGGCGCGGTGGATGGCGGCAACAACGTGCTGGCGCCGTCGTCGCTGACGCTGACGCTCACCGACGACGACGTGGCGGCGCTGTCGCTGCTGCTGTCGGACCCGATCTCGGGCCAGCCGGACACCATCAAGGAGCTGGCTACGGCGCCCGGCTCCGAGCGCATGACCACGGTGACGGCGCGGCTGAGCGTCCCGGCCAGCGCGGCGGTGACGATCACGGTCTCGGCGACGAAGGGGACCAATGCGGCGGCGGACGACTTCACGCTTTCGGCGGCGAAGACGCTGACCATCGCGGCCGGCGCCACCGCCAGCACGGGCGCGGTGACCATCACGGCGGTGGACGACCGCATCGACTCCATCGTGGACGACACCGTCGCCGGCAAGAAGGTGGTGGTGGCGGGCGTCGCCAGCAGCACGCTGCTCCTGGCGGATCCGGCCGACGTGGAGCTGCTGATCTGGGAGGACGACCGCGCCGCCCTGGTGACCGCCCCGGCCTTCCCGCGCTGCCGCCGGGCGCCCTGCCCGGTGTGGCTCAGCGTGGCCGAGGGCGCGAGCGAGAGCTTCACGGTGAAGCTGAACAGCGAGCCGACCACGAACATCGTGGTGGCGGTGAAGAGCAGCGACTCGGCCGAAGGCCAGGTGTCTTCGGGCGCCGGCGCGGCGGCGGCCTCGACCCGGCTGACCTTCACCGCCACGAACTGGGAGACGGCGCAGACGGTGACGCTGCACGGCGTGGTCGACGACGCGGTGGACGGCGACGGCGACTACACCCTCCGCCTGTTCCCGGACAGCCCGGACGAGGCGACCGACGCCTATCACGTCATCGGCGGGGCGAGCGTGCGGCCGCAGACCGTGCGGACGACCGATGTGGACACGGCGGGGCTGGCGGTCTCCGAGAGTACGCTGACGGTGACCGAGGGCGGGGCGGAGCAGACCTTCACGGTGAAGCTCACGAGCAAGCCGGCGGCGGCGGTGACGGTGACGGCGACCAGCGCCGACGGCGACGAGGTACGGCTGGCCAGGAACGCCGGCGACGCCGATGCGCGCGCCTTCGCGGCCTCGAAGGAGCTGGTGTTCGACGCCGACGACTGGAGCGACGCCCAGACGCTGCGGGTGACGGCGGTGGACGACGACCGGGACGATCCGGCGAGCCTGTCGGTGGCGATCACCCTGGACGCGGCCAGCGGCGGCGACAGCCATTACGACGGCCTGGACGACGAGACCGTGGACGTCACCAAGAACGACGACGACCCCACCCCGACCGTGACGCTGGCCCGGTCGCCGTCGGCGATCTCGGAGACGGGCGGGACGACGACGGTGACGGCGACGCTGTCGGGCAAATCCGACGACGCGGTGACGGTGACGGTGGCGGCGGCGCCCGGGACCGGCGCGGCGGCGGCCGACTTCGACCTCTCCACCGCCAAGACGCTGACCATCGCCGCCGGCGCCACCGCCAGCGTCGGCGTGGTGACGGTCACGGCCAACGGCAACGACGTGGACTCGCCCGACAAGCAGGTGACGATCTCGGGCGCGGTGGCGGGCGGCCACGGCCTGTTGTCGAACCCGTCGAACGTGACCCTGACGCTCACCGACGACGAGACGCTGCCGACCGTGAGCTTGGCGCTGTCGTCCTCGTCGATCTCGGAGACGGGCGGGGCGGCGACGGTGACGGCGACGCTGTCGGGCGCCTCCAGCGAGGCGGTGACTGTGACGGTGGCGGCGGTCGCCGGGACGGGAGCGGTGGCGGCGGACTTCGGCCTTTCCGCCGCAAAGACGCTCACCATCGCGGCCGGCGGCACGACCAGCGCCGGTACGGTGACGGTGACGGCCAACGGCAACGACGTCCATTCGGGGAACAAGTCGGTGACGGTCTCCGCCACCGCGGTGGGCGGCAACGGCGTGGCGGCGCCGTCGAACGTGACCCTGACGCTCGCCGACGACGAGGCCTTGCCGACCGTGACCCTGGCCCTGTCGTCCTCGTCGATCTCGGAGACGGGCGGGGTGTCGTCGGTGACGGCGACGCTTTCGGGCAAGTCGAGCGAGGCGGTGACGGTGACGGTGGCGGCGGCGGCCGGGACGGGGGCGACGGCGGCCGATTTCGACCTTTCCGCGGCGAAGACCCTGACCATTGCGGCCGGCGGCACGACCAGTTCCGGCGCGGTGACCGTTACGGCGAACGGCAACGACGTCCATTCGGGGGACAAGTCGGTGACGGTCTCCGGCGTCGCGGTGGGCGGCAACGGCGTGGCGGCACCGTCGAACGTCACCCTGACGCTCACCGACGACGAGACGCTGCCGACCGTGACCCTGGCGTTGTCGTCGACCTCGATCCCGGAGACCGGCGGGGTGTCGTCGGTGACGGCGACGCTTTCGGGCAAGTCGAGCGCGGCGGTGACGGTGACGGTGGGGGCGGCGGCCGGGACGGGGGCGGTGGCGGCCGACTTCGACCTCTCCGCGGCAAAGACGCTCACCATCGCGGCCGGCGGCACGACCAGCGCCGGCGTGGTGACGATCACGGCCAACGGCAACACGGTGGACTCGCCGAACAAATCGGTGACGGTCTCGGGCATGGTGGCGGGCGGCAACAACGTGGCGGCGCCGTCGAACGTCACCCTGACCCTCACCGACGACGACGCGCTGCCCACGGCGACGCTGCTGCTGTCGGCCGCCGCCATCGACGAGAGCGGCGCGTCGAACGTAACCACGGTGACGGCGCGCCTGAACCACGGCTCCAGCGATCCGGTGACGGTCACGGTCTCGCTGTCGCCGGTGTCCTCGACCGGGGCGGTGGCGGGCGACTACACGCTGTCTTCCACCGCCACCCTGACCATCGCCGCCGGCGCCAGCGCCAGCGCCGGCCTGGTGACGGTGACGGCGGTGGACAACGACGTCGATGCGCCGAACAGGCAGGTGACGGTCTCCGGAACCGCCGATGGCGGGCGCGGGGTGGCGGACCCGGCCGGCAAGACCCTGACCATCCGCGACGACGACGGCGCGCCGGGGGTGACGTTGTCGCTGAGCGTGACGTCGATTTTCGAGAACAGCCAGTCGTCGGCGGTGTCGGCGACGCTGTCGCATCCCTCCAGCGCGGCGACCACGGTGACGGTGACGCCGGTGGCCGGGGCCTTCACGGCGCCGTCGGGGACGGGGCGGCAGATCGTCTTCACGGCCGGCAACACCACCAGCTCGCATACGGTGCCGATCACCTCGGTGGACAACGACGTCGACGAGCCCGACCGCATGGCGACGGTGACCGCGACGGTGGCCAACGACCAGGGCGCGGGCAGCGTCACCAATGCGACGCTGACGATCAGGGACAACGAGACGACGCCGACGGTGACGCTGTCGGTGAACCCGACGTCGATCTCCGAGAGCGGCGCCACGGCGACGGTGAGCGCGACGCTGTCGGGCAAGTCGAGCCAGCCGACCACGGTGACGGTGACGGCGCAGGCGAACGTCTTCACGGCGCCGTCGGGGGCTGCGGGGCGGATCGTGATTGCCGCGGGGCAGACCGCGAACGCCTCGGACACGGTGGTCGTCACCGCCGTGGACAACGACGTGGACGCGGCGGACAACCCGGTGACGGTGGCGGCGACGGCGGACAACGGCCATGGCGTGGGCACCGTCGCCGGCGCGTCGCTTACCTTCACCGACGACGACGTGGCGGGGTTGGCGGTCTCGCCCACGACCACGACCTCGTCGCGGCTGCGGACGACGGAGGCGGGCGGGACGGACACGTTCACGGTGGCGCTGGAGAGCGAGCCGACCGGGAACGTGGAGCTGGACTTGGCCAGCTCCGATACGACGGAAGGGGCGGTATCGCCCTCGTCGCTGACCTTCACCTCGACCAACTGGAACACCGCGCAGACGGTGACCCTGACCGGCCAGGACGATGCCGTCGCCGACGGCAACCAGGACTACCAGGCGACGCTGACGGTGGATCAGGCGAACACGGCCGATGCCGTCTATGACGCGCTCCCCGCGGTCACGGTTTACGCGGCCAACGTGGACGACGAGTTCGGGCTGGACGTGGGGGCGGTGACCGGCCAGGCGACGGAGGCGGGCGGCCAGGCGACCTTCCCGGTGAAGTTGCTGACCCAGCCTGCGCAAGCGGTGACGGTGACCGTCTCCAGCCGGGACTCCGGCGAGGGCCGGGTATCGCCGTCGTCGCTCATCTTCGGGACGGCGAACTGGGGCGTGAACCAGACGGTGACGGTGACCGGCCTGAACGACGCCATCGACGACGGAACGGTGACCTGGCAGGTGCGGCTGGACCCGGCGAGCGGCGATAGCAACTACAACGCGCTGGCGAACGTGGACGTGTCGGTGACCACCACCGACGACGACGGCCCGCCGGCGGTGACGCTGGCGCTGTCGCCTTCGAGCATCGACGAGAGCGGTACGGCCAGTACGGCCGCGGTGCGGGCGACGCTGTCGCGCCCGTCGAGCGCGGCGACGACGGTGACGGTGACCGCGGTTTCGGGCTTCTACACGGTGGCCTCGGGTGCGGGGGCCACCATCGTGATCGCGGCGAACGCCACGACGAGCACGGACACGGCATCGATCACGGCAGTCGACAACACGACGGACGAGCCCGACCGGACGCCGACGGTGACGGCGACGGTGGCGAACGACCGGGCCAGCGCCGATTCCACGACCATGGCCGTGACCGGCGGGGCGCTGACGATCAGGGACGACGACGCGGCGCCGAACGCCACGCTGTCGCTGAACCCGGCGACCGTCGCCGAGAACGGCGGGACGTCGGCGGTGTCCGCGACGCTCTCGCACCGGTCGAGCGCGGCGACGACGGTGACGGTGACTGCGGTTTCCGGCTTCTACACGGTGGGTTCGGACGCGACCATCGTGATTCCCGCCGGGGACACCACGGCGGCCTCGGACACGGCGGCGATCACGGCGGTGAACAACGACATCGACGAGCCGAACCGGACGGCGACGGTGACCGCGACGCTGGGCAACAGCCAGGGTACGGGCGGCGTGACCGGGGCCACGTTGACCTTGACCGACGACGAGACGCTGCCGACGGCGACGCTGGTTCTGTCTTCGGCGTCGATCTCGGAGGCCGGCGGGGTTTCGACGGTGACGGCGCGGCTGTCGGGCAGGTCGAGCGCGGCGGTGACGTTGACGGTGTCGGCGGCGGCGGGAACCGGCGCGGTTTCGGGCGATTTCTCGCAGACGGGAACGACGCTCACCATCGCGGCCGGTTCGACCGCCAGCGCCGGGCGGGTGACGGTGAGGGCCAACGACAACATGGCGGCGACGGGCAGCAAGCAGGTCACGGTCTCGGCGACGGCTGCGGGCGGCAACGGCGTGGCGAACCCTTCCAATGCCGCGCTTACGCTGACCGACGACGATACGCCGCAGGTGACGCTGGCGCTGTCGTCGTCGTCGATCGGGGAGAACGGCGGCGCGGCGACGGTGACGGCGACGCTGGACCGGATTTCCGCCGTTGCGGTGACGGTGACGGTGGCGGCGGCGCCGGTCTCGCCGGCGGTGGCGACGGACTTCACGCTGAGCTCCGCCAACACGCTGACCTTCGCGGCCAACGCCACGACGAGTTCGGGCGTGGTGACGATCACCGCGGCGAACAACGATACGGACGCGCCGAACAAGCAGGTGACGGTTTCCGGCACGTCCTCCGACAGCCTGAACCTGACGAACGACCCGCCCTCGGTGAGGCTGACGATTACGGACGACGATGCGGCGCCGGGGGCGACGTTGTCTCTGTCGGACGCCTCGATTGCGGAGAACGGCGGGACGTCGGCGGTGTCGGCGGCCCTGTCGCACCCCTCCAGCGCGGCGACGACGGTGACGGTGACGGCGGTTTTGGGGTCCTTCACGGTTCCTTCGGGGGCGGCGGGCTATGTCGTGATCGCGGCCGGCGACACGACGGCCGCCTCCGACACGGTGACGATCACGGCGGTGAACAACGACGTGGACGAGCCGAACCGGATGGCGACGGTGACCGCGGCGCTGGCGAACGACCAGGGCGCCGGTAGCGTCATCGCCGTGACGCTGACCCTGGAGGACGACGACGCGACGCCGACCGCGGCGCTGTCGGTGAACCCGGGCTCGATCCCGGAGAACGGCGGGACCGCGGCGGTGTCGGCGACGCTCTCGGGCAGGTCGAGCCAGCCGACCACGGTGACGGTGACGGCGCAGGCGAACGTCTTCACGGTGGCCCCGGGGGCGGGCGGGACCATCGTCGTCCCGGCGGGCGCGACGACGAGTTCGGACACGGCGACCGTCACCGCCGTGAACAACGACGTCGACGCGGCCGACAACGTGGTGACGGTGGCGGGAACGGCCGCGAACGGCCACGGCGTGACGGCGGCGGCGACCGGGGCGTCGCTGACCATCACCGACGACGACGTGGCGGCGATCGCGCTCTCGGCCGGAGCCACGACCGCCGACCGGGTGCGAACGTCGGAGGACGGCAGCGCGGACACGGTCGATGTAACGCTGGCCACCCGGCCGACGGGGAACGTGGTGATCGACGTGGCCAGCACGAACACGGCCCAAGGAACGGTGTCGCCGCCGCAGCTGACCTTCACGGCCTCGAACTGGAATACGGCGCAGACGGTGACGCTGACCGGGGTGGACGACCCCCCGCCCGGCTCGGCCGACGGCAGCCAGACCTACGAGGCGACGCTGACGGTGAATCAGGCCAACACCGTGGACGCCAACTACGACGCGCTCCCCGTCGTCACCATCTACGCCATCAACCTGGACGACGAATACGGCCTGAACATAAGCAACGTGACCGGCCAGGCGAGCGAGGGGGGCGGCGCGGCGACCTTCACCGTGGCGCTGAACACGCGGCCGTCGGCGGCGGTGACGGTGTCGGTGACGAGCCGGGATGCGAGCGAGGGGCGGGTGGCGCCGGCGTCGCTGGTGTTCGGCACCGGGAACTGGAGCCGGGCCCAGAGGGTGACGGTGACCGGGGTGGACGATGCCATCGACGACGGCGATATCACTTGGCGGGTGCGGCTGAACCCGGCCAGCGGTGATCCCGACTACAACGGGCTGGCAAGCGAGAATGTGCAGGTGACGACGCGGGACGACGACGACGCGCCGACGGTGACGCTGGTGCTGTCGCAGGACGTCATCGCCGAGAACGGTGGCGTGACGACGGTGACGGCGACGCTGTCCCATCCCTCCAGCGCGGCGACCACTGTGACGGTGGGGACGACGGCGGTGGCTCCGGCAGTGGCCGGCGACTTCGCGCAGACGGGCACGACGCTGACGATCGCGGCGAACGCGACGACGAGCACCGGCGTAGTGACGGTGACGGCGGTCAACGACGACATCGATGCGGAGAACAAGCAGGTGAGGGTGGCGGCGCCGACGGTGGCCAACGACCGGGCCAGCGCCGATTCCACCGCCATGGCCGTCACCGCCGCCACCCTGACCCTGGAGGACGACGACGAGAAGGGGTTGGCGTTCGTGCCGGCGGAGTTCCTGGCCGTGACGGCGGGCGGCTCCACCTCCTACACGGTGGCGCTCACCAGCGAGCCGACCGGGCCGGTGACGGTGACGGTTCCCCAAGGCGGCGATGCCGCGCCGTCGCCGTCGTCGCTGACCTTCACCGCGGCGGACTGGGGGACGGCGCAGGCGGTGACGGTGACGGCGGCGCCGGACGATGCCGACGACTATGCGGATGCAGCGACGCCGCTGATCCACAACGCGGCCGGCGGCGGCTATGCCGGCGTGACGGTGACGGTCTCGGTGGCGGTGATGGGCGATACGGTGGTGGCGGTGATACCCGGGGCCGACAACGATTACGGCATCGAGGGCCGGCGGGTAACGGTGAGAGCCGAGGCCGGGGTGCCGAAAGGGATCGAACTGGACTTGAAGGGTCTGGGCGCAGGCGAGGACCTGACGCTCACTCTCACCCCGAATGTCGCCCCGGATGTGATCGCACGGGCGGCGGTTGACGAGTTCAGCTTTGGGCCGGAAGGGTCGCGGACGGTGGTGGACATCGCTGTCTCCTCCGCGCCGGCGTCGGAGGTGCGCGTCTGCCTTCCGGTGCAAGACGAGCTGCGGGCTGCGGCGCGAGGCCGGCGGGATGCGGCGCAAGGCCGGCCGTTGCTGCTGCTGCATTACGACGGCAGCGCCTGGACGGGGACCGAGGGAGAGTCGGGGACCGGCGGCGCGATCTGCGCCCGCGTGGCGGCGTTCTCGCCCTTCGCGGTGGGTTACAAGGACACGCGGCCGGCGTTCCCAGCGTTCCAGAAAGAGTTCGTCTGGACGGTGGACGAGGCCATCGAGCCGGTGATGCTGCCGGTGGCGACGGGCGGCGACGGGACGCCGATCTACGCCCTGCTGCCGAGCGACGACCTGCCGCCCGGCATCGTGAGGAACGGTCACCGGCTGTCGGGAACGCCGACGGAACCGCTGGAGCCGCCGCGGACCTATCGCTGGACGGCGACGGACTTGGACGGCGAGGGCCAGCGTGCGGAGGTGACCTTCACCATCGAGGTGCGGCCGGCGCTGGAGCAGGCGCGCGCGCGGCTGAAGGCGATCAACGAGTCGATCCTGCCGGAACTGTCGCGGGCGCAGTGGGGAAGCGTGGTGGAGGCGGTGACGGGGCGTCTGGCGGGTCCGGGAGCGAATGGCGGGCTGATGGCGTCGGTAGCGGAGGCGCTGAAGGCGCAGGAGGGGGCGCAGGACGGTGACGGTCTGTCGTGGCGGGAGGTCGTGAACGGCCGGACCTTCCAGCTCGGGCTGGACGAGAGCGGCGCGGACGCCGGCGGTTCGGGCGGCGGCGTGGCGGTGTGGGGCGCGGGCGAGGGTCGCGCACTGTCTCTGGACAAGGAGGCGCTGGAATGGTCGGGCGATGCGTACTCCGTGCTCGTGGGGGCGGACGGCAGGCTGACGCGCGCCCTGCGTGCGGGGGTTGCGGCGTCGTGGTTCGAGAGCCTCATCAAGTACACGGACCGGAGCGAGGACGCGGCGATCACGGGCGCGCACGAGAGCCGGATGCAGGCGATCCATCCCTATCTGGGCTGGTCGGGTGACGACGGGTCGCGCCTGTGGGGGGTGTTGGGCTACGGGGTTGGGGAGATCGAGATCACGGACGTGGAGGTGTTGGAGCGTTTCGGGGTTCAGACGAGCGACAGCGAACTCCTGGCCGCGGCGGCTGGTGGCGCGGTGCGGGTGGTGTCGGAGGGCGCGCTGACGGTTGACGTGAAGGGCGCACTGGAGGCGACGCGGTACGCGGTCGAGGACAACGGCGTCGCCATCGCGGCGGTGTCGGTTGAGACGCTGCGGCTTCGTCTGTCGGTGGAGGGGAGCCGGGCTTACGTGCTGGAGGGCGGCGGTTTGCTGGTTCCCTCGCTGGAGGTCGGGGTTCGCTGGGACGGCGGCGACGGCGAGACGGGGGACGGGATAGAGATTGGCGGCGGCGTGTCGTGGTCGTCCGGCGGCTGGTCGGCGGAGGTGCACGGGCGCGGGTTGGCGGCGCATGAGAGCGGGTTGGGCGAATGGGGCGCGGGCGGCGCGTTGCGGTTGGATACGGGCGGCGACGGTCGTGGGCTGTCCTTGAGCCTCCTGCCCTCGTGGGGTGCTGTGGAGAGCGGCCTTTCGCGTCTGTGGCAAGAGGGCGTGACGGTGCGCGCGCCCGGCGCCGCGCCGGCGGCTGCGCGCCTGGAGGCGGTGTTGGGCTACGGCTTCGGGGTGCTCGGTGGGTCCGGAGTGGCGACGCCCTATGTGGGCTTCGGGCTTGAGGAGGGGGACGCGCGCCGCTACCGCGTGGGCACCCGCCTGGGCCTGGGCGACAGCCTCGATCTCTCCCTCGAAGCCGAACGCAAGGAAGGCGACGCCGCCCCCGACCACGGCGCCAAACTCGACATCCACATGCGCCGGTAGCCGCGCCCCGCGCGAAGCCCGTTGCCGTGCTCCCGTCCGGCCCCGCCCGATGCGCGCCGGGAGCGCGCCGGGGCGTCCGCTTCTAATCTTGACTTTGCGGCGAGCCTCAAGAGAATGCGGGCCGCGGTCCGCCCTGCGGGCACCGAGGAGTGAACGAGAGCGAAGAGCGAGGGAGGTTTCCGACATGCGAGTGAACCGGCGCACGATTCTGAAGGGCGCGGTAGCGGGGGCGGCCGGCGTGGCTGCCGGGTTCCCGCACTTCTACGTCAAGGATTTCGGGCAGGCTTGGGGCGCGAAGCCCTGGATCACCAGCGACGACGACATCAAGGTGGGCCTCCTGTGGTCGCAGACGGGCAACCTGTCCGTGGTCGAGAACGATTCGACCCAGGTCTCCCTGTTCGCGATCGACAAGCTCAACGCCGCGGGTGGCATCGCCGGCAAGCAGATCGAGCCGGTGGTCGTAGACGCCAAGTCCGACATCAAAGTCTATTCGGAGAAGATCACGCAGCTCATCCTGAGGGACCGCGTGGTGTCCGTCCACGGCAGCTACACCTCGGCCAGCCGCCGCGCGGTCATGCCGATCGTCATGAAGTGGGACCACCTCTACTACTACCCGACCTGCTACGAAGGCCGGGAGTGCATGCAGAACATCATCAACACCGGCCCGCTCGCCAATCAGCACTCGTTCGACTTGGTGCCGTTCATGGTGAAGAACTTCGGCCCGAAGACCTATCTGGTCGGCTCCAACTACATCTGGCCGAAGGAATCGAACAAGAACGTCAAGGTCTGGCTGGAGCGCGCCGGCGGCGAGGTGCTGGGCGAGGACTACATCCCGCTGGGCGGCTCCGAGTTCGCGCCGGTCTTCAACAAGATCCGCCAGCAGCAGCCCGACTGGATCATGTCGACCGTGGTCGGCGATTCCGACATCGCCCTGCACCGGCAGTTCCTGCAGGAGGGCTTCAAGTCCGACAAGACCCCGATCGCCTCGCTCACCACCGGCGAGATCGAGACCCGCGCCATGGGCAACGAGGCGGGCGCCGGGCATTTCCTGTCGGCGCCCTACTTCCAGACGCTCCAGAACCCCACCAACCAGAAGTTCGTGGAGGAGTATCTGACGAGCCCCTACGGCGGCGGCGGCGTCACCCACTACAACATGGAAGAGACCTATCTCGGCATCCTGGTGTGGGCGAAGGGCGTCGAGCGCGCCCTGGAAGAGACCGGCGGCGACTGGGAGGCGATCACGCCGCGGATGATCCGCGACGTGAGCGGCAACTGGCGTGACCAGGGCCCGGTGATGCTGACCGATGAGGAGAGCCCGGAAGGCAAGGTCTGGATCGACCCGGACAATTTCAACATCTGGTTGAAGCCCAAGATCGGCCAGTGCGGCGCGGACGGGCAGTTCACCATCGTGCGCCAGGCGGATGAGCACGTGGGGCCCGATCCCTTCGCGATCTACCCCGAGCGCGGCGTCTGCAAGGCGGACGGCCTCCACCGGCCCGACGGCACGGTGCAGAAGGACGTTCTCTGACCGGCTCCGCGCGATTCGAGGCCCGTCGGGGCGGAGGGGGTTTCCCTCCGCCCCGTTCGGCCCCGACCGGCGGGAGCGCGGCGGCGGGGCCGGCGGAAGGGCATGAGAGGGGGAGAGACGGGATCGCATGAGCGTCCACGACTTCTGGACACCGTTCGCCGCCGAACCGTTCATCAACGCCTTGATCATCGGGCTCAGCCTCGCGAGCATCTGGCTCGTCGCGGCGCTCGGCCTGACGATCATCTACGGCACCATGGGCGTCATCAACATGGCCCATGGCGAGTTCATCATGCTCGGCGCCTACTTCACGTGGATCCTGCAATATTTCGGCGGGTTCCCGTGGCTGCTCTGCCTGCCGATCTCGTTCTTCCTGGTGGCCTTCATCGGCTGGCTGGTCGAACGCGGGCTCATACGCCATCTCTATGACCGACCATTGGATACGCTCCTCGCCACCTGGGGCGTCTCGCTGGTCTTCATCCAGAGCATCCGGCTGATCTTCGGCGGCGAGCCGCAATACGTGGCGGTGCCGGACTGGCTGACCAGCGTGATGGTGATCGAGTTCGTGCACGTGCCGTGGCTGCGCATCTTCATCTTCTTCGCGGCGCTGGCGTTGGTGGCCGTCACCTGGGCGATCCTGTTCAAGAGCAATATCGGCATCCAGGTCCGCGCCGTCATGCAGCACCCGCA
Organism: Alphaproteobacteria bacterium; assembly: GCA_965242855.1. Taxonomy (GTDB): domain Bacteria; phylum Pseudomonadota; class Alphaproteobacteria; order UBA828; family UBA828; genus WTGU01. Next base: position 796,384 of record OZ251509.1, read on the forward strand.
GATGGCGGCGTCCTTCGGCATCAACGCCGGCCGCATCTACGGGCTCACCTTCGCCTACGGGGCGGGGCTGGCCGGTATCTCCGGCTCCATGTTCGCGGGTCTCAAGACGATCTTCCCGGATATGGGCCTGGGCTACGTGGTCGAGGCGTTCCTGGTGGTGGTGACCGGCGGCGGCGAGCTCTTCGGCAGCTTGGCGACGGCCGGCATCATGGGCGAGATGTTCTCGATCTTCTCGTACTTCACCAACGATACCTTCGCGCGCTTCGTCCTGTTCATCCTGATCGTGATCTTCCTCCGGTTCCGCCCGCAGGGGATCTTCGCGCCGAGCATGGCGCGACGCTGAGCGGGGGCGTGGGCGGCATGGCGTTCGGAATCGGCTCTCCGACCGTGCAGCGGAGCAACCTCTATCACGACCGGCGCGCGCAATGGCTGGTCTATGTCGTCGCCTTCGGCGCACTCGCGACCATTCCGATCTTCATGGGCGATGATCCGTTCACGCTGAACCAGTTCGCGCGTTACGGCGTGTTCGGCATGCTGGCGCTTTCCGTGAGCCTCGTCTGGGGCTACGGCGGCATTCTGAGCCTGGGCCAGGGAATCGCCTTCGGCATGGCCGCCTACGGCATGGGCGCGACCATGCAGATGCAGTATCAGGATCCGGAATACGACCCCATTCCGAGCTTCATGCTGACCAACGAGCTCGAGGCGTTGCCGACGGTCTGGGAGCCCTTCTGGCATACCGAGGTCGGGCTGATCCTGGCGCTCGGGATCCCGACCCTGTTCTTCGTCGTCTTCGGCTTCCTGATGTTCCAGGCGCGGCTCGCCGGCGCCTTCGTCGCCATCATGACGCTGGCGATGCTGGGTGCCTGGTACAACATGGCCTACGACATGCAGCCGTTCACGGCGGGCTTCAACGGCATCTCGCCGCCCAACGCCTTCGAGGCGTTCGGCGTCACCGTGGATCCGTACAGCAGCATGATCTACTGGGTGACGTTGGGCGTCCTCGCGGCCCTGACGCTGGGGACCAAGGCGCTCCTCGAAAGCAAGTTCGGGACGATCATCCAGGCGATCCGCGACGACCCGGAGCGCGCGCGTTTCCTCGGCTACAACGTCGCCTTCTACCAAGTGGTGGTGTTCACGATTTCGGGCCTGATCGCGGCGCTCGCCGGCATCGTCTGGGTCATGATCGTTCAGTACGTCTCGCCGACCTCCCTCGAGATATTCTTCAGTATCACCATGGTGATCTGGGCCGCCGTCGGCGGCAGGCTGTCGCTGTTCGGTGCGATCTTCGGCGCGATCTTCATCAACACCATACAGAGCTACGTCGGCGACGAGTTCCAGGCCGCCTGGTTCGTGATCCTGGGCACGATCTTCATCGTCGTCGTGCGCTTCCTGCCGAAGGGGCTGGCCGGCCTGTTCGAGATGGCGGTGGGGTTGATCCCCTGGCGCGGCGGCGGCCCGTCTCTTCCGTCTCTGAGGCTCCCGCGGGCGCGCCCGCCGGCGGAGCGGGAGGGAGCCCCGTGAGCACCATTCTCGAGGTCCGCGGGGTCACCAAGGCCTACGACGAGTACAAGGTCGTCGACGACTTCGGCTTCGAGGTCGAGGAGGGGGAGCTGCGCTGCCTGCTCGGGCCGAACGGCGCCGGCAAAACCACGACGATGGACCTCATCACCGGGCGCCAGAAGGTCACGTCCGGCAAAATCCTGTTCCGCGGCCGCGACATCACCGGCTTGGCCGAGCACCGTATCGTCAAGCACGGGATCGGCCGCAAGTTCCAGGTGCCGGCGGTGTTCAAGGAACTCACCGTGCGCGAGAATCTCCAGGTCGCGAACAACCGGAACACCAACCCTTTCTTCAACATGGTCTCGTTCCGCCAGGAGAGCGGGCGCGAACGCCTGGAGGAAATCGTCGAGTTGGTAGGGCTTCAGGAGCGGCTGGACGAGACCGGCGGCAATCTGAGCCACGGCGAGACCCAATGGCTCGAAATCGGCATGGTCCTGACCCAGGATCCGAAGCTCCTCCTCATGGACGAGCCGACCGCCGGCATGACCGAGCAGGAGACCCACAAGACCTCCGAAATCTTCAACCGGCTGAAAGGCGAGCGCACGCTCGTCGTGGTCGAGCACGACATGGCCTTCGTGCGCGAGATCGCCGACATCATCACGCTCATGCATCTCGGCAGGACGCTGGCCGAAGGCCCGATGCACGAGGTGGAAGACGATCCGAAGGTGCGCGAGGTCTATCTCGGTGCCGAGGGCATCAGCGATGATGCTTGAGCTGGAAGGCGTCACGTCCTTCTACGGCAAGACGCCGATCCTGCAAGGCGTGAGCCTCTCGGTGGGCGAGGGGCGCTGCGTCGCCGTGCTGGGGCGGAACGGAGTCGGCAAGACGACCCTGGTGCGCACCGTCATGGGGCTGACGACGCGCATGACGGGCGTCTTGCGGATCGCGGGCGAGGACGCGGCCGACATGCCGACCCACCGGCGCTCCGAGATCGGCATCGGCTACATCCCGCAGGGCCGCGGCATCCTCCCCAAGTTCTCGGTGCGCGAGAACATCCTGCTCGGGACCTTCGCGCGCAACGACAGGAAGCGCCGCATCCCCGACATCTGCCTCGATCTCTTCCCCTATCTCGCCGACAATCTGGACAAGCGCGCCGGCCAGCTGTCGGGCGGCCAGCAGCAGCAGCTCGCCATCTCGCGGGCGCTCGCCACCGATCCGAAGATCCTGCTGCTGGACGAGCCGACGGAGGGCATCCAGCCCAACATCGTGCAGGAGATCGAGAACACGATCATGCGTCTCAATACCGAGGTCGGGCTTACCCTCGTGCTGACGGAGCAGCACATCAGGGTCGCCCGCGCCCTCGCACACGAGTTCGTGATCATGGATAATGGTCTGGTCGTCGAGAAGGGGCCCATCGACCGATTGACCGACGAGGTCGTCGACGAATACCTGACGATCTGAGTGGCAAGGGGCCGTGGCAGCAGACGCGAGGGAGAGCGAGGATGATCCGCATTCCGCCGAAGGGAAGTCCCGAAAGGGACCGTCTCGTCGAAGAGCACAAGGCGTGCATCGAATCCATGAAGGGCGTGGCCGGGTGCTCGATCCTGCGCTGCGGGACGCAGGGCGACACCACGGAGGTCGGCGGCGGCATCCACGAGGATTTTCAGCTCAACCGCGTTCTGCTTCGGATGCGTGCACAGCCGGCGAAGGACAAGCTCGTGGTGGTCTGCACCAAGGTCGAGAAGGAGTGGCGCATCGCCCGCTGCTCGGGCATCAGGGGCGTCCCGCCGGCGTTCGTTTCGGACAAGGTCTATGACAACGAGCAGGAGCCGCAGCACGACATCTTCCTCATGCGGCTGGACGAGTTCGCGGAGACAGACGGGTTCCCCGAGCACTTCCATCAGGGCTGGAAGCGCCGCGACGACAATTGGGCTGCGACCTGAGCGCCGCGCGCCCCGGCACGACGAAAACGAAATCCTGCGAGACGACTGAACAGGCGCGCGCGGCCGGCGGACCGGGGCCGCGCCCGAGGGGAGACACCCGATGGCTTGGATGAGACTGACGGGATATGCGGACAAATTCGGCGTTCATCCCGGCGACACGATCCGTTTCTACGTGAATTGCGACGGGCCGAAGGAATACGCCGCGCAGCTCGTGAAGATGATCCACGGCGACACCAATCCGCGCGGGCCGGGCCTGATCGAGCGCAAGAGGCGGGCGCCGTTCAATGGCGCGCACAAGGGGCGGCGCCAGATCATCCACAGCGGCTCCTACGGCTACGTCGAGGACAACCCGCAGCTGCGCGTCCGGAGCTTCACGGTGCAGTGCTGGGTCTGGCCCACGACTCCGAAGACCCATCCGAAATACTGGAAGCACGGCGCGCAGGGCCTCGTCACCAAGTGGCACAGGAACAAGGGCTACGGCCTCTTCATCAACGAGGAGGGCTGTGCCGAGCTCCGCATCAACGGGACGAAGATCACCACCGGCGCGCCCCTTCGGGATCACGCCTGGCATTTCCTCGCCGCGTCCTATGACGCCAAGTCGGGCCAGGCGATCCTCTACCACGAGCCGCAGGTCGTCTATGCGCTGGACCCGGCGATCAAGCTGGCCAAGGCCAAGGTGGCCGGACCGATCCGGCACGACGCCAGCCCCGCCGTCATCGCCGGCTATGTCGCCCGGCACAGCAAGGATCCGACGGCCCGCTCTTCGGTCCCCGCCGGCATCGTCATCGCCGGCCACTACAACGGGAAGATCGACAGCCCCCGCATCTGCGACCGCGCGCTCAGCCGGCAGGAGATCGAGACGATGAAGCTCGGCACCCAGCGCGGCCTGACCGAGCGGCGCAACTCCGGCCCGACCGGGGCGTTGTCGGAAACCATCGTCGCGGCGTGGGATTTCTCTGACGGGATCGACACGATCGTGGCCCGCGACCAAGGCCCCTACCGCTTCGACGCGCAAATCGTCAATTGCCCGACCCGCGCCATGACCGGCCATAACTTCTCGGGCGACAACTTCGACTGGAAGCACGCGCCCCACGAATACGGTGCGATCCATTTCCATGACGACGACGTGGACGACGCGCGTTGGGAAGTCGATTTCGAGTGGACCGTTCCGGCGGGGTACGAGAGCGATTCCTACTGCGTGAAGCTCACCACGAAGGAAGGCGACGAGGATTACATCCCGTTCTTCGTCGTGCCCCGGCCGGGCGAGGAGCAGTCCAAGATCGCGGTGATGATGCCGACGATCAGCTACATGGCCTACGCCAACGAACACCTCGCCAACAACGCCGGCGGGGCGGAGCTCCTCGTCTATCGCGTGCCGATCATGCAGCACCAGAACATGTTCCTGGCCGAGCACCGGGAATATGGCGGCTCGATCTACGACACGCACACCGACGGAAGCGGCCTCTGCCTTTCGTCGCGCCTGCGGCCGATCCTCAGTATCCGCCCGCAATACGACCACTTCCTCATGCAGGCGCCGTGGCAATACCCGGCCGATCTGCACCTCATCTACTGGCTCGACAAGCTCGGATACAAATACGACGTCATCACCGACGAGGACGTGAACTACGACGGCCTCGCGCGTCTGGAGAACTACAACGTCGTGATCACGGGCTCGCATCCCGAGCACAATTCCGGCCCGCAGCTCGATGCCATCCACGACTACACCCAGCGCGGCGGCCGGTTCATGTACATGGGCGCCGACGGCTTCTACTGGATCCACTCCTACCATCCGGCCTACGATCATCTCGGCCGCGGCGTGATCACCGAGATGCGGCGCTGCGAATCCGGAATCCGGACATGGCGTGCCGATCCGGGTGAGTACTACCACCAGTCGACCGGCGAGCTCGGCGGCATGTGGCGCTATCGCGGGCGCTACCTGCATTCCGTCGCCGGCACCGGCATGTCTTCCGAAGGCTTCGACATTTCGAGCTACTACTCGCGGACGCCGGAGAGCAATGACCCGCGGGTCTCCTGGGCCTTCGAGGGCATCGATTACGACGAGAGGATCGGCAATTTCGGCCTCGTCGGCGGCGGCGCGGCGGGAACCGAGCTCGACATCGTCGACACCATGCTGGGCTCGCCGCCGCACACGCTGATCGTCGCCACCTCGGCGGGCCGGCACACGGAAGCCTATCTGCTCGTGATGGAGGATTTCGGCTTCAACCAGCAGGGCCTGGACGGCACCCAGCATCCGCGGGTCCGTTCCGACATCGCCTATCACGAGACGCCCAACGGCGGCGCGTGCTTCGCCTTCAGCTCGATCGCCTTCTGCGGATCTCTGCCGTGGAACAACGGCAACCCCGCCAAGAACAACGTCTCGCGGCTGGTGAAGAACGTGCTCGACCGCTTCTCCAAGGACGGGCCGCTGCCGCCGCCGCCGAGCGGTGCGATCCGGCACCGCGGACGCGCCGATTACGATCCGCCGATGAACAAGAAGCGGAAGTAGGGCGCACGGCGGGCGAAGGGCCGGGCCGCGTGCGCGGCCCTGTTCGGGGCGGAACGACGGCGTGACGATGCGTCCCGACCTCGGCTATTTCGACGAAGGGGCAAACCTGGAAGATCCGGCCCTCTACGGGCCTGCGCGGGCGCGCTTCGGCGCGGCGCGCATCCTGACTCCGATCGCTTTCCGCTCCAAGGTTTTCGCGGATCTCGAGGACGAGAAAATCTGGACCCGTAGCTGGGTCTGCATCGGCTCCCGACATGAAATCCCGAACGCGGGCGACCTGCTGCCCTACACCGTGGGCAACCATGGCGTTCACGTCCAGCAGGGGCCCGACGGGCCGACCGGGCGGTTCAACCTCGCTCAGCACGGCGGCTGCCGGGCCGTGCCTGCGCAATGCCGGACGGGCTCCAAGACCAGATGCTCGTTCACCTCCTGCGGCTACAGTCGCGACCGCGACGCGATCCGCGCGGACGAGCTCGGCGCCGACACGCCGGCGATGCGGCAGTATCTCGGCTTCCGCCCGGACCGCCTGTTCCCGGTCGCGGTGGACAGCTGGGGGCCGCTTCTCTTCGTCAATCTCGACCGGGAAGCCGAATCGTTTCCCTGCCGTCTGGGCCGCGCAGCCGCGGCGGTGGGGCTCGACGATGCCGCCGGGTGGGGCGAGTCGGCGGGCTTCCGGGCCGACTATGCGAGCAACTGGAAGCTTCTGGCCCATGCGCTTGTCCGCCGCCTCGCGCCGGGGGGTGGCGCGTGCGCGGGCGGTGCCCATACGATCGTCGCACGGCTGAAGGCGGAGGCGGTGGTGGGGGAGCCTGCGACGCTGTGCTGGCTCTTTCCCAACCTCGTCGTGCTGCGGTGGCGCGCGCGGATGGCCGGCGTCGTGTTCCAGCCGACCGGCATCGCGGAGACGCAGGTCCGGGTTCGCGTCGCCGCCGACTCGCCGGTCGCTCCCGCCTTCGTCGCCGCGCTGCGGGCGGTGCTGGACGAGGCCGGCGGCGCGGCGGCGGCGCGTCAGGGCGCGCTGGAGCGTTTCGGCACGCCGTCGCGGCCCGAGACCAGCCTGGACGACCTCCCTGCCGAAGAGGACCGCGCGGCCCATGCGTTCCAGAAATACCTGATCGCACGGGTGCTGAAAAAGTGGCCGCACCACGGGGCGGCCCCGCTCTATTCCGGCGCCGCGTGTTGACGCGGGGCCGCCCAATGGTTTTCAGCGTTCAGCAGATCAAATACGAGATCCTCACCTACATGAAGGAGTGCGGCGGGGATTTCGGCGATTACTATGTCGGGATCGCGGCGGATCCGAAGAAGACCCTCTTCGAAAGGCACAACGTGGACGAGGACGCCGACCCCTGGCTCTACAAACAGGCCCTGACGTTCCAGGCGGCGCAAACGGTGCAGGATTACTTCCTGGGGCGGCTCAAATCCGACGGCGAGCCCGTGCTCGAGGGCGGCGAGGATATGGATTGTGTCTACGTCTACAAGAAGAGCGAGCGGACGGCACCCTAGCGGCGGGAGGAGGCCGAAGACGCGCCGGGACGAGGCCACCGCCGTCGAGGAAGGCCGGCGCGCCTACATGGCGCGCGACTTCGCGCGGGCGCGCGAATTGTGGCTGCCGCTCGCCGAGGCCGGCAACGCCGAGGCGCAAGCCTGGGTGGGGTCGCTCCACGCCAACGGCGACGGCGTCGAGGCCGACGCGGCGGCGGCGTTCGCCTGGTATCTCAAGTCCGCGGAAGGCGGGAACGTGCCCGCCCGCAGCAACGTCGGCGCGATGTACGCCATGGGAAACGGCGTCGCCAGGGACATGGCCGAGGCGCTGCGCTGGCTGCGCCGGGCCGCCCGCGGCGGCGACGCCAATGCGCGGTTCAATCTCGGCGTGCTCTACGGCCGGGGCGACGGCGTTCCGCGCGATCAGGCGCGCGCCGCCGTGTGGTATCGCAAGGCCGCGGAAAGCGGCCACTATCCCTCGCAAGCCCGTCTCGGCCACATGTATGCGACGGGCCAGGGGGTGAAGCGCGACCGCGTTCAGGCCTTTCTCTGGCTCTCGCTCGCCGCCCGCCACGGCATCGGCGCGGCGCTCGAGGCGCTGGAGTCGGTCGTCAAGGAGATGTCGTCGGACGAGAAGGCCGAGGGCGCGCGCCTCGTCGCCCGGTGGGGCGGCCCGGCCGGCGACTCCGCCCGGTTCCCCATCGACCCTGTCCCCGGCTGACGGTCACCCGCCGCCGGGCGCCCGGCATTCGATCCGGTCGATCGTCCCGGTCCTGTCGTTCACGGCGATGCGGAACGCGCGCGTGGGCAGCTTCTCCCAGAGGCCGGAGATCGGGGCGGGGCAGGCGTTTTCCGGGCCGATCTCGCCCGGCCGCGCGGCTTGGCCGTGGCGGTCGCTGGCGATGCCCGGCGCGAAGTGAAGAGATAGCGCGATGGCCCCGCTGTCGTCGCGGGCGGCCTCGCCGACTTCCCAGCCCGCAGGAAGGTCGTGCGAACGGTAGTGGCTCTCAAGCGCGCGCAAGCCGGCCCGGTCGTCGGGAGCGGCGGCGCCGTCCGCTTCCGCAGGGCGCCGGTCAAGCTGCCGACCCGTCTCGTAGATCACCACGAGGAGCAGGAGGAGGCCCACGACGACGCCGTAGCGGAGCCACCGCCGCTTCGTCGGAGGCGACTTGGGGGCACCGTATCGCACCGCCGTCTTTCCGTCGTATCCTGGCGGGCCGCGGCCCGCGCGGGGCCAGGATAGCCACCTCGGCCAGGAGAAGGAAATGACGAACGTCCCTCCGAACGTCCAACGGGAGCTCGACAGGCGCGACGAGACGATCCTCGCGCTGGAGATGCTGACCGTCGATCAGGCGTGCCGCATGCTGGCGCTGGAAGCCGTTCTCCGCGCGCTCCTGCCGGCGCGGAAGAAGCTTTCCGCGGAGAAGATCGACGCCCACATCGCCGCCGCCGCGGCGCGTTTCCGGGATCGCTTCGAGGGCGCCAGCGTCGCCGGCTTCACCGACCGGGCCAAGCGCATCGCGGCGGAGCTGGTCGGGTCGTAACCGCCTGCGCCGCGCTTCAATACCCCTTCGGCGGCGCGGCGATGTCGGCTTCCCGGCGTGCCGAGACGGCGATGGCCGCGTCGACCGCGTCCGCCATCAGATCGACGCTCATCGACGGGAACTCGTGTTCGGGGTAGGGCGCCTTCGCGACATAGCCCGGGCTGCACGGGACGTGCAGGAAGCCCGCCCGCGTCGCCAGCGCCTTCGTCCGGGAGAGATGCAGCGCCGTGTACATGATCTGGTTGCACAGATAGGTCGAGGCGGTATTCGATACCTTCGCCGGGATCGCGCGGCCGTTCATCTCCCGCACGATCGCCTTGACCGGCAGCGTCGCGCGATAGGCGAAGGGGCCGTCGGCGAAGACCGGCGCATCGACCGGCTGGGCGGCGGCGTTGTCCGGGACCGGGAAGTCCATGACGTTGGCCGCCGTCCGCTCGACCGCGACGACCGGGCTGCCCGGATAGAGTCCGAGGCTGATCCATATGTCGGGCCGGTGCGCTTCCAGGGCCTCGTCCACCAGCGCGGGGATGGCGGCGCTGTCCACAGGCATGCGCAGGGTGGTCAGTTCGACGTCCGGAAAGTTCCGGGCGCGGGCCCGGTCGAGCAATTCGAGGGTCGGGTTTTCGCTGGCGTGAGACCAGGGCTCGTAGCCGGTCAGAACCACACGCTTCGCCGCCATGACGCCTCTCCTCGCGTTACCGAACCGCCGCAGGCTCGCCCGTTTCGCCCACCGCCGCAACGCCCCCTCATTGATTGAGTGGGACGAAGGCGCCCGCCACGCCGTGACCTTTCCCGATTTCGGCCGGGTAGCCACCGACGGAGCCATCCGGAGCGAAGCCCCGGCCGAAGCGCGCGACCCGGGCGCCGCCGAAGGCGACTCCCGCGGCTCGAGGCGGCGGATTGGCGGGTGCGGGTGATCCGCCCATAATGCGGCTTCGACGCCGCCGGCGGGGGAGGGGACGATGCCGAAATTCGCCGCCAATCTCAGTTTCCTGTTTCAGGAATTGCCGTTTCTGGAACGCTTCGACGCGGCGCGGAAAGCCGGCTTCGAGGCCGTCGAATATCTGTTTCCCTACGACCATGACCCGGCGGAGATCGCGGCGCGGCTCGCTGCCAACGGGCTGACCCAGGCGTTGTTCAACCTTCCGCCCGGCGACTGGCAGGCCGGCGAACGCGGCCTCGCGGCGCTGCCAGGGCGCGAAGCTGATTTCCGCGCATCGGTGGAGGAAGCCTTGCCCTACGCCGAGGCGCTCGGTTGCGAACGGCTCCACGTGATGGCCGGCGTCGTGCCGCCGGGCGCGGACGCGCGCGCCTGCGAGGAAACCTACGTCGCGAACCTCGCCTTCGCCGCCGGCGCCTTGAGGGAGGCGGGCGCGCGTGCGCTCATCGAGCCGCTCAATGTGACCGACATGCCCGGCTATCTCCTCTCCACCAGCGGACATGCCCGGCGCGTGGTGGAAACGGTGGGCGGCGACAATCTGTTCCTCCAGTACGACTTCTACCACCGCCAGATCATGGAGGGGAACCTGGCCGCCGGCTTCGAGCGCCACCGCCCGATCATCGCCCATATCCAGATCGCCGGCGTGCCGGGCCGCCACGAGCCGAGCCTGGGGGAGATCAACTACCCATACCTCTTCGACGTGATCGACGAGTCGGGCTATGATGGTTGGGTCGGTTGCGAATACCGGCCGCTTCGCGGCACGCTGGAGGGCTTGGGCTGGCTCGCGGCCTACGGCATCGGTGCGGTCGGGACGCTTGGAGTCGACCAGTAGGGAAAGGAAGGGACGCGATCATGAGGACGGGAAGATGGGCGGCGTTCGCCACGGCCGCCGCGGCGCTCTGCCTGGGGCTGGCCCCGGCTGCCAAGGCTGACGGCCACGAGGTGAAGATCGGGGTCATCCTCGGGTTTACGGGCCCGATCGAGTCGTTGACCCCCGGCATGGCGGAGTCGGCGGAGCTGGCCATGAAGGAGGTTTCGGAGTCGGGCGCCTTTCTCGGCGGCAAGGTCCTGGTGCCGGTGCGGGGCGATTCGACCTGTATCGACGCCGCCGCGGCGACCGCCGCCGCGGAGCGTCTGGTCGCGGCCGAAGGGGTCGCCGCGATCTACGGCGCCGATTGCTCCGGCGTCACCACCGCGGTTGCGAACAACGTCGCGATCCCGAACGGCGTGGTCATGATTTCCCCGTCGGCGACGTCGCCGGCGCTGACGACGATCGAGGACAATGGCCTCTTCTTCCGCACCGCGCCGTCGGACGCGCGGCAGGGCCAGGTGCTGGCTGAGATCGTCAAGGAACGTGGCATCGACAGCGTCGCGATCACCTACACCAACAACGACTACGGCAAGGGGCTCGAAAGCAGCTTCGCGGCGGCGTTCGCGAGCCTCGGCGGCAGTGTCGAGATCTCGGCGGCGCACGAGGACGGCAAGGGCGACTATTCCGCCGAGGTCGGCGCGCTCGCCGCCTCGGGCGCGGAGCATCTCGTCGTCTTCGGCTACGTCGACCAGGGCGGCAAGGGCATCATCCAGGCCGCCCTCGATACCGGCGCGTTCGAGAACTTCATTCTTGCCGACGGGATGATCGGCGAGTCGCTGATCGAGAGCATCGGCGCAGGCCTCGAAGGCGCGTTCGGCACGTTGCCGGGCTCGGAATCGGAGGGTGCCGGGATGTTCGTCGAATTCGCGGAGGCCAACGGGGTCGATGGCGACGGGCCGTTTCGCGGCGAGTCCTACGACGCCGCGGCGCTGATCGCGCTGGCGATGCAGGCGGCCGGCTCGGCCGACCGGGGCGCGATCCAGCCCCAGGTCATGGCCGTCGCCAACGCGCCGGGAGAGAAGATCATGCCGGGCGCGCTCGCGAAAGCGCTCCGCATCCTGGCCGACGGCGGCGAGGTCGACTATGTCGGCGCGAGTGCCGTCGAGCTCAGCGAGGTGGGAGAGGCCGCCGGTTCCTACAAGGAGATTGAGGTCGAGGGCGGCGCGTTCGTGACGAAATCCGTCCGTTAGCCGAACGAGGGGAGGCGGTCCGAACGGCGTGGGCCGCCTCCGTCGCACCCGGACGCCGGGCTGTGGAAGAGGTGCCGCGCCCGCAGGTCCCGCGCGGTGGCGCCCGGCCGCCGGCGGCGATCCGGGTCGAGAATCTTCGCAAGCACTTCGGCGGAATCCGCGCGGTCGACGGCGTGAGCATCGAGATCGCGGAAGGGTCGATCACCGGCCTGATCGGGCCCAACGGAGCCGGCAAGACGACCTTGTTCAACCTCGTCGCCGGGGTCTTCGCGCCTTCCGGCGGTAAGGTCTATCTCCGGGACGAGGACATCACCGGGCTGAAGCCGCACGCGCTCTTCCGCAAGGGCGTGGTGCGGACCTTCCAGATCGCCCACGAGTTCACGAGCCTCACCGTCCTCGAGAACCTGATGACGGTGCCCGGCGGCCAGGCCGGGGAGACCCTCTCCAACGCCTGGTTTCGCCCCGGCCGCGTCCGCGCGCAGGAGGCGGAGATCCGGCGTCGGGCCGAGGACGTCGCGCGTTTCCTTGATCTGGCGGGCGTCGCCGACGAGCGCGCGGGTGCCCTCTCGGGTGGACAGAAGAAGCTTCTGGAACTGGGCCGGACCATGATGGCCGCACCCCGGGTCGTGCTCCTCGACGAGGTCGGCGCCGGGGTCAACCGGACGCTCCTGAAGACCATCGGCGACGCGATCCTCCGGCTCAATCGGGAACGTGGCTACACCTTCTGCATGATCGAGCACGACATGGAATTCATCTCGCGCCTGTGCCGGCGGGTCGTCGTCATGGCGGAGGGGGCGGTGCTGACCGAAGGCAGCCCGGAGGTCGTCAAGGCGGACCCGCGGGTAATCGAGGCCTGGCTCGGCAGGGGCCGGGGCGTCGGCGCGCCATGAGCTTCCTGGTCGGTGAGGAAATGACCGGCGGCTACGGCGGCGTGGACATCCTTCGCGGTTGCACGATCGCGGTCGAGCGGGGCGAAGTGGCGGTCATCGTCGGGCCGAACGGCGCCGGCAAGTCGACCGCCATGAAGGCGATCTTCGGCTTGGTCCGGCTTCGCCGGGGTGCGATCCGGCTGGGGGGCGAGGACATCACCCGGCTCAGCCCGCAGGCGCGCGTCCGCAAGGGGATGGGTTTCGTACCCCAGGAGCGGAACGTGTTCGCCACCATGACGGTTCAGGAGAACCTGGAAATGGGGGCCTACCTCCGGCGCGACGACATCGGCGACACGATGGCGCGGGTCTTCGACCTGTTTCCGGTGTTGAAGGAGAAACGCCACCAGCCGGCCGGCGAGCTCTCGGGCGGCCAGCGCCAGCAGGTGGCGGTGGGGCGGGCGCTGATGACCGGCCCCCGGCTGCTGATGCTGGACGAGCCGACCGCCGGCGTGGCACCGCGCGTCATGGACGATCTGTTCGACCGCGTCCTGGAAATCCGGGAGACCGGCATCGCCGTCCTCATGGTGGAGCAGAACGCCGCGCAGGCGCTTTCCATCGCCGACAGAGGGTACGTGCTGGTCACCGGAGAGAACCGCTACACGGATTCCGGCGAGGCCCTGCTCTCCGACCCCGACGTGCGCCGCTCGTTCCTCGGGGGATAGCCCATGGGCGACGTCGTAAACGCGGTCGTCCTGCTGACGAACTTCGTCATCGTGCCGAGCCTTGCCTACGGCTCCCAGCTCGCCCTGGGCGCCCTCGGTGTCACCCTGATCTTCGGCATCCTGCGATTCGCCAATTTCGCCCACGGCAACCTGATGGCGTTCGGCGCCATGTTCGTTCTTCTCGCGACGTGGTGGTTCCAGGGGATGGGCGTCGGCATCGCGCCGCTGCCGACCGCGCTGCTGGCGCTGCCCTTCGGGATGCTGGCCGCGGTCGCCGCGAGTTTGGCCGCGGATCGTCTCGTCTTCCGCTTCTACCGGCGCCGCAAGAGCCCGGCCGTGATTCTCATGGTCGCCTCGACCGGTGTGATGTTCGTGCTGGGGGGCGTCGTCCGTTTCGTCGTCGGGCCGGACGACCGGCGCCTGGCCGACGGCGCCCGGTTCCTGGTGAAGGCCTCCGAATTCAAGGCCGCCACCGGGCTGAAGGAGGGGCTTTCGATCAAGCTGTCGCAGGGGCTCACGGTCGGCGTCGCCGTTCTGGCGGTGGTCGGGCTGTTCTGGTTCCTGCGGAAGTCGCGGGCGGGCAAGGCGATGCGCGCCTATTCGGACAACGAAGATCTGGCGCTGCTTTCGGGCGTCAGCCCGGATCGCGTGGTCTTTCACGCCTGGCTCATCGCCGGGGCCCTGGCCGCCCTCGCCGGCACGATGTACGGCATCGACAAGAGCTTCAAGCCGTTCACCTACTTCCAGCTCCTTCTGCCCATCTTCGCGGCGGCGATTCTCGGCGGGATCGGCCAGCCGGTGGGCGCGGTGGTCGGCGGCTTCGTCGTGGCCGCGTCCGAGACGACGATGACCTACGCCTACAGGAAGTTCCTGCGTTACCTCCTTCCCGAAAGCTGGGAGCCGCGCGGCCTCGTGCAGCTCCTGTCCACCGACTACAAGTTCGCGATCAGCTTCGTCATCCTGGTGGTCGTGCTCCTGGTCCGCCCGACCGGAATTTTCAGGGGCCGGGTGCTGTGAAGCCTGCGCTCCGCAACCCGGTGCTCTTCGCCGGCATGGCGGCGCTCCTGGTCGTGGTCGGCCTGGGCCAATCCTGGTCGGTGAGCGTTTCGATCCTCAATCTCTGCCTGATCTCGGCGATCATGGCGCTCGGCCTCAACATGCAATGGGGATATGCCGGCCTCTTCAACGTCGGCGTGATGGGCTTCGCCGCCCTGGGCGGTCTGGCCGGGGTTCTCGTCTCCCAACCGCCGGTGGCGGAGGCGTGGGCGGCGGGCGGTGCCGGCCTCGGCTTCGCGTTGGCCGTGCTGGCCGGGGCCCTTCTGCTGGTCGCGCTCCTGCGCCGTCGGCTGCCACCGGGGCCTCTGCGTGCGGCGGCGACGGCGGCGGTGCTGGTCGCCGGGTTCTTCCTCGCCCGCGGCTTCTTCGATCCGGCGGTCGAGGCCATCGAGGGCGTCGACAGCGCGAAGACCGGGTATCTCGGCGGAGCCGGCCTGCCGATCGTGCTGTCCTGGGCCGTCGGCGGCGCGTTCGCCGCCGGCGCGGCCTGGCTTATCGGCAAGATCGCACTCGGCCTCCGGGCGGATTATTTCGCCATCGCCACCCTCGGCATCTCCGAGATCGTCATCGCCGTCATCAAGAACGAATACTGGCTCAGCCGGGGCGTGAAGAACGTCACCGGCCTCGACCGGCCGGTCCCCTACGAAATCGACCTCCAGGGCAGCCCCTGGTTCCTCGATCTCGCCCACTGGCTGGGCGCGGATGCGGCCGAGGGATCGAGCATCTTCGTGAAACTGTGCTACGCGCTTCTGTTCGCGCTGGTTCTGACGGTGCTCCTGTGGTTCGCGGAGCGCGCGTTGAAATCGCCGTGGGGCCGCATGATGCGCGCCATACGCGACAACGAGCAGGCGGCCGCGGCGATGGGCAAGGACGTGACCCGGCGTCACTTGCAGGTCTTCGTGCTGGGCGCGGCGGTCATCGGCGGCGCCGGCGCCATGCTGACGACGCTCGACGGGCAGTTCACGCCGGGCAGCTACCAGCCGCTCCGCTTCACCTTCCTCATCTGGATCATGGTGATCGTCGGCGGGTCGGGAAACAACTGGGGGGCGGTGTTCGGTGGCTTCCTCGTCTGGTTCGTGTGGATCGAGGCCGAGGCCGCCGGGTTCTGGCTGATGGACGCGGTGACGTCCGGCCTGGCTGAGGACGATCCGCTGCGAATCCACCTGCTCGGGAGCGCGGCCTACATGCGCCACATCGTCATGGGCGTGATCCTCCTCGTCGTCATGCGGTTCGGCCCGCGCGGCCTGATCCCGGAGCAACGCGGGCGCTGACGGAGAGGCGGCCCGTCAAAGCGCCGCGAGGGCCTCCGCGATCGGCGTCTCACCGGCAACCAGCTCGAAGGTCTTCTCGACGGTGTTGTCGAGGGCCAGGCAATCGACCAGCACCCGCGCCACGTCTTCGCGACTCACGGAATGGGTATCCTTGGCGATGGTGCCCAGGTCGGTGCCGACGGAGATCGCGCCCGTGCCGGGCTCCCGGGTGAGAAATCCCGGGCGCACCACGGTGTAGTCGAGGCCGCTCCCCTGCAGATGGCGGTCGGCAGCGGCCTTGGCGACGAAGTAATGCCGCAGGCTCTCCGGCCCGCGTTCCGGCGCTTCGACTGCGATCGAACTCAGCATGACGAAGCGGCGAACGTTCATGCGCACGCATGTGTCGATCATCGCCATGGCGCCGTTCCGGTCCACGTCGATGGTCTTTTCCGGCCCCGTCCGGGAGCCCGAGCCCGCCGCGAAGATGGCGACGCGGCATTCGCGGACGGCGTAGCCCACCGGCTTTTCCAGGTCGCCGATCCGGCATTCGGCGCCGAGCGCTTCGAGTGCGTCGCGCTGCGCCGGGTCCCGGATCATGGCGACCGGCCGGTGCCCGGCCGCCTTCAGCATCCGGAGCACGATCCGCCCGGTCAGCCCGTTCGCCCCCGCGACCGCCACCCGCATCGTCGCCTCCCTCCGCTGGCGCCCCATCATGGCACGAACCCTCCACCTCGCCCACCGCCCGCCCGCGCACCGGGAGGGGTGCACCTTTCCGCCCTTGCCCGCCGCGGGGGGCTTTGCCTATCAAGGGCGCGGCTTTGGCGGGGGAGGCGGATCATGGGTGCGATAACGGACATCCGGGCGCGGGAGATCCTCGACAGCCGCGGCAACCCGACGGTGGAGGTCGACCTCGTGCTGGAGAGCGGCGCCGAGGGGCGCGCCGCCGTTCCCGCCGGCGCGTCCACCGGCCGCCACGAGGCGGTCGAGCGGCGCGACGGCGGGCGGCGGTTCGGCGGCCTGGGCGTGCGCGAGGCGGTGCGGGCGGTGGACGAGGAGATATTCCCCGCGCTGCGCGGCATGGAATCCTCCGAGCAGGCCCGCATCGACGCCGCGCTCGTCGCGCTCGACGGCACCGATGACAAGAGCCGCCTCGGCGCCAACGCGATCCTGGGCGTGAGCCTCGCCGCCGCCCGGGCCTCGGCGGCCGAGATCGGACAGCCGCTGTTCCGCTATGTCGGCGGCCTCGACGCCCGCTCGCTTCCCGTCCCTATGATGAACGTGCTGAACGGCGGCGCCCATGCCGACAACGCCATCGACGTGCAGGAGTTCATGATCGTGCCGGTCGCCGCCGGGAGCATGGCCGAGGCGGTGCGCGCGGGCGCCGAGGTTTTCCACTGCCTGGGGCGCCGCCTCTCGGAGGCCGGGTTCTCGACCGGTGTCGGCGACGAGGGTGGCTTCGCGCCCGCGCTCGAAGGCACGGAACAGGCGTTGGGCCACGTCGTGAAGGCCGTCGAGGCGGCGGGCTACCGGCCCGGGGAGGAGGTTCTCCTGGCGCTGGACGTGGCCGCCAGCGCCCTTTGGCGGGATGGCGTCTACCGGCTGGAGGGCGAAGGCCGGGCGTGCGACACCGGCCAGATGATCGCGTGGTTCGAAGAGCTCGCCGGCCGCTACCCGATCGCTGCGATCGAGGATGGTCTCGCGGAGGACGACTGGGCCGGCTGGACGGCGCTCACGGCCGCGCTTGGGGAGCGCATCCTTCTGGTCGGCGACGATCTCTTCGTCACCGATGCCGCGCGTCTCGCCCGCGGCGTGGAGGAAGGCGCGGCGAACGCCGTTCTCGTCAAGGCGAACCAGATCGGCACCCTGACGGAGACCTTGGAGACGGTCGCGCTCGCCCGCCACGCCGGTTTCGCCGCGATCGTCTCTCACCGCTCGGGAGAGACCGAGGACACCGCTATCGCCGATCTGGCGGTCGCGACCGGCTGCGGCCTGATCAAGGCCGGTTCCCTCTCGCGCAGCGACCGCACCGCCAAGTACAACCAGCTCGTCCGCATCGAGGAGGCCCTGGAGGAGACGGCCCGCTACGCCGGCCACGCCGCGCTGCGCCGCGTTCCTGTGCCGGGCGGCGGGGCGGCGGCATAGGTTCGCGGCGATGTTGAGAGGCGCGTCGCCGCCAAAGCGCCGCGACCAGGGATCCCGGCTCAAATCATCGTTGAGAGGCGCGTCGCCGTGCCGGGTTTTGCGCCTCTACGGTGTCGCGAACCTACCATGGAAGGACAGGCGCGTCCGAACCGTGGCGGCGCCGCCCCGACCGGATACATGAATATCGAATCGACGTCTCGAAACACCCGGTGCGCTTCGCGCGATGCGGGCGCGATGCCGCTGTTCCCGGTCAGCGTGTGAGACCCCCCGGTTCTCGCCAACGGGGCCGGATCGTGCTGAACCCGACTCCCGGCGTTGGTCAGCCGGGCAGGCCGGCGGTGAGGCCTCCATCGATCACGAGAGCGGCGCCAGTGATCCAGGCGGCATCGTCGGAGGCGAGGTAAACGAAGCCGTCGGCGATGTCGCGCGGCGTTCCGATGCGCCCGAGCGGGGTGCGGGCCGCTGCCTTGGCGCGCGCCGCGGCCGGATCCGGCTGTTCGGCGAGGAAGCCGCCGAACATCGGTGTGTCGACGAAGCCGGGGCAGATGCAGTTGGCGCGGATTCCGGCGCTTGCGCCGTCGAGCGCCATGCAGCGGGTCAGCATGATCAACCCCGCCTTGGAAGCGACATAGGCGGCGTCCTGGGGCGCCGCGACGACGCCGGCGATCGAGGCCGTGCTCAGGATCGCGCCGCCGCCTTGCGCCGCGAAACACGGCCACAACGCCTTGGAGACCCGCCAAGCGCCGGTCAGGTTGATGTCGATCTCGCGCCGCCAGGCCGCCTCGGAAAGCTCGGCCACGCCGCCCAGGATGGTGACGCCGGCGTTGTTCACGAGGATCTCGATCGTGCCGCGCGCGGCGAGCGCGTCCTCGGTCAGGCGCGCCACGTCGCCCTCGCGGGCGATGTCGACGCGGAGCGGGAGCGCCGTCCCGCCTCGCGCGGCGATTTCCGCGCAGACGGCGCGCGCGCCGCTTTCGTCGAGGTCGGCGCAAACCACCGCGGCGCCTTCTTCGGCGAAGCGGAGCGCCGTTTCGCGGCCGATTCCGGAGGCGGCGCCGGTGACGATGGCGTTCTTGCCGGCGAGCCGCACGGACGATCCGGCCTTCGTGCTACGCCGGCATCGCCTCGCGCCGCCGCTGCGCGCGCGCCATGAGAACGAGACCGAGCACCGCGAACACGCTCAGGCAGACCAGGATGAACAAGCCCACCGCCGCCACATAGGCCCATTCGAGATCCTTGAAGGTGAGGTCGAGGATATAGACGGAGATCGATTTCGTCGCGACGCCTGGACCGCCGCCGGTCATGACGTGGAGGATGTCGAAGATCTTGATGCACTCGATCGTGCGGATGACGAGCGCGATGATCATGACCGTCTTCATGCGCGGCAGGACGATCCGCCAGAAGCGTTGCCAAGCGTTCGCGCCCAGGAGCGTCGCCGCCTTCATCTGGTCCTCGGGCACGCCGACCATGCCGGCGAGCAGGATCAGAAACATCAGCGGCGTCCACTGCCAGATGTCGGCGATCATGACCGAGATCATGGCGAGGACCGGGTCGGCGAGCCAAAGCGCCTCGACCTCCGTGCCGGCGATCCGGCCGAGCAGGTCGTTGAGCGGGCCGGAGCTCTGGAAGAGCATGAAGAACATGTAGCCGGCCACTGCGGGCACGATCATCATCGGCATCAGCATGATCGAATAGAAGACCCGCTTGCCGGGGAACTTTTCGACGAAAAGGATCGCGAGGCCAAGGCCGAGGAGGAATTCGACGGGCACCACCACGGCGACGATCAGGAAGGTCCGGCCGATCGACCCCCACAGCTTCCGGTCCGAGAAGATGTCGCCGTAATTGCCGAACAGGTTGGCGGTCTCGTAGGCGTAGTACCAAGGCTTGCCGTCGAGCGGCCCCCACCATGTGAAGCTCACATAGAGCTGCATCAGGAGCGGGAAGGCGACGATGAAAAGCAGCAGAAGCTGGGCCGGCAGAGTCATGTAGAGCCCGAGCTTCCGGCCTTCCCGTTCCAGCGGTGTGAGGGCGGTTTTCCGGCTCCTCCCCCGCAAGCCGGCGGGCGCGGCGGGCGTCATTGCTTGAGGGCTCCGAAGGTCAGGCCGCGCACCAGATATTTCTGGATCGCGATGCCGAAGACGACCGGCGGAAGGGCGGCGATGAGGCCGAGAGCGGCCTTGGCGCCGTACATCTGCCCCGACATCGCCGAGGACAGCGAATTCATATAAACCGGAATGGTGACCCAGTCCTTGCGGGTCAGCAGCAGGGCGATGACGTAGTCGCTCCAGTTGAGGATAAAGACGAACAGGGTCGTGCTGGCGAGCGCCGCCTTGACCATCGGCAGCGTGATCTTCCAGAACACGCGGAACCAGCTGCAGCCCTCGACCAGGGCGGCCTCCTCGATCTCGCGTGGGACCTCGTCGAAGAAGGTCTTCATCAGCCAGAAGGCGAAGGGCAGCGTGACGATGCCGTAGATGAGGGAAAGCCCCCACCAGGAATCCATGGCGCCGAGAAACGCCCACATGATCATGACCGGGATCATCACCGCGAGCGGCGGAAACAGGCGGAGTTGCAGGACGCCCAACGGAAGGTTGCCGCCGACCTTGAAACGGGAGACGGCGTAGGCGCCCAAGGTTCCGGCGACGACGGCGATCAGGGTTCCCAGAAGCGAGGTGACGAGGCTCGCCAGGATCGGCCGGCCGGCCGTCCGCTCATGGGTGATGGAATAGGCGTCGGTCTGCCCCGTGAAAATATATTCGAAGTTGCTCCAGGTCGGCTCGCGCGGCAGCCAGTGCAGGTCGCCTGCCGTCGACACCCACTCGGTGTGCGGCTTGAACGCCATGGTGGCCATCCACACCACCGGGAGGAGCGCCACGCCGACGGCGACGAGGATCAGGGCGTAGCGCCAGAGGTAGGACGGGAACGCTTTGGGCATGGTCTCGCCGGCTGTGGGGCGGGGGCCCGCGCGAGACGCACGGCCCCCGCCCCGGACGCGAAGGCGCCGGCCGGATCAGGCGCGGTCGATGACCGTCGACCAGCCCGACTTGGCCGCGTTGATGAGATTGATCATCTTGTCCTCGCCCTTCTTCCTGAGGTGCTTGCGCCACGAATCGGCGGTGTTTTCCATCGCTTCCCTGGCCGTGACCTCACCAACCATGGCGGCCACGAGATTCTCGCTCAGCGTGTTGTGCATCGCGAACTGGCCGGGGATGGCGATGGTCGGCACGGCGCGTGCCACGGTGCCCTCGATGATCGGCACGTGGTAATCGTGGTAGGACTGGATGACCAGCGGATCCTGGAAATTGGCGAGCTGGAACGGGTCGAAGAAGCCGCCCGGATTGCCCGTCAGCAGGCTGAAGATGCGGGTCGAGCCCGACCATTGCAGCCACAGATAAGCCGCTTCCTGGTACTGGCTCTGGGTCGATACGCCGCCGTTGTTGCCGAGATAGATCGTCGAGCGGCGCACCAGATCATCACCGAACTGGTGTCCGGGCGGCAGGAAGGAGCCCATCTTGCCGGTCACGGCGGTGGCCGGAGAGCCGTCCTCCTTGGCCGTATCCAGGAATTTCGGGCAATTCGAGAACGTGCCGAGCATGAACGAGTTGCCCTGGGCCATGTTGCCGTAATACTCACTCCAGCTCCAGGCGAGGCCGCCCTTGTCCGACCAGTCGAGGCTCTTGATGTGCTCCTCGGTGGCTTGGATGCCGGCGTCGCTGTCGATCAGCGGATTGCCTTCGTTGTCGAACAGGTGCTGGTTGGGGTTGTCCTTGCTGACGTAGCGGTTGTACCAGGTGCTGATGCCCCAGAACGCGCTCATCATGTTGCCGTTGCCGAGCATTCCCTTGGAGGTGAAGAACTCGGCGAGCTGGTCGGTCTCCTTCCAGGTGCGCGGCGGCCCGAGCTCCCAGCCGTATTTGTCGCCGAATTCCTTCCTGTTTTGCAGATCGTCGGCGAGGTCCTTGCGGTAGACCCAGACCTGGGCATCGCCATCGTAGCAGACGGACATCGGTTCGCCGCCGTATTTGTAGAGCATGTCGTAGGATTCCGGCGTCGGCATCCCCCGCTCCGGGTCGGCGAAGTCGGCACCGTGCTTCTCGATCCATTCGCCGAGAGGCGCGATGCCGTTGGCTTCCGAGAGGTCGCCCATCGTCGCGTAACCGAAGGTGTAGACGTCGTAGGCGGCCGACCCGGTGGTGACGTCCTGGATCACCTTGTTGAACTGTTCTTCGGGCGAGACGCTGAAGAACTCGAGCTTCACGCCGGTCTCGGCTTCCCAGATGGATTGCAGGGTCGGCCCGTCCGGCGGCCACGGATTGGTGAAATGGCCGATGGCGCCGTCGGTCATGAGGATGTTGAGCTTTTCCGGCGCCTTGCCTTCGGCCTTCAGCTTGCGCATGCCCTCGATCGCCCGGCCCTCGGACATGCCCTCGTTGTACTGGTAGCGCTCCGCGCCTGCGAACCCCGTCGGCCCGCCGGTCATGCCGGGCGCCAAGCCGGTGGCGTGGGCGGGCCGGATGAACTTCGGCGCGATCCCGATCGGCGAAGTGAGGGCGAGCCCGGCGGCGCCCGCCTTCAGCGCTTGCCTGCGCGTTATCCTGGTGGCCATGGATGCCTCCTTTGCTTGATCGTCGAGAAGAGGGTCGGCGCCGCGGACGGCCGCGGCTCCCTTCCGCAGATGCTACCATGCGCCCGCGCCGCCGTGCATCCTCTATCGGGTCCGCGTCCGGCGCGCCCCGGCGTGAAAGATGTTAGGTTCGGGGCGCCGCCCGGTCGGCGCGGGATCACGGAATCGAGGGGGACGGGTCATGAAGATCGTGCGCTGCGTTCTGGCCGCCTATGCCCTCCTGACGGCGGCGACGGTCGGCGCGAACTTCGTCGCCACGCCGCTCTACGACGACGGGAGCACGGGCTTTCCCGTGTGGAGCGTCCTCAACTGGTTCATGGCGGTGGCGGTGCTGCTCGCCCTGGGCGCGAGCGCGATCTGGAAGATCGGCCTGTACGGTGCCGACGCCGACGGGGTTCCCCCGCAGCGCCGCCTGGAAACGAACGTCCTCTTCTACGCCTCGGTGGTCCTCGGTCTCTGGTTCTTCTGGAACTGGTTCGGCGACCTGATGTCCCGAGAGGTGCCGCTCTTGTGGGCGTTCATCGACCCGCTACTCGTCGTGACGGTGGGCGCCGTCGGCCTCCGTCTGTGGCGCATTCCAGGCGGCGCCGGGCAGCCACCGGATTAGCGCGCCCCGCGGCGGCGGGCGGGGCGCGGAGAGGAGCCCGGATCATGGACATGGTCGCCATGAATATCATCGATTCCACGATGGTGTCGATCTGCCGCGAGATGGGCATCACCATGATGAAGACATCCTATTCGACGATCTTCAACGAGGGCATGGACTTCACCTGCGGCCTCGGCAACACCGAAGGCGACATGATCGCCGTGGCCGAGTTCAACCCCTCGCAGATCGGCGGCCTGCCGCTCGTCCTCCAGACTTCCGCGCGAGAAATTCCCCACGACCGGGTGGAGGAAGGCGACGTGATCGTCCACAACGACCCATACCGGGGCGGCATGCACACGCCGGAACACACGTTCATCAAGCCCGTTTTCCACGCCGGCACGCTCTACGGCTACGCCGTCGCCATCGGCCACGTCGCCGAGGTCGGTGGCATGGTCCCGGGCGGCTTCGCCGGCGAGGCGACGGAAATCTTCCACGAAGGCATGCGTGTGCCGCCGGTGAAGATCAAGGAGCGCGGCGTGGACGTGGTCGAGGTGTGGAAACTCCTGCTCGCGAACTACCGCACGCCGCGCCAGAACTACGGCGACTTCCGCGCCTTGATCGGCGCCGTCGACGTGGGCGCCGCCCGGCTCGCCGCGTTGATCGAGAAATACGGGCCGGGCGCGTTCCGGAGAACGGTCCGCGACCTCATGGACTATTCGGAAGCCCGGATGCGCGCCGAACTCCGGGATTTTCCCGACGGCCTCTACAGCTTCGAGGATTGCATGGAGGACGACGGGATCGAGGATCGCCCGTACTGGATCCGCGCCGACGTGCATGTCCAGGGGGACGAGGTCGTGGTCGACTACGGCAAGTCCGACCGGCAGGCGCGGGGGCCGATCAACGCGGTGCTCTCCGTCGCCTGGTCGGCGGCCTACAACGCGATCCTGCATCTCACCGATCCGTCGATCCCGAAAAACTCCGGTTGCTTCCGGCCGATCAAGATCGTGGCGCCGGGCGGTTCGGTGGTGAACGCGGACTATCCCGCAACCTGTGTCGGCGGCAATACCGAGACCCATATCCGCATCGCCTACACGATCATTGCCGCGCTTTCAAAATGCGTGCCGGACCGCGCCTTCGCGACCGATGCGGGCACTCACAGCAACTTCCTGTTCGGCGCCCGCGACCCGCGCTCCGGCGAATACGTCGTCTGTTACGACTTCACCTGCGCGGCCTGGGGCGGGCGCTCCTTCGCCGACGGCAACGAGGTCATCAACTGCATCAACGGCAATTCGCGCATGGTGCCGATCGAGGTGTTCGAGGTGCGCTATCCGTGGCAGGTCGAGGAATACGCCTTGCAGCCGGACACCGCCGGTCCGGGGCGCTACCGGGGCGCGCACGCGCTGGCGAAGATCCTGCGCTGCGTGGGGACGGAGATCACGGTGAGCTCGGTCTCCGACCGGCACAAGATGCGCCCCTGGGGCCTGCTCGGCGGCGGGCCCGGCGCGCTTGGCGGGCTCTTCCACCGGGCGGCGGGGAGCGACCGGTGGCGCCCCTTCACGGAAGCCTTCGGCAAGACCTCGCCCAGCAAGTTCGCCAATGCGAAGGTCGGGCCCGGCGATCGCATCCGTCTGGTCGCGCCGGGCGCCGGCGGCTACGGCCATGTCGGAGAGCGGGACCCTGCCGCGATCGCCGAGGATCTGAGCGAAGGGTGGATCACACCGGCGGGCGCCCGCCGGGACTATGGTTACGGCGGCTGACGGCGATTTTCCATACCGGCAACGCAAGGTTTCACAACCTGAAGGAAGAGTCGGCGATGGCAGGAAACGTCGTCCTGAAGGAGTTGTTGCTCTACTGGCATCAGGGCTGGGACCGCGCGCCGGATCTCGTCAAACGCTGCGCCGCGACTTGGCTGGCGCGCAATCCGTCCTGGAACGTGAACGTCATGGATCGGGATAGTATCGAAAAAAAGCTGTCGATTCCCCGCTCTGTGAAGGCATTGAATCTGCCCCTGCCGGAGTTCGCCAATTTCATAAGAATGTGCTTCCTTAAGCGGGGGGGGGTATGGGCGGATGCCACTTGTTGGTGCGCACGATCGCTGGACGAGTGGATCGAACCCGTTTGCCGACCGGCGGGTTTCTTCGCCTATGAAAAGCCGGTTCCTTCCCGCCCTATAGGCAATTGGTTTCTGGCCGCGGCACCCGATAATCGAATCGTCTCCATCTGGTACGCCGCGATGCTTCGCCTTGTGGCGAAAGCGAGATGGTGTTCGCGCTTGAGATTATTGAGGTTGCCGTGCGAGAAACCGATGTCATGGGCGTTCCCCCAATTGAAAGATTTGTCGTTTCCGGAAAGCGACAACCTCGAAGATGAGAATTACTTCGTGCACCACAGACTCTTCCAGCTCTGCCTCGATAGCAACGACGAATTTCGCGAACTCTGGTCGTCTGTTCCCAAGATCGCCGCGGCCGGCCCGCATACCATGCAGAGGCGCGGCTTGTTGAATCCCGTCAACCGGGACATCTCGGCCCATATCCGAGACAAACGTTCGGCCATCTATAAACTGACCCGCCGCAAGCAGATTCCCGCCGATATTTCGGGAACGATCCTGGATGCCCTCTATCGTTCTGGGGAAGGCAGGTATTGAATTCGCCGCACCGTTCTCATCGAAGAGTTAAAATCCTTCTACCTATCCATAATAGTCTGCCAATGGAATGCGGAGTTTCCTTGGTATTCTCGATCGGGACGTCGGGGCGGCGCTAACCGGTGTGGCCCGTCCAGCCAGCGGGGGACACATGCTTCCCGGCGCGATGGGCCTCTGACCCGCCTACGTTGCGCGGACGGGCGCCGTGCCCGCCGCCGGCGGCCGTGCTATGGTCGCGTTCCCGCTATCGGGGCATCGCGACGAGGGAGGGGGAGATGGAACTGCCGACACTGGCCAGAGCCTTGCTGGAAGGGAAGAACTTCGCCACGGTGGCGACCTTGATGGGCGACGGTGCGCCGCAGGCCACGGTCGTCTGGGTCGATACCGACGGCGAACACGTCGTCTTCAACACCGCCGAGGGGCGCGTGAAGCCGCGCAACATGCGGCGCGACGCACGGGTCGCCGTGGCCGTCTTCGATCACGCGAATCCATACAAGCAGGCGATGATCCGGGGCCGGGTGGTGGCAATGGAGCACGATGGCGCCGACGCGCATATCGACCGGATGGCGAAGAAATACATGGACGTCGACGAATATCCGTTCCGCCAGCCGGGCGAGAAACGGGTGATCGTCAAGATCGCGCCGGAGAAGGTCGGCCTCATGGAATGACGCCCCGGCGGCGGGAAACGTGCGGATGCGGCTCGACGGCAAACGCGCCCTGATCACCGGCGCCCTCGGCGGCATCGGACGCAAGGTCGCCGAGCGCTTCGCCGCCGAGGGCGCGCGCCTCGCGCTGGCCGACGCGACCCGGGGAGAGAGCCCGGTCGCGGGCGCGCGCGGCTACGTCGCGGACCTGGCCCGGGTCGCGGAATGCCGGCGGCTGGCCGCCGAAGCGGAGGCGGCCCTCGGCGGTATCGACCTGCTGGTCAACTGCGTCGGCGTCTTCGAGAAGATGCCGCTCGCCGAGGCCACGGAGGAGAACTGGGACCGGAACCTCGACATCAATTTGTAAGGGCGTGTTCTTCCTGATCCAGGCGGTGGCCCCGCTCATGCGCCGGTGCGGCGGCGGGCGGATCGTCAACCTCACTTCGATCGCCGGCAGCGACGGTTTCGCCTCCGCCCCCGCCTACTGCGCGGCGAAGGGCGGCCTCCTCAACCTGACGCGGGCGCTCGCCGTGGAGCTCGCGCCGGAGAGGATCAACGTGAACGCGATCGCGCCGGGCTTCGTTCGCACGGCGATGACCGAGCACCAGTGGCGCGACGACGCCTTCACCGCCGCTCTCGCCCGGATGCTGCCGACCCGCACCGGCTACATGGAGCCGGACGCCATCGCCGCGGCAGCGCTGTTCCTCTGTTCGGATGACGCCGCGCACATACACGGCCACAACCTGGCGGTGGACGACGGCTGGCTCGCGGGCGTGGCGCCGGGCGCGTTCGCCTGACTCGCCGCCGTTTGCCGAAGCCGCCGGGCGGGTGCGAAGATAAGCGCCCGCCCGCGACGTCGAGGACGGTGCGATGAAGTTCGGTCTGCTCTTCGCCCATCAGGTGCCGCCCGAGAGCGGCATCGAGAGCCGCGAGACCTATCGGGACATGCTCCGCTGCCTGCCGCGGGCGGAGGCGCTGGGCTACGCCTCCGCCTTCCAGGCCTCTCATCACGTTCAGCGGGACGGCTTCTGCCCGAGCCCCCTCGTGGCCATGGCGGGCGCGGCGGCGGTCACCGAACGCATGCGGATCGGCACGGCCGTCCTTCTCGTGCCGCTCTACGCGCCGCTCAAGCTCGCCGAGGACGTGGCGGTCATCGACAACCTTTCGGGCGGAAGGTTCGTGCTCGGCGTGGCGCCCGGCTACGTCTCGCAGGAGTTCACCGCCCACGGCGTGCCGCGGGAGGAGCGGGTGGCCCGGTTCGAGGAAGCCCTCGACCTGATGACCCGCGCCTGGAGCGGGGAACCTTTCTCTTTCGAGGGGCGCCACTACCGGGTGCCGAAAGGCCGCGTCACACCGCTGCCGGCGCAACGCCCTCATCCGCCGATCTGGTACGGCGTGTCGGCGGCGGGATCGCTCGGGCGCGCCGTCGCCCGCCGCTGCGTCCAGATCATGTCGCCGCGCCACGGGTTGGCCGAGCTTCAAGCGCATTATGCGCCCTACGAGGCCGCCGCCTCCGCCGCCGGCTGGACGATCCCGGAACGGCCGATCATCCGCCAGGTGTTCGTCGCCGAGAGCATGGAGAAGGCGGAGGCGCGCGCCGCTCCTGCCGTCGATTACCTCTACCGTGAGCTGTACGGTGCCGCCTCCGCCGCCGGCGACAGGGTGTTGCGGCGCGACGACGGCAGCGTGATCGACGACCCCGCCGAGGTCGCGTTCGCCACCTTCAAGGACCGCTACATCATCGGCGATCCGGAATTCGCGGTGCGCCGCATCCGCGATTACCAAACCGCCGTCGACCCCAGCGAGATGATCTGCTGGATGCACATGCCCGGCATCGCGGGCGCGGACGCGCTGGCCTCGATGGAGCTTTTCGCCAGAGAGGTCATGCCGCACTTCGGTTAGAAGGCCGATTTCGACGGAGCGGGAGCGGCAGCGCATGGCCGGCAACGGGGCCAGCGGTGAGACCGGCGGTGCGGACTTCATCCGCAAGGTCGTACGCGCGGATCTGGCGGCCGGGCGGCACGACAAGGTGGTCACCCGCTTCCCGCCCGAGCCCAACGGCTACCTGCATATCGGGCACGCCAAATCGATCTGTCTCAATTTCGGCGTGCCGGCGGAATTCGGCGGCCGCTGCCATCTCCGCTTCGACGACACCAACCCGGCCAGGGAAGAGCACGAATACATCGAGGCCATCAAGGAGGACGTCCGCTGGCTCGGCTTCGACTGGGGCGGGCATCTCTACTTCGCGTCCGACCACTTCGAGCGCCTCTACGAGTGGGCCGAGCACCTGATCCGGGCCGGCGACGCCTATGTCGACGACCTGTCGGCGCAGCAGATCCGGGAGTACCGCGGCACCCTCACCGAGCCGGGGCGCGACAGCCCGTTCAGGAACCGCCCGCCCGCCGAGAACCTCGCTCTCTTCCGCCGTATGCGCGCCGGCGCCTTCCCCGAGGGCGCGCGGGTGCTGCGCGCGAAGATCGACATGGCGTCGGGCAACATGAACATGCGCGACCCGGTGCTCTATCGCATCCTTCACGCCGCGCACCCGCGCACCGGCGACGCCTGGTGCATCTACCCCACCTACGACTTCGCGCACGGGCAGTCGGACGCGATCGAGGGCGTGACCCACTCCCTGTGCACCCTCGAATTCGAGGATCATCGCCCGCTCTACGACTGGTTGGTCGCCCGGCTGCCGGTGCCGACGGTCCCGCTGCAATACGAGTTCTCGCGCCTCGATCTGAGCCACACCGCGCTCTCCAAGCGGCGGCTGACCCGGCTCGTCGAAGAAGGCCGGGTCGACGGCTGGGACGATCCGCGTATGCCCACGCTCCGCGGCCTGCGCCGGCGCGGGGTGCCGCCGGCGGCGGTCCGCGATTTCGTGAGCCGGCTCGCGATCTCCAAGACGAGCGACGGCCTGGTCGAGGCCGCCATGTTCGACCACGCCGTGCGCGCGCTTCTGAACAGGGCGGCGCAACGGCGGCTCGCCGTGTTGCGGCCCCTCAAATTGGTGATCGAGAACTATCCCGAGGGCGCGACCGAGTGGCTCGCCGCGGTCAACAATCCCGAGGACCCGGGCGCGGGCACGCGGCAGGTGCCGTTCGGCCGCACGCTCTACATCGAGGCGGACGACTTCATGGAGGCGCCGCCGAAGAAATTCTTCCGGCTGGCGCCGGGCCGCGAGGTCCGCCTGCGCTACGCCTATTTCGTGACCTGCCGGCGCGCGGTCAGGGACTCCTCCGGCGCGGTGACCGAGCTGCGCTGCACCTATGATCCCGAGACCCGCGGCGGGCGGGCGCCCGACGGGCGCAAGGTGAAGGGGACCTTGCACTGGGTCTCTGCGACCGCTTCGTTCGAAGCCGAGCTGCGGCTGTTCGAGCGCCTGTTCACGAAGGCGCGGCCCGGCAGCGGCGGCGACGCGATGGACGATTTGAATCCAGCCTCGCGCACCGTGCTGACCGGCTGCCGCCTGGAGCCGAGCCTCGCCGACGCGGCCGTCGGCGAGGCCGTGCAGTTCGAGCGGCAGGGCTATTTCTGCCGCGATCCGGACTCGACGCCCAAGCGGCCGGTGTTCAACCGCACCGTCGGCCTGCGGGATTCGTGGGCGCGGCTGCGGGAGGCGGGCTGAGCGCCGCGCCGTCCGGCGCGAACAGCGCCTCCGGCGATTCGGTGAGGGCCACGGCGCCGAAGAGGCGAGCGGTGGCAGCGGCGTCGCCCCGGGCCGCGCGATAGAAGGCGGCCTGCGCGTCGGTCGGCCTGGCGAAGCGGGCGAGCTGCGCGGTGAAGCGGTAGAACGGCATCAGCCAGCGGTCGCGCTCCGCCTCGTAGGCGGCGAGGGCGTCGTCGAGCGGGCGGCGGCCGGAGAGGCCGTCGTCCACGGCGTGGGCCAGCATTTCGGCGCAGCGGAACGCCGTCGAAATGCCCTGCGCCGTCACCGGGTCCTTCTTCATGCCGGCGTCGCCGACCAGCGCCCAGCCGGGGCCGGCCGCCCGGCGCACGAAGCCCCGTGTGCAGCCGGCGTGGAGCCGGTCCACCCGCGCGGCACCGGCCACCATCTCGCGCAGGTCGGGCGCGACCTCCTCCAGCCGCGCGTAATAGGCCGTTTCGCGGTCGCGGCGGGCGCGGAGGAACTCGTCATGCATCAGATTGGCGGCGACCAGCACCGCCCCGTCGCTGGACGGGAAGGCGAAGGCGCCCGCCCGCTCGCGGATGTAGAGACGGACGTGGTCGAGCGCGATCCCGTGCCAGTAGGTCCAGATGTTGCTCTGGACGATCGGCTCGCGGTGCGATTCCCGCGCCCCGGCGCGGCGGGCGACGACGGAGGCCGGACCGTCCGCGCCGATCACGACGCGCGCGCGTTCTTCGAAGGTCCGTCCGCTTCGGCCTGCCGCCGTGATGCCGGCCACCCGGCCGTCGCGCTCGACCAGATCGACCGTCCGCGTCCGCTCGCGGAATTCGGCGCCGGCGGCGGCCGCCGCTTCGGCGAGGGCGCCGTCGAGGAGCCGCCGTCGCGGGCCGTGCGAGGTCCGGTGGCCCTCCACCGCCGGCGGCGCGCCTTCCAGCACGATGCCGTGCATGTCGACACGCCAGTCGGTGAGGGGCGCGGCGCGCGCCTCGAGCGCCGGCAGCACGCCCCAGGCGCGCAAGCAGGCGACGCCGAGAGGATGAATCAGATGAGTGGATTGCCCCATCTCGCTGGGGAAGCGGTCGCGATCAACCAGCAGCACGCGGTGACCCTCGCGCGCCAGCAGCATCGCGGTAGGCGCGCCCGCGCAGCGGGCACCGACGACGATCGCGTCGTAGATGGCGCGCCTCCCCGATCCGTCCCTCGGCCAGTATGGCGCGCCGGCGGCGGCGGGGCCATGTTTGCTTCGCGAACGATCCGTCGAGGCGCCACCGGTTTGCAGGCGTGGCGGCATCGTTCACTTGGCGCGAAAGGGAGAAGGCGCCGACAAAATCCGTCCGAAGGTCGTTCCAGAGGACAAGGGCACGCTCTACGAACGGTCGGGAGTGTCTCAGTTTGAAATATGGCGCGCTGGGCGGGCTTGTGTTCGCCATGTAAGCATGGCGCCTCGTGGCGAACCTCGGGAATTTCAAACCGAGGCGCTCCCGACGGGATCGATCGAGATGGCTTCCCGCTTTCGCGGGGGCGGGCTCCGCAAGCGCGAGCCGTCATTCCCGCGAAAGCGGGAAGCCGGGAACCCTGATGAAAATTCCCTGTGGTTACATTCCTTATGATGAGATAGCGGATACGGGCGCGGCTTTCACGGCGAGGAAGATGTCCATGCTCGGCTTTACGCTCAGCCCCGGCGTGCCGGGGTGATCCAGCCGATGGCGGCGCCGGCGCTGTCCTTGACGATGGCGATGCGGCCGACGTCCGGCACGTCGAAGGGCGGGCGTATGATCGCGCCGCCGGCCGCCTCGGTTTTGGCGAGCCGGGCGTCGACGTCGTCCACCGCGATGTAGGCGAACCAGTGCTCCGGCAGGCCGTCGAATTCGCCGCCCGGAGTCATCTCCAACATGCCGCCGACCGGCGAACCGCCAGCCTTGCACACCGTATAGGCGCCGTTCGGCATCGGAAACGCCTCGTATTGCCAGCCGAGAGTCTCGGCATAGAACGCCTTGGCCTTCTCGACGTTCCAGGTCATCAGCTCGTTCCAGTGGAATGTCCCGTGCGTCGTCTCCGACATCGGTTCCGCTCCTCGGTTCGTGGTTCGGCGTCCTACGGCGCGGCCCAGGCCGGGATGTAGCAGGGGCCCGGGATCGCCGGATAGCGCTCCAGCACCGCCTCGTCGAGTTCGAGCCCGAGACCCGGCCCGTCGGGCGGCTCGATATGGCCGTCGACGACGCCCGCGTACCCCTTGGCGAGCGCGGTGCGGAAGGGGTTCACCCGGGCCACGTCGGCTTCGTATATCAGGGCGTTGGGGATCGCCGAGAGAAGGTGCGCGTTGCCGGCGGCGCTCAACACGGAGTGACTGGTGTGCGGCGCCATCGGGATGCGCCAGGCGGCGGCCATGTCGGCGATCTTCCTGACCTCGCTGAGGCCGCCCGATTTGCAGAAGTCGGCTTGGCAGATGGAGATCGCCCGCGCCTCGAAGAGGGCGCGAAAGGCCGGCCGCGCGTAGTGGTTCTCGCCCGCGGCGATGGGGATGGCGGTGCGCGCGCGCAGCTCGGCGTAGGCCGCGACGTTGTCCGGCGTGAAGGGTTCCTCCAGCCAGTAGACCCGGTTCGCCTCGCAATAGCGCAGCACCTCGGGGATATCGAGCAGGTCGTAGCGGGTCGCGGCATCGACGGCGATGTCGAGCGCGTCGCCGAAGGTCTTGCGGATGTGGCCGACGCGCATCGCGTCGTTCGCCGGCGTGTCGCCGACACGCATCTTGATCGCGGTGTAGCCCTGCGCGACCAGGGCGCCGACCTCGGCCTCCAGCGCCTCCGGCGGCTTGAAGCCGAGGCTGAGGCCGCCCGCATAGGCGCGGATGCGCTTCCTGCTCCCGCCCATGAGCCGGTAGATCGGCAGGCCGAGGAGCTTGCCCTTCAGGTCCCACAGGGCGTTGTCGATCCCGGCGAGCGCCGTGACGCTGCCCGCGCCGAGCCCGTGGGTGACGACCTGCTGGCGGTCGAGGCGGTCCCAGATGCCTTCGCTGTCGAGGGGGTCGGCGCCCGTGACGAGCGTGCCCAGGCCGTCCTGGATCACCGCCGCCATGGCGGTCGGGTTCTGCCCGTGATGGGCTTCCCCCAGGCCGACGGCGCCGCCTTCGTCTTTGATCCGCACGAGCACGAAATCGCGCTTGGTGTTGGTTCCCAGGCCCATCCGCACGCGGTCTCCGTCGAAGGGGCAGGAATGCGCGCTCGCGCGAACCTCGACGATCCTGGCCATCGGCCGGCGGCTCCTCCGTTCCGTTACGGCCCCGGAATCTAGCGCAAACGCGGCGCGGCGGCCAAACCGGGCGGCTTGCGCGGCCCCGGCGCCTCGGGAACAATCACGGGCGCCGAGAGGGGGTGCCATGGCGGCGGACGGCGCCAGCGCAGACGGGGTCACGCAGGAGATCATCCGGGGCAAGCTGCTCGCGCTCGCCGACGAGATGGGGATCGTCATCGCCAGGACATCGATGAGCCCGGTGATTTACGAGGTCCTCGACTTCGCCTGCGGCCTCTGCGACGCCCGCGGCCAGCTCGTCGTACAGACCAACGGCATCACCCTGTTCACGGGCACCTTCGCGCCGCAGGTGCGGTCGATCCTGCGCAGACACGGCGACGCCATCCGCCCGGGCGACGTCTTCATGACCAACGACCCGTTCGAGGGCGGGACGCACAGCTGCGACATCGCGCTGATCAAGCCGCTCTTCGTGGATGGCCGGCTTTTCGCCTTCGCCATCGCGGTCGCCCATTGGAGCGAGGTGGGCGGCGCGGTGCCGGGCAGCATCTCGCCGACCGCGACCGAGATCTACCAGGAGGGCGTGCGCTTCCCCGGCATCCGGGTGTGCCGGGACGACGCCGTCATCGACGACGTGATCGCGTTGATCCGCGAGAACGTGCGGCTGCCGGTGCAGTCGCTGGGGGATTTCAACGCCGGCCTCGCCGCCGTGCGCATCGCCGAAACGCGGCTGCGGGAGATCCTGGCGCGCTACGGCGCGGGCGCCGTGGCGCGAACCTTCGGCCATATCCTGGAGGCCAGCGAGCGCCTGAGTCGCGCGGCGGTGGCGGCCTTGCCCGACGGCGACTACCCGGCGGAGGACTGGATCGACGGCGACGGCGTGTCCGACGCGCGCTTCCGCGTCGCGGTCGTCGTCCGCATCCGGGGCGATTCGATGACCTTCGACTTCACCGGCAGCAGCCCGATGGTGGCGGGCCCCGTCAACTGCGCGTTCGGCGCGCTCGATTCGGCGGTCAAGACGGTGTTCAAATCCCTGGTGGACCCGCAGGCGCCCTCCAACGAAGGCTGGTTCCGCCCGATAAGCTTGGTCTGTCCGCCGGGCACGGTGTTCACCGCGCAGAAGCCCGCGCCCACCGGCTGGTACTACGAGGGCTCGGCCCACGCCTCCGAGCTCGCCTGGAAGGCGCTGGCCGAGGTCGCGCCGGAGCGCTTCAGCGCCGGCAGCTACATGAGCCTCGCCGGGACCTATTTCTACGGGCGCGACCCCGCGACGGGCGAGCCTTACGTCCACATCGAGCCCGCGATCGGCGGCTGGGGCGCGACCGCCAACGGCGACGGCACCAGCGCCCTGATCGCGACCACGGACGGCGACACCTACAACTATTCGGTCGAGCTGTTCGAGGCCAAATTCCCGCTCTCCGTCCGTCGCTACGCGCTCAACGTCGAGGACGGCGCCGGGGCCGGGCGCCAGCGCGGCGGCTTCGGCGTGGTCCGTGAGTTCGAGGTCGCGGGCGACGAGGCTCACACCTACGCCAGCATCGGCCGCTCCGTGGAGCGGCCCTGGGGCCTGAACGGCGGCGGCCGGGGCACCAACAACTACATGCGGATCGAAAGCGGCGGCGCCGTCGAGCGGGTGGCCCGCCTCCCCTATCGCGGGCTTTCGGCCGGCGACCGCGTCGCCGTGGTCACCGGCGGCGGCGGCGGCTTCGGCGATCCGTTCACGCGCCCGGCGGCGGCGGTCGCCGCCGATGTGGCCGACGGCTACGTCACGCCTGCGCGGGCGCGCGCCGACTACGGAGTCGCCATCGCGGCCGACGGCTCGGTGGACGAGGCGGCGACGGCGGCGCTCCGGGCGGCGCCGGGCTGAAGGCGGGAGAGACGGCGATGGCGTGGGGCGGGAAATGGGGCGTGCTCTTCAGCGGCGACAATCTCACCCTCGCGGAGACGGTGCGCTTCGCGGCCATGGCCGAGGACGCAGGCGCCGACAGCGTGTGGACGACCGAGCTCGGGCGCGACGCCTTCGTGCCGCTGGCCGGCATCGCGGCGGCGTGCGGGCGCATCCGCCTGGGCACGGGAGTCGCCGTCTTCGCCCGCCCGCCGGCGCTCACCGAGATCAGCGCGATGTCGATGGCGGAGCTGACGGAGGGGCGCTTCGTGCTCGGCCTCGGCACCGCGCCGAAGGAGTGGAACGAGAACTGGAACGGCATCCCCTACGAAAGGCCGGCGCGGCGGATGCGGGACTACGTGCGCGCGATCCGCGCGATGTGGCGGGCGCGCCCGGACGCGCCGATCGACTACGAAGGCGAGACGATCACGATCCGCGACTACCGCCGGCTCATGCCGCCGCCCTGCGCGCCGCCGCCGATCTATCTGGCGGCCGTCCAGCGCGGGATGTTGCGGCTCGCCGGCGAGGTGGCCGACGGCGTGATCGCGAACGTGCTGAACACGCCGCGCTATTTCACCGATATCGTGCATCCCGCCGTCAGGCAGGGGCTGGCGAAGGCCGGCCGCGCGCTTTCGGATTTCGAGCTCTGTTCCGTCAAGGCGTGCTCGGTCGACAAGGACCGGGCGCGCGCCCGGCGGCGCGTGCGGCCGCAGATCGCGTTCTATTCGCGCCTGCCCTATTTCGACCAGGTGCTCGACCCGGCCGGCTTCACGCGCGAGAAGACGGCGATCCGCGACGCCTGGGCGCGCAACGACGTGCCGGCCATGATCGACTGCGTGACCGAGGACATGATCGACGCGCTGGCACTGGCCGGCACGCCCGACGAGGTGCGTGGGCAGCTCGACCGGTTCGAAGGCTTGTTCGAGACCGTGCTGCTCTATTGCCCGATGCCGTTCATCGACCGCGCGGAATCGCTCGCGAACCACGAGGCGATGATCGCGGCGTTCGCGGATTGACGGCGGCGGGCGCGAGGAGAGGCCGATGACGCGCTACGCCAGGACGCAACGCCTTCCGCCGGCGGCGCGGGACGACTTCCCGGCGGACCGGAAGCACATCTGGGACCATGTGGTCGAGACGCGAAAGCTCGCCTTCATGCCCAACATGTTCGCCGTCATGGGCCGGAGCCCGGGCGCCCTGCAGGCGGCGTCGTCGGTGGGCGAGCATGTCCGCTGGCACTCGGCGCTGGACCAGGACTTGCGGGAGATGATCATTTGCACCGTCTCCCAGGCCGTCGGCAACGTCTACGAGTGGAACCACCACATCCGCAAGGTGCCGGAGGCGTTCCGCGACACGGTGGGGACGCCCGCGATCGAATCCGAGCCGGCGCCGGTCGGCCCGGCGCTGCGCCTCTGCCGCCTCGTCGCGCGCGGCGCAGCGGTGGACGACGCGCTAATCGAAGAGCTGCGCGCGGCGCTCGGCGACGCCGGCCTCGTCGATCTCGTGGTGATGATCGGCTACTACCAGCTTCTCGGCAGCTTCTGCGCCGTGCTCGGCATCGAGACCGAGCCCGACATCGCGCGGGTCCCGTTCAACGGCTGACGCGCGAAGCGCGGTTCCCCCGTCCCGCGGCAGGCAGGTTTGGATCTCGCATATTGTCGTCGCTTCAAACGCTTGGAAAAGCGGTATTAGATTTAATCCATCGATATGATGTCGGCGATCTCGCGCAACCTTTCCTTTATCTGGGCGCGCGCCTCGCTTGATGGAACATCCGGGATGATACCGCCTGCGAGCGCATCAAGGCCGCGTGATATGTCTTCTATCGTCCGGCTTTCGGTAAACAACGAAAGAAATTTCTGCCACGCCCAAAGCGGTATTCCCGCAAGTTTGTCTTCAAACAGATCTTCAACGTAGCTGTCCATGGCGCCCGTTCGCGCAAATCGTCCGAAATTTCCACCACGGTCACTGGCAGGCCGGTCCGCAATCATGTCGCTCTTGGTCGGATAGTGCGTCGCCACGGTTGAGAGAGTAATCGAATTGTCTCCTTTGCCACTCTTCATGTTTTCCCAATACCAGTTTCTATAATCCGCAGCGTAGCGAGCGCCGACGACGTGTGGCGTGAACACGCGCGGAGAACCCGATATCACTCCCGAAAGCGCCCATGGTACGACCACGAGAAGGTCGGCCAGAGCACAGACGGCGGGCGTCGTCTTGTATCGAAAGCTAGGTTCTTTCTCTTTAGCCAGCACGTACCAGCCCTTGAGTTCGATGCCCATAAGCACCTGCGGTTCGACGTCGGGTGCGGAGGCGCGTAGCACCACGTCCGGAAACGTCTGCGGCTGCCGTTCGAAGCTGTAGAGAGCGTAGGTCCGATCGGGATCCCAGACGGATCGAAGTTTATTCAACGATTCGATAACCTGTTCTTCGATCGTTGCGCCGAGGGATGAATTGAAGGAAAAAAGATCGGTTGCGAGAACCCCTGAGACAACGAGCTCCGAATCGAATCGGGACGGAAGTGCAAAGATTGCCTTCCTGACTTCTCTCCAGAGTTCGACATGCTCCCATGTCGCATCGGGCTCAGTTGATTTCGGCGGCGAGGTGTCCATGATCGATACTCCGGGCTTCCTCTCCGAGCCGCCTCACGGCGGCCGTGTAGAACATGGGGGCGATCTCCGCGGCGTGGCAATGTCTCCCTGAACGGAGCGCGCCGACGGCGGCCGAACACAGCCCTCCGAACGGTTCCCACACGACATCGCCCGGATCGGTCGACGCCGCGATGATCCGGTCTATCAAGCACAGGGGCTTCTGGTTCATGTGCAGCGCCTTGACGCCCTTCGCCTTGACGCGCTCCGCCCCGCGCACCGCCGGCTCGCGCCAGACGTTCGTGACGCCGTGCGTGTGATTCCACTTCGCCCGCATGCGCGACCACTGCGGCCCGGTCAGCGGCGACTCGCCGTCGAGCGAGAAATAGGGGCGCCCGGTCGGGGCACCGTGCTTCGCCGCGTATTCGGATAGCGCGACCATCTTGTCGGCGGGCGGAAAATACCAGAGGCGGCACTGCGTGAAATACTTCCGCGTCGCCGCGTTCGCCACGCCGCATGCCTCGTTGGTCCTGGAAAGTGGAAGTCCGCTGCGCCGCCATTCATGCCGTAGCCACGCCTTTACCGGAAGCGCGGCGCCGTCTTCCGTCGTCAACTTGGTGTCGCGGACATACCGCACGCAGATTTCGGTGACGACCGGAAACCCCCGAATGGTGTCGCCGTTGCAGTTGCCGGCGACATGACCGAGGCCCTTGTCCCAGACATGCGCCGCCCTGTAGCGCCACCCATGACGCTTGAGAACCGGGTGCACCTCGGCCCAGCCGACTTCCGAGCACCAGAACCAGAGGGTCGTATCGGGCCGCGCGCGGCGCGCCCATTCCGCGACGTGCGGCGCGTACCACTCGCCAAGGTCGTCCGCAGTATCGGGTTCACCGGGAAACTTCGCGAGGCCGTAGGGACCGTCCGCGATGATGGCGGTCGGGGACGGCCACCGCCGGTAGCAGGTCATCGCGTCGCCCAGGGTAAGCGATGCGCTGCCGCCCGCGTCGCCGAGCGTCACCGGAGATTTCGGAGTCGCGCTCGGTGCGGCGAGGTCGGTTTCGCGCGGCGCTTCCGGATGGAATCCCATGATCGGCCCGTTTCGTCGTGTCGTCGGCCCCGTTCCGGCGCCCGGGCGGGGCGCGCGAAGAAGCGGCCGGCTATTCCGCCGCGTCCGGCAGGGGCGCGGCTTCCGTCACCGCGCGCAACCCGGCGACGACGTCGTCCCGCTGGGCCAGCGCCGCCGCCTCCAGCACCTTGGAGACCACGGGCGCGGCCTGCGAACCGGTGACCCGGAGGATCTCGTGGTCCAGCCAGTCGAACAGGCGCTCCTGCGCCTCCTGGGCGATGCGCGCGCCGAGCGAGGGGCCGCGGGCGGTCTGCTCGACGATCAGCAGGCGGTTCGTGCGCCGCACGCTGGCGGCGATGGTGTCCCAGTCCATGCCCAGCGGATCGAGGGTGCGCAGGTCGATCACCTCGGCGTCGATGCCTGCCGCCTCGGCGGCCTCCACGCTCACCGGCACCATGTTGGCGCAGGTCACCACGGTGCAGGCGCGGCCGGGGCGCACGATCCGCGCCTGGCCGAAGGGGATGCAGTAGTCGAGATCGTCCGGCACCAGCGACGCGCCCTGGTAGAGCGCTTGGCACTCGATGATCGCCACCGGGTCGTCGCAGCGCACGGCGCTGTTGAAGAGGCCGACGTAATCGAACGCCGTCGTCGGCGCGACGATCCGCCAGCCTGGCCAGAGCGCGAACACGCCGGACGGGTCCATCGAGTGCTGCGAGCCGTAGCCGCCGCCCGCCGCCACCCGGGCGCGCAGGATCAGCGGCGCGCGGTGGGAGCCGCCGAACATGTGGCGGACCTTGGCCGCCTGGTTGAAGAGCTGGTCGGCCGCGACCAGGCAGAAATCGGCGTACATGATCTCGACGATCGGCCGCAGCCCGTTGACCGCGGCGCCGAGGCCCATGCCGCAGAATCCGTTTTCGGCGATCGGCGTGCCGATCAGACGCTCGGGGAAGGCCGCGCCGATTCCCTTGGTGGCGCCGACCGTGCCGCCCTTCAGCCGGTGCACGTCCTCGCCGAGCACGATCACGGTCTCGTCCCGCTCCATCGCGCGGAATTGCGCGGCGGCGACCGCTTCGATGAAGGTCATCTCGCGCGCCGCCGCCGGGTCGACGTCCTCCGGCTCCATCCGGCGCGCGCCCGCCAGTTCCGAAAGGTCGCCGCGGATGCCGACGTCGACCTGCTTCGCGTCCGGCCACAGCGCCGGCACGACGCGGAGCCGGTTGGAGCCGGGCTCCGTCTCGGTCAGCGCCGCCGCCGCTTCGTCGACGGCCGCGTTCGCCCGGCTTTCCAGCGCCGCCAGCCCGGCCTCGTCGACGACGCCCAGGGCGAGCAGGCGCTTCGGCATGGTCTCGACCGGGTCGCGCGCCCGCCACGCCTCCTCCTCCGCCTTGTCGCGGTAGCCGAAGGCGCTGCCCTTCATCGGGCCGTGCTGGTGGAAGTAGCGGTAGGTGAGGGCCTCGATCAGCGCCGGCCCCCTGTCGCCTTCGATCCGCGCGCGGGCCCATTGCATGGCCTTGCGCACCGCCATCACGTCCATGCCGTCCACCTCGACGGCGGGCACGGCGAGGCCCTGCCCGCGCGCGGACAGCCGGGTCTCGCGGGTGGTTTCGGAGACGTGGGTCGAGACGCCGTAGAGATTGTTCTCGACGAAGAACACGATCGGCAGGTCGTAGAGCGCGGCCAGATTGAGCGATTCGTAGGCCGCGCCGTTCTGCATCGCGCCGTCGCCGAAGAAGGTCACGGTGAGGTTGCCGCTGCCCTTGAGCTTCTCGGCCAGGGCGTAGCCGACCGCCTGCGGCGGGTTGCCGCCGACGATGGCGTTGGTGCCGAGCACGCCGGCCTCGTCCCAACGCATGTGCATGGAGCCGCCGCGCCCGTCGCAATAGCCGGGGGCCAGCCCCATGATCTCGGCCATCGACCGGCGTACCACCACCTGCATCGCCTGCGGCCAGCCGCTCGACCGCGGGTCGTAGCCGGCGGGGGTGGCGTGGTTGAGGAACTTGGCGAGGAACTGATGGTGGGCCCGGTGGGTGGCGTTGATCTTGTCGGCGGCGGCGAGGGTGGACATGGCCGCGACCGCGCCGCCCTCCTGGCCGATGCTGGCATGCGCGGGGCCGTGCACGCAGCCGGCCTTGAACAGATCGAGGATGCGCTCCTCGAAGCGGCGGATCAGGAGGAGCTGCTCCAGAAGCCGCGCGAGGACGAGCGGGTCTTCGTCCTTCCAGTCCGCCTCGCCGGCGGTGAGCCGGTGCCACGGGGTTTCCGAAGTCAGGGGTTCCAGCGTCGGCATGGCGTCCTCCCTTCCGCCGCGGTTGGCGCGCCCCGGGGGATCGCGCTAGAACCTCATAGCAAATCGCCGCCCGCGTCGGGAGTCGGCCGGGCCGCGTGAGAGCCACGGCGCGCGATGATCTACGACGAGCCGCGTTTCAAGCCGGGCGGCGATCGCTTCATCGAGATGGAGCTCGGGGACGAGCTCGACTTCGATCTCAATTTCCTGGTCCACGCCCTGACCGCCCGCATCCGCGCGGCCGCGCTCGACGGCATCGTCGAACTGCTGCCCAACATGGCCTCCATCGTGGTGAGCTACGACCCGGACCGGATCGGCTACGACGACGTCGTGCGCGAGATCGGCGCGGTCTTCGGCGCCATGGGCACGCTCGAGGGCGTGGAGCTCCCGAGCCCGCTCTACAGCGTCCCCGTGCTCTATTTCGACCACGTCACCCGCGCCTGCTGGGAGGACTACTGCGCCCGCATCGCGGAGAAGGAATACGACCCGGACCTCATGGTGCGGCTCAACGGCCTGGAGAGCCGCGCGCAGCTGGCGCGCATCCATTCGGCGACCGAATACTGGGTGGCGGCGCTCGGCTTCTATCCCGGCCTCGCCTCCTTGATCGCGCTCGATCCGCGCTGCCGGCTGACGGCGCCGAAATACAACCCGCCGCGCACCTGGACGCCGAAGGGCACCCTCGGCTACGGCGGCTCCGTCACCTGCCTCTACCCGGCCCGGACCCCGGGCGGCTACCAGATCATCGGCCATTCGCCGGTGCCCGTGTTCGATCTCGCCCGGCGGCTGCGCGCGTTCCGCGACCGGCTGGCGCTGCTCCGCCCCGGCGATCGCGTGCGCTTCGTGCCGGTGGGCCGGGACGAATACGACCACGTGGCGGCGCAGGTGGAGGCGGGCGACTACGAGCATCAGGTGGCGGCCTACGCGAAATTCTCGATCCGCGATTACCACGCCTGGCTCGCGACCCTCGACATGGGCGCGCGCTTCTAAGGGGCCGGCCGTGCTGGAGGTGATCAAGCCCGGGCTCGAGACCTGCGTGCAGGATTTCCCCGGCCGCTACGGCTTCTGGGAGCAGGGCTTCCCGCCGTCCGGCCCGTTCGACATGTGGTCCTTTCGCCTCGCCAATCTCCTGGTCGGCAATCCCCCCGGCGCGGCCGGGCTGGAGATCCAGTTCCTCGGGCCGACCCTCGCGTTCCGGCGCGCCGCGGTGGTGGCGCTCACCGGGGCCGCGATGGCGCCGCGCCTCGACGGCGCGCCGATCCCCCAGTGGGAGAGCCTCGCGGTCCCCGCCGGCGGAGTCCTCGAAACCGGCTTCACGCGGACCGGCGCCCGCGCCTATCTGGCGGTCGCCGGCGGCGTCGAGACGCCGCCGGTGCTGGGCTCCCGCGCGACCTTCCACATGGCCGGCGTCGGCGGCATGGAGGGCCACGCCCTGAAGACGGGCCAACGCCTGCCCCTCGGAGGCGCCGCCCGCGCCGGCGCGACCGGCCTGCGGGTGTCCAGCCTGCGGGTGCGCCCCGACTGCCGGCCGCCGATCCCGGAAGGCCGCTCCTGGCGGATCGAGGTCGTCGCCGGCCCCAACGACGACTGGATCGACGAGGAGGGCCACCGAACGTTCCTGGAGAGCGACTGGGTGCTCCAGGCGCGGAGCAACCGCACCGGCTACCGCCTGTCCGGCCCCGAATGGAGCTTCGCCGCGCGGGCCACGGACAAGGGGCCGGAGCACGGCGAGCACCCCTCCAACATCCTCGATCACGGCTACCCGGTGGGCGCGGTGAACCTGTGCGGCCAGACCCCCATCATCCTGGTCAACGACGGGCCCAGCGCCGGCGGCTTCATCAACCCCTACACCGTGCCGTCCGCCGCCTTCTGGAAGCTCGCCCAGTCCCGGCCCAACGACGTCTACCGCTTCCGCAAGGTCTCCGTCGGCGCGGCCCAGGCGGCGCGCCGCGCGATCGACGCGCTCTGCTCCGAGTCCAGCCTCGAGAGGGCCGGCGCGTGATCTACGACGAACCCCGCTTCCTGCCCGGCGGCGATACCTTCGTGCTGGTCCAGTTCGGCGACGACGCGCG
Organism: Alphaproteobacteria bacterium; assembly: GCA_965242855.1. GTDB lineage: Bacteria > Pseudomonadota > Alphaproteobacteria > UBA828 > UBA828 > WTGU01. Next base: position 839,648 of record OZ251509.1, read on the forward strand.
GATCGATCTCAATTTCATGGCGCTCGGCCTGACGGCCGCGCTGCGCGAGGACGGGACCGCCGGCGTCATCGACACCAACCCCTCCTACAACTCCCTGGTCGTCGAATACGACCCGGACCTGATCGCACCGGCCGACCTGGAGAAGGAGCTGCGCCGCCTGATCGCCGGCCTCGGTTCGGTCGAGGACCTCGCGCTCGAAAGCCGGCTCGCCTATCTGCCGGTCATGTATCTGGACCCGTGGACCAGAGCCTGCGTCGAGGACTACGCCCGGCGCATCGCGCCGCGCGGCGGCGACCCGGAATTCGTCGCCCGGCTCAACGGGCTCGAAGACGCCAACCAACTCGTCCGCGTCCATTCCGGCACCGAGCATTGGGTGGTCGCCGTCTGCTCGACTCCGGGCCTGCCGCTCATGGTGGCGCTCGATCCGCGCTGCGCCCTGACCTCGCCGAAATACGACCCGCCGCGCACCTGGACCACCTTGGGCGCCATCGGCGTCGGCGGGCTCTCGACTTCCGTCTACACGACGCCGGGGCCGGGCGGCTACAACCTGATCGGGCGCACGCCGGTGCCGCTCTGGGACGCGCGGGCGCGGCTGCCCGCCTATCGCGACCGGGTGGTCCTGCTGGACGCCGCCGACCGGGTCAAGTTCGTGCCGATCGGGCGGGAGGAGTTCGACTACATCGAGCGCCGCGTCGCGGAAGGAACCTACGAATTCAACGTGACCGGCTACCAGCGCTTCTCCGTCCGCGCCTACAAGGCGTGGGCGGCCTCCCTCGACGGGCAGGCGCGGTTCTGAACCGTGGGCGCGACCGTTCTCAAGGCCGGCCTCGAAGATACGGTGCAGGATCATCCCGGCCGCAAGGGCGCCTTCGGCATGGGCTTCCCGCCCTCCGGCCCGATCGACCACTGGTCCTTCCGCCTCGCCAACCTCCTCGTCGGCAACCCGCCCGGCGCGGCGGCGCTGGAATGCGCCTTCATCGGCCCTACGCTGCGCTTCGACCGCGATACGGCCGTCGCGCTGACCGGCGCCGACATGGAGGCGACGCTCGACGACGCGCCGCTCCCGCTCTGGGAGAGCGTCGCCGTCCGCGCCGGGCAGGTTCTGGCGCTGCGCTCGGCGGTGCGGGGGGCGCGCGCCTACGTCGCCTTCGCCGGCGGCATCGACGCGCCCGCCTTTCTCGGCTCCCGCGCGACCTTCGTGATCGGCGGCTGCGGCGGGCTCGCGGGCGCGCCGCTGAAGGCCGGGCAGGCGATCCCGCTGGCGGGCGGCGCGGGCACGCCGGGCCGCCGGGTGCGCGAGAGCCATCGCCCGCCGTCGGCCGGCGGCGCCTGGGAGATCGAGGCCGTCGCCGGCCCCAACGACGACTGGATCGACGAGGCCGGCCACAGGCGCTTCCTCGAAAGCGACTGGCGGCTCTCGCCCAAGAGCAACCGCGTCGGCTTCCGCCTCGAAGGCCCCGACTGGACCTTCACCGCCAAGGCCACCGACAAGGCGCCGGAGAACGGCTCCCACCCCTCCAACGTGATCGACCACGGCTACCCCATCGGCGCGGTCAACCTGTGCGGCCAGACGCCGATCATCCTGATGGTGGACACGCTCACCCTGGGCGGCTTCATCAACCCCTACTGCGTGCCCACCTGCGCTTGGTGGAAGCTCGGCCAGTCCCGGCCCAACGAGATCTACCGCTTCCGGCAGGTCTCGGTGGCGGAGGCGCAGGAGAGAAGGCGGGAGATCGATGGGCTCTGCGCCGAAGCCGCCCTCGCCTGAGGCGCCATGAGGATCGTCGAAATCCGCGACGCCGCCGTGCCCGTGGGCGCGGCGATGCGGAACGCCGTCATCGATTTCGGCAAGATGACGGTGAGCGCGGTCGCCGTGGTCACCGACGTGGTGCGGGGCGGCAAGCCGGTCGTGGGCTTCGGCTTCAACGCCAACGGCCGCTACGCCCAGAGCGCGTTGATCCGCGAGCGCCTGGCGCCGCGCATCCTGGAGGCGCCGGAGACCCACGCGGCGGCGAGCGGCGACTCCCTCGACCCGCGCGCCGTCCGCCGCCTGATGATGCGGGACGAGAAGCCCGGCGGCCACGGCGAGCGGGCGGTCGCCGCGGCGGCGCTGGACATCGCGGTGTGGGACGCCGCGGCCAAGCTCCGCGACATGCCGCTCTGGGCCATGATCGCGGCGGAAGCCGGCAACGACGCGCCGCTGCGCCGGGTCCCCGTCTATGCCGCGGGCGGCTATTACGATGCGGAGAAGGGGACCCGTGGTCTCGCCGCCGAGATGCAGGGCTATCTCGACCGGGGCTACACGCTGGTCAAGATGAAGATCGGCGGCGCCTCCCTGGACGAGGACCGCGCCCGCATCGAGGCGGTGCTGCCGCTGCTCGACGGCGCCGGCGCGCGGCTCGCGGTGGATGCGAACGGCCGCTTCGACTTGGGAACCGCCCTTCGCTACGCCGAGGCGCTCGCCCCCTACGGCCTCGCCTGGTACGAGGAGCCGGGCGACCCGCTGGACTACGCCCTGCACGCCGCCGTCGCCGCCGCCTACCCCCATGCGCTCGCGACCGGCGAGAACCTGCTGTCGCTCCAGGACGCGCGCAACCTGTTGCGCCACGGCGGCCTGCGGCCGGAGCGGGATTTCCTGCAATTCGATCCGGCCCTCGCCTATGGAGTCGGCGAGGCCGTCGACATCGCGGCCATGATGGCGGAGGAGGGCTGGTCCTCCCGCCGCTTCGTGCCCCACGGCGGCAACCTGCTGGCCCTCGCCGTCGCCGGCGGCCTTTCGCTCGGCGGCTGCGAATCCTACCCCGGCGTCTTCCAGCCCTTCGGCGGCTTCGCCGACGAGACCCCGGTGGAGGACGGCCACGTCCGCCTCACCGACGCCCCCGGCGCCGGCTTCGAACGCAAGGCGGCGCTTGCGGCGTTGCTGGAAAGCTTGTAGTTTGGCACTCCGTACAGAGAATGTAGCGTAGGGGCGCGGCGAAATGCCTGACTATTACATTAGAGTATCGGATCAAGCGCTGGAGGATATGGTTCTCGCCGCGAGCGAGGCATATATACTGGGGCCCGGGAGAAAAAAGGAGGAGAGACAGAAAGGAAGAATAGAAACTTATGGACACCTATGGGGCAATCGTCGCGAAGGCGATAATGGTCATTCACACATTTTAGTAGACAGATTCAGTGTGAGTTTATCAGCTTGGGGAACTAGAGAGGGTATTCGCCCACACCCAGAAGCTATTTGTCTGAAGAACCAAATTATCATGCGTTGGTCTCCTCATTTGTGTTTTCTCGGAGATTTTCATACTCATCCCTACGTAGATCGTGATGAAGTAAATGAGTGCAAGGGATGGGATTTTTCTGACCAAGACATAGATGATTTTCTTGGGCATGATTCCCTTTCCCTTTGGAAGCTATCTGAACCTTATCCGCCAATTATGGCGGTTATGGCGATCGCTAAAGTGGGGAAAGTCCACAGGTCGGCGGGTGAGTGGAAGGAAAACAATTTATGGATGTTCAATGTCGCCGAGTATCGTTTTTGGCTGTCCATTGGCGTAGGTGAAATTAGCAAGAGGAAGAGGAAAAAATCGTTCTCAACTTCTGGCGTATATCTTGACCTTGACCCTCGATTCGTCAACGAGTCTGGGGATAGGTTGGTGAAGAAGACAAACGGAGAAGACGAGTGAGCAAGGTCATCATCACCTGCGCGGTCACGGGCTCCATCCACACGCCCACCATGTCGCCGCACCTGCCGCTGACGCCCGACGAGATCGCCGCGGACGGCGTGGCCGCGGCGGAGGCCGGCGCGTCGATCCTGCACCTGCACGCGCGCAACCCGGAGGACGGCAGCCCGACGCCGGACCCGGACGTCTTCATGCAGTTCCTGCCGCGCATCAAGCAGCAGTCGGACGCGGTGATCAACATCACCACCGGCGGCGGCATGGGCATGAGCCTCGACGAGCGCCTCGCCGCGCCCCGGCGCGCCAGCCCGGAAATGACCTCGCTCAACATGGGCTCCATGAATTTCGGCATCTACCCGATGCTGGAGCGCTACGAGTCGTTCAAATACGACTGGGAGCGGAAGCACCTCGAAGGCAGCCGGGATTTCATCTTCCGCAACACCTTCAAGGACATCGAATACATCATGAAGGAGCTCGGCGAGGGCCACGGCGTCAAGTTCGAGTTCGAGTGCTACGACGTGGGCCACCTCTACAATCTGGCCCATTTCGTCGATCGCGGCCTGGTGAAGCCGCCGCTCTTCGTCCAGACCATCTTCGGCATTCTCGGCGGCATCGGGGCGGACCACGAGAACCTGATGCACATGCGCCGGATCGCGAACAAGCTGTTCGGCGCCGACTACCGCTGGTCGATCCTGGCCGCCGGCAAGCACCAGATGAGCTTCGTCACCATGGGCGCGATGATGGGCGGCAACGTCCGCGTCGGCCTGGAGGACAGCCTCTACCTCGCCAGGGGCGAACTCGCCAGGTCCAACGCCGATCAGGTCGCCAAGGTACGGCGGATCGTCGAAGACCTCTCCCTCGAAGTCGCGACCCCGGCCGAGGCCCGCGCGATGCTCGGCCTCAAGGGCGGCGACCAGGTCGCCTTCTGAACCCTTGCCGCGCCGGCGCTAGAATCGCTGCGCGCGGAAGGGGCGGTGGCAGCCGCCGCAGCCGGCGCCGACGTCGCCGAAGGCGGCTTGCAGGCTGGCGAGGTCCTTCCCCGCCGCCTCGACCATCGTCTCCAGCGCGGCGGTGAGCGCCGCCGCCTTCTCCTCCACCTGCGGATAGGTGGACCAGATCTCGGGCTTGGCCCGGGTCTTGCCCGCCAGCGCCGGATTGTCGTTGCCGGAGCCCGGCGGCCACAGCGCCGCGCCGTCCATCGTCGAGAGCGCGAGCAGGTTCCCGGCGATCCCGCTCGCCCGCGCCGGGTCGTACTCCGCGTCCCCCTTCGCGATGGCGGCGAGCTGGCTCATGAAGAAGCCGTTGAGCTGCATATGCGCGATCCGCGCCTTGACCGCGCCTGCGAAACGCTCGTCAGCCGCCACCACGTTGGCGCCCGCGAACGCGGCCAGCGCCAGCGCCGCGAAACCGGAAATCCAAGCGAGCCTGATCATGTCCCTCTCCCCTCCCGACCGCGTGTCACGCCGCGAGTCGGAACCCTACCCCCGGCAGCGCCCCGCCGCCAGACGCCTCGGCTGTGCGGATCCCGCAGTCGATGCGGCCGAACCGAGGGCGGTGGGGCAAGGCGCCCCGACCGCCGTCGACGGTTCGGCCGTCGACAAAAATCTCACCTCGATCCGCACGGGGGCGTGACTCTATTCGTCAGCAGACCTATAGAAGACATTAGCTAGCTCCGGGCAACGCGAGACGAGGTCGACGAGCTTTCCCAAGCTTATGTCGTTTTCGGAAGAGGGGGCCCACTCCTCCTTCTCGCTATGCCAGCGGAAACACGACCGGTGGTTTTCGTCCCGGCATATATCGACCACACCGTTCTTACTCCCCACTCGATACTCTCTACCGTCGAGCTGGATAATTTCCGAGGATTCCTTTTCCGAGGAATCATCGCCCTCGTTTTCCGAATCGTCGGAATCGTCACCGCCGTCGGGCATCATCTCCATGGCCACGGCAGTCAACAGATCGACTTGGTCGGGTTCGAGTTGCTCCGCGACCTCGGCCAGTGACGAAATCTTCTTCTTGAGCTTCTTCACCATTTTCCCCTCCTTAGGGGTGTTTCCAAGTCGTACAACAAGGTAACATGGTAGCTTTACACCGCTACTCTACCTAGTAGCCTTTACACTATATCTTATCGGGATCCGAATCAAACACTTTCTCGCCCGGATGCGAGCCTGTAGAGACCCGTGCACCCGAGGCGCCCCGGCGGCCTCCTTGGATTCCGCCTGCGCGGGCGGCAAGATGGGGCGAAAGGCGCAGGGAGAGGCCGCGCATGGCCGGAGAGGACGGAGGCCGCTACGTCGTCGCGACCGACGTGGGCGGCACCTGTACGGATGCGGTGGTGTTCGCGCCCGGTGCGCCGGTGCGCCTCGGCAAGGCGCTGTCCACGCCGCCCGACTTCGCCGAGGGCGTCATGGCCGCCGTCCGCAAGGCCGCAGACGGCATGGGGATGGAGATGGGCGCGTTGCTCGCGCGCACCAGGCTCTTCGTGCACGGCTCGACGGTGGTCGACAACACGCTGCTGACGCGCACCGGCGCCCGGACGGGGCTGCTCGCCACCGCGGGTTTCGAGGACACCCTGCTGGTCACGCGCGGCGCCTACGGCCGCTGGGCGGGCCTCAGCGAGGACGGCATCAAGCATCCGGTGGCGACCGACCGCGCGCCGCCGCTGGTGCCGGGCGCGCGGATACGGGGCGTGCCCGAGCGCGTGGACTACAAGGGCGCCGTGCTGCGCCCGCTGGACGAAGAGGCGGCGCGCGAGGCGATCCGCGCGCTGGTGGAGGGCGCCGGCGTCGAGGCGATCGCCGTCGCCTTCCTCTGGTCCTTCTACAATCCCGCCCACGAGGAGCGGGTCCGCGACCTGATCCGGGACATCGCGCCCGAGGTCTACGTCACGCTGTCCAGCGCGATCGCCCCCGTGCCGGGCGAATACGAGCGGACCTCCACCGCCGCGATCAACGCCTATGCCGGGCGCATCGCCCGCGATTACGTCACCGGCCTGCGGGCGCTGCTGCGCAAGGAAGGCTATGACGGGCCGCTCCTGGTCATGCAGGGCTATGGCGGTCTGCTGCCGGCCGAGGAGGCCGCGGAGCGGGCCATCGGGATGCTCGAATGCGGGCCGGCCGCCGGCGTCATCGGCAGCCGTCATCTCGGGCGGCTCATGGGGGACGACGACATCATCGCCTGCGACATGGGGGGCACCACCTTCAAGGTCGGCGTGATCCGGGGCGGCGCGTTCGACTACGCCCGCGAGCCGATGGTGGACCGCTACCACTACGTCGCGCCGAAGATCGAGGTGGCGTCCATCGGCGCCGGCGGCGGCAGCGTCGTCGCGCTGGATCCCGGCACCGGCGTGCCGCGCGTCGGGCCGGCCAGCGCCGGCGCCCGGCCGGGCCCGGTCTGCTACGGCCTGGGCGGCGCCGAACCCACGCTCACCGACGTCATGCTGCTCGTCGGATACATGGACCCGGGCACTTTCCTCGGCGGTTCCGTCGCCCTCGACGCCGAGGCGGCGCGCCGGGTCTTCGCCGCGAAGATCGCCGGGCCGCTCGGCCTGGCCGTCGAGGAGGCGGCGATCGGCATCTACCGCATCGCCGCGGCGCAGATCACGGATCTCGTCCACGGGATCACCGTCGAGCGCGGCCTCGACCCCCGCGACTTCGTGCTGCACGCCTTCGGCGGCACCTGCGGCCTCGTCTGCGGCGTGTTCGGCGCCGAGCTCGGCGTGCGCAGGATCGTGATCCCCTATACGGCTTCGGTGAACGCCGCCTTCGGCTTGGTCTCGGCGGACGTCGTCCACGAATACAGCGTCACCAAGGCGCTGCCGGCGCCGAGCCCGGCCCGCGAGATCGACGCGATCTACGCGCCGATGGCGGCCCGCGCCCGCGCGCAGCTCGCGGCCGAAGGCTTCGCCGAGGGCGATGTCCGCCTGGAGCGGTCGATCGACCTGCGCTACGGGCGGCAGGTGCACGAGGTGACGACGCCGGTGCGCGGCGAGGGGCCGATGGACGACGCCTCCGTCGCGCGCCTGACGGCCGACTTCGAGGCGCTCTACGAGCGCAAGTTCGGCGCGGGCTCCGCCTACCGCGCCGCCGGCATGGAAATGACGATGTTCCGCCTGACCGCGCGCGGGCCGATGGAGCGGCCGCGGCTCGAAGCCGCTCCCCTCGCCGCCGAGGACCCGGCGCCCGCGCGGCTCGGCCGGCGGGACATCTTCGTCGAGGCCGCAGGCGGCCTCGCGCCGGCGGAGATCTACGATTTCGACCGGCTGGCGCCGGGCAACGTCGTCGCCGGGCCGGCGGTCATCCACTCGCCGATCACCACCATCGTCCTCCAGGACGGCCAGTCCGGCCGCATGGACGCATACCGCAACATCGTCATGGAACTCGCGTGAGGCGCGCCATGGACCCGATCACCTTCTCCATCGTCCGCCATCGCCTGTTCCGCGTCATCGACGAGGCGGTCATCACCCTGAAGCACGTCTCGGGCAGCGCGATCACCAACGAAGGCCATGACCTCATGGTCTCCCTCTATCGCGCGGACGGCTCGCTGCTGATGGGCGGCGTCGGCTTCCTGCACCACCTGACCAGCGCGGCGGAGGCGTGCAAGGCCGTCATCCGGCGTTTCGAAGGCGACATCGGCGAGGGGGACGTCTTCCTCACCAACTGCCCCTACACGGCGGCTCTCCACACCTCGGACATCTACCTCGTCGCGCCGATCCATCACGGCGGCAGGCTGGTCGCGTGGAGCGCCTGCTTCGTCCACGTCTACGACATCGGCGCCATGGTGCCCGGCGGCTTCAGCCCGGATTCGCGCGACATCTTCACCGAAGGCTTCAGCTCGCCCGGGATCAGGCTGGTCGAAGGCGGGCGGATCTGCCGCGACGTCATGGACACCGTGCTCAACATGGTGCGCGCGCCGGAGATGGTGGCCCTCGACCTCTCCTCCATGATCGCGGCCAACAACGTGGCGCGGGAGCGCATGATCGCTCTGATCGACAAATACGGCCGCGCGCCGGTGGACCGCGCCTGCGCCATGCTGGTCGATCAGTCCGAGACGCTGTTCCGCGCCCGCCTCCGCGAACTGCCCGACGGGCGCTGGGAATCGCGCCAGTATTTCGACGTCGAGGGCGAGACCTACCGCGTGCTGCTGGCGATGACGAAGGAAGGCGATTCGCTCACCTTCGATTTCACCGGCTCCAGCCCGCAGTCGCGCTACGGCATCAACTGCACCTATTGGGCGTCGTGGGGCGGGTTCTTCGCGCCGCTCTTCCCGCTGCTCTGCTACGACATCGTCTGGAACGACGGCGTCATCAGGCCGGTCTCGATGATCGCGCCGGAAGGGACGATCGTGAACTGCGCGCGCCCGGCGCCGGTCTCGCTCGCCACCGTCGGCGCGATCCAGTCGGTCAACAACGCCGCCTGCACCTGCATCTCCAAGATGCTGTCGGCGAGCGAGACATACGCCGGCGAGGCCACCGCCGTCTGGCACGGCAGCCACTTCGCGATCTTCCTGTTCGGCCTCAACCAGCGCCGCCAGGAGGCGATCGGCATTCTGACCGAGACCTTCGGCGGCGCCGGCGGCGCGCGCGGCCGCGCCGACGGCATCGACGTCGGCGGCGAGATTCCCAACCCCATCGGCCGCATGGCCAACGTCGAGACGACCGAGGCGGCGTTTCCGGTGCGCTACCTGTTCCGCCGCGCGCGGCCGGATACCGGCGGCCCCGGCCGCTACCGCGGCGGCAACGGGGTCGAATTCGCCCTGGCGCCCCACGACGCGCCCGAGGGCGGCATCGATTACGTCGTCTCCGGCAAGGGCACCGAGTTCTCGATGAGCGAAGGCCTTGGCGGCGGCTATGCCGGCGCGCCCTGCGCCTTCCGCCGGGTGCGCAACGGCGAGACGGTGCGGGCCGGGGCGAACGTCGCGCCGCACCCTCTCTCGCTGGAAGAGATGACGGGTGAGAAGGAGGCGGTCTCCTGGGGCGTCTTCCCACTCCGGGGAGAGGACGCGCTCTACGTCCGCTCCGACGGCGGCGGCGGCCTGGGCGACCCGCTCGCCCGCCCGCCCGAGCGGGTGCGCGCGGACGTCGAGGCCGGGGCGGTGTCCGCGGCGGTGGCGGCCGGGGTTTACGGAGTCGTGCTGGCGGACGGCGCGGTCGATGCGCCCGCCACCGAGGCCCGCCGCCGCTCCCTGCGCGCGGCGCGGCTGGCGCCGGCGGCGGGCGAATGAGCGGGACGCGCATATCGGCCACCCTGGTGGTCGACGGCGCGGGCGATGTCGCCTGCATGGCCTGCGGCCACGCGCTGGGGCCGGCGGGCGCGCCGTGGAAGGAGGCGGCGCGGCTTGACGAAACCCCCATGCGGGGCGCCGCCGGCGACGCCTACACCAATGCCGACCGCGTGTTGCTGCGCCGCTTCTTCTGCCCGGGCTGCGGCGCCCTCCTGGACACCGAATCGGCCTTGCCGGGCGATCCCTTCCTGAACGACGTCGTCCGCCCATAGACATGCACGACATCGCTATCCGCCCGGAAATCATCGAGCGCGTCATGCGGCGGCGCGGGCGGGTGCATCTGTTCGAGCGCCTCGATCCGGCGAAGACCGCCGCCGTTCATATCGACATGCAGGTCACCTTCCTGGCGCCCGGAGCGCCGGTCGAGGTGCCGGCGGCGCGCGCGATCGTGCCCGCCATCAACCGCCTCAACGCCGACCTCCGGGCGCGCGGGGTTGCGATCTTCTGGGTCGCCCACGCCAACGCCGGCGCGGGGGGCAAGTCCGACTGGCCCGGCTTCTTCGACCATTTCGTCGCGGACGAGGCGCGGGCGCGCACCGTCGCCGGGCTGGCGCCGGGCGCCGAGGGCCAGAAGCTCTGGCCGGCGCTTGAGGTCGCGGACGGCGACGAGGTGCTGTTCAAGAACCGCTACAGCGCGCTCATCCCCGGCTCCTCGCCGCTGGAGGGGATGCTGCGCGCCCGCGGCATCGAGGCGCTCCTGATCGGCGGGACCAAGACCGACGTCTGCTGCGAATCCACCGCGCGCGACGCCATGATGCTCGACTTCAAGACGGTCATGATCGCCGACTGCTGCGCCGCCCTCTCGGACGAAGAGCACCGCGACGCCCTCGAAACCATCATCCAGCAATTCGGCGACGTGATGACGGCCGCCGAGGTACTCGCCGCGCTCACTCCCCGTTAGCCCGCATTTCTCGCGCCGTTTTGCCGCAAGCGCTCAATACCTGTCCCTCGATCTTACCGGACGCCGTGCGGAGTGCCGTCCGGCGCCGTCGCCTTTCCGCGCTCCTGCGCGGGCGGGCCGCGGAAGCGGCATTGATGCCGCTGCCGGCCTTGATTGCGCTCTGCCGGTGCGGATTGTAGGAAGGGGTATGGCTTGTGCGGCGCGTCCTTCCTTTGCGGTAGCTGGTGGCGCGGCTTGGCGTGTGGGCGCGCTGGCGGTGCTCTTTGCCGCTGCCATCGCTCTTTCCGCCTGTGGGGGGGGAGGAGGAGGGGATGCCCCGCCGCCGCCCGAACCGCCGCCGCCCGATGGGATGCTGCCGCCCGAACCGCCGCCAGATCCGCTCTTGCCCGTGGTGGCCAGCTTCGAGAGCGACTCCGAGTACGCGCATCCGGCCGGCGAGAACCGGCTCCCCCATTACGGCCTGGAGGCCGTGAAGGCAGCATGGGCCTATGCCCGCATTCAGGAGCGGGAGGGAGCTGCCTTCGTGGCGCCGGGTGCGGGTATCACCATCGCCGTCGTCGATACCGGCATCGACCTGGACCATTGGGAGTTCGACGGTGCCCAGCTGAGCCGGGTGGAGCTGACCTGCTGCGGTCCGGTCAGCGAAATCGAAAGCTTCAGCCACGGCACGGCGGTCACCAGCGCCATCCTCGCACAGCGCAACAGCCCGCGCCCGCCTCATCCCGAACTCGTGACGCACGATTTTCATGGCGCCGCCTGGGGAGCCAGGGTGAAAGTATTCCCAATCGACGCGAGTGCTGTGGCTCCCCCTATTTACACGCCCGTTACGATAGACGAGTTGCGCATGGAAGAAGATTCGTTCGAGGCCGGTTTTCTAAGGGAGGTTTTGGCGGATCCGGACATCGACATCGTGAACATGAGCTTCGGCGTCCCGGGGTTGATCGAGAACTATGCCGAATCCGACCTGCGCGACGCCTTGCCCCAGCTTATCCGGGTGGCGGCGCAAGCCGACAGGCAACCGAGCGAGAGAACCCTTTTGGTGCGCGCGGCCGGCAACGACCAGCTTTACCAATGCGAAAGGGGCCAGGACAACTGCACCCTCACTGCCGAGAGATTAATCGAGGGCGAGACCGTCGACGTGCCCGCACTCGATGCCACTTCACCCACCGTCATCGGCGGCCTTCCGGCCTATATCGAGGAGTTGCGCAGCCATTGGGTGGTGGTGGTAGCGACCGGGTTCGAAAACACCATCGCCGAAGATCTTTCCAACCGCTGCGGTATCGTCGCTAAATGGTGCATCGGCGCCCCAGGCTATTTAGTGAGGCTTGCCTCCTACATCCGTGACGATCCCGAAGACCCCGGCGAGCGGTATTATATCAACGACAGCGGCACCTCTTATTCTGCGCCTTTGGTTGCGGCCGGTCTGGCGCTTGTGAAGCAGTATTTTCGCGACCAGTTGGGCAACGACGAGGTTCTGACGCGCCTGTTGGAGACCGCCCGCGTCACGCCTGACGATGCGTCGCTGTTCCCTGACGGGCAATGCCCTGCCCATCTCGACCTGGACGGCGATCGTTCCACCTGCGAGCTTTCCTCCACCCTGGGGCGCGGGCTGATGGACCTGGATGCGGCGACGCGCCCGGTGGGTTCGGTGTCGGTGGTGCTGGGCGAGACCGTCGCCGGCGCCCGGGTGCCGGCTTCGACCAGCCTGCTGCGGGGCGGCGCGGCCTTCGGCGACGGCCTCGCCGCCGCCATGCGGGGGCGCGAGCTGGCCGTCTTCGACGAGCTGGGGGCGCCGTTCTGGATCGATCTGGGCGGCTTCGCGGCCCCAGCGGCGCGGCCGGGCTTGGAGGAGCGGCTGGAACGCCTGATGGCGCCGGCGGACGGCCGGCGCGGAGGGGGCGGCGCGGCCGAAATCCCGTTCGCGTCCGGGCGCCTGCGGATGGCGCTCGACCGCGCGGGCGCGGACGACGCCTGGAGCGGCGGGCACATGTCGCTGGTGCCGCTGGCCGATGGCGGCCTCTCCCTGACCGGCGGTGAGAGATGGCAGGTCTCCGCCTTCGCTGCGTCGCGCCAATTCGGCCGCGACGCGGCGGGGCCGGCGCGGGCGGCGGCGGGGACGCAGCTGGCCTGGAAGCCCGACGACGGGCCGCTGGGCGCGCGGCTGGGCGTGATCCACGAGTTCGAAAGCGCGGCGGGGGCCACGGCGGCCGGCGCGTTCGGCGATCTGGCGTCGGACACGGCCTTTGCCGGCGCCGACATCCGCGCCGGCTTCCGGGGGTGGAGCCTTCTGGCGTCCGCCGAACTCGGCCTCGTCGATGTTCAATCGCGGCCCGGGCTCGTACAGGGGGTCTCGCCGCTCACGACGTCGGCGCTCACCGTTTCCGGGGAACGGGCGCTGTCCGACGGCGGCCTGCTGCGGCTGTCGTTGTCGCGGCCGCTGCGGGTGGAGAGGGGCCGTCTGAAGCTCTCGATTCCCACCGGGCGCGACCGGCGCGGCGGCATTCTGCGCGAGGCCGTGGAGGCACCCCTGCGGCCTTCGGGCCAGCAGATCGACATGGCGGCGCTGTACCGCCGCCCGGCCGGCGGCGGCGAGTTGCGGCTGGGTTCCACCCTTTCGCTTCAGCCCGGCCATGCGGCCGGAAGCGACCCGGAACTCTCCGTGCTGGCCGGCTGGCGCCTGTCGTTCTGAACACCATCCCGCGGCGGGCCGCGTCCCGGGGAGCGGATCAGCGGTCGGCGCGGGGGCGGACCTCTTCGGCGAAGCGGGTCATGGCGTCGAGGGTTTCCTCGATGGTGGGGCGGAGGAACTGGAGCACCAGGTGGCGGACGCCCAAGCCGCGCAGGGCCTGGATGTCGCCGGCGATGTCGTCGGCCGCGCCGGAGAGCAACATGCGTTCCCCCGTCTCCGCCTTCATCGGCTCCGCGCTCGCGCCGTACCAGACGGCCCAGTAGGCGAGATCGATGGTGGCCGGGTCGCGGCCTTCCTTCTCCGCCATGGCCCGGAGGTCGTCCAGCGAGGCGGCGAAGCGGCCCAGCGTGTCGAGCGGAAAGCGCGGGTTGCAGCCGATCGGGAACCAGGCGTCGCCGTGGCGCACCGCGCGGCGCTTGGCCGGCTTGCTCTCGCCGCCCACCCAGATCGGCGGATGCGGCTTCTGCACCGGCTTCGGATGGAACAGGATGTCGTCGAACGAGGTGAACGCGCCGGCGTAGCGCGGGTCGTCCGCCGTCCACAGCTCCTTGTAGATTTCCAGGTACTCGTCGGTGGCGCGGCCGCGGGCCGCGAAGGGCGGCGCGCCGACGGGCGGGAACTCCTCGGCCATCCAGCCGGCGCCGACGCCGACCACGACGCGCCCGCGCGACAGCAGGTCGATGGTGGAAAGGAGCTTGGCCGTCAGCACCGGTTGGCGGTAGGGAACCACCATCACCGAGGTGAGCAGGCGCGCCTGCCGCGTGATCCCGGCGAGATGGGCCATCAGGGCGATCGGCTCCAGGCATTCGCCGGCCAGCAGCGTCGGGAAGTTGAGCTTCCCGTCCGGGGAGTAGGGGTAGGGCGAGGCGATTCCCTTGGGCACGACGATGTGGTCCGGAATCGCGAGCAGGCGGTAGCCGAGCGCCTCGCCGCGCTCGGCTATGGTCGCGATATGCTCGGGCACGGCGAGCGGGCCGCCGTTCGGCACGTTGAAGCCGTATTCCATCGTCGTCCTCCCGCGGGGCTGGTGGGCGGCGCCGGTTTTACGCGGCGCCCGGCCGTTTCGCAAACGCCGGGGCCGGTAGAAGGAGGGAGCGATGGAAGGGAAGGTCTGCGTCGTCACCGGCGCCACCGCCGGGATCGGCCGCGTCACGGCGGAGGTCCTGGCCGGCAAGGGCGCGGAAGTCGTCCTCGTCGGGCGCAACGAACCTAAGGGCGCGGCTGCCCTCGACGCCATCCGGCGGGCGACCGGGAACGGGCGGCTCCGCTTCGAGAAGGCCGATCTCTCCAGCCAGTCCGAGATCCGGGCGCTGGCGGGGCGGCTCGGCGCGCGGTTCGACGCCATCGACGTCCTCGTCAACAACGCCGGCGCCCTGTTCACCCGCCGGCGGGAGAGCGCGGACGGCATCGAGATGACCTTCGCGCTCAACCATCTGGGCTACTTCCTGTTGACCGGGCTTCTCCTGGACCGCCTGCGGGCGTGCGCCGCCGCGCGCATCGTCAACGTCGCCTCCGGGGCCCATCGCGGGGCGCGGATCGCGCTGGACGACCCGCAGGGGACGCGGCGTTACGGCGGCTGGCGCGCCTACAAGTGGAGCAAGCTCGCCAACGTCCTGTTCACCTACCGGCTGGCGGCGCTGCTGGCGGGGACGGGGGTCACGGCGAATTGCCTCCATCCGGGCTTCGTCGCCAGCCGCTTCGGGCACGAGAACGGCGGCCTCTTCGCGGCGGCGCTGAAGGTCGCGCAGCGGCTCTTCGCCATCGACGAGGCGGAAGGCGCGCGCACCGTCATCCATCTCGCGACCGCTCCGGAAGTGGCGGCCGTGACGGGCCGCTATTTCGACCGCTGCCGCGAGGCCGGGAGCGCGCCCGCCTCCCGCGACGAAGCCGCCGCCCGCCGCCTGTGGGCGCTCAGCGAGGCGCTGACCGGCTGCCGTTATCCGTGAGGCCGCCGCGACGGCGTCACGCGCCGATCTCACGTTCCGCCCGCCCCAGATCGGCGGCGAGGGCCATGAGGCGGCGGTCGCGCCACGCCTGGCGGGCGCCGAGATCGGCGAGGGGCAGGTGGGCGCGGCGCTCCCCGTGCGCCTTGGCGACCGCGGCCTCCGACAGGGGGCGCGCCGGCTCGCCCTGCTTCACCAATTCGTAGAAGCCTTCGCCCAGACGGGCGGCGAAGTCGGCCAGGCCGCCGGGGGCGTTCAGGTCGATGGTCTCGAACGGGCCGATGAAGGCCCAGCGGCGGCCGAGCCCGGCCGAGATCACGGTGTCGATGTCGGCGGCCGTGGCGTAGCCGCCTTCGAGGAGGCGGAACGCCTCCCAGAGAAGCGCGGCCTGGAGACGGTTGGCGATGAAGCCGTCGATCTCCCGCGCGAGCATGACGGGCTCCATGCCGACCGCCGCCATCAGGGCGCGGCAAAAGGCCACGGCGCGGGCCTCCGTGCGCGGCGCCGGCGCGATCTCGACCAGCGGGATCACGTAGGGCGGGTTGATCGGATGGGCGATCAGGGCGCGTTCCCCGATGGCGCGCTCCTCCGTGAAGACCGAGGAGGGAATGCCCGAAGAGGAGGAGCCGACGACGAGTGCCGGGTCGGCGAGCCTGTCGATCGCGGCATAGACCCGCCGCTTCACGTCGGCCCGTTCAAAGACGCTCTCCTGGGCGTAGGCGGCGCCGTCCAGCGCCTCGTCCAACCCGGAGGCCACCTCGATGCGGGCGCGGGCGGCGGCCGGGTCCTCGATCAGGCCGTGGGATTCGAGCGCCGCGAGATTGGTCTCGATGCGCGCGAGCGCCGCTGCGCACTGGCCTTCGGCGTCGTCATGGAGCGCCACCCGCCGGCCGGCGCGGGCGAAGACGATCGCCCAGGCGCTGCCGACCAGCCCGGCGCCCACGATCGCGATCTTGTCCGGCATGAAAAACCTCCTCGGGCGGCCGCGGGCCCATTCCGTTGAACGCGGCGAGCGAGCGCTCGACGGCGCGCCGCGAGAGCCCGTCGACGATGAAGACGACGTGCGAGCGGCGGTCCGCGTCGGGCCAGGCAGCGAGATGCATGGGCGGATGGACCACGTGCTGCACGCCGTTGATCACGACCGGCGCCTCCGTTCCCGCGACGTTGAGGATGCCCTTCACGCGCAGCACCCGTTCGCCGTGGGCATGGAGCAACATGGTGAGCCAGATGCCGAACGCGGTCCAGTCGAGCGCGCCGTCGAAACTCAGGGTGAAGGAATGGATGCGCGCGTCGTGGCGGCTCGCGTCGTGCCCGTGCGGCCGCTCTTCCACCGCCGCCTTCCGGGCCTCGACCGCGAGCCAGCGGCGCACGTCGGCGCCCTTGGTGCGCGGATCGTAGAGGTCCGCGCGCAGCACGCGGCGGGCGTCGACCTTGCCGTGTTGCGCCGTCAGAATGTCGGCCGAGCGGTTGAGCCGCTCCAGGTCGGCGCGGAGACGCGCCAGCGCCGCCGCGTCGGCGAGATCGGGCTTCGTCAACACGATCCTGTCGGCGACCGCCGCCTGCTTCACCGCTTCACCGCGGCGGGCGAGCTGCCGCGGCCCGTTCGCGCCGTCGACCGTCGCGATCACGGTGCCGAGCCGGTAATGGTGCTTGAGGACGGGGTCGGCGCTGAGCGTGAAGAGGATGGGCGCCGGGTCGGCGAGCCCGGTGGTCTCGACGATCAGCCGCCTGAAGTGCGGGATCTCGCCGCGCGTCCGCCGGCCGTCGAGGGCCAGAATCGACTCCTTGAGGTCGCCGCGGATGGTGCAGCAGAGGCAGCCGCTCTGGAGCAGCACCGTGCTCTCGTCCATCGCCTCGACCAGGACGTGGTCGAGGCCCACGGCGCCGAACTCGTTGACCAGAACGGCCGCATCGGCGAGGGAGGGGTGCTTGAGCATGTGGTTCAGCAGCGTCGTCTTGCCGCTGCCGAGGAACCCGGTGACGACGAAGACCGGGGTCAGGCGCGCATAGGCCGCCATTCTCCCCCCGCCCGCTCGGCCTCTTCAAGCGCCGCAACCAGGGCGGGATCGAGCGGGTCGGCCGCCCGTCCGGTCAACCGCTCGACCGCCGTCCAGATGCCCGGCAGGTCGGCGGTCACCTCGGTCGCGCCGCCGCTCCTGTTGTGTACGAGATACTGTGCGCCGGCCCAGTCGTCGGCCGCGCATCCGAAGGCCGCGAGGACGCGGTTCAGCAGCGCCAGCCGGCGCCGGCGCTCGAGATGGCGGGCGCGGCCGGCGGGCGCCCGGTCGGCGCGGCCGGCGTCGGTCCCGGCCTCCGTCCAGTGCGGGCTGTCCGCCAAGGCGCCGCAGAGCGCGCACATCCGGTCTATTTCTTCTTCCTGCCGGGCTTCCGGCCCTTGAACGGCCGGCGCTTGATGAAGTCGTCGGCGATCTCGTCGAAGGTCGCCCAGCGGACCCCTTCGTGGGCGCCGATATGGGCGATGATCCGCTCGAGCATGAGGAGGGTCTGCGGACGGCCCGATATGTCGGGATGGATGGTGAGGGTGTAGACCGCGTAATCCATCTCGCGATAGACCCAGTCGAACTGGTCGCGCCACCAGTCCTCGATGTCCCGCGGGTTGGTCCAGCCGCCGGAATTCGGCACCTTCTTCATGAACATCATCGGCGGCAGGTCGTCGAGATACCAGCTGCCGGGGATCTGCACGATGGGGAAGGTGTCGCCCTTCTTCATCGGCTTCATCCAGGTCTTCGCCGGCTGCGAATAGTCGATCAGCGTCCACTCCTCGTTGATGCGCATCCAGTACGGCTCGAAGTCGTGGTGCATCTGGCTGTGGTCGTACTTGATGCCGCGCTCCATCAGGAGGTGCGGGGTGTGGGCGCTCATCTCCCACCACGGCGCGACGTAGCCGGTGGGCGCCCGCCCGCCCTGGAGCCTGGTGACCAGCGCCATGGTCTTGTCGAGGACGTCCGCCTCCTGCTCGGGCGTCATGGCGATGGGATTCTCGTGGGTGTAGCCGTGCAGCCCGATCTCGTGCCCCGCGGCCGCCACGGCCTTCATCTCCCTGGGGAAGGTCTCGATCGAGTGGCCGGGGATGAACCAGCTGGTGCGGATGCCCATCCGGTCGAACAGCTTGAGCATCCGGGGGGTTCCGACCTCGGCGGCGAAGACGCCGCGCGAAATGTCGCTGGGCGAATCGCCGCCGGCATAGGAGCCGATCTGCCCCGCCACCGCGTCCACGTCCACCCCGATCCCGACGAAGATTTCCTTCCTGGCCATCCCGTCCTCCTCTCGGTTCGCCGCTCCCGAGCCTATGGAAGCCGCCGCCCCCTGGCAAGGTGGGTCTCAATGCGCACTTGCATCGGGGGTGGGAAGGTGATAGGAACACATCATGCACAAAGAGACCGCCCGCTACGGGCGGAGAGACCGCGCTGGAGCGTTCCCGGTGAGCAGCGGCCCGAACTGGTCCAATCAGACGATCTGGACTGCGGATAACCTCGCCATCATGCGGGGGATGAACGCCGCATCGGTTGACCTCATCTATCTCGACCCGCCGTTCAACTCGAAGGCCAATTACGCCGCGCCCATCGGAAGTCAGGCCGCCGGTGCCGCCTTCAAGGATACGTGGGGACTCGACGATGTGAATCTCGCGTGGCATGGCGAGATCATGCACGAGCATCCGGGGCTCTACGCCTTGCTCCAGGCGACGCGACAGATACATGGTGATTCCATGATGAGCTACCTCATCTACATGGCAATTCGCGTCATGGAGATGAAGCGGCTACTCAAGCCGACCGGGAGCATCTACCTTCACTGCGACACCTTCGCCAGCCATTACCTGAAACTGCTGATGGACGGCCTGTTCGGAAAGCAATGCTTCCGGAATGAAATCGTGTGGCGGATCGGTTGGGTGAGTGGATTCAAGACGAAAAAACGAGGGTGGATCAGAAATCATGATACCATCCTGTATTACGTGGCCTCTCCGGGCGCAGCCAAGCGGTTCAACAAGGAGTACATCCCATATGCGCCCGACTATGTGCGGCGCGACGGAAAGAAACCGACCGGCAAGGGTATTCCGTTAGAGGACACATGGAATTGCTCTGATGCCGACCGTCTGGACTCCCTGATGATCAAGAGCTTCGCGCCGAAGACTGGCTATCCGACCGAAAAGCCGCTCGACTTGGTTCGGCGCATTATCCGGGCCAGTAGCAATGAGGGCGAGATGGTATTTGATCCCTTCTGCGGATGCGCCACGGCGTGTATCGCGGCGGAGATCGAACGTCGCCGATGGGCAGGGATCGACATCTCACCGAAGGCGGCGGATCTCGTTAAAGACCGGATGAAGGGTGAGCTCGGTTTGTTCTACAAAGGCGCGCACCGTACCGACATCCCGAAGCGTACTGATCTCGGAAAGGTCATCCGCTACAACGATGCGAAGAACAAGCGATACCTTTACGGCGAGCAAGGCGGTTACTGCAACGGATGCGAACACCATTTCGAGATGCGCAACCTCGCGATAGACCACATCATCCCGCGCTCGAAGGGCGGAACGGACCATATCAGTAACTTGCAACTCCTGTGCGGAGCCTGCAATTCCCTCAAAGGCAACAGGTCTCACGAATACCTGCTTGCCTGCTTGACTGACAAGGGATGGATAAAGCGGGAGAAAGCTGCTCGAAACTGAACGACATGAACAAGTCTTCCACTACGAAGCAGGCGTGGATCCTCTCCCGCCCGTCGGTGTGCCTTTGGGCCGCGTACCGAAGGAGAGAAGGTGCCGCCGGTCAGGCCTCGGTGCCGCCGACGGTGAGGGGATCGACCAGGAGGGTGGGCAGGCCGACGCCGACGGGGACGGCCTGGCCGTCCTTGCCGCAGGTGCCGATGCCCGGGTCGAGGGCGAAGTCGGTGCCGACGGCCGCCACCCGGGTCAGCACGTCCGGGCCGTTGCCGATCAGGCTCGCGCCCTTGAGCGGCGCGGTCGCCTTGCCGTCCTCGATCAGATACGCCTCGGAGGCCGAGAACACGAACTTGCCCGAGGTGATGTCCACCTGCCCGCCGCCGAAACTCCGCGCGTACACGCCCCGCTTCACCCGGCCCAGGATCTCCTCCGGCGCGGCGCGGCCGGCTGGCATGAAGGTGTTGGTCATGCGCGGCATGGGTGCGTGCGCGAAGCTCTCGCGCCGCCCGTTGCCGGTCGGCTCCATTCCCATCAGGCGGGCGTTCAGCCGGTCCTGGAGATAGCCGCGGAGGATGCCGTCCTCGATCAGCACCGTGCGGCCGGTGGGCGTGCCTTCGTCGTCCACGGTGAGCGAGCCGCGCCGCCGGTCGATGGTCCCGTCGTCCACCACGGTGACGCCGGGCGCCGCGACCTGCGCGCCGAGAAGCCCGGAGAAGGCGCTGGTCTTCTTGCGGTTGAAATCACCCTCCAGGCCGTGGCCCACCGCCTCGTGCAGCAGGATGCCCGGCCAGCCCGGGCCCAGCACGACCGGCATCTCGCCGGCCGGTGCCGCCACCGATTCGAGATTGACCAGCGCCTGGCGGAGCGCTTCGTCGACCTGCGCCCGCCACCGCGCCGGCGCCAGGAAATCCGCGTAGGCCGCGCGCCCGCCCGTCCCGTGGGAGCCCGTCTCCTGGCGGGCGCCGTCGCCCACCATGACCGAGACGTCGAGGCGCACGAGGGGGCGCAGGTCGCAGGCGCGGGCGCCGTCGGCGCGGACGATCTGCACCGCCTGCCAGCTGCCGGAGAGGGAGGCCATCACCTGGCGCACCCGCGGCTCCTTGCCCCGCGCGTAGGCGTCGATCTCCGCCAGCACCGCGACCTTGTCCTCGAAGGGCGTGGCGTCGAGCGGATTGTCGCCGGCGTAAAGCGCGCGGTCGGTGCGCGACGGCCCTTCCGCGCGAACCCCACCATGGCCCCGCTGGACGGCGCGGACGGTCTCGCAGGCCCGCTTCAGGGCCGCCTCGTCGAGCGCGCCGGCGTGGGCGTAGGCGCTGGTCTCGCCGGCCACGGCGCGCAGGCCGAAGCCCTGGGCGGTATCGAAGGCGGCGCTCTTGAGGCGGCCGTCGTCGAACGCGAAGCGCTCGCTCTGGCGGTATTCGAGGAAGAGTTCGCCGTCGTCGGCTCCCCGCAGCGCCTCGCCCACGAGCCGCTCGGTGCGCGCCCGGTCGAGGCCGGTACGCTCGAAGAAGAGGTCGTCCGTGATCGCCTCGCGATTCATCCCGTCCTCCTGCCGTCGCCGCGCCGGGCCGCGCCCGGCGAAAATCCGCGCTCCGCCCGCGCGCGGTCGATGTAGGGCTTCAAAAACGACGGGGCGCGTGTTAGGACCCTGCCCCGTCCCGCGTGCGTCACGCCGCGCACCGCCGTGTGTGCGGGTGCGCCGTGCGCGAGGGGCGCGATCCACCCCCGGTCCGGGCATGGGCGCGGGGGCGACCCGTCAGGCGGCTTTCGTCGAGCGAGTGGAGGAGCCGGAGTGAGGTATCTCGCGAAACTGGGCGTATCGATGGCCGCCGCCGGCTTGGCTGGTGCCGGACCGGCGGCGGCGCAGGCGCCCACCCCCTGGGAGGTCGATTTCCAGACCGCGCTCTCGCCCTCCATGGAGCGGATCGTCGATTTCAATTTCATGGTCACGATCATCATCGTGGTGATCACGGCTTTCGTGTTCGGCCTCATGGCGTGGATCGTGATCCGCTACAATGCCAAGCGGAACCCGGTGCCGACGCGCACCACCCACAATACCCTCCTCGAGGTGGCCTGGACCATCGTGCCGGTGATCATCCTCCTGGTCATCGCCGTCCCCTCGTTCCGGCTGCTCTACTTCACCGACAGCGTCGAGGACGCCGACATGACCCTCAAGGCGGTCGGCCATCAGTGGTACTGGTCCTACGAATATCCCGACCACGGCGACTTCACCTTCGACGCGGTGATGCTGGAGGACGACGAGCTCGAGGAGGGGCAGCCCCGGCTGCTGGCGACCGACACCCCCGTCGTCCTGCCGGTCGGCGCCACGATCAGGCTGCTCACCACCGCCGACGACGTGATTCACTCCTGGGCGGTGCCGGCGCTCGGCGTCAAGCTCGATTCGGTGCCCGGCCGGGTCAACGAGACTTGGTTCCGGATCAACCGGGAGGGCACCTATTACGGACAATGCTCCGAGCTCTGCGGTACGCTGCACGGCTTCATGCCGATCATGATCGAGGCGGTTCCGCAGGAGGCCTTCGACGCCTGGGTGGAGGAGGCGCGGGAGGAATACGCTTCGGCCGGTGCGCGCCCGGCGCGCGTCGCGGCCCTCGACGCCGGCGCGCCGGGGGAAGACGCGCCGGCGGCGCGCTGAGGGAGGAGAGAGGCCATGGCGCACGAGGCCCACGCCCCGCACGACCACATGCCGCGGGGCATCACGCGGTGGCTCTACTCCACCAACCACAAAGACATCGGCACGATGTACATCGCCTACGCGGTGGTGTTCGGCATCATCGGCGCCGTGCTCTCCATCTTCATGCGGATCGAGCTCGCCGAGCCCGGCATGCAGATCTTCGCCGATCCGCACACCTTCAACGTCTTCGTCACCGGCCACGGGTTGATCATGGTGTTCTTCATGATCATGCCGGCGTTCATCGGTGGCTTCGGCAACTGGTTCGTGCCGCTGATGATCGGGGCGCCCGACATGGCCTTCCCGCGCATGAATAACATCAGCTTCTGGCTGCTGGTGCCCTCGGGCGCGCTGCTGGTGACGTCGATGTTCGTGGACGGCGGCCCCGGGCCGGGGGTGGGCGCAGGCTGGACGGTCTATGCGCCGCTCTCGACATCGGGCCACGCCGGGCCGGCGATGGACCTCGGCATCTTCGCGCTCCATCTCGCCGGCGCCTCCTCGATCCTGGGCGCCATCAACTTCATCACCACCATCCTCAACATGCGCGCGCCGGGCATGACGATGCACAAGCTGCCGCTGTTCGTCTGGTCGGTGCTGGTGACGGCGTTCCTGCTGCTGCTGTCGCTGCCCGTGCTCGCCGGCGCGATCACCATGCTGCTCACCGACCGCAACTTCGGCACCGCCTTCTTCGACGCGGCCGGCGGCGGCGACCCGATCCTCTACCAGCACCTGTTCTGGTTCTTCGGGCACCCGGAAGTCTACATCCTGATCCTCCCGGCCTTCGGGATCGTGAGCCACATCGTTTCGACCTTCTCCCGGAAGCCGGTCTTCGGCTATCTGGGGATGGCCTACGCGATGGTCTCCATCGGCTTCATCGGCTTCGTCGTCTGGGCGCACCACATGTTCACGGTCGGCATGGACGTGGACACCCGCGCCTATTTCGTCGGCGCGACCATGGTCATCGCGGTGCCGACCGGCATCAAGATATTCAGCTGGATCGCCACCATGTGGGGCGGTTCGGTCGAGTTCAAGACGCCGATGCTCTGGGCCTTCGGCTTCATCTTCCTGTTCACCGTGGGCGGGGTGACGGGCGTGGTGCTGGCCAATGCCGGGTTGGACAGCGCCTTGCACGACACCTACTACGTCGTCGGACACTTCCACTACGTGCTGTCGCTCGGCGCGGTGTTCATCATCTTCGGCGCCTTCTACTACTGGATCGGCAAGATGTGCGGCCGGCAATATCCGGAAACACTCGGCAAGATCCACTTCTGGATCACCTTCGTCGGCGTGAACCTCACCTTCTTCCCGATGCACTTCTCCGGCGTCTCGGGGATGCCGCGCCGCATCCCGGATTACCCGGACGCTTTCGCCGGGTGGAACATGATCTCGTCCATCGGCTCCTACATTTCGGTGGCCGGGCTGGCGCTGTTCCTCTACATCCTGGTCTATACGCTGTTCTTCGGCAGGCGCTGCGCCGATAATCCGTGGGGCGAGGGCGCATGCACCCTCGAATGGACGGTCCCGTCGCCCGCGCCGTTCCACACCCACGAAGAACTCCCCCGGGTCCGCTAGGCGAGGCGGAGGAGCGCCATGACCAGGCCCGCGGCCGCCGGGGCGGCTTCCGCCGGGACGGCCTCGGCCGGGAGCGCCGGGCCCGTCGCGCTCGGCGACGCCGTGGCCCTGCTCAAGCCGCGGGTGATGTCGCTCGTCGTGTTCACGGGCGCGGTGGGCCTCGTCGTCGCGCCGGGCGGCATCCATCCCCTGATCGCGCTGGTCGCCGTGCTCTGCATCGCGGCCGGCGCCGGCGGCGCGGCGGCCATCAACATGTGGTACGACAGGGACATCGACGCCGTGATGGCGCGGACCCGTCACCGACCCGTCCCGGCCGGGCGGGTGGAGCCCGGCGCCGCGCTGGGCCTCGGCATCGTCCTGTCGGCGGGGGCGACGGCGCTGATGGGGCTCGCCGTCAACTGGCTGGCGGCCG
Source organism: Alphaproteobacteria bacterium (assembly GCA_965242855.1). Classification (GTDB taxonomy): domain Bacteria; phylum Pseudomonadota; class Alphaproteobacteria; order UBA828; family UBA828; genus WTGU01. The sequence goes on from OZ251509.1 coordinate 864,479, forward strand.
GCCTGCTCGCCTTCACGGTCTTCTTCTACGTCGTGGTCTATACCATGTGGCTGAAGCGGCGCACGCCGCAGAACATCGTCATCGGCGGTGCCGCCGGCGCCTTCCCGCCGATGATCGGCTGGGCCGCGGCGACCGGTGAAGTCGCCCCTGCCTCGGCGGCGCTCTTCGCCATCGTCTTCCTGTGGACGCCGCCGCATTTCTGGGCGCTGGCGCTGGTCCGCGCCGACGACTACGCCCGCGCCGGCGTGCCGATGCTGCCGGTGACGGCCGGCGCCCGCGCCACCCGCCGCCAGATCGCGGCCTACGCGCTGCTCCTGCTGCCGGCGGGCCTCGCTCCTTGTGCGCTGGGCGCGGCGGGCGCGGTGTACGGGGCGGGCGCCCTCGTCCTGGGCCTCCTGCTGGTGGCGGGCGCGTTCCGGGTCCTGGGTGATCGCGGCAAGGCGGCCGCACGCGGACTGTTCGGCTTCTCGATCCTCTACCTGTTCGCCCTGTTCGCGCTGCTGATCGTGGATAGCGCGTGGCGGATTCCGTTCTGGCCCTGAGGGACGAAATGAGGGACGACGTGCGGGACGAAGCGGGAGGCCGCGAGGCCGGGCGCCGTCGCCGGGCGCGGAACCTCGCCGTCGGCGGCGCGCTGCTGGCGCTCGCCGTCCTCTTCTACCTGATCACCATCGTCAGGATGGGAGGCGCGTGAGATGGCGCCGTCGGCCAGGCGCCGGGTCGCGACCGCGCTCGTCCTGGGCGGCGTGGTCTTCGGCATGGCCGGCCTCGCCTTCGCCGCCGTCCCGCTCTACCGACTCTTCTGCCAGGTGACGGGTTTCGGCGGCACCGTCCAGGTGGCGGAGGCTGCGCCGGCCGAGATCGGCGAACGCATCGTCACGGTGCGCTTCAACGCCGACACCGCGCGCGACCTGCCCTGGCGCTTCATGCCGGAGCGGCGCGAGATGGCCGTGCGCGTCGGCGAAGTGAACATGGCGTTCTACAGCGCCGAGAACCTGTCCGACCGCGCCCTGGTCGGCAGCTCGACCTTCAACGTCACGCCGGTGAAGGCGGGGAGCTACTTCAACAAGATCGAGTGCTTCTGCTTCGAGGAGCAGACTCTGGCGCCGGGCGAGCGGGTGGCGTTCCCGGTATCGTTCTTCGTCGATCCCGCGATCGCCGAGGACCGGCGGCTCGACGACGTGAACACGATCACCCTTTCCTATACGTTCTTCGGGCGCGATGGCGGCGAGGCTGAGGCCGCCCTGTCCGACAAGGGAGCGAGAGCGAGAGATGGCGGATAGCGCGCACGGCACGGCGAATCACGATTTCCACATGGTGCGGCCGAGCCCGTGGCCGGTCATCGGCGCCCTCGGCGGCGGCGGGCTGGGCCTGGGCGGCGTCGTCGTCTTCATGCACTCCGGGCAGCTCTGGTTGATGACGATCGGCGGCCTCATCGTCCTCCTGACCATGTATTTCTGGTGGCGCGACGTGATCCGCGAGGGGCTGGTCGAGGGCGAGCACACCCAGGTGGTGCAGCGCGGCCTGCGCTTCGGCATGATCCTCTTCATCGCCTCGGAGGTCATGTTCTTCGCGGCGTTCTTCTGGGCCTTCTTCAACGCCTCGATCATGCCGACGGACGCCATCGGCAACGTCTGGCCGCCGCCCGGGATCGAGGTCATTCCGGCATGGCGCCTGCCTTTCATCAACACGCTGCTGCTGCTCACTTCGGGTGCAACGGTGACGTGGGCCCACCACGCCCTGCGCCACGGCAATCACCGCCATACGATCTACGGGCTGGCGCTGACCGTCATGCTGGGCGTCGCCTTCATCGGCGTTCAGGGCTACGAATACGCCCACGCGGCGTTCGGCTTCCGCGAGGGGATCTACCCGTCCACCTTCTTCATGGCGACGGGGTTCCACGGCTTCCACGTGACGGTCGGCGCGATCTTCCTCGCGGTCTGCCTCTACCGCGCGTTGAAGCGCCAGTTCAAGCCGGATCAGCACATCGGCTTCGAGGCGGCCGCGTGGTACTGGCATTTCGTCGACGTGGTCTGGCTGTTCCTCTTCATCTGGATCTATTGGTGGGGCGAGGGCTGATCGCGCGGCCATGGCGGAGGGCCGTTATCCACCGGTCTCGATTCTGAAGGCGGGCCTCCTTTCGCGTTGCCCCCGCTGCGGACGCGGCCGGCTCTTCGCCGGCTACCTGCGCGTCGCCGAACGGTGCGAGGCCTGCGCCTTCGAGCTGCGGCGGCACGACAGTGCCGACGGGCCGGCGGTCTTCGTCATGTTCTTCGTCGGCGGAGCCGTCGTCGCCCTCGCGCTCTGGCTCGAACTCGCCTTCGCGCCGCCCTACTGGCTCCACGTGGCGTTGTGGGCGCCCCTGATCGTCGTCGGCAGCCTCGTCCTGCTGCGGCCCGCCAAGGCTATCCTGATTGCCCTCCAGTACCGACACAAAGCCGCCGGCTTCGGCGAGGAGTGACCGCGCCCGCCGGCGCGCGACTCTGTTCGCGATCCCCGGCGTGTTGATCCTTCTCGCGCTCGGCTCCTGGCAGGTCCACCGCCTGATGTGGAAGGCCGAGCTCAACGAGGAGCGCCGCGCCCGCCACCAGGCGGAAGCGGTGCTGCTCCCGGCGGCGCTCGAAGAGCCGGCTTCCTTCGCCTTCCGCCGCGTCTGGCTGGAGGGGCGCTTTCGCCACGAGGCGGAGATGTTCCTCGCGGCGCGCACCCACGACCGCCGGGTCGGCTACCACGTGATCACGCCGTTCGCGCGCGCGGGCGGCGCGCCCGTCCTGGTGAATCGCGGCTGGGTGCCGCTCGACAACAAGGCGCCGGAAACGAGACGGGCGGGTCAGGTCGAGGGGCGCGTCCGCATCGAAGGCGTCGTCGTGCCCGGCGGGCGCGCCGGCTGGTTCACGCCGGACAACGCGCCCGGGGACAACCTCTGGTTCTGGGCGGACACGGAGTCGCTGGCGGCGAAGGCGGGAATCCCCGCGCCCGGATTCCTGGTCGAGGCCGGGGCCGCGCCCAACCCCGGCGGCCTCCCGATCGGCGGGCAGACGAAGGTCGAGCTGCGCAGCGAGCACCTGCAATACATCGTCATCTGGTACGCCCTCGCGGTGGCCCTCGCGGTGATCTACCTCCTCTTCATGCGTCGCGGCGGCCGCGACGATTCCGGGGAGGCCGGGGCGTGAGCGCCTACGGCGCGCTGGAGGCCCGCTTCGCGCGCCTCGGCAACTTGGCCGGCGCGGCTGCGATCCTGCATTGGGACTGGGCCGTGACGATGCCGCCCGGCGGCGCGGACGCGCGAGCGGCCCAGCTGGCGGAGCTCGACCTTCTCCGCCACGAGGCGCTGACCGACCCCCGCCTGGGCGGCCTGCTGGACGAGGCGGCGGCGGAGGAGGGCGCCCTCGACCCGTGGCGCCGGGCCAATCTCGCCGCCATGCGCAGGCGGCGGCGCCGGGCGGCGGCCTTGCCCGCCGATCTGGTGAAGGCGCTGAGCGAGGCCGCCTCCCGCTGCGAAATGGTCTGGCGCGCGGCGCGCCCGGCGAACGACTATGCGGGGTTCGCGGCGGCCTTCGCGCCGCTGCTCGGGCTGGTCCGCGACAAGGCGGCGGCGCTCGCCGACGCCCTGGATTGCGCCCCCTACGACGCGCTGATCGACGGCTACGACGCCGGGATGCGCCAGGCGCTCGTCGATCCGTTGTTCGACGATCTCGCGCGCTTCCTTCCGGATTTCCTCGCCCGCGTCCGCGCGCGCCAGGCGGGTGAAGCGCCGCCGGCCCCGCCTCTCCGCGCGCCCGAGCCGGCGCAGAAGGCGCTCGCCCGGCGCCTGATGACGGCGCTCGGTTTCGATTTCGACCACGGGCGCCTCGATACCAGCCTTCACCCCTTCTGCGGCGGCGTGAGCGGGGACATCCGCGTCACCGCGCGCTACGACGAGGCGGACGTCCTGTCCGGCCTGATGGCGGTCCTGCACGAGACGGGCCACGCCCTCTACGAGGCGGGCCTGCCGACGGAGTGGCGGCTCCAGCCCGTGGGCGCGGCCGCCGGCATGGCGCTCCACGAGAGCCAGTCGCTGCTGATCGAGATGCAGGTCTGCCGCAGCCTGCCGTTCATGCGCTTCCTGGCGCCGCTCCTGCGCCAGCTTCCCGGCGCCGCCGGCGGCGTTGCGGACGAGGCGGCGGCGCTCCACCGCCGGGCGATCCATGTCGAGCCGGGCTTCATCCGGGTGGAGGCCGACGAGGTGACCTACCCCGCGCATGTCATGCTCCGCTATCGGCTGGAGAAGGCCCTGGTCGCCGGCGATCTCGCCGTGGGCGATCTGCCCGGCGCCTGGGCGGACGGGCTCGACTCCCTGCTCGGCCTGCGCCCACCCGATCACGCCCGCGGCTGCCTGCAGGACATCCACTGGGCGGCCGGCGAGTTCGGCTACTTCCCGAGCTACACCCTGGGCGCGCTGATGGCGGCGCAGTTCTTCGCCGCCGCCGCCCGCGCCGTGCCCGATCTCTGGCCGGCGATCGCGCGCGGCGACTTCGCCCCCCTGCGCGGCTGGCTGCGGACCAACGTCCACCGCTTCGCCTCCCGCCTTCCCGCCGCCGAGATCGTCGAACGTGCGACCGGCGCGCCCCTCGCCACGACGGCCTTCAAGACCCACCTGCACCGCCGCTACCTCTCCTGAGCGCCCGCGCGCCGGAAGAAGAGAAGCGGTTACGCCGCCAGGGCGTGTTCGACGATCCGGCGGAAGCAGGCGGGGTCTTGCAGGAAGTAGACTCCGCGCGCCTCCCATTCGTGCTGCGCGCGCGGCGCGTCGCCGATGTTCCGGGGCGCCGTGACGGAGAGGACGCAGGCGCGCAGACGGAGCGCCGGGTCGGCTTCCCGCGCCCGCGCTTCGGTCTCCTTGATCTCGCTGTGCAGCCGCACCTTGCGCCGCTCCTTCGGGCCGTAGCGGCCCAGGCCCTTCGGGTCGAGGAAGACCACGTGCTGATCCGCCTCGTCCTTCAGCCAGACGATGAAATCCGGGTAGTAGGCGAAGTCGTCGAGGAACGATACGCCGCGGCCCCGCGTCATGTTGCGGATCAGGTAGAGTTCCCGGCCCCACAGGCAGGGAGCGCTCGCCTCGGCCGGCGCCGCCAGCCCCTCGACGACCTTCCGTTCGCTCTCGTCCAGGGGGACGGGCTGGACGGCGACTTCGCCTTTTCCGGTGGCGTAGAGGAGCGGCTTGTAGGCGTGGATGTCCGCCGTGACGATGCCGAGCTTCAGGTGGCGGGCGGGTCCTTCGCGCAGCAGGTCCGCGCATTCACGGACGTCCTCGACCAGCCGCGTCTTCGCCGCGTCCATGGAGAGCCGGTGTTCCCGGACGTTGTTGGGGTCGCTCTCGTCTAGCGTCGTCACGTCGATGTGGGCGTGCTCCCAGGCGCGGCGGCGCTTGCGCCAGAACCGGTCGGCGTATTCCGCGATCAGCTCGACGGCCGGTTCCTCCAGCGCGCGCAGGTCCTCGAAGCGCCTGACGGCCAGCCGCTCCGGCGCCGCGCGGAGGGTGTACCACCGGTCGTCGTCGAGCAGCCGGTCCACCGTCGCGCGCTCGATGGCCAGATTGTTCCAGCCCATCCGCCGCTTGCGCGCCAGCGGCCCGTCACCCCGCCCTCCCCGGTGCGCCTGGGCCGGCGCCCATGCCGGCGCTTCCGGGGAGGGCGGGGCGTCACGCCCGATCCGGGTCGGCGGGCGGAGCCGGTTGCGGCACCGCCGGCGGCGGCGCGCCGTCGAGGTCGAGGGCGTCGATGCGCTCCGCGCCGCGCGTCACCTTCTGCGTCGAGATCTGGATCTGGCGGATGTCCTCCGTGGCTTGACCGAAATGTTTGGCGAGTGCGGCGACGCGCTTGTCGAGCCTGCCCACGTCGTCAGCCAGGGAGCGCACGTGGCGCTGGATCAGGCCGGCCTGCTCGCGCATCTCCACGTCCTTGAGGACGGCGCGCACGGTGTTCAGCGTCGCCCACAACGTGGTCGGTGAAACGATGAAGACCCGCGCCCGATACGACTCCTGGACCGTCTCCGGGAAGTTCCCGTGCAATTCGGCATAGACGGCCTCCGAGGGCAGGAACATGAGGGCGGCGTCGGCCGTCTCGCCCACGATCACGTAGCGCTCCGCGATGTCGCGGATGTGGGTCCGGATATCGTTGCGGAAGTCCCGCGCCGCCGCCGCGCGCGCATCGTCGTTCCCGGCTTCGCGCAGCGCGTGGTAGCTATCGAGCGTGAACTTCGCGTCGATGGCGATGGCGCCCGGCGGGTTCGGGAGCGTCAGCAGGCAGTCGGGGCGGCGGCCGTTGGAAAGCGTCGCCTGGAAGCGGTAGGCCGAAGGCGGCAGGACCTGGCGCACCAGATCGGCCAGCTGGATCTCGCCGAAGGCGCCGCGCGCCTGCTTGTTGGCGAGGATGTCCTGAAGGCTCACCACTTGGCTGGAGAGCGCCACGATGTTCTCCTGCGCCTTGTCGATCGCGGCGAGGCGCCCTTCGAGGCGCGCCATCGTCTCCAGCGTGCGCTTGGTGGCGGATTCGAGGCCGGTGCCCAGGGCTTTGGTGAGGGCGAGCTCCTGGGCGTGCAGGCGCTCGGCGAGGGCGGTCTGGTCGGCGCGGAGGCGCGTCTCCATCTCGCCCTGGCCGGCGCGGATGGTTTCGGCCAGCCGCTCCATCGCGGCGTCGGTCCGTCCCCGCCGCGCGCGGCGCAGCGACAGGGCGACGACCGCGGCGAGCGCGACGGCGAGAACGGCCGCCAGGGCGGCGAGGATCGCGAGCGGCTCCATCGGCTGCGCTTGACCTCTCGAACGAGCCGTCATACCTAACACGGCCTCGCCCCCCTGCCGAACCGATGGCCATACGCCCGATCATCATCGCGCCCGACCGGCGGCTGAAAGCGCGCTCCGAGCCGGTCGCCGTCGTCGACGACGCGATCCGCGCGCTGCTCGACGACATGCTGGAGACCATGTACGACTCCGCGGGGATCGGCCTCGCCGCCATCCAGATCGGCGTGCGCAAGCGCTGCATCGTCGCCGACGCGCAACCACCCGGCGAGGCGCCGGCGCCGCTCCGGCTGGTCAACCCCGAGATCCGCTGGCGTTCGGAGGAGCGGCTCCGCCGCCCGGAAGGCTGCCTCTCCTTCCCCGACCATTACGCCGACGTGGAGCGCCCGGCGGAGGTGAAGGTCGCCTGTCTCGACGAGACCGGCGCCGCTCGCGAAGTGAAAGCCGCCGGCACGCTCGCCGTCTGCCTGCAACACGAGATCGACCATCTGGAAGGGGTTCTGTTCGTGGACCGCCTCTCGCTGGCCCGGCGCGGCCTCATCCTGCGCAAGATGGCCAAGGCGCGCCGCGCCGCCGCAGGCGCGTAGCCGGGCCCGCGATGACGCGCCTGCGGCTGGTGTTCATGGGGACGCCGGCCTATGCCGTGCCGACCCTCGACGCCCTGTTGGCGAGCCGCCACGAGGTGGTGCGCGTCTATACGCAGCCCGCGCGCGCGGCCGGGCGCGGGCGGGCGGTGCGGGCGACGCCGGTCGCGCGGTGCGCCGCGGCCGCGGGCGTCCCGGTCGCGACCCCCCGGCGCCTCGACGGGGCGGACAAAGGGGCGGCCCGCGCCGCGCGCGGTTGCGATCTCGGGGTGACGATCGCCTATGGCCTGATTCTGCCGCCGGCGCTGCTGGCCGCGCCCCGGCTGGGTTTCGTCAACGCCCACGGCTCGCTGCTGCCGCGCTGGCGCGGGGCGGCGCCGATCCAGCGCGCGATCATGGCGGGCGACGCGGAAACCGGGGTCACCGTCATGCGGATGGACGAGGGCCTCGACACCGGCCCCATCCTGCTGGCGGAGCGGCTGCCCCTCGAGCCGGACGCGACCGCGGGCGCGCTGCACGACACCCTCGCCGCGCTCTCGGCGCGCCTGCTCCTCGCCGCGCTGGACGGGCTCGCTGCCGGCGCGCTGCCCGCCACGCCGCAACCGGAGGCCGGCGCCACCTACGCGGCGAAGCTCGAGAAGCGCGAGGCCGCCATCGACTGGCGCGCACCGGCTGTGCGCATCGAGCGCCAGGTGCGCGCGCTGGCGCCCGCGCCCGGCGCCTGGTTCGCCCACGGCGACATGCGCGTCAAGGTGCTGGCGGCGGAGGCGGCGCCGGCGGCCGGCAAGGCGCCGCCAGGGACGGTCCTCGACGCGGCGCCGACCGTCGCCTGCGGCGCGGGCTCGGCGCTCCGCCCGACGCGCCTCCAGCGGGCCGGCAAGGCGCCGCTGGAGGCGGACGCCTTCCTGCGCGGCCGGCCCATCGCGCCGGGGACTCGCCTGCCATGCCCCGCTACCGGCTGATCGTCGAATATGACGGCGGCGGCTTCGTCGGCTGGCAGCACCAGGGGAACGGCCGCTCGGTGCAGGAGGCGCTGGAACGCGCGGTCGCGCGCTTCTGCGGCGAGCGGACGCGGGTGCACGGGGCCGGGCGCACCGATTCCGGCGTCCATGCCCTGGGCCAGTGCTGCCATCTCGACCTGGCGCGCCCCGTCGCCCCCGAGGTGCTGCGCGACGCGGTGAACGCGCATCTCCGGCCGGCGCCGGCGGCCGTCCTCGCCGCGGCCCTCGCGCCGCCGGCGTTCGACGCCCGGCGCGCCGCGACGGCGCGGGTCTATCGCTACCGGATCGTCGACCGCAAGGCGCCGCTCGCCCTCGCCCGCGGCCGCGCCTGGCACCTGCCGCGCCGGCTCGACGCGAGCGCGATGGCCGCCGCCGCCCGCCTGCTGGAAGGCACCCACGACTTCACGACCTTCCGGGCCGCGCGCTGCCAGGCGGCCTCGCCGGTGCGCACCCTCGACGGCCTCGCCGTCGCCCGCGACGGCGCCGAAGTGACGATCGGCGCCCGGGCGCGGTCCTTCCTCCAGCACCAGGTGCGGGCGATGGCGGGGACGCTGGCGCAGGTGGGCGAGGGGCGGCGGACGCCCGCCGACGTGGGCGCCGCGCTCGCCGCCCGCGACCGCCGCCGCTGCGGGCCGACGGCGCCGGCCTGCGGCCTCTATCTGGAGGCGGTCGTCTATCCGCCGGAGGAATGCGCGGGCTAGGCGTCGCGTTTGCCGAGGCCGAGCGCCTGCTTGGTCCCCGCGATGCCGGCGTTGTAGACGCCTTCGGCGAACTCGACGCACTCGGCCTTCGTCCGCCCGGATTTCGGAACGAAGCGGCTGGACCATTCGACCGTGCAGCTCCGCGTCGAGGCGGGCTTCACCCTGATGGTGGCGGTGTAGTCGGTGAAGGGCACGAGGTCGTCCGGGTCGTCGATGATCTCGTAGCTCGTCACCCGCGTCGCCGAATCGTATTTCAGCAGGCGCTCGTAGAGCGTGCCCCGCCGGCCCCTGATCTTGAGCGCCCGCACCACGCCCTTGCCGTCGAGGGTGCTCTTCGAGATCGTGTTTCCCATGATCGCGGTCAGGTTGTTGAACGGCGCGATCTCGTTCCAGACGCGGTCCGCCGACGCCCCGACCTTGGCGACGACCTTCGCTCGCGTGACGGCCATCTTCCCCTCCCCTCCGGGTTGCGCTTCGTTCGGCCCGCATCGTGGCCGAAAGCGAATCGCCCCGCAACGCCGCGCCGAACGATCGCACGCCGAACCGTCATGGGCGCAGGCCCGATTCGGCGATGGCCTCAGCGATCGCGCGTTCGCCGTGGGGCGCCATCAGATGCGCGCCGGCGACTCCCTCGATTCCGCGCAGCGCCTCCAGCAGCTCGACGCAGATGCGGATTCCCTCGGCCCGCGCATCCCCGGCGCGGTCCAGGCGGCGGACGACGGAATCGGGGATGTGCACGCCGTGGAGATTCGCGTTCATCCAGCGGGCGGCGCGCGCCGAGCGCAGCGGCCCGATGCCGACGAGGATGGGCACGCGCGCGGGGATGCCGAAATCCCCGAGCCACGCGAGGTAGCGCCGGAGCATGGCGAGGTCGAAGCAGAACCGGGTCTGGAAGAAATCCGCGCCCGCCTCGATCTTCGCCAGCAGGCCGGCCGGCGCGCCGGCGGCGGGAGGCTCGCGGGGCGCGTCCGCGCCGCCGATCAGCAGCCGCGGCGCGGCTTCGAGAACCCGCCCGCCCGGCAGCGCCGCCTCGTCGCGCATGGCGCGGACGAGTTTCATGAAGGCGCCGGAGGTGAGGTCGAACACCGGTTTCGCCTCCGGCTCGTCGCCGGCCTCCGGCGGATCGCCCGTCGGGCAGAGCAGGGTGTGCACGCCGAGCGCGGCCGCGCCCGGCGCGTCGGCCCGAAGCGCCAGGCGGTTGCGGTTGCGCATGGTGACCTGGAGCACCGGCTCGATGCCGGCTTCCGGCGGATCGCGGCGGTCGCCGGCGGCGAGAGATGCGCCCGCGCGCCGGCGCCGTCGATCCCGTTTACGGCGTCGACCAGGCCCCCCAGGCACCCGGCGCGGGCGAGGACGGCGGCCGGATCGGCGGAATCGGGCGGGGCCGTTTCCGCGGTGAGGGCGAACCCACCCGCGCGCAGCACCCGTTCCAGGCGCCCGGCGCTCTTCGGCGCGCCCGGCCCGCCCGTCGCCGCGTCTTCCGCCGTTCCGCTCGCCCGCCGGCCGCTCAGGCGACGCGCCGGCGCGCCTTGAGCGCGGCGCTCAAGGTGCCGTCGTCGAGATAGTCGATCTCGCCGCCGACCGGCAGGCCGTGGGCGAGGCGGGAGATGGCAGCGCCGCTGCCGGCGAGGCGGTCGGTCAGGTAATGCGCGGTGGTCTGCCCGTCGACCGTGGCGCCGGTCGCGAGGATGATCTCGGTCACCTCGGGCGCGCCGGCGCGCGCGACCAGCCCGGCGACCGCCAGATCGTCCGGCCCGATTCCGTCCAGGGCGGAGAGCAGCCCGCCCAGCACGTGGTAGCCGCCGCGGAAGGTCCGCGTGCGCTCCAGCGCCCACAGGTCGGCGACCTGTTCGACCACGCAGATCGTCGCGCGGTCGCGCTCCGGGTCGGCGCAGATCGCGCAGGGGTCGGCGGCATCGAGGTTGCCGCAGGTCGCGCAGGCGCGGACGCTTTCCGCCGCGGCCGCGAGCGCGGCCAGGAGCGGCTCCAGATGCGATTCGCGGCGCTCCAGCAGGTGCAGGGCGGCGCGGCGCGCCGAACGCGGGCCGAGCCCCGGGAGCCTGCCGAGATACTCGATCAGCCGCTCGACCGCCGCGCTCGCGGTCACCGGGGGCGGGCCTTCGCCCGGGCGCGTCCCGCCGTCACAAGCCGAGATCGAGGCCGGGCGGCAGCTTGAGGCCGCCCGCGACCTCCGACATCTTTTCCTGGACCAGCCGTTCGACCTTGGCCTTGCCGTCGTTGAAGGCGGCGACGACCAGATCCTCCAGCACCTCCTTCTCGCCGCCGGAGAAGAGCGAGGGATCGATCGCGAGCCGGCGCATCTCGCCCTTGCCCGTGAGAGTCACCCGGACCATGCCGCCGCCGGCGGAGCCCTCGACCTCGAGCGCGCCCAGGCTCTCCTGCAGTTCGGCCATGCGGGACTGCATGGCCTGGGCCTGCTTCAGCATCTGGCCGATGTTCTTCATGGCGAGGGGTCTCCTGCGGGCGGGCCGCTCCGCGGCGCCCGGCGCACCGCCCGCACGCGGGCGCCGGGGAAGGCGTCGAGAATCTCCCGCACCAGCGGGTGGCCTTTCGCCGCTTCGTCCGCCGCGGTCGCCGCCTCCCGCGCCCGCTCCTCGAGGGTGGGGCCGCCGCCAGCGTCCGTCAGCGCGATCATCCAGCGTTCGCCGGTCCACGCCTCGAGTTTGCTCTGAAGCAGGGCCAGCATCTTCCGATTCGGCGACGGGCCGCAATCGATTTCGAGGGTTCCGGCGGCGACGCGGACGGGGCGTATCGCGGTCTTCAGCCACGCGCCCAAGGTCGGCTCCCGGTGGCTTTCGGCGAGCGCCGCGATCTCCTCGAGCGACGTTGGAGACGGCCGGCGCGGCGCCGGCGCCGCTTCGGCCGCCGGCGCGGCGGCGACGCTTCCCCGCGGCGCAGGGCCATGCGGGGCCGCATCACCCGCCGCTGCATCGCGCGGGGTTTCGCGCGGGGTCTCGCCGGCCGCCGCCAGCGCGCCGCCGGGCCCGAGGGCGCGGAGGGCCTCGGCCGGGCTCGGCAGATCGGCGGCGTAGGCGATGCGCACCAGCGTCATCTCCGCCGCCAGGGCCGGACGCGCGGCCTGGTTGGTCTCCTCCAGCCCCTTGAGCAGCATCTGCCAGGTCCGCGTCAGCACCGGGACGGTCAACGCCTCGGCCATCGCGCCGCCGCGCGCGCGTTCCGCCTCCGGGACCGCCGGATCGTCGGCCGCGGCGGGCACCAGCTTCAGCCGGGTCAGCCAGTGGCAGAGCTCCAGCATGTCCTGAAGCAGGACCGACGGTTCCGCGCCGGCGTCGTGGAGTTCCGCGAAGCAGCCCAGCGCGTCCGCGACGGCGCCGCGCATCAGCATGTCGAACAGGTCGAACAGGCGCGTCCGGTCGGCCAGCCCCAACATGGCCTGGACGCCTGCTTCGGAAATCCGCGCCCCGGCGTGGGACATCGCCTGGTCGAGCAGGGAAAGGCCGTCCCGCACCGAGCCGTCGGCCGCCCGGGCGATCAGGGCGAGTGCCGCCGCTTCCGCCTCGGCGCCCTCGGCGGCGGCGATTCGCGCGAGGTGCGCGGCGAGCGTCTCCATCTCCACCCGGCGCAGGTCGAAGCGCTGGCAGCGCGACAGGACGGTGACCGGCAGCCGGCGCGCCTCGGTCGTCGCGAACACGAACTTGACGTGCGCCGGCGGCTCTTCGAGGGTCTTGAGGAGGGCGTTAAAGGCCTGCTTCGACAGCATGTGCACTTCGTCGACGATATAGACCTTGTAGCGCGCCGACACCGGGCGGTAGCGCACGCTCTCGATAAGCTCGCGCACGTCGTCGACGCCGGTGCGCGAGGCCGCGTCCATCTCGATCACGTCCGCGTGGCGGTCCTCGGCGATGGCGCCGCAGTGTTCGCAGGCCCCGCACGGCTCCGGCGTCGGGCCGCCCTGGCCGTCCGGGCCGACGCAGTTGAGCGCGCGGGCGAGGATGCGCGCCGTCGACGTCTTGCCGACGCCGCGGACGCCGGTCAGCAGATAGGCATGGGCCAGGCGGTCCGTCGCGATGGCGTTGCCGAGGGTGCGCACGAGCGCATCCTGGCCGATGAGTCCGGCGAAGTCGGCCGGCCTGTGCTTGCGCGCCAGGACGCGGTAGGCGGCGCCGTCCTCGCTCATCGCTGCTCGTCCCCGGGGCCTGCGGGCGCGGCGGGAGGCCGGCGGACGACCCGGCTCGGGCTCGTTACGGCTGCTTCCTTCCGGACCTGACCGGGTTGGCGAGAGAGCCGTCCGCCACCGGCCTCCCGCGCCCATCCTAGCAGCTTCCGCCCGGCCGGTCACCGGCGCGGCGGCGGCCTATCGCGAAAGTTGCATCAAGCCGATGGAGAGGGCAGCGACGGCGACGATGAACGCCGCTAGCCCGAACATGCCGCGCCAGAAGTCCGCGCGGGTTACGAGGGCGCCACGGGCCGCGCGAATGGCGGCGGCGATGGCTTCAGCCTGGGCTTCGGCGTGGGCGCCCGCGATGCCGGCCGCCTTGCGCTTCCGGGCCGTGGCGAGCGTATCGAACGCCGTGCTATCCACCATCGCGCGATGATGCCGGGCGGCGGGCGCCGGCGCAAGGCGGCCGTCGGCTTCAACGGTTGACGCGGCGGCGGTGTTCCGGGATGTCATGCCACGTCGGCCGGCATCCCGAGCCATGGAGGACTATCACAGGGGACGGATCGGGGAGGCCAAGCCATGAGCCGGGAGAGAACCCATCCGGGCCGGATGCTGCGGGCCGAGCGCGAGAGAGGTCCCGGCGGCGGCCCCATGACCGTGGGCGACGCCTGCTACTCCCTGCTTTCGTTGATGCGCGGGTAGGCGACCTTTCCCCAGGCGTCGGTGTCCGGGTTCGCGGCGAAGTCGGCGCGCATGATGTCGAGAATCGCCGGCACGAGGGCCGCCATGATGCGGCTGCCGTCCCTGATCTGATCCCGGCCCCAACCCTCGGCGAAGGTGGTGCCGCCGTGGAAGATCTGGTTGCGCAGCACGTAGAGCCGGCGGAAAACGATTTCGAGAACGCGATCGACGTTGCCGTTCGCCAGCGCGTTGTTCGCCTGTTGTTTTTCTTTCTCGAATTGTTGTTTCCAACCTCGCTCGCCCGGGACTTCCCGGACCGATTCCCAGAATGGCTTGAAAACATATTTGTTGCGCAGAAGGACTCGAACAGGACCGGAATACTTCTTCCATAGAATGTTTCGGATAATTCCTCCCCTGTCCCGTCTCACGATCTCATGGAAAAATTTTCTAAACTTTTCGTTCTCCTTCTGGTAGGAGGCGCGAGTTCCGTCCTCGATCACCTCGTAGCCATAAGCGGCGTTGAAAGATATCCAGAGGAACAGGAATTGTTCGCACGCGAAGCCGATTCCATCGGCGCCATCGCCCGCCTTCTCGCCTTCCCGCGCCGCTCTGTCCGCCCTCGCAAGCCAGCTTGCGGCGCGCCGCACTCGGTCTTCGTTGTGCTGGCGTTGCGATACGTCGTCGCCGGTCCTTGGCATCGTCCCATGCCCCGCCGGTCTTTTCTCCCCGCGTCCCATACCATATCCTTGCACGCGCCGCGCGCAATACGGGCCGGAGGCCGGTAGTGTTCCGGTTTGGAGCAGGGCGCGCCGGGCGAGCGGTCGCGGACGCATGGCGTGGCGCGGCGAACCTCGAAAATTTCAAATCAGGACCCGACCCGGAGGCCCGCGCACCCCAAGCTGCGCCGGGCGATTCCGCGGGGTGCCTTTGCACCTGGGCGCCCACCATGCGACCTTCGGGGCATGGCCTCCCTCGCGCGAATCGGCGGGAACGTTCTCTCCGGGATGCCGCTCGACCGGGCCGCCCATTTGCGGGGGGACGAGGCGTGGCTCGCGGCCCGCCTGGACGATCCCGCGAGCCGCTTCGTCGCCATCTGGCGGCAGAACGCCGTCATCCGCATGGAGCCGGAGCCGCGCGCGGCGCTGCACTCCCGCGAGGCCCTGGACGGGCTGCTGAACGAACACGCGGCGCTCTGCCTGCTCGGAATCGAGGCGGGAAACGACGGCGCAGGCGCGGCGCGCTTCGTCGTGGACCTCTCCCACGTGGAGGCCGGCGCACTGCTCGCCCGCGCGCCGGGCGGCGAAATGATGGACCTGCGGGAATCGGTGCAGATCGTGCCGGGGGCGGATTCGGCGCTGATCGCCTATGCGCGCGGGCTCACCTATTGGCACAGCCGGCACCGCCATTGCGGCGCCTGCGGCGCGCCCACCGAGCCGCGCGAGGCCGGGCACCAGCGGCGCTGCGGCAACGACGCCTGCGGGGCGGTGCACTTCCCCCGGACCGATTCCGCGGTCATCGTGCTGGTCCACGATGGCGACGAGTGCCTGCTCTGCCGCCAGTCGCGCTGGCCGGCGGGGATGCACTCCACGCTCGCCGGCTTCCTCGAGCCCGGCGAGAGCCTGGAGGAGTGCGTCTTCCGCGAAATCCACGAAGAGAGCGGCGTGCGGGTGGGCGACGTCCGCTACCACTCCTCGCAGCCCTGGCCCTTCCCCGGCACGCTCATGGTCGGGTTCATGGCCCGCGCGCTCACCCGCGAGATCGCGGTGGACGATACCGAGCTGGAATACGCCCACTGGTACCGCCGCGACGCCCTCGCCGGCCGCGTCGACAGCGACGCATTCCGCCTGCCCGGCCGCTATTCGATCTCGCGGCGCCTGATCGAGGACTGGCTGGCGGGCCGTATCCCGCCCTGACCGCGCCCGCGCGGGTGCGCCGCCGCCTCGCGGCGGTAGGGATGGGCCGGATAGACGCCCATGACGCGGACCTCGCGGGAGAAGAAGCGGAGCTCCTCCAGGGCGCGCTCCAGCGCCGTCCCGGAGGGGTGGCCGTCGACCTCGGCGAAGAAGACGGTCGCGGCGAAGGTTCCGCCCACCATGTAGCTCTCGAGCTTGGTCATGTTGACGCCGTTGGTGGCGAAGCCGCCGAGGCATTTGTAGAGCGCCGCCGGCACGTTGCGGACCTCGAACATGAAGGAGGTGACGACCGGCCCGCCGTGGGTGCCGGGATCGACGGGTTCGCGGGCGAGCACGACGAACCGCGTCGTGTTGTGCGGCTCGTCCTCGACGCCGGCTTCGAGGACGGCGAGCCCGTAGGTCTCGGCGGCCAGCGTCGAGGCGATGGCGGCCTGGGCCCGGTCCCCCGCCGCCGCCACTTCGGCGGCCGCGCCGGCGGTGTCCGCATGGACGACCGGCGCGAGGCCGAGCCGCTCGATCAGCCTGCGGCACTGGGCGAGGGCGTGGATGTGCGAGCGAACGGTGGCGAGCCCCTCCGGGGCCGCGCCGGGACAGGCGAGGAGGTTGTGGCGGACGCGCTCGAAATGCTCGGCCACGATGTGGAGGCCGGATTCAGGCAGCAGCTGGTGGATGTCGGCGACGCGGCCGGCCACCGAATTCTCGATCGGGATCATCGCGCGCGCGGCGCGGCCTGCGGCGACCGCGGCGAAGGCGTCGCCGAAGGTCTTGCAGGGCAGCACCGTCATCGCCGGGTAGCGCGCCGCGCAGGCGGCCTCGGAATAGGCGCCGCGCGCGCCCTGGAAGGCGATGGTGTTCGCCGGGTCGCCGTGCGGCTCGATGCGGTCGGCCTGTGCGCTCACCCGGACCCCCGGTCGAAAGCACGGCGGGCGCCGGCGACCAGCGCCCGCGCCCGTTCGAGATGCGCCGGAGTGTCGACGCCGAGGGGAACGGTGTCAACGCGGGCCACGTCGATGCGCAGGCCGCCTTCGAGCGCGCGGAGCTGCTCGAGGCCTTCGCGGCGCTCCAGGGGGCTCGGCGGCAGGCGGACGAAGCGCGCGAGCGCCGCGCGCCGGTAGGCGTAGAGCCCGATATGGTGCCAGAGGGGCCCGGCGCCGGCGGGCGCGGGCGCGCGGGTGAAGTAGAGGGCGCGGCCCCGCGCGCCGCCACGCGCCCACGCGACCACCGCCTTGACCACGCTCGCGTCGTCCCGCTCGGCCGGGTCGGCGCTCTCGGCGGCGAGGGTCCCGATGGCGACGGCGGGGTCGTCCAGCAGCGCCAGGGCGCGGCGCGGCAGGGCGGGATCGAGGGTCGGCAGGTCGCCTTGCAGGTTGACGACCGCGTCATGCCGGCCGTCCGGGTCCAGCGCCTCCAGCGCTTCGAAGATGCGGTCGGAGCCGGAGGCGTGCTCCGGGCGGGTCGGGACGGCACGGCGGCCTGCGCGCTCGACCGCCTCCGCGATCTCCCGGTCGGCGCAGGCGACCGCTACGGGGCCGATCGCCGCGGCCTCGGCGCGCTCCAGGACGCGCACGATCATCGGCTTCCCGGCCACGTCCGCGAGCGGCTTGCCGGGGAGCCGCGTCGCGGCCATGCGCGCAGGAATCAGCACCAGCGGGGCGCGCGGCGCGGACGATCGGGTTTCGACGGAGGCGCCCATGCAGCTCTCCCTGCGCGGCTCGCCCGCGGCGCAGGGCCCGCCCGAACGGACGGGGCGCGCCGCCGACCTTGCGCGGACTAGGTTGGACAGGATCGAACGAGTTGGCTAGTCTCCCGCGCCGTCGGCACCCGGCGCACCCGTTCCACCCGAAACAGCGGTCGGCATGAACAGCTTCGAGTTGAACAAGCTCTTCGGCGCGGTCCTTTTCGCGGGCCTCGCCGCGATGACGGCGTGGCTGATCTCCCTCGCGGCCTACGGCAAGTTCGAGCACGGCGCGCACGAACGGACGATCCACTACCGGGTGGCCGGCCTCGAACGGGACGCCCCCGCCCCCGGCGAGGCGGCCGCGGAAGACGCCGTCGAGGAGAGCGTCCCCCTGGCCACGCTGCTGGCCCACGCGGACGCGGCGAAGGGCCAGAAGACGTTCAAGAAGTGCGCGGCCTGCCACACCGTGGCGCAAGGCGGTAAGAACAAGATCGGCCCCAATCTCTGGAACGTCGTGAACCGGGCGGTGGCGAGCGTCGAAGGCTTCGCCTATTCCGAGGCCATGACGGGGCTCGGCGGCGTCTGGGATTTCGCGCGTCTGGACGGCTTCATCGCCGATCCGAAAGGGACGGTCTCCGGCACGAAGATGGTCTTCAAGGGCCTCTCGAAAGGGACCGACCGCGCCAACGTCCTCGTCTTCCTCCGCTCCCTCAGCGAGAGCCCGGCGGCGCTTCCCGAGGAAGAATAGGCGCGCGCCGGAGCGGCGCGGTCACGCCGTCTGGATCAGGCGGTATCTGTCCTCCTCCAGCACTAGGCAGGTGAGCACGCCGGTCGCGAAGGCGCCGGTGTCGATGCCGATGCGGTTGCGGCGGATCTCGGGCTCCCGGCCGATCGTGTGACCGTGGACGACGACGTGGCCGTGATCCGCGGCCGAGCGCAGAAACGCGCCGCGGATCCAGAGCAGGTCGTCGAGCGACTGTTCGGCCAGAGGCACGCCCGGCCGGACGCCGGCATGGACGAAGAAATACCCGCCGATCGCCCGGCAGGATTCGAGCCCGCGCATGAAGGCGCGATGGGAAGCCGGCAGCGCCGCCGCGAAGGCCGTTTGCAGCGCCATCAGCCGCGCCGGGTCGTCCTCGTCGTGCGCGGCCTGGATGCCGTAGCTCGCCAGGGTCTCGGCGCCGCCGTAATGGAGCCAGCTCGGCCCGACGGCGATGTCGTCGAGGAAGCGCAGGAACGAGTCTTCGTGGTTGCCGCGCAGATGGACGCGCTCGAAGGCCGGCAGGGGCCCCTCGATCAGCCAGTCGATGACCCCGCGCGAATCGCGGCCCCTGTCCACGTAGTCGCCGAGCAGGACCAGGGTCGGGCGGGCGGCGCCGGCCTCCTTCTGCTCCGCGTCGATGGCCGCGATCAACGCGCGCAGGAGGTCGAGCCGGCCATGGACGTCGCCGATGGCATAGACCCGCCGTCCCTCAGGCAGCCGCCCGGGCGCCTGCCGCCACGGCGAGACGCGCGGCGTCACTTCACGAGGGCGGAGACGGCCTTGAACTCGTCCGTTCCGGCCGCCTCCAGCCATTCGAACAGCACCATCTCGACGGTCACGCAGGAGATACCCATGGCGCGGCAGCGCGCCAGCGCGGCGTCCTTGCTCGCGGCCCGGCGCGAGCCGCAGGCGTCGACGGCGAGATGGACGGCGCCGCCCCGCGCGTGGAGGGCGGCGGCGGTCTGCAACACGCAGACGTGGCTTTCGACGCCGCAGAGCACGAGGTGATCGCGGCCTTCCGCCGCCAGCGCGTCGATATGCGCCGTGAAGTCGCGGTTGCGCACCGCGCCGAAGGTGAGCTTGGCGACGACCGGCGCGTCGTCGGGCAGGCGGCCGGCGATGGCGGGGACGGTCGGCCCCAGGCCCTTCGGATATTGCTCGGTGGCGACGACCGGCACGGCGAGAGTCCGCGCCGCGTCGATCAGCGCCCCGGCTGCCTTCGCCACCGCCTCGCCGTCCGCGATGGCGGGCATGAGCCGCTCCTGAAGGTCGATCGCGACGAGCGCCGAGCGTTCCCGCCGCAGCAGCCCGTCGTCCGCCGGAGTCGCCATGCCGCTCCCCTCGCTGCGCCCGCCGCACCGTGGCCCAAGCCGTCCGCCGCCGCAAGCGGCGTCCTTGGCCGCCTCTCCTCGGATGGCGGGGCGCCGCTTACCTCGGCGGCGCGGCGTGGGCGAACAAGGGACCCTCCGCCGCCGGCGGCGCATCCAGAATGTCCTCGAGGGCTTCCGGCGTAGCGGGGTTCGGCCAGAGTCGGGCGCCGCGTTTCCGCAGCCCCTCCAGCCCCTTTTCCGATTCGCCGGCGGCGTGGACATAGACCGGAACGCGCCGGTACTTCTCCAGCTGCTCCACCGCTCCCGCCCAGGTTCCGCCTTTCCCGTGATCCGCCGAGACGACCAGCGCCGCGTCCGCCAGCGCGTAGATCAGCCTGTTGCGCCTCATCGCGTGCCAGACACGAAACCCCTCCGCCGGATCGCAGGGAGAGAGCAGGACGAGCCGCCCGTCCATGAGCACCTCCCGGTCGCCGCGGCGCATCACGGCCCGTTCGAGATCGTTCGCGAGCGCGCCCACCGCCCTGCCGCCCGCTTCCAGCGCCCCGCGCATCGCCGCCCGGTCGATCCCCCG
The DNA here is from genome assembly GCA_965242855.1 of Alphaproteobacteria bacterium. Taxonomy (GTDB): domain Bacteria; phylum Pseudomonadota; class Alphaproteobacteria; order UBA828; family UBA828; genus WTGU01. The sequence goes on from OZ251509.1 coordinate 884,618, forward strand.
TGCGCCGCCGGAGATCAGGGCGCGCCGCGCGGCGGCGGCGAGGCACCCGGCGCGCCCGGCATGGGCGAGCCTTTCATCGTCGGCGTCCCGGGAGCCGACGACCGCAAGCCCGCCCTCGTCCAGGGCCGCGCGGTCTCCGAAGCCGTAGAGCAGCGGCGGCGCCCGCCTCCCGAGGCGCTCCTTCAGCCGGCGGGGATAATCGGCCCGGCCGATCACCCAGAGCCCGCGCGCACGCCAACGCTCCACCGCCTGGCCGAGGAGACTCCCCCGGCCGAGCAGACGCTCGAGCCGGTCGCGTTCGAGGCCGGACGCGCATTCCTCCAGCGCGGCTCCCGCGTCGGCGCCGAGCAGGTCGGCGGGTGCGCGTCCGTGCTCCCGCAGGCCGCGCGCGAGGCGGTCGTACTCGCCGTCGGAGAGGGGTTCGGGCCGGCCTCCCGCGGCGCCGCGGCCCACGATCAGCGGCGCCGTCAGCAGCAGGACCGCCTGCGTGTCGGCGGCGAGGTCGGCGCTCATCGACGGCCCTCCGCGCCGCTTCCGCGTGACCGCAGCAGCTGCGCGATTTCCTGCGCCCCGAACTGCGCCTCCAGCCCAGCCCGCGTGACGTAGGTTCCGGTGGTCGCCGGCGCCTGATCCGCCCCCCTCTGTGGTGCCGGGCCGCGGCCCAGGCTGGGAATTCGGGCGGGACGGGGCGGGCATGCATGGTCCCCCCGCCCGGCGACGCGGGGGCGAAAATGCGCCCCCTCCGGGTTGTCACGCATGGGAATCGGGGCCGGCAGCGGTTCGTGCCGGACGATGGACCCCATGCCCGTTGCCCGGCCTGCCTGCCCCTCCCTGGTTGCTCCTGGATTTAGACTCGCCGATCCGCACCCACTCACCCTCACCCAGTACGTCCGATTCCCAGTCGTCGGGGATGGGGTCGAACCCTTCCTCTTTCCGGGCATCGTCCCACCGTTCGTATTCGCGCCAGAATCGGCGCTCCTGGATCTCGTCCCAGATCAACATGGGGATCGCCACGGGGGCCAGAAGGAGCAGGAGGAGCAGAGTGATCATCCGCCCGCGCAACTCGAGGAGCTTGTAGTGGCGAATTTCCCGCTTGGTGAAGTACCACGGCCGCCCGGAGGGGGAGGGCGCGGGCGACGGCCGGACGCGGACGGGGCGCTCCGGCCTGGAAGGGGATCCGCTCATGCGCCGGAATCGGGGGCGGCGGCCTGCAACACGCAGACATGGCTTTCGACGCCGCAGAGCACGAGGTGGTCGCGGCCTTCCGCCGCCAGCGCGTCGAGCAGGCTGGCGCGCGCGTCGAGAAATCGTACTGCACGGCCGTTTCTCTCCCTTCGCGCGCCCGGCCAGGCCGGCGGGTGCGTGTCCGTCGCCTGCGGCGCGGAAAAGGATACAAACGCCGCGCCGACGCTGGCATAGTGCGGGCCGCGTTTTCGATGGGCAAGCGGCGGGGAACGGCGCGGAAATGACGCTCAGCGTCGCGATCGTCGGCTCCGGGCCGGCGGGTTTCTACACGGCCGACGCGCTCCTGCGCGCCGATGCGGACTGCCGCATCGACATCCTCGACCGGTTGCCGACGCCCTACGGCCTGATCCGGTTCGGCGTCGCGCCGGACCACGAGAAGACCAAGAACGTGATGCGGGGCTTCGCGCGCACGGCCGCCCACGAGCGGGTCAATTTCTACGGCGACGTGGAGGTCGGCGCCGCGCTCGCGCTCGACGAGCTGCGCGCGATGTACGACGCCGTCGTGCTCGCGGTGGGCGCCGCCAGCGACCGGCCGCTCGGCATCCCGGGCGAGGACAAGGCCGGCGTCGTGGGCTCGGCGAGCTTCGTCAACTGGTATAACGCCCACCCCGATTTCGTCGACCGCACCCCGGATTTCGACACCGACAGCGTGGTCATCATCGGCGCCGGCAACGTGGCCATCGACGTGGCGCGGGTGCTGGTCAAGACGCCCGCCGAAATGGCCCGCACCGACCTCCCGGACTACGTCGCCGGACCGATTCAGAGCGCGCCGATCAGGGACGTCTACATGGCGGCGCGGCGCGGTCCGGTCGAGGCGAAGTTCACGAACGTCGAATTGCGCGAGATGGGCCAGCTCGAAAACTGCGTGCCGCAGGTGAACGAAGCCGACCTGCCCGACGCCGTGACCGGCGCGATGTCCGACAGGGACAGGCGCCTGCGTGAGAAGAACCTCGCCTCGCTGCGCGCCTTCGCGGCGCGGAGCGCCGACGAGAAGCCGAAGCGCGTGCATTTCGTGTTCTTCGCCAGCCCCGTCGAGATTCTGGGCGGAGCGCGGGCGGAGGCGGTGCGCTTCGAACGCACGCGGATCGAGAACGGGCGCGCCCGCGGCACCGGCGCGTATTTCGAGATTCCGTGCGGCTTGGTGGTCGCCGCGATCGGCTATCTCTCGGCGCCCGTGGCCGGCGCCCCGTTCGACCATGCGCGCGGGATCGTCGCGAACGACGACGGGCGCGTCGGCCCCGGCCTCTATGCGGTCGGCTGGATCAAGCGCGGGCCGACCGGCGTGATCGGCACCAACAAACCCGACGGCAGGAACGCCGCGGCGCAGATCGTCGCCGACCTGGGCGCCGGCGGGAAACCGGGCCGGCAAGCGCTGGAGCCGCTGCTGCGGGAACGCGGAATACGGTGGATCGATTTCCCCGACTGGCAGCAGATCGAGGCGGCGGAGATCGCCGCCGCCCGCGAAGGCGCGCCCAGGCGGAAGCTCTACCGGCGCGCGGACATGCTGGCCGTCCTCGATGGCGCGCGGCCCCCGCTCTCCGGGAAAGGACCCGGCCGCTAGACATGGGCCGCCGGGGGGAGTAAGGGAAGCCCGCCGCCCGACGGAGACGACCATGGCAGTGACCGCAGCACTGAAGATCGAGGAGGCGCCGCGCGAGGAGCTGGAGACGGCGGTGATCCGCTTCGCCGGGGATTCCGGCGACGGGATGCAGCTCACCGGCAGCCGCTTCACCGAGACGACGGCGCTCGCGGGCAACGACCTCACGACCTTCCCCGATTTCCCCGCCGAAATCCGCGCGCCGGTCGGCACCACCTACGGCGTCTCCGCCTTCCAGATCAATTTCGGCTCGCGCGCGGTGATGACCTCGGGCGACCTGCCGGACGTCCTGGTCTGCATGAATCCCGCGGCGCTCGCGGTCAATCTCGGGGACCTCAAGAGGGGCGGGCTGATCGTCGTCGACGCCGGCAGCTTCAACGACAAGAACCTCCAGAAGGCGGGCTACGCGGCCAATCCCCTCGACGACGGCAGCCTGGCCGACTACCGGGTCATGGCCATCGACATCTCGAAGCTGACCCTCCAGGCCGTGAAGGAATGCGCGGTCACCAAGAAGGAGGGGCTGCGCGCCAAGAACCTCTGGACCCTGGGTCTGCTCTACTGGATGTACGACCGCGACCTCCGGCCGACGATCGATTGGCTGGGTGCCAAGTTCAAGGCCGCGCCGAACATCGCCGCCGCCAACATCGCCTGCCTCAAGGCGGGCCATGCCTTCGGCGAAACCGCCGAGCTCCCGGACGGCGCCCAGGCCTTCGAGATCAAGCCGGCCGGATTCACGCCCGGGGTCTATCGCACCGTCACCGGAACGGAAGCGGTGGCTTGGGGCCTGGTGACCGGCGCGCGGCTGGCCGGGCTCAAGATGGTCTTCAGCTCCTACCCGATCACTCCGGCCTCCTCGGTGCTGCACGTGCTCTCGCGGCTCAAGGCCCATGACGTCGTGACCTTCCAGGCGGAAGACGAGATCGCCGCGGCGGGGGCGGCGATCGGCGCCTCCTACGCCGGCTCCCTCGGCGTCACTTCGAGCTCCGGCCCCGGGGTCGCGCTCAAGACCGAGGCGCTGGGCCTCGCCATCACCGCCGAGCTGCCGCTGATCCTGGTGAACTCCCAGCGGGCCGGCCCGTCGACCGGGATGCCGACGAAGACGGAGCAATCCGACCTCTACCTCGCGATCTACGGCCGCAACGCGGACGCGCCGCTCGCGGTGCTGGCGGCCCGCTCCCCGTCGGACACCTTCGACGTGGCGGTCGAGGCGGTGCGACTCGCGACCCGCTACATGACGCCGGTGGTGATCCTCACCGATACCTTCATCGCCAATGCGGCCGAGCCGTGGCGTCTGCCCGACGCCAGCGTCTTCGCGCCCTTCCCGGCGGCCTTCCGCACCGATCCTGCCGGCTTCCACCCCTATGCGCGAGACCCGGAAACCCTGGCCCGGCCCTGGGTCAGGCCGGGCACCCCTGGGCTCGAGCACCGCATTGGCGGCCTCGAAAAGGACTACGATTCGGGCAACGTCTCCTACGACCCGGAGAACCACCAGCGCATGACCGACGCGCGCCACCGGAAGATCGCCCGCATCGCCGGCGCCATCCTTCCGCAGAGGGTGGAGCAGGGGCCGGAGGGCGGCGCGCTCGCGGTCGTCGGCTGGGGCTCCACCTACGGGCCGATCAGCCGCGCCGTCGAGCGGACGCGGGGCGAGGGCCGCGCCGTCTCGCATATCCATCTGCGGCATCTCTGCCCGCTTCCGGCCAATCTCGGCCCGCTGCTCGCCGGCTTCGACAAGGTGCTGATCCCGGAGATGAACATGGGCCAGCTCGCCACCGTGCTGCGCAGCCGCTACCTGATCCCGGCGGTAAGCCTGCCCAAGGTCACCGGCAAGCCCTTCAAGATCGCGGAGATCGCGGACGCGATCCGCGCGCATTCGGAGCCTTGAGATGAACGATTCGGTCGCGATCCCCGATCTCACCCCGCTGGATTTCACCTCCGACCAGGAGGTGCGCTGGTGCCCGGGCTGCGGCGACTATGCGATCGTCAAGTCGGTGCGCAAGGCGCTCGCCGAGATCGGCACCCCGACCAAGGACGTGGTGTTCGTCTCCGGGATCGGCTGCGCCGCGCGCTTCCCCTATTACATGGCGACCTACGGCTTCCACACCATCCACGGGCGGGCGCCGGCGATCGCCACCGGGGTCAAGCTCGCCAACCCCGCCCTCGACGTCTGGGTCGTCACCGGTGACGGCGACGGCCTCTCGATCGGCGGCAACCACACCCTGCACGCGCTCCGCCGCAACGTCGACCTCAACATCCTGCTGTTCAACAACGAGATCTACGGCCTCACCAAGGGCCAGTACTCGCCAACCTCGCGCGAAGGCACGCGCTCGCCGTCGACGCCGATGGGCTCCGTGGACCATCCCCTGTCGGCGACCCGCTTCGCGCTCGGCGCCGGCGCACGCTTCGCCGCCCGCGCCATCGACACCGACCAGAAGCGGCTGCCGGAGGTCCTGAAGGCCGCCCACGCGCATCGGGGCGCGTCCTTCGTGGAGATCTTCCAGAACTGCATCGTCTACAACGACGGCGCTTTCGCGGATTTCGCGGAGAAGAAGGCCGCGCCGGAAACCCAGATATTCGTGGAGCACGGCAAGCCGCTCCTCTTCGGGAAGGAGCGCGCCCGCGGGCTGCGGCTCTCCCCCCGCACGCTCGCGCTGGAGGTCGTCACCCTCGGCGAAGGCGAAGACGACATTTTGGTCCATGACGCGACCAACAGGACCCTGGCCGGGATGCTCGCGGAGATGGGCCCGCCGGATTTCCCGGTGGCGCTCGGCGTGCTCTACCGCAACCCGGAGGAGAGCTACGAGGCTGCGGTCTACGCGCAGGTCGAGGACGCCAAGACCAAGGCCGGCGACATCGGGATCGACGCCCTCCTGCGCAGCGGCCACACCTGGACGGTCGAGGCGCGCTGACGACCCGGGCGCGGCGGCGACCGGCAAGGACATCGTGACCCGAGCCCTGCTGTTCGACGTCTTCGGCACGCTGGTGGACTGGCGCACCGGCGTCGCGCGGGAGGCGGAGGCGTCCTTCGCCCACCTGAACCGCCCGCTCGATTGCCGCGCCTTCGCCGATTCCTGGCGGGCGAAATACCAGCCCTCGATGGAGGAGATTCGCGCCAAGCGGCGGGATTACGCGCCCTTGGACGTGCTGCACCGCGAGAACCTCGATGCCACCCTGGCGGAGTTCGGCCTGGACGACGCCGTGGGTCCAGACGCCCGCGCCGCCCTCAACCGCGCCTGGGAGAAACTACCCCCGTGGCCGGACGCGGCGACCGGCCTGCCCGCGTTGCGGCGCCGCTATCTTCTCGCGCCGTGCTCCAACGGTTCGATCGCGCTCATGGCCCGCCTCGCCCGATTCGCCGGCCTCCCCTGGGACGCCGTGTTGGGCGCCGACATCGCCCGCGCCTACAAGCCGCAGCCGGCGGTCTATCGCGCCTCCGCCGCGGCGCTCGGCCTCGCGCCGGAGGTGGTCATGATGGTCGCCGCCCACAACTACGACTTGGCGGCCGCCCGCGCCGCCGGCCTCGCCACGGCCTTTGTCCCCCGCCCCGACGAACACGGCCCGGACTCCCCCGGCGAACGAGACCCGACCGCCGATTGGGACGTGGTGGCAGCGGATTTCAACGACTTGGCCCGACGGCTCGGTGCGAGCGCCGGAGAGGCGGCGACGAACGGCGCTTAGCGCGGTGAGGAGAGCGAATGAAACGCCGAGACGTAGCAAAACGAAGGTGGTAGGCGGCGTTCAGCGGGGGGACCGACGAGTTTGGATGCCGCTTGATAATGCCGCGAATGCGGCCGTGTCCAGTATCCAGTGCTCCGTTCTATAAGCCCTGCCGGTGGAACGCTTGGCGAATCATCGGCATTGCTTTCGCAATCTCGTCAACTTGGCGGATATCCACAAGCAGATCGCAATTCGTGTGGATCCTGTTACGCACAAACCTCTGACCGGAAGCGTCGTGGACATCAAGGCCATCGGGAACCTCAATCTCGTCGAAATCGAGAGGCAATATGACCCTTACGTGATACGTCATAAGCAACAGTTCAGCGAAGAATCCGGGTCCGTGGCAGCAAACGGATTTGTGCTCGACAATCTCTATCACGTCATCCAGTCCGCGGACCGCTTGTAGGACCGCATCGAGCAATCTCCGGACACCGTCATTCATTTCCAGGCTGTTCGGGGTGCGCTCGGCGGCGCGAGCGCGGAGATCCCGGGTGTGTTCCTGCCGGATTGTCGATTGGTCGACTCCGTGATATGGCCATATCTTCAGAGCGCGCTCCGCCAGCTGCTTGCCTCTTTCCGACATCTGCGTCTCTGTCCATTCATCCTGGTTCTTAACATACCCGTTCAAGCGCACGGCACTCTCAGAGAAACCTCCTTCCATCATCTTCTTGTCTTCGAACGGCTTGTTCGAATACCTGCTGTTGTAAGCTGTAAGGGTAAGATTGCCCAAGCGGTGCACCCAAGCATCGTGTATCTTCTGCCAGTCGGTGCCCAGCATCCGCTGCCACCCAGTTACCTCGGCGATTCCCTGCGGCATGATGTGTTCAATCGAATAGCCATCTACGGGACTCGGCTCCTGCTGTCTTGCGTTCTCGAGCCTGTCGAGGATGTGCTTGCAATTCCTTAGCCAATAAAGGTCGCGCTCCTCAAGAGCACGCCTGAACTCTTCATCTTTAGGGAATCGATTGTTGTCCCGCAGAAGCGCCACAGCGACTCGAAACGACTCGAATCTCAATTCCGAATCGCGTGCGACTCTTGCGAATACTGATAAGTAATTGCGAGCCGACAGACCGAGAACATCGCGGCGGAGAATATAACTTTCGATGAGCGCAACGGCGCGGATGAACTCCTCTTGCGAAAGCAGATTCCTTTCATGGTTATTATACAGGCGCATGACGAGAATCCCTGGTGTCGTGCCGAGCTTACGCATGTTTCCCATCGCGTTGGCCAGCCACTCAGGTTGCACGGGTGCCAGCCCGCGGAACGATGCGTAGAAGCGCGCGACACGGGCCATGTCCTGTAACAACGCCTCCAGTTCTGTCTCGCCATCCGGCTGCCAGAACGTCTTAAATTCCTCATATACGCGGTCGAGACGTATCGGTTGCGTGGACCTGTTCCGCAGCGCGATGTAATCCCGCAAAAAGGAGTCGAAAGCTTCTCTCCAAGCTTCGAAAAGGATCTCGATCTTGCGCCAATACTCATCATAGAGTCTGGTTTGCTCCGCTTCGTCCAACCCCATCAACAGGTAGTTGCGCACCAAGTCGCTCTGGGTGAGGTCGACGCCGGTAGAATTCATGCTCTCGAATATCAATTGCGGATTATCGAATCGGCGATCCAGTCTCACGTCGACGACGTGCAATCGGTCGATGCCACGGTATATCGCGTCCAGGTCGCATCCGGGATCGCGCAGACGGTCCTTGAAACATTCGTAGGCTTCGATTATCAACTCCGAGTGACTCTCACACCGGGCTTTTTTGTCCACCAGAGTGCGCAGCGCCGCGTCGTCGGCGCGCCGCAGCACCAGCTTGTAACCCCGCTCTCCCTTCTCATACTTGTTCTTGAGGAAATACGCATTTATCCGATTGGCGGTCGGACTGTCTTCCGTACCGCTCCATCCAGTCTCGTCGATGTGATCCCGCAGCGCCGCCAGAAGAAGCGTCAGCGACGCAAGGCGCTGCTGACCATCGATCACGAGCCAGCTCTGGAATGCGGCCCCGGCCGTGCTGGCCTCCACGTACACGATCGAGCCAATGAAGTGTCCTCCGTCACTGCGACTGGCCCGCAGGATATCCTCCCACATCTGACGGCATTGCTCCGTTGTCCAGCTGTAATCCCGCTGGAAAACAGGAATTATGAACTGTTTGTTCCCGTCGATAATCTCCGTGAAACGGCGATTTGTCGCTTCCATGATCCTGTCAACTCCGTGTGTCGGACCCAAGCACGCTCTGCCTCGTTCGGCGAGGAGCAGAGGACTCCCTAGTAAAGCTCCGTGCGGTAGTTGTCCTCGATGAACTCGTCGGCGTCCTTGACCGTCTCCTCCGAGGGGGGCGCGGCGGGCGGGGCGGTCTGTTCCAGGATCATGCGGCCGAGGGAGGGCATCTCGCGGCGGTCCTGCCGGCTCTCCGGGTCCCACAGGCGCGAGCGCTTGAAGGCCTTGGCGCAGTGCAGAAAGGCCTCCCGCACCTCGACCTTGATGCCCACCTTCGGCTCCCTGCCGTTGACCACGGTCGCCTGCGCCAGCGCGTCGTCGCGGACGATCGTCGCCTTGCCGTTCACCCGCAGCGTGTCGTCGAATCCCGGAACCAGGAAGATCAGGCCGACGTTCGGGTTCTCAATGATGTTGGTCATCGTGTCGAGGCGGTTGTTGCCCGGCCGGTCCGGAATGAAGAGCGTGTTGTCGTCCAGAACCTGCACGAAACCCGGCGGATCGCCGCGCGGCGAGACGTCGGCGCGCCCGTCCGCGGCGCTCGTCCCGATGCAGAGGAACGGCGAGCGCTCGATGAACGCCTTGCAGTGCCCGTCCAGCACGCCGATGCACTTCTTCTGCGCGATCTCCATCGGCTCGCCCATGGTCTCGCGCAACTCGGTTTCCTGCTCGTAGGTCTTCTCTTCCAACGCCATGGCGCCCGGCCCCTTGATCGTGTCGGCTGCGGAGCCGAGTATACCGCAACCGCCCACCCTCGCCCAAGGCACCGCCATGGCCCATGCCGATTTCGTCCATCTGCGCGTCCGCACCGCCTATTCCCTCTCCGAAGGCGCGATCAGGCTCGACGAACTCGTCGAGACCTGCCGCACCCGGCGGATGCCCGCCGTCGCCATTGCCGACCGCGGCAACATGTTCGGCGCGCTCGCCTTCTCCGAGGCCTGCCGCGCCGCCGGCGTGCAGCCGATCGTCGGCTGCGACCTCGGAATCGGCGAACGGACGGCGGAGCCGGGGCAGAGGCGGGAGCCGGACTGGCTCCTGCTGCTGGCGCAGAACGAGACGGGCTACCGCAACCTGACGGCGCTCACCAGCACCGCCTTCCTCGGCGGCGACAACGGCGACCAACCCACGGTCACGATGGAGGAACTGGCGGTGCGGGCGGACGGGCTGCTGGCGCTCACGGGCGGCCCCGCCGGCCCGGTCGGGCGCCTGCTGCTCGGCGGCCAGATCGAAGCCGCGCGCCACGCCCTCGAGCGGCTTGCCGCGATATTCCCGAACCGGCTCTACGTCGAGCTCATGCGCCATGACCTCGACGAGGAACGACGGATCGAAGCGCATCTGATCGCCCTCGCCGACGAACGCGGCTTGCCCCTGGTCGCGACCAACGACGCCCACTTCCTCCGCGCGGAGACCTACGAAGCCCACGACGCCCTCCTCTGCATCGCCCAGAGCGCCCATGTCGACGACGAGAACCGGCGGCGGCTCAGCCCGCGACACCATCTGCGCCCGGCGGACGAGATGCGCGCGCTGTTCGAAGACCTGCCGGACGCGGTCGACAACACGCTCGTCGTCGCCCGGCGCTGCGCCGTCATGGCACCGACGCGGGAACCGATCCTGCCGGTCTTCGCCACGGAGACAGGCGCGAGCGAAGCCGACGCGCTCCGCGCCGCCGCCGCCGCCGGGCTGGAGCGCCGCCTCGAAGCGCAGGTCCATCGTCCCGGCATGGACGAGGCGGCGCGCGCCGCCGCCGCCGCGCCCTACCGGGAGCGCCTCGCCTACGAGCTCGACGTCATCGTCGAGATGCAGTTTGCGGGCTATTTCCTGATCGTCGCCGACTTCGTGGGCTGGGCGCGGCGGCAGGGGATCCCCGTGGGCCCCGGGCGTGGCTCGGGTGCCGGTTCGGCCGTCGCCTGGGCGCTGACGATCACCGATCTCGATCCGCTCCGGTTCGGCCTGCTGTTCGAGCGCTTCCTCAACCCCGAGCGGGTCTCGATGCCGGATTTCGACATCGATTTCTGCCCGGACCAGCGCGATCGGGTGATCCGCTACGTCTGCGAGCGCTACGGCGAGGACCGCGTCGCCCAGATCATCACCTTCGGGAAGCTCCAGGCCCGCGCGGTGCTCCGCGACGTGGGCCGCGTCCTCGGCATGCCCTACGGCCGGGTGGACAGGCTGAGCAAGCTGGTCCCCTACAACCCGGCCAATCCGGTGACCCTGCAACAGGCGGTCGACGGGGAACCGCGGCTCTCCGCCGAGCGCGACGCCGACCCTGCGGTCCAGCGCCTGCTGAACATCGCACTGCAGCTCGAAGGGCTGTACCGGCACGCCTCGACGCACGCCGCCGGCGTGGTGATCGGCGACCGGCCGTTGAGTGAGCTGGTGCCGCTCTACCGCGACCCGCGCTCCGAGATGCCGGCGACGCAGTTCTCGATGAAATACGTCGAGATGGCCGGGCTCGTGAAATTCGACTTCCTCGGCCTCAAGACCCTGACGGGGCTCGACCACACGGTGGCGCTGCTGCGCGAAGACGGCGTCGACATCGACCTCGCGTCGATCCCGCTCGACGACGAGGCGACCTACGAGATGCTGGGCCGCGGCGCCTCGACCGGGATCTTCCAGCTGGAAAGCGCCGGCGTCCGCGACGCCCTCCGCGGCCTGAAGCCGGACTGCATCGAGGACATCATCGCCCTGGTCGCGCTCTACCGCCCGGGCCCGATGGACAACATCCCGAAATACGTCGCCTGCAAGCACGGCAGGGAGGAGCCGGACTACCTGCACCCGAAGCTCGAGGGAATCCTCAAGGAGACCTTCGGGGTCATCATCTACCAGGAGCAGGTGATGGAGATCGCCCGGGTCCTCGCCGGCTACAGCCTGGGCGCTGCCGACCTCCTGCGCCGGGCCATGGGCAAGAAGATCAAGGCGGAGATGGACGCCCAGCGGGAGACCTTCGTGAACGGCGCGCTCGCCAACGGCGTCGGCAAGGCGGACGCGAGCCGCATCTTCAACCTCGTGGCGAAATTCGCGGGCTACGGCTTCAACAAGTCGCACGCGGCGGCCTACGCGCTGATCGCGTATCAGACCGCCTACCTGAAGGCGAACCACCCGGTCGAGTTCCTGGCCGCCTTCATGACTCCGGAAATCAACAACGTCGACAAGATCGCGTCGTACCGCCAGGAGCTCGAACGGTTCGGGATCGCCCTGCTGCCGCCTGACGTCAACCGCTCGCGCGAGACCTTCTCCGTCGAGCGTCAGGACGACGGCGCCAAGGCCATCCGCTACGCGCTCGGCGCGATCCGCAACGTCAGCCCGCAAGCGATGCGGGCGCTGGCCGACGAGCGGACCGCGAACGGGCCATTCCTCGACCCCTTCGATTTCGCCGGTCGCGTCGACCCGCAGCACGTCAACCGCCGCCAGCTCGAGAACCTCGCGAAGGCGGGCGCCTTCGAAAGCCTCGCGCAGAACCGCCGCCAGATGTTCGAGGCCGCCGAGGCCTTGCTCTCCTTTTCCGCCGCCGCCCGCCGCGCGCGCGGCCAGACCTCGCTCTTCGACGGCGCGGAAGGGGAGGCCATGCCGCGGCCGCGGCTGCCGGAGCGGACGGACTGGAACCCGCACGAGCGCTTGGCCGCGGAGCACGAGGCGGTCGGCTTCTACCTGTCGGCTCATCCCCTCGACGCCTACGGGCCGGCGCTCGCCGGGCTCCAGGTCACGCCGTCGGCCGAGGTGGCGCGGCAGGTGGCGGCCGGAGTCACGCGCTTTCGGCTGGCCGGCGTGGTCTCGTCGGTGCGGGAACGCGGCTCGAGCGACCGGCGCTACGCCTTCATCCAGCTGTCCGACCCGAGCGGCGGCTACGAGGTGGCGGCGTTCCGTGAAACGCTGGACGACGGGCGGGCTCTCCTGGAGCCCGGCAAGCCGGTGCTGGTGACCGCGCAGGCGCGGATCGAGGGCGAGGACGTCAAGCTCTCCGCCCAGAGCTTCGACGATCTCGACGCGCGCCTGGCGCGGAGCCTGACCGGCCTCGCGGTGTTCGTCCAGGACGGGGCCGTGCTGAAGCGGCTGGACGCGCTCCTCGCGCGCCAGGAGAACGGCGCGGGGCGGATTTCGCTGTTCGTCGAGACCGGCAGCGATGGAACGGTCGAGGTCGAGCTGCCGGAGGCTTACGCGCTGAGCCCGACTCTCGGCGGTGAAATCGGCGCGCTCGCCGGCGTCTCGGCGGTGCGCGACTTGGCGGCCGCGCGGGGCGGTTGAGGCGTTGCGCACGGCGCGCTTGAGGCGTTGCGCGCGGTGCGCGACGGCGCTATTTAGCGGCCACCCGCCGGCGGCGGGAATTCACACGCGGAATGGCGGCGTCGGACTTGGCGCCGATCCGGTGCCCGGCCTTGGCCGGGACGTGATCCGCGGAGGACGAACCGGAGAAAGGACGGCCGATGGCTCTGCCGGAGTTCACCATGCGCCAGCTGCTTGAAGCTGGCGTGCATTTCGGGCACCAGACTAGGCGTTGGAACCCGAAGATGCGCCCCTACCTGTTCGGCGCCCGGAACGGCGTCCACGTCATCGATCTCGAACAGACGGTCCCCCTGCTGCATCAGGCGCTGGTCGCGCTGCGCGACGCCGCGGCGCAGGGCGGCCGCATCCTGTTCGTCGGCACCAAACGCCAAGCCTCGCAGCCGGTGGCCGAGGCCGCCAAGCGCTGCGGCCAGTATCACGTCAACCATCGCTGGCTGGGCGGGATGCTGACCAATTGGAAGGCCATCTCGGGCTCGCTCAAGACGCTGGCCGACCTGGAATCGACGCTGGACAACCAGGAAGCGGGGCTGACCAAGAAGGAAATGCTTCACTTGGTGCGCCGCCGCAACAAGCTCGACCTCGCCCTGGGCGGCATCCGCGACATGGGCGGGCTTCCCGACGTGGTCGTCGTCATCGACACGAACAAGGAGGCGATCGCGATCCTCGAAGCGCGAAAGCTCGGGATCCCCGTCGTCGCGATCATCGACAGCAATTGCGACCCGGACCTCATCGACCACCCGGTTCCGGGCAACGACGACGCGATCCGCGCGATCAGCCTCTATTGCGACCTGTTCGCGCGCGCGGTCATCGACGGCCTCCAGAAGGAACTCGCGGCCTCCGGCGTCGACATCGGCGAGGCGGCGGAGGGATTGGCCGAAGATCTGCCGGCGCCCGAAACCGCCGCGCCTCCGGCGCCGCCGCAGGCGGACGGGGCGACCGCCGGGGCCGCGGACGGCGCGCCGGAAGGTGGAGAGCCGCCCGCGGAAGCTCCCGCTGCGGGCGCGTGACCGGACAATCCACGGGGAGGAGCGAAAGATGGCTCAGATCACCGCCGGGCTGGTCAAGCGGCTGCGCGAGCGGACCGGCGCCGGCATGATGGACTGCAAGAAGGCCTTGACGGAGACCGACGGCGCGCTGGAAGCGGCGGTCGACTGGCTGCGCAAGAAGGGCCTCGCGCAGGCCGCGAAGAAGGCCGGGCGGACCGCCGCCGAGGGGCTGATCGGACTCGCGGCGGCGCCGGGCGCGGCGGCGCTGGTCGAGATCAACGCCGAGACCGATTTCGTCGCGCGCAACGACGTCTTCCAGGCGGTCGTGCGGGAGGTCGCCCGCGTCGCGCTGGCCTGCGGCGGCGATACCGATCGGCTGGCCGCCTCCCCCTATCCGGGAACCGGCCGGACCGTCGCCGAGGAGATCACCAACCTCGTCGCGACGGTCGGCGAGAACGTGCGGTTGCGGCGAACGGCCGCGCTCTCGGCTTCCGCAGGCATCGTCGGGCACTACGTCCACGCCCCCGTCGCCGAGGGGCTGGGTCGGCTCGGCGTGCTGGTCGCCCTGGAATCCGAGGCGCCGGCCGAGAAGCTGGCCCGGTTCGGCCACGAGCTCGCGATGCATATCGCGGCCAGCAGCCCGCTGGCCGTCTCCCGCGACGCCCTCGACCCGGCGGAGGTCGCGCGCGAGCGTTCAGTCCTCGCGGAGCGGGCCCGCGCCGAGGGCAAGCCCGACAACATCGTCGAGAAGATGGTCGAAGGCCGCCTTCGCAAATACTACGAAGAGGTCGCCCTGCTCGATCAGACCTGGGTCATCGACGGCGAGAGCCGGGTGCGGGCGGTGCTGGAGACGCGCGCCGGCGAACTCGGCGCGCCGATCGCGGTGGCCGGGTTCACGCGCTACCGGCTGGGCGAGGGGATCGAGCGGGAGAACAGGGACTTCGCGGCCGAGGTCGCGGCGCAGCACGACTCCTGAGCCGCCTCCGGCGGCGCTCCGGCGGATCGGTCATGGCCACCCCCCTCCGTTTCCGACGCATCCTGCTCAAGATTTCGGGCGAGGCGTTGATGGGAGACGCCGCCTACGGAATAGACGGCGGCGCGGTGGAGCGCCTCGCGGAGGAGATCGGCGAGGTCCGGGAGCGGGGCGTGCAGGTCTGCGCCGTGGTCGGCGGCGGCAACATCTTCCGCGGCAATTCGGGCGTCGCCGCCGGCATGGAACGCGCGACCGCCGACCATATCGGCATGCTGGCGACGATCATGAACGCGATCGCGATGCAGCACGCCCTGGAGCGTCTGGGCAAGGCGACGCGGGTCCTCTCGGCGATCCCGATGGCGCCGATCTGCGAGCCTTATATCCGCCGCCGGGGGCAGCGCCATCTCGAAATGGGGCGGATCGTGATCTTCGCGGCGGGCACCGGGAACCCGTTCTTCACCACCGACACGGCGGCGGCGCTGCGGGCGGCCGAGATGGAGTGCGACGCCCTGCTCAAGGGCACGAAGGTGGACGGCGTCTATGCCGCCGATCCGCATGTCGTCGCCGACGCCGAGCGCTACGAACGGCTCTCCTATCTCGACGTGCTGTCCCGGGATCTGCGGGCGATGGACGCATCGGCCATCTCCCTGGCGCGGGAAAACGCCATTCCGATTGTGGTATTCTCCATCCGCCGGCGGGGCGGGCTCGGCGCCGTCCTGAACGGCGAGGGGCCGTACACGATCATTTCGGACTGAGGCTGCCGCGATGGCCGACCCGGATCTCGACGACCTGGAACGCCGAATGAGCGGCGCCGTGGACGTGCTGCGCAAGGAGCTGGGCGGCCTGCGAACCGGGCGCGCGTCGGTGAGCCTTCTCGAGCCGATCGTCGTGCGCGCATACGACGCCGACATGCCCTTGAACCAGCTCGCGACCATCAACGTGCCGGAGCCCCGCATGCTCTCGGTCCAGGTCTGGGACCGGAGCCAGGTGGCGGCCGTCGAAAAGGCGATCCGCGCGGCCGATCTCGGCCTCAACCCGATCGTCGACGGCCAGTCGCTCCGCATCCCCATCCCCGAGTTGAACGAGGAGCGCCGTCGCGAACTCGCCAGGGTCGCCGGCAAATACGCGGAGCAGGCGAAGGTGGCGGTGCGCAACGTCCGGCGCGACGGCATGGAGCAGCTCAGGAAGATGGAACGGTCGGGCGACCTGAGCGAGGACGAATCGCGCCTCTGGTCGCAGGAAATCCAGGAAATGACCGACGCGGTCGTGAAGAAGATGACCGGGATGTTCGAGGCGAAAGAGCGCGAGATCACCCAGGTCTGACCATGGCCCTCGCCCGTTCGTTCACCTCCCGGCAGGCTCCGCCCCTCCATGTCGGCATCATCCTGGACGGCAACGGCCGCTGGGCCAGGGCGCGCGGCCTGCCGCGCATCGCGGGGCACCGGCGCGGCGCCGAGACCGTGCGGACGGTGTTGAAGGGGTGCCCGGGCCTCGGCGTCCGCTACCTCACGATCTATGCGTTTTCCTCCGAAAACTGGAAGCGCCCGGCCGGCGAGGTCGAGGACCTCATGGGGCTTCTCAAGCTCTATCTGCGGCGCGAACTCGCCGCGTTCAACCGCAACGGGGTGCGCATCGGCTTCATCGGCGACCGTTCGCAGCTGAACGCGGAGATCAACGGCCTGATCGAGGAGGCCGAGGAGACCACCCGACACAACGCCGCGCTCACGCTCACGGTGGCGTTGAACTACGGTGGGCGGCAGGAAATCCTCGAAACGGCGCGGCGCCTCGCCGAGCGGGTCCGCGCCGGGGCGCTGGACGCCGACGCCATCACGGAGGAGGCGTTCGAGCGGGAGCTCCAGACCCGCGGCCTCCCGGACCCGGACCTGATCATCCGCACCAGCGGCGAGCAGCGCCTCAGCAATTTCCTGCTCTGGCAGGCGGCCTATACGGAGCTCGTCTTCGTGCCCGCGCTGTGGCCCGATTTCACGCTCGACCATCTCGCCCAGGCGATCGGCGAATTCCAGCGGCGTGAGCGGTGCTACGGCGGGGCCCGCGGCTGACCGGGAGCGGTCGCGGCCGAGACGCCCCGGCCCTGCGCGCGGCCTCGGCCGCCGTCCTGATCCCGCTCGTCCTCGGCGCCGCCTATCAGGGCGGCCCGGTCTTCACGGCGCTCGCGGGCGGCGCCGGCCTCCTGGCCTGGCTCGAATGGCGCCGGCTCTTCGCCCGGCCGGCCCGGGACGCCGCCGGGGTCCTCGGCTGCGCCGGCGTGGCCGCGGCCTGCGCCGCGTTCCAGGCGCTGGGAGCGCCCGCCGCGGCCGGCGCCGCCGGCGCCGCGGCGCTCGCCGTGGCCGCGGCGGAGCGGGGGCCGCCGCGGGCGCGCGCCGTCGGCATGGCGGGAATCGGGTTCGCCGCGCTCCTCGTGGTCGCGACGCTTTCGTTGCGCGGCGGCGCGCCGGCCGGAAGGGCCACGATCTTCTGGCTGTTCGCCGTGGTCTGGGCCAGCGACTCGGGCGCCTACGCGGCGGGGCGCCTGATGCGCGGCCCCAGGCTGGCGCCGCGCATCAGCCCCGGCAAGACCTGGGCCGGCGCCGTCGGCGGCGTGGCCGCGGCGATCGGCGCCAGCCTCCTCCTGGGCTGGCTGATGCCGCTGGCGGGCTGGGTCGCCGAGCGGCCGGCGCCGGCGTCGCTGGCGGCCGCCGGCGCCGTCGGCTCGCTCGCCGGCCAGTTGGGAGACCTCGCGGAATCGGCCCTGAAACGCCGGGTCGGCGCCGGCGATTCGGGCCGCCTGATTCCCGGGCACGGCGGCATCCTGGACCGCATCGACGCCTATGCTGGCGCCGCGTTCGTCCTGGCCCTGGCGACCTTCGCGGGCGCGGCGCGGCCGCCCTGGTCCTATTCCTTCTGACGCGGGCGCTCGCGCCGTCGCGCCCGCGTAGCGCCGAGCGCGAGCGCGGCCAGGGCGGCGGGCGCGAGGAGGATGACGAGACTCCAGTCGCCGAGCCGGGCGAAGGGCGGCGCGGCCGCAAGCGCGGGCGGCAGGGGGGCATCGAGAATTCCCGTCTCGCCCAGCCCCAGGCGCGCCACGACGCGGCCGTAGGAATCGACGACGGCGGAAATCCCCGTGTTCGCCGCCCGCACCAGCGGCAGGCCCTCCTCGACGGCCCGCAGGCGGGCGGCCTGGAAATGCTGGTAGGGACCGGCCGTGCGCCCGAACCAGCCGTCGTTCGTGAGGTTGAGGAGCCACCCCGGCCGCTCCGCCGCGGGCGCGCCGGCGCCCTCGGCTAGCGCCGCGCCGGGGAAGATCGCCTCGTAGCAGATCAGCGGGCTGAATGGTGGCAGGCCCGGCAGGGAGAGGGTGCGCGGCCCGGGGCCGGCGGAGTAGTCGCGCGCCCCGTAGGTCATCGGCGCGAGGTCGAGAAGCCCGCGCAGTGGGATGTATTCGCCGAACGGCACCAGGTGGTGCTTGTCGTAGGTGGCCGCCACGGCTCCCGCCTCCGTCAGGGCGTGGAGGCTGTTCCAGTAGGCCGCCGTTTGCCCTTCCCGCACCGTGCGCCGCGGCGCGCCGGTGATCACGTGGCCGCCCGGCGGCGCGGCCTCCGAGACGAAGGCGCGCAGCGCCTCGCTTTCGTCCAGAAAGTAGGTGACCGCCGCCTCCGGCCAGATCACCGCGTCCACCGATTCCAGCCCGGGCCGGCGCGAGAGGCGGATATGGCGCTCCACCGCGGCGAGCCGCTCGCCCTCCCGCCATTTGCGGGATTGGTCGACGTTGGCCTGCACGAGGCGCAGATGGACCCCCGTCGGCGCCCGCTCCGGCGCCAGCGCCAGCCGGGCCTCGCCGCCGGCCCAGAGCGCCGCCAGCAGGCCGAAGGCGGCGGCCGGCAGGAGCCACCGGCCCGCGCGCCCTTCCGCCGCCGGCGCGGCCAGCGCCGCCGGGGACGCCGCGGCGAGGACGGTCACGAAGCCGAGCCCGTACACGCCGATGAGCGCGGCGGACTGGATCATGCCCAGCGACGGTGCCCACACCGTGCCCACGAGGTTCATCGGGAAGCCGGTGAGGAGGTTGCCGCGCAGCCATTCCGCGGCGCTCCACGCGGCGGCGAACGCCAGCGCGCGGCCGGCGAGCGGCGTCGCCGGCAGCCGGGCGGCGAACGCGGCCAGCGCCGGGAACAGCGCGAAGCCCGCGGAGAGGCCGATCACCGCCGGCGCGACCAGCCAGCCGAAACGGGAGGGGTCGGTCAACAGGGCGGCGCCGATCCAGTAGATGCTCGCCAGGAAGTGGGCGAAACCGAACCACCAGCCGGCGAGCGCGGCGCGCCACGGGGAACGGCTGCCGTCGATCAGCCACAGGAGGCCGGTGAAGGAGACCGCCAGCAGCGGCAGGGCGTGGGCCGGCGGCAGCGCGGCGGCGGCGGCGGCGCCGAGGGCGGCGGCGAGCGCCGACCGGCGCCAGCCGGCGAGGCCGCCGACCCGGGCCGCCAGCGCCGATGCCCACGCGCCGAAGGGGCGTACGCGCCCGCTCACGGGCGCCCGGCCGCCGGACGCGGTTCCGTGCGGCTGACGCGAAGCCTCTTGATGCGCCGCGGGTCGGCCTCCAGGACCTCGAAGGTGAACCCGCCGGGATGGGCGATCCGCTCGCCCGCGCGGGGCACCCGTTCGGCGAGCGCGAACACCAGCCCGCCCAGCGTGTCCACCGCCTCCTCGCCGGCGTCGTCGAGCAACGAGACCGCGAGATCGCGCTCGAGTTCGTCGATGCGCAGGCGCGCGTCGACCTCCACCGCCCCGTCGCCGAGATGGATCAGGGCGGGGCCTTCCGCCGCGTCGTGCTCGTCCTCGATTTCGCCGACGATCTCCTCGACCAGGTCTTCGATGGTGACCAGCCCGTGGGTCCCGCCGTATTCGTCGACGACCACCGCCATGTGGATGCGGGTCTCGCGCATCTCCTTCAAAAGGTCGGGGACGGGCATGGATTCGGGAACGAAGAGGATGTCGCGCCTGATCCGGTTCATGTCGAAGGGAACGGCGCCGTCCCAGTGCCGCACGACGTCGCGGATGTGGATCATGCCCACGATGTCGTCGAGATCGCCGCGGTGGACGGGCATACGCGAGTGGCCGTTCGCCTTGACCGCCGCCACCACCTCGTCGAGCGCCGCCGACGTCTCGACCGCCGTGATGTCGTTGCGCGGGATCATGGCGTCTTCGACGGTCAACTCGCCGAAGCGGAGAAGGTTGAGCAGCAGGTCTCGCTCGTGCGGGCTGATCCGCCCGGCGGCGTCTCCCTCCTCCCCGATGATCTCGCCGAGGGATTCGCGCCAGGAGGCGCCGTGGTCGCGGCCCAGCCCCTTGCGCAGCCAGTTGCGGATGACGTCGACGAGGGACGGGGGGGCGCGGCCTCCCCGGTCGCCGTCGGCCATGTCGCCTCTAGACGGAGGTTTGTCGTCGTCGCTCATGTTTCCGCCTCCGCGACCGCGAGTCGCGGGGCATGTCCGCAGCACACAGGGTAGCGCAGGGATCGCCGATGCCAAGCCCCGACAGCGCCCGCGCCTCGCGCCCGCGCATGAGCCGGGCCGCGCCGTCCTCGTGATGGTCGTGGCCCAGGAGGTGCAGCACGCCGTGGACGACGAGATGGCTCAGCCGGTCCGCGACGGCGACTCCGTCCGCCGCGCTGTCGCGCTGCACCGTCTCGCGGGCCACGACCACGTCGCCCAGCGGCAACGGCATCCCGCCCGCCGGCGGCGGCGCCTCCGCCGGCCGTTCGTGGAGCGGGAAGGCGAGGACGTCGGTCGCCCGGTCCTGGCCGCGCCAGGCCTTGTTGAGGCGCCGGACGAAGGCGTCGTCGGCCAGGACCACGCCGAGCTCGAGCGCGCCGGGCAGGCCCCCCTCCGCTTCGAGGGCGGCGGCCGCGGCGCGGCGGGCCACGGCGGCGGCTTCAGGAAGAACCGCGGGCCACGCCGGATCGCGGATTGCGATCTCGATCATCGTGATCTCGATCATGGTCGGGCGCCGCCGCGCCGTAGGCTGCGAGAATGCGCGCCACCAGGGAGTGACGCATGGCGTCGGCCGGGCCGAAACGGACGAACGCGGCGCCGCCCAGCCCTTCCAGCGTGGTCACGGCATGCCGGAGGCCGGAGCGCGCGCCCGCCGGCAGGTCCACCTGGGTGAGGTCGCCCGTCACCACCATGCGCGACCGCTCGCCGAGGCGGGTCAGGAACATCTTCATCTGGAGCGGCGTCGTGTTCTGCGCCTCGTCGAGGATGACGAAGGCCTGGGACAGCGTGCGCCCGCGCATGAACGCGAGCGGGGCGATCTCGATCTCCGCCGCCTCCAGGCGGCGCGCCACGAGGTCCGCCGGGAGCATGTCGTACAGCGCGTCGTAGAGCGGACGCAGGTAGGGGTCCACCTTGTCCTTCAGGTCGCCGGGGAGGAAGCCCAGCCGCTCCCCCGCCTCGACGGCGGGCCGCGACAGCACGATGCGTTCGACCCGGCCGGCGAGATAGAGCGACACCGCCATCGCCACCGCGAGATAAGTCTTGCCGGTGCCCGCCGGGCCGAGGCCGAAGACCAGATCGTTGGCGAGCATCGCGCGCACGTAATCGGCCTGGCGCGGCGAGCGCGGGCTGACCGGGCGCTTGCGCGTGCGGATCACGAGCTCCGGCTCGCCCGCGGTCCCGTCCGCGCCCCGGTCCGCGTCGCCGCACGGCCGGCTCGTCGCCATGCGGATGGCGCCCTCGACCTCGCCGCCGCTCATCGGCAGGCCGCGCTTGAGTTTGTCGTAGAGATGCCGGAGCACCGCCTCGGTCGCCGCGACCGAAGGCGCGGGGCCGGTGATCGCGACCTCGTTTCCGCGCGGGCGTACGACGACGCCCAGCGCGTGTTCGAGCCGCGCCAGATGGCGATCGTGATCCCCGAACAGGAGCGGCAGGAGGGTGTTGTCGTCGAAGCGGAGCCGTGCGCCGGCGGCGTCCGGCGCTGCCGGGGCCGGGCGGCTCAAGCCCCGCCCCCTTGCCGCGCCCGGCCGGGCCGCGCGCGGCCGGGCGGTACGCCGGCGAGGCCGTTGGCCGACGCCTCGACGACGGTCGCTTCCGCGACGCTCCCGAGCGCCGCGTCGGCGCCCTCCATGTGGAGCCACTGCATCCACGGGGTGCGCCCGGCGATCCAGCCGGCGCGGCGGCCGCGCCGCTCGAACAGCACCGGGACGGTGCGCCCGACCGCGCGCGCGTTGAAGCGCCGCTTCTGCGCCTCGAGCAGGCGCTGCAGCCGGCTCAACCGCTCCGCCCCGACCTCCGCCGGGACCTGGCCGGCGCGGGACGCGGCCGGCGTTCCCGGCCGCGCGCTGTATTTGAACGAGAAGGCCTGCGCGAACCCGACCGCCCGGACGAGCGCGAGGGTCGCCGCGAAATCCTCCTCGGTCTCTCCGGGGAAGCCCACGATGAAGTCGCTGGAAAGCGCGATCGCCGGCTGCGCGGCGCGGATGGACTCCACGAGGCGGAGATAGTCGCGGGCGGTGTGGCCGCGGTTCATCGCCGCGAGGATGCGATCCGAACCCGACTGCACCGGAAGGTGCAGGAAGGGCATCAGTTTCGGCTCCGCGCCGTGGGCCCGGACGAGGGCCGGGGTCATGTCGCGGGGGTGGGAGGTCGTGTAGCGGAGCCGCCGGAGGCCCTCGATCCCCGCGAGGCGCCCGATCAGCCCCGCCAGGTCGGTCTCGCCCGCCGCGCCCGCGCCGTGATAGGCGTTGACGTTCTGGCCGAGCAGCACGATCTCGCGCGCGCCGCGGGCGACGAGGCGGCGCGCCTCGGCCTCGACCGCCGCGACCGGGCGCGATTCCTCCGCCCCGCGGGTATAGGGCACGACGCAGAACGTGCAGAAGCGGTCGCATCCCTCCTGGACGGTGAGGAACGCCGAGACGCCGCGCCCCGGACGCGCGCCCGCCTCCTCCGGCAGGCGGTCGAATTTCGATTCCGCCGGCAGGGCCGTATCGACGACGGCGCCCCGCGCCCGGTGCGCGCGCGCGACCATGGCCGGCAGCCGGTGATAGGCCTGCGGCCCCACGACGATGTCGACATGGGGGGCGCGCGCCGCGACCTCCGCCCCCTCGGCCTGGGCGACGCAGCCGGCGACGGCCAGCAGCATCGGGCGGCCTCCGCGCGCCCGCGCCCGCTTCAGCGCGCGCAGCCGGCCGAGCGCGGAATAGACCTTCTCGGCGGCCTTCTCGCGGATGTGGCAGGTGTTGAGGACGACCAGATCGGCCTGGTCGATTTCCGACGTGCCGACGTAACCGAGCGGCGCCAGGACGTCCGCCATGCGGGCGGAGTCGTAGACGTTCATCTGGCAGCCGAAGGTTTTGACGTAGAGTTTTTTCGCCACGATCAGGCCGCGCCGCGGCGCTTCCCCGATGGCTTGCCGAGCGCGCCGAGCGGCATGGCGGCGACCTTAGCACCGCCCCGGACGCTGTCAAGATCGCCCGGGCGCTTGCTCACGGGGGGAGGCGCGGCGGGCGGCGCGAGAGGATGCCGGGGCCGATTTCGGCGACGTTTGAAAGCCCGCAGAGGCCCATGGCGAGGTCGATCTCGCGGCGGAAGACGTCGAACATGTGGGCCACGCCGGCCTCGCCGGCGACCGCCAGCCCCCAGAGCTGCGGCCGCCCGACCAGACAGCATTGCGCGCCGAGCGCCAGAGCCTTGACGACGTGGACGCCCCGCCTGATGCCGCCGTCGAGGAGGACCGCCGCCCGCCCGGCCACCGCCTCGGCGACCGCCGGCAGCGCCTCGACCGACGCGGCGACGCCGTCCAGCTGCCGCCCGCCGTGGTTGGAGACGATCACCCCGTCGACTCCGTTCGCCACCGCCTCGGCGGCCTCGGCCGGGTGCAGGATGCCCTTGAGCAGCAGCGGCCCCCGCCACGCCTCGCGCAGCGCGGCGACGTCCCGCCAGGTCATGCCGGGGTCGGGAAGCGTCACCATGCGCTCGGCGAGCGCGGTGAGGTCTTCGCGTTCCCCCTCCCGCCCATAGTTGCCGAAGGTGATCCGGGGAAGCGCCTTCCGCATCCGCAGCAGCCAGGGCAGCTTGAACGCCATCCGCGCCACTTCGCCGGCGGCGAGCCGGGGCGGGATGACGAAGCCGTTGCGGAGGTCGCGCTCGCGGTTGCCGAGAAGCTGCGTGTCGACGGTCACGACGAGCGCTTCGTATCCCGCCGCCGCCGCCCGCTGCGCCATCTCGCGGGTCAGCGCGCGGTCCTTGTAGATGTAGGTCTGCATCCAGCGGGGCGCGCCGGTCGCGGCCAGGGCTTCGAGGGTGCAGACCGAGCCGTGGCTCAGGCAGTAGGCGGAGCCGGCCGCCGCCGCCGCCCGCGCCGCCGCGGCCTCGCCGTCCGGCCAGAGCAGCCCGGCGAGGCCGGTGGGCGCCACGACCAGCGGCAGCGCCAGCCGGCGCCCGAACAGCGCGACGGAGAGGTCGCGCTCGGCCGCGCCGTTCAACGGCCGGGGCAGCAGCGAGGCCGATTCGAACGCCGCTTCGTTGCGCCGGAGCGTGCGTTCGTCGCCCGCCCCGCCGTCGACGAAGTCGAAGACCGCGCGCGGCAACGCCCGCCGGGCCCCGGCCCGCAGCGCCGCGACGTTGACGGCGCGCCGCCGCCAGCGCGGGGGGCGCGCGCTCACCCGGCCGCCGGAGCGGGGGCGTCACGACCGCGGCGGGCCGGCATCCGACGTTCCTCCCATAGCCGCCGTCGATACTGCGGAGCGCCGCCCCGTCCGGTCAAGGGCGCGCGGCTGACGGGCGATGTGCGCGCTGCTAGACTGCGCGGGGAAAGGGAGGCGCGGCATGGCCTACTGGCTCTTGAAGTCGGAACCGGGAAGCTGGTCGTGGGAGGATCAGGTCCGCGATGGCGTCACGGAGTGGGACGGCGTGCGCAACCATCAGGCCGACAACAACATGAAGGCCATGAAGCGCGGCGACCGCTGCTTCTTCTACCACTCGGTCAAGGCGAAGGAGATCGTCGGCGTCGTCGAGGTGGTGCGGGAGCACTACCCGGACCCGAGCGACGCGAGCGGCCGCTTCGGCATGGTCGACGTGAAGGTGGTGGCGCCCGTGCGGAAGCCGGTTTCGTTGCAGGAGATCAAGGCGGAGCCGGCGTTGCAGGACATGAGGCTCGTGCGCCAGTCGCGCCTTTCCGTAAGTCCCGTCACCCCGGCGGAGTGGCGGCGCATCTGCGCCATGGCCGGAATCGCGGCCTGACGCCGCCTTCGGCGCGCGGCTCTCGTCGCGCACGAAGCGCGCGCCCGGCGACGCGACGCCCGTATTTTTCTTTCCCACTCAAGCGCCGGGAGTAGTCCCCGTTCATACTCCCCTCCCTCACAGGGGGCCACTTGCACTCCTCCCCTCCTGACAGGGGGGAGGCCGGGAGGGGGGATAGAACGCAAACGGCCCGGCGCGCCAAGCCTCCGTCATTCCTCCGCTTTCGCGGGGCAGGCTCCGCGATCGATAGATCCGTCATTCCCGCGTGATAGATCCGTCATTTCCGCCCTCTATACCCGTCATTTCCGCACCCTTCCCCGTCATTCCCGCGAAAGCGGGAATCTGTTTCAACGGTCTCTGGATTCCCGCTTTCGCGGGAATGACGATCCGAAGAGGGCCGGGAGGGCACCGCGCGCCTTTCCCGCCCCGTCAGCGAGACCCGCCGCCGGGCCGCGATATCCCCTCCGTCAGGGGGGAACCCTCTCTTCTTCTCCTCCCCCCTGCCAAGGGGGAGGCCGGGAGGGGGGCGCCCCCGCCGCGCGGTGAAGAATCAGTCCGCCCGCGCGTCCTCCACGATGGCGCGGAACTGCGCCAGCGACGGCGCGCCGCGCACCACCCGCTCGCCGATCACGAAGCTCGGCGTGGCGGCGATGCCGAGCGCCTCCGCCAGCGCCGCGTTGCGCGCGAGCGCCGCGTCGACGGCGGGGTCCGCCATGTCCCGCGCCAGGCGCTCTTCGTCGAGGCTGACGGCGCGGGCCATCTCGAAGACTCGCGCATGGTCCAGCGGCTCTTCCGCCCCCATCAGCGCGTCGTGGAAGGCCGCGTAGCCGCCCTGTTCCCGCGCGGCCAGCGCCGCTCGCGCCGCCAGGGTCGACTCCGGCCCCAGGATGGGGAACTCCTTGTAGATCAGGCGCAGGTCGCCGTTCTCCTCCAGCAGCGTATCGAGAACCGGCTTCACGCGCCGGCAGTAGCCGCAGCGGTAATCGAAGAACTCGACCAGCGCGAGCGCGCCGTCGAGATTGCCCACGACCGGAGATTCCGGGTCGGCGAACAATGCGTCGCGGTGTCCGCCGATGGCGGCCCGGTCACGCCGCGCCTCCTCCTCGGCGCGCTTGGCCCTCAGCGCCTGCTCGGCCTCGAGCAGAACTTCCGGATGTTCGATCAGGTAATCGCGGACGATCCGCCGGATGGCCTCGACCGGGAGGCCGTCTTCCGCCGCGCGGGATTCGCACGCGGCGCCGTCGAGATCGCACAGGGTCTCCGCCTGCGCCGGTTTTCCGGCAAGCGCCGAGGCGGCTAGCGGGAGCAGGAGCGCGACCAAGGAAAGGGTCCGAGTGAGCAATCCGTGACACCATTCCATGGAAGGCACCGTCACACGAAGCGCCGCCGCGCGTCAAATCGTGGCGTCACTTCGCAACTGGCCCGGTACCCGCGCCGGTTGAGAAACCATACCGCTCCCAAACCGAAAGCCCATCGTCGTCCGGTAGAGAGCAAAACCACGGCCAATCCCAAGAACCTCCTCTTCTCACACGCTACGTTCGCTCACTCCCGACGACTATCGTGCGGTTCCGACGCATTTCGTCAGAGAAGAACCACTGATGATGTCAGTAGCAATACGACACGAGCCCCTGGGGATGGAGGTGATACCGCCGTCTAGGGCTGCAGCAACCTTTGCCTCGCATTGGGCAATAGCGGCAGCTTCGGTTGGTGCTCTTGAGGCTCCCACCACAAGGCCGAAAGCTGGTGAGAGGCATCCGTTACATCCGGATATTGCTGCCGCTACGCACCCGTTGGCACGTGCCGTCGTGACAGAGCTGCAATCCCCAAAGGTCAGGAGTGGAGATGCGGCGGCGCAGGTGGTCCGAGCGGATTGCACGGCAGCATCAGCACTGGACCTCGATGCTATTCCAATACCATATTCATGACGAACCCTGCCGCCGCCTAGGGAAGCCATCGTTGCTCCCCACGCACCGGCGACATACTGCTCCTGTCCAGAGCCGGGATCAGAGGTTCCAGGGTTGGGAGACGGAGTAGGCGTGCCTCCCGGTCCAGGAACGGAACAGCTTCCACCAGCAGGCCCAATTGTTACGAGCAAACGCGCTTCGCTTCCGGCATTGGCATCATGGCTCCACTGCTGAACCCTTCCGGCACTATCCCCACGTCCCGTTATCCGAAGAGAACCGGTGTTGGGTCCCGAACTACCCGTGTTGAGGGCGAGAAAGTTGACTTGATTTTGCCCCGATCGCACGGGCACCACCCGACACTGCCACCTGCTGAAGATCTCGCCGGAAAATGCGACGTTTCCGTTAACGGACACTCGCACCCGGTCACCATCCTCGGCGGAGTGATCCCTGACGCACACTTCCGCTTCCACGGGGCATGACGAAGGTATGGTCGTGGAAACATCCTGAATTCGCCTCGTGCTTCCCGGAGCCGGAGCGGAAGAGTCTCGCGGGTCTATCGTGCTTGCTTGTCCGGTCGCGGGAGAGGGACCACCAGTGTAACACTGTGAGAAGGTGCCTCCGCTAGCACCTGTCACGACCGTGCAGTTCTGGCCCCCGCTTGCATGACAGGCCGCGATCGCCTTGGTATGGGCGTCATCTTTAGACGAAGCCCATGCCACGCCGGCCCTGTTGCCGTCGGCACTCTTGGCAGCCGCCCCGCAGGCGTTGCGGAACCACAGAACTTCCCGGCAGTTGGTCCCTCCGTTTTCTGAACACCCAGCCAAGGCCGAGTTCCGAGCCGAGGACCGACTGTCTCCAGAACGCATTGCCCCAGCGTAATTGTCGCCGTAGGCAATCGAGCCATAGCGATCCCTGCTCGGAGTGGGAGTGGGCGTGGGCATGACCCTCGTCTCCTGCTTCGGCGTCGGCGCCGGATTGCCGCCTCCACCGCCGCCACCGCACGCCGCCAGCCCGAGGAGGGCGAGACCACAGACGAGTGCCGACAGTCCCTTCGACTTGTTCCGGTTCATTGACGCCTCCCGGGCGTTTCCTGCGCGCGGCCGCGCGGGTTCGTTCGTGAAACTCGTGCGGTCAGTCCGCGCGAGCGGTTTCGCTCACGAGGGAAACTTCGATGGCCAAGGTCCGGGGAGATCGCAATTCCGCGTTGTGCAGCAGCCGGACGGTCGCCTCGGCGCTCGTCTCGCCGCGCGCGATCGTCACCTCCACCGGCTCGTCCACGAAGTCCTCGCCCGCCACCGCGGGGTCGTCGCCGCTCCCCGGCGCGAGGCGCAGAACGAGTCGGAGATCCGCCGACAACGCGGCGGGGATCGAAACCTCCACCTCCACGTCGCCGCCGCTCGCCACCTCGTCCTGGAGGAACTCCACGGCGATGGCTCCCGCCCGCGCCAGGGCCGCGGGCGACATCACCCGCTCGACGGTGCGCAGCCGCTCCACGTTCTCCACCGGGCGCCACATGTCCGCCGGCGTGTCGGCGGCGACCCCCAGGGCGCCGAGGCCCTCCCATCGCGGCGCGGCTTTCGGGGCGCCGCCGAGCGGAACGTTCACGCCCAGGCGGGCGGTGACCGATTCGCCCGAAAGGCCGGAGGCCCACCCCGTCCGCAGCCCAAGCCAGGGATGCGGGCGCCAGCCGAGGCCGAAGCGGCTCTCCAGACTCTCCCGCCCGGCGCCGTCGTCCTCCCAACGCGCAAGCTCCGCATCCGCGGAAACGGTCGTCGTCACGTCCAGCCGCAGGCCCAGTTCCGTCCCGCCCAGCGGGCGCTCCTCGTAGCCCGGCCGGCCCGGCAGCCAGTCCGTCATCGGCGTGAAATGCTGGAGCCAGCCGCTCCACCGGCGCCCGGCGTAATCCAACCCCGTCGCCAGCCGCTGATGGCCGCGCTCCAGGTTCTCCTGGAGAAGCGCCGAGAAGCCGAGGACGTCCGCGCCCGGCTCATCGGAGAGCGCGAAGCGGTAGGCCGCGCCGTAGCGCGCGTCGTTGCGGCGGAAGCCCTCGCTGTCCCGCCAGCGGGTCAGGCCCTGTTGCAGGAACAGCGCGCTCTCCCGCGCGCCCTCTTCCGACCGCCCGGCGGCGAAATTCAGCGGGACGACCGCGTCCAGGTTCCCGGCCACGCCCTCGCCGAAGGGCGACCACGAAAGCCGATGCACGAAGCGGAAGTTCTCGCCGAAGAACGCCCGGCCCTGTTCGCCGACCAGATGCGCCGCCTCGCCGGCGACGACGTTGCCCAGCCTGTCCGCCAGGCAGCGCGAGCCGGCCGAGGCTCCGCCCTCGAACGTCTCCCCGCATCCCGTCGCGCCTTCCCACACCCAAGGCGGGACCGAATCCGCATCTGCGGCCTGCGCCGCCGCGCCGCCGCCGAGGGCCAGGGCGGATGCGGCCGCGAGCGCCGGGCCGAGTCGCACGGCGCGGCGGGAGGATCGATTCGCGAAGAACGGCATGGCCGGAGCCTCCTCTTTCACTTCATGAAGAGGCCCCGTAGAAGAGGCCCCGTAGAAGAGGCCCCGTAGAAGAGGCCCCGTAGAAGAGGCCCCGTAGAAGAGGCCCCGTAGAAGAGGCCCCGTAGAAGAGGCCCCGTAGAAGAGGCCCCGTAGAAGAGTGGGTCCAGGTTACCGCCGGTCCGCCGGGCGTGTCAAACCCTAATAGTGATTATTACGAAAATTTTTTCACGCCCACCGTCCGGCCCCGAAATTCCGTTGACGCTCCCCCCCTTCACAGGCGGCCGGGAGCGCGAGTCGCGAAATGCCCTGGGGGAGGCCAACCTATACTCTTCCTCCCCCTCACAGGGGGAGGCCACCTACACTTCTCCCTGTGGGGAAGGAGACGGCGCGTCGGACATCGGGAAATCAATGCGAGGGGCGGGCGGAGCGCGCGATGGCGAAGAGGGCCTGCCGGCAGATGCCTTCGGGCGCGCCGCCCGCGATCTTGCAGTCGCGCTCGGCGGCGGTCAGGCGGCGCAGGGCGCGGGCCGCGCGGACGCTGGACCAGCGCGCCATCTCCTCGGCGAAGGACGGGCGCTCCCGCGGGTAGACCGGGGGCCGCAAGGCGCCCATCGCCTGGGCCGGGCCGTCGCCCCGCTCCAGCGCGGCCGTCGCCAGATGGAGGCGCATCAGCCGGCGGGCGGCGGCGCGCAGGACGGCGACCGGCTGGACGCCGCCGTAGAACGCCCGCGTCAGCGCCCGGTCGAGCCGCTCGATATCGCCCGCCGCCGCCAGGCGCGCGATCGAATCGGCGGCGACGACGGCGGCGTCGCCGATGCAGGCGCGGGCGGCCTCCATCGTCAGCGTGCCTGCGTCGGCGCCGTCGCCCTCCCGCCCGGCGCCGCCCAGATAGACGGAAAGCTTCTCGATCTCGTTCTCGATCTGGCGGCTGTCGCTGCCCAGGCGCTCGGCGAGCCAGCCGACGGTCTCGGGCTCGACCGCGAGACCGCGCCGGGCGCAAAGGGTCTCGATCAGCTTGGCGGCGCTGTCCGCGCTTTCGTCGTAGCAGGGAAGCGCGGCCAGGCTCTTTTCCCGTTCGCACAGCAGCCTGAGACGGGAACGCGGGGTAAGCGGGCCGGCCTCGGCGACCACCAGGCTGTCCACGGCGGGAAGGGCGAGGCAGGTCTGGAAGGCCGGCACGAGGGAATCGGTGACGCCGCGCAGGCGGACGACGCGCCGCCCGCCGGTGAACGAAAGCGCGGCCGCCTCGTCCGCCAGGCGGCCCGGCTCGTCGCGCAGCGCCGGGGCGTCGAGGGTCGCCACCCGGAACGGATCGTCCGCGTCGCCGGCGACGGCGCGCACGCACGCCTCGGCGCGCGCCCTTACCAAGCCTTCGTTCGCGCCGTAGATCAGCACCAGCCGGATGCCGGCGTCCGGAGCCGCGCAGAAGCGGTCGGCGCGCGCCGGCGCGATCTTCACGGGCGCCCTCCGCCGGGCCGGGCGAGGCGCCGCCGGCTCATTGCGTGAAGTGGACGAGGATCAGCGCGCGGATTTCATCGCTCAGCAGCCGCGCCGCCTTGCGCGCCGCGTCCCGTTCCGCGACGACGGCGTCGAATCGCGAATCGGTGACGTTGAAGCCGTTGACCACCTGGGCCGAGCCGCCGTAGACGGTCTTCCCCGCCTTGTCCGCGAGCGCGAATTCGGCCCGGAGCGTCAGGTTGTAGCGGCGGGAGCGGTCGTCGGGCTGGACCAGAAGCCGCGCGGCGCTGCGCTTCACGGTGAAGCTCAGCTGGTAGTCGGGGCGCGCCGGCGGCCCGCCCGGAGTCAGGCTGTCGATCAGATGGTTGCGCACGACATGCGCGATGCGGTCGCGGACCGGCGCGATCTCGATCGCCGCCGCGCGCGCGCGCGGCCCGTCTCCGTCGCGCGCGGCGTATAGCGGCTCGAACCCGCAGGCGGCCAGGGCGAGGAAGGCGAGGAGCGCGGCGGCCGCGCACGCCGGCGTCCCGAGGCGGCCGCGCGTGTCAGATGTCGCGCGCCGGACGCGCGCATCGGATGTCCGGCGCCGGACGCGCGCATCAGATGTCCCGCGGCCATCGCGCGTGCCAGATGCCCCGCGGCCACCGCGCGCGTCAGGTGACGACATTGACGATTCGCCCCGGCACGACGACCACCCGGCGAACGGCGCGCCCGGCCAGCGCCCGCCGCACGGCGCCTTCCGCCAGCGCCGCGTTCTCCGCCTCCGCCTCGTCGTGGTCCGCGCGGAGCGCGATCGTCGCCCGCTTCCTGCCGTCCACCTGCACCGCGACGACCACCGTATCGTCGGCGAGCAGCGCGGCCTCCGGCTCCGGCCAGGGCTCGCGCGCGAGCCAGCTCTCGCGGCCCAGACGGCGCCACATCTCCTCGGCCAGATGGGGCGTCATCGGGCCGATCAGCCGGGCCGCGGTCTCCAGCCCCTCGCGCAGGACGCGGCCCGCGCCGGGCGCGTCTTCGACCGCCGCGAGCGCGTTCGTCAACGCGCGGATCCGCGCCACCGCGCGGTTGAAGCGGAAGCGCTCCAGATCCTCCGTCACGCCGGCGATCGTCCGGTGGATCGCCTCACGCAGCGCGCGCGCCGGCCCGGCGAGGGATTCGTGGGCTGACGCGCGTGACGGCGGCGGCAGGGCGACCGGCGGTTCCTCCACCAGCCGCCAGAGCGATGCGATATAGCGCCACGCGCCCTTGACGCCGGTATCGCTCCACTCCAGGTCGCGCTCCGGCGGGCTGTCGGACAGCATGAAGAGCCGCGCCGTGTCGGCGCCGTAAGCCTCGATGATCGCCTCCGGGTCGACGGTGTTGCGCTTCGACTTGCTCATCGCCTCGGAGCGCCCGGTGACGACGGGCCGCCGGTCTTCGCGCGCGACCATGCCGCCGCCGGGGCCGGGCTCGACCTCGTCCGGGTAGTACCAGCGCCCTTCCCCGTCGCGGTAGGTCTCGTGGCACACCATCCCCTGGGTGAAGAGGCCGGCGAACGGCTCGTCGATGGAGAGATGGCCGCAGCGCTTCAGCGCCTTGGTGAAGAAGCGGGCATAGAGAAGGTGGAGCACCGCGTGCTCGATCCCGCCGATGTACTGATCCACCGGAAGCCACGGCCCGACCTCCCCGGGCGGCAGGGGGGTGTCCGCGCGGGCGGCGCAGAAGCGCGCGAAATACCAGGAGGAATCGACGAAGGTGTCCATCGTGTCGGTGTCCCGCCGCGCGGCGGCGGCGCAGCGGGGGCAGGGCGTGCGCTTCCACTCCGGGTGGTGTTCGAGCGGGTTGCCGGGGGAATCGAAGCGCACGTCCTCCGGCAGGCGCACCGGGAGCGACTCGCGCGGCACCGGCACGACGCCGCAGGATTCGCAATGGACCATCGGGATCGGGCAGCCCCAGTAGCGCTGGCGCGAGATTCCCCAGTCGCGCAGGCGATAGCTGACGGCGGCCGCGCCGGCCTCCCGCTCGGCCAGGGCGGCGACTGCCCGTTCCTTGGCCTGGGCGACCGGCAGCCCGTCGAGGAAATCCGAGTTGATGGCCGTGCCGTCACCCGTATAGGCCTCGTCGCCGATCGCGACGCTCTCCCGGTCCTGGCCCGGCGGGCACACCACCGGGATGACGGGGAGGCCATGGCCGCGTGCGAACTCGAGGTCGCGCTGGTCGTGCGCCGGGCAGCCGAAGATCGCGCCGGTGCCGTATTCCATGAGGACGAAATTGGCGACGTAGAGCGGCATCGTCCGTTCGGGGACGAAGGGATGGCGGACCCGGAGGCCGGTATCGTTGCCGCGTTTCCCGGCGCGCTCGATCGCGCGCTCGTCGGCGCCGGCGCGGTTGCACTCGGCGACGAAGGCGGCCAGCGCCGGATCGGCTTCGGCGAGCGCGGTCGCCAGCGGATGGTTGGGCGAAAGGGCGCAGAACGACGCGCCGAACAGGGTGTCGGGGCGGGTGGTGAAGACTTCCAGTGCCTCCTCCCGGCCCTCGATGGGGAACAGCACGCGCGCGCCCTCGGACCGCCCGATCCAGTTGCGCTGCATCAGCCGCACCTTCTCCGGCCAGCGCGGCAGCGCGTCGAGGGCTTCCAGAAGCGCGTCGGCGAAGCGGGTGATGCGCAGGAACCACTGCGCCAGGCGGCGCTTCTCGACCGGCGCGCCCGAACGCCAGCCGCGCCCGTCGATGACCTGCTCGTTGGCGAGCACCGTCCGGTCGACCGGATCCCAATTGACCCAGGATTCCTTGCGCTCGACCAAGCCGGCCTCGAAGAAATCGAGGAACAGCGCCTGCTGGTGCGCGTAATAGCCCGGGTGGCAGGTGGCGAATTCGCGCTCCCAGTCGATCGAGAGCCCCATCATGCGCAGCTGCCCGCGCATCGTGGCGATGTTGGCGTAGGTCCACTCGGCCGGGTGGACGCCCCGCTCGAAGGCCGCGTTCTCCGCCGGCAGGCCGAAGGCGTCCCAGCCCATCGGATGGAGCACGTCGTAGCCGCGCGCGCGTTTGTAGCGCGCGACCACGTCGCCCATGGTGTAGTTGCGCACGTGGCCCATGTGGATGCGGCCGGAGGGATAGGGAAACATCTCGAGGACGTAATAGGTGGGGCGGTCGCCGCCGTGCTCCGCCTTGAACAGGCCCGCGTCTTCCCAGGCGGCCTGCCACCTGGCCTCGACCGCGCGCGCGTCGTAACGCCCGCCCCGCGCCGCGCGGCCGCTCATCCGTTCCGGCCCGCGCCGGAGGGCGGCGTTCCCATGATGCGAGGGACGGCGCCGGGCGGGCCTACCCGCCGGCCCGTTCCGCGTGCATCTGGCGGGCGCGCTCCAGGATTCCGTTCTCGAGGCTGGCTTCGGTATCGGGAGAGACGGTGCGATCCGCCCACCGGCCGTCCTCGCCCCGCTCCTGGCGGAACACGGAGACGCGCAGGCCGTCGGCGCGCAGCGCCCGGTCCAGGATATAGACCGTCATCTTGAAGCGCTCGTCCGGGGTTTCCGGCGGCGCGTACCACTCCGTGATGATCACGCCGCCGAACGGATCGGCCGACGAAAGCGGCATGAACGAGACCGTGTCCAGGGCGGCGCGCCAGAGGAAGCCGTTGACGCCGATGACGCCGCCCGCCGCCCGCTCCTCGCGGGAATCGCCCAGGAGTTCGAGGCCGCCCGGCCCGAAGACGCCGCCCGAGGAGTCCAGGCCGGCGGCGCGGCGGCGCGGCTCCTCGACCTCCGCCTGATCCCGGTCGGCGTACTGGCAGCCCGCCCCGGCGAGGACGAGGGCCAGGGCGCCGGCGAACACGACCTTGCCCGTTACGGAACGCTTCATACCGACCACCGTTCGATCGCGTGCATGCCGCCTTTTATCACAAGCCGTGCCGATGCGCAGGCGCGTCACGCCGCAGGCGCGCGAAGAGGACACCGCCGCGGGCGAGCGACGCTAGCCCGGGCGGCGCGCACTGTCGACGCAGGCGAGCGCCGCCATGTCGAGGATGGCGTCGGTATCGATGCGGTGCTTGGCGTAGAGCGCCGGGATGTCGCCGGATTCGCCGAAGCCGGTGACCCCCAGCGGATAGGGCCGATGGCCGGCCACCGTGCCCAGCCAGGAGAGGCCGGCCGGGTGGCCGTCGAGGACGGTGACGAGGGCGGCGGCGGGCGGCAGGCGGCCGAGCAGGGTCTCCACGTGGGACGGGCGCACCGGCGCCTCTCCGCGCGCCCGCGCGGCGGCGGTGGCGAGCCAGCCGGCGTAGAGGCGGTCGGCCGAGGTGACGGCGAGCAGGCCGACCCCCGGCATCTCGTCGGCGAGCGCCTCGTGCGCGGCCCGCGCCTCGGGCACGACGGCGCCGGAAAAGGCCAGCGCCAGCGTCCCGTCCGCGGCGGGCTCGACGAGCCAGTAGCCGCCGGCCAGGACGTCGCGGCGCAGCGCGGCGTCCATGGCGCGCGCCGGCTGGTCGACGGCGCGCGTGGACAGCCGGCAATAGACGGCGCCGCCCTCCGGTTCCTGGAGGTGGCCGAAGCCCCAGAGCAGGATTTCGGCGAGCTCGTCGGCGAAGGCGGGCTCGAACGACGCAAGGCCCGGCTGGCCCATCGCGAGCAGCGGCGTGCCCACCGATTGGTGCGCACCGCCCTCCGGCGCCAGGGTGATGCCCGACGGCGTGCCCGCCAGCAGGAAGCGGGCGTCCTGGTAGCAGGCGTAATTCAGCGCGTCGAGGCCGCGCGCGATGAAGGGGTCGTAGACCGTGCCCACCGGGAGCAGACGGGCGTCGAAGAGCTGGTGCGAAAGCCCGAGGGCGGCCAGCAGGAGGAAGAGGTTGTTCTCGGCGATCCCGAGCTCGATGTGTTGGCCGTTCCGGCCCAGCGACCATTTCTGCATCGAGACGACCTTCTCCGAGCGGAACACGTCCTCCCGGTCGGCCCGGTCGAAAATGCCGCGCTGGTTCACCCATCCCCCCAGATTCGTCGAGACGGTGACGTCCGGCGAGGTGGTGACGATGCGGGAGGCGAGCGGGCTCTCGCCCTTGCCGAGGTCGTTCAGGATGCGGCCGAAGGCCTCCTGCGTGGAGATGCGCGCACCGGGGCGGAACGGCAGCGCGTCGGGCAGCGGGACGGGCGGGGCCGTCTCCCGCGGCGGCTTGCCGTTGAAGGGCGCGGCGGCGATGAAATCCGCAAGCGTCCCCTCGTCCACGGGAAGCCCGGCGAAGGGCGACCATTCGGCGCCCTCCGCGATGCCCATGGCGGCGCGGAAATCCGCCATCTGCTCCTCGGTCATGATGCCGGCGTGGTTGTCCTTGTGGCCGGCGAAGGGCAGGCCGAAGCCCTTGATCGTGTACATGATGAAGCAATGGGGGACGTCGGAATCGACCGCGCGCAGGGCTTCCAGGACCGCCTCCATGTCGTGGCCCGCGAGATTGGTCATCAGGTCCTGGAGGCCGTCGTCGTCGTAGCCGGCGAGCAGCGCCTTCACGCCTGCCACGTGGCCGATGTCGCGCGAGAGGCGGGCCCGCCAGGCGGCGCCTCCCTTGAAGGTGAGCGCGCAGTAAAGCTCGTTCGGGCAGTCGTCGATCCACTCCCGCAACGCCTCGCCGCCGGGCTTCGCGAAGGCGGCCTGCTGGCGGTAGCCGTATTTCAGGATCACCACCTCCCAGCCCACCGCCTGGAAGAAATCCTTGATCTTCTGGAACAGGCGGTCCGAGACCACGCGGTCCAGGCTCTGGCGGTTGTAGTCGATGATCCACCAGAGGTTGCGCACGTCGTGCTTCCAGCCTTCGAGCAGCGCCTCGAAGACGTTGCCCTCGTCGAGCTCCGCGTCGCCCATGACGGCGATCATGCGGCCGGGCGCGCGCGCCTCTGGCGCGAGCTTGTGGAAGCGCACGTAGTCCTGCACCATCGAGGCGAACAGCGTCATGCCGACGCCGAGGCCGACCGAGCCGGTGGAGATGTCCACGTCGTCGCTGTCCTTGGTCCGCGACGGATAGCTTTGCGCGCCGCCCAGCGCGCGGAAATCCTCCAGCTTGGCCCGGGTCTGCTTGCCGAAGAGGTACTGGATGGCGTGGAACACCGGGCTGGCATGGGGTTTCACCGCGACGCGGTCGTCCGGCCCGAGGACGTCGAAATAGAGCGCCGTCATCAGGGTCGCGACCGACGCGCAGGAGGCTTGGTGGCCGCCCACCTTGAGGTCGTCGCGGGCCGGGCGCAGATGGTTCGCGTTGTGGACCGTCCAGGCGGAGAGCCACAGCACCTTCCGCTCCAGCGCGTTCAGGCAGGCGAGCGCCTCCGGCGCGACGACGGACCTGTTCGAGAGTCGGGTCATGCGGCCTCCCCCGCCCCGCGCGCCCGGCCCGAAAGGGGGTGGGCCTGCCCGGCCGCCCGTGCTTCCATCGCCCCACGCCGATGACGAAGGGACCGCACGATACCGACCGGAGCCGCGCGCCTGGGAGTATGGGCGAGGGGGCCGGCGCCGCGCAAGACGCCGAGGCGGCGGCTCGCGAAGCCGTGGCGCGCACGCTCGCCGAATACGACCGCATCGCCGACGCCTACCGCCGTGGCACGGCCGACCACGACGTGAGCCAGAATGTGGCCGCCCTGCTCGAGGCGATCGAGGGCGCGCCGCCTTACGCGATCCTCGATCTGGGTTGCGGGCCGGGCCGCGACCTGCGCC
Source organism: Alphaproteobacteria bacterium (assembly GCA_965242855.1). GTDB lineage: Bacteria > Pseudomonadota > Alphaproteobacteria > UBA828 > UBA828 > WTGU01. Next base: position 922,373 of record OZ251509.1, read on the forward strand.
GCTTCGCCGCCCTCGGGCACGAGGCCACGGGCCTCGACGGTTCCGCCGCCCTCGTCGCGCTGGCTCGCGCCGACGGCCACTGCCCCGTGCTGCACCAGGATTTCCTCGCCCTCGCCCTGCCGCCGGAACGGTTCGACGGAATCTTCGCGAACGCCGCGCTGTTCCACGTGCCGAGCGGCGCGCTCCCCCGCGTCCTCGCCGACCTGGCGGCTGCGCTCAAGCCGTGCGGCGTCCTCTTCTCCTCCAACCCGCGGGGCGCGAACGAGGAAGGCTGGGCCGGCGGGCGCTACGGCTGCTTCCACGACCTGGAGACATGGCGCGCCTACGTCACCGCCGCCGGCTTCACCGAACTGCGCCACTACTACCGCCCGCCCGGCCGCCCCCGCGCCGAACAACCCTGGCTCGCCACCGTCTGGCGCAAGACGTGAGCGCGGGCGGGCGCGTCGCCATGCGGCGTTCACCCGTCTTCATCCCCTGGACGAGCCGGCAGGAACTCCTCGCGCGATACCCCGCCTGTTTCAACACGCCGGACGGCGTGCCGGTCTTCAGCTCCCGGTGGTCGGGGACGGCGCAACCGGAAGACCCGCGGCGCATGACGGCGTGGCTCCCCTTCCGGCGAACCACGGCGAGCCCAAGAGCATCGGGCGCGCGAATCGTTCTCCTGCCGGAAACGCGAGGTCAGCTGCGCGGCACGGTCCGAACGTCGATGGTCGTGACCAGGGGGCACCGGGCGATTCGAGAGGGAATTCCTCCAGATGGAGTTCCGACCCTTCCCGCACTCCCCCAACCCTCCGGTTGCGTCACATCAAGTTGCTCGACGCGGAGGATTGCGAGAACGACGAGTTCCCTGAAGAAAGCGTCGCCGGCACGGCCGCGGCGAGCAGGAGAGCGAGGGCGAAGGCGGTAGCCGTGCGGAACACGCCGTTTCGGAGCAGCCTGGGCAGGGAACGGATCACCGGTCGTCGGCGTTCAGAACAGCCTGCGCACGCCGATGCGGGCGGTGCGGGTTTCGCGGTCGTAGAGGGGGATGGTGGAGCGGGTGCGGGACCAATCCAGGATCAGTTCCGGCAGGTAGCCTTCCCAAGCCAGGGCGCGATGCGAGAGCGTGACGCCCGCCTCCAGCGTGTGATCCTTGCGGCGCGTGCGGAACAGCCATTCCTCCGCGTCGAACCGCGTCCGCGCCAGTGTCGCGCGCGCCGATACGCGCCAATCCCGCCCCACGTCCGCCGTGTAGCGCAGCGACGCCTCGCGCGAGCGCCAGCGCAGGGAGCGGGCTTCGGCCGTCTCCCGCGCCGCCTTCGCCCCCGCCGTCAGCCAGCCGGGGCCCGTGCGGCGGGAGGCGTAGAGGGCGAGGGAGCGGCCCCACGGCTTCTCGCTGCGGGCGCGGTCGTAGCGCGTGGTCCAGACGCGGGGGAAGGCGCCGAGGCGCCAATCCCGCGCCACCGCCTGTTCCAGGCCGAGGCCCGCCCACAGGCCCTTCGCGTAGCCCTCTCCGCCACGCCAGCGCCGCTCCACCCCCAGGTCCGCGCTGAAGAGGCCGGGGCGGGGGCGGTCGCCGACGTCCAGCGCGTAATGCAGGCGCGGCCCGCTGGAGAGGCCCGCCCAGCTGCGGTTGTGTTCGCTCGCGCGGATGGCCGTGTTGCGGGCGAGGGAGGCGTTGGTCTCAACGGAGGTGCGTTCGTTCAGCGGTTCACGCCAGCGCAGGCGGGCGCCGGCGCGGGCCACCCAGGCGCGCACGGGCTTCTGATCCAGGGTGAAGCGCAGGCCGCCGAAGGCGGGGATGGCCACGCTGTCGCGTTCGGGCGCGTTGTTCACGTTGTCGTCGCGCCAGAGGCCGGTGTCGAGATCGAGCCGCCAGCGCTGCCGGGCGCGGATGTGCGCGAGGGTGTCCTCCACGGCGCGCTTCGTCGCCTTCGGCAGCCCTTCCGCGCGGCGGACTTGGCGGAAGACGGCTGCGGCCTCGTCGTCGCGCCCGAGATCGAAGAGCACGGCGGCGTAGTCGAGCCGCACCCGGTGAAGGTCGGGGCGCTCCTCGGCGAGGGGGCCGAGGAGTTGCGCGGCTTGCGCGAGATGGCCGGCGGCGAGCAGGGCCTGTGCGGCGGTGTAGCGGAGGGCGCTGGTGTCGGCGCCTTCGGGCGCGTCCCGCACGGCGTTTCGGAGGAGGGCGTAGGCCGCTTCCGGCTCCCCGGCCGCGATCAGGCGCCGGGCGGTTTCTACCGTTTGGGCGGCGGGCGGATACGTATCTTCTTGTTCCCGTGCATTAGCGAGCATCCTCTCTCCGGCCCATGCATCGCCGGGGAACAGGGCGGCGGTAAAGACGACGATGCCCATCAGCATCCTGTACGTCAATGCTCGCAAGGGGGAGAGGGGATGCAGGTGTGCTGTTTCGCGCCGAACACGCCCACCAGAGAATCGCGGTCGAATCTTCCGACTACCTCTTCTCCCCGCGGACCTGTGATATCGGCATAAAGACTAAACGTACCTGGAGGTGCGCCTTGCCTGGAGGTAATAAAGCCCCCACCTTGGTTAAGTCCCGCGTTCTCCCATTCTATGGGATAATATATTTGTCCCGTCGAAAGGTTAGCTATGTTTTTAAAATCCACTTCCACTTTGCTGTTGTATTGGGCTCCATCTCTGACCGTCATATAGACGGTTCCTTGAACGAAATTCGCCTCGGACAAACGTTTGTCGGTCCCGACCATGGTGCCATGCCAGTGCATATCCTTCGGGAAATTGACTTCGTCAGAATAATCGTAGTTACGGTATCCATAACCCTTCGCTGTGGTTTCATAAGGTTCGTCGCTTTCGGGGTTGTAAAAGATAGAGTGACTCTTTTCCGTTCACAAAGCCATGATGAAATAACCGTAATCCATCCAGCCTCCGTATCCGACAAGACCCTTCGGGGCATCCCCAAGCCCGAGACGCTCACTCCCGGTAAAGCGTTCGTCGCTCGTGCGCGCTTGGAAGAGGGGAATGTTGCCAGTACCTGTCATGACAGGCCGAAACTCAACATTCCTTTGAAACCACCAATCTATATTGCCTGTCGCATAGACATCAGAATTCCCGAGAGGATTCCCAACCGCCTTGAGACGGTCAAGAATCGCACTCGAGCTCATGTCTTCGATGAGCAATCCACCTGCGCGGGTCCGCGCGATCTCGGACTGCAAGGGCCAGTCCGGCCATTCAACGACGGGCGGCTCCGGCTGCATCTCTCTGCCGCCTTGGTCAACGACGGGCGGCTCCGGCTGCATCTCTCCGCCGCCTTGGTCACCGCCCGGCTGCGGCGCCGGCGTTGCCGCCTGAACCCGCGCCACCGTGAGCCGCCCGCCGGTCACGCGCGCCGCGCCCGAGCTGGGGTTCACCGTCACGGCGCAGGCCGCGCCCCCCGCCGCGCAGGAGAAGCGCACGCCGCCGCGCTCCACGGACCGCCCCGCCGGCACGCTAAAGCTGCCGCCCACGACCGAATGCCCTTCGGGCAGCGTCACCCGGCTCGTCTGGGGCGCCGCGCCGCCGCCACCGCCGCCGCCGCACGCGGCGAGCGCAAGGAGGCCGAAGGCGGCTGCGGCCGCCAATGCGGCTTTGCGAGTCGGGAAGGGCATGGCGGGCTCCCTTGCTTCATCGTGAAGGGACCCCGTGAAGGGACCCCGTGAAGGGACCCCGTGAAGGGACCCCGTGAAGGGACCCCGTGAAGGGACCCCGTGAAGGGACCCCGTGAAGGGACCCCGTGAAGGGACCCCGTGAAGGGACCCCGTGAAGGGACCCCGTGAAGATCGCCGCCAAGCTATCACGGAGGCGCGGACAAGGGCAAGGGAAAAATGCAGGTTTTTTCGCGGCGCCGTATTCGGCCGCCTCGGCGCACGCATTCCCCGGGGGCGGCCGTTTGATACAATGGCACGAAGGGCGCCGGCGCAAGGGGTAGGCGATGATCTTCCGGCAGCTGTTCCATCTCGAATCGGGCACCTACACCTACCTGCTGGCGAGCCGCGCGGGCGGCGAGGCGTTGATCGTCGATCCGGTGCTGGAGCGGGCCGAGCGCTACCTGACCCTGCTGCGCGAGCTCGATCTCCGGCTGGTCAAGGTCGTCGATACGCATGTCCACGCCGACCACGTCTCCGGCATGGGCGCGCTGCGCGACCGCACGAAATGCGTCACCGTGATGGGCCGGGAGGCGCCGGTCGACGTGGTCTCCATGCGGGTGGCCGACGGCGACTCGATCGAGATCGAAAACCTCCGTCTGCGCGCCCTGCACACGCCGGGGCACACGCGCGATTCCTACAGCTTCCTCATGGAAGGCCGGGTGTTCACCGGCGACACCCTGCTGATCCGCGGGACGGGCCGCACGGACTTCCAGGGCGGCGACCCGGCGGCGCAATACGACTCGCTCTTCGGCACGCTGCTCGCCCTGCCGGAGGAGACGCTCGTCTATCCCGGGCACGACTACAAGGGCGATACCGTCAGCACCATCGGCGAGGAGAAGCGCTTCAACCCGCGCCTTCAGGTCTCGTCGCCCGCGGAATACGCGGAGATCATGAACGGCCTGGAGCTGGCCGACCCCAGGATGATGGACGTGGCCGTGCCGGCGAACCTCCGCGTCGGGCGCGGCCAGGAGGACGAGGCCCATCCCGGCTGCGCGCTGACGGCGGCGCAGGTCATGCGCGTGCGCGAGTCCGCCGGCTGGCTCCTCGTCGACCTGCGGGAGCCGGCGGAGCGTGCCCGCGAGGGTACGATCCCGGGCTCGGTCCACGCCCCCTACGGGCGGCTCGTGGAGATGGTGGGAGCGGGCGGGGCGCTGCGGGCGCTCGCCCGCGATCCCGCACGGCGCCTCGTCTATTACTGCGCCTTCGGCGAACGCTCGGCGATGGCGCTCGACGTCTCGCGGGAGAACGGCGTGGCCGACGCCTGCCACATGATCGGCGGCCTCGCCGCCTGGAAGGAGGCGGGCGGGGCCGTGGAGGCGCCCTGAGCGCCGCGCCGGGGCGCCTTGCTCCGGGTCGCGGATCCGTGTTGCAGTCCGGCGCGACCATGAGGGCGGCGGCATGAAGCTCGGCATGTTCATGATGCCGGTGAACGACCACCGGCGGGACACGCACACGGTGCTGAAGGAGAACGTCGAGATCGCGGTGGCCTGCGACCGCCTCGGCTTCGACGAGTTCTGGGTCGGCGAGCACTACACCACCCTGAGCGAACCCGTGAGCTGCCCCTTCATGTTCCTCGCGAACCTGATCGCGCGGACCGGCCGCATGAGGCTCGGCACCGGCGTCGTCAACCTGCCGCAGCGGCATCCGGCGCAGACGGCGGCCCACGCCGCGCTGCTGGACCATCTGAGCGACGGGCGGCTGATCCTCGGCGTCAGCCCCGGCGGGCTGGTCAGCGATTTCGAGATGTTCGGCGTGACCGACCCGCAGGTCCGCCGGGAAATGGCGGGCGAGGCGATCGAGACCATCCTCAAGCTGTGGTCCGCCGAGCCGCCTTACGACATCAGGGGGAAATACTGGACGCTCCGCCTCGAGGACTACCACTGGCCGGACCTCGGCGTCGGCGCCATGGTCAAGCCCTACCAGAAGCCGCACCCCCCCCTCGTCGCCTCGGCCATGAGCCCGGAGTCCGGCAGCGTGCGCGCCGCGGCCCGGCGCGGCTGGGGCGTGATCTCGGCGAATTTCGTGCCGGTCTCGACGGTCAGGTCCCACGGGGAGGCGCTGGCCCGGGGGCGGGCGCGGAGCGGCTTCGAGCCGGTGCCCGCGGACTGGCGCGTCGCCCGCTCGATCTTCGTCGCGGCGGACGACGCGGCGGCCAAGGCCTATGTGCGCGATCCGGCGGGGCCGTTCGCCCACTACTACGGCTATCTGGTCACGCTGATCAAACGCGCGGCCTTCCACGCCATCATGAAGAGCGGGCCGGAGATGGCCGACGAGGACGTGACCCCCGACTACGCCTGCGACGCCTTCGTGATCGCCGGCGACCCCGATTCGGTGGCGGAACAGATCCTCGCCCTGCGGGAGGAGGTCGGCCCCTTCGGCACCATCCTGATGACGGCCACCGACTGCCTGAACGAAACCCACAAGGCGGCGCTGCGCGAATCGATGCGCGCCATGGCGGAGGAAGTCATGCCGCGGCTCCGGCACGCGCTCGGCGGCGCGGCGGCGGCGTGAGCACGCGCTTCGCGCGCGGGCGGGCCTGGAGAGCCGCGCACCGGGGGCTTAGGATGGCTTGCGGATTCGGAGGAGAACGATCCATGAGACGACTCATCGGTGCCGCCCTGGCGGCGGTCGGGACGGCGTTGGGCGGAACGGCGGTCGGCGCGGCCGGGGCGGAGGACTTCGCGCCGGCGATCGTCTTCGACGGCAGCAAGTTCGACAAATCGTTCAACGAAGCCGCCTGGAACGGTGCCGAGCGCTTCAAGGCGGAGACGGGCATCCCGTACCGCGAGTTCGAGGTCGCCAACCCGGCCATGCGCGAGCAGGCGATCCGCAACATGGCGCGGCGCGGGGCGCAGGTCGTGGTCGCGATGGGCTTCGCCCAGGCCGCCGCCGTCGAGGCCGTCGCCAGGGAATTCCCGGACACCAAGTTCACGCTCGTCGACATGGTCGTCGACCTGCCGAACGTGCAGTCCCTGATCTTCAAGGAGCACGAAGGCTCGTTCCTCGTCGGCATGGCCGCCGCCATGGCGTCGAAGACCGGCAGGATCGGCTTCGTCGGCGGGATGGACATTCCGCTGATCCGCAAATTCGCGCTGGGCTACGTCGAAGGCGCCAGATACGTGAATCCCGACATCGAGATCTACCAGAACATGACGGGCGCCACGCCGGCCGCCTGGAGCGACCCGACCAGGGGCGGCGAGCTCGCGCGCAGCCAGTTCGACCGCGGCGCGGACGTGGTCTACGCCGCCGCCGGCGGCACCGGCATCGGCGTCTATCAGGCCGCCAGGGACGCCGGCAAGCTCGCGATCGGCGTGGACAGCAACCAGAACTACCTCCACCCCGGCACGATGCTGACCTCCATGGTCAAGCGCGTCGACGTCGCCGTGTACGAAGCCTTCGGGAGCGCCCGCGACGGCAGCTGGAAGGGCGGCGTCCAGCTCCTCGGGCTGGCCGAGGACGGAGTCGGCTGGGCGCTGGACGAGTACAACCGGAGCCTCGTCTCCGCCGAGATGGAGGCCGCGATCGAACGGGCGCGGCAGGACATCATCGCCGGCAGGATCGTCGTCACCGACTACATGGCGCGGTAGCGGACAGGCCGTCGCGGGCCGGCCGTTCCCGTGCCCCGGGAGCGCCCGCCCGCGCTCGAAGTCGTCGGCATCGACAAGTGGTTCGGCGCGGTGCATGCCAACGACCGTGTCTCGATGGTCGTCGCGCCGGGCACGATCCACGGCATCGTCGGCGAGAACGGCGCCGGCAAGTCGACTCTGATGCGCATCGTCTACGGCTATTACAAGGCCGACGGCGGCGCGATCAGGATCGCCGGCGCGCCGGCGGCGATCGGCAACCCCCAGCAGGCGATCGCCCACGGCATCGGCATGGTCCATCAGCATTTCATGCTGGTCGATCCCTTCACGGTGCTGGAGAACGTCGTGCTCGGCGTGGAAGGCGGCCCGCTGCTGCGGCGGACTCTCGCCCGCGCGCGGCGGGCGCTGGCGCGGCTCGCGCGCGAATACGGCCTCGACGTCGATCCGGACGCGATCGTCGGCGATCTGCCGGTGGGCCTTCGCCAGCGCGTGGAGATCCTGAAGGCGCTCTACCGCGGCGCCAGGCTTCTCATCCTCGACGAGCCGACCGGCGTGCTCACGCCGCGGGAGGCCGACGAGCTCTTCCGCATCCTGCGCGCCCTGCGCGACCAGGGCCGGACGGTCGTCCTGATCACCCACAAGCTGCGCGAGATCATGGCGCTGACCGACCGCGTCACGGTGATGCGCGCGGGCCGGGTGGCGGGCTGCGTCGACACCGCCGACACCGACCGCGCGCGGCTCGCGGCGATGATGGTCGGCCGCGGCGTGCTTCTCCGCGTGGAGAAAGGAACGGCGACGCCGGGCGCGGCCGTGCTCGAGGTCGAGAACCTCGCGGTGCGCGACCGCGCCGGCGTGCTCCGCGTCAAGGACGCGAGCCTCACCGTCCGTGCGGGCGAGATCCTGGGCATCGCGGGCGTCGCCGGCAACGGCCAGTCCGAGCTGCTGGAGGCGCTCGCCGGCACCCTCCCCCGCGAGCGGGGCGCGGTCAGGATCCGGGGCAGGCCCGCACCGGCCGGCGGCCACGCCGGGGCGGCGAAGGCGATGCGCCGGATGGGGCTCGGCCACGTCCCGGAGGACCGCCAGCGCACGGGCCTCGTCACCGCCTTCGAAGCGTCCGAGAGCGGCATCCTCGGCCGCCACCGGGACGGGCGCTACAACCGCGGCGCGCTGACGAACCGCCCGGCCATCGTGGCGGATGTCCGGCGCATCATGGAGGATTTCGACGTGCGCCCGCCGCTTCCCCGGCTGCGCACGGCGCATTTCTCCGGCGGCAACCAGCAGAAGATCGTGGTCGGCCGCGAGATGAGCCGCGGCCCTGACGTGCTCCTGGTCGGCCAGCCGACCCGCGGCGTCGATATCGGCGCCGTCGAATTCATCCACCGCCGGCTCGTGGCGCTGCGCGACGCGGGCAAGGCGATCCTCCTGGTCTCGGTCGAACTCGAAGAGATCATGGCGCTCGCGGACCGCATCCTAGTGATGTTCGACGGCGCCCTCTCCCCGGCGGAGGCGGACGAGCGCACGATCGGCCTCATGATGGCGGGCGGGCAGGCGGGCGAAACGGGGGCCGCGCGGGCGTGAGCGGCTTCGGCGGGCCGACGCGGGCGCCGGCCTGGGTCACACACGGCCTGGTTCCGCTGATCAATCTCGCGCTGGCGCTGGTCGTCGCCGGGGTCATCGTCGCCCTGATCGGGGAAAACCCGTTCGAGGCCCTGCGGCTGCTGGTGTTGGGCGCGGTCGGCTATCCGGAGGCGATCGGCTACACCCTCTACTACGCCACCAATTTCGTCTTCACCGGCCTGGCCGTCGCCATCGCCTTCCATTGCGGCCTGTTCAACATCGGCGGCGAGGGGCAGGCCTATCTCGGCGGGCTCGGCGCGGGCCTCGTCGCGCTCGCCTTCGACGGCTGGCCGGCGCCGGCGGCGCTCCCGCTGGCGGTGGCGGCCGCGGCGGCGTTCGGCGCCTTCTGGGGCTTCGTCCCGGGCTGGCTTCAGGCGAAGCGCGGCAGCCACATCGTGATCACCACGATCATGTTCAACTTCCTGGCGGCCGCGCTGATGACCTGGCTCATGGTCGAGGTCTTCATCAAGCCGGGCCAGCAGGCGGCCGAAAGCCGGACCTTCGCGCCCGCCGTCTGGCTCCCGTTCGCGCATGACGTCCTCGCCGCCCTGGGCGTGGACATGGGCCGTTCCTCGCTCAATCTGAGCGTCCTCCTGGCGCTGGCGTGCCTCGGCCTCTTCTGGCTCTTCGTCTGGCGCACGCGCTGGGGCTACGAGATCCGGGCCGTCGGCCACAACGAGGCGGCAGCGGTCTATGGCGGCATCGCGCCGGCGCGCGCGATCATGCTGGCGATGGCGATCTCCGGCGGCCTCGCCGGCCTCGTCGGCGTGAACGAGATCATCGGCGTCCACCATCGCCTGCTGCTGGAGTTCACCGCGGGCTACGGCTTCGTCGGCATCGCCGTCGCCCTGATGGGGCGCAACCATCCGGTCGGCATCCTGCTCGCCGCCCTCCTCTTCGGCGCGCTCTATCAGGGCGGATCGGAGCTCGCCTTCGACATGCCGAACGTGACCCGCGACATGGTGGTGGTGCTCCAGGGCCTGGTCATCCTCTTCTCCGGCGCGCTGGAAAACATGTTCCGCGCCCGCATCGAGGGCCTGTTCGCGCGGCGGGCGCGGGCGGGCCGGGCGGCGTAGCCGTGGAGGCCGTTTCCTGGATCGTGCTGGTCGTGGACGCGACGCTTCGTGTCTCGACGCCGCTGATCCTCGCCGCTTTTGCGGGCCTGTTCGCCGAGCGCTCGGGCGTCGTCGACATCGGCCTCGAGGGCAAGATGCTGGGCGCGGCCTTCGCCGCCGCCGCGGCGGCCTTCGTCACCGGCTCGCCGTGGCTGGGCCTGCTCGCCGGCATCGGCGCCTCGGTCGCCCTCGCCATGGTCCATGCCTTCGCCTGCGTCACCCACAACGGCAACCAGGTGGTCTCGGGCATGGCGCTCAACATCCTGGTGGCCGGGCTCGGGCCGGTGCTGGCGCTGGCCTGGTTCGGCCAGGGCGGGCAGACGCCCATGGTGGCGGACGCCGCGCGCTTCCGCCCGCTGCACTTCCCCTTCGCCGAAAGGCTGAGCGACGTGCCGTTCCTGGGCCAGCTCTATTCGGAGATCGCGAGCGGCCACAACCTGATCGTCTACGTGGCGCTCGGCACCGTCCCGCTCTCCGCGTGGTTCATCTACAGGACCCGCTTCGGCCTGCGGCTGCGGGCGGTCGGCGAGGCACCCGAGGCCGTGGACACCGCCGGCATTTCCGTCGCCGGGATGCGCTTCCGCGCGATGGCCGTCTGCGGCGTTCTCTGCGGCGTCGCCGGCGCCTCGCTCTCGATCGCGCAGAACGCGCTCTTCGTGCGCGACATGACGGCGGGCATGGGCTATCTGGCGCTCGCCGCCCTGATCTTCGGCAAGTGGCGCCCGGTGCCGACGCTTTTCGCCTGTTTCCTCTTCGCCTTTGCCGACGCCGTGCAGGCGCGGCTCCAGGGAGTCGACATCCCCGGCGTGGGCGTCGTCCCGGTGCAGGCGATTCAGGCGCTCCCCTATCTCCTGACCGTGCTGCTGCTCGCGGGCTTCGTCGGCAAGGCGGTGCCGCCCGGGGCGAGCGGCCTCCCCTACGTCAAGGAGCGCTGACGCGGCCGCGCGGCGCCCCGGCGCGCCGTAGAGAGGCGGCGCCTTCGGATCGCTTGCGCGCGGCGGGGTTTGAACCGAGAATGCGCAAACTCCGTGACCGACAGGCTGAGAGCGAGGATTGCGGCGATGCTCGAACGCTCGGACTGGTACGACATCGCGCGGGACACCAACTGGACCCCGTCCTACGTCCCGCGGGACGCGCTCTTCCCGCCCTCCATGGGCGATCCCTACGGCATTCCGACGGCCGAGTGGGAGACCTTCGACGAGCCCTACAAGGTCTCCTATCGGGAATACGTGAACATCCAGCGCGAGAAGGATTCCGCCGCCTATTCGGTGAAGGCGGCGCTGGCGCGCTCGAAATTCCACGACGAGGCCGACGAAGGCTGGGCCAGCGTGCTGAAGCTCCATTACGGCGCGGTGGCACTGACGGAATACCAAGCCTGCCAATTCCAGGCCCGTATGTCCCGCTTCGGCCCGGCGCCGGCCATGCGCAACATGTCCGTTTACGGGATGCTGGACGAGCTGCGCCACACCCAGCTCCAGCTCTACTTCCCGCACGAGCTGGTGCGCCGCGACCGCCAGTACGACTGGGCCCACCGGGCGCAGCACTCGCGGAACTGGGCGGTGCTCGGCGGCCGCCATGCGATGGACGACATCATGATGACCCGCGCCGCCGTGCCCTCCTCGGTCATGGTCTCCTTCGCGTTCGAGACGGCGCTCACCAACCTCCAGATGATCGGCCTGGCGACGGACGCCGCGAACGTGGGCGACCATACCTTCGCGAACCTGATCACGAGCATCCAGTCGGACGAGGCCCGCCACGCCCAGCTCGGCACGCCGACCATCGAGATCATGATCCGCAACGGCCGCAGGAAGGAAGCGCAGCAGGCGATGGACATCGCGCTGTGGCGGGTCTGGCGCCTGTTCGCGATCACCGTCGGCATCCCGATGGACTACTACATCCCCCTCGAGCAGCGGCACATGTCGTTCAAGGAGTTCATGCACGAATGGGTGATCCGGCAGTGGGACCGCCAAGTGCAGGACCTGGGCCTCGACACCCCGTGGTACTGGGACATCTTCCTCGACGACATCGAGAACCACCACCACTGCCAGCAGGGCGGCATCTGGTCGTGGCGGCCCACCGTCTGGTGGAACCCGCCGGGCGCGGTGGGGCCGGCGGAGCGGGCCTGGCTGGAGGAGAAATATCCCGGCTGGAACGAGAGCTACGGCACCTATTGGGACGTGATCACGAACAACCTGCTCCAGGGCCGGGAGGAGAAGACCCATCCGGCGTGCATCCCGGTCATCTGCAACATGTGCCAGATCCCGATCTCGCACCGGCCGGGCCCGGAATGGCGCGCACGCGCCTGGCAGCGCGACTGGGGCGGGCGGCGCTACAACTTCTGCACCGAGGTCTGCCGCTGGATCTTCGACACCGACCCGGAGCGCTACAAGGATCACGAGACGATCGTGGACCGCATGTATTCCGGCGAGATAGACCCGCCGACCCTCGACAACGTGCTGACCTACATGGGGATCGGCGTGATCAGCGAGGGCGGCCGGGACGGCCACGACTACCGCTGGGTCGAGGGCTTCCGCGCCCAGGCGGCCGAGTAGCGCCGCGGCGACCTGCGGCGGATGAGCGCCTTCCCGATCCTCTCGCGCTTCCAGCAGGACGCGCATATCAAGGTCGTCGAGATCGATCCCGCCCAGACCATGGACGAGGTAGCGGCGGCCTGCGCCCGCCATTCGATCGACCTGCACGTCGCCGACCGCCCCGGCGCGACGCTGCGGGTGCGGCCCACGCGCGAGGCCGACGACGCCCCGCCCTGGCCGCGCGGCCTCACGGCGGCGGAGGCCGGCATCCGCACCTACGACTGCATCGACGTCTATTTCGAGGAGCCGTGCGACGGCACGTAGGGAGCGGCGGAGAATGGCGTTCAAGAAAGCCTGCTCGCTGGACGACGTCTGGGAAGGCGACATGGAGACCGTCGAGGTGGACGGCGTCGAGGTGCTGCTCGTCCACGTCGCGGGCGAAGGCGTCCACGCGGTGCAGTCGGTCTGCCCCCATCAGGAGGTGGACCTGGTGGACGGCGAATTGGAGGGCCGGGTGCTGACCTGCGCCATGCATCTCTGGGAGTTCGACGTGGTGGCGGGGAAGGGCGTGAACCCGGGCCACGCGGAGATCGCGAAATACCCGGTCAAGGTCGAGGGCGAGGACGTCTATGTCGACGTGGACGGCATAGAGCCGAAATTCGCGCAGCCGTAAGGACCGCGGAGGGAGAAGGCGATGAGCGGTTCCGAAGGCGGGCGCGGCAACTCGGTCGGGCCCGTCCTGCGCGCGGGCGAGGTCGCCGACGCCGTGGTCGAAGCCCTGGAAGAGGACAATCCCGGCAAGGAATTCACCATCGAGGACCGCGTCGCCTATGTCCGCGCCGAGACGGAGGGCGAGTGCGTGATACGCGCCGGCACGGTGGCGCGGCTGCTCGGCCGGCCGTTCCGCATCGCCGAGCTCGAGGTCAATCTGAGTTCCTTCTCGGGCCGGATCGAGACCACCGACGACTCCATGCGTTTCTATTTCGACAAGACCTTGTGACGCGGGCGCGAAGGGGAGCCGAAGCGATGCCGGACGACCAGTCCGATCTGTCGAAGCCGCTCAGGACCTGGAGCCATCTCGCCGGGCAGCGGCGCCGGCCGAGCGAATACGAGATCGTCTCGACCGACCTGCTCTGGAGCACCGACGACGCGATGCCGTGGGCGCTCTCGCCCGACATCGACATGAACAAGTGGTACGTGAAGTACCGTAACGAATCGCCGCTCCGCCACGACGATTGGGACGCCTTCCGTGACCCGGACGCGCTGGTCTATCGCTCCTACAACGTGATGCAGGACGGGCAGGAAACTTACGTCGACGGCCTCCTCGCCGATTATGCCGGCAACGCCCACGACGCAAGCCTCGGTGCGGACTGGGTGGCGGCGCTCGCCCGGCTCTACACGCCGGCGCGCTATCCGCTGCATTGCCTCCAGATGGGCGCGGCCTATCTCGTGCAGATCGTGCCGGCGAGCACGATCGAGAATTGCGCGATGTTCCAATGCGCCGACCAGCTCCGCTGGGTCTCGCGCATCGCCTACCGCACGCGCGAACTCGCCAACGCCTGGCCGGATGCGGGTTTCGCCGCGGGGGAGCGCGGCTTCTGGGAAGACGACCCTTGTTGGCAGGGCTTCCGCGAACTCCTGGAGCGCGCGCTCGTGGCCTATGACTGGGCCGAGCATTTCGTCGCCCTCAACCTCGTCGCCAAGCCGGCCTTCGACGAGGCGTTCCTCCGCCAGCTCGGCCGCTCCGCCCGCCGCAACGGCGACGCGCTGCTCGCCCAGCTCCTGGATGCCCAGTGGATCGACAGCGAACGCGCCCGCCGCTGGACCGCCGCCCTGGTCGATTTCGCGCGTGGGCGGGAGGGCAACGACTCCGTGCTGGCCGACTGGCTCGCCAAATGGGCGCCCCTGGGCGAGGCCGCCATCGACGCCTATTGCGCCGCCCTCCCCGACAACCCGGAGGCCGCCCGGCAGGCGAAAGCCGCCGCCCGCGAATTCCGCGCAGGACTCGGCTTCTCCGTTCCCGCTTAATGAATCTTGCGGATAAGCAGGTTGCCGTGGGAAGCATCGAGCGAAGGGAAGATAGAGTGACCGGCTTCCGTCGGTTCGTCCCTGCCCTACGACATGGGCAACGCCGGCGACCTTCTCAAACACGGTGTCCTGGTGGAGTTCGTCCGCGGGCGCATCAAGCAGGACGCACCCGTTCGTTTCCTTGACCTGTTCGCAGGCGAGCCGTTCGCATGCGTTGCTTCCGAAACCGTCCGGCGCGTTCGGGGGTTGGCCGGAAGTGCGCTGACGGAGGCACAGACCGAAATCGACGAAGGCCGTTATTTCGGAAGCAGTCAACTGGTTCGGAATCTTGGAGTTCCCGTATTCGTCGGTGATCAAGACCCGGAACGTCTCGAAAATCTTCTCGCATGTGGCTTGCAGAAGCTGAAAGGAGCGTTCCCGAACACTTTCGATCATTCCGGCAAGTACGACGCCTACGACGCTTTCGGGAGGGTCGCAGGCAGAGCGCATGAGGACGACGTGGCATTGATCGACCCATTTAGTGAATTTCTACGCTGTAAGGCGGGAACGGTGGTTCCGCAGATGGAGAAAATATCGAATCGGGCGGCGGTCGTTTTGTTCGCATTGAACAAGGACCCTGCTAATCGTGTTGCTTCTCGGTTCGACGATCTTCTGAAAACTCACCTGAAGGACGCATGGCGGATGACCTGCCCGCCGCTTCCCTACAGGAGATTCGAGGCGAATCGCAATACCATGCGGAGGTCGTGCTGGCGGCGCGCGACTTGCGCGGGGATTGCCCGGACACGGACGGATTGAAAGCCCGCTTCGAAGATCTCGCACGGAAGCTGGCCAAGGTCCTCTGCCTGTGCGGTGACGGCGCGCGAATGCTCCTGCCCCGGGTCATCGGCGAGGGCGGCGGGGCTTACGCACCGTGAGGCGCCGCCTATGACGGGCGCGCTCGGAGCGTTCGTTTCAGCGGACTGGAGCAAGGATGCGCGCAAGCGCTCGGTGCATGTCGCCGTGCCGCGCACGCGCTGCATCCGGCGCGCCGAAGGCGCGGCTTGGGATCTCGCGGTGCTGTTGCAGCTGGCCCGCGAGCTGAAGGAGGAGGTCGGCCCGGTCCTGCTCGGCATGGATTTGGCCCTCGGCGTGCCGGCCGGTTACTGGCATATGGTGCGGCGAGACACGGCGGGCGGGTGGCCTCCGCGGCACTTCCTCGACTGGCTTGCTGGCCTCGATCCGGAATCGGATTTCTTCCGCGAGGTCCGCTCTCCCGACGAGTGGCGCCCGGGCCGCCCGTTCTTCGCCGTCCAGAAGGGCAAAGGTGGGAAGACGGCCTTCACGCGAAAGGTCGAAGGGAACATGCTCCGCCGTATCGACGAAGCGACGGGCGCGAAACCCCTGTTCGCCGTCAGCGGGATGCCGGGGACCGTCGGCTCGGCCACCCGCGCGCTTTGGAAGGAATTGATCCCGCTGTTGAAGGAGAGCGGCCGCGATTTCGCCGTCTGGCCTTTCGAGGGCGCGCTGCCGGCGCTGCTTGCCGACAAGGGAATCGTGCTGGCGGAGAGCTATCCCGGCCTTGCCTACGCCGCGGCGGTTGCCGAGCGCCTTCCGACCGATCTCTTGAAGATCGCGAAGACGAACCCGGATGCGAGGGAGCGTTTCTGCGACCTCCTCGAGAAAGCGGCGTGGGTCCGGAAGCACGGCGTCTGCCTTGGCGATCTCGGCTCGGCGCGCGCGAACGACGACGCCTTCGATTCCCACGTGACCGCCGCCGCCGTGCTGCGCTGCGTCCTGGAAGGCCGGCAATTGTGCGCGCCAGAATGGATCGACAACGAGGCGGAAGGCGCGATGCTGCTCGCCGGCCCCGTCGAACCGGACGCCGCGCCAAAGAGCGAAGTCGGTCCTTGCTCTGTCAACCGTGGAGGATGGCTATGCAGATAGAAGAAATCCTCATGCTCCTCGCGGGTCCCGTCGAGCCGGCGCGCCGCGCAAAGAGTGAAGTCGGCCCTTGTTCTGCCGAACCGTGGAGGATAGCTATGCAGATGGAAAAAATCCTCGGATACCTGAACACCGCCCGCATTCGCTGCACTTACAAAGCAGTAAGCGAGGCCATTGGAGGAGTCCCCCCGCAATGTGTAGCACCATGCTACCTCGGGAAGCGGCGCCCGGAAGCCTCATGGGTGGTCCGCGCGGATACGGGGCAGCCGACGGGTTACAACCCTGACCAGAAACACCCCCGACTCGAAGAAAACAGGGACATCATCCGGAGTGGAGATGAGCTCAAGAAACGCATGTGCGAGCGACGGTAGGTCGGGAAAGCACGACCGGCCGTAAACCGGTGCTGGCGCGAGTCAGGCGGCAGAGATCGGCTCCGGCCAGGGATAGAGGGCCTCTCTCGCCGGGAAGACCAGCTTGCCCTGTTCCGCGAATGCGTCGTACAGGTTCACCGTCCAGCGCTCGAAATGCCACCGGGACGCGCACCAAGCAGCGACGAAGGCGTCGGCTTCATGGTCGCTGGCCTTCCCGTGCCACTTGGCGAATTCGGTCCCCGCCATATGGTCCTCGAGCCATGCGCGCAAGACGAGTTTCGGATGGCTCTCGACGAGCAGCGGGAATCCCAAATGGTAACCGAGCCGGGCGACGATGATGCCGTTGATCGTCATCGCGCTACGCAGGGCGTTCTGCGCGATGACGGACTTGCCATGCTCCGGGTAGCTTCGGCGGAGCGCGTCGTCGCAGGCGCGATCGCCCTTGCGGGACCACGCGAGGAGCGTGTCGATGCCGAGCGCCTCCGCCTTGTCGTGCGCGCGGAGCCATCGGCAAACCTCTTCCACGTCGCACAGGGTCCGGGTCTCCGGCGGCCGCTCGAAGGTCGTTCCGTCGTCGGCGATGCACAGCGCTGCAACGCCGTTCCCGCCTCCGCCGCCGGGGTCGTATCCGAGAAACAGGGGCATGGGCCGGCGCCTCCGGGAATCGGGCATGGTATAGTCGGGGCGCCCGCATGTCGCCGGCGGCCCCGCCCGCCCGCCCGCCCGCAATGGATACGTCCCGAAGCGGAAGATGCAAGCGGTGGCGACGATGAAACGCACGATCCGGCTCGCCGCCCTGGCAGCGGCGCTCGCGATGGCCCTGGCGGGCGCGTTGCCGGCGGCGGCGCAGACCTTCGAAGAAGCGGTGACGGCCTACGAACGCGGCGACTATGCCACGGCCTATCGCGGGTTCCGGTCTCTTGCGGAACAGGGCGACGCCTCCGCTCAGCACAATCTCGCACTCATGTACCTCAACAGCCACGGCGTGCCGCAGGACTACGCCGAGGCCGTGAAATGGTCCCGACGCGCCGCCGAGCAGGGCCACGCCCACGCTCAGCACAATCTCGGGCTCATGTACTACTACGGCGACGGCGTGCCGCAGGACTACGTCGAAGCTGTGAAATGGTCCCGACGCGCCGCCGAGCAGGGCGACGCCATCGCTCAGAACAATCTCGGGCTCATGTACGACGACGGCCACGGCGTGCCGCAGGACTACGCCGAGGCCGTGAAGTGGTATCGCCGCGCCGCCGAGCAGGGCAACGCCATCGCTCAGAACAATCTCGGGCTCATGTACGGCAAAGGCCACGGCGTGCCGCAGGATCACGTCCGGGCGCATATGTGGTTCAACCTTGCCGCTTCTCGCTTCTCCGCCACCGAGAGGGAGGACCGAGAGAATGCGGAGCAAAACCGGGACATCGCGGCGCGGCTTCTCTCCCCCGAAGCGCTCGCCCGCGCCCAGCGGATGGCGCGGGAATGGCGGCCGAAGGCCGATACGGAATCATCTTCTCCCCCGCCGCGCGCGGCGGGGGGTGTCGACGATACGCAGGCCAGGGTGGCGGCGATCCAGCGCGCCCTGGCGCGGCTCGGCTACGATCCCGGCTCCGCCGACGGCGTGCTCGGCCCGAAGACCCGCGCGGCCATCCGCGCCTTCCAGGCCGACATCGGATTGCCGAAGGACGGGCGCCTTTCCGAACGGCTGGAGAGCGCCGTCCTGGCCGCGCTCGCCGCTGCCGCGCCCAAACGGGAACCGGCGCGGCGGGCGCTCGAACGGGCGTCCACCGGCTCCGGCTTCCGCGTCAGCACGGCAGGCCACATCCTCACCAACGCACACGTCGTGCGTGAATGCGCCGAGCTGCGCGTCCCGCCGGCGGGGCGCATCGCCGTCGCCGCGCGCGACGAAGCGGCCGATCTCGCCTTTCCCGCAGGGCCGGCGGGCGGGGCAGTCGCGGCGTTCCGCCAAGGGCGCGGCATCCGCGCGGGCGCGGGCGTCGTGGTGGTGGGCTACCCGCTGCGCGGCGTGCTGGCTTCGGGGGCGAATGTGGCCGCTGGAAACGTCGCCGCGCTCGCCGGCCCTGGCGACGACCGGCGGCTGATCCAGATCACCGCGCCGGTGCAACCGGGGAACAGCGGCGGGCCGGTGCTGGATTCGGCCGGCAATGCGGTCGGCGCGGTGGTGTCGAAGCTGGACGCCATCGCCATGGCGCAGGCGACCGGCGACATCCCGCAAAACGTCAACTTCGCCGTGGGCGCGGGCGCCGCGCGAGCGTTCCTCGATGCGGAAGGCGTCGCCTACGAAACGGCGCCGTCGGAGAAGGCGCGCCCGCCAGACGAGGTGGCCGCGGCCGCCAAGCGCTTCACCGTCCTCGTCGAATGCTGGAACTGACGCCGCCCCGGCAGCCGCGAACGGAGACCGTCTTGCCGGAAGCGCCGCGAGCGGCGGCCTTCGGCATGGTCGGGACGGCTTTGACGGGGCAAGAGCGTATAAGTTCGATCGCGTCGGGGAGGAGCGCATGACGTTCACGGCGACGGGCGTAGACGGCTGCCCCGGGGGCTGGTTCTTCGTCTTTCTGGAATCGCACGGACCGATGCGGTGGGGCGTCGTTCGGGAGCTCGGTGAACTGGTGCGGTGCGCGGGCGAATCGGATCGCATCTTCGTCGATATCCCGATCGGACTGCCGGACGGGCCCGAGGGGCGGGCATGCGACCGCGCCGCCCGCAAGGTGTTGGGCAAGCGGCGAGGCAGCGTGTTCCCGGCGCCGGCGCGGGCCGTGCTCGGCGCGAGCGATCACGAAGACGCCAAGCGGCGCAGCCGGGAAGCGACGGGCAAAGCCGTCAGCAGACAAACCTTCGCTATCGTTCCCAAGATCCGCGAGGTCGACGAGTTGCTGCGCCGTGACGCGAAGGCGCAACGCCTCGTCCGCGAGATCCACCCGGAGGTCTGCTTCTGGGCCTTGAACGGCTGCAAGCCCATGAAGCACGATAAGAAAGAAGCACGACAAGAAAGATGAGGCGGGCTTCCGCGAACGCCTGGACGTGCTGGAGCGCATCCGCCCCGACGCCCGCCGGGAGATCGACGAGATCCTGAAACGCTTCAAGCGCAAGGAGGTCGCCCGCGACGACGCGGTCGATGCCATGGTCGCCGCGGTGACGGCGGCCCATGACGCAGCGGCGTTGCGAACGCTGCCCCCGTGTCCGCCGCGGGATTCGGCCAGACTGCTGCCGATGGAGATGATCTATGCCGGACGCGCGGCGGCGTGAGCGGGCGCGCTTCGATCCGCTTCCTCGACCGGCTCCGCCCGCGCTGCGAGGGTCGGGATCCCGGAAACGTCCACGGTGCATTCCGCGACCGCGAGATCGTACCGGCGTTGCAGGTTGACCCAAAAACCAGTGCCGTTGCCGAACAGCTTGCCGAAACGAACCGCCATCTCGGCGGTGACGGGCTGCTTCTCGTTCAGGATGCCGTAGAGCGTCTGCCGGGATATCTGCAGGGCATCGGCGACGGCCGTCTTGCTCATGGCGAGCGCCGGCAGGACGTCCTCCCGGATGGACCGGGGCTACGGAAGGGTGCCTCTCGATCATCGGTGATAGTCCTCTATATCCACTATATCCACGTCAGCGGCACCATCATCGTCCCACCCGAAGGTGACACGAAAATTAGACGTCAGGCGCACGGCGTAGCGGCCCGCCCGGTCGCCCTTCAAGGGATGGAAGTACGATCCGGGGTAGTTCATCCCTTCCGGTTCGTCGGCGGCTTCGAGTGCGGCGAGGAAGCGGCGCAGCTTGCGTATCCACTCAACATTCAGGCCCTTCGCTCGACCCTTGGTCCAATAGTTCCGAAGCGCCTTGTGCCGAATGCTCCCTATCACGATCGCATGATGACGAACGATGGCGCATTGTCCAGCGTTGCTTTACAGCCGCCGCGCGCGGCGCATGCCGATGCGATACGATCAAGCAGCGCTCCAGGGCCGGCGCCTCCCGTCGGCTGGCGTCTTGCGCCATAATGGGGCCGTTGCCGGACGGAGAGGGCGAACGATGGCGGATGTGGAATGCGTGGTCGATTGCCGGGACGAGTTGGGCGAAAGCCCGGTCTGGTGCCCGGCCCTCAAGCGGCTCTACTGGCTCGACATCAAGGGCCGAACCATCAGCCGGTTCACGCCGGAGACCGGCAAGCACGAGGCCGTGCCGGTAGGCGAGCAGCCCGGCTCCCTGGTGCTGCGGGAGAAGGGCGGCATGGTCGTCGCCTTCTACGGCGGCTTCCGCTTCTTCGACATGGAGACCGGCGCCGTCGAGACGATCCACGAGGTCGAGGCTGACACGCCGGAGAGCCGCATGAACGACGGCCGCTGCGACCGGCAAGGCCGCTTCTGGGCCGGCAGCATGGACGACGCCATGACCGGGCGCCCCCTCGGCGCGCTGTACCGGTTGGATGCCGACCTCCGCCTGCACAAGGTGGAGTCCGGAATCGTCGTCTCCAACTCCATCGCCTTCAGCCCCGACGGCGGCATCATGTATTTCGCCGACCTCGGCCGCGACACGATCTGGGCCTACGACCTCGACGCCGCCTCCGGCGCGCTCTCCAACAAGCGGGTCTTCGCCGGCCCCGGCAGCGCGCCGGGCGTCCCCGACGGCTCCACCGTCGATGCGGAAGGCTATCTCTGGAACGCGCGCTGGAACGGCTGGTGCCTCGCCCGCTTCGCGCCGGACGGCGCCCTGGAGCGGACGGTCGAACTACCCTTCCAGCAGGTCACCTGCCCGATGTTCGGCGGCCCCGGCCTGGACACGATCTACGTCACCGGCGCCAGGGTGGGCTTGAGCGAGGAGGTCCTCGCCGGCCAACCGCAGGCCGGCGGCGTCTTCGCCGTCGCCGGCACCGGCTGCCGCGGCCTCCCCGAGCCGCGCTTCAAGGGCTGACGGCGCGCCGCGGCCCCCTTCCGGTGCGCCGGCCGTCAGCCTGCGGGGATCACGCGGGCGGCGCGCATCCGGTCGAAGATTTCGACGAAGTTCTTTTCCGTATCGATGGCTTCGGTGAAGCCGTATTGCAGGCGCTTGGTGTCCTCCAGGATGGTGTCCCAGGTGCGGCCGAAGTTCCAGTCGGCGAAGGCCCAGTCGCCCATGTCGGAGAACGCGGTCTTCTTGAGCTGATGGGTGCGGACGATGTCGTCCCAGACGGGGCCCTTGTCCGCCATGAAGTCGGCGAGCGACATCGGCAGGACGATGCCCGGACGGCAGCCGAAATACTCGGTGAAGAGCGGCCACAGATGGCACCAGCGCATGCCGGAGACGTTGGTCACGTTGAAGGCTTCGCCGGCGCATGTCGGCTCGGTCGCGGCCCAGACGGCGCAACGCCCGAGCAGCCGGGCGTCCACGAATTTGTTGAACGCCGTGAAGGCGGCTTCCGGGCCGGGGAAGTTGAGCGGCACGTCCAGCGCCTTGCAGACCGTCGCATAGGCCGCGACCAGCGAGGCCGTGTTCAACGGAATGCCCTCCGCGTAGCCGATCACCGCCTCCGGGCGCAGGCAGGTGTAATGCCAGGATTGCCCCTTCTGGATCCCGGCCACGTAGTCCTGCTGGTTGTAATAGAAGTTCGGCGGCAGGTGGCGCGGGTCGCTCTCCTTCGACGGCGATTTGTGCGGGCCGAGATGGACGCCGTAATACTTGCCGCCCTGGACCAGCACCACGCGCCGGAGGGTGGGCGCGATCCGGGCGATCATGCCGATCGAATGGCGCACGAGCGCCAGATTGCCCTCGACGTTCTCCGCCGCGATCCCGCCGGAGAGCGCGGCGTAGAAGATGTGGGTGACGTCGGTCAGGCCGGCGAGCTTGGCCTCGGCGTCCGCCTCGTCGAGAAGATCGACGGAGACGAACGCGGCGCCGGTCTCGAAATTCGGGGCCCGCCGCGACAGGCCGACGACCTCCCAGCCGCCGTCGCCCTCGAGGGCGTGGATGATGTTGCGCCCGATGATGCCCAGTCCGCCCACGATGACGGCCTTGCCCTTCGCCATTCGCCGCTCTCCCTTCGCTTTCCCGCGCCGCCCCCGGCGCGCGGCCGCGCGCATGATAGGCCGCCGCCCCGCCCGGTCAAACCGCCGTTCCTTCGTTTGATGCGCGGGTCCAGTCCCCGCGCGTCGGGGGAGGCGCGGGGCTTTCGGCCGCGCGCGGTTTGCGCCATGATCGCGCGTGCCCACGGGGTGATCGCGCCCCCGTGGGGCGACGCTGCGAACATCGGGAGTGAGCCATGGCCAAGGTCCTCGTCATCGTCCCCTTCGCCTTCGACGAGAAGGGCCTCGCGAACCGGCGCGCTCAACTCGCCTCGGTGGCGTTCGGGCCGGACATGGAATTCGACTTCCGCGGGGTCAAGGCGGGGCCGGCGCTGCTCGACTGCTACCACGACTACGTCCTGGCCGACGCCGCGTTGTTCGAAGCGGGCCTGAGCGCGGAGGATGACGGCTACGACGCCGTCTGCATCGACACGATGAGCGATTCCGGCATGAACGCCCTGCGTTCGGTGCTCGACATCCCGGTGATCGGGCCGGGGCGCGCCTCCTTCATGACGGCCCTGATGCTCGGCAACCGCTTTTCGGTGGTGACCCAGTGGGACGGCTGGATCCCCCTCTACAAGAAGGGCTCCCAGGAATACGGCGTCGCCGACAGGCTCGCCTCGATCCGCTCCATCAACGTGATGCCGGACGTGGAGAACCTGCTCGGCGGCAAGGAAGAGGTGGTCTTCCCCAAGCTGGTCGAATGCGCCACGCGCTGCATCGAGGAGGACGGCGCCGAGGTGATTCTCCTCGGCTCGACCACCATGCACCAGGCGCACGGGCACATGGCCGCGAACCTGCCGGTGCCGGTGATCAACCCCGGGCCGCTCACCTACAAGCTCGCCGAATGCGTGCTCGGCCTCGGCCTGACCCACAGCCGCAAGGCGTACCCCAAGCCGAGCGTACCCAAGCCGGCCATGGTGCATGCCATGATGGACGCCGCCGCTTCCGTCGAGGGTTAGCGGGCGCTTCCGGCTCGGCATGCTCGGCGCGTTCATCTCAGCGGACTGGAGCAAGGATGCGCGCAAGCGCTCGGTGCACGTCGCCAGGACGCGCACGCGCTGCATCCGGCGCGAAGAAAGCACGGATTGGAATCTCGAGGCACTGTTGCGGCTGGCCCGCAAGCTGGAGAAGGAGGTCGGCCCAGTCCTGATCGGCATGGATTTGGCCCTCGGCGTGCCGGCCCGTTACTGGCGCATGGTGCCGCGGGACGCGGCGGACGGGCGGCCTCCGCGGCACTTCCTCGACTTGCTCGCCGGGATCGATCCGGAATCGGATTTCTTCCGCGAGGTCCACTCTCCGGAAGACTGGCGCCCGGGCCGCCCGTTCTTCGCCGTTCAGGAGGGCGAAGGCGGCAAGGAGTCCTTCACGCGAAAGGTCGAAGGGAACATGCTCCGCCGCATCGACAAGGCGACGGGCGCGAAACCCCTGTTCGCAGTCAGCGGGATGCCGGGGACCGTCGGCTCGGCCACCCGCGCGCTCTGGAAGGAACTGATCCCGTTGCTGAAGAAGAGGGAACGCGACTTCGCCGTCTGGCCTTTCGAGGACCCGCCGCTGCCGGCGCTGCTCTCCGGCAGCGGGATCGTGCTGGCGGAGAGCTATCCCGGCCTTGCCTACGCCGTAGCGGTTGACGAGTGCCTTCCGACCAGCCGCATGAGGAACGCCAAGACGAATCGGGATTGGCGAAAGGGCATCTGCGGCCTCCTCGAGAAAGCGGCGTGGGTCTGGGAGCACGGCGTCTCCCTCGGCAATCTCGACCGGGCGCGCGAGGACGACGACGATTTCGATTCCCTCGTGACCGCCGCCGCCGTGCTGCGTTGCCTCCTGGAGGGCCGGCAACTGTGCGCGCCAGAATGGATCGACGCAGAGGCGGAAGGCGCGATGCTCCTCGCCGGCCCCGTCGATCTTCGGGCCGCGTCGAGCGACAGAGGAAAGTCATGTCGATAGAGGAAATGCGGCCGGAGAGGGAGGAGCAGCGGATGGCGGGGCGCCTCGAAGGACGGGTCGCGCTGGTCACGGGCGCCGCGCGGGGCATCGGCGCGGCCTGCGCCCGCAGGCTCGCGGCGGAGGGCGCGCCGGTGGCTCTCGCCGACCTGGACGAGGCGGGCGCCGCCGCGCTGGCCGCCGAACTGGAGGGCGGCGGCGCCAAGGCGATGTTCCTCACCCTGGACGTGACCCGGGAAGCCGATTGGGAGGCCGGGGTGGCGGCCGTCATCACCCGCTTCGGCGGCCTCGACGTGCTCGTGAACAACGCCGGCATCGCCGTCGTCGAGCCGGTGCAGACGACCAGCCTCGAAGATTGGCGCAAGATCATGGCGGTCAACGCCGACGGCGTGTTCCTCGGCACCAAGCACGCCATGCGGGCGATGCGCAAGGGCGGCTCAATCATCAACATCTCCTCGATCCTGGGGATCACCAGCGTCGAGGCGCTCTCCGCCTACAGCGCGACCAAGGGGGCGGTGCGGCTGTTCAGCAAGGGCGCCGCGCTCGACGGCGCCAAGGACGGCAGGGAGATCCGGGTCAACTCGATCCATCCCGGCTACATCCACACCGAGATGATGGAGGACACCTGCCATCGCGACTACGGCAGCCTGGAAGCGGGCCTGGAGGCGCTGGCCAGGCTGCATCCGATCGGCCGCGTCGGCAAGCCGGAGGACATCGCCAACGGCGTCCTCTTCCTGGCGTCCGAGGAATCGAGCTTCGTCACCGGGACCGAACTGGTCATCGACGGCGGCTACACCGCGGTGTAGCGGGCCGGGAGGGAGGAGGCCGCGCATGATCGCCAACCGCAACCGCCAGGTGCAGCTCGCGGCGCGGCCGGTCGGGATGCCGAAGGCCGAGGATTTCGCCGTGGTCGAGGCGCCGGTTCCCGACCCCGGCCCGGGCCAGGCGCTGGTGCGCGTGCTCTACCTTTCTCTGGACCCGTACATGCGCGGGCGGATGAGCGCCGCGAAGTCCTACGCGCCGCCGGTGCGGATCGGCGGTGTGATGACGGGCGGCGTGGTCGGCGAGGTCGTGCGCTCGCAGGCTGACGGCCTCGCCGCCGGCGACCTGGTGGAGGGCTATCTCGGCTGGCGGGAATTCGCGCTGTGCACGCCCGAAACCGTGCGCGTGCTGCCCGCTTCGCCCTATCCGCCCTCCTACGCGCTTGGCATCCTCGGAATGCCCGGCATGACCGCCTATTTCGGCCTGCTCGAGGTCGGGCGGCCCAGGGCCGGAGATACGGTGGTGGTCTCCGCGGCCTCCGGCGCGGTCGGCGCCGTGGTGGGCCAGATCGCCAGGCTCGGCGGCTGCCGCGTGGTGGGCACGGTGGGGAGCGAAGAGAAGGCGGCCTACGTCACCGAGACGCTCGGCTTCGACGCCGCGATCGACTACCGCGCCACAGGCGATCTCGGCGCCGCGCTTGACGACGCCTGCCCGGATGGCGTCGACGTCTATTTCGACAATGTCGGCGGCCCGGTGAGCGACGCCGTGATGGCCCGGCTGGCGTTCAAGGCCCGCGTCGTGGTCTGCGGCGCCATCCACCACTACAACCTGACCGAGCCCTATGCTGGGCCGAGCCACCTGCGCACCGTCCTGATCAACCGGGCGCGCGTCGAGGGGTTCCTGGTGTTCGACTGGAAGGACCGTTACCCGGAGGCGATCGCGCGCCTCACGAAGTGGCTCGACGAGGGCCGATTGACCTGCCGGGAGCACGTGATCGAGGGCCTGGAGAACGCGCCCCGAGGCCTGTCGATGCTTTTCGAGGGTCGCAATTTCGGCAAGCTCCTGGTCAAAGTCGCAGACCTCGAGGGCTCGGACCGCTGAGCCGATGGCCCCGGGCGCGGGCGTCCGCGCGCCCGAATCGACGGTTCGCGCGCTGATCGAGGATGTTTTCGGCGCCCTCGGATTCACCGCCCGCGAACGCGCGGTCCTGGCCGAGACGCTGCTCGAGGCGAGCCGCGCGGGATACCACTCCCACGGGGTGATGCGCATCCCGACCTTCGTCGACGACACCCGCGCCGGGCGGATCGTCCCCGCGGCGGCGCCGGCGGTCGCGCGGGAGACGGCGGCGGCCGTGTTCGTCGATGCGCGCCGCTGCCTGGGCCCCGTTTCGACCGTCTTCGCCGTCGAGCGGGCGGCGGCGAAGGCACGGCGGGAGGGAATCGGCTGCGCCGCCGTGCGCAACGGCAACGACGCGGCCCGCCTCGGCGCCTATGTCGGCGGGCCGGCGCGCGACGGGCTGATGACCCTGCTCATGGTCAACGACGCCGGTGGCGGCGCCTGCGTGGCGCCCTTCGGCAGCGCCGCCCCCTTCCTCAGCACCAACCCGCTGGCCGCCGGCATTCCGCGCGCTCCCGGCGCGCCGCCGCTGGTGATCGATATCTCGACCAGCGTGGTGGCGCTCGGCAAGGTGCGGATGGCCGCGAACCGCGGCGCGGCGGTGCCGGAAGGCTGGTTGATCGACCGCGCCGGCCGCCCGACCGTCGATCCGGCCGCGCTCTTCGCGACGCCGCGGGAGGCCGCCCTGCTGCCGCTCGGCGGCGCGGCGGACGGCCACAAGGGCTTCCTGCTGAGCCTGATCGTCGAGGCGTTCGCCGGCGCCCTGACCGGCGCCGGCATGAGCGCGGGCGACGAGGCCGAGGGCCGCGGCAACGGGCTCTTCGTCCTGGCGGCCGACCCCGCCGCGCTCGGCGGGCGCGGCGGCTTCGTCGCGGCGATGGAAGCCTTCGTCGCCGGCCTCCGGGCCCTGCCGCCGGTCGCCGGCGGCGCGGGCGTGCGTCTGCCCGGCGCCCGGCTCGCCGACGCACCCGCCGACGACATCCCCATCGACGGCCCCACCTGGGCCCGCATCGCCGCGATCCTCGAGGACCTGTCCCTGTCGGCGCCGGCCTACCCGGTCGCGCCCGCATAGACGGTGCGCGCCGCTGCTCCCCGGGAGGATGGAAATCCCGGTCGGCGCGCGGGGCGGGGTGGGGCGGCGGCCATCTGCAGGCCGTCGGCGTCGAGGTCGCGCATGTCGGTCTCGAGGTGGATCAGGCCGGGGCGGTCCGTCAGGGCGAGCGCCGCGTCGAAGGCGCGGGCGAGAGCCGCGAAGTCCGGGCTGTTCATCACCGTGTCGTAGAGCGCTTCCGGGCCGCCGCGGCGGTGTTGATAGGCGGTGCGCGAACCGCAGGCGCCGTTGTCGCAGACGATGACGAGGGTCTGCTGAACGGCGGTCACGATTTCCTGCCCCGTCATGAGGAAGCCCCCGTCGCCGATCACCGCCGCCGCGGGAACGTCCGGCCGCGCGAGCCTGGCGCCGGGCGCGCCGGGCATCCCGCAGCCCATGGCACCGCCGCTGGCGACGGTCTGGCCGGGGGGGGGGGGGTAAGGATAGTGCCGGTGCAACCAACTCGCGAAGGCGCCGGAATCGCTGACCACCATCGATTCCGCCGGCGCGCGTTCGCCCATGGTGCGGACGATCTCCGCCATGTTCACAGCGCCCACGCAGCGGGCGCGCAGTCCTGCGGGCGGAGCACCTCGATCACGCCTTTCGTCGGCGGCTTGAACGCCGTCGGGTCGTCGATCTCTGGAACGCTTCGCGGTCCATCTCGCGGGTGGGCCCGTGGCCGATGAAGAGCGCGAGCGGAGTCGAAACCTGCTTCGCCGTGTGCAGAGCCCGATGGCGGCGTTGGCCGCCCGGGTCACGAAGGCCGCGGCCGGCTTGTCGGCGACCTTGGCGCAGGCGTCGGCGGCGCAGACGCCCGCGGATTCGTGACGGGTCGGGACGAGCCTGATCCGGTCGCGCTGCCGACGCAGCTCTTCCAGGTCATCAGATGGCTCTCGCCGGGCACGTTGAACGCCACCTCGATGCCGTGCTTCACCGGCGTCCGAACCAGGGCTTCGCCGCCGTTCATCCCCGTGCTCCCCCGCATCGGCGCGCGGAGTGTTATTCGGCCCGCCCGCCCTGTCGCGCCCGCCGCCGAGGGGAGCTCGCCGGGGGGGGGCGTTCAGGTGCGCGTTGACAGCGCCATCGGCCCGCGCCTACCGTCCAGGGAACCTCGCCGTTTCCGGCCATGACCGATTCCCTCGCCATCGCCCTCGCGCAACTCGACCCCACGGTGGGGGATCTTCAGGGGAACAAGGCGTCGATCCTGCGCGCCCGCGCCGAGGCCGCGGCGCAGGCGGCGGACCTCGTGATCTGCACCGAACTCGTGGTGACCGGCTATCCGCTCGAGGATCTGGTGCTCAAGCCGGCGTTCCAGAGAGAGGCCCGGTCGGTCGTCGAGGCGCTCGCGGCGGAGACCGCCGACGGCGGGCCGGCGCTCCTCGTGGGCACGCCCTGGGCCGAGGACGGGAAGCTCTACAATGCCGCGCTCCTGCTGGACGGCGGCGCGATCGCCGCGCGACGTTACAAATACGAGCTGCCCAACTACGGCGTCTTCGACGAGGCGCGGGTGTTCGCGCGGGGGCCGCTGCCGGGGCCGATCCCGTTTCGTGGAGTGCGCCTCGGCGCCATGATCTGCGAGGACATGTGGTTCCCGGACGTCTCCGAATGCCTGGAGGAATCCGGCGCCGAGATCATGGTCGCGATCAACGGCTCGCCTTTCGAAGCCGCGAAGGGGGACGCGCGCCTCAACCTCGCCGTGGCGCGGACCGGCGAAACCGGCCTGCCGCTGATTTACGTCAATCAGGTGGGCGGGCAGGACGAGCTCGTGTTCGACGGCGCGTCCTTCGTGCTCGCCGCCGACCGCCGGCTGTGCGCCCAGGCGCCCGCCTTCGAGGAGGCGATCCTGCTCACGCGCTGGTCGCGGGAAGGCGACGGCTGGCGCTGTGCGCCCGCGCAACGGGCGCCCGCGCTGGACGAAGAGGCCGCGATCTACCGCAGCATGACGGTGGGCCTGCGCGACTACGTCGGGAAGAACGGCTTTCCCGGCGTGCTGATCGGCCTCTCCGGCGGAATCGATTCGGCCCTGTCCGCCGCGGTCGCGGTCGATGCCCTGGGCGCGGCGCGCGTGCGTTGCGTGGCCATGCCGTCGCGCTACACGGCGCGGTCCTCGCTCGACCACGCGGCGGAATGCGCGCGCCTGCTCGGCGTCCGCCTGGACACCGTGGCGATCGAACCCGCCGTGCGGGCGCTGGACGCCATGCTGGCGCCGGTCTTCGCCGGCCGCGCGGCGGACACGACGGAAGAAAACCTCCAGGCGCGGGTCCGCGGCACCATCCTGATGGCGATGAGCAACAAGCTCGGCCACATGGTGCTGACCACCGGCAACAAGTCCGAGATGTCCGTCGGCTACGCCACGCTCTATGGCGACATGTGCGGTGGCTATTCCGTCCTCAAGGACGTGTACAAGACCTCCGTCTTCGCGCTTTCGCGCTGGCGCAACCGGAACTGGATTCACGGCCTGGAAGGGCCGCGCGGGCGCGCGGTCCCCGAAGCGGTCATCGACAAGCCGCCGAGCGCCGAGCTGCGCCCCGACCAGACCGACCAGGACACCCTGCCGCCCTACGACGTGCTCGACGACATCTTGCGCGGGCTCGTCGAGGAGGAGCGCCCGGCCGCGGAGATCGCCGCCCGCGGGCACCCGGAGGAGACCGTCGCCCAGGTCTGGCGCATGCTCGATTCCGCCGAATACAAACGACGCCAGGCGCCGCCGGGCGTCAAGCTCACGCTGCGCGCCTTCGGGAAGGACCGCCGCTACCCGATCACCAACCGCTACCGCGGGGCGGTTTGATGCCGCTCGTCCTCCACAACACGCTGACCCGGCGCAAGGAGCCGTTCGCGCCGGCGCGGCCGGACCGTGTCGGCATGTATGTCTGCGGCCCGACGGTCTACGACCGCGCCCATATCGGCAACGCGCGGCCGGTCATCGTGTTCGACGTCCTCTATCGCTGGCTGAAGCACCGTTACCGCTCGGTCGTCTACGTCAGAAACATCACGGACATCGACGACAAGATCAACGCCGCCGCCCGGGCCAGCGGGGAGCTGATCGACGCGATCACCGCCCGCACGACCGAGGCGTTTCACGAAGACGTCGCCGCGCTCGACGCCCTGCCGCCCGACGTCGAGCCGCGGGCCACGGCGCACATCCCCGAGATGATCGCGCTCGTCGAGGCGCTGATGACGGCCGGCCACGCCTACGAAGCGGCGGGGCATGTGCTGTTCCACGTCCCGTCGGACCGGGAATACGGAAAACTGTCCCGCCGCGACCGCCGGGAGATGATCGCCGGCGCCCGAGTCGACGTGGCGCCCTACAAGCGCGATCCGGCGGATTTCGTGCTGTGGAAGCCGAGCGACGAGTCGCTGCCCGGATGGGAGAGCCCGTGGGGGCGCGGGCGACCGGGATGGCATCTCGAATGCTCGGCCATGAGCTGCAGGCATCTCGGCCCCACCGTCGACATCCACGGCGGCGGCGCCGATCTCGTGTTTCCCCACCACGAGAACGAGATCGCCCAGAGCGAATGCGCCCGTCCGGGGGCGCCTTTCGCGCGCCACTGGGTTCACAACGGGTTCCTCACGGTCGACGGCGAGAAGATGTCGAAGTCGCTCGGCAACGTCGTCACGATTCGCGACGCGCTCGCCCGAGCGCCGGGAGAAGTCGTCCGGCTGTTCATGCTGAGCGTGCACTACCGCCACCCGATCGACTGGACGGAAGCGGGGCTGCGCCGGGCGCGCGTCAATCTCGACCGGCTCTACGCTGCGCTGCGCGACGCCGGGCCGCCGCCGGGAGCGGCCGCGGAGACGGTCGATCCCGAGGTCGCGCGCGCGCTCGACGACGATCTCAATACGCCGCGCGCCCTCGCGGCCCTCTACCGGCTGGCGGGCGCGCTCAACCGGGCCGGCGCCGACGACGGCGCGCGCGCGGCCCTGCGCGGCGCATTGCGCGGCTCCGGCGCGCCGCTCGGATTGCTCCAGGCCGATCCCGCGCGCTGGTTCCGGGGCACGTCCTCGGCGGACGGCCCGGGCGACGCCGAGATCGAGGCGTCGATTGCGGCGCGGGCCGCCGCCCGGAAGGCGCGCGATTTCGCCGAGGCCGACCGCATCCGCGATGCGCTGGCGGAACGCGGCGTCGTCCTGGAGGACAAGCCGGAGGGGACGACATGGCGCCGCGCGCGATGAATCCCCCGGCCGGGGGTCCGCCCGCCGGCATCCGCGACGCGGAGGCGCGGCCCGCAGCGGGGAGCGAGCGGCGAAAGAGCCGCGCGCCGGCCCATGTCGACGCGGCGGGGCCGGCGGTCGTTCTCGTCCGCCCCCAGCTGGGCGAGAACATCGGCGCCGCCGCGCGCGCCATGCTGAATTGCGGCCTGTCGGACCTGCGTCTGGTCCGGCCTCGGGACGGGTGGCCCAACGTCAAGGCGTTGGCGGCGGCGGCCGGCGCCCATGACGTGCTGGCGCGCGTCCGCCCGTGCGAGACCGTCGCCGATGCCCTGGCCGATCTCCATGTGGTTTACGCCACCACCGCGCGGCCGCGGGAGATGGAGAAGCCGGTCGTGCCGCCGCGCGCGGCCGCGGCCGCGATGCGCGAAGCGGCGGCGCGGGACGAGCGCGTCGGCCTCCTCTTCGGGCCGGAGAAGGCGGGCCTCAAGAACGAGGAACTGGTGATGGCCGACGCGATCGTCCGGATCCCCCTGAATCCCGCCTTCGCCTCGCTCAATCTGGCGCAGGCCGTCCTCCTTCTGTCCTACGAATGGTATGCCGCCGCCGCGCCGGCGCCGCCCGCCGCGCCGCCGGACCGCCGCAGCCGCCCCGCCACCAAGGGGGAACTCCTCGATTTCTTCGCCTGCCTCGAAGGCGCCCTCGATGCGCGCGGCTTCTACCCCACGCCGGAGATGCGCCCGAAGATGGCGCGCAACATGCGGACCATGTTCGCGCGCATCGCACCCACCCGGCAGGACGTGCAGACGCTCTACGGGATGGTGCGCGCCCTGAGCGCGGACCCGGCGCGCCGCCGCCCCGCCTCTCCGCCCCGACCGCATTGACTTCCGACCGCCGGCGGCTATAGTGCCGCTCCGGCGCGGGGCGCCGCCATCCCATCGACGCGGATGCCATGAGCAAGCGACAGCAGTCGAAATACAAGATCTGCCGGCGGCTCGGAGTGAACCTCTGGGGGCGCCCGAAGAGCCCGACCAACCGGCGTGATTACGGGCCGGGCCAACATGGCCAGCGGCGGCGCAAGCCTTCGGACTTCGGCGTTCAGCTCGCGGCCAAGCAGCGCCTGCGCGGCTATTACGGCAACATCACCGAGAAGCAGTTCCGCCGCTACTACAGCACGGCCGGCGACCGCAAGGGGGACACGGGCGAGAATCTGGTCGGGCTGCTCGAACGGCGCCTCGACGCGGTCGTCTACCGCATGAAGTTCGTGCCGACGGTCTTCGCCGCGCGGCAATTCGTGAGCCACGGCCACGTCACGGTCAACGGCCGGCGCGTGACGATCCCGAGCTATCAGGTGAAGGAGGAGGACCGGATCGCCGTGAAGGAGCGCTCGCGCGAATTGCCGCTGGTCCTCGAAGCGGTCGACTCACCGGAGCGCGAGGTCCCCGACTATGTCGAGGTCGACCACGACAGGATGGAAGGCCGCTTCGTCCGCGTGCCCAAGCTCGCCGACGTGCCCTACCCGGTGCAGATGGAGCCCAACCTCGTCATCGAGTACTACTCCCGCTGAGGCGGCTCCCCGCGAACGATTGACTCGCGGCGGATTCCGGGTTTTCGTTCCCCGCCGGGGGCGGAACGACGGGAGGGCTGCGATGGCCGGATTTTCGTTCAAGCACCATCTGCTGAGGGAAGACGGCGGCAATCCCAACAACGGGGCGCTGCCGCTCATCATCTATCGCGACGCGGTCGACGTCGGCGGCGCCGAGCCCGAAAACGCGGTCGAGCGGGCCTTCGGGGAAAACGATTGGGGCGACGGCTTCCGCGGCGATACCTATCCGTTTCACCACTACCATTCGACGGCCCACGAGGTCGTCGGCTGCGCGCGCGGCAAGGCGCGGTTGCAATTCGGCGGGCCGCGGGGGCCGGTCGTCGACGTGCGGGCCGGCGACGCGGTGCTCATCCCCGCCGGCGTGACGCACTGCCGGCTGGACGACGCGCCGGGCTACGCCAGCGTCGGCGCCTATCCGCCGGGCCAGAAGCCGGACCTCTGCGTCCTGTCGGAAGCGGACGCGGCAGCCGCACGGCGGCGCGGCGACACCGAAGGCCTTGAACTCAAGGTCATGGGCAGCGCCGCACTCGCCTCTGCCAGGGCGGCCGTCGCCGGCACCCCGTTGCCGGCGACCGATCCCGTCGCGGGGAACGACGGGCCGGTCGCGGCGCTCTGGCTCAGGGGCCGGCCTCCGGCGCCGGGCGGCCGAACACGCTGAAGTCCAGAGCGAGCGGCGCGCCGAGCCAGAGCGGATGATCGCGATGGTCGGCAAGGGCGTCGCCGGTCTCCGGATGGACGAGGATCGCGTGGCCGCGCCGGTTCAGCATGAGCCAGGGCACGATCGCGGCGAACAGCCCGGGCGCGAATGCCACCTGGAACATCGGAGCCGGATGCGGCCCGACCGGCGCGTTCCTCCATCGTCCCAGCCGCACGACGAAGCGCGCGACGAGACCCGTCCTGAGCGCCGCCGCGCTCCGTCGCGTCGCCGGTTCGTAATAGATATGGGCGTGGTAGCCGGCGATGGCCGCCGGCGAAGGCGCGGTCAAGCCTGCGGCTCGACGGAGACGCCCTTGGTGCTCAGCAATTCGGAAAGCTCGCCGCTCTCGTACATCTCGCGGACGATGTCGCAGCCGCCCACGAACTCGCCCTTGACGTAGAGCTGCGGGATCGTCGGCCAGTCGCTGAAGCGCTTGATGCCCTCGCGGATCTCGGGATCTTCGAGCACGTTGACGCCTTTGAAGCGGACGCCGAGAAGCGACATCATCTGCACCACCGTCGCCGAGAATCCGCATTGCGGGAACACCGGCGTCCCCTTCATGAACAAGACGACCTGATGATCGCCGATGAGACCGCGGATGCGGGTGTCGACCGGCGTGTCGATCATGGCCTCGATCATTCGAAATCCCCTCTCGTTCCGATCCGTTCAGGCGTCCTCGGGGACGCTCGTCTGGAGCGCGAGCGCGTGTAGCTGATCGCCCATGCGCCCGCGCAGCGCCCGGTACACCATCTGGTGCTGCTCGACCCGCGACCGCCCCCTGAAGGATTCGGAAATCACCTGCGCGGCGTAGTGGTCGCCGTCCCCGCGCAGGTCGTCGATCCGAATCCGCGCGTCGGGAAGGGCTTCCTGTATGAGCCGCTCGATCTCTCGCGGGTCCATCGGCATCGGCGGCGCTCTCAGCGATCATGTTCCGCCGCCGCGCCCATGTAGGCCGGCAGCCACGCTTCGTGGATGCGGCGGAGTTCCGCCACCGATATGGCACCTGCGCCGGCGACTGTCAACGCGGCCCCGCCCGTCTTCCCGATCGCGGCGCAGGGGATTCGTTCGTGCGCGGCGTCCGCCGCCAGGAGCGCGGCCTCTCCCTCCGGCACGCTCACGAGATAGCGCGCCTGGTCCTCGCCGAAGAGCCACGCCGCGGCGTCCGGAACTCCCGCCGGCAGGTCGATCCCGGCGCCGAGCGGACGCCCGGCATCGAGGGCGGCAATGGCCATTTCGGCGAGCGCGACCAGCAAGCCGCCGTCCGAGATGTCGTGGCAGGCCGAGAGGCGCCCGCTCTCGATCTGGCGCCGCACGAACTCCCCGTGGCGGCGCTCGGCGCCAAGATCGACCGGCGGCGGCGGCCCTTCCTCGCGGCCGAGTATCTCGCGCTGGTAGAGGGAGCGGTCGAGATGGCCGCCGGCGCCGCCGACGAGGAACAGCGTCTCGCCCTGCGCGGCGAGGGCCGGATCGCACGTCCGGTCGAGATCGGCGATCAGGCCGACCCCGCCGATGGTGGGCGTCGGCGGAATCCCGGCGCCGTCGGTCTCGTTGTAGAAGGAGACGTTGCCCGAGACGACGGGGAAGTCGAGCGCCCGGCAGGCCTCGGCCATCCCCTCCAGGCAGCCGACGAACTGGCCCATGACGTGCGGCCGCTCGGGGTTGCCGAAATTGAGGCAGTCGGTCAGCGCAAGCGGCCGCGCACCGACCGAGACGAGGTTGCGCCACGCCTCGGCGACCGCCTGGGCGCCGCCCGCCACCGGATCGGCGGCGCAGTAGCGCGGCGTGCAATCGGTGGTGAGCGCCAAGCCCTTGCGGGTGCCGTGGACGCGGACGACGGCGGCGTCGCCGCCGGGGCGCTGCACCGTGTCGGCCATCACCATGTGGTCGTATTGCTCCCAGATCCAGCGTTTCGAGCAGAGGTCCGGCGTGCCGACGAGACGGCGCAGGGATTCGCTCGCCGCGGGCGCGACAGGGCGAGGCGACGCGGCGGGAGGGGGCGGCGCCGCGCGCCGAAAGGGCCGCTCGTAACAGGGCGCGTCGTCCACCAGGGGGTGGATCGGCAGGTCGCAGACCACGGCGCCGCCGGCCTTGAGCACGAGGCGGCGGCTTCCGGTCACGCGGCCGATGACGGCGAAATCGACGCCCCATTTCTCGAAGACCGCCCTGGCGCGCGCCTCGGCGCCGGGACGGAGCACCATGAGCATGCGCTCCTGGCTTTCCGACAGCATGATCTCGTAAGGGGTCATGGCGTTCTCGCGCACCGGCACGCGATCGAGCTCGAGCTCGATTCCGGCGTCGCCCTTGTCCGCCATCTCGACGGAGGAACAGGCGAGCCCGGCGGCGCCCATGTCCTGGATCGCGACGATCGCATCCGTCTCCATCAGGGCGAGGCAAGCTTCTAGGAGGAGCTTTTCCGTGAAGGGATCGCCGACCTGCACGGTCGGGCGCTTTTCCTCGGCCCCGGCGCCGAGCGCGGCCGACGCCATCACGGCCCCGTGGATCCCGTCCCGCCCGGTCTTCGCGCCGACATAGACCACCGGATGCCCGACCGCGTTCGCGGCGGAGGCGTAGAAAATCCGATCGGCCGGAGCGACTCCGACCGTCATGGCGTTGACGAGGATGTTGCCGTTGTACGCCGGATCGAAGGCGCAGGAGCCGCCGACGGTCGGCACGCCGACGCAGTTGCCGTAGCCGCCGATGCCGGCGACCACGCCGGCCACCAGATGGCGGGTCTTCTCGTGGGCGGGCGCGCCGAAGCGCAGCGCGTCGAGGTTCGCGACCGGACGGGCGCCCATGGTGAAGACGTCCCGCAGAATCCCGCCGACGCCGGTCGCGGCGCCCTGGTAGGGCTCGATAAAGGAAGGGTGATTGTGGCTCTCCATCTTGAAGACCGCCGCCTGCCCGTCGCCGATGTCCACCACGCCGGCGTTCTCCCCCGGCCCGCTGATGACCCAGGGCGCCTCGGTCGGGAGTTCGCGAAGCCAGACCCGCGACGACTTGTAAGAACAATGTTCGCTCCACAGCGCCGCGAAGATGCCGAGCTCGGTGAAATTGGGCGCCCGGCCCAGGAGCCGCTCGATTCGCTCGTATTCGTCGGCAGCGAGGCCGTGTTCCGAGGCCAGGGCCAGCGTGACCGGCGGTTCTTCGACGGCTCCGTTCACGAGAGCGCCCCGACCAGGCCGTCGAACATGGCGCGCCCGTCCGCGCCGCCGAGAGCCGCGTCGACGGCCCGTTCGGGATGCGGCATGAGCCCCAGCACGGTGCGGTTGCGATCCAGGATACCGGCGATGTGGTTGGCCGAGCCGTTGGGGTTGGCGTGGGCGCCGGCGGCGCCTTCGGAGTCGACGTAGCGGAAGGCCACCCGTCCCTCGCCTTCGAGCCGGGCCAGAGTCTCGGGATCGGCGAAGTAGTTGCCGTCGAGATGGGCGATTGGCATGCGCACCATTTGGCCCGCCTCGTAAGGCGCGGTGAACGGGCTCCCGGTCGTCTCCACGCGCAGGCAGGCGTCCCGGCAGACGAAGCGCAGGCCGGCGTTGCGCATCAGCGCCCCCGGCAGGAGCCCCGCCTCGGTCGCCACCTGGAAGCCGTTGCAGATCGCGAGCACGGGGACTCCGGCCGCCGCCCGGCGCACGACGTCGGCCATGACCGCCGAGCGTGCTGCCATGGCGCCGGCGCGCAGGTAGTCTCCGTGGGCGAAGCCTCCCGGCAACACGATCAGGTCGCAGGGCGGGAGCGTCGTCTCGGCGTGCCACACCATGGCCGGCGCCCGCCCAGCGCTCGCCTCCAGCGCCACCGCGACGTCGCGGTCGCAGTTGGAACCGGGAAAGACGACGACAGCGGTTTTCATGGCGGGGGAGGCGCGGCTCAGCCCACGATCTCGATCGTGTAGTCCTCGATCACCGTGTTCGCGAGCAGGCGCGTGCACATGGCTTCCACCTGCCTCCGCGCGGCCTCCGGGTCCGTCTCCGCGAGATCGATTTCGAGGTATTTGCCCTGGCGGACGCCCTCGACGCCCGTGAAGCCGATCTCGCCCAGCGTCCGCGCGACCGCCTTGCCCTGGGGATCGAGAACGCCGGGTTTGAGGACGATGTGGACGCGGACCCTCACGCGGTCTCGTTACCGCCGCCGAACTCCTGCACCGTCCCCGGCATCAGGCCGAGGCGCTTGGCGACTTCCTGGTAGGCCTCGGAGACCCGTCCGAGATCGCGGCGAAAGCGGTCCTTGTCCAGCTTCTCGTCCGTTTCCAGATCCCAGAGCCGGCAGCTGTCGGGGCTGATCTCGTCGGCGAGGACGATGCGCAGGTCCTCGCCCTGCCACAGCCGGCCGAACTCGAGCTTGAAGTCGGCCAGCCTGATGCCGATGCCATGGAAGAGGCCGCTCAGGAAATCGTTGATGCGAAGCGACATCGACAGGATGTCGTCGAGCTCCTGCGGCGTGGCCCAGCCGAACGCCGTGATGTGCTCCTCCGACACCAGCGGGTCGCCCAACTCGTCGTTCTTGTAGCAGTATTCCACGATCGAGCGGGGCAGTTGCATACCCTCCTTGAGGCCGAGTCGCTTGGCCAGCGAGCCGGCGGCGAAGTTGCGGATCACCACTTCGACCGGGATGATCTCCACCTCGCGGATCAGCTGCTCACGCATGTTCAGTCGGCGCACGAAATGGGTCGGCACGCCGATCTCGTTGAGCCGCGCCATGAGGTGCTCGGAAATCCGGTTGTTGAGCACGCCCTTGCCGGTGATCACGGCGTGCTTCTTGTTGTTGAAGGCCGTCGCGTCGTCCTTGAAGTACTGCACGAGGGTGCCCGGCTCGGGCCCTTCATAGAGGACCTTCGCCTTGCCTTCGTAGATCCGCCTGCGACGGGACATCGATGCGATCCTCGGAGCGGGGGAGTCGGGCCGGGAACGGGCCTGTCCTGCCCGCCCGATTCACCGGCGACCATAATCCATTCGGATGTCCGATACAACGGCCGCGCGCGTCAGAGGCGCTGCCAGTCGGCGCTCTTCTCCAGCGCGTCGGCGACCTTCAGCACCGTGAGATCGTCGAAATGGCGGCCCACGATCATGGCGCCGATCGGCAGGTCGTCCTCGACGCCGCAAGGCACGCTGATCGCCGGATGCCCGGTCACGTTGAACTGCGGCGTGTTGTTGATCATGCTCAGGGCGCGCGACATGTATTCGCCGAAATCGGCGTCCGGGCCGGGGATCGGCGCCGCCAGATGCGGAATGGTCGGCAGCAGCAGCACGTCCACCTCGCGGAGCGCCGCGTCGTAGGCCTCGGTCAGCCGCCGGCGCTGGTTCTGCGCCTTCGCGTAATAGGTGCCGTGGTAGTAGCGCTTGAGATACTGGCCGAGCAGGAGGACGTTCTTCACGGTCAACGGGTAGTCGTTCTGGCGCGTCAGGGCCGCCCGGGAAGCGTGTTCGAGGAGCTGGGTGTCGTAGAAGCCGAACCAGCCGGTCCCGACTCCGCCGCTCTTGAGCATGAACTCGGTCGCGCCCTCGGCGGCGATGGCGAACCAGAGCCTGAACCCGTGGTAGTGCGCGGGCACGGAGAGCTCCGTTACCGAAGCCCCGCGCTCTTCGAGGCGGACCGCCGCGGCGCGCACCGCCTCGTCCACCGCCGGTTCGCTCCCCGGCAGGCGGAACTCGGGCCAGGTTTCCTCCGTCTGGTCGAAGCCCTCGCGGAGAAGACCCACGCGGAGCCCTTCGCAACCCGCCCCGATGGCCGGCATGTAGTCGTCCACGTAGCGCTCCGGAAGGACTCCCCTCTGGCGGGGGTCGAGCGGATCCGGGCCGGCCAGGACCGACAGCATACGGGCGACATTCTCGACGTTGTCGGCCATCGGGCCGATGTGGTCCAGGGTCATCTCGATCGCCATACAGCCGGTATAGGGCACGAGCCCGTAGCTCGCCTTCAAGCCGACCACGCCGCACCAGGAGGCGGGGATACGGATCGAGCCGCCCTGATCGCCGCCGATCGCCATCCGCACGTCACCCGCCGCGATGGCGGCGGCGCTTCCCTTCGACGAGCCGCCGGGCGCGTGGGTCGGCTTGCGCGGATTGCGCACCGGGCCGTAGCCGCTCGTGTGGCCACCGCCGGAGAAGGAGAAATCGGCACAAGCGGTCTTGCCCGCGACCGTCGCCCCGGCATCGAGCAGGCGGGTGACGATGGTGGCGTCGATCGTGGGCACATAGCCTTCGAGCGCCCGCGCGCCGTTCATCATGGGCAGGCCCGCCACCGAAACGACGTCCTTCACGCCCACCGCCTCGCCGGCGAGCGGCCCGGTGGCCGCGCCCCTGACCTCGGTCCGCCAGTACCAGGCGTTGTAGGGGTTCTCGTCCGGGTGCGGCCGATAACCCGGGGTGCGCGGATAGCGCACCGCCGGGCGTTCCTCCGGCATGTCGTCGACATGGCGCAGGCTGGCGATCGCGCCGCGCATGGCCTCCCGCTGCTGCGAGAGATCATCCGCCGACATGTCGAGCCCGAATTCGGCGGCGATCTCCGCGAGCTGGGCGACGGAGGGCATCTCGGGACCGCGGGACATGGCGACCTCTCCTCAGGTGTCGGGCGGGCCGTCGATCCTATGCCCACGTGGCGGCGGCGGCAATGATGCGCCGGCGGCGCGTCAGTCGAGATAGTCGTAGGCGCCGTCCTTCCACTCGTAGAAGACGTAGCCGGGCGCGGTCACGTCGCCGGTCATGTCGAAGCCGATCGTGCCGAGCACCGTGTTGAAGGTCCCGGTCCGCAGCGCCTCGATCAGCCCGTCGAGATCCGTCGAACCAGCCTTCTCGGCGGCCTGGGCGAAGGCCTGGATGGCGCCGTAGGTGTAGAGGACGTAGCCCTCGGGCTCGATCCCCCGGTCGCGGAACGCCTTCACGACCGGGGCCGCGGCCGGGTTCTTGCGCGGGTCGGGGCTGAAGGTCATCAGCGTCCCCTCGCCGGCAGCACCGGTGATGGACCAGTATTCGTCGGTCACCAGGGCATCCCCGGAGACCAGCTGGGTGGCCATGCCCTGTTCGCGCATCTGGCGGACCATCAGGCCGGCCTCGGTATGGTAGCCGCCGACATAGAGCACGTCGATTTTGTTCTGCTTGAGCTTGGAGACCAGCGCCGAATAGTCCTTTTCACCGGCGGTGTAGGCCTCGTAGAGCGCCTCGGTCATGCCCTCGGCGTTGAGCGCCTTCCTGGTCTCGTCGGCGAGGCCCTTGCCGTAGGCGGTCTTGTCGTGGACGATCGCGATCTTCCTGCTGGCGAATGTCTCCGCCAGGAACGCCCCCGCCACCTGCCCCTGCTGGTCGTCGCGACCGCACACGCGGAAGACGTTGTCGCCTCCCTCCTCGGTCAGTGCGGGGTTGGTGGACGCCGGCGAGATCTGCAGGATGCCCTCCTCCTCGTAAACCTTGGAGGCCGGGATCGAAGAGCCCGAGCAGAAATGGCCGGCCATGAAGACCACGCCCTTGTTGACCATCTGGTTGGCGACGGCCACCGCCTGCTTGGGATCGCAGGCGTCGTCGCCCACCGTCAGCACCAGCTTCTGGCCGAGAACGCCGCCCGCGGCATTGATGTCGGCAACCGCCTGCTCGGCGCCCGCCTTCATCTGCGCGCCGAAAGTCGCATATTGTCCCGTGATCGGCCCGGCGGTCGCGATCTTGATGTCGGCGCGCGCCGCTTGAGCGGCGAGGATGACCGCGGCTGCCGCCGCGGCCGAAGCGATCGTCACCCTGCGCATCACTCTGTCTCCTCCTCAGCGTTAGTCTCATGGACGCTGCGCGCCCCGCGACGGACCCGCGCAATCCATCGAGTGGTTCCCACCGTCGGCGCAGCGAGACGGGTGAAACCGCCGGTCCCGACCGTCACGGCCTCATGGTGGTTCACGACTGGGCGGTCGTCAACGGTCTCTCCTCACCCATGTTGGCCTCCCCGCGCCGCGAGTCCGGCTGGCGAGAACCGCGCTTCACAGCCGACACGGAACGCCACCGCGGCAGGGGAAGTCCGGCCTTCGGCCGTGCCAAGCGTGGCGAACGGGTTCGATCATCCCACCAAGGCACTCGCGCCGCGGTGTGGAAGGAAGGGGTCAGTAGGTCGGATCCTCCGAGGTCATGCTGTCCTGCTGGATCAGCTCGTAATCCACGGGTGGTTCCGAGCCTTCCTCGATCGTGTCGGGCACAGTCTGCTTGCCCATCTCCTTCTGGATTACGCGGAGGAGCGCGGACCGGCGCGCGGCGAAGAACCCGTCGAAGTCGTCGGCGCGCAGGTGCGCGGGATCGATGAGGTGCGTGCGAAGGTACTCGTCGAGCTTGTCGCGCGGAACCTTGGCCTCGATGTACTCAAGGTATTCGCTCGGTGCCTGTCCGCCGATGCTGCGGTTGGTCCGCGCCGTGAGCGGCGTCTTGTTGATGATCGAGTTGCACCGCTCGGCCTCGATACCGTTCTCGAGACACCACTGCTGCGGGAAGACGTGGTGGATGTCGATGCTCTGGTCGAAGTAGCTCTGAATCGACGATTTCTCTCCCGTCTTCCAATCGCGGGCACTCTCACGCAGCAGCAGGGCGTAGATGCCCTTGTAGGCCGCGCTGTTTCTGGTGCGGAGCGTGAGCAGCCGCGCCGGTGCGAACTCCGCGTCGTAGATAGTGTCGGGTTCGGTGCCGCCGTCCCGTACCCAGCTCACGACCTGGGGGAGATCGCGAGCGAAGCGGGACTCGATCGCGCTGCCGTACAGCTCGCCGAATACCCCGCACCAGTACCAGCGAGCGAGTTTCTCCCGGGCGTCGTGCGACTCCCAGTCCTTGCCGAGCACGGTGAGGATGGTCGCGAGCGGAATCAACTGACTGCCGTAGGGCAGGAACCTGGCGTCGTACAAGTGCTGCGAGTGAAGGAACCGCGCCGCGCGCTTGAAACCCGCCATCAGGGGCTCGGCCCAGCGCCGGTACTCGTCCAACTCGAGCTTCAGCATGTCCGCGCGCTTGCAGCCGATGCCCGGCGCGCGGTCCTTGTCCGTGCCGCGCGCGAGCGCGGCGTTCCGGCGCTCCTGCGTGGCGAGCAGGGTCACCGCCTGCAGGAAATCCGTGTTGATAACCCCGGCGAGGATCGACTGGGAGCGGATCCTGCGCTCGCGCTCTTCCCAGTCGGGTCGCAGCTGGAAATCGTCGGCGGCGAAGGTCGCCGTCAACAGTTCGAACACGGTGAGCGTCACGCCGCCGGTGTTCACCTTCTCGAAGACTTGGCAGACCGCTTCCTTCGGAGTGTCCTTGCCAAGCTCGATGACCGGCACTTGGTAGTGATCGAACTGCTTGACGATGGACTTATTGAAGGTGTTCCAGAAGCGGGTCTTCTCGCGGTCGTAAGCCCAGTGTTCCTGAAAGCCCTCCATCCATTCGTCCGTGTCGAACACCTCGCTGAGCGGGAATAGCATCGCCGCGTACTCCCGCTCGCGCGTCGAGTAGTCCTCGACGATGTCTCTGCCGAACCGCTTGACCTGCCGGTCAGCGGGCAGCGAGATGACCGCTTCCTCGCGATCGGCGTTCTCGTCGAGGGCCCGTTGCATGTCAATGTAGTACCAGCGTTCGATCTTGCGACCACGCTGGTCGCGCGTTTGCACGGCTCGGTCGAGACGGAGGGACTGGAAGAGCGACGTGAGCCGCTGCTGTCCGTCGAGGATCAGGCGTTCTGCACCGCGCGACGCAGACGCGCCCTCCAGGGGACGCTGCCGGAAGCGGATCGTCTCGCCTCCCGTCCGCAGCATCATCACCGCGCCGATGGGGTAGCCGAGGGAGATGCTCGCCAGCAGGCTCTTGACGTGGTCGTCGTCCCACACCCAACCGCGCTGGAAGTCCGGCAGCTGCGTCCTGCCGTCGCCAGCCTCGCTGAGCAGCCTGCCGAGCGGTTCCTTCTCGATGTAGTAGGTCGCGATATCCAACGCGGAGCTCCCAATACCATCGTATCGTTCGCCTGCCAGTGTGCCATGAGCGAACGGGCTTGACCATCCCATCACCAATTGTGCCCGTTCTCCTTCAAGCCGTCTGTCTCGAACCGACGGCTTCGGAGACCCCCAACCCTCCTTCAAGGGCCGTGTCCCATATCCGTCCGAGCTCGGCCTCGGTCGTCGGAACAAGGGCCAGCGAGCCGCCACCGCCTTGCCGCTCACCGCAAGTCCCGTCCCTGCTCTCGCCGGCGCCAGGTGAGCGGCGTGTGCGGTGCGTAGAGCCAGGGGTATTGCGTGGTCATGCCGCGCACCCGCGTGACGCGAAACGCCACCGCGGCGACGAAGCCGATCACCGCCGTGTCGATCAGATAGCCGGTCACGGAGAGGAGGTCACCGTCGAACAGCGCGTAGATC
This sequence comes from Alphaproteobacteria bacterium, assembly GCA_965242855.1. Classification (GTDB taxonomy): domain Bacteria; phylum Pseudomonadota; class Alphaproteobacteria; order UBA828; family UBA828; genus WTGU01. The sequence continues at coordinate 966,912 of OZ251509.1, forward strand.
AGGAAGCGATCGCTCGCGCCGAGCAGCGCCGCGCCGGGCGCGAGCTGCCACGCCGGGCGCCAGCGCGCGGCCAGCGCCTGCCCGGTCATCCACGCCGCGGCGCCGGCGATGACCACGGTCATCGCGACGAAGACCCAGATGCCGGTGCCGAGCAGCGCGTTCACGGCCCGTCGGCGGCGCCGGCCTCGGCGCCTCCCTCCAGATAGGCGGCGCGCACCTCCGGGCGAGCCAGCAGGTCGCCGCCGGTGCCGGCGAGGGCGATCCGGCCGTTGACCATCACATAGGCGCGGTGCGCCAGCGCAAGCGCGTGGTGGGCGTTCTGTTCGACCAGGAGAATCGTCGTGCCTTCGCGCTCGTTGATCTCGCCGATCACCTGGAAGATCTGGCGCACCACGAGAGGCGCGAGGCCGAGCGACGGCTCGTCGAGCAGCAGCAGCCGCGGGCGGCTCATCAGGGCGCGGGCGATGGCGAGCATCTGCTGCTCGCCGCCCGAAAGCGTGCCGCCCCGCTGGAGACGCCGCCGCTCCAGGATCGGGAACAGCCCGAACACGCGCGCGAGATCCTCCTCGAAATGCGCCAGGCCGGTGACGGTCGCGCCGATCTGAAGGTTTTCCAGCACCGTCATCCGCGGGAAAATGCGCCGGCCTTCGGGCGCGTGCGCGATGCCACGGCGCACGATCTCGAATGTCGGCCGGTCCGTGATGTCCTGGCCGTCGAACAGGATTCGTCCCGTCGCGGCCCGCGGATTCCCGCAGATGGTCATGAGCGTGGTCGATTTGCCGGCGCCGTTGGCGCCGATCAGCGCGACGATCTCGCGTTCACCCACCTCCATGTCGATGCCGCGAAGCGCCTCGATACGACCGTAGGCGGCGCAAACGCCTGCGAGCGAGAGCATCGCCCGCTACGCCTCTTCTTCCTGGCCGAGATAGGCGCGGATCACGCCCGGATCCGCGCGCACCGTCGCCGGCGTCCCGTCGGAAATCTTCCGGCCGTAGTCGAGGACGACGACGTGGTCGGCGATCTCCATCACGACCCGCATGTCGTGCTCGATCAACGCCACGCCGATTCCGTGCTCGTCCCTGATGTAGAGCAGCAGGACGTTGAGGTCGTCGGTTTCCCGCGGATTGAGCCCCGCCGCCGGCTCGTCGAGGCAGAGGAGCGCCGGGCGCGTGCACATGGCCCGCGCGATTTCGAGCCGGCGTTGTGCCCCGTAGGGCAGGCCGCCGGCTGCGGCGTCGGCCCGGTCGAGAAGGCCGACCCGGTCCAGCCAGTAGCGCGCGAGCGCGAGTGCCTCGCGCTCGGCGCGGCGGTAGCCACTCAATCCCAACAGGCCAGCTACGGTGAAACCGGAAGCGCGCATGAGTCGGTTGTGCTGGGCCACCACCAGGTTCTCGAGGACCGACATGGCCGGGAAGAGCCGGATGTTCTGGAAGGTGCGGGCGACCCGGGCCCGCGCCGCGATGTGGAAATCGCTCATCCGCTCCAACGGCCAGACGCGCGCGCCGGCGGCGAGCGCGAGCCGGCCCACCGTCGGCTTGTAGAACCCGGTCAGGCAGTTGAAGACCGTGGTCTTGCCGGCGCCGTTGGGGCCGATGATCGCGGTGATCTCCCGGTCGCCGGCGACGAACGAGACGTCGTCGACGGCGACCAGGCCGCCGAAGCGCATGGTCAGATGCTCGACCGTGAGAAGGGCGCGGCCTCCGCTCGGCAACGCGGCCGTCTCGCCCAGACGCGGGTCGGTGAGCGTCACGGGGCGGAGCCGCTTCCCGCCCTGCGCCCGCGGCGAAGCCTGATCGTCGGGTCGCGATGGGCCAGCAGGCCGCGCGGGCGCCACACCATGATCGCCACCATCGCCGCGCCGAACGCGAGCATCCGGTATTCCTCGAGCTCCCGCAGAAGCTCGGTGCCGCCGATCAGGACCACCGACGCGACCACCACGCCGATCTGGCTGCCCATCCCGCCCAACACGACGATCGCGAGAATCACCGCCGATTCGATGAAGGTGAAACTCTCGGGGCTGATGAAGCCCTGCCGGGTGGCGAAGAAGGAGCCGGCGAAGCCGCCGAACATGGCGCCGATGGCGAACGCCGTCAGCTTGGTGTTGGTGGGATTGATGCCGAGCGAACGGCAGGCGATCTCGTCCTCGCGGAGCGCCTCCCAGGCGCGTCCGACCGGCAGCTTGCGAATCCTGAGGGTGAACAGGTTGGTGATCAGCGCCAGCGCGAGGATCACGTAGTAGAGGAACACGATCCTCTGCATGGATGCGTATTCGAGACCGAAGAAGGTGTGGAACGATTCGACGCCCTCCGGCGGCCGCCGGACGAAAGGAAGCCCGAAGAAGCTCGGCCGCGGAATGTCGGAAAGGCCGTCCGGTCCTCTGGTCACCGGATACCAGTTGAGCAGGACCACGCGGATCATCTCGCCGAAGGCCAGCGTCACGATGGCGAGATAGTCCCCCCTGAGCCGCAATACCGGAAAGCCGAGGAGCAGGCCGAAGAGGGCGGCGAAGGCGCCCGCGAGCGGCAGGCAGGCCCAGAACCCCCAGTCCAGGTGGAGGGCGAACAGCGCGAAGGAATAGGCGCCGATCGCGTAGAACGCCACGTAGCCGAGATCGAGGAGGCCGGCGAGTCCGACCACGATGTTGAGGCCCCAGCCCAGCATGATGTAGGTCACCACCAGCGTCGCGATGTCGACGACGTAGCGGTTGGCGAACGGCAGCCAGGGCAGCGCCAGCGCGAAGACCACCAGCACCGGGCCGGCGTAGCGCGCGAAGAGCCGGAGGCCCGCGCCGGCCCGCTCCGCGAGCGGTGCCCCCCGCGCCGCCGCGGGGCGCCGCGCCCGGCGGCGGATCGCCAGCACGGCGCGGCCCACGAAGACGACGCCGACGGCGATGCCGACCCATATCCAGCGTTGTTCGAGCGCGAGGCCGCCCGGCACATCGGTCGCCCGCAGGCCGACCATGAAGACCGCGAGGCCGAGCGCCACGAGCGCCGCGAGGCCGGCCTCCTTCAGCACCGCCCGGAGGTCGATCTCCGCCCGCGCCCGCGCGCCCGCCCCGCCGTCGGCCACCGGTCTATACCTTCTCGATCTCGGGTCTGCCGAGCAGGCCGTTGGGCCGGAAGATCAGCACCAGGACGAGGATCGAAAACGCGGCGACGTCCTTGTATTCGATGGTGAAGTAGGCGGACCAGAACGTCTCGATCAGCCCGATCAGCAAGCCGCCGAGCATCGCGCCGGGCAAGGAGCCGATGCCGCCCAGGACGGCGGCGGTGAAGGCCTTGATGCCCGCGAGAAAGCCGATGAAGAAATCGATCACCCCGTAATAGACGACGAACATCAGCCCGGCGACGGCGGCGAGGGCGGCCCCGGTGACGAAGGTCAGCGAGACGGTGCGATCGACGTCGATCCCGAGCAGCCCGGCCATGATCCGGTCCTGCTCGCAGGCCCGCTGTGCCCGCCCGAACGCCGTCCGCGCGAGGGCGATCGAGAACGCGGCCATCGACACCATCGTCACGACGACGATGACGATCTGGACGTAGCTCAGGAATACCGTGAAGCCGCCGCTCTCCATGACCGTGAAGCCCCCCTGGATGACCGGAGGCAAGGGCCGGACGCGCGCGCCCTGGAGAAGCTGCACGTAATTCTGGAGGAAGATCGACATGCCGATCGCCGAGATCAGCGGCGCCAGGCGGAACGAGCCGCGCAACGGCCGGTACGCCAGTCGTTCCACCGCCCAGCCGTAGATCGAGGTGAGCAGCATCGCGACCGCCAGCACGAGGAGCAGCGCGAGCGGCACCCAGGTGATGCCGAGCACGCCCAGAACGAGGAATGCGATCAACGAGATGAAGGCGCCGATCATGAACACGTCGCCGTGGGCGAAGTTGATCATGCCGATGATCCCGTAAACCATCGTGTAGCCGATGGCGATCAGGCCGTAGATCGACCCCAGGGTGACGCCGTTGATCAGTTGCTGGACGAAGTATTCCATGCTCCGCCGCCGCCCGCCCCGGCCCGCGCCTTCAGGTCTTCATCGCGACGCCCCGCCGGAAGGCGCCGCGGCCCTTGATTAACGCCGTTTCCAGCTCCGGGTAGAACCGCGCGGCGTCAGGATCGCGGGCGCCGTTACCGATCCGCCGCGCCCCCGGCAACACGACGCGAAACCCGCGTTCCGCTAGATGAAGCGCCGCTGAAAGCCCGGTGTCCCCGCCGCCGCAGAGGCCCGCCCGCCGATCCTCATCGAGTGGCGGCCACGCCCACCGCTCCCGCACGCTCGCTTCGTAGTAAGTGGGTGCCGCGCCATCAAGCTGCGCGTAGCGCATGGCGTTCCCGCCGCGTATCTCTTCACCATGCACTTAATAATTGAACAAACTCTATTGAGTTCCTCTAGAAGAGAAAATTCATTCAGACAACATGATAGAATACAATCAATTCCCGGCGATCCAACCTCCACTGAGTCTCCATACGTCGTCTCTCTCCAGCATGAAGTGACGCAAGGTTCTTCCTGTACTCAAGCTCTCCCCTTCCTGAATCAGTAAACCACACTCTCCTTTCTGTGTCACGGGATATGACAACCCAATGATGGCTAGGAGCTGTCAAACCAACAATCCCGCAATGCACATTGTGATAGTTGAATATATTCATAAACTCCTCCCAATAAATTGAATTCGATCTGGGTGTATTTTTCCAGAAAGGATACTCAACATCAATAACTCTATCCTGCCCTCCATAATTTCCATCAATACAACGTTGACAAGCTTTTATCATTCGCGTCATATCTCCAAATGTTGTTCCATTCCAGAGCACATCGGGCCACCTACTTCGAGCCAATCCTTCACAAGCGATTTGAAACAATATGGAACATTCTTCTTCATTATATCCACATATTTCATATGCATTCGCGATCGCATACATTCCACAAAGACCATCAAATTGCCCTTGATAAGCTGGCACTGATTCACATCCTTTATCTTTTCATCATTGCCCAATGCTCAACACGGCCAAGCGACGGTGCTTGAGACATCGGTGCAGAAGAAGCTCATAAGTGATGGCCGCGAGGGCGCGCGAGTAAGGATGTCGTCCACGAACATGGCGCCCGGGCACCATTCGTCGCGGCGGCGGAAGCGGGCCACGGCCTGCTTGCGATCAGCGCCTTCGCCCGCTCGCACCGGGGTCATATGCGCGATCGCTCGGCCGTGACGGACGCCCGTCACGGTCTCGCCGCGTTCGACCGTTCGGGGTCGGCCCGCCAAATAAGCCTTGGCTTCAGTAGCTTGTACGGCACCACGCATGGGAAATTCAACCAAGTTGGCTTGATCGGCCAGAATGTATCGCGGATCGCTCGGGACGTCCAGAGCGCCCGCAACCTCGGGGTAGGAGGAGGGCTCCGGACCGTGGCGCGGGCCTGGAGCACGGCGCGTTTTCCTGCTACAGGGCGCTCGTTGAGGGGGAGTCAACGATGGCGACGGACGAACGACACGGCGCGGCGATCATCCCGGGCCTGCGCTACGCGGACGCGCCGGGGGCGATCGCGTGGCTTTGCGACGCCTTCGGCTTCGAGAAGCATCTGGTCGTGGCAGGCGAGAACGGGACGATCGCCCACGCGCAGCTCACCTTTCGCAACGCCATGATCATGCTGGGTTCGGCCGGAGACGACGCCAAGGGCTGCATGACCGTGCGGCCGGCCGACGCCGGCGGCGTGACCCAGGCGCCCTACGTCGTCGTGGACGACGTCGACGCCCACTGCGCGCGGGCGCGGGCGGCCGGGGCCGAGATCGTCATGGAGCCGGAAGACCAGGACTACGGCGGGCGCCTCTATTCCTGCCGCGACCCCGAGAAGCACCTGTGGCACTTCGGCAGCTACGATCCGTGGAAGGAGGGCTAAAGCGGGATGTTGCCGTGCTTCTTCCACGGGTTCTCGAGGCGCTTGCCGCGCAGCGTCTCGAAGGCCCGCGCCACGCGGGCGCGGGTGTCGCGGGGGCGGATCACGTCGTCGATGAAACCGCGCTGGGCGGCGACGTAAGGGTTGGCGAACTTGCGGCGGTATTCCTCCGCCTTGGCGTCGACGGCGCCGGGATCGTCGAGAGCGCCGCGAAAGACGATCTCGACCGCGCCCTTCGGCCCCATCACCGCGATCTCCGCCGTGGGCCAGGCGTAATTCACGTCGCCGCGCAGATGCTTCGACGCCATGACGTCGTAAGCCCCGCCATAGGCCTTGCGCGTGATCACCGTCACCTTGGGCACCGTCGCCTCGGCATAGGCGAAGAGCAGCTTCGAGCCATGGGTGATGATGCCGCCGTATTCCTGGTCCGTGCCGGGCAGGAAGCCGGGCACGTCGACGAAGGTAAGAAGCGGGACGTTGAAGCAGTCGCAGAAGCGCACGAACCGCCCCGCCTTGCGGGAGGACGCGATGTCGAGGCAGCCGGCGAGCACCGTCGGCTGGTTGGCCACGACGCCGATCGTGGCGCCGCCGATCCGCCCCAGGCCGGTGACGATGTTTTGCGCGTAGGCCGGTTTCAGCTCGAAGAAATCGCCTTCGTCGACCACCTTCGCGATCAGCTCCTTCATGTCGTAGGGCTTGTTGGGGTTGGCCGGCACCAGCGTGTCGAGGGATGGCTCGCTTCGCCCGAGCGGATCGCCGCTCGGCCATGACGGCGGCCGCTCGCGGTTGTTCGCGGGCAGGAAATCCACGAAGCGGCGGGTCTCGGCGAGCGCCTCCACATCGTTCTCGAAGGCGCGGTCGGCCACGCCCGAGCGGCCGGTGTGCGCCGCCGCGCCGCCGAGCTCCTCGTGGGTCACGACCTCGTGGGTGACGGTCTTCACCACGTCCGGCCCGGTGACGAACATGTAGGCGCTGTCCTCCACCATGAAGATGGCGTCGGTCATGGCCGGCGAATAGACGGCCCCGCCGGCGCACGGCCCCATGATCACCGAGATCTGCGGCACCACGCCGGAGGCGAGCACGTTGCGCTGGAAGACCTCCGCGTAGCCGGCGAGCGAGGCGACGCCTTCATGGATGCGCGCCCCGCCGGAATCGTTCAGGCCCACGACCGGCGCGCCCACCTTCATGGCCTGGTCCATGATCTTGCAGATCTTCTCGGCATGCGCCTCGCTCAAGGAGCCGCCGAAGACGGTGAAGTCCTGGCTGAAGACGAAGACCAGGCGGCCGTTGATCGTGCCCCGCCCGGTGACCACGCCGTCTCCCGGCACGCGCCGCTCCGCCATGCCGAAATCGGCGCAGCGGTGCTCGACGAAGGCGTCGTATTCCTCGAACGAGCCGTCGTCGAGCAGGAGTTCCAGCCTCTCGCGGGCGGTGAGCTTGCCCTTCGCGTGCTGCCGTTCGATCCGCGCCGCGCCGCCGCCCAGCCGGGCCCGGGCGCGGCGCTCCTCGAGCGTTCGCAGGATGTCTTCCATGGCCTCCCTTCCGGCGGCGGGCGGGCCGTGTCATATCACGAATCCGCCCTTCGGTGCGCGGCCCGTCGTCAGGCGGCGAGGAGGCGGAAGAGGCGGGCGGCGCAGGCGACGTCGTCGGTCAGGCGCCGGCAGCGTTCGGCGAGTTCGGGGTCCGCGCCCCAGCGCTCCATCTGGTAGCGCTCGTCCACGAGCGCGGCGTCCGCGGCGGCGGCGTCGTCGAGGCGCCCGCAGTGGAGCGCCAGCGCGACCACCAGCGAACCCAGCGCGCCGGTCGCGAAGCCGAGGCCGGCGAGCGCGAGGTCGTCCGGCGCCGCCACCGCCGCCCGCAGCGCCGCCAGCGCCGCCGGCTCCTGCGGCAGCGGGCGGAGGCCGGTCGTCACCGCGAGGCGGGCGCCGTAGCGCGCCGCCGCCCATTCCACGAGAGGCTGCCACGCCGCCTCCTGCCGCGCGGCGAGGGCCGGCGGCGCGGCGGCGCGGTAGCAGACGAGGTCGGTCTCCGCGTAGCGCGCGACGGCGGCGACCGCGCCCGGCCGCGCCGCGGGCACGAGATCGAGCGCGGCGCAGACGAGGCGCGTCAGCGGCATGGCCTCGCGCCGGACGCGCTCCCCCTGCGCCGCCCATTCCTCGGCGAGGGCTTCGGCGAGCGCCGCCCCCGGCACCGCAAGCGGCCGCCCGGCGGGGGTGTGCACCGGCTTGCCGTCGAGCGCGACCCCGTATCCGCCGGCGGCCGGCGCGCACCGGGCCTCCCGGTAGAACCGCCTCACCGCCGCCGCCGCGGGCGCTCGTCAGCCGCGAAGGCGGCGAAGTCGCCGCCCGCGGGCGCCGCCTCGAAACCGAGCGTCCGCCAGCTCTCCGCCATGTGCGGCGGCAGCGGCGCGGCCACGACCAGCGGCTCCCGCCCCTCCCTGGGCAGGGCGACGGCGCGGGCGTGCAGGTGCAGGCGCGGCGCGAAGCCGGGCGGGAAGGCCGCCGCGCCGCCGTATTTGCCGTCCCCGACGATGGGATGGCCGAAGACCGACGCGGCGTGGGCGCGGAGCTGATGGGTGCGCCCGGTGCGCGGCATCAGCGCGAGCCACGCGAGGCGGCGGCCGGCGGCCTCGACCACCGCGTAGTCCGTCACCGCGCGGGCGCCGCCCTCGTCCACGGGCACGACCCGCTCGCCGGCGCCGGCCCGCCGTTTGGCGAGCGGCGCGTCGATCCGCCCGCGCGCCGGCCGCGGGCGGCCCACCACGAGCGCCCAGTAGAGCTTGCGCAGCCGGCGCCCGCGGAAGAGCGTCGCGAGCGCCCGCGCGGCCCGCGCATGCCGGGCCAGGAGGAGGACGCCGCTGGTGTCGCGGTCGAGCCGGTGCGCCAGCCGCGGCGTCTCGTCCGCATCGAAGCGGAGCGCGTCCAGCATGGCGTCGAGGTGGCGGACGACGCGGCTGCCGCCCTGCACCGGCAGGCCGGGCGGCTTGTCGAGCGCGATCACGTCCGCGTCGCGGTAGAGCACGGCGGCCCGCAGCGCCTCGGCCTCCGCCGGGCGCGGCGGCGCGGCGGCGCGGCGTTCCGGCCCCGCCTCGCCCGGAACGGAGAGCGGCGGCACCCGGATCCGGTCGCCCGCGGCGAGGCGGGTGCCGGCGCGGGCGCGCTTGCCGTTCACCCGGATCTGGCCGGTCCGCAGCAGCTTCTCCAGGCGGCCGTGCGCGAGCCCCGGGTAGCGCCGCCGGAACCAGCGGTCGAGCCGTTGCCGGGCGTCCTCCGGCGAGACCTCCATCGCTCCGCCCGCCGTCAGAGCACGGCGCGCACGAGCCGGAGCCCGAGCCAGAAGCCGCCCAGCGAGAGGACGACCGAAAGCGCGATATAGAGCATCGCCCGCCCGGCCTCGCCGCGCTCCAGCAGGGCGACGCTGTCCGCCGAGAAGGCGGAGAAGGTGGTGAAGCCGCCGAGCAGCCCGACGAACAGGAAGCGCTGGACGAGGACGCCGGCGTCGAAGGAGGCCGCCAGGCCCTGCGTCAGGGCGCCGAGAACGAGCGAGCCGGCGACGTTCGCCGCGAGGGTTCCGTAGGGAAAGCCCGCGCCCAGAGCCGCCGCCAGCCCGCGCTCGACGGCGCCGACGACGTAATACCGCCCCACCGCGCCGAGGGCGCCGCCGAGCGCGATCGCGAGCGCGGTCTTCACGGCTCCTCCTCCGGCCCGGCGCCGACCCTGGCGCGGCGCAGCTTGCACCAATAGGCGAGACGCTTGCGCACCTCCCGCTCGAAGCCGCGTTCACGCGGCTCGTAGAAGGCGCGCCGGGGCATGTCGTCGGGGAAGTAGTCCTGGGCCGAGAAGCCTTCCTCGGTGTCATGGTCGTAAACGTAGCCCTCGGCGTAGCCGAGTTCCTTCATCAGCTTCGTCGGCGCGTTGAGGATGTGCTTGGGCGGCATCAGCGATCCGGTTTCGCGGGCCGCCTTCATCGCGGCGGAAAACGCGCGGTAGCTCGCGTTGGATTTGGCCGCCGTCCCCAGATAGATCACGACCTGGGCGATGGCCAGTTCGCCCTCGGGCGCGCCCAGGCGCTCATAGGCCTCCCAGCCGGCGAGGGCCTGGGGCAGGGCGCCCGGGTCGGCGAGGCCCACGTCCTCGGAGGCGAAACGGACCAGCCGCCGGGCGACGTAGCGCGGGTCCTCGCCGCCGGCGAACATGCGCGCGAGCCAGTAGAGGGCGGCGTCGGTGTCCGAGCCGCGCAGCGATTTGTGCAGGGCGGAGATCAGGTTGTAGTGACCGTCCTGGGATTTGTCGTAGAGCGGCGCGCGGCGCTGCACGCGCTCCATGAGCGCCGCGACGTCCAGGAGCGGGGCGGTCGCGGCCGCGAACAGCGCCTCGGCCAGGTTGAGGAGGGCGCGGCCGTCGCCGTCGGCCATCGCGCGGAGCGCGAGGCGGGCGTCGGTGGTCAGCGGCAGGGCGCGCCCCTCCGCGCCCTCGGCGCGCGCGAGCAGCGTCTCCAGCGCCGCATCGTCCAGGCGGCCCAACACCAGGACGCGGCAGCGGGAGAGCAGCGCGCCGTTGATCTCGAAGGACGGGTTCTCGGTCGTCGCGCCGACGAGCACCACGGTGCCGTCCTCGACCACGGGCAGGAAGGCGTCCTGCTGGGCCCGGTTGAAGCGGTGGATCTCGTCGACGAAGAGCAGCGTCCCTCGCCCCGCGGCGCGGCGCTCGCGCGCTGTGGCGAAGACCTTGCGCAGCTCGGCGACGCCGGAAAAGACCGCGCTCAGCGGCTCGAACAGGAGGTCCGTGTGGTCGGCGAGAAGGCGGGCGATGGTGGTCTTGCCGCAGCCCGGCGGCCCCCAGAGGACGATGGACGAAAGCGCGCCGCCGGCCGCCACGCGCGCGAGTGGGCCTTCGCCCCGGAGCAGACGGTCCTGGCCCACGACCTCGTTCAGCGCGCGCGGCCGCAGCCGGTCGGCCAGAGGCCGCGGCGCCTCGCCCTCGAACAGGCCGGGCGCCTCCGGCCGCGTCATCGGCGCTATCCGCCCTTGAAGGGGCGGAACAGGCTGAGGGTGTCGGCCTCCTTCAGGGGCGTTTCGGGCCAGCGGTCGCGGGGCACCGCCGCGCCGTTCACCATGGCCAGAAGCGCGCGGTCGCCTTCCAGCCCGAGGGCGGCGAAGGCGTCGGTCACGCGCGCCCCCTCGGCCAGGTGGATGTCCCGTCTCCCGTCGGGGCCGAAGCGCGGAAGCTCGAGGGCGACGAGCTCCACGACGATCCTCATGCGAGGCCGAGGCGGCGCCTGGTTTGCGCCGTCGGCCGGCCGTCCTTCGTCCAGCCGCGCAGCGCGTAATAGTCGGGCAGCATCTCGTCCAGCCGGCAGACCTGGCCCTTGCCGGAGCCGCTCTTCGCCGCCTCCTTGAGGATGCGCGCCGGCAGGGTGTCGTCCGCCGCCGTCATGCCGGCATCCAGGTTGAACTGGCGTTCGAGGTTCCAGATGCGCTCCCCCACCTCGTGGAGCCGCTCGACGGTCCACCTCCCGTCGCAGGCGGCGTCGACCAGGCCGGCCACCTCGTCGATCCCCCAGACCATCATGGGGAAGGCGCAAAGGCCGGTGGAGTCCACGGCGGCGTTGGCGTCCTGGCTCTCCTTCACGATCCTGGCCTTGCCTTCGAGCCTGCCGCCGGAGAAATCGTCCTCGTAGGGGTCGGCGCGCAGGTGGCAGGCGCCGCGGTTGCTGGTGGCGTAGGCGAGCCCCATGCCCTGCATCGAGCGGCCGTCGTAACCGGGAAACTCCTGGCCCTTCGCGACCATGGCGAATGCGGGGCGGCCGTATTTCTCGCACAGCAATTTGGCGCCGAGCCCGAGCTCCTTGCCGAAACCGGCGCCCGTCCCCGCCTGCTCCGCCGCCGCGACGAGGGCTTGCGCGGACCCGAATTCGTAGGCGACGCCGCCGGTCTCCGCAGCGCCGATGGCGCCAGCTTCGTAGAGCTCCATCGCCGCCGCGACCGTCGCGCCGAAGGAGATCGGATCCATCCCCTCCTCGTTGCAGACGAAGTTGGCGTAGGTCGCGGCCTCGATGTCGTCGACTCCGACCATCGGCCCCAGCGAATAGGCCGATTCGTATTCGAGGCCGCCGCTCACGTTCCTGTAACGCTCCCGCCCCTTGATCGCGAAGTGGGCCGGGTCCATCTTCGAGGCGCGCTGGCAGCCGATGGTGCAGGCGAAACAGGCCCGGTTGGCGACCAGATTGGCGGCGCCGTCCGAACGCCGCTTCGCCGTCATCGCGTCCGGGTTGAGCCTGTCGGCGCCCTCGAATTGTACGTCGCGGTTGTTGCGCGTCGGCAGGCTGCCGAAGGCCTGGGTCACGTCGATCATGGAGAGCGTGCCGGTGCGCGCGAGGTCGGCGCGGGTCTGGCTCGCGGCGAGGGCGGCGGCGGCGTGCTCCACGGCCCCGGCGAAGGCGTCGGCGTCGTCCACCGCCACGCCCCTGGTGCCGCGCACCGCGATCGCCTTCAGGTTCTTCGCGCCCATCACGGCGCCGACGCCGGAGCGCCCGGCGGCGCGGTCCAGGTCGTTCATGACGCAGGCGAAGCGGCAGCCGGTTTCGCCGGCGCGGCCGATCGAGGCGATCTTGATGGCGCCGTCCTGGTGACGCGCCCGGATCAGGGGCTCCGTCTCCCATACCGACCTGCCCCAGACGAAGCCCTCGGCGTCCAGGAGTGCGGCCGCGTCGTCCCTGATGTGGAGATAGACGGGCTTCGGCGACCGGCCTTCGCAGATCACCATGTCCCATCCCGCGAGCTTGAGCTCGCCGCCGAAATAGCCGCCCGCGTTGGAGCAGGCGATGGCGTTGGTCAGGGCGCCCTTGGTGACCACCGTGTAGCGCCCGCCGGTCGGCGCCGTGGTGCCGGTGAGCGGACCGGTGGCGAAGATCAGCTTGTTCGCCGGCGAGAGGGGGTCGGCCTTCGGGTCCATCTCGGCGGCGAGATACTTGCTGGCGAGGCCCCGGCTGCCCAGATATTCGGACGCCCAGGCCATGTCGAGGGGCTCTTCCGCGCACACCCCGGCGGTGAGATCGACGCGCAACAGTCTGCCTTGCCATGCCATGGCGCTCCTCCCCGCTGTCCGCCCGCCGATGATAGCACGCTCCGTCTCCAGGGGGGCGTTCTGGTATCGCGTGGTGTATGCTACCGCCAGTAAGGAGGACAGCATGTACCATCCCGGGGGAACGATCAAGGAAGCGGTGGAACGGATCGCCAAGCAAGAATGGGTCCTGCCCGCCATCCAGCGCGAGTTCGTGTGGAAGCCAGAACAGATCTGCGCCCTGTTCGATAGCGTGATGCAGGGCTACCCGTTCGGCGAATTCCTGATTTGGCGGATCGAGGCGGAGAAGTCGGCCCAATACCGCTACTACGGTTTCGTGCGCGACTACCACCAGCGGGACAAACCGCATTGTCCTGAGCTCGGGGTGCTGAGGGACACTCCGCTCGAAGCGGTGCTGGACGGACAACAGCGTCTGACCGCGTTCAACATCGGACTCCGAGGCTCGATGGCCGTCAAGCTGCCGCGCCAGTGGTGGAGAAACCCGGGGGCCTTCCCGATGCGAGTGCTCGCACTCGACCTGCTCTGCGATCCGTCGGAACCGGACGAGGAGGGAAGTCGCCACCGGTTCTCGTTCGTGGATCAGGATAAGTGCGGAACACTTGAAGACGGAAAACTCTGGTACAAGGTAGGAGACGTCCACGCGATCGAAAAGAAGGACGCAGGACCAAAGATGCATGGATGGATCGGGAAAATAAATCTTGAAGATGAGGAGAGCAATCGTGCGTTCAGCCATCTTTGGCGACTCTACAACGCAGTGCATGTGGACCAAACGGTGTGCTGGTACGAGGAGAAAAATCAGGACATTGAGCACGTGCTCCGGATCTTCACGAGGCGCAACGCCGGGGGCACTCCGCTCTCGTACTCTGACCTTCTGTTGAGCATCGCGACCTCGCAATGGGAGCAGCTAGACGCGAGGAGAGAGATACATGGCCTAGTGGACGATCTGAACAACATGAAGGGGGATTTCGGGCTCACAAAAGACTTCGTTCTGAAAGCGGGGCTCATGTTGACTGACCTCCCTGACGTCGGATTCAAGGTGCGCAACTTCACGCACGACAATACGGAGAAACTGGAAACACAGTGGCCGCAGGTGAAAGAGACTTTGATCGCGGCCGTGGACCTTGTCTCGAAACTGGGGTTCAACGGGAAGACGATTGGAGCGGCGAGCGCCTTGCACCCGGTGGCGTATTACCTCCGGCGGCGGGGAATCCCGAAAGGTTTCGCAACCCGGGAAAGGTACGCTGACGATCGGAATGCGATCCGGGGCTGGCTCATGCGCTGTGTGCTGAAAAGCGGCGTCTGGGGGAGCGGTCTGGACACGCTGCTCGTGATATTGCGGAAAGCCGTGCGAGACTCGAAAGGAGAGGAGTTTCCCACCGCGGGGATTGAACGGGCGATGGATCGGCGTAGTAGGAAGCTCGAATTCTCGAAAGAAGAAATCGAAGATCTCGCGGACATGAAATTTGGCGACGGACGCCTGTTCGCGCTCCTCGTTCTTCTCTTCCCGTTCGTGAATGTAAGCAGCCATTACTTCCACGTGGACCACGTGTTCCCGAAGAGCCGGTTCACGAGAACGCGACTGGAGAAAATCGGGATCGCGAGTGAGAAAGTGGAGCAGTACTTGGACTGGGCTGACCGGCTCGCGAACCTTCAGCTCCTGGACGGGGACACGAACAACGAGAAGCGGGCGACGATGCCGCACGAATGGGTGCAGGACCAGTACCCCGATAACCAAACAAGAAGGCATTACCTGGAACAATACCTCCGCGACGAGCTCCCGGAAGGGTTCTCCGGATTCGGCGCATGGTACGAGGCGCGGCGCGAACGGTTGAAGGAACGGATCGGCGAACTGCTGAACGCACCCGATCGTCCACACACGTAACGGGCCGTACCAAACGGATGGCGATAACGTCGCAACGCACGGTGCTCGGAGCGATGCCGTCGGTTCGATTTACCAAACTTGGTGACTACCACATAAGGCTTTGACGCCGCCTACGCGGGTTTCCAGGCCTGTATTCGCGCGAAGGGCGCAAAGGGGAAAATGCGGGCCTGGAGACCCGCGCACTTCAAGACAAAATAAAAACTTTCTCAGCCGTGGCGCTTGAGCGCTGCGCCGTTCGCGCGCAGCCAGCGGCGCGCCGCCGCGCGGTCTCCGGTGAGCGTGTCCACGAGCCGCCAGAAGGCCGGGCCGTGATGGAGATGGACGAGATGGGCCACCTCGTGGGCCACCACGTAGTCGAGGACGAAGGGCGGCGCCATGACCAGGCGCCAGGAGAAGGAGAGATTGCCGCGGGCCGAACAGCTTCCCCAGTTGGTTTCCGAGTCGCGCATCGCGATGCGTCCGGGGCGGGCGCCGGCCGCTTCCGCCTTGCAGGCGACGCGCGGCTCGATCGCACGGCGCGCCTCGGCGCGCAGCCAGCGCTCGACGCGCGCCGCGAATTCGTCAGGCGGGCCGGGGACGCGGAGGATTGCGCCGACGCGCTCGGCCCCGCCGCGGGAAGCAGCGCCCGCTCGCAGCAGGAGGGGCGCCCCCATCACCGCGATCTCCGCGCCTTCGACGAACCGCACCGGCGGCGGCAGCGCCGCGAGGCAGGCGCCGATCCAGCCCGCCTTCTCCTCGGCGAAGCGGCGGCCGGCGCGGAGGCTCGCCCGCCGGGGCAGCACCAGTTCGATCGCGCCGCGCCGCTCGAGCAGCCGCAGCGTGATGCGCCGGGCGCGGGCGCTGCGGCGCACCGGGAGCCGCGCCGTCGCGCCGTCCGGCAGCGCTACCGCGATTTCGCCCGGCGCGCCGGAGTCACGCCGCGGCGCGGTGGACCGGCACGACATAGGGACCCTCCGGGATCACGGCGATGCGCCGGTCGCCATGCCGGGCGACGCTTTCCGCCACCGCGGCGGCGGGCGAGCCGGCCAGCCGCACGCCGGTGAGCGCGCGTTCCTCTTCCGCCAGCCCCTCGGTGAAGAGATGCACCCTGCCCACCCGCGTGGCCTTGAGCTGCATCTCCGTCTGCCATTCGTCGATGGCGGCGTGGCGCTTCCCGCCTATCTCCGCCAGGAACCTCTCCGGGCCCAGGGCGGCGAGGCGGCGCTGGGCCTCCACGAAATGCGCCGAGCCCATGCCTTCGGAGCATTCCGACGCGACGATCAGGTCGCCCCCCGGCGCCAGGATGCTCAGCGGAGCGACCATGCCCTTGACCGTCTGGTAGTAGGTCCTGTCGAGGGGATAGCCGGCGGCGCTCGTCAGCACGGTCGCGAACCGCGCGCCGACGGGGACGGTCGCGAACGCCTCCGCGAAGCGCACCGCCGCCGCGTGGCTCGCCAGCACCTCGCCGTAGTTGAGGAAGGACACCCGCCGTTCGTCGTCGATGACGACGTTGACGGCGCGGGCGCCGCCGATCATCGCCACGATCTCAACCAGCTCCTCGTGCAGCGGGTTGCCCTCCAGCACGCAATTGGCGCAGTTCGGATGCTCCATGAAGCGCGCGCTGTGGAAGGTCGTGATGGTTTCGGCGTGGGCGACGCCGGGGGCGATTACCTTGCGGCCGCCCGACCAGCCGGCCATGAAGTGCGGCTCCACGAGGCCGGTGGCGATTCGGAGATCGGCCTCGACGAAGCGCCGGTCGAGCCGGACGACCGTCCCCCGCCGCGTATGCCCGACGCGCACATGGTCCTCGTCCGCGCGGGCCGCGTGGTTCTCCGCCCCCACCGTCTCCAGCACCCAGGGGTCGCCCACGACCTCGGCCAGCTCGTCCGGTCCGCCCGGGCGGTGCAGCCCGGTCGCGATCACCACGGTGATCGCCTCGGGGGCGAGGCCGGCGTCGAGCAGGGTCCGCACCAGGGGCGGCAGGATCGTCCCGTTGGGCACGGGGCGCGTCACGTCGCAGACCAGGACGCAGGCGCGCTTCGCGGCCGCCGCCTCCTCCGCCAGCGGGGCGCAGCCCACGGGCGCCGCGAACGCCTCCCGCATGGCGCGGCGCGGGTCGGCGAGCGTCGGCATCGCCTTCTTGCCGATGACGGTGACATCAAGACCTTCCGGCAGGTCCACCGCGCGCCGGCCGCGGCCGTAGTTCAGATGCACGCGCATGGCTTCTCCTCCGGTTCGCGATCGGTTGGGCGCGGACCTCAGACGTGCTGCCCGCCGTTCACGTGGAGCTCGCCGCCGGTGATGTAGGCCGCGGTGTCCGCGCAGAGGAAGTAGATCGCCGCCGCGACCTCGGCGGGCTTGCCGAAGCGCGCCAGCGGAATCGCCGGAAGCATGTCCCGGGCCCCCGGCGAGAGGATGGCGGTTTCGATCTCCCCCGGCGCGATGGCGTTGACGCGGATGCCGAGCGGGCCGAAATCCGCGGCCATCTCGCGGGTGAGCGCCGCCAGCGCCGCCTTAGAGGTGGCATAGGCGCTGCCGGCGAAGCGGTGGACCCGCCCGCCGGCGATCGAGGTCACGTTGACGACGCAGCCGCGCCCGCGCTCGAGCTCGTCGAAGAGGCCGCGCGCCAGCGCCAGCGGCGCGAAGAAATTGACCTGGAAGACCTCGCGCCACAGGTCGAGATCGGTGTTCAGGCTGTCGAGCCGCACGCCGTCCGGCCCCTTCGGCGAAATCCCGGCGTTGTTGACTAGGGCACTGAGCGGAGCGCCGGCGAGGCGGGCGCGCATCTCGCCGATGCCGCGCTCCACGTCCCGCGGGTCGGAGAGGTCGATCTGGATGTGGTCCTCCGGCCCCGCCTCCCACGGGCAGTCCTCGGAGAAGGCCCGGCGGGAGCCGGTGATCACGCGCCAGCCGGCGGCGCTGAACCGCTTGACCGTCGCATGGCCGATCCCCTGGCTCGCGCCGGTGAGAATCAATGTCCTCTGCCCGTCCGTCATGATGGCGCTCTCCCCCTGCCGCGGCGCTCGATCATCGCCCGTCCGCTACCCGCCGTCGACCGCTGCGCCCGGCCGGCCTTCCGCCGCCGGGCGGAACAGGTTGACGATCTGCCGCGCGATCTCCCGCGCCGAATCCTCGCCGGGCGCGTACCACGCGATCGACCACGCCATGGCGCCGATCAGCGAGAGGCGGAGATATTTGCGGCTCTTTCCGGGCGGCAGGGGGAGCGCGTCGATCAGGCGGCGGAAGACCTCCTCGTAGTCGTCGCGCTCGGCGATCATGCGGGCGCGGAGCTTCGGCGAGTGGCGGCGCGGGAATTCGGTGGCGATGACGGAGCCGTAGTCCCCCGCCCGGTGCAGCGCCTCGACATGGGCGGCGCAGGCGGCTTCCAGCCGCGCCCACGGATCGTCCGCCGTCTCCACGGCCGCCTGCACCTTCTCCTTGATGCGGCGGATGCCGCTCTCGTGGACGGCCGCCAGCAGGTCTTCCTTGGAGGAGAAGTGGTAGTACAGGGAGCCCGGCAGGATGCCCGCGGCAGTCGCGATGTCGCGCACCGACGTGGCGCTGTAGCCCGCCCTCGCGAAGCGGACCGCGGCCGCGTCGAGGATGCGCGCGCGCCGGTCGTCCTTGCGCTTTCCGTCCCTCGCCGCCACCGCGCCCGATCCTCCCAAAGCCCGCGCCGTCGGGCAAGCGCGCCTGCGCATCGGAGGCGCCGCGCCGATTGTCGCCGGCGACGGGGGCGGCTACCATCAATTTCGCGGCTCCCGACGGCGGCGTCGGCGGAGCGGCACACGAGCCAGGGAGGAAAGCCCATGAGCAGACTCAACCGCCGCACGTTCCTCAAGGCGGCCGGCATCGGCGGCGCGGCCGCGGTCGCGGCGCCGGCGATGATCGCCCGGCCTGCGCGGGCCGACACCATCAAGGTCGGCGGCCTGCACGACCGCACCGGCGTGATCGGCATTTACGGCAACGAAATGGCGGACGCCCTGGTGTTCGCGGTGGAGGAGATCAACGCCGCCGGCGGCGTCCTCGGGCAGCAGCTCGAACTGATCGAATACGACGCCCAGTCGACCATGGCTAACTATTCGCAATACGCGCAGCGCCTGTCGACGAGCGACCGGGTCGACGTGGTCTTCGGCGGCATCACCAGCGCCTCCCGCGAATCCATCCGCCCGGTCTTCGATCGCTTCAGGAAGCTCTACTTCTACAGCACCTTCTACGAAGGCGGCGTCTGCGACAGGACCTGCTTCTGCAACGCCGAGACCCCGGCCCAGATCAACGGCCCGCTGCTGAAATACGCGATGGACAAATTCGGCGCGAAGACCGTCTACACCATCGCCGCCGACTACATCTACGGCCAGATCACCGCCGACTGGATCAAGAAATACGCCAAGGATTTCGGCGGCGAGGTGATCGCCGAGGAGTTCTTCCCGCTCGACGTGGGCGACTTCGCCTCCACCATCACCAAGATCCAGCAGGCGGACCCGGACCTCGTGGTCTCCGCGCTGGTGGGCGGCAACCACATCGGCTTCTACCGGCAATGGCCGGCGGCGGGGATGCAGGACAAGATTCCGGTCGCCTCGACGGTCTTCGGCCCGTGGGAGAAGGCCTTCGTCTCGGCCGAGGAGGCCGAGGGCATCATGTGCTCCTACCACTACTTCCAGACCATCGACACGCCGGCCAACGCGGCCTTCCTGGAGAAGTGGCGGGCCCGCTACGGCGCCGACGCCCAGGAGATCGGCACGCTGGCCGTCTGCACCTACAACTCGGTCCATCTCTGGAAGAAGGCCGTCGAGGCGGCCGGCACGATCGACCGGATGCCGGTGATCGAGGCCCTGGAAACCGGCATCGCCACCGACGGGCCGGGCGGCACGGTCGCCGTCGATCCGCCCACCCACCACACGGTGATGAGCGCGGCGATCGCGGAGGTCCGCGACGGCCGGTTCGACATCGTGGAGGTCGCCGAGAACCGCACCCCCGACGACACGGCCACGGTCTGCGACCTGATCGGCAACCCGGACCAGGCCACGCAATACCGGATCGAGGTCGACTGACCCCAGGGCCCCCGGCCATGGACCTGGCCGGCATCATCGCCGTCCAGATCGGCTACACCGTCGCCAGCCTCGCGCTGATCAGCGCGGGGCTGGCGGTCATCTTCGGCATGATGCGGGTCATCAACCTGGCCCATGGCGAGTTCCTGATGCTCGGCGCCTATGCGGTCGTCGTCTCGACCAAGGCGGGCATCGACTTCTGGGTTTCCATGCTGGTCATCGCGCCGCTCTTCGTCGGCCTCGTGGGGGTCGTCGTCGAGCGCTTCATCGTCCGCTTCCTCTACGGCCGCATGATGGATACGCTCATCGCCACCTGGGGCCTGAGCCTGCTCTTCATCGGCGTCGTCACCACGATCTTCGGCAACGCCACCGAGAGCGTGGTGTCGCCGCTCGGCAGCTTCGAGATCGGCGAATTCGCGGAGAGCCAGTACCGGCTGTTCGTCATCTTCCTGGGCGTCCTCGTCGTCGCGGCCATCTTCGCGGTGCTGCGCTGGTCGCGCGCCGGGTTGATCGCCCGCGGCACGATGCAGAACGCCGACATGGCGGCGGCGCTCGGGATCAGCCCGCAGCGCGTCTATACCGTCACCTTCGGCGTCGGCGCCGCGCTCACCGGCCTGGCCGGCGCCGCCCTCGCGCCGGTGACCGGCCTGCTGCCGACCATGGGCGTGGCCTTCATCGCCAAGGCCTTCATCACCGTGATCGGCGGCGGCGAAGCGATCGTCGCCGGCACCTCGTCGGCGGCCGCCCTGTTCGGCGCCGTGAACCAGGTCACCACTTTCCTGGCGACGCCGGTCATGGGTGACGTCGCCCTGCTGATCGCCGCCGTCGTCCTGCTCCGGCTGCTGCCGCGGGGCATCACCGGCCGGTTCTTCCGCCGATGGCTCTGAGGCGCGCCGCGGCCGGCCTCGCGCCGGGGCGACTTCCGGCGCCCGGCCCGGCGGCGGTCTGCGCGGCCATCGCGCTCGCCGTCGCCGTGCTGCCCTTCGCCGTTTCCGACATCTTCATCCTGCTGCAACTGACGCTCTTCATGGCCTACGGCATCCTGGCCATGAGCTTGGGGTGGGTCTGGGGCTACGGCGGCATCTTCAGCTTCGGCCAGGCGGCGTTCTACGGCCTGGGCGGCTACACCTACGCCGTGGTCTCCATCAACATGGGCGGCAGCACGACGGCGCTCGTCGCCGGCGTCGGCCTGCCGGCGGCCTGCGCGCTCTTCCTCGGCTATTTCATGTTCTACGGGCGGATCAGCACCGTTTACGTCGCCGTGATCACCCTCGTCGTCTCGCTGATCTTCTACAAGTTCCTGGGCCACACGGCGGGCTACGAATACACGATCGGCACCGCCCATCTCGGCGGCTTCAACGGGATGCCCGCCCTGCCGCCGATCAACCTGCCGGGCGACCCGGCGAAGTTCGTCTATCCGGAGGACATGTTCCTGATCACCGGCGTCTGCCTGCTGCTGGTCTATGCCGGGCTGCGCCTCCTGATGCGCTCGCGCTTCGGGCGGGCGGTGGCGGCGGTGCGCGAAAACGAACTGCGGGCGGAGCTTCTGGGCTACGACACCCGCTTCTACAAGACGGCCACCTTCGGCATCGGCGGCGCCGTCGCCGGCCTGGCCGGCGTCCTCTACGCCAACTGGAACGCCTATGTCAGCCCGACCGTGTTCGATCTGGGCTTCAGCGCGCAGATCATCATCTGGGTGGTCGTGGGCGGCCTCGGCACTCTGGTCGGCCCCTTGATCGGCGCGATGCTGCTCGGCTTCGTGACCATCGAGCTCGGCACGCAGCAGAGCATCGACGTCAACCTGATCCTGGGGGTGATCCTCGTCCTCTTCGTCCTCGCCGTCCCCGAAGGTCTCGCCCCCCGCGCCCGCGCCCTCTGGCGCCGCCTGGCGGAGCGTGCGGGCGCCCGTTAGGCGTCTCCTCGTTTGTCCATTGACCTTCGCCGCGCGCGAAGACGACACTCACCCTCGCAGACATTGCCGGGACCCGCTGAGCCGGGTCGCCCGCTGAATAGAACAGCCCGACGTTCGGCGCGGGGTCGCTCCCCGCGCCTGGGCGAACAGGTGGGGACTGTCTCACTACCCGTGTGATGTCTGCAACGGCCCGGCACTCGCCGGGTCGAGGCAACCCACAGGGAGGAACCGCCATGAAGACCGCGTACCGCATTGCCCCGGCCGCCGGGATGCTCGCCCTGCTTGTGCTCGCCGCCTGCGGCGGCGGGGGCGGAGGCGGCACCGCTGCGATTTCCACCCCCTTGTCCGACCTTGACGAAGTGCGTGCCCTGACCGGCTCGCAACCTCCTGCCGAGACAGCCGCCGATCAACGCGCACGAGCGGCCGGAATCGTGGAACGCGCCGACTCGCTCATCATGTCGACCATGGTCGGGGAGACGACTCACCCGAACCTCCCGACGCTCGAATATCGGACGAACTGCGCCGGGGCGCGGTGCTCGTTGAGTGAATCGACAACCGGGTTTTACCGCTCCATCAGGCTGAGTGACCTTCAGTTCGTGCCAGGCAGCTCGCGAGCCGTCCTCACCAAGAACGGGATCACCATCGTGGAAGGCCGAGCGGAGGATGGAGAGTCGGAGGGCTACGGCGCCTGGATGGACCACGCCTCTTTCGATGTGATAAGCGCACAAAGCGTAGAAGAAGGGGTTCGATTCGCCGGTTGGGGCGGGAGAGCTCTTGGCGACCTGACCGGTATCCAGCCCGACATAACCGCCACTTGGCTCGGCCTCATGGTCGGGACCCCAAGCCGCGGCGCGTTGCGCGGAAACACCCTGCAAGGCGACGCTTCCCTGATCTACACGCTGAGCGGAACCGGCGGCGGCGCGCTCGACGCGGCCTTCACCGACATCAAGGATCTCGACCGCAACGCGGCGCACTCGACGTCGACTCTGCGCTTCGACGACGTGCCGGTCGCCGGGGACGGCACCTACGAAGCCGGCCTGACCGGCAACCGCATCCAGGGCGGCTTCTACGGGCCGGACCACGTGGAAGCGGCCGGGGTGTTCGAGCAGAGCGGCATCGTCGGCGCCTTCGGCGCGAAGCGCCAGTAGCGGAGCGGCGCGCTCCTGCTTCCGGGCGCCCGCCCCGCCGGCGAGGACGACGCCCTTCACGCGGTGCGGCCCGTGGTGCGGCCGCACACGGCGCCGGCCAGCGCGCGCCAGAACGCTTCGTCCCACCAGCGGCTGGCCGCGTCCCACCAGCGGCTGGCCGCGCCCGAGGTGGAGGGCAGCACCCAGATCGCGGTATCGCCGATCCGGCGCGGCTGGACGCCGTAGCCCACGGCACGCAGGCCGAGAAAGACGCAGGCCGCGCGCTTGCCGTTGAAGGCGAGGAAGGCCGGCCGGCAGCGGACGATCTTGGCCTCCAGCGCCGCCGCGCCGTCGGCCGTGGCGGAAAGGCCCGCGTCCGGGCCCGATTCGGCCTTGTTCAGGTCGGTGAGGCCGATCCCATAGCGCAGGACCGAGCGGAATTCGCCCGGCGCGAGCCGCCGCGGAGTCAGGCCGACGCGATGGAGGGTCGGCCAGAACCTGTTGCCGGGCCCGGCGTAATAGGCGCCCAGACGGGCGGACTTCGCGCCGGCGGCGGAGCCGCAGAAGACGACGCGAAGCCCGGAGGCGAGGACGTCGGGGAGGACGGGAGCGGGCATGGATCGTGGTTCGCGATTCGCGCGGCGGCTTATGATAGCTTCCCGCGGGCGGGACGGAGGCGACGGAGCGGAGCGGTGCGGAACATCAAGGTCGACGGCGAGCGCCTGTGGGCGAGCCTCATGGAGATGGCGAAGATCGGCGCTACCGAGAAAGGCGGCGTCTGCCGCCTCGCGCTCACCGACGTCGACAAGGCGGCGCGAGACCTGTTCGTCCGCTGGTGCGAGGAGGCGGGCTGCACGGTGCGCATCGACAGGATGGGCAACATCTTCGCCCGCCGCCCGGGCCGCGACGAATCGCTCCCGCCCGTGATGACCGGCAGCCACATCGACAGCCAGCCGACCGGCGGCAAGTTCGACGGCATCTACGGCGTGCTCGCCGGCCTGGAAGTGGTGCGCACCCTCAACGATCTGGGCTACGAGACCGAGGCGCCCATCGAGGTGTCGGCCTGGACCAACGAGGAGGGTTCGCGCTTCGCGCCGGCGATGATCGCGTCGGGCGTCTTCGGCGGCGTGTTCTCCCTCGAAGAGGGCCTGGCCTGCCGGGACGCCTCCGGCAAGACCATCGGCGCGGAGCTGGCGCGCATCGGCTACGCCGGCGACATGCCTTGCGGCGGGCGCGAAGTGGGGGCCTTCTTCGAGGCCCATATCGAGCAGGGACCGATCCTCGAGGCGGACGGCAAGACCATCGGCGTGGTGCGGGGCGTCCAGGGCATCCGCTGGTTCGACGTGACCGTGACCGGGATGGAATCGCACGCCGGCACGACTCCCATGGAGCGCCGCAAGGACGCGCTGGTCGGCGCCGCCCGGCTGGTCGGCGCGCTCCACGGCATCGCCATGGACGCGGCGCCGGACGCCCGCGCGACCATCGGCACGATGGCGGTCTCTCCGAACTCCCGGAACGTCATTCCGGGATCTGTGTCCTTCTCGCTCGACCTGCGCCACCCGGACGCGGGCACGCTCTCGGCGATGACCGCCGAAGCCCGCGCCCAGGCCGCCGCGCTCGCCGCCGAAAGCGGGCTGGAGATCGCCGTCGAGGAGATCTGGTACTCGCCGCCGATCGCCTTCGCCGACGAATGCGTGGGCGCCGTGCAGCGCGCGGCCGACTCCCTCGGCTACGCGAACCGGCCGATCACGTCGGGCGCCGGCCACGACGCGGTCTATCTCTCCCGCGTGGCGCCGACGGCGATGATCTTCATCCCCTGTGAGGACGGAATCAGCCACAACGAAATCGAGGCCGCGACGCCGGCCGACGTCGCGGCCGGCTGCGACGTGCTGCTCAACGCGATGGTCGAAATCGCCAACCGGAGTGCAGACGCCGGCGCATGAACGCGGGGCGGCGAGCGGGCGGGCGGCGGCGCGGCAAGCCCCCGCCGGGGGCCGTCGACGGGGGTATCGACGGGGTCATCGACGTGCGCCGCCCGCGGCGCCAGACCGCGCCGCTGGTCTTCGCCTCGCCCCATAGCGGCAGCGCCTACGACCCGGCCTTCGTCGCCCAATCCCGGCTCGACGAAAGGCACCTCCGGCGCTCGGAGGACAGTTTCGTGGACGAGATTTTCGCCGGCGCGCCGAAGATCGGGGCGCCGCTCGTCTGCGCCCTCTATCCCCGGGTCTATCTCGACCCCAACCGCGAACCCTACGAGCTCGACCCGGAGATGTTCGCCGAGCCGTTGCCGGACCATGTGAAGACCCGCTCCGAACGGGTCCGCGCCGGCTTCGGCACCATCGCCCGCATGTCCGCCTCCGGCGCGGAAATCTACGCCGGCAAGATGCCGTTCGCCGAGGCCGAGCGCCGCATCGCCGCGCTCTACCGGCCCTATCACGACGCCCTCGAGCGGCTCGTCGAGGCGACCTTCCGCGACTTCGGCATGGCGCTGGTCGTCGATTGCCACTCGATGCCCTCGGTCGGCGGCCCCACCGACCAGGACCGCGGCGCCCCCCGGCCCGACGTCGTGCTGGGCGACCGCTTCGGCACCTCCTGCCTGCCGGCGGTGACGGAGGCGGCCGAGCGCATCCTCCGCGGCCTCGGCTTCACCGTCCAGCGCAACGAGCCCTATGCCGGCGCCTTCACCACCGCCCGTTACGGGCGCCCGAGCCAGGGCGTCCACGCGCTCCAGATCGAGGTCAACCGCCGCCTCTACATGAACGAGGCCACGATGGCCCGCTCCCGCGGGCTGCCCGGGCTGAAGCGGAAGATCGGCCGCTTCATGGCGGCGCTGGCGGCGGAGAGCCTCGCCCTCGCCGCGCCGCCCTGACGGGGCCGCCGGGAGGCGGCTCAGGCGGGTTCGTCGATCCCGTGCCGCCGGCAAGCGGCGGCGAGGGTGTTCTTCAGAAGGCAGGCGATCGTCATCGGCCCGACGCCGCCGGGGACCGGCGTGATCCAACCAGCCCGCCCGGCCGCTTCGGCGAAACGCACGTCGCCGACGAGCCTGGTCTTGTCGCCGGCCGGCACGCGGTTGATGCCAACGTCGACGACGGCGGCGCCGGGCTTGATCCAGTCCCCGCGAATCATCTCCGCCCGGCCTGCGGCCGCGACGAGGATGTCGGCGCGCCGGCATTCGCCGGGCAGGTCCGCGGTGCGCGAATGGCCGATGGTCACGGTGCAATGCTCGCGCAGCAGCAGGGCCGCCATCGGCTTGCCGACGATGTTGGAGCGGCCGACGATCATGGCGTGCCTGCCGGTCAGGTCGCCGACGAAGCGCCGCAGCATCAGCAGGCAGCCGAGGGGCGTGCACGGCACCAGGGCGTCCTGGCCGGTGGCGAGCCGCCCGACGTTGATGGTGTGGAAGCCGTCCACGTCCTTGTCCGGGTCGATAGCGTTGATGACGGCGTCGGTGTCGACCTGCCGCGGCAGGGGAAGCTGGACCAGGATGCCGTGCACGGCGTCGTCGGCGTTGAGCGCCGCGACCTTCTCCAGCACTTCGTCCTGGCGCGCGCTCGCGGGCAGGCGGAACTCCCGCGAGGCCATGCCGGCCGCCACGGTCGCCTTGCCCTTGTTGCGAACATAGACCTCGCTCGCCGGGTCGTCGCCGACGAGGACGACGGAGAGCCCCGGCACGAGGCCGTGCCGCTCCTTGAGCGCCGCCGCCTTGCGCCCGATCCCGGCGCGCAAATCCGCGGCGAACGCCTTGCCGTCGATGATGACCGTATCGCTCATGGGCCTTCCTCTCGTCAGACGATGTTGTCGACGATGAGATCGCGGACGAAGTAGAGCAGCAGGATCAGGATGACCGGGGAGACGTCGATGCCGCCCAGGGTGGGCACGATCCGCCGGATCGGCCGCAGGGCGGGCTCCGTGACCCGGAAGAGGAAGCTCAGCACCGCATAGACGAAGCGGTTCCGGGTGTTGATCACGTTGAACGCCACGAGCCAGCTCATCAGCGCCGAGGCGATGAGCAGGTAGATGTAGATCGAAATGACGTGGTGGACGAGGTCGGCCAATGCGTGCATCGCCGGGCGCATCTTGGTTGGGGAACGAGGGGCGGAGCGCGGCGCGGAGTATATCGCATGGCTCCGCGAGGGCGAGTCCGTTGTGCACCGGGTGCGCGCCGGGTGCGGTTTGCGGGCGCCGGGGGTTGGACTTACACTGCGGAGAGCGGGAGCGGCAGGAGCGGGGGCGATGGCGGGCAGCGTCAACAAGGTCATCCTGGTGGGCAATCTGGGGCGGGACCCGGAGGTCCGCCAGACGCAGGACGGCAGACCCGTCGTCAACCTGTCGGTCGCCACCAGCGAGACCTGGAAGGACCGCCAGTCGGGCGAGCGCCGCGAGCGCACCGAGTGGCACCGGGTCGTGATCTTCAACGAGCATCTTGCCGACATCGCCCAGCGCTACCTGCACAAGGGCTCCAAGGTCTATCTCGAAGGCCAGTTGCAGACGCGCAAGTGGACCGACCAGTCGGGCCAGGAGCGCTACACGACCGAGGTGGTGATCAACCGTTTCCGCGGCGATCTTACGATGCTCGACGGCCGGGGCGACGGCGGCGCGCGCGACCACGGCGGCGGGCAGCCGGCGGGCCCGGCCGGCGGCGACGACGCCGGCGGCGCGTCCGGCGGCGACCTGGACGACGACATCCCCTTCTGACGACGCCCCCCGCCGTTGACGACAGAGCCGCCGCGCGCCGCGCCGCCACGGGAGCCGCCCGACGGGCCGGCGCCCCCGACTCCGCACGTCGCCATCGAGGAGGAGATGAAGCGCTCCTACCTCGACTACGCGATGAGCGTGATCGTCGCCCGCGCCCTGCCCGACGTGCGCGACGGTCTCAAGCCCGTGCATCGCCGCATCCTCCATTCGATGCACGAGAACGGCTACGAGTGGAACAAGCCCTACCGCAAGTCCGCCCGCGTAGTCGGCGACGTCATGGGCAAATACCACCCGCATGGCGACGCCGCGATCTACGACGCCATGGTGCGCATGGCGCAGGATTTCTCCATGCGCCTGCCGCTCCTGGACGGGCAGGGCAACTACGGCTCGATGGACGGCGACCCGCCGGCGGCGATGCGCTACACCGAGGTCCGCCTCGGCCAGCCGGCGCACGCGCTGCTCGCCGACATCGACAGCGAAACGGTCGAGTTCCAGCCCAACTACGACGAATCGGCGCAGGAGCCCGCGGTGCTGCCCGCGGCCTTTCCCAACCTTCTGGTCAACGGCGCGGGCGGCATCGCGGTCGGCATGGCGACGAACATCCCGCCGCACAATCTCGGCGAGGTCGTGGACGCCGCCTGCGCCCTTCTCGACGATCCGGAGATCACCGTCGACGGCCTGATGGCGCATGTCCCGGGCCCCGACTTCCCGACCGGCGCCCTGGTCGTCGGCGCCGCCGGCATCCGACAGGCGTACCACACCGGGCGCGGCTCGGTGATCATGCGCGGCCGCACCCGGATCGAGACCGTCCGCAAGGACCGCGAGGCCATCGTCGTGACCGAGGTGCCCTATCAGGTCAACAAGGCGCGGATGATCGAGCGGATCGCGGAGCTGGTCAACGAGCGCCGCGTGGAGGGCATCGCCGACCTGCGCGACGAATCGGACCGCGACGGCGTGCGCGTCGTCATCGAGCTCAAGCGCGGCGCCATGGCCGAGGTGGTGCTCAACCAGCTCTACCGCTACTCCCCGCTCCAGACCAGCTTCGGCGTGAACATGCTGGCGCTGCGCGGCGGCCGGCCGGAGTTGATGAACCTTCGCGCGATCGTGGGCGCCTTCGTCGCCTTCCGCGAGGAGGTGATCGCCCGGCGCACGAAATACCGGCTGGCGCGGGCGCGCGAGCGGGCCCACGCCCTGGTCGGGCTTGCCGTCGCGGTCGCCAACATCGACGCGATCATCGCGGCGATCCGAAGCGCGAAGGACCCGGCCGCCGCCCGCGCGGCGCTCACCGGCCGCGCCTGGCCCGTCGCGGACGTGGCCCCCCTGGTCGAACTGATCGCTGATCCGCGCCAGGCGGTGACGCAGGCGGGCACCTGCCGGCTGACCGGGGAACAGGCGCGCGCCATCCTCGAGCTGCGCCTCCAGCGCCTGACCGCCATGGAGCGCGGCAAGATCGCCGACGAGCTCTCCGAGATCGTGGACAAGATCAAGGACTACGTGGAAATCCTCCAGAATCGGGAGCGGCTGAGGGCGGTGTTGCGCCAGGAGCTGGTCGAGACCCGCGCGCGTTTCGCCGACGCGCGCCGGACCGAGCTCCAGGCGGTCGAGTTCGAGCACGACGTGGAGGACCTGATCCAGCGGGAGGAGATGGTCGTCACGCTGAGCCACCGCGGCTACGTCAAGCGGGTGCCGCTCTCGACCTACCGGGCGCAGCGGCGCGGCGGCAAGGGCCGCGCCGGCATGCGCACCCGCGAAGAGGACTTCGTCTCCCAGGTGTTCGTCGTCAACACGCACACCCCGGTGCTGTTCTTCTCCACCGCCGGGAAGGTGTACAAGCTCAAGGTCTATCGCCTGCCGCAGGCGGCGCCGCAGGCGCGCGGCAAGGCGCTGGTCAACCTGCTCCCGCTCGCCGGGGAGGAGACCGTCTCCACCATCCTCCCCCTGCCGGAGGACGAGGAGGGGTGGGCCGCGCTCCAACTGATGTTCGCCACCGCCTCGGGCGCGGTGCGGCGCAACAGCGCGGCGGATTTCGCGAACGTGCCGTCGGGCGGCAAGATCGCCATGAAGCTGGGCGCCGACGACCGGATCGTCGGCGTGCGCGTCTGCGCCGACGGCGCCGACGTGCTGCTCGCCTCGCGCGGCGGCAAGTGCATCCGCTTCCCCGCGGCCGACGTGCGGCTGTTCAAGGGGCGGAGCTCGGCGGGGGTGCGCGGGATCGACCTCGCGAAAGGCGATCGGGTGATCTCCATGAGCGTCCTCTCCCACGGCGACCTGACCGCCGAGGAGCGGGACGCGCATTTCGGCCGCAAGCGCGACGGCGCGGTGCCCGGCCTGACGGACGAGCGCCGGGCGGCGCTGGAGGCCGGCGAGCAGTTCCTCCTCAGCGTGCGCGACGACGGCTTCGGCAAGCGCACCTCCACCCACGACTACCGCCTGACCCGGCGCGGCGGGAAGGGTGTCATCAACATGGTCGTGGGCGAGGGAGAGAGGCGCGTGGTCGCCGCCTTCCCCGTGGCGGACCGGGACGAGATCATGCTGGTGACCGACGGCGGGCGGTTGATCCGCTGCCCGGTCGACGGCATCAGAAAGGTGGGGCGCGGCGCGCGCGGCGTGACCATCTTCCGCCTGGACGGGGACGAGCGGGTGGTCTCGGCGGCGCGCCTCGCCGACACCAACGGCGCCGTCGCCGCCGAGGACACGGCCGCGGCCGAAGACGCGGCGGAGGACGCCGGAGCGGCGGGCGATGGCTGAAAGGGTGGGCCTCTATCCGGGGACCTTCGACCCGGTCACCACGGGCCACCAGGACATCATCCGGCGCGCCATGCGGCTGGTGGACAGGCTGATCGTCGCGGTCGCCGTCAACGCGGGCAAGGAGCCGCTGTTCGGCGTCGATGAACGGGTGGCGATGACGGCCGCCGATCTCGCGGCACTCGGGCTGGGGCCGCCGCGGCTGGAGGTGCGGTGCTTCGATGTGCTGCTCATGCACTTCGTCCGCGAGGTTGGCGCCTCCGTCATCGTCCGCGGGCTGCGGGCGGTCTCCGATTTCGAGTACGAGTTCCAGATGGCGGGCATGAACGCGCGGCTCGACCCGGAGGTCGAGACCGTCTTCCTGATGGCGTCCGAACGGCATCACTTCATCGCCTCGCGGCTGGTCAAGGAGATCGCCTCCTTCGGCGGGGACGTTTCCAGCTTCGTTTCGCCCGCCGTCGCCCGCCGCCTGGCCGAGCGCTTCGGAGCGGCCGCATCCTGAGGCGCGGCGCCGGCGGCCCCCGGTGAGGGTGGACGAATTCGATTTCTCCCTGCCGCGCGCGGCGATCGCCGAGCGCCCGGCGGACCCCCGCGATTCCGCCCGCCTGCTGGATCTGACGTGCGGGCTGGCCCATCGCTCGGTCTCCGCGCTTCCCCGGCTGCTGCGCCCCGGCGACGTGGCGGTCTTCAACGACACCCGGGTCATCCCCGCTCGCCTGGTCGGGCGCCGCGGCGCCGCGCGAATCGAGGTCACGCTGCATCGCCGGCTTTGCGAACGCCGCTGGCGCGCCTTCGCCAAGCCGGCGCGGCGCCTGCGGCCGGGCGACAGGATCCGCTTCGCCGAGGATTTCGCGGCCGTCGTCGAGGCCCGCGACGGGCCGGAAGCGAGTCTCTCGTTCGACCGGGGCGGGACGGCGCTGGAGCGGGCGCTGCGCCGCCACGGCGCGATGCCGCTGCCTCCCTATATCCGGCGCGGCGCGGACGAGAGGGACCGGCAGGATTACCAGACGGTGTTCGCCCGCCGCGCCGGCGCCGTCGCCGCGCCGACCGCCGGCCTCCATTTCACCGACCGCCTGCTGGCGGCGCTGGCGGCGCGCGGCGTCACCCGCCACTTCGTCACCCTCCACGTCGGCGCCGGGACGTTCCTCCCGGTCTCGGCGGAGGACACCGCCGATCACGCGATGCATGCGGAAACGGGCGTCGTCGCGCCCGCCGTCGCGGCGGCAATCAACCGCGCCCGGCAAGCCGGTGGCCGGGTGCTCGCGGTGGGCACGACGGTCGTGCGCCTGCTTGAGAGCGCGGCCGGGGAGGACGGCGCGATCGGCGCCTTCTCCGGCGCGGTCGACCTCTTCATCGCGCCGGGCTACCGGTTCAAGGCCGTCGACCTGATGCTGACCAATTTCCACCTGCCGCGCTCGACGCTGTTCATGCTGGTCTGCGCCTTCGCCGGCACCGAACGCATGAAAGCCGCCTACGAACAGGCGCTGGCGGCGGGGTATCGCTTCTACTCCTACGGCGACGCCTGCCTGCTGGCGCGCGGGGCGGCGTGAGCCTTCCCTTCACCGTCGAGGCGACGGACGGCGCGGCGCGGCGCGGGCGGCTGGAGACGGCCCACGGCGCGGTGCGGACTCCGGCCTTCATGCCGGTGGGCACCCAGGCGACGGTCAAGGGCCTGCTGCCGGAGGTCGTCCGGGCCAGCGGCGCCGACATGCTGCTCGGCAACGCCTACCATCTGATGATCCGCCCCGGCGCCGAGCGAATCGCCCGCTTGGGCGGTCTGCACCGGTTCATGAACTGGCCTGGCCCGATCCTCACGGATTCCGGCGGCTTCCAGGTGATGTCGCTGGCCGGGTTACGCGCCGTGGACGAGGACGGGGTGACGTTCCGCTCCCACACGGACGGCGCCCGCCACCGCTTGACGCCGGCAGGCGCGGTGGCGCTGCAACGGCGGCTGGGCAGCGACGTCGCCATGGTGCTGGACGAGTGCACGCCCTATCCGGCGAGCGAAGCGGAAGCGGCGGCCTCCATGCGCCGCTCGATGCGCTGGGCCGCGCTTGCGCGGGCGGCCTTCGCGCCGCGGCCGGGCCACGGGCTGTTCGGCATCGTGCAGGGCGGGGTCTTTCCGGCGCTGCGGGCGGAATCGGCGGCGGCCCTGGTGGAGATCGGCTTCGACGGCTACGCCGTGGGCGGGCTCGCGGTCGGCGAAGGCCAGGAACGGATGCTGGCCGTGCTCGACGATCTGCAGGGCGCGCTGCCGGCGCGGCGGCCGCGCTATCTGATGGGGGTGGGCACGCCGGAGGACATCGTCCAGGCCGTCTGCCGGGGGATCGACCTGTTCGACTGCGTGCTGCCGACGCGCTCGGGCCGCACCGGGCGCGCCTACATCGCCGGCGGCACCCTCAATCTGCGCAACGCCCGCCACGCCGACGACCCGACGCCGGTCGATCCCGCCTGCGACTGCCCGACCTGCGCCGATTACGCCCGCGCCTACCTGCACCATCTCTTCCGCGCGGGCGAGATGCTGGGCCCGATTCTGTTGAGCCGGCACAACCTCTTCTTCTATCAGCGGCTGATGGCGGCGCTGCGCGCCGCGATCGCCGCGGGCCGTCTCGCCGCGTTCGTCGAAGGGTTCACCGGCCTTGATGCCGCGCGCCGACCCGTCTAATTCGTGGGCCGCGTCCCCTCCACGATGCGCCCGTAGCTCAGGTGGTAGAGCATCTGACTTTTAATCAGAGGGTCCCTGGTTCGAGTCCAGGCGGGCGTACCACGCGGAGCCGACGTATCGGGAGGATTCAGCTGTCGCACCGGGCGCGGCGCGACATCCCCGGCCGCCATTGACGCGGCGGGGCGGGGTCGCCACGCTGGCGCCATGTCGAACGAGTTCATCGCCATCGTCGTCGGGGTCGCCGTCGTCGGGTTCCTGTGGTCGCTTCGTCGCGACATGAACAGGCTCGGCGAGCGGGTCACCCGCCTTGAGGGCATGATGGAGGGGTTGCACGACGCAATCGTCGGCCGCCGCGGTTCCGAAGCCGATTGACGGCGCCCGGCGCACGCCGGGGAAGCGGGCCACGGCCGTCGCCGTTTTCGACACCCATGCCGCCGTCGTGGCGCTGGTGAAGCCGCTCCCGCAGGCCGCGCGGTTGCGGTGCCGCTTTTTCGGTGCGCGAACGTCCCTTCGCGCGGCGCCAGCTTGCAGCCGCGGCCGGAGAAGCCGCAGGCGGGATGCAGGCCGGGAACCCCTTCGGCGGGCCCCGGCGCCGGGTTTCAGTCCGACGTGATGTCGCAGGTCTCGACCCGACGGTCGGCGAGACGCGCCTCGGCGAAGCGCGGTATCCGTCGGGCGCGCTGCGCGCCCTGTCGCCACAGTGTACCATCCGTGCGGCCAGGGGCAAGCGGAGAGGGTCGATGACCCGGCGATCGACCGGCGCGCCGGCGTCGGGCGCCACGGGTCGGCTGGGCCGATGGGTGGCCGAGGCGCCGGGCGACTGGAGCGCGGCGGTGCGGCGGCGCGCGGGCGCGGCCTTCGTCGACACCGCCGCCTGCCTGTTCGCCGGCGCGGACGATGCGGCGCCGCGCGCCGTTCGCGCCGGCGTCGCGCGATGGGGCGAGGGCCGCTGCGCCGTCGCCGGCGCGCCGTCGCGGCTGGCCGCGCCCTGGGCCGCGCTGATCAACGGCACCGCCGCCCACGCCCTCGACTACGACGACGTGCTGGAGATCGCCAACGCCCACGCCGGCGCCGTGCTGGTCCCGGCGCTGCTGGCGCTGGGCGAGGAGCGCGGGCTGGACGGCGCACGCTGCCTGGACGCCTTCGTCGTCGGCATCGAAGTCCTGGCGCGGCTCGGCGAGGCGGTGAACATGACCCACTACTTCGCGGGCTGGCACACCACCGCGACGCTCGGGTCTCCCGCCGCGGCGGCGGCCTGCGCGCGGCTGCTGGGGCTGGACGCCGCGCGCGCGACCGCGGCGCTCGCCCTGGCCACGAGCCTCTCCTCCGGCAACAAGCGCCAGTTCGGCACCATGGCGAAGCCGCTGCATGCGGGGCTGGCGGCGAAGAACGGCATCGTGGCGGCGGTCATGGCGGAGTCCGGCCTGACCGCGGCGGCGGACGCCTTCGAGGGAGAACGCGGCTTCGTCGCGCTCTTCGCCGGGGTGCCGGTGACGCGCCTGGAGGCGTCCGTGGCCCGGCTCGGCGCGCCGCCGGCGCTCGAGGCGCACGGCCTCTGGCAGAAATACTACCCCTGCTGCGCCAGCGCCCATCGCCCCCTCGACGCCCTGCTCGCCCTGCGCGCCGACGGCGGGCTCGGGCCGGCGGACATCGCGGGAATCGAGGCGGCGCTCCCCGAGGTCGCCGCGCAGAACCTTCCGCACGCCGACCCGGCCGACGCGATGCAGGCGCGGTTCAGCCTGCATTACCTGCTGGCGAGCGCGCTGGTCGACGGGCGCCTCGCCCTGGACGCCTTCGCCCCCGCGGCCCTCGCCCGGCCCCAGGTGCGCGCGCTGGCGGCGAAGGTCATCGTGCGGGCGGACACGGGCCAGCCCGGCGCTCTCAACGTGGACGAGGCACCGCAGCGGGCGACGGTCTCCCTGCGGCTCGCCGGCGGCGGCGCGCGGTCGAAGACGATCACCGAGCCGCGCGGCCACCCGCGCCGGCCGCTCGGGCGGGACGCGCTCCGCCGCAAGTTCGCCGACTGCGCCGCCCGCGCCCTCCCGGCGGCGGCGCGCGACGCGGCCTTCGAGGCTTGCGACGGCCTCGCCGCGCTCCGCGACCTGGGCGCGTTGACCCGCCATTTCGGGGCGGCCCATGGTTGAGGATGACTGAAGCCGCTCCGCCCGCGGACGACCGCGCCACCGCCTTCACGCGCTCCGCGACGGTCTTCGACGGCCTCGCGCTCTTCTACGTCCTCGACGAGCCCTACGCGACCCGCTGCCTGGAGGCCGGGGTGAACGCCTGCAACGTGAGCTTCGCGCTGGAGAGCTCCTGGGACGAGACCATGCGCGCCGTGGACGAGGGGTTCGCGAAGATCGAGAAGAACCCGGTGCTGGCGCTCGCGCGCGACGCCGCCGGCATCGCCGCCGCCGCGAAGGCGGGCCGGCTCGCGGTGGTGCCGGGGACGCAAGGGTCGAGCATGATCGGCAAGGAACTGGCGCGGGTTCGCATCCTGTCGCGGCTCGGGTTCCGGTTCTTCGGCCTCGCCTATACCGGGGCCACGCTCTTCGCCGACGGCTGCGGCGAACGGCGCGACGCCGGGCTGAGCTTCCTCGGGCGCGAGCTGGTCGAGGCGGTGAACGAAACGCCGATGCTGCTCGACCTCTCACACGCCGGCCACCGTTCGCGGGCGGAGGCGGCGGCGCTGGCGCGGGCGCCGGTGTGCACCCATTCGAACGCCTGGCACCGGGTGCCGAACGACCGCAACACCCGGGACGAGACGGTGCGGGCGATCGTCGCAAAGGGCGGCATGATCGGCGCCTGCTGCCTGCCGCGGGCGGTGAGCCCCAAGGCCCCGACCCTGGACGACCTGATCGGCCATATCGCGCATTTCCGGGCGCTGGTCGGCGCCGAGCATGTGGGCCTCGGGCTGGACTTCACCGAAGGCTACCGGGAAGCGCGGACGGTGCTGCCGGAATCGATCCGCTGGCGCACCCTGCGGCCGGACATCTTCGGCACGGTGGACGACTTCGTGAGCCAGCGCTACCCCGATGGCCTGGGCGGGATTCGCGAATTGCCCAACCTCGCCCGCGGCCTGTTCCGGCGCGGCTACCGGGAAGACGAAGTGGCCGGCATCCTCGGCGCCAACTGGCTGCGCACCTTCGCCCGCTTCGCCGGCTGAGCTTCGGCGCGCACCGGGTGCGCGGGGCAGGCGCGTGTGCGTCGCCGGTGCTGTCCCCCTCGTCATCGCCGCGGAAGACCGCCGCCTGTCGAACCGTCGGCTCCGCACCGACGCTCCTCCGCGTCACGCGCTTCCTTCCCGGCGGCCTCGTCAGCCGCGGCCCGCCGGCGCCCCCGGTGGGCAGGCGGCTCGTGCGGGGCGGAACCGGCGCGGCTCTCATGCTAATCATGGCGGGCGCACGGCGCGGGATCGCGAAGCGATGGAGGGTTCGGGATTGACGGTGTGGGAATGAAACGGCCGATCGGTACGGCGATTCCGAGATCGACGTGGGCGCGCCGGCCCGGAAGGCGTGAAGCGCCGGGGCGGGCTGCGGCGCGCGGTTCGACCGGCGCGGAGGCGAACGCCGGGGCCGGACGGGAGCGCCCGCCGCGCGCGCTTTCCGGCTGCCGGTCTTCATCGCACGGGGGTCTTCTCACATGAATCGACTGCGGCGGGTTTGCGCGCGCCTGGTGGCGGCGCGGGCGTTCGACATTGTGATCGTGGCGACGATCCTGGCGACCGCGGCCGGTCTCGGCGTGGAAACAAGCCAAGCGCTCGGCGCGCGGTTCGGCTCCGTCATCCACCTGATGTACGACGCGGCCCTGGCCGTCTTCGTGCTGGAAGCCGCCATCAAGCTCACCGCCGTCGCGCCTCGCTTCGGACGCTACTTCCGGGACGGTTGGAACCTCTTCGACTTCACCGTCCTCGTGCTCGCCTTCCTCCCGGACGCGGGCGACTTCGCCCTCGTCGCGCGGCTGGCGCGGCTCCTGCGCGTGCTCCGGGTGGTGACGGTGGTGCCCCAGCTGCGCCTCATCGTTTCCACCCTGATCCGCTCCCTGCCGGGGCTCGGGCACGTGATGCTGCTTCTCTCCGTCGTCTACTACGTCTACGCCGTCGCCGGGGTGCATCTTTTCCGCGACCACGATCCGGAGCACTGGCGCTCGCTCGGCATCGCCCTCCTCACCCTGTTCCGGGTGATGACGCTCGAAGACTGGACGGACGTGATGTACGTCGCCATGGAACTCCATTCCATGAGCTGGCTGTTCTTCGTCAGCTTCGTGATGCTGGCGGCGGTGATCATGATCAACCTCGTGATCGCCGTGGTGATCAACAACCTGCACGATGCTCGCCTCGAAGTGCGGCCCGACGAGAGCGAGGACTCCCTCCGGACCTTCCGCAGGGAGGCGGCGAGGGTGCGCGATGCCCTGGAGCGCATGGAAAACATCCTCGCGAGCCGGAAGAAATAGCGCGGCGATTGCGGGCTTTGCCCGGCGCATGGCCCGCTATAGTATGCGGCCCGGCGGCGCGCGGTGCCGCCCGGTCCGGGTTTCGATGGGGCGCGCGGGCGTGGCGGAATTGGTAGACGCGCATGGTTTAGGACCATGTGGCTTAAGCCGTGGGGGTTCGAGTCCCTTCGCCCGCACCGGCGCCCCGACGACCCTCCGGCTTCCGACGTGAGCGGCAGACCATGCAGGTGACCGAGACCTTGGCCGAGGGGCTCAAGCGCGAGCTCAAAGTGACCGTCCCGGCGGCGGACCTCGAGGCCGCGGTCGAGGAACGGCTCGGCGCGTTGCGCAAGACCGTGAAGATGAAGGGCTTCCGGCCCGGCAAGGTGCCGCTGTCGATCGTTCGCCGCCACTACCGGCCGGGCGTTCTCGGCGAGGTGGTGCAGCGCCTGATCGCGGAGAGCTCGCGCGCGGCGATCGAGGAACGGGCCCTGCGGCCGGCGCTGCAACCCAAGGTCGAGATCACCGCCTTCGACGAAGGCAAGGACCTCGAATACACGATGGGGATCGAGGTCTTGCCGGAGATCGCGCTCGGGGATTTCTCCGACATCGCCGTGACCCGGCTCAAGGCGGACGTCGGCGAACGGGCGGTTGAGGACGCTCTTGCGCGGCTCGCCGGGAACGACAAGCGGTTCGCGCCGGTGGAGGCGCCGCGCCCGGCCGTGAACGGGGACGCGCTCCTGGTCGATATCGTCGTCACGCTCGACGGCGAGCCGGTGAAGGACGGCGACGCGACCGATGTCGAGATCGAACTGGGCGCCGAGTCGTCATCCGAATTGGCCGACGGGCTGATGGGTGCCGCGCCCGGCCAGGAACGCGCGGTGACGGTCGACTTTCCGGAGGACGATCCGCGGCCCGGTTTCGCGGGCAGGACGGGCCTCTTCACGGTCAAGGTCAAGGAGCTGCGCGCGCGGGTCCCGACCGTGGTCGACGATGCGTTCGCGGAGCGCCACGGTTCGTCGGATCTGGCGGATTTGCGGGAGCGGCTCCGCGCGGAGCTCCGCGCCCGGTACGAACGCGCGTCGCGCGCGCGCCTCAAGCGCTCGATGCTGGATGCCCTCGATACGCGCCACCGGTTCGAGGTCCCGCCGGGCATGGTCGAGCGCGAATTCGACGCCATCTGGAAGCAACTGGAGAACGACGCCGAGCGGGCGAAGACCGACATCGGCGCTCTGCTCGAACAGCCGGAGGAGGACGCGCGGACCGAGTTCCGGGAGATCGCCGAGCGGCGGGTCCGCTTGGGCCTTCTGCTCTCGGAAATCGGGCAGACCAACGGCATCACGGTCGAGCGGGAGGAACTGCTCGCGGCGGCCATGGGCGCCGCGAGCGCTTGGCATCCGGAGCCCCGACGGCTCGCCGAGTTCTACCGCGACCATCCGGAGGCGCTGGAGCAATTCCGCTCGCCGGTGTTCGAGGACAAGGTCGTGGCCTTCCTGAGCGAGGTCGTCACCCTCTCGGAGGAGGAGGTCGATGAGGAAACCCTGCTGAGCGACCCGGAAGACGACGCGCGGCACCCGAAGGCGGAGACCGCCGCGACCGGGGTGGAAGAACCCGCAGGC
Organism: Alphaproteobacteria bacterium; assembly: GCA_965242855.1. GTDB lineage: Bacteria > Pseudomonadota > Alphaproteobacteria > UBA828 > UBA828 > WTGU01. Next base: position 1,005,972 of record OZ251509.1, read on the forward strand.
GCGGAGGCCTGAAGGGCGCGGCGGGAAGGAGAACCCGATGGCGGACATCGTCGAGACTTACGCCAACACCCTCGTGCCCATGGTCGTCGAGCAGACGAACAGGGGCGAGCGAGCCTACGATATCTACTCCCGCCTGCTCAAGGAGCGGATCGTCTTCCTCACGGGCGGCATCGGCGACGAGGCCGCGACCCTGGTCACCGCGCAGCTCCTGTTCCTCGAATCGGAGAACCCGAACAAGGACATCTCGGTTTACATCAACAGCCCGGGCGGCTTGGTGACCTCCGGCCTCGCGATCTACGACACGATGCAATACGTGCGGCCCGCGGTCTCGACGCTCTGCATCGGCCAGGCGGCGTCCATGGGCTCGCTGCTGCTGGCCGCCGGCGCGGAAGGGCAACGATTCGCCCTGCCCAACGCCCGGATCATGCTCCATCAGCCCTCGGGCGGGTTCCAGGGGCAGGCCACGGACATCGAAATTCACGCCAAGGAAATTCTCTCTCTCCGCCAGCGGCTCAACGAGATCTACGTCGCCCACACGGGCCAGGAGATCGCGGTCATCGAGGAAAATCTGGAGCGCGACAAGTTCATGGCGCCACAGGAGGCCAAGACGTTCGGCATCGTGGATGACGTCGTAGCCCGCCGGCCGGAGGACACCGAAGGCGCCGATGGCAAAAATGCCGCCAAGAAAGGCGGTTAGCCGGGTGCGGGTGCGCCGCGGCAAGAATTGCCTGGACAGGGGCGGGGTCGAATGCCAGTTTCGCGGCGATTCGGACTTTCATCATGGGGGCGCTGAGGGTGCCCCCGGCGGTTGCGCTTGGACGGGCTCGGTGCACGACAGGACGGGGCGGACATGAACAAGTCCAGCGGCGGCGACTCGAAGAACACGCTCTACTGTTCCTTCTGCGGCAAAAGCCAGCACGAAGTGCGCAAGCTGATCGCCGGCCCCACGGTTTTCATCTGCGACGAGTGCGTCGAGCTGTGCATGGACATCATCCGCGAGGAGCACAAGAGCGCGCGGGTCAAGAGCCGGGATGGGGTGCCCACGCCGTCCGAGATCTGCGAGGTGCTCGCCGATTACGTGATCGGCCAGGACCACGCGAAGAGGGTCCTCTCGGTCGCCGTGCACAACCACTACAAGCGCCTCGCTCACGGCGGCAAGGGCAACGACGTCGAGCTCGCCAAATCCAACATCCTGCTAATCGGTCCGACCGGCTGCGGCAAGACCTTGCTCGCCCAGACCCTCGCCAGAATCCTCGACGTGCCCTTCACGATGGCCGACGCGACGACCTTGACCGAGGCTGGCTATGTCGGCGAGGACGTCGAGAACATCATCCTGAAGCTCCTCCAGTCGGCGGACTACAACGTCGAGCGCGCCCAGCGGGGCATCGTCTATCTCGACGAGGTCGACAAGATCGCCCGCAAGTCGGACAACCCCTCGATCACGCGGGACGTCTCCGGCGAAGGCGTGCAGCAGGCGCTGCTCAAGATCATGGAAGGGACGGTCGCCTCGGTGCCGCCCCAGGGCGGCCGCAAGCATCCGCAGCAGGAGTTTCTCCAGGTCGACACCACCAACATCCTGTTCATCTGTGGTGGCGCCTTCTCGGGCCTCGAGAAGATCATCGCCAAGCGCGGGCGCGGCACGGCTATCGGTTTCGGCGCCGAGGTGCGCGCTCCGGACGAGCGCAAGACCGGCGTCATCCTGCGCGAGGTGGAGCCCGAGGATCTGCTCGGATTCGGCCTGATCCCGGAATTCGTCGGCCGCCTGCCGGTGATCGCGACCCTCGACGACCTGGAGGCCGACGCGCTGGTGGAAATCCTGATCAAGCCCAAGAACGCCCTCGTCAAGCAGTACGAGAAGCTGTTCGACATGGAGGGCGTGACGCTCGCCTTCGCCGAGGACGCGCTGCGTGCGATCGCCCGCAAGGCCATCGCCCGCAAGACCGGTGCCCGCGGCCTGCGCTCCATTCTCGAGAGTATCCTGCTCGACCCGATGTTCGATCTGCCGAGCTATGGCGGGGTCGAACAGGTGGTGATCAACCGGGAAGTGGTCGAGGGACGGGCGCGGCCGCTCCTGACCTATGCGGAGCGGCGCGAGGACGCGAGCTCGTCGGCCTCCTGACGGCCGCTTGACCGGCCGTGCGGCCGTGCCTATCTGACGGGGGAAGGAGAACGCCGCTGGGTCCAGCCAGGGCCCGCGTCGCGCAACCGTGAAGCGCGGAGGAACGATGCTGGACGTCTCGTCGATACCGAGCTACCCGGTCCTGCCGCTGCGGGACATCGTCGTCTTCCCGCACATGATCGTGCCGTTGTTCGTCGGCCGCGAGAAATCCGTCGCGGCGCTCGAAGATGTCATGAAAAACGACAAACAAATTCTCCTCGTCGCCCAGAAGAACGCGTCCCAGGACGATCCGTCGCCGAAGGATATCCACGCCGTCGGCGTGATCGGCACCGTGCTTCAGCTGCTCAAGCTCCCGGACGGTACGGTCAAGGTCCTGGTAGAAGGGGGAGGACGCGCGCGTATCGTCGAGTTTCGCGACAATCCGGCGTTCTTCGAGGCGCGGGCCGAGAAGATCGAAGAAGACCAGAGCGCGGGCGAGGAGCTCGAGGCGCTGGGCCGCTCCGTGGTGGGCCAGTTCGAGCAGTACGTGAAGCTCAACAAGAAGGTCCCGCCGGAGGTTCTGGTCTCGGTGAGCCAGATCGACGAGCCGGGCAAGCTCGCCGACACGATCGCTTCGCACCTGTCGATCAAGCTCGGCGAGAAGCAGGAGCTGCTGGAGATCGGGTCCGTCGGGGAACGGCTCGAACGGGTGATTGCGCTCATGGAGGGCGAGATCGGCGTGCTCCAGGTCGAGAAGCGTATCCGCTCGCGCGTCAAGCGCCAGATGGAGAAGACGCAGCGCGAGTACTACCTGAACGAGCAGATGAAGGCGATTCAGAAGGAGCTCGGTGAGGGTGAGGACGGGCGCGACGAGGCCGCCGAGTTCGAGGAGCGGATCAAGAACACGAAGCTCAGCAAGGAGGCGCGCGAGAAGGCGCTGGCGGAGGTCAAGAAGCTGCGCTCGATGAGCCCGATGTCGGCCGAGGCCACGGTGGTGCGCAACTATCTCGACTGGATGTTGTCGATCCCGTGGAAAAAGCGTACCCGGATCAAGAAGGACATCAAGAACGCCGAAAAAATCCTCAACGACGATCACTACGGTTTGAAGCAGGTCAAGGAGCGTATCCTCGAATATCTCGCGGTCCAGCAAAGGGCACCCAAGATGAAGGGGCCGATCCTGTGTCTGGTCGGCCCACCCGGCGTCGGCAAGACCTCGCTCGGCAAGTCGGTGGCGCGCGCGACGGGGCGCAATTTCGTGCGCTTCTCGCTGGGCGGCGTGCGCGACGAGGCCGAGATCCGCGGCCACCGCCGCACTTATATCGGCTCGATGCCGGGCAAGATCGTCCAGTCCATGAAGAAGGCGAAGGCCTCCAACCCGCTCTTCCTTCTGGATGAGGTCGACAAAATGGGAGCCGATTTCCGCGGCGATCCGTCTTCCGCGCTGCTCGAAGTGCTCGATCCCGAGCAGAACAACACCTTCAACGACCACTATCTCGAGGTCGACTACGACCTTTCGGACGTGATGTTCATCACCACGGCCAACACGCTGCGGATGCCGCCGGCCTTGCTCGACCGGATGGAGATCATCCGAATTCCCGGCTACACGGAGGACGAAAAGGTCCAGATCGCCAAGCGCCATCTGATCCCGAAGCAGACGAAAGCGCACGCGCTCAAGAAAGGCGAGTGGACGATCTCCGATCAGGCCCTTCTCGACCTGATCCGCTACTACACTCGCGAAGCCGGTGTTCGCAATCTGGAGCGCGAGCTCGCCAGCTTGACCCGCAAGGCGACCAGGGAGATCGTTTCCGAGAGCGTCGGCCGGGTCCAGGTGACACGGCGCAACCTGCGGAAATACGCGGGTGTCCGCAAATACCGCTACGGCGAGGCGGAGCACGAGGACATGGTCGGGATCACGACCGGCCTCGCCTGGACGGAAGTCGGCGGTGAGCTCCTCTCGGTCGAGGCGGTGGTCGTGCCGGGCAAGGGCAAGGTGACCGCGACCGGTAAGCTCGGCGACGTGATGCGGGAATCGGTCCAAGCCGCGGAGAGCTACGTCAAGTCTCGGTCGGTCGAATTCGGCATCGACCCACGGCTTTTCAACAAGCGCGATATACACGTCCACGTCCCGGAAGGGGCGACGCCCAAGGACGGGCCGTCCGCCGGCGTCGCCATGGTCACCTCCATCGTCTCGGTCCTCACTGGCATACCGGTCGGGAAATCCGTCGCGATGACCGGCGAGATCACCCTCAGGGGCCGCGTCCTGCCGATCGGCGGCCTCAAGGAAAAGATGCTGGCGGCCATGCGCGGCGGGCTGACGACCGTTCTCATTCCGAAGGACAACGAGAAGGACCTCGACGACATTCCCGACAACGTGAAGAAGGACGTCGCCGTCGTTTCGGTCGAATCGATGGACGACATCCTGAAGCACGCGTTGACCAAGCCTCTGGTGCCGATCGAATGGACGGCGGAGGACGAAGCCGCCCTCGACAAGGTTGTCGGGTCGGGGGAGGAAGAGAGCGACGTGAGTGTTCTGCCCCATTAGGCTCGGTGCTAGGCGCGGGCGGCGACTCGGCAACGCGCGTCGCCCGTCGTCCAAGGCCGCTGCTCGGCGAATTCGCCGGTCACATGCAACGTGCTGAAAATGCGCCGTTTTTCGCCTTTTCCGCCGGGGCGGCGTTGACGCTTCCGCGTATGGCACTCACACTCCGCCGGCTCAATCAGTATCCACGAGTATTCGTCACTTTCCGTGCATCCGGCAGAAGCGAACGGGGGGCTGGGAATGAACAAGACCGATCTGATCAAGGCCGTGGCGGTCCGTGCGGACATCTCCAGCGCCGATGCGGCGCGCGCGGTGGACGGCGTTTTCGACACCATCACCGACACGCTCGGGGGGGGGATCGAGGTCAAGCTCGCGGGGTTCGGTTCGTTCAGCGTGGTCAAGAGAAAGGCCACGAACGGACGCAACCCGCGCACCGGCGAGGCCATCTGGATCCCCGAGTCGAATCAGCCGAAGTTCAAGGCGGGCAAGACTCTCAAGGATGCGGTCAACTAGCCGCGGTGTCATCCCAAAAGGCTCCGGCCGCGACGGCGGCCGGAGCCTTTCACTCTGCGGAATCAGTAATACGACGCTGTTGTCTTCTTTTGGGAAATAAAACCGCGCCCTGCCGGGCGGGCACGTCGCGCGGGCGGTTAGCTCAGCCGGGAGAGCGCTTGGTTTACACCCAAGAGGTCGGCGGTTCGATCCCGTCACCGCCCACCGCCGGAGTCCCCGCATCCGGCGGCGTTCCCGGCCAAGCGGCTTGACCCTGCCGGGGCCATGCTCTACATGAGTGCGGCCGGCGCGGTGGCGATATGCCGCCGGGGCCGTCGGGGGTGTAGCTCAGCTTGGTTAGAGCGCCGGCCTGTCACGCCGGAGGTCGCGGGTTCGAGTCCCGTCACTCCCGCCACGACCGCGGGTTGTGAAAGGAGCGAGGGCCGCAACGGGATGTGCCGCGTCGACGATAGCTTGGAGCTTCGCAAGCGATGGATGCCCGACGAACGGCCGGGTACGCCTCCGGCGGCGTGGCGGTGACCGATGACAGCGCCCGACTCGCTGCTCCTTGAATACCTGCCCATCGTCATCTTCCTCGGCATCGCCGTGGTGATGGCCGTCGCTGCGATCGTCGGTTCCCACGTCCTGGCGCCGCAGCGGCCCGACCGGGACAAGATATCGGCCTACGAATGCGGCTTCGATGCCTTCGAGGACGCGCGCGGCCGCTTCGATGTGCGCTTCTACTTGGTGGCGATTCTGTTCATCATTTTCGACCTGGAGGTGGCGTTTCTGTTTCCCTGGGCAGTCTCGTTCAGCGAAATCGGACTCTATGGGTTCTGGTCGATGATGGTGTTTCTCGGCTTGCTCACCGTCGGTTTCGTGTACGAGTGGAAGAAGGGCGCACTCGAATGGGAGTGAAGGCCGAGGCTGTCGGGTTGCCGGGCGCGGTGCTTCCCGCGGGTGAGACCCAAGACCAAGCCCTCGCGCTCGTCGGCGAGGCGTTGAGCGACAGGGGGTTCGTGGTTGCCAAGCTCGACCGGATCGTCAATTGGGCACGCACCGGATCCCTCTGGCCGATGACCTTCGGCCTTGCTTGCTGCGCCGTCGAGTTCATGCAAACGATCGCTTCGCGTTACGATATCGACCGGATCGGCATGGTGCCGCGTGCCAGCCCCCGGCAATCGGACGTGGTGATCGTCGCCGGAACGCTCTGCAACAAAATGGCACCCGCCTTCCGGCGGGTCTATGACCAGATGCCAGAGCCCCGCTACGTCATCTCAATGGGAAGCTGCGCTAACGGCGGCGGCTACTACCATTATTCGTACTCGGTCGTGCGCGGCTGTGATCGCGTCGTTCCGGTCGACGTCTACGTTCCCGGCTGTCCACCCACCGCCGAGGCGCTGCTTTACGGCATCATGCAATTGCAGCGGAAGATCAGGCGGACCGGGACCATCGCGCGCTAGTGCGTCTGTGGAGAAAGCGGGGATGGACAAGGCTGGCCTGCGCGACCTGGGTGAGCACGTCTCGGCCAATCTGAGCGACTACGTGTACGCGGTGTCGGTTTCGCGCGGCGAGCTGGCCGTGGAGGCCCGCGCCGACCAGATCGTGCGTGTTCTCAAGTTCCTGCGGGACGACGCGACCTGCCGTTTCGAGCAGCTCGTCGATCTGTGCGGGGTCGATTACCCCGAACGAGAGCCGCGCTTCGACGTCGTCTATCACCTGCTCAGCATGAGCAACAACCAGCGCTTGCGCCTCAAAGTCGGCGTTGGTGAGGACGGGCTCGTTCCGTCGGTTACGGAGGTCTATCCCTCCGCCGGGTGGTGGGAGCGCGAGGCTTGGGATCTATATGGCATCCAGTTTTCCGACAATTCCGACTTGCGCCGGCTTCTGACAGACTATGGGTTCGAAGGCCATCCCTTGCGCAAGGATTTCCCGCTCACCGGTCATGTCGAGCTCCGTTACGACAACGAACAGAAGCGGGTGGTCTACGAGCCGGTGAAGTTGACGCAGGAGTTTCGGCGCTTCGACTTTCTGAGCCCTTGGGAGGGTGCGCGGTACCCGTTGCCGGGCGACGAGAAGGCGACCTCGACAAACGGGGCCGGACGAGAGCCGTGAGCGAGCGCCAGATCCGCAACATGACGGTCAATTTCGGCCCGCAACACCCGGCAGCCCATGGTGTCCTTCGCCTCGTGCTCGAAATGGATGGTGAGGTGGTCGAGCGTGCCGACCCGCATATCGGTCTGCTGCACCGGGGCACGGAGAAGCTGATCGAGCACAAGACCTACCTTCAGGCAGTGCCCTATTTTGACCGGCTCGACTACGTCGCGCCGATGAACCAGGAACACGCCTTCGCGCTCGCCGTCGAGGCTCTTCTCGACCTCGAGATCCCCCGGCGCGCGCAGTACATCCGGGTACTCTACAGCGAAATATCACGCATTGCAAACCACCTCATGAACATCTGCACTATGGCTCTCGATGTGGGCGCCATGACGCCCTTCTTCTGGGGTTTCGAGGAGCGTGAGCGCACCATGGAGTTCTACGAGCGGGCTTCGGGTGCCCGACTCCATGCCGCCTATTTCCGACCCGGCGGCATCGCCTGCGACCTCACCGACGACCTCCTCGCCGACATCGGGAAATGGAACGCACGCTTGCCGCGAGTCATCGACGACATCGAAAACGTGCTGACTGAGAACCGCATCTTCAAGCAGCGCACCGTCGACATCGGCCGCCTGAGCCCGCAAGAGATCTTCGGCTGGAGCTTGACGGGACCCGTATTGCGCGCCTCCGGCGTTTCGTGGGACCTGCGCCGCAACCAGCCCTATGAAGTCTACAGCGAACTCGATTTCTCGGTACCCGTCGGCACCAACGGCGACTGCTACGAACGCTATCTTGTGCGCATGGAGGAGATGCGGCAGAGCGTGAAGATCATCGCGCAATGCCTCGACAAGATGCCGGGCGGGCCGGTCAAGGTCGAGGACAACAAGATCACGCCGCCGGCCCGGGGCGAGATGAAGAATTCGATGGAGGCGTTGATCCACCACTTCAAGCTCTACACTGAAGGCTATCACGTGCCTCCGGGCGAGGCCTACCGCGCAGTCGAGGCGCCGAAGGGGGAATTCGGCGTCTATCTCGTCGCCGACGGCACCAACAGGCCCTACCGCTGCAAGATCCGCGCCCCCGGCTTTGCTCATTTACAGGTGCTTGACCACATGAGCCGGGGCCACATGCTCGCCGATACGGTCGCGAATCTGGCGAGCATGGACATTGTCTTCGGGGAGATCGACCGATGAGCGCCACTGCCGGCGCGGAGAGCTTCGCGTTCACGCCCGAGAACCGCGCCGAGGCGGAAGCCGTGATCGCGAAATACCCGCTCGGTCGCCAGGCGAGCGGCGTTCTGCCGTTGCTCGATTTGGCGCAGCGGCAAAACGGCGGCTGGCTCTCACGCGCCGCGATGGAGCACGTCGCGGCTCTGCTCGACATGGCCGCAATCCGGGTCTACGAGGTCGCGACCTTCTACACGATGCTGAACCTCGAGCCGGTCGGCCGTTACCATATTCAGCTCTGCCGCACGACGCCTTGCTGGCTTCGCGGCGCGGACGGGCTGCGCGATGTTTGCCGTGAAGAGCTCGGGATCGAGCCGGGCGCCACCACGCCGGACGGCCTGTTCACGCTGACCGAGGTGGAGTGCCTCGGCGCCTGCGTCAACGCGCCCATGGTGCAGATAAACGACCACTTCTACGAGGATCTCGACCCGGCCCGCATGAAGAAGGTCCTGCGCGCCTTCGCGGCCGGCACGCTGCCCGAACCGGGCCCGCAAACCGGCCGTCAGACCTCAGCGCCCGCTTCGGGGCCAACCACCTTGACGGGGCCTTGAGGATGCTTGCCGACTCCGATCGGATATTCACCAACCTCTACGGCTTCGGCGACTGGCGGCTTGCCGGCGCCCGCGCGCGCGGGGATTGGGACGGCACCGCCGCGCTGATGGCCAGGGGGCACGACTGGATCACGGATCAGGTCAAGGCCTCGGAGCTCCGCGGGCGCGGCGGCGCCGGCTTCCCGACTGGTTTGAAGTGGTCGTTCATGCCGAAGGAGGAGAGTCTCGCCCGCCCGCATTATCTCGTCGTCAACGCCGACGAGAGCGAACCCGGCACCTGCAAGGACCGGGACATGATGCGCCACGATCCACATAAGTTGGTCGAGGGCTGCCTGCTCGCTGGATTCGCGATGCGCGCCCATGTTGCCTACATCTACATCCGAGGCGAGTTCTACGACGAGGCGGTTCGGCTCCAGGCGGCGATCGACGAAGCCTACGACGCGGGTCTCGTCGGCCGGGATGCGTGCGGCAGTGGCTGGTCCTTTGACGTCTATCTCCATCGGGGCGCCGGTGCCTATATCTGCGGCGAGGAGACCGGGCTCCTAGAGAGTCTGGAGGGCAAGCCCGGGCGGCCGCGCCTGAAGCCGCCGTTTCCGGCGGCAGTCGGCCTCTACGGCTGCCCGTCCACTGTCAACAATGTCGAAACGATCGCCGTCGTCCCCACCATTCTTCGCCGCGGCGCCGGGTGGTTCGCTGGCCTCGGGCGGCCGAAGAACACAGGAACCAAGGTCTTCTGCATCTCCGGCCACGTCAATCAGCCGTGTAACGTCGAGGAGGAGATGGGAATCCCGATGCGTGAGCTGATCGAACGGCATGCTGGCGGCGTGCGCGGCGGCTGGGACAATCTGCTGGCGGTGATCCCCGGCGGTGCCTCCGTTCCGCTGCTGCCGAAGGCGATTTGCGACGACGTGCCGATGGATTTCGACTCTCTGGCGAAGGTCCGGTCGGGGCTCGGCACGGCGGCCGTCATCGTGATGGACAGGACGGCCGACGTGGTCGAAGCGATCGCGCGGCTCTCCCATTTCTACATGCACGAGAGCTGCGGCCAGTGCACGCCCTGCCGGGAGGGCACCGGCTGGGTCTATCGCGTCATGCGGCGTTTGGTCGAAGGCCAAGCGTCGTTGGAAGAGATCGACACGCTGTGGGACGTGGTGGGGCAAATCGAAGGGCACACGATCTGCGCTTTGGGCGATGCCGCCGCTTGGCCGGTGCAGGGGTTGATCCGCCATTTCCGGCCCGAGCTCGAGCGCCGCATTCACACGGCCGCCGGCGTCGCGGCCGCTGCTACTTGAGCGCCGACCGATGCCGACACTCACCATCGACGGCGTCGAGATCACGGTCGAGGCAGGCTCGACGGTGATGCAGGCCTGTGTGCAGGCCGGCAAGGAGATCCCGCATTTCTGCTACCACGACCGGCTCTCGATCGCCGGCAACTGCCGCATGTGCCTCGTGGAGATGGAAAAATCGCCCAAGCCGATCGCATCCTGCGCCATGCCCGCGGGCGACGGCATGGCGATCCGAACGGACACACCATCGGTGCGGAAGGCACGCGAGGGGGTGATGGAGTTCCTGCTTATCAACCACCCGCTCGACTGCCCGATCTGCGACCAGGGCGGCGAGTGCGATCTTCAGGACCAAGCGATGGCCTATGGTCGTCATTTCAGCCGCTTCGACGAGGGAAAGCGCGCGGTTCGCGACAAGGACATCGGGCCGCTGATCGAAACCATCATGACACGCTGTGTCCACTGCACGCGCTGCATCCGTTTCGCCGACGAGATCGCGGGCGTCGAGGAGCTGGGCGCGGTGTTCCGCGGCGAACACATGGAAATCGGCACCTATGTTGAGAAGACGGTCGGCTCCGAGCTCAGCGGCAACATGATCGACCTGTGCCCGGTCGGCGCGTTGACCTCCAAGCCCTATGCTTTCGTCGCCCGCTCATGGGAACTCAGGACCGTCGAGACCATCGATGTGCTGGACGCGGTCGGCTCGAACGTCCGGGCGGACTCGCGCGGTCCCGAGGTTTTGCGGGTAGTGCCGCGGCTCCACGAGGACGTGAACGAGGAGTGGCTCTCCGACAAGAGCCGTTTCGCCTATGACGGGCTGCGCCGCCGGCGCCTCGACCGCTGCTACGTCCGCCGCGACGGCAGGTTGGAGGCTGCGGGCTGGACGGAGGCGTTCGACGCGATAGCGGAGGCCGCAGACGGCCTCGACGGTTCGGCGATCGGCGCGGTGGTGGGCGATCTGGCCGATTGCGAATCGATGACGGCGCTCGCCGACCTGATGGTCGCGCTGGGCTCGCCCAATCTGGATTGCCGCCAGGACAGCGCGACGCTCGATCCCGGGTGCCGTGCCTCCTACCTCTTCAACACGACGATCGCCGGGATCGAGGAAGCCGACGCCATCCTTCTGATCGGTACCAACCCGCGCTGGGAGGCAGCGCTTGTGAATGCGCGCATCCGCAAGCGCTGGCGCCGGGGCGGGCTCGATGTCGGCGCGGTCGGCCCCCACGTGGGGCTCACCTATCCTTGTATCCCGATCGGCGCCGGACCGCTGAGCCTGATGGATCTCGCGGCGGGGAAACACGATTTCGCCGACAGCCTCGGGGCGGCCGAAAGGCCCATGATGGTCGTCGGCATGGGAGCGCTGGCGCGGCCGGACGGTGCCGCGGTGCTCGCCGCCGCGCGGGCGCTCGCCGAGGCGACGGGCATGATCGCTGACGACTGGAACGGCTTCAACGTGCTGCACACCGCTGCCGCCCGCGTCGGCGGCCTCGACCTCGGTCTGGTTCCGGGCGAGGGCGGGCGCGACACCCGGGCGATCTGCGAAGGCGCCGAATCCGGCACGATACGTTTCCTCTACTTGCTGGGCGCGGACGAGCTCCCGCTCGACCGGCCGCAAGACTGCTTCGTGGTCTACCAGGGTCACCACGGCGATGCCGGCGCGCGCATCGCCGACGTGGTCCTCCCAGGCGCCGCCTGGACGGAGAAGCCGGGCACCTACGTCAATCTCGAGGGCCGGCCGCAGCGCGCCTATCCGGCGACCGCGCCACTCGGTGAGGCGCGGGAGGACTGGCGCATCCTGCGGGCGCTTTCCGGCCATCTCGGTGAGCCGCTTGCCTGCGACACGCTGGAGGAGCTGCGCGCGCGCATGGCCGCGCGGGCCCCGTGGCTATCTGGAATCGATCGAATCGAACGGGCGCCATGGGGGGCTTTCGGCGCCCGGGGAGCCGTGGACGATCGGCCTTTCGCGAGCCCGGTCGTCGATTTCTATCGGACCGATCCGGTGACCCGCGCCTCCGAGACCATGGCTCGGTGCAGCGCGGCGTTCGTCGCCGACGCCGGAAAGACCGGGACCGATGGCTGAAACCGGGGTCTGGAACGCCTATTTCTACCCGTTGTTCCTGACGATCGGGTACGTCCTTGCCATCGTGGTGCCTCTGCTGCTGGTGCTGGCGTTCGTGACCTACGCGGAGCGCAAGGTGTGGGCGGCGATCCAGCTACGCAAGGGGCCGAACGTGGTCGGTCCCTTCGGCCTCCTGCAACCGGTGGCGGACGGGATCAAGTGTCTGTTCAAGGAGACCATCATTCCCGCCGGTGCCAACCACATGCTGTTCGTGCTCGCGCCGATGATCACCTTCAGCCTGGGTCTGGTCGGCTGGGCCGTGATTCCGTTCGACAGCCATCTCGTGCTTGCCGACGTGAACGTCGGTCTGCTCTACCTGTTCGCGGTCTCGTCGCTCGGCGTCTACGGCGTCATCGTCGCCGGCTGGGCCAGCAACTCGAAATATGCCTTTCTCGGGTCGCTCCGTTCGGCAGCGCAGATGGTCTCCTACGAGGTTTCGATCGGCTTCGTTCTGGTGACGGTCCTGCTCTGCGTCGGTTCCCTCAACCTCAACGACATCGTCGAGGCGCAGAAGGGACTCTGGTTCTTCATCCCGCTGTTCCCAATGTTCGTCATCTATGTGGTTTCGGCGCTGGCCGAAACCAACCGCACGCCGTTCGACCTGCCGGAGGCGGAGGGGGAGCTGGTCGCCGGCTACCAAGTGGAATATTCCTCGATGACGTGGCTCCTGTTCATGATGGGCGAGTATGCCAACATCGTCCTCCTGAGCGGGCTCAGCGTAATCCTGTTTCTCGGCGGCTGGCTGCCGCCCTTCCGCGTCGAACCGCTGACCGATGTTCCCGGCGTGGTGTGGTTCCTGCTGAAGACGGCGGCGGTGGTCTTCTTCTTCACCTGGACCCGCGCGACTCTGCCGCGCTACCGCTACGATCAGCTGATGCGGCTGGGCTGGAAGGTGTTCCTGCCGGCGTCGCTGGCCATGGTGGTGATCGTCGCGGGCGCATTGCATCTGTTCGGCTGGCTGCCGCGGTAATCGCTCTGGCGACCGCGGGCGGCCTGTGCTATGGCCGCGCCGGCCGCCAAATCGGGAGATCGCCATGTTCGCGGGCAAGCAGACCGTTCGATCGTTGCTCCTGACCGAGCTGGCGGCCGGGCTCGGGGTCACCTTCGTGCGGATGTTCAAGCGCAAGGCGACGCTGAACTACCCCTACGAGAAAGGCCCGCTGAGCCCGCGATTCCGCGGCGAGCACGCGCTGCGCCGATATCCCAACGGCGAGGAGCGCTGCATCGCGTGCAAGCTGTGCGAGGCCGTCTGCCCGGCGCAGGCGATCACCATCGAGGCAGAGCCTCGGGAGGACGGCAGCCGGCGGACGACTCGCTACGACATCGACATGGTGAAGTGCATCTATTGCGGCTTCTGCCAGGAGGCCTGCCCGGTCGACGCCATCGTCGAGGGGCCGAATTTCGAGTTCGCCGCGGAGACCCGGGAGGAGTTGCTCTACAACAAGGAGAAACTGCTCGATAACGGCGACCGCTGGGAGCGGGAAATCGCGGCAAACCTAGTGACGGAGGCACCCTACCGCTGAGCCGAAGCGGGCGGGGGACGGGCGTCACGGTACGATGATCATCCAGCCTATCGTGTTCTATGTCCTCGCCGTGGTGACGGTGGGGGCGGGCGTCATGGTCATCGCGGCCCGCAACCCCGTCCACTCGGTGTTGTTCTTGATCCTGGCCTTCTTCAACGCGGCCGGGCTCTTCGTCCTGATGGGCGCCGAATTCCTCGCGATGATTCTGGTCATCGTCTATGTCGGTGCCGTCGCCGTGCTCTTCATCTTCGTGGTCATGATGCTGAACATCAACTTCGCCGAATTGCGGGCGGGCTTCCTCCAGTATCTGCCGATCGGCGGCGCGGTCGGCGCGGTCCTGCTCGTGGAGTTGATCCTGGTCTTCGCCTCGGGCTCCATCGGTATTGAGGTGCCGGCCACGGTCGCCGCGCCTGCGCCGTCGGCGGAGCAGGTCACCAACACCCGGGCATTGGGCGACGTCCTCTACACGCGCTACGCCTATCTGTTCCAGGGTGCCGGCTTCATCCTGTTGGTCGCGATGATAGGCGCCATCGTGCTTACGCACCGCCGGCGCACCGACGTCCGGCGCCAGCGCATCGCCGACCAAGTGGCCCGGGATCCGAAAGCCGTCGTCCGCTTGGCCGACATCGAGCCGGGAGAGGAGGGGACGTGGAAATCGGATTGAGCCACTATCTGACGGTCGCGGCGATTCTTTTCACGCTGGGGGTCGTCGGCATCTTCCTCAACCGCAAGAACGTCATCGTCATCCTGATGGCGATCGAGCTGATGCTGCTGGCTGTTAACATCAATCTGGTCGCTTTCTCGACCTATCTCGGCGATATGGTGGGCCAAGTCTTCGCCATGCTTGTGCTCACGGTGGCCGCCGCCGAGGCGGCGATCGGCCTCGCTATCGTGGTGGTCTATTTCCGCAACCGCGGCAGCATCGCCGTCGAAGACATCAACGTGATGAAGGGCTGATGCTCCTCTACGCCGCGCCCATCTTCCTGCCGCTCTTCGGGGCGGCGCTTGCCGGCCTGTTTGGCCGCACCATCGGCGCCCGCGCGTCGCAGATCGCGACCTGCGGTGCCATGGGCGCGGCCGCCGTGCTCTCCGTCGTCGTCTTCAACGAAGTGGTGCTGCAAGGCGAAGTCGCGACGATCACGCTGTTCGACTGGTTCAGCTCGGGCGATCTCGACGTAGACTGGCTGCTCCGGTTCGACGAATTGACCGCGGTCATGGTTTTCGTGGTCTGCGTCGTCTCGTTCCTGATCCACGTCTATTCGATCGGCTACATGGCGCACGACCCGCACGTGCCGCGCTTCTTCGCCTATCTTTCACTCTTCACCTTCTTCATGCTGGCGCTGGTTACCGCCGATAACTTCCTGCAGATGTTCTTCGGCTGGGAGGGAGTCGGTCTCGTTTCCTATCTGTTGATAGGCTTCTGGTACCGCCGGCCGGCGGCGAACGCAGCGGCGATCAAAGCGTTCCTCGTGAATCGGGTGGGTGATTTCGGCTTCGCCCTCGGCATTCTCGCGATCTTCCTCATGTTCGATACCGTCTCGTTCGACGCGGTATTCGCCGGCGCGCACTCAATGGTAGACGCGGAGCTCACTTTCCTCGGTCATTCCTTCGATTTCCTGGAGGTCGCCTGCATCCTGCTCTTCGTCGGCGCCATGGGAAAGTCGGCGCAATTCCTGTTGCACACTTGGCTACCCGACGCGATGGAAGGGCCGACGCCGGTCTCCGCCCTGATCCACGCCGCGACCATGGTGACCGCTGGCGTCTTCATGGTGGCGCGGCTGTCGCCCATCTTCGAATATGCGCCCATCGCGCTCGCGGTCGTCACTTTCTTCGGCGCGACCACCGCGATCTTTGCCGCGACGGTCGCGATCACCCAGACCGACATCAAGCGGGTGATCGCCTATTCGACGTGCAGCCAGCTCGGCTACATGTTTTTCGCCTGCGGCGTTTCGGCCTATTCGGCAGGTATCTTCCATCTGACAACGCATGCGTTTTTCAAGGCGCTCCTTTTCCTGGGCGCTGGCGCGGTGATCCACGCCATGTCGGACGAGCAGGACATGCGCAAGATGGGCGGCATCTGGCGGGCGATCCCGCTGACCTACGCGCTGATGTGGATCGGCAGTCTGGCGCTCGCCGGAATCTTCCCCTTCGCCGGGTTCTTCTCGAAGGATATCATCCTGGAATCGGCGTTCGCCGCGCATACCGGGCTCGGCACCTACGCCTTCGGACTCGGCATTCTCGCGGCGTTTCTGACGGCGTTCTATTCCTGGCGGCTACTATTCATGACCTTCCACGGCCGGCCGCGGGCCGACGAGAGGGTGATGGCGCATGTCCACGAGGTGCCGCCGGTCATGTGGATCCCGCTCATCGGTCTCGCGATCGGTGCCATCGCGATCGGCTACTTGATGCTGCCGATGGTGAGCGCCGATGTCGATTTCTGGGGCACGTCGATCCTCGTGCTACCGACTCACACCGCCCTCGAGGAGGCACACCACGTCGCGTTCTGGGTCAAGGCGCTGCCCATGGCGGTCGGCGTGCTCGGAATCGCCGGCGCGTATCTGTTCTACGTATTGCGGCCGGAATGGCCCGCTCTCGCGGCGGCGCGGGCGCAACCCGTCTATCTGTTCCTGCGCAACAAGTGGTATTTCGACGAACTCTACGATGTCCTCTTCGTGCGGCCCGCGAAATATCTCGGACGCAACCTCTGGAAGCAGGGCGACGGCGCCGTGATCGACGGCATCGGGCCGGACGGTCTCGCCGCGGCGACGCTTGCGGTGGCGCGCCGCGCGGTGAGGCTCCAATCCGGTTACATCTATCACTACGCCTTTGCGATGCTGCTCGGGCTCGCGGCCATCGTCACCTGGTACTTGGTCGCCCGCGCGTGACGCCATGACCGGTTGGCCCATCCTCTCCACGGTCACATTCCTGCCGCTGGTCGGCGTCGCCTTTGTCCTGATGATCCGCGGCGACGAGGCGCAGGTCGCGGCCAATTCCCGCCATGTTGCGCTCTGGACCTCAGTGGTCACGTTCGCGCTTTCGATCCTCCTGATCGCCGATTTCGATACCTCGACCGCGGCGTTCCAGTTCGTCGAGTGGGTTCCGTGGTTAGCCGAGCACAATATCGGCTACCACCTGGGGGTGGACGGGATATCGGTTTTTTTCCTGGTCCTGACCACCTTCCTCGTCCCGATCTGCATCCTCGCCTCGTGGGAGGCGATCACGACACGGGTGCGCGAGTTCATGATCGCGTTCCTCGTCATGGAAACGCTGATGGTCGGCGTCTTCTGTTCCCTCGATTTCGTGATGTTCTACATCTTCTTCGAGGGCCAGCTGATTCCGATGTTCCTGATCATCGGCGTCTGGGGCGGTGTGCGGCGGGTCTACTCGGCGTTCAAGTTCTTCCTTTATACGCTGGTCGGCTCGGTGCTGTTTCTGCTGGCAATCCTTTTCATGTACCTTGCCGCTGGCACCACCGACATCCCCACTCTGCTGGCCTACGATTTCGCGCCGGCGGTGCAGACGTGGCTCTGGCTCGCCCTGTTCGCGTCGTTCGCCGTGAAGCTCCCGATGTGGCCATTCCATACCTGGCTTCCGGACGCTCATGTGGAAGCGCCGACCGCAGGATCGGTGATCCTCGCAGGCATCCTCCTGAAAATGGGGGGCTACGGCTTCCTCCGCTTCTCGCTGCCGATGCTGCCGGACGCGAGTGCCTTCTTCGTCCCCTTCGTCTATTCGCTGAGCGTGGTGGCGATCGTCTACACCTCGCTGGTGGCGCTCATGCAGGAGGACATGAAGAAGCTGATCGCCTATTCCTCGGTCGCTCATATGGGCATCGTCACGATCGGCATTTTCACCTTCACCGGTCAGGGGATCGAGGGTGGCATCATTCAGATGCTGAGCCATGGCATCGTGTCGGCCGCGCTGTTCCTCTGCGTCGGCGTGGTTTACGACCGCACCCATAGTCGCGAGATCGCCCATTACGGCGGGCTCGTGCACCGGATGCCGGTCTATGCGGCAGTCTTCATGGTGTTCACCCTGGCCGCGATCGGCCTGCCCGGCACCAGCGGTTTCGTTGGCGAATTCATGGTGTTGGTGGGCGCCTTCCAGTCGAACACCTGGGTTGCCGTGCTGGCGTTGACCGGCGTGATCCTGGGCGCCGCCTACATGCTCTGGCTCTATCGGCGGGTGATCTTCGGCGAGATGACCCGCGAGGACCTCAAGTCGATCACCGACCTCAACTGGCGTGAGACGGGCATCTTCGTGCCCCTGGTCTCGCTGGCGCTGGTCCTCGGTCTCTATCCCGAGCCCTTTCTCGAAATCCTGCACGTCTCGGTCGAGAACCTGATCGCGCAGACCAACGGCGCACCGGATCTGCCGGTTGCGTCGGCACCCGCGGCCGGATCATTGCCCGTGCTCGCGGTGCTGAAATAGGGGCGTGGGCGATGGAGCCTTTCGTCGAGCCGCGCTATCTGCCCGCTCTGCCAGAGCTGTTTCTCGCCGGCGCCTCGGTCGCGCTGCTGATGGCCGGCGTCTTCGCCGGCGACCGGTCGACGCGGCTTCTGACTTGGTTCTCCTGCGCCGCGATGGGCATCGCCTTCGTCATGGTGCTGGCGTTGCCGGACGAGAGGACGACAACCTTCTTCGGCCTGTTCGTGACGGACAGCTTTGCCGCCTTCATGAAGTGTCTGGTGCTGGTGGGCGCGGCCGTCACGCTGATCGCGGGCCTGGGGTATGTCCGGCGGGAGGGGATGAGCCGCTTCGAGTTCCCCGTGCTGATCGTCTTCGCGACTCTCGGCATGTTGCTGATGATCTCCGCGAACGATCTGGTCGCACTCTATGTCGGGCTCGAATTGCAGAGCCTCTCGCTCTACATCGTCGCCGCCTTCCGCCGCGATTCTCTGCGTTCGACCGAAGCCGGTCTCAAATATTTCGTGCTCGGCGCGATCTCCTCCGGGCTCCTGCTTTACGGTTGTTCCATGGTCTACGGCTTCACCGGCGTGACCGGCTTCGAGCCAATCGCGACCGCACTGACTGGGACCGTTCTGCTCAATGCGGCGGCCGAGATCGGCGTCCTGATCGGTCTCGTCTTCATCGCCGCCGCGCTCGCCTTCAAGGTCTCGGCCGTGCCGTTCCACATGTGGACGCCGGACGTTTACGAAGGCGCGCCGACGCCGGTGACAGCCTTCTTCGCCGCGGCTCCCAAGGTTGCCGCGATGGCGCTGCTGCTGCGCGTCCTGCTCGGCCCGTTCCACGCGCTCGCCGGCCAGTGGGATCAGATCGTGATTTTCGTCTCGATCGCGTCGATGGTGCTCGGCGCTTTCGCCGCGATCGGCCAGCGGAACATCAAGAGGTTGATGGCCTACAGTTCGATCGGCCATGTGGGCTATGCGCTCGTCGGCTTGGCGGCCGGAACGCCCGAGGGGGTGCGGGGTGTTCTCGTCTACATGGCGCTCTATATGGTCATGACGCTGGGCGGATTCGCCTGCATCCTCGCCATGCGCCATCGCGGCCGGATGGTCGAGGAAATCGGCGACCTCGCAGGGCTTTCCAAGACCAACCCGTCGATGGCGCTGGCGCTCGCGATCTTCATGTTCTCCATGGCCGGGATCCCACCGCTCGCCGGTTTCTTCGGCAAGCTCTACGTCTTCCTGGCGGCGGTGGAGGAGGGGCTTTACGGCCTCGCCATCGTCGGCGTACTGGCGAGCGTTGTCGGGGCCTACTACTACATCCGGATCGTCAAGGTGATGTATTTCGACAAGCCGATAGAGGCGCTCGATCGCCCGATCGGGCTCGAGCTTTCCACCGTGCTCGCGGGTGCCGGCATCGTCACGCTCTTCTTCTTCGCCTATCCCGGCCCGATCCTGACGGGTGCCGAGGCGGCCGCTGCGGCGCTCGTCCCCTGATTCGGGTCGGTCGCGCGCATGGCGAAGATCGCGCTGCCTCCGGGCTTTTCGCTCGTCGCCCTCGACGAGGCAGGAAGCACCAACGACGAGGCGAAGGCGCGCGCGGCGGAAGGCGCACCCGACGGCACCGTGGTCTGGGCGCGCCGCCAGCGGGCTGGCCGCGGTCGCCGGGGGCGAGCTTGGCATTCGCCGCCGGGCAACCTCTTCCTCTCCGTCGTCCTCCGCCCGGCCTGCGAGGCGCGCTCGGTCGCGCAGCTCTCCTTCGTCGCGGCGCTGGCGGCGGCCGATCTCGTGGATGGCCTGCTGCCCGGCTGCCAAGCGCGCTGTAAGTGGCCGAACGACGTGCTCGTGGACGGCGGCAAGATCGGCGGAATCCTGCTGGAATCCGCCTTGGGTCCGAGGCGACGGGTCGATTGGGTGGTCCTCGGCATCGGCGTCAACCTCGTCCAGCATCCCGGACTGGGCGCGCCGCGGCCCTCCGCGAGTCTGGCCGGCGCCGGCGCGGCGCCGCTCGCGCCCGAGGAAGCGCTGCCCCGCCTCCTTGTCGCGCTGGCCCGACGGCGCGCCGACTGGTACGCGCGCGGTTTCACCGGCATCAGGTCGGCATGGCTCGCCCGCGCCTACGGGCTCGGCGAGTCGATCACCATCGTGAACGGCGGCCGGCGCCACATCGGGCTCTTCGAGGGGCTCGACGCGGACGGCGCGCTGGTGCTGGTGGGGGAAGACGCGGTGCGGCGCCGCCTCGCCGCAGGCGAGGTCTTCTTCGGGGGAGCGGGGACGGCCCATGCTGCTTGCCATTGACGCCGGCAACACCAACACCGTCTTCGCCGTGTTCGATGGCGACGAGGGCGAGTCCCCGCTCGGTCGGTGGCGCGCCATGACCGATTCGCGCCGGACGGGCGACGAATATGCCGTCTGGCTGGACCATCTCCTGGGGCAGGCGGGCGTCAGGCTCGCCGATATCGACGAGGCGATCATCTCGACCGTGGTGCCGCAGGGGCTCGACGCGCTCGAAGCACTGTGCGCCGATCATTGCCGCTGTGCGGCGCGAGTCGTTGGCGCGCCGGGGGTCGATCTCGGCATCGACGTCAATGTGCCGAGGCCCGACGAGGTGGGTGCCGATCGCCTGGTCAACGCCGTGGGCGCCCATGTCCACCATCCCGGCGCGCTGATCGTCGTCGATTTCGGCACCGCGACCACGTTCGATTCCGTGAGCGCGACGGGGGCCTACGAGGGCGGTATCATCGCCCCCGGCGTCACGCTCTCGCTGGAGGCGCTGCATCGGGCGGCGGCGCAATTGCCGCGCATCGCGGTCGTCAAGCCGCCCGCGGTGATCGGCCGCGCCACGGTGCCGGCGATGCAGTCCGGTATCTACTGGGGTTATGTCGGGCTGGTCGAGGGCATCGTCGCGCGCATGGAGGCCGAGATCGGCGCGCCCGCGACGACGATCGCGACCGGCGGACTCGCCGGCCTTTTCGGCGCTGCCACGCCCATGATCGACGCGGTCGATCCCGATCTCACCATACGCGGCCTGCGGGAGGTCCACCGCCGCAACCGTCTCAACATCCCCACCGTCGTCGGTGCCCGCGGGAGCCAGCCCATGGGCACCAGGCGTGAGAAGCGGACCTCCGATGTCGCGCTTGCCCGCTGCGAGGGGGAGGACTGCGGCATCATGATCGAGGTGCGCCTGGATCGGCGGGGGGCGAAGCGCCGGTATTGCGCGGCCTGCAAGAAGAAGCGCCGGCGGGAGGTGCTCAGGATAGCGCAGCGAGGATTACCTCCACCCAGCCTGAAGACCGACCTCACAGAGACCAGCATGACCCGGAATACCGCCCCTCTGCCACCCACAGACGAAGACGCCGAGGCGAAGCGGTTCGCCATTCCCGAACGTCGCCCCTTGAAGGGGCGGGACCAGGGATGGACCGTTGCCGACTTCGAGGACATGGCCTACCTCGAGGAGTATCTGGGGCGAGCTGAGCATCAGTTCGCCTATACCATGGCGGACCAGCCCCACTACTACACGTTGGCCAAGAAGCACTGGAGGTCCCAGGACGCCTTCGACGAGGTGGTCGCCGTCGTGAAGCGCCAGCTTCGGGAGCAGGAGAAGTACCGAGGCCACTGGTACAGCAGGCTGCGTCTGAACGGCTACAAGCACTGGCTGATGTCCGCCACCCCCATCCTGATCAACAGGGCTCCGATCGAGTACATCGATACCTGGCTGCCGCACGCTGCCGCCTACGAGGCGGCATTCTCCACCGAGGAGGACGCCCAGGAGCATAAGGATCTGTTCAGGGGCCTGGGCATCAAGACCGGCTACAGCGTCCTGGACATCGGCTGCGGCACAGGCCTGCTGGTCGACTGGGTCTGGGATGACATCCGGCCGGAGGTCTACACCGGCATCGACATCAGCCTGGGCATGCTGGGCGTGTTCCGTGAGAAGCACCAGGGCTACAGGGACCGACTGATCCGCACATCCTTCGAGGACTTCTGGACCCCCCGCAAGTTCGACAGGATAGTCGCCATGAACGGCGTGGGTAGCTACTTCAGGGACCCGGCCCTCCTGGTGGCCAAGTGCTCGTGGCTTCTGAAGCCGGACGGCGAGGCGATCATCTCGTACCACCGGCCGGGCAAGCCCGTCAGGAGTGTCACGCGCCCGGGCCTCACGGAGCCGGAGCCCCCACGGTACCTGATACCGCCCGAGCAGGACAATCCCCGTGTGACCCACGAGACGGGTGACTGGTACACCCACGTGCGCATCCGGCCGAAGGCTTGAGCGGGCACCACCATGGCATACACCCCCATCTTCCCGCACTGCGGCAGCGTGCAAGGCCATCGATGAGCGCGCCGGCGACTCCCGCCATCGCGCCCGATGCGCTCCACTTCCTGCCCCTGGGCGGGGCCGGCGAGATCGGCATGAATCTCAACCTCTATGCCTGCCAGGGCAAGTGGTTGATGGTCGATCTGGGTATCACCTTCGCCGGCGACGCGCTGCCGGGGATCGACGTGGTCATGCCCGACCCGGCGTTCATCGCGGAGCGTCGGGGTGACCTGCTGGCCCTCCTGCTCACCCATGCGCACGAGGATCATCTGGGCGCCGTCGTCTATCTGTGGCCCCAGCTGCGCTGCCCCGTCTACGCTACGCCGTTCGCCGCGGCGATCCTGCGCGAGAAGCTCCGCGATGCCGGCCTGCTGGCGGAGGTGCCGCTGACCGAGGTCCCGCTTTCGGGCGCGCTGACCGTGGGGCCGTTCGCCGTGACGTTCATCTCCCTCACCCATTCGATCCCGGAACCGAACGCGCTGCTCATCGAGACGCCCTACGGGCGCGTGATGCACACCGGCGACTGGAAGATCGACCCCGATCCCCTGGTCGGCGCGCCGCTCGACGAGGCGGCGTTGAGGCGGGCGGGCGAATCGGGCGTGCTCGCCCTCGTGGGCGATTCCACCAATGCGACCGCCGAAGGGGAATCCGGATCGGAGGCCGACGTCCGCACCACGCTCGCGGCGCTGATCGGCGCGTGCGAACGGGGCGTCGCCGTCACGCTCTTCGCCTCCAACGTCGCGCGGCTCGAGTCGGTGGCCCTGGCGGCGCGCGAAGCGAGGCGGGAGCCGGTGCTGGTGGGGCGCTCGCTGAAGCGTTATGTCCGCGCGGCGCGCGAGGCCGGCTATCTCGACGGCCTCCGGTTTCTGACGGAGGACGAGGGCGCGGCGCTCCATCGCGAGCAGGCGCTCTATCTCTGCACCGGCTGCCAGGGCGAGCCGCGCGCCGCCATGGCCCGCATCGCCGCGGACAACCACCCGCGAATCGGCCTTTCGGCGGGTGATACCGTGATCTTTTCGTCGAAGATCATCCCCGGCAACGAGCGCACCATCGGTAACCTGCACAACAGGCTCGTCCGCCGCGGCGTCGAGGTCGTCACCGAGGCGGAGCAGGGGGTTCACGTGTCGGGCCATCCTTGCCGCGACGAGCTGCGCCGCATGTATCAGTGGGTCAGGCCGCGCATTGCGGTGCCGGTGCATGGCGAGGCGCGCCACATGGAGGCGCATGCCGCGTTGGCGCGCGCGCTCCAGGTGCCGGAGCCGGTGTTGGTCGAAAACGGCGATCTGCTGCGGCTGGCGCCCGGTCCGGCCACTGTGGTCGATCGGGCGCATGTCGGCCGGCTCGCCCTCGACGGGAGCCGGCTCGTCGAGACCGGCCACGCCTCGATCGCCGCGCGGCGGCGATTGATGCAGGACGGTACGGTTGCCGTGTTCGTGGTCGTCGATCGGCGCGGGCGCGTCGTGCTCCCGCCCCGGGTATCGAGCCAGGGTGTTCTGGACGGCGACGAGGACGCGGCGGCGCTCGCTGCGGCCGTCGAGACGGCCGTGGACGACCTGCCGCCAGCGCGCGCGCGCGACGAGGCGGCGCTTCGAGAGGCGGTGCGGCTCGCTGTCCGACGCGCGGTCCGCAGGAGCCGTGGGAAGCGTCCGGTGATCGACGTGCAAATCGCGCACCTACCGGCGTGAGCCGAGGACCGGGACCGTCGCCGCGATGATCGGGCGCCTGAATCACGTCGCGATCGCCGTTCCGGATCTGGCAGCGGCGCGTGCGCTCTACGGTGAGACCTTGGGGGCTGCCGTCTCCGCACCGCTCGACCTGCCGGATCACGGCGTCACGACGGTCTTCGTGACCTTGCCCAACGTGAAGCTCGAACTGCTGTATCCTCTCGGCGCGGACTCGCCCATCGCGGGTTTTCTCGCGAAAAACCCGGCGGGCGGCATCCATCATCTCTGCTACGAGGTCGACGACATCGAGGCCGCCCGCGACCGGCTTCGCGCCGAGGGCGCGCGGGTGCTGGGTGATGGCAGGCCCCGCGCGGGTGCGCACGGCAAACCGGTGCTGTTCCTGCATCCAAAGGATTTCTGCGGCACGCTGATCGAGCTGGAACAGGCTTGAGAGTGTCGCCATGGACCCCTTCGGCATCGTCGTCGTGTTCGTGATCGCTTGGTGGATCGTCTTCTTCGTCACCTTGCCGTTCGGGATCGAGACGCCCGAGGCGTCGGAACCGGGGCACGCGCCGGGGGCACCGCGCCGGCCGCGCCTGTGGATCAAGGCCGCGGTCGCCACCGTGGCCGGGGGCGTGATCACCGGGACCATCGCGGGCGTCGTCGCCGCGGGGTGGCTCTCGCTCGAGACCTTCGCCGAATAGAAGCCGGCATGACCAGCTATTGCGCGATCGCGCCGGGCCATCCCCATCACGGCCCCTATCACAACCTGGAATACGGCTTTCCCGTCCGGGACGACGACCGCCTGTTCGAGCGTCTGGTGCTCGAAATCAACCAAGCCGGGCTTTCCTGGCTCACCGTTCTCAAGAAGCGGGCGGCCTTCTCCGCCGCCTTCGACGGCTTCGCGATCACCCGCGTCGCCGCTTACGGGGATGCGGATCGCACTCGCTTGCTGGGCGATGCGGGAATCATCCGCAACCGGCGCAAGGTCGACGCGGCCATCGAGAACGCGCGGCGCATCCAGGCGTTGCAGGCGGCTCATGGGTCCTTCGTCGCCTGGGTCGACGCCCACCATCCCCGGACACATCCTGAATGGGTAACGCTTTTTCGCGCCCATTTCGCCTTCACCGGCAACGAGATCGTCCGCGAGTTCCTGCTCAGCACCGGCTATCTCGAAGGTGCCCACCGGCCGGAATGCCCGGTCTACGCCGAAATTCTGAAGCAGGCACCACCCTGGTCGCGCGTGGGCCGATGACCCGCCCCCGGCCGCGGCGCGACCCTCGATCTTGACGATGTGGGCATGGAAACATAGATTCACACGCTGCCCAGGCGGCTTGCCTTCAAACGCATGGTCCGGGAGGTTTGCGTGAATATCCGACCAGGGAGAATCGCCGCGGTCGCCGCTACTATTGTGGGCGTCGCCTGCGCCGGTCCGCTCGCCGCCGGCGAGAGCGGCAGTTTTACGTTCATCGAAAGCGCCGTCCACGACTACACCGTCCTGGAATTCGCGGGCCAGACGATCACTGGCGGTCCTCTGGAGGGGACGGGCACCGTCGTCGGGAGCAGCGGCGGCCCCTTCGCCGAGGGTGGGAATTACCGCGCGACGTGCCTCGTCTATGTGAAGAAAGCGGAGGCCGGCATCGATCTTGAGGCGCCCTGCACGTTCACCGATTCCGACGGCGATGCCTGGTATGCGATGGCGAAGAGGCGGGCGGGCGACGTCGCGGTCGGCGGCGGTGGCCAGGGCAACCAGATGCTCGTCGGCGGCACCGGTAAATATGCGGGCGTGATGGGGAATTGCCCCTACACCACCAGCTATCTGCCGGATGACTGGCTGGTTTCGGTTTCTACCTGCGAATGGCGGCGGCCGTGATGTGGGACGGCGCCCCGCGCGCGTTTCGAGGAGACAGGGAATGAAAGTCCTTTCCGGGAAAATGGCGGCGGTTCTTGCCGCCGCGAGTTTCACATGCACCGGGCCGCTCGCCGCAGAGGAGAGCGGGAGTTTCGAGATGCTCACCAGCTATGTCCACGGCTACACCACGGTGGAATATGCGGGGCAGACTGTCCGAGGTGGCCCGCTCGACGGGACGGGCACGATCATCGAGACCAACGGCGGCCCGTTCGCGGAAGGCATGAACTACCGCATAAACTGCGTGGTTTACTCGAAGAAGTCGGAGGCTGGCCTTGATCTCGAAGCGCCCTGCGCCTTCACCGATGGCGAGGGCGATAGCTGGTATGCGGTGTCGAAGCGCGACGCGGGCGATGTCGAAGTCGGCGGCGGTGGGCGCGGCAGCCAGGAGATCGAGGGTGGTACCGGCAGATATGCCGGCGTGACCGGAACCTGCCGCTACACCACCAGCTACCTGCCGGATGGATGGGTCGTCTCGCGGCGCTCCTGCGAGTGGCGGAGGCCGTGACGCGGTAGATGTCCGGATGACGCCGGGTGCTGTCGGCGCTGGCGGTGGCCCTGGCCGCGCCCGCCCGTGCCGCCGCGACGGATGATCTGTTCAAGGCGGCGGGCGGCGGGACTGCTTCCGACGTGAAGGCCGCACTGTCCGCCGGCGTGGATCCCGGCGCGCGATAAAGACGGCAAGTCTCCCTTGAATGAAGGCCGGTTCGAGTAAAGCGGGCGGTGCGGCCCTGGCTTCGGCGCTCGGCAGCGGTGACGGCGTGCATCGTGCTGGCCAGGGCGGCGCTCGTGGTTGTAGTATTGTGGGCGCGCGGTGCCAGCCTCGTTGAAGCAAGCGAAGCGTTGGCATGGCCAAGTCGCCGGCTTTCGTTGACATACCTTCCGACGCTGAGCCGTCACTTCGCGAGGGCGCCATGCGCCGGGACTCACCTAGTAGCGATAAGCGGCCTTATCGAAAATTTGAAAGGCCCTATCTATCAAAAACGCGCGTATGCAAGCCGCTGCTTCTTTGCGTGGACAGTATACTGTCCGTAAATTTCATTCCCAGTATATCGCAACCACACCAATTAGAGTGGGCGGACGGCCCGGAAACGTCCCAGGTCAAGGGGGAGATGCGGTGCCCCGAGCGGCGCGTGCGCGTTCGGCGATGCGTTGCGCGACCTCGAGGGACCGCACGCCGTCGGTGGCGGTCACCGGCGGGGCGGTGCTGGTGCGCACCGCGTGCACGAACGCTTCGACCTCGCTCTTGAGTGCATCACCCCCGTCGTAGTGCTCTTCGTCCACGGCGAACCCGCCGATATCGTCGGGTCGTGCCGGATCGAGGCCTTTCTTGCGCACCGTCCTGACGCTCCGGGTGCCGTGGTCGATTCGGATGTAGGCGTCCGACTGGAAGATCCGGAGCTTGCGCTCCGTCTTGAGGCTGACCCGGCTCGCGGTGATGGAAGCGACGCAGCCATCGGCGAATTCGAGCCGCGCGTTGACGATGTCGTCGCTCTTGGAGAAGACCGGTGCGCCGACGGCGTCGACCTTCGAGACCGACGCGCGGACCAGTGCGAGGACTAGGTCGATGTCGTGGATCATCACGTCGAGGACGACGCTCACGTCGTTGCCGCGCGGCGAGAACGGGGCGAGCCGGAGCGATTCGATGTAGAGCGGCCGGACGACGCGCGGCGCGACGATGCGGAAGGCTTGCGAGAACCGCTCGATGTGACCGACCTGGAGAACCAGAGATCGGGCGTCCGCGAGGGCCGCGATTTCCCTGGCCGTGGCGACGCTGTCGGTCAGCGGCTTCTCCACCAGGACATGGATTCCCGCCTCCAGGAAATCCTTCGCCACGGCGTAGTGCGCCGCGGCGGGCACGGCGATGGAAACCGCATCGACGCGCCCCAGCAAGGCCCGGTGGTCGGACGCCGAGTCGGCGCCGAACGCGGCCGCCGCCTCGACGGCGCGCACGCCGTCCGGGTCGGCCACCGCGACCAGCCGGACGTCGGCGAGCTCTGCCATCTTCTCGGCGTGAAGCCGCCCGAACCGCCCCACGCCCACCACGCCGAGTCGCAACTCTTCCGCCATCTTTTTCCACGTCGGTGGGACGCGCGAAGCGCGAAAAAACTGCGGGCGTCACGCCGGCAAGCGCGCACTTCGTGCACGACGAGACCCGCGGGCCGAAAAACGATCGGAGCCGGCGCTTCGTCCGAAGGTCAGGCGGCGTTGGCGGCGAGGAGTTCGGCGATGGCGGCTTCGCGCTCGTATCGCGCGCGTTCCGCCGCGCCCTCGGCGTCGCGCAAGGCGTGTTGTGCGCGTTCGAGCCGCGCCTCCGCCTCCGCCCGGTCGATCGCCGCGGTCTCGAGCGCCTCGGCGGACAGCACCGTGCAACGTTCGCCCGTCACCTCCGCGAATCCCTCGGCGACGACGTAGCGCTCCTTCGGCTTCTCGTTCTCGTAGATCTCGATGACGCCGGGCCGCAGCGTGGATATCAGGAGCGCGTGGCCCGGGAGCACGCCGAAATCGCCCTCGATGCCGGGCACCACCACCATTTCGACGTCGCCGGAGAAGATCAGTCTCTCCGGCGCGACCAGCTCGAACTGCAGGGTATCGGCCATGGATGAGTGCGCCTCAGGCGGCCTCGGCGGCCATCCGCTTGGCCTTCTCCACGGCTTCCTCGATGGGGCCCACCATATAGAAGGCGGCTTCCGGCAGGTCGTCGTACTCGCCGGCGCAGATGGCCTTGAAGCTCGAGATCGTGTCCTTGAGCTCCACGAGCTTGCCGGCGGTGCCGGTGAAGACCTCGGCGACGAAGAAGGGCTGCGACAGGAAGCGCTGGATCTTGCGCGCCCGCGCCACCGTGAGCTTGTCCTCCTCCGAGAGCTCGTCCATGCCCAGGATCGCGATGATGTCCTGGAGTGACTTGTAGGTTTGCAGGACGCGCTGGACCTCGCGCGCCACGGTGTAGTGCTCCTCGCCGATGATACGCGGATCCAGCATCCGCGAGGTGGAGTCGAGCGGGTCCACCGCCGGGTAGATGCCGAGCTCGGCGATCTGCCGCGAGAGGACGGTGGTCGCGTCCAGATGGGCGAAGGAGGTCGCCGGTGCCGGGTCGGTCAGGTCGTCGGCGGGAACGTAGATCGCCTGAACCGAGGTGATCGAGCCCTTCTGGGTCGAGGTGATCCGCTCCTGGAGTGCGCCCATGTCCGTCGCCAGCGTGGGCTGATAGCCGACGGCGGACGGGATGCGCCCGAGCAGGGCGGAGACCTCGGAGCCGGCCTGCGTGAAGCGGAAGATGTTGTCGATGAAGAGCAGCACGTC
The DNA here is from genome assembly GCA_965242855.1 of Alphaproteobacteria bacterium. Taxonomy (GTDB): domain Bacteria; phylum Pseudomonadota; class Alphaproteobacteria; order UBA828; family UBA828; genus WTGU01. Next base: position 1,035,497 of record OZ251509.1, read on the forward strand.
CTGCCCCTCCTCGTCGCGGAAATACTCCGCCTGAGTCAGGCCGGTGAGACCGACTCGCGCGCGCGCGCCCGGCGGCTCGTTCATCTGGCCGTACACGAGCGCCACCTTGGACTGGTCGCCCTCCAGGTCGATGACCCCGGATTCGATCATCTCGTGGTAGAGGTCGTTGCCCTCGCGGGTCCGCTCGCCGACGCCGGCGAAGACCGAATAGCCGCCGTGCTGCTTCGCGATGTTGTTGATCAGCTCCATGATGATCACGGTCTTGCCGACCCCGGCGCCGCCGAACAGCCCGACCTTGCCGCCCTTCGCGTAGGGCGCGAGCAGATCGACCACTTTGATCCCGGTGATCAGGATCTCGGCTTCCGTCGATTGTTCGACGAAGGCGGGCGCCTGGGCGTGGATCGGCCGGCCGGCCCTGGCCTCGACGGCGCCGCGCTCGTCGATCGGGTCGCCGACGACGTTGATGATGCGGCCCAGCATCTCCGGACCCACCGGCACGGTGATGCCGTCGCCGGTATCGACCGCCTCGGCGCCGCGCACGAGGCCGTCCGTGGTGTCCATGGCGACGCAGCGGACGGTGCTCTCGCCCAGATGCTGCGCTACTTCGAGGACGAGCCGGCTGCCCCGGTTGTCGACGTGCAGGGCATTGAGAATCGGCGGGAGCGCGCCTTCAAACTGCACGTCAACGACCGCGCCCATGACTTGGTTGATCTTCCCCACCGCGTTTTTCGTCGTCATCTTCTCCGCTCCCGCTCGGGCTCGCCGGGTCGCATTAGAGCGCTTCCGCGCCGGAGATGATCTCGATCAGCTCCTTGGTGATCTGCGCCTGCCGCGTCCGGTTGTAGTTGAGGGCCAGCTTGTCGATCATCTCGCCGGCGTTGCGCGTCGCGCTGTCCATCGCCGTCATCCGCGCGCCCTGTTCGCTCGCCGCGTTCTCGAGCAAGGCCCTGAAAATCTGGATCGAGAGGTTGCGCGGCAGCAGGTCCGAGAGGATCGCCTCTTCGTCGGGTTCGAAATCGTGGACAGCGCCGCCCGAATCGCTCCCGTCGTCCGCCGTCTCCGGCGGGCTGAAGGGGATGAGCCTCTGGAAGGTTACGACTTGGCTCATGACCGTCCTGAAGCGGTTGTAGACCACCGTGCAGGAATCGAACTCGCCGTTCTCGAAACGCTCCGCGAGGCCGCGACCGATGCGATCGGCCTCCTCGAAGGAAGGGCCGCCGGTGCGGCCGATGCCGTCAGCGTGGTCGACGATTATGGTGCCGAACTCGCGGCGGAGCTGTTCCCGGCCCTTGCGCCCGATGCAGATCAGCTTCGCCGTCTTTCCCCGCTCGCCGAGCGTGATCAGGCGGGCGCGGGTCGCGCGCGTGATCGAGCTGTTGAAGCCGCCGCAGAGGCCCCGGTCGGCGGTCGCCACCAGGAAGAGGTGGATGTCGTCCCTGCCCGTGCCGCGCATCATCGCCGGCGCGTCCTCGCGCTCGCGCATGAGCGCGGCGAGCGAACCCACCATGCGCTCCATCCGCTCCGAGAACGGGCGCGCCGCCTCCGCCGCCTCCTGGGCACGGCGGAGCTTCGAGGCCGCGACGAGCTTCATCGCCGAGGTGATCTTCTGGGTCTGGCGGACGCTGTTGATGCGGACCCTGAGGTCCTTGAGGCTCGCCATGGCGGGGACGCTTTCCTGACCCGGACTCGGAGCGCCAAGCTCACGCGAACGTCTTGGAGAAGTCGTCGAGGATCTCGGTCAGGGCCTTCTCCGTCTCATCGCTCAGCTCCCGCGACTCGCGGAGGGCGCCCAGGAGCTCCGCGTGGCTCGCCCGCATCACGCCGAGGAATTCGCTCTCGAAGCGGGTCACGTCGGAGACTTCGATCCCATCGAGATAGCCGCGCACGCCGGCGAAGATCGAGACGACCTGCTCTTCCACGGACATCGGCGCGAACTGGTCCTGCTTGAGCAGCTCCGTCAGCCGGGCGCCCCGGTTGAGGAGGCGTTGCGTCGCCGCGTCGAGGTCCGAGCCGAACTGCGCGAACGCCGCCATCTCACGGTACTGGGCGAGCTCCAGCTTGATTCGCCCGGCGACCTGCTTCATCGCCTTCACCTGGGCGGCCGAACCCACACGGCTGACCGAGAGGCCGACGTTGATGGCCGGTCGGATGCCCTGGTAGAAGAGGTCAGTCTCCAGGAAGATCTGCCCGTCGGTGATCGAGATCACGTTCGTCGGGATGTAGGCCGAGACGTCGTTCGCCTGGGTCTCGATCACCGGCATCGCCGTGAGCGAGCCCGAACCGTTGCCGGCGTTCATCTTGGCGGCGCGTTCGAGCAGCCGCGAGTGGAGGTAGAACACGTCGCCCGGATAGGCCTCGCGCCCCGGCGGGCGGCGCAGCAGAAGCGACATCTGGCGGTAGGCGACGGCCTGCTTCGACAGATCGTCGTAGAAGATCACCGCGTGCATCCCGTTGTCGCGGAAGTACTCACCCATGGTGCAGCCGGCATAGGGCGCGAGGAACTGAAGAGGCGCCGGCTCCGAGGCGGATGCCGAGACGACGATCGAGTAGTCGAGCGCGCCGTATTCCTCCAGGGTCTTGACGATCTGCGCCACCGTCGAACGCTTCTGCCCGACGGCGACGTAGATGCAGTAGAGCTTCCGCGATTCGTCGTCGCTCGCGTTGACTTCCTTCTGGTTGATGATGGTGTCGACCGCGATGGCGGTCTTTCCCGTCTGGCGATCGCCGATGATCAGCTCGCGCTGCCCGCGGCCGATAGGGACGAGGGCGTCGAGCGCCTTGAGGCCGGTCTGTACCGGCTCGTTCACCGACTGGCGCGGGATGATGCTGGGGGCCTTGACCTCCACCCGGCGCCGCTCCCCTTCGATCGGGCCCTTGCCGTCGAGCGGGTTGCCGAGCGGGTCGACGACGCGGCCCAGCAGCGCCTTGCCGACGGGCACGTCGACGATGGTCCCCGTCCGCTTGACGACGTCGCCCTCCTTGATGTCTCGATCCTCGCCGAAGATCACGATGCCGACGTTGTCGGTCTCGAGGTTCAGGGCCATGCCCCGGATGCCGCCGGGGAACTCCACCATCTCGCCGGCCTGGACGTTGTCGAGCCCATGGACGCGGGCGACGCCGTCCCCGACCGAGAGGACTTGACCCACCTCGGCCACGTCCGCCTCGGCCCCGAAATTGGCGATCTGCTCCTTCAGGATTGCCGATATCTCGGCGGCGCCGATGTCCATGTCAGATTCCCTTCATCGCCAATTCGAGATTGCGCAGTTTCGTTCCGAGCGAGGCGTCCAGCATCCGCGAGCCGACGCGGACAGTCAGGCCGCCGAGCAACGCCGGGTCCACGCGGGTCTCCAGCGCCACCGCCCGCCCCGCGACGGCGCGGAGCGCCTCCTCGAGCGCCCGCAGGTGGTCGGGCTTGAGCGGCACGGCCGACGTCACCTCCGCCGACACCTCGCCGCGATGCGCCGCGAGCTTCGCCCGGAACGCCGCGATCACGGCGTCGAGCAGGAACACGCGGCGGTTGCGCGCGAGAAGCCGGACGAAGTTCCTCACGTAGCGGTCCGCCTCCAGCCGCTCCAGCACGGCGTCCAACGCCTTGCCTTGCTCCGCACGCGAGAGCGTGGGACTGCGGACGACGCGCTGCAGGTCCCCGCTGTCGGCGAGCAGGCGTTGGACCGTACCGAGATCGCGTTCAATCGCTTCGATCACGCCGCGTTCGACAGCGAGCTCGAAGAGCGCCGTCGCGTAACGATCCGCGAGACCGGCGAGGCCGCCGACCGATTGCCCAGCCACTGCTTCTCCCTGCTTCTGCCCGGATGCGGGCCGCAAAAAAAGCCCCGCGGGCACCCGTCCCGGAAAGGCCCGCACACGAGTATCACACTCCCCCCGCCCGCGCAACCGCCTCCCGGAATATCCCCGCTGCGCTTCGGTGCGCGGGTCCCCGGGCCCCTGTCGCTATCTCGGGTTATGTGAAGCCCTGCGGGTCGATGTCGATTCGGAGGCGCGCGCGGGCGTCGGGCTCGAGGTCCTTCAGCCAGCGCCGCAGATGCGGTTGAAGAGCCGTGGCGCGCCCGCATTTGAACAGGAGGCGGAAGCGGTAGCGGCCGCGGATCAGCCGCATCGGCGCGGGCGCCGGCCCGAGAACGCGAATGCCGGCCGCCGCTGCGTCGGCCCGCGCGCGCCGCGCGAGGGCGGCGGCGGCGGCCTCCGCGTCCGCCTCCTCCGGGGCGCTCGCGATGGCCGCGGCGAGGCGGCCGTAGGGCGGCAGGTCGTGGCACGCGCGGGCCGACGCCTCCTGCGCCATGAATGCGTCCCGCCCGCCGGAGGCCAGGGCGGCGATCACCGGGTGCTCGGGCGCGTGGGTCTGGAGCAGCACCCGTCCCGGTCGCTCGCCGCGCCCGGCGCGCCCACCGACTTGGTGAAGCACTTGGTAGGTGCGCTCGGCCGCGCGCAGGTCGCCGCCGGCCAGCCCGAGATCGGCGTCGACGACTCCCACCAGCGTGAGTTGCGGGAAGTGATGCCCCTTGGCCACCATCTGGGTGCCGACCAGGATGTCGACCGCGCCGGCCGAAACGGCCTCGACCAGCGCCCGGATGCGGCTCGGCCCCTGCATCGTGTCGCTGGTCAGGATGGCCCAGCGGGCGCCGGGGAAGGCCACGCCGACCTCCTCGACGATCCGCTCGACGCCCGGGCCGCAGGCGGCGAAATTCCCGGTCGCCGCGCAGTCCGGGCATGCCTGCGGTAGCGCGCGGCGATAGTCGCAGTGATGGCAGGCGAGGGCGCCCGCGAAGCGGTGCTCCACCAGCCAGGCGCTGCAATTCGGGCATTGGAGCCGGTGGCCGCAGGCGCGGCACAGCGTCAGCGGCGCATAGCCTCGGCGGTTGAGGTAAAGCAGCGCCTGCTCGCCGGCGCCCAGGGTCTCGTTCAGTGCCGCGCGCAACGCGGGCCCGAGCCAGGTGCCGGGCGCGGGAGGCGCCTTGCGCAGATCGACCGTCTCGACGGCGGGCAGCCGCGCGCCCCCGTGCCGCTCCGGCAGCCGCCGGCAGGCGTAGCGCCCCTTACGGGCGTTGACGACCGTCTCCAGGGACGGCGTGGCGGAGACCAGCACCGCGGGGCAGCCCTCGAGGCGGGCGCGGACCACCGCCATGTCGCGGGCGTTATAGATCACGCCCTCCTCCTGCTTGAAGGCCGGGTCGTGCTCCTCGTCGACCACGATCAGGCGGAGGGACTGGAAGGGCAGCCAGAGCGCCGAGCGCGCGCCGACCACGACCGTTGCCGCGCCCTGGGCGACCGCGCGCCAGGTCTCGCGCCGCCGGCGTTCGCCGATCTCGGAGTGCCACACCGCCGGTTCGGCGCCGAAGCGGTCGTGGAAACGCGCGAGCCACTGGGCGCCCAAGGCGATCTCGGGCAGCATCACCAGCGCCTGCCCGCCGGCGTCGAGCGCGGCGGCGATTGCCTCGAAATAGACCTCCGTCTTGCCGGCGCCGGTCACCCCGTCGAGCAGGGTGACGCCGAAGGCGCCGCCCGCCACCTGGGCGCGGAGCACAGCCGCGGCGGTTTCCTGGGCCGCCGACAGGGCCGGGCCCGGACGGCCCGCATCCGGCCGGTCGAAGGCCGCGGCGTCGGGGATCGCGACCGCTTCGACCGCACCGAGCCCGGCCAGCGCGCGCACCACGCCGGCGCCGACGCCGGCCGCGCGCGCGATGTCGGGCGCGCTCCGCGGCCGGCCGTCCCCGAGCAGGGCGAGCACCCGGCGGCGTGCCTCGGTCATGCGTTCGGGCGCTCCTCGCCCGCGCCGCCAAGCGGTCCGCATGGGCGGCGGTGCCAGGGCGGCGGGGGCGCTCATCGCCAGGCGCAGCACCGACCCGCGCCGCGCCAGCGTGTAATCCGCGGTCCAGTCGACCAGACGCCGCAGCGGCGCGGCCATCGGCGGCGCGTCCAGCACCGCCGCGACCGTCTTGAGCCGCGCGGCCGCGACGCCGCCCAGGCCGTCGCCCCAGACCACCCCCGTCGCTTCCCGTCCGCGGAAGGGCACCCGCACGAACCGGCCCGGCGCCGCCGCGACTCCTTCGGGGAGGGCGTAGTCGTAGGCGTCGTCCACCGGCAGCGGCAGCAGCACGGCGACGCGGGCGGAGGATGGAGGAGAGGGCGCCGCGTCGCGGTCCCGGGTCGTGATCGGTGGCGCGCGCATCGCGGCATCGTAGCCCCCGGCCGCCCCGCGTCGATATGCCCACGCGGAATCCGGCTTCACAAGCGCCGCGATCGGGACTAAGGAGGCGGCGCGATGAAGTTCTTCGTGGACAGCGCGGACCTCGACGAAATCCGCGATCTCGCGGCGACCGGCCTTCTCGACGGGGTGACCACCAACCCCTCGCTGATCGCCAGGAGCGGCGTCGCCCTCTTCGACGTGATCCGGCGCATCTGCGATCTCGTGCCCGGCCCGGTGAGCGCCGAGGTCACCGCGACCGACACCGAGACGATGCTGGCCGAGGGGCGCAAGCTCGCCGCGCTCGCCCCCAACGTGGCGGTCAAGGTGCCGCTCACCTGGGACGGCCTCAAGGCGTGCCGCGCGCTCGCCCAGGGCGGCGTCAGGGTCAACGTCACCCTTTGCTTCTCCGCCGCCCAGGCGCTGCTGGCGGCGAAGGCGGGCGCGGCCTTCGTCTCGCCCTTCGTCGGCCGGCTCGACGACGTGGGGCAGGACGGGATGGGCCTGATCCGGGATATCGCCGCCATCTACCGTGCCTATCCCGATTCGCTTGACACCGAGATCCTGGTCGCCTCGATCCGCCACCCGATCCACGTCGTGGAAGCCGCGAAGATCGGCGCGGACGTGGCGACGGTGCCGCCCGCGGTGCTGCGCCGGCTCGCGCGCCATCCGCTCACCGACAAGGGACTCGCGGCCTTCCTCGCCGACTGGGGGAAGACCGGGCAGTCGATCCTCTCGTGACGGCCCTCCCATGACCACGACGCTGGGCGCGCCGGTCGCCGCCGACCTCGAACGGGCGGCCGGGACTTGGCTCGCGCGCCTGGCCCACGAGCGGCGGCGCTCCGCCCACACGATTGCCGCCTATCGCCGCGACCTCGCGGATTTCCTGGGCTTCCTGGCGGAGCACCAGGGCGGGCCCGCCGATCTCGCGGCGTTGGGCGCGCTCGCCGTCCGCGATTTTCGCGCCTGGCTCGCCTGGCGCGCCGCCGGCGGGCGGGCCAAGACCTCGACCGCCCGCGCGCTCTCGGTCGTCCGCGTCTTCTTCCGCCACCTCGAGCGCGAGGGGCTGCCCGCCTCGCCGGCGCTCGCGCTGGTGCGCGGGCCGCGCACGCCGCGCGGCGTGCCCCGGCCGCTGAGCGAGGGCCAGGCGAAGGCGGTGGTCGCGACGGCGGAGGGCGGCGCCGCGCCGGCGGATTGGATCGTCCGGCGCGACGGCGCGGTTCTCATGCTCCTCTACGGCTGCGGCCTGCGCATCGGCGAGGCGCTCGGGCTCGACCGCGCCGACGCGCCGGCGGCGGACGGCGCGCTTCACAGCCTGTCGATCACCGGCAAGGGCGGGAAGCAGCGAATCGTGCCGGTGCTGCCGGTGGTGGCGCAGGCGATCGCCGACTATCTGGCGGCCTGCCCGCACGATTTCGGCGCGGGCGATCCGCTCTTCGTCGGCGCCCGCGGCGGGCGGCTGCAACCCCGCCTCGTGCAACAGGCCATGGCCCGCTTGCGCGGCGCGCTCGGCCTGCCCTCTTCGGCGACTCCGCATGCACTCCGCCACAGCTTCGCGACCCACCTGCTGGCGAGCGGCGGCGACCTGCGCACGATCCAGGAGCTGCTCGGCCACGCCAGCCTTTCGACCACGCAGCGCTACACCGAGGTGGATGAAGCCGCCCTCCTCGCCGCCTACGCCGCCGCCCACCCCCGCGCCGCGGCGCGCTGATATGGCGGGGAGGCCCGGGCGCTGTGGCGCTGTCTGTGCACCGTGGGAGCAACACCATGGCCAAAGGCACTGATGATCCAATCTGCTTGCTTGCCTTTATCCTGATTTCCGGCGCCCTGGCGTTGCCGGCGCCTCCCGTTCACGCCGACGCGGCGGACGATCTGTTCGAGGCGGCGGTTGTCGGAACCGCTTCCGAAGTGAAGGCCGCCCTTTCCGCCGGCGCGGACCCCGGCGCGCGCGCCGAAAAGGGCGCAACGCCGCTCCACTTGGCGGCGGAGCGCAATTCCAACTCTTCCGTGATAGCGGCATTGATCGAAGGCGGTGCGGACCCCGCCGCCCGCGATGATGCCGGCAAGGTTCCCTTCGACTACGCGAAGGACAAGAAGCCTTGAAGGGAACCGAAGCCTACTGGCTGTTGAACGAAGCTCGGTTCGAGTAGGCCGGGGCGGGTGGTGGCCATGGGCGATGATGGCGATTGGATGCGGCGGCCTGAGCGGGCGCCGGAAGACACGGGCGCGGCGCGCACGGAATGGGAGCGGCGGCGCTACCCCAATGCCTGCAGCAAGCCGATAGCGACGCCGGCGACGGCGATCATGATACCGACGAGGGCGGCGCCCAAGGCCAGCAACGCGCGGTAGAACCGGGCTTCGAGGCCGGCGATGTCGGCCTTGGTCGCAAGGTCTCCACGGGCGGCGCGGACAGCTTCAGCTTGGGCTTCGGCAATCGCTTCGGCCTGGGCGCCGGCGATGCCGGCCGCCTTGAGCCGTCGGGCCGTGGCAAGCGTATCGAACGTGGCCGTGTCTGCCATGCCGCAATCGTGACGGCGGCGGCGGTGGCGCGCAAGACCATGAGGGCGGCGGCGGGTGCCACGCCGCCCTCCCGGCGTTCCCGCAACGCCGCGCGCCGCAGGCCCGCTCCGCCCGCGTTCAAAACCGGCGGGGCGGGTTCGGGACGCGCGGGCTAGCGCCCCGTGAACCGGGGAGGCCGCTTCTCCATGAAGGCGGTGCGGCCCTCGGCGTAGTCGGCGCTCGTGAAGCAGGCGGTCACGAGGGAGTCGCAGAGCGCGGCGTCGACCCCGGCGGCGCCGCTTCGCGACAGTTCGGCGATCATGCGCTTGCTCGCGCGCATCGAAAGCGGCGCGTTGCCGGCGACGGCCGCGCAATATTCCGCGACCGTGTCGGCGAGCGCGGCATCGGGGACGCTGCGGTTGACGAGGCCGATGCGGGCCGCCTCGTCCGCCGTGAAGCGGCGCGCGGTGAGGAGGATTTCCCTGGCGAAGGCGGGGCCCACGAGGTCCACCAGCATCTTGAGCGAGCCGACGCGGTAGCCGACGCCGAGCCGGGCCGCGGGGATGGCGAAGCACGCGCCCGCGCCGGCGATTCGCATGTCGCAGGCGATGGCGAGGCCGAGGCCGCCGCCCATACAATAGCCCCGGATCATGGCGAGCGTCGGCCTGTCCGCCGCGCGCAGCCGTTCGGTGGCGCCTTCGGCGAGCCTGTCGTAGGCCGCGACGTCCGCTTCGTCGGCGCGCCGCGCCGCGAATTCCGAGATGTCCGCGCCGGAGACGAAGGCCTTCCCGCCCGCGCCCCTGAGCACGATCACGCGCACCGCCGGATCGGCCTCCAGCCGGTCGAGCGCCTCCGGCAGGGCGCGCCACATCGCCACCGTGAGGGCGTTGCGCTTCGCCGGGTTGTTGAAGGTGATCCAGCCGACGGCGCCGGCGGTCTCGACGAGCAATTGGTCGGTCATCGCGCTCTCGTCGCGGTTACACGACGCCCCGCTCCCGCATGGAATCGATCTGCGCGGCGTTGTAGCCCAGCGCGCGCAGGATTTCATCGGTATGGGCGCCGAGTTCCGGCGTGGCCGCGCGGACGGCGAACGGCGTGCGGTCGAGCCGCACCGCCTGGGAGACGACGCGCGTGGCGCCCAGGAGCGGATGATCGACCGGCGCGGCCATGCCGAGATGGCGCACCTGCGGATCGTCGAACATCGCGTCGATGGCGTAGATCGGCCCGCAGGGCACGCCCGCTTCGTTCAAGGCCCGGACCCACTCGGCGCTCGTCCGGGTGCGGGTGCGCGCGGCGATGCGCGCGTTGAGCGCCGCGCGGTTCGCGGAGCGGGCGTCGCCGGTCGCGAAGCGCGGGTCGCGGATCAGGTCCGGCGCGCCGATGGCGCGGCAAAGGCGTTCGTAGATCGCGCCGCCGGAGGTCGCGATGTTGATGTGGCCGTCGGCGGTTTCGAACACGCCGGTCGGGATGCTCGTCGGATGATCGTTGCCGGCTTGCCCGGGCGCCGCGCCCTCGAACAGGTAGCGCGCGGCCTGGAAGTCGAGCTGGGCGATCATCGCCTCGAGCAGGGACGAGCGGACCCATTGCCCTTCCCCCGAGCGCTCGCGTTCGAGCAGCGCGACGAGGATGCCGAGCGCCGTATAGAGGCCGGCGCTCAGGTCGGCGATGGGGATTCCGGCGCGCATCGGCCCGCCGCCCGGCGCGCCGGTGATCGACATCAGCCCGCCCATGCCCTGGGCGATCTGATCGAAGCCCGGGCGGTGCGCATAGGGGCCGTCCTGGCCGAAGCCGGACAGGCTGGCATAGACGAGGCGGGGGTTGAGGGCGCGCAAGGTCTCGTGGTCGATGCCGAGGCGGTGTTTCACGTCCGGCCGGTAGTTCTCGATCACGACGTCGGCGCGCCCGGCCAGGCGCTTGAAGACGGCGAGTCCTTCCGGGGCCTTGAGGTTCAGGGTGAGGCTCCGCTTGTTGCGGTGCAGATTCTGGAAGTCGGGGCCGTGCCGGCCCTTGATCGGGTCCGCTTCTGCCGCCGCCGAAGGCATCTCGATCTTGATCACGTCCGCGCCCCAGTCCGCGAGCTGGCGGGCGGCGGTCGGGCCGGCGCGGTAGCGCGTGAGGTCGAGCACCATGAAGGGCGCGAGCGCGCCGCCGGTCGCGCCATCGGTCATCGTCGCCGTCCCGCCGCTTCGTCCGTCGCCGCGCCCACGGCCGTCTCCTCCGGTTCCGCCGCGAAATCCCGGATCGTGGTGTCGAAGCGCCCGTAGCCTGCGTAGTCGACGATCTCGTAGAGCCTCGCGCGGGTCATCATGCGCGGCACCAGGGCGGCCTGATCGTCGTGCTCGGCGAGATGAGCCAAGCCGTCCTCGACCGCCTTCATGGCCAGGCGGAAGGTCGTGACGGGGTAGATCACGAGATTGTAGCCCAGCGCCGCGAGCGTCCGGCGGGAGAGCAGGGGCGACTTGCCGAACTCGGTCATGTTGGCCATCAGCGGCGCATCGATGGCCGCGCGAAACGCCTCGAACTCGCGGACGCAGCGGAGCGCTTCGGGGAAGATCATGGCGGCGCCGGCGTCGACATAGGCCTTCGCCCGGTCGATCGCCGAAGCGAGCCCCTCGGGGCCGCGGGCGTCGGTGCGGGCGATGAGCAGGAAGTCGGGGTCGCGTTGCGCCTCGCGGGCGGCGCGGACGCGGCGGACCATCTCGGCCACCGGCGCCACGGTCTTGCGGTCCAGATGGCCGCAGCGCTTGGGGGTCTCCTGGTCCTCCAGCTGGCAGCCGGAGAGGCCGGCCTCCTCGAGCAGCGCGACCGTGCGGGCGGCGTTCAGCGGCCCGCCGAAGCCGGTGTCGACGTCCACGATGGCGGGGAGGGCGCAGGCCCACGCGATCGCCCGGGCGCGGTCCACGACCTCGCCTTGCGCGGTGAGGCCGATGTCCGGCAGGCCCAGGTCGCCGGCGAGCGCGGCGCCGGAAACGTAAATTCCGTCGAACCCCCGGCGTTCGATCATCCGCGCCACGACCGGCGCGAAGGCGCCGGGAAAGCGCAGCAGGCCGCCGCCCTCGAGCCCGGCGCGCAGCGCCCGGCGGCGTTCGCCCGCGGTGGCGGCCGCGATCATGCCCGGCGATTCCCGGCGTGCCGGCAGGGCGCGAGTTGATGTATAACGCCTTGGAAGCGCCCGGCGCCGGGCGCTGCGTCCGTGGCCCATCGCGCGGCGGTGGGGCGGCAGGGAGGAGAGCGATGAAGCTGGGCTTGTTCATGATGCCGATCCACCATCCCAGGCGGGACTACCACGAGACCTTGATGGAGGACATCGACGCGATCGTCCATGCCGACCGGCTCGGCTTCTCGGAAGCCTGGGTGGGCGAGCACTATTCCTCGGCCTCCGAGCAGATCACCTCGCCGCTGCTCTTCCTCGCCCACGTGCTGCCGCGCACCGAGCGGATCGTCTGCGGCACCGGCGTGATCTGCCTGCCGCAGTACCACCCGGCGGTCACGGCGGGCCAGATCGCGATGTTCGATCATCTGGCGAAGGGGCGCTACATCATGGGCGTGGGCCCCGGCGGCCTGCCGCCGGACTTCGAGATATTCGGAGTCATGGAGTCGGACCGCAACGCCATGATGGTCGAGGCGATCGACATCATGCTCGAGCTCTGGGAGAAGGACCCTCCCTACGACATCCAGGGCGAACACTGGCAGCTCTCCCTCAAGGACTGGGTCTACGAGGATATCGGGCTCGGGCATATGGCCAAGCCCTATCAGAAGCCCCATCCGCCCATCGCGATCTCGGCCATGAGCCCGTTCTCGGGTTCGATCAAGTTCGCGGGTTCGCGCGGTTACATCCCGATCTCGGCCAACTTCATCGGCAACTGGTCGGTCGCGTCGCACTGGCAGGTGTACGCGGAGGCGGCGGCCAAGGCCGGCCATCCGACGGACCCGGAGATCTGGCGCGTCGCCCGCAACGTCCATGTCGATGAGACGGATGCCGCCGCCGAGGCTTTCGCCAAGGAGCCGGGAAACAGCACCGACGCCTATTTCGACTATCTCTTCAAGATCTTCGAGCGCGCCGACATGAAAGGCCCGTTCGTCGTCGAGCGGGGGGACGACCCGGCGCGCCTCACCCACGAGGCGCTGCGCGACAACTACACGATCTTCGGCGGCCCCGACACGGTGGTCGAGAAGATCCTGGCGCTGCGCGAGGAGGTCGGCCATTTCGGCACGCTGATGCTCACCGCCCAGGACTGGACGGACAAGGAGCGGATGAAGCGCTCCATGGCGCTGCTGGCCGAGGAGGTCATGCCCCGGGTGAACGCCGCGCTCGGCACCCGCGCCGCCGCGGAGTAGGGCGCGGCCCGCAGCGCCGGTCGCGGCGGGAAGGCGGGCGTCGCGCATCGCTCGCGCAGGCGAGCGCGCGACGAGCATGACGCGCGACGAGCATGACATGCGCGCGAGGACCGGCGACTACGCCCTGATCACCGGCGGCGCCCGCGGCATCGGCCGCGCGGCGGCTGCGCGGCTGCGCGAGGGCGGCTGCCGCGTCGTGGTGTTCGACCGCGTCGCGCCGGAGGATCCGGTGGAGCTGTTCGTCGCGGTCGATCTCGCCGATACGGCGGGCACCGCGCGGGCGCTGGAGCGGGCGCTCGACGGGCGGCGCATCACGCGCCTGGTCAACAACGTGGGCACCGTGCGCCCGGCCCTCCTCGAAGATGCGACGCTCGCCGATTTCGACGACCTGATGGCGCTCAACGTGCGCTGTGCGATCCAGTGCGCCAAGGCGCTGGCGCCCGGGATGCGCGCCGAGAAGTTCGGGCGGATCGTCAACATCTCCAGCCGCTCGGTGCGCGGCAAGGAGCTCCGCACCAACTACGCGGCGACCAAGGCGGCGCTCGTCGGCCTCACCCGCACCTGGGCGCTGGAGCTCGCGGCCGACGGCATCACGGTCAACTGCATCTGCCCCGGCCCGACGGCGACCGAGCTCTACGTGGAGGCGAACCCGCCCGATTCCCCCCGCACCCGCGCGGCGCTCGCCGCCATCCCGGTCGGCCGCATCGGCACGCCGGAGGACATGGCGCACGCCATCGCCTTCTTCCTCGACCGGCGCAGCGCCTTCGTCACCGGCCAGGCGCTCATGGTCTGCGGCGGCTCCAGCCTCGGCGCCCGCGAACATCACGCCCCGGCACCCGAACGGTAATTCCACCCCCCCTTCGTCGCCCCCGTGCGTGGCGAGGGCGGTCCGGTGCGGCGCCGCCTACCGCTTCGCCCCGAAGGAGCCGGTGTAGAGGTCCTGCTTGAAGACGCCGCCGACCTCCTGGTGTTGTGGCCCGAAGAACTCGCCTCTGATGTAGTTGTCGAGGCCAAAGATATAACCGTCCTGGAAGCCGCCGTCATGCAACCATATGTCGTTCCATCGCATGTCGCGCGCGGCCGCGCCGGTGTCGAGATTGCGGACGTTCGTGAACGCCACGTCGACGGTCGAGAAGCCACCGAGGTCGACGGTGATCGCGGCATCGCCTTGGATCGTCCCGGGCGCGGCCCCGCTCGTGTCGAAGCCCATCATCACGCCGTTCCATGCGGCGGTTCCGAGTCCAGCGCCGGGATTGGTTCCGGGCGCGTCGCCGAACGCATAGGGGAAGGTGGACCATGATCCCGAAGGGGCGTCGTGATCCAACCGCGCGAGTCCGAACGATCCGTGCTCCATGAGGCCGACGTATTCGCCCCAGGAGTAGGCGTTCTCGCCGGTCACACGCCCCCGGCCCTGCGCCAGATCGACTCCGCGATGGCGCATGACCGGCCGCCATTCGCCGCCCACTTCGAGGGCGAGTCGCTCCTCGTCTCCGAAGTACCCTCCCCACCGGCAAACGACCCCATCGCAGCGAACGTCCTCCGCGCCGGTGTTCGTGAACTCCTCCCTGATGAGTCGGATACTCGCCGCCTGGAGAAGGCGCCCGGCGCGGTCGATGATCTGCTGCGAGGTCAGCTCGAGCGGTTCGCCGCCGATGCGGGAACGCGCGCTGTCCGCCGACGGCAGCCAAAGCCAATCGGGAACCGTCGGCGTTTCGGGGGAGGCCAGCTTCCCGGCCGCGAAGGCGCCGATGTAGCGGCTTTGAGTCCCGTCGCTGTAGGTGACCTTGCCCCCGGCGGTGCCGGCCGCAAGACGCGGATCGCCCGCGCCGTCCGGGATGCTGGAGAAGCGCCCGCCCCACGATCCGCTTTGCTCCGTGACCCCCAACCCCGCCTGCTGCACGGTGGCGCTGAAGAGCGTGACGTCGCTGGCGCGGAACGTGCCGTCCGAACCGACTTGCGCCGCGCCGAGGCGAATCTGATAGTCGGTAGGAACCTTGTCGTGGGCCTCCTGCGCGCCGGTCTCGGCGTCCGTGGTGACACCCGAAAGCAGGAGGTTTCTCTTGCATCCGATGCAGCCCCGGATGGTGTCGTCGGCGAAGTCGGCGGTCAACGTAGCGACCCCCTCGAACGTGCCCACGTCCGTGTTTCCCGATGCTCCCCGGGTGACGTAGCTCCCTCCGCTCCATCCTTCGTAACGCGCGGTCCCCGCGGCGGGCAGGGCCGGCGGCGTCCGAAGCTCCGGCCCGTCCACGAACGCGCCCGTTTCGGCGCTGGTGACGGTCGGCGCGGTGGACAGCAGGTTCCGCCCGGCGACGTGGAGCCAGGAGCCGGCCGCCAGCCAGTCGCTCGAATCGTCGTCGGCCGACGTGACCGCGAGGCGGGCGACGGTGGCGGCGCTGTCGGAGACGTTCAGGGTCTCCCAACCGCCCGCCGTCCGCTCCCCTCCGGGAATGCCGAACGGCGAATGATCGACCGTTGTGTATTCGGCGAAGGAGTAGCCGCAATCTTCGACGCAGACCCTGCGACCCGCGCCGGGCACGGACTCTTCGACCGAGTCGGCCGTGTCCAGCGTGAGCGTGCTCGAAGCCGCGCGCGCGATCTTCACGGTCAAGCCGGCGCCGTCGAAGGCCGCGCCGGCCCGGTCCGTGGTGATGCCGCTCGCATCGACGTTCGTCGATTGCGTGACGCTGCCGAAGCGCGGGAGGGCGGTGGCGGCGCGGTCCGCGGCATCGCCCGTCTTCGCGCGATCGGCGTTGCGAATCCCATCGGCATCGAGCGCCCCGTCGGTCGGCGTCGGATTCGCCGCCGTCGGTGCGCCGTCCCCGCCCCCGCCGCCGCACGCGGCGAGCGAGAGGGCGAGGCAGAGCACGGCCGCGAGAGCCGCAAGGTGTCGTCCGGTTCCGTGCATCGAGTCCTCCGTGCGGTTGCCACGGCGCCGACGGTGCCGGGCCGTTGCAAACTCCACACGGATAGCGTGAGCCCCGCCTATTCGCCGGGCATGGGCGGCCAAACCCAAGCCGGATCGAGGGCTGTTCTATTCAGCGGGCGACCCGACGGAGCGGGTAGCCGTATGGAGTTTGCGAGCGTGACTTTGGCAGACGGGGCGGCGGCGCGTCAATCGGGACACGGCCGTTTCCGTGCGCGGGGCCGCGGCGCGCACGAGGAATCAGCGGCGGCAGCGGCTCACGTCCTGGCGCAAGGGGGGCGTCACGGGACGGGGCGCCGGTCGGGGATCCCGAGGCGGGGCTGCATGTGAAGAGGGACAGCCGGTCGGTTCATGCGGGAGTGGACGAGGACGGGTTCATCCACCGCCAGACAGTGACGCCGGGCAACGTCCACGACAGCCGGGAGCGCGACCGGCTTCTGTTGGGCGACGAGGCGGCGCTGTTGACCGAGGCGGACAAGCGTCGCAACGCCGGGGTCGCGGTGGTGCGGTCTGGAGTGGAACGGGCCTTCGCCGTCTACAAGCGGTGCTACCCTCTTCGCAAGCTTCATCCGGCGACGGGGGTGCCGCGGGGTCCGTTCACACTTCTTTCCCCCGCAGGGGGGAGATCGGGAGGGGGGAGGCCCGCGGTTCCGCAATGCTGCGCAATTCCCACTCCTCCACCGGTTTGAGAAATGCGGGTTGGCATCCCGGGAGCGCTGACAGAACCACCCCCGCTTTAGATGGCCAGTGCAATCAGAAGAACAGCGTACAGGACGAGAAAGGCCCGTGGGAGCCATCGCTCGATGTCGGTCACGGCGCGATACGATCGGCCTCGGCCCTGGTCTGCCCGCCGCCATTCGCACGTGTACGGTGCCGCCGGAAGATGCCGCTCGAACTCGAGGATCAGCTCGAACTTCACGCGGTTCAGCTCCTTGTGCGACCAGATGATCCAGGACCAGAGCAGAGAGACGGCGATGCCCAGGACCAGAGCGGACACCGCCCACCAATTTTGGCCGATCCCCGCGGGCTGAATGCCGTACAGGGCGACGAGTCCGGCGTTGAGGGCGAGAAGCAGTCGGCTTGAGGCGAGGCGACGCGCGCTCACGCGATCGGCCGACTGCACGTAGAGCTTGTACTGCTCAAGGAGGTCGGCGGTGAAGGTCTCGCCGTAGGCGTCTCTCGAACACCGAACGACGCCCCTGCCGGGCGGCCGACCGGCCATGTGTTATCCCTGCGCGTAAATCAGATCGCGAAGGTTCTGCCAGCTCCAATCACGAATCTGGTCCGACGCCAGCGCCGTCGCCGGCTTGGTGCAGTTGGCATGACCCCGCAGCAAAAAGTAGCGCTTGCCCTCCTCCCGGGTGATAGTGAGCTCTGCGGCTACCCCTTTGGCCGTGTCGGTATGAGCTCCGCAGATGACGATGGTAAGGTCGGCGTTGCGGATGATGCTTCGGACTTTCCGCTTCCACTTCTCGTCGTAAGGTGCCCTGACTGAGCAATCGACGATCGAGAACGGCGAATCGGGGCGTTTCGATTGGGCGACCAGATCGCCGCGAAGGCTGTTGTCGTGGTCAAAGTCGAAGCTGATGAATACGCGCTTCTTGGCCATGTTCGGGGGTCTCCATCGTTCGGGCCGTCCGCGGGCCCAGAGGATTCAGACGTAGCCGGATGATTGGGTATCGGCATCTCGTGTCAATGGATTGCCCTGGTTCACCGCCCGCGCCTCGCCCCCCTGAGAGTAGGCGCCCGCATAGACGCCGAACGAACGCCAAGGCACTCCGGCGTTGCTTTCCTCGTGCACGCCGCCGCTGTTGACGATCGTTCCATCGCAGTCGGCGGCGGCGGGAAGCGCCGCAGGAACCGCCAGCAGGAAGGCGAGCGCCGCCCCGGCGATGGGGGAGGAAAATTTCCGTTTTATTTCAATATGTTGCGGGGGAGGGAGCGTTCCTGGAGGCTTCGGTCATGGTTCGGTCGATCCCTGTTCGGTGCGTCTCCCTGGCCGGCCGTCTTCGCGCGGACCGGCTATTCGTCGCGCACCCTAACAGCCGCCGCCGACGGAACGCAACGGCCGTTTCCGTGCGCGGGCCGCGGCGCGCGCGAGGAATCAGCGGCGGCCGAACAGGCGCTCGATGTCGGCGAGCTTCAACGCGACGTAGGTGGGGCGGCCGTGGTTGCACTGGCCGGCGCGGGGGGTCGCCTCCATCTGGCGCAGCAGGGCGTTCATCTCGTCGGCGTTGAGCCTGCGCCCGGCGCGGACGCTGCCGTGGCAGGCGAGGGTGCCGCAGATGTCGCCGAGTCGTTGCCGCAGCGCGGTCGCCTCGTCCCATTCGGCGAGTTCGTCCGCGAGGTCGCGCACCAGGCCCTGCGTGTCGCCGTCACCCGTCAGCGCCGGCACCTCGCGCACCACCACGGCGCCCCGGCCGAAGCGCTCCAGCACCAGGCCGAGCTCGGCGAATTCGCCGGCCCGCGCCGCCAGCCTCTCCGCCGCCGCCTCGTCCAGCTCGACCACCTCCGGGATCAACAGAATCTGGCGCCGGACGCCGGCGTCGGCGAGCGCGGCCTTCATCCGCTCGTACACGATGCGCTCGTGGGCAGCGTGCTGATCCACGATCACGATGCCGTCCTCGGTCTGCGCCACGATGTAGGTGTCGTGGACCTGCCCGCGGGCGACGCCCAGGGGCCAGGAAGGCGGCGGCGCGTCGTCGCCCGCCTCCGGCGCGCTCTCGATCCGCGCGGAAGGCGCGGCGAGCGGCGCCTCGTAGCCGGCGCGCGCCTCCCGCAGGCCGGGCGGCGCCGCCGGGGAGGCGGGGCCGGGGAAGGGGGCCGGCGCGCGCCCCTGCGTGCGTCCTTGCGTATGCCCCTGCGCGCCCGGCTCCAGCGCCGCCAGGGCGCGGTCGGCGACCGTCGTCGCCGCGCGGTGGCCGGCGGCGGCGAGCGCCCGCGTGAGCGCGCCGACGATCAGCCCCCGCACCAGGGCCGCGTCGCGGAAGCGGACCTCCGCCTTGGCCGGATGGACGTTCACGTCGACCGTCTCGGGCGGCAGGTCGACGAACAGCGCCACCATCGGGTGGCGCCCCTGATGGAGCACGTCGCGATAGGCCGCGCGCACGGCGCCGTGCAGCAGGCGGTCGCGCACCGGCCGGCCGTTGACGAAGAGATATTGATGCCCCGCGCTGGCCCGGCTGAGCGTCGGCACCGCGGCGTGGCCGGCGAGCCGGACGTCGCCGCGCGCGGCGTCGATGGGCAGCGCGTTCTCGGCGAAGGCGCGGCCCATGACCAGCGCCAGCCGCTCCAGCCTGCCGCCCGGAAGGTCGTCCCGCGGCCCGTCGCGCAGAACCGCCCGCCCGTCGCAGGTCAGGGTGAAGCCGAGGCCGGGGTGGCACATGGCCAAGCGTTGCACGACGTCGACGGCGTGGGCCGTTTCGGTGCGCGGCGCCTTCAGGAATTTGAGACGCGCCGGAGTCGCGTAGAACAGGTCCTCCACCGTGACGGTGGTCCCCGGCTGCCGCGCCGCCGGTGCGCAGGCGCCCGCCGCGCCGCCGGCGACGGCGAGCGCCCAGGCGTTCTCCGCGCCGGGCGCGCGGCTCGTGATCGCGAGCCGGCTGACCGCCGCGATCGAGGGCAGCGCCTCGCCCCGGAAGCCCAGGGTCTCGATGCGCCGGAGGTCGCCGTCGCTCGCCAGCTTCGAGGTGGCGTGGCGGGCGATGGCGAGGGACAGTTCGTCGCGGCCCATGCCGCCGCCGTCGTCGGCGACCTTGACGAGGCGGCGGCCGCCTTCCTCCAGCGCCACGTCGATCGCCCGCGCCCCGGCGTCGATGGCGTTCTCGACCAGTTCCTTCACCGCCGAGGCCGGGCGCTCGATCACTTCGCCGGCGGCGATCCGGTTGACGACGCCCTCCGGCAGCACGCGGATCGTCACCGCCCGGCCTCCAGGTGGCGGCGCGCCAGCCGCTTGCCGCGCTCCACCGCCGGCTGATCGAAGGGATCGACGGCCAGCAGGTGGGCGGCGATGACGGTCTCCAGCATGAAATGCATCATCAGCGCCCCCACGGCCCGCGCGTCGCCCGCCGGAACGGTCAGGCGGCGCACCGGCCGTCCGGCCCGGGCCAGGGCCTCCGCCGTGGCCCGCGCCTGGGCCGCGACCAGCGTACCGATGCTGTGTCCGCCGAGCCAGCCCGCGCCCACCGCCTCGGCGAGGGCCGCCGGCACGCGGCGCGGCGTCGGGTCGGGCGCTTCGAGGATGGTGAAGAGCTTGTCGGCCGGCCCGTCCAGGAAGAGCTGCAACTGGCTGTGCTGGTCCACCGGGCCGGGCGCCACGATCGGCGTCGAGCCGCGCCCGTTCTTGCCGAGCGATTCGGCCCAGAGCTGCCGATACCAGAGCCCGAAGGCGTCGAGCGCCGGGCCGTAGGGCATGAGCACCGTGCTCGCCGCCGGCCGGGCGCGCATGGTCGCGACCGCCAGCGCGGCGCCCACCGCCGGCGCCGAGTCGGCGGAATCGCGCGCGTCCAGCGCCGCCGTCAGGACGCAAGCCGCGCCCGCGCGGGCGGCGGCGGCGTCCGCGCCCGCGAACAGTGCCGGCAGCAGGCCGACCGCCGAGAGCGCGGACATGCGGCCGGGGAGCGCCGGGTCGTGCTCCAGAACCGGCAGCCCGAAGCGGGCGGCGAGGCGCCGGGCCGGGCTGTCGCCGGGTCCGGTCAGGAGCGTGACCCGCGCCGCCGGCGCCGCGTCGAGCACCAGCAGGGCCTGGGCCAGGGTCTCCGCGGTCGCGCCCGATTTGCTGACGACGAGGAAGCCCGCGCCGTCCGGGCCGGGCGCGCGCAGCACGCGGTCGAGGCGCGCGCCGTCGCCGTTGTCGAGGAAGAGCAGCCGTTCCGCCGCCGCGCCGGTCGCCGCGAGGGCCTGGCCGCCGAGGCTCGCGCCGCCGGTGCCGAGCACGATCAGCCGGTCGTCGCGCGCGCGCCACTCGTCGGCCAGGGCCCGGAGCGCCGGAAGGTCGTCCCGCCGCGCCGGCAGGGTGAGGAAGGGCCGCCGCTCCGCGTCGCGCCAGCGGCGCAGGCGGGCGAGCGCGGGCGCGGCTTCGGCGAGCAGCGCCGCGAGGGTCGACTCCGCCACGCCGCCGGCGCCGACCGCCGCCGCGAGGCAGCGGCTCACGTCCTGGCGCAGGGGGGGCGTCACGGGGCGGGTACGCGCGGTCGGGGCGCGCTCTCGATTCCCTCCGGCGCGCCGGCCACCACCAGCGTCAGGAGGTCGGGGCGCAGCAGGCGCCGGGCGACGCGGGCCACGTCCTCCCGCGTCACCGCCTCGATATGGCCGTTGCGCCGGTCGAAATAGTCGATGCCGAGGCCCTGGAGCCGGACATGCAGCATCGTGCGCGCGATCTTGCGCCCGCTGTCGAAGCGCAGCGGGAAGGCGCCGGTGAGTTGGCCCTTGGCCGCCGCGAGTTCCCGCGCCGAGACGCCGTCCGCGGCGAGCCGCGCGAGCGTGGCGCGCACCACCGCGATGGTTTCCGCCACCCGGTCGTTGCGGGTCGCGGCGCCGCCCATGTAGAGCCCGGCATGGGCGAGCGGGTAGAGATAGGCGTGGACGTCGTAGGCGAGGCCGCGCTTCTCCCGAACCTCCGCGAAGAGCCGCGAGGTGGAGCCGCCGCCCAGCACCTCGTTCATGACGACGGCGGCGTAGAAATCCGGGTCGTCGCGCTTCGGGCCGGGCAGGCCGAAGACGACGGCGCTCTGGGGGGAGGGGAGGGGCGCCACGACGGTCCGGCCCGCATTGGCGAACGCCGCCTCGCCGATGCCGGCCGGGGCGGCGGACGCGGGCAGCCCGCCGAGCGCCGCCTCGATCAGCGCCGCGATCTCGGCGGCCGGCGCGTCGCCCGCGGCGGCGACCGCCACGTTGTCGCGGGCGAGGCGGGTGGCGGCGAAGGTCCGCAGGTCGTCGGTCGTGACCGCGGCGATTCCCGCCGCCGTGCCGTCGGTCGGCCGGCCGTAAGGGTGGTCGGGAAAGACCGCCCGGAACCACCGGTCGGCCGCGACGATGCGCGGCTTCGTGGCGTCCGTGGCGCGGGCGTTCAGCAGCAGGCGGCGCACCCGCTCCACCGCCGGTTCGTCGAAGCGCGGCGCCGACAGGGCGAGGCCCAGCAGGCGGAAGGCTTCGGCCCGGTGCTTCGAGAGCGTGTTCATGGTCACCCACAGGTGGTCGCGCCCGGCCCGGACGTGGAACTCGATGGCGCGGTCCGCCGCCGCCTTCTGGAAGGCGTGCGAATCGAGGGCGCCCGCGCCCTCGTCGAACAGGCCGGCGGCGAAGGCGGCCAGCCCTTCCTTGCCGGCGGGGTCGAGCGCCGCCCCGCCGCGGAAGGCGAGGGCCACGGAGACGATGGGGATGCGCGCCTCGCGGTTGTACCAGACCTCGACGCCCGCCGGCGTCGCGACCCGCTCGATGTCGACGGCCCCCGCGGACGCCGGGATGCCCGTCCCCAGCGCCGCCGCGAGAAGCGCCGCGCGCCATCCGACAAGGCGTGGTCTACGAAACACCGGCGGGGTTCCGGGGGCGAGGGCCGCGCATCTAATCGTCCTTTGCGTCATCGTCCTTTGCGCAATCGTCCTTTGCGTCATCGTCCTGCGCGGGCCGCAGGATGCCGGTGACCGAGCGTTCCGGCCGCAGCACGGCGCGCGCCGCGGCGAGGACCTGCGCCCCGGTCACCGCCGCCAGGCGCGAAGGCCACGACTCGATGGCTTCGAGGTCGCGCCCGGTGGCGAGGGCGGTTCCGTAGATGTGCGCGAGGGTGCGCGGGTCGTCGAGGGCGTAGGTGGCGCGCGCGATCATCCGTTCCCGCGCCGCCGCGACCTCTTCCGCGTCCGGCCTGTCGGCGAGAAACGCCGCGAGCGCCGCGTCGAGCGCCGCCTCGACCGGCGCGATCGCCTGGCCGGGAAAGGCCGCCGCGTAGAGCGTGAAGCGGGTCTCGTCGCGGGCGCCGGCGTAATGGGCCGCCGCCCAGGGGGCGATGGCCGCGTCCACGACCAGGGTCCGGTGCAGGCGGCCGGCGGTTCCCCCGCCGAGCAGCTCGGCGAGGAGCTGGAGGGGCAGCGCGTGTTGCGAATCGCCCGCCGCGTGGCTCGGGGCGAGATAGCTGCGGACGAGCCGGGCCTGTGCGGCGCGGCCGTCCACGAGTTCCACCCGCCGCGGGCCGATCTGGGGCGGCTCCCGCGGGCGGGCGGGCGTCGCCGCCCGCGCTCCGGGCGCGATGGCGCCGTAGTGCTTCTCGGCCAGCGGGCGCAGCGCCTCGGCGGTGATGGCGCCGGCCACGATCAGGATGGCGTTGTCGGGGGCGTAATGGCGGTCGTAGAACGCCAGCGCGTCGGCCCGCGTCAGGGTTTCGATCTCGTGGCGCCAGCCGATGATGGGCGTGCCGTAGGGGTGGTTCAGGAACTGCGCCGCCGCGACCTGCTCGGCCAGCAGGGCGCCCGGCGCGGTGTCCGTCCGGCTGCCGCGCTCTTCCAGGATCACCGCCCGTTCCGGCGCCACGAGCGCTTCGGACAGGGCCAGGTTGCGCATCCGGTCGGCCTCGAATTCCATCGCGAATTCGAGATGCGGGCGGGCGACGCGCTGGAAGTAGGCGGTGTAGTCGGCGGCGGTGAAGGCGCCGTCGCTGCCGCCGCGCGCCGCGATTTCGCGCGAGAATTCGCCCGGCCCGGCGCGCGCCGTGCCCTTGAACATCAGGTGTTCGAGGAAGTGCGCGAGGCCCGATTTGCCGGGCGGGTCGTCGGCCGCGCCGACGCGGTACCAGACCATGTGGACCACCACCGGCGCCCGGTGGTTCTCCAGCACGACCACCTGCATCCCGTTGTCGAGGGTGAAGCCGTCGGCGGCGAAGAGGCGCGCGGCCTCGCCGTCCGTCCCCGCGCCGGCCGCGCCCGCGCCCGCCAGCGCGGCGAGGAAGGCCGCGCCGGCGAGCCACGACGACCGCGCACTGGGAGCGCACCGAAATGCTCGTTCCCTTCGTCTCCCAGGGCGCGCGTCGCCGCGCGTTCTTTTTCCACCTTTATGCAAGCGGCCTCCGGGCGGTCAATTCAATCAAAAGAGTCGTTGCGTTCGACAGTCGATTTCCCCACGGCCGGAGCCATTCGGGCTCACTTCCTGGTGTTATACTAAGCCAAGCGGTGTCTGTACCCCCGGTGCCTCCATGTTGAGAGCCGATTTCGCCCTCACGCCATTTGTCCAGGATGAGTTTCTTTGGCAATACCCAACAATGTGCATCATACGGACTAAGCCCTAGACATATCGCAAAATCGTAATTTTGATTCCTCAATTGCTGGAATCTATAAAGACCACTTTTCCAAAGTGTGCTGGATTTGACCTCGGCTCGACTCCCATTGATCAGTCTGTCGGCTTCGGTGTCCGGAGATCGGGTAACATCGAACCCCTTGCAGGCGAGAAAACCGGAAATCAACTTTTCGCAAATACTACCTCGTTGTCTGGATGAGCGCGTTCTAATCCACGCGAATGGACTTCCTGTCCAAATTTGACTATCTTCGTCTGTGTATTCATCTTTTATAACGTGTGAGTAGTGTGCCAGCGTTTTTACATCGTGATCAATAAATTTCGGCATTGGTGGCTACCTTTGGATTGCGCCGAATAGGCCGCCCGAGCGTGACTCGTCTTCGGTGCCGCGCGGCGTATACCCGTGATAGCGCGGGGCGGCGAAGGCGAGCCGTTTCGCCATGACCTCGAGCGCGGCGGGATTGTCGTCGATCAGGACCGCACTTCGCCCGGCGCGGAGCGCGGCTTCGCCGGTCGTGCCGCTGCCGGCGAAGAAATCGAGGACGCGCGCGTCCGGGTTCGAGTGGACGCGGACGATGCGGTTCAGGATCGCGAGCGGCTTTTGCGTCGGGTAGCCGGTCTTCTCCTTCCCGTTGGGGCTGACGATGGTGTGCCACCACGTATCGGTGGGCGTCTTGCCGCGCGCCGCCTTTTCGGGGCCGACCAGGCCGGGCGCCAGATAGGGAATGCGGTCGATGTCCGCGTATCGATAGACGTAATCCTCCGGATTCTTGGCGTAGAAGAGGATGTTGTCGTGTTTGGCCGACCACCGCCGTTTCGACCGCGCGCCGTAGTCGTAAGCCCAGATGATTTCGTTCAGGAACGCCGCGCGCCCGAAGATGTCGTCCAGCAGGACCTTGCAGTAATGGACCTCCCGATAGTCGATATGGAGGAAGAACGATCCCGTCGGGCGCAGCAGCCGGTGCGCCTCGCGCAAGCGCGGCTCCAGGAAGGCGGGGTAGTCGTCGAAGGCATCCGCGAAGGCCGCGCTGCCGAGGCGAATCGTCCGGTAGCGCCGGCCCTTGTAACCGGTCCGGTCGCCGTTCTCGTCACGGATCGTCCTGTTGCGCGTTCTGGCCTGCGCCCGCCCGGTATTGAACGGCGGGTCGATGTAGATCAGGTCGAACGATTCGTCGGGGAGCCGGGGCAGGACGGAAAGATTGTCGCCGAAATGGATGTCCAGCATCAAAAGAGGTCTTCGAGGGGCGCCTTCTCCGGCTGCTGGATGGTCGGCGTTTCGCCGGCCGTCACCGGCGCGCCGAGCGCTTCGTTCTCGCGCAGCCGCCGGGCCTCGCCTTTGGGGTCGACCACCTCGCCCGGCGGCGCGTCCTCCTGCCAGAACAGAAGCTCGTCGAGGAAGCCCTCGTCCTCCTCGGCGCGGGTCGCGTGTTCGCGGTCGAGGAGTCGCCGGATTCCCGGATCCGCGTCCGCCGCGCCGGCATGGTCGAGAAGCGCCGCCTCGCCCGGCGTGCGCGCGCTCTCTTCCCCGGCGTCTTCCGCGCGGGCGCCCTTGAACACGGCGGCTTCCGCGTCGGCGCGCGGCGTCGTCTCGGTGGGGCGCGGCGCGCCCGGCCGGGGCGGGCGCAGGCGGTAATCCGGCGGCAGCACGAGGGGCGCCTGCGTCACGACCGCGAACTCGTCCGGCGCCCGCTTGTCGAGGCCGAGGGCCGCGCGCAGGTCGCCGCAGGCGGACAGCGCCAGCGTCAGCGCGCAGAGGCCGGCCGTGAGCGGGCCGATCGTGAGCCGCGCCGCGCCGCGCCGACGGTCGGGACTCCGATTCGCTTCCGTCGTCATGGTTCCTGTTTAGGCGCTTTTCGCGGTTTCAGCAAGCCGTGCGCGAGCAGCAGGAAGACCCCGACGCAGATCGCGGCGTCGGCCAGGTTGAAGGCCGGCCAGTGATAACCGCCGCCGTGGAAATCCAGGAAGTCGATCACCCAGCCGAGGCGCACCCGGTCGATCACGTTGCCGACGGCGCCGCCGATGACGAGGCCGAGCGCGACGGCCGGGATGAGCAGGCGGGTCGCGCGCAGCCAGACGCCGAGCCCCGCCGCGATCGCGAGCGCCAGGGCCGTGATCGCCCAGGCGCCGGCGCCTTCGCTCTGGAAAAGGCCGAAGCTGATGCCCCGGTTCTCGACCGGAACCAGCGCCAGGAAGCCGGTCACGTCGATGCGGCGCGGCGGCTCCCAGAGCGCATCGCGCGCGGCCCATTTCGCGGCCTGGTCGAGGGCGGCGACGCCGGCCGCCACCGGCAATCCCACATGGAGCACGCGCCCGTTCCCGACCGGCCGCCCGGTCAGGCGGCCGCTTCCCGAAAGGCCGCGACGGCGTCCACGCACCGCGCGCACAGGTCCGGGTGACGCGCGTCGTCGCCGACCTCCGGCAGCCGCCGCCAGCAGCGCGCGCACTTCTCGTGCGCCGCCGGCGCGAAGGCGACGCCGACCTCGGGCACCTCCGGCAGGGTCACGAGGCCGGCGCCGGCCGGTGCCTCCTCCCACGGCCTGAGGGTCACGTCCGAAGTGATGAAGAGCGTCGCGCAATCGTCCTGCGCGAAGGAAAGGGCGTCGCGGTAGCGCGCATGCGCGAAGACCTCCGGTGCGGCTTGCAGCGAGGAGCCGATGATCTTGGCGGCGCGCGCCTCTTCGAGCGCCTTGGTCACCACGCGGCGCACTGCGCGCATCCGCTCGACCCGCTCGGCGAGGGCGTCGTCGCGCCAGGCCGCCGGCGTTTCGGGGAAGAGGCGGAGATGGACGCTGTCGCCGTCGGGGTGGCGGGCGCGCCATGCTTCCTCGGCGGTGAAGCAGAGGAACGGCGCGAGCCAGGCGGTGAGGTGGTCGAACAGCGTGTCGAGCACCGTCCGCGCCGCCCGCCGGCGCGGCGAGTCGGGCCGGTCGCAATAGAGCGAGTCCTTGCGCACGTCGAAATAGAACGCCGACAGGTCCACGGCGCAGAAATTATGCAGCGCCGCGAACATGTCGTGGAAGGCGAACGCCTCGCACCATTCCCGGACGCCGCGGTCGAGGCCGTGCAGCCGGTGCAGCACCCAGCGCTCGAGGGCCGGCAGGGCGCCGGCCGGCAGCCGCTCTTCCGCGCGGAACTCCGCGAGATTGCCCAGGAGGAAGCGCAGGGTGTTGCGCAGCCGGCGGTAGGAGTCGGTCTGGTGGCGCAGGATTTCGTCGCTGATTCGGAGGTCCTCGGCGTAGTCGGCGCTGACCACCCAGAGCCTGAGGATGTCCGCCCCGTAGCGTTCGTTCACCTGCCGGGGGGCGATCACGTTGCCGAGCGACTTCGACATCTTGCGCCCCTCGCCGTCGACCACGAAGCCATGGGTGAGCACGGCGTCGTAGGGCGCCCGCCCGCGGGTGCCGCAGGATTCGAGCAGCGAGCTGTGGAACCAGCCCCGGTGCTGATCCGAGCCTTCGAGGTAGAGCGAGGCGGGCCAGATCAGGTCCCGGCGCCGCTCGAGGACGAAGCTGTGCGTGGTGCCGCTTTCGAACCAGACGTCGAGGATGTCGGTGACCTTCTCATAGGCGTCCGGGTCGTGTTCGGGCGCGAGGAAGCGCGCCTTGGCGCTGGTGAACCAGGCGTCCGCGCCTTCCGCCTCGACGGCCGCGGCGATGCGTTCGACCACCCGCGCATCGCGCAGCGGCGCGCCGTCGTCGCGCCCGACGAACACCGCGATCGGCACCCCCCAGACGCGCTGGCGCGACAACACCCAGTCCGGCCGCGTCTCGATCATGGCGCGGATGCGCTCCCGCCCGCTCGGCGGCACCCAGCGCACCCGGTCGATCGCCCGCAGCGCGGTCTCGCGCAGGCCGGTCCGCTCCATGCCGATGAACCACTGGAGCGTGTTGCGGAAGATCAGCGGCGCCTTGGAGCGCCAGGAATGGGGGTAGGAATGGACCAGCGTGCCGCGTCCGAGCAGCCGCCCGGCGGCGGCCAGCGCGTCGGCGACGGCGCCGTCCACCTCATAGACGTGCGCGCCGGCGAAGCCCGGAACGTGGTCGTGGAAGCGCCCGTCCTCCGCCACCGTCGCCGGCGTCTCGATCGGGGCCTGGCCGTTCCCGGGGCCGTTTCCCGGGCCGTCCCCCGCCTTCGCCAGCGCCGCGTTGTACCGCGCGACCGCCTCGAAGTCCTCGGCCCCGTGGCCCGGCGCGATGTGGACGAAGCCGCTGCCCTGCTCGGCGGTGACGTGCTCCGCCGGGATGAGCGGCACCGGGAAGTCGTATCCCCGGCCGCGCAGGGGGTGGGCGCAGACGGTTCCGGCGAAGGCCGCGCCCGGCAGGTCCGCCGCGATCACCCGGTGCCCGGCGATGCCGCATTCGGCGCGGAACGCCTCTTCCAGCGCATGGGCCAGGGCGATGCGCGTGCCCGGGCGCGGCCCGCCGCCCTCCCCGGCCGCCGTGACCTCGATCACCAGGTAGCGCAGCGCCTCGCCATAGGCGATGCAGCGGTTGCCGGGGATGGTCCAGGGCGTGGTCGTCCAGATCGCGATCTGGGCGCCGTCCAGGGCTTCGAGGGCGCTCGCGATCACCGGAAAGGCCACGGCGATCGTCGTCGATGTGCGGTCGTGATACTCGATCTCCGCCTCGGCCAGCGCCGTCTTCTCGACCGGCGACCACATCACCGGCTTGGCGCCCCGGTAGAGGCTCCCGTCCACCAGGAACTTGCCGAGCTCGCGGACGATCTGGGCTTCGGCCTGAGGGCTCATGGTGGTGTAGGGGTCGTCCCAGTCGCCGATCACCCCGAGGCGCTTGAACTCGCGCCGTTGCACGTCGATCCAGTGCTCGGCGAAGGCCCGGCAGTCGGCGCGGAAGCGGCCCACCGGCGCGGCGTCCTTGTCCTTGCCCTCCTTGCGGTACGCCTGCTCGACCTGCCATTCGATCGGCAGGCCGTGGCAGTCCCAACCCGGCACGTAGACGGAGTCCTTGCCCAGCATCTGTTGCGAGCGCACCACGACGTCCTTGAGGATCTTGTTGAGCGCGGTGCCGAGATGGAGATGGCCGTTGGCGTAGGGCGGCCCGTCGTGGAGGACGAATTTCGGCCGCCCGGCCGAAGCGGCCCGCAGGCGCCGGTAGAGCCCGATCGAATCCCAGCGCTCGACCATGGCCGGCTCGCGCTCCGGCAGCCGCGCCTTCATCGGGAAGGCGGTGCGGGGCATGAGGACGGTGTCGCGGTAGTCGGCGCTCATGAGCGGGCCTGGCGCAGCGGCATCGGGGCGGCGGGTTCGGCTGCGTCCGGCGGGGCCGTGCGGGCGAGGAGGGCGCGGGCGGTCTCGCAGTCGCGGGCGATTTGCGCCTTCAGGCCGTCGACCCCGTCGAATCGGCGCTCGGGCCGGACGCGCGCCGCGAAGGCGGCCCGCAGCCGCCGCCCGTAAAGCGCGCCGGAGAAGTCGAAAAGATGCACTTCCAGCAGGTCTTCGGTCTTCCGGAAGGTCGGCCGCCGGCCGAGATTGGCGACCGCCGGCAGCCAGCGCCCGCCGCTTCCGTCGGGCCTGGCCCAGACGGCGTAGACCCCGCGCGCCGGATGCAGAAGCCCCGCGAGCGGCAGGTTGGCGGTCGGAAAGCCGATGGTCCGCCCGCGCCGGTCGCCGGCGGCGACGCGCCCGTCGATCTCCCAGAAGCGGCCGAGCACCGGGGGCAGGCCGGCCACGTCGCCTTCCGCCAGCAGGCGCCGCGCCCGGCTCGCGGAATGGACGCCCGCGCTGCCGCCGGCCGCCTCGATGCGGCGCACGCCGAGGCCGAGCGCCGCGCCGACCTCCGCGAGCAGCGCCACCGTGCCGGCCCGCGCGCGGCCGAAGGCGAAGTCGTGGCCGACCACGACGTGGCGCGCGCCGATGCCGGCGGCCACCACGTCGCGGATGAAGGCGTCCGGCGCCAGCGCCGCGAAGGCGGCGTCGAAGCGCGCGACGTGGAGAATCTCGACCCCGAGCGCCGCGAGGGCGCGGGCCTTCACGCGGAACGGCGTCAGCCGGAACGGCGCCGCGGCGGCGGCGAGCACCTGGCGCGGATGCGGCTCGAAGGTCAGCACGGCGAGCGGCGCGCCGCGCGCCCGGGCGATCCGGCGGCCCTCGTCGATCACCGCGCGGTGGCCCAGGTGGACGCCGTCGAAATTGCCGATCGCGACGACCGCGCCCCGCGCCTCCGCAGGCGTGTGCCGCCAATGCCGAACGATGCGCATCCGCGCCGCTTCCCGCCTCCTGTGCATCCGGGCGGCGCGGAGAATAGGCGCTCCCCCGACCCTTGGCCAGCACCCGCCGCACCCCGTCCCCGGATTCCCGCTTTCGCGGAACAACGGGAATGGCGCGGGGGCAGGCTCTCCGGCCCCCTATCGTCACCCCCAAGCCTCCGGTCGTCATTCCCGCGAAAGCGGGAATCCATGTCCGCCGCGCCCCACGCATGATGCACCCATGGCGAACACCCGCCCGCCCGGCGCGCCACGTTTCAAACCGGGCCTCGCCCCCCCGCCTCGTGCGGGCACCCCTTACTTCTTACTTCTCCTCCCCCTGTCAGGGGGGAGGCCGGGAGGGGGGTGGAACGCCCGCCCGCCCGGCGCGCCGCGTTTCAAACCGGGACTCGACCCCACGCCTCGCGCGGGCGGAACGCCTACCTGCGCGCGGGCACCCCTTTTTCTCCTCCCCCCTGTCAGGGGGGAGGCCGGGAGGGGGGTGGAACACCCACCCGGCGCACCACGTCTCAACCCGTGACCCCCCGCGTGCGTGCGGTGCGCTACCCGCGCGCGGGCACCTGGATCAGGGCCTCGCCCGTGAGCACGATGCGCGCGCCGACCGCGCAGGTGGTGCGGAACGCCGCCCGTTTGCGTGCGGGGATCAGCCGTTCGACGACGGCCCGCGCCGCCACCTCCTCCCCCGGCCGCACCGGCGCGGTGAAGCGCAGGGATTGGGAAAGATAGACGCAGCCCGGCCCCGGCAGCAGCGTCCCGATGACCGTCGAGATCAACGACGCGGTGCACATGCCGTGCACGACGCGCCCGCCGAACGGCGAGCGCCGGGCGAAGGCGTCGTCGAAGTGGAGGGGGTTGGTGTCGCCCGAGACGTCGGCGAAGAGGCGCATCTCGTCGTCGCCGATGACCCGCCGGTGGACGGCGCTCATGCCGACGCGCAGGTCCTCGAAGAAATACCCCGCGCGGGTGTCGCCTTCCGCCACCACCGCCATGTCCCGCCTCCCCCCGTGCATCGTTGTGCATTGCAACAAAACGACCATAGCGCGCGCCCCGCCGGCCGGCAACGGCGCCCTGTTCGCCGGGGGCGGGGTCCTGTATACCGGCGCGGGCGGCGGGTTGGCGCCGCCGGGCCGGCAAGGAGCAGGGAGGCAGGACGATGGCCAAATTTCCCACGGTGCGCACCCCGACGGTCGAGGAGGTCCTCGACATCGCGGACGGGTACGGGATGACGCTCACGGTGCGGGACGCCGAGTCGTTCCGCGGCCTCATGGCCGGCACCATCGCGTCCTATCACCGGCTCGACGACCTCGCCGAGCCGAAGCTCCCGGTGAAATATCCCCGCAGCCCGGGCTACCGCCCGCCGCCGGAGGAGAATTCCCACAACGCCTGGGCCTGGAAATCCGAGGTCAAGGGCCGGAGGAGCGGGCCTCTCAAGGGCAAGACGGTCGTCCTCAAGGACAACATCTGCCTCGCCGGCGTGCCCATGATGAACGGCGCGACGGTGCTGGAGGGCTACACGCCGGACGTCGACGCGACGGTGGTGACGCGCATCCTCGACGCCGGCGGCACCATCCTGGGCAAGGCCGCGAACACCTATCTCTGCTTCGACGGCGGCAGCGCGACCACGGCGACCGGCATGGTCGAGAACCCGCACCGCAAGGGCCGCACCTCCGGCGGCTCGTCGGCCGGCAGCGCCGTGCTGGTCGCGCTCGGCGAGGCCGACATGGCGCTGGGCGGCGACCAGGGCGGCTCGATCCGCATCCCCGCCTGCTGGTGCGGCATCTACGGGCACAAGCCGACCCACGGCCTCGTGCCCTACACCGGCATCTTCCCGATCGAGCAGACCCTCGATCACACCGGCCCCATGGCCCGCACGGTCGCGGACGTGGCCGCCCTGCTCCAGGTCGTCGCCGGCCCGGACGGGCACGACCCGCGCCAGATCGACGTCGCGACGCAGCGCTACGTGAGCGCCCTCGACAAGGGCGCGGGCGGCCTCAAGGTCGGCGTGGTCGCGGAAGGCTTCGGCCATCCCGAGAGCGAAGAGGTCGTGGACGCCAGGGTCAGGGCCGCGACGGAGCGGTTCGCGGCGCTCGGCGCCGCGGTCGAGCAGGTCTCCATCCCCATGCACCGCGACGGGCCGCATATCTGGAACGGCGTGGCCGTCGAGGGCGCGACCGAACTGATGCTGAAGGGCAACGCCCTCGGCACCAACTGGGAGGGGTACTACACGACCACCTTGCTGGACGCCTATGCGCGCGGCTGGCGCTCGCGCCCGGACGACCTCTCCGAGACGGTGAAGCTCGTCATGCTGCTCGGCGAGTTCATGCACCGCAACTATCACGGCCGCTATTACGCCAAGGCCCAGAACCTGAGCCGCCGGCTGCGCGCGGCCTACGATGCGGCGCTGGAGCGATTCGACCTGCTGGCGATGCCGACCCTGCCGATGCAGGCGACGGAACTGCCGGCGCCCGACTGCGCGCGCGAGGAATATGTCGAGAAGGCGCTCAACATGCTGGCCAACACCTGCCCCTTCGACTGCACCGGCCATCCGGCCATGTCGGTGCCCTGCGGCATGGCGAACGGCACGCCGATCGGCATGATGCTGGTGGGCCGGCGCTACGACGACGCCTCCGTCATCCAGGCCGCCGCCGCCTTCGAAAAAGCCGGCGACTGGACACGGATGTAGGCCCCCGCCGCACCGGCCCCCGGCCCGCGCCGGGCGCCGCCCCGCACCGGCCCGGCTTCGCCGCAAACGAGTGCCCGTCCCTCCGCCCCCACAAAGGGAAGTCGCCACGGAGAATTCCCATCTTCCCCCTGCCAGGGAGGAGGCCACCTTATCTTCTCCTCCCCCCTGTCAGGGGGGAGGCCGGGAGGGGGGTGGAGCGCAAACGGCCCGGCACGCCAAGCCTCCGTCTCCGCGATCGATAGACCCGTTATTTCCGCCCCGCCACATCCGTCATTCCCGCCTCCTTCCCCGTCATTCCCGCGAAAGCGGGAATCCATTCCGACCGATCCCGCCGCGCGCGTCAGCCGACCACGGCGGTCGCTTCGCCTTCGCAGCGGAGCTCGGGCGCGGCGTGCGCCCGCCCGAGGCAGGAGGCGCTATGCCGTCTCCCGCTCGGCGACGGCGAGCTCGGCGATCATCGCCTCGCGCATCTTGAACTTCTGGATCTTGCCGGTGACCGTCATCGGGAAGCCGTCCACGAACTTCACGTAGCGCGGCACCTTGAAATGCGCGATCCGCTCCTTGCAGAACGCCTTGATCTCGTCGGCGTCGGCGTCCTCGCCGTCGCGCAGTTTGATCCAGGCGCAGAGCTCCTCGCCGTATTTCGCGTCCGGCACGCCGATCACCTGGACGTCCTGAATCTTGGGATGGCCGTAGAGGAACTCCTCGATCTCGCGCGGATAGACGTTCTCGCCGCCGCGAATCACCATGTCCTTGATGCGGCCCACGATCTTGCAGTAGCCGTCCTCGTCGAGCGTCCCCTGGTCGCCGGTGTGCATCCAGCCGGCCCGGTCGATGGCCTCGGCCGTCTTCGCCTCGTCGTTCCAGTAGCCGCGCATCACCGAGTAGCCGCGGGTGAGGATTTCGCCCGGCGCGCCGCGCGGCACCACCTTGCCGTCCTCGCCCACGATCTTGACCTCGACGTGGGGGTGGACGCGGCCCACGGTGGAGACCCGGCGCTCGATCGGGTCGTCCACCGCCGACTGGAAGCTCACGGGGCTGGTCTCCGTCATGCCGTAGGCGATGGTCACCTCCTCCATGTGCAGCGCGCTCACCACCCGCCGCATGACCTCGATCGGGCAGGGCGAGCCGGCCATCGTGCCGGTGCGCAGCGACGAAAGGTCGAAGCGCGAAAATTCGGGGTGATCGAGCGCGGCGATGAACATCGTCGGCACGCCGTAGAGCACCGTGCAGCGCTCGGCCTCGACGGCGCGGAGGACGGAAAGCGGGTCGAAGGCCTCGCCGGGATAGACCATGGTCGCCCCGTGCGCGGCGCACATCAGGTTACCCATCACCATGCCGAAGCAGTGGTAGAGCGGCACCGGGATGCACACCCGGTCGCGCGCGCCCAGGCGCAGCGCGACGCCGTTGAAGTAGCCGTTGTTGAGGATGTTGTGGTGGCTCAGCGTGGCGCCCTTGGGGAAGCCCGTGGTGCCGCTGGTGAACTGGATGTTGATCGGGTCGTCGAACTGGAGCGTCCGGCCCAGCGTCTC
Organism: Alphaproteobacteria bacterium; assembly: GCA_965242855.1. Lineage (GTDB taxonomy): Bacteria > Pseudomonadota > Alphaproteobacteria > UBA828 > UBA828 > WTGU01. Next base: position 1,070,176 of record OZ251509.1, read on the forward strand.
CAGGCGGCGGCGTTCGGCGGCGCCGGCCCTGTCCGCGACCTCGGCGAAGGCGATCATGCCGTCGCCGCTCTCCGCGCCCAGGCGCACGACGATCTCGAGGCGGGGCAGCTTCGCGGCCTTCAGCGCGCCCGGTTCGGCGCGGTCGAGCTCCGGCGCGAGGCGCCGCAACATGTCGATGTAACGGCTCGATTTGAACGATTCGGCGGTCACCAGCGCCCGGCACTCGACCTTGTTCAGGGCGTATTCGAGCTCGGCCGGCCGGTAGGCCGGGTTGATGTTGACCAGGATCAGGCCGGCCCTGGCCGCGGCGAACTGGGTGAGGGCCCATTCGCCGTTGTTGGGCGACCAGATGCCGATGCGGTCGCCGGGTTCAAGGCCCAGCGCCAGCAGGCCGGCGGCGAGGCGGTCCACCCGTTCCTTGAAATCGCCGTAGCGCCAGCGGACGCCTTGATGCGGCACCACCAGCGCCTCGTTGTCCGGGAAGCGCGCGGCCGTCAGGTCGAGCTGCTCGCCGATGGTGATGCCGAGCAGCGGCCGCGCGCTCGCGCCGCTCACGTAGCTCTTCGCACGGCTCTTCGTCGCGGTGGCCATCGCCCGATCATGGACGGCGGCGGCGGCTCCGTCGAGTCGCGAATCGAAACCACGCCTCCGCTCTTCTCCTCCCTGTCAGGGGCCCCATCTTCTCCCCCCGACAGGGGGAAGGCCGCCCTTCTTCTCCTCCCCCCTGACAGGGGGGAGGCCGGGAGGGGGGTAGAGCGCAAACGCCCCACCCCACCGCCTCCGTCATTCCCGCGAAAGCGGGAATCTATCTCAACGGCGCCCTCTCGCGGATAAGCGCGAGTCCCTTTGAACGAAGGCGGCGCTCCCGGCGTTCAGCCCGCGCCCCGGGGCGGCGGGCGGCCTTCGCTCTCGCCCCAGGCCACGCGCCCGTTGGTGGAGAGCATGACGGCGATCGGCCGCGTGCGCGGGAAATGCGCGAACACGATCATCGCGATCACGGTGATCGGGACGCAGAGGAACATCCCCGAAATTCCCCAGATCGCGCCCCACACCGCGAGGGAGGCGAGGGTGGCGAACGGGCTGATGTTGAGCGAGGCGCCCATCATCATCGGCTCCAGAAGGTTGCCGATGAAGATCTGGATGACGGCGAGGCTCGGCGTGACGATCAGGAACGGCACGACCGTGTCGAACTGGACCAGCGCCAGCAGGGCGGGAAAGACGATGCCGAGGAGCGAGCCGATGGTCGGGATGTAGTTGAGGAAGAAGATGATGACCGCCCAGAAGGCGGCGAAGTCCACGCCGACGGCGGAGAGGACGGCATAGCTCAGGCCGGCCGTCAGGCCGCTCGAAAACGTCTTGATCCAGAGGTAGCGCTGGATTTCCTCGGTCATGTGGCTGAGGATGCGGCGCATCCGGGCCTCGCGCTCCGCGTCCGGGAAGAGCGCCTTCATCTTGCGGTCGAAGCTGCCCTGCTCGACGAACAGGAAGAGCACGTAGACGAAGATGAGCCCGGCGTTGCCGGCGATGCCGGTCAGGCTCGCGGCGAGCCTGCCGACGATGGACTGGAAATCGATCCCCTCGACCAGTTGCGTCAGGTTCGGCGTGTCCTTCATCCCCAGCAGCCCCGCCGCCTCCGCGATGAGCCGTTGCAGGTTGGCCTGGTAGGTCGGCACCGCCTGGACCACGTCGGTGAAATGGCCGCTCACCATCTCGGCGAGGGCCATGACGGCGGCGACGAAGGCGATCACCGTGAGCGCCAGGGAGGCCCAGCGCGGCAGGCGGACGCCGCGCACGGAGATGCGGCCGATCCCGCCGGCGATGGCGTTGATGAGATACCAGGCCATGACGGCGATGGCGATCGGGATCAGGATGTTGCGCCCCGACACCAGGAGATAGACCGTGAGCGCGGCGATCCCGGCCGAGGCGGCGAAGGCGACTGCTTTGGACTGCATGAGAAGAGACCTCGGCGACGCTTGCGGCATTGTCGGGAGGGCGCGAAAGGCCGTCAACTCGCATCCTGCCTGTCCGCAAGACCCTCCCGGCCCCGGTCACGCTCCTCCCCCCTCACAGGAGGCCCACTTGCGCTCCCCCCCAGGAAGGACGCCACCCTTCCTTCACTCCCCCCTATCAGGGGGGGAGGCCACCCTTCTTCTCCTCCCCCCTGACAGGGGGGAGGCCGGGAGGGGGGTAGAGCGCAAACGCCCCACCCCGCCAAGCCTCCGCCATCCCCGCGAACGACAGCACCCGTCATTCCCGCCGCCTCCTTTCCCGTCATTCCCGCGAAAGCAGGAATCCATTCCAACGATCTCCAGCTTCACTCCCCCTGACAGGAGAGGCGCCACCCTTCCTTCACTCCCCCTGTCAGGGGAAGCCGCCCTTCTTCTCCTCCCCCGGGGAAGCCGCCCTTCTTCTCCTCCCCCGGGGAGGCCGCCCTTCTTCTCCTCCCCCCTGTCAGGGGGGAGGCCGGGAGGGGGGTAGAGCGCAAACGCCCCGCCAAGCCGCGCGCCTTCCCCGTCCCGTCGGGAACGCCGAGGACGTTCTCCACTCCAAGGGCGGCCTCTCGCGGATAAGCGGGGCTTGCATTCCCCCGCCGGCCCTGCGATGGGGGGGCATGACCGACCCGTCCGCGCCCGGGCGCGGCCTGGCGGCGCTTCGGGCGGCGCTCCGGGGCCTCTACCGCTGGACCCTCGATCTCGCCGGCAGGCGGCATGCCCTCTGGGCGCTGGCCGCCGTCGCCTTCACGGAAAGCTCGTTCTTTCCGATCCCGCCGGATTTCCTTCTCGTCCCGATGGTTCTCGCCCGCCGCGCCCGGGCCTGGCTGATCGCCGGCGTCTGCACCCTCTCCTCCACCGCGGGCGGGCTCTTCGGCTACGCGATCGGCTTCTTCCTGTTCGAGGCGTTCGGCGCGCCGCTTCTCGGCCTGTGGGGCAACGCGGAGAAGCTCGCGGCGTTCGAGCGCCACAGGGACGAATGGGGCGCCTGGATCGTGGCGGCCGGCGGCCTCACGCCGCTCCCCTACAAGTTGGTGACCATCGCCAGCGGCGCCGGGCGGCTCGACCTGGGCGTCTTCGTCCTGGCGTCCCTGCTCTCCCGCGGGCTCCGCTTCTACGTCGAGGCGGCGCTGCTCTGGTATTTCGGCCCGTCCGTCCGCGCCTTCGTCGAGCGCCGCCTGGGGACGGTGGCGCTACTCGCCCTCGCGCTCCTCGCCGCCGCCGTGCTCCTCCTCCGCTTCGCCGCCCCGTAGCCGCAGCGCCCGATCGAATCGCGCCGCCTGTCGGGGAAGGTCATCCGGCCCCGGCGGGCGTTACGGGGTGATGCCCTGCTTCTTCAGGCCGAGCACGCCCTGCTCCTCGATCAGGGCGCGGATCGCCTCGTCGTGGCGGAACCACTGCCGCGCCTTCTTGTCCTTCGGCTCGAGGCCGCGCTCCCGCGCCCAGGCGCGGACGAAGCCGTTGGCCCCCCGCCACTTGCCGCCTTCGGGCCGCACGAACTGGACGGCGAAGGTGGTGACGCCGTAATTGGTCGTGAACAGGCCGTCGACGGTCACCTTGCGGTTGCAGAAGGGGATGAGGTCCGCGGTCGCGCCGGTGAAGGGGCCGGCGTTCTTGAGCGGCAGCACCAGCGCGCCGTCGTCCCGGAGCAGGCCCAGCAGGCGCTTGCCGGCGCCGCAATCCTCGGGGCAATCGCCCTTGAGGACGCAGAGGACGTCGGTGACCGTGGCGTCGAACCGGGCCTCGACCTCGCCCGGCAGGCCCCAGCTGTTGGCCGCCCACGCGGCCCCGGAGACCGAAAGGCCAGAGACCGAAAGGCCGGAGACCGCCAGCGCGACGGCGGCCGCGAGGCCGGCGAGCGTGCGCCGCAACGCGCGCGCCATGCTCACAGCCCTCCCGGCTGGATGTCGAAATCCTCGTGCGAGAAATTCACGATCCCGCGGTCCTCGACGATCTCGGTGACGGCGAGATACTTGACGCCGTCGCGCTCGTAGAGATCGCCATCGACGACGACCTCGTTGGTCTGGCTGCGGAACACCGCCTCGTTGCCGATCACCTCCGGGTCGTCCTCGACGAGGAGGAGCACATAGACCTCCTCGTCCTCGCCCAGGATCGACACCGGCACCCCGCCGCGCGCGCACCAGACGGCGCAACGATGGTGCGCCGAACCCGATGCCCACATGATCTCGCTCAGATAGCACCAGGAATCGATGATCTCGCCGGTCACCGTCACCCGCTTCGGCTCGTCCGCCGGCGCGGGCGGCGCGACGGCGAGCCCGACCGCCGCAACGGCCGCCCCGGCCAGCATTCGCATAAGACGCATGAGCACGCTCCCCGTCGTGAGAGGACGAAGTATAGGCCACGCTTCCGCCGGCAACCAGGAAGAGAACCGGAATGACTTCCCCCTCCCGCCGCCGCACCCATCCATCTTCCCCCCGTCAGGCCCCCCATCTCCACTCCTCCCCCTGTCAGGGGGGCCCATCTCCACTTCACCCCCCTACCAGGGGAGGTCGCCCATCTTTGCTCCTCCCCCCTGGCAGGGGGGAGGCCGGGAGGGGGGTGAGCACAAACGACCCCACCGCCTCCGTCATTCCCGCCCCATTTCCCCGTCACTCCCGCGAAAGCGGGAATCCAGAGGCCCTGATGAAAATTCCCACCATCCCCTACGGATGGGCTGGCGGTGTCCCGGTTTGCAACACGGCGCGGCGGGCTTGCGTTCGCCGTGGATGCACAAGCGATGCCGGCGGCAGGGTAAGTGCCCGCCCTCGGCGAAAAGCCGGCCGGCGGTTATTCGGAGGGCGCGGGCCGGCGCAGCAATTCGTCGAGGGCGGCGCCCTGGCGTTCGAGGGCGGCGCCTTGGCGTTCAAGCGCTTCGCCCTGGCGCTGGCCGGCCCGGATCAATTCGTCGAGGGCGGCGCCCTGGCGTTCGAGGGCCGCCATGGCTTCGGCGTGGCGCTGGTTGCCGGCCTGCATGGCTTCGTCGTGGCGTCGCATGGCTTCGTCGTGGCGGCGCTCGTCGGCTTCGCGCTGTTGATCGAGGATGACGGCGCGTTCCCTGTTGGCGCGGATCATGGCGCGGATGCCGTGCCAGATGCCGGTGGCGGCCGTGATGGCGGCGGTGGCGTTGGCGCCGGCGATGACGAGGCTGGCGATCTCGAATCCGGTCATGGCGCGGCCTGCGGAACGCACATATCGAAGGCGTTCTTGATCATGGCGGTGCGGGGACTCTAACGGGCGCGAAACAGCCCCGCAAGGCCCCGCCGCAGGCGCGATTCAAACCGAGACACGACCCGCCCCCGACCAGGGGGGAGGCCGCCCTTCTTCTCCTCCCCCCTGGCAGGGGGGAGGCTGGGAGGGGGGTAGAGCACAAACGCCCCGCCCCACCGCCTCCGCCATTCCCACCCCTACATCCGTCATTCCCACCCCTACATCCGTCATTCCCGCCCCATTCCCCGTCATTCCCGCGAAAGCGGGAATCTGTTCCAGCAGCCTCCGGCCTCCCGCCTTCACGGGAATGACGATCCAAAAGGGGCGGGGAAGGCGCTGCGCGCCTTCCCCGCCCCGTCAGGAACACCAAAGACGTTCTCCGCTCCAATGGCGGCCTCTCGCGGAGAAGCGGGTTGGGCAAATCCTTTCCTGCTTGTCCGCAAGACCCGTCCAGCGCCGACCACGCTCCTCCCCCCTGTACCCATCCAGCGCCGACCACGCTCCTCCCCCAGGGGGTCCATCTTTACTCCACTCCTTCCCCTGGCAGACGGGAGGGCGCCCTCACTTCTCCTCCCCCCCTGCCAGGGGGGAGGCCGGGAGGGGGGTGGAGCACAAACGCCCCACCCCACGCCTCCGTCATTCCCATCCCCTACATCCGCCATCCCCTGCGATGGGCCGGCGGCGCCCCGTCACCCTCCCCCTTGACAGGAGGGCGCATGAATGGCTATGGGCGGCGCGTATGAGTGGGACGGGGGCCACTGCGCGGTCGCGGCCGGCGAGGCGGCGGAGGGGCAAGGCAACCGCGACTGCGGCGTCGCGCTGAGCCTCGAGCGGCGGTTCCGACGCGCCGCCGCCGGGCGCCCTCGAAGAAGGGCCGCCGCCGGGCGCCCTCGAAGAAGGGTTGTGGGGGAGGGGGCGGCGAAAGCCCATGCGATTCGCGGTCGATACCGGAGGGACCTTCACGGACCTCGTCGTCGAGACCGACGGCGGCCTGCGCATGTACAAGGCGCCGACGACGCCGTCGGACCCGGTCGCCGGCGTGCTCGACACGCTGGAGAACGCGGCGGCGGACATGGGCGAAAGCCGGGCCGCCCTGCTCGCCCGCGGCGACATGGTGATCCACGGCACCACCCACGCGATCAACGCGATCGTGACCGGCAACACCGCGCGAACCGCCTTCCTCACCACCAAAGGGCATCCGGACGTGCTGGTGTTCCGCGAGGGCGGGCGCACCGAGCCCTTCAACTTCACCGTGCCCTATCCCGAGCCCTACGTCCCGCGCTCGCTGACCTGCGAAATCCCCGAGCGGGTGGCCTATGACGGCAGCGTGAGCGAGCCGCTCGACGAGAAGGGCGTCGTCGCGATCATCGAGGAACTCGCGGCCCGCGAGGTCGAGGCGGTCGGGGTCTGCCTGCTCTGGTCCATCGTGAACCCCGTCCACGAATTGCGCGTCGGCGCGCTGCTGGAGCGGCATCTGCCGGGGGTGCCTTACACCCTTTCCCACGTGCTCAACCCGTCGCTCCGCGAATACCGCCGCGCCTCCTCCACCTGCATCGACGCCTCGCTCAAGCCGCTCATGGGCGATTATCTCGGCGGCCTGGAGGCGCGTCTGCGCGCGGCGGGTTTCGCCGGCCGGGTGCTGGTGGTCACGACCCAGGGCGGGGCCATGGACGCGGCGGACATGGCGCGGGCGCCGATCCACTCGATCAATTCGGGGCCGGCCATGGCGCCGGTCGCCGGGCGCGCCCATGCCCGGGCGGACGGTGGCGCCGACACGGCGATCGTCGCCGACACCGGCGGCACCACCTTCGACATCAGCCTGGTGCGCGGCGGCCGCATCCCCTGGACGCGCGAGACCTGGATCGGGCAGCCCTATCGCGGGCACATGACCGGCTTCCCGGCGGTCGACGTGAAGAGCATCGGCGCCGGCGGCGGCAGCATCGCCTGGGTGGACGAGGGCGGCCTGCTGCATGTGGGGCCGCAGAGCGCCGGCGCCGTGCCCGGCCCGGTCTGCTACGGCGCCGGCGGCGCGGAGCCGGCGGTGACCGACGCCGCGGTGACCCTCGGCTGGATCGACCCGGACTACTTCCTCGGCGGCGCCATGGCCCTCGACACGGCGGCCGCGGCCGCGGCGCTCGAAACGCATGTCGGGCGCAAGCTGGGCTTGGGGGTCCACGAGGCGGCGGCGGCGGTGATGAGCGTCGCAACCGAGAACATGGTGCACGCCGTCGAGGACATCACCGTGAACCAGGGCATCGACCCGCGCGAGGCCGTGATCGTCGGCGGCGGCGGCGCGGCCGGCCTCAACGCCGTCGCGCTCGCCCGCCGGCTCGGCTGCAAGCGGGTCATCCTGCCGGAGGTGGCCGCCGCTCTCAGCGCCCACGGCGCCCTGATCTCGGACCTGCGCGCCGAATACGGCGGGACCCTCTACACCTCCACCGCCGATTTCGATTTCAACGGCGTGAACGCGCTCCTGGAATCGCTGGAGGCGAAGTGCCGGGCCTTCGTCGAGGGGCCGGGGGCGGGCGCGCGCGAACAGGCGATCGAGTTCACGGCCGAGGCGCGCTATCCGAGCCAGATCTGGGAAATCGAAGTGCCGCTCAGGGGCGGGCGCATCGAGGACCGGCGCGCGCTGGAGCGCTTCGCCGAGGATTTCCACCGCGTCCACGAGTCGCTCTTCGCCTTCGCGGACGAAGGCTCGGCGATCGAGGCCGTGGGCTGGCGCGCCAACGTGCGCTGCCGCCTGCAGGGCGGCGCCGAGCGCGGCGTGGAGGGCGCCGGCGGCGGCCCCGAAATCGCCGCCGCCCGCGCGGTCTATTTCCCCGAGGCCGGGCGCGTCGAGGCCCGCGTGGCGCGCTTCGAACGCATGGCGCCGGGCGAGACCGTCGCCGGGCCGGCCATCGTCGAATCCTCCTTCACCACCGTGGTGATCGATCCGGGGGCGGTGGCCGAGCGCCGCGCCTCGGGCAGTCTCCTGATCACGCCATAGGCCGGAGGCGGGCGAACGATGACAAGCGACGCGGCGATTCCCGACGGCCCGCTCGACGGCGTGCGGATGGCCATCCTCAACAAGCGGATGGAGGCGATCTGCGCCAGGATGGCGAACACGCTGCTCAGGACGGGGCGCTCCGGCGTGCTCAACAGCGCGCGGGATTTCTCCTGCTGCATCGTGACCGCCGACAACCGCCTGCTCACCGTCAACGAGAGCCTGCCGATCCACGTCCTGCGCGGGGCGGACATGATGTGCGAATCGATGCAGGCGTTCCATCCCGCGCTCCGGCGGGGCGACGCCTATCTGCACAACTCGCCCTATCACGGCTGCTCCCATCCCGCCGACCACACCACCCTGGTGCCGGTGGTGGACGACTCGGGCGTGCACCGCTTCACCATGGTCGCCAAGGCCCATCAGGCGGATTGCGGCAATTCGATCCCCACCACCTATCACGGCGGCGCCCGCGACGTGTACGAGGAGGGCGCGCTGATCTTCCCGGCGGTCCAGATCCAGCGCGACTACGAAGATATTGAAGACATCATCCGCATGTGCCGGCTGCGCATCCGCGTGCCCGACCAGTGGTGGGGCGATTATCTCGCGGCCCTCGGCGCGGCGCGCATCGGCGAGCGCGAGATTCTGGCGCTCGGCCGCGAGGTCGGCTGGGAGACCCTCGCCCGCTTCGCCGACCAGTGGTTCGACTACAGCGAACAGCTGATGATCGCCGCGGTGCGCAAGATGCCGGCGGGCCGCGCGGAAACCGCTTCCCGCCATGATCCGTTCCCCAACGCCGCGGAGGGCATCCCGGTCACCGTCGCGGTCGCGGTGAAGCCCGACGAGGCGACGATCGACATCGACGTGCGCAACAACCCGGACGCCATGCCCTGCGGCCTCAACCTGTCGCGGGCCTGCTGCGAGAGCACGCTGCTGCTCGGCGTGTTCAACGGCATCCCGGACAAGGTGCCGACCAACACCGGCTCCTTCCGGCGCGTCCGCATGCGCCTGCGCGAGGACTGCGTGGCCGGCATCCCCCGGCATCCGACGAGCTGCTCGGTGGCGACGACCAACCTGGCGGACAGGGTGGGCAACGCGGTGGCGCGCGCGCTCGCGGAACTCGGGGACGGCTACGGCATGGCGAGCACCGGCTCGATCATCCCGCCCTCCTTGGGCGTCATCTCCGGCGCCAGCGCCAGGACCAAGGGCGCCTACGTCAACCAGATCTTCCTCGGCTGGGGCGGCGGCGCGGCGAGCCCGCAGGCGGATGCCTGGCTCTCGATCGGCCATCTCGGCAACGCCGGCATGTCCTACCAGGATTCCATCGAGCTCGACGAGATGCGCTTCCCCATCCGCGTGCGCGGCCGGCATTTCATCACGGACAGCGGCGGCCACGGGCGGACGCGGGGCGGGGCGGGGGTCTATTGCGAATTCGGCCCGACGGAGGGCGATCTCGAAGTGGGCTACGTCAGCGACGGCAACGTCACCCCGCCCGAGGGCGCGCGCGGCGGCACCGCCGGCGGCCTCGCCGACCAGTTCCGGCGTGATCCGAACGGCGCCCTGCACCGGCTCGAACCGTGCGCCCAGGCGGTCATCCCCGAGGGCCACGCCATCGTTTCCTATTCCTGCGGCGGCGGCGGTTACGGCCCGCCCGTCGAACGGCCGCCCGAGCAGGTGGCCCGCGACGTGCGCGAGCGCTGGATCTCCGAGGAGTCCGCGCGCGCGATCTACGGCGTGGCCCTGGATGAAACCGGCGCCCTCGACGCGGCGGCGACGGCGGCGCTCCGCGCCGGCCGGGCGCCGGCCGGCGGCGCATGAGCGGCGCGGGGGGCGGGCGCGGGAGGCGGCGATGGCGGCCCTGATTCGCAACGGGCGTATCGTGACGGCGGTGGATGATTACACCGCCGACGTCCTGATGGAGGGCGGGCGCATCCGCATGATCGGGGTCGATCTGCCGGTCGGCGGCGATGTCGCGGTGCATGACGCCGCGGGGCTGCTCGTCCTGCCCGGCGGCGTCGACGTGCATACCCATCTCGATTGGGATTTCGGCCCCGCGCGCACCGCCGACACCTTCTACACCGGCTCGCAGGCCGCGGCCTTCGGCGGCACCACGACGATCGTCGATTTCGCGGCCCAGACCAGGGGTGAAAGCCCGCTCGCCGGCCTCGCCGATTGGCACGAGCGCGCCGCGACCGCCGCCGTCGACGTCGGCGCGCACATGATTATGACCGACGTGAACGACCGCTCGCTCGCCGACATGAAGACGCTGATCCGGAGCGAGGGCGTCTCCACCTTCAAGCTCTTCACCGCCTATCCCGACGTGCTCATGATCGACGACGGGGCGATCTTCCGGGCGATGCGGCTGGCCGGCGGCAACGGCGGGATGGTGCAGGTCCACGCCGAGAACGGCCACGTCATCGACGTGCTGGTGCGCGAGGCGCTGGCCGCCGGCAACACCGGCCCGAAATGGCACATGCTGACCCGCCCGACCCTGATGGAGGGCGAGGCGACGCACCGGGTGATCCGCATCGCCGAACTCGCGGAGGCGCCCGTCTATATCGTGCATCTTTCGGCCGGCGAGGCGCTGGACGCGGTGACGGAAGCGCGCGACCGGGCGATTCCGGTCCATGCCGAGACCTGCCCGCACTATCTCTTCCTCACCCACGAGGAATACGACCGGCCCGGTTTCGACGGCGCGCAATTCGTGATGACGCCGCCGCTGCGCGGCGCGACGCATCAGGAGGCGCTCTGGCGCGGGCTGAAGACCGACGACCTCCAGGTGATCGCGACCGATCATTGCCCGTTCTGCTTCAGCGAGAACGTCCTCGGCCTGCGCTTCTCCAAGGAGCTGGGCCGCGGCGATTTCAGCAAAATCCCGAACGGCGCGCCCGGGCTGGAGACCCGCATGCCCCTCGTCTACGACGGCGGCGTGCGGCGCAACGGCATGTCCCTCAACCGCTACGTGGAACTCACGGCGACGGCGCCGGCGAAGCTCTTCGGCCTGTTCCCGCGCAAGGGCACCATCGCCGTCGGCTCCGACGCCGACGTCGTGCTGTTCGACCCGGAGGAGACGTGGACCATCCGCGCCGCCGCGCATCACAGCCGGGTGGAGTATTCGCTGTTCGAGGGCCGCGAGGTCACCGGCCGGGTCAGGAAGGTGTTCCTGCGCGGCGAGCCGATCGTGGACGGCGCCCGCTGGCTCGGGCGCGAGGGCGGCGGCCGCTTCCTCAAACGCGGCGAATCCGGCCAGCTCCCCTGACCCACCCCACCACAAGAACAACGGCGCGCGATGCAGAAATAACGGATGCAGCCGGAAACGACGGATATAACCCCGTCATCCCCGCCCACTACATCCGTCATCCCCGCCCACTACATCCGTCATTCCCGCCCACTACATCCGTCATTCCCGCGAAAGCGGGAATCTGTTCCAACGGCCTCCGGCTTCACTCCTCCTCCCCCGTCAGGGGGCTCAATCTTCACTCTCCCCCGCTCAGAGGGCCCAATCCTTGCTCCCCCACCAGGGAGGAGACCACCCTCGTTTCTCCCCCCCCACCAGGAAGGAGGCCGTCCTAATAATTTCTCCTCCCCCCTGCCAGGGGGAGGCCGGGAGGGGGGTCGCCCCACCCCCCGCCATGTCGCGAACCGAGACACCACCTTGCGAGCCAATCCGCGCTTGCGGATGGCGCCGCGCCGACATAGCCTCCGCGCATGGCCATGACCGCATCCGTCCCCGGCTTCGACACGCTGGCCTATGCGCGCCGGCTCAAGGAAGCCGGAGTCGCCGAAGCCCAGGCCGAAGCGCACGCCGAAGCCGTCCGCGACGCGATCACCGAAGGCGTCGCCACCAAGGCGGACATTGCCCGCATCGAGGACGACATTGCCCGCATCGAGGACAAGATGGCGACCAAGGCCGACCTCGGCACCTTGCGCGCCGACTTCTACCGCGCGTTGCTGGTCTTGGGCGCCGCCCTCGTCGGTATCATGGTCGCCGTCGCCGGCGTCGCCATCGGCTTGACGCAGGCGTTGGGCTAAGGCGCCCGCGGGCGTCCGGGGAACGCCGCCGGCTAGCGATACGGCCCGCGCCCTTAAATCTTCTTACCCGCCGTTCGCCGCCTCCTTCCCCGTCATTCCCGCACCATTCCTCGTCATTCCCGCCTCCTTTCCCGTCATTCCCGCGAAAGCGGGAATCCATTCCAACAGCCCCCGGCTTCACTCCTCCTCCCCCACCAGGGAAGGATGCCACCCTGTCTTCTCCTCCCCCCTGCCAGGGGGGGAGGCCGGGAGGGGGGCGCCCCACCCACCCCGCCATATCGCGAACCGAGACACCACCTCGCGAAATGACCCGCGCTTGCGGATGGCGCCGCGCCGACATAGCCTCCGCGCATGGCCATGACCGCATCCGTCCCCGGCTTCGACACGCTGGCCTATGCACGCCGGCTCAAGGAAGCCGGAGTCGCCGAAGCCCAGGCCGAAGCGCACGCCGAAGCCGTCCGCGATGCGATCACCGAAGGCGTCGCCACCAAGGCGGACATCGCCCGCATCGAGGACGACATTGCCCGCATCGAGGACAAGATGGCGACCAAGGCCGACCTCGGCACCTTGCGCGCCGACTTCTACCGCGCGTTGCTGGTCTTGGGTGCCGCCCTCGTCGGTATCATGGTCGCCGTCGCCGGCGTCGCCGTCGGCTTGATGCAGGCGTTGGGCTAAGGCGCCCGCGGGCGCCCGCGGGCGGCCGGGGAACGCCGCCGGCTGGCGATACGCCGCACGCTCTTAATCTCCCTACCCGCCAAATCTTTCTACCCGCCGCGCCCGCCGTTTGCCGCCTCCTTCCCCGTCATTCCCGCCTCCTTTCCCGTCATTCCCGCGAAAGCGGGAATCCATTCCAACAGCCCCCGGCTTCACTCCTCCCCCCACCAGGGAAGGATGCCACCCTTCTTCTCCTCCCCCCTGTCAGGGGGGAGGCGGGGAGGGGGGTCGCCCCACCCACCCCGCCATATCGCGAACCGAGACACCACCTTGCGAGACGATCCGCGCTTGCGGATGACGCCGCGCCGACATAGCCTCCGCGCATGGCCATGACCGCATCCGTCCGCGCCGCGATCACCGAAGGCGTCGCCACCAGGGCGGACCTCAAGACCGGGATCGCCCCTCTGAAGGCCGAGCTTCGCGCCGTGCGATGGATGCTTGGCCTCATCCTGTCGGTTCTCGGCATCGTCGCGGCGTTCGTCATCGCCGTCGGCGTGCACGTCTTCGGCAGCGTGTAGGCCGCGCCATGACCGGATTCGAGACTGCCAGCCTCGTCATCGCCGGCGCCAACGCCACCGCCTCCATCACGGCCGCCGCCGGCATCTGGTACGGCATCCGCGCCATGATCCGCGCCAACAGGGAACGCGCCGTCATCCTCGATCAACAGCGCGAAGCCGACGAACGCCGCCATGCCGAAGCCATGCGCGCCGGCGACCAGCGCCATGCCGAAGCCATGCAGGCCGGCGACCAGCGACACGCCGAAGCCATGGCGGCCCTCAACGAATTGATCCAGGCCGGCCAGCGCCAGCACGAAGCGACCATGCGCGTCCTCGAACGCCAGGGCGCGGCCCTTGAACGCCAAGGCGCGGCCCTCGAACGCCAGGGCGCGGCCCTCGAAACCATGATCGAACGGACGGCGCCGAAGCCCGCGCCCGGCGCACCCGCCGAATAGCCCCCGCGCCGGGGCAGGGAACGCCACTGCCGGCGGCCCGGACCACGGCGACACGGCGCGCCTGCGAATTTTCCTTGCCGCCCTGCCAAGCCTCCGCCATTCCCGCCGATAGACCCGTCATTCCCGCTGCCGATAAACCCGCCATTCCCGCACCATTCCTCGTCATTCCCGCGAAAGCGGGAATCTGTTCCAACGGTCTCCAACTTCACCCCCTGTCAGGAGGGCCCAATCTTCACTCCTTTCCCCCTGCCAGAGGGCCCACTCCTCTTACTCCCCCCATCAGGGGAGGATGCCACCCTGTCTTCTCCTCCCCCCGTCGGGGAAGGAAGCCATCCTTGTTTCTCCTCCCCCCTGCCAGGGGGGAGGCCGGGAGGGGGGTCGCCCCACCCCGCGCATGTCGCGAACCGAGACACCACCTTGCGAGACGACCCGCGCTTGCGGACGGCGCCGCGCAGGCATAGCCTCCGCGCATGGCCATGACCGCATCCGTCCCCGGCTTCGACACGCTGGCCTATGCGCGCCGGCTCAAGGAAGCCGGAGTCGCCGAAGCCCAGGCCGAAGCGCACGCCGAAGCCGTCCGCGACGCGATCACCGAAGGCGTCGCCACCAAGGCGGACATTGCCGCTCTCAAGACAGACGTCAAAGCCGACATCGCCAGCCTCGAAATCCGGCTTTACCGCGCGTTGCTGGTCTTGGGCGCCGCCCTCGTCGGTATCACGGTCGCCGTTGCCGGCGCCGCCATCGGCTTGATGCAAGCGTTGGGCTAAGGCGCCCGCGGGCGGCCGGGGAACGCCGCCGGCTGGCGATACGCCGCACGCTCTTAGTCTTCCTACCCGCCGCGCGCCCGCCTCCTTCCCCGTCATTCCCGCGAAAGCGGGAATCCATTCCAACGGTCTCCAGCTTCACCCCCCACCAGGGGAGGAGGCCACCCCTATTTCTCCTCCCCCCTGCCAGGGGGGAGGCCGGGAGGGGGGTCGCCCCACCCCGCCATATCGCGAACCGAGACACCACCTTGCGAGGCAATCCACGCTTGCGGATGGCGCCGCGCCGGCATAGCCTCCGCGCATGGCCATGACCGCATCCGTCCCCGGCTTCGATACGCTGGCCTATGCGCGCCGGCTCAAGGAAGCCGGAGTCGCCGAAGCCCAGGCCGAAGCGCACGCCGAAGCCGTCCGCGACGCGATCACCGAAGGCGTCGCCACCAAGGCGGACATCGCCCGCATCGAGGACGACATTGCCCGCATCGAGGACAAGATGGCGACCAAGGCCGACCTCGGCGCCCTTCGCGCCGACCTCGGCACCTTGCGCGCCGACTTCTACCGCGCGTTGCTGGTCTTGGGCGCCGCCCTCGTCGGTATCATGGTCGCCGTCGCCGGCGGCGCCATCGGCTTGATGCAAGCGTTGGGCTAAGGCGTCCGCGGGCGGCCGGGGAACGTCGCCGGCTGGCGATACGGCCCGCGCCCTTTCTTCCTACCCGCCGCGCGCCCGCCGTTCGCCGCCTCCTTCCCCGTCATTCCCGCCGCCGATAGCCCCGTCATTCCCGCCGCCTCCTTCCCCGTCATTCCCGCGAAAGCGGGAATCCATTCCAACGGTCTCCAGCTTCACCCCCCACCAGGGGAGGAGGCCACCCCTATTTCCCCTCCCCCCTGGCAGGGGGGAGGCCGGGAGGGGGGTCGCCCCGCCCACCCCGCCATGTCGCGAACCGAGATGCCACCTTGCGAGGCAATCCACGCTTGCGGATGGCGCCGCGCCGGCATAGCCTCCGCGCATGGCCATGACCGCATCCGTCCCCGGCTTCGACACGCTGGCCTATGCGCGCCGGCTCAAGGAAGCCGGAGTCACCGAAGCCCAGGCCGAGGCGCACGCCGAAGCCGTCCGCGCCGCGATCACGGAAGGCGTCGCGACCAAGGCCGACCTCGTCGCCCTTCGCGCCGACTTCTACCGCGCGTTGCTGGTCTTGGGCGCCGCCCTCGTCGGTATCATGGTCGCCGTCGCCGGCGTCGCCGTCGGCTTGATGCAAGCGTTGGGCTAAGCCGCCCGCGGGCGGCCGGGGAACGCCGCTGGCTGGCGATACGCCGCCCGCTCTTAAATCTTCCTACCCGCCGTTCGCCGCCGCCTTCCTCGTCATTCCCGCGAAAGCGGGAATCCATTCCGACGGCCTCCAGCTTCACCCCTATAAGGAGGGCCCAATCTTCACTCCTTTCCCCCTGTAAGAGGGCCCCCTCCTTATTACTCCCCCCATCAGGGGTGGCGCCCCCCCTCCCGGCCTCCCCCCTGCCAGGGGGGAGGGGAAACAAGGGTGGCCCCCTCCCCTGATGGGGGAGGCCGGGAGGGGAGTCGCCGCCCCCCGCCATGGCGTGAGCCGGGGCGCCGCCTTGACGGCGCCGCCGGCGGTGTGGTACGGGGGCGGCATCGGTCCGGATTACGGCGGCGCGGCGTGCGTGTGAATTTTTCTTGCCCCCCCCCCCCCCCGTGTATTAGGGTGCGGCGCTGCGCAGCCGCCGATTCGTGCTGCGCCCGCGGTTGCGTTCCCGGCGCGGGATACGACGATGCGATTTGAGCTTTGCGACTTTACGGCGTTGACCGCAGCTGATGCGTGACCGGGCGCCCGGCGGTCTGCGCATACGAGAGGGAAGGAGTTCGGCAATGAATGGTTCCGTGAGCAGGCGATTCGGCGTGATTCGCGCATTCCTCCCCGGCGGGGGTTCGTTCGCGGCAGGCCTGCGGGCGCCTGCGGGCGCCTTCGCTCTGGCCGCCGCTGCGGCGCTCCTGCTGGCGCCGGGCGAGGCGCGGGCGGACAACGAATGCGGGACGATCTCCAGCACCGCGCAGACCGCCACCTGCACCGCGACCCACGGCGGCGGCAGCGGCACCTTCGGCAGCGGCATCCTGTACGTCAATGCGGCGCCCGGCGCGAACAACGTCGCCACGGTCGTCGTGCCGGGCGGCTCGACGCCGTGGGCGGTCACCGCCGCGGCCGGCTCCGGCAACGAAAGGAAGAATGCCATCACCCTGGACAGCGACGGCGCCGCCGCCGGCGGCCTCGCGCTCACGGTCGGCGGCTCCAGCTCCACCGCCAACCAGGTGGCCATCGCCCGGCACGCGACCAACACGGACACCGGCGACGCCGGCAACGGCATCTACATGAACCAGCAGCGCACGGGCGCGTCCACGACGACGCTGACCGTCAACGCCGGCGTGACCATCGGGACGTCGAGCGCCCCGATGCGCAGCCACGGCATCCGCGCCAACGTATGGCTCGGCACCGGCGCGGCCACGTTCACCAGCGCGGCCACGATCCATTCGGTGAGCGCGGGCATCTACGTCAACAGGGGAGACAGCGCCGACACCGCGGCCGCCACGACCATCACCAACACCGGCGACATCACGTCGGGAACGCGGGTCATCCAGCTGCGTTACTTCGCCGGCGACACGACCGGCAGCGGCGGCAACACCGCGGCGGTCACCGCCGGCGCCGCCACGATCACCAACAGCGGCGTCCTCACGAAGAACGCCGGAACGGGGAACCAGGGCGCCATCGAGCTGGACTACGACCGCGGCCATGGCGACGCCACGATCACCAACAGAGGCGCCATCACCTACGGCTCGGGCGCCACCGGCGGGTACGGCATCTATCTCAACTACAACAATCGCGCGGGCACCGCCACGGGCGACGCCACGATCACCAACACCGCCGCCATCGCGTCGGCGGGCCACGCGATCTATCTCAACTACGGAGGCAGAGGGGGCGCCACCACGATCACCAACAGCGGCGCCCTCACCGTCACCGCGGCCAGCTCGTTCGGCATCTACCTGTTCGAACATGGAACCCTCGTCGACCCCGCGACCAAGGTGGTCACGGTGGACAACGGCGGCGACATCACGTCGACCGGCCTCGGCATCAACGTCAACGTGAGGAACAAGAACGTCGCCGGGAGCAACGTCGGCATCGCCATCACCCATTCGGCCGGCAACATCGTGGTTTCCGCCGCCGGCGGCATCAAGGCGAACATCGCCGACAACGACGACGTCGCCGCCAACAACGCGGGCGACATCAGGATCAGGGTCACGGGCGGATCGGTCCAGTCGCGCGACACGATCCTGGAGGCGTCGCACTCCCAGGCCGGCGACGTCATATTCGAAGTCTCCGACGGCGTCACGCTGACCTCCACGGCCCAGCACGGCATCTTCGCCAACATTCCGTCGGCGAACACGGTGGGCGACATCACCGTCACCAACGCGGGAACGATCACCACCCCGAAGACCGGCATCTTCATCCGGAGCAGCGCGCCCACCGGGACCGGGGACATCTCGGTCACCAACAGCGGCGACATCAAGAAGACGGGGGACGCGGACTGGGACGGCATCCTGGTCGAGGATCTCGGCACGGGGGACGTCACGGTACGCAACAGCGGCAACATCGGCGACGCGGACGACATGCACGAGCGCGGCATCCGGGTCCAGAAGCAGGCGGGCGCGGCCTCGGGCGACGTCACCGTCACCACCACCGGCGGCTCGATCTTCGCGGACAACGTCGGCATCTGGGTGACGGACACCGGCGATCACACGGGCGACGTCACGATCTCCAACGGCGGCGACATCACGGCGGAGCGCCCCATCTCCGTCGTCAGGAACGGCGGCGGCGCCGTCTCCGTCACCAACACCGGCGGGACCGTGCGGAGCGAGACGCTGAACGCCATCGCCGTCCGGAACAAGACCGGCGACGCGAGCGACGTGACGGTCGACGTCTCGGGCGGGACGGTGCGCTCCCCCGGCAACGCCATCCAGGCGTTCAACAGAGGGACGGGCGACATCAACATGGACTTCAGCGGCGGCGCGCTCATCTCCGAGGCCGGGACCGCCGTCTACGCCGTGCTGCCGACGACGGCGCACGCCGGCAACCAGGTGAAGGTCGCCCAGGGCGCCGACATTCTGGGCCGCACGGGCTTCTACGCCAATGCGAGAGGCTACAGCACCGCCCAGACGGTGGTGGCGCGGAACGCCGAGAAGCCCGACGTGGTCGACGTCACGTGGACGGGTTCGTTCTCGCACGGGACGACGGACGCGGAGAAGGCCATGATCTCCCAGAACGAGGATGGCAGATTCGCCGCGTCGTCCGTCGGCACGCTGATCTTCTCCCAGGAGACCCTGGGGGGCGAGGACGCCACCGAGGGCGTCTATGGCGGGGCGGCGGGGCTCGAGGCTCAGGTCATGTCCCGGCGCGAGATCATCCGGCAAGTGGCGCTGGGCGACGACCCGGGCGCGTTCGCGGACAACGCGGCGCAGCTGACGGCCGTGCCGACCGGCGCCACCGCCGCCGACAACGCCTACGTCGCGCAGTTGAGGGCGGCGCTGGAGGACGATCGCTTCGACATCGACACGTCGGTGTTCGCCGACATCGACTCGACCGCGACGAGCCTGGCCGACGTGACGGACGCGGAGATCGTGACGTATCTCCAGAGGAACAACGCGGACACCAGAACCCTGCTGCAAAACATACTGTCGCTGAGTCTCTCGGAGGGGGAGGCGGCGGTGCTGAAGGCGCTGGCGACGGGCGCCGACAAGGAAGAGCTCGAAGCCGCGCTCACGGCCGCGGGCTTCACGGACGACGCCGCCGATGACGAGGACTACTGGAGCAAGGTGACGGCGCTGCTCGACCGCTACAACACGGGCGGCATCAAGGTCGCCATGAACGGCGGCTCCATCGCCTCGCGCGGCGACGGCATCCGCGCCCACTACGCGACGGCCAACGACAACAACGGCGCCATCAACGTCGCCGTGGGCCTCACCGCCATCGTGGCCGACGGCGCGACCACCCGGGCGGCGAGCAGCGCGACCGTCACCGGCGCCAGGACCGGCATCTACGTCGCCAACGCCGGCGCCATGGGAACCGGCGACGACCGCATCCTCAAGCAGACCGTGGACATCTACAACGGCACGGTGACCGGCGGGACGGACGCGGCCGTGCATCTGGTCGGCGGCGGCACGCTGACGGTCCACGAGATGGGCAAGGTGGTCGCCGGCGCCGGGCGGCCCGCGATCCTGGTCAACGACCCCGGCCGTTCGGTCGTCACCATCCTCGGCGAGGTCGAGGGTAGCGAAGGCGCGGCCGCGGCGGTGGATCTGAGCGGCGGCGGCAGCGTCACCGTCGGCCCGATGGGCCGCGTGAACACGAACGACAACGGGGCGACGCGGGCGTTCAAGGTCGCCGGGGGGACGTACCAGGTGGCCGTCTATGCCGGCGGCACCGCGCTGACCAAGAGCGGCGTCAACGAGGCCATCGCGCGGGTGCGGGGAGGCTTCGACACCAGCGCCGCCGACGGGGAGATCGAATCCAGGCCCGGCCCCGGCGTAGATGGCGAGCAGCAACAGGCGCAACAGGGCCAAGTGAGCTATGCCGTCGTCGAGACGGTGGGCGATTACACCACCGGTCGCTATCTGCCCCTGGAGATCAACAACATGGGCGAGCCGGATACCAAGGAAGACGACCCGACATCGCCGTTCTCGGGGCTGCCGACCGGCTGTTCCAGCGAGCAGGAATATCAGAACGGCGTATGCGTGACGCCGACGGGGCCGGGTACGGGGCCGGGTACGGGGCCGGGTACGGGGCCGGGCCGCATCCCCTTCGATTGCAACAAGGCGGGAGACGATTGCCGGCTCTACGCGGCGCTGCCCTCGGTGCTGCTGGCGATGAACGGCCTTCCGACCTACGAAGAGCGAATGGCGGCGGCGCGCGACGCGGCCGGCGGCTGGGCGCGGGTGGAACTCGCCCGCGGCGAGTGGGAGGCCGATAGTTCGACCCGTGCGAACGTCGCCTACGACCGCAGCCACAACGGCGTGCGCGCCGGCGTGGACATGGCGGTGGGCGAGAACACCCGCGCCAGCGCGTCGGTGCATGCCCTGCGCGGGTCCGCGAAGATGACGCAGGGCGGCGGCGAGATCGGCCTGTCGGGCATGGGCGCGGGCGTGAACGCCACGATGACGACCGGCGGCGGCGTCTACATCGACGCCCAGGCGGCGGCGACGTGGTACGATGTGGAGGTCACGTCCTCGAGGGGCATGACCCTGAAGGATGGCGCCAAGGCCATGGGCTACGCGCTGGCGCTGGAGGCCGGTCGCTCCATGGCGCTGGCCGGAGAGCTGTCGCTGACGCCGCGCGCGGGCCTCGTCTGGTCGCGGGTGTCCCTGGACGACTTCGAGGATGCGATGGCTTCCCGCCCCGTGTCGGTGGAGGACGCGGGCAGCCTCGCGGGCCACGCGGGCCTGCGCCTGGAAATGGTGCCCATGGGCGCCGACGGCACGCGGCTGTTCGGCTCCCTGGACGCGGTGCACGAGTTCTCGGAGGAGACGGAGGCGATGCTGGCAGCCACGTCGCTGAAGGCGTCGGCGAAGACCACCAGCATCCGCCTCGGCCTGGGCGGCGTGCACGGCTGGGGCGAGGGCCGCTACGCGGTCCAGGGCTCGGCGGGCTTCACGATGGGCGGCAGCGGCAACGGCGAGGCCGGCGGCGGCCTGAGCTTCTCCGTCCGCTTCTAGAGCGGCAGGCGGGCGGCGCCCCCCGACCGGGGCCGCCGCCCGCTTCAGAATTCGCGGCCGCTGACCGGCAAGAGGTTTTCAGATGAATGCGAACAAGTCCACTTGCACCGGACGGAACATGACACCCGCTTCTCCTCCCCCCCACCAGGAGGAAGGCCACCCTCACTCCGCCTCCCCCCACCAAGGGGAAGGCCCCCCTCACTTCTCCTCCCCCCACCAGGGGAGAGGCCATCCTTACTTCTCCTCCCCCCTGACAGGGGGGAGGCCGGGAGGGGGGTCGAGCACAACTGCCCCCCAAACCTCCGTCATTCCCGCGAATGACAGCCCGTCCATTCCCGTGAATGATCGCCGTCATTCCCGCACCATTCCCCGTCATTCCCGCCTCCTTTCCCGTCATTCCCGCGAAAGCGGGAATCTGTTCCAACAGTCTCCGGCCTCCTCCAGGGCCGCCCCTTCTCCTCCCTCTGACAGGAGGGGAGAGACCACCCTTACTTCTCCTCCCCCTGCCAGAGGGGAGACCGCCCTTCTTTCCCTCGGGGGGGATGCCGCCCTCACTTCTCCTTCCTCTGACAGGGAGGAGGCCACCCTTCCTTCTCCTCCCCCTGCCAAGGGGGAGGCCACCCTCACTTCTCCTCCCCCCTGCCAGGGGGGAGGCCGGGAGGGGGGTCGAGCACAACCGCCCCGCTCCGCACGCCCATGGCCGCTCCGCAGCGGCGCCTTCGCTCTGGCCGCCGCTGCGGCGCTCCTCCTCGCGCCGGGCGAGACGCGGGCGGCCGACGAATGCGGGGGAACGATCACCAGCTCGAACCTGGTCCGCACCTGCACAGCGGCCCATGGCGGCGGCACCGGCACCTTCGGCAGCGGCATCATCTACCATGGCAACGGCGTGAACCCCGGCGCGACCGGCGTCGCCGATCTCAGAGTGCCGGGCGGCGCGACGGCGTGGACGATCACCTCCGGGAACGCGACCGGATACCCGGGGAGCGGCATCGCTCTGGACAGCCGGGACGGCGACATCGCCGGCGGCGGCCTCGCGCTCACGGTCGGCAGCGACGGCGGCAACTTGGTGAACATCCGCCAGCACTCGACCCGCACGAACGACGGCAGCAACAACAACAACGGCATCGTGGTCAACAACCAGTTCACGGGCGCGTCCACGACGACGGTGACCGTCCATGATGGCGTGACCATCGGGACGAATAGCGTCAGGATGAACCGCAACGGCATCCGCGCCCGGATATGGCTCGGCAGCGGCGCGGCCACGTTCATCAACCATGCCGAGATCCATTCGACGCTGGAAGGCATCGACGTCATCAGGGGAGACAGCGCCGACACCAACGCCGCCACGACCATCACCAACAGCGGCGCCATCTCGGCGGGAAGACGGGGCATCTATCTGCGTTACCTGGCCGGCGACACGACCGGCGGCGGGGGCAACACCGCGGCGGTCACCACCGGCAACGCCAAAATCACCAACAGCGGCGTCATCACGAAGCACGCCGGAACGGGGAGTGACGGCGCCATCGATCTGAACTACGAGAGGGGGCATGGCGCCGCCGAGGTGGACAACAGCGGCGCCATCACCGCCACCGCCTCGGGCGTGACCATGGGGTACGGCATCCGTCTCCAATATCAAGCCGCCGCCGGTACGGGCGACGCCACGATCACCAACACCGCCGCCATCGCGTCGAAACAGCACGCGATCTTTCTCGAGAACGCCGGCGCCGGCGCCTCCACGATCACCAACAGCGGCGCCCTCACCGCCCAGAACAGCGGCCAGTCCGGCATCTCTCTGCTGGACACGGGCTCCGCCGGCGCCGTCACGGTGACGAACAGCGGCGACGTCACGTCGACCGCCACCGGCATCGAGGTCCGGTCGCGGAACAAGAACGCCGCCGGCCCGCCCGCCGGCGTCTCCATCACCCATTCGGACGGCGACATCGAGGTCTCCGCCGGCGGGGGCATCCTCGCCGTCGTGGGCGAAGCCGGCGGCGGCGCGCCCGTGAACACGGGCGACGCCGTGATCATGGTCACGGGCGGGTCGGTCGAGTCGAGCGGCACGATCGTCGAGGCCAAGAACTTCGAGGCCGGCGATATCGACATCGCCGTCTCCGAAGGCGTCACGCTGACCTCCACGGACCAGCACGGCATTTTCGCCGAGCTCCACGCGGACAACACGGCGGGCGGCGTCACCATCGATCATGCAGGGACGGTCACCGGCCCCAAGACCGGCATCTACGTCCGACGCCAGGCGCCCACCGGGGCCGGGGACATATCGGTCACCAACAGCGGCCACATCAAGAAGACGGGGGATCGGAACTGGATCGGCCTCCTGATCGAAGACAAGGGCAGGGGCGCCGTGACGGTCACCAACAGCGGCGACATCGGCGAGGAGGACCTGAAGCACCAGCAGGGCATCGTGGCCACGAAGAGCGGCGCGGCCGGCGGCGTCACCATCACCAACAGCGGCGCCGTCATCACCGGGGGCAGGGGTATCGTCGCCATCGTGAGCAGCGAAGGCGAGGCCGCCGTGAACACGGGCGTCGCCAAGCTCGACGTCACGGGCGGGTCCGTCACCGCGCGCGGCGTGGCCCTCGAAGCGAAGAACGAGGAGGCCGGCAACGTCGACATCGACGTCGCCGCAGGCGTGACGCTGACCTCCGAGCGCGACCACGGCATCTTCGCCGAGCTCACCGCGGACAACACGGCGGGAGAGGTCGACATCGAGCAGGCGGGAACGATCACCAGCTACAAGACCGGCATCTATGTCCGGCGCTGCGAGGACGACTATAGCTGTGCGAGCAACGGCGCCATCCGGATCACCAATCGCGGCGACATCAAGCTCAGTCGTATTCACGGCTCCGCCTGGATGGGCATCCTGGTGGAGGAGAGAGGCCGCGGCGCCGTCACGGTGAACAACAGCGGCGACATCGTCGGGACGGACGGCAGCAGGAGGCACGACCACGGCATCCTGGTGCAGGGCAAGCACGAGGAGGATGTCGGCGCCGGCGCCTTCACGGTGACCAACAGCGGCGACCTCACGGCGAAGCTCTACGGCATCTGGGTTCCCGTCTCGAAGGCCGACCGCCGCATCCGGATCGACCACAGCGGGGCGATCACGGGCCGCAAGGGCATCTTCGCCCAGGTCGGGCGCTTCAGCGCGGAGGGTGAGACGCGGGCGGCGGCGGATCAGCCCGTGATCGACGTCGTGTGGGCGGACGGCGCCTTCTCGCACGGGACGGAGACCCAGGACAGTGACACCCCCAGGTTCAAGGCGAACAGCTACGCCCTCGCGGTTTCCCAGGACCCGGAGGTGGAGGTGGAGCGGATCGTCCGCGGCCGCGACCACGGATCGGCGGTCGGAATCGAGGCCCAGGTCATGTCCTGGCTCCAGGTGACGAGGGAAGTGGCGAGAGGCGACGACCAGGAGATCGCGGACAAGGCGGCGCAGGACTTGCTGCTCCGCAGCCCCCTGACCCTCGACCCGGCCGTCGTCGACCCGGCCGTCAGGGCGCGGGCGCAGGCCATCGTGGCGCAGTTCAGGGCGGCCCTCCAAAACACCGATCTCATCGTTCCCTCCTTGTTCACCTCCGACATCGACACCGACAACAACGATGAGTTGAGCGAAACCGAGATCATGGAGTTTCTGACCGCGGATACCGCCGCCCGCAGAACCCTTCTGCGCAACGTCCTGAAGCACGGCCTTTCGGACGCGGAGAGGGCGGTGTTGGAGGCGGTGCTGACGGATGACGGCGCGGGCTTGACCGCCGCGCTCGACAACGAGGCCGCGGGCTTCTCCGACGCCTACAAGGAGGCGGTGCGCGATCTGCTCGACAACTACAACGTCGGCAACATCCGCGTGGCCATGACCGGGGGCTCCATCGACTCCCGCGGCGACGGCATCCGCGCCTACTACGCGATCCACCACGAAAACAACGGCGCCATCGACGTCACCATCGCGGCGGGCGCGACCGTCACCGGCGGCAACGCCGGCATCTGGGTCGCCAACGCCGGCCACGAGGGCGAGGGCGCCGCGCGCATCCTGAAGCAGACCGTCACGGTGCACGGCACGGTGACGGGCGGCACGGACGCGGCCGTCCATCTGGTCGGCGGCGGCAGGCTGACGGTCGGCGAGATGGGCAGGGTGCTCGCCGGCTCTTCGGGCGTGGGCGTTCGGGTCAACCATCCCGGCCGGGCGGTGGTCCGCATCGACGGTCTGGTGCGGGGCGCCGAGCCCCAGGCCGGCGCCGATCCCGCGCCGGGCGCGGTGTATCTCACCGGCGGCGGCAGCGTCACCGTCGGCATGACCGGGCGCGTGGAGGCCAACGGAGCCGAGTATGGCATCCGGGGCGACAAAGCGCCGACCCCGACCCGCGTGGCCGTGCTCCAGGCATCCCGTTTCGCCGGCGAGGACGGGCGCCTCACCCAGGCGGGCGTCGATGACGCGCTGGCCAGGCTGGGCACCGTGGGCGGAGGCGGCATCGAAGAAAGAGACGACGCCGACAAGGTTCCGGTCGCGGTTGACGAGACGACCCTGGACGGCGACCGCACCGGCTACTATCTGCCCGTGGATCTCCCCGACGGCGGCGGCGCGCCGACGACCGAGGGCAACGATGCGTATGCGAAGCTGGCCCCCTGTCCCGCCGGGCAGGAGCTTGGGGACGACGGCAAATGTGAGATGTCGGAGGGGCCGGACAGGCAGCCCGACCCCCCGCCGCTCCTCCCCTTCTCTTCTTGCGAAGGGCTAGAGCGCTGCCGCCTCTACGAGGCGCTGCCCTCCGTGCTGCTGGCGATGAACGGCCTTCCCGGTCATGCGGAAGGGGAGCGGGTGGCTTCGGCCCGCGTCGCCTCCGGCCTCTGGGCGCGGGTCGACACCGCGCGCGGCGAATGGGAGGCGGAGCGTTCGACCCAGGCGAACGTCGCCTATGACCACAGCCGGTACGGCCTGCGCGTCGGCGCGGGCCTCGCGAGCGACGAGAATCTCCGCTTCGGCGTGTCGGTGCATAGCCTGAGCGGTTCCGCGAAGATGGCGCAGGGCGTCGGCGATGTCGATCTGACGGGCATGGGCATCGGCGTGAACGCCACGGCGCTGCCCGGAAACGGCATCTATATCGACGCCCAGGCAGCGGCGACGTGGTACGATGTCGAAGTCGACGTCTCCTCGCCGACCCAGAGGCAGCAGGCCGAGGCCAGCGGCCTGGGCTACGCGCTGGCCGCGGAGGTCGGCCGCCCCGTGGCGCTGGCCGAGGGCATGTTGGTGACGCCGCGTGCCGGCTTCATGGTGTCGCAGGTGTCGCTGGGCGACTTCATGGACCCGGTAGGCAACGGCAGCGCGCGCGTGTCGGTGGAGAAGGCGCAGAGTCTCGCGGGCCATGTGGGCGTGACCCTGGAGGCGGATGCCGGCGACGGCTTGGTGCTGTCCGGCTCGGTGGACGTGAGGCAGGAGTTCTCGGAGGAGACGGAGGCGAAGATCGCGGGAGATTCGCTGAAGGCGTCGGCGGCCGACTCCGGCGTTCGTTTCGGCCTGGGCGGCTCCCACAGCTGGGGCGAGGGCGACCGCTACGCGGTGCAGGCTTCGGCGACCTACGCAACGGCCGGCGGCGCCAACAACACCTACGGCGGCCGCCTGGCCCTCCGCATAAACTTCTAACCCCACCCTTCTTCTCCTCTCCCTAGGGAAGAGGCCACCCACCTTTACCCCTCCCCCCTGGGGGGAGAGGCCGTCCTTCTTTCTCCTCCCCCCTGGGGGAGAGAGGCCACCCTTCTCCTCCTCCTAGGGGAGAGGCCACCCTTCTCCTCCTCCTAGGGGAGAGGCCGCCCTTCTTCTCCTCCCCCCTGTCAGGGGGGAGGCCGGGAGGGGGGTGGAGCACAAACGCCCCACCCGCCCGGCCACCGCTCGGGAGGCCCCGGCGGTCGTAGCCAAGCGCCCTCGTCATTGGCCAGTCCGGACGGAACGGCATCGCACGGCGCGACGTGGCCCGACGTCGCCCTCGCACTCATCGCGTTCGCGAGGGAGGACACATGGAATTTCGTGTTGGCTCTCGTTCCGATCGGTGTCATTCTCTGGCTGTTGTTTCCGATAGTGACCCGAAAACTTCAAAAGGATTACGCTCTTCGGCGCATGGAGCGGAAGGAAAAGGAAGCCCAGGAACGGCGGGCGCCGTGTCCGCTCCACCCCCCTCCCGGCCCCCCTATCCAGGGGGGAGGAGCACAAACGGCCCACCCTGCCAAGCCTCCGTCATTCCCGCCCACTACATCCGTCATTCCCGCGAAAGCGGGAATCTGTTCCAACGTTCTCCGGCTTCCTTCAGGGCTGCGTTACGGCACGAGGACCATCTTGCCGAAGACGTCGTGGGTCGCGGTGCGGCGCGCGGCCTCCCGGCCCGTCCCTTACTTCTCCCTCCCCTTTGCAGGGGGAGGGTCGGGGTGGGGGTAGCCGGCGGCGGGCGCCGTGTTCGATCCACCCCCCTCCCGGCCTCCCCCCTATCCAGGGGGGAGGAGCGCAAACGGCCCACCCCCCAAGCCTCCGTCATTCCCTCGAATGACAGCCCCGCCATTTCCCGCGAATGACAACCCCGTCATTCCCGCGAAAGCGGGAATCTGTTCCAACGGTCTCCGGCTTCCTTCGGGGCTGCGTTACGGCACGAGGATCATCTTGCCGAAGACGTCGCGGGTCGCGGTGCGGCGCGCAGCCTCCCGGCCCGTCCCTTACTTCTCCCTCCCCCTTGCAGGGGGAGGGTCGGGGTGGGGGTAGCCGACGGCGGGCGCGGTGTCCGCTCCACCCCCCTCCCGGCCTCCCCCCTATCCAGGGGGGAGGAGCACAAACGGCCCACCCCACCAAGCCCCCGTCATTCCCGCGAAAGCGGGAATCTGTTCCAACAGTCTCCGGCTTCCCTCAGGGCCGCGTTACGGCGCGAGGATCATCTTGCCGAAGACGTCGCGGGTCGCGGTGCGGCGCGCGACCCCCGGCCCGTTCCTTACTTCTCCCTCCCCTTTGCAGGGGGAGGGTCGGGGTGGGGGTAGCCGGCGGCGGGCGCCGTGTCCGCTCCACCCCCCTCCCGGCCTCCCCCCTATCCAGGGGGGAGGAGCACAAACGCCCCGCCCCCCAAGCCTCCGTCATTCCCGCCGATAGACCTGCCATTCGCGCGAATGACAGCCCCGTCATTCCCGCGAATGATAACCCCGTCATTCCCGCGAAAGCGGGAATCTGTTCCAACAGTCTCCGGTTTCCCTCAGGGCCGCGTTACGGCACGGGGACCATCTTCCCGAAGACGTCGCGGGTCGCGGTACGGCGCGCGGCCTCCCGGCCCGTCCCTTACTTCTCCCTCCCCCTGCAGGGGGAGGGTCGGGGTGGGGGTAGCCGGCGGCGGGCGCCGTGTCCGCTCCACCCCCCCCTCCCGGCCTCCCCCCTATCCAGGGGGGAGGAGCACAAACGCCCACCCCACCAAGCCCCCGTCATTCCCGCCGATAGACCTGCCATTCGCGCGAATGACAGCCCCGTCATTCCCGCGAATGATAACCCCGTCATTCCCGCGAAAGCGGGAATCTGTTCCAACAGTCTCCGGCTTCCTTCAGGGCCGCGTTACGGCACGAGGATCATCTTGCCGAAGACGTCGCGGGTCTCGGTGCGGCGCGCGGCCTCCCGGCCCGTCCCTCACTTCTCCCTCCCCCTTGCAGGGGGAGGGTCGGGGTTGGGGGTAGCCGGCGGCGGGCGCCGCGTCCGCTCCACCCCCCTCCCGGCCTCCCCCCTATCCAGGGGGGAGGAGCACAAACGCCCCACCCCACCAACCCCCCGTCATTCTCTCGAATGACAGCCCCGTCATTCCCGCGAAAGCGGGAATCTGTTCCAACAGTCTCCGGCTTCCCTCAGGGCCGCGTTACGGCACGAGGATCATCTTGCCGAAGACGTCGCGGGTCGCGGTACGGCGCGCAGCCTCCCGGACGTCGGCGAGCGGATAGACTCCCTGGATCGCGGGAGCGAGGGTCCCTTCGGCCATCAGCGCGAAGACGTGCCGCAGCTCGCGCCGCCCGCAGAAGTGGCTGCCGTGGATCGTCATGTGCTTGCGGAAGACCTCGATGACGTCGATCGGCACCACCTCGCCGGCGTGGGCGCCGCAGGTGACGAGGCGGCCGTTGAAGCAGACCGCGTCGATGCTCTGCCGAAGCACCTCGCCGCCGACGCTCTCGATCACGAGATCGACGCCGCGCCCGCCGGTCATGCGCAGCGCCTCCTCGCGGATGCTCCGGCGTTCGTAGTTGATCGTCTCGCCCGCCCCGAGCCGCCGCGCCCTGTCGAGCTTGGCGTCGGCGCCGGCGGTGGCGATCACGCGCGCCCCGTGCAGCGCGGCCACCTGGATCGCCGACGAGCCGACGACGCTTCCCGCCGCGTTGACCAGCACCGTCTGCCCTGCCTTCACCCCGCCCAGCGTGACCGCCATGTGCCAGGCGGTGCCGAAGCCGATCATGCCGGCGGCGGCCGTCTCGAACGACAGGCCGTCGGGCAGCGGGATCACCGATTGCGCGTGCGAGAGGGCGTATTCCGCATGGGTGCCCCACCGGCCGGCGCCGATCCGGCCATGGGTGAAGTCCACTCCGTCGAGGCCGCTCAGCCAGGGTTCCGATTGCGGATCGCCTTGCGCGAAACAGATGGCCACGCGGGCGCCGACCGGCGGGCCGGCGACGCCGGGGCCGAGCGCGGCGATCTCGCCGGCGCCCTCGCAGCCCGGCACATGCGGCAGAGCGACCGGAATGCCCGAAACCCCCTCGCGAACGTCGTGGTCGAGATGGTTGATTCCGCTCGCCCGGATGCGCACCAGCACCTGCTCCGGCCCCGGCGTCGGCGTCTCGACCTCCTCGATGCGCAGGTTCTCGACGCCGCCGTGTTCGCGGATGACGACCGCCTTCACGGCCGCGCCTGTTCCGCCGCTTCCGCGACGGGAGCGAGCGCGGCCATCGCCTCGGCGCCGGTGACGATGTCCGCGTATTTCTGGCCCATGTCGAACAGGTTGGCCTCGTGGGGCCCGAGCGCCCGGTCGCCCACGCAGTCGCGGACCACCATCGGGCGGAAGCCGTGGCATAGCGCGTCCAGCACGCTCGCGCGCACGCAGCCGCTGGTCGTGCAGCCGGCGATCATCACCGTATCCACGCGGCGCCGGGCGAGGGCGGGCGCGAGATCGGTCCCGAAGAAGGCGGAGGGGACGCGCTTGCGGACCACGATTTCGCCGGGCCGCGGCGCCAGCGCATCGACGATGCGGCTTTCCGGCGCGTCCTCGGTGAGCGAGGTCAGCGCGGGGACCTTGCGGCACATCAGGTTGGCGTCCGCCCCGTCGTCGGCGAAGACCACGCGGGTGTGGGCGATGGGCGCGCCGGCGGCGCGGCAACGGGCGAGCAGCGGCGCCGTCGCCGCAATGGCGGCGCCGATGTTGCCGCCGCCGAACTTGGCCGGGTCCGTGAACCCGTTGACGAAGTCGACGATCAGAAGCGCCGGCTTCTCGCCGAAGCCGAGCCGGTTGCCGAAATTCTGGCTCTCGTAGATATCGGTGTCGGACGCCATGCCGCCTCCTTCCGCGCCTTCGCCTCGAACCCTCTCCTCGAACCTTTCTGCGCCCCCGATCTGCACCCCCGAGTCTACCCGGATTTCCCGCCCCTAACACTCCTCCCCCCTGACAGGGGGGAGGCCGGGAGGGGGGTCCCGCAGGGGCCAGCGCGCGCCCGAAGAGCCGGGTCGTGTTCCGGCTTGAAATTTTCGGGGTTCGCCGCGCCGCGTTTCTGGATTCCCGCTTTCGCGGGAATGACGGGGAGGGGCGGGAATGACGGGGAGGGGCGTGAATGGCGGGGGATGTGGCGAGGATGACGGGGGATGTGGCGAGGATGGCGGAGGAGGCGGGGAAGGCGGGGAATGGTGTGGGGGCGGGCCGGTGGCGGCGCGCGCCCGGTCAGATCGTCGGGCCCCCGTCGCCGGCCGCTCAAGCCGGCGTGGATCGGCTCTCCCTCGTCGGTCCGCAGCATCGGGTGGCGCGGCACCGGGTGCGGCTTCCCGGCGTATGGGGTAGAAGATCGTTATCGTCGGCGTTGACGCCGGGCGGACGCCACGGTATCCGATAGCGCAATGGGAACGGCGCGGGCGTCTTGATGCGGATCATCTCCAGGAAGGCGCTTCGCGTCTTCTGGGAACGGAATCCGGATGCCGAAGAGCCGCTGCGGTCTTGGTATCGAGAGGTCAGGAAGGAGGATTGGGACACTCCGGCCAAGGTGAAGCAGCGATATGGAACCGCGAGCATCGTTGGTGGCAACCGGGTCGTTTTCAACATAAAGGGGAACGACTACCGTCTCGTAGCCAAGATCAATTATACGTATCGCATCGTCTATGTGCGCTTCGTGGGAACGCATAAGGAATATGATGCGGTGGACGTCAAGGACGTGTGAAATGACGGCTTCCAAACCGATTCGGAATTCGAAGGACTACGAAAGTGCCCTGGCCCGGATCGACGCGCTCATGGACGCGGAGTGGGGAAGTCCGCAAGGGATCGAGCTCGACATCCTGGTCGATTACGTCGGACGGTACGAGAGCGAACACGAACCGATGATGCATTATCCCTCGGAGGAAATGGAGGTTGGCGTTACGGCGGCGGAGCTGGCCGAACGGTATCCGCGGCTTTTTCATATGGCGGCACCCGGAAGCTGGCCCATGATCGAGCGTCACGGGTTGCGCAGCACGTCCGCCCTGCTCGATCTCTTTTGTATTTCGGGAGCGGAACGGGAGAGGATCGAAGCCTGCCACCGTCCGGATTCCATACCGATACGCCGGGCAGATCTGGGCTGTGCCGTGGTGCGGGACCAGAAACCGATGCGGCCTGCGGATCTGACCGCGAACTCCAAATGCGGAACCCCCGTATTGCGCGACGGACTGACGCCGCGCGACTGGTACAGGATGCTCAATTCGAAGGTCTTTTTCTGGCCTGCCAGGGATCGTCTGGAGCGAATGCTGAAGGCTTACGACGATATGTGGAACACGGTCTTGATCGTCGATACCGCGAGCCTGCTTGCAAAGCATTTCGACCGCGTATCGCTTTCTCCCATCAACAGCGGCAATACGAAACCCTTTCCTCAACCTCGAGGGCGCGATACCTTCCTCTCGCCTGGAAAGTACCCGTTTCAGTGGTGGAGAACGAAAAGGCGCAGTGGCGGCGACCCGATCGCGGAACTGGCCGTGACCTGTTCGGTCCCCGATATTCGGGAGCATGTCGTTCTGGTCGAGGAGCGGCGCGCCGGTGCTCCTCCTCGCCCGATCTGGCGCCCGCAGGCATGATCCGCCTAGGCGAGCGGCGCCGCGCTCCTATCTGCCTCCCGCTCACGGTGAGGCCATGAGCCTGCTTGAAGTCCGCGATCTGTGCCGGTCTTTCGGCGGCCTCGCCGCCGTGCGCGACCTGTCCTTCTCGGTGGAGGAAGGGGAAATCCACGGGCTGATCGGGCCGAACGGCGCAGGGAAAACCACGACCTTCAACGTCGTCAGCGGCTTCTACGCGCCGAGCGCGGGCGAGGTGCTGTTCAAGGGGCGGCGGATCTCGGGCTTGCGCCCGAGCCGGATCGCGGCGCGCGGCGTCGTCCGCACCTTCCAGGCGACGACGCTCTTCCAGGAACTCACGGTCTTCGAGAACGTGCTGATCGGCCGCCACCTCCGCGCGCGGGCCGGGCCGCTGAGCGCGATGCTCGGGGCCGGGCGGCGCACCGAGAGGGCGGCGGCGGCGCGCGCCGAGGCGATCCTCGCCTTCATGGGCCTGGCGGACCGTCGCGACGAAGCGGCGGTCAACCTGCCCCACGGCCACCAACGGGCGCTCGGCATCGCCGTCGCGCTCGCCGCCGAGCCCGCGCTGATGCTGCTGGACGAGCCGTTCACCGGGATGAACCCGGAGGAGACGCGGCGGATGATGGCGCTGGTCGAGCGGGTGCGCGGCCAGGGGGTCACCATCCTGCTGGTCGAGCACGACATGCAGGCCGTGATGGGGCTCTGCGAGCGCATCACCGTGTTGAGCTTCGGCGAGCTTCTCGCGCAAGGGACGCCGGCGGAGATCCGGGCCGATCCGGCGGTCGTCGAAGCCTATCTGGGGACCGCCTGAATGCTGTTCGAGATCGAATCGCTGACCGTCCACTACAACAAGGTGATGGCCTTGCGCGGGGTCTCCATGGCGGTCGACCGCGGCGACATCGTGACCTTGATCGGAGCCAACGGCGCCGGCAAGAGCACGACCCTGCGCGCGGTCTCCGGCCTGGTCCGGGCCAGCGGGGGAGAGATCCGGTTCGAGGGTGCGCGCATCGACTCCCTGGCGCCGGAAAAGGTGGTCAGGCTCGGGATCGCCCATGTGCCCGAGGGCCGGCGCGTCTTCCCCGAGCTCACGGTCTATGAAAACCTGCACACCGGTGCCTTCCTCAGGCGCGACAGGGCGGGGATCAGGCGTGATCTCGAAGAGGTGTACGCGCGCTTCCCGCGTCTCGAGGAGCGGCACTCCCAATACGGCAAGACGCTCTCGGGCGGCGAGCAGCAGATGCTGGCCATCGGCCGGGCGCTGATGGCGCGGCCCAGGCTGCTGCTGCTCGACGAGCCTTCCCTCGGCCTCTCCCCGGTGATGGTCCAGGAGATCGCGCGGATCATCGTCGACATCAACGCGCGCGGGGTCCCGGTGGTGCTGGTCGAGCAGAACGCCGAGCTCGCCCTCGGGCTCGCGCGCTACGCCTACGTGCTGGAGACCGGCCGTATCGCGCTCGAAGGGGAGGCCCGCGCGATCCACGAGGACGAGCACGTCCGCAAGGCCTATCTCGGCGGGTAGGCCAGGCGCCGAGGCCATGGCGGCGGAGGCCGAGCGCGGATGGGAGGCGCGGGCGCGCGCCGGATGGGCGGCCTTCCGGGAGGGCCGCATCGCCGCCGCCCATGCCGCGTGGCGCGCGGCGGCCGCGCGCACGCGCGCCTTCGCCCCGGACGATCCGCGGCGGGCGGCGAGCCGGACCAACCTCGCCCTCTGTCATGCTGCGGCAGGCGCCGACGCCGCGGCGCGCCGCAGCTTCCGCCGGGCGCTGCGCGCCTGGGACGACGCCGGGCCCTGGGTCGCGCGCATGGCGATCGGCCGGCGGGCGCGCAGCTCGATCTTCCACCTGCGCCTCGCCGCGAAGCACGCCGGCGGTTACGACGCGCCGGCCCGCGCCGAATTCACCCGGCTGCTCGGTGCCGGGCGCGCGGCCGCGCTCGCCGGCGGCGCCCATCTGGCGAAGGATCCGACGGCCGCGCTGGAGGAGGCGCTGGCGCTCCGCGAAGCCGGCCTCGGTTACCGGGAGGCCGGCCTCGCCTCGATTCGCCGGGCGCTCGAGGAATGCGCCGCCGCCGCGGGCGCCGCCGATCTGGCCGCCGCCCATGGCCGCCGGGCCGCGGAGATCGCGCGCGACCCGGCGCGCTTCGGCCCCGAACGCCTCGCCGCGGAATGCGGCGCCGAGGCGGGCGACCTCGGGCGACTCAAGGCGGCGGTCTATCTGACTCCGGTGGTTCTCCGCCCGCCGCCGCGCGCGGCCGCCCTTCGCGCGCCGCCCGCCAGCGGTCCCGCAGCGTCGCCGGCAGGCTTTCCAGGCCGCGGGGCAGGAACAGGACGGTGAGGATCAGGATCGCGCCGTAGATCAGCGGGCGCCACTCGTCCAGGCCGCGCAGCCCTTCGTCGACGACCGTCAGCACCACGACGCCCAGGATCGGCCCGACGATGGTCCGCGTGCCGCCCACGATCACCCAGACCAGGACGAACAGCATGATGTGCAGGCTGAACTGGGTGGGGTTGATGGTGCCCAGATAGTGGCCGAGCAGGGCGCCGGCGAGCCCGGCGAAAGCGGACGCGATCACCAGGGCGAAGGTCTTGTACCACCAGATATGCACGCCCACCGATTCGGCGAGGACATCGCGCCAGTGGATGGCATGCAGGGTGAGGCCGAAGCGCGATCGCTCCAGGCGGTGGAACACGAAGATCGTGAGGACGACGATCGCCAGGGTCAGGAAGTAGAAGGCGTGCGGCTCGGCGAGATCGACATGGCCGAGACCGGGGATATCGATCTCGGGCGAGGGGATGAACACCAGGCCGCCGGGGCCGCCGAACGGGTCGCGGAAGCGGTTCCAGGTGAGGCGGATCGCCTCACCCGCGGCGAAGGAGCCGATCAGGAAATAGAACCCCTTCATGCGGAACAGCGGGAAGGCGAGGAGGAAGGAGAGGAAGCCCGTGAAGGCCGCGGCGAGCGGCGCCGCGAGCCAGACCGAAAGCCCGGCTTCCTTGGTAGCCAGCGCGCTGCCGTAGGCGCCGACGCCCATCATGACGACGTGGGCGAGGGAAAACTCGCCGGCGAGAGTCAGGAAGCGGTAGCTCACCGCGAGGATCACGTTGATCAGCAGGAAGATCAGGATGTCGAGCCGATA
This sequence comes from Alphaproteobacteria bacterium, assembly GCA_965242855.1. Classification (GTDB taxonomy): domain Bacteria; phylum Pseudomonadota; class Alphaproteobacteria; order UBA828; family UBA828; genus WTGU01. Next base: position 1,106,031 of record OZ251509.1, read on the forward strand.
GAGCGCGACCAGGAAGGGAAGGGCGCAGAAGAGCGCGAGCGCGGCCGCCAGGCCGCCGCCCAGGGCCCAGGGATGGCTAGACTTTCTCACCCTTCCCCAGGAGGCCGGCGGGCCGCACCGTCAACACGATCAGCATCAGGACGAGGCCGAGGATGCTGGCGATCGTCCCGTCGAGATAGGTGGCCACGAAGGTGTGGAAGAAGGTGTAGAGCACGGCCGCCAGCACGGCGCCTTCGAGGCTGCCGATCCCGCCGACGATGATGACGATGAACGCCGTCACGATCACCGGCCCGCCGATATAGGGATAGACCCGGACGAGCGGCGCCATGATGGCGCCCGCCGCCCCGGCCATGCCGGCGCCCAGGCCCATCGCCAGGAGGGCGAGCCTGTTGATCGACATGCCTTGCAGGGCCGCCGCCTCGCGGTCCTGCGCGCAGGCCCGCAACGCCCAGCCGAGGCGCGTGCGCTTGAGGAAGAGCCAGAACGCGGCCAGCAGCAGCACCGCGATCCCGAAGGCGACGAGGCGCTGCCAGGGCACCGCCACCCCCTCCATGCCGAAGAGCGGCGTCGCCCCCGGATAGAGCGGCGGAATGTGCTTCATCAGCCCGACGCCGAAGGTGACGGCCGCGAGGACCTGGAGGATGAACAGCACGCCGACGGACATGATCAGGCCGCCCAACGGGTTGTCCCGCATCGGCCGGAACAGCGCCTGCTCCATGACCAGCCCGATGATGCCGACGATGATCATGGCCGCGACGACGGCGCCGAAGAAGGGCAGCTCGTGCTGCGCGTAAAGCCAGAACACGACGTAGGCGCCGGCCATGTAGAACTCGCCGTGGGCGAAGTTGATGACCCGCATCACGCCGAAGATGAGAACCAGCCCCACGGCCATGAGCGCGGTGAAGCTGCTCTGCATCAGAGCGTTCACCAGCGTCTGGACGGCGGTTTCCAAAATTTCTCCGGCAGGTGGGACGGGCGGGGGCCGGGAGCGTTGCGTCCCGGCCCCCGCCGCCGGCGGTGTCGTCGGCGCGGCCGGCGGCCGCGCCTCCTCACGGCGCGACTACGAGCGCTGGTACCACATCTCGCCGAGCGCCTCGAAATGCTTGACCATCAGGTCCTTGTGCTTGCTCCACCAGTCGATGATGTTGCGGTATTCGACGATTTTGGCCTTGCCGTCCTGGATCTGAACGACGGGCCAGTTGCCGACCAGGGCGTTGTCGATCCCGAACAGCTCCTTGCCCCACCAGTCGGCGTCGCCGAAGACGTGCGGGCCGCGGCCGCCTTCCTTGAGGGCGGTGAGGACGTCCATCGGCTCCACGCTCCGGGCCTTTTCGACGGCCCTCTTCCACATCTCGGCGATCGCCGGATATTCCCAGGTGACGGCGCTCCACGTCCCGGGGAAACGCTCGTTGTATTCGGCGAAGAACTTGTTGGGGTTCTCGAAGTTGATGCGCGGATCGTTGAGCGCCGCGTCGTCGAAATCCGGAAACTGGAAGACGAACCCCTCGACGAAGTCCTTGCCGACCTTCTCGATGACCTGCGGGTAGAAATCGAAGGTGCAGGAGACGATCTGCCCTTTGAAGCCCTGGAGGAAGGCCTGCTCCGTCAGCAGGTTGACGAAGTCCGGATAGGCCGTGTCCAGGCACAGGATGTCCGGCTTGTCGGCCAGCATCGCGGTCATGATCGGGGCGAAGTCGGTGGTCGCGATATCGAAGAACTTGTTGTAGACGACCTCGATTCCGGCTGCCTCGAAGGCCGCGAGATAGGTGGCCACGGAGGGCCGGCCGAGCTCGTCGTCCTGGGCGCAGATGGCCGCGGTCTTGAGCTCCGGGCGGTTCTCGGCGAGCCAGTCGACGCCGGTGACGTTGTAGATCGGATGGACCTCGGCCGGTGCCAGGTGGTAGAGCGTCTTGTCGGTCAGGTCGCTGGGCAGGAGCGTCGAAGACAGCATCTTCTGCTTGGTGAAGAACTGCACCGCCGCCGGCGCGTCGCTGCCGCCCAGCATCATGACCAGCTTCACGTCGTCTTCGAGGACGAGCTTCTTGGCGCCCGTCAGCGCCTTGTCGGCCAGATATTCGTCGTCGTAGGAGACGATCTCGACCATGTAGTTGTCGCCGCCGACCTTGATGCCGCCGGCGGCGTTGACGTGCTCGGCCCAGATCAGGCAGCCGTCGCGGCCGGGCAGCCCCCAGCCCGCGACCTCGCCGGTGAGCGGCGCGAGGAAACCGATCTTGACGACCTTCTCAGCGGCTCTCGCGACGTAAGGGGCGCCGATCGACGACGCGGCGGCGGCGCCCGCTGCGGCCGCGCTCGTGCCCACGAATTGCCTTCGCGTAAGTCCCTTCCTGCTCATGGTTCGCTCCTCGGTTGGCCGCGGCCGCCCGCGCGGTCGCCGACACCGAAGAGTGTCGGCGCGCCCGATTCGAGTCAAGACGGCCCGCGCGCCGGGCGCGCCGGGGGCTTCAGGTGTCGAGGAAACTGCGCAGTTTGCGCGAGCGGGAGGGGTGCTTCAACTTCCGCAGCGCCTTGGCTTCGATCTGGCGGATGCGTTCCCGCGTGACCGAGAATTGCTGGCCGACCTCTTCGAGGGTGTGGTCGGTGTTCATGCCGATGCCGAAACGCATGCGGAGGACCCGTTCCTCCCGCGGCGTCAGGCTCGCCAGGATGCGCGTCGTGGTTTCGCGCAGGTTGGACTGGATCGCCGCGTCCACCGGCAGGACGGCGTTCTTGTCCTCGATGAAGTCGCCGAGATGGCTGTCTTCCTCGTCGCCGATCGGCGTCTCCAGGCTGATCGGCTCCTTGGCGATCTTCATCACCTTGCGCACCTTGTCGAGCGGCATGCCGAGGCGCTCGGCGAGCTCCTCCGGGGTCGGCTCGCGCCCGATCTCGTGCAGCATCTGGCGGGAAGATCGCACGAGCTTGTTGATCGTCTCGATCATGTGCACCGGGATGCGGATGGTGCGCGCCTGGTCCGCGATGGAGCGGGTGATCGCCTGCCGGATCCACCAGGTCGCGTAGGTGGAGAATTTGTAGCCCCGCCGGTACTCGAACTTGTCGACCGCCTTCATGAGGCCGATGTTGCCTTCCTGGATCAGGTCCAGGAACTGGAGGCCCCGGTTGGTGTATTTCTTGGCGATCGAGATCACGAGCCGGAGGTTGGCCTCGACCATCTCCTTCTTGGCCAGGCTCGCCTCGCGCTCCCCCTTCTGCACCGTGGCGACGATCCGCTTGAACTCGCCCGGTTCGAGCCCGGTGTCCTGGGCGAGCTCCACGATGTCCTTGCGCAGCGCGGTGATCTGCGCGCGCTTCTCCTTGGCGAAGACCTTCCAGCCCTTGTCGCTCAGCCGGCCGACGCGCGCGAGCCAGCGCGCTTCGAGCTCGCGGCCGACATAGTGCTTCACGAACTTCTCGCGCGGAACGCCGCACTGCAAGGCCGCGCGCAGGAGCTCCCCCTCCCGACGCTGCAATTTGCGGTTCAGGCCGTAGAGCTCGTCCACCCTCTCCTCGATGCGGGCATTGTTGAGATGGACGCGCCGCATCGACCCCGCGAGCTTGCGCTTCAGCGTTCCGTACCGCTTGGTCTGCGAGTCGCTCAGGGTCTGGTTCTTCTGCACGAGCGCGATGCGCTTCTCCTGGAGGCGGCGGAACTTCTTGTATTCCGCGGCGATGGCGTCGAAGGTCTCGATGACGTGGGGGCGGACGGCGGCTTCCATCGCCAGAAGGGAGATGTTTCCCTCTTCGAATTCGTCGTCGCGCCCGCCGCCGTCCGGCTTGTCCGCTCCGCCGCTCCCCTTTCCCGCCGCTCCCGCCGCCGCGCCGCCGTTCGGCGCGGGCGGGGCCTTGCGTTGCGGCTCCCGGCGCCCGCCTCCGGCTCCCGCCGTTTCCGTCCCGCCGCCGTAGGTCGCCTCGAGGTCGATCACGTCCCGCAGCAACACCCTCTCCTCGCGCAGGGCGGCGCGCCATCCGACGATGGCGCGCATGGTCAGCGGGCTCTCGCAGATGCCGCCGATCATGGTCTGGCGCCCCGCCTCGATTCGCTTGGCGATGGCGATCTCGCCTTCGCGGGAGAGGAGCTCCACGCTGCCCATTTCGCGCAGGTACATGCGCACCGGATCGTCGGTGCGCCCGAGGTCGTCCTCGCCGATCGTCGGCGCGGCGGCGGCGGCGGGCGTTTCCGCCCGCCCTTCCCCGGCGCCGTCTTCCGGTTCCTCGCTTTCGATGACGTTGATGCCCATCTCGGAGAGCATCGTCATGGTGTCTTCGATCTGCTCGGAGTTGACTTCGGCCGGCGGCAGGGCCTTGTTCATCTCGTCGTAGGTGACGTACCCGCGTTCCTTGCCGCGGGCGATCATCCGCCTGACGGAAGCGGTCAGGGAATCGAGGATCGGGCCGTCGCCCGGCTCCTCGTTTCGTTCGGCGGGTTCGGTTTGCTTGTTGGCGGGCTTCGTCGCCATGCGGTCGGGTCCCCTCGGCCTCCGGCCGTGTCGGGCGCCGCGCCGGTGGCGCGACACGGGAGCGTGCACGGATGTTTTCGGTGCTCGGCGGGAAAGGTGGCGCCGAAAGTCGCCGAGTCAAGCCCTTACCCTCGCGAAGTCTGCGAAAGGCGTCTTCCGGTGTCAAGCGCGCGTCCCGTTTCGATTCGGAATGAAGACGCGGCGCGCGACCGCGAAGGTGCCGCATCGTTTCCAACGTCGCCGAAACCCGCTATTGGTGGCGCTTCCCATGAGCGGGCGGTGGGAGTGTGGCGGATGGCGCGCGACGTTGGCGCCGTGTTGCTGGCGGGGCTCGCGAGCCTGCTGTTCGCCGCCTCCGCCGCCGGTCTGGAGCCCGATCCGGCGAGCCCGGATCCGGTCGCGCGTGGCGCCTATATCCTCCGCGCTGCCGGCTGCGCCACCTGCCACACCGATGTCGCGAACGGGGGCGCCTTCCTCGCCGGCGGTCGCATGTTGCCTTCTCCCTACGGGGAGATCGCCGTGCCGAATATTACCCCGGATCGGGAAACCGGAATCGGCGGCTGGTCGGACGAGGATTTCGTCCGCGCCCTCGGCGAAGGAAAATCGCCCACCGGGCGGGTCTATTACCCGGCGTTTCCCTATGCCGCCTATACCCGTATGCGCCGCGACGACATGCTTGATCTCAAGGCCTATCTGGATTCGCTGGAGCCGGTGGTCCAGGCCGACAGGCCGCACGAATTGCGTTTTCCGTTCAGCCTGCGCTTGCTGATTCACCCTTGGCGCTGGGTCTTTTTCGAGCGCGGGCCGGCCGCGCCCGACCCCGCGCTCGGGCCGCGCGAGGAGCGCGGCCGCTATCTGGTCGAGGCGCTGGGCCATTGCGCCGAATGCCACTCCCCGCGCAACATGCTGGGCGCGCTCAAGCGCCGCCGGCACCTGGCCGGCTCGCGCTACGGGCCCGGCGGCGCCTCCGTGCCGAACATCACCCCCGATCGGGAGACCGGCATCGGCGCGTGGTCGAAGGCCGATCTGGTGTTCTTTCTGCGGACCGGATTCAAGCCGGACGGCGACGACGTGCAGGGCGAGATGCGTGAGGCGATCGAGGACGGGTTGCGCCACCTGACCCAGGCGGATCTGGAGGCGATGGCGGCCTATCTGCGGGCGCTGCCGGCGGTTCGCAACGCCGTGACCGGGAGCGGGCGGGCGCCATCGACCGCGTCGTCGGGCGGCGACTGGTAGGCGGTCGCGATCCTCTGTCCCGGCCGGGGCGGCTGGTGTATCGTGGCCGCACGATGACCGCGGGATACCGGGAATGAACAAGGGGCGTTGGATCGCCGTAGCGGTGGGTGCCGCCATCGTCGTCGTCGGGGTGTTGCTCGGCGTTTTCCTGACGAGCGGGCCGGACCCGTCGCCCATGGACGCGGCGGTGGACGTCGCGATCGAGGGGGAGCCGTCCGGTGCCGCTGGCGCCGCGGCGGACGGCGCATCCGGTGCGTCCTCGTCCCCCGGCACCGGGCCGGAGCCCGTCGACGCGCCCGGAGACGGCGCGGAAGACCGCCCGCCGGCGGCCGAAGCGGAACGGCCCGCGCCCGAGGGCGTCGGCGCGCCCGTGCCGCCGAGCTTCGACGTGGTGCGGATCAACCCGCAGGGCGAGGCGGTCATCGCCGGGCGTTCCACGCCGGGCGCGCGGGTGACGGTGCGCGACGGGTCGGAGGAGATCGGCTCGACGATCGCCAACCAGCGCGGGGAATGGGTCCTGGTGCCCGACGAGCCCTTGAGCGGCGGTGCCCGCGCGCTCTCGGCCGTCGAGACCCTCGAGGGAGGGGCGACCGTCGAATCGGAGGAAGTCGTCGTGCTCTCCGTTCCCGACCGAGACGACGCGCAGGCCGGGACTCTCGCGGTGAAGACGCCGCGCGACGGCGCGGGGGCGAGCCGCGTTCTTCAGCGGCCCGGGCAAGCGGCTTCGGACCGGCCCGCGGAAGCGGAGGTCGGGAGCGGGCCGGAGCGGGCGGGCGAGGCGACGGTCACGGCGCAGGTCCCGGGCGAGGGCATACGGGACGGGGCGGAAGGGGCGCTCGTGGTCGAGAGCGTCGACTACGGCGCGGAGGGCAACGTCGTCATCGCCGGAAAAGCCGAACCGCGCGATACCGTGAACGTCTATGTCGACGACCGGCATGTCGGAACCATCGAGGCCGGGGAGGAGGGCGATTGGGCGCTCGCCCCCGGTGACCGGCTCCCGCCCGGCGAACACACGCTCCGGGTCGACCGGGTGGATCGGGAGGGGATCGTCCTCGCGCGTATCGAGACGCCTCTGGTGCGGGTCGGGCCGGAAGACATCCCCTTCGGCGACGCCATCGTCGTCGTTCAACCGGGCAACAGCCTCTGGCGCATCGCGCGCCGCACCCTCGGCGGCGGCGTACACTACACGGTGATATACGAGGCCAATCGCAGCCAGATCCGGGATCCGACGCTGATCTATCCGGGCCAGATATTCACGGTCCCGCAGCTCGATTGAAAGGTGCGCGGGCCTGGAGGCCCGCTCCGGATCGAAGGGCGCCGTTTCAGGCGATGGCGGCGACCGGCTCGCCCTCCGGCGCCGTGGGGGCGGCCACCGGGTTCGGTTCCACGCCGGTCAGACGCCAAGCGTCCCGGTCCGCGAACAGGGCGGCGAGGAAGGCGTGGTTCAGCCTGTGGCCGGGCCGTTCGCAATGGACGCGGCCGAGAATCGGCGCACCCGCCAGATAGAGGTCGCCGAGGCAATCGAGCGTTTTGTGCCGCGCGCACTCGTCCGGATAGCGCAGCCCCCCCTCGTTGAGGACGCCGTCGGCGCCGAAGACGACGGTGTTTTCCAGCGACCCTCCCCGCCCGAGACCGGCCGCCCGTATGTCTGCGATGTCCGCCTCCATGCAGAAGGTCCGCGCCCGCGCCAGCGCGTCGCGAAAGTCGTCGTGCAGTGAATCGAAGACCACCGATTGACGCCCGAGCGCCGGGTGGTCGAACGCGACGTCGCAGCGGATGGAGAAACGCTCCGCCGGAACCACGCCGATCGCGCGACTCCTCTCGCGCAATTCCACCGGCTTGAGGATCTCGATCGCGCGCCGGGCGGCGCTTTGCTCGACCGTCCCGGCACACTCGATGAGGGAGACGAACGGCGCGGCGCTCCCGTCCATCGCGGGAACCTCCTCGCCGTCGATGTCGACCGTCGCGTTGTCGATGCCGCACCCGGCGAACGCGGCCATGAGATGTTCGACCGTGCGCACCGAGACCGTGCCGTTGCCGATCGTCGTACAGAGGGTCGTGTCGACGACGTTCTCGTGTCTCGCCTTGATCGCGCGGGGCGAGTCGGCCGGCCGGTCGATACGGCGGAAGACGATGCCGCTATCCGGTGGCGCCGGGCGCAACCCCATGGAGACCCTGCGGTTGCTGTGGGTCCCGACGCCGGCGCAGTGGACCGGCGACTTCAGCGTCCGCTGCAGGGTCGCGGCCGTGCCGGACGGGGGGCCGCTCCACTCTGCGATCGGGGCCGACGTCGCCCTCGGAGCGCCGCTCTTCCGGCGGTCGCCCGCCCGTCTCGCAACCATGAAACCGCACCCGCCGATTGGAGTCCGGCGCAACCTACGGCCGCCCACCGCCGGCACGCAAATCACGCTTTGTTACAAGTTGTTGCGGCCTTTCTCCGGATGCGTCAGTTGGCCTGGCGACGGAGGAACGAGGGGATGTCGAGCGGGTCCTCCGTGTTGGCCGCCATCGCGGCGGGCGTGGGAAGCGGGTCGAGCTGCGGTTCCGGCGCCGGCGCGGTCCGCTCCCCGAGCGCTTCGGCCGCGGGCGTCGTCGGCGCGGGTCCGAGAACCGGTGGCGTCCTGCTCTCGGGCCCGGCCGAAAGCGCCGCCGTGCCATTCACGCGCGGCGCGGCGGCGCCGGGCTCCTCCTCGTCGACCTCCCGCCGGGCGCGGCCGGTGCCGGTCATGCGCTCGAAGAGGGTGGGTTTGCGCGCCGCGTCGTCGGTGCTCGCGTCGAAGCGCCGGACGGCGCCGTTCCGCTCGCCGCCGGCCAGGGGCGAAGAGCCGTTCTCTCCGTTCGGCCGGGCCGGACCATCGAGCGTCTCGCGCGCCGGCGTCGGTCGCGCGCTCCGCGGCTCGGGCGCGGGTGCCGCGATTCGGGCGGCGACGGCACCGGCGGCGTTCGCCGCCACCGTCCTGTGCTCCGATCTCGGTTGCGCCGGCTCGATCGCCGGCTCGGCCCGCGTCCGCGGCGCAGCGACCGACCGCGAAACGGCGGCCGCGGCCGACGATTGCGCGCCGGCGCCGGCCGTCTCCGCCAGCGGCGTCCCGGCGACCGTTTCCGCCGCTTCCGTCACCGCCGCCGGCGCGCGATCATCCGCCGGCGCTTCGGCGGAGGCGGGATCGTCCGCGGCTTCGGTCGACGCCCGCGCCGCGGCGGAAGCGCCGCCGCTCTTGCGCTCGGAAAAACCGAGGACGTGGACCTTGTCGGAGGCTTGCGGAGCCGGTGCGCGCGCCTCGTCGGTCTCGATTCCGGTCGCGATCACCGAGACGCGCATGCGGCCGTCGAGCTGTTCGTCGAGGCTCGTGCCGAAGATGATGTTGGCGTCGGCCTCCGCGTCGCCGCAGATCCGCGACGCCGCTTCGTCCACCTCGTGCAGCGTGATGTCGGTGCCGCCGGTGACGTTGATCAGGATGCCGTGGGCCCCCTTGATCGAGGCGTTGTCGAGAAGCGGGTTGTTGATCGCGGCCTCGGCCGCCGCGGCCGCCCGGTTCTCGCCCTCGGCCTCTCCCGTGCCCATCATCGCCTTCCCCATCTCGCTCATCACCATGCGGATGTCGGCGAAATCGAGGTTGATCAGGCCGGGATTGACCATCAGGTCGGTGACTCCGCGCACGCCCGCGTGGAGCACGTCGTCGGCCATCTTGAAGGCGTCCGCGAAGGTCGTCTGGTCGCTCGCGACGCGGAAGAGATTCTGATTCGGGATCACGATCAGGGTATCGACGTACTGATGAAGCTCCTGGATCCCGAGCTCCGCGATGCGCATCCGCTGGTTGCCTTCGAACTGGAACGGCTTGGTGACGACTCCCACCGTCAGAATGCCGTGTTCGCGGGCCGCGCGCGCGATGACGGGCGCGCCGCCGGTCCCCGTGCCGCCGCCCATGCCGGCGGCGATGAAGACCATGTTGTTCCCCTCGAGATGGCGCTGGATGTCGTCGAGCGCTTCTTCCGCCGCCGTCTTGCCGATATCGGGGCGGGCGCCGGCGCCGAGCCCGCTCGTCAGGTTGATCCCGAGGCGCACGCGCTCCTCGCACAGCGACCGCTCCAGAGATTGGGAATCGGTGTTGGCGACGACGAACTCGACGCCTTCGAGCTGGCCGCTGATCATGTTGTTGATGGCGTTGCCCCCGGCGCCGCCGATGCCGAACACCGTGATGCGCGGCTTGGTTTCGGTGTGCTTCTCGGGCATGAAGTCGATGGTCATGTCACCCTCCTCGAGGTTGGTCGTTTCCGTCGTTCGTCAACGCACTCGGCGCCGTCGGCGAACCGCCGCGCCGCCTAGAAGTTGCTTCTCAGCCATTGGCCGAACCGTCCGAGCGTGTTCGCGAGCGGCGCATCGGCGCCGGCGTGCAGCGCCCGCGGCTCGGCGTTCTTTCGGGTGGCGTACAGCAGAAGGCCCGCGCAGGTGGCGAATTCGGGGCCGGAGACCGTCTGCGCGAGGCCGGGCAGGCCGAGGGGCCGGGCGAGCCGGACCTGCGTGTCGAGGATGCGTCCGGCGAGCGCGTCCAGGCCCTGGATCTGACTCGCGCCTCCGCCGATGACGACCCTGTTCCGCGCCCACTTGCGCAGCCCGCTCGACTCGATGCGCGCGCGCGCGAGCTCCAGGAGCTCTTCCATGCGCGGGCGCACGATCCCGGCGAGCAGGGAGCGGGCGACGTGGCGGCCGGAGCCCGCTCCCCGCGGGCCGATTTCCGGAATCTCGATGGCCTCGTCGTCGTCCGTCGGGTGAGGCACCGTGCTCCCGTGGAGCCGCTTCAGGCGCTCGGCGCTGGCGACCGGCGTCGACAGCGCGCGGGCGATGTCGTTCGTGACGTGGTCCCCGCCCACGGGCAGGGTCTCGGTCCACGCCAGATTGCCCTCGCCGAAGATCGCGATCTCGGTCGTGCCGCCGCCCATGTCGATATAGGCGGCGCCGAGGTCGCGCTCGTCGGAGACCAGACAGGCGAGGCCCGAGGCGTAGGCGGCGACGACCGGGGCCGCGATCTCGAGGTCGCAGCGCGTGACGCAGGTGAGCAGATTCCGCAGGCTGCCGTGGGCGACGCTCACCAGATGCAGTCGAACGCGGAGGGTGTCGCCGTACATGCCGCGCGGGTCGCGGATGCCGGGCGAGCCGTCGAGGTCGTAGCGGGTCGGGACGGCGTGGACGATGTCCCGGTCGCGGCCGCTGTCCGCCGCCTGCACCTGGTCGAAGGCGCGTTGGATGTCGCGCTCGTCGATCTCCCGGCCGGAAACGCCAACATCGACGTCGATGAAGCTCGAGCGCGGCGTTCCTCCCGAGACGCCGACGAAGACGTCCCGGATTTGATGATCCGCCATGGTCTCGGCCCGGTGGACGGCGGTCCGGATCGCGCGCTCCGCCGCGTCCATGTCGACCACGCCGCCGGCGCGCATTCCGTCGGCGATCTCCTGGCCGATCCCCGTGATGCGGATCGTGCCGTCGGCGTCGCGACGGGCGACGAAACAGGCGATCTTGGTCGTTCCGATGTCGAGTCCGGCGATCACGGTATCCGCCTCTCCTTTCTCAGGTACGGTTTTCGTCCGCCGCCGCGGACGGGCGGAGGCGGAGAATCGTCCGGTCGGCCAGGCGCAGGTCGACGACGTCGACCGGCCGGTCGAGAAGGCCGCCCTCGTCGATTTCCGCGGCGAGGCGCGTCCAGGCCCGCCCCACCGCGCCTTCGGGCAGCCGCGCCTCGAGGCCGCTGTCGAAGCGCAGGTTCCAGCGCCTTCCGCCCATCCGGATCGCCGCCCGGACGCGCTTCGACAGTGCCGGATGGGCCGCCATCGCATCGAGGAGGGCCGGCGCGCGGCGGGGCGCGTCGTCGCCGACGATGACCGGCAGATGGGCGAATTGCGCGACCTTCTCGTGGTCGATCACCGCGCCCGCGCGATCGACCACGACGAGCCGCCCGTCGCGCTGCCACAATGCGAAGGGCGCGCGCTCGACCAGGCGCACGTAAACGGTGGACGGCAGGCGCCGTTCGACGACCGCGCGTTCGACCCAGCCGATCTCCTGAATCCGCTCGCGCGCGGCCCGCGGGTCCACGGAAAAGATGGGCGCGCCCACTTCCGTCCCGAGAGCCGCGAGAATCGCATCGACCGGCGTGCGCCGCCGCCCGTCGGTATAGACCCGCTGCACGGTCATCCCGGCACCGGCCGTCGCCTGGACGAAGCCCGCCTGGACGCCGTCCATGATGCGGTCGGTCGTTCCGGGCAGGGCGAGCCAGAGCCCGGCGGCGGCGACGGGGAGGAGCGCGGCGAGTTTGAGCATCCACCGCCGCGGGCGGGGGAAGGAGCGGCGGCGCGGGGCCCGCCGCCCGCCGCGCCGGTCGGGCGGCGCGCCGCGGTTGGCACCGGCCGGCTTCGACCGGCCGAAGAGGTTCATCTGTCGCATGCGGCATTCTCCACGAGCCAGCAGACGAGTTGCCGAAAGTCGATGCCGACCTCCGCCGCGATCTCGGGAACGAGTGAGAGCGGGGTCATGCCGGGCTGCGTGTTGATCTCGAGCAGGTAGAAGCGGCCCGGCTCGCCCGCGGTGTCGTCGTAGCGGAAGTCGGCGCGGGTCACGCCGCGGCAGCCGAGCGCCCGGTGGGCGGCGCGCGCGATGTCGAGAACCTCCTCGTAGGCGTCGGGGTGGATCGGCGCCGGCATGTGGTGGTCGGCCCGGCCGTCCGTGTATTTCGCCTCGTAGTCGTAGAAGCGCCCCTTGGGGCGGATTTCGATGGCGCCCAACGCGCGCTCGCCCATCACCGCCGCCTGGATCTCGCGTCCGGGGATGTAGCGCTCGACGAGCACCTGCTCGCCGTAGGGCCAATTGCCGTTGAGCGGCACCAGGTTGTCGCCGCCGAAGACCAGATGGACGCCCACGCTCGAGCCCTGGTTCAGGGGCTTGATCACATAGGGCGGCTCGCCGGCGCCGCCGGCCATGACGCTTTCCCGGCGCATGACCTCGCCTTCCGGGCAGACGAGGCCGGCTTCCTTGAAGAGGCGCTTCGCCGCGGGCTTGTCCATCGCCAGCGCCGAGGCGAGCACGCCCGAATGGGTATAGGGCAGGCCCATGATCTCGAGCAGGCCCTGGACGCAGCCGTCTTCGCCGGTCGTCCCATGGAGGGCGTTGAACACGATGTCCGGCCGGACCCGGTCCAGGTCGGCCGTCAGGCGGCGGGTGACGTCGATGCCGGTCACGCGGTAACCGGCCTCCGCGAGCGCGCGCTCCACGGCGCCGCCGCTCACCAGGGAGACGTCGCGCTCGGCCGACCAGCCGCCCATGAGCACCGCGACGTGTTTGCTCATGGTCCCGGCTTCCCGCCGCCGACCGGGCCCCTGGTCCGGTGGCGGCCGATCCTGTGGATTTCCCAGCGGAGCGAGACGCCGGTCTTCTCCTTGACCCTGCGCCGCACTTCCTCGCCCAGGCTCTCGATGTCGGCGGCCGTGGCGTCGCCCGTGTTGACGATGAAATTGCAGTGCTTTTCGGAGATCCGGGCGTCGCCCCTGGCGAGGCCGCGGCAGCCGGCTTCGTCGATCAGCGCCCAGGCCTTCCGCCCCGGCGGATTGGCGAAGGTGCTGCCGCCCGTGCGGGCGCGAATCGGCTGGCTCGCCTCGCGGGCGGCATCGATCTCGTCCATGCGCCGTGCGATCGCCGCCGGGTCTCCGCGCCTGCCGGCGAGGACGGCCGAGACGAAGATCCAGTCATCGGGAACGGTCGAGTGACGGTAGGAGAAACCGATTGCGTCCGGGGACAGCGTGTGCATCGCGCCGTCGCCGTCCAGCGCCCGGGCCTCGACCACGACGTCCGCCATCTCGCTGCCGTAGGCGCCGGCGTTCATGCGCAGCGCGCCGCCGACGGTGCCTGGGACGCCGCCCAGGAAGGCCAGGCCGTCGATGCCCGCGGCGCGGCAATGGCGGGCGACGGCGATGTCGAGGGCGCCCGCGCCGACCTCGACCAGCGCGCGGTCGCCGTCCCAGGCGACGGCGATGTCGCGGAAGCCCTGCCGCAGCCGGACGACGACCCCTTCCACGCCGCCGTCGCGCACCAGCAGGTTCGAGCCGAGGCCCACCGCCGCCACCGGGAGGCCGGCCGGGCGCGCCGCCAGGAAATGCGCGAGATCGGCGACGTCGGCCGGCCGGAACATCACGTCCGCGGGGCCGCCCGCGCGGAACCAGACGGTTCGCGAAAGCGCCACCGCCGGCGTGTAGCGCCCGCGCACCGAGGGGAGCCGCTCGACCCAACCGGGTGTCTTCGCGACCGCCATCATGACGACCGCCCGCTCGAGCCCGTCGCCCTGAGGCGCGGCCCCAGGGCTTCCAGGGCGGCGGGAAGCGCGCGCGCCCAGCGGGTGATGCTGCCGGCGCCGAGACAGACGACCAGATCGCCGGGCTCCACCAGGGTGTCGACCAGGGCCGGCAGCGCCTCCGGCGATTCGAGCGGCAGCGCGTGGCGGTGGCCGTGGCGCCGCAGCCCCTCGACCAGCGCGTCCCGGTCGATTCCTTCGATGGGGCGCTCGCCCGCCGCATGCACGTCGGCGACGATCACCGTGTCGGCGTCGTTGAAGCAGGCGCAGAACTCCTCGAAGAGGTCGCCGAGGCGGGTGTAGCGGTGGGGCTGCACCACGGCCACGATGCGCCCGTCATAGGCGGCGCGCGCCGAGCGCAGGACGGCGGCGATCTCCACCGGATGGTGTCCGTAATCGTCGATCACGGTGACCCCGTGGGTGACGCCCGCCTTGGTGAAGCGCCGCTCGACTCCCTTGAAGCCGGCGAAGGCCGCGCGGATCGTATCGTCGGCGAGGCCCATCTCGCGGCCGATGGCGACCGCGGCGAGGGAGTTCTGGACGTTGTGCGCGCCCAGCATCGGCAGGCGGAGCCCCTCGATGGTCCGGATCTTTCCCCGGGCGCGGTCGGTGACGACCACGTCATAAGTCGAACCCAGCGCGTCGCTCGCGACGTTCGCCGCCCGCACTTCCGCCTGCGGACTCATGCCGTAAGTCACGATGCGGCGGTCCTCGATGCGCCCGATCAGGGCCTGCACTTCCGGGTGGTCGATGCAGAGCGCGGCGACGCCGTAGAAGGGGATGTTCTCGACGAAGGATCGGTAGGCCCGGCGCACGGCGTCGAAGTCGCCGTAGAACGTCATGTGCTCGCGGTCGATGTTGGTGACCACGGCGGCGGTCGCCGGCAGCTTGACGAAGCTTCCGTCCGATTCGTCGGCTTCGACGACCATCCAGTCTCCGGCGCCGAGGCGCGCGTTAGTGCCGTAGGCGTTGATGATCCCGCCGTTGATGACGGTCGGGTCGAGGCCGGCGCCGTCCAGCATGGCCCCGACGATGGAGGTCGTGGTCGTCTTGCCGTGCGTGCCGGCGATGGCGACGGACCATTTCAGGCGCATCAGCTCGGCCAGCATTTCGGCGCGGCGGACGACCGGGACGAGGCTCGCGCGGGCGGCGGCGACCTCGACGTTGTCGTCGGCGACGGCCGACGAGACGACCACCACCGCCGCGCCCGCGACGACGCCGGCGTCGTGGTCCCGGAAGACGGGAATCCCGAGTCCGCGCAGCCGCCGCACCGTCGCGCTCTCGGCGATGTCGCTGCCTTGCACCTGGTAGCCGAGATTGTGCATGACCTCGGCGATGCCGCTCATGCCGATCCCGCCGATGCCGACGAAATGGATCGCGCCGATGCCGAGGGGGAGCGCCTTCATGCCGCCCCTCCCGCGCGCGCCGGCGCCGCCCCGCGCCCCGCGCCGATCAGGCTCTCGACCAGATTCGCGAGCGCGCGGGCCGCGTCCGGCCGGGCGAGTCGGCGCGCGGCGGCGGCGCGCGCAGCCAGCTGGGCCGGACGCTCCATCGCCGCCGCGATCTCCTGGGCGAGGCGCGCGGGCGTGAAGGAGTCCTGCCGGATCATCACGGCGGCGCCCGCCGCCGCGAGGGCCCTGCCGTTGACACTCTGATGATCGTCGGTCGCGATCGGCAGGGGCACCAGGATCGCCGCCCGCCCGGCGACGGTTAGCTCGGCGACCGTCGAGGCGCCGGCGCGGCAGATCACCAGATGGGCGTCGCGCAGCCGCGCCGGGATGTCGTCGAAGAACGCCGCGAGATGCGCGCGTACCCCGGTTTCGGCGTAATGCCGCTCGACGGAGGCCAGGTCTTCCTCGCGGCATTGCTGGCTCACCTCGAGCCGCCGCCGCAGGGCCTCGGGCAGCGCCGCGACCGCCGGCGGCACGACCTCGGCGAAGACGTGCGCGCCCTGGCTGCCGCCGGTGACGAGCAGGCGGAAGGGCCCGTCCGGCGCGGGCGTCTCGTAGACCGCGTCGCGCAGCGCAGCGATGGCGGCGCGGATCGGGTTCCCCACATGGACGACCCGGTCCGACCGCCTGCGGGGGATTCGCGCAGTCTCCGGAAAGGACGTGGCGATCGCCGCCGCGCGTCCGGCCAGCATCCGGTTGGCGCGACCCAGCACTGCGTTCTGTTCGTGCAGGACGCTCGGAATGCCGAGCCGCCCGGTCGCCACCATGGCCGGCAACGAGGGATAACCGCCGAACCCCACCGCCACGGCCGGCCGGACGCGGCGCAACAGGCGCGCCGCCCGCAGGACGGCGCCCACCATGCCGAGGACGGCGAAGCCGCGGGCGGCGGGGCCGCGCGCGGCCGGGTTGCGGACGGGAACGGCGTGTCTTTCGATGCGCCCCGGAGCGTCGCCGAAGGCGGCGCCCCTCCCGTCCGTCACGAGGACAAGACGGCGACCACGCGACCCCAGCTCCGCCGCGAGGGCTTCCGCCGGAAACACGTGGCCGCCAGTTCCGCCTGCGGCGAGGAGAACGGGAGGGTTGGGCGCAGGCGTCTTCACGATGCGTATTCCTTCGCGCTCCGCTGCCCGCGGGTCAGCGCGAGGACCATGCCGAGGCCGGCGGCGGTCGCCATCATCGACGAGCCGCCGTAGCTCAGGAGCGGAAGGGTCATGCCCTTGGCGGGCAGGAGCCGCACGGCGACCCCCATGTTGATCAGGGCCTGGAGGCCGAACTGGGTGAGCAATCCGGCGACCGCCGTCAGCACGAACAACGCGCCGCCGCGCATGGCGCGGGCGAAGCCGCGCAGCACGACGAAGCCGAAAAGCCCGATGATGCCGACGCAGGCCACCACGCCGAACTCCTCGCCGGCCACGGCGAAGATGAAATCGGTATGGGCGTCGGGAAGCGCGCTCTTGACGACGCCCTCGCCCGGTCCGCGCCCGAACAGGCCGCCCGTTTCGAAGGCACGGAGGGAGGTGTCGACCTGGTAGGTGTCGCCCGAGGCCGGGTCCAGGAACCGGTCGATGCGGCTCGTGACATGCGGCAGATACTGGTAGGCGGCGACGAAGGCCGCGAACGCGCCCACGAGGCTCAGCACGACCCAGGCGAGCGGCATTCCGGCCAGGAACATCTGCACGAACCACACGGCGCCCACCGTCACGGCCATCCCGATGTCGGGCTGGAGCACCAGCAGAAGCGCGGTCGCCACGGCCACCGCCGTCGCCACGATTCTGCCCGGCGGAAAGCCTGAATCGCGCGGGCGCGTGAGGCAGGCGGCCAGGAACACCGCGATGCAGGGCTTGAGAAACTCCGACGGCTGGAGGTGGAACCCGCCCAGCGCGAGCCAGCGGCGGGCGCCGTTCACCTCCGCGCCGGCGATCAGGGTCAGCGCGATCAGGGCGATGGCCGCCGCGGTCCCCGCCGTGCCGATCCGGCGGACGCCGGTCTCCGACAGGAAGGAGAAACAGAGCATCGTGACGAGGGCCAGCGGGAGGAAGACGAATTGCTGGCGGACGAAATGGAACGGCTCGAGGCCCAGGCGCTCCGCCGTGGCCGGGCTCGCGGCCAGGGTGAGGATCGCCCCCAGAAGCGCCAGCAGCAGCACCGCCGCCAGCATCCAGCGGTCGACGGTCCACCACCAGCGCCCGAGGGTGCTGGTGTCCGTCCGGGAGAACGGTATCACCCCATGCACGACGCTGCCTCCCTCCCGGCCGTTTCGTTTCCACCGCCGGGGATCAGTGCGCGAAAGGCGTCACCGCGCTGCCGGTAGTCCTCGAACTGGTCGAACGACGCGCAGGCGGGCGAGAACAGCACCACCGTGCCTTCCCGCCCGTTGCGGCGGGCGGCGTCAAGGGCGGCCGCCACCGCGCGGTCGAGGGTGCCGCAGCGGGTCACCGGCAGCGCGCCTTCCAGCGTCTCCGCGAACCGCTCCTCCGCCTCGCCGATGAGGAAGGCGTGGGCGATGCGCGGGAAGAGGGGGGTCAGGCCGGCGATCCCGCCGGCCTTGGGCCGCCCGCCGGCGATCCAGTAGACGCGCTCGAAGCAGGCCAGCGCGCGCGCCGCCGCGTCGACGTTCGTCGCCTTGCTGTCGTTGATGACCGGGATGCCGTCGACGCAGGCGATGCGCTCCATGCGGTGGGGCAGGCCCTCGAAATCGCGCATCGCCCGGGCCAGGGCGTGGGGCGGGATGCCGCAGGCGCGCCCGGCCGCGTAGGCCGCGGCGGCGTTCTGCCAGTTGTGCCTTCCGGGAAGCGCCGGCGCGGCGGAGAGGTCGCAAATCCTCTCCCCGTCCTCGTGGAGCACGCCGCCGGCGACGGAAACGCCGGTCGCGGACACGCCCGCCGCGGTCACCGGCCGGATGCGCAGCCCGTCCCGCGCCCGCAGCGCGTCGCAAAGCTCCCGCGCATACGGATCGTCGGTGCCGACGATCGCCGTTTCGAGCCGGCCGGGGCGGAAGATCTGCCGCTTCGCGGCGACGTAGGCCGCCATCGTCCGGTGGCGTTCGAGATGGTCCCGCGAGACGTTGAGCAACACCGCGATGTCGAAGGTCGCCTCGACGGTCAGGTCGAGCTGGTAGGAGGAGAGCTCGAGAACGATCGTGCCCTCGCCATACGCCGGCGCCAGGGCGAGAGCGGGCGTCCCGAGATTGCCGCCGGTGCGCACGCGGCGCTCGCCCGCGGCTTGCAGAAAATGGCCGATGAGGGCGGTCGTCGTGGACTTGCCGTTGGTTCCGGTGACGGCGACGTAGCGCGGCTCGGGCAGCGTCCGCCACAGAAGCTCGACGTCGCCGATCGCCTCGACTCCGGCTTCCTGGGCGGCCGCGATCAGGGGATGTTCGAGCGGCACCCCGGGGCTCGGCACCAGGGCGGCGATCCCGCCGGCGGCGTCGGGGCGGGCGACCTCGAATCCTTCCGCCCGGGCCGCGGCGCGCCGGGCGGGGTCGTCATCCCAGCAGAGGAGGTGGGCGCCGCCGGCGCGCAAGGAGCGGGCCGCGGCAAGGCCGGAGCGCGCGAGGCCGAGCACGGCGACCGTGCGGTTTCGGTAGAGCGGGACAGGAATCATCGGCTCACCTCAGCTTCAGGGTCGAAAGCCCGACCAGGGCGAGAATCACCGCGATCACCCAGAAGCGGATGACGATGGTCGGCTCCGCGAACCCCTTCTTCTCGAAGTGGTGGTGCAGCGGCGCCATGGCGAAGACGCGGCGCCCCAGGAGGCGGAACGACGCGACCTGCACGATCACCGAGACCGCCTCGAGCACGAACAGGCCGCCGACGATGGCGAGCACGATCTCGTGCTTGGTCATCACCGCGACCACGCCGAGCGCCGCGCCCGCCGACAGCGACCCCGTATCGCCCATGAAGACCATGGCGGGCGGGGCGTTGAACCAGAGAAAGCCGAGCCCGGCGCCGACCAGGGCGCCGCAGAAGACTGCGAGCTCGCCGGTGCCGGGCACGTGATGCACCTGGAGATAGTCGGAGAAGACCGAATTGCCGACGATGTAGGCGATCAGCGCGAAGCAGCTTCCGGCGATCATGATCGGCACGATCGCGAGCCCGTCGAGGCCGTCGGTCAGGTTGACGGCGTTCGCCGCGCCGATGAGCACGAAGGCGCCGAAGGGCACGGAGAACCAGCCGATGTCGATCAGCACCGACTTCACGAAGGGCAGCGCCAGGCCGTGGTTGAGCGGCGTCTCCAGCAGCGCCGTGATCCAGTAGACGATGCCCAGCGCGAGCGCCGCCTCCAGGAGGAGCTTGGTGCGCCCGCCCAGGCCCTGGCTGCTGCGCCGCGTCACCTTGAGATAGTCGTCGGCGAAGCCGATGGCGCCGAAACCGAGCATGACCGCCAGCAAGACCCACACATAGGGGTTCGTCAGGTCCGCCCAGAGGAGCGTCGCCACCGTGATGCCGAGCAGGTTGAGGACCCCGCCCATGGTCGGCGTCCCCTGCTTGACCAGATGGCTCTGCGGCCCGTCGCTTCGGATCGGCTGCCCCGTTTCCTGGCGCGCGCGCAACAGGCGGATCAGGCGCGGGCCGAGGACGAAGCTGATCACCAGCGCCGTGAGGACGGCCGCCCCGGTACGAAACGTCAGATACTGGAAGACGTTGAAGGCGCCGACCGAGTCCGACAGCGGATAGAGGAGGTTGTAGAGCATCGCGCGGCGCCTCCGTCATGGCCGGCGGAGGGGCGGGGCGTCCGCGAGCAGGCCCTCCACCACCCGGCTCATGCGGCTCCCCAGCGAGCCCTTGACCAGGAGCACGTCGCCGGCGCGGAGTTCGGCGCGCAGGCGGGGGAGCAGGCTCTCCGCATCCGGCGCGTGGGCGCCGCGGCGCGGACGGGCGAGGGCGCGGTGGAGATGCGCCGTCAACGCGCCCGCCGTGAAGACGCGATCGATGCCGGCCGCTTCGAGATCGCCGGCCAGATCGGCGTGCCACCGTGCCGCCGAATCGCCCAGTTCCAGCATGTCGCCGAGGGCCGCCAGGCGTCGCCCCTCCGGCCGCGCGGGCGCGGTCTCGGCCAGGGTCGCGATCGCCGCGCGGACGGCCGCGGGACTCGCGTTGTAGCTCTCGTCGAT
Organism: Alphaproteobacteria bacterium; assembly: GCA_965242855.1. GTDB lineage: Bacteria > Pseudomonadota > Alphaproteobacteria > UBA828 > UBA828 > WTGU01. Next base: position 1,126,615 of record OZ251509.1, read on the forward strand.
CAACGCGCAGGCGCCGTTTTCGAGCGCGACCCGGTGACGCCTTCCCCGGCCCGCGATCGGCGCGACCGCGCGGAGCGCGTCGGCGGCGCGGGTGAGCGACACGCCGGCGGCGCCGGCGGCGGCCACGGCGGCGACGCTGTTCAGCGCCCAGTGCCGGCCCGAAAGGGCGATCTCGTATTCGATCTCGGCGCCTTCGAAGGACGCCGCCACCGTGCCGCCGGCGCCGGCCGGGCGCCATGCGACGAGGCGCGCGTCCGCCTCCGCGCTCTCGCCGAAGGCGACGACGCGCTTGGCGCCGGCCCTGCGCGCCGCCTTCGCGAGGCGGTCGAAATAGGCGTTGTCGCGGTTCAGGACCGCGACGCCGCCCGCTTCGAGGCCCGCGAATATTTCCGCCTTCGCGTCGGCCACGGCGGCCAGATCGGGGAACATTTCCGTGTGGACCGCCGCGACGGTGGTGATCAGGGCGACGTGCGGGCGGACCAGGCGCGACAGCGGTTCGATCTCGCCCGCGTGGTTCATCCCGATTTCGAACACGCCGTAGGCGGCCTCGCGCGGGAGGCGGGCGAGGCTGAGAGGGGTGCCGATGTGGTTGTTGAGGTTGCCCTCGCTCGCGGCGGTGCGGCCGCCGCGAGCGAGGGCCGCGGCGAGCAGTTCCTTGGTTCCCGTCTTCCCGACGCTGCCCGTGACGGCGACGATGCGCGCCGCGCTCCGCGTTCGGGCCTGCGCCGCCAGGGTGCGCAGGCCTTCGAAGGTGTCCACGACGATCAGCAGCGGCGCGCCTCTGGGATGTTTCGCGGGCCGGCGGGTCACCATCGCCGCCGCGGCCGCGCGTTCGAACGCCGCATTCACGAAATCGTGACCGTCGTGGTTGGGGCCGGCCAGGGCGACGAACAGATCGCCGGCTTCCGTCTTCCGGCTGTCGATCGACACGCCGTCGGCGGTCCAGGGCGCGCCGGCCCGCCCGCCGGTGGCGGCGGCGGCTTCGGCCGAGGTCCAGAGCGGGCGCATGCCGGGATGCCGCCTCATGCCGCGTTTCCTTCCGCCATCCGGGCCAGGGCGCGGCGGGTCGCGGTGGCATCGTCGAAATCGATCACGCGGTCGCCGACCGTTTGCCCCCGCTCGTGGCCCTTGCCGGCGACGAGCAGGACGTCACCGCCGGCGAGGCATCGGACGGCGGCGCGGACCGCACCGCCGCGATCGCCGATCTCGGTCGCCTCCGGACAGCCTTCGAGGATCGCCCGGCGGATGGCCGCCGGATCTTCGCCGCGCGGATTGTCGTCGGTGACGAAAATCCGGTCGGCGAGGGCGGAAGCGACCCGGCCCATCGCGTGCCGCTTGCCCGCGTCCCGCTCGCCGCCGCAGCCGAACACGAGCACGAGCTTCCCGGCGGCCAGCGGGCGGGCGGCCCGCAGCGCCGCCGACAGCGCGTCGGGCGTGTGGGCGTAGTCCACGAAGACGGTGGCGCCGGCCGGATGCCCCGCGATTCTTTCAAGCCGTCCGCGCACGCCGCGCAGGCTTCCCAGGGCCGCCGGAATCGCCGCCGGTGCGGCTCCCGTCGCCAGCGCGAGGCCGGCGGCCGCCAGCGCGTTGCAGGCCTGGAACGCGCCGGGCAACGGCAGCGCGACCCGGTGCGCGGACTCGAAAATCGCGACCGAAAGTTCCTGCCCGGCCGGCGTGTCGCGCCGGTGCAGCAACCGCAGGTCCGCGCCGTTCTCCCCGAAGGTCAGGACCCGCTGCCCGCGGGCCCGGCAGCGCGCGGCGATCCCTGCGGAATGCTCGTCGTCGGCGTTGAGCACCGCGGTTCCGTCCGCGGCCATGACCCGCTCGAAGAGGCCCGCCTTGGCTTCCAGGTAGGCCGCCCTGTCCGCGTGGTAATCCATATGGTCGCGGGTCAGGTTCGTGAAGGCGGCGGCGACGACGTTCACCCCGTCCAGCCGGTGCTGCGCCAAGCCGTGACTCGAGGCTTCGAGGGCCAGATGGTCGATGTTGCGGGCGGCGAGCTCGGCCAGAACGCGGTGCAGAGTGACCGGGTCGGGAGTGGTGTGCCGCAGCGGCCGGCACAGGCCGTCGGCGCGCGCGCCGAGGGTTCCCAGGGTCGCCGCCTTGCGGCCCGACGCTTCCCAGAGCTGGCGGGTGAATTCGGCGACCGAGGTCTTTCCGTTGGTGCCGGTCACGCAGGCGACCACCTTCGGTTGGGAGCCGTGGAAGCGCGCCGCCATGAGGGCGAGCCGGCGCCGGGGGTTGGGATCGGTCACCAGCCTGGTGCGGGGGCCGGCGGCATCCGGGTCGGTTCCTTCGGGCGCGAGTACCGCCGCCGCGCCCCGCGCCACCGCATCCGGGATGAAGTCCGTCCCGCGCGCCCGCGTTCCGGCGAGCGCCGCGAACAGGTAGCCCGGCCGCACGTCGCGCGAATCCGACGCGAGGCCCCGGATGTCCACGTCGGCCGACGGCGGTTCCGATGCCGGCGGCACCATCAGCTCAGAAAGACGCATGCCGCCCCCGTTCGTTGTCGGCCTGCGCGAGCGCCGCTTCCTCTCCGGTCGCGTCGGGGACGGTCGATGGCGGTACGCCGAGGAGCGGCCCGATCCGGGAAATGACGTCGCCGACCACCGGCGCCGCCGTCCATCCCGCCGTCGCGTAGCCGTAGGTCTCCGGGGTGCCCTTGGGCTCGTCCAGGAGCGCGAGCACGGCGTAGCGCGGCCGGTCGATCGGAAACGCGCCGACGAAGTTCGATATCAGGCTGGAGCGCCGATAGCTGCCGCCGACCGCCTTCTCGGCGGTGCCGGTCTTGCCGCCGACCAGATAGCCGGCGGCCCCGGCCTTCTTGCCGGTGCCCTCCGCCACCGCGAGATACAGCAGCTTGCGCATGATCACCGAGGTTTCGGTGCTGATCACCCGCTGCGGCGTCGGTCGCGCGCGCGAGCCGTATTTGAGGAGCGTAGGCGTCACCTTGAAGCCGCCGTTGACGAGCGCGGCGAAGCCGGTGACGAGGTGGAGCGGCGTGACCGCCAGCCCGTGGCCGAATCCGATGGTCATCGTGGCGAGGTCGCCCCAGCGCCGCGGCACGATCGGGCGGCCGCGCTCCGGCGTTTCCAACGGCACGGGCTCGAACATGCCGAGCGCCTTCAGGAAGGCCCGCTGGCGTTCCGGGCCCACGTCCACCGCCATGCGCGCGGCGCCGATATTGGAGGAGTGGGTGAGGATTTCAGGGACCGTCAACCAGCGATTCTCGGGGTGATGATCGCGGATGAGGAAGCGCGAGACCTTGAGCGGCTCGGTGGCGTCGTAGCGGTCTTCGAGCCGCGCGAGGCCCATGTCGAGGGCCATCGCGGCCGTGAACGGTTTGAAGGTGGAACCGAGCTCGTAAGTGCCGAGGGTCGCCCGGTTGAAGCGCGCGTCCGGTCGGCTCCGGTGCGGCGCCTTCGGATCGAAGGTCGGGAGGCTGACGAGCGCGAGCAGCGCGCCGCTGTCCACGTCCATGACGATGCCGGCGGCGCCGGCCGCGCGATGCGCCGCCATGGCGCCTTCGAGCGTCTCCGCGAGCGCGTGCTGCACGCGGATGTCGATGGACAGGGCGAGCGGGCCGTCGCCGGCGGCGGCCCGCCGTCGAAGCTCTTCGTCGGCCGTCTTCTCGAATCCGGCGAGACCTCGGTTGTCCACGTCCGTATAGCCGAGCGCGTGGGCGAGGAGGCGGCCCTGGGGATAGACCCGCCGCTCCTCGCGCTTGAAGCCGAGCCCCGGAATGCCCAGCCGGTTGACGGCGTGGGCTTGCTCCGGCGTGATGTCGCGCCGAACCCAGGCGAAAGGCCTGTCGGAGGCGGCGAGACGCACCAGACGGTCCCGGTCGAGATCGGGCAGAACCCCGCCCAGCGCGGCGATGGCCTCCTCGGGAGCCGCGATCGCTCCGGGCTCGATATAAAGGGCGTGGGTCGGCAGGTTGGAGGCGAGCAGGACGCCGTTCCGGTCGACGATATCGGCACGCGCAGCCGAGTCGGCGGGGGCGGTCGCGGCGCTGCGGGCGCCGGTGCCCGGTGCGCCGGTCACCGCGACGTCGAACGTCCGCGCGGCGAGCACGCCGAAGCACAGGAGGAACGCGCCCGCCATGACGAAAAGCCGGCGGCGCGCGGTCCTCAGGCGCGGGTCCGCAGCCTCCCGCCCGTCGAGCGCCGAGGCCGGCGCCCGGCGGGCGCGCCACCAGCCGCGCACGAAAAGATCGTTCATCGCGTCCCTCCCTCGTCGACCAGCGCCGTGGCGGCCGGAGCCTCGCCCGCCTTCGCCTGCGGCCGGTGCACCTGCCACGGCCGCACGGGTTCGAGGGTGAGGTAGCGCTCGGCGAGATCGGCGATTCGCGTCGGACGGTTCAGGTAGCTCCACTCGGAGCGGAGCACCCGGATCGCCTCGACATGGCGCTGCCTCTCGAGGTCGAGAGCGGCGAACGCGCGTTCCAGGTCCCTCACCTCGTACTTCACGATGAACAGCGCGAGCATCGCGACGACGATCGCGCCGATCGAGGCGATGACCGCCAGCCGCCTCATGCCGCGCGCCTCTCGGGCCACGCCGGCGCGGCGGTTCGTTCGGCAACCCGCATCCTGGCCGAACGGGCGCGGGGGTTCGCCGCGATCTCGGCTCCATCCGGCCTGCGCGGCCGCCGCGTCACGAGCCTGAACGTCGGAGCGGGCGGTTTCGCGGCGGGGTCCGGCCGGTGGCGGTTCGGCTGCGCCCGCCCGCTGCGCTCCTGGAAGAAGTGCTTGACCGGCCGGTCCTCCAGCGAGTGAAAGGACACCACCAGCGCCCGGCCGCCGGGCCGCAGGAGGCGCTCGATCTGGCGGAGCCCGCGCTCGATCTCGCCGATCTCGTCGTTGACGTGAATGCGCAGCGCCTGGAAGGTCCGGGTCGCCGGGTCGATGCCGCCGCGCCCCCGGCGGGCGGCGACGGGCCGCACGATCGCCGCGAGCCGGCTCGTCCGGGTGATCGGGGCGTCCGCGCGCGCCGTGACGATCGCCCGGGCGACCGCGCGGGCGCGGCGTTCCTCGCCGAAGGCGGCGACGATCGCGGCCAATTCGTCTTCCGAGCCGGCGTTGACCACGTCGGCCGCAGTCGGCCCCGCGCCGTCCCGGTCCATCCGCATGTCGAGCGGCCCGTCGCAGCGGAAAGAGAAACCGCGCACCGAGTCGGCGAGCTGGAGGGAGGAGAGCCCCGGATCGAGGGCGATGCCGTCTACGGCGGTCACGTCGTGGGGAAGCAGCAGGCTGGCCATCTCGGCGAACCGGCCGTGAACCAGGACCAGCCGGCCGCCGAAGCGCGCCGCGAGGGCGTCGCCGCCGCGGAGAGCCTCCGCGTCGCGGTCGATCGCGTACACCTTGCAGGACGCGGCCTCGAGCAGGGCCCTGCTGTAGCCGCCGCCGCCGAAGGTGCCGTCCACATAGACGCCACCGTCCCGGGGCGCGACGAGGGCGAGCATCGCGTCCTTCATGACCGGGATATGGCCCCGCCCGGCGCTCATCCGCCGCCCTCGGGCGCCGGCGGTCGATCGGGCTGCCTCCCGTCGATGCGCGCCTTGGCTGCGCGCTTCGCCTTGGCTGCGCGCTGCACTTCCTTGAATGCCGCCGGCTCCCATATGTGGAAGTGCTTGCCGAGACCGACGATGGCGGCCTGATCCGAGAGTCCCGCGTGCGCGATCAGATCGTCCGGCAACGTGACGCGCCCGTCGCCGTCGAAGGCAAGCTCTCGAACTTGGGAGAAGAGCGCTATGCGCTCGTCGTCGAACTCCTCCGAGAACGGGTCGGTTTGGTCGTACTGGGCACCGATCTTCTCAAGCCAGTCCATCCCGCAACCTTGCACTGCCGGATGGTGGAGCGCCGGGAAGGCGGCTATACTGTCGAGACCCTGTTTGGCCAGGGCGTTGCGGTAGGCTGCAGGGACCGAGACCCGTCCCTTCCGATCCACCTTGTTGTACACCACGTCGGTGTAGCGAAAAGCCACTGTTCCGCTCCCTGGCGTGTGCGGACCTCGGTCGGTTCGCTCTGCCTGATCCGGGATAGGATGGGATAGCATGGGATTTTATGGGATGGCATGTCAACAAAAAAATTTGAGACATCGTGAAAAAGAATGCCGGTTATCGGTGCAGATCACTTGTTCAAGTTATGTTCTTTACGGCGCACAATGGCGCCCACGGCACGGAATTCGGTGTGCATGCGGTTTATCTTGCGGGGAGTCTTCTTCCGCCCCCCAGATGTTGTAAGTGGGGAGGGAAATGCCAGACGGCCTGTAAGCCGGGTTCTGTCGCGGGCCGAGGCCCGCGCGATGGCCATTCATCTGGGGCGCCCGTCACCGGGCGCCTCGCGCGACCGACCCGGGCGTCTGATCCGAAAGCCGACTGCGGCGGTCCGGGACCGCCTCGCGCCCCTATATGGTCTTGCTCCCGGAGGGGTTTGCCGTGCCGGACCCGTCGCCGGGCCCGCGGTGCGCTCTTACCGCACCCTTTCACCCTTGCCCGCCGGCCTCAGGCCCGGGCGGGCGGTCTGCTCTCTGTGGCACTTTCCCTGGGGTCGCCCCCGCCGGGCGTTACCCGGCTCCGTGCTTCCGTGGAGCCCGGACTTTCCTCCACCGCGCGAAGGCGGCGGCGGCCATCCGGCCGTCTGGCCGATTCTGGTTACGCGTCGGCGGCGGCGCGGTCAAGGCTTTCTCCGGGGCGGCGGGCGCGGCGCCCGCGCCCGCCGCCCCGAACGGTTTCGGCCGCGCTCAGCCGCCGTGGAAAATGGAGAGCGCCATGCGCCGGACATGGGTCGGCAGGTGCTCGTCGTAGCCCTTCCATTCGGCGTATTGCGGAAGCTTCAGCTCCTGCGGCCACGTCGCCATGTTCATCATCACCTGCATCGGCCCGCCTTCCTGCATGGCCTTCTGGATCGCGCCGCCCACGAGCATGAACAGGTCTTCCACGAATGCCGCGTTCTCGTCGACGATCCGCACCGAGGTGTCGTCCGAGTGGGCGTTGACCGCGTGGAGCAGGTCCATCTTCTGCAGCTCCTGCAACACCCGACGGATCGCCAAGTAGTTGTCGTCGTCCATCCACATCCCGTGGGTCAGCGAGCGGTCCTCGTAGAGGTCGGCGGTGAAGGCGATGCGCTCTTCCGGCAGGTGCACCACGGTGGAGCCGAAACCGTCGGCCGGGCCGAAATACAGCAGGTTTACCGTCGGTCCGCGAAAATCCACCGTCAGGGAATCGGTGAACGTCACGTCCACGTTCTTGGGGACCATGCCGCTCAAATCCAGATCGAAGACCGCCTGGCAGGAGGCATGGCAGATCACCTGGGCTTCGGGGAAGACCTCGGTGCCGCCCACGTGGTCGTAATGCTCGTGGGAGAGGATGATCCTGGTCACCGGCTTGTCGGTGATTTCGGCGATGGCGGCCTTCATCGACTGCGCCCGGGGAGTGAAGGACGGATCGGTGACCAGCACTCCGTCCTCTCCGATCACCACCAGGCTCACGTAGTGGGACTCGCTCATCATGTACACGTTGTCGGCGAGTTGCTTCACCACAGGCGCCGCCAGCGCCGCCGGGGCCACCGAAACGGCCAGGACGGCGACGGCGGCGGCGGCGGCTTTTTCGAGTTTGCCAAGCATGGTTCCGCTCCATCGGTTGCGAGGGCGGTTCGGGCGTCCGGTACGGCCGCCAGCCCGCCATATCCTCTATATGGGTTTCCGCTCGGGTTTGTCACCTGTCGGCGAAGCCGAGGAAGCGCTCGATGAAATCGCGGAGGATCACGGCGGCGTCCACCATCTGGTCGAGCCGCACGTACTCGTTGGCGGCGTGGCTCGTCGCGCCGTCGCCCGGGCCGAAATTGACGATCTCGATCCCGTCGCCGGCGAAGAAACGCCCGTCGCTCACGGCGAGCGCGTCGAGATAATTCGGCGGCGTCCCCAGACGTGCCTCGATGGCCGCCGCCAGCGCCGAGATGCCCGGGCCGTCGCGCGGCGCCGAGAAGCCGTCCGTTCCCACCAGCCGCCTGACGGAATAGCTCTCCGGCGGCTCGCCTGCGCCTTTCAGCACCGCCTCGATCTCGGCGGCCGCGTCCTCGACCGATTCGCTTGGCAGGAGGCGTCGGTCGATGCGGGCGACGCAGCGGTCCGGCACGACGTTGGGGTTCTCGCCCGCGTGGATGGCGCCGAGGTTCATGGTCGAGATTTTCCCCCCGCTCCGCCGTCTGGCGAGAGCGGGCCCGAGCCGGACGTGCAGCCGCTCGATGAGCCGGATCATGCGCAGGATGGCGTTGTCGCCGGCGGTGGGAGCGCCGCCGTGGGCGGCGCGGCCGGCAGCCTCGATATCGAGCCAGAGAACGCCGCGTTCCTCCACGATGAGTTGGTTTCCGGTGGGCGCACCCAGCACCAGGATGTCGGGCTTGACGATCTCCTCCTCGCGCAGGAAGGCCGTGCCCTCCGGCCCGAGACGCTCCTCGTCGCCGGCGAGGACGAAGACCAGGCTGCCGCGCGCAGGGCCGCCGCGCGCCGCTGCTTCGGCGGCGAGCCAGAGATGCACCGCCGCTGAGCCCTTGCAGTTGTTGGCGCCCAGGCCGTGGATGCGGCCCTCCACCATGGTGGCGGTGAAGGGATCCGTGCGCCACGCGCCGCGGTCCCCGGGGCCCACGGTGTCGATGTGAGAGTCGAAGACCACGCAGGGTGCGCCTTCCCCGAGCCGCGCGACCAGATTGGCGACGGGCGGCGTCCGCGTCGGCAGCGTGACTTGGCAACCCGCCGCCTTCAGCCGCGCGGCCGCGGCGGCGCAAATTGCCCGCGTGTCGCCGGGCGGAGTCGTCGAGGGGATCGCGATCAGCTCGGCGAGAAGCGCCTGGAGCGCCTCGGCGAGAGGCCGTTCGGCGCCCGTCACGCAGGCTCGTCCGCGGCGGCGCGGACGCCTTTCGGCGCGCCGTGGCCGGAGCCGGCCTCCTCGTGATGGAGGCGGATTCCGTCGGACGGCGCGTGGGGCATCGCGGTTCCCTTTTCGGCGGGGCCATGATAACGGAGAATGGCGACCGGCGGGAACGGGCGCGCGCCGTCGCGGAACGAGGCGGGACTTTCCGGGACTTTCCGGGACAAGCCGGGACGAGGCGGCGCAGGGCGGGACGAGGCTGGACCGAGAGGCGAGACAAGGCCGGACGAGGCGCGGGAGCGGATCATGTGCGGAATCGCGGGTGTCATGTTCAAGCACGGCGGGACGGGGCTGCCGGCCGGGCGGGCGCTGATCGACATGCTCGACGGCTGCCAGCATCGGGGGCCGGATTCGACCGGCTTCGCGCTCTACGAGGAGGCCGGCGCCGGGCGGTTGCGGCTGCGCTTCCTGGTCGGTGAGGGCGACGAGGCGCGCCGCGCCGTGAGCGGGATTCGCGCGGTGCTCGAAGAGAAGGGCGCCGCGATCGTCGAGGACGAGCGGGTCGGCAACAGCTACCGGGTCGTGGTGCGCTTCTCGGGCGACGTGCGGAAACTCACCTATGACATGGAACACGCCGCCACCCTGGTCTCGATCGGCGAAAGCCTCGACATCCGCAAGGACGTGGGCGGTGCGCACGACGTCGACGAGCGCTTCCGCGTCGGCGCGGTGCGCGGCACGCACGGGCTCGGGCACGTGCGCCTCGCGACCGAATCCGACGTCAAGCCGGAGGCCGCCCATCCCTTCTGGGCCACCGGCTTCACCGACGTCGCCATCGTCCACAACGGCCAGATCACGAACTACTGGAAGATGCGCCGGCGCCTCGAACGGCGCGGCTTCGCCTTCCACACCGACAACGACAGCGAGCTGATCGCGGTCTATCTGGCGGACAAGCTCGCCAACGACGATTCCCTCGAAGAGGCGCTCAAGAGCTCGATCGACGATCTCGACGGCACCTTCTCCTTCCTCGTCTCGACCAAGGACGAGATCGGCTACGCCAAGGACCATCTCGCCGCCAAACCCATGGTCATGTACGAGAACGACGACATGATCGCCATCGCCTCGGAGGAGGTCTCGCTCAACCGCCTCTTCCCGGGCCAGGCCCTCGACACCAGGGAACCGCCGCCCGGGAGCTACGGCACATGGTCCAGATCGACCTAGGGCGGGTCTCCGTCCGCGACGCCAACGAACTGATCCGCGGCCACGGCGCGCGCGGCGACGACATCGAGATCGTCAACCCCGACGCGCGCCACCATATCGGCGTCGGCCTGATCCATCCGGTCACGGTGCGCGTGCGCGGCTCGGCCGGCTATTTCTGCGCCGGCCTCGCCGACAAGGCGCGCTTCGTGGTGGAAAACAACGCCGGCTGGGGCCTGGGCGACAACATGTACGCCGGCGCCGTCACGGTGCGCGGCAACGCCGGCGCCATCGCCGGGGTCGCGATCCGCGGCGCAGAGATCGTGGTCCACGGCAACGTCGGCTCGCGCGCCGGCCAGGTGATGAAGGCGGGCACCCTCTGCTGCGCCGGCAACGCCAACTTCATGGCCGGCTACATGATGTATGGCGGGCGCATCATCGTCCTGGGCGATTCCGGCGAGCGCGTCGGCGAGGACATGGCGGGCGGCGAAATCTTCGTCGGCGGCCAGGTGCGAACCCTGGGCTCCGACGCCGAGCTGACCGACGCCTCCGCCGCCGAGCTCGACGGCGTGCGCGAATTCCTCGACCGCCACGAGATCGCCTTCAAAGGCGCCTTCCGCAAGATCGTCAACGCCGGCAAGCGCCTGCGCTACGCGACCAGCGAGCGGCAGGTGCGCAGCATCCCGTTCTTCACCTTCTCCGGCCGCTCCGACTACTGGAACGCCAAGGTCCAGGAGGACGTGTACGTCAAATCCCAGATCGGGCGCTACCGGGTGCGCGGCTACGGCGGCGCGCGGGCGCTCCCGCACCTCTCCGACCTCGCCTTCAGGCGCGACCTCTCCGCCGTCGGCGCGGCGGGCGGCCCCCTGTCGGGCGATCCGGTGGCGGGCGATCCGGTGGCGGCGGTCGAGATGCGGACGGAGGTCGGCGGCCTGAACGGCGCCAGGCCGCTTTCGCTCTCCATGCCGGTGATGATCGCGCCCATGAGCTACGGCGCGCTGTCGCGCTCCACCAAGCAGGCGGTCGGCATGGCCTCCAGCATGGCCGGCATCGCCGAGAACACCGGCGAGGGCGGCATGAGCGACGCCCAGCGCGGCGCCGCCGAACAGCTCGTGTTCCAGTGCCTGGGCGGGCGGCTCGGCTGGAACATCCACGACATGAACCGCGCCGACGGGCTGGAGATCTACATCAGCCAGGGCGCCAAGCCCGGCTTCGGCGGCCAGCTCATGGCCAAGAAGGTGACCAGGGAACTCGCCGCCATCCGCGGCATTCCCGAAGGCATCGACCTGCGCTCGCCCTCGCGCCACCCGGACATCCTGGGCGCCGACGACCTCGTGATCAAGGTGGAGGAGTTCCGCGAGGCGACCGGCTACCGCATCCCGGTGAGCGTCAAGCTCGGCGCCGGCCGCGTGCGCGACGACATCAAGATCGCCTACAAGGACGGATTCGATTTCGTCGAGATCGACGGGATGCAGGGCTCCACCGGCGCCGGCGGCGCGGAAGTGATGGAGCATGTCGGCGTCCCCACCATCGCCGCCATCACCCAGGCCGTCGACGCCCTCAGGGAAGTGGACGGCCTGGGCAAGATGCAGATCGTCCTGATGGGCGGCATCCGCGACGGAATCGACGCCGTCAAGGGCCTCTGCCTGGGCGCCGACGCCGTGGCCATGGGCACCGCCGTGATCATCGCCGGCGGCTGCATCGCCTGCATGCAGTGCCACGTCGGCCAGTGCGTGACCGGAATCGCCACCCAGGACCCGGCGCACGAGAAGCGCTACAACCCGGTGGCGGAGGCGCGCAACATCCACCGCTATCTCGAAGGCGTGCGCTGGCAGATCGCCGCCCTCACCCGCGCCCTCGGCTACGCGAGCACCCGCGACCTCAATCGCGGCGATCTGGTCGCGCTCACCCGCGACGCCGCCGCGATGACGGGCCTGCCCTACGAACCGGAGCGCCGCGCGAACGAGCGCACGCTGCGCGAAAAGGCGGGCTGAGCGATGGCCGCCCCGAAGAGAGAACCCTCGGAGAGGGAGCCCTCGGGGAGGGAGGCCGACGGGCGGCTCCTCGCCGAGCTGCCCGACGATACCGGCGACGTCCACTACGTCCCCGCGCCCTGCCAGGTCGCCTGCCCGGTGGGGACGGACGCGCCCTCCTACATCGCCTATATCTGGGAGAGGAAGTTCGCGGAAGCCTTCGAGGCCATCACCGCGACCAACCCCTTCAGCTCGATCTGCGGGCGGGTCTGCGACGCGCCGTGCGAGCCGGCATGCCGGCGCACCGATTCCGACGGGCCGGTGCAGATCCGCAACCTCAAGCGCTTCGTCATGGACGCGGTGGGCCACGACCACGACCCGCCGCCGGCGCCGGTGCGCCACCGCCAGACCGTCGCCGTCGTGGGCTCCGGCCCGGCCGGCCTGACCGCCGCCCACGACCTCTCGCTGGCGGGCTACGAAGTCCACGTCTATGAGATGACCGACCGCCTGGGCGGCATGATGATCTGGGGCATCCCGGCCTTCCGCCTGCCGCCCGGCATCATCCAGGAGGACATCGACCGCCTCACCCGGCGCTGCCCGGGGTTGCGGCTCCATCTGAACACGGCGCTCGGCCGCGACGTCACCCTGGACGGCCTCAAGGAACGCCACGACGCGGTGATCCTCGCCATCGGCGCCTGGTGGGGGAAGAAGATGGAAATCCCCGGCGAGGACGACGCCCGCGTGATCGACGGCGTCCAGTTCCTCCGCGACGTGAACGAAGGCGCCCGCCCGGAGATGCCGGAGACGGTGGTCGTGGTCGGCGGCGGCGACGTCGCCATGGACGCCTGCCGGGTGGCCATGCGGCTCCCCGGCTGCGCGCGCGTCAAGGTGGTCTATCGCCGCGGCCCCGCCGAGATCCCGGCCCGCAGGATCGAGCTCGAAGGCGCCGTCGAGGAGGGCGTCGAGTTCGTCTATCACACGCAGCAGACGGCGATCGTGAAGTGCGGCAACGGCCTCGCGCTGCGCTGCGTGCAGACCACCCTGGGCGACCCGGACGAATCCGGACGCCGCGCGCCGGTGAACGTCCCCGGCACCGAGCACGACATCGCCTGCGGCATGGTCATCGCCGCGGTGGGCCAGAAGGGCCTCTGCGACGACCTCGACCGGCGCGGCCTGATGCTGCCGGACCGCGTGCGCACCGACTGGGACGGCATGCGCACCGACGACCCCAAGGTCTTCGCCGCCGGCGACGGCGCCTTCGGCGGCTCCACCATCGTCATGGCGATGCACCACGGCCAGCGCGTGGCCTATTACGTCAAGGCCTTCCTCGAAGGGCGCGCCGACCCGCTGCCCTACAGAACGCCCCACCGGACCCGGCGCGTGCCCGTGGCCCAGGACCTGAACTGGGAGCTGCTGCCGATCCAGCATCCCGACTTCCTGGGCCTGGGCGAGACGCCCGTGGAATTCCCCGAGATCGAGACGACCTACGGCTGGGACGCCGCCCGCGACGAGGCGGCGCGCTGCTTCCGCTGCGACGCGGAGACGGGCTCCGCCGACTACGCGGTGGACCACCGGGAGGACATCTTCGCGATGGCCCGCACCAACCCGGTCGATTCGGCGCGCCACAAGGCCATGCTGGCCAAGCGCCTGGGCGGGCGCGACGATCCGTTTCCCGAAGGACGGCCCGGCGTCCTCGACGATCTCACCTTCCTGCCGGCCAATCTCTCGCGCCTGGTCATCGACCCCTACCGCGAGGCCTGCCGGATCGACACCGCGATCGGCGGCGTCGACTTCGCGCTCCCCCTCCTCGTCACCGGCTTCGACGACGCGCCGGAGGAGGTCGCGCGCGCCGCCGGGCGCGGAATCGCCGAAGCCGGCGCCGGCCATCTCGGCCGCCGCCCGCTCGCGGGCGGGGCGCCCTGGTTCCAGCTGGCGCCGCCGGACGCCGCGCCGCATCCGGAGGCGACCGGCTTCGTCCAGACGCTCGGCCGCCGCTTCCGCCCGCTCGCGCCCGCGCGGGCGGGCGTCGGCCGGATCGCGGGCCTCGCCGTCTCCGCGCCCGCGATTCTCGAAGAGACGATCGCGCACGCGCTGGACGCCGGCTTCGACATGCTCCTCCTCGACGGCAGCGGCGGCCTGGGCGCGCCGTGGGCGGAATTGCGGGGTGCGCCGGACCTCACGCTCCTGCGCGACGCCGTCGCCCATCTGCGCCGGCTGGGCCGCGAAGAGGCGATCGATCTGGTCTGGTTCGGCGGCGTCCGCTCGGGCACCGACGCGGCCAAGGTGATCGCCATGGGCGCGGTCGCCGCGGTGCTCGGCGTGACGGTGGGCCTCGCGGCCGGCGGCGCCATCGCCGACGTGGGCGGCCTCGGCTTCGCCGCCGACCGAGACGACGAAGACCGCGCCCGCGCCGCCGCCGCCATCCTCAAGGCCACCACTGCGGAAGCCTCGATGATGGCCCGCTGCACGGGCAAGACCAACCTGCTCAACGTGGAGCCGGAAGACCTCCGCGCCCTGACGGTGGCGACCGCCGAAGCCACCGGCATCCCCCTCGCCGGCGCCCGGTAGCGGCCCCGCGCAGCGGGAGGCGCCGCCCCGGTTGCCTCCGGGCGGAAGCGTGCGACAACGTCTTGCCCGCTTCTCCGCGAGTATCCGCCATTGGAGCGGAGAACGTCCCCGGTGTTCCCGACGGGAAGGTCATGGCGGCGGCGGTCGGGGTCGCTCGTCCGGCTCACGGGCGGCGACGTCCAGAGGGGATACTGCGGCTTGGCGGCGGGTCTCGCCGACGGGGCGGGAAAGGCGCGCAGCGCCCTCTCGGCTCTCTTCGGATCGTCGTTCACGCGAAGGCGGGAAGCCGGAGACCGTTGAAACAGATTCCCGCTTTCGCGGGAATGACGAGGCTATCATTCGCGGGAATGGCGGGGTCTTGGCGTGCTGGGCGGTTTGCGTTCCACCCCCCTCCCGGCCTCCCCCCTGGCAGGGGTCTGCTCGGTGAACATGGCCGTCGCCGGGCGGGGGAGGAGTGTGAATGGCTCCTCGCCGGCAATTTCTCGTATGGTGGCGCGGATGTGCGTCACGCGGGCGAGCATGGTCTCGGCGTCGGAGAGCTCAAAGGGGTCGCGAGGCGGCTTGACGCGCTGCACCACGCGGCCCACCCGGTGTTTCATCCGTATCGGGCGAGGACACGAGCTTCCGTAAGCGGCATGTGGTAGGGTAGCATCGAGGTTCCGGGACAGGGTATGCAGGGCGTACTCGGTAGGGTTCGTTTCCCTGAGCGCGAGGGAACATGCCATGAACGCTGAATCGGTTGAGCGCATAAACGTCTCCGAGCTGGCGTTCGACGTCCGCAACCCCCGGCTTCCCGAGTTCGACCTGACGGACGCCCCGCCGGATGAGGGCATCGTCCGCCTGTTGTGGGAGACAATGGACGTGCGGGAGCTCGTGATGTCCATTGCCGCAAGCGGTTTCTTTCCCCATGAACCGCTGATCGTTGCGCAGGAAGACGGCAAAAACGTGGTGATCGAGGGCAACCGGCGCCTCGCTGCCGTGAAACTTCTTTTGTGCCCTGATCTCGCAGAAGAGGTGGGCGCGGCGGTTCCTGCTCTTGCGAAGGAAAGGAAGGAGGCACTTAATGAGCTTCCCATCGTGCGCGAGACACGTGAAGGGGCGTGGCGTTATCTCGGTTTCAAGCACGTCAACGGTCCCGCCAAGTGGGGAAGTTATGCCAAATCAAAATACATCGCTGAAATACACAAGAATTATGATGTCGGCCTTGAGGAAATCAGCAAACAGATCGGCGACACGCACAAAACGGTACGGAGGTTATACAGGGGCCTTATGGTCATTGAGCAGGCAGAAAGACTGGGGCTTTTCAGCCGTGAGGATCGCTGGAGGAAACATTTTTCTTTTTCTCATATGTACACCGGAATCGATTATCCTGGTATTGGCGGATTCATCGGTCTCCGCTCCGCGACCGACGAGAGCTCCGAACTGGTTCCCCCCGACAAAACGGAAGAGCTTCGCGAACTCTGCTTGTGGATGTATGGAAGCAAGAGGGAGGAAAAGTCTCCGCTCGTAGAGCGGCAAAATCCGGATCTTCGATATCTCGAATCGGTCGTTTCCAGCAAGGAGGCCGTCGCCGCCCTCCGGGCCGGTGAAACACTTCACGCCGCCTATGAAATAAGCAGGCCATCTCCGGGTGTTTTCGAAGAAAGCTTGGCGGCTTCGAAGCGAAACCTCGAAAAGGCGCAGAGCAAACTGTCCACGGGCTATGATGGGTCCGAAAAATTGCTTCGAATCGCCGGTAGCGTGCTAACAATTGCGGAATATCTTTATAATGAAATGGAGCGTAAACGCATGCCTGAAAACAAGAAAGAACGCCTTACGGTCGACGACTGATGTTCAAGTATCCAGGTGTTCCTACCGTGCGCGCATCCGCGCATGAGCTTGCGGATTTTGCCGAGCTGATGGTATGGCGGGATGGCAGAGTATCGACCACTGATTTGTCACGGGTCATCGGAAGAAACGAAGAAAACGACTACAGCGACGGAGTGCCGGAGGAGGACGAGGCGGATCATGACGCGGAAGGCGCCTACGTCGAGATGGAGACTCGTGATCATGCTTGCGGAATGGACGCGAGTTATCCGTTTTCGATCGGCGACCGGGGGGATACGCTTGCACGGCGTTCCAGGGAGTTGAGTAGTCGACAACTGGTTTATCTTTATCTGCTTCTCGCAACCCGGCTGAATATGCGTGATAATCGCGTACATGCCGAAATCGATGGCGCGCGCCTTTTCGAAAAATTATGCGCCAGCGTGGCGATATCCTACCTCGGAAAGCGCGCCGAAAGCATGGTATTCGGCGCGACGTCGGGAAGCGGTGGATTCCCGGCGAGGATCGCGCGTCTTTGTCGCCAACTTGGCGAAGGAGGCGGTGTAAGGGACGATGTGTCGCCGAGAGTGAGAGATGGGAAGTTGGACGTCGTCGCATGGAAACCGTTTGCTGATTCGTGGCAGGGCAAGTTCATAATTTTCGGCCAGTGTAAAACCGGAACGGATTACAGGGATATGCTGACGGAGCTTCAGCCCGACGCTTTTTGCGCCAAATGGCTACGGGAGCAGCCCCCGGTCATGCCTGTGCGCGCCTTTTTTGTTTCTGAAGCGTTGTCCCGGTCGGGCGCTTTGTCCCAGCGCCAATGGTATGACAGTTCCGTTGACGCTGGGCTTCTCTTCGACCGTTGCCGTATTGTCGATTTCTGCGATGGCGTCGCGGAAGACATCCTGGAGGAAGTGAGGACATGGACCGAGGCGGCCGCTGCGGTTTCCGAGCTTCCTGTTCCCTGACGCGGCCTTACGTGCGCACCCGATCCACGCGAGGATCGGCAATTTCCCGTATGGCCCCGCCGCGCGGCGTCGCGCGCCATGCTCCTCCCCCCTGGCAGGGGGGAGGAGTGTAACGGGCGGCATGGGAGGGCGGGTCAGGCGGCGCGGGCGTGTTGCGTTACGTGGGCGAGCATGGTCTCGGCGTCGGAGACTTCGAAGGGGTCGCCGGCAGCATTGTCGGCCAAGCCGGGCTCCACGAACATCTTCGCGACCGCGCCGTCCTCGACCAGCATCGAATAGCGCCAGCTCCGCATCCCGAAGCCGAGATTGTCCTTGTCCACGAGCATCCCCATGAGGCGGGTGAAGGTGCCGGAGCCGTCCGGCAGCAGGGTGACCCGCTCGATCCCGAGATGCCTTCCCCAATGGTGCATCACGAAGGCGTCGTTGACGGAGAGGCAGATCACCTCGTCGATGCCGGCGGCGCGGAAGCGGTCGTGCAGCGCCTCGTAGCCCGGCAGGTGGGCGCTGCTGCAGGTGGGCGTGAAGGCGCCGGGGAGGGCGAAGAGCACCACCCGTCGCCCGCCGAAGATGTCGGCGCTGCTGCGCTCCCGCCAGCGATACGGGTTCGGCCCCGCGACGCTCTCGTCGCGGACGCGGGTCTTGAAGATCACGTCGGGTACGCGCATGGCGTTGTCTCCTTGCGGGTATGGATTTGAGAATGATATTTGGAAGCATTATAATGTTTGTCAAGAGCAGCGGTGTGCGCGGTCGGCGCGGCCCCCCTCCCGGCCTCCCCCCTGGCAGGGGGGAGGAGTTTAAGTGGGCTCTTCCCTCTGGCAGGAGGGAGGAGTTTAGGTGGGCTTTCCTCTGTGAGGGGGGATGGGTGAAGGCGGGCTCTTGCCGGCAATTCTCGTGCTGCTTGTCCATCGGTCCATGTCTTGCACGGCTTCCCGATGTCCGATGTGTCGTCTCCTCCCCTTGGCAAAGGGGAGGCTGGGAGGGGGGCAGCGGTCCGACGCCGTTCAATTGGGAAGGCGCCGGGTCGGGCTGCGTCATGGCTTCGTCGGCCACCGCCCATCTATCCGGTTGCTCAACGGGATTGACCGGCCCGGTGTCTCCGCCCATCATGCAGCCACGACCGTCGCCGCGTTTGACACCGCCCGCGTCGCGCGCGCGGCTCTCGCGCTTGTCGGCGTGATTGGGGGAGTCACGCCATGACCGTTGCCACCTTCGACACCCATGCGGCCGTGAAGGCGCTCACCAAGGCCGGCGTCGATCCGGCGCACGCCGAAGCAATCACGGACACGGTGCGCGATGCCGTCACCGAAGGCGTCGCCACCAAGGCCGATCTCAAGGCCGAGCTCGCCGCCGTCGAGCGGCGCATGGTGCTCGCCATGGTCGTGCTCATCGGCGCCGCCGTCGCCCTGCTCAAGCTGCTTCCGTAGTAGGGAGGAGTGGCGCCGTGACCGTCGCTACCTTCGACACCTGACGCCGCCGCCAGGATGCTTCGGAACGCCGGGTTCAACGAAGAGCAAACCGAAGCGGCCGTCGCCATGGTGCGTGCGGTCGCCGCGGACCCCCCTCCCGACCTCCCCCCTGGCAGGGAGGAGGAGTTTAGTGGGGCTCTCTCCCCTGGCAGGGGGAGGAGAGAAAGAGGACTGCTCCCGGCAGGAGGAGGAGAGAAGGAGGACCGCTCCCGGCAGGGGGAGGAGAGAAGGAGGACCGCTCCCGGCAGGGGGAGGAGGGGAATGGTGCTTTCAGCGGTCCGACGCCGTTCTATTGGGAAGGTGCCGGGTCGGGCCGGGTGACGGCTTCGTCGTCCGTCGCCGGCCACCATTCGTCGAGGAGGCGCTTCATCCGCGCGATGCGGTTGGTCAAGACCGGGGAGGCCGCGAGATTCGTGGTTTCGCCGGGGTCTTGCCGCAGGTCGTAGAGCGCCGGCGCCAGGGGGCGGGGCTCGGGGCCGGGCACAATCAGCTTGAAGGCGCCGTCCCTGACCCACCGGCCGCGCACGTGGCGCGACGGTTGCCCCAGGCTCGCGGCGTCGCTCGGGTAGATGGCGCCGAAAACCGGGACCGCGGGCAGGTCTTCGGCGCCGGTGGCGGAGGGAAACAGGTCGCGCCCGCGCATCCTCGGCGTGATTTCGCGGACAAGGCCGGCGGCGGACAGGATGGTGGGGACGAGGTCGATCGTGGAAACCGGCTGAGGATGATCGCCCGGCCGGGTGCGACCGTCCCAGCGCAACAGGATGGGCGTCCGCAGCCCGTCTTCGTAGGGCGAGTATTTGGAGCGGGCGTCCTGCCGCGTGGGCCGCGCCGGGTCGGGCCGCAGGCCGTTGTCCACGACGAAGACGACCAGCGTCGAGTCGAGAAGCGCCTTCTCCTCGAGAATGGCGAGCAGGGCGCCGACGGTGTCGTCGAACCAGGCGACGTTCGCATAGTACGGGACGAGATGGGGCGGTGCGCCGTTCGCCCGCACGGCGCGTTCGTATTCGGGCGGCGCGTCGTAGGGCGTGTGGGGCAGGAAGGGCGCATACCAGACGAAGAACGGCCGCCGGCCGGCATGGTCGTCGATGAAGTCCCGGATCGGCCGCATGGTTTCGCGCCCGATGACCAACCCCGCGTCGCCGTTGCCGTGCGCCACCCATTCGCCGTTGGTCTGCTTGCGGGTTCCGGTGACGGCGCCGAGGCGCCCGGCGGGGCGGGCGAGCGTCATGCCGTGCGTGAAACCGGCGTTGGCGTAGTGGCCTTCCCAATGCTTGCCGGTTTGCAGCGTGGCGTAACCGCGGCGCGCGAGGATCGCCGGCAACGTCGGCGCGTTGCGAATGAGGTCATCGGTTTGCGCCCGGGTCGCGCGGTATTGCGCGGCGGTCATGTCGCGCATCTTCCCGTAACCCGGCGGCGGATGGTTGAAATGAATGCCGTGCTGATGCGGATACAGCCCGGTGAGCAGCGTGGCCAGCGAGGCCCGGCAAAGGCTCATGGGAACGTAGCCGGCCGGGTAGCGGGCCGATGCGGCGGCCAGGCGGTCGATATGCGGCGTGCGCACGAGGTCGTTGCCGAGGAATCCGAAATCCCGATACGACTGGTCGTCCGACACGATCATGACGATATTGGGCATGACGATATTGGGCATGACGATATTGGGGCGCCGATGATCCGCATCGGCGCGCGCGGCCCCCCCGGTCAGGGCCATGCAGGCGATCGCGGCGGCGAGAGCGAGGCTGCCGACGTAACGCATGCGTTTCACCGCCTCCGGCGTCTCGGGAGCGTCCCGCCGCCCCGATGCGCGCGGCTCATTGCGGCGACGAAGATCCGTCATTCCCGCGGCCGCCGCCATCTTGTCATAAGGGATGTAAGCACGGGGAATTTTCATCGGGGTTTCTGGATTCCCGCTTTCGCGGGAATGACGGCCTGAGGAAGGCTATTGGCGCGAGGTATCGGATCGCCGCTGCTGGTGTATCGAACCGACGACGGATTGAATGGCGTCCACGAGTGCCGCTCGATCTCGCTCCCCCAGCCGGCCCAGTGTTCTGATTGCCAACTGTTGCTCCATGGTAAACAACACCGGCTTGATGGCGGAAGGTTTCGGCAGCCCGGCGGCCCGCCAGTCGTCGATAACGCTCTCACCGAAGTTCAGCGGCCGTCTGATTCGACCGGTTACCGTCATCGGCACCACATCCGGTCGGGACTGATTGTAAGCGACGCTGGCGATCACGACGGCGGGGCGTTGCTTCGATCCGCGCAGATTGGTGAATGGAAAAGGCACCAGCACGATATTGCCGGGTTCAAAGCCGGTCGTATTCGGCATCGTCGGGATTGTTCCATATGCCCTCCAACGCCGACTCCGACGCGGTCATGGCCGCCCGGGTCAGGTTCCGGTCGCCGTCGCGTTCCCAACCCGCGCCCCGGCCGGCGCTGTCGGGCGCGTCCGCGTGGTCGAGGCGGCCGTGGTCGACGAGCTGGGTCCGTATCGTCATCGGCGAGACGTCGAAGCGCCGGGCGGCCGCGGTCTGCTTGTCCTCGGAATAGTCGCCCTCCAGCATGTCCTCCACCGCGCCGAACGGGCTCAGCAGCTCCGCCGCGAAGGCGCGCTGCGCCTTCTGCCGGTAGCTGTAGGCTCGCGTCGCGGGGAACAGCCTCTCGGCCGGACGATCGCCCGCCGCGCCGAGTATCCGGTCGCCGATCAGGCGCGCCAGCGCGAACCGCCGGCCGGTCTTCCATCGCGACCGGAGCGCCACCCGCGCGCGGCCGTCCGGCCCGTCGAGTGCGAAAGACAGCCCGCCGCGCCTGCGTCGCTGCGTGACCGCCGCCGTCGTCGCTCCCGCCAGCTCCGCGAGGCGCGTATCGGAAATCGGCGCGCCGTCCAGCCCTTCCCGGTCGCGGAGCTTCCTGGCGCCGCTGTAGCCCGCGCGCCACGCCTCGACCGTTCCCGGCCGTGGCAAACCCGCGATGTCCGCCAGTGCGGCCGCGCTGGCGGGGTCGGCGTCGAAACCGTCCCGCGCCGCGGCCTTCCGGATGTCCTGCGCCGACATCATCGCGCCCGGCGCGACGCCGGCGAAGGCCGCATCGTCGGCTATCTCCCCCAACGCCTCCTCGCCGAGCTCCGCCGCGTCTTCGAGACGGCGGAGGATCACCGCCTCGTCGGCTTCGTCGGGGTCGCAGCCGAGCCGCGCCTCGAACCGCCGGAAGCGCGCGAGCGCCGGGTCTTCCCGCTCCGCCCGCAGATCGCCCCACAGGCGATGCAGGTTGGCGCCGCGATTCTTCCCGAGCCGCGTCAGTATGTCTTCCACGAACCCGTCGATGGCGGCTTCGAGGCTTCCCGCCGGAACCGTTTCGTGCTCTGCGGCGCCGATATGGCGGAACGCGGTCGCGCCCGGGTCGCGGGACGGTTCGGAACGGAGGATGGAGCGCAGCCCGTCCGAATGAATCGTAACGTTGGGCCAGGCATAGCCCTCGCCGATGCTCGACATCCGGTGCACGAAGCTCCAGCGGCGCGCGGCGCGCGGCTCGGCGGGGCTTCCGCCTTCCCAGCGCAGCCGCCACCAGTTCCAGACGAACCATTCGGCCGCGGGGCAGCCGGCGACGTGCGGGCCGTGGCGGAGCGCCCCGTGCGCGACGTCTTCGCCTGCGGTCAGCAGCCGGTCGTTCGCCGTCATCGCGAACAGGCCGAACGTCGCCCGTTCCTCCTCGGAACCGGACTCGAGAGTCTCGTGCGAAAGCGAAATCGACAGCGCGCCGGACATCACGCTCTCCATCGCTCGATCACCCAGCGCCGCATGGCCTCGTCGTCACCACCCAGCACGTAGCCATGATAGTTTTGACTGCCCTGCTCAAGTTTGGCCTCATACGCGCGGCCTTCGCGGTCGACCGCCCAGACGTATTTGGGCAGGCCATCCTCGGGAACGGCGCTCACCATACCCCGCCCGACGCCTTCACGGAACAGCGCCCTCGCTTCGCCGAGCCTGACGCTCCGGCCGCCGTCGCAGAGCGACTTGTGCGGGCGCGGGTTCACCGGCGGGCGGAAGCCGTAATCGGCGGGCTTTCGCTTGTGGTGGGCGCTGCCGGTGTAGCGGGCTTTCTCTTCGATGCGCGCCAGGACGGCCGGGCTCAGCGCGCCCGCCGGAACGATCCTGCGCTTGGGATTGTTGCCTTGGCGCCTGGGCATCGGGCGGCGTCTCTACGGTTATTCTCCGAATCTCGCCGCATCCACGTACCATTGCATGGTCAAGCGCGCTTGGGGCGCCGTTCCTTCGGCGCGCGAGCAGCGTGTCCCTGTGGACCCCCCTCCCGGCCTCCCTCCTTGGCAGGGGGAGGAGGTTGGGTGGGCTCTCCCCCTGCGAGGGGGGAGTATTGGTGGGCTCTCCTACTCGGCGGGAGTGCCGGGGCCGGGCTTGGGCGCGGTGCGTTCGATCATGGTCTCCATGCCGGCGATCAGGGCTTCGAGGGCGCGGTGCTGGGCGGCGGCGGCGGCGGCGGCTTCGCGGCGCTGGTCGGCGAGCGCGGCCATGGCTTCGGCATGGCGCTGGTCTGCGGCTTGCACGGCTTCGTCATGGCGGCGCATGGCTTCGGTGTGGCGGTGCGTGGCTTCATCATGGCGGCGCATGACTTCGGTATGGCGGCGTTCGTCGGCTTCGTATTGTCGGTCGAGGATGCCGGCGCGGTCCTTGTTGGCGCGGACCATGGCGCGGATGCCGTGCCAGATGCCGACGGCGGCGACGGACGCGGCGAAGGCGCTGATGATCGATGCGCCGGCGCCGGCGCCGGCGAGGATGAGGCTTGTGGTCTCGAATTCGGTCACGGCGGGTCCTTCGGATCAGTCGGGATGCGTCGTGTTGCGTCGGGGCGCGCGGCTACTCGGCGGGGGCGCCGGGGTCGGGCTTGGGCGCGGTGCGTTCGATCATGGTCTCCATGCCGGCGATCAGGGCTTCGAGGGCGCGGCGCTGGTCGGCGGCTTCGCGGCGTTGGTCGGCGAGCGCGGCCATGGCTTCGGCATGGCGCTGGTCGGCGGCCTGCATGGCTTCGGTGTGGCGGCGCGTGGCTTCGTCGTGGCGTCGCATGACTTCGGTATGGCGGCGTTCGTCGGCTTCGTATTGTCGGTCGAGGATGCCGGCGCGGTCCTTGTTGGCGCGGACCATGGCGCGGATGCCGTGCCAGATGCCGACGGCGGCGACGGACGCGGCGAAGGCGCTGATGATCGATGCGCCGGCGCCGACGCCGGCGAGGATGAGGCTTGTGGTCTCGAATTCGGTCACGGCGGATCCTTCGGATCAGTCGGGATGCGTCGTGTTGCGTCGGGGCGTGGCGCCGCCGGGGTTTCCGTCCTTCACTTCGGCGACGAGGCGCCGGTGCGTCTCCCAGATGACCGCCTCCTCGCCCAGGCAGGGCATGATGACGGAGAGGGGGGAGCGGATCGTTCGGAATTCAAGGCGGTCATCGCCATGCGAGGTCCTCTTTCGGCTTCGCGGCGCGCGGCTACTCGGCGGGGGCGCCGGGTCCGGGCTTGGGCGCGGTGCGTTCGATCATGGTCTCCATGCCGGCGATCAGGGCTTCGAGGGCGCGGCGCTGGTCGGCGGCTTCGCGGCGCTGGTCGGCGAGGGCGGCCATGGCTTCGGCATGGCGCTGGTCTGCGGCCTGCATGGCTTCGTCATGGCGGCGCATGGCTTCGATGTGGCGGTGCGTGGCTTCATCGTGGCGGCGCATGACTTCGGTATGGCGGCGTTCGTCGGCTTCGTATTGTCGGTCGAGGATGCCGGCGCGGTCCTTGTTGGCGCGGACCATGGCGCGGATGCCGTGCCAGATGCCGACGGCGGCGACGGACGCGGCGAAGGCGCTGATGATCGATGCGCCGGCGCCGACGCCGGCGAGGATGAGGCTTGAGGTCTCGAATTCGGTCACGGCGGGTCCTTCGGATCAGTCGGGATGCGTCGTATTGCGTCGGAGCGCGCGGTTACTCGGCGGGGGCGCTGGGTCCGGGCTTGGGCGCGGTGCGTTCGATCATGGTCTCCATGCCGGCGATCAGGGCTTCGAGGGCGCGGCGCTGGTCGGCGGCTTCGCGGCGTTGGTCGGCGAGCGCGGCCATGGCTTCGTCATGGCGCTGGTCGGCGGCCCGCGTGGCTTCGTCATGGCGCTGGTCGGCGGCCTGCATGGCTTCGTCATGGCGTCGCATGGCTTCGTCGTGGCGTCGCATGACTTCGGTATGGCGGCGTTCGTCGGCTTCGTATTGTCGGTCGAGGATGCCGGCGCGGTCCTTGTTGGCGCGGACCATGGCGCGGATGCCGTGCCAGATGCCGACGGCGGCGACGGACGCGGCGAAGGCGCTGATGATCGATGCGCCGGCGCCGACGCCGGCGAGGATGAGGCTTGTGGTCTCGAATTCGGTCACGGCGGATCCTTCGGATCAGTCGGGATGCGTCGTGTTGCGTCGGGGCGTGGCGCCGCCGGGGTTTCCGTCCTTCACTTCGGCGACGAGGCGCCGGTGCGTCTTCGGGGTGACCGCCTCCTCGCCCAGGCAGGGCATGATGACGGAGAGGAGGGGAGCGGATCGTTCGGAATTCAAGGCGGCCATCGCCATGCGAGGTCCTCTTTCGGCTTCGCGGCGCGCGGCTACTCGGCGGGGGCGCCGGGTCCGGGCTTGGGCGCGGTGCGTTCGATCATGGTCTCCATGCCGGCGATCAAGGCTTCGAGGGCGCGGTGCTGGTCGGCGGCGGCGGCGGCGGCTTCGCGGCGCTGGTCGGCGAGCGCGGCCATGGCTTCGGCATGGCGCTGGTCTGCGGCCTGCACGGCTTCGTCATGGCGCTGGTCTGCGGCCTGCGTGGCTTCGTCATGGCGGCGCATGGCTTCGGTATGACGGCGTTCGTCGGCTTCGTATTGTCGGTCGAGGATGCCGGCGCGGTCCTTGTTGGCGCGGACCATGGCGCGGATGCCGTGCCAGATGCCGACGGCGGCGACGGACGCGGCGAAGGCGCTGATGATCGATGCGCCGGCGCCGGCGCCGGCGAGGATGAGGCTTGTGGTCTCGAATTCGGTCATGGCGCAGCCTGTGGAAGCAGCTTCATGAGCGCGCCCACGGCGGCGACCGCCGCGAGCAGCCCATCGTAGAACCGGACGGTCAAGCGCGTTTCGAGATTGGCGAGATCGGCCTTGGTGGCGCCGCCTTCCGTGACCGCATCGCGCACCATGGCCACGGCCGCTTCGTCTTGGGCTTTGTCGAACCCGGCTTCCCGGAGCGCCTTGGCGGCGGCGTAGGCGTCGAAGGTGGCGACGGTCACCGTCCGGCTCCCGCGATCAAGCCGGCAAGCGCGGCGCTGGCGGCGCCGATGGCGCCCCCCTGTATCCACAAGGCGCGGTAGAAGTCGGCGCGAAGGTCCGCGCGAAGGGCGGCAAGGCCCGCCTTGGGAGTGGCGCGGTCGCCGGCGTTGCCGATGGCCGATGCGACGGCTTCGGCTTGCCGGCGCTCAAGACCGGCGGTTTCGAGGTCGCAAGCCGGGGCGAGCGTGTCGAAGGCGGGAGCAGTCATGGCCATGCGCCGGAGGCTATGTCGGCGCGGCGTCATCCGCAAGCGCGGATTGTCTCACAAGGCCTTCCGCGGTATTCGGGATTCCCGGTTCGGGTGATGGGCTTCGTGATGGGAATGAGCGCGCCGCACCGTCATGGCATTGCGGTGCATTGCGCATGGCATTGCGGTCGAAACGTCGAGGAAATCCCGCACTCCGTGGTCGGGGCCATGGCTCGCGCCGCGAACGATGCGAGCGGCCGGGGGTTGTCACGTCAACCGATCATGCTATCCTGCAAGGGTTCGTCGGGGAGCGCACGGCGGTGGGGGCCACGGCCTGCACGGACGAAGCCGCCGCCTGCGGGGGGTGACGGATATGCGGCGCGAGGCGGTCAACCACTCGGTCGGCGGGTGTGTCCGCGGCGTGGCTCATACGAACGGCATGGAGAGCTTCAGGTCCATGCGCAGGCGCGGCTACCACGGGACGTTCCGGCATTTCGGCCCCAGGCACAGGCAACGCCGCGTCAACGAGTTCGCGGTGCGGCAAGGGCTTCGCGAGCGCGACGCCATCGACCGGATGGCTGCCATCGCGCACGGGATGGCCGGCAAGCGGCTTCGCCATGTGGAGCTGAGCGGATGATACTCCCGGAACACATGCGGGTCGGTGCGCGGAATCGGCGAGATGTCTGAGTGGAACGCCAACCCCTCGTGGTGGGCGCCGGCTTCGATTGTCGGTGGTATTGCGCTGATCGGAGGCGTCGTCAAAGCTGCCCTATGGGTCGGGAAAGTCAACACCAAGCTCGACTCGCTCGACGAAACCGTCCGCGATGGCTTTGCCGAAGTGCGTGCGGACATCAAGAAGATACTTGAAAGGCAAGCAACCCCGCCTGCCGTTCAGGCGAGCAGCCCGGTACAGCTTACCAGCTTCGGTGAGAAGATTTCCGCCGCAGCCTCAGCCAGGGAATGGGCGGTCGAGCATGCGTCACGCCTGACGGATGAGGTTTCGGGGAAGCAGGAATTCGAGGTTTTCGAGACGTGCGTGGCATATGTGGCGGAGCAATTCGAGAAGGATGAAGCTCTGCAAAGAAATATCCGCAAGGCGGCGTATGAGCTTGGCACTGAGACAGAGCAGGTTCGGAAGGTTTATGAGGTCGAGCTGCGGGACCGACTCTTGTCCCTCGTCTAGACGTGGAGTGGGGGAGGAAATGATGACCGTTGCATTTTCCAAGCTGGTTGAGACGATTCACTACATCTGCGACAGGGCCGCCGACGCGCCGGAAAAGCTTGATCAGATCAAGCTGAACAAGATTCTCTGGTATTCGGATGCGCGGGCGTACATGTCGAGTGGAAGCTCGATCACACGCGAGAGGTACATCAAGAAGCCCTTCGGTCCCGTTGCGCGCCGCAATCTGATCGCCGTGGAGGAACTCGAAAAGCGCGGGATTCTCCGTCGCGGACGCTCCGCGTCCGGCAGCGGGTTCTGGAACACTCATTTTGACGTGATAGAGAACTACCGTTCTGCTGAACTCACCGCTGATGAACGCAGCGTGATTGACGAAGTTTATTCCGTGATCGTGGACGGCCACACGTCCATGAGCATCAGCGAGCGTTCGCACGGGGAAATCTGGCAACTCGCAGACAATGGCGAAGATTTGCCGCTATTCACCGTCTTTGCGGAAAAGTTGGGCGAGGTATCCGACGAGCACATGGCCTTGGCTCGCGAAGGGCTCTAGGCGATGCCGGACGCGACTCCAATCACGGTGCGAGAAGAGAATCACGTCATGGAGGCCGTCGATTCTGCGGTCGCGAAGTATCCTTTCGCCGAAGATGTATTCGAGGCCGCCAAATGGAGAATCGCCAGAGACCCGGAATGTGGGAAGCCCGTCTCGGAAACGGACTCTCAGCCTCCCCGCAGGGTCGTTCACATCCGCCCTGTCTATCAGGCAGCTTCTCCCGGGCTTCTTGTCCGCTACTACCGACTTCCGGATGTCATGGTCATCGACTGGGTACATTTCTACCCATTCGATAGCGGAGCTGCCGTTTCTCCCGATGCATACCGCGTAGATTGAGACGGTTGATCCGGTAGCGCCTCCGGGAGCAACAGGGTATCATGCGCGGTCATCATCGGATGAGAGGCTTCGGTGGATCTCGGGGTGGGGGGCTTCGGGGACATGTGCGGGATTGTAACCATATGCGCGCCGTACGAAGAGCCTGATCCGATGGTTGCGATAACGGTTGGGGTCGCCTGCTACAATGTTGAGGCGTGGGTGGAAGAGTGCGTGGCGTCGCCGGGGTTTCCGTCCTTCCCTTCGGCGGTGAGGCGCCGGTGTGCTGCCTTCGCGGCTTCGATGTCGGCGGCGGCGGGGGCCCATGCGCCATCGGGGCCGGCCGGATCGCGCGCCCGGTCGGGCGTGCCGAGGAACCCGGCGCCGCGCCGTTCTCCGCGTTTCGAACGCTCGGTCGCAGATGCGGCGTGCGCGCGCCATGCCGTCGCCTCCGCCTCGCTCCAGGCGGGGGCCAAGCGGAGGGCCAGCCGGTTCAGCGCCGCGCCATCCGGCAGATTTTCGTATTCGATCACGGAGCCGCCGAGCAGGGTGCGCGCTTCCGCCAGCGCTTCGAACGACCGAGCGACGAACCGGGGTATCTCTCCGACCGGCAGCTTCTTGTACCATTTCGGGTTGCGGCTCTTGTATTCCGCCATCGACCACATGACGTCGACCGGGCAACGCACGCCGTAGACGATCTCGACCGTTATGCCGTTCTCCCGCAGGTCGCGAACCCGCGCCGCGAGGCGGCTCGCCCTGAACCCGACGAACTCGGGGTGGGCCTTTTCCAGCGCCCACCGCTCGGCTTCCTCGATGCCTCCTTCGGGAATCGCGGCAGGGGGGAACGCCGGAATCGCCGCCGCTAGGCCGGGCGCGATTTCCAGGGGCACCGCCGCCCCGTCGACATGGTGGAACGCGCCGGGATAACGCCAGCCGTCGATGCCCAACGCCGTCCACACCCTGGTGGTCGGCTCCACGCGCACCGAAGGATGCGTGCGCAGCATGTCGAACAGCCACGTGCTGCCCGAGCGGTGGATGGTGAACAGCAGCAGGATTCGTCGAATCGGGAGCCCCCGGTCGGCGAGATGGACGTCGACCAGCGACCGGCCGCTTCGCTCGGCCGCCAGCGCTTCGGTGAGCGCGCGTTCCGCACGTTCCGCCCGGCTCCGTTCGCTCCGGACGGCCTCCGCCAGGGCCTTCTCGGCGCGCCCGCGCTCGGCCGCCAGCGCTTCGGTGAGCGCGCGTTCCGCACGTTCCGCCCGGCTCCGTTCGCTCCGGACGGCCTCCGCCAGGGCCTTCTCGGCGCGCCCGCGCTCGGCCGCCAGCGCTTCGGTGAGCGCGCGTTCCGCACGTTCCGCCCGGCTCCGTTCGCTCCGGACGGCCTCCGCCAGGGCCTTCTCGGCGCGCCCGCGCTCGGCCGCCAGCGCTTCGGTGAGTTCCTTCTTGATGCGCTGTATCCGCGACCCTATCTGTGCCTGATCGCGCGCGCGGCGCCAGCGCCAGAGGACGGCTTCCTTCATGACGACGAGGCCGACGAGGGGCAGGCCGGCCGCGGCCGGCCAAGCGCCCCAGGCGATGTCGAAGACGCCTACCCCGGTCAAACCCAAGCCGGCGCCGAGCGCCGCCGCGGTCAACCGAGGCACGCGCTGGCGCAGCCCTCCGGCGATGCGCGCAGGGGTCGGGAGACGCAACATGAAGCCCTGGACCAATCCGTAGTATCCGGCCAATCGCTTCTTCGCTGCCGCCTTTGGCCGTGCTCGATGCTCCGTGTGGATTTTCATCAGCGCTTGGGCGGCTTTTTCATGCGGCCGGAAGTCTCGGGAGAAATCGCAGTGCTCTTTCAGAAACCTGTTCCGTCGATGCACGACGCTTCCTTCGGCGGCCAGCTCCCTTTCCAGGGCTTTCGCCAGACTCTCCGCATCCGTGCTGAGGCTGTAGGCACCCAGAGGATCGCCGAACTTCTCTACCTTCTCGACGGCCGGATTATGGTACACGACCGGGCGCCCCATGGCCAAGGCTTCGATGATGCATGAACTGAAGCGGCTGACCAGTATCGCGTTCTCGCGCATCGAATCGGCGAAGCCCCGCGAACTCACCGGATGGTTGGAAAGATCGGCGCCGTCCTGCGGGTGTTGGGAAAGGGTGTAATCCAGCCCCGCCCGCCGGCATCCTTCGATCGCCGAGGCGAGCCATCGTTCCCGTTCGTCTTCCAGGACTCCGTAGCTGAAGTTGACGTTGATCACCGCCCGTCTTCGCTCCGACGGCCGGAAGGGTTGCCGCAGCGATTCGGCGATGCGCGGAAAGCCGACGACCTGGAATTTGCTCCCCATGTCGCCGAAATACCGGCGATCGTCCTCTCCGGCGCCGAGCACCCATTCGACGGTACGGTAGGCGTCGCGTCGGAGCCCGGTATCGACGTCGCGGAAATCGTTGATCCCTTCCACGATGCCGACCGTCGCGATGCCCGCTTCGCGCGCGTCCCGGACGAGCGGGCGCGTGGCATGCGGATCCCAGTCGTTGAAGACAACGAGCATGTCGAAGCTGTGGCCGGTGCAGAGGAAATCGACAAGGTCGTAGCAATGCGTCTCTCCGAGTCGCGCGAGGCGCTCTTTCGCCCCCTCGTTTCGCCCGATGGAGGAGAAATGGAGGAGGGCGACCTTCAAGCCGTCGCGTCGCAGCCTCTCGGCGATGGGGAAGGCCGTGACGGCGTGATAGTCGTTGTGCGGCGCGAAGCATATGTCGTATCGTGCACTGGGTGAGGGGGGGTATTGTATTTCTTGCGTCACCTGTCGCCTCAAGGAGTCGTTCAAGGCGTACGGCCTCGGGAATTTCTCCGCTGCCGGAATGGAGGATCCATGCGTCAATATTTTGTTCATGCTCGCATGGTATTGTCGTTCTTCCCGCGGAATGTATTTTCCCAGCTCCAACAGTTCGGGAATCGACAGAGCGCGGCTTTTCAGGTAACGTAACAGTCTCGGATCGTCGTTCTCAAAATCTTTGATATGCCGGAGGATCATGGAAAAGAGGGTGACCAAGCCTTTGAGAGTGGCTTCCCGAAACTCGTCATATGCTCCCTCCCTCGACAAGCGTTCTTTCCATGCACCGAAGACGCCGACAAGCCCGTCGATATGAGATTCCGAGACGCTCGCGGTTATCGAACCCCCGTGTAAGCGCCAATAATACAGATTTCGCTTCACATAGCCGTATCGGCGTCCATAGAAATACAGGAACGGCGTGACGTAGGAGTCTTCAAACAGGCAGTTGGGATAGGAAAGGGCGTTATCGAGGAACAACCGCCTGCGCACCAGCGCGCTACAGGATATGTGGTTGAGGGTGCCCGAGAAGACGGCTTGACGCATTCCGTCCCGGTCGTCCGTGTCGAGGTCTTGGTGATCGCGGCGTTCCCAGACAACTCGTCCCGTCCCGTCCTCGATGCGGGCCCAGCCGAGGGCCACGATGTCCAGGTCGTCCGCGACGGCGCGGCGGTGGGATACCTCGAGGCAGTCCGGTGTGATCCAGTCGTCGGCGTCGACGAACGCCAGGAAGGTTCCGCGCGCTTCCCGCACGATCCGATTCCTGGTAGGGCCGAGACCCATATTCTCCTGGCGGAGCACACGCAGCCTCCGATCGTCGGCCGCCAGGGAATCCAGGACGGCTCCCGTGCCGTCGGTCGAGCCGTCGTCGATTGCGACGATTTCGAAATCGGTGAAGGACTGATCGAGGATCGACCGTATGCAGTGCTCGACATAGCCTTCCATGTTGTAACAGGGGACTCCAACGGTTATCTCGACCATATCTACATCCCTCAATATCCTATCTAGGTTCGCATGATATTGTCGTTCTTCCCGCGGAATGTATTTTCCCAGCTCCAACAGTTCGGGAATCGACAGAGCGCGGCTTTTCAGGTAACGCAACAGTTTCGGATCGCCGTTCTCCATGCTTTCGATACGTCGGCGGACCGTGGAAAGATAGGCGACCAAGCCTTTGAGAGTGGCTTTCCGAAACTCGTCGTATGCTCCCTCCCTCGACAAGCGTTCTTTCCATGCCCCGAAGACGCCGGCAAGCCCGTCGATGTGAGATTCCGAGACGCTCGCGGTTATCGAACCCCCGTGTGCGCGCCAGCAATACAATCTTCGCTTCACATAACCGTATCGGTGACCGTAGAAATACAGGAACGGCGTGACATAGATGTCTTCGTGTAGGCAGTCGGGATAGAGAAGGGCATTATCAAGGAACAACTGCCTGCGTACCAGCGAGCCCCAGGACGCCAAGTTGAGAGTGCCCGAGAAGGCGGCTTGACGCATTCCGTCCCGGTCGCCCGTGGCGCGGCCTCGGTGGTCACGGCGTTTATCGAGGACTCGTCCCGTCCCGTCCTCGATGCGGGCCCAGCCGAGGGCCACGATGTCCAGGTCGTCCGCGACGGCGCGGCGGTGGGATACCTCGAGGCAGTCCGGTGTGATCCAGTCGTCGGCGTCGACGAACGCCAGGAAGGTTCCGCGCGCTTCCCGCACGATCCGATTCCTGGTAGGGCCGAGACCCATATTCTCCTGGCGGAGCACACGCAGCCTCCGATCGTCGGCCGCCAGGGAATCCAGGACGGCTCCCGTGCCGTCGGTCGAGCCGTCGTCGATTGCGACGATTTCGAAATCGGTGAAGGACTGATCGAGGATCGACCGTATGCAGTGCTCGACATAGCCTTCCATGTTGTAACAGGGGACTCCAACGGTTATCTCGACCATGTATCTTGCCCTCAACGATCGGCTGGCCTTATTGGCACCGGCGGGGTTTCGGCGGCGGGCGTCGTATGGCACGCTTCGCCGGGCTTTTCAACCGTGGGACCGGGAGGCACCCCCCTCCCGGCCTCCCCCCTGGCAGGGGGGAGGAGTTTAATGTGGGTCTTCTCCTTGGGGGAGTGGCTTTCCTGGCGCTCCCGATGGGATCGATCGAGATGGATTCCCGCTTTCGCGGGAATGACGGGGAAGGAGGCGGGGCGACGGGGAAGGAGGCGGACGCTCCGTCGCTTGGCGGGCGGGCGTGTGTTTTTGTGGACCCCCCTCCTGGCCTCCCCCCTGCCAGGGGGGAGGAGAGCAAGTGGTTTTCCCCTGGCAGGAGAGAAGTTCAGGTGGGGCTCTCTCACCTGGCAGGGGGAGGAGTTGTCGCTACAGCTTCATCTTTTTGAACGTGCGTTCCGGGATGGCGCGGATGATCGCCATGATCGGGCGCCAGATGCCGCGCACGTAGATGACGTCGCGGCGCTTTCGGACGGCTCGGACGATCGCGGCGGCGACCTCGTCCGGCTCGGCGGTCAAGCGCGCCGGCAGGTCCATTCCGTCGGTCATGCGGGTGCGGACGAAGCCCGGCTTCACCGTGACGACGTGGACGCCCGACGCGGCCAGCCGGTTGCGCAGACCCGAGAGGAACGCGGCGAAACCCGCCTTCGCGGAGCCGTAGACGTAATTCGAGCCCCGGCCTCGATCGCCGGCCACCGAGCCGACGCCGACCAGGACTCCATGTCCGCGCCGCGCGAAACGCTCCGCGAGCGCCCCCATCAGCTGGGCCGGGCCGACGTAGTTGGTCCGCATGACGCGCGCCGCGGCGCCGGCGTCGCGCTCGCTTTCCGCCTGGTCGCCCAACATTCCGACGACGCAGACGGCGATGTCGGGCAGGGGATCGAGCGCGTCGAGCAGGGAAGCGCCGCCGTCGGCGTCGAGAACGTCGCAAGGATGGGCGTCCACGGAAGCGCCCGTGCGCAACCGGAGGTCCCGCACTTCTCTATCAAGCCGCTCGGGGTCGCGGGCGGCAAGCTGCAAGGCGCAGCCTCCGTCCGCCAGCCTGCGCGCGACGGCGCGGCCGATGTCCGACGTGGCACCGATCACCAGCGCCGTTTCGGCCGCCCCGTTCATGGCGGGGTTTTCCCGTTGTCCGCCGGGCCGGCGAGACCGAAGCCGTTCCTCCTAGCGTGGTCCTCGCCGGCCGTCTGCCGGCCGGCGCCGATTGCGCCGATAAGGGGAGGATGCATCACGGCCCTTCCGACTGCCCTTCGGATTGTCGACGCGCCAGCATGACGTGATCGAGCATGATATGGTCCCAGCTTCCGGTTATGTCGTCGAACAGTTCCAATTGTAAACTCCGGCCGGCGACCTCGGCCAAGGAGTAGACGACCCACTCGAACCGTTCGGAGTTCTTGCCGCGCCAGACCATCGCTTCCTCGCCGTCGACCAACAGGCGCAACCCGACACCGCTGTCTATGCCTCCGGCGATCAGGAACGAGAGATATTGGTCGGACTCGGCGGTGAACGCGGGCGAGAGCGCCCGCCCGGTGGCCCTGTCTCCCTTGTCGGGATGGTAACTCGTCAGGAAGCCCCGGCCCATGTTGCCGCCGATCGGCTGCTGGCCTTTGTAGTGCTCATGTTGACCATGGTTCGTGATCGCTTCGCCCTCCAGGAGCCAGCCGTCGAAGCCATCCTCGAAGCGCGCCAGAATCCGCCCACTATGATGGAAATAGTTGTATTTATTCCATTGATTGCGAAGTGAATCGATCATTGAAAAGCGCATTCGCAAGTCTTGTCTGGCGAAACGATCGAGGACCCACTGCCGGTCACCGGAGTCGAAGGGCATCCACAGAGCCGGGCCGATCTTCACGGCGTACTCTCCGCGCATAACCGCCTGCAATTCTCCGTATGTCGCGGAATATATTTGAAAATTGACACCCCGTTCTTCGAGATATCCGGGCGGGGGATGCCGGTCATGGGCGATGACGCGCTGGTGATTGGGTTCTGTGACTGGGTTGCGCGCTACCACCGCGTCGGTCAAGCCATGTGTGTCGATGATCTTCAGGTCAGGGAGATAATAGAATGGGATTCCGATCGTCCCCGAAGCCGTCAGCGCATCGCCGGGAATCACTCCTCTATCCATGTTTTCATAGGATTTCCAGTTCCGCAACTGTTGGTTGGCGAACTCACGGTGCTCCGTGAAGGGTGAGGCGACGGACTGTCGAGCGGCTTGACGACGCAGGTCGTTGGAGATAGCGACGAACATCGTCATTCCCGGAACGTCAAGAAGCCACCTGCTGTTATCATCGTTGAGTTCTATGTATAGATTAACAATACGTTCTCGTATTGCGGCTCCCTCGAACAACAGGGCACCCTGAATCGCACTTCCGTAGAATAACACCGGCACGAAAAGGGCGATGGCGCATGTTCGCCCACCCACCGCCCGACGGAAGAAGAATCGTCGCACCAACCGGCAACTGGCGATTCGCGCGCCGAGGTGAGCGGTTCCCATGGACGCGGGGACGGCCAGCAGCGGCCAGTAGAAGTCCAGCGGGCGATATTCAAAATGATCGCCGCCGATCCGCATCATATAGGCCATGTGAACGCCGACCAGGAGCAGCACCAGCGCGTATGTCCCGTCGCGCGATGCCCGCCAGCGATTCCGCATGGCGACTACGGCCAGGGGGATCAGCAGATACAGTCCCGTCTCCAGTGTCGCCGCCCACAGATAGCGAAAGCCGGACTCGTACCAGGGCCGCACGTGCTTGGCGTAGTAGGTGTTGGGCAGCCACTCGCCGTAATAGGCGTAGCGCCACAGGAAATGGGCACCGACCAGGACGACAAAGGGCGCCGCCAACCAGATCAACCGCCGCCAGTCCGGATTCAGGCGCCCCGTGTCCGCCATCCGCTGGATGACGAACCAGCCGAAGCACAACGCCGCCAGCATCGGGCCTTCGGGCCGCGTCAAGGCGGCGGCGGCCAGGCTCAACGACGCCGCCAGCAGGCCCCGGCGGCTGTCCCTGTAAAGGCTCAGGCACATCACGGCCAGGATGATGAAGAAGGTGAACTGCCGCGTCTCCAGCCCGCCGCCGGACGTCCACACCGCGAAGGTGGCGCTGGAGCACACGAAGCCGAGGGTCATCCAAGCGACCAGCCCCCGGTGACGCAGCGCCGGCAGGCGCGCGACCCACCACATCATCACGGCGACGACGCCGGCGGTGAAGGCGACGGACAGCCACGGCGCCGCGTGCTCCGGCGCGACCCCCGACAATCCCCATATCGCCGCCAGCTCCAGCACCCACAGGAAGTTGGAGTAGCCTTCGACATATTCGCCGGGGTTGAACACCAGCCCGTGACCTTCCAGCAGGTTGCGGGCGTAGCGGAAGCTGATGAAGGCGTCGTCCGTCAGGAACCAGGACACGCTGGCCAGCCAGCCCAGCAATGCCAACCACGGCAAGAGCGGCAGGATTACGCGCGCATTGCGGAGGGCTCCTTCTTTCATTGGGGATCGTTTTCGTTGCGCCGCGCCAGCATGACGTGGTCGAGCATGATATGGCCCCAACCGCCGGTTTCGTGGTCGAACAGTTCCAATTGTAAACTCCGGCCGGCGACCTCGGCCAGCGAATGGACGACCTGCCTGAAGCGTTCGGTGTTCTCGCCGCGCCAGACCATCGCTTCCTCGCCGTCGGCCAACAGGCGCAACCCGACACCGCTGCCCATGCCTCCGGCGATCAGGAACGCGAGATATTGGTCGGGCTCGGCGGTGAACGCGAGCGAGAGCGCCCGCCCGGTGGCCCTGTCTCCCTTGTCGGGATGGTAACTCGTCAGGAAGCCCCGGCCCATGTTGCCGCCGATCGGCTGCTGGCCTTTATAGTGCTCATGTTGACCATGGTTCGTGATCGCTTCGCCTTCCGGGAGCCAGCCGTCGAAGCCATCCTCGAAGCGCGCCAGAACCGACCCGCCGAGAAGAAGACGGCCGTCGTGGTCAATGACGCCGGCCGGCGCAATTTTGATTCGTATGGGAGGGCGGGCATCGTTGGGCAATTCAAAAGCGCTCACGCAAAATCCCAAGCTGTTCTCAAGCATGTCCACCCACGGACTCCAAGCACGAGAAACCGTTTCGCCTCCTTCAGTCAACCAGGAAAACGCCAATGTTTCGCCACGCATCTCCGCCGATGCACAATCTCTGGCGAACGCTTGCGTCATGTTGCCGTCGACCATGAGCGAGATGGCCTCCGAGTAGTAGTCGAAATGCGGTGTCATTTTATCCCAGAAGTCCGCAGAAGAACCGAATCCGTTTGCGGATGTCTCTGCTAGCGGACTGGTGGACCAGAGATTGAACTGTAATTCCCTTGATCCGCGGAAAGATGGCGGGTGTTTGAACAGGAATGGTGGGCCTTCGAACAGAATGCCGTCAGGGCGGTCGTTGCTGTGTCGGGCGTTGGCGAAGTGGGTAATCCCGTAACGCCGGTGAAACGTGGCTTCCGTTCTTTCTTTTCTGGCGCGCATGTAGTCGTAGGAGTTAACCAAGCCATCCAGGTTCACTACCGGAAAGCGCGAGAAATATCCCACGACGCCTGCGTCCCACGATCCGATTATGCTGTTCTCGGAAAGCTGACGATTCATAATCAGAGTACCCATGTAGGAACTAATCTCCCATTCGCGGACGGATGACTCGCTTGCCCTGTCAACCTTCTCGAATGGAACGGTTAGGAAATCCGCTTTAGCAAGCAGGAAGATCACGCCGGTGATAACAATGCCCAGGTTCATAATATTGGCCGCGCGGGGCGACCTCGGTCCGACGAAACGGCGAATGAAGTAAATGACGATATAACATCTCACCGGAACAATCAACGCCTTCATCAGGTACGCTGGAACGAAATACCAAGCATGACTCCCGACGTAGGGATGCACAGTGAGAACGCTTTGTGCGAACTTGGCCAGATGACCCGCCGCCAAGCCGAATACGCCTGCCAGAAAGACCAGAAGCAGCCAATCCCCCTGACTGCGGGAGCGGCGTGCGAACCACCAGACGAGCAGGATATAGAAGCAGATCTCCAGCGCAACCAGGAGTTCCGTATCGAAAGCATGAATCTGCAATGTTTCTTGAAAGTTTTTCGTCAAGCTATACCCGCCTTCCGATTCCCACCGGTTTTGCGACCAAATCCGCTTCAACGCGGCACTCACCGGCACGATACCGCCGAAAACGAGCCAGTTGTAGGCGAAGTACACGAGAATACCCGCGCAGGCAGCGAGAAACGGAAGGATCGCCTTAAGAACGAGTATGGAACGGACTCGCGCTCCGAACGATGCGTCGGACGGGCGAGCCTGCCATGACCACTCGATGGTGCACAGCGCCGTTGTCGCCGCCAGGGATATGGCGATGTACTCCAGGCGCACCCAAGGCAAGGCGAAGGCGACAACGGCCAGCGCCCAACGCCACCGCGCTGCATCCCGCGCAAAGAGGACGAGGGCCAAGAAGAACAAGCCCAGCATGAGCAGCGCAGCGGCCGCTTCAAGTCCCAAATACAGGACCCAGTTTTGGAAGAGCGTTGGTAGCGCGGCAAAAAAGAGAATCCAGGGCAGGGAGGCCAGACGGGCGGCCGCGACGACGAGCGCTACGCCGCCGGCGGTGAGCATGATCTCGAACGCCTTGATGCCGAACAGCGCCCGTTCCGGGTCGAATACCCAGTAGAACGGCGTTATGAGCAGCAGCCAGAGAGGGTGATACCCGTTGGTTTGGGTGATGCCGCCGTCGAAGGTCGAGAATTTTCCCTCGGCCAAATTCCTGGCTATCTGGAAGTAGTAGAAGGAATCGTCGACGTTCGCATCTCGGAGCAGGTTAATCAAATCGAAACGGTCGAGCATGTACCAGGCGAATCCCGCCCCGTAGGCCAGGATGCCCCCGATGAACAGGGCAAATATCGCATTGTGCAACTGAAGTAAGGCGCGCGGAGCCCTCTCCGCCCCCTTCGGATCGTCATTACGGTCTCTGGATTCCCGCTTTCGCGGGAATGACGGAGTCATGGCGCGTCGGGCCGTTTGCGTTCCACCCCCCTCCCGGCCTCCCCCCTGTCAGGGGGAGGAGAGAAGGGCGGCCTCCCTGTGAGGGGGGGGGAGGGGAAGGGCGGGCTTCCCCTTGACAGGGGGAGGAGTGTAACCGGGGCGCTGGAGGAGGCTTGCGGATAAGCAGGTTGTGCGGACGGGTCGGGCAGAGCCCTGCCCCGCGCCGCCGCGCCCGGACACCGAGCGGCCGGGGCGCGCCGGCGCTTGGTCGGCATCGCGTCGTTCGGCGCGGTTCCGTCGATCTTCTCCCTCACAGCATGAGCCTTCGCGAGAGCCCGGAGGCGAATCCGGGCGCTGCCCCGGCCGCCTCGGCCCGCACGGCATCGAAGGCGCCGAGTCGGGGATAGCCCTCGCGCACCCGCGCGGCCGCGCAGCGCGCGTCCTTCGCGAGATAGACCCGCCCGCCGCTCTCGTGGACGATGGCGTCGAACGAATCGAGCAGGGCGCGCGTGCCTTCGCGCAGCGGGAAGTCCAGTGCCAAGGTGTAGCCCTCGATGGGGAACGACAGCGGCCCCTCCCCGGCGGGGCCCAGCAGCTTGAGGACGGCGAGGAAAGACCCTTGCCGGGCGGCGGCGGCGCGCTCCAGCAAGGCCGCGATGCCGGCCGCGCTTTCGCGCTTGGGCAGCACGCATTGGTATTGCACGAATCCCCGCCGGCCGTAAAGGCGGTTCCAGGCCCGGACTCCGTCGAGGGGAAAGAAAAACGGATCGAAGTGAACCGGGCGCGTGCGGCCGCGCGCGCGGCCGCGGCGGTAGTACAGCGCGTTGAAGAGGCCGATGGAAGCGCCGTTGAGCAGGGACGCCGGCAGGTCGACCGGCACGGCCAGCCGGGCCGCGGCGGCCGGGCGCAAGGGATCGCGCGCAAGCGGCGGCGGCAGCGCCCGCCGCTCCAGGAATTGCCCGCGCGTCACCAGAGCGCGGCCGAGCTTCCCGCCGCGCGCCAGACAATCGATCCAGGCCACGCTGAAGGGCCAGTCTCCCGACTCCTCGAACAGGCGCATCGCTTCATCGAGGTCGCGCGCCGCCAGGGTCTCCGCCGTGACGAAGGCGGTTTCGATCGGCTTCAGCCGGAAGCGCGCGGAGAGGATCACCCCGGTCAACCCCATGCCGCCGAGGGTGGCGCGAAAGAGCGCGGCGTCGCGGACGCGGGAGCAGGCGCGAATCGCGCCGTCCGCCGTCGCCAGGACCAGCGATTCGACGTGGGCGCCGAAGGACCCGTCGCGATGGTGGTTCTTGCCGTGTACGTCCGCGGCGATCATGCCGCCCACGGTGACGAACTTCGTTCCCGGAACCACCGGCGGAAACCAGCCGCGCGGCACGAAGGTCTCCAGGACGTCGGCGAGCAGGACGCCGGCCTCGCAGGTCAGAAGGCCGGTCGCCGGATCGAACGCCTGCATCCGGTCCATCCCCAGCATGGAGAGCGTCATCTCGGGGTTGAGCGCGGCGTCGCCGTAGGATCGCCCGTTGCCGCGCGCGATCACGGTTTCGCTGGCGGCCAGCAGGCTGCGAAGGGCGCCGGCTTCCCGAAGATGCGCCGTCCGGCATTCGAGCACCGGGTAGCGGCCCCATCCCGAGAGCTTCATGCCGCCCGTTCCCGAAACACGAATCGCCGATCGAGACGGTATTTGAGCGCGTATCCGGCGGCGAGGCCGAGAACCGCGCCGACGTAGCGCAACCAGAGTGCGTCGCCCAGCGCCGCGAAGGCGATTTCGACCGCCCAGAACAGACCGGTCGTCAGGACTCCGGTCAACGCATAAAGGATGAATTCGACGGAGCGGCCGGGCAGCGAGGCCGGGCCGACGCGGAATATCCAGCGGCGGTCGAGAAGGTATTTGGCGAGAAGCCCGGCGGCCGTTCCCGCCGCCATGCTCGCGTACAGCTCATGGCGGCCGGCATACAGGGCGAGGCAGAGCGCCTGGGTCGCGACGTTGACCGCCGTCGCGACCGCGGCGAACGCGGCGTAGCGCACGGCGATGGCCGCCGGCGCCGGGCGCGCCGCCATCACAGGGCGGCGGCGAACGCCGCGGCGCCCGCGGCGAACGACAGCCAGGCGGCGGGGTCGCGTATCGCGAACACCACCGGGTCATCGACCTTTCCGCGGTTGGCGAGCAGCATGATCCGCCCCAACCAATAGACGAGCGGCGGCAAGGCCAACCAGAGGAATTCGGGCCGGTCGTAGAGCGCGCTCACGGCGGGACCGCTCACATACAGGGCGAAGACCACCAGCGCGGCGAAGCCGGCCCCGGCGCCGAGGGCGGCGACGACCGGCAGATCGTCGACGGCGTAGGCGCGCCCGGCCGGCTCGGAGCGGCGAGCTTCATGCAGCGCCCGCAGTTCGGCGAGCCGTTTCACGACGGCCAAGTCGAGGAAGAAAAACACGAAGAAGGCCAGGAACCAGGGGGACGGAGAAACCGAGGCGACGATGGAGCCGGCGGCGACGCGCAACGCATACAACATGGCCAGGGCGACGACGTCGGCGAACAGCCTGCGCTTGAGCCAGAGGGAGTAGAAGAGGGTCGCGGCCAGATAGAGCAGCAAGGCCAGCCCCGCCGCGGACGAAAGCCCGAAGGCGGCGCCCAGCCCGCACGCCATCAGCGCCGCCGCGACGCCCATCATCGGCAACAGCGGCAGCCTGCCCGCGGCCAGCGGCCGATGACGCTTGCTCGCATGAAGGCGGTCGTGGGGAAGATCGAAGAGGTCGTTGAGCAGATAAGTGCCCGACGCCAGGGCCGAGAAGGCGACGAACAGGACGCCGGTCGCCGCCCAACGCATGGCCTCCGTATCGTGCGCGGCGACGAGGGGAACGAACACCAGAACGTTCTTGATCCACTGGTGCGGTCGCAAGGCCCGGAAAAAATCGACCGGACGGCCGCCGGGGGCCGGAAGAAAGCGCGCGGCGCCGTCCAGGGCGCGCACGTCTTTCGCAAGACGCGCGGAGAGGCCGACCCCGATGGCCCGCCGCGCGCGTTTCCAGACGGCGAGATCACGGCGTTCGTTGCCGATGTAATCGAAACCGCCCTCGCCGAAGCGGTCGACCAGCGCCGCCGCCTTGGCGGAGCCGGTAAGATTGGTGCGGCCGTCGGAGCCCAGATGGCCGTCGGCGCCCACGGCGTCCGCGAGCGGCGCCACCGCCCGTTCGTCGGACCCGGACGCCAGCCAGACTTCCCGCCCCGCGGCCCGTGCGGCGGAGATTTCGTCGACGACCGCCGGGTTGAGGACGAGCGACGCCGGCGGCAACACGACCTCGCGGGCGATTCTGCGTTTGAGCGCGGCGCGTCCTCCGGCGCGGAAAAGCCGGAGGGGGAGGGCGAACAGCGCAAGCGGGGAAGTCGCGATCAACCGGAGGGCGCTCTCGACCGAAAGGTCGCCGGCGATCAGCGTGCCGTCGACGTCGACGACCAGAGGCACCGTATCATCGGACGAGGAAGGGGGGGGGGACGGCATCGCCGGCTATCGGTCGTGTCCCGGTTTGAAACGCGGCGCGGCGCGCGGGCTTGCGTTCGCCCTGTATGCATCATGCATGGGGCGCGTCGCGGCGAACATGGATTCCCGCTTTCGCGGGAATGACGACCGGGGGCTTGGGAATGACGGGCGGGGGCCGAAGGGCCTGCCCTTGCGAGAGCGGGGGAATGACGGGCGGGGGCCGAAGGGCCTGCCCCTGCGAAGGCGGGGGAACGGCGGCCGGGGCCTGCCCGCGCGCGAGCGGGGGAATGACGGGCGGAGGGGAGGCCGTTGGCGTGGGGCGGGCGCGGCGCGGCGCCGGAGAGCCGTCATTTCCGCATCATTCCCCGTTCCCGCACCTTCCCCGTCATTATTCCCCGCTCCCGCACCTCCCCCGTCATTCCCGCGAAAGCGGGAATCCAGAAACGCGGCGCAGCGAACTTCGAGGATTGCAAACCGACACATTGCCAAGCCATCGGCAGCCGGGAACGACCCGGCCCGCAAGAAACAACCCGCGCGGAATCTACCGAAACGCGGACGAAACGCCAGTGCATCCGGTTCGCATCGTCCGGGGGGCGGTTCCGGGGGCCGCGGTCCACCCCCCTCCCGGCCTCCCCCCTGTCCAGGGGGGAGGAGTACAGGTGGGGCCTTCCCGTCCGGGCGGCGGTTCCGGGGGGCCGCGGTCCACCCCCCTCCCGGCCTCCCCCCTGTCCAGGGGGGAGGGGTTTGAGTGGGCTTCTCTCTGTGAGGGGGTGGAATATTGGTGGCTTCTCCCTGGCAGGGGGGGACGGGCCGGTGGGCAAGCGCGGTGAGAATTGCCGGCGAGGCGCCGTTTACGCTCCTCCCCCCTGTTCAGGGGGGAGGCCGGGAGGGGGGCGGATCGCGCTCCCGCAGTGCGGTGCGGATCGTCGCGAGCACGCCCTCGACGTTCTCCAGAACCTCGTGATTCCAGAAGCGGATCACCTTGTATCCTCGTCGTTCGAGCCGGGCCGTTCGCGCCCCGTCCGCTTCCCGCCGTTCGGCGTGTTGCCCGCCATCGACCTCCACGACCAGACGCCGACGGCGGCAGGCGAAGTCGACGACGTATCCACCGATGGGAGATTGATGCCGGAAGTGGCAGCCATCCAGCTGCCGCGCGCGGAGCCGCGTCCACAAACGATGCTCGGCCATCGTCCGCTCGGTGCGCAACCGCCTGGCGCGCGCGCGTGTGTTCATGTGGCCCCCCTCCCTGCCTCCCCCCTGGCAGGGAGGAGGAGTTCAGGTGGAGCCTCTCCCCTGGCAGGGGGGAGGAGTTTAAGTGGGGCCTTCTCCCTGTCCAGGGAGGGAGGAGTATAAGTGGCCTCCCCTGCACAGGGGGAGGAGTGAGGGTGGCCTTCCCCTCACAGGGGAAGGAGTGTGAGTGGGCTTTCCTTTACGGGGGAGGAGAGTCGGCGGCCTCTGGCCGATGCGCCGTCTCCTTCCCCCTGTCAGGGGGGAGGTCGGGAGGGGGGGCGCAAGGCGCGCGGCCGTAGCTGTCTTCGAAGCGCTCGATGTCGTCCTCGCCCAGATAGCGCCCCGTCTGGACCTCGATCAGGTCGAGGGGTGCCGGGCCGGGATTGGCGAGGCGATGCACGCAGAGCGGCGGCACGTGGGTGGTTTCGTTCGCGCGCAGGGTGAACGTGGTGCCGTCCTTCACCACCTCGGCGGCGCCGCGCAGGACGATCCAGTGTTCCGCCCTGTGGCGGTGGCGCTGGAGGGAAATCGCGGCGCCCGGCTTGACGGTGATCCGCTTCACCTGGAAGCCGGCGCCGCCGTGCAACGTTTGGAAGAAGCCCCACGGCCGGTGGATGCGCGCGCGGGCGTTCGGCGCCTCCCGCCGTTCGGCGGCGCGCCGCTCGGCAGCGAGCTGCTGCGCCAGCGTCCCGAC
The DNA here is from genome assembly GCA_965242855.1 of Alphaproteobacteria bacterium. Lineage (GTDB taxonomy): Bacteria > Pseudomonadota > Alphaproteobacteria > UBA828 > UBA828 > WTGU01. The sequence continues at coordinate 1,171,192 of OZ251509.1, forward strand.
CTCGTCCGCGCGCGCCAGCGGCGCCACCAGGACGGCATCCGGCGTCGCCACCACGGCGAGGCCGTCGATGCCGAGGGCGGCGACCAGCGGGCCGTCGGCGGAGATCAGCGAATCCGTCGCCTCCAGGGCGAAGGTGTCGCCGCGGCGCAGGTTGCCGTCTTCGTCCCGCGCGCCGGCCCGCCACAGCGCCGCCCACGAGCCCAGGTCGCTCCAGCCCATCTCCGCGGGCACGACCGCCGCCTTGTCGGTCCGCTCCATGATCGCGCGGTCGACCGGACCGGCCGGGGCGCTGCGGAAGGGTTCGGAAGCGAGCCGCAGGAAATCCGCGTCGGCTTCCGCGCCGGCGACGGAGGCGCGGGCCGCGGCGCGCGTCTCGGGCGCGAGCCGGGCGCACTCGGCGAGGAACGCGCGCGCGGTGAACAGGAACATGCCGCTGTTCCAGTACCAGCCGCCCTCGGCAAGATAGCCGCGCGCCGTTTCCCGATCCGGCTTCTCCACGAACCGCTCGACCCGGAAGCACCCCGGCGCGAGTCCGGCGCCCGCCGGTTCGGCGCTCGCGCGGGCGGCGACGTAGCCGTATCCCGTCTCCGGCCGCGTGGGGCGGAGGCCGAAGGTCACCAGGAACCCCTCGGCAGCAGCGGGCGTTGCCGTCTCGACGGCGGCGCGGAAGCCGGCCGCGTCGCCGATGGCGTGGTCGGAGGGCAGCACCAGCATGAGCGCGTCGCGGTCGCGCGCGGCCAGAATCTCGGCGGCGGCGGCGATGGCGGGGGCGGTGTTGCGCCCGACGGGCTCCAGGACGATGGCGCCCGGTTCGATCGCGATTTCGCGGAACTGTTCGGCGACGAGGAAGCGGTGCTCCTCGTTGCAGACCGTCAACGGGGGGGCGAAGGCGCGCGCGTCCGCCACGCGCAGGATCGTTTCCTGCAACAGGCTGCGGCGGGACGTCAGGGGCAGGAACTGTTTGGGATGCGCCGCCCGCGATTCCGGCCAGAGCCGCGTCCCGGAACCGCCCGAGAGGACCACCGGGTGGATCAGTCGCGGCATGGGCCGGGCCGCCTCCCGCTTTTCGCTCCGTGCGCGATAGGTATCTTGGGGCGGGCGCATGGTCAAGCGCGCTGGCTGCGTTCCCTTTTTGGGGCGTGGTCGGCGTGTTCCTGTGGAACCCCCCTCCCGGCCTCCCCCCTGTCCAGGGGGGAGGCCGGGAGGGGGGGTGGATCACGCTCCCGCAGTGCGGTGCGGATCGTCGCGAGCACGCCCTCGACGTTCTCCAGAACCTCGTGATTCCAGAAGCGGATCACCTTGTATCCCCGCCGTTCGAGCCGGGCCGTTCGCGCCCCGTCCGCTTCCCGCCGTTCGGCGTGTTGCCCGCCATCGACCTCCACGACCAGACGCCGACGGCGGCAGGCGAAGTCGACGACGTATCCACCGATGGGAGATTGATGCCGGAAGTGGCAGCCATCCAGCCGTCGCGCGCGAAGCCGCGTCCACAAACGATGCTCGGCCAACGTCCGCTCGGTGCGCAACCGCCTGGCGCGCGAGCGTGTGTTCATGTGGCCCCCCCTCCCTGCCTCCCCCCTGACAGGGGGGAGGAGTTTAAGTAGGGCCTCCCCTCTGTCCAGGGGGAGGAGTTTAGGTGGGCTCTCCCTTGGCAGGGGGAGGAGTGTCGGTGCCGCCGGATGAGGCTTGCGGATGAGCAGGTACGGGATTGACCGGCTTGGCGCCACCGCCCATCATGCGCCCATGATTGCCGCCGTCCACACGCGCGCCGGCGTGTCCGGCGCCCGCCGGGAAGGCGCGCCATGAGCGACGCCGCCTTCGACACGCTCAAGGCCGCCGAAGCGCACGCCAAGGCCATTGCCAGCACCATGCGCGATGCGGTCACGGAAGGCGTCGCGACCAAGGCCGACCTTGCCGCCCTCGAAACGCGCTTGACCGTCCGGCTCTATGGCGTTGCGCTCGCGGCCGGCGCCGCCGTCGTCGCGCTCATCAAGCTGCTTCCGTAGGCCGCGCCATGCCCGCATTCGAGACCGCAAGCCTCATCGTCGCCGCCGGCATCCGCGCCGGCCCGTGTTGCGCACGCGCGTGATCCTCCAAACGCGGACGGAACGCCTGTGCATCCGGGCCACATCGTCCGGGGGGCTCCGATCCACCCCCCTCCCGGCCTCCCCCCTGTCCAGGGGGGAGGAGTTTAGATGGGGCCTCCCCCTGGCAGGGGGGGGTTAGGTGGAGCCTCCCTCCTGGCAAGGGGGAGGCGCGTAAGCGCTCTGCCGGTTCCCGATGCGCCGTGTCCGTGTGTCGGCGGCGCGGTTCTCGCCGCCGCGACGGGTCGGCACTTCGGGAGGGAGCGTTCCGGCGGTCGGTTCCGCAGTCTTCATTCGAACTCAGACCGGGGCACACCGGATTGGCGCATGATCGACAGCAGCGTGCCAACGCGCAATTCTCCATGATCCGGCACCGGAATGGTCGTCGTACCGTCTTTCCCGATCTTTTGCATCACTACGTGACTACCGCGCCTCCTCCCCATGACGAAACCGTGGGACGCGAGGATTCTGCAAACCTCACGGCCGGAAAGAACACGTAGCCTAGGCAACGGCGACCTCGACGTGAGTCACATAGACTTCACTGCGCAATCGCTTGTCGACTTCTTCTACGGGAGCGGTCTCGAAGAAGAGCGTCAACGCCTCTTCGAGATTGGTGCGCGCTTCGGCCACGGTATCTCCCTGGCTGGCGACGTCGACCTCCGGGCACAGGGCGACGTAACCGTCTCCCTCGCGCTCCACAATCACTGTCAGCCGCCTGTTCATTCCCTGCCTCCCTCCTTGAGCACGACCTGCCCACTATAGGCAGGCAGCGGCGGCAGTGAAACTTGCGAGTCTGGAGAGCCGCGCATCGGAGAAAGAGCGCCGCCGGCGCTTCGGGCCGTGCGCGGTTATTCCGTGGCGAGGCGGAGGGTGGCGCCGCCGTCGATGATCAGCGACTGGCCGGTGACGTAAGGCGTTTGTTCGCCGTCCGCGAGGAAGAGGACGGCCGGGGCGATCTGGTCGGGGGCGGCGACGAAGCCCAGGGGCGTGCGGGCGATCAGGGCGCGGAGATTGCCGGCCGCCCCCTCGGGATGCGCCCGCCGCGACAGGCCCTGCCGCAGCATGGGCGTATCGACCGCGCCGGGGAGGACGGCGTTGCACCTGACGCCGTCGGACGCGAGTTCAAGCGCGGCCGCGCGGGTGAGGGTGGCGAGCGCGCCCTTGCTCACGGCGTAGGCGGCGGCGTTGGCCGAGGTGGCGACGGCGTGCACCGAGCCGACGTTGACCACCGCGCCCCGCGCCGCGGCCAGCATGGGATGCGCCTCGCGGACGGCTTGAAAGGCGGCGCGCAGGTTCACGTCCATCAGCCGGCCCCACTCGGCGTCGGTGGTCTCCCGCAGCGGCTTGTCGAGGCCGAGGGCGGCGTTGTTGACGAGCGCCGCCAGCGGCCCCTCGCCGCGCAGGCGGGCGAAGAGGGCGGCGACCGCGCCGTCGGCGCCGAGATCGGCCGGCTCGAAGCGGTCGACCGGGAGGCCCGGTTCCGGTTCCCGGCGGTCGACGCCGATCACGCGCCAGCCTTGCGCCGCGAAGGCCGCCGCGCTCGCCCGGCCGATACCGCCGCACACGCCGGTGACGACGACCCGCCTCACGCGAAGCGGACCTCCCGGCCGAGCGCCCGCGCCAGATTGGCGACCGCCCGGCGGTGGGTGCGCGCGGAGGCTTCCAGCGTGTTGGAGGCGTTGTGCGTGCCGAGAATGACGCCGTCGATGCCGCGTATCGGGTTCGCCGGCCCGGGCGGCTCCTCCTCCAGCACGTCGAGGGCGGCGCCGGCCAGGCGGCCCGCGCGCAGCGCCGCGGCCAGCGCCGCCGTATCGACCAGACCGCCGCGGCCCGTGTTCACCAGGAACGCCCCCGGCTTCATGAGGGCGAGGCGGTGCGCGTCGAGCAGGTGGCGGGTGTCCCGGGTCAACGGGCAGTGCAGCGACACCACGTCGCTGGCGCGGAGCAGGGCGTCCAGCGGCAGGCAGGCCACGCCGGCCGCCGCCGCGGCGGCCCGGCTTTCCGGCGCCGGGTCGGCGCCCGCCACCTCCATGCCCGCCGCCCGGGCGCGGCGCGCGAGCGCCCGCCCGATGCCGCCCAGCCCGACGATTCCCATCCGCAGGCCCCGGGCCGAGCGCCCGGCCGGCTTCGGCCACTCCCCGCGCCGCGCGCCGTCGTGGACGGCGAACAGCCGCCGCAACAGCGCGATCGCGTAGGCCATCGCCACGTCGGCGACCTCGTCGTCGAAGGCGCCCGGCGTGTTGCTGACCGCGATGCCCCGCGCCGCCGCCGCCGCGCGGTCGATCCCGTCCATGCCCACGCCCCATTTCGCGATCGCCCGCAGCACAGGCAACCGGGCCAGCACCGCGGCGGTGAAGCGGTCGTCGCCGGCGACGACGCCGGCGCAGCCCTCCAGGGCCGCGACCAGGGCGTCTCCTTCGAGATGCTGGCCCGGGACCGGCGGAATCCGGAGCGCGAAGCCGGCCTCCTCCAGCGGCGCGCGCACGGCGTCGACGTCGCGGATGAGCTGCAGGCAGGTGACGGCGACCTTCACGGCGCGCCCCCCTCCCGCCGCAGGCGATGGAGCGCCTCGGCGATGGCGAAATCGGCCTCCGTGTCGATGTCGGCCGCTTCGAGCGGAGCGAGTTCGAACAGGAGCGGGCGCTCTCCGAAGCGGCGGCCCGCGGCGATCTGTTCGCGGGTGAAGACGTAGAGGCCGGAGTTCTCCTCGTAGAGGGGCGGCAGGTCCTGGGTGCGCAGCAACAGCTTCGGGTCGTGGTTCACCGGGCGTCCGGCGGCGTCGTAGAGCCGGGTCTGCCAGCGGGTCACGGACATCAGCGAGTCGTGGCGGTCGAGAGCGCCTTCGAGGGCGCGCAGGGCGGCGGAGACGGTTTCGGCGCGCAGCAGCGGGCTGGTGGAATGGGTCTGGAGATACCACGGGCTGTCGACCAGGCCCGCGTCGTGGCGCAGGATCTCGGTCATCGCCACCTCGCCGCCCAGCAGCCGCGCGGGCCGGTCGATCACGCGCACCGACGGGAAGTGCGCGGCGCATTGCTCCTTCACGGTCGGGCTGTCGGTGTCGATGACGACCTGCGCCACCTCCGGGCAGGCGAGCAGCGTGCGGACGATGTGGTGGAACAGCGGCCGGCCGGCGAACGGGCGGTAGTTCTTTCCCGGCACGCGCTCGCTGGCGTGGCGCATGGGGACGAAGGCGACGACGTTCACGGCGCCCTCCGGGCGATGTTCATGGGCGCCCTTCGGGCGATGTTCATGGGCGCCCTTCGGGTGGCATTCATGGGCGCCCTTCGGGCGACGATCGCGGTTTCCCCGCCCGCCGGGCGAAGCCGCGCGGGTAGTAGAAGCGGCGCTTGAGGGCCCGCGGCGGCTCGCCGGCCTGGCGGAAGCCCAGCCACGCGCCCCAGAACTGCGCGAAGCGGAAGCGGGGAATCGCCCACAGATTGGCCCGCAGGCGCCGCCGGGGCAACGCCGCGAGATAGTCGCGCGCCGTGTTGGCGACGAAGAGGGCGAGCGCCTCCAGGGCGAACATCCGGTGGTGGCCGAAGATTCTCTTGTGGGCGATCGCCTCCCGCCGATAGCGGTTCATCGTCTGGGCGAAGCCTTCCTCATGCACGTGGACGACGGCCGCGTCGGCCTCGTACCAGATGCGGTAGCCGTCCTGCTGGATGCGATACGCCCACGCCATGTCTTCGAGGCCGGTCAAATCCTCGTCGTAGGGATGCGTCGCCCGCACCGAGGCCCGCACCGCGCAATTGGCGTTGTTGCAGAAGGGATGGTCCTGGTCCCGGTCCGATTCGGGCGGGAACCACCGCCGCATGATCTCGGTCTCGGAAAAGGCGCTGCGCGAATCGCCGGTCTGGCGCCCATAGACGAGGGCCACGTCGTCATGCGCCTCCAGCGGCGCCACCAGGCGTTCCAGCCAGCGCTCGTCCAGGGGGTAGGTGTGGGCGCTCACGAACACGAGCAGCGCGCCGGACGCCGCGTCGCATCCCATGTTGAGGGCGCGGCCGAAGGTGAACGCCGACGGCGCGATCGCAACCACGCGCGCGCCGGCCCGTTCCGCGAGTGCCACCGAATCGTCCGTCGATCCCGAATCGACGAGGAGGATTTCCGCAGGCTTGCGGGTCTGGCGGGCGATGCCGTCGAACAGCGCGGGCAGATGGGCGGCCTCGTTCAGCGCCCGGATGACGATGGAGATGCCGGCCATGGAGGGGGTGACGCTACGGCGCGGGCGCGGTCGGGGCAAAGGGCGGGTGCGCGGAGTATTTTCCCGACGGGCGGGCGCCTTGTCCAGCCCGCGATCGCATGGTCGCGCGGCCCCCCTCCCGGCCTCCCCCCTGGCAGGGGGGAGGAGAAGAAGGGGCTGGGCTTCCCTCTGGCAGGGGAGAGGAGAAGAAGGGGCTTCCCCTCCGGCAGGGGAGAGGAGAAGAAGGGCGCTCCCCCTCCGGTGGGGGGCAGGAGAGTTCAGGTGGGCTTCTCCCTGGCGGGGGGAGGGGGGGGGTAGGTGGGCCTTTTCCTCCTGGCAAGGGGGAGAGGAGTCAGGTGGGGCTTCTCTCTGGCAGGGGGAGGGGAGTGGGTGGCTTCTCCTGGCAGGGGGGCTTTCCGGTGTTTTGTGGGGTCTCCTCCCCCCCCTGACCAGGGGGGAGGTTGGGAGGGGGGTCAGCGGCGGCCGGCGCCGAGGAGGGTTTCGGTCTCCGCCTGGAAGTGGTCGAAATAGTCGAGGGCCGCGTGGCCGCGCAGGGCGTCGCGGTGCTTGAAGCAGTTGACGAAATGCCCGGCGGCGACCGTGTCGGCGGGCGGCATTTCGGCGCGGCAGCGGGCGTCGGCGAAGGGGCAGCGGCCGGAGAGGTAGCAGCCGGTCGGAAGGTCGATCGGGCTCGGGATCTCGCCCGCGAGGTCCACGGCGCTCTCGCGCCTGAGCTTCGGGTTGGGCAGGAGGACGGAGGAGAGCAGGCCCACGCTGTAGGGATGCCGCGGGTGGCTGAAGAGCGCCTTCGCCGCGCCCTGCTCCACGATCATGCCCAGATACATCACCGCGACGCGATGGCTCAGATAGCGCACCGTGCTCAGGTCGTGGCTGATGAAGAGATAGGCCGTCTCCAGCTCCCGTTGCAGGCGGATCAGCAGGTCGATGATCTCGGCCCGCGCCGTCGGATCGAGGGCGGAGGTGGGTTCGTCCAGGACGATCAGCTCCGGGCTCGTGACCACGGCGCGGGCGATGCCGACGCGCTGCTGCTGCCCGGCGCTGAGCTCGGCCGGGAACTGCTCCAGCGCCGCATCGCGAAGCCCCACGCGCCGGGCGACCTCGCGCACCCGCGCGCGCCGGTCGTGGCGCGAGACGCCCGTCGCGCGCAGCGGCTCGCCGATGGTTTCACCGATGCGCACCTGCGGGTCCAGCGATTCGGCGGGCTCCTGGAAGACCAGCTGCAGCCGGCCGCGCAGCGCGCGCGAGCGGATGTTGCGCCGCCGGTCGATCGGGCGGCCCCGGAAGCCGACGGCGCCGCGCGTCGCCTTGATCAGGCCGAGGACGCAGCGGCCCACGGTCGTCTTGCCGGAGCCGGATTCGCCGACCAGCGCGAGCGTCTCGCCCCGGGCCACCGTGAAGCTCACGCCGTTGACCGCCTGGACGACCTGGCGCGAGCCGGCGATGGGGAAGTGCTTCACCAGCCCGTCCACGACGAGAACGTCGCTCATCCGACCCGCTCCACCGGGAAGTGACAGCGCACGAAATGGCGCGCGCCGCGTTCCCGGAGAGGCGGGCGGCGCGCGTCGCATTCGCCCTCCCGATGGACGCAGCGCGGCGCGTACAGGCAGGCCGTCCCGTGGACGGGTTCGTCGGAGGCGAGCGGCTTGTGCCACTTGCGCCGGAGCGCCGGGTTGTGGGCGAAGGCCGCGAGCAGCATGACGCTGTAGGGATGCTGCGGGTTTTCGAAGAACCGGGCGGTCTCGGCGATCTCGACGATCTCGCCGCCGTAGATCACGGCGACCCGATCGCAGAAATGGGCGGTGATGCCGATGTCGCGGGTGATGAACAGCATCGAGGTGCGGTGCTCGCGCACCAGGGTGCGCAGGAGGTCGAGGACCTGGGCCTGCACCGTCACGTCGAGGCCGCTGGTGGCGTCGTCCGAGATCACGAATTTGGGCGCGCAGACGAGGGAAATCGCCATCACGACGCGCTGCGCCATGCCGCCGCTCAACTCGTGCGGGAACGCCTTGAAGCGGCGCGCCGGGTCCGGGATGTGCACCGCCTTCAGCATGTCGAGGGCCATGGCGTCGGCCTCGCGGCGGCCCACCTCGAGATGGGCGCGGGCCACGGCGGCGATCTGCCGGCCGACCGGGACGAGCGGATCCAGCTCGCTGCGCGGATTCGGGATCACCATGGCGATGTCCTTGCCGCGCACCGCGCGCAAGGCGTTCTCGCCGAGCGCCCGCATGTCCTTGCCGTCGAACCGGATCGAGCCGCCGTCGATGCGCCCGGGCTGCGTCAGGAGCCCCATCACGGCGCGGGCGAGGGTGGTCTTGCCCGAGCCCGATTCGCCCACCAGCCCGACGATCTCGCCCGCGCGGACGCGGAGGTCGAGGTCGCGCACGGCGTGCACCGCCGCCTCCTCGTACACCGGGTAGGAGACGTTGAGCCCGGCGACGTCGAGCACCGGCTCCGCCCCGACCGCTCCCATCGTCAACCCCTGATCCGGGGATCGATCGCGAAGTAGATCAGATCCACCGCCAGATAGATGATCAGGGAGAGGATGGCCGAGAAGAGCACGAAGCCCAGCACCGGGTTGATGTCGGCGTTGAGCACGCCTTGCACCGCGTACTGGCCGGCGCCGCCCCAGCTGAACACGATCTCCACCAGCACCGCGCCGCCGATCAGGAAGCCGTAGAGCACGCTGACGATGGTCACGACCGACGGCAGCGAATTGCGGAACGCCTTGCGGATCACGGTCTTTTTCGGCAGCCCGCACATCTCGGCGTAGCGGATCAGGTCGGATTCCAGCATCCGTTCCATCGTCGCCTGGGTCATCTTGAGGATGGGGCCGGCGTTGATCACGCCCAGGGTCACCACCGGCAGCACCAGATGGCCCAGGGTCGAGCGGAGCGCCTGCCAATTGCCCGCGACGATGCTGTCGATGATCAGGAAATTGGTGACCGGCGGCGGCGGCAGGACGGCGAAGTCGATCCGGCCCAGCGGCGCGGGCGCGACCTGCATGATCGTGTAGAACAGGTAGATCAGAATCAGCCCCAGCCAGAAATCCGGCAGCGCGCCGGCGAGAAGGCCGTAGTAGTCGGAGAACTTCTTCACGATCGAGCGCTTGAACCAGGCCGCGGCGACGCCCAGCGGGACGCCGATGACGAGCGCCAGCAGCAGGGAGAGGGTGATCAGCTCGAGGGTCGCCGGGAAGCGCACGGCGAGATCGTCGAACACCGGCTTCGTGGTCTGCCACGACGTGCCGAGGTCGCCCTGCACCAGATTTTGCAGGTAGATCCAGAACTGGTCGATGATCGTGCCGTCGAGCCCCATCTCGGCGTTGAGCATGGCGAGCTGCTCTTCCGTCGCGAAGGGGCCCAGCATCATCACCGCCGGATCGCCCGGGATCAGCTTCACCAGCAGGAAACTCACCAGGATGATGCCGAAGAGCTGGGGGCCGATGAAGACGAAGCGGCGCCCTATGTAGCGGAGGATGCGCATCAGGCGCGCGCCTTGCGCGTGCGGAGCGAGCCGGCGAGCGCCCGCCGCCGGGCCGGATCCGCGAGCACCTCGACGCTCGCGCCGACCAGCGCGAAACCGAAGACGGTGAGCCCCAGCGCGATGCCCGGGAACACCGAGGGCCACCACTGGCCGGTGATGATGTTCTGGAAGCCCATGGCGATCATGCTGCCCCATTCGGGCGTCGGCGCGACCACGCCGGCGCCGACGAAGCTCAGCGCGGCCGTCAACAGGATCGACCAGCCGATGTTGACCGACAATTGGCTCAGGATCGGCGCGAGCGAGTTGGGAATGACGTGGCGCAGCATGATCGCGAGATCGGAGGCGCCGGAGACGTAGGACGCCTCGACGTAGCGCATGTTGCGGATCGCCAGCACCTGGCTCCGCATGAGGCGGAGATAGATCGGCGCGTTCACGAAGGCGATCGCGGCGATGATGCTCTCCAGGCTCTGGCCGAAGATCGCGACCAGGGCGATGGCGAAGACGAAGACGGGAAAGGCCTGCAGGACGTCGGCGGCCCGCATCACGAAGCCCGCGCCGAAGGAGCCGAAACCGCCGCCCTCCTGGTAGTAGCCCACGACCGCCCCGATGAAGGAGCCGACCACGGCGGAGATCGTCGTGCCCGCGAGCGCGATCGTCAGGTCGATGCGGGGCGCGTAGACGATGCGGCTGAAGATGTCCATCCCCGTCGCGTCGGTGCCGAAGAGGTGCCGCCAGCTCGGGGCTTGCAGGAAATCCGCCGGATTCGCGGCCTCGGGCTCGTAGGGCGCGATCAGCGGCGCGAAGACCGCGAGGACGATGACGACGATGACGATGGCGTAGCCCAGCGCGAAGAGCGGGCGAGCCCACAGGATCGCGAGCAGGAAGCGCAGGGCATGGAGGAGGGCCCCGGCGCGGCCGCGCGCGCGCAAGGGGAGGCCGGCGGCTGCGTCCGTCATGGATCGCGCGCCCCTTGGGTCATACGGGGGTCATACGGGGGTCATGCGGCCGGCTGCGGTCCGCCGGTCGGGAGCGGCAGAGGGGAGCGGGCCGCGCCGGGCGGGGAGCGGCGCGGCCCGCAGCACCGCCCTACGCTTCCCGGCGGAAATCCTGGAAGCGGATGTTGTTGGACGTGTAGTAGGTCCACCCCCTGACGTCGGAGCGGCGCGCCATCGAGTAGTTGGTGAACGCGCCGAACACCCAGGGCGCCTCGCGCATCACGATCTTCTGCACCTCGTCCATCGCCGCGAGCCGCGCGTCCATGTCTCCCGTCCGCGCCGCGCCGTCGATCAGCTCGTCCACCCGGGCGTTCTCGTAGTTGGAGTAGTTGATGAACGACTTGGAGTGGAAGTAGAGATTCATCGAGTATCCGGGATCCGGACACCACGGCGAATCGTAGTAGAAGATCATCGGCTGCTTCCGCTCGGAGACGTTGTTGTAGAACGTCGCCGCCGGGATCTTCTTGAGCTGGAGGGTCACGCCGATCTCCTTCAGCGCGCTCTGGAAGAGGATCGCCGTGGTCTCCTGGGTCGCCTGCGAGGCGTCGTAGGCGAGCACCGTCTCGAAGCCGTCGCCGTAGCCCGCCGCCTGCAACAGCGCCCGCGCCTGTTCGAGATCCTGGGCGCCGTACTCCCAATAGCCGGCGTTGAAGCCGGGATAGATGTCCGGCATGCAGCCGGTCAACGGGCTCGCGAGGTTCTGGAACACGGTCGCGATGACCTGCTCCTGCGGGAACGCGAAGTTCATCGCGCGGCGGACGTCGATGCTGTCGAAGGGCGGGATCTTGGCGTTGAGCTCGATCCAGAGCATGAAGGTCGCCGGGATGGTCTCGACGGCCACGCCCGGCGCGTTCGCGAGCTGCACCAGCTCCAGCGGTTGCAGATACTGCGCGATGTCCACCGCGCCGCCCTGGAGAAGCTGGGCGCGGTTCGCCGAGGTCGGCACCTCGCGCAGGATCACCGTCTCCATCGCCGGCTTGCCGCCGTAATAATCGTCACGCGCCTTGTACACGGCCTGGGCGCCGCGGGTGAGCTGCTCGATGCGGTAGGGGCCGAAGCCGGCGGTCTCGTTCTTGAGGAACTCCTTGGCCCACGGGTCGTCGGCGCCGCCCACCTCCCGGCACTTCGCGGAATCGTAGATCGGGTTGTAGAGATTCGGCTGGAGCTTCAGCAGCAGCGGGTTCGGGTGGTCGAGGTTGAACGACACCACGTGTTCGCCCTCGGCCTTGATCTGCTCCTTGCGCTCGAGGCTGATGGTGTTGGCGAAGAAGCCGCCGATGGCGCCGAGCTCGAGCTTGCGGTGCCAGGTCCAGACCACGTCCTCGGCCGTGAGCGTATTGCCCCAATTGCTCTTCACGCCTTCGCGCAGCTTGAAGCGGACCGACTGGCTGTTCGGGTCGATCTCCCAGCTCTCCGCGAGCTTGCCGCGCATGTTCACGCGGCCGGGGCGGTCCGGGTAATCCTTGATGTCCTCGCGCAGCGCGGTGGGCACGCCCGGATCGGGAATCTTCTCGAATTCGACGAGCGAGTCGTAGCAGGCGGCCACCGACTCGAAGGTGCCGAGGCTCACGTCGTATTCGCTGTCGAGGCTCTGCGGCGTCGCCGGCGCGGCGATCACCAGGGTCGTCGCCCGGTCCTGGGCCATGGCGCCGCGGTGCGCGAGGACGCCCGGCACGGCGGCGGCCGCTGCGGCCGCGGTCGTCCCCTTGAGAAACGCGCGCCGGTCGAGCGCCCAGCGCCTGCTCGTCGATGTGGTCATGTCGTTCTCCTTGGTTTGCTCCATCGGCCCCCCGCGGGGCCGCACAGGATAGTCCGCTTGTCCGCAAGATTCATCCGAAGGCCTCCCTCGCTGCGCGGCCGATGCCCGCTCGGCGTGCGGCCATGCGGCCCCCTTCGACCATGCGACCCCCTCCCGGCCTCCCCCCTGGCAGGGGGGAGGGGTACAAATGGCCTTTCCCCGGCAGGGGGAGGGGCCGATACGACCTTCCTCCGGCAGGGGGGAGGGCGTGGCGGGCGGCGGGGCGTCATGCGAAGCCGTGCGCCTCCTATTCGGCGGCTTGCGGCAGCGCCGGTTCGGCGGAGAAGTGGCGGAAGGCGCCGGTGAAGCGCTTGGGCTCGGGCGGGCGGTAGGTCTTGCGCTTGCTGGTGCGCAAGGCCAGCTCGACCAGCAGCTCGGCCTGCTTGGTGGCGCAGACGACGCCGTCCAGGATCGGCACGCCGAGCTCCGCCTCCAGCTCGGCGGCGAAGCGGGCGAAGCCGGCGCAGCCCAGGCAGACCGCCTCCGCGTCGTCCTCGCGCACGGAGCGGCGGACCTCGTCGCGCAGCTTCTCCAGCGAGCCCGCCGGGTCGCGCTCGATGTCGAGGACGTAGAGCGGCGTGGTGCGGATGGCGACGACGCGCTCGGCCATGCCGTAGCCCCGCACCATCTCCTCCAGCATCGTGCGGATGCGCGGGATGACCGTGACGATGGAGAAGCGCGCCGCCACCATCGCGGCGGTGTAGAACGACGCCTCGGCGATGCCGATCACGGGCTTCTCCGTCGTCTCGCGCGCGGCATGCAGCCCGGGGTCGCCGTAGCAGGCGATGACGTAGGCGTCGACGCCCTCCGCCTCGCCCTTGCGCACCTCGTCGATCACGCCGCAGGCGGCGACGCATTCGTCGCGGTAGTTCTCGATCGATTCGGGGCCGAAGTCGGGGCTCGTCGCCACGATCTCCGTGCCGGCCCGCGCCGCCGCCCGCGCGGCCGCGCCGATGCCCTCGGTCATCTCCAGGGTCGTGTTCGGGTTGATCACCTTGATCTTCATCGCGCTGCCTCCTCTTCGCGCCGTTCGCGCCGCCGGGCTTCCGTCGCCGCCTCGTCCACGGCGCCCGCCTCCGTGACGACGACGCCGTAGGCGCCGGCCGCCGTCTCCCGCGAGACGTAGCCGTCGCGGACGTCGTCGGCGACCGCCGCGGGCGGGCGCTCGGCGGCCCGGCCGTAGCCGCCGCCGCAGGTGCCGGTGAGCGTCAGGCTCTCGCCGGCCTTGACCGCCCGGTTCGGCATCATCGAGGGGAAGGGGACGCGGGTGCCGTCGGCGCGGTGATAGACCAGCGCCGCCTCCCGCCCCTCCGCGCCGCCGGCGAACCCCCAGGGGCGGAAGGCGTGGCCGTCGCCTTCGACGGAGATGAAGCTGTCCTCCAGGAAGCCCACTTCGCGGATCGAGCCGATGCCGCCGCGCCAGCGCCCGGCGGCGGCGCAATCGTCGCGCAGCTCGTAGCGCCGGATGCGCAGCGGCAGGTGGGATTCGATGTCCTCGATCGGGTTGTTGCGGGTGTTGGCGTAGAGCGTGTCCACCGCGTCCATCCCGTCCTTGCCGGCGCGCCCGCCGTAGCTGCCCTCGTGGATGTCCATGTGCACCCAGTGGCGCCCGCCCTTGATGCCGGAGAAGGCGACCACCTTGAGGTTGCCGACGCCGGCCGAGACCTTGTCCGGCACCGCCTGGGCCAGCGCCTTCATCAGCGTGTCGGCGACGATGTTGCCGGAGACGAAGCGGGCGATGGTGGGCGCCGGGAATTCCGGGTTCGCGATGGTGCCCTTCGGCGCCACGATGGCGATCGGGCGGATCAGGCCCGAATTCTGCGGGATGTGGCCGTGCGCCGCGCTGTCCAGCAGGATGGAGCGGACGGTGAGCCAGATCGCGCAATCCACCGTGCCTTCCAGCGGCATGTTGATGGGCCGGTCGTCGCATTGCCGCGAGGTGCCGGTGAGGTCCACCGTCATCGCGTCGCCTTCGACGGTGGCGGTCACGACGATCTTGAAATGCCGCCGGTCCGGGTCGTCGAGGAAGCCGTCGACATGGCCTTCCGCCCGCCAGGAGCCGTCCGGCAGCGCCGCGATGGCCTGGCGCATGAGCCGCTCGGAGTGATCCATGAGCGCGTCCGACGCCGCCTCCACGGTGGCGAGGCCGTGGCGCTCGATCAGCGCCAGATAGCGCTCGGCGCCGATGCGGCTGGCGGCGACCTGCGCCTCCATGTCGCCCACCACCATGTCCGGCGCCCGGATGTTGTCGCGCATCATGTGCCAGAGCGCGTCGTTGCGCGCGCCGCCGTCATAGGCCTTGAGCGCCTTGAACTGGAGCCCCTCCGCGTAGGCGTCCATGGCGTCGACGATGCCGCAGCTGCCGGGGCTGAGCGCGCCGATGTCGAGATGATGCGCCGTGGTGACGGCGTAGCCCACCGGGGCGCCTGCGTGGAAGACGGGCACGACGAAGGCCACGTCCGGGCCGTGGCTCGCGCCGTGATAGGCGGAGTTGTGGACGATCACGTCGCCCTCGCGCAAGGTTTGGCCGCGCTCCGCGAGGAGGCGGTTCATGCCCTTCACGTAGCCCGGGATGGGGCCGGATTGCAGCGGCGTCGAATGCACCGATTCGCAGAGCTGGCGGCCGTGGCGGTCGACGATGGCGGCGCCGAAATCCTCCGATTCCCGGATGATCGAGGAATAGGACATGCGCATCAGCTTCCAGCCCATCTCGACCGCGATGTTCTCCAGCGCCCCCTGGATCACGCTGGCGGTGACGGGGTCGATGGGGCGGCGGTTCGGCGTCTCGTCCATGGCCCGCTCCTCTAGCGCCCGCGACGCAGAATCAGATTCGCCGCGCGGTCGGCCTGCGCCGACCAGCCCGGCGGCACGACGGTCGTCGCGTCCTTCTGCACGACGACGGCCGGGCCGGCGAAGGGCGCCTCGGCCGGCAGCGCATCGCGCCGGTAGAACGCCGTCTCCCGGCTCTCCAGCGCGCCGTTCGCGCGGAAGACCGAGCGCGCCGTCCGCAGCTTCGCGGCCTCCAGGGAGCCGCCGGTCGGCGCGGGCGGCGGGGCGATCTTCGGCATGCGGCCCGTGCCGGTGATGCGGATGTTCACGATCTCGATGGGGCTGTCGGCGAAGTGGTGGCCGTATTCCCGCGCGTGCGATTCGTGGAACGCCCGCCAGACCCGCTCGAGCCCGGCCTCGTCCAGCCGGCCGGGGGGGAAGGGCACCCGCAGTTCGTAGCCCTGGCCGACGTAGCGCAGGTCGCCGGCGCGCCGCGTCTCGACCTCCGCCGCGCCCAGCCCGGCGGAGGCGTATTGGGCCATCAGCTCTTCGCCCAGGCGCGCGAAGTCGCGGTCGAGGCGGGCTGCGTCCACCGCGCCCTTGACCTGGAATTCGGTCTTGATCTGGTCGTATTTCAGGTCGGTGGTGAGCAGGCCGGCCGCCGAGGTGATGCCGGGATGGGGCGGCACCACGACCTCGGGAATCTCCAGCATCGCGGCGACCTCGGCGCCGTGCAGCGGGCCGGCGCCGCCGAAGGCGACGAGGGCGAAATCGCGCGGGTCGAGGCCCTTCTGCACGGTCTTGGAGCGGATGGCGTTGGCCATGTTGCTGTTGACGATGGTGAGCACGCCTTCCGCCGCCTCGCGGGCGTCGATGCCGAGGGCGCGGGCCAGGCCGGCGACAGCCGCTTCCGCGCGCTCCGGCGCCAGCGCCATCTCGCCGCCGAGGAAGGCGCCGGCGTCGAGCCGGCCCAGCACGAGATTGGCGTCGGTCACCGTGGGCGCCGCGCCGCCGCGCCCGTAGCAGGCCGGCCCCGGGCGCGAGCCCGCGCTTTCCGGCCCGACCTTGAAGGCCCCGCCCGCGTCGATGCGGGCGATGCTGCCGCCGCCCGCGCCGATGGTGGCGATGTCGATCATCGGCACCAGCACCGGGTAGCCGCCGATCCAGGTGTCCCGCGCCGTCGCCTCGCCGAAGCGCCCGTCGACGGCGATGCCGATGTCGGCGCTCGTCCCGCCCATGTCGAAGGTGATGAGGCGCGTCCGCCCGGACAGCCCGGCCGCCCAGGCCCCGCCCAGCACGCCGGCGGCGGGGCCGGACATGAGCGTGATCACCGGCGCGTCCGCCACCATCGCCGCCGTGGCGACGCCGCCGTTGGAACCCATGATGTGCAGGTCCCCGGCGACGCCCGCCTCCGCAAGCCGGCCTTCGAAGCGGCGCACGTAGCCGCGCACCTTGGGGCCGATGAAGGCGTTCATCGCGGCGGTGGTGAAGCGCTCGAACTCGCGGAACTGCGGCGCCACGCGGGCCGAGGTGGTGACGAAGGCCTCCGGCCATTCCTCCAGCACGATGGCCCGCGCCCGCTCCTCGTGGGCCGGGTCGATGTAGGAGAAGAGGAAGCAGATGGCGACCGCCTCCACGCCTTGCGCGCGCAAGGTGCGGGCGGCTTCGCGCACGCCGTCTTCGTCGAGCGGCTCCAGCACCGCGCCGTCCGGCGGGGCGCGGCGCTCGCGCACGGCGAGGCGATGGCGGCGGCGCACCAGCGGGCGGGCCTGCCAGGGGATGTCCTGCATGATGGAGTAGTTCTGCGGCCGCTGATGGCGCCCGATATGGATGATGTCGCGGTAGCCGGCGGACGTGATCATGCCGCTCTCGGCGCCGTCGTGTTCGAGCACCGCGTTGGTGGAGATGGTGGTGCCGTGGAAGACATGCGCCACCGCGCCGGGCGCCGTGCCGCTGCGGGCGCAGAGCGCGGCGATGCCGGCGGCCGCCCCTTCGGAGGGGTCGTCCGGCGTGGTCGGCACCTTGTGGATCGCGGTCTCCCGCGACTCGCTGTCGGTGACGATGAGATCGGTGAAGGTGCCGCCGACGTCGACGCCGATCAGCTTCATGGGCGGTCCGTCCCAAAGCCTCTCCTGGAGCCGGCGCGGGCGCGCCGGACGCGGCCGCTCCTCCGCCGCGGCCGCGGCAGTGTCTTCCCCCCGCGGCGGGGCGTCAAGCGCGGCGCGCTCCGTTCCGCCGCGGACCGCCCCGTCGGCGACGCTTCGCGCGCGTTTCCTCCCTCCGCGCGACGCCGCGCCTCACGGGCGAGCGGGTGATGCCGCATCGGTGGTTGCGCCCGGCCCCGCGGCGGCATAGCCTCGCCGCATGACCGTCGCCGCGAAGGCCGATCTCCGCGCCGCAATCGCCGGCCTCGAAACGCGCTTGACGTGCCGGCCCGGCGGCCTGGTCGTCGCCTTGGTCAAGCTGTTGCCGCCGGCCCCGGCGCTTCGCGTTCCGGCGGCCGGCGCGCCCGTTCGCGCAGGTGGCCATGGCGCGGCATCATCGGCGGCGGACGACGCGGGGAGGGGAGGATGGCGAAGCCGACGCTGCATTCGACGCCGTTGAGCACCTATGGGCGGACCTGCCGCATGGCGCTGATCGAGAAGGGCGTGCCTTACGCCCTTGATCCGGTCGCGCCGCAGACGCCCGCGCAGAAGGAGCGGCACCCGTGGGGCTCGGTGCCGGCGCTGAGCCACGGCGCGGTGCGCCTGTACGAATCGCTCGCCATCTGCGCCTATGTGGACGACGCCTTCGACGGGCCGCCCCTGGAGCCGGAGGAGCCGCTGGCCCGCGCCCGCGGGCGCCAGTGGATCTCGGTCTTCATCCAGTACTTCTATCGGCCGGCCATCGACATCGTGCTCCAGCGCCTGGTGGTGCCCGCGCAAGGCGGGAAGGCGGACGAGGCGCTGGTCGCCGCCAGCCTGCCCGAGGCGGAGAAGGCGCTGCGCGTGCTTGAAGGCGCCCTGGCGGGGCAGGCCCATTTCGCCGGCGCCGCGCCCTCGCTCGCCGACTGGTTCGTGCTGCCCCTCGTGCACTACCTGAAGATGGTCCCGGAGGGCGAAACGATGCTCGCCGCCACCCCCGACCTGGCGCGCTGGCAAGCCGCCCTCGACGAGCACGAGAGCGCCAGAGAGACCGTTCCGGAATTCGGCTGACGGGTGGTTCGGGAAGCGGCTCCGAGCGCCCGTCAGGCCGCTGCGAACCGTTCGACCGAGATCCGGTCGGCGCGGTCCCGGGCCTGCCACAGGTCCCAGGCCGTCTGCATGGCGAGCCACGTCTCCGGAGTCGATCCGAACGCCTTCGACAGGCGAATCGCCATGTCGATCGACACGCCTGCCTTCTCGTTGACGAGATCGGAAAGGGCCTGGCGCGTCACGCCCAGCCCTTCGGCCGCCCGCGTCACGGACAGGCCGAGCGGCTCGAGGCACTGCCGTTTCACGATGCCGCCCGGATGCGGCGGGTTGTGCATCGTCATGGTTCGGAGCATCCCTGATAGACATTGCCATTAGTTTGTTTTTGTAAGCTTTTTTCGATCGATGCGACGGGAAGCTCATCGCCATGGTTCGGATCCCCTCAATGGTAGTCGATGTAATCGACATCGGTGGCGGACCCCTCTTCGAACCGAAAGGTCACGCGCCAGTTCCCCGATACCGAGACAGCGTAGTGGTCTTTCATATCACCCTTGAGCGCATGAAGCTGGAATCCTGGCAGATCCATGCCCTCGGGTCCACGGCTCTGGTCCAGTGCGGCCAGGATGTCCTTCAACTTGCGGACATGCCCGGGCGCCACGCGCCGCGCCGTCCGGCCATCGTAGAGCGCCTGGAGGCCACGGTGCCTGAACGACGCGATCATGGCTGGACGATAGCGCGTCGCCTGTCGCCTGACAAGCGACAAAACGAAAAACGGGCGCCCGCCTCCGGGGGGAGGCGGGCGCCCGCGGGTCGAAAAGCGGCGTGGGCCGTGGCTACATGGCGAGCTGGGCCATGGTGGTCGCCTGGTCGCGCATGGCGGCGCGGTCGGCGTCGGGGAGCGGGATCAGGCCCTTGTCGGTGAGGTAGCCGTAGGGGCCCCAGGCGTCCTCGCTGGTGAAGGTCGCCACGTATTCGTCGATCCCCGGGATCACGCCCACATGGGCCTTCTTCACGTAGAAGTACATCGAGCGCGAGACCGGATAGCTGCCGTCGGCGATGGTGTCGAACGCCGGGGCGACGCCGTCGATGACGCTGCCCCGCACCTTGTCGCGGTTCTGGTCGAGGAAGCTGTAGCCGAAGATGCCGAGCGCGGCCGGGTTGGCCTCCAGCTTCTGCACGATGAGGTTGTCGTTCTCGCCGGCCTCGACGAAGGTGCCGTCCTCGCGGATCGCGTGGCAGACGGCCTTGTACTGGGCCTTGTCCGTCTTCTTCAGCGCCTTGACGTCGGGGAAGGTCTTGCAGCCGCCTTCCATCGCCAGCTCTACGAAGGCGTCCCGCGTGCCGGAGGTCGGCGGCGGGCCGAGCACCTCGATCCGGGTCGCCGGCAGCGCCGCGTCGATCTCGTCCCAGCTGCGGTAGGGGTTGGGGACCAGCGCGCCGTCCTGGGGCACGTCCTTGGCGAGCGCCAGGAACAGCTGCCGCAAGGTGATCGCGAAGGCGGGCGCCGTCCTGGCGTTGGCCAGCACGATGCCGTCGTAGCCGATCTTGACCTCGGTGATGTCGGTCACGCCGTTCTTGCCGCAGCGCTCGACCTCGGAGGACTTGATCCGCCGCGAGGCGTTGGTGACGTCGGGGTGGGCGACGCCGACGCCGGCGCAGAACAGCTTGAGCCCGCCGCCCGAGCCCGTGCTCTCGACCACCGGGGTCTTGTGCCCCGTGGTCTTGCCGAATTCCTCGGCGACGGCGGCGGCGAAGGGGAAGACGGTGGACGAGCCGACGATCCGGATCTGGTCGCGGGCTTCACCCGTCTTGGGCAGCGCCGCGGACGCGGCCAGCGCGAGGGCCGCCGCCGCGGCGATGGCGAGGGGTGTCTTGGTCACAGGGCTTCCTCCAGGTTCCGCTCCCGGCTCTCCCGTCCGGGATGGTTCGCGGATTCTGGCGCCCGTGCGGCGATGGAAATGGGACGGATTTATGACGTTTTCTTGACGCGGCGCCCCGCCGCTTCTTGACGCCGCGCCCCGCCCCGCGGTCGCCGCGGGGCCGCCGGCTACTTCATCTCGACCTCGATGAAGACCACGTCGTCCGTGGCGCTCGGGTTGATGACGTCGTGCTCGACGCCTTCCTCTCGGAAGTAGGGCGTGCCGGTCACGATCTCGATCGTGCGCTCGCCGTCCGGTTCCTTGAGGAGGAGCTTGCCCGTCGTCACCGGCACCACGACGTAGTCGAATTCGTGCCGGTGCCAGCCCGTCGCCCCGCCGGGCGGGAACCGCCATTCCGTGACCCGCACGCGCGCGTTGTCGATCAGCTGGGTCGGCGTCGCCGCAGCCATGCTCCCCTCCCGCGTCGAAGATCGGTCGGCGCGCAGCGTTTCAGCTTCGCGGCCCGCGCGCAAGCCCGCCGTCGCGGGGGGAGGGCGCGCGAGCCAGCGATCCGGGGTCGACCGCGACGCTCTTGACCAGGGCGTGGACCTCCGTTCCCGGCGCCAGGGCCAGGGCGCATGCCGAGCGCGCGGTGATGCGCGCCGTGAGGCGGGCGCCGATGTCCACCGCCACGTCCACCGACGCGCCCCGCCGGGGGCCGATCTCCACCACCCGGCCGCGGAAGACGTTGAGCACGCTGGTGCCCCGCGGCTCCTCCGTCGCCAGCGCCACGTCGCGCGCCCGGATGCGGAGACGCAGGCGCGCGCCGGGGGGCAGGTCCAGCATCGGCACGCGGAGAACGCCGCCCGCCACCGCGAGCGCCGTCAGCCCGTAAGCCCGGTCGTGGCTCTCCACGACGGCTTCCAGCACCGCGCCGGCCTCGTCGAGCCCGGCCAGGGGGTCGAGATCGAGCCGGGCCATGACCTCCGCCGCCGGCCCCACCGCCGCCACCTGGCCGCCGGCCAGCACGACGATGGTCCCCGCGAGCCGCGCCACTTCCTCCACGGCGTGGCTGACGAAGACGATCGGCACGCCGATCTCGTCGCGCAGCCGCTCGATGTAATCCACGATCTGCGCCCGCCGCGGCAGGTCGAGGGCGGCCAGCGGCTCGTCCATGAGGAGCAGCGCCGGCTGGGCCATGAGCGCCCGCCCCAGCGCCACCCGCTGGCGCTCGCCGCCGGCCAGGGTCGCCGGGCGGCGGCGCAGCAGCGGCTCCAGGCCGAGCAGCGCCACGATCCGCTCCAGCGCCACGTAGCGACCGTCCCGCGGCGCGAAGCGGAGGCCGTAGAGCAGGTTCCGGCGCACGCTGAGATGGGGGAAGAGGCGCCCATCCTGGAAGACGTAGCCGATGCGCCGGCGCTCCGGGCGCAGGTCGACGCCTGCCGCCGAATCGAAGAGCGTGCGCCCGCCCACGGCGATGCGCCCGGAGTCGGGCCGCAGCAGGCCGGCGATGGCGTCCGCGAGGGTGGTCTTGCCCGCGCCGGAGGCGCCGAAGAGCGCGACGACGCCCTCGGTCGGCGCGGCGAAGGCGGCGTCCAGCGCGAAGGCGCCGCGCCGGGCGCGGACGGCGACCTCGATCACCGGCCTTCCAGCCGCCGCCGCAGGGCGCGCGCGAGAAGCTCGGAGCCGAGCAGGGCGGCGAAGGCGATGACGATGGCGATCGCCATCAGCCGCAGGGCGCCGTCCATCCCGCCCGGGATCTGGGTGTAGGTGTAGAGCGCCAGCGGCAGGGTGCGGGTTTCTCCGGGGATGTTGGAGACGAAGGTGACGGTCGCGCCGAACTCGCCCAGGCAGCGCGCGAAGGCCAGGATCGCCCCGGCCAGCACGCCGGGCGCGACCAGCGGCAGGCTGACGGTGGCGAACACCCACGCCGGCGGGGCGCCGAGGGTGCGCGCGGCCGGCTCCAGGCGGCGGTCCATGGCCTCGAAGGAAAGCCGGATCGCCCGCACCATGAGCGGGAAGGACACCACCGCCGACGCCACGGCGGCGCCCTGCCAGGTGAAGCCCAGCGCGATGCCGAACCAATCGTCGAGCCAGGCGCCGACCGGCCCGCGCTTGCCGAGCAGCAGCAGCAGCGCGAAGCCCACCACCACCGGCGGCAGCACCAGCGGCAGATGAACGAGGCCGTTGATCAGCGCGTGTCCGGGGAAGCGACGGCGCGCCAGCAGCCAGGCGACCGCGACGCCCGCGGGCAGGCTCGCCAGCACCGCCCAGCCGGCCACCCGCAGGCTGAGCAGGATCGCCTCCGCCTCCAGCGGCGTCAGCCCGAGCATCTCACGCCGGGGTCGCGCCCGCGCGGCTCATTCCGTGACGAATCCGGCGCCGGTGAAGACCGCGCGCCCCGCCGGGCCCGTGAGGAAGGCCAGGAGGCGCCGGGCGAGCGGCGAGTCGCGGCCCCGCACCAGGGCGATCGGATAGACGATCGCCTCGTGCAGCGCCGCCGGGACGGCGGCGACCGCGCGAACCCCTGCGCCGCGGGCCGCGTCGGTGGCGTACACGATGCCGCGCGGCGCCTCGCCGCGGGCCACGAGGGCGAGGGCCGCGCGCGCGTCCGCCGCCGGCGCGATGCGGCCGCGCAGCGCCGGCCACAGCCCCAGCGCCTCCAGCGCCTGACGGGCGTAGATGCCGACCGGCACGTGCTCCGGGTCGCCCATCGCGAGCCGCCCCTCGGCGGGCAGCGCGTCCGCGTCGAGCGGCGGAAGCGGCGCGGGCGGGGCTGCGCCGTCGTCCGCGGCGCCATCGTCCGCGGCGCCATCGTCCATGGAGACCAGGACGAGGCGGTTGCCGAGCAGGGCGCGGCGGCTGGCGGGCGCGATCAAGCCCCGCGCCTCCAGATAGTCCATCCAGGCGGCGTTGGCCGCGAGGAACAGGCTGGCCGGCGCGCCGCTCTCGATCTGCCGGGCGAGGGCGGGGGTGCCGGCGTAGGAGGCGACGACGCGGTTGCCGGGGCCGGCGTCGAACCGCGCGATGGCCTCCTCGACCGCCGCCGCCGTGCTCGCCGCCGCCAGCACGACGACCCGCTCCGCCCGCGCCGGCCCCGCCGCCGAGCAGAGGCCGAGGACGCTCGCCGCCGCCAGCGCCCGGAACGCCGTCCGCACCTGCCCCGCGGAGAATCCGCCTTTCCCTCTCATCCCGCACTCTTGCCCGGGCGCTCGTTCTCTTCGACGCCCCGCACACCGTCGCACATCCCCCACCCCCGTTGAAGGCACGCGCCCCGCCGCCCTTCCGCACCGGGATACGCCATTTCCTCCCCCTTGCGGAGAGACCGGGAGGGGGCCACAGGGGACCTGCGTTCGCGCGCCGGACGGTTGCGTTCCGAACGGACGTTGAACGAGCGTGAAGGTCGATGGCGGGCGCAGCGCTCCGTCGTTGCGTGCCGTCGCTTCGCAAATTAGGTTTCCGACGCGGCGGCGCGGCTCCGGGGGAAGGCGGTGGGCGGGCTGAACATCGGCAACTTCATCTGGGGCATCGCCGACGATGTGTTGCGGGATGTCTATGTGCGGGGGAAGTACCGGGACGTCATCTTGCCGATGACGGTGATCCGCCGCCTTGATGCGGTGCTCGATCCGACCAAGGGCGCCGTGCGGGAGATGCACGAACGCTTGAACCATGCGGGGATCGCGAACCAGCACGCGGCCTTGTGCCAGGCGTCCGGCGAGGCGTTCTACAACATCTCGCCCTTCCGGCTTCGCGATCTCGCGTCCCGCGCCAGGCGCCAGAGCCTCAAGGCGGATTTCGAGGCGTATCTGGACGGCTTCTCACCCAACGTCCGGGAGGTCCTGGACAAGTTCGAGTTCCGCAACCAGATACCGCGGCTCGTGGAGGCCGACGCGCTCGGTTTCCTCATCGAGAAGTTTCTCGACCCGTCGATCAATCTCGGCCCCAAACCGGTGTTGAACCGGGACGGGAGCGTGCGCCTGCCCGGCCTCGACAACCATTCGATGGGGACGATCTTCGAGGAGTTGATCCGGCGCTTCAACGAGGAGAACAACGAAGAGGCCGGCGAGCACTTCACGCCGCGCGACGTGGTGTCTCTCATGGCCCATCTGGTGTTCATGCCGATCGCCGACGCCATCGAATCGGGCACCTGGCTCGTCTATGACGGCGCCTGCGGCACCGGCGGCATGCTGACCGTCGCCGAAGAGACGCTGGTGCGGCTCGCGGCCGAGCACGGCAAGGAAGTTTCCGTCCATCTCTACGGCCAGGAGGTCAACGCCGAGACCTACGCCATCGCCAAGGCCGATCTGATCCTCAAGGGCGAGGGGGATGGAGGCCGACAACATGGCGTATGGCTCCACGCTCTCCGCCGACGCCTTCCCGGCGCGGGAGTTCGATTTCATGCTGTCGAACCCGCCTTACGGCAAATCCTGGAAAGCGGACCTCGAGCGGCTCGGCGGCAGGAAGGGCCTCCGCGACCCGCGCTTCGCGATCGCCCACGGCGGCGCGGCGGAATACAATCTGGCCACGCGGTCGAGCGACGGCCAGATGCTGTTCCTCGCCAACATGTTGAGCAAGATGAAGACATCTTCGCCGCTCGGCAGCCGCATCGCCGAGGTCCACAACGGCTCGTCGCTGTTCACCGGCGATGCCGGCTCCGGCGAAAGCAACATCCGCCGCTGGATCATCGAGAACGACTGGCTCGAAGCCATCGTCGCCTTGCCGCCCAACATCTTCTACAACACCGGCATCGCGACCTATGTCTGGGTGTTGAGCAACCGCAAGGCGCCCGAGCGGCGCGGCAAGGTTCAGCTCATCGACGCCACGGGCTGGTTCGCGCCGCTGCGCAAGAACCTGGGCAGGAAGAATTGCGCGCTCGCCCCCGGCGACGTCGAGCGCATCCGCACCGCGTTCTTCCGGCTGGAGGAGAGCGCGCATTCGAAGGTCTTCGCTAACGAGGCGTTCGGCTACTGGAAGGTGACCGTCGAACGGCCGCTGCGGCTCCGCGTCGCGCTCGACGCGCGCGCCCTGCGGCGGTTCCGGGCGGCATGCGCGGACGCCTCGGAATTGCCGCTCGCCGACGTCGTGGAGAGCGTCGCGGAACGGCTCGGCGCGGGGCCGCACGGGGATTTCAACCGGTTCCTGGAGGCCGTGGAGGCGGAGGCGGGCGGACGCCTGCGCATGACGGCCCGGCGCCGCAGGCTGCTGGCGGCGCTCGGGGTCAAGGCTCCCGACGCGGAACCCGTGGTCGGGAAGACCGCGGCGGTCGGGAGCGGCGGCCACCCGGAGCGCGCCGCGCTGCGCGGCCGTGACCGCGTGGAGACCGGCGGCAAGGCCGTCGCCGTCGAATACGAGCCGGACCCGGCGTTGCGGGACACCGAGCAGGTGCCCTTGCTGGAGGACGGCGGTATCGAAGCCTTCTTCCGCCGCGAGGTGCTGCCCTACGCGCCCGACGCCTGGATCGACGAGTCGAAGACGGCCATCGGCTACGAGATCTCCTTCACCCGGCATTTCTACAAGCCGAAGCCGCTGCGGCCCCTCGAAGAGATCGAGGCCGACATCCGGGCGCTGGAGAAGGAAACCGAGGGGCTGCTGGACGATGTGCTGGCGGGAGGCGGTTGACAGGCTTGGTCGGCGACTCGGCGCAAGGCGTCCACTGTCCGCCTGTACTATCGCCACGCGACAACATGGGCTGCGCCCTGCTCCATAGTGTCGCCAGTCGATAGCATGGACGGGATCGCGCTCCATAGTGTTGCCAGCCGATAACATGGACGGGATCGCGCTCCATAGTGTCGCCAGCCGATAACATGGACGGGATCATGCTCCATAGTATTGCCAGCCGATAGCATGGACGGCATCATGCTCCATAGTGTTGCCAGCCGATAGCATGGACGGGATCGCGCTCCATAGTGTCGTCAGCTTGTAGCATAGGCGGCGGTGCGCCCCCTGTTACCGCCAGCGCGCACTATGGAAGAGTCGCGTCCCGGTGGGAGCGGCCCATGGCGGATGCGAGCGGAGCGAACGAGCCGGGCCGGGCCGGCCGTTACGTCCTCCAGCCCGCCGGCTACCGGGCCTTCCTTCCCGCTCCGCTGCCGCCGCGCCCGCCGGTTCGCGTGGCGGGGGCGCAGCTGTCGGCGGCCGACCGCGCCCTGGGCCGGCTGGACGGCGCCATCCACACCTTGCCCGAAGCGGACCTCTTCGCGCTCATGTATGTGCGCAAGGAGGCCGTGCTCTCCAGCCAGATCGAGGGCACGCAGAGCTCTCTCCATGACGTGCTCGCCGCCGAGGCGCGTCTTCTCTCGCCCCGCGGCGCCGGGGACACGGGTGAAGTGATCAACTACGTGGCGGCCATGAACCACGGGCTCGAGCGGTTGCCGGACCTGCCTCTGTCCGTTCGCCTGATCCGCGAAATGCATGAGAAGCTGTTGCTGGGCGTGCGCGGCGGCCGTTCGGCGCCGGGCGAACTGCGCCGGTCGCAGAACTGGATCGGCCCGGCCGGCTGCACGCCGCGCGATGCGGTCTTCGTGCCGCCGCCGTTCGAGGAGGTGCCGCGCGCGTTGGGCGATCTGGAGGCCTTTCTCCACCGCGACGATGATCTCCCCCCGCTCGTTCGGATCGGGTTGGCCCATGCCCAGTTCGAGACGATTCACCCTTTCCTCGACGGCAACGGCCGGGTGGGGCGGTTGTTGATCGTGTTTTTTCTCTGCGAAAGGGGAATCCTCGCGAAACCGGTTCTCTACATCTCGCATTTCTTCAAGCGCCATCAGGCCGAGTATTATGCGCGTCTTCAGGCGGTGCACGACGCCGGCGATTGGGAAGGCTGGCTCGCGTTCTTCCTGCGCGGCGTGGCGGAGGTCGGCGCCGAGGCCATGGCGACGGCCCGGCGCGTCCTCGACCTGCGAGAGGCGCACCGCGCCGCCGTCACCGCCCGTTTCGGGCGAGCCGCCGGCAACGGCCATCGGGTGCTCGAAGCGCTGTACCGGAAGCCCGTGGTGACGGTTTCCGACGTTCGCGAGATCACCGGCCTCGGCTACCCGGCGGCGAACACCCTGGTCGCGCGCCTGGTTTCGATCGGGATTCTGGAGCGGTTCGATGATCGCAAGCGCAACCGGGCGTTCCTTTATCGCGATTACATCCGCGTCTTCGCGGACGGTCCGGAACCCGCGCCCGGCGAGGGGCGGGCGGTATGACGCATGTTCTCAAGCCTTATCCGGCTTATCGCGACAGCGGCTTGCCGTGGCTCGGCGAGGTGCCGGAGCATTGGGAGGTGCAGCGGCTGGGCCAGATGGGAAGATTGTTGAAAGGCAATGGGGGTAGCAAGGAAGACGAAGCGCCTGTTGGAGTTCCATGCGTCCGGTATGGTGACTTGTATACGACTCATTCCTATTTTATCGAGAGGACCCGATCATTCGTCAATGAAGAAACGTCGAAGAACTATACTCCGATTTTCTTTGGTGATGTTCTGTTTGCGACATCCGGAGAAACAATCGACGAGATTGGGAAATCGGCAGTAAATCTTATGCGAACAGCTGCCTGTTGCGGCGGCGATATAATCCTGTTCAGGCCCTATGGAAATGTTGTAGCTCGCTACATGGGTTACGCACTGGATTGTCGCTCCTCTGCCGCGCAGAAGGCGACCATGGGCCGAGGCATTACGGTCATGCATATCTACGCAGGGCAGTTGAAGCGGTTGCTGGTGCCGCTCCCACCCCGCCCCGAGCAAACCGCCATCGTCCGCTATCTCGATCATGTCGGCGAGCGCATCGGTCGCTATATCGGCGCCAAGGAACGCTTGATCGCGCTGCTGAAGGAGCGGAGGCAGGCGATCATCGACCGCGCGGTCACACGCGGTCTCGATCCAAACGCGCCGATGAAGCCGACAGGCATAGCCTGGATGCTGGAAGCGCCGGCGCATTGGGAAGTGCGGCGACTACAAAATGTAGCGGACATGCGGGTAAGCAACGTGGACAAACATGCGAGGGAGGGAGAGGATCCAGTACGCCTGTGCAATTACGTCGATGTTTACAAGAACGACTATATCGACGACCAGATGAAATTCATGAAAGCCACCGCATGAAATTCATGAAAGCCACCGCCACGGTCGATGAGCTCGAACGGTTTCGGCTTGAGGAAGGGGACGTTCTCATCACCAAGGATTCCGAAGCATGGAATGACATAGGTGTGCCAGCGTTGGTTACGGAATCTGCTTCCGATCTGGTATCCGGTTATCACTTGGCCCTGCTGAGACCGCGAACCAATACAATCCTGGGTAGCTATCTGCTTCGTGCGTTGCAGAGCACCAGCATGGCTCATCAATTTCACATCGCGGCGACGGGAGTTACCAGATATGGGCTTTCTCACGCTGACATCAAGTCGATATTGCTTCCGCTTCCTCCCGTCTCTGAACAAGCCGCCATCGTCGAGCACCTTGAACGGAGCACCGCCGCCATCGACACCGCCATCAACCGCGCGCGCCGCCAGATCGGCCTCCTCCGCGAATACCGCGAACGCTTGATCAACGACGTCGTCACCGGCAAGCTGGACGTGCGCGAGGCGCGCGTCGCCGCCTAGCCTGTCGGTCGCCTGTCGATATCGTCCGTGAATGGTATTATTGAGACCGAGGAGGGGGCAGCGATGATCCACTTCAAGGCTGGCGACATCCTCGCCGAAGACGTGGAGGCCCTGGTCAACACGGTCAATTGCGTCGGCATCATGGGGCGCGGCATCGCGCTGCAATTCAAGAAGGCGTTCCCGGCCAATTTCGAAGCCTACGCCGCGGCCTGCGAACGCGGGGAGGTGAAGCCCGGCCGGATGTTCGTGTTCGAGACGGGCGCGCTCACCAACCCCCGCTACATCGTCAACTTCCCCACCAAGCGACATTGGCGCGGGCAGAGCCGGATGGCGGACGTGGAAGCCGGGCTGAAGGCGCTGGCCGCCGAGGTCCGGGCGCGGAACATCCGCTCCATCGCCGTTCCGCCGCTCGCCTGCGGCCTGGGCGGCCTCGCCTGGGACGACGTGCGCCCGCGCATCGAAGCGGCGCTGGCGGGCTTCGACGGTCTGGATGCCGTCGTCTTCCGGCCCGACGGCGCGCCGGAGGCGAAAGACATGGCGCGCGGACGGGAGGCGCCGGAGATGACGCCCGGCCGCGCGGTGCTGGTGGTGCTGATGCGCCGCTATCTCGACGCCATGCTCGATCCCTTCGTGACCCTGCTGGAGGCGCACAAGCTGCTGTACTTCATGCAGGGGGCGGGCGAGCCGCTGCAACTCCGCTATGCCAAGGCACCCTACGGCCCCTACGCCGAGAACCTGCGGCACGTCCTGAACGAGATCGAAGGCCACTTCATATCCGGCTATGCCGACGGCGGCGACGCGCCGGACAAGCCGCTGTCGCTCGTCCCCGGCGCCGTCGAGGACGCGGCGTCGGCGCTCGAACGCGCGGACGAGACGCGAACGCGCTTCGAGCGGGTGACCGAGCTGGTCCGCGGCTTCGAATCGTCCTTCGGCCTCGAACTCCTCGCGACCGTCCATTGGGTGATGACGCACGAGGGCGCCGAGGCGATGGACGACATCGTCGCCCGCACCTATGGCTGGCACGAACGCAAGAGGCGCTTCACCCGCCGCCAGATCGCGCTGGCGGCCACACGGTTGCGGGAGAAGGGCTGGACCGGCGCCGCGGCGCCCGCGCCCCAATGACGACCGACACGAGCGAGCAGGGCCTCGAGGCGCTCATCGTCCGCTCCCTGATCGACGAAGGCGGCTACGTCGCCGGCGATCCGGGGAACTACGACCGCGAGCACGCGGTCGACATGGCGCAGCTCTTCGCCTTCCTGAACGCGACCCAGCCCGAGGCCGTCGAGGCGCTCGGCATCGGTGCCGACGGGCCGCCGCGCCTCCGCTTCCTCCACCGCCTGGCGGGCGAGATCGACAAGCGCGGCGTCGTCGACGTGCTGCGCAAGGGCGTCAGGCACGGGCCGGCGGCGGTGGAACTGCTCTACGGCGCGCCGACTCCCGGCAACACCAAGGCCGAAAGGCTGTTCGCCGCCAACGTCTTCGGCGTCACGCGCCAGCTTCGCTATTCGAAGGACGAGACTCGGCGCGCGCTCGATCTGGCGCTGTTCGTCAACGGCCTGCCGGTCGCCACCTTCGAGCTCAAGAACAGACTCACCGGGCAGACGGTCGAGGACGCGGTCGCCCAGTATCGGCGCGACCGGGACCCGAAGGAGCCGCTGTTCCGGTTCGGCCGCTGCGTTGTCCATTTCGCGGTGGACGACCGCGAAGTGCGGATGTGCACGCATCTGCGGGGCAAGGACTCGTGGTTCCTGCCCTTCGACAAGGGCTGGAACGACGGCGCGGGCAACCCGCCGAACCCCCACGGCCTCGGGACGGACTACCTGTGGAAGGAGGTTCTGGCCAGGAAGAGCCTGACGGACGTCCTCGAGAATTACGCCCAGATCGTCACGGAGGCGGGTGCGCCGGGCGCGAAGAAGACGCGGAAGCAGATCTTCCCGCGCTTCCACCAGCTCGACGCGGTGCGCCGGCTGCTGGCGGACGCCGCGGCCGCCGGCGCGGGCCGGCGCTACCTGATCCAGCATTCGGCGGGCTCGGGCAAGAGCAACTCCATCGCCTGGCTCGCGCATCGGCTGATCGGCCTGGAAACCGGCGGCGCGCCGACGTTCGATTCCGTCGTCGTCGTCACCGACCGGCGGGTTCTCGACAGGCAGATCCACGACACGATCCGGCAGTTCGCGCAGGTATCGTCCGTCGTCGGCCATGCGGAGCGATCCGGCGCCCTTCGCGGGTTCCTGGAGAGCGGCAAGAAGATCGTCATCACGACGGTGCAGAAGTTCCCCTTCGTCCTGGACGAGATCGGCGACGAGCACCGGGGCCGGAGATTCGCCATCGTCATCGACGAGGCGCATTCGAGCCAGGGCGGCCGCGCGACGGCGACCATGCACATGACGTTGGGGGAGAGCGCGTCCGCCGCCGCCGAGGACGACGTCGAGGACGCCCTCAACCGCCTGATCGAGGCGCGGCGGATGCTGTCCAACGCGAGCTACTTCGCGTTCACCGCCACCCCGAAGAACAAGACCCTGGAGATTTTCGGAACGCCCGCGCCGGGAGGCGGAACGGTGAAGCATGTTCCCTTCCATGCCTACACGATGAAGCAGGCGATCCAGGAAGGGTTCATCCTGGACGTGCTCGCGCACTATACGCCGGTCGAGAGCTACTACCGGCTGACGAAGACGGTCGCGGACGACCCCGCGTTCGACGCCGGCAAGGCGCGCGGCAAGCTCCGGCGCTACGTCGAGTCCCACGATCACGCGATCCGCCGGAAGGCCGAGATCATGATCGACCATTTCCACGAACGGGTGATCGCGCGGCGCAGGATCGGGGGCATGGCGCGGGCCATGGTGGCGACCGGCGGCATCGACCGGGCGATCCGATACTTCCACGCCTTCGAGGATTACCTGAAGGAACGCAAGAGCCCCTGGCGAGCCATCGTCGCCTTCTCGGGCGAGCACGAGTACGGCGGGCGGAGCGTGACCGAGGCCGCGCTCAACGGCTTTCCGAGCAACAGGATCGAGCAGGAGATCCGGAAGGACCCCTACCGCTTCCTGATCGTCGCCGACAAGTTCCAGACCGGCTACGACGAGCCGCTCCTGCATACGATGTACGTCGACAAGATCCTCTCCGGCATCAAGGCCGTGCAGACGCTCTCCCGCCTGAACCGCGCCCATCCGCTCAAGCACGACACGTTCGTGCTCGACTTCATGAACGACGCGGACGGCATCGCCGCCGCATTTGCCGATTACTACCGCACGACGATCCTGGCCGCGGAGACCGACCCGGACAAGCTGCACGATCTGAAGGCGGCCCTGGACGGATACGGGGTCTATTCCCGCGCGCAGGTCGATGCGCTCGCGGCGCGCTATCTCGATGGATGCGCGCGGGACGCGCTCGACCCGATCCTCGATGCCTGCGTCGCCGTCTACGTGTCGGAGCTCGACGAGGACGGCCAGGTGGGTTTCAAGGGAAAGGCCAAGGTGTTCCTGCGCACCTACGGCTTTCTGGCCGCGCTCCTTTCCTACGGGGACCCGGAATGGGAGAAACTCTCGATCTTCCTGAATTTCCTGGTTCCGAAGCTGCCCGCTCCCCGGGAAGAGGATCTCTCCAGGGGCATCCTGGAGACCATCGACATGGACAGCTACCGGGCCGAAGCCCAGGCCTCCCTGTCGATCGCGCTCCCGGACGAAGATGCGGAGATCGACCCCGTGCCGGCGGGCGCCGGCGGTGGATTTCACGAGCCCGAGATCGATTCCCTCAGCAACATCCTCGAAGAATTCAACAGGATGTTCGGCGACATCGACTGGAAGGACGCGGACAAGATCGGCAAGGTGATCGCGGAGGATCTTCCCGCCAGGGTCTCGGCCGACCAGGCCTACCGGAACGCCATGATGAACTCGGACGAGGACAACGCGCGCATCGAGCACGACAGGGCACTCGGGCGCGCGGTGGTCGATCTTCTCGCGGACCACACCGAACTGTTCCGGCAATTCAGTGACAATCGATCATTCAGGGATTGGTTGGCCGCAACGATGTTCAAGGCGACCTATGTCGGCGCCGACGAGGCGAGGCGGAACGCGCCGTAGCGGTTTTTCCGGTGCGCGGGCCTCCAGGCCTGCGCGCCGTTGCGGCGGTTCCCTTGCTGCCGTACTCCTTGGGGGCGAGGCGCGGGGGCGGGCATGGGCCTTTCGATCGACTGCGATTTCGACGGCGGCAACATCCGCTGCCTCTCGGCCGCCGCGCCCGACGACGTCCGGCTGGAGATCCGGCCGGACGGGCGCGCGGCATTCTTCCAGTGGTTCTTCTTCCGGCTGCGGGGCGCGGGCGGGCGCGATTGCGTGCTCAAGATCGAGAACGCCGGCGCCGCGTCCTACCCGGAAGGCTGGCGCGGCTATCGCGCCGTCGCTTCGGAGGACGGGGCCGACTGGCCGCGCGTCGACACCGCCTTCGACGGCGCGACGCTGACCATCCGCCACCGCCCCGCCGGTGCCGAGGCGTGGTTCGCCTGTTTCGCGCCCTATCCGATGGCCCGCCACGACGCCCTGGTCGCCCGCGCCCGCCGCGCGCCCGGCGCGCGCCACGTCCGCCTGGGCAAGACCCTCGACGGCCAGCCGCTCGACCTGATCGAGGCCGGCGCGGAGGGGGCGCCGCGCCTGTGGATCATCGGGCGCCAGCATCCGGGCGAGACCATGGCCGGATGGTGGATGGAGGGCTTCCTCGAACGGCTGCTCGACCCGGCGGACCGCACGGCCCGCGGCCTGCTTCGCCGCGCGCGGGCGCACGTCGTGCCCAACATGAACCCGGACGGCTGCCGCCGCGGCCACCTGCGGACGAACGCCGCGGGCGTCAATCTCAACCGCGCCTGGGCCGCGCCGACCATGGCGGAGAGCCCGGAGGTCTTCCTGGTGCGCGCGCGCATGGAGCGCACCGGCGTCGATGTCTGCCTCGACGTGCACGGCGACGAGGCGCTGCCCTACGTCTTCATCGCCGGCCCCGAGGGCGTCCCCTCGTTCTCCGCCCCGCTCGCCCGCCGCCTGGAGCGCTTCAAGGCGGCTCTCGCCAACGCCGACCCCGCCTTCCAGACGGCGCACGGCTATCCCGCGACTCCGCCGGGCAAGGCCAATCTCGCCATCTGCACGAACTACGCGGCGGAAACCTTCGGCTGCCTGGCGATGACCCTGGAGCAGCCGTTCAAGGACGCGGCGAACGCGCCCGACCCCCGCGACGGCTGGTCGCCCGCCCGCTGCCGCCGCCTGGGCCGCGCCTGCGTGGAGGCGCTGGCCGCCACCGCCGGCGGGTGAGGGCCTATCCGTCTTCGCTGGTGCTGGGCGTCAGGGCCAGGGCGGCGGAGTTCATGCAGTAGCGCCGCCCGGTGGGGCGGGGGCCGTCGGGGAAGACGTGGCCGAGATGCGCGTCGCAGCGGGCGCACACAACCTCCGTCCGCCGCATCCCGTGGCTGTCGTCCTCCACGGTGGCGACGCTGTCCGGCGCGCACGGCCGGGTGAAGCTGGGCCAGCCGGTGCCGGAATCGAACTTGTCGTCCGAGTCGAAGAGCGAGGCGCCGCAGCAGACGCAGGCATAGGCGCCCGGAGCCTTGGTATCGCAATAGGCGCCGGTGAACGGCCGCTCGGTGCCCTTCATGCGGGTGACGTAATACTGCTCCGCCGTCAACGCCGCGCGCCATTCCGCGTCCGTCTTCACGACCTTCTCGGTCATGCCGGCCTCCGTCGCGCCAAAGGCGCGCTTCGTTTCATCGCGCCAAAGGCGCGCACCCTCGACGATCGCGCCGCTGGTGCGTGCGCGCCAGACTTACCTTATGATCGCCGCCCGCGCCAGCCTCGTCCTCCATGGAGTGCGCGCCTCTCGGCGCGATGCGGCCTTGCGGCGGCGGGGCGGGCGGCGCGACTACGAAGCACGCCCTCTTGCGCGGTTGTGAAACGCGCGCCTTCGGCGCGACGGAGGCCAGCATGGCGCGGCCCGCGCCCGAATCGGTCAGGGACATCGCCTTGCTCGGCGCCGGGACGATCGGCGCGAGCTGGGCCGCGCACTTCCTCGCCCGCGGGTTCAAGGTCACGGCGTGGGATCCGGCGCCCGACGCGGCGGCGCGGCTCCGCGCCTTCGTCGATTCCGCCTGGCCCGCGCTGGCCCGCTCGGGCCTCGCCGCCGGCGCGGACCCGGCGCGCCTGCGCGTGGCGGAGGAGCCGGCGGCCGCGGTCGCGGGCGCGGTCTTCGTCCAGGAGAGCGCGCCGGAGGATGCGGCGGTCAAGCGCGCCCTCTACCGGCGCATCGACCCGGCGCTCGCGCCGGACGCCATCGTCGCGTCGAGCACCTCCGGGCTGTTGATCGGCGCGCTGCGGGAGGGGCTGCGGAACGGCGCCCGTTTCGTTGTCGGCCACCCCTTCAACCCGCCCCATCTCGTCCCCCTGGTCGAGGTCGTGGGCGGCGGCGCGGACCCGGAGGCGGTGGCGTGGGCTGTCGCCTTCTACCGCGCCCACGGCAAGCGCGCCATCCGGATCGACCGCGCATTGCCCGGCCATGTCGCCAACCGCCTGCAGGCCGCCCTCCTGCGCGAGGCGTTCCACCTGCTGCTGTCGGGCGCGGCGAGCGCGGCCGACATCGACGCCGCCGTCACCTGCGGGCCCGGCAGGCGCTGGGCCTTCATGGGGCCGTTCCTGGCCCTGCATCTCGCCGGCGGTGAAGGCGGCGCGCGGCGGGCGCTGGAGCATTTCGGGCCGGCGCTGGAAGGCTGGTGGGCCGATCTCGGCGCGCCCCGCCTCGACCGGGAAAGCGTCGAGACCCTGGCCCGCGCCGCCCGCGGGACGGGCGCCGGCCGCGCCCTCTCCGACCTGGCGGCGGCGCGCGACGGCAAGCTGCGCGCGTTGTCCCACGCGCTGCGGGAGGAAGACATGATCACCAAGGGAATCAGGCAGCTGGTGGCCGAGGCGGAGGCCGAAATCGAGACCATCCCGGCGTCCGAGGCGATCGCGCTGATGGACGATCCGGGCGTCGAGCTGGTGGACATCCGCGACATCCGGGAGCTGTGGCGGGAGGGCGCCGTTCCCGGCGCACGCCACGTCCCGCGGGGCATGATCGAGTTCTGGATCGATCCGGAGAGCCCCTACCACAAGGAATTCTTCGCGAGCGGCAAGAAGTTCGTCTTCTTCTGCGCCGGCGGCATGCGCTCGGCGCTGGCGACCCAGGCGGCGCGAAACATGGGGCTCGCCCCCGTGGCCCACGTCGCCGGCGGCTTCGGCGCCTGGAAGGAAGCGGGCGGCCCCGTCGAGGAGAAGCCGCGTCCCTAGCCCCGCACGTCTCGCTCCTTCCCGGCGCGCAGGCCCGGGGAGCGCGCACGGTCACCCCGTGGGGCACGGGTACGCCGTGGGGCACGGATACGCCGTGGGGAGGTGAGAATCCGGCTCGGGCCCGCGCCGCTTCTCGCCGCCTATCGCGCCCTGCCGCCGCCGCTTCGCGGGATGCTCCTGCTGCTCGGCGCGACGATCGGTTTCGCGTCGATGCACGCGGTGATTCGCATCGCCTCGAGCGAGCAGCATCCCTTCGAGATCGCGTTCTTCCGCAATCTCTTCGGGCTCGTCGTCCTCTCGCCGTTCCTGCTGCGCCACGGCTTCGGCGCCCTGCGCACCCGCCGCCTGCCGCTGCACGCCGCAAGGGGCGCGGTGCACGTCTCGGCGATGTTGATGTTCTTCACGGCGGTGCCGATCACGCCGCTCGGCACGGTCGCGGCGCTCAGCTTCACGGCGCCGCTCTTCGTCACCGTCGGCGCCGTGCTGGTGCTGGGCGAGGTCGTGCGCATCCGGCGCATCGCGGCGCTGGCGGCGGGCTTCGCCGGCGCGCTCGTGATCATCCGCCCGGGCGTGGCGGCGCTCGACCCCGGATCGCTGCTGGTGCTCGGCTCGTCGGCCGTCTGGGCCGGCGCCATGATCCTGATCAAGCTGCTCTCGCGCACCGAATCGAGCCTGACGATGACGGCCTACATGGCGGTCTTCCTCACGCCCCTTTCGTCCATCGCCGCGGCCTTCGTCTGGCGCTGGCCGAGCCCGGAGGAGCTCGGCTGGTTCGCCCTCATGGGGAGCCTCGGGACGGTCGCCCATCTTTGCCTGGCCCAGGCCTTCCGCGAGGCCGACGCGGCGGCGGTGCTGCCGGTGGATTTCCTGCGCCTGATCTGGGCGTCGGTCTTCGGCTACCTGCTGTTCGGCGAGGTCCCCGTCCTCTTCGTCTGGATCGGCGGCACGATCATCTTCGCCAGCACGCTCTATCTCGCCTATCGCGAAGCCAGGGTGGCGCGCGCCGACGTCTCCGCCCGGGCGGGCCCGCAGCCGCCGGGTTAGGGGCGCTGCCGAGGGCCGCCACCTCCTCCTCGGTCGCGGCTTGTCGTCCGCGCACGCGAGCGGGAACCACGGAAGACCTTGGAAGACGATCCGCGCTTGCGGGTGCGCCTGCGTCGGCGTAGCCTCGGCGCATGGCCATGACCGCAACCGCCTTCGACACGCTGTCCTATGCGCGCCGGCTCAAGGAAGCGGGAGTCGACGAAGCCCAGGCCGAAGTGCATGCCGAAGCCGTTCGCGATGCGGTCACGGAAGGCGTCGCCACCAAGGCCGACCTCGAGAGCGCCGTCGCCGACCTCAAGGCCGAGATCGCCCCTTTGAAGGCCGAGATTGTCCCTCTGAAGGCCGATCTTCGCGCCATGCGATGGATGCTCGGCCTCATCCTGTCGGTTCTCGGCATCGTCGCGGCGTTCGTCATCGCCGTCGGCGTGCACGTCTTCGGCGCCGTCTGACGCGCCATGCGCCATGCGGCCACCGAAAGCGTCGCCACCGAGGGCGGCATTGCCGCTTTGGCGCTGCGCCCGGTTTCGGCTAACATGCGCGCCGCAACCGACGGAGATTCGCCGTGACGATCATGAACGATCATCGCTTCCGGGGGCTGCGCCAGCTGTGGTGCTCCGGCGAGGGGCCGGCGCTGCTGGCGTCGCTGATATTCTGCGTCGTCACGAGCATCTTCATGGCGCCCCTGCTGCCGGTGGAGGAGGAGTTCGGCGCGGTCGGGGTGCTCTTCATCTACGCCACGGTGTTCGTGCTGGCGGCGGGGATTTTCCGCATGGCCATCGGTTCGTGGCGCAAATGGGCCGCACGGGGAGGCGGCGGGGCCTGACCCGCTTCCGGCGCCGTCGGGCGTCCCTTCCGCCCGCCCCGCCGATCCCGAATTTCGGCGTCGCCTGACGCGCCCCCGCCGTGCGGCCGGGGGTGGAACGCGCCCCCGCGCCCTGCCTCCGTCCCGCCGCGATGTCGCTCGCCCATACCGCTCTCGTCGTCGCCGTGACCGGCCTCTGGGGCTTCACCTTCGTGGTGATGCGGGACCTGCTGGATGCCCTGCCGCCGCTGCTGCTGGCCGGGCTGCGCGTCGCCGCGGCGGCGCTGCCGGTGCTGGTGCTGTTTCGCCCGCCGGCGATCCCCTGGTACTGGACGGCCGCCCTGGGCCTGATCCAGGGCGTGATCCAGATGGCGCTGCTGCTGCTCGGCATGGATTTCGGGATGCCGGCGGGGCTGAGCTCGCTGGTGTTGCAATCCCAGGTGTTCTTCACGACGTTCTTCGCCTTCCTCGTCCTAGGCGAGCGGCCAGGGCGCGCCCAGTACGCCGGAATCGCGGTTTCGGGCGCGGGCATGGCGGTCATCGGCCTCACCCTGCCGGGCGGCCCGACCCTGGTCGGGCTCGGCTTCGTGCTCGCGGCCGCGGTGACCTGGGCCTGCTCCAACATGGTCATCAAGCTCGCCGGCACCGACGACCTGCTGCGGCTGCTCGCCTGGGCCAACCTCATCGGCATCCCGCCCCTGTTCGCGCTCGCCTACGTCTTCGAGGGCGGCGCGGCCTTCA
This sequence comes from Alphaproteobacteria bacterium, assembly GCA_965242855.1. GTDB lineage: Bacteria > Pseudomonadota > Alphaproteobacteria > UBA828 > UBA828 > WTGU01. The sequence continues at coordinate 1,210,001 of OZ251509.1, forward strand.
CCGGGCTCGCGGACATCGCCTGGCGCACCGTGGGCGAGCTGATCTTCCTCGGTCTGGTCTCGACCTGTTTCGGCTTCATGCTGTGGAGCTACCTGCTGCGCCGCTACCCGGCCTATCTCGTCACCCCCTTCTCCCTGGTCATTCCCGTCGCCGGCCTGGTCAGCACCGCGCTGCTGCTGGACGAGAGCCTGGGCCCCCGGCGCCTCGCGGGAGTCGGGCTGGTGATGGCCGGGCTCGCCGTCGGGACGGTCCGGCCGCGCGCCTTCCGCGCCCTCCGCCTCTTCCGCTCCTCCCGCTCGCGTTGACCGGTGCCGGCCGGGCTCCTATGGTCCGCCGCCACGGACGGAGGGAGCGAGGAAGGAGGGCGCGCGATGGCGGTGCACCGCAAGCGGGTGGGGGAAGGGCGCTACCGCGAATCCCACGGGCGCCATTTCGAGGACTTCGCGGTCGGCGACGTCTACGAACACCGGCCGGGCAGGACGCTGACGGAGTACGACAACATCTCCTTCACCCTGCTCACGATGAACACCCATCCGCTCCATTTCGACAGCGAATACGCGCGTCACAGCGAGTTCGGGAAGCCGCTCGTCAACAGCGCGCTGACGCTCGCCATCGTCGCCGGCATGTCGGTGAGCGACATCAGCCAGAAGGCCATCGCCAATCTCGGCTGGAACGACATCCGCCTGACCGCCCCGGTCTTCGCGGGCGACACCATCTACGCCGAATCCGAGGTGCTGGAGACGCGCGAATCCCGCTCGCGCCCGACCCAGGGCATCGTCAAGGTGAAGACGACCGGCAGGAAGGCCGACGGCACGGTGTTCATGACCTACGAACGCACCGTCCTGGTGCCGAAGCGCGGCCACGCCGTGGACGACCGCGCCGGCTACTGACCCCGGCGGGCGGCGCGCTTCCGGCCTTCGTCCGCCCCGTTCAGTGCAGGCGGTGGTGGCGGGGGTCGAAGCAGGCGCCGGCGCAGGTGAGGCCCACGCATCCCGCGAGCCGGAGCCTCTGGGGCAGACGGTAGCCGCCGCGCGCGAGGGCGAAGGCGAAGGCGGCGCCCCGGGCCGCCGCCTCGCGCATCGCGGGCGGGCGGAAGAACCACGAGAGCAGGGCGGCGGTGTGCGCGTGGTCGCCGGCCTGGCATCCGGCCAGCAACGACAGCAGAAGCCGCTCGTCGCCGCCGACGAACCGGCAGTGCGTCGGGTTCGGCCACAGGCCGCGGACACCGATGCGGGAGAAGACCGAGAGCGTCCCGTCCAGGGCGCGCGCCGCTTCGGGGCCGGCGTCGGGTGCCGACGGCGTCCGCAAGGCCACGCCGAGCTCCTTGCCGACCCGGGCTTGAACCTCCCGCCGGCTCGCGCGGGCGTCCTCCTCGGTCGCCGCGTCGCATCGAGAGGCCGCATGGAGCCTGCGCGCCGACCACAGGACGAGCTGCTCCGCGAAGGCGAGGCGGGGGATGGTCAAGGCCGGCGGGGACGCGCCGCCCGCCGCCGCCCGATGGGTATGACGTTCCCGCTCCATGGCCGGCTCCTCCGTCGTTTCCGCACCCCGCCGGATACCATGTTTCGGCTGCGAGTGCAAATGACTTTCATTTGCTGAACTGCGCCATTGAAGGATTGCGGCCGCGAAAGGCGGCGGTCGGTTTTCGAGGTGAGGAGGGGAGGCGGTGCCGCCGGGAAGAATCGAACTTCCGGCCCCTCCCTTACCAAGGGAGTGCTCTACCCCTGAGCTACGGCGGCGCGCTCGGCGGACCATGCCACAGGGCGGGCCGGCGGGCAACGGCAGCCCCTGGTGTGCGGGCCGCAAGATCCGCACGGCTCAAACTCCTCCCCCTGACAGGGGGGAGGCCGCCCTTCTTCTCCTCCCCCCTGCCAGGGGGGAGGCCGGGAGGGGGGTGGAACGCAAACGGCCCTGCGCGCAAGCCTCCGTCATTCCCCCACTTTCACGGAGGAAGCTCCCCGATCGAGCCGGGGGCAGGCTCCCCGACAGATAGACCCGTCATTCCCGCGAAAGCGGGAATCTATTTCAACGGTCTCTGGATTCCCGCTTTCGCGGGAATGACGATCCGAAGGCGGCGGAGAGGGCGCCGCGCGCCTTTCCCGCCCCGTCGGTGAGAGCCGCCGCCAAGTCGCAGTATCCCCTCTGGACGTTCGCCGCCCGTGAGCCGGATGAGCGACCCCGACCGCCGCCGCCATGACATTCGGGAACACCGGGGACATTCTCCACTCCAATGGTGGCCTCCCGCGGATAAGCAGGAATGGCTTTCATGGGTAGCGGAAAACAAAAGCCTTGACCGCCGGTGCGGGATGCCTATGTTGCGATGCATCATTATGTTGCGACGCAACATGCAACGGACGGAGCGGGGAGCCATGACCGCGAAATCGAAGACCACGGAAGGCCGGCGCTGGAGCGACGCGCCGTCGTTCGAAACCATCGTCGCGGAAAGCCGCGAGACCCTCGACAGCCTCGTCGAAGCCGCGACCGTCGCGGCGCGGGGCTGCGGCGCCATCGGCGACGCCTGGGCCGCGTTCGCCAAGGACGCCATGGAGGCGCAGGCCGAGGCGGCCAAGGCGGCGCTGGGCGCGCGCGACTGGACGGAGCTGGCGGACGCGCAGGCGCGCCACGCCAGGGCGTCGTTCGAGCGCGCGGCGAGCGCCGGCAAGCGGATCGCCGAGACCAGCGCCAAGACCGCCGACGACGCCCTCGCGCCGGTGCGCGCGCGGGCCGAGCGTTTCGTCGAACGCGCCCTCGGCGCCGCCGCGTAGGCGGCCGCTAGCCGCCCGCACCCGGAGTGGCGGCGCCGCTCCGGGTGTGGGCCTTCGGCGCCGGGTTGAGGAGGGCGCTTTCGGCGCCGTCCCCGACGACGGCCGGCCCGCCCTCGAGGACGACCCGCTCGCCCTCGACGGCGACGCGGCCCGCGGCGATCAGGCGGACGGCGAGCGGGTAGCAGCGGTGCTCCTGCCGCAGCACGCGGGCGGCGAGGCGCGCAGGCGTGTCGCCGGAGAGCACGGGGACCGCCGCCTGCACGATGATCGGCCCGCTGTCCACTTCGGGCCGGACGAAATGGACGGTGCAGCCGCTGACGCGGACGCCGGCCGCGAGCGCCCTGGCGTGGGTGTCGCGCCCCTTGAACGCCGGCAGCAGCGACGGGTGGACGTTGATCAGGCGGTCGCGCCAGCGGTCGACGAAACCCGCCGTCAGGATGCGCATGAAGCCGGCGAGGCAGACCAGATCGACGCCGCCGGCCTCCAGGGCTGCGCTCAACGCCGCGTCGAAGGCGGCGCGGGATTCGTAAGCCCGGTGGTCGATCGCGCGGTGCGGCAGCCCCGCCCGCCGGGCGCGGGTCAGGCCGAAGGCGTCGGCGCGGTTGGCGATCACGAGCGCGATTTCGCTCGCGGCGCCGGCGGCGGCGCAGTCGTCGATCAGGGCTTGCAGGTTGGTGCCGCCGCCCGAGATCAGGACTCCCAGCCTGAGACGCGCCATTCCGCCCCGCGGATGCCGGTCCGCGCCGGCCGTTTGCGACCGCGGGCCGCCGTGCTAGCCTCCCGCTCCGCCCCGGCGGCGGCCGGTTCGATCGACCATCGGAGCCCGGAACCATAAGCGGATTGGCCCGCCTTGCAATCGCCGCGTCGCTGGCCTTTTTCGCCGCCGGCGCCGCCCTTGCCGAATCGGTGTTCACGGTCGAGAACGTCGCCATCGACGTCGAGGCCGCCTCCGCGGTGGAGGCGCGGGAGCGCGCCCTCGCCGACGGCCAGCGGGCGGCGCTGGAAATCCTGCTGCGCCGGCTGACCGCGGCCGGCGCGGGCGCCGCGCCGCCCGTGCCCGATGACGAGGCCCTCGCGGCCATGGTCGCGGGCTTCTCCATCGCCGAGGAACGGGTCGCGCCCACCCGTTACCGCGCCGCCCTGACGGTGGATTTCGACCCGCGCGCCGTGCGCCGCCTGCTGCGCGACAACCGCATCGCCTACGCGGAGACCGTGAGCAAGCCCGTCCTGATCGTGGCCGTCCTGCGCGGCCCGCGCGGCGTGCGGCTGTGGGGCACGGCCAACCCGTGGCGCCGCGCCTGGGAGGAACGGCCGCCGCGCCGCGGCTTGGTGCCGATCGCGCTTCCCCTGGGCGACGTCGTCGATCTGGGCCTCGTCGACGCGGCCCGGGCTCTGGCGCCGGACAGGGACGCCCTGGCCGCCCTGGCGCGCCGCCACGGCACGACCGAGGTGGCGGTGGCGGTCGCCGGCCCGCTGGTGCCGGCGATCGCGGAAGACGATCCGATGGCCCCGGCCCTGGCGACGACGCTCTCGTTGCGCCGGCTCGCCGACGGCGGCGACCGCGTCCACGAGGAGACGGTGACCGGCCGCGCCGGCGAGGACGAGCGGGCGCTCCTGGACCGCGCCGCCGCGCTGGCTGCCGCCTTCCTCGAACGGGACTGGAAGCGCGCCAATCTGGTCGCCTACGACAGCGCGCGGGCGCTCCCCGTCCTGGTTCCGCTCGAGAACCTGGGCGCGTGGGTGGCGATCCGGCGGCGGCTGGACGGCCTCGCGGTGATCGCGGCGGTGGACATCGACTCCCTGTCGCGCCGCGCCGCGCGCCTGACGCTGCGTCATTACGGCACCGAGGCGCAGCTGCGTCTCGCCCTCGAACAGGCCGATCTCGCGCTCGATGCGGAGGAGGACGGCTGGGTGCTGCGCCTCCGGGCGCCGGCGACGGGGCGCCTCGGCGCCCGGCGGCATGGCTGAGGCCGGGCCGCCGCGCCAGCTCGCCTTCGACCTGGGCTCCCGCCCGGCCTTCGGCCGCGCCGACTTCCTGGTGGCGCCCTGCAACGAAGCGGCGGTGGCCTGGCTCGACCGCTGGCCCGACTGGCCCGGCCCGGCGCTCGTCGTCCACGGCCCGCCCGGTTCCGGGAAGAGCCATCTCGCGCAGGCCTGGCGGGCGCGAAGCGGGGCCGAGGCGGTGGCGGCGTCGGCCCTCGCCGGGGACGCGCCGGGCGCCTGGCGGGAGGCGTCGGCGCTGGTCGTCGAGGACGCAGGCCGCGGCCCGCTCGACGAGCGCGCGCTGCTGCACCGCTACAACCGCGCGCACGAGCGCGGCGGGCATCTCCTGCTCACCGCCGGGGCGCCGCCCGCCCGCTGGCGCCTCGCGCTGCCCGACCTGGCGTCGCGGCTCCGGCTGGCGCCTGCGGCGGCGCTCGGGATGCCGGACGACGCGCTGCTCGGCGCCCTCGTGGTCAAGCTGTTCGCCGACCGGCAGATGGCGGTGGCGCCCGAAGTGCCGGCCTATCTGGTGCCGCGCATCGAGCGGCGGTTCGACGCGGTGGCCGCTCTGGTAGACGCGCTGGACCGCGCCGCGCTCGCTGAGAACAGGCCCGTCACCGTGCCCCTCGCCCGCGCCGTCCTGGCCGCCCGTGCGGGCTCCTGATCGCGCGCGCGCCGGGGAAGGGGTGTTTTCGTGCGCCCGCGGGCCCGCTATGGTCGGCGCGGGGGCAGGGGACGAAGGCGATGGCGAAGGCGCGGCGCGCGGTCGAGGAGGGCGGTTTCGCGCCCGCCGACAAGTTCATCAACCGGGAGCTGAGCTGGCTCGCCTTCAACGCGCGGGTGATGGAGGAGGCCGAGAACCGCGACCATCCGCCGCTGGAGCGCCTGCGCTTCCTCTCGATCTCCGGCTCCAACCTCGACGAGTTCTACATGGTGCGCGTCGCCGGGCTGCACGGCCAGGTCGAGGCGGGGATCACGGAGCTGTCGCGGGACGGCCTGACCCCCGCTGCCCAGATCGCCGCCGTCAACGCCCGCGCCAACGCCCTGATGGCGCAGCAGCAGGAGGGCTGGCTGGCACTGCGCGCCGAGCTCGGCCGGGCGGGAATCGCCATCGTCGCCGCCGGCGCGCTCGCCGCGGACGAGCGGCGCTGGCTCGAGGGCTATTTCGTCGACCGCCTGTTCCCCGTGCTGACCCCGCTCGCGGTCGATCCGGCGCATCCCTTTCCCTTCATCCCCAATCTCGGGTTCAGCCTCGCCCTCGAACTGGTCGAGCGGAACACCGGCCGCCGGGTGCCGAGCCTCGTGCGCGTGCCGAGCCAGGTCGAGCGGTTCATCCGCCTGCCGGAGGGCGCGGCGGCCGGCATCCGCTTCATCGCGCTGGAGGACGTGGTGGAGATGTTCCTCGACCGGCTGTTCCCCGGCTTCGCGGTCGCCGCGGTCGGGCAGTTCCGCATCCTCCGCGACAGCGACATCGAGCTCGAGGAGAAGGCCGAGGACCTCGTGCGCTCGTTCGAGAGCGCTCTCAAACGCCGGCGCCGCGGCGGCGTCATCCGGCTCGAGGTGGACGCCGCCATGCCGGAGACCATGCTGGCCTTTCTCGCCGACAAGCTCGGCGTCGATGCGCGCGACGTCGTCAAGGTCGGCGGCATCCTCGGCTTGGCCGACACCGCGATGCTCATCAAGTGCGGGCGTTCCGACCTGGAATTCCCGCCCTACCGCGCGCGCTTCCCCGAGCGCATCCGCGATTACGGCGGCGACTGCTTCGCCGCGATCAAGGCGAAGGACATTCTCGTCCACCATCCCTACGAGAGCTTCGACGTGGTCGTCCAGTTCCTCGATCAGGCGGCGCGGGACCCGGACGTGATCGCGATCAAGCAGACGCTCTACCGCACGAGCGACGATTCGCCGATCGTCAAGGCGCTGATCGAGGCGGCGGAGGCCGGCAAGTCGGTGACGGCGCTGGTCGAGCTCAAGGCCCGCTTCGACGAGGCGGCCAACATCCGCCGGGCGCGGAACCTGGAGCGCGCCGGCGCCCAGGTGGTGTACGGCTTCATGGACCTCAAGACCCACGCCAAGGCGTCGCTGGTGGTGCGGCGCGAGGGCGACGGGCTGCGCAGCTACGTCCATTACGGCACCGGCAACTACCACCCCGTCACCGCCGAGATCTACACGGACCTCTCGTTCTTCACCTGCGCGCCGGCGCTGTGCCGGGATGCGGCGCTGCTCTTCAACTACCTGACGGGGGGCGCGCCGCCGGAGCGCTACGAGAAGATCGCCGTGGCCCCCCTCGGCCTGCGCGAGATGCTGGGCGACCTGATCGAGGCGGAGATCGGCCACGCCCGCGCCGGGCGGCCGGCGGCGATCTGGGCGAAGCTCAACGCGCTCGTGGACCCGGACGTGATCGAGTCGCTCTATGCGGCCTCCGCGGCCGGGGTCTCCATCGACCTGGTGGTGCGCGGCATCTGCTGCCTGCGGCCGGGGGTGCCGGGGCTCTCGGAGAACGTCCGGGTGAAGAGCATCGTCGGGCGTTTCCTCGAACACTCCCGCATCGTCTGCTTCGGGGCCGGCCACGGCCTGCCCTCGCCCAGGGCCAGGGTGTTCCTCTCCTCGGCGGACTGGATGGCCCGCAACCTCGACGGGCGGGTCGAAGCGATGGTGCCGATCGAGAACCCGACCGTCCATGAGCAGGTCCTCGAACAGATCATGACGGCGAACCTGCGCGACGACGAGCAGAGCTGGACGCTGGGCCCCGACGGCGCCTATTCCCGCGTGCGGCGCGGGAACGAGCCGCTCAACGCCCACCGCTTCTTCATGACCAACCCGTCGCTCTCCGGGCGCGGCACGGCGCGGCGCGAACCGTTGCTGACCCTGGCGGCGGCCGGCGGCGGGGCCTCCCGCGACGGGTGAGCGACGCGCGGGGCGACAGGGGGTCCGCGGGCGGCGCGGCTCCGCCGGGGGCCGGGCCGGGCGGAGCGGGGCCTTGCGGCGTCCTCGACGTGGGCTCGAACTCCATCCGCCTCGTCGTCTTCGAGGCGCCGGCACGGGCGCCCGTGCCGCTTTTCAACGAGCGGGAGCTGTGCGGCCTCGGCGCCGCGCTCGCCGAGACGGGAAGGCTCGCGCCGCAGGCGGTCGAACCGGCGCTGGCGGCGCTGCGCCGCTTCGCCGCCGTGGCGGCCGCGCTCGGCGCGCACCCGCTCGATGCCGTGGCGACCGCGGCCGTGCGCGAGGCGGCGGACGGCGCCCGCTTCCGCGCGGCGGCGGCGCGGGAGGCGGGTTTCGCGCTGCGCGTCCTCTCGGGCGCGGAGGAGGCCCGCTACGCGGCGCTGGGCGTGGTCTCGGCGTTTCCCGGCGCGAGCGGGCTGATGGCCGATCTCGGCGGCGGCAGCCTCGAACTCGTGCGCCTCGAAGGGGGGCGGCCGGCGGCGCATGCGACGCTGCCGCTGGGGGTGCTCCGGCTGGGCGGTCTCGCGCCCGCCCGCGCCGCCGCCCTGGCGGCGGAGAGCCTGCGCGGGTTGTCCTGGTTGGGCGCGGCGCGGGGGGCGCCGGTCCATCTCGTCGGCGGGGCGTGGCGGGCGCTGGCCCGGCTCCACATGGCCGCCGCGCGGCATCCCGTGCCCATCGTCCACCATCACCGCCTGACGGCCCGGGAGGCCCGCGACGCGGCCGAAGGCTTCGCCGCCGCCGACCCGCGCGCGCTCCGGGCGGATGGGCTGCGGGCGCGGCGCCTGGCCACGGTGCCGAGCGCCGCGGCGGTGCTGCGCGCGCTGCTGGAGGAAGCGGCGCCGGGGGAGGTTCTGTTCTCCGCCTACGGTCTGCGCGAGGGGCTTCTCTTCGACAGGCTGCCGGCGGCCGTGCGGGCGGCGGATCCGCTCGTCGAGGCCTGCCGGCGGGCGGCGCGCCGTGACGGGCGCGGCCTCGCCTATGCCGAGGCGCTCGATTCCTGGCTCGCCCGCGCCGGGCTTCCGCCTGCCGGCCCCTGGCGTCGCCTGCGGCCGGCGGCGGCGGCGCTGTCGGAGATCGCCTGGCGCCGCCACCCGGATTTCCGCGCGGCGGACGCCTTCATGCGCATCGCGCGCGCGCCCTTTGTCGGCATCGGCCACCCCGAGCGCGTCTTCCTCGCCCTGGCCATCGCCGCGCGCTACAAGCCCGCCTTGCCCGCCGAAGCCGCCCGGACCGCGGAGCGGCTGCTGCCGCCGGAGGCCCGGGACCAGGCCCGCGCCCTTGGCCTCGCGCTCCGTCTGGCCGAGCGCCTCTCCGGCGGCGCGCCCCCGGTGCTGGATGAATCCCGCCTCGCGCTGGAGGGCGGCGACCGCCTGACGCTCCGGCTCGCGCCCCGCCATCGGCCCCTCGCCGCCGGCAAGGCCCGCGCCGCCGCCGAGGCCCTGGCCCGCGCCCTCGGTCGCGGCCTCCGAATCGAGGACGAGGCATGAGCCGCTTGGCGGGCGCCCCGGCGCGGGCTAAGAATGGCCCCGCGCGGGCGTGGCGGAACAGGTAGACGCGCGGGTCTCAAAAACCCGTTCCTTCGGGAGTGTGAGTTCGAGTCTCACCGCCCGCACCACCGGCGGCGCTCGTCCGGGCCGCCGCCTGCCGGCGGGGGAGGACGGATGGCGACGGAGACTTATCCATACGAGCCGGATTATGCGGTTCCGCCGGGGTGGATCCTCGAAGAGCACCTGGAGGCGCAGGGGCTTTCCCTTGCCGCGTTCGCGCGCCGGTGCGGGCGTTCGTCCAAGCTGATCGGCGAGATCGTCTCGGGCAAGGCGCCGATTGAGCCGGGAACGGCGCTCCAATTCGAGAAGGTGCTCGGCCTCGACGCCCACATCTGGCTCGGAATCGAATCCAGCTACCGGCTTCACAAGGCGCGGGCGGCGGAGGCGGCAGCCTTGGGGCGGAAGCCGGAGGGCGGGGCTCCGGCGTTCTGATTCCCCGGTGTGCGTGGGGGCGGTTCTTCTGTGATCTTTTTCGGTTCAGGTTCTTGCACTCGGCTTGCCGAAGGCCCATATATCCGGTGGCCATACGGTGCCGGGCACCGATATGTGGTTTGCAGTTGGAGGGGAAGATGGCGGAAAAGCCCGCTCATCGCCGCGCCAAGGCCAAGGCTGCGGGGCGCGGCGGCAGGACGGAGGTTTCTCTTCGCGGCGGCCAGCGTCTCGACGCTCTCACGAAGGGCGGGGGGCGGGCGACCGAAGTCGAGCGTAGCGGCACCGCGGCCGGCCTGGGGAAGGCGGCCGGGCGCCTGAAGAAGGCGGGAACCCGGCGGAAGGTCCTGCAAGTGCCACAGAAGGACATGGGGGCTGCTGTCACTGCCTTGCGCAAGGCCGGTATCAGTGGGACGGTGAAGAACATGAGTGGTACAAAGTGGTGGCGAGTGCGGCGGCCCGCAAAGGGCCGCAGACCATAGCGGCACAGTTGCCATCGTGTATCAGTGTTTCGCTACGCCTCTCCAAGCGCACGGCAGAGAGGGCCGATACGTCGCCTGAGCTTTCCGGCAAGGCCTGAATTGCCTCGCGCCCGTGCGATAACGATCTGCTCGTAATCACGTCTGGATGTGCACAAAAGAGCTTTCGCAATCTCATCGAACACGTTACTGTGTCGGAGTGGGTAGCGAGCAACGAGATCGTCCAGGTTTTCTTCGGCGGCGAGTTTCTTGAAGTGTTGCAATTCGGCGGAATAATGGGAAGACGTAGACGGAAAAGTTCCAAAATTCTCACCATCCATGATCGCTTTCCAGCCCGGGATAAGTGAAAGCGCTTCGTTGCGTATTTGGCGTTCACATTGCCGCGCAGACATACGTTTTGCAAGGTCGTCTTGGCGCAAGGCATCAAGAAGTGCCCGTCTCGCCGACGCGGCCATGCTATCGGCGTCGCGCCCGCGTACCCTGGCCTGTTGGCGAGCCACGGCGTCGATGGCGTCGGAACAATAATAAAGCGCTTCGACGGAACATACGTTCAGAGCGAATATGCCATCTTCGGCAAGTTTGGTAACGTCGTCTTCGGTTCGGTCGTCCCTATCGATAAGACCGAACGCTTCGGTATGATGGTGGTCTTGACTATTCCGCAAGCCAGTCACTGCCCTTTTTACGGCAACGCAGCTATCCACCGGAATCATCGAGATATCCGGAAACAAAGCGCTATAGAGCCGCACGTCCAGGCTGTGATGATTGCCTTCCACAAAGAGGATTCGTCGTCTTGCCCCCAGGATGGCTCGCTTGAGATCTTCCGGCAGGAGATCTTCCGGCAAGCTCATGTTCGCTTCGAGCATTTTGACGTCCCAGGAGCTTGGCGCATCGCCGCTACTCCACTGGCAGGAACGGACCATGAGGACGCGCGCTTCCGGGTTAACGACTGGCAAGGAGATCTCATGAGTCGAGATGATGAAGATGCAGTCGTCACGCTGTTTGAACAACGCGGAGAGGAATGGTTCGATGATGGATCGGTGCAGATGTCGCTCCGGCTCGTCGATCAGTAAAACGGTCCCTGCTTCAACGGTGAGTACCGTAGCTGCTATGATGACAGCGTTGCGTTCCCCGTCCGACAACTGCGCCATGCTGAACGTCGCGCCACTGTTCCGATGTCGCGCGTGAATCTCCTCGTCTTTGTTGTTTTCAAGCGAGACGGCCAGTGTTCCAAGCGCAAGAAGTTCGTTGAGTTGATCGAAAGGTGATGCCGAATTCGAGGCGATGATAGAGGCTTTGTTCATGTTCTTGTTATCGACGAGGCGTGTGATAGACCGAGCTCGTGCATTGTCCTTGGATACAAGGTCGAAAAGGATAGCCGATAGCCTACCTTCTGCATCGTAATCAATCCATCGTGCATCATATTGCATTTCCCAACTCTTGTTGTTAATATCGAAATCTCTACGACTTTTCGGAGTCATGCTGATGCTTCCGGATGAGAGCCATGTTTGCCTGTGGGCAGAGATGCGTTTGATTTTTTCGTCTGGGTTGGACGAGACAAAATTCTGAATCAGCGCTGATTTCCCGGAACCGTTGGCGCCGACCATGAAAAGCCGGTCGCCGGACTGGAGGGGGATCGTCAATGGCTCGGCGTGTATTCGGGGGATAGTCCAGTCCATTTGTGAACCTCTTGCGTGAATCAGCCGAACCGGCGTCGTGGGGTTGCCGGTCTGGCGCGGGAGCGTTTCGGGGCGCGTGGCGCGGGAACGGCCGATATATGGTGATGCCGGGGCGGAATTGCTACAGGCGGTTGCCGGTGGCCTCCTCGATCAGCGTAACGTCCCGCTCATCCAGCCCGTAGAGGGTGAAGACTGCCTCGTTGATCTCGTGCTCCAGGGGGGCGGTGTTGGCTTCGGGGTTGGATTGCTTCGCGGACTGGATGCGGTCGGCGAGGGTGGCGAGGCGGGCGGCCGTGGGTGGAGGGGCGGGGGCGATGGGGGTGTGCTGCATGAAGACGCCGCGGAATTCCATGTCGCCGCCGTCGAAGGGGTCGTCCAGGCAGGGCATGGCGAGGCGGAACCAGACGTCGAGGACCTTCGAGTTCAGGATGGCGAGGAGGCAGGGGTCGGCGTCGGGGAGGAAGAAGCATTTGTTATTCGTCAGGTGGCCCTTCCGGTCGAGCATCGCCCGCATCTGCCGGCCGATCTCGGGATAGATGATCTTCGGGTGGGCGAAGGCTTCGTGGTAGGCGATGTTCGTCTGAAGCTCGAACCATTCGTAGCTGCCTGGCGCTCGCCCTCGTCTGTCATTGCGCCTCATCTTCGGCTCCAGGTCGGGGCGCCAGCGTGACAGGTGCCGCTTGATGGCGGGATAGGCTTCGATGTCCGTGCCCCGGCGGGTGAAGATCACATACAGGCCCCGCCAATCCGCCCGCCAGCGGCGCACGTCCCGGCCGCGCAGCCAGGGCTTGATCAGGTCCGCGCTGGCCGGGTCCTCGGCGATCAGGCGGGCGCGGGTATCTTCGTCGATGACGAAGGCGTCGTTCAGCCCCGTCTTGATGCCGTAATAAATCTTCTCCTTCAAATAGTCGCGCAGCGGCGTTCCGGCGGCCTCGATCTTCTCCCGCAAGGCGAGCAGCGCCGGTTCGGCCAGCGTCCAGCCGGTCTCGACAAGGGCGGCGCGGGCCATGGGGAAGCCGTGCCGCTCCATGAAGGCGGCGGGCCGGGCCGCGTCGGCGCCGCCGCGCACGGTGGCGGCGCGCAAGGTGGCGCGCGCGTCCTGCTGGCCGCCGCGGCGCGCCAGGAGGACGAGAGGGCGCACCGTCGCGTCGAAGGTGCCGGTGCGCCCGAAATCCAGGATGGCGAGGGGCGGCGCCTCCTGCTTCAGGAAGGCGCGCAGAGGCCCGCCGTAATCGGCGCGCATGAACTTGTTGGAGGCGATGAAGCAGAGCAGGCCGCCCGCCTTCAGAAGCGTCGCGCCCCTGTGGAAGAAGTAGGTGTAGACATCGGCCGTCGCCCTGTAGAAACCGCCGAACGCCGCGGCGAGCCGCGCCTTGCCGGGGATGGTCTCGCCCCGGATGTAGGGCGGGTTGCCGATCACCACGTCGAAGCCGTCGGTGACGCCGAACATGTGTTCCGGGTCGAACCATCCGGCGCGGGCGTTCTGGTCGTATGGGTCCCAGAGGGCGACGGCCTCGGCGGCGTCATGGCCGAAGCCCAGGCCCTCCAGCGTGCGCGCGAGCGCGGCCCGGAGTTTCGCGTCCTCTTCGCGCCATTTGCGCTTGTCGCTCCGGGTGCGGGCGTTGAAGTAGCGCTCGCGCACGCGCCGCAGGCGCTCCTCCACGTCCTTCACGGCGGCGTCGCCGAGCACCGCCTGTTCCTCCGCGCCGCCCAGGCCGATCAGGGCGTCGGCGGCGACGAAGCGGGTCTCCAGATTGGGGAGCGGGCGGATGCCGTAGTTTTCCGCCGCAGCGCCGGTCGCGTCCTGCTCCACGACCAGGGAGATGAAGAAGCGCAATTTGGCGATCTGGCAGGCGACGGGCTGGAGGTCGACTCCGAAGATTCCGTTCTGAATGAGGTAGAGCTTGCGGCCGAAGTCGGATTCCCGATAGCCTTCGAAGAGGCGGCTGATCTCCGTCAACGCCGCCTCGCGGGCGCTCGCGTCGCGCTCGTCGAAGGCGCGGCCTGCGCGGTCGGCGGCCAGCTCCTTCTGCAACGCCTCCCAGCGTTCGTTGCCCGGGTCGAGCCGGCGCAGCGCCAGAGTCAACCGATGCAGCACGCCCATGGGGAAGGCGCCGGAGCCGGCCGCCGGGTCCAGCACCCGCAGGCCGGCGACGGCGCGGACGAGGGAGGCGGTCTCGCCCGCGTTGAACAGCGTGGCCGCGTCGTCGCAGGCGTCCTCCCAGTCCAGCAGGTAGCCGAGCCGCGCGCGCCACCAGTCCGCGTCGCCGTCCGTGGCCCGGGCCTTCTCCGCCAGCGCGGCCGCCAGCGCCTCGCCCACCATGTAATCGACGATATGGCGCGGCGTGTAGTAGGAGCCGGTGGCCTTGCGCGCGGTCGCGCGGGTCTCCGGGTTGTAGGCGGCGAGCAGGTTCTCGAAGGCGCGTCCGAGCAGCTCCGGATCGAGCGCCACCTCGCGGTCGAGCGGCGTGTTCTCCTCGACCGTGAATTTGTAGCGGCGGAAGAGCGGGAAGAGGCCGTGCTCGTCGAAGAAGAGCCGCGCAGGCACGGAGAGGCCGCGCCCCTGGGCCGCGATGTCGGTGAAGGCGTCGATGCGGCGGCCGCCTTTCCCGGCCCCGGCGAAATCGTCCAGGCAGTCGAACAGGCCGCCGTTGACGAAGGGCACGGATTTCAACGTTTCGACGAAGCCCTCCGGATCGGCCAGCAGGGCGCGGTAGCGGTATCTGGCGAAGTCGCGGTGGGTGTGGGGGCGCTTGGCGCTGAAGGCGCGCTTGGCGATTTCGGTGTTGAGCGTGGCGAAGAAGAGATTCTGGAGCACGGCGCGGTAGTAGCCGGTGTCTTCCGCGTCGTAGGCCGCGAGCGCGCGGCGGGCGAAACCCTCCTCGAACAGCGCCGGCGGCACCAGGCCCTTCTCCTTCAGGAACCAGACGAAGAGCAGCCGCGTGATCAGCCGGATGACGTGGCGCTCCGCGTTGCCCGGCCCGGCGCCGTCGTCGGGGAAGCGGCAGTCCGCCGCCGCGCGGCGGAACCAGCGGAAGAGCTCGCCGTAGAAGCGCCGGTTCAGCGCCTCGATGTCGAGGGTGCGCTCCCAGGCGGCGTGCAGCGCGTCGAAGTCGCGGACTCCTTGCGCTTGCACGAGGCGGGGGAGGGCGAGGTCGGCCAGGACGTCGAGATGGGCGCGGTGCGGGTCGGCGGCGCGGACGTCCTTGACGAGCGTCACCCTCTCCAGCACGTCGCGGCTCTCGTCCCGCTTGTGGGCGCGGCGGTGGACGATGGCGAGGGTGAGGGCCGCGCCATGGCGGAAGAGGAGGACGGCGGGCATGGCGAAGAGGCGGTTCGCGGCGCGGGCCGTCTCGGCGAGCCGGGCGCGGGTGTGGGCGGCGCCTTCCAGGTCGACCGCGAGGAAGAGCAGGGACTTGTGGCGGCCTTCGTCGAAGCCGGCGAAGCCCGGCAGGCCCGGCTGTGCGTCGGTGATTTCCTCCCCGGTGATCTGGAAGACGATCTCGACGGCGCGCCACGAATCGAACAAGGCGCGCCGCTTCGCGCTCAGCCGGCGCGCCGCGTCGAAACGCGCCAGGAATGCGGCGACGCTCCCCGCCTCGGCGGTGCGCTCGCTGCGATAGCCCAGCGCCTCGAACAGCGCCGTCGCGCCTTCCCGCAACGGCCCCCCGGCGGCGAGCCCGGCCAACGCGCCTTTCAAGGCTTCACGCATCCGTTCGCCGCCCCGATCGGTCTTCTTCATGGACGGGGAAGGTGACATAATCCACGTCGAAATCCCTCTCGTATTTCCTAAAACGTCGTGGAAACAAACGATTGTGGGGGGCTGGGCGATGACAATCGAAGCGACCGCGGGCAGGGCATACGAGCGCACGCACCCATGGCTCACCTTTTCCTTCGACCTCCGGCGCTTGCAGCATACCGACTGGCTGGCGTTGGGCGAAGCCGCCTCCATGAGCGGACACGTCGCCGGCGCGGCGCTCGACCCGGCGGTCGCCGAAGACCTGCACAGGCTCTATCTCGCGAAGGGCGCTCTCGCGACGACGGCCATCGAGGGCAACACCTTGTCCGAGGAGGAGGCCCGCGGCGTCATCGACGGCACGCTGACCCTGCCGCCCTCCCGCCGCTATCTCGCCCGTGAGATCGACAACATCGTTTCCGCCTGCGGCGCGCTGGTCGACGAACTGGAGGCGCGCGGCCGCATTCCCCTCACCGTCGAACGCATCGAGCGGATGAATGAGAGCGTGCTGCGCGACCTGGACGTCGAGGATTACGTCGCGCCCGGCCGGGTGCGGAAGACGAACGTGTCCGTCGGCGCCTATCGCTGCCCGGATTGGCGGGAGGCGGAGACCTTGTTGGCGCGCCTCTGCGGCGTCCTGGACGATTTCGACCTCCCGGCCGGCAACGAACAGGCGTTCGCCATCCTGAAGGCGATCTTCGCCCATCTCTATCTGGTCTGGATCCATCCGTTCGGCGCCGGCAACGGCCGCACCGCGCGCCTGATCGAACTGGCCATCCTGCTGGAGGCGGGCCTGCCGCTCCCCGCCTGCCACCTCTTGAGCAATCACTACAACCTGACGCGGAGTGAATACTATCGGCAACTGGCGCGCGCGAGCCGGGCGGAAGACGGCCTCTACGGTTTCGTATCCTATGCGCTCGCCGGGCTGGTGGACGGGTTGCGCGAGCAGGTCGGGCGCATTCGCCGGCATCAATGGGACGTCGCGTGGATCAATTTCGTCCACGCGCAGTTCCGCGACGCCGGCGGCACGACCGCCCGGCGGCGGCGTGCCCTGGTGCTGGCGCTGTCGCGGGTTCGGGAGGCTGTCGGGGTTGGTGAACTGCCGGATCTGAATGCGGACCTCGCGCGGGCCTATGCCCAGGTCACGCCCAGGACGCTGGCTCGCGACGTCGCGGCGCTGGTCAAGCTCGGTCTGCTGGTGAACGAGCGGGGCGGCGTCAAGGCCAACCGGGAACGCATCCTGGCCTTCCTGCCATGGCGCCACGCGCCCGGCGGTGCGGAGGGCTGAGAGCCTGCCCCCTCGCATGAGGGGCAGGCTGGGAAGGGGTGCCGGCAGGGGTAACCGGCGCCGGGACATGTGGCGGCGCCGTTTACCCCCTCCCGTCCTCTCCCTGGAAGGGGGAGGGGGTTTTGCGGGGATTGTTATGGGAGGGGCCGCCTCGCGTGTTCTCCTCCCCCCTGGCAGGGGGGAGGCTGGGAGGGGAGCGGTAACTATCCCATCGTCTATGGCCTCGCATTTTCGTCGGCGCGGCGAATGGCGCGGGTCAATCGGAAGACGGTCGTGGAAGGGTTGTCGTGGGGCGCGCCTTCCTCTTTGCGGCTGCGCAGTTGCGCCTCGGCGCGTTTCTCGGCTTCCTCGACACGGCGCGCCATGTCGGCGCAATCGGGCGTCTTTGCGCCGTCTCTGTCATACTCCGGCCGCAGGCGCTTGAGCTCCCTTTGGGCTTCCTGGCGAGTGCAAGGCTTGTCGTAGTCCCGTTCGTGCAGGATCAACCACAGTTCGAAACAGGGGTCAGAGCGCGCGACGCCGACGCCATGTTGCTTGCACAACGCCACCGCTTCCTCGAAACGGGGGTGCGCGTCGCGGTCGAACACTGCCCATATCCGGTCGCCTTTCTCGAAGGAGTCTTTTTGCTTGCGGGATTCGGCCTCTGCCTTCGCTTTTTCTGCGACCGTCATGGGGACACCTACCCCGCCTTCCACGGCAATCAGCGTACCGGAGAAAGTGCGCCTGACCGCCTCGAAATAAGCCGGTTCGGTATTCCGCCCCTCGCAAAACAGAGTGAAGCGTTGCTTCGGCTCACGGTTGGGGCCGCGGCGCTTCAGATTCGAAGCGGTGCGGCGGCTGGCTCTAGCGCGGCGGGGCAAGGTCGGAGAGGGGATCGTCGAAGGGCACCGCGCCGTAGCGGCCTTGCAGATACCCCTTCTCGATGTCGTCGCCCTTGCGGGTCCGGATGTCGGTGAGCGGGTAGAGCCGCGTCGCGCCGTCGGAGCCTTTCTCGGTAAACCAGAGCTGGTCGCGCCGCAGCACGGGCGCGCGCATCAGGTTGGTGTCGTGGGTCGTCGCCACGAGTTGTGCGCCCTTCGGGTTGGTCTCGGGCGAGCAGAAAAGCCGCAGCACCGCTTCGGCGGCCTGCGTATGGAGGCTGGCGTCGAGCTCGTCGACGAAGAGGGGCGTTCCTTCGTCCAGCGCCTGGAAGGCGAAGCCGAGTACGAACAGCAGGCGCCGCGTGCCGGCGCTTTCCAGATCCAGGTCGAAATAGATCTTCTCGCCGTTCTGATCTCGGTGAGCCAGCTCGATGGCGGTCCGCCAGTCGCCGCCCATGGTGGTTTCGAGGTCTGCCGGCAGATCCGCCTGCTTTCTCATCGCCGCGAGCATGTCCCGCTGAAATGCCTGGATGTCGATCTCGAACTCCCTTTCCTTTCGCCGATGTCCGACGACCCCCGTTCCGATCTTCCCGAGGAAGTCGATCGCGCGGTCGTCCGTTTCCTTCTCCGCCAGATGCACGGACACCACCACGCCCGGAAGAGCAGTGGCGTAAACGCCATGGACCGATCGGAAGTATCCGGACACTTGCGAAAGCCGTTCATGCCCGTTCTGGGCAGCTGCCGAGAGGTACAAGCTATTGGATCGGGTCAAGTCGGCGATGATGTTGTTGCGCCCCTTCAACCCCCGCCCGAAGCGGAATTCGCCGCCCTCACGCTCGAACAACATCCGGCGGCGGGAGCCGGGGAAGTCGTACAGCCATTCGGATTCGAAGGCGTCGTTGGAGGCTTCGAAGCCGTAGTAGTGGCGCACACCGTCGATGACGAAATCGATCTCGAAACGCGACGGCTTCCCGGTGCAGGTGGGGTCGAGCGCGAACGGCTGGCGCAGCACCCCGTCGCCCGGCCTTCCGTGCCGGTGGGAATCCCGCACCATTATCAACATGATTCCCATCGCTTTCACGAGGTTGCTCTTGCCCGAGGCGTTGGCGCCGTAGATCACGGCCGCCGGCACCACCGTCCCCTTCGGGGCGGCGGCGCAGGGGATCAGTCCCTCGTCCCGATCCTTCAGGGAGGATGCCGCGAACGACAGTTCCTGGAAGTCGCGGATCGAGAGATGGTTGGAGACGCCGAAGCGCAGCAGCATGGAGAATTCTCCGCTTTCCCGGCATTCGACCGGCCGCGAAACGACCGTTCACGCGGAAATCTAGCATATTTGCGTATGAAGGCGAGAGCTTTTCCTACGAAGGGCCGGTCTTCTCCGCGATGACGAGCCAAGTGACGAGTTCGAAGTTCTCCGGGCCGTCCGGGCGTTCCGGCGCCTTGGCGAGGGTCGCGGCGGGGTCCTGACCCAGGCGCCGTTGTTCGGCGGCGGCGAAGGCGGCGGCGGTGTCGCGGAGAGCGGAGGCAAGGAGCCCCTCGTAGCGCGCCATCCGCCGCCCGTGGTCGGTCTCCCGATCGAAGGCGTCCTCCAGGGCGTTCGCGGCGTTCGCGCGCCCGGAGGCCAGCGCCCGGAACAGGGCGAGGCACTGCCTGGCTTGGCGGAAGCCGTAGCGCACGGCGCCGTCGTCGCGAACATAGGCGAGGAACCACGGCTGCAAGGGGTTCGGGGTGCGCCCGCCCGGGGCCGCCTTCTGCTTCAGGCAGAAGATCACGCCGGGGCGGGCGGCGCTCTCCGCGGCCGCCGGATCCGCGTCGACCACGGCATGGATGCCGAAGGGCGCGGCTTCGAGCGCGGCGCGGTTCCGCTCGATGTAGCGCAGCAGGTCGGCGAGGAAGTCGTCCAGGGTGAGGTCGCTCATGCTCACGCCGTCGTCCGTCTTCTCGATGTCGAGGATCTCGCCGCGCAACCGCTTCAACTGCTCGTCGCGGAACGCCAGATCGCTCCGCGCCGCATCCGCGCTCAACGGGTCGTCGTCGCCGGTCGCCGTCGCGTCCGCCAGCGCCATGCGCGCCTCGACGCGGTTCCGCAGATCGAGATAGCGGTCGAGGTCCGCCGTCGGCCAGAAGTTGATCATGGCGACCTTCTCGTTGCGGCTGCCGAGGCGGTCGATGCGCCCGAAGCGCTGCATCAGCCGCACCGGGTTCCAGTGGATGTCGTAGTTCACCACGAGATCGCAGTCCTGGAGGTTCTGTCCCTCCGACAGGCAGTCGGTCGCGATCAGGACGTCGATCTCGTCGCTCCCTCCGTCGCCCCCGCCGTCCTGACGCTGGGCCTTCGGTGCGAAGCGCTCCAGGATGTCGGCAAAATTCGTCGCCCCCGTTGCGCTCCGGTTGCCGTCGCCGCCGGTGACCAGCGCCATGCGGACGCGCAGTGCCTCGCGCGCCCAATCGGCGAGCCCGTCGTAGAGATAGCGGGCGGTATCGGCGAAGGTGGTGAAGACGAGCGCCTTGCGGTTGGCGCGCCCGTCCTTGTCCACGGGCGGCGCCTCGGCCTTGCGCCGCAACAGCGCCTTCAACGCGGCCAGCTTGGCGTCGCGCGCGACGGTGACCCGCTGCGCCCGGTCGTGGAGGTCCGCGAAGATCGCCCTGTCCTCGCGCAGGTCCCGCCGCCAGCGGTCGACGTCGAGCGCGTCGAGACGGTAGCGCCGGCCGCGCCCGACGGTGAACTCCTCGTCCTCCTCGTCCTCGTCGGGACGGAGGTCGATCTCGCCCCGCTCCCCGCGCTCCCGCCACGCCTCGATCCGGCGGTCGAGCGCCTCCATCTTGTCGAGGATGCGGCCCGTCGTCAGCGCGAAGGAATGAACGGAGCTTTCGAGGCGCTTCAACAGGTTCACGCGCATCATGCCGACGAGCCAGCGTTCGCGGTCGCGCTGGTCGAAGCGCAGCTGGGCTTTTTCGGCGTCGAGTGCGGAGGTGTCCTTCACGTATTGCGACGGCATGTAGACGGCGAGGCGAACGCCGCCGATCCGCTCGTGCAGCGCGTCGTAGGAGAGCGCGCCCTCGCGGTCCGTCGGCGGGTGCAGGTTCTCCGGCTTCGAACGCTCCGGGAAACCGCCGATCCGCTCGGTCACCGCCGGGTAGAAGCGGCGCAGATGGTCGCGGGAGCGGGCGATGGTGACGGCGTCCAGAAGCGCGAGAAAGTCCGCGCCCAGTTTCTCGATCAGGGCGGCCTTGTCCGCGGGCCCGCCGCGCGGGCGCGCCTGCTCCCATTGTTGGAACGCGCGCTGGGCGACACCGAACATGGCCTGGACGTCGCCGATGCCGAGGGTCTCGAGGAAGGCGTCGCGGCGCTTCTCGGTCATCAGGTAAATCTGATTGCGCAGGTCGCGCAGGCTCGTGTTGACCGGCGTCGCCGAGAGCATCAGCAGCCTGGTCTGCACGCCCCCCTTGACGACCTCCTCCAGCAGCCGGTTGTAGCGGCTACGCCTGACGACGGCGCCGGCTTCGTCCGTCCGGTCGCGGCCCTCGTTGCGGAAGTTGTGGGATTCGTCGATGACGACGAGATCGAACGCGCTCCAGTTGAAGGCGGAAAGGTCGACCGGCCCGGCCATGCCCGCGTAGCGGCTCAGGTCCGTATGGGCCAGCACCGCATAGTTGAACCGGTCCTTCGCGAAGGGGTTGTTGCGCTGGGCGGCCCAGGACGCATAGCGCACCCAGTTCGCCTCCAGCTTCTTCGGGCAGAGGACGAGCACCCGTGCGTTGCGCAATTCGAAGAATTTGACGACGGCGAGCGCCGTCCATGTCTTGCCCAACCCCACGCTGTCGGCGACGATGCAGCCGTGGTGGCGCAGCAGCCGGTTGATGGCGACGGTCGCGCCGTGCCTCTGGAATTCGTAGAGGCGTTTCCATATCTCCGTGTCGTACAGGTGGACGTCGCCGAGCAAGGCCCTCGCGCTCGCCGCGCTCCTCCAGCTTGTCCCCGAGGACGTGGAACAGCGTCTTGTAATAGACGAATTCCGGCGCGTAGGCTCGCGCGAGGCGTTCGAGCGCCGCCAGAACCTCCGGCTTGCAGTCGCGGGTGAGCGTTTCGTCCCGCCAGAGAGCGTCGAACCAGCGTAGCAGCGCCGCCCGGTCCTCCGCGTCGCGCACCTCGAGGTTGAGCTCCAGGTTCGGCGCCGCGCCGAACCCCAGGCCGCGCCGCGTGAAGTTGGCGCTGCCGACGAGGGCGGCGGCGTCGCGGCCCTCGCGCGCGACGTGATAGAGCTTGCCGTGCAGGAAGTTGGCGCGGCGGACGGTGCGGATGTCCACCTTCGCCGTGATCCAGTCGGCACAGGCGCGGGCGAGAGGCTTCTGCGCCAGCACCCGGCCCGGGGCGATGCCGCCGTCCTCGGCCAGCCGGAAGGCGCGGCCCGCGTCCGCGTCCGGGTCCACCGTGCCGATGCCGCCCGGCGCGCCGTAGAGGAAGCGCATGCGGGAGGCGTCCTCCAGCGCGTCGCGCAGGGCCTCGTAGGCGTAGATGGTGAAATAGGCCGAGACGATCGAAAGGTCGGCGTCGGGCGCGATCCGCTCCCGCAGGACGTCGCCCATCCGGCGCTCGACGTTGTCGACGATGGCGCCGCCCGCGCGTGCGCTCATCCCGCGATCCGGACTCCGAATGGGGGCGCTGGCCTCAGCAGTCCAGCGTGTTGCGGCGCTCCCAGTCGGAGATGGCGCCGGCGTAGTCGTTCCATTCGCCTGTCTTGAGCTTGACGTAGCTCTCGACGAACGAATCGCCGAAGCCCGCGCGCACCGTCTTGTCGCGTGCGAAGAGGCGTAGCGCGTCGAGCAGGTTCGGCGGCAGCTTGCGGGCACCCCGCAGCTTGTGGCCCTCGGCGTAGAGGTTGAGGTCGGTGCGCTTGCCGGGATCGCGCGCGTTCTCGATGCCGTCGAGCCCGGCGACGATTACGCCGGCCTGGAGCAGGTAGGGGTTCGCGGCGCCGTCCATCAGGCGCAGCTCGAAGCGCCCCGGATCGGGGATGCGCACCATGGTCGAGCGATTGTTGCCGCCATAGGCCACCATGTTGGGCGACCAGGTGGCGCCCGAAAGCGTGACCGGCGCGTTGATCCGCTTGTAGCTGTTCACGGACGGGTTCCAGATCGCGCACAGCGCCGGCGCGGCGCGCAGCACGCCGCCGAGGAAGCGATAGGCCAGCGCCGACATGCCGAGTTCGCCCTTGGCGTCGTGGAAGAGGTTCTTCCGCCCGGCGGGGTTCCAGATCGAGACGTGCGCGTGGCAGCCGTTGCCCGTCAGGTTCGGGAACGGCTTGGGCATGAAGGTCGCCCGCAGCCCGTGCTTCTCGGCGATCGCCTTGACCATGTATTTGAAGAAGACGTGGCGGTCGGCCGTGACCAGGGCGTCGTCATAGGCCCAGTTCATCTCGAACTGGCCGTTCGCGTCCTCGTGGTCGTTCTGGTAGGGCCCCCAGCCGAGGGCCGCCATGCCGTCGCAGATTTCCGAGACGACATCGTAGCGCCGCATCAGGGCCGACTGGTCGTAGCAGGGCTTCGCCTGCGTATCCAGGGGATCGGAGATCGCCGCGCCGTCCGCCGTCACGATGAAGTATTCGGCCTCGACGCCGGTCTTGACCCGGTAGCCCTTCTTCCGCGCCTCCGCGATCCTGCCCTTGAGCAGCAGGCGGGGGGTATCCGGCATGGGCGCGCCGTTCATCCAGCAGTCGCCGGCGAGCCAGCCGACCTCCGGCTTCCACGGCAGTTGCACGAGGCTCGCCGGGTCGGGCTTGACCAGCATGTCGGGCTCGGCCGGGGAGCTGTCGAGCCACGCGGCGAAGGCGGCGAATCCGGCGCCGTCCGCCTGCATTCCCGCGATCGCTTCGGCGGGCACCAGCTTGGCCCGCAGCACGCCGAACAGGTCGACGAAACTGATCAGGAAATAGCGGATCTTCTTCTGCTTCGCGGCCTGCGCCAGATCGACGGCCATCGCCTCTCCCTTCTCTCCGTGCTTGGTTTCGTCGCCGCCGCGCCTTACCAGGGCAGCTCCTTGCCGTCGTACTGGTAGAAGCGGCCCGTCTGCTCGGCGCCGTAGCCGGCCACGACCCGGCGGATGCCGGCGACGCTCTCCGGCGGGGTCACCGGCGCCGCGCTGCTGCCCATGTCCGTGCTCACCCAGCCGGGATGGACCGCGATGGTGCGCACGCCGCGCGGCGCCAGGTCGATCGAGAGCGCCTTGACGAGCAGGTTCAGCGCCGCCTTGCTCGACCGGTAGGGGTAGAAGCCGCCGTCGGCGAGATCTGCGATGCTGCCCATGTGGGTGGACATGAAGAACATCAGCTTCATCTCGCTCGCCGCCACGTGGTCCACGAACGCCTCCGCCATCCGCAGCGGCGCCACCGTGTTGATCGCGTGGACCCGCTCCCACGTCGCGTAATCGAGGGTGCCGAAGGCGCCCGGCCCCCGCTCGTCGATGCTGTGCCCGAGGACGCCGGCGTTGTTGACCAGCATGTCGATCGCCGTGCCCCGCAGCGCGTCCGCGCGCGCGGCGATTCCTTCGGCGCTGCCCACGTCGAGGGGATGCACCGTGACCGCGCCGCCCGAGTCCGCGGCGAGGGCGGCGAGGGCAGAGGCCACCTCCGGCGCGCGGCAGCAGGCATGGACGCGCCAGCCGTCGGCGCCGAACTGGCGCACCATTTCGAGGCCGAGCCCCCTGTTGGCCCCGGTGACGAGCATCGACGGCATCGGACCTCCCCCATTCGCGCCCCGTGCCGCCGCAGGATAGCGGAGCCGCCCCTCCCGAACAAAGCCGCCGCGCCGGCGCGGAGCGGTCGGCCGCCCTCTACGCCGCTTCTTCGATCAGCCTGTAGTGCTTCGGGTCGCTGCCGTCGATGCGTATCTCCGTCACCTGCGCCCGCCATTCGGTGTCCCTGGACATCTCCTCGACGGTCATGGCGGGACTGATGTCCAGCCTCTCGGCGGCCAGGAGCCTCACGACGAGTTCCGCATTGGGGTCGATGGCGCTCTCGCCGCGCTCCCAGCGGCCGACCGTGACGCGCTCGCGCCGGAGGATTTTCGCCATTTCTTCCTGCGTGAGTCCCATCTCGCTGCGGAGAAAACGGAATTCCGGCCCGGACATGGCCTGTCCCCGGCGGCCGATGATCGCATGCGCGATCGTCTTGTGCAGGCCCAGGACGTTCTCGATGCGGTAGACCGTCTCGCCGTGATCGTCCTGCACGACGTCCACACCCTCGATGAACACGTTGTCGAGGCCACACTCGGTGTATCGGTAGCTGTTCGTGTGCATGGTGCCTCCCTGGTGGCCGGTTACGTCCCGTCCACCCACATGACCGTGACGACTTTGAAGCTCCGGCTCGTCGGGCTCGGTATCACGACGAGCCGAACGGAACGCCTGCCGGAATTCGGGGTGTGGCACTCGATCCCGTATTTGAAGAGACCGTCTCTCGTCGCCGGTTCCGCCTCTTCGTAGACTGTCCCGTTCTTCAGGACATGGATGACGTCGCCGATGAGCAGGCCCCGTTCGGACATGCGTTCCTTCGCATGTTTCGTGTAGGAAAGCTCAATGTCACCCGTGCGTACCTTCTCCCTGATCCGGCGCGTCGCCTCGGCCGGGCGCCACGGCTTTACCTCATGCGGCCCGCCGGTTTGCCTTCGTTTCGCCATGACACGCCGAGATATGTATCAAAATGTCACATCTGTCAAGATAACGTCTGCCGTCCCGCGCCGTCGCAGGATGGCGGAGCCGCTCCGCCCGAACAAAGCCGCCGCGCCGGTCTTTCGCGGTCATCGCTACACCCGCGTATCGCGCAACGGCCGGGCGCGGCGGCCTCACGCGAAGCGCGCGCGGGTCAGACCAGGATGACGCTCTCGGCGGAGGCGGCGCGCGCCAGGTTCCTGTCGAGGGTGGCCAGGCTGTCGCCGCGGCGCAACGCGGTCTCCAGATAGGCGGAAATCGCAGGCGCTCAACATGTGTTTGCGAGCCAGCGCCATGACCGTGTCCTCGTCGTGGGCATCGTCATGGAGCAGGCGTAGAGCCCGCAGGCGCATCAAGAACCGCGCGCTGTCGGCCTGGTCGATGCGGCCGCGACGCTCGTTCACGATCAGGATAGTGCGGAGCTCGTGCCGGAAGAGGCTCGGGATCACACCGCCGACCCGGGGCAGGTGCTCCAGTACGCGCTCGGCGCTGTCGGCCTGCTCGTCCGGGAAACACCAGGCGGCGGCAACCGACACGTCGATGACGATCGCCATCAGGCGCGGTCCTGATTCCTGGCGGCGCGAATCTCCACGGCCGGGACTCGCGGTCGTCGTGCGCGTTCCCGACGCAACAACGCGATGGTCTCACCGACCGGCGCGTCCAAAGGCACGATACGCGCCGCGGGTGCACCGTTGCGCGAGATGATTACGTCCTCTCCCGCCTCTGCCTGGGCGATCAAGCGTGACAACCACGCCTTGGCATCTCCGACATTGACGGTTCGAGACACGATGTCGGACTCCCTGACAACGCCCAACCCCGCCTGGCCATAGCCGCCGCCACCCGCTTGGTCGAGGTTTGGTCTCGCGGGAGGCTTTTCGGCATCCCCTCGGCCGCCATGACGTTCCGGTCGGGAATATCGAGGAACCCGCACGCCATTGGATGACTTTCATGGATAAGCAGCTTCATGGATGAGCGGGAACGAAAAAAGGGATACCGGAGGTGGGGGATGGGGTAGGGTGGCGGACGAGGGCGGGAGGAGGCGGCGCATGAAGATGGCGGGGGAGTTCCGGGTCGCGCGGGCGCGGGAGGCGGTCTGGGCGGCGCTCAACGATCCGGCGGTGTTGAAGGAGTGCCTGCCCGGCTGCCAGGAGATCGAGCGCATCTCGGAGACCGAGATGACCGCCACGCTGACCGTCAAGGTCGGCCCGGTCAAGGCGACCTTCACCGGCGCCGTCACGCTCTCCGACCTCGATCCGCCGAACGGCTACACGCTGAGCGGCCAGGGCCAGGGCGGGGCGGCGGGCTTCGCCTCCGGCGAGGCGCGGGTGGTGTTGGTCGAGGAGGGGGGGGGGACGGTCGTCCGCTACGACGTGGACGCCAAGGTCGGCGGCAAGCTGGCGCAGATCGGCTCGCGCCTCATCGATTCGACGGCCAAGAAGCTCGCCGGGCAGTTTTTCGACAGCCTGGCCGAGACCCTCGCCGCGGCGGGGGAGGCGGAGGGCGGCGAGGAAGAAGCGGGCGGGTCCGAAGACCGGCCGCCCGCCGGGAACGCGCCGGCGGCGGAGGTGGCGGCGCCGATGCCGACGGCCGAACCGCGCAAGGGCCTGCCGACCGTCCTCTGGGTGTCGGCGGCGGTGGTGATCGCGGCCATCCTGATCCTCGTGTTCGCCGACGTGATCTGAACCCGCGTGCTGGTGGTCGCGATACGCGGCGCCGCCGCCGGGCGCGACGCGGCGGCGGCGCGCCTGACCGGGGCGTTGACCGGGCGCGGCCGCCGCGTCGCCGTGATCGCCGCCGGCGCCGGCCCGCTCGGCATCGACGAGCCGGGCAAGGACAGCTATGAACACGCCGCCGCCGGCGCCCGCGACGTGCTCACGGTCTCCGCGCCGCGCTGGGCGCGGGTGCATCGCAACCCCGCCCCGGCGCCGCCGCGCCTGGCCGATCTCGCGCCGCTGGCCCGCGAGGCGGAGGTGGTCTTCGCGCTCGGTTTCGACGAACCGATCCGGCCCTGCCTGGTCGTCGAGGAGGGCGCGGACGAAGGCGAGGCGCCGCGGGTGCGGGCGTTGATCGACGGCGGCGGCGCGCAGGCCTTTCGCCTTGACAAGCCGGACGCGATTGCCGATTTGATCGAGCGTCTTTCCGAGGAAACCCGCTGACATGGCCGGCGAGCCGATTCCCGAATCCGTCGATGCGGCGCTCGCGCTCCTGTCCGGCGGCGATTACGTCGCGGATCGCAGCTTGGCGACCGCGCTGTTCGTGGCCTTCCGGTTGAACCGCCCGCTGTTCGTCGAGGGCGAGGCGGGAGTCGGCAAGACGGAACTCGCCAAGGTCCTGGCCGCCCGTCTCGGGCGCCGGCTGCTGCGGCTCCAGTGCTACGAGGGCCTGGACGTCTCGTCGGCGGTCTATGAGTGGAACTACGCGCGCCAGATGATCGAGATTCGCCTCTCGGAGGCGGCGGGCGACCGCGACCGCGAGACCCTGGCGGACGACATCTTCTCCGAGCGCTTCCTCATCAGCCGCCCCCTGCTGGAGGCGCTGCGCCCGGACACGGGCGGGCCGCCGGTGCTGCTGATCGACGAGCTCGACCGCGCTGACGAGCCGTTCGAGGCGTTCCTGCTGGAGGTCCTGGCGGACTATCAGATCACCATTCCGGAGATCGGCACGGTCCGCGCCGAAGCGCCGCCGCTGGTGCTGATCACCTCCAACCGGACCCGCGAGATCCACGACGCGCTCAAGCGGCGCTGCCTCTACCACTGGATCGACTACCCCGACGCCGACCGCGAGCGCGCGATCCTGCGCGTGCGCGTGCCGGAGGCCGATGACGGGCTGGCGCGCGAGGTCGTCGCCTTCGTCCAGCAGCTCCGGAGCGTGGATTTCTTCAAGGCGCCGGGGGTGGCGGAAAGCATCGACTGGCTCCGCGCTCTGACCGCGCTCGCGCACACGCGCCTGGAGCCGGAGGCCGCCGACCATACGTTGGGCGTGCTCCTCAAATACCAGGACGACATCGAGAAGGTACGCGGCGAGGGCGTGCGCCGTATCCTGGCGGAGGTCGCGACGGAGACGACCGCCGCCGCGCACTGACGCGGGCGCGACGCGGCCCGCGCGAAGGGCGGAGCGAGCGGGATGAGCGGGACGGACGTCGAACGGGAAGACATCCTGGACACCGCCGCGCGCTGGCGTGCGGAGGGGGGCGCCGTGGCGCTCGCCACCGTCGTCGCCACCTGGGGCTCCTCGCCCCGGCCCGTCGGCAGCCGTCTCGTCGTCGACGAGGACGGGCGCTTCGAAGGCTCGGTCTCGGGCGGCTGCATCGAGGGCGCGGTCATCCAGGAGGCGCGGGAGGTCATGCGCGAGGGCGCGCCGCGCGTGCTGGAGTTCGGCGTTTCCGACGAGCGGGCCTGGGAGGTCGGCCTAGCCTGCGGCGGCACGGTGCGCGTGTTCGTCGAGCGCGTCGAATAGGCCGATGCGGCGCGCCCTCCTCGAGCGGCTGAACCGCGACCGCGCGGAGAAGCGGGCGGTCGCCCTGGTCACGGCCTTGGACGACGGGGCGCAGGCGTTGGTCTATCGGGAAGGCGCGACGGAAGACGCTGCGCCGCCGGAGCCGGTCGCCGCCGCCGCGCGCGCGGCGCTGGACGCGGACGCGAGCCGCGCGCTCGAGGCCGCGGGCCGGGATTATTTCATCCACGTCCACAACCCGCCGCTCCGCATGGCGATCGTCGGCGCCGTCCACATCACGCAGGCGCTGGTGCAGATCGCGGCGACGGCGGGTTACGCCGTAACCGTCGCCGACCCGCGCCGCGCCTTTGCGGACGCCGCGCGCTTCCCCTCCGTCGAGGTTTCGACCGAATGGCCGGACGATGCGTTGAAGCGCCTCGCGCCCGACGCCCGGACGGCCGTCGTGACCTTGACCCACGACCCCAAGATCGACGATCCGGCCCTCGCCTTCGCCCTGCGCGCGCCGGTGTTCTACGTCGGCGCCCTCGGCAGCAGGCGGACCCACGGCCTGCGCCTCGAGCGCCTGCGCGCCCGGGGCTTCACGGATGCCGAACTCGCCCGCATCCACGCGCCGATCGGCCTCGCCATCGGGGCGCGGTCGCCGGCGGAGATCGCCATTTCGATCATGGCCGAGGTGACCCGCGCCCGCCGCGCGCCGCCCGCGCCGCCCGCGCCGGCGGGGAGCGGCGGCCCGGGCGGCGGTGCCCCATGAAATTCGGCGCCGTGCCGGCGGCGCGGGCCCGGGGGCTGATCCTGGCGCACGGCGTGCGCCTGCCGGGGCAGGTCTTCAAGAAGGGCCGCGTGCTGTCGTCCGCGGACGTGACGCTCCTCCGCGAGGCCGGGGTCGAGACGGTCTCCGGCGCCCGCCTGGAGGCGGACGACGTGGCGGAGGACGAGGCCGCGGAGACGGTCGCGCGGGCGGTCTCCGGCGAGGGGCTCGCGCGCGGGGCGGCGTTCACCGGGCGCTGCAACCTCTTCGCCGAGGGCCGCGGCCTCGTCGTCGTCGACACCGGGCGGGTGGACCGCATCAACCTGCTGGACGAAGCCGTGACGCTCGGCACGCTGCCGGCGTTCGCCCCGGTCGAGCCGGGCCAGATGGTGGCGACCGTCAAGATCATCCCCTTCGCCGCGCCGCGGCGGGTCGTCGAGGGCTGCGCCGCGGCGGCGTCCGACGGGCCGGTCCTGCGCCTGGCGAGGTTCACGCGGCGCACGGTCGGGCTGATCCAGACCCGCCTGCCGGGGACCCGCGAGAGCGTCCTCGATTCGACGACCGGCGCCGTCTCCGCCCGTCTCGCCGGGCTGGAGGGGACGCTCGCCGCGGAGGTCCGCTGTGCGCACGAGCGCCGCGAGGTGGCGGAGGCGATCGCCCGGCTGCGCGCGCGCGGCTGCGACACGATCCTCGTCGCCGGCGCCTCCGCCATCGTCGACCGCCGCGACGTGGTGCCCGCCGCCGTCGTGGAGGCGGGCGGCGCCATCGACCATTTCGGGATGCCGGTCGATCCCGGCAACCTGCTGCTCCTCGCCCGCTCGGGCCCAGCGCGGGTGCTCGGCCTGCCGGGCTGCGCGCGCTCCCTCAAGCTCAACGGCTTCGACTGGGTGCTGCGGCGGATTTTCGCCGGCGTCGAGGTCGGAGCCGCGGACGTCATGCGCATGGGGGCGGGCGGCCTGCTGACGGAAATCCCGAACCGCCCGCAGCCCCGCGCCCCGGCGGCGCCGAAGGCCGGCGGGGGCGACGCGGCGGCCGCGCGCGCGGAACCCCGGATCGCCGCGCTGGTGCTGGCGGCCGGGGAATCGCGCCGCATGGGCGCGCGCAACAAGCTGCTGATCGAAGTGGACGGTGTGCCCATGGTGCGCCGCGTGGCGGCCGCGGCGCTGGCCTCGCGGGCGGCGCCGGTGGTCGTGGTCACGGGCCACGAGGCCGGGCGGGTGCGGGAGGCCCTGGCCGGCCTCGACGTGGCCTTCGCGCACAATCCCGACCATGCCGAGGGCATGAGCGGCTCCCTGCGGCGCGGCCTCGCGGCCCTGGGCCCGGAGCCGGACGGCGTCGCGATCTGCCTGGGCGACATGCCGCGCACGGACGCCGCGACCATCGACCGCCTGATCGCGGGCTTCGATCCGGCGGCGGGCCGCGCCATCGGCGTCCCCACCTGGCGCGGCAAGCGCGGGAACCCGGTGCTGTGGGCGGCGCGCTATTTCGACGAGATCAGGCGCATCGCCGGGGACGTGGGCGCCCGCCATCTCATCGGCGACCACGCGGAGGCGGTTTACGAGATCGAGAGCCCGGACCGCTCCGTCACCGTCGACGTGGACACGCCGGAAGCCCTGGATGACCTCGCCCGCGTCGCCGCCCCCTGACTTCCGGCGCGCGAGTCTCCGGGCCCGCGCCCCGGAAACGGCGCGCGCCGCATGAGCCATGCAGGCTGACGACGCCCCCCTCCTTCTCACGCCCGGGCCGCTGACCACCCGGGCGGAGACCCGCGCCGCGATGGCGGGGCGGGACTGGGGCTCGCGGGACGCGGCGTTCATCGCGCTCACCGCCCGCGTCCGCCGTCGCCTGCTGGCGCTCTGCAACGCCGGCGCGGGCTTCGCCTGCGTGCCGTTGCAGGGCAGCGGCACCTTCGCCGTCGAGGCCCAGCTCGGCACGCTGGTCCCGCGCGACGGGCGGCTGCTGGTGCTGGTCGGCGGCGCCTACGGCAGGCGCATGGTCGAGATGCGCCGGCGCATGGGCCGCGCCTGCGCCGTGCTGGAAACGCCGGAGGCGGCGCGCCCGACGGCGGCGGCGGTCGCCGCGCGCCTGGCCGGCGATCCGACGCTCACGGACGTGGCCCTGGTCCATTGCGAGACCACGACCGGTATCCTGAATCCGCTGGAGGACATCGCCGCCGCGGTGGCCGCCGCCGGTCGCCGGCTGCATGTCGACGCGATGAGCGCGTTCGGCGGCATCCCCGTCGATCTCCGACGGCTTCCGGTTCACAGCCTGGCCGCCTCGGCGAACAAGTGCCTGGAGGGCGCGCCGGGAGTGGGCTTCGTCGTCGCCCGCTCGAGCCTGCTCGCGGAGTCCGCCGGAAACGCCCATGCCCTGAGCCTCGACCTGCACGCGCAATGGGCGGGTCTGGAGGCCGACGGCCAGTGGCGCTTCACGCCGCCGACGCACGTCCTGGCGGCGCTCGACCGGGCGCTCGACGCACTCGACGCGGAAGGCGGCGTCGCCGGCCGCTTCGCCCGCTATTGGGAGAACTGCCGCGCCCTCGTCGAAGGGATGCGCGGGCTCGGCTTCGAAACGCTGCTGGACGACGCCGTGCAGGCTCCCGTCATCGTGACCTTCCTCGCGCCCGCTGATCCGGCGTGGCGCTTCGCTGCGTTCTACGAGCGGCTGGCGGTGCGGGGCTTCCTGATCTACCCCGGCAAGCTCGCCGCCCGCGACAGCTTCCGCGTCGGCTGCATCGGCGCCTTCCGCCGCGACGCCATGGAGCGCTTTGTGGATGCGGCGAGGGCGGCGCTGCGAGAGATGAGCGTCGCCAACGCGGCGCCTGCCGGCCGCTGAGAAAGACTTCCGCGCGGGCCGTCAACTGATTCGCGTCGGCAGATGGGTGGGCAGCCAGCCCACGACGACCTCGCCGTTTTCATCGTCCCAAAAGAAATAGAGCCGAAATGCGTAGCGTGGGTCCCGCGTGTTCGTTCCTTTCAAATGCCGCTCCAATTCCCTCTTGCGGCCGCCATGTTGAACGAAATAAGCGTCCCCGAACTCGCCGGAACGTGTTCCCGCAAACGCCTTCGTGTCCTCAAGCCCCTCCTGCGCGAGAGCCTGTTTGTAATCCTCCACCGACTTGCCTTCTTTGAGGCGCATGGGAACATAATAGTCTCGCAGAACAAGAAGCGCGCGGTAAGCAAGAGCGGTATTCTCGAAGGTTGATTTTTTCGCCGCTTTGATAGCACGGGGAAGCAATCGAACTTTTCCCGATAAGTGATCTTCCGACCACTGCTTAAGATCGTCGAAATTATCTGGAATCGACGCTTCATGTCTCCGTATCGCCGCAGCGCTATCATCATTTTCGAGGTATTCAATTCGCGATTTCAGTCGTTGATTTTCGAGCCGCGTTTCCTTCTCCAAAGCGAGCGCGTCGTCCCGGTCCTTTTCAATCTCACGAATCACACTGTCGGCCGTTTCCTTGAAATTCTCCAATTCCGTAATACGATTCTTCAATTTCTTGTTCTCCTTCAGAAGAATCGCGTTCAGTTGTTCGGTATCATCGGATATCTTCGCCTCCTCGGCTGCGGGAGCTTCTCTTTCCTTGGCGGCTTCGCGTTCCAATCGCAGCTTTCGCCAAATCTGTTTGAGCTCCACATAGGGCGGCAAGAGAGCTTCGCGGTCCGGCCTCTTGACGGTCTCGAGAAGGCAAGCGGTGACGAGAAAATTTTCAAAGGCCTCGATGCCTCCCGTCCAATCGACTATGCGTGATCCGATTGCCAGCGGGTGCTCGTAGGGCCGCGCGTCGTCCAGGTCGAAGCCAGGCCTGTATGTTCTGACGGCTTGACGGAAAAGAGATAATTCCTTGCCGGCCAGATCGGTCAGAGCATAGGCGGCCGTCGCCGTGACGATCGCGACGTGGGCGGCGCCCAGGGTGCGCTCGAAAACGGACTGCGCCGAGATCAACGTCGTCGATGGGTCGTCGTCCCGATCGTGCGTGGCGATGGCGATCACGTCGTGCTTGCGATTCGGATCGCAAATCAATTCGAGAAGATGCCCGGCTTTTATGTGGGTGTCGACCAGCCAGGGCTCCGAGCCGATCGGTCGGCCGTCGACGACGCCGCCGAATTTATCGGTAATTCGCTTTACGAAGCCGGGAATCGATGGATCGAAAGGCGCATTTTCCCCCCGTCTGGTGCAAGAGACACGTGCGCCGAAGGTTATCCGATCGTCGCTTTTCGCAATCGCGGCTTCCGTTGACCAGGAACGATCCTCTACCTTCCTGTCTTCGTCGTTTAATCGCGCCGCCCAATGGCCTATATTGCCTAAGAATATCACTTCCACGCGGCGGGAGTTGATTCCTGAGAGTTCGAAGTCTTCACCGTTCCACGCCTGTTTCGGAAGGCTTTTTTCAAGACGACCTTTTATCCATGTCAGTACTTCTCTGCGTACTTTTTTGAATAGAAAACCCGGGTCGCTACCGGCGATCGTTACCGCCACTTGGCTTCCGGGCAGGGCGTAGGAAGGCGAGCGGGACCTGCGCGGAAGGAGCGCCTCCAGCTTGTCGGACAGATCGCCTTGTTTTTCGAGAGTCATGGAAGGGTCCTTCGGTCGCGGTGAGGCGCCCGCCTGCGGACGGCGGGCGCCTCGGGGCGCTCGGCGGTCAGGCGGCCTTCCGCCCGAGCTTGGCGCGGCCGTCGCTCTGGATCGCGATCCGACGCGGCTTCAGCGCCTCGGGGACCTCGCGCGCCAGATCGATGTGGAGCAGCCCCTTGTCGAGGGACGCGCCCGTGACCTGGATATGGTCGGCGAGGCTGAAGCTCCGCTTGAAGGCGCGGGCGGCGATGCCCCGGTGCAGGTAGGTGCCGTCGTCCCCCTTGTCGAGATTGCCGGAGACCGTCAGCACGTTCTCCTTGACCTCCACGGCGATGTCCTCGTCGCCGAAGCCGGCCACGGCCATGGTCACGCGGTAGGCGTTCTCGCCGGTCTTCGCGATGTCGTAAGGCGGATAGGAAGGCGCGGCGTCGCTCGGCACCTGCTCGAGCAGCCGGGCCATCCGGTCGAAGCCGACGGTGGTCCTGAAGAGGGGGGAGAGATCGAACGTACGCATGGTGCGACTCCTCATCGTTCAGCAAGTCGTTTGCCTGGCCCGCCGTTCGGCCGGGCCGTTTCCTCGTCCGGCTCCCGGGACCCGCCATGCGGCATCCCGCCGGACAGCCCCCGATGTGGGAGCCGGGAATCGCGATTTCAAGAGAGAGCGCGTGAATTTTTTCGGCGCGCTGCGCTGCGCGGACCCGAAGACCCGCGCACCGGAGAACGAGAGCGCCCCGGGGCGGTCAGCGGGGGTGTGGGGTGTGGGCGAGGCGGCCATTGGGGGCGAAGAGGTAGCAGCGCTCGGGGGGGTAGAAGGGGGCGCCCGCCTCGCGGCGGATGTGTTCGGGCCAGATGGCGAGGGTGGCGCGGTCGCCGGGAGCGAGCGAGTCGGCGCCGCCGGGGAGCGTGAGCGCGGTGTCGTCCTTCAGGCGCAGCGCGACCCCGTCCGCGCCGGCTTCGAGCACCCGTGCGGCGCGGAGCTTCGCGCCGAGCAGGCGGGCGACCCGGCGCGAGGCCGGCCGCTCGACGAGCCGCGACGGGCTCCCCATCTGGAGCTTGCGGCCTTCGTGGAGGATGACGATCCAGTCGGCGAGCGACCGAGCCTCCTCGGCGTTCTCGGTCGCGAAGATCACGGTGCGGCCGAACTCGCCCCGCAGCCGTCTCGTTTCCGCGATGGCGAGGTCGTGGAGCGCGGCGTCGTCGGGTGACGGCAGTTCGAAGAGGTAGATCGCCGGGTCCCGCACCAGGGCGCGCGCCAGGCCGATCTGGTAGCACTGCAAGTCCGTGAGCTTCCGTGGGCGCAGGTCCAGCGCGTCGGCCAAGTCGAAATGCTCGCTCACGGCGGCGACGCGCGCCTCGATGGTCTCCCGGTCGAAGCGGGCGAGCCGGAGCGGGTAGGCGATGTTCTCGTAGGCCGACTTGTGCGGCATCAGCGCCGCGGCGCGGAAGACGGTCGCCACGTCGCGGGCGCCCGGGCGTGCGCGGGTCACGTCGGCGCCGCCGACGAGGATCGCCCCGCCATGGGTCTTTTCGATCCCGGCGACGACCTTGAGCACCGCGACCCGGCCCGAGTCGGCGTCGCCCAGGAGCGCCGTCACGCGCCCGGGCGGCGCCTTCAGGCTGAGGCCGTCGAGAACGAGCTTGCGGCGCTCCCAGTGTTCGACCTTGCGCAGTTCGAGCTCGGCCATCGCGCGGCCCCTCTAGACCTCGAGCACGATCTTGCCGAAGACGCCGCGCGCGGCCAGACGCTCGTGGGCCGTGCGCATCTCCGCGAGCGGCAGGATCTCGGCGATCACCGGCTTGAGCTGGCCGCGTTCGACCAGCCGCAGCACCTCGCCGCTGGTCGATTTCGGCGCGAAATGGCAGCTCGTCATGGTGATCTGCTTGCGGAAGAATTCGATCATGTCGATCTCGACCTTCTCGCCCGCATGGGCGCCGCAGGTCGCGAGCCGGCCGTTGAGGGCGAGGGCGTCCAGGCTCTGTTGCAGCACCCGCCCGCCGACCGTCTCGATGCAGACATCGACGCCGCGCCCGCCGGTGAGGTCGCGCACTGCGTCGGCGATGGCAGGCGTCTCCGCGTAGTCGATCGTCTCGTCGGCGCCGAGTTGGCGGGCGCGTCGCAGCTTGTCGGCGGAGCCGGCGGTGGCGATCACCCGCGCGCCGGCGAGCCGGGCGCACTGGATCGCGGCGGAGCCGACGCCGCTGCCGGCGGCGTTGACGAGCACGTCCTCGCCCTGCCGCACCCGCGCCTTGCGCACCACCAGTTCCCAGGCGGTGGCGAAGGCGACCTGGGCCGCCGCCGCGTCCAGGGCGGAGACGCCGTCCGGAACGCGGATCACGTTGTTCTGGGAGACGCTCACGAATTCCGCGTAGGTGCCCCAGCGGGTCACGCCGAGCTTGTCGAAGTCGAGGCAGATGTTGTCCATCCCGAGGGCGCAGTTGCAGACCGGATGGCGGCAGCTTCCGGAGGAGAGCGTGAGATGGGGCATGACCCGGTCGCCCGGGCGGAAGGCCGTCACCGCGGCGCCGACCTCGGCGACCGCGCCCGCGCCCTCGACGCCCGGCACATGCGGCATGGCGAGGCCCGGATAGCCCGAGATGCCGCCGCGCACGTCGAGATCGAAGTGGTTGAGACCCACGGCCTCCAGCGCGATCAGGACGTCGTTCGGGCCGATCGCGGGAGTCGCGACTTCCTCGCAAACGAGCTCCTCCGGCCCGCCATGGCGGTGGATGACGACGGCCTTCATGCCCGGCGGCTTCCTCCGATCGCCCGAGGCGGCGCTCAGGCGGCGACCAGCCGGGCGCTCTGGCGGGCGCGCGGGGTCTCCCGCATCACTGCCGCCATGTCGGGCGCCTCGTCCGGCGCGAACGGCGCCAGATAGCGGCCGGTGAACGAGACCTCGAGGCCGTCGTCGCGGAAGGGGTAGGGGGCGAGGCCGTAGACCCCGTCGCCCAGGGGGCGCACCGCGATTTCGACGTCGTCGCCCGGGCCGCGCGGCACGTTGGCGAAGGCGCTCGGCTCCCGACCCTCGGGATGCGTACAATTGAAGTAGAGCGCGAAGGTATCGAAGAATTGCAGCGCCTTGTAGTTGGCAAAGAGGCGCTCCTCCTTCACCCAGGGCGCCGTCGCCGGGTCGGCCGCCAGCACTGCGGTCAGGCGCTTCTGGCGCTGCCGCTCGGTGTTCAGCATGGTTTCGGCGGTGAGCCGGTCCTTCGCTGGCACGTGGTCTATCAGCACCTTGTCCGACAGCCCGTAGCGCCCGTTGTAGAGGCCCCAGATGTGCATGCTGTCGAGGAGCCCGCAATAGGCGTGGTGCGCCTCGTTGTATTCGGGCGAGCGGCAGCCGGTGAGGGCGATGATGGGGATGGGCGTCTCGACGAGGTTGTAGGGCAGCCCTGTCGCCGGGTCCAGCGGCGGGTCGTCGTCCAGGTCCTTCCAGCCCTTGTCGTGCCAGCGGCAGGCGTAGAGGAAGTAGTCGCGCGGGGCCGGAGTCTCGAACGCATCGTTGCCGAATTGCGCGGCGAACTGGGCCACCAGCTCGAGGTGCTCGTCCAGCGTGATGACGAACCGGGCGCCGCCCGGCCGCTCCTCGGCGGCACTCTGGATGATCATGGCCCGAAGCCTATCAAAGGGGGCGGCGCGAGTCACGCCGCGCACCGCAGAAACAAGAGTCAGGCCCGGAGGGCGGGAAGGTTTTCGTAGAGCGCGAGGGCGTCGGGGTTGGCGAGGGCCTCGCGGTTCTTGACGGGGCGGCCGTGGATCACGTCGCGGACGGCGAGTTCGGTGATCTTGCCGGAGCGCGTGCGCGGGATGTCGGCGACCTGGATCACCTTCGCCGGCACGTGGCGCGGGGTGCACTCGCGCCGGACGCGGGACTTGATCTCGTCGATCAGCGCATCGCCGAGGACGAGGCCGTCGCGCAACCGCACGAAGAGCACGATGCGCTGGTCGCCCTGCCAGTCCTGGCCCACGCAGAGCGCCTCCAGGACGGCATCGCAGCGCTCGACCTGGCGGTAGATTTCGGCGGTGCCGATGCGCACGCCGCCGGGGTTCAACACCGCGTCCGAGCGGCCGTGGACGATCAGGCCGTCGTGCTCCGTCAGGGTGACCCAGTCGCCGTGGCGCCAGACGCCGGGGAAGCGCCCGAAATAGGCGTCGCGGTACTTGCGGCCGTCCGGGTCGTTCCAGAACGCCACCGGCATCGAGGGGAAGGGCGCCGTGCAGACCAGCTCGCCCGGCGCCCCGCGCAGCGGCTTGCCGGAATCGTCGAACACCTCGACCGCCATGCCGAGGCCGCGCGCCTGGAGCTCGCCGCGCCAGACCGGCCCCGTCGGGTCGCCCAGGGCGAAGCAGGACACGATGTCCGTGCCGCCCGAGATCGAGGCGAGATGGATGTCCGCCTTGATCGCGTCGTGGACGTAGTCGAAGCCCTCCGGCGCCAGCGGCGAGCCGGTCGAGGCCAGGGTGCGCAGCGCGCCGAGATCGTGGGTGCGCTTCGGCGACAGCCCCGCCTTGGCGGCGGCGTCGAGATACTTGGCCGAAGCGCCGAACAGCGTCATGCCCTCGGCCGCGGCGTAATCGAACAACACCGCGCCGTCGGGATGGAACGGCGCGCCGTCGTAGAGCAGCAGCGTCGCCTCCGACGCCAGCGCAGTGACCAGCCAGTTCCACATCATCCAGCCGCAGGTGGTGAAGTAGAACACCCGGTCGTCGCGCTTGATGTCGCTGTGCAGCAGGTGCTCCTTGACGTGCTGGAGGAGCGTGCCGCCGGCGCCGTGGACGATGCATTTGGGCGCCCCGGTGGTGCCCGACGAGAACAGGATCAGCAGGGGGTGGTCGAAGGGGAGCCGCGTGAAGGCGATCGGCCCGCCCGGCTGTTCCGCGAGCGCGTCGTCGTAGCGTGCGCCGCCCCGGATGCCGTCGAGCGCCGGGCGGTCCTCCAGATAGGGCACGACGATGGCGTGCTCGACGCCGGGCAGCCCGTCCAGGATCGCGCGCAGCAGGGGCAGGCGGTCGAACGCCTTGCCGCCGTAGAAATAGCCGTCGGCGGCGATCAGCGCCTTGGGCGAGATCTGGCCGAAGCGGTCGAGGACGCCGCGCACGCCGAAATCGGGCGAGCAGGAGGACCAGACCGCGCCGAGGCTGGCCGTCGCCAGCGCCGCCACGATGGTCTCGGGCATGTTCGGCAGGTAGCCCGCGACCCGGTCGCCTGGGCGGACGCCGCGCGCGGCGAGCGCCTGGGCCATGCGCGAAACCCGGTCGTGGAGTGCGGCGAAGCTCATCCGCCTTCGCACCCGATCCTCGCCCCAAAAGACCAGGGCGTCGGCGCCGTCCCGCCGGCGCAGCAGGTTCTCGGCGTAGTTCAGCCGGGCATCGGGGAACCAGCGCGCGCCCGGCATCCGCTCCCGGTCGAGCAGGACGCGCTCTCCCGGCCCGTCGCCGACGATGCCGGCGAAATCCCAGAGCGCGCTCCAGAAGCGCTCGGGCTTGGCGAGCGCCCAGCGGCGGAGCGCGCCGTAGTCGGCGACGTCCAGGCCCCGGCGCGCGCGAATCCCGGCCATGAAGCGGGTCAGGTTGGCGTTCTCCAGGCGCTCGGGCGACGGCCTCCAGAGCGGCTCCGTCACGGCTCCTCCCGCGGCGTTTCCGGCCCCCGTCATAGCAGACCGCCGCGCCGAAGGGGAACCTCGGGGCCCAATCTCAAACTGCGCCCTTGACCTTAACGGGGGGGGGGGGAAGGGGGGGTAAACAAATTCGATCATCTCATGCGGGGGAGCGGAGCGATGGGCGCAATCGTGCGGGCGGCGAACCATGGAAGCGGAGCGGCCGCGCGGCGTTTCGGCCTCGCCGCCCTGGTCCTGGCGTTCCTCGCCGCGCTCCTCCTCGCGCCGGGGAGGCGCGGGCGCAGGCGGGTTACGAATGCCAGGCTTCGGGGCAGCCCAACGACCGGGGGACGATCACCTGCGCGAACCGGGCGTATGGCCTCGCCATCAGCCACACGATGAACGCCGCCGCCGCGTCTCTCTCGCTCATCGTCGGAAGGGGCGCGGCGACCACGATCACGGCGAGCAGCAATTTCTCGGGCATCGCGCTGCTGGCTAATTCGACCTCCGCCTCCGGCGACCTGACCCTCACGGTCGGCAGCGCGGGCGCGGTCGTGATCAGGGAACGCACGGGCGACTCCGGCGGCGCCCTGAGCCACGGCATCCATATG
This sequence comes from Alphaproteobacteria bacterium, assembly GCA_965242855.1. Lineage (GTDB taxonomy): Bacteria > Pseudomonadota > Alphaproteobacteria > UBA828 > UBA828 > WTGU01. Next base: position 1,250,394 of record OZ251509.1, read on the forward strand.
GTCCAGCGAGGCGGCGGCGCGACCACGGCGGCCGTCAGGAGCGGCGTCACGATCGGCGCCGCGGCCACTCCGATGCTGAATCGCGGCATCTATCTCGAGCTGAACAGGGACGCCGCCAACAGAGGCGGCGGCGCGGCCAGCCTGACGAGCGGGGCCGAGATCCATACCGCCCGACAGGGCCTTTACGTCTGGAGGTCGGGCAGCGCCCAGACCGCCTCGGCGACGACCATCACCAACACGGGCGCCGTCAGTTCGGGGGTCGGCAACGCCGCCAGCACCGAAACGGGCAACCTTCGGCCGCACGGCATCGTTCTCAACGTCGCGCCGCCCGACGACGGCAGCAGCGACGGCGACGCCAGGATCACCAATTCGGGCGGCATCACGGTCTCGGGCGGCTATGACGGCATCCGCATGAATTACAACGCCTTCGGCGACGCCGAGGTGGACAACCGGGCCGGCGGGGACATCACGGCGACGGCGACGGGCGGAAGGGGCATCGCGTTTCTATACAGCGGCGGCAGCGGCGCCGCCGCGATCAAGAACGCCGCCGTCATCAACGCGGCCGGCGACAACGCCGGGGGCGGGACCGAGGGCGGCGCCATTTTCATGAGAAGAACCGACTCCGGCGGCGGCGCCACGTCCATCGAGAACAGCGGCGACGTCACGGCGACGGCCGCCAGCGCCATCTACGCGTACGCGCTGAGCGGGGACGTCAGCGTCACCAACAGCGGGGATCTTTCGGGGGCGGGGAGCGCCGGCCGCGGCATCCGCGTGTGGACCGAGGGCGATGGCGATATCAGCGTGACGGCCAGCGACGGCGCGATCCGATCGGCGTCCGCGGAAGGCATCCATGTCCAGAGCGACGGCACGGGCAATGTCACGGTTTCGAGCGGCGCCGACATCACGGCGGAGAGCGACGGCATCCATGTCCGCAAGGCAGAGGCTACGGGCACGGCAGGCGATATCTCCATCGCCACCACCGGCGGCGCGATCACGGTGGAGGAGCAGCCGGGGAGCGGCATCTATGTGCGGGACAGCTATGCCCGCAAGGGCAGCACCGCCATCGTCAACGCCGCCGACATCACGACGTTCGACGTTGGCATTCATGTCTCTGGGTCCGACCGGGGCAGGTCCAGCGTGAGGGACAGGCAGGAGGTGGGCGGGGACATTACCGTCACCCATAGGGGCGGCACCGTGCTTTCCAGGTGGCAGAGCGGTATCGTGGCCCGCAGCAAGGTGTTCAACGACGTCGGCGACGTGACCATCGCCGCCATGGGCGGGACGGTGCAGAGCGCCGGCTGGGGCACGGCCGCCATCCGCGCCGTGGGGCGCGGCCTGGGCGACGCCATCGTGACCATCGCCGCCGGGGCCACGGCCATCTCGTTCAAGGATGCCGGCGTCCTTGCCTCGCTGTTCAAGGACGCGAGGCTTGGGTCGGCCGACAACCAGGTGAAGATCGAGATGGGCGGCGAGATTCTGGGGCGTTCGGGCGTCTCTGCCCAGGTGCTCTACAACGGCAACGACGAGACGTACGAGGGCAGCGGCGAGACGGTGGCGGCGCGGGCGGCGACGGCCCCGCCCGTGATCGACATCGCCTGGACGGGCAGCTTCGCGGCCGGAACCACGGCCCAGACCGCCCCGAACGACGACGGCCGCCTGTTCGCGGCGTCTATGGGCGGGGCGCTGGCCCAGTTCCGGGATGTGGAGACCGAGAAGGCCAGCGGCGGCGTCTATGGCGGGGCGGCGGGCATTGAAGCCCAGGTGATGGACTGGCGCCTGGAGGTGGGGCCGGAAGTGGCGAAGGGCGACGATCCGGGCGAGATCGCGGACGCGGCGGCGCAGACGGCGCTGCTGGCCGGCGCCCGGAGGGACGCCATCCTGGCGCAGGTGAGGGCGGCGCTGGGGAGCGCGGAGGTCGAGGTGCGGGCGCCGATGTTCGCGGCCATCAAGACGGGTGCGACCGGCCTGGACGACCTGAGCGACGCCGATATCGTGGCGTATCTGAGCGTGGACAACGCCGGGCGCAGAACCCTGCTGCGGAACGTGCTGGCGTCAAGCCTTTCGGATGCGGAGAAGGCGGTGTTGCGGGCGCTGGCGATGGGCGACAATGCCGGGCTTACCGCAGCGCTGGACGATGCGGATGCGGCGTTCTCCGGCGCCTACAAGACGGCGGTGCGGGCGCTGCTGGACCGCTACCATGCCGGCGATATCCGCATCGCCATGAACGGCGGCTCCATCGCCTCGCGCGGCGACGGCATCCGCGCCTACTACACGACGCCCCACGCTAACAACGGCGCCATCAGCGTCACCGTCGCCGACGGCGCGACCGTCACCGGCGCCAACGCCGGCATCTACGTCGCCAACGCGGGGCTGGATGCGGGCGAGGCCGGGACCGCCGACGACATCCTGAAGCAGACCGTCACCGTGCACGGCATGGTGACGGGCGGCGCGGACGCGGCCGTTCACCTGGTGGGCGGCGGCAGGATGACGGTCGGCGAGACGGGCAAGGTGCACGCCGGCTCTTCGGGCCGGGCGATCTGGGTCAACGACCCCGGCCGGGCGGTGATCCGCATCGACGGCGAGGTGAAGGGCGGCGCCGGCGCGCCTGCGGCGGTGCATCTGACCGGCGGCGGCAGCATCACCGTCGGCCCGAAGGGCCGCGTGGAAGCCAACGGGGCAGCTCTCGCAATCCGGGGCGACAACGCGCCGACCCAGGTGACCGTGTTCCAGGATTCCGACCTCGCCAACGAGGGACGCCTTACGAAGGTGGGCGTGAGAGACGCAGCGAGTAGGTTGGGCACCGTCGGCGGTGACAACATCGTCGATACGGAAGAAGGTGAACCGCAAGGGACGCCAAACGAAGTTGCCGTCCGGACCGTCCGGGTGGGCGAGACGACCCCGGCCGGCTATCCCACCGGCTACTATCTGCCCGCGCCTGTGCCTTCCGATGGCGGCGAGGCGGAACCCCAACGGCATGCCTCGTACGTGGGCCTGGATGACTGTCCTGACGGACAGGAACTTCAGGGCGACGACTGCGTGATACCGATGGCGATGGAGCCGAAAACGCCGCGCGAGCGCAGAAGGGACCCCCTCCCGATCAGTTGCGACATGATGGGATCGGCGGATCGCTGCCGGCTGTACGAGGCGCTGCCGTCGATGCTGCTGGCGATGAACGGCCTTCCGACCTACGCGGAGCGGTCGTCTGCGTCGCGGGACGCCGGGGGCGGCTGGGCGCGTATGGAGGCCGCGAACGGCAAGTGGCAGGCGGACGCCTCGACGCGGACGGACGTGGCCTACGACCATAGCCGTTACGGTGTGCGCGCGGGCGTGGACTTCATGGCGGGGGGCGAAAGCGCGGGCCTCGGCCTCGGTATGTCGATCCACGGTCTGCGGGGTTCGGCGAAGATGGCGCCGGTGGGCGAGGTCGATCTGTCGGGCGCCGGCGTGGGCGTGCACGCCACGACCATGGCGGGCGGCATCCACGTGGACGTCCAGGCGGCGCTGACGCGCTACGAGGTGGACCTGAAGTCGGCCGTTCGCGGCGCGCTGAAGGACGGCGTGAAGGGGCAGGGTTTCGCCGTGGGCGTGGAAGCCGGCCAGCGCATGGGGATGGAACGGGGCATGTTCCTGACGCCGCGCGTGGGCCTGATGTGGTCGAAGGTGGCTCTGGACGACTTCGCCGAGGAGGTGATGGACGGCGCGCGCGTGTCGGTGGGAGATGCGGAGAGCCTGAAGGGCCGCGCGGGCGCGGGCGTGGAGAAGGTGCTGTCCGGCGTCGCGGGCATGGACAGCCGCCTGTTCGGGTCTCTGGATGTGGAGCAGGAGTTCTCGAAGGAGACGGAAGTGAAGGTGTCGGATACGGTGCTGCGGACGAGCGCCTCGCCGACCCGGCTGCATCTCGCGGTGGGTGGCGACCATCGCTGGGGCGGCGGTCGTTACGCGCTCCGGGGTTCCCTGAACTACGCGGCAGGCGGCGACGGGAACCGTGACTACGGGGCCGGTTTGGACTTCACCTTCCGGTTCTGAACCTTCCGGTTCTGATCCGGCGCTGGTCGTCGAAGCTTCCGGGGCGTCCCCGCCGCTCCGGCGAGAACGCCCCCTTCTCCTTACCCTCCTCCCCCTAGCAGGGGGAGGCCGGGAGGGGCCCCCCGCATGGACATGCGCGCCCGCCCGCTACGCCGCGATGCCCGATTCGCCACTGGCGGGATTTCGCGGGTAAGCGGGATTCCCTTCGGAATATTGCCGTGGGCGGCAGTGTTCGGTTTGAAATATCCCGGACCGGGACACTGCCGCGTACCGGAACCACTTGACAGAGGCGGAGGTGGGGGCTTAAAAGGCACCAAGTTTGTCCTATATGGGGCGGCGGGTGGATGATCCGGGTCAGCCGGATGGCGGATTACGGGGTGGTGGCGATGGCCCATATCGCGCGCCGGCCGGCGGCGCGGCATACCGCGGCGAGCATCGCGGCGGAAACGGGGGTGCCGAGGCCCAGCGCGGGCAAGCTCCTGAAGCTGCTGGCGCGGGCCGGGATCCTCACCTCCTATCGCGGCGCGAAGGGCGGCTACGTGCTGAGCCGGGCGCCCACGAACATCTCGGTGGCGGAGCTCGTCGCCGCGGTCGACGGGCCGATCTCCCTCGCCGACTGCCTGGATGGCCCGTCCGGCACCTGCGGGCTGGAGAGCTTCTGCTCGGTGCGCGGGCCGTGGCGGAAGATCACCGACGCGATCCGCGGCGCCCTCGACGAGGTGACGCTGGCCGACATGACGCAGGCGGGCGGCGACGCAGGCGGGAGGGGGCGATGAGCGGGCGGTTGGAAACGGCGCAGGCGGTCGAGGCCCTCGCCGGCGAGCGCTACAAGTACGGCTTCGTCACCGACGTCGAAACCGAATCGGCGCCCCCCGGCCTCGACGAAGGGACGATCCGCTTCATCTCCGCCAAGAAGCGCGAGCCCGACTGGCTTCTCGCCTGGCGCCTCAAGGCCTTCGCGCGCTGGCTTCAGGTCGCCGACGAAGAACCCGCCTGGGCCAAGCTGCGCTATCCCAGGATCGACTACCAGGACGCCTGCTACTACGCCGCGCCGAAGACGGACGCGGACCGGCCGAAGAGCCTGGACGAGGTCGATCCCGAGCTCCTGCGGACCTACGAGAAGCTGGGGATCCCCCTGAAGGAACAGGAGGCGCTGGCCGGCGTCGCGGTCGACGCCGTGTTCGACAGCGTCTCGGTCGCCACCACCTTCAAGGACAAGCTGGCCGGGATGGGCATCGTCTTCTGCTCGATCTCCGAGGCCGTGCAGGAGCATCCGGCGCTCGTCCGGCGCTATCTCGGTTCGGTCGTGCCCTATTCGGACAACTTCTTCGCGACCTTGAATTCGGCGGTCTTCACCGACGGCTCGTTCGTCTACGTGCCGAAGGGCGTGCGCTGCCCGATGGAGCTTTCGACCTACTTCCGGATCAACGCCGCGAAGACCGGCCAGTTCGAGCGCACCCTGATCGTCGCCGACGAGGGCTCCTACGTCAGCTATCTCGAAGGCTGCACCGCGCCGATGCGGGACGAGAACCAGCTCCACGCGGCGGTGGTCGAGCTGGTCGCCCTCGACGACTCGGAGATCAAATACTCCACGGTGCAGAACTGGTATCCGGGCGACGCCGAGGGCAGGGGCGGTATCTACAATTTCGTCACCAAGCGCGGGGCCTGCCGCGGCGCCAACGCCAAGATCGCCTGGACCCAGGTGGAAACCGGCTCGGCGATCACCTGGAAATATCCGAGCTGCATTCTCCAGGGCGACGGCTCGGTCGGCGAATTCCACTCGATCGCGATCACCAACAACCGCCAACAGGCGGACACCGGCACCAAGATGATCCACATCGGCCGCGGCACGAAGAGCCGGATCGTCTCCAAGGGCATCGCCGCCGGGCGGTCGGACAGCACCTATCGCGGCCTCGTCCGCATCCAGCCGAAGGCGGCGGGCGCGCGCAACCACACCCGGTGCGATTCGCTCCTGATCGGCCCCCGTTGCGGCGCCCATACCGTGCCCTATATCGAATCCCGCAACCCGACGGCCCGGGTCGAGCACGAGGCGACCACCTCCAGGATCGACGAGGACCAGCTCTTCTACTGCCGCCAGCGCGGCATCGACGAGGAGGACGCCGTGGCGCTCATCGTCAACGGATTCTGCCGCGAGGTCTTGCAGGAGCTGCCGATGGAATTCGCGGTCGAGGCGCAGAAGCTGGTCGCGCTCAGCCTCGAGGGCAGCGTCGGTTAGGGGCGCACCGTCGCCATGTTGAAGATCGAAAACCTGCGCGCCTCGGTGGACGGCAAGCCGATCCTGAACGGCGTCGACCTGGAGGTGGGCGCGGGCGAGGTCCATGCCGTGATGGGCCCCAACGGCTCGGGCAAAAGCACGCTGGCCTACACGATCGCGGGGCGCGACGGCTACGAGGCAAGCGACGGTTCGATCACCTGGCGGGGCGCGGACCTGCTGGCCATGAACGTCGAGGAACGCGCGCGTAACGGGGTCTTCCTCGCCTTCCAGTATCCGGTCGAGATCCCGGGGGTGGGGAGCGCCACCTTCCTGAAGACGGCGGTCAACGCCGTCCGCAAGCATCGCGGTGAGAAGGAATACGACGCGATGGAGTTCCTCAAGCTGGTCAAGGAGAAGCGCGCGGCTCTGGGGATCGACGAGGGCATGATGCGGCGCGCGCTCAACGTCGGCTTCTCCGGCGGCGAGAAGAAACGCAACGAGATGCTCCAGATGGCGCTGATGGAACCCGCGCTCGCGGTGCTCGACGAAACCGATTCGGGGCTCGACATCGATGCGCTCAAGGTGGTCGCCGACGGCATCAACGCGCTGCGCGCGCCGGGTCGCGCGATGCTGGTGATCACGCACTACCAGCGGCTGCTCGACCACGTCGTGCCGGACCGGGTGCACGTTCTCGCCGGCGGCCGCATCGTGCGCTCGGGCGGCAAGAACCTCGCCCTCGAACTGGAGCGGCGGGGTTATGCCGGGCTCGGCCTGGAGCCGGGCGCGGCGGCCTGAGCGGCGGTCTCCGGCCATGCCCGGCGGGCGGACGATCCCCTTCGACTACCCGGTGTCGCCCGCGGCCCCGCCCCTGCCGGGACAGGGCCTGCCGTGGCTCGACGCGCTCCGCGCCGAGGCCCGCGCGGCCGCTGCCGGCGGGCTCCCCGGCACCCGGGTCGAAGCGTGGAAATACACCAATCTGGCGCCGCTCGCGGCGCTCGCCTTCGCGGCGCCAGGCGCGTCGGCGGCCGCCGACGCGCGAGCGCCTGCGGCCCTGCCGCCCGGCGCCTTCTCCGCCGTGGACGGCTCCCGCCTGACCTTCGTCAACGGCCGCCTTTCGCCCGCGCGCCCGGCGCCGGACGCATCGCAGGCCGGCTTGCGCCTGAGCGGCCTCGCACGGACCCTGGCGGACGATCCCGCGTCGCTCGAGGGCCGGTTCGGGGAGACGGCGCCGCTCGCCGGCGCGCCGATGGCCGCCTTCAACACGGCGTTCGCGGCCGACGGCTGCGTCGTCGAGGTCGCCCGCGGGGCGGATGTCGAGCGGCCCGTGCTGCTCCGCTTCGTCTCGGCGCCCGGTGCCGCGCCGCTCGCCTGGCATCCCCGCGTCATCGTCCGTCTTGAACCCGGCGCCCGTCTCGTGCTGGTCGAGAGCCATGAAGGGCCGGACGGCGCGGCGACGTGGTCCAACCCGGTCGTCGAGATCCGACTGGCCGAGGGCGCGCGCCTCGACCACGTCAAGCTCCAGGCCGAAGGCGCCGGCGCCTTCCACACCGCCCTCGCCAAGGCCGCCTTGGCGGGCGGCGCCCGTTATGGGAGCCTGGTGCTGGCGCTGGGCGCGCGCCTCTCGCGGAACGAAATCCACGTCCGCCTCGAAGGCGCGGGCGCCGAATGCTGTCTCGACGGTGGATACATGGCGCGTGGCGTCCAGCATGTCGACAACACGACGGCGATCGACCACGCCGCGCCCGGCTGCACGAGCCGCGAGGTGTACAAGGGCGTGCTCGACGACCGGGCGCGCGGGGTCTTCCAGGGGAAGATCGTCGTGCGCAAGGATGCGCGAAAGACCGACGGCCACCAGTTGGGCCGTGCGCTCCTGCTCTCGCCGGAGGCCGAGGTCGACACCAAGCCCGAGCTCGAAATCTACGCCGACGACGTGAAATGCGGCCACGGGGCGACGGCGGGCGCGCCGGAAGACGACCAGCTCTTCTATCTGCGCTCCCGTGGCCTCGACGCGCGGACGGCGCAGGCGTTGATCGTGGAGGGCTTCATGGCCGAGCTTCTCGAAGCGGTCGAGCGCGCCCCGCTCCGCGCGGCGCTCGCCGCCCGGATCGGCGGCTGGATCGGCGAAGGCGGCGAAGCGTGAACGCCGCCGCCCGCCGCGCCCGGACGTCCGCCGCGCCCGCGTTCGATGCGGAGCGCGCGCGCGCGGACTTCCCGATCCTTTCGCGCACGGTCCACGGCAAGCCCCTGGCCTTCCTGGACAGCGGCGCCAGCGCCCAGAAGCCGCAGGCGGTGATCGACGCCGTCGCGCGCTGCTACGAGGCCGAATACGCCAACATCCACCGCGGCGTTTACGCGCTGAGTGCGGAGGCGACGGCGGCCTACGAGGGCGCCCGCGAGCGGGTGCGGCGTTTCCTCAACGCCGGGTCGGCGGAGGAGATCGTCTTCACCAAGGGCACCACGGAGGCCATCAACCTGGTGGCCGCGAGTTACGGCCAGAAATTCCTCGGCGCGGGCGACGAGGTGGTTTTGTCCACGCTCGAACACCACGCCAACATCGTGCCGTGGCAGCTCCTGCGCGCGCGCGCCGGGATCGTGCTCAAGGTGGCGCCGATCGACGACGACGGCGCGCTGCGGATGGACGCCTTCGAGAGGCTGGTCGGGCCGCGGACGAAGCTGGTGGCGCTCACCCATGTTTCCAACGTGCTCGGCACGGTCGTTCCCGTCGCCGAGATCGTCCGCGTCGCCCGCGCCCACGGCGCCCACGTGCTGCTCGACGGCGCCCAGGCGGTGGTCCACCGCGCGGTCGACGTGCGGGCGCTGGACGTGGATTTTTATTGCTTCTCGGGCCACAAGCTCTACGGGCCGAGCGGGATCGGCGTGCTCTACGGCCGGAAGGCGCTGCTCGCCGCCATGCCGCCCTACCAGGGAGGCGGCGACATGATCCGGCGCGTCACCTTCGAGAAGACGAGCTTCGCCGAGCCGCCCGCGCGCTTCGAGGCGGGCACGCCGCCCATCGCCGCCGCCGCCGGCCTGCGCGCCGCGCTCGACTATCTCGCCGCGTTCGATGCCGCCGCCGTCGAGGCGCACGAACGCGACCTGCTTGCCTATGCGACCGACCGGCTGGGCGCGTTCGACGGGGTCCGCCTCTACGGCGCCGCGCCCGGCAAGGCCGCGATCGTCTCCTTCACCATGGAGGGCGTGCACCCCCACGACGTGGGCACGATCCTCGACCGCGCCGGCGTCGCGGTGCGGGTCGGCCACCACTGCGCCCAGCCGCTGATGGACCGCCTCGGCATCGCCGGCACGGTGCGGGCTTCGTTCGGCCTCTACAACACGCGCGCCGACGTCGACCGGCTGGTGGGCGCGCTCGATGAGGTGAGGGAGATCTTCGGCTGATGTCGGAATTGCGCGAGCTCTACCAGGAGGTGATCCTCGACCACGGCAAATCGCCGCGCAATTTCGGTCGCCCGCCGTCGGTGACCGGCGAATCCCACGGCCACAACCCGTTGTGCGGCGACACGGTGACGATCTATCTCGCCGTGGACGGCGGCGTGGTCGCGGACGTGGGCTTCGAGGGGCGCGGCTGCGCCATCTCCATGGCCTCGGCGTCGATGATGACGGAGATCTTGCGCGGCAAGTCGCTCGACGAGGTACGGGCGATGTTCGCGAGTTTCCACGCCCTGGTGGCGTCGCCGGACCCGGCCTGCGCGCCCGGTTTCGAGACGCCTGATCTGGACAAGCTGATCGTCCTGGCGGGCGTGCGGGAATTCCCCATGCGGGTCAAGTGTGCGACCCTGCCCTGGCATACGATGAAGGCCGCGCTCGACGGCGACAGCGAGGAGATCACGACGGAATGATGGGCTTGTTCCGCAAGAAGCGCGCGCCCGAGGAGAGGCCGGAGCCGGCCGCTCCCACGGGCGGGGCCGAAGAGCCGGCGGCCGCGCCTGCCGCGCCGCCGGTCGCCGACGCGCCCGGTTACGAAGCTTGGTCTCCGGAGGGGCCGTCCGCACCGGTTTCCATGGGCGCGGACGGTGCCGGGGCGCTCGCGCCGCAGTTCGTCGAGGCCGCGCCCGAAGCCGCCGAAAGCCTGCCAACGCCGCCCGGCCTGGACGGGGATCATCCGCTCGCGGGCCAGATCGCGCGGGCCTTGAGTTCGGTGTACGACCCGGAGATTCCGGTCGACATCTACCAGCTCGGCCTAGTGTACGGTGTCGACCTGAACGAGCGGAACGACATCCGCATCCGGATGACCCTGACCACGCCCGGCTGCCCGGTCGCGGGCAGCATGCCGGGCATGGTCGAACACGCGGTCGCGACGATGGTGGACGGGATCGGCGACGTCGAGGTCGATCTGGTGTGGGATCCGCCCTGGTCTCCGGACATGATGTCGGAGGCCGCTCGCCTCGAGCTGGGCTTCCTATAGCTGCGCGGGGGCCGCGATGAAGGACATCCTGACCGTCACCGAGCGCGCCGCCGAGCGCGTGCGCCATCTGCTGGCGCTGCGCGAGCCGGGCGCGCCGCCGGCCGTCGGCATCCGGATCGGAGTCAAGAACGCCGGCTGCTCCGGCATGTCCTATACGATGGACTACGCGGAGGAGGCGGCACCCGGCGCCGAGGTGATCACGCAGCACGGCGTCACCGTCGTGGTCGACCCCGCTGCGGTGATGTTCCTCGTCGGCACCGAGCTCGACTTCAGCGAGGACAAGCTCAGCGCCACGTTCGTCTTCAACAATCCCAACGTGGCCAGCACCTGCGGCTGCGGCGAGAGCTTCAGCGTCGGCTGACGCCCGTCGGGCCCCGGGTCTCCGGGAGGAGGACGCCATGACAGGACGATACGGCAAGCCGGCGCCGGTGACGCGCCGCTCCGCCCTTGTGGGAATCGCCGCGCTCGGGGCCGCGGCGACGGGACCATGGGTCGTCCGTTCGGAGGCGCTCGCGGCGGCGGGGCGGCTCAACATTCTCATGTGGTCGACGGCCCTGCCGCCCGGTTTCCTGAAGTCGTTCACGGCCAGGACGGGCATCGAGGTCAACTACGTCGGTATCGACTCGAACGAGGAAATCATCGCCGGGATGAAGGCCGTCGGGGGCCGCGGCGTGGACATTATCGGCCCGACGAGCATGCGCGCACCGCAATGGGCGGCGCTCGATCTGCTCCAGCCGTTCGATCTCGGGCGCATCGGAAACATCGACAACGTGAATCCGGCCATGCGCGAGATCGGCGACAAGGAGTGGAATTTCGGCGGGAAGGGGTCGCACTGGCTGCCCCATCTTTGGGGCACCGAGGGCGTCGCCTGGCGCACCGATCTCTGGACCCCGCCGCGCGCCGGCGCGATGCCGAGCTACGGCGACCTCTGGGGAGAGGACGTGAAGGGCAGGACGATGATGCGTCCGCATTCCGGCATGCTCGGCGCCGGCCTCTACCTCGAGACCACCGGCGCCCTCGAGCCGGGCGCGATGCGGCGCGCCTACGACGATGAAAAGACGATGCGCGCAACGTGGCGGAAGGTCACCGACTTCTGCATCGAGAACAAGGCGCAGCTGAAGCTCTTCTGGAACGGCGCGGAGACGCAACGGAACGGCTTGTCGAGCGGCGACGTGATCATCGGCCAGACCTGGGACGGTCCTCCGATCACCATGATGTACGACGGTGCGCCCGTGCAGTACCGCGCGCCGGTCGAGGGCGCGCTCGCCTGGGTGGACGGCCTGGCGCTTTCGAAGGCGGCCGAGGATCTCGACGCGGTCTATGCGTTCATCGACTACTGCTTCGAAGCGGAGCCCGCCGGCAAATCGATCGACGGCGGCTCGGAGGGCGCCGCGTGGGGCGGTCACGGCTCCAACTCGGCGGTGTTGGGAGCGGAGAAATACGCCAGCGGCCGCTACGCCGAGGTCTTCGCGTCGGCCTATCCGGGCGATTCTCGCGACAACCTGTGGCCGTGGCCGTCGGAGCCGCAGTGGTACGCGGACCTGCGCACCGAATACCGCGACGCGCTCCTCGCGGCCTGATCGCGTTCCCAGGCTCCCGCGCGCTCCGCCGTCAGCGCGCCGTGCGTTCGCGCAGGGCGAGGATGGCGCTGAGGACGACCAGGCCGTAGATGATGTTGCGCACGGCCTCCGGCAGGACGGTGCCGGAGAGCATGATGCCGAGGCCCGTGAACAGGATCGCGCCGCCCAGAATGCCGAGATAGTGGCCCCGCCCGCCGGTGATGAGCGTGCCGCCGAGAACGACGACCGCGATGGACGAGAGCAGGTACGGATCGCCCATGCCGTAGAACGCCTGGCCGCTGAAGCCGGCCAGGAACAGGCCGACCAGGGAGGAGCAGAAGCCGCTCAGGACGTAGGCGCCGACGATGGGGAAGCCGGTGCGCACGCCCGAAAGCCGGCTCACCCGGACGCTGTTGCCGACGGCGAAGAGGCGCCGGCCGGCGGCGCTGCGGTTCAGGAACAGCGTCGCGGCGGCGGCGAAGACGACGAGGAACCAGCCGATCGGCGCGATCCCGCCGATCGTGCCGGTCACGAACCAGGCGAGGGCTGGCGGCGCCTTGCCGATCGGCGCGCCGTCGCTGAACAGCAGCGACACGCCCTCCAGCACGCCGTTCATGGCGAGCGTCACGATGATGGGCGAGAGCCCGAAGAGCACGATGGTCATGCCGTTCAGCAGGCCGATCAGCAGGCCGGCGCCGAGCGCCGCCGGAACCACCCAGAAGGCCGGCGCGTCGAGGCCGTTGCAGAGTGTCGTCACCACGATGGCGGGGAAGGTCACGGCCCAGGGCACGGAGAGGTCGAGGCCGCCGGTGGCGATCACGCCGCCTTGCCCGAGGCCGAGAATCGCGAGGAAGGCGGTCAGGATCAGCATCGCGTTCAGATAGGCGAGCGGCGAGAAATCGCCGCCGAAGACGCCGATCGTCGCGGCCAGGATCGCGACGTAGATGACGTAGGCGGGGACGGCGTAGCGGAACACCGCCCGGCGCCGGGCGAACCATCCGGGAAGCGCGCCGGCCGCCGCCGGCGGGCGACCGATGGCGGCGAGCCCGATGGGCGGGCCCGGCGGCGCCAGCCGCCCCGGCAGCGCGCCTTCCCGCAGCCCGCGCAGGGTCAGCCGCCAGTAGCGGGCGGCCGCGACCAGCGGCGCCTCGCGGCCGAGCGAGAAGCCGAGGACGGCGAGCAGCAGGATCACGCCTTCGACGATCGGCGTGTAGTAGGTGCGCACGCCCAGCACGAGGAAGATGTTGACGACGATGGTGAGGGTCAGCGCGCCGAAGATCGTGCCCACGCAGCCGCCGCGCCCGCCGCCGATCAGCGTCCCGCCCAGCACCACGGCGGCGAAGATCTGCAACAGCATCTTCGCCCCGATGAGCGGGTCGCCGCCGCCCATGTTGGCGGTGATGAAGAGCCCGGCGGCGCCGTAGCACATGCCGGCGAAGGCGAAGGTCAGGAACTTGATCCGCCGCGTGTCCACGCCGTTGGCTGCCGCCGATTCCTCGTGGCTGCCCGTGGCGTAGATGCCGGTGCCGATGCGCGTGTTCTTGAGGAAGAGCCAGGCCAGTGCGGCCACGAGCAGGACGACGATGGGCGCCGGCAGGGCTTCGGCGACCGCGTCCCCGGTGAAGACCAGGCTGAACGCCCACGGCACCTCGCCGCCCGGGAATTTCAAGATGAGAAGGGCAGCCCCTTGCGCGACGAACATGACGGCCAGGGTCACGACGATGGATTGCAGCCCGACATAGGCGATCAGGAAGCCGTTGAGCGCGCCGATGGCGAACCCGAGCCCGAGGGCGAGGACGATGCTGACGAGGGTGAAGCTCACCGTGTCGAGCCCGCTCGGCCCGATCTGGGTGACGAGCACCACGTTGACGAGCGAGATCACGGCGCCGGCCGAGAGGTCCAGCCCGCCGGCCAGGATGACGAGCGTCTCGCCGACCGCAGCGAGCGCAAGCGTCGCCGCGCTGGCGCTGATGCTGGCGACGTCGAAATAGGCGATGCCCTGGCCCGTGATCGACTGGAGGACGACCAGCATCGCGCCGAACACCAGCACGGACACGGTCGTGCCGCGCTGGCGTCGCCAGTGCAGCACCGGCGACAGCGCCATGCCGGCCGGGACCTTCAACGCGCGGTCTCCGCGCCCGCGCTTCCCGGCGCCGCGTCCTCGCCGAGCGCCGCCCGCATGATCGCCGACTCGGCGATCTCCGCTCCGGCGAGCGCCGCCGCCTTGCGCCCGCGGTAGATCACCGTCACCGTGTCGCACAAATTGACGAGCTCGGCCACGTCGGTCGAGTAATAGAGCACCGCGCCGCCGGCGTTCGCATAGGCGCGCACCAGCCCGTAGATCTCGGCCTTGGTGCCCACGTCCACCCCGCGCGTCGGATCGTACATGAGGAGGACGCGGCTCTCCGCAAGCAGCCACTTGGCGATCGCCATTTTCTGCTGGTTGCCGCCGCTGAACACCTTGCAGGGCCGATACAGCGCCCGAGCGTCGACGCCCACCATGGCGAGCGCGTCGCGCGCCGCCCGGGCCTCGCGGGCCAGGTTCACCAAGCCGAAGCGCGTGTAGCGTTCGATGACCGGCAGGGAGAGGTTTTCCGTCCCCGTGAGCTCGAGGAAGAGCGCTTCCGTCTTGCGGTCCTCGGGAACGAAACTGATGCCGACGTCGCGCCGGATGGCGTCCCACGGGCCGCGCAGGACCACCTTCCGGCCGCCGATCGAAATGTCGCCGGCGCTCGGCGCGACCATCCCGAACAGCGCCAGGAAGAGCGCCCGCTGGCCCATGCCGTCGAGCGCGCCCACGCCGGCGATCTCGCCCGCCGCGACGGCGAAGGAGAACGACTCCAGGGCGCCTTCGACGGAGAGGCCGCTTGCCGCCAGGAGAGGGGGCGCCGTGCGGTCGATCCGGGCGGGTTTCGCGGGGAAGGTGGCCGCGAGCGAACGGCCGATGACGCGCGCGATGACCTCGTCGTCGGAGATGGCGGCCGCCGCGAAGCTGCCGACGTTGCGCCCGTTGCGCAGGATCGTGAGGCCGTCGCAGAAGCGGCGCACCTCCTGCATCCGGTGGGAGATGAAGACGACGGTGGTGCCCGCCCGGCGCAGGCGGTCCACGAGGGCGCCCAACCACGCCACGTCCTTGCCCGAGAGCGAGGAGGTCGGCTCGTCGAGGAGGAGGACGCGCGGCTCCCGCATGACCGCGCGTGCGATCTCGATCTTCTGCCGCACGGGCAGGGCGAGCGCGCCGACCTCGGCGGACGGGTCGACGCCTTCCACGCCGATCCGCGCCAGGGCGTCGCGTACCCGCACCAGCGCGGCGCGCCGGTCGATCCAGCCCAGGGCGCGGACCGGCTCGTAGGGCAGCAGCATGTTCTGCGCGACCGTCAGGTCGGGGATCAGCGAGATTTCCTGGAAGGCCGTCTGGATGCCCAGCCCGTGCGCCGCCCGCGGCGTCGGGATGCGCACCGTCTCTCCGAACAGCGCGATCTTGCCCGCGTCCGGAGGGCTCAGCCCGCTCAGGATCTTGACCAGAGTGGATTTGCCGGCGCCGTTTTCGCCGAGCAGGGCATGGACCTCGCCGGCGGGAATGGCGAACGAGACCTCCCGCAAGGCGATCGTCGCGCCGAACGCCTTGCTCAGGCCGCGGATCTCGACGGCGGGTGGCGGGTCCGGCATCGGCGGAGGCGGGCGGGGCGGTTCACGTCGTGGCGCGCCGCCCCGGCCCGGTCCCGTCGCGGGAGTCGCACCCCCGGCGCGGGGCGCCCCCGGCGCGGGGTCAGCTCCCCTCGGGCACGGTGCCTTCGAGGGCCGAGAAGGCGTCGAGCTCGGGCACCTCTGGGTGCCACACGTCGATGAAGTAGTTCGACGGCGCGACCGAGAGCGGCACGGCGTTGCAGGCCCAGTCCTTCGCCTTGAGCTCCGGGAGGTCCGCGCGGTCGCAAAGCCGTGTCTCGCCCGGCGTCACCAGCGGCATCGGGATCTCGTAGAAATGCGGGATGTCGGCGCCGTCGAGCTTCGCCATCGCCAGCTTGAAGGCCAGCGGCGCGGCCCAGGGGGGCGAGCCCATCGAGGCGCTGCGCAGACCGTAGGCGCCCTCGGTGGTCCCCGGTGGCAGCTGGGCCACGCGGTGGCCGTTGGTGCCGTTGCCGGCGCAGGGCTTCAGCCGGTCGCCCCGTCCCGCGTCCACCTGCATCTGGGTGAAGACGTAGCAGCCGGTCTGCGTCCACAGCCCGTCGATCTTGTCCCAGCCGTGGGTGGCGACGATCTCGGTGAGCTTCTGCTTCGCCGTCGCGTTGTTCCACATGCTGGGCGTGTCGGCGACGATGGCGATGTCCGGGAACGCCGCGAACACCGCCTTGGCCGCCGCGTTGCGCCGCATGTCCACCATGTTTCCGGGGATGCCGCCCATGAAGACGATGTTGCCCTTGCCGCCCAGCTCCTCGGCCAGCCATTCCGCCGGGCCGGCGCCGGCCCAGTCCTGGTTGATGCCCACATGGTAGGCGCAGGGCTCGGTGACCTCGGCATCGAAGGTGATGAAGATCACGCCCTTGCGGCAGGCGTTGCGGATCGCCCGGTTCAGCGCGGTCGGCGAGATCGCCCAGGACACGATGACGTCGGCGCCGGCCTGGGTCATGGCGTTGATCTGCTGGATCTGGGTCTGCGCGTTGGCGCGGGCAGACTGCACCTTGAGCTCGACCCGGTCCTTGAACGCCTTGGTCTGGGCGATGGCGGTGAGCAGGTTGATCGAGGCGTCCATCCAGGTGTTGCCCTCGAAGCCGGTGCTGACGAAGACCTTCGCCTTCTCCGCCGCGGCCGCCGTCTTCGGCGCCCAGACCCATCCCACCGCGAGTGCGACCGCCAGCAAGCCGACGGCCAACCGCCGGACGCCGGGCCTCCGTGTGAAAGCGCGCATGTTCTCCTCCCCGTCGATCGTTCGTTCCGGGCGCGCGAACGCGCCGCCCATCTTCTCGTTGCCGCCATGATGGACGGCTCGCACCGGCGGCGTCAATCCAACGCCCACGGTTTCGTCCGCCCGCATGTCGGGTTTTCGGGGCCGCGATAGTCCTGGCATCCCCAAAACGCTTCCCCCGTCCTGCGGTTTCTCCTGACCGCCATCGGCTTCGGTATTTCGCATCCGCAGAGAGGGATCTTTTCCCCGCACTCCCGGTCGGTGCATTGCCCACTCTGCTCGCTCGTCCTGCGCACGACGCCTCTCCTGCATCTCGGACATCGCCATTCCGTATGTCCGCATGAACGCCTCCCGACGACGTCGACGTATCTGAAACTCGTGCATCCGACGAAGCCTTCTCCCCCTTTCCTCGCCGTGCGGGGCACCAAGCGGCCGGCTTGCCTCATCGCCGCGCATTTCGGACACGGCACACCCCCCTGATACGCTTCCAGCCAATCCGCAAGCTCGGCCGTCCCGACGCCGTATTGCCGCCTCTCGTCGCGCCACAATTCGTCCAGGAGCGCCGTATCTTCCGCGTCGCCGGGAGGCACCACCACATACGTCCCCTTTTTCGCCCGCGTCAGCGCCACGTACCAGATCCGTCGCTCCTCCTCGGGTCCATTCGCCCCGGCGGGCAGCAGCGGTTCCAGTGCGCGCTCGCGCGCCTTCTCTCGGACCTCGTCCTTGACTTTCCGATCCTTCCCCTGGACGAAGATCACGTAGTCCGCCTCCAGGCCCTTCGCGCCGTGCACCGTCAGCGTCTCCAGGTCGAGGGTAAGGCCGGCTCTCATGGTGGCGTTCCGGAGCGTTTCGTGCTTTAGGCCCTCCGCCTTGCGCTCCTGCGCCCGTTCCACCGCCGCGTTCCGCACTTCAGTTTCATCGTGCTTGTCGACCCAGTTCGGGATCCGCCAAGGCTGCGTCCTCCACTCTTCGAGCACCTTCCGCACCTCCTCGTCCTCCGGGCGGTTCCTGTCCGCAACAGTGTTGCGGCGCCGCGCCAGCAGCAGCACGTTCGCGCCTTTCCTGCTGTCCCGTTCCTTTTCCCTTATCTTTTCCAGTATCCCTCTGATTGCGATCTCCGCTGACTCCATCCCCTCCGTTCCACCCAAGCGCGCCGCTCCCTCCTTCGTTACCGTCCGCCCGACGATCTCGGTGACCGCTCCGATCCCGTCTTTGCTTTCGTCGCCTTCGACCCGTTTATCGACCGCATCCCCGTCCGCCAGCGCCCAGCGCCGTGTGGCGTCTGCGCGCCGTTTTCCGAACCGCCACGTCCGCGTGAGGTCCGTCCGTTCGCAGGCGTCCCCTTTCTTGGCGAAGCTCCGCGTGTATGCCGGGTCTCCCCCTTGGAACCCGTAGATCGACTGCCAGTCGTCCCCGATCACGCAAAGCGCCGGCCGGGCGCCCGCTTTTCCCCCGTGCCTACTCAGTGCCCGGATGAACCGTTCTTGCGCGCCATTCACGTCTTGCCACTCGTCGACGATCACCATGGCCAGCCCCGGTTCGGCTTTTCCCGTTTCCAGCGCTTTCGCGGCGTCGAGTATCAACTTCTCGAAGTCGGTCGTTCTCGCCTGCTCGAGATGTGCCTCATAGCGCGCCCTGACCGCCTTTGCGAGCGTCGCCAGAGCCCGCGCCTCGGCGCGGCTGTTTTCGGCGTCCATGCGTGCGATCCGTCTTTCGATCTCCGCTTCTTCCAAACCGCTGCGGCCCGCGGTCCCGATCCATTCGTCGACTTCCTGGACCAGGATCCGGATCGTCTCCGCCTCTGGCGTCCAGCCGTCGTCCCTCCGGGGGAACCGCTCATCGAGCCATCCGCGCGTTTTGCCCGCTGCTCGCGAGAGCACCGCAACGACGACGGCGTCCCACTCCTTGTTTCCTTCAAGCGCGTCCGCGTACTGCCCATAATCCGTTTCCGCGAGCCAGGTTTCCATCACTTGGTGCGTGTGCCGTTTCCACTTCATTTCTTCGATGTATTTCTGCCGCTTTTCCGCCTTCCATCCCTCCGGCAGGTTTCCCTTCTTATCCACCGCCCAGTGCTCCAGCCACACGACGACCCCTTCGTCCAGAGAGATTTTGAAGTCCGGCCGATAGCCGCTGCGCAGGCACTTGTCTTTCACCTTCACCACCTCTGGCCTGTGCTCTCTGTTCTCCTTCGTCGAGAGCTCTTCAACGAACGGTGCTTCGTAAACGAACGGTGCTTCGTATGCGAACGGGATCCCCCGTTCGTCCAGCACCCGGCAGATCGCCGCCTCGCCATGTGATCGCACGTCCATAGGTCCGTTTCTCAAGCTCACCCGCACCCTTTCTCCGTCCAGCTTCCCATCGTTGGGTGGGATTCGCACATGCGCCTGGGCGCGCACCTGCAGTGCCTCGCGCAGGTTTCGGTGCGCCTTCAGCGCGTCGTCGAGCATCCGTTCGAGTGTTCGGTAGCGTTGGGGTCTCAGCTCCGCGATCGGGTCGATTCTCGTCCTCCCTCCGCCGGACGTCCCTTCCAGCACGCGCTTCGCCAGCTTGTGAATCGTCCCGACGAACAGGTCTTTCGTCGTTTGCCCCGCCAGTTGCGCGATCCGTTCGCGGAGCTCGTCTGCCGCCTTGTTCGTGAGTGTGATGACCGCGATGTGGCTTGGCGTCGTGCGTCCACACCGAAGCCAGTCGGCGACCTTCGCCGCCATCGTCTGCGTCTTGCCCGTGCCTGCCCCCGCCAGGGCGAGCTGCGTATCTTCGGCGACGACGACCGCTCTCCGTTGCGCCGGATGCAGCCCCTTGAGGGCGGGGTCCGCGTCTGCGTTCCGCAGCCTCCCTTGTGCGTAACGTTCATTCGCTTCACTTCTGCGTTTCTCCGTCGCTACCTTCTCCAGCTTGCGCATTGCAGTGCCCAAGGCCCGCAGCTCCGGGCGTAGCCATCTGCATATCCATGCATTTTGCGCTTTGACCTTCCTGCCCCTGCGTCGAAGTTCATTGATTCTTTTCTCGAAAACGCTCCGTCGTATCCAGTCTTTCGCAACCATCCGTCCCTCTAGTATTCCTATGATGGCCACGAACTCCTGCGCCAGCGCTGTGACGCCTTCATTTTCTCTCCCGTGTTCGCGCATCGCTGTTTCCCTCTTTCACCGCCTGTTCGTTCTTCTCCTTTCGGTCTTTCTCTCGGCGGTTCCCTCGATCCCACTTCCATTATGAGCGATTTACGAGGCTTCGCAACGGTGACCTCGTGTGGCCTGCTGAAACCGGGTCCGCGGCGCGACGAAAATCCCTCCGCCGCCTGCCGCGACCCCCGCGCAAGGTCCTTCGACGCCATAATGAGAATTGCTTCGGTACGGCCGAGCGAGACGGGAGCTTGCGGATAGCTCGTGGTGGGCGCGCGTCGTGCGCCCCATGCTGGCGGAGCCGAACCCGGGCCTCTCGACGACGAGATCGATAGAGAATCGCGAGAGGTTGGAGCGTATGCCGAGCGTTTCATTCCACGCGGTGCTACACTCCGTCATCCAGGCGCGATGGGCGGGGAGGGGGCGATGGCTGCCGATGCGATCGTGGAATTGCCGGCGGGGGCGGAGCGGACGCTGCTGCGTCGCGACGAGGGCGGCGTCGCGACGCTCACCCTGAACCGGCCCAAGTCGGGCAACAGCCTGTCCCACCGGCTGGTCCGCGCGTTGCAGGACGCGCTCGACGACATCGCGGAGGATCGCGGCGTGCGGGTCGTGATCCTGGCGGCGGCGGGGCGGCTGTTCTGCACCGGCCACGACCTGAACGAATCGCTCGCGGCCATGGAGGCGCCGGAGACCAAGCGCGACGCCACCATCGCCTGCTCGCACATGATGCAAAGCCTGATCGCCCTGCCGCAGCCGGTGATCGCGCGGGTGCACGGCATTGCCACCGCCGCCGGCTGCGAGCTCGTCGCCAGTTGCGATCTGGTCTATGCCTCGGCGGACGCGAAGTTCGCGACTCCCGGCGTGAACATCGGCTTCTGGTGCCATTCGCCGCAGGTGGCCCTGAGCCGCGCCGTCGCGCCCAAGCACGCCATGCAGATGCTGCTCACGGGGAAGCTGATGAGCGCCGAGACGGCGTTCCGCATGGGCCTCGTCAGCGAGGTCGTCGCGCCGGAGAAGCTCGAAGAAGCGGTGGACGAGGCGGCGCGGGAGATCGCCGGGCGCTCGGCCTACGCCGTGGCCCAGGGCAAGGAATCGTTCTACCGCCAGCTCGAGATGGATCGCGCGCGCGCCTACGACTACGCTGGCGAGGTGATCTACCGGACGATCCAGGCCGAGGACGCGCGCGAGGGAATCGCCGCCTTCCTCGAAAAGCGGATGCCCGTGTGGCGCGGGCGGTGAGGGCGGGCGGCCCGGCGCGTCAGTCCCGGTTTCGCTCCCGCGCCGGATACCAGCGGAGCGGGGCCGGGCGGACGTAGCCGTCGGGGCGGTGGATCAGTTCGAAGGTGGTCTTCAGCGACTCTTCCGTCTGGAAGTAGCAGAAGCGGACCTCGCGCCAGCGCCCCCCCATGACCTGGGCGAAGCCGCGCGCCTCGATCCCGGCGACGCAGGCGTCCCAGTCCACCCCGGTGTCCTGGAGGAGCACGCCCACATGCTGCAAGCCCTCGCCGTGGGCGTCGAGGAAGTCATGGTAGAGGCTGGGGCCGTCCAGCGGCTCGATCACTTCCCAGTTGAGCGCGCCGGTCCAGGCGAGGGCGAGGCGCATGGAGAAGCTGCCGGGGGCGCCGCGGTAGTGGGTGTCGCGGAGGTCCGGCGCCGCGTATTCGTGGATCCACCAGGGGCCGATCCCCATGCGGTCGGCATAGGCGCGCACGCAGGCGTCGAGGTCCCGGGTGACGATGCAGATCTGCCGGGTCTCGCCGACGAATCCGTTGGGCAGGGTGCTGAAGACGTGGTCGGTGACTGCGGTCATTCGGTCGTTCCCTCGGTCGTCGGCCGGCGGTGCGGTCGGGCGGCGGCGAGCGCGCGCCAGACCCGTTCCGGGGTGAGCGGCATGTCGATATGGGTGACGCCGCGCCCCTTGAGGGCGTCGAGCACGGCGTTCACCGCGGCCGCGGGCGCAGGGATCGCCCCCGCCTCGCCGCAGCCCTTGATGCCGAACGGGTTCTGCGCGGTCGGCGCGTCGTTGGTCGCCAGCGCGAACGGAGGCAGGTCGTCGGCGCGCGGCAGGCAGTAATCCATGAACGAGCCGCTGAGCAACTGCCCCGACCGCGCGTCGTAGACGCAGTTCTCGAACACGGCCTGCCCCAGGCCCTGGGCGACCCCGCCGTGGACTTGGCCGTCCACGAGGAGCGGGTTGACGATGCGCCCGAAATCGTTGACCGCGGCGTAGCCCACGATCGTCACCGCGCCGGTCTCCGGATCGACCTCGACCTCGCAGACGTGGCAGCCGTTCGGGAAGGTGCCGTCGGCGGCTTCCGCGCGGCCCTCCGAATCGAGCCCCGGCACCTCCTCCCCTGCCGGTGCGCCCGCCTCGCGCGCCCGCGCCGCCAGGGCCATGATGTCGATCGCCCTGTCCGTGCCGGCGATCGAGAAACGGCCGTCGGCGAAGCGGATGTCGGCCGGTGCCGCCTCCAGGAGGTCGGCGGCGAGGCGGCGGCCTTTCTCGATCACCTTGGCGGCGCCGTCCTCGATGGCCAGCGCCGCCATGTAGGTCGAGCGCGAGCCGCCGGTCCCGCCGCCGGCGGGCAGGTCGTCGCTGTCGCCCTCGATGACGTCCACGGCTTCGAACAGGATGCCCAGCGTCTCGCCGAGAAGCTGGGCATAGGTGGTGGCGTGGCCCTGGCCGGAGGCGCGGGTCCCGGCGAGGAGGGTCACCCGGTCGTCCGCGCCGAACCTGATGGCGACGTGCTCCGACGGATCACCCACCGTCGATTCGACGTAGACGGCCATGCCGATGCCGCGCAGCCTGCCTCGCGCCGCGGCCGCGGCGCGCCGGGTCGGGAAGCCCCGCCAGTCGGCGAGCGCCATGCCGTCGTCGAGGTTGCGGGCGTAGTCGCCCGAATCGTAGACGAGATCGAGGGGCACCCTGTAGGGCATCGCCGCGGCGGGAATGAAGTTGCGCCGGCGGAGCGCCTCCGGGGAGAGGCCGAGCGCCGACGCCGCCTTGTCGACCAGGCGCTCGACGACGTAGTTCGCCTCCGGAATGCCGGCGCCGCGATAGGCGTCCGTGAAGATCGTGTTGGTCAGGACGCCCTCGACCTCGGCGTGGATCGCCGGCGTGCGGTAGGCGTTCGCCAGCATCCGCGTATAGAGCAGGGTGGGTGAGATGGGGCCGAGATTGGAGACGTAGGCGCCGAGATTGCAGAGCGTGCGCACGCGCAGACCGAGAAACCGCCCCTCGTCGTCGAGCGCGAGCGCCGCGCGGGTTACGTGATCGCGCGCCTGGGTGTCGCTCACGAAGCCCTCGGCCCGCGCGCTCAGCCAGCGCACCGGGCGCTCCAGCTTGCGCGCGGCCCAGGCCACGAGGACCTGCTCGGGATAGGTGAAGTACTTCATCCCGAAGCCGCCGCCCAGGTCGTGGGAGAGGACCCGGAGCCGGTCCTCGGCGATGCCGAGGATGCCGGCGACGATCCCACGGGTGCCGAACACGTGCTGGCTGTTGGTGTGGAGGGTGTAGCGCCCGGTGGCCGGATCGTAGGTTCCGAGCGCGCCTCTAGGCTCGATGGTGTTCACGATCACGCGGTTGTTGAGCAGCGCGATCTCGACCGTGCGGTCCGCGGCCGCGAACGCGGCGTCGGTCGCGGCCCGGTCGCCCTGCTCCCACAGGCAGGAGAGGTTGCCCGGTGCTTCCGCCCAGAGCTGCGGCGCGCCGGGCGCGCGCGCCTGCGCCGCGTCCACCACCGCGGGAAGGGGCCGGTAGTCGATGGTCACCCGTTCCGCCGCGTCGCGGGCGGCGTTGCGGGTCTCGGCGACGACCATCGCGACCGCTTCGCCGACATGGCGGACGCGCTCCCGCGCCAGCATCGGGTTGGGCGGGTAGCAGGCGGGGCTGCCGTCGGGGCGGGTCAGCGCGACGAAGGCATCGGCCGTGCAGGGCAGGGTGCCGAGGCCGTCGGCGTCCGCATCCGCGCTCGTATAGACGGCGAGGGTGCCCGCGCGCGCCGCCGCCACGTCGAGCGCCGCGATCTCGGCGTGGGCGTGGGGCGCCCGCACGAAGCAGGCATGCGCCTCGCCGTCGAGGGCCACGTCGTCCTGGAACACGCCCTTGCCGGTGAGCAGGACGTCGTCCTCCTTGCGCCGCGCCGACTGGCCGATTCCGAACCGTGCCATCGCCTCCTCCGACCGTCCCCCGGCCCCATGATAGGGAAGCGCCGCCCGGCCGTCATCCGTGGCGCCGTGCCCCCCTTTCACCGGCAGGGCGCCGCCTTTCGAGACGGACTCAGGCGGAGTAGCAGCCGGCTTCGACCGCGCGGCGTCTGACCAGGCGGTAGACGGTGTCGATGGTCGGCGTCGGCACGTCGACCAGGCGGCCGAGTTCGGCGACCACGCCCACCAGCGCGTCGATCTCCATCGGCCGGCCGCGCTCCAGGTCCTGGAGCATGGATGTGCGATGGGCGCCGACCTGCTCGGCGCCCCGGATGCGCCGCTCGACGTCGATGGCGAAGCGGGCGCCGAGCGCCTCGCCCACCGCCTGGCCTTCCCGCATCATGGCTTCGACCACGGCGCGGGTGCCCCGGTCGCGCGCGATGTCCTCGAGGGTGGCGCCGGTGAGGGCGCTGACCGGGTTGAAGGCCAGATTGCCCCACAGCTTGACCCAGATGTCGGAGCGAATGTCGGTGCGCACCGGCGCCTTGAAGCCGGCGCCGATGAACGCCTTGCTCAGCGCCGCCACCCGCGCGCTCCGCGTCCCGTCGGGCTCGCCCAGGGGCAGGCGGTTCCGGCCGGGATGGGGGGACACGGCGACGACGCCCGGCTCGACGATCTCGGCCGCGGTGTGGACGACGCAGCCGATCGCCCGCGCCGGGCCGATCGTCTCCCATTGCGCGCCGCCCGGATCGATCGACTCGAGCCGCCGGCCTTCGTGCGGCCCGCCGAGCTTGTGGAAATACCACCAGGGAATCCCGTTGGAGGCGGTGACCACGGCGGTCTCCGGGCCGAGAAGGGGTCGCAGGCGCGGGCACAGGGCGGGCACCGAATGGGCCTTCAGGGTGATGATGACGACGTCTTGCGGGCCGAACGCCGCCGGGTCGTCCGTCGCCCGGACGGCCGCCCGGCGCTCCAGGCCGTCGCCGTCGCGGACCCGCACCCCGTGCGCGCGCATGGCCTCGAGATGCGCACCACGCGCGATCAACCCGACGTCGACGCCGGCCGAAGCGAGCTCGAGGCCGAAACAGGCGCCGATCGCGCCGGCGCCGACGATGCAGACCTTCATTCCGCGAGGCCGAGCTTGCGGGCGAGGCCGATGCGCTGGAGCTTGCCGGTCGCCCCCTTCGGGATCGCGTCGCGGATCAGGATCCTGCGGGGGATCTTGAAATCGGCGAGCGATTCGCCGGCGAACGCCCGGATCTCGCGCTCCCCGGCTTCCGCGCCCTCGCGCAGCACGACCACCGCCGCCACGTCCTCGCCGAGCTTGGGATGCGGCAGCGCGAAGGCGACCGCCTGGGCCACGGCGGGATGGGCCGCCAGCACGTCGTCCACCTCGCGCGGCGAAATCTTCTCGCCGCCGCGGTTGATGATCTCCTTGAGGCGCCCGGTGAGGGTGAGGTAGCCCGCCGCGTCGAGCACGCCCTGATCGCCGGTGCGGAACCAGCCGCCCGAGAACGCCTCGGCGTTGGCCCGCGGGTTGTTCTCGTAGCCGCGCGTCACGTTGTCGCCGCGAATCGCCACCTCGCCCACGGCGTCCGGCGCCAGCAACCGCCCCGCCGCGTCCATGACCGCGATCTCGGGCCCGGCGGCGCGGCCGACCGAGCCGGGCCGCCGGACGCCCGGCGGCAGCGGGTTGCTGCTCATCTGGTGGGCCGCCTCCGTCATGCCGTAGGATTCGACGACCGGCGCGTCGAAGGCGGCTTCGAGCTCGGTCATCACCGGCGCCGGCAGCGACGCGGAGGAGGAGCGCAGGAAGCGCAGCGGGCGGCGGGCGACGATCCCGGCGTTGCGCCCGGCCCGCGCCAGGATCGCCTGGTGCATCGTCGGCACCGCGGTGAACCAGGTCGGCGCCAGGTCGTCCAGCCAGCCGAAGAAGCGCAGCGCGTTGAAGCCGGGCGTGCAGGCCACGGAGGCGCCGGCGTGGAGGGAGGCGAGCACGGCCGCCACCAGCCCGTGGATGTGGAACAGCGGCATGATGTTGAGACAGCGGTCGCCGGGGCCGAGCGCGAGCCAGTCCGCGATGTTGCGCGCCGAGGCGCGGAGGTTGGCGGCGGTGAGCGGCACGATCTTGGGCCGCGAGGTGGTGCCCGAAGTATGCAGCACCAGCACCGCGTCGTCCGCGTCGCCGCCGCCGCATCGCCCGGCGCCGCGGCCCGGCGGGGCGGCGAGGGTGAAGCTCCCGGCGCCCGCCTTCTCGTCCGGCGTGAGGGCCAGGATGGGGACGCCCGTCCGCGCCGCCGCTTCCGCCGCCGGCCCCGTCGCGCCCGCCGGCAGGATCAGCACCCGCGCCCGGAGGTCCTCCAGGTAGAAGGCGAACTCGTCGGCGCGGCAGGCGGGGTTGAGGGGCGCCGCCGTCGCGGCGGCGGCGACGGCGAGGAAGGCGGTCGCCATCTCCGGGCCGTTGGGCAGGACGATCGCCACCCTGTCGCCGCGCCCGATGCCGCCGCGCTTCAGCGCCTCCCCGGTGCGCGCCACCAGGGCCGCGAGATCGCCGTAGGCGAGGGGCGCCCTTCCGGGCGCTTCGATCGCCGCGTTGCGGGGGGCGCCCCGCGCCGGCAGCGCCGCCAGCGTCGTCGAATCGGCCATCGGCGCTAGCGGTTCATCCGGTTCTCGACCAGGTCCGCGACCACGGCGGGGTCGGCCAGGGTCGAGGTGTCGCCCAGTTCGTCGTGCTCGTTCGCCGCGATCTTGCGCAGGATGCGGCGCATGATTTTGCCCGAGCGGGTCTTCGGCAGCCCCGGCGCCCACTGGATGAGGTCGGGCGTGGCGATGGGGCCGATTTCCTTGCGCACCCATCGGGCGAGTTCCCGCCGCAGGTCCTCGTTCGAATCGAACCCGGCGGACAGGGTGACGTAGGCGTAGATGCCCTGGCCCTTGATGTCGTGGGGATAGCCCACCACCGCCGCTTCCGCGACCGCCGGATGGGCCACCAGCGCGCTCTCCACCTCCGCCGTGCCCATGCGGTGGCCCGAGACGTTGAGCACGTCGTCCACCCGCCCGGTGATCCAGTAATAGCCGTCCTCGTCGCGCCGGGCGCCGTCGCCGGTGAAGTAGCGCCCCGGATACTGCACGAAGTAGGTTTCCACGAAGCGCCGGTGGTCGCCATAGACCGTGCGCATCTGGCCGGGCCAGGAATCGGCCAGGCAGAGGAAGCCCGCGCCGGCGCCGGAGAGCTCTGCGCCTTCCTGGTCCACGATGACGGGCCGCACGCCGAAGAAGGGCCGCGTCGCCGAGCCGGGCTTGAGCGCCGTCGCCCCGGGCAGCGGCGAGATGAGGATGCCGCCGGTCTCCGTCTGCCACCAGGTGTCGACGATGGGGCAGCGTCCCTCGCCCACCACCCGGTGGTACCAGAGCCAGGCTTCCGGGTTGATCGGCTCGCCCACCGAGCCCAGCAGCCGCAGCGAGCGGCGCGCGGTCTTCCGCACCGGCGCCTCGCCTTCGCGCATCAGCGCGCGGATGGCGGTCGGCGCCGTGTAGTAGATGTTCACGCCGTGCTTGTCGCACACCTGCCAGTGGCGCGAGGCGTCCGGGTAGTTGGGCACGCCCTCGAACATGACCGTCGTGGCCCCGTTGGCGAGGGGCCCGTAAACGATGTAGCTGTGCCCCGTCACCCAGCCGACGTCGGCGGTGCACCAGTAGATTTCGCCGTCGTGGTAGTCGAAGACGTACTGGTGCGTCATGGAGGCGTAGACCATGTAGCCGCCGGTCGTGTGCAGCACGCCTTTCGGCTTGCCGGTCGAGCCCGAGGTGTAGAGGATGAACAGCGGGTCCTCGGCGGCCATCTCGGCCGGCGGGCAATCCGGCGCGGCCGCCTCCACCAGGTCGTGGTACCAGACGTCGCGCGCTTCGTTCCACGCGACGCGGCCGCCGGTGCGCCGCACCACGACGCATTTTTCGACGCTCGGGCAGGCGGCGAGTGCGGCGTCGGCGTTGGCTTTGAGGGGGATCCTGCGCCCGCCGCGGAGGCCCTCGTCGGCGGTGATCAGCAGCGACGAATCGCAATCGCGGATGCGGTCTGCGAGGGAATCCGGCGAGAAGCCGCCGAAGACCACCGAGTGGACGGCGCCGATCCGCGCGCAGGCCAGCATCGCGATGGCCGCCTCCGGGATCATCGGCAGGTAGATCGTGATCCGGTCGCCCTTCTTCGCGCCGAGCGAGAGGAGGGCGTTGGCGAAGCGGCAGACCGCCGCGTGCAGTTCGCGATAGGTCAGGGTCGAATCCTCGCCCGGGTCGTCGCCTTCCCAGACGATCGCCGTGCGCTCGCCGCGATCCGCGAGATGCCGGTCGACGCAGTTGGCGCAGGCGTTGAGCGTGCCGTCCTCGAACCAGCGGATGCGCAGGTCGTCCGCCGCGTAGGAGACGTTCTTCACCTTCGCGTAGGGCGCGATCCAGTCGATCCGCCGGCCGTGCTCGCCCCAGAAACCTTCCGGGTCCGCGATCGAGCGGGCGTACCAGGCCTCGTACCGGGCCTCGTCGCAATGGGCCGCGCGGTCGAGGCCCGCGGGGACGGGGAACAGCTGGGTTTCCGACATCGTCGTTTCTCGCTTCGCTGGTGGCCGGCCGGCGCGCCTTCGCGGCGGGATTATCGGGATTATAGCGCGTTACAGGTCGACGGCGACCGTCCCGCCATCGAGCGAGACGGGAAGCGCCCGCAGCCTCTCGCCGGCGCAGGGGCCGGCGAGGCAGGTGCCGTCGGCGATGCGGAACAGCGCGCCGTGGGTGGCGCAGAGGATGAGGTCCTTCTCGCGGGTGAGGAAGCGGCCGGGCACCCAGTCCAGGGGCCCGCCGGTGTGGGGGCAGCTGTTCTCGTAGGCGGCCACCGCGCCGCCCGCGCGCACGACGAAGAGCGAGAGCGCCCCGGTCTCCGTGTCCAGATCGAAGCCCCGGGAGCCAGGGTCGGGGATCGAATCGAGGCGGCAGAGTGCGCGGCGGCTCATCGGGTGCTCGTCCGGGCGGGGCGGCGCGCGGGTTCTAGCAGGTTTCCCGCGCGCGCGCCTCCGGGCCTGCGCACCGGAGGGGAGGGCGGGGTAAGATGGCGGCGACCGCGCCGCCCCGCCGACCGAGCGCCCGATGGCCGTTTACACGGAAGTTTCCGACACAGCGCTGGCCGAATTCGTGTCGGGCTACGACATCGGCCGGGTGCTCTCGTACAAGGGCATCGCGGAAGGGGTCGAGAACTCCAACTACCTGCTTCTGACGGAGGACGGCCCCTGCATCCTGACGCTCTACGAGAAGAGGGTCGCGCGCCGCGACCTGCCGTTCTTCCTGGGGCTGATGGAGCATCTGGCGGCGCGCGGGGTCCCGTGCCCGGTTCCCGTCCGGGGCAGGGACGGCGCCGTGTTGCGGCGGCTCTGCGGGCGCCCGGCGGCGATCACCAGCTTCCTCGCCGGGGTCTGGCCGCGTCGCCCGGAGCCGCGCCATTGCGCGGCGCTCGGCGAAGCCCTGGCGCGCCTGCATCTGGCCGGAATCGACTACCGGCGCAGCCGCGCCAACGCGCTCTCGGTGGACAGCTGGCGGCCGTTGTTCGAGAAATGCCGCGCCGGCGCCGACGACGTGGTCCGGGGCCTCGCCGCGGAGATCGCGGCCGCCCTGGAGCGGATCGAGGCCGGCTGGCCGCGCGACCTGCCGGGCGGGGTGATCCACGCGGACCTGTTCCCGGACAACGTGTTCTTCGAAGGCGACCGGCTGAGCGGCGTCATCGACTTCTATTTCGCCTGCAACGACGCCTTGATCTACGATCTCGCGGTCTGCATCAATGCTTGGTGCTTCGAGCCCGATTCGAGCTTCAACGTGACCAAGGCGTGCCGTCTGATCTCGACTTACCGCGCGGTGCGCCGCTGCACGAAGGCGGAGATCGCGGCCCTGCCGCGCCTGGCGGAGGGTGCCGCGCTGCGTTTCCTGCTCACCCGCCTCTACGACTGGATCAACCAGGTGGACGGCGCCCTGGTCAAGCCCAAGGACCCGCGCGAATACCTCCACAGGCTCCGCTTCCACCGGAGCGCGTCCGGCCCGGGCGCCTACGGAATCGATCCGTGACGGTCACGATCTGGACCGACGGCGCGTGCCGGGGCAATCCGGGGCCGGGCGGCTGGGGCGCGGTGCTGCTCCATGACGGGCGCCGCCGGGAGCTGCGCGGCGCGGTCCCGGAGACCACGAACAACCGCATGGAGCTGCTGGCGGCGATCCGGGCGCTTGAAGCGCTGAAGCGCCCGGCGCGGGTCGATCTCCACACCGACAGCCGTTATCTCCGGGACGGGATCACCCGCTGGCTGCCGGCCTGGAAGGCGCGCGGCTGGCGCACGGCGGCGCGCGGGCCGGTCAAGAACCAGGACCTGTGGCGCACCCTGGACGCGCTGGCCGGGCGCCACGAGGTGCGCTGGCACTGGGTGCGCGGCCATGCGGGCCATGCGGAGAACGAACGCGCCGACTCGCTCGCGCGGGCGGCGTTGGCGGAGGGTGCGGGGCCGCCGGCGGCGGGGAGGCGCGGCCCGGCGGAGGCGTCGTGAGCGGCCGGCGCGAGCCGCCGCCGGACGCGGTTCTCGAAATCGGCAAGCTGCCGCCCGAATTGCTGGCTGAACTGCTCGCGCCGCCCCGCCCGCCGCCGCCCGACCTGCTGCTGCCGCCCACGGTCGGCGAGGACGCCGGCGTCGTCGCCGTGCCGGCCGGCGCGTTGATCGCCGCCAGCGACCCGGTGACCCTCACCGGGCGCGACGTCGGCGCGCATGCGGTGATCGTGAACGCCAACGACATCGCGGTCATGGGCGCGAAGCCGCGCTGGTTCACCGCGACCGTCCTGCTGCCGCCGGGCACCGGAGCCGACGAGGCGCGGGCGCTCTACCGCAACATGCACCGGGCGCTGGCCGCGCTGGATGCGACGCTCGTGGGCGGGCATGTCGAGGTCACCGGCGCCGTCCGCCGGACCGTGGTGGTCGGCCACATGATGGGGCTGCGGGAAGACGGCGCCTTCACCCGCACCGGCGGGCTGGCGCCCGGCCAGACGGTGCTCCAGATCGGCCCGGCGCCGGTCGAGGGCGCGGCCGTGCTCGCGGCCGAGGCGGGCGCGCTTCTGCGGCGCAAGGTGGACGAGGCCACCCTGGCGCAAGCCGCGGACGCGCTCCGGGAGCCGGGCATCTCGGTGGTCGACGCCGCGCTGCGCGCCGCCGCCCTCGGGGCCACCGCCATGCACGACCCGACCGAGGGCGGGCTCTCGGCCGGGCTGCACGAAATGGCCGAGGCCGCCGGCGTGGGCCTGACGGTCGCGGCCGACGCCGTGCTCTGGTACGCGCCCGGCCGCACCCTGGCGCGGGCGCTCGGGCTCGATCCCTGGGGGCTGCTGGCCTCCGGCGCGCTGCTCGCCGCCTTCGCCGGGGAGGACGCCGGGGCGGCGCGCGCGACGCTTGCGGCGGAGGGTTTCCCCACGGCGGCGATCGCCGTCGCGGGCGCGGAGCGGGGCGTCCTGTTCGACGACGGCCGCCCGCTGCCGCGCTTCGCCCGCGACGAGGCGATCCGCGCCCCGCGCGGCACCGGGGCGTAGGGCGGGCGGCCCGCGTTCAGGCGCGCGCCGGTTCGCAGGCCGCGGCGTGATCCGCGCCGTGGCCGGAAAGGTCGGCGATGGTGGGCCGCGCGCCGCAGAGCGCGCAGGCGGGGTCGGGCCGCACCTTGATCTTGCGGAAGGTGGCGGCGAGACCGTCATAGACGACCAGGCTTCCCGACAGGCTCTCGCCGATGCCGAGCAGCTCCTTCAGGACCTCGGTCGCCTGCAGGGAGCCCATCGACCCCGCGACGGCGCCGAGGATGCCGCCTTCCGCGCAGGACGGGATGAGCCCCGGCGGCGGCTCGCTCGGAAAGATGCAGCGATAGCAGGGGTGCCCCTCGCCGAGATGGGCCTTGAAGGTCGCGAGCTGGCCGTCGAAGCGGAGGATCGACGCCGACACCAGGGTCTTGCCCGCCAGGTAGCAGGCGTCGTTGATCAGGAAGCGCGTCGCGAAATTGTCGCTGCCGTCGGCCACCACGTCGTAGGGCGCGATGAGCGCCGCGGCGTTGTCGGGGCCGAGACGGGCCCGATGGGTCTCGACGCGGATCGCCGGGTCGATCCGGGCGATCGCCTCGGCCGCGCTCTCGGTCTTGGGCCGGCCGATCCCGGCCTCGCCATGGGCGATCTGCCGCTGAAGGTTGGAGAGCGCCACCGCGTCGTCGTCGACGATGCCGAGGGTGCCGACGCCGGCCGCCGCGAGATAGAGCAGCAGCGGTGAGCCGAGGCCGCCGGCGCCGACGACCAGGACCTTGGAATCGAGCAGCTTGCGCTGGCCCGCGCCGCCGACCTCGCGCAGCAGGATGTGGCGGGCGTAGCGTTCGAGCTGGCGTTCGTCGAACATCGCGTCGTGCGCTTTCCGGGCCGCCTGTCAGAGGCCCGCGAAGAGATCGGTGGAGAGATAGCGCTCGGCGAAGGAGGGGACAACGACGACGATCCGCTTGCCCGCCATGGCGTCGCGGGCGCCGAGCGCGAGCGCCGCGGCGATGGCGGCGCCCGAGGATATTCCCACCGGGATTCCCTCGAGGCGCGCCGTGCGGCGGGCGGTCTCGAACGCCGTCGCGTCGGCGACCGGGATCACCTCGTCGATGACCGCGCGATCGAGCACCGCCGGCACGAAGCCGGCGCCGATGCCCTGGATCCTGTGCGGCCCCGCCGCGCCGCCGGAGAGCACGGCGCTCCCTTCGGGCTCGACGCCCGCCAGCAGGAGGCCGGGCAGGCGCGGCTTCAGCACCTGGCCGATGCCGGTTACCGTGCCGCCGGTGCCGACGCCGCAGACGATCGCGTCCACCCGGCCGCCGGTGTCGCGCCAGATCTCCTCCGCCGTCGTCGCCCGGTGGATCGCCGGGTTCGCCGGGTTGGTGAACTGGTGGAGGACGACCGCGCCCGGGATTTCGTCGGCCAGGCGCCTGGCGCGGTCGAGGGCGCCGCCCATGCCGCGCTCGGCCGGGGTCAGCTCGAGCTCGGCCCCGAGCAGCGCGAGCAGCCGCCGGCGCTCGAGGGACATGCTCTCGGGCATCGTCAGAATCAGGCGGTAGCCTTTCGCCGCGGCGACGAAGGCGAGGGCGATCCCCGTATTGCCCGAGGTCGGCTCCACCAGGACCGAGCGGCCGGGTTCGATCGCGCCCGCGGCCTCGGCGGCCTCGATCATGGCGAAGCCGATGCGGTCCTTGACCGAGGCGAGGGGGTTGAAGAATTCGAGTTTGCCCAGGAGCTCGGCGCGGCAGCCCGCCTCGGCGGGCAGGCGGTTGAAGCGGACCAGGGGCGTCCCGCCGACGGTCTCCACGATGCTGTCGTAGATGCGGTCGCGGGCGACCGGCGCGGGCGTCCGCACGGCGGGCGGCTCAAGACTGTCGCCGCGATTCCGCGTCATGGCTCCGATCGTGCCTCCCGGTCGTGCGGTCCGCGCCCCGTTTCGCACGGCCGCGCCGTTCCCGGCAAGGCCGCTTGCGGGGAGGGGAGGTTTTTCACGATCCGCGCGCCCCGGCGCGGTCGGAGGCGCCGGTCGAGCCGAAGCCGCGCCCGCCGCGCCCGCCCGGCGGCAGGGCCTCGCCCTCGACCAGGCGGACCCGGCTGACCGGGGCCACGACGAGCTGGGCGATGCGCATCCCGCGCTCCACCACGAACGCGGCGGCGCCCAGATTGACGAGGACGACCCCGATCTCGCCCCGATAGTCGGAGTCGATCGTCCCCGGAGCGTTGAGGACGGTCACGCCGTGGCGGAGCGCGAGTCCGGAGCGCGGCCTGATCTGGGCCTCGAAGCCTGCGGGCAGGGCGAGGGCGAGCCCGGTCGGGACCAGCGCCCGCGCCGCCGGCGCGAGGGACAGGGGCCCCGCGGCGGCGCACAGGTCGAGGCCGGCGCTTCCGGCGGTCGCGTAGCCGGGCAGCGGCAGGTCGCGCCCGTGCGGCAGCCGCAGCGCCGCGACCGCGGTGCCGGTCTCGGGGGGCGCGCTCATGCCGGCCCGGCGCCGTCCCGTAGCGTGCGCGCGATGCGCGCGACGAGGCGCGCCGCGACCGCCGCCTTGCTCATCCTGGGCCAGTGCTCCGTCGCCGGCGCGCCGTCCGCCCCGCGCCGCGCGAGGAAGTGAATCTCGTTGTCGTCGTCGCCGAAGACGCCGCCTTCCGGCGACACGCGGTTGGCGAGGATCCAATCGCACCCCTTGGCGTCGAGCTTGGCCGCGGCGTTCGCGACGGTGTCTTCGGTCTCCGCGGCGAAGCCGATCACGAGGCGCGGGCGCCGGGCGCCGGGCGCACTCAAGCGCGCGAGGATGTCCGGGTTCTCTACGAGGGCGAGGGTGGTCCCACCGCCGGTGGTCCCGCCGCCGTCCGCCGCAGCGGCCTTCTTGCGCTTGCGCGCGCGAGGGGCCGCGGCGCGCCAGTCGGAGACCGCGGCGGCGCAGACGGCGACGTCCACCGGCAGGCCGCGCTCGCAGGCGGCGAGCATCTCCTGCGCGGTCTCCACCCGGACGATCCGGGCGCCGGCGGGCGGTGGCAGCGCGGTTGGGCCGGAGACGAGCAGGACGTCGGCGCCTGCGGCGGCGCAGGCGGCCGCGATGGCGTGGCCCTGCTTGCCCGAGGAGCGGTTGCCGATGAAGCGCACCGGGTCGATGGGTTCGTGCGTGGGCCCGCTGGTGACCAGCGCCCGAAGGCCGGCGAGCGGGCGCGCGCCGCCCGGGAGGGCCGCGGCGGCCGCCAGGATCGCCGCCGGCTCGGCCATGCGCCCGGGGCCGCTTTCTCCCTCCGCCAGGAGGCCGTCGTCGGGGCCGACGAACGACACGCCGTCGGCTTCGAGGCGCGCGCGGTTGCGCCGCGTCGCCGGGTGGCGCCACATCCGCGTGTTCATGGCCGGGGCGGCGAGGACCGGCCCGTCGGTCGCGAGCAGCGCGGTCGTCGCCAGGTCGTCTGCGAGGCCATGCGCCATCTTCGCCATGATGTCGGCTGTCGCCGGCGCGACGACCACGAGGTCTGCCTCCCGCGCCAGCCGGATATGGCCGATCTCGCTCTCGTCGGCCAGCGAGAACAGGTCCGTGAACGGCTCCTCCCCGGCCAGCGCGGCGATCGACAGCGGCGTCACGAATTCGGCGCCGGCGCGGGTGAGGATGCAGCGCACCCCGGCGCCGGCCTCCCGGAGCCGCCTGATCAATTCCAGACTCTTGTACGCCGCGATACCGCCGGCGATCACCAACAGGATGCGCTTCCCGCGGAGGATCATGGCGGCTCCCGTCCGCAGTCCGTTCCCCGGTCCGGTGCGTGAATAATCCATTCGCGGCCGCGACCCGTCAATCTACGGCCCCGAGCGGGCGACCACCACCGGCGCCGGGCCTTGACATTGGCACCCATACATCCCGTGTTCCTCGCACATCGCCCAACGGGACGGCCGAGTGCGGCCTCCGGGGATCTCGGGATGTGGGACTCCCCGCAGGTTCGGTATCGCGCCGAAGCTCCGCTGTTCCCGGCGGGTCGATTTCCGCAACCCTACATCCGGGAGGCAACCATGAAACACGTCCAGGAGACGACCGTGGCGGTTCTCGTCGCCACGGCCGACCGCACGACTCTGCTGGAGAGCCGGACTCTTCCGTCGATTGCGAGACAATCCCGGCCGCCGGAGCGAGTCGTCTTCGTCGACGATTCGGCCGGCGACACGCCCGGACGAACCGAGCGGCTGGTTCGAGGGTGGTGCCCGACGGGTATCGCCGTCGATTTTCTGCGCAACCGGCGCACGAAGGGCGCCGCCGGCGCGTGGAACTCCGGCATCGATCACCTGCTTCGGACGGGCGGCGACCCGGAGCGGCTCCTCGTCGCGATCCTCGACGACGACGACCGGTGGGAGCCGCATCACCTGGAGATATGCCTGAAGGCCGCCGGGGATCTTCGGCTGGACGTGGTCGCGGCGCCTTTCCGGCGGATCGAAGAGGGCGCCGCTCCGCGCCCGACAGCGCCGCCGCAGAGCCTTGAGGCGGCGGATTTCCTGACGGGGAATCCCGGCATCCAGGGCAGCAACCTGGTCTGCCGACTGAGCGTGCTGCTCGAAGCCGGGCTGTTCGACGAGTCGTTGACGAGTTGCACGGACCGCGACCTGTGCATTCGCCTCGCCGAGTTGCCGGGTGTGCGCTACGGCGTCACGACCGGGACGACGGTCGATCATTTCGCCTGCGCGTCGCGACCCCGCCTGTCCACGCCGAGGTCGCCTGCCAAACGGGCGGGGCTGGACCGCTTTTACCGCAAGCACCGAGGCCGCATGTCGGAGGATCAGCGCGAAGCGTTTCGAACTCGAGCGAGGCGGTATTTCGGATGGGAGGAGACGAGGGCCGAGCCTGCGAACGGCGGCGGCGCGCGGCGCGATTCGTCCTCGCCGGTATCGTCGTCTTCGACTTCGGCGCAGCCGCCTCCGCATCTGATCGTTGGCGTGATCGCGGATACGGAGCGACTCGAAGACGTGGGCGGTCTGCTTGCCGACCTTCACGGACTCGCCGGGGACTCCGGCCTGTCGGGCCATGACGTCCTGCTCCTGGAGAACGGCTGCGATCGGACACCCGACGATGCGTTGAGGAACCTTGTCGAGCGCAAGCGCATGGATGGTCTGCGAGTCCATCTCGTGGACCGGGCACGGCATATCGAAGACGCCGCGAACGGTCTGGTCCCCGACGGCGGCGCAGGACGGGGCTGCAAGCTGCCCATCGCCCCCGCCCGGACGGTGTTGCAGTCGTACCTGTACGCATTCGCCGGAAGCCGGCCCGGCGCGGTGGTGTGGATCGTCGACGACGACATGCGGCTGGACCCGCTGTGCGCCGGGGAGGGCGGCCGGTTGGCGCGTCGGCGGCAGAATATCGCGCCGTTCCTGCACGCGCTGCGCCAGCGTCGCGCGAGCGGCGATATCGATATCGCCATCGGGCAGTATACCGGCGCGCCGCCGCTGCCGTTCGCGTCGACCGTGCGCGTGCAACTCGTCGATCTGGCCGCGTCGTTGTACTGGCTGGCAGCGCAGGATCCGCGAGCGCCGCTGCCGGACCGGAGCGTGGAGAATGCCGATCTTCGATCCGGCCGGCACGACTATTATTACGACCTTTCGCGCAAGGAAACCGACCGGCTGGAAACACCGTTCCTGATTGTCCCGGCCTTTCCCGGCGAAAGCGTCGGCGCGGCGTTCGAGCGGATTGCCGGGACGGCCGGGCGGATACTGGCCGGGGAGCAGATCTTCCGATCCCTCGCGATCGAGGCCGGCAGCGACCCCCTGCACGCGCTCGGTGCCGGGCTCCAGCGCGGTGGCAACACCTTCGTGCTGGATATCGAGGCGCTGAGGCTGGCGCCCAACCCCTCGCCGACCATCGGCGGGCGGCCGAGCAGGCGTTCCGACATGATATGGGCGCTGCTTCAGGAGCGCCATTTCGGCCGGCGCGTCGTCTCCGTGTCGTTCGCCCTGTATCACGACCGATCGCGTGCTCCCGTCGGCGCGCTGGACGTCGAACGCATCGTGGACGACGTCCGTGGCTACGCGATGTTCTCGGCGCTCCGGGACACGCCCGGCGCGTTCGCCACAGAGGACGATCGCGGCATCGCTCTCGCCACGGGGGGGATCGAAGGCTCGACCGTTCTCGTGCGCAAGTATCTTGAGGAGAGGCTGGCGGCGTTTCGCCTGTCGTTTCACCGTATCGTCGGCCTCAAGCGCGTTCTGCGCCGGCTCGTGAACGACGAAGAGGTCTGGTGGAAAGAGGAACGGCATCGCTGCGCCAGGACGCGGCTCCTGGAGTTCTGCGACCGCCTGGACAGTTCTTACACGAAGGAGGTCCTGAACCGTATCGAGCGCGAGTCCAGGGAATTGGGCTCTCTCGGAATTCGCGAATTCCTCAATCGGCTTCCGGCGGAAATAAACGATCATCGCGAACGGCTCTCGCGATTCCCGATCCTGGCGCAGAGTCTCGAGAGCGAGAGGGCCGCCAACGCCAAGGCCACCGTCGCGCGGTTGGCCGCGCCCGACGGCCCCCTGACGGTGTTGGGAAGCGGCGTGGAAGGCGTCGCGCTCAGTGACGGAAACCGCGTGTTGAAGGTCATCGACTACTGGTCGCAATCGCGTCGGAGCGATGCCCCCGCTTTCCTGCGCTCTCTCGTGGGAGCCTGGAGGAACACACGCTGCCTCTATCCGATCCTGGCGTTCCACCAAGCGGGGCATCGCGCGGTGCTGGTCTATCCCTGCGAGGCCAGCGAACCCTACATCGGCGGTCACGGTCCGGGCATGGTCGAGCTACTCGCCGAATGCTGGCGATACGGCATCGTCTGCCGCAATCTCCATCCCGCAAATCTGCGTGTGGTCGACGGGCGGGTCCGGCTGATCGATTACGGCTCGGACATCTATCCCCTCGACGACGGGCGCGAATTCGCGGCGATGAGTCGGCGCGCTTGGCTGTGCTACCGCTGGGCGACTCGTCCCGACCTCCAACGGATCATGCGCCGGGCGCTGGACGATCCCGGCATCCCCGAGCTGGATGGGTTCGAGCGGTTTCACGAAGCGGTCCGTCGGGTGACGGGGCAGCACGAGACGCCCGAGGACGTCGTACTGGAGATGGCCGGTCGCGCCGCGCACGTCCTTGATTACGGGTGCGGAAACGGCTGGCTGGCCAAGGCCATGGCGGACCGGGGCGCGCGAGTCCTGGGCTATGACCCGGACCGCGCCCGTCGAACGCGCTGGGAATCGCGCTGCGCGGGGGCCGGCAAGCTGCGATTTACGCACGATCGAAACGAGGCGCTGGCGGCCGGCCCGTTCGATCTCGTGATCTGCCGCCGCGTGCTCTGCACCATCGAGGACGAGGACGAATCGCGTGCGATCCTCCGGGACCTGCGCGCCTCGGTGGCGGAGGATGGGCGGGCGATCGTGACCGTCTGCGACCCGCATTTCACGTTCGGAGGCCCGACTCCGGAGGCCGATCGCGAACTGCCTCTCGATGCCCGTTACGAGAGCGTCTTCGCGTGGCGCAAACGCATCCGCGCGACGGGCCGGGTGCGCCGCGACGTGCATCGGCCGGAGCGGATGCTGCGGCGCGCGTTCGCCCGCGCGGGCTTGGCCGTGTGTCGTCGTGCGGAGGTGCCGACGGTCGATCTGGAGCGCTTCGAGCCGGCGTCGGATCACTTGGCGTTCGAACTTCGGCCCCTGGCGCCTCTTGCCGGCGAGGTGGCGTTGCTGGTCAAGGCAAGCGCGATGGAGGCGAAGACGCTCGACGTCCAGGTCCCTCATCTGGTCTCGCAGCTCGAAGGGCCGCGAGCGTTCACCGAGCGGATTCTCGTGATCGATTCCCGCGAGGACGGCTTTCCCAGGCAGCACACGCGCGGGGATCTGCGTGGTCTGCGCGAGGTAGCGCGCCGTCTGGCGGAGACCGGGTGGATCGACCGGATCGTCGAAGGGCCCGGCGACGGCGCGGCCGCCGCCGCGCTGCACCGGGCGTGGTTCGGGGTCCCGTGCCCGCTGGCGCACGCCGC
Organism: Alphaproteobacteria bacterium; assembly: GCA_965242855.1. Taxonomy (GTDB): domain Bacteria; phylum Pseudomonadota; class Alphaproteobacteria; order UBA828; family UBA828; genus WTGU01. The sequence continues at coordinate 1,290,347 of OZ251509.1, forward strand.
GAACGGTGCCCAGACGGCCGCGACGCTGGCCGGGTTCGAGGCATGCACGGTCCGCTACCTTCTCCATGTGGATGCGGACGTCATGATCGGCCGTCTGGCCCGCGGCCACGACTATCTGGCCGAGATGGTCGCGGTGCTGGCCGGAGACCCTGAAGCACTCACCGTGTCGTTCAACGTCGCATCCGACCGCGACCGGCCCTACGACACCGACGGGGAAGCCGGCCCGTGGCGCGTGGAAGCCCGCGCCGGGATGCTTGATCTCTTGCGACTGCGCCGTGCGCGCCCGCTGCCGAACGCGCTCGATGGGGACCGCTTGGCGCTCCCCTGGCACAGAGCCCTGGATCGCACCGTCCGGCGCGGGGCGGGGCGCTCCTATCGCGGCGGTGACCGCCGGACCTTCTTGGTGCATCCGCCCAACGCGCGCAAGCGGAACCGGGAAGCGTGGTTTGCGGCGCTCGATCGCCTTGAACGCGGGGTGGTTCCGGGCGCTCAGAAAGGAAAGGTGGATTGGACGGGAACCGCTGCGGACTGGTCGGGGCCGCCACGGCGGGAGCCGTTCGTCTTCGTCGTCTCGGGCCGCAACGTGTCGCCGGGCCGCCTGCGCCGCTGTCTCGACTCGATGATGCGCCAGCGAGGCCCGCGATGGGGTGCCGTGATCTTCGACGATGCATCGGCCCCGCGTTTCGCCGAGCATTTCGAAGTCGCCTGCGCACGGATCGGCGGGCGCTGCACGGTCGTTCGCAACCGCCTGCGCCGCGGACTGCTGGCCAATATGGTGAGCGCCATCCGGGTGATATGCACGGACCCCGACTCGGTCATCGTGACGCTCGACGCCGACGACGCCCTGATCGGCGACCGGGTCCTGGAGCGGCTGGCGGTGGCGTACGGCCGGGGCGCCGACGCGACCGTGGGCTCGATGCTGCGGACGGACAAGGCCACCGACTATCCGGTATGCTTTGACCGGCCGCGCGAGCGGCGGGGCGGCAACGTCTGGCAGCGTTTGCGCTCGTTCAGGAAACGGCTCTTCGACGCCATTCCGGACGACGCCTTGCGGCTCGACGGCGAGTACGTCGATCTCGCCGCTGACTGGGCCTTCATGTTGCCAATCGTGGAGATGGCTCGCGAGCCGGTGCACATCCCCGAACCGCTCTATCTCTACGAACCCTCGATGATCGGGAAGGGCCCGGGCGGCGCATCGGTCCGGGAGAGGATCATCGCACGCATCGTCGCCAAAGGTCCGGTCGCGCCGCCCCGGCTGGCGTGGCCTGAAGGGCGATGACCCCGATCATCGCGTGGAGGCGCCCGCGCGGCCGGGTTCTGCCGTGAATTCGCTCTGGGCGAACGATGGTGCGGGCAGCCGTGCGAAAGCATGGCGACGAGAGCGGCTGGAATGATGCCGGTGCTTCCGCGCCCTGGCGCGCTAAACGACCTGCAAGGCGAGCAGGGCGGCGAGCAGGGCGGCGACGAGCGCGAGGAGGGCGTGCAGGAGGGACGGGCGCCGTCGCCTGCCGGCGATTGCGTCGACGCTCGCGGGATCGAGCCGGACGCCTTCTTCCAGCGCCTCGAGGGCCTGCTCGGCCCTGGCGGCGAGGCGGGGCAGGCGGGCGCCCGCCTCCAGTATCCCGGAGGCCGTCTCGCGCAGACGCGCCTCGACGCCGAGATTCTCGCGCGCCCAGCGCTCGATCAGGGGCTGGGTGAAGACCCACATGTTGTGGTCCGGCGCGAGCCGCCGGGTCAGGCCCTCGGCCATGAGCATCGTCTTTTGCAGCAGCAGCAATTGCGGCTGGGTTTCCATTTCGAAGGCTTCGGTGATCTGGAACAGCTGGGCCAGAAGATGGGCGATGGAGATCTCGTCGAGCGGCCGGCCGAAAATCGGTTCGCCGATCGAGCGCAGGGCCTGGACGAAGGCGGCCTTCGACGCACGGCGCGGCACGTAGCCGGCCTCGAAATGCACATCGGCGACGCGCTCGTAGTCGCCGGAGAGGAAGCCCAACAGCATCTCGGCGAGATAGCGCCGGGTGTCGCCGTCGAGCCGCCCCATGATTCCGAAATCGACGGCGACGACGTTGCCCCTCGCGTCCACCATGAGGTTGCCCGGATGGAGATCGGCGTGGAAGAAGCCGTCGTGGAAGACCTGCCGGAAGAAGGCGCCGGCCGCCTTGCCGAGCACGTCGTGCGGGTCGTGCCCGGCATCGATCAGGGCTTCTCGCTCGTCGATCGGGATGCCCTCGACCCGCTCCAGGGTGAGCACCCGACGGCTGGTCCGCCGCCAGTCGACCGCGGGCACCAGGAACCCGGTCTCGCCTGCGAAATTCCGGCGCAGTTCCGAAGCGGCGGCGGCCTCGAAACGGAGGTCCATCTCCAGCGCCACGCTCTGGGCGAAGGTGGCGATCACCTCCACCGGGCGCAGACGGCGCCAGGAGGGCAAGGCGCGCTCGGCCATCCCGGCGAGCCAGTAGAAGAGTTCGAGGTCCCGCTCGAAGGCCCGCTCCACGCCGGGGCGCAGGATCTTGACGGCCACCGGCTCGCCCGGCGCAACCGTCGCGAAATGCACCTGCGCGATCGACGCGGCGGCGACGGGCGCGTCATCGAAGCTATGGAAGAGCGAGCCCAAGGGCCGGCCGAACTCCGCTTCGACGATGGCGCGCGCCGCCCGCGCGCCGAAGGGCGGCAGGCGGTCCTGCAGCGCCGAGAGATCGGCGGCGACCTCCTCGCCCACGAGATCCGGGCGGGTGGACAGCGCCTGGCCGAATTTGATGAAACTCGGCCCGAGCGCCAGCAACGCGCCCGCGAGCCGCTGCCCCGGCCGCCCCAGGCCGCGCCGGCGCGGCGCCATGCCGGCGAGAAAGGTGACCGCGGGCACGAGGCCGTTGTCGCGAAGCGGGAAGAGCGCGTCCCAGCGCCCGAGAATCCAGGCGATGCGCAGCAGCCGCCCGATGTTTCTGAGCGCCTGGCGCATGGAGGACGGATCAGACGCGCCAGCCCGAATGGAGGGTCGCGATGCCGGCCGAGACCGCGCGCACCCTGACTCCGCCGAATCCGGCCGCGCCCATCATGGCGGCAAGCCGCTCGGGAGGGGGGAAACGCCGGATGCTCTCCACCAGATAGGCATAGGCGTCGCGCTGGCCCGTCACCGCGGCGCCGAGCGAAGGAATGACGGCGAAGGAATAGGCGGCGTAAAGCCGGTCGAAGCCGGCCGGCGGGCGGGGGCTGAACTCGAGGCAGAGGAAGCGCCCGCCCGGACGCAGGACCCGGCGCGCCTCGTCGAGCGCGCGCTCGATGCGGGTCACGTTGCGAATCCCGAACGCGATCGTGCAGGCGTCGACCGAGCGGGCGGGCAGCGGCAGGGCCTCGGCGTCGCCCACCAGCCAGTCGATTCCACCGATGACGCCGGCGTTCCAGGCGCGTTCGCGGCCCGCCTCGACCATCCGCGCGCTGGCGTCGCAGACGATCACGCGGCCGCGGCCCTCCATCGCGTCCAGCACGCGCCGGGCGATGTCGCCGGTGCCGCCGGCCACGTCCAGCACCGTCGCGCCGGGGCGCGGGGCGAGCTGCGCCACCATCGCCCGTTTCCACAGCCGGTGGAGGCCGCCGCTCATGAGGTCGTTCATGAGGTCGTAGCGGTGGGCGACGCGGTCGAAGAGGTCGCGGACGAGGCCCGGCTTCTCGCGCTCGTCCACGCGGCGGAAACCGAAGGAAGCGCCGTCCGGGGCACCGTGCTCGCCGCGCTCGGAGGCCATGGCGGCGACCATAGCCCGATGGCGGGGGGCGCGCTACCGTGGGCGCGGAATGCCGGAATTGCCCGAAGTCGAGACGGTCCGCCGGGGTCTCGCCGCCCGGCTGCGCGGCCGCCGCATCGCCCGCGTCGCCGTGCGCCGCGCCGATCTCAGGCGCCCGCTTCCGCCCGCTTTCGCGGCCGTCCTCCGGGGGCGGACGATCGAACGCTTCGACCGGCGCGGCAAATATCTCCTCGCCCATCTCGACAACGGCCTCGTCCTGATCGTCCATCTGGGCATGTCCGGGCGGCTCTCCGTCGCCGGAGCGCCGGGCGGCGGCGCGCACGAGCACGTCCTCTTCCATTTCGACGACGGAGCGGTGCTGCGCTACGTCGACCACCGCCGGTTCGGTCTGATGGATGTGGCCGATTCGGGAGCCCTGGCGCGCCACGTGCTGTTGCGGGACATGGGCCCCGAGCCGCTTTCCGACCGCTTCGCCGGGCCGCTTCTGGCGGATCGGCTGCGCGGCCGGGACACGCCGATCAAGGCGGCGCTGCTGGACCAGCGGGTGGTCGCCGGGCTCGGCAACATCTATGCCTGCGAGGCGCTCTTCCACGCCGGGTTGAGCCCGCGGCGGCGCGCCCGCACGGTGCAGGGACGACGCGCGGAAGGGCTGGCCCGGGCGATCCGTCAAGTGCTGCGGGCGGCCATAGAGGCCGGCGGGTCGACCTTGCGGGATCACGTTCAGGCGTCGGGCGAGATCGGCTATTTCCAGCACCGTTTTTCGGTTTACGACCGGGCCGGTCGGCCGTGCCCCGGCTGCGACTGCACCGGTGCGGTGCGGCGTATCGCGCAGAGCGGGCGCTCCACCTTCTATTGCGCGAAACGGCAGCGATGATATATCAGACGCCGCCGCCTCCGGCGTCCCGCCGAAGGCCGTCCCGCCCGTCGAAAATCCCCGAACCGCCCGTTGGAGGAAGACAATGGCCTACGAGAACATCATCGTCGATCGCCGCGGCCGCGTCGGATTGATCACATTGAACCGGCCCAAGGCGCTCAACGCCCTGAACGGTGCGCTGATCGAGGAGCTGAACGGCGCCCTCGACGGCTTCGAGGCCGAAGAGGGGATCGGCGCCATCGTCCTCACAGGCAACGAAAAGGCCTTCGCCGCGGGCGCCGACATCAACGAGATGCGCGGCCTGGATTTCGCGGCCGCCCACGGCAGCGACTTCATCGCCAGATGGGACCGACTCGCCGCCTGCCGGAAGCCGGTCGTCGCCGCGGTCGCCGGCTATGCGCTCGGCGGCGGGTGCGAATTGTCGATGATGTGCGACATCGTCATCGCGGCTGACACGGCGAAGTTCGGGCAGCCGGAAATCAAGCTCGGCGTCATCCCCGGGGCGGGGGGCACGCAACGCCTCACCCGCGCCGTCGGCAAGTCCAAGGCCATGGAGATGATCCTGACCGGCCGCATGATGGGGGCCGAGGAAGCCGAACGCAGCGGCTTGGTGTGCCGCGTGGTGCCGGCCGCGGACCTCCTGGACGAGGCGCTCGCGCTGGCCGGGCGCATCGCCCGCTTCTCGGCTCCGGTCGTCGCTCTGGCCAAGGCGAGCGTCAACCGCGCCTTCGAGACGACCCTCGCGGAAGGCGTGCTCTACGAGCGGGCCGCGTTCTATTCCGCCTTCGCCACCGAGGATCAGACGGAAGGGATGGACGCCTTCCTCGAAAAACGCGAGCCGGCCTTCTCCAACCGTTAGGCCCTCCCCGCCCTCGTTGACCGCGCCTGCGCGCGTGATATAAGGGCGCGGGATCACGAAGGGACGCCCGCCATGGTACACACACCGCAAGCCAGGAAGCGGGTTCGGCAGAACAAGCGCCGGTCCACCATCAACCGCGACCGCCTTTCGCGGATCCGCACCTTCATCCGCCGGGTGGAGGAGGCGATCGCGAGCGGGGACAAAGCGCGTGCCGAGCGGGCCTTGCGCGAGGCCCAGCCCGAGCTCATGCGTGGTGTCACCAAATCCGTGCTGCACCGACGGACCGCCTCCCGGCGCGTCTCCCGACTCGCGCGTCGCGTCGGTGCTCTCCCCGACGGCTGAGCGATCCGCGCCGCCCGGCGGGCGATTCCGTGATCCGAAACAAGCGGTTGTGCGCGCTCCTTCGGCTTGCCGCGGAGGTGTGTGCGTGGGAAAGCACCCACAAAATTTATTTACAGTTCTCTCTTAGGACCCGTTGCCGGCGGCGGGGCGCCGTTTTAACCTGATCGCCACATCCCGCCGGGAGCGTCGTCGGCGGGTAAAAGTGAAATCACGGTCGTTCACCGAAGCGCCAGCGGGAAGGGTGGCCGCGGCAAGCTGGCCCAGTGTGTTGTCTCCGCGGCTGCTGCAATAACAGAACAAAAAGCGCAGGGAGAGGGGTTATTTACCGAACATACAAGCTGCGGCCAGCGGGCGGGCGCGCGGGGCCGGCCACGGGGGGCCGGTGACGGAAGCACCGCTGCCTCGCGCCGCGCGCGATGCTTGGCAGCGGGTTCGCGCACGCCTCCGCGCCGAGCTGGGGGACGCCGCCTTCACGAGCTGGCTCGCGCCGCTTGTCCTGATCGGCGTCGAGGACGGCGCGGTCAGGCTCGGCGCTCCGACGAAATTTCTGAGCGACTGGGTCGCCTCGCGCTACGCGCATCGGATCGCCGCACTCTGGGCCCTCGAAGGAAGCGGCGTCCGGAGCGCGCATATCGTGACCGCCGCCGGGCCGGACGCCGCCTCCGAGTGGACCGGGGCGGAAGCTCCGCCGGAACGCTCCGCCGCCGGACCGGGCGAGGACGAGCTCGCCGAGCTCGGCTCGCCGCTCAACGGCCGCTTTACCTTCCGCGAGTTCATCGTCGGCAAGCCGAACGAATTCGCCCACGCGGCGGCACGCCGGGTCGCCGAAGCCGAGCGCCTGCCGTTCAACCCGCTCTATCTCCACGGCGGCGTCGGCCTCGGCAAGACCCATCTCATGCACGCGATCGCTTGGTGCATCCGGGAGCGGAGTCCGGTGCGGAAGGTCCTCTATCTTTCCGCCGAACGGTTCATGTACCACTTCGTGCGGGCGGTCCGGTGCAAGGACACGATGGCGTTCAAGGAGCAGTTCCGCTCCGTCGACGTCCTGATGATCGACGACGTCCAGTTCATCTGCGACAAGGACAGCACGCAGGAGGAGTTCTTCCACACCTTCAACGCGCTGGTCGACCACGACCGGCAGGTGGTGATCTCGAGCGATCGCTCGCCCTCGGACCTGGACGGGATGGAGGAGCGGTTGCGCTCGCGCCTCGGATGGGGGCTCGTCGCCGACATCCACGCCACCACCTACGAGCTTCGTCTCAGCATCCTCCGGGCGAAGTCGGAGGCCCTGGGAATCCCCGACGTTCCGCGCGAGGTGCTGGAATTTCTGGCCCGCCGGATCACTTCCAACGTGCGCGAGCTGGAGATGGCGTTGAACCGGGTGGCCGCCCACACCACGCTCGTCGGCGAGGCCCTCACCCTCGACCTGACCCGTGCTGTCCTGCGCGACGTGCTCCGCTCGAACGACAGGCGGATCACGATCGAGGAGATACAGCGACGGGTCGCCGAGCACTACAACATCAGGTTGCTGGAGATGTCCTCCAACCGGCGTGCGCGGGCGGTCGCGCGTCCGCGCCAAGTGGCGATGTTCCTCGCCAAGCAATTGACCACCCGTTCGCTGCCGGAGATCGGCCGCAAGTTCGGCGGCCGCGATCACACCACGGTGTTGTACGCCGTCCGCAGGATCGAGGAGCTGCGGCAGCAGGACGCCGCGATCGCCGAAGACGTGGAGCTGTTGCGTCGGAATCTCGAAGGACCAGAGCGTTGAAGGCGCCGAACACGCCGAAAGTGCTGCGATTCCCACCCGTTTTCCGATATAATCTGCGTCGATTCGGCCGCGGAGCGGATTCGCCGGTTCGCGGCTCGCGCGGGCGGTGCACATGTGGCGCGGCCCGCGGTCTCAGGGGGGGCTGGCCTGGAATGAAACTCGTCATCGAACGCTCCGCTCTCCTGGGATCCCTCTCGCACGTGCAGAGCGTCGTCGAACGGCGAAACACGATCCCGATCCTCGCCAATGTCCGCCTCGACGCGGAGGAAGGCGGCCGCCTGCGTCTGACGGCGACCGATATGGACCTCGCCATCGTCGAGGAGGCCGAGGCGGAGGTCGAACAGGCCGGCAGCGTGACCACGACCGCGCACACGCTTTACGAGGTCGTCCGCAAGCTGCCGGAGGGCGCGCAGGTCTCGCTTGCGCTCGAAGGTGAAGCGGGCCAGCTCGGCCTGGCGTCGGGGCGCTCGCGGTTCCGCCTCTCCTGCCTGCCGATCGACGAATTTCCGGCCATGGCGGACGGCGAACTGCCCCACGCCTTCACCCTGTCGAAGGAGCACCTGCGGCGCCTGATCGACAAGACCCGCTTCGCCATCTCGACCGAGGAGACGCGCTACTACCTCAACGGCATCTACATGCACGGGGCGGGCGTGGAGCGGGAGGGCGAATCGTGCCTGCGCGCGGTCGCCACCGACGGCCACCGCCTGTCGCGCGTCGACGTGCCGCTGCCCGAGGGAGCGGCGACCGCGCCGGGCGTGATCGTTCCGCGCAAGGCCGTGGCGGAGGTGCGGAAATTGATCGACGAAGGCGACGAGCCGGTCTCCATCGCCCTTTCCGAGAGCAGGATCCGCTTCGAGATCGGCGCGGCGACGCTGACCTCGAAGCTGATCGACGGCTCGTTCCCGGATTACGAGCGGGTGATCCCGCAGGACAACGACAAGGTCCTCACCATGGCCGGGGGCAGCTTCGCCGAGGCCGTGGACCGGGTCTCCGCGATCTCCACGGAGAAATCCAACGCGATCAAGCTTTCCATCCGCCAGGATCACCTCACGTTGAGCGCCAGCAGCCCGGACACGGGGGCCGCTACCGAGGAGCTGGATGCCGAGTACGGCGCGGATCCGCTCGAGGTCGGCCTCAATGCCCGCTACGTGCTCGACGTCGCCGGGCAGGTGGAGAGCGGCACAATCCAGTTCCTCTTCGCGGACGCCGGCTCGCCGGCCCTGGTGCGGGATACCGGCGACGACGGCGCGCTCTACGTCATCATGCCCCTGCGCGTCTAGGTGGCGATTTCGTCCTCACGCGCCGTGCCCGACACGGCGGCTCGCGCGGCGGCATCCGCCCGGCTGGCCCTGACCAAGCTCACGCTGACCGATTTCCGGAGTTACCGTTCCGCGCGCCTCACGGTCGACGAACGGCCGGTCGTCCTCACCGGCCCGAACGGTGCCGGCAAGACCAACCTGCTGGAGGCCATCTCCTATCTGTCGCCGGGGCGCGGGCTCAGGCGGGCGAAGCTCGCGTCGGTCGCCCGCATCCCCGGGCCGGGTGCTCCGGCCGGTGGTGTCGGCGGCTGGGCGGTGGCCGCCACGCTGGCCACCGGCGGCGGCGAGACGACGGTGGGTTCGGGGTGGATGCCGCCTGCGGAGCCCGGCGGCGTGGAACGGCGCACGGTCAGGATCGACGGGCGCCCGGCGTCGGGCCCGGCGGCGCTCTCCCGGCATGTCGGCATGGTCTGGCTCACGCCTTCGATGGACCGCCTGTTCTCGGGACCGCCGGCGGAGCGGCGCCGCTTCCTGGACCGGCTGGTCTTCGCCGTCGACACCGGCCACGCGGAGCGCGTCCAGCGCTACGACCGCGCCCGGCGCCACCGTTCGCGGCTGTTGCGCACCGGCGCCGGCGACGACGCCTGGCTCGGCGCCGTCGAGCGCAGTATGGCGGAGAACGCGGTGGCGATCGGCGCGGCGCGACTCGATCTCGTGGCGCGGCTCGAGCGCTTCCTCCCGTCCCGAAGCGACTCCTTCCCGGCGGTCACCGTCGCGGCGGAAGGGGTCGTCGAGCGCTGGTTGATCGATCGGCCGGCACTCGCGGCGGAGGAACGCTTTCGCGAGCATCTCGCCGCCTCGCGCCGGCTGGAGGCCGACGGCGCCGCCGCCGACGGGCCGCAGCGAGGCGATCTCGCGGTTGCCGACAAGGATCGCGGCCTTCCGGCCGAGCAGTGCTCGACGGGCGAGCAGAAGGCCATGTTGATCGCGCTGGTCATGGCCCATGCCCGTCTCCTCTCCCGGCGGCGCGGCTTCGCGCCGATCCTCCTGCTCGACGAGATCGCCGCCCATCTGGACGAGAGCCGCCGGCGCGCGTTGTTCGAGATCGTCGCCGACGTCGGCGCCCAGGCTTGGCTCACGGGGACCGAACGCGCCGCCTTCGCGCCGCTCGGCGCCCTGGCGCGGTTCTTCACGGTGCGGCCCGGCTCGGTCGCCGAGGAGGAAGCGATTGGCTGATCCTGCCCGGAGCGCCGCCGCCGCCCAGGATTACGGCGCCGAATCGATCAAGGTCCTGCGCGGCCTCGACGCCGTGCGCAAGCGACCCGGCATGTATATCGGGGATACCGACGACGGCTCCGGCCTGCACCGGATGGTGTACGAGGCCGTGGACAACGCCGTCGACGAGGCGCTGGCGGGCTATTGCGGCCACATCCAGGTCTCGCTCAGGGCCGACGGTTCGGCCGCCGTTCGCGACGACGGCCGAGGGGTGCCGACCGACCTCCACGAGGAGGAGGGGGTATCCGCCGCCGAAGTGATCATGACCCGGCTCCATGCCGGCGGGAAGTTCGACCAGAACACCTACAAGGTCTCGGGCGGCTTGCACGGCGTCGGCGTGTCGGTGGTGAACGCGCTCTCGGAGTGGCTGGAATTGCGGATATGGCGCGGCGGCAGGGAGCATTCCATGCGCTTCGCCGGCGGCGAGCCGGAGGCACCACTCCGCGTCGTCGGCGAGGCCGGAGGGCGCACCGGGACGCAGGTCTCCTTCCTGCCGTCGAGTGGGATATTCTCGCGCACCGATTTTGCGTTCGACGCCCTCGAACACCGACTGCGCGAGCTCGCCTTCCTCAACGCCGGCCTCCGCATCACCCTGCGGGACGAGCGCGCCGCCGAGCCCCGGGTCGCCGAACTGCACTACGAAGGCGGCATCGAGGCGTTCGTCGGCTATCTCGATCGCGCGAAGCAGTCGCTCGTCGGCCAGGCGATCATGGTCCACGACCGACGGGGCGACATCGTCGTCGAAGCCGCGATGCAGTGGAACGACAGCTATCACGAAACCGTTCTCTGCTTCACCAACAACATTCGCCAAGCCGACGGCGGCACCCATCTCGCCGGCTTTCGTGCGGCGCTGACCCGCGCGGTCAACGGCTACGCCGCGCAGAGCGGCGTCGCCAAGCGGGAGAAGGTCGCGATCACCGGTGACGACGCGCGCGAGGGCCTGACCTGCGTCCTTTCCGTCAAGGTTCCCGATCCGAAATTCTCCTCGCAGACCAAGGAGAAGCTGGTCAGTTCGGAAGTGAAGCCGGTGGTGGAAAGCGTGGTCGGCGAGGGGGTCGGCCAGTGGCTCGAGGAGCATCCGGCGGAGGCCCGCGCCGTCATCGCGAAGGTGGTCGAGGCGGCCGCTGCGCGTGAGGCAGCGCGGCGCGCGCGGGAACTCACGCGGCGCAAGAGCGCGCTCGAGGTGACGAGCCTGCCGGGCAAGCTCGCCGACTGTCAGGAGCGTGATCCGAGCCGGTGCGAATTGTTCCTGGTCGAGGGCGATTCAGCAGGCGGCTCGGCCAAGCAGGCGCGCGACCGCCGCCATCAGGCGGTGCTGCCGCTGCGCGGCAAGATCCTCAACGTCGAACGCGCGCGGCTCGACAAGATGCTGGGCTCGGCCGAGATCGGCACCATGATCACGGCGCTGGGCACCGGGATCGGTTCCGAGGATTTCGACCTCGGCAAGCTGCGCTACCACCGGATCATCATCATGACGGACGCCGACGTCGACGGCTCGCACATCCGCACGCTCCTCCTGACCTTCTTCTACCGCAACATGGAGACGCTGATTCGGGCCGGGCATCTCTACATCGCGCAGCCGCCGCTCTATCGGGTGAAGCGCGGTTCGAGCGAGCGCTATCTGAAGGACGACCGGGAGCTCGAGGACCACCTCATCGCCGCCGGCCTCGAGGAGACGGTCCTCCGTCTTCACGGAGGCGCGGAGCGGGCGGGCGCGGACCTTCGCACCGTGGTCGATGCGGCGCGCGAAACCGGGGCGCTGGTCAAGGCGCTGACCCGCCGCGTCGACCGGCGCATCGTCGAGCAGGCGGCGATTGCCGGCGCCCTCAACCTGCCTGTTCTCGAAGATCCGGAAGCGTCCGCGTGCGCCGCGGCGTATATCGCCGGCCGGCTGGACCATCTGGCGCCGGAAATCGAACGCGGCTGGCGGGGCGACGTCCTGGATACCACCGCCGGCCGGGCCTTCCGCTTCTGCCGGACGTTGCGCGGCATCGCCGAGAGCCACACGATCGATCGCATCCTGATCACGACTCCGGAGGCGCGGCGCCTCGATGCGTTCGCGGCCCTGTTGCAGGAGGTTTACGGCCACCCTGCTTGCCTGTGCCGAAAGGACGGCGAAACCGAGGTCAATTCGCCGAGCGCCCTGCTGGAGGCGGTCTATGCCGCCGGGCGCAAGGGCTTGGCCATCCAGCGCTACAAGGGCCTGGGCGAGATGAACCCGGAACAGCTCTGGGAGACGACTCTCGACCCGGACGTGCGCACGCTGCGGCAGGTCGAGATCGGCCAGGCGCAGGAGGCGGAGGAGATTTTCTCCACCCTGATGGGCGAGGTGGTCGCCCCGCGCCGCGAGTTCATCCAGGAAAACGCGCTCAAGGTCGTGAATCTCGACGTTTAGCGCCGCCGCGCCGGGAACCGTCGGTCGATGGCCGCGCGCAAACCTTCCGCCCGCCGGGCCGCGTCGAGGCGGCCGCGCAAGGCCGGCCCGCGCAAGACGGGCCCGCGGAGCAAGCCGGCCGCGAAGCCGGTGCGAAAGGCGCGCCGGCGCGGGAGGACCGCCGCGAAGGCGCGCCGGCGAATCCTCTGGCGCGTCGGCAAATGGGCCGCCATCACGGTCCTGTGGCTGGTCGTGGTCGGGGCCGGCTTCGTCGGCTACTACGCGCACGATCTGCCCGATACGGACGCGCTCACCGGCCCCGAGACTCCGCTATCGGTCACGGTGTTCGCGGCGGACGGCTCGACGATCGCCAATGTCGGGGAGATGTGGGGCGCGTTCGTCCCGGTTGCGGAAATGCCGCCGGCACTGCCCGAGGCGGTGCTCGCGATCGAGGACCGGCGCTTCTTCGAGCATGGCGGGATCGACGTCTTCGGCGTGATCCGCGCGGCGTGGCGCAACGCGGTGTCCGGCCGCGTCGTCGCCGGCGGCAGCACGATATCCCAGCAGGTCGCCAAGCTCGTGTTCCTTTCGCCCGAGCGCAGCGTCAAGCGCAAGATCCAGGAGGCGATGCTGGCCTTCTGGTTGGAGCGGGAGTTCACCAAGGAAGAAATCCTGACGATCTATCTCAACCGCGCCTATTTCGGCGCCGGCGCCTACGGTGTCGACGCCGCCGCCCGGCGCTATTTCGGGCGCGGCGCGCGCCGCGTCACCGTCGCGCAAGCCGCCCTCATCGCCGGCCTGCTGAAGGCGCCGTCGCGCTACAGCCCGGCCGGCAACCCGACGCTGGCGCGGCGACGCGCGGGAGTCGTGGTGGAGGCGATGGCGGAGGCGGGCTTCCTGAGCCGGAGCGAGGCGGGCGCGGCGGCGGCGGCCGTGAAGAATCTCACGATCGTGCCGCCGGCCGGTCCGGCAGCGGGCTACTTCGCCGACTGGATCGCCGCCCAGGTGCCGGGCTATGTCGGCCGGGAGCATGGCGTGCTGCGCGTCCATACCACGCTCGACCCGGCGCGCCAGCGGGCGGCGGAGGCGGCGGTCTCGGAGGCGCTGGCCGCTTCCGGGCGCGCGCGCCGGATCGGGCAGGGGGCTCTGGTGGCACTCGACGGGACGGGCGCGGTGCGCGCCATGGTCGGCGGGCGGGACTACCGGAAGAGCCGGTTCAACCGCGCGACCCAGGCCAGGCGGCAGCCGGGCTCGGCCTTCAAGACGCTGGTCTATCTGGCGGCCGTCGAGGACGGTCTCGCGCCCGACGACGTGCTGGAGGACGCGCCGATCTCCATCGCCGGCTGGGCGCCGCGCAACCACGACGGCCGCTACCGCGGCCCGATGACGGTCCGCGAGGCCTTCGCGCACTCGATCAACACCGTGGCGGTCCGCGCCGGCTTGCGCGCGGGCGTGGCGCGGATCCGGGAGGCGGCGCTGCGGCTGGGCATCGAGAGCGCGCTTCCCGCCGACGCGAGCCTCGCCCTCGGCACGGGCGAGGTGACGCCGCTCGAGCTCACGGCGGCCTATGCGGCGCTGGCCGGCGGCGGCAGGCGAGTCCTTCCGCACGGAATCGTCGAGATCCGCGACCGCGCGGGAGCGCTTCTCTACCGCCGGACGGGGTCGGGCGCCGGCCGCGCGGTGGCCCCGCCGGCGGTGGACGCCATGCGCGACCTGCTCGCCGCCGCCGTCGCCGAGGGCACCGGCCGCGCCGCCGCCCTGCCGCCGGCGCTCGGTCCGGCCTATGGCAAGACCGGCACCACGCAGAAGTTCCGCGATGCCTGGTTCGTCGGCTGGGCCGGCGACCTGACGGCGGGCGTCTGGCTCGGCAACGACGACGGCGCCCCGATGGACGAGGTGACGGGCGGCAGCCACCCGGCCGCCATCTGGCGCGATTTCATGACCCGCGCGCTCCGGTGACCGGTTCACGCACGGTCGATGAGGTGGATGAAGGAGCCGGAGACGGTGCCGCGGGCGAGGCCGGCGGTGCCCAGGGATGCGCGGTTCGCGTCGTCGATTTCGAACAACGGGTGGCCTTCGCCTTCCGAAACCACCCGGCAATAGTGGAACTCGTGTCCGCGGTAGAGCGTCCCGGCCGCGCCGAGAGGGCCGTCTGCGCGCAGCCGGGCGTGGCGGTAGCCGAGGACGAGGCGGCGGTCGCGGAAATCCGTCTCCAGTGGAAGCAGCCCGGCCATCCGGTGGCGCCGCCCGTCGGCATCGGTCAGGCCGTGGCCGAGCGCCATGTAGCCGCCGCATTCGCCGAACAGCACGGCGCCGCGTCGCGCCGCGTCGCGCAAGCCCCCCAGAAAGCGCGCGGTGCCGGCGATGCGCCCGGCATGAAGCTCGGGGTAGCCGCCGGGGAGGTAGACCGCGTCCGCGCTTGCGTCGGGCGCTTCGTCGGCGAGGGGGGAGAACGGCAGGACCGCCGCGCCGGCGGCGCGCCATTCCGCCAGCACCGCGCCGTAGGAGAAGCCGAACGCCGCGTCGCGGGCCACCGCGATCCGTTGTCCGAGCGGCGGGAGCGCCGGCTCGTCCGCCACACCCGGCGGGGCGGCGAAAGGCCGGGCGCGCTCGGCGAGGGCGTCGCAGTCGACGGAATCGGCGACGACGGCCGCCGCTTTCGCGAGCCACTGTGCGCGTCCGTCTTCGCACGCTTGCACCAGGCCGAGATGGCGGGCCGGGACGCGCAGCGCCTCCGCCCGCGGCACGGCACCGAAGACCGCGATGCCGCTCTCCGCGAGGGCATCGCGCAGGAGCCGCGCGTGCGCCGCGCCTGCCACCCGGTTGAGGAGGACGCCGGCGATGTCGAGACCCGGCCGGTGGTTGACGAATCCCTCCGCCAGGGCCGCGACCGAAGCGCCCTGGCCGCGGGCGTCGACCACGAGCACGACGGGCAGACCCAGGCGGGTCGCGAGAGCGGCCGTCGAGCCGGTGCCGTCGCGGGCGCCGTCGAACAGGCCCATCGCGCCCTCGCCCAGGACGAGCGAGGCGTCGGCGCACAGCGTGGCGGCGCGGCGGGCGAGAGTCGCCGGGCGCATCGCCCAAGGGTCGAGGTTGACGCAATCATGGCCCGTCGCCAGGCGGTGGTAGCCCGGATCGATGTAGTCCGGCCCCGCCTTGAAGGCCCGGACGGCGTGGCCGCGCGCCCGCAGATGGGCGAGCAATCCGGCGCAGAGGACGGTCTTGCCGCTGCCGGAGGCGGGCGCGGCGAGGACGATGCCCCGGCTCACCCCTCGGCCCGGTCCGGCAGATATCGCTCGATGTCGACGGCGATCCTGGTCGGCCCCTGGCTCGGATCGAAGTGCCGGACGAAGGCACCGTCCGGCCCCATCAGGTAGAACAGCGACGTGTGGTCCACGAGGTAATCGGTGTCGTCGGCGCCCGTCTGGTGGGAGCGGCGTTCCACACCGAACGAATCGAGCGCCTGCGCGACCACCTCTTCGGAACCGGTCAGGCCGACGAGGCCGGGGATCAACAGGTCGACGTAGGCGGCCAGCTTCTCCGCGGTGTCGCGCGCCGGGTCCACGGTGATGAAGAGCGGCCGGACACTCCTGCCCCGCGCGGCGAGGTCCTCCAGGACCTGGGCCATGACGAGCATGGCGCTCGGGCAGACGTCGGGGCACCACGTGTAACCGAAATGGATGAGCGTATGGGCGCCGTGGAAATCCCGCTCAGTTCGCGGCGCGCCGGTATGGTCGATCAGTGCGAACCTGCCCGTGATCTCTTCCGGCGGCACCGTCATGCGCGAGATGTGGCTCCGGTCGATGTTGCCGAACAGCGAGCCGTCGTATTGCGAGTAGATCAGGATCGCGGCGATCACCACGATCCAGATGATCGGGTTGCGCCGCTGGCCCGGCTGGCCGCCGCCGAGTCCGCCGAAATTCTTCCACATGAGCCGCCGGCCCGTCATCGTCGGAGCCTGTGCGTCGGCAGACTATCGCCCCGCCGCCGCTCGCGGCAAGTTGATGCGCGGTCCGGAGGCCGCGCATCCTGGCGCCCGTCAGCCGGCTTCGCGCCGCCAGTGCCGGGCGAGCGCCTCCGCCGCGGCCGCGCGCGCCTCGACCGTCGCGGCCGGATCCAGCGCCTGCCGCAGGCGCACGACCTCGCCGACGACGACGAGGCACGGCGCGTCGACACCCGCGCGCCTGGCCGCGCCCGCCGCCTCCCGGAGGGACGACTCGACGACGCGCTGCGCGGCCGTGGTGGCTTGGCTCACGAGCGCCACCGGCGTGTCGCCGGCGAGGCCGTGGTCCGCCAGCCGTGTCGCGAGCGCGTCGAGTTGCCGCAGCGCCATGTAGAAGATCAGCACCGGCGCGCCGCGCGCGATCGCCCGCCAGTCGAGGCCGTCCGGCGGGTCGCCGCCGGCCTCGTGGCCGGTGAGCAGCGTGACCGCCGAATTGGCCGCCCGGTGAGTCGTCGGGATGCCGGCGCAGGCCAGGCCGGCGGCGGCGGTGACGCCGGGGACCAGCCGGAAGGGCACGCGCGCGGCGGCGAGCGCCAGGGCCTCCTCGCCGCCGCGTCCGAAGACGAAGGGGTCGCCCCCTTTGAGACGCAGGACGCGAAGCCCCTGGCGGGCGCGCCGGATCAGGCGCTGGGAGATGTCGGGCTGCCGCGCGGAGGGTTTGCCGCCGCGTTTGCCTGCGTATTCGAGCGCCGCGCCGGGCCGCGCGCGGGCGACGATCTCGGGCGAGACCAGGGCGTCGTAAACGACGCAGTCGGCATGGGCGAGGGCGTTCGCCGCGTGCAGCGTGAGCAGGCCGGGATCGCCCGGTCCGGCGCCGACCAGCCAGACGGAGCCGGGCGCGATCGTCGACGGTAGCGGTGCGCCCGGCCGCGCGCGCGTGTTTCCCATGGCCTGAGTCTACACCGCGCCCGCGCCCGCGCGGTATAACCGGTGCCATGGCGACGCGAGCGCGGGAGAGCGGCGGGCGCGCGTTGCGGCGGGGCTGGACCACCGGCGCCTGCGCCGCGGCGGCGGCGGGCGCCGCCTATACGGCGCTGGCGACCGGCCGCTTCCCCGATCCCGTATCGGTGGTGCTGCCCGGCGGCGAACGGCCGTCCTTCCCCCTGGCCCTGGCCGAATGCGACGGGCGCCTGGGCCGCGCGGCGGTGCGCAAGGACGCCGGCGACGATCCGGACGTGACCCACGGCGCCCTCGTCGAAGCCTGGGTCCGGCGGGCGCCGGCGGGTGCCGGCATCGTGTTCCGGGGCGGCGAGGGGGTGGGGACGGTGACCCGGCCGGGCCTCGGCCTCCCCGTGGGCGCGCCCGCGATCAACCCCGCGCCATGCCGGATGATCGGCGGGACGATCCGGGAGTTGGCGAGCGCCCTCGGCGGCCCTCCGGACGTCGCGGTCGCCATCGCGATCCCGGATGGAAGGCGGCTCGCGGCGCGGACGATGAACGGGCGGCTCGGCATCGTCGGCGGCCTCTCGGTGCTCGGCACGTCGGGCATCGTCAAGCCTTACTCCTGCGCCGCCTGGATCGCCTCGATCCGGCAGGGCATCGACGTGGCGGTCGCCGCCGGCGCGCGCCATCTCGCGGCGGCCACGGGACGGGTCTCCGAAGCGGCCGTCCGGACGCTCTACGGTCTCGATACGGCGGCGCTGATCGACATGGGCGATTTCATCGGCGCGACGCTGAAGCTGGTGCGGCGCAAGCCGGTGGCGCGGCTCACCATCGCCGGCGGCTTCGCCAAGATCGCGAAGTTCGCCGACGGCCACATGGACCTCCATTCCGCGCGCGGCGCGGTCGATCTCGGCGGCCTCGTGCGTCGCCTCGCCGCTCTCGGCGCGGGCGAGTCGGCTCTGGCCGAGGCCCGTGCCGCGGCATCGGCGGGCGCGATCCTGGCGGTCGCCGCCCGAGCCGGTCTCGCGCTGGGCGACTCGGTCGCGGCGGCCGCCCTGGCGCGCGCCGATGCCGCCCTCGCCGGCGCCGATGCGCGCCCGCGCGTAGACGTCGTCATCGTCGACCGCGCTGGCCGTATCGTCGGTCGCGCCGGGCCGTAGGGCGATTCCGGTTCTCCCGGAAGCGCGCCGGCCCGCGCGGCTTCTGATCCTCGGCGGCACGGCGGAGGGGCGCGCGCTGGCCGCGGCGGCCGAGGCCCGCTTCGGCGCGCGGCTTTCGGTGGTGTCGGCGCTGGCCGGCAGGACCCGCGCGCCGCTCCTTCCGGCCGGCTCGGTCAGGATCGGCGGTTTCGGCGGGGCGGCCGGCCTCGCGGCGTATCTGGACGACGCGCGGATCGACCTCCTGGTCGACGCCACCCATCCCTTCGCGACGCGCATCTCCGAAAGCGCGGCGACGGCCGCGGCGCGCGCGGAGGTCCCGCGTCTCGTCCTGCTGCGCGCGCCCTGGCGCCCGCGGCCCGGCGACCGCTGGATCGAAACGCCGACCGTGGATGCGGCGGCGGCGGCGCTGCCGGCGGCGGCGCGGCGGGTGTTTCTCACCGTGGGCGCCCGCGCATGTGCGCCCTTCGCCGGGCGGAACGACCTCTGGTTCCTGGTCAGGCTGGTGGACGAACCGGAACGGCCGCTCCCGCTCGCCCGTTATCGCCTGATCTGCGCGCGCGGCCCGTTCGCGGAAGCCGACGAACGCGCTCTCCTCGCCCGGCACGGCATCGATTGCCTCGTCACCCGCGCGAGCGGCGGCGCAGCGACGGCCGCCAAGCTGACGGCGGCGCGGGCGCTTTCCCTCCCGGTGGTGATGGTGCACCGTCCGCCGCCGCCGCCGGGCGCGCACGCCTCCTCCGTCGTCGCGGCCGTAAGATGGATCGCGGACAGGCTCGCCCCGCACGCCGCCGACCATGCATGAATCGCGATCGTTTCGGCGTATGCGCTCCAATGGGGGCGCTCCCGTCATGGCGGACGGGTGCGGCGTCCGGTGGCTCGAGCCGCGGCGAGCCGTTATGATGGCGCGGTCGGCTTCGGCGGAGAGGGAGCATCGCGATGGTCGCGCTGGCGGCGTTCGCCACGCTGCGGGGGCTGATCGAGGAGGCCGAGGCGGTCGAGGAGAGCCTCATGCCGAACGAGCGTGAGATGCTGCGCAGCCTCCGGTCGAAATACGCCGCCCCGGCCGGTGTCGACCCATTCGACAGGACCGCCCTTGAGGTCATGCTCCGCAACGTCGAGATACGCAAAGGCTACGACTTCGACCCGCATCGGGACGGCGGCAGGGTCATCGACCTGCCCCGACGCAGCGGCGGGGGGCGCTAGGCGCGCGCGATGCTCGGACTTTCGGATTCCGCCGGCCGCTTTCGCTCCCGACCGCGCCAGGCGTTGCCGCCGGCACGTCTGCAAGAGCCCGGAGTGGATTCCGCCCGAGTGCTGGCCCCGCCTCGGCAAGCGAAAGCCCGCGCGCTTCGCGGGCGGATGGACGATTCGATCGGGAAGAAACCGGGAGGGAAGAGTCCGATGTGGAAGAAGACGCTTGGAACGATCGCGGCCGGGGCGCTCCTGGCCGCCGGAGCGGCCGAGGCGCGGGCGGCGGACGACGATCCCATCGTCGTCGGCTTCGCCGTCTCCACCAGCGGCTGGCAAGCCGCCTATACCGGGCCCGCGACCCTGGCGGCGCAGATCAGGCTCGACGAGATCAACGCGGCCGGCGGTCTCCTCGGCCGGAAATTGACGATCGCCCAGGCGGACTCGAAGTCCGAGCGCGAGGAGGGCGTCAAGGCCGGGCAGATCGTCATCGACCAGGGCGCCAGCGTCGTCTTCGTCGATTGCGACTTCGACATGGGCGCGCCCGCGGCGAACGCGGCGCAGAATGCCGGCCTCGTCTCACTCTTCCTCTGCGCCGGCGACGCCAAGGCGGGGATCGAGGGGATCGGGCCGTTCGCCTTCACCGGCGGCCAGGCGGCGCATCTCGACGGCGCGTCCATCGCGAAATACGCCTACGAATCGCGCGGTGCCCGCACCGCCTGGCTGCTCCGCGACGACACGATCGAATACAACAAGTCGGTCTGCGCCGGCTTCGAGTGGGCTTGGCCGCAGATGGAGAGAACCGAGCTCCTCGGGGTCGACGTGTTCCAGAACAACGACCCGTCGATCCAGGGCCAGATCGACCGCATCAAGGCGCTGGACGCCCCGCCGGACGTGATCGCCCTCTGCTCCTACGTGCCGGGCGCGGCCTCGGCGCTGCGCCAGATGCGGGCGTCGGGAGTCGATGCTCTGGTCGTCTCCGGCGTCGCCATGGACGGCCATTACTGGCTCGACGCGGTGCCCAACCTGAGCAATTTCTGCGCGGCGACGTTCAGCTCGATCTACGGCGACGCCGGCGCGGAGGTGAAGGCGTTCTTCGACAAGCTCGAGGTGAAGGAGGGGGGACCCACCGCCACCTCCCTGCCGATCGCGGGCTACGTGCTGATGGACCTCTGGGCCAAGGCCGTCGAGCGCGCCGGCACGCTCGATTCCGCGGCGGTGACGGCCGAGATGGAGAAGATGACGGACGAGCCGACCCTCATGGGGCCGCGCAGCTTCTCCGACCAGCTGCACATCCAGGACAAGGCGCGTTACGCGATCATCTGCACGGACGAAGGCAAAACCGGGATGGTCGATTACGTTACCGCCGGTCCGATACCGAAGAGCGTGCTGCTCAAGAACTGACGCGCGCAACGCTCCGCCCGTGCCCGGCCGGGTGTAGGCGGGGCAGGCGCGAAGGGGAGGGAGGCATGACGGCGAGCGACCTCGAACGCCGCGTCGATACGCTCGAATCGATCGAGGCGATCAAGCGTCTGAAGCACCAGTACTGCGCCTATTGCGACGACGGCTACGACCCGGACGGCATCGCTTCGCAGTTCATCGAGGACGGCGTCTGGGACGGCGGCGCCGCCTTCGGGCGGTACGAGGGGCGCGACGCCATCCGTGCCTTCTTCGCCGGCGTCTCGGAACGGATCGTCTTCGCCGGCCATCTCGTGACCAACGAGCGCATCGACGTGGAGGTGGAGACCGATTCCGCGCGCGGCCGCTGGTGGATCATCATGCCGGCGACCATGCTCGATGACGGCAAGCAAACGGCGACGTGGCTTCTCGGCGAGTACGACGACCGTTACGTCCGGCAGGGCGGCGTCTGGTTGTTCCGGTCGCTCCGGGCGACGATCCACTTCGTGAAGCCACACAAGGACGGCTGGGCGGAGGCCTGAGCCGGACGCACCGCCAACGTCCGGGGGTCGGTTTTATCGGGCGTCGGGCGGGCGCGCCTCCTGCCATCCTCTCCCCGCGAGCAGCGCCGCCCACGGTGAAGAACCGGAACTCCCGGTGCAGGCAGCCGGCCGGACGGCGAGGGCCGTCTCGTTCGGGGAACTCCCGAGCCCGTCAGGACCACGGCGCAGCAGGCCGCGGCGCGAACGGGAAGCGCCTTCAGGCGGGCTCCTCGCTGCGTCCCGATCGGTCCCCTGCCGCGGTCAGCTCAGCGGGATCATCACGTGGGTGCGGAACGGCGGGCGCTCCCGGAGCCGTTCGTACCAGGCCGCGAGGTTGGCGAGCGCGGGCCGCTCGATGTCGAGGGCGTGGTAGCGGTAGCAGGCGGCGCCGACCGCGATGTCGCCCATGGTCAGCGTGTCGCCGGCGACGAAGCGCTGCGCCGCCAGATGGGCGTCCAGGATGCGCCATGTCTCGCCCATGGCCCGCGCCGCCTCGGCGATGCGCGCCGTGTCGCGCTGGGCGACCGGGGTACGCACGAGGCCGATGAAGACGGGGGCGAGGTCGGGCAGCAGCGTCGTCTGCATCCAGTCGAGCCAGCGGTCGGCGGCGGCCCGCGCGGCGGGGTCCTGGGGCCAGAGGCCGCCGGCGCCGTAACGCGCCGCCAGATAGCGGACGATGCTGTGCGATTCCCAGACGATGGTGCCGTCGCCATCGACGAGCGCGGGCACCAGGCGGTTGGGGTTGAGCGCGCCGTACTCCGCCGTGTCGAGGCCGCCGAAGGGGCCGCCCGCGTCCTTCCGTTCGTGCGCGAGCCCGAGCTCGCCCATGGTCCACATCACCTTCTGCACGTTGATCGAGTTCTTGCGTCCCCACACGACCAGCATGGTTCTTTCCCCTCCGCCGCCGGTGCCTGCGCCAGTATGCCCGAACGCATTCGTTCGCGGAATGCGCCGGCGCATCCGCGGGAACGACCGGGGCGGTTCGCGATTGATGGACGGGGGCGGAGGGCTTAAGCTGTGCGGCGCGACGGATGCGGCGTGGAGGCCACGCGGCGGGCGGCAACGAGGCTGCGCGGGGTCACGCCAGAGCGGGAGGCAGAGACGATGGCACGGACGCTGTTCAAGAACGTCACGATCTTCGACGGCAACGCCAAGCGCCCCTACGCGGGCGAGGTGATGCTCCAGGGCAACCTGATCGAGAAGGTCGCGAGAGGCAAAGGCAAGATCAAGACCAATGGCGCGACGGTGGTGGACGGCGCCGGCGCCACCCTGATGCCGGGGCTGGTCGAGCCGCATGCCCATGTCTGCTACACGGATTGCGCGAGCCTGCCGGAGATCGGGCGCCTGCCGCCCGAGGAGCACATGGTGCTCGCCCTCGACAACGCGAAGAAGATGCTCGACCACGGCTTCACGAGCCTCTTCTCCGCCGCCGGCGTCGGCTACAACAAGCTCCGTATCGAGCCGGTGCTGCGCGACGTGATCGCCGCCGGGCGCTATCCGGGGCCGCGGATCAAGGCGGCCTCCCCGGAGATCGTCGCCTCCGGCGGGCTCACCGACGAGCGCATGTTCCACATGCACCAGGAGTCGGTCGGTTACATCGCCGACGGTGCGGATGAGGTCCGCAAGGCCTGCCGCATCTGCGTGCGGGAGGGCGTGGACAACCTGAAGATCAACATCTCCGGCGACGAATTCGCCCATCCGGGGCAGTCGGAAAAGATCACCTATTTCGACGCCGAGGTGGCCGCCGCGGCCGAGGTCGCGCGCGAGGCCGGCGTGAACATCACCACCCATGCGCGCGCCGACAAGGCGGTGCGGCTCGCGCTCAAGCACGGCATCGACATCATCTACCACGCGGACTACGCGACGCCGAAGACCCTCGACATGCTGGAGGCGAAGAAGAAGGACATCTACCTCGCACCGGCGATCGGGGTGATCTACACGACGGCGCACGAGGCCGCCGACTGGGGCATCACCCGGGAGGTCGCGGAGGGCTACAACCTGTTCCGCCAGATGGAGTTCACGGTGCGCACCTATCGGGAGGTGCGCAAGCGCGGCATCCGGGCCATGCCCGGCGGCGACTACGGCTTCGCCTGGAACCCCATCGGCAACAACGCCCGCGACCTCGAGCACTTCGTCAACCTGTTCGACTATTCGCCGGCCGAGGCGCTGATCGGCGCGACCAAATGGGCCGGCGAGCTCATGGGCGTGAACGTCGGCATGGTCAAGGAGGGCTATCTCGCCGACCTGCTGCTGGTCGACGGGGATCCGACCAAGGACGTCTCGATCATGATGGATACCGACAACCTGCTCATGATCATGAAGGACGGCGCCTATCACCGGGCGCCCGACGAGGTCCGTCTCGCACGGCGGCGGCGCGCCGCCGTGCCCGCCGCCGCCGAATAGGCCGCGCGCGCGGCGCCGCGCCACCGACCCCGCCCGGCGGCCGCGAGGGCCGGCCTCGTCCGGCCGATCCGGCCGTTCGCCCGCGCAACCAGGGAGCCGGCCGTGGACCTGCCTCTCGAATCGAAACTGAGCATCGGTTACCAGCACGTTCTCCCCCCGCGTGGGTTCGGGGAAGAGGAGCCGGGCGGCGGCGACCTTCCCGGATTGATCCGACTGCTCGACGAGATCGGCTTCGACTCGGTCTGGTCAGGCGACCACGTCGCCTATGCCGGGCCGATCCTCGACCCGCTGATCCAGCTCGCGCAGGTCGCCGCGCTCAGCGACCGGTTGACCGTCGGCACCGGCGTCTATCTCCTGCCCCTGCGCCATCCCGCGCCGGTGGCGAAGCAGGTCGCGACGCTCGACACGGTCTCGAACGGGCGGGTGATTTTCGGCGTCGGCGGGGGCGGCGAGTTCCCCATCGAGTTCGCGCTGTGCGGCGTCCCGGTCACCGAGCGCGGCGCCCGGCTGAGCGAGGGGATCCGGGTGCTCCGCGCGCTCTGGTCGGGCCGCGCGGTGGCCCATGACGGGCGCTTCTACGCCTTTCCCGAGGTCGCCATCGAACCGCCGCCGGCGCGGCCCGGCGGCCCGCCGATCTGGTGCGGCGGCCGCGCGGACGCCGCACTCCGCCGCGCCGGACGGCTTGCCGACGGCTGGATATCCTACGTCGTCACCCCGGAGCGCTACCGCCGCTCCCTGGAAACCATCGCGAACGCCGCCCGCGCCGCCGGCCGCGCGCCCGCGCGGTTCGGGACGGGGCATCTGTTGTTCGTCCGGCTCGACGAGACCCGCGAAAGCGCGCTCGCTTTCGCCGGCGCCTTCCTGAGCGCCCGCTACGGGATGGATTTCTCGCGCCCGGCGGAGCGCTATTGCGCACTCGGCGAACCCGAAGCCGTGGCCGCGGCGATCCGCGCCTTCCACGAAGCGGGAATGCGCCACCTCGTGCTGCATATCCTCGCCCACGAGCGCGACAAGACGGCGCATCTCCGGCGCTTCGCGGAAACGGTCATGCCGCTGCTTGCGGATCTCCGCTAGCCGCGCCGTCCTGCGCGTGGCGATCCCGTTTCGACTCCACTTGAACCCGCGCTTCGCCGCCGACCGGGGCGGGGCGCGCGGCATGGAGCCTGCGTTTCCCCCGGAACGCCGCGCGGCGGCACGGGCGGCGATCGCGCTCTTCGAGGGTTACCGGCCGACTCCCTTGCGCCGCCTGCCCGGCCTGGCCCGCGCGCTCGGCGTCGGCGACCTGTGGCTGAAGGATGAGAGCGGGCGCTTCGGCCAGGGCAGCTTCAAGGCGCTGGGCGGCGCCTACGCCGCGGTCGCGATGCTGCGGGAGAGGCTGGGCGGCGCCGTGTCGCTTGCGGACCTGGCCGCCGGCCGCGCCGCCGCGCGCGTGCGGGACGTCACGGTCTGTTGTGCGACCGACGGAAACCACGGCCGCGCGGTGGCCTGGGGCGCCCGCCGCGCCGGCGCCCGCTGCGTCGTGTTCCTGCCCCCGGCGGTGAGCGCCAATCGTGCCGCCGCCATCGAGGCTCTCGGCGCCCGCACCCGCCGCGTCGCGGGGAGCTACGACGATGCCGTGCGGGTCTCTGCCGAAGAGGCACGGGAGCGGGGTTGGCTCCTGGTCGCGGATACCTCCCAGGCGGGCGGGGCGGAGGCGCCGGCGCTGGTCATGGACGGCTATACGGTCATGGTGGACGAGATGCGCGCGCAGCTCGCCGGCGCCGTTCCCACCCATCTGTTCGCGCAAGGCGGCGTGGGCGGGTTGGCGGCGGCGACGATCGGCGCCTTCCGGCAGGATTCCGGCCCGGCCAGCCCGCGGGGCGTGGTGGTCGAGCCCTTCGCCGCCGACTGCCTCTATCGGAGCGCCGTCGCCGGCCGGCCGCACCCCGCCTCCGGCGATCTCGACACGGTGATGGCCTGCCTCGCCGCCGCCGAGGTTTCACCGCTGGCGTGGCGGGTGCTGGAGAGGGACGCCTTCGCCTTCATGACCATCGACGATTCCGGCGCCGTCGAGGCCATGCGCCGCGCCGCCGCGCCCGCGGCCGGCGACCCGCCGCTCGTCCTGGGCGAGTCCGGCGCCGCCGCGCTGGGCGGCCTGCTGGCGCTGTCGGCCGATCCGGCCGCGCGCGCGGCGTTGGCGCTGAACGCCGAGGCCCGCGTCGTGGCGATCGGCAGCGAGGGCGCGACCGACCCCGACATCTACCGCCGGCTGGTCGGGCGCGATCCGGCCGCGGTCGAGTCCGGCGCGCCGTCTGCATGACCGGCGACCTCGAAACGCGGCGCAAGCGGCTCCGCTATCGCGCCGCGCGAACCGGCACCAGGGAGACCGACATCCTGCTCGGCGAATTCGTGTCCCGGCGGGGCGAACGGATGGCGCCGGAGGAAGTCGCCCAGGCCGAACGGCTTCTGCGCGCGAGCGACGCCGACATCGCGAACTGGGTCACCGGGCGAGTGGCGGTGCCGGCGGAATTCGACACGCCCTTCATGAGCCGGCTCCGGCGCGACGCCATGGCGCGCCGCCGCCGTTGACGCCCCTCGTCCCGGAAGCGCTCCCGTCCGCCCTGCCGCGCGCGGGCCGGGTCGTGCTGGGCGGCGTCCCGGAGGGATTCGCGGCGGCGGTCCTGCTGCGCCTGGCGGAAGCGCGGGCGCCGGAGCCGCTGCTTTACGTCGCCCGCGACGACGCCCGTCTCGCGCGCACCGCCGCGATGCTTGCCTTCTTCGATCCCGGCTGTCCGCGGGTGACGGTTCCGGCATGGGACTGCCTTCCCTACGACCGGGTTTCGCCGCGTGCCGACATCGCGAGCCGGCGGCTCTCCGGGCTCGTCCGGTTGCTGCGACCGGGCGACGGGCGGCCGCGCGTCGTCCTCACCACCGTCAACGCCGCGCTGCAACGGGTGCCGCCGCGCGCGATGCTGGCGGACGCGACCTTTTCCCTTGCGGCCGGCGCCGCGCTCGATTTGGGGGCCCTGCTCGATTACCTGGAACGCAACGGCTTCGCGCGCACCGGCACGGTGATGGAGGCGGGCGATTACGCCGTGCGCGGCGGCATCGTCGATCTCTTCCCGCCCAACGAAAACCATCCGGTGCGCCTCGATCTGGCCGGCGACACGGTCGAGACCATCCGCGCCTTCGATCCGATGTCGCAGCGCGGTGGCGCGCAGGTGAAGGCGGTCGAGCTGGTGCCGGTCAGCGAAGTGCTGCTCGACCCGGCCTCGATCGCGCGCTTTCGCGCCGCCTATCGCGAACGGTTCGGGAGCGCGGGCGACGGCGACCCGCTCTACGAGGCGGTCTCCGCCGGCCGCCGCCATCCCGGCCTCGAACACTGGCTGCCGTTCTTCCACGACCGCCTGGAGACGCTGTTCGACTATCTCCCCGGCGCCGCCGTGGTGCTCGATCATCGCGCGGGCGAGGCGCGCGACGACCGCCTGGAGGCGATCGCCGATTTCCACGGCGCCCGCGCCTCTCCGCCGGCCTCGGTGATCGCAGAAACTCCCTACAACCCGGTTCCGCCCGAATCGCTCTTCCTCGACGCCGAGGAGTGGGAGCGTCGGCTCGCCGACCGCTGCGTCGTGGAGGCGACGCCGTTCGTGGAAACGGAGGGCGGGCTCGACGCCGGGGGGCGGGAGGGACGCGATTTCGTGGCCGAGCGCAAGCGGCGGGGGCATGGCGCACTCTTCGACGCGCTCGGCGCGCATGTCGAGCGGCAGCAGGCGGAGGCGCGGCGGGTCCTCCTCGCCGCCGTCGGCGCCGGCAGCCGGGAGCGGCTCGTCCGCCTGCTCCGGGAGCACGGCCTGTACGGGATCGAGCCGGTCGAGGACTGGCGGGCCGCGCAGGCGCTGCCCCCGGACATCGCGGCGGCGGTGGTGCTGCCGCTGGAGCGGGGCTTCGTTTCCGCCGGGCTCGCGGTCGTCGCCGAGCAGGACGTCCTCGGCGTGCGCCTTGCCCGCCCGAGCCGCCGTCGGGTGCGCGCCGAGAACTTCCTCGCGGACGCGGCGGCGCTCGCCGAAGGCGATCTCGTGGTTCACGTCGATCACGGCATCGGCCGCTACGACGGCCTCGTCACCCTCGAGGTCGACCACGCGCCCCACGACTGTCTGCGCCTCCTCTATGCCGACGACGACCGGCTGTTCCTGCCGGTCGAGAACATCGACCTGCTCTCGCGCTACGGCTCGGCGGACCGCCCGGTCGCGCTGGATCGCCTCGGCGGGGTCGCCTGGCAGGCGCGCAAGGCGCGGCTCAAGAGGCGCGTCCAGGACATGGCGGACGCGCTCATCCGGCTCGCCGCCGCGCGCGCGACCGCGCCGGCGCCGGTTCTCGCCGACGCCGGCGCCGCCTACGACGCCTTTTGCGCCGACTTCCCCTATGTCGAAACCGAGGATCAGGCGCGCGCCATCGAGGAGGCGCTCGCCGATCTCGGCTCCGGGCGGACGATGGACAGGCTGGTGTGCGGCGACGTCGGGTTCGGCAAGACGGAAGTCGCGTTGCGTGCCGCGTTCCACGCGGTCCAGGCCGGCAAGCAGGTCGCCGTACTCGCGCCGACGACGCTCCTCGCCCGGCAGCACATGCGGAGTTTCGCCGAGCGCTTCGCGCGGCTCCCGGTGCGCGTCGCGCAGCTGTCCCGTCTCGCCCCGGCGAAGGAGCAGGCGGCGACGCGGCGCGGCCTGGCGGCGGGGGCGGTCGACATCGTCATAGGCACCCACGCGCTGCTCGGCCGCTCCGTCGCCTTCGCCGATCTCGGCCTGATCGTCGTCGACGAGGAGCAGCATTTCGGCGTCGCCCACAAAGAGCGCCTGAAGCGGCTCAAGGCGGAGGCCCACGTTCTCACCCTCACCGCGACTCCGATCCCGCGCACCTTGCAGATGGCCTTGAGCGGCGTGCGTGACATGAGCGTCATCGCGACTCCGCCGGTCGACCGGCTGGCGGTGCGCACCTTCGTCCTGCCCTATGATCCGGTGGTCGTGCGCGAGGCGCTGATGCGCGAGCATCTGCGCGGCGGCCAGACGTTCTACGTCTGCCCGCGCGTCGCCGATCTCGACGGCGTCGCCCGGCAGGTGCGCGTGCTGGCGCCGGAAGTCACGGTCGCCGTGGCCCACGGCCAGGTCGCGGCGCGCGAACTCGATTCCATCATGGGCGATTTCTACGACGGCAAATACGACGTGCTGGTCTCCACCGCGATCGTCGAATCGGGCCTCGACCTGCCGCGGGTGAACACCATGATCGTGCACCGGGCGGACAGGTTCGGGCTGGCCCAGCTCTACCAGCTGCGCGGGCGCATCGGGCGGGCCAAGCTGCGCGGCTACGCCTATCTGACCCTGCCGCCCGGGCATCGGCCGAGCGAGGCCGCGTACAAGCGGCTCCAGGTGATTCACCGGCTGGACGGCCTGGGCGCCGGCTTCAGCCTGGCGAGCCACGATCTCGACATCAGGGGCGCCGGCAACCTTCTCGGCGCCGAGCAGTCGGGCCATATCCGCGAGGTGGGGGTGGAGCTCTATCAGCACATGCTGGAGGAGGCCGTGGCGACGGCGCGCGCGGCGGCGGGCGGGCAGGGGCCGCCGGAGCGCGACTGGTCGCCCGCCGTCAGCCTCGGCACCTCGGTGCTGATCCCGGAGAGCTACGTGCGCGACCTCGACGTGCGCCTCGCGCTCTACCGCCGCGTCGCCGGCCTCGAGGGCGGGGCGGAGATCGACGCCTTCATCGACGAGTTGACGGACCGCTTCGGCCCGCCGCCCGAGTCCGTCCACCATCTGCTGGAGATCGTCGCGATCAAGCGCCTGTGCCGGCAGGGCGGGATCGAGAAGGTCGAGGCCGGGCCGAAAGGCGCGGTGCTGAGCTTCCGGGAGGGCGCGCCCGTCGATTCGGAAAAGCTGGTCCGCTACGTCTCGGCGCCGGAGCGCGGCGTCCGCCTCCGGCCCGACGGCCGCCTGGTCGCACCCCGCGACTGGCCCGACGCCCGGGACCGTCTGCGCGGCGTCCGCCGCCTTCTCCAGGATCTCCAGGCCCTGGTCGACGCTCCCCCGGTCTGATCCCGGCGCCCCTCGGCGCGCCTCGAAAAAGAGAAAACGACGGAGTGCGGGCGCGTGGTCAGAACCGGATGGCCAGCTTTGCCCCGCTGTTGAACGCGCGGTTGCCGCCGCCGCTCGTTTCGTAGCCCGCCGCGGCCTGAAGCGACGTGTGCTCGCCGAAGGCGAACGAAACGCCAGCCCCGAAGCGCACCGACGTCGGCTGGGCCGACGCCTTCAGCGTCTGTCCCATCACCACGGTCTCCGTCTCGGTAGAGAACTCGCGCATTACGTCCAGCGCGGCGAACACGCGGCCGTTGCCGGACGCGCCGAGCGGGCCCTCCACCGCCGCGCCGATGCGGCCCGACAGGCTCTCCGCCCGTTCCATCGACACCCGCGTGCCCAACGAGTCCGTGAAGCCCTCCAGGGAGACTCGCGACCAGGCGAGCCCGACGCGCGGCGTGATCGAAACGTCCGGCGCCGCCGTCACGCGCCGCCCCACTTCCACGCCCAGGGCATGACCCGTTCCCGACACGCCGTCCGCCAGCGGGCGGGAGCGGTGAATCGGCGATGCGAGGTCCACTTCGTACCATGTCGCCGCCGCTTGCGCGTCCAGGTGAAAACCGTCCGCCAGCGCCGTGGCGTAGATGCTCGCCCCGTCGCCCCACAGCTTCGCCTCGCCTCCTCCGGACAGCGTCGCCACGCCGCGAAGACGGTGAATCGACACCCCC
Source organism: Alphaproteobacteria bacterium (assembly GCA_965242855.1). Classification (GTDB taxonomy): domain Bacteria; phylum Pseudomonadota; class Alphaproteobacteria; order UBA828; family UBA828; genus WTGU01. The sequence continues at coordinate 1,321,183 of OZ251509.1, forward strand.
GCCCGTACGTCGTCCGCGACCCCGGTCTCGACCCCGGCGCGCACGCCGTGGCGCCGCCGGTCGTAGGTCACGTCCGGGCGAGTCGAGGAGGCGGCCCGCCACCTGCCGTCGGCGACGTCGATGCGCGCCCAGGCGCCCCGGCGGTGCTCGCCGCCGTCGGACGCTCGCCCCGAAGTCCCCTGCGGCGCGTTCACCGCCAGAAGGAACGACGGCAGCGCCTCGTAAAGCCGGCAACGCCCGTCCTTCGCCCAGTCGCAGTCGAACGCCCGCACGGGCGGCGGCGGAGGGGGGCGCCGCTCGGTATCGGGGAGGGGGGGCCGCTCGCCGTCTGTCTCTTCGCCGTTCGGCTCCTCCATATCCGGCATATCCGGCGGCGGCGGCTGTGGATATTGCCCCCGCCGCAGCCCCGACGTATCCGGCCTGCCGTTATTCAAGGGAACGATTGCATGGTGGCCGGTGGTGACCCCGTCCTGGACGGCGTGGAAGGTGGTCGTGGTTCCGGCGCCGATGATGAGGCCCTTCACCCGCGCCGCGGCACGCTCGGCGCTCTCTCGCGAAACCCAGACCTGCAGCTGCTCCGGGGGGTCCCGAGGCGCTTCGATGTGCACTTCCGCGCCGCCACCGCGGATCGCGACGTCCCCGTCGCCAAGTGTCTCGATCCGCCCGGTCGCGCCGACCGTCACGCTGCCGCCGCCGGTCAGATGCACCGCCGCATCAGCGCCTTCGCTGCCCCTGACCTCGCCACGGATGACGATCACCGAACGGCCGGGATCGTTGACCAGGATCGCGGGCTGCCCGGCGCCGGCAACCAATACGCCCGTCTCGCCGACCGTCAGCCTGCCGCCGCCGACCAGATGGACGGCCGCGTCCCTCATTTCCGGGTCCGAATGCGCACCGCCCGTCACCATGCCGTTCACGGTCACGCTCTGCTTCAGGATGTCGTCGTCGGTCCCGGCCACCCCGTCCTCGCCCGCATCCAGCCCTGCGTTGGCGACGTAGACGCCCGCCATGGCGCCGGTCACGCTCGCGCCTTCGGCCACGGTGACGTCGATGCCGCCGTTGTCGTCGTGCGGCGTCACGTAGTAGGCGCGGATGCCGTCGCCGCGCGAGTCGATGGAGCCTCCGTTCACGGCGATGCGGATGTCGCCGACGTTGTGATTGTTCAGCAGCGGCCGCACTTCGCGTTTCCAGGCGATGCCGGCGGCGGTGTCGGGCAGGGCCGCAAGCGCCTCATTCAACGCCTCCAGGTCGCCGCCCGTCGTCAGCGCCTTGAGAACCGCCTTCTCGTCCACCGAAAGCCCGTGCAGGAGCAGGTTCCGCAGGAAGGTTCGGCGATCGCTGTCGTCCTCCGTCAGGTACGTCACGATCTCGGCCTTGGTCAGTTCGGCCGCGGTCGTGGCGGTGCTCCCGATGGCGGTGAGGACTGCCGGCGCGACCGCGAGGTCCTCGTTGTCGAGCATCTCCCGGAACTGGCTCACGATGGCGTCCGCCCGCGCCCGCGCATTGTCCGTGGGGGCGCTTTCCCCGGGTCGCGGGACGGCCAGCAGATCCTGTTGCGCCTGCACGACCATCAGCGCGCCCGGATCGTCGCCCTTCGCCACCGTCTCAAGCACGGCGTCCAGGTCCATGACCCGCGCCTCGATCCCCGCCGCCTGCCCGTAGCGGTGCGGGAGATCCCCGGCCTCCACGCCCCGATGCCGCTTCACGCCGTCCTCGTCGAGAGCGATCACCGGGAAGCGGCCCTCGTCGTTCGGGGCGGTCTGGGCCGTGGTCCCGAGCGCGAAGGTCCCCGTCCAGGTGACGTCGATCAGCGGCTGGTCCCCCGCCGCGCGCGTCTCGCCCGACGCGCTTTCACGCGAAACCTCGGCCAGAACGCCCGTGCGGGCCGAAATCGTCCCGCCCTGGGTGATCGCGATCTGCCCGGCGTTGTTGTTCTCGTCCTCGCCGAGGGTGGCGAAGACGCCGGCATGGCGCCTGGATATGGTCGTGGCGCCGTCGGCGATGGTCACGCTGACGTCGCCGGCGCCGGCGTTGACGGCCTGGATGGCCGCCGTGTTCGTGCCGGCGGTTTGCACCGTGCCGCCCGTGATGAAGACGCTCACGGTGCTGGCGTCGCTTGCCGCGTTCTGGGCGAGGATGGCGGACGAGGCCGAGCTCAGCACCGTGCCGCCGCTGTTGGTGACGGAGACGGCGCCGGAACCCAGCCTGGAAACGAAGATGCCATAACTGTTCGCCGTGATGTCGGCGCCGTTGTCGATGGTGACGCTGCCGGTATAGCCGGCGCGGTCCTGGACGTAGATGCCGTAGAAGCTCCCCGTCGTGGCGGGCGTGATCGCGCCGCCGGTGGTGGTGATGGAGACGTCGCCCGCCGTGGCCGAGCTCCCCGACTTGTAGACGTGGATGCCATGACTCGCCGACGACGTGATGCTGGGGCCGCTCCCGGCCGCGGCGCTCGCGGCCGTGCCCTGGATCGTGACGGCGCCCGTGCCCCGGCTCTCCATGTAGATGCCCTGCGCCGGCGTCGTGATCGCGCCGCCGGTCGCCGTGAGGGTCATGGCGCCATTGTTGTCGGCTTCCAGCCGGATACCCTGCTGACTCGCGTTCGTCACCGTGACGGCGCCGCTGTTGGTGACGATCATGGGGCCCGCGCCGTCCGTCCGCGCCCAGATGCCATGGTTCAACGAGTCGATGGCGCCGCTGTGCGTGACCGTCAGGGTCCCGGCGCCGCCCTGCGCAACGTCGATGCCCTCGTAGGTGGCGTAGATGGTCCCGGCGTTCGTGATCGTGACGTCGCGACCGCCTCGGACCCGGATGCCGTGCTGGCTTATTCGGGTGCTCGAGGATCCCATCGTCACGGCGCTCCCGACCTCCAAGGTGGCCGTGCCGGCGGCGCTCCCCAGCATATCGATATCGACGGCGCGGCCGGTACTCGTCAGGCTGACGGCGCCCGTGGCGCCGGTATTGTCGGGGGGCCGGGCGCTGACATAGATGGCGTAGTCGCCGGAAACGGTGTTGTCGGAGGCGGTTATACTGAGGCTCGGGGTAGTGGCCGTCCCCGAGAACGTGGTCGCCGACCCGCCCGGGGCGATGATCGTGAGGCTGGCGCTACCCGACACAGCATGGCGGATTTGGGTCCACGCTTGGTCGCCGCAGGTGATTGAGCGGTCGGTCGATATTGAATACGTTCCCCCGCAGACGTTCTGCCCCCACGCCACGCCCGGCACGAGCAGCAACGCCGCCGCGAGCAGCGCGGCCCCCAGCGCGCCGGAGAAGCAGGCGTGGCCGGGCTTCCCGCCCGCCGCTTCCAGAAGGCGGGCCTTCATTTCAGAACCTCCATGTGCTGCGGGGGGGGGGGGGGGGGGAGGAAAAACGCCTGCTGTCGGAGCTTCCAACCATCCCCGGAACCTCCCTCAAGAAACCCGTCCGACTCGGACCGTTCACGCCGCTGAGCGACACTACCCGAAATTATCGCATAACGGCGCCGCGGAAAACTACCGTATGAAGAACGACGTGAAGAGACTGCACGGGCCCGGAGACCCGCGCGCCTGAAAACGAAACCTGCTTATCCGTGAGACTCATCCAGCGCCGGTTGCACTCCTCCCCCCTGTCAGGGGGGAGGCCGGGAGGGGGGGAGCGCAAACGGCCCGGCGCGCCAAGACTCCGTCACTCCCCCGCTTTCGCGGGAATGACGATCCGAAGAGGGCCGAGAGGGCGGCGCGCGTCAGGGGGCGGACAGGGCGTTGACCTTGGCGGCCATGATGAAGTCGTTCTCGTGAAGGCCCCCGATCTTGTGGGTGTAGAACACGACCGTGCAATAGCCCCAGCCGAAGGCGATGTCCGGGTGGTGGCCTTCGGCCTCGGCCAGATCGCCGATCTTTCGGGCCAGGGCCATGGCCTCGGCGAAATCGCCGAGTGTGAAGGCGCGGCGGATGCGGGTGTCGTCGTGGGTCAGTTCCCAACCGGGAGTCTGCTTCAGGAAGGTCCGCGCCTCCGCCGGCCGGAGCGGCGGGATGCCGCCCTGGCAGGGCATGCAGGTCTTGCTCGTCAAGCTCATCTCGTCCTCCGGTTTCGGGGCGCCCGTTTTGTGTTGCGACGGGCGGAACGGGCTGAAAAGATGAGTATACGTCACACCGCCGGCTGAGAAGGGTTTTCCCGAATGGCGCCGATGGAAGCCGCCGTCGACGTCTCCGCCGCGTGCCGCTTCCCCTTCGCCGAAGGCGAGGGCGCGCCCCGGCGCGTGACCGTTCTCGGCTCGACCGGCTCGATCGGGCGCAGCACCGTCGATCTGATCGTCCGCCATCCGGGAGCCTTCGAGGTGGAGGCGCTCACGGCCCAGCGCAACGTCGAGCGCCTGGCCGCGCAGGCGCGGGAGGTCGGCGCCAGGCGGGCCGTGATCGGCGATGGCGCGCTCTACCGCGCTCTCGAGGAGGCGCTTGCCGGCAGCGGCGTGGAAGCCGCGGCCGGCGCCGACGCGCTGGTCGAGGCGGGCGCGGCGCCCGCCGATTTCGTGATGGCGGGGATCGTCGGCGCGGCCGGGCTCGGACCCACGCTCGCGGCGGTCGCACGCGGCGCGATCGTCGGGCTGGCGAACAAGGAATGCCTGGTCTGCGCCGGCTCCCTCATGCTGGACGAGGTGGCGCGCAAGGGCGCGACGCTGCTGCCGGTCGATTCCGAGCACAACGCCATCTACCAGGCGTTCGATTTCGCGCGCAGCGAAAGCGTCGAGAAGATCGTCCTCACCGCCTCCGGCGGCCCGTTCCGCGAGGCGCCGCACGCGACGATGGCGGCGGCGACGCCGGAGCAGGCGGTCGCCCATCCCAATTGGGACATGGGCGCCAAGATATCGGTCGATTCGGCAACGATGATGAACAAGGGCCTGGAGACCATCGAGGCGTACCACCTGTTCCCCGTCGAGGCGGCGCAGATCGAGGTGCTGGTGCATCCGCAATCGGTGATCCACGGCATGGTCGCCTATGTCGACGGGTCGGTGCTGGCGCAGCTCGGCTCGCCCGACATGCGCACGCCGATCGCCTACGCGCTGGCGTGGCCGGCGCGGATGCCGGCGCCCTCGCCGAAGCTCGATCTGGCGGCGCTGGGCCGGCTCACCTTCGCGCCGCCGGACCCGGCGCGCTTCCCGGCGCTTCGCCTGGCGCGGGAGGCGCTCGCCCAGGGCGGCAGCGCGCCCGTCGTGCTCAACGCCGCGAACGAAGTGGCGGTGCATGGCTTCCTGGAGCGCCGGATCGGCTTCCTGGAGATCGTCCGCACCGTGGAGTGCTGCCTCGAGCGGGCCGACCACGGGCCGGTCGCGCGGCTCGACGACGTCTACGCGATCGACGGCGCCGCGCGCGACCTGGCGGCGCGGCTGCTCGACGGCGCCGGTTGAGAGCCGGGGCGCGGGCATGACGGCGCGGGCGGCGGCGTGGGAGGGCGAGCGGCCGGCGCCTGCGGAGTCGGCGCGCGAGCACGACATCCGCGCGCTGATCCGGGCGAACGCGGAGAACTTCCCCGTCGGTTCGTTCCTCATTCCCGGCGAGTGCCGCCCGCACGTGCATGCGTTCTATCTGTTCGCGCGCCACGCCGACGACATCGCGGATTCTCCGTCCCTGCCCTCGGGCGAGAAGGTGGCCCGGCTGCGCGCCGCGCGCGCCGCGCTCGGCCGGGACGAGGCGGCCCTGCCGGATTGGGCCGTGCCCTACCACAGGAGCCTGATCGAGACGGGGTGCTCGCCGCGCAACGGCCGCGATCTGCTCTCCGCCTTCATCCAGGACGCGACCAAGCGGCGCTATGCCGATTGGGAGGAGCTGATGGATTACTGCCGGCGCTCGGCGGCGTCGGTCGGCAGGGTGATGATGGACATCCACGGCGAGACCGCCCATGCCGATCTGGCGGGCGCGGACGCGCTGTGCAACGCCCTGCAAGTGTTGAATCACCTGCAGGACTGCAAAAAGGATTTCCTCGCTCTCGATCGCGTCTATCTGCCGGAGCCCTGGCTGCGCGAGGCCGGCGGCTCGGTCGAGGCGCTCGCGGCGGAGCGGACGACCCCGGCGGTGCGCCACGCCATCGACCGCTGCCTGGAAGGGACGGCCGCCCTGCTGCGGCGCGCGGAGGCGATGCCGCGCTCGGTCCGGCGGCGACGGTTCCGTTGGGAATGCGCGACGATCGTCGCCCTCGCCTGGGCCCTCCATCGCCTGCTGTCGCGCGCGGATCCGCTCGCCCGGCGGGTCCGCGTCTCCAGGGCCGGCCGCCTGCGCGCGGCGGCGGGCGCCGTCCTCGGCCTGCGGTGAACCGCGCCGTCAGCCTGCCGATCCCCGAAGCCGACGATCCCAGGCGCTACGTCGCCCAGGTGGCGCGGGCTTCCGGCTCTTCCTTTTTCCTGCCGATGGTGCTGCTCCCGCGGGAGAAGCGCGAGGCGATGCTCGCCCTCTACGCCTTCTGCCGGGAGACGGACGACGTGGCCGACGAGATCGCGGACCCGACGCTTTCGCGCGCCCTGCTCGACGCCTGGCGCGACGAGGTCCGCGCGCTCTATCGCGGCGCGCCGCGCCATCCGGTGACCCGCGCGCTCGCCGGCCCGGTCGCGCGTTTCGGGCTGGCGGAGCGCCACTTCCTCGAAATCCTGGACGGGTTCGAGATGGACGGGGGCGGCGCCATGCTGCGCCCGACCCTGGCCGAGCTGGAGCGCTATTGCCACTGCGTCGCCGGCTGCGTCGGCCTGCTTTCGGTCGAGATCTTCGGCTATCGCGCGCCGGGCGTCCCCGCCTTCGCCCGCCATCTCGGCCAGGCCTTCCAGCTCACCAACATCCTGCGCGACGTGGCGGAGGACGCGCGCCGCGGCCGCATCTACCTGCCGGCGGAGTTGCTGGAGCGCGAGGGCCTCGCCGACATGGCCCCGGAGGCGGTCGTGAAGGCGCCGGGGGTCGGCGCGGTCTGCGGCGCCGTCGGCGCGCTGGCCCGCCGCCATTTCGACGCCGCGCATGCGGCGCTGCCCCGCTCGGAGCGCCGGGCCATGCGTCCCGCGCTCCTCATGCGCGCCATCTACGAGGCCTATCTCGACCGCATCGAGGCGGCCGGCTTCCCGGTCGGCGGTCCGCGCATCCGCTTCGGCGCGCTGGAGAAGCTGTTCCTGGTCGGCGGCGGCCTGCTCCGCACCCTGTGACGGTCGGGGTGGCCGGATTCGAACCGGCGACCCTCTGCTCCCAAAGCAGATGCGCTTCCCGACTGCGCCACACCCCGACGGAGCGAATTTTGTAGGGGCTCGCGAAAGCCGCGGCAAGGCGCGGCGGCCCTACCGCTTTTCTCCGGTGCGTGGTGCGCGCGCCTTGCGTCCCGCGGCGCGGCCGTCGGCGTTGCGGCCCTGCGCCGCGGCCTCGGCGGGGCCGACGATGCCGCCGGAGATCACCAGCTTGACGCCTTGCTCGACGGTCATGTCGAGGGGAATGCAGTCCTTGCGGGGGACGAAGAGCAGGAAGCCCGACGTCGGGTTGGGGGTGGTCGGCAGGAAGACGCCGACCGTGTCGTCCTCCGCGGCCTGCCGCACCTCGTCGGGCGCCTCCCTCGTGACGAAGGCGACGGCCCAGATGCCCCGGCGCGGGTATTCGATCAGCACCACCTCGCGGAAGGCGTTGGCCGATTGCGCCAGCACGGCGTCGAAAATCTGCTTGAGCGTGCCGTAGACCGTCCGCACGACGGGGACCCGCGCCAGCAGGCGCTCGCCGAAGCGGACGAGGAAGCGGCCCGCGAAGTTGGTCACCAACGCGCCGATCAGCGTGACCAGCAGAAGCACCGCGACCACGCCGATGCCGGGGACGCTCACGCCCAGCACGTCGGCGGGGTCGTAGCCGTCCGGGATCAGAGGGACGACCGCACGGTCGAACAGGTCGACCACCAGCCAGATCAGCCACGCGGTGATCCCGACCGGCGCGGTGACGACGACTCCGGCGATGAAGTAAGTGCGGAGGCGCGCGGCGAGGCCGCGTTTGCGCGGCGGCTGGATCAGGCGCGGCGCGCCTCTCTCCGGCTCGTTCAGGCGCTCGGCCATCGCCTTCGCGGGTTCATCCTTCGGTGCTGGCGTCCCTTCCTGTGTAACCGCCCGCCGCCCCGGCCGCCAGCCATTTCCGTGCTTGGGCGGCGGTCTTCTCCGCCCGTGGCGCCCGGGCCCGGAGACGCGCGCGCCGGAGACACGCGCGCCGAAGGCGTTGCGCCGGTCGTCTCGGGGCGGCTCTCAGACCTCTCGCGTCGTGACGGGGTCGACGATGTTGAGGCGGGTGATGAAGCGCTGGAAGACGAGGGCGAGGGCTAAAGGAGGGAGGACGGAAAGGGTGCTCGCCGCGGAGAAGAGGACGATCGGCGAGACGCCGACGGCGGTCAGCGGCGAGATCGCGAGCAGGGCGGGCGAGAGGGTCTGGGCGTTGGTGCCGCCGACCAGGATGATCCCGAAGAGGAGCTCGTTCCAGCAGAACAGGAAGGCGATGATGAAGGCGGCGGCGATTCCGGGCATCGCCATCGGGACGATCACGTGCCGCAGCGCCTGGAGCCGGCCGCAGCCGTCGATCCGCGCGGCGTTCTCGACCTCCACCGGCAGCGTCGCGAAATAGCCCATCAGGATCCAGGCGAGAAGCGGTGTGATCCCGGTGAGGTAGGTCAGGATCAACCCGACGTGGCTGCCCAGGAGGCCCACCGACTGGAAGAGCGTGAAGTAGGGAATGAGGATCGCGATGGGCGGCAGCACCCGGGTGAAGAGAAGGGCGAAGAGCAGGCTCGTCCGGCCCGGGAAGGCGAAGCGTCCGAACGCATAGCCCGCGAGCGTGGCGACGGCGGTCGCGATGAAGGCGGTGGGCAAGGCGACGATCAGGCTGTTGAAGAAGCCCTGGCCGATCTTCTTCGTCTGCCCGCCGAACAGCGCCTCGGTTTCGGCGAAACCGAGAATCCGCCGGTAATGTTCGAGGGTCGGCTCCTCGATGGGCCGGGCGAGGCCGCCGACCATCTCGGATTCGCTCATGAACGACGCCCAGAGCATCAGCAGGAAGGGAAGAATCGTCCACAGCAGGACGAGGACGCCGGCGATGATGACGGCGGTCTTCAGCCGCGCGCCGCCGTCCGGCGCGCGCCCTCGGGAAGACACCCTGCCCTCCGCGCTATTCGCGGACGGTGACCGGATCGACGATGTTGAGCCGCGTGATGTAGCGCTGGAAGATCAGCGCCAGGATCAGGGGCGGCACGATGGAAAGCGCGCTCGCCGCCGAGAAGAGGGCGATCGGCGAATAGCCGACGGCGGTCAACGGCGAGATCGCAAGCAGCGCCGGCGAAAGGGTCTGCCACTGGGTGCCGCCGACCAGGATGATCCCGAACAGGAGCTCGTTCCAGGCGAAGAGGAAGGCGATGATGAAGGCGGCGCTGATCCCCGGCGCCGCCATGGGCACGATGACGTGCCAGAGCACCTGGAGCCGGCTGCATCCGTCGATCCGCGCGGCGCGCTCCACTTCCAGCGGCAGCGTCGCGAAATAACCCATCAGCACCCAGGAGAGCAGCGGGATGATGCCCGTCAGGTAGGTCAGGATCAGGCCGCCCGGATCGCCGACCAGCCCGACCGTCCTGAACATCGTGAAGTAGGGGATGAGGATCGCCACCGGCGGCAGCACGCGGGTCAGCAGCAGGCCGAAGAGGAGCCCGGTCTTGCCGGGGAACTGGAAGCGGCCGAAGGCGTAGCCGGCGAGGGTGGCGATGGCCGTGCCGATGACGGCGACGGGCAGGGCCACGATCAGGCTGTTGAGGAAGCCCTGGCCGATCAGCTTCGTCTGCCCGCCGAAGATCGCTTCCTCCTCGGCGTGGCCGAAGATGCGCTTGTAGTGCTCGAGGGTGGGGTCGTCGATGGCCTGGACGATGCCTTCGGTGAGCTCGGATTCGGTCATGAACGAGGCCCAGAGCATCCAGAAGAAGGGCACGATCGTCCACAGCAGGACGAACAGCACCGAGAGGGCGACGAACAGCTTGAGGTTCGCGTCGCGCCGCATGGCGGTTCAGGCCGCCTCCGCCGCGGGCCGCCGGGGCGTCGCTGCCGCGCGGCCCTGCTTGCCGCGCCGGGTCATGAGCACGAAATAGGCGACCGCGAGGATGGTCGCGATGATGATGAGGATGAACGACGCCGACGCGGCGAGGCCGTACTGCGAGAACTGGAAGTTGTAGCGGAAGATGAGCAACGGCAGGATCTGCGTGGTCGTGCCGGGGCCGCCGCTGGTCATGGCGAACACCAGGTCGAATTGCCGGAACGCCTCGACCGTCACCACCACCAGGACGATCAGCACGGCGTAACGAATGTGCGGCAGCGTCACGTGCCAGAAGCGCGAGAGGACTCCGGCCCGGTCGATCCGGGCGGCGTTGTAGAGGTCCTGCGGGATCGTCTGCAACGCGGCGAGGAAGAAGAACGTGCCGAGAGGCGCGATGTGCCAGGTGAAGGCGAGGGAGAGCCAGAAGAGCGCCCAGTCCTTGTTGAGCCAGACGTGGCCTTTCTCCACGGCGCCCAGCGGTTCGAGCACGCCGTTGAAGAAGCCCCAGGAGGGCTCCAGCATCACCGTCCACATCGTCGCGGTCACCACTTCCGACACCGCCCAGGGCAGCAGGATGAGCGCCCGGAGTATGCCGCGGCCCGGAAACTCCTGGTTGAGAACCAGCGCCATCCCCAGGGAGAGCACGAGCGAGAAGAAGACCGCGATGGCCGCGAAATAGAGGCTCTTCAGGGTCGCCGATTGGGTTTCCTCTTCGAAGAGCACCTCGGCCCAGAGGTCGAAGCCGACATACTCCCGCGATCTCAGGATGACGTTGGTCTCGTGCAGGCTCAGCCAGAAGGAATAGGCGAGGGGCACGATGATGATGACGACGTGGAAGAGCAGGACGCCGACGACGATCGCGAGGGCGAATTGCGGATCGGTCAGCCCGCCCGCCTGGCGCCGTAGCGCGATCATGGGCCGCCGTCCGCGATGGTCGATGGCGGCGCCCGCCCGGCGGCGCTAGCGCGGATGGATGCGGTTGCCGGCATCGTCGAAGAGGTAGAGGTCGTCCCAGGGCAGGCGGAGCGGCACCCGCTCGCCGACGCGGACCCGGAGATCGGGCCGCGCCCGCACCTTGAAGAGCCGCGCTCCGTCGTGCTCCTCCTGGAAGAGGACGTCAAGGAAAAGGTCCGAACCGACCGGCTCGGTCGCGAAGACGCTGCCGCTCACCGCCGCGCCGTCGCCGCCGTCGCCGACGCCGACGCTCTCCGGCCGGATGCCGAGGGTGACGGCGCGGCCGGGCGCGACGCCCGCCGAAAGCGCGCCGGGCAGGGCGACGGACATCCCGTTGCCCGCGAAGCGCGCCTCACCGCCCTCGCTCTCGATGCGGCCACCGATGAAGTTCATGCCCGGATTGCCCAGGAAGCCCGCCACCATCAGGTTCGCCGGCCGCCGGTAAATATCGTCCGGCGCGCCGATCTGGAGCAGGTTCCCCTGGTCCATGACGGCCACCCGGTCGGCCATCGTCATGGCCTCGACCTGATCATGGGTGACGTAGACGAAGGTGGCGCCGAGGCGTTCGTGCAGCTTCTTGAGTTCGACCCGCATGTCCACCCGGAGCTTGGCGTCGAGGCTCGACAGCGGCTCGTCGAAGAGGAACACCGCCGGATCCCGCACCACCGCGCGGCCGAGGGCCACGCGCTGGCGCTGACCGCCGGAGAGCTGATGCGGCCGGCGCTCCAGCAGCTCCCCGATGCGGAGGAGGTCGGCCACGTCGCGCACGCGCCGGTCGCTCTCCGCCTTCGCCACGCGCGCCATCCGCAGCGGAAAGGCGATGTTCTGATAGACCGACATGTGCGGGTAAAGCGCGATGCTCTGGAACACCATCGCGATGTCGCGCTTGTCCGGTGGGACGTGCTCGACCCGCGCGCCGCCGATCGCGATATGCCCGGAGGTCGGTTTCTCCAGCCCCGCGATCATGTTGAGAGTCGTCGTCTTCCCGCACCCCGAGGGGCCGAGAAGGACGACGAACTCTCCGTCCTCGATGGAGAGGGACACGTCGTCCACGGCGAGCGTGTCGCCGAAGGTCTTGGTGACGTTCTCGATGCCGACCGTCGCCATGCGTCCCCTCCCGAACCGCGTTCAATGCCGCGTCGCGGGCGTGGTGCCGCCGGCGCTCAGGCGACGTAGAAGGTCTTCCTCTCCCTCTGCGTGTACTTCTTCTGGAGCTTGTCCCAGCGTTTCCGGGTCTTTTCGACGACCTCCTTCGGCGTCACGTCGCCGGACACGATCAGGTCGTTGGCGATCATGTCCCAGGTGTAGGTATCCCATTCCTGGTGCCAGGGCGATTTGAGCAGGTTGGGGCCGAGCGAGCGGGCGCGCCCCTCGGCCTGCCACTTGTACTGCGCTTCGCCCAGGTCGCCGTGCATCCACTTGAGCAGCGCCGCCTTGACCTCCGGGTCCTCGTAGACGGACTGGTAGGGGATCGGCAGGTTGGCCTTCAGGGCCCAGCGCTTGTGGGTGTGGTAATCGCCGGCGCCGTCCTTCCAGCCGTAGAACTTCATGAGCTCCCAGGCCCGCAGCACGTCCTCGTGGCTGCGCTCGTGCGTGCCGGTGCAGAGCAGCGCATGGCCGACCAGCACCGTGTCATGGGTCGCGCCCGGCATGACCGGGTTCATGAGGTTGTACGCGCCGATCTGCTTGTTGGCGCGATCGCCGTAGATGAAGTGGATGTAGTCCATGTAGGCGTGGAAGGCATGCTGGCCGGTGACCCACATGTCGGACATGGTCGATTCCTGGGTCGTCAGGATGCCCTTCGGGATCAGGCCCTCCTCCCACCATTGCTTCCAGTCGGTGAGCACCTTGAGGATCGGCGTGTCGGGGCCGTAGGTCGCGCGCAGGTCGGCGTCGACGAACTGCTCGCCTTCCGAGAAGCACTGCGCGATCAGCGCCCAGGGCAGGCCGGTCCAGGCGTTGTACCAAGCCGGCAGGATCGGGTTATCGCTGATCCCCTTGGCCTTGAGCGCGCGGGCGATCTTCGCCACCTCGTCCCAGGTCTGCGGATAGTCGCCGGGGTTGTCGGTCGCTTCGAAACCCCATTCCTGGAGCGGCTTGAGATTGAGGAAGAAACAGAACGGGCCGCCGTTGTAGTAGGTGAGCCCGAGATAGTCGCCGTTGTAGGCCACGGTGTCCTGGTCGAGGCCCGGGATCATCTCGCTGCGGATCTGGTCCAGCCCGGGCATGTCGTCGACCGGCCTGATCCAGCCGGCGGCGTGCCAGCGGGAGGCTTGGCCGCGCTGCGCATAGAACATGTCGAGGCCGGCGCCCGAGGCGAGTTTGGTTTCCAGAACCGCCGCGTAGTCGCCCGGAATCGGTTGCAGGTCGACCGCCTCGTCGTTCTCCTTCATGAAGAGCTCGGCGTTCGAGGTGACGATCTCGCTGCCCCAGGGCCAGAACGAGAAGACCAGAGGATCCTTCGCGTAGGCGCGCGGCGGCAGGCCGCCCAACGCGCCCGCCGCCGCGACGCCGGCCGCGCCCATGGCGGAGCCCTTCAGGAAGGCGCGGCGGCTGAGGCCCGGAAGCCGTCCGTAACCGCGCGTGTCGATCTTGATGCCCATGTCTCCGATCCTCCCCAGCGTTTCTCTTGTCGCGTTGCGCTATTACCCACCGGGGGCGCCGGCGAGTCAACCGGGGAGGAAGGGCGCTGCCGCGGCGACCAGATGGTTGTCCCAGCGGCCACGTTCGGGGAGGTCGACGGCGAGGGGAGTTGCGGTCTTCGCGCGGGCGTCGATGGCCACCACGTCGCCGTTGCCGCCGCTCGCGAGGAAGGTATCCGCGCTCCCGCCCGGCGCGACGCCGCAGCCGTCGGCCAGGCGCACGGAGGAGAGGCAGACGCCGGAATCGGCGTCCCAGAAGACGATGATGTGGCCGCGCGGAGCGGAGACGGCGATCGTCCGGCCGCTGGAATCGAAGCAGACGCCGCCGCAATAGTGCTTCATCGCCCGCCACGTGGCGGGCGGGGCCGCCAACGGGCGCAGCCCGCCGCCGCCGCGCCCGCGATGCAGGGCGACGAGCGGCACGAGATCACCGCCCGGCCCTTCGTACTGCATGGCGACCGCCACCGCGCCGTCTGCGCCCGCCGCCAGATGGCGGATGCTCAACCTGTGCAGGTCGGGGGCGAGCCGGAGTTCCTGCAAGAGCTTGCCGTTGCGCCGGTCGATACGGCAAAGGGACGGCGTCATGGTCGGCAGGTTGAGCTTGATCCGCGGCAGGTCCGGCCGGGTCAGGATGCCGCCGTTGGCGACGGCGAGGGTCGTGCCGTCCGGGAGCGTCAGGAGCGCATGCGGGCCGATGCCGTGAGAGGGAAGTTCGCCCACCCGTCGATACCCGTTCTCCGCGTCGTAAACCCCGATGACGCCGCGTTCGCCGGCGAAGTCGTTTTCGCTGGCGTAGAGAAGCCGCCCGTCGCCGCCGAACGCGCCGTGCCCCTGGAAGTGCCGGTCGGAAGGCGTCGCGAACCGGTGCGCGATGCTCCCGCCCACGAGGTCGAGAGCGCGTGCGAAGCGCCCCGGCCGGCGGGCGAAGAGCACGGCTTCCCGCGCGCCGGGGCGGACGGCGAAGGAATGCCCGCGCCCCGGCAAGGGCAGGTCGAAGGCAAGGGCGCCGCGCGCCGAGAAGCCGCTGGCGCGGTAGCCGCCGGCGGCGTCGGCGCGGGCCGCGAGATAGAGCGCGCCGCCGGTCCGGGCCCCGAGCGGCGCCGGCGCGAGCGCCCTGGCGAGGCCGCCGGCGACGCCCCGAAGCAGGGCCCGGCGGTCAATCGCCATCGAGCGCGTTGAACCCGACCGGAAAACCCAGCGCCGGCGCCAGCCGCTCCCGCACGATCTGCCGCAATGCCCGCACCCGGGTCGTCAGCATCTCCGCCTTCGGGCGCGCGGCCGGGTCCGTCGCGGCGTTCTCCAGCGGGCCTTCGACGGATCGCGCGGTCTCGAGAGTGAGTCGGAACGCCTTGCGCAACAGCCGGTCGAGATCGGCGTCGGCCGCGCCGGCGAGGGCGCCGAGTCCCGGCCCGTCCTCGCCCAGATAGAGCGCTTGCAGGGCCTCGAGGTTGATGGTCACGTTGCGCGTCGAGCGGCCGCTCGGGCGGGATTCGGCCAAGCGCGGGCGCGCCGCCTGGATGGAGTCGCCGACGACGGGCGCGAGCTTTGCGTCGGCGACGAACCGCAACCCATCGTGAAGGCTTCGGAAAAAGGCATGCGTCGCCTCGCGGTGGTCCTGGAAGTATCCGTTCTCCGCCCCGGGCCGCGTCACCACGCGGGCGAACGCCGCGTCGCCGCTCCGCCAGTCGGCGGCCGTCCCGGCGGCCATGCCGCGCAGGTTCCCGGCCACGGCGCGAAGCGCGCGGCAGCCCGTCGTGCCGGCTCCGGTGGGGAGGCTGAGGCGCTCCTCGTCGTAGAGGAGCGCTTGCGCGGCCAGCAGACCCTGAACCGCCACGTTGGCCTGGCTGAAGCGCGGTGGGAGGAAGGCGGCTTCGTCGCCCTCGGCCTCGGCGGCGAGCGCGCGCAGGGCCTCGCGCACCTTGCCGCGCGCCTCGGGCCAGAAGTGGAAACGCGGGCCGCGCATGAAGAGTTCGATGGGGCCGAAGCGCAGATGCCGGACCGCCATCCAGGCGTCCATCGCGTCATGGAACCGCGCCCGCGCGGCGGCGCGCCCGGCTTCCGCGCCGGCGTCGGTGCAGGCATCGTCGACGGCGGCGGAGAATGCCTCGGTCGCGGCCGCCAGCCGGGCGTAACGCGGCACGACATGGCCCTCGACCAGCGCGGCGTTGACGCGCGCGTAGTCGGCCTCGCCGATCGGCTCTCCGCTCCATGCCGAAGCCGCAGAGAACGAGACCAGTGCGGCCAGGGTCGCAGGCAGGGCTTTGCGAATCATGGCCGGTCCTTTCGTCCTTTCGTCAGAGCGAATGCAGGAACGCGAGCAGCGCCGCGCGCTCCTCCCGCGTCATGGCGGCGACGCGCCGTTTCGCCGCTTCCCCCTCGCCGCCGTGCCAGAGGATGGCTTCCAGGAGCGTGCGCGCCCGCCCGTCGTGCAGGAACGTGGCGCGCTCGTTGACGGTCTTCGTGAGGCCGATGCCCCAGAGCGGCGGCGTGCGCCATTCGCGCCCGTCGGCGGCGCCCTCCGGCCGTCCGTCCGCCAGCCCGTCGCCCATGTCGTGGAGCAGCAGGTCCGTGTAGGGCCAGACGAGCTGGAAGGACTGCTCCGCGCCGATGGAATCCCGCCGGGTCACGAATTTCGGCGTGTGACAGCCGGCGCAGCCCGATTCGTAGAAGAGCCGCTTGCCTTCGAGCACGCGCGGCGCACCCACGTCGCGCCGCGCCGGCACGCCGAGGTTGCGGCTGTAGAAGGCGAGCAGGTCGAACATCCCGACGCCGGCCTCCGCGCCGCCGCCCGGCGCGGCGCCGTGGGGCGCGCCCCGGCACGCCCGCTGCGCGCCCGTGCAGTCGCCGTGATGGTCCCGGTAGAGAGGCGTGGAAATGCCGATGTCGTTGCGGAAGGCGCCCGCCGCCTGCTGCACGACGGTCGGTTGCCCGGCCTTCCAGCCGAACCGTCCGAGCATGACGCGCCCGTACTCGTCGCTCCACACCCGGTTCGCCCGGCCGGAAATGCCGTCGCCGTCCCGGTCGTCCGGGTCTTCCCCGGCGAGGATGGCGGAATCCGGAATGGCCTCGAGCAGGCCCATGCCGATGATCGGCGGGGCGACCCGCGGCGACAGCAGCGTCCCGGGATGGAGCGGGCCGTAGCGGAGGTGCGCGGCGGCGTAGCGCGGCGTGCGCAGGCGCGCCGTCTCTCCATCGGCCAGGGCGGCGATCTCCTCCCGCCAGGAGACCGTCATCTCTCCCTCCGCGGGCACCCCGCCGACCGAGAAGGTCTGGAGTTGCGCGCCGTACACCGGCTCCGGGACGACGGCCTGCCGATGCGCCCGCAGCGCCGCCCGCTCCTCCTCGTCGCGCGGCGGGATCGAGAGGCGCAGGACCGTCGATTCGGCGCGCTCGCCGGCGGCCGGCGGATGGCCGCGCCCGTCCTTGACGTGGCAGCGCTGGCAGGCGCGGGCGTTGAACAGGGGGCCGAGGCCGTCGGAGGACGCGGTCGAGCTCGGCGCCGACACCCAGAGCTTCCTGAAGATGCCGTCGCCGACCCTGAAGTCGAGCTGGCGTTCGAACGGCATGTTGGCGGAGGGATGCGAGAAGGCGTCCCGGTTCGGCGTCTTGAACACCGTCGCCGCGCCGCCGGGGCGGCTTTCGTAGCGTTCGGGCCGGGAGAAATCCGTCGTGGGCCGGACGGCCGCCGCGATGCGCGCCCGCTCCGCGTCCTCGTCCGCCGCGAGGGCGGGGAGGGACGCCGCCGCCAGCAGGGCGCTGCCGGCGAGTGCCGACAGTGCGCCGCGGGCCGCCGATAGGAGGCGGGAATGCGCGTCTTTCAAGATTGCATATGACGCAAGGTGTGTTATGTTATAACCCCATGATCTCGTTGAGTGCGCCCTCATGCCGGAGGTGAAAATAGTTCGCATTCGCGAGTGTGTCAATGGCGTGTCCCGATTCAGGACATATGAGGAGGAGAGGACAGGATGAGAGCCATCGCCATATGCGCGCTGCTCGCCGCCGGCGCGCTGGTTCTGCTCGCCCCGGACCGGGCGCGGGCGCAGGCCGAAACGGCGGCCCAGCTGGCGGACGAAATCCAGGCGCTGCGAAGCGAATACGAAGAGCGCATCCGCGCGCTTGAGGAGCAGCTCGCCAAGATCCGGGCGCAATCCGCCGCGCCCCCGGCGGCGCCGGCGCAGCGCCGTGCCGCGACGACCGACAACGCCTTCAACCCGGCGATCGGCGTCGTCCTCGACGGACGGGCCGCGTCGTTTTCCGCTTCCGCCGACGAATCGGAGATTCCCGGCTTCCGGCTCGGCCATCACGGCGAGCGCGGCGACGAGGGCCTGAGCCTGGGGCACACCGAAGCCACCCTGTCGAGCAACGTCGACGACAAGTTCCACGGCGCGCTCACGCTCGGGATCGGCGCGCATGACGGGACGACCGAACTCGATCTGGAGGAGGCTTACATTCGCACCCTGCCCGGCGCCGGATTGCCCGACGGGCTGCGGATCAAGGCCGGGCGCGCGTTGTGGACTCTGGGCTACCTGAACGAACTGCACGCGCATGCCGACGATTTCTCCGACCGCCCGCTGCCTTACCGGGTCTATGTGGACAACCACTGGAATGACGATGGCGTGGAGTTTTCGTGGGTGCTGCCCACGGACCTTTACGCCGAGGCCGGCGGCGGAGTCTTTCGTGGCGGCGATCTGCCGTTCGGCGGGTCGGAAGACGGCGTCGACGCGGTCTCGGGCTGGGCCCGGATCGGCGGCGACATCGGCGCGAATTCGGCGTGGCGCATCGGCGCCTACGTGCTCGACGGCGCGTCGCGCGACCGCCCCGGCGGCGGCGCCCACGCCCACGGCCACGGCGAAGACGGCCACGCCGAGGATCATGAGGACGACGAACACGGGGAGGACGAACACGCCGGGGAGCATGAGGACGACGAGCACGAGGAGGACGAACACGACGAACACGCCGAGGAGCATGAGAACGACGAGCACGAGGAGGACGAACACGGGGAGTTCTCACATGCGGACTTCCTGACCGGCGGCGCGTTCACCGGCGACGGGCGGCTTTGGGGCGCCGACATCCGCTACACGTGGGCGCCCACGGGCAACCCGCGTGAAAGCGAGCTCATCCTCCAAGGGGAGTATTTCCAGCTTGAGGAGGAGGGGATTTACACTCTGGAGGGCGAAGGCGAACGGCTCGACGGCTCCAGCGCGGGTTGGTACGTGCAGGCGGTTTACAAGTTCCTGCCGCGCTGGCGCGTGGGCACGCGCTACGCCCGGCTCGAGCCGCCGGACTCGGCGGAGATCGCCCACTCCCCTTACGCCATCGCGGTCATGGGCGACTGGACGAACAGCGAGTTCGGGCGCATCCGCGCGCAATACAACCGCGAGGTGTTCGCCGCGGACGATCATGACGACCAGTTCATCCTGCAATACGTCATGAGTCTCGGCGCGCACGCCGCGCACGCGTTCTGAGGAGGACACGTGATGAGAAGCAAGCGTTTGCCGGCGGCCCTCGTCGCCGTCGCGAGTGTCGTGGCGGGGGCGGTGCTGGCCGCCCCTGCCGCGGCGGAAGTCCGCGTCTTCGCGTGCGAGCCCGAATGGGAGGCACTCGCCCAGGAGGTCGGCGGCGAGGACGTCGCCGTCCGGTCGGCGACGACCGCCCATCAGGACGCGCATCATGTCCGGGCGCGGCCGAGCCTGATCGCCTGGGTGCGCCGCGCCGACCTGCTGGTCTGCTCCGGCGCCGACCTGGAGGCCGGCTGGCTCCCCGTCCTGCTGGAGCGCGGGGCGCCGCTGGCGGTTCAGCCCGGGCGGCCGGGGCATGTCATGGCGGCCGACCATCTCGAGGCGGTGGACCGGCCCGAAACGCTCGACCGCGCCCTGGGCGATTTGCATCCGGGCGGGAACCCGCATTTCCACCTCGATCCGCGCAACCTGGCGGTTCTCGCCGACGTGCTGGCGGCGCGGCTGGCGCTCATCGACCCGGAGAACGCCGCCGCCTATGACGCCCGCCGGGATGCGTTCGCGGAGCGCTGGCGCCGGGCGCTGGCGGAATGGCGGGCGCGGGCCGACCGCCTCGCCGGCATGCCGGTCGTCGTCCACCACGAAAACTGGGCGCACTTCCTGCGCTGGGCGGGTCTGGAGCGCGTGGCGGCGCTGGAGCCGGTCCCCGGCGCGCCGCCGACCGCGAGCCATCTGGCGCGGGTTCTCGAACGGGTGGAGGAGACGGGCGCCAAGGCGATACTGCGGGCGCCGTTCGACCCCGCGGACGCGGCGGACTGGCTGGCGGAACGGACCGGGCTTCCGGTGGTGGCGCCGCCGTTCACGGTCGGCGGGCGTGAGGGCGTTGACGACCTGTTCGACCTGTTCGACGCCCTGCTCGCGTCGCTGGAGGAGATCGGGGATCGTCCCTGACTGACGTCCTCGACATCGTAGCGCCCGCGCTGGCGGCGGGGCTGCTCGCCACCGCGGTCCACGCGCCGTTCGGGATCGAGGTCCTGCGGCGCGGGATCGTGTTCATCGATCTGGCGACGGCGCAGGTCGTGGGGCTCGCGCTCATCCTGCTCGGCCTGTGGCTGGAGGAGCCGTCGTGGATAGCGCGGCAGGCGGCGGCGTTCGGCGCCGGAGTCGCGGCGGCGCTGTTCTTCCGCCGGTTCGAGCGCGCCGCGCCGGCCGAACAGGAGGCGGTGATCGGCGGCGCTTTCGTCGTCGCCGCCTCCCTGGTCCTGCTGGTGCTGACGGGTGACCCGCATGGCGGCGAGGAGCTGCGGAGCGTTCTTTCGGGGCAGATTCTGTTCGTGTCGTGGCGCGACATCGCCATGTTCGTGCCGATCTACGCCGCTGTCATCCTCCTGCGCCTCGCCGTTCCGGGCGCGCGAAGCGGGATGGGGTTCTTCGTCTCGTTCGCGCTCGTCGTCACGGCGTCGGTCCAGCTGGTGGGGGTGTACGTGGTGTTCGCGAGCCTGATCCTGCCGGCGCTCGCGGCGCGCTCCGGCGCGGATTACGCGCTGGGGCGGGCGCTGGCGAGCGGGGCGGCGGCGGTCGCGGCGGGAATCGCCGTCTCGACCGCCGCCGACCTGCCGGCGGGGCCGGTCCTGGTGGTCTTCTTCGCCGTCTCGGCGGCGGCGATGCGGGCGATTTTCCGACGCCGGGGCGCGGGCGCGTGAGCGCCGAGGACTCCGCCGTCAGATCGCCGGGTGGATGGGGTCGAGGCCCAGGACCACGCGGCCGCAGGTCGTCCCGGCGATGTCCCAGCTGTTGATGTAGTGCGCGCTAACGGCGCCGACCGGAGCCTGTTTGCGACCGACGCCCCGTTCGACCCGACGGGTGGAGGCTACGTCATCGGCGGCACGATCAAGGCGGTCGGGTCGCTCGACACATCCGATGCCGAACGCCAAGCCGTGTTCACAGGCAACGCCCGCGAGCTGCTCAAGCTGGATTGACGGGCGGGGGGCCGCCCGCGAAACGTTCGACCCGGATCTCGCCCTCCCGCTGGCGCGCCCGGGCGATGTCGTAGCTTCGGCGTCCATGTCGCGGAGCGACCGGGCGAGCTCCAGCACGTATTTGACGTTATCCCCGCCTGGCCCGCGCGAGCGCCGCACCTGACCGGTGATTTCGTCCAACGCCGCCGGCCGGGACGGCTTTCATGGCGTTCGGGCCGGGGGAAATCCGTCGTGGGTCGGGCCGTCGCGACGCGCGCCCGCTCCGTCTCATGTGAGATTGAAAATAGTTTGCATTCGCTTCTGCTTTCATGCTAGGCATGAAAATAGTTCGCATTCGCGAACATGTCAGTGATGAAGAAGGAACCGACCGATGAAATCGAGAACCTTGATCGTGGCGGGTCTCGCGGCGTTCGTCTGGCAGGCGCCGGCCCTGGCGCAGGAGTCCGTGGACGACCGCCTCTCCGGCCTGGAACGGCGCATCAAGTATCTGGAGCAGCGGGTCGCCGCCCAGGACGAGATGATCGTCGAGAAGGACCGCCAGATCGCTGAACTGACTGGGGAGGACGCCTGGTTCGACGCCGTGGAGATCGGCGGGACCATCGAGCTCGAGGCCGCCCATGAGAGCCCCTACGAGGGGGATTCCTCCACGACGGCCGAACTGGCCAAGGTCGAGCTCGGGATCGCGGCCCGGATCCACGATTGGGTCGGCGCCGAGATCGTCGTGAAGAACGACGACGACGACAAGATCGAGGTCGACGCGGCGTTCCTGACCATCGCGCCGCCGGAAGGGGCGTGGGCGCTCCAGGCCGGGGGCTACGTCGTGCCCTTCGGCGTTTACGAAACCAGCATGATCTCCGATCCCGTGACCCTCGAGCTCGGCGAGACGGGCCAGGACGCCGTGACCCTCGCCGCCGAATCCGGCGGGCTCTACGGTTCCGTCTTCGCCTTCAACGGCGACCCGGACCGCGGCGGCGACGAGACGATCGACGGCTTCGGCGTTTCCCTCGGCTACGCGATGGAGAGCGAGTGGAGCACGGTCGACGCGAACCTCTCCTGGATCAACGATCTCGGCGAGTCGGATGGCGTCGAGGGCGGTATCGAGGAAGCCGGCGCCGACAACGTGCCGGGCTGGGCCGCGAGCGTCGTGCTGGGTTGGGGCGACGTCACGTTGATCGGCGAGTATCTGGCGGCGCTGGACGGTTTCGGGGGCGACGGGCTCGAATTCGGCGACGCCGGCGCCGAGCCCTCGGCCTGGACGGTCGAGGCCGCCTACGGGTTCGACCTCGGCGGCAGGGATGCGACGGCCGCCGCCAGCTACCAGGGAACCGGCGAAGCGAGCGGTCTGGAACTGCCCGAGAAACGCGCGCTCGTCGGGCTTTCGGTCGAGATGGCGGAGGGCCTCGGCCTGTCCACCGAATGGAAGCGCGACGAAGATTACGGCGAGGCGGAGGGTGGAACCGGCAAAAGCGCCGATACCGTCACCGTCCAGCTCGCCGCCGAATTCTAATCACCCGCAACGAGGAGACAGTTCGATGAAGAGACTCGTCATGGCCGCGATGGCCCTGTCGATCCTGTCGGCACCGGCGTTCGCCGCGCCGTCGGAACGCGAGGTGCTGTCGCACTACGCCGCGATGGCGCACGCCAAATACGAAGATTCGCTCGTGGCCGCGCGCGGCCTGCAGGAGGCCGTCGACCGGCTGATCGCCGCCCCGACGGAATCGACCCTCGCGGCGGCGCGGGCGGCCTGGACGGCGGCGCGCGTTCCCTACCAGCAGAGCGAGGTCTATCGCTTCGGCAACGCCATCGTCGACGACTGGGAGGGCAAGGTGAACGCCTGGCCGCTCGACGAAGGGCTGATCGACTACGTCGCGGCGAGCTACGGCGCCGAATCGGACGAGAACCCGGCCTACCGGGCCAACATCGTCGCCAGCCCCAACGTCGCCCTTGCCGGCGAGACCATCGACGCCCGGGTCATCGACAAGGCCCTGCTCGAAGCGCTGCACGAGCTCGGCGGCGTGGAGGCGAACGTCACGACCGGCTATCACGCCGTGGAGTTCCTCCTCTGGGGGCAGGACCTGAACGGCACCGGCCCCGGCGCCGGCGAGCGGCCGGCGAGCGACTTCGACCCGGCCAATTGTTCCTGGGGCAATTGCGACCGGCGCGCGGCCTACCTGAAGGCGGCCACCGACCTCCTGGTCGACGATCTGGCCTGGATGACCGCCCAATGGGCGCCCGGCGGCGGTGCCCGCGAAGGGCTGCTCGAGGGAGCCGCGGAAGAGGGGCTCGCCGCCATCGTGACCGGCATGGGCAGCCTCTCCTACGGGGAGCTCGCCGGGGAGCGCATGAAGCTCGGTCTGCTCCTGCACGATCCGGAGGAGGAGCACGACTGCTTCAGCGACAACACCCATTATTCGCACTATTACGACGCCCTCGGCATCCGCAACGTCTATCTCGGCGAATACCGGCGTATCGACGGCACGGTGGTGAAGGGGCCGAGCCTCTCGGATCTCGTGGCGGCCGCGGCGCCGGACGTCGACAGCGCTTTGCGCGGGCAGCTGGACGCCACGCTCGCGGCCATGGGCGCGATCGTGAAGAGCGCGGAGGGCGGCGAGGCCTACGACCAGATGATCGGCGAAGGCAACGGCGCCGGCAACGCCCGGGTGCAGGCGGCCATCGACGCCTTGACGGCGCAGACCGGCGGGATCGAACGGGCGGTCGCCGCGCTGCAACTGGCGCAGGTCGCCTTCGAAGGGTCGGACAGCCTCGACGATCCCGAGGCGGTCTTCGAGTGAGCGCGTCTCTCCGGTGCGCGGGCCTCCGGGCCCGCGCACCGGAGGCGGTCAGGCGCGGTTTCTCTTCTCTTCGAGGGCGCGCAGCACGACTTCGGGCGTGACCGGGATCTCGGTGATGCGCACGCCGAGGGCGTCGTTGATGGCGTTGACGATGGCCGGGATCGGCCCGTTGGTCACCATCTCGCCGACGCCCTTGCCGCCGTAGGGGCCGCTGGCGGCGGGGAATTCCAGCACCTCGCATTCGATCTCCGGCATCTCCGCCGGGCCCGGTTGCAGGTAGGCCTGGAAGTCGGTCGGCGCCGGGTCGAGCGCCGGGTAGGCGGGGGCGGTCGTCTCGTAGAGCGCGTGGCCGATCCCCATCCAGGCGCCGCCGACGATCTGGCCTTTGACGAGCGCCGGATTCACCTGCTGGCCGACCTCGTACACGCTCTTGACGGAGAGCACGTCGACCATCCCCGTCTCCGTATCGACCTCGACCTCGACGACGGTGCAAGAATGCGCCTGGGTCGAATCCGGATCGCAGGCGCCGGTCTCCGGGTCCATGTCGCTCGGCGGCTTCAGGAAGGCCCCGCGTCCGGCGATCGTCTTGCCGTGGGCGAAATGCGCCGCCCCGGCGACCTCGCCGACCGTGACCGATTTCGCGGCCACCCCCTTCACGTGGACGTTGCCCGCGCCATCGGTCTCCAGGTCGTCCGGACTCGCCTCGAGCATGTCGCCCGCGACCTCGAGCATCGCCTTGCGCGCCTCCTGCGCTGCCATCATCACCGCATTGCCGGCGCGGTGGGTGGTCCGGCTCGCGAAGGTGCCCGTGCAGTGCGGCCCGGTGTCGGTGTCGGCGGTCTCGACCGTGACGCTCTCGAACGGCACGCCCAGGGTCTCCGCCGCGATCTGCGCGAGCACGGTCCGCAGCCCCTGGCCCAGGTCGACGCTCGCCATGGTGACGACGAAATCGCCGGCCGGCGTCGCGTGGATCAGCGACTGCGTAGGGTCGCCGCCGAGATGCATCCCCGTCGGATAGTTGACGGCCGCGAGGCCGGTTCCCCGGAGCTTCGCCATCGCTCAACCCGCCTTTCTGTCCCAGGAGGTCATCGCCCGGCAGGCCGACGGCAGCGCGTGGCCGGCGAGCCGCGCCGCGGCCTGGATCGTCTCCACCATCGCCGCGTCCTCCGCCTCCTTGCGATGCGCCTTCATGTCGCCGTTGCGGTAGGCATTGAGGAGCCGAAGCTGCCACGGGTCCATGCCGATGGTCCGCGCGATCCTGTCCATCTGCAATTCGATGGCGAACGAGCCGGCCATGACGCCGAAGCCGCGCATGGCGCTCGACGGCGGCCGGTTGGTGAAGACCACCCGGGCGTCCACCCAGACGTTGGGGATCGTGTAGGGGCCGGGCATGTGGCCGGCATGCTTCATCGAGCCGTAGGAGCTGAAGCGCAGATAGGCGCCCGAGTCCTGGTAGGAGGTGATCTTGCGGGCGACGATGCGGCCGTCGTTCATCACCCCGTCCTTGATCCGGAGGCGCCAGGCGGCGCGGGTGGAGGAAACCTGCATCTCCTCCTCGCGGGTGTATTTGAACTTCACCGGGCGCCCGGTCTTCAGTGCCGCCAGCACCGTGATCGGCTCGACCTGGACGTCGACCTTGCCGCCGAAGCCGCCGCCCACCGTGCCGCCGAGGAAGCGCAGCCGGCCCGGCGGGACGTCGAGGATGCCCGCGGTGTTGTCGCGGGCGAAGTGCACCGCCTGGGTGTTGGTGTGCACCGTGATCCGCCCGTCGCCGCCGGGCTTGGCGATACAGCCGTTGGTCTCCATCGGCGCCTGCTCGATCGGCTTCGTCTGGTAGCTGTCCTCGACGATGTGGTCGGCTTCGGTGAACGCCTTCTCCACGTCGCCGAAGCGGATCTGGGCGGCGTCGTGGTCGTCGGGATAGATGTAGTAGTTGCGGGGCCAGTGGGCGGTGATGGCCGGCGCGGCGCCCGCGATTGCCTCCTCCACGTCGAACACGCCGGGGAGCGGATCGTAGCGGACCTCGACCTTGGCGGCGCCGGCGCGCGCGGCCTCGGCGCTCTCCCCGATCACGGCTACGATCGGCTCGCCCCGCCAGCGCACCTTGTCGAAGGCTAGCACCGGCTCGTCCTCGGGGCCGACCCCGACCGCGGCGAGGCCGTTCCAGACCTTCTTGCCGGGCAGGTCCTCGTGGGTGAGCACGCAGACGACGCCGGGGCTCGCTTTCGCGGCGGCGGTGTCGACGCGGAGGATCCGCGCGTGGGGTTCGGCGCTGCGGTGCATCTTCAGATGCAGCATCCGCGGGTAGTGCACGTCCTCGTAATAGCCGGTCTGGCCGCGCACATGGCTTTGCAGGTCGCGCTGGCCGACCGACTGGCCGACGACGTCGAGGTCCTTCATCGACATTCCTGGCCCTTTCCCCGTCTACGCCGCGCCGTCCTTCGCGCGCGCAGCAGCGGCCCGCTCCACGGCCCGGACGATCGGGGCGAACCCGGTGCAGCGGCAGAGATTGCCCGAAAGCCCTTCCACGATGTCGTCGCGGGTGGGCGCCGGGTTGCGGTCGAGCAGCGCTTTTGCCGCGACGATCATGCCCGCCGTGCAATAGCCGCATTGCGCCGCGTGGTTCGCGACGAAGGCCCGTTGCAGGGGCGCGGCTGCGCCGCTCGCGTCGAGGCCCTCGAGCGTGACCACCTCGGCGCCTTCGACCCGCTCCGCCGTCGTCAGGCAGGAGAGGCGGAGCTCCCCGTCGATCAGGACGGAACAACTGCCGCAGCCGCCTTGCGCGCAACCGCTCTTGACCGCGGTGAGCTCCAGCGTGTCGCGCAGCACGTCCTGGAGCGTCGCCAGCGGCGCGGCGAGCACGGTCTCGGCGCGGCCGTTGACGGTGAGGCGTATCGGTTTCGCGTCCATCCTCTGGGGTCTCCCCGCGGTCCGCCTTCAGGCGAGTGCCGCCAGAACGCGGCGGGTGAAGACGCCGGCCATGCGCCGGCGGTACCAGGCGCTGGCGACGGAGTCGGTCCCGGGCGAGACGCTCGCCTCGACCGCGCGCGCCGCCGCCGCCAGCGCCGCCTCGTCGAGGCGGGAGCCGATCACGGCCTCTTCCGCCGCCGGGCAGCGGAGCGGATGCGGGCTAGCGCCGCCGATCACGATTCGCGCCGCCGTCACGGCGCCGCCGCCGTCCTTCTCCACCTGGGCGGCCACCGTCGCCACGGACGGGCTGGCGAAGCGCCGGCGGGCGCATTTCAGATAGGCGGTGGCGCCGGCGGGCGCGTCCAGGTCGATCCGCGTGAGCAGGCCCGCGCGCGGCGCGGTACCGTTCTCCCAATCCGCGTAGAATTCTTCGATCCCGCAGGCGGCTTCGCCGTCGGGGGTCGCGAAGACGAGGGCCGCGCCGAGGGCGAGCAGCGCCACGGCGAGGTCGCCGGCCGGGGCCGGTGCGAAGAGGTTGCCGCCGACCGTCGCCATGTTCTGGATGGCGGGGCCGCCCACCGACCGCGTCGCCTGCGCGAGCGCGGGCAGGGGCACGGCATCGCGGAGCGCGCTGGCGGAGACCGCCGCGCCGATGGACCAGCCGCCGTCGCGCGGCGCCACCCGGTCGAGGCCGAGGCGGTCCACCCCGAGCAGGTAGCCGTCGTCCGAGGGATGGACCTGGCGCAGGACGCCGGTCCCGCCGGCCAGGGTCGTCAGCGCCGCGCCGTGCTCGGCAATCAGAGCGGTCGCCTCGTCGATCGATCGGGGCCGAAGCAGCGCCGGCATCTCCGTCGCCTCCCTCTCGCTGGTCCGCCCAGGGTAGCGCAGCGTCCGCCCGGCTGCACCACCCTGTTCGCCATGGCGCGGGTGATCGTGCATTATTGGCTCCAGCGGGCGGCCCCCCGGCGCGGCGGGAACCGAACCCTCTTCCATCGGGAAGCCGACTCAGGCAGGATGGAAATGCCAAAGGCATGAAAGGCACGGGGAGAGCGGGGCACATGATTGCGGACAGCTACTACAAGACGCGCCACGAGGCGGATCAGGAGGTACGCCGTCGCCGCCGGGACCCGAACGCGAAAGGCATGATCACCAAGGTCTCGCCATCGGCTTATGGCGGGTTTCGCGTCCATTCCGTATCCGCCGAATTGATGGTCGATTGCCTCGTCGATGGTCCGCCGCTCATGCCCGAGCGGAACGTGACGGGTCGCTACGGAGCGCGATGAACGACGATCGAGACGGCGGCTCCGGCCGGGTTCCCCAACCGGTCAACCGCGGTGCCGAACCGGCTGAGATCGAGTTTTCCCGCGAGCTTGTCAGGCTGGAAGACCGAAGGCTCGACGAGGCCCGCAGGCGCACTGAACTTGCCGGGCGGGCGCTGGAGCTGAGCGACGAGCAGGATCGGCGGCAGGCCGAGTATGCGGCGCTCGATCTGGAGTCTCGCGAGCGCGCCGACGTTCGCCGTCACAAGCGAACGGGACGCGCGCTGTACGCCCTGATCGCGATTGCCGGCGGTACGTTCGCATTGCTCATCGCGTTGTCGTTCTTTGGGACGGCCGAGCAGTCAAGGACCGCAATCGAAGTCCTCAAATACGTGGCGAGCGGCCTTGCCGGCTATGGCTTGGGATACGCCGTGCTCTCGGCGCTCCGGCGGCTGACCCGGCCCTGAGCGTCCGGGCCGCGCGCCTGAAAAGCATCGCCTCGCGCGAGGGCCGCCTGCGGTCAGAGCAGGTCCGTCTCGATGATGTCCACGCCGCGCTGGCGGTCGATCAGGTAGAGCAGGCCTCGGTCGTCCACCGTCACGTCGTTGGAGGAGGCGCGGGCGCATCCTTCCGGCGGGTCGGGGACGAAGCGCCCCACCTCGCGGGGGGCGAAGGGATCCGACAGGTCGAACAGGCGGAGGCCCTGGGCGAACCAGGCGAAGGGCACGACCTGGCCTGTGAACCGGTCCGACGGCTGGTGGCAGCCCGTCATGTCCGGTTGCGGGCTGCCGTCCCGGTCCACGCCCTCCACATGGATCGTGGCGATCGGGACCGGGCAGCGCTCCTCGGTGATGTCGTACACCCAGGCAAAGGCGGGCGGGGCCGGCCACAGCTTGGCCACGTCCTCGTCGGCGACCACCATGATCCGCCGCCCCTTGAGGGGATGCGGGAACGGCAGGCAGGTGTGGGTCGGGTGCGGGAAGGCGGGGCTGGTGTTGAGACCGGCGACCAGCTTCGGCCGCGCCATGTCGGCGATGTCCAGGATGAAAAGGCCGTGATGCCAGTAGCTGACGTAGAGCCGGTCGCCGAGCCTGAGCGGATGGTGGCAGCGGGGGGCCACCCAGTCCGCCCAGGGGTCGTCCTCGCCGCCCGCGCGCCATTGCCCGGGAATCCACCAGCGCCCGACCTCCGCGGGCGCGGCCGGATCGGCCAGGTCGAGGATCATCACGATGTTGCCGACATAGCCTTCGACGGTCGGCGAGATGTAGGCGTAGCGTCCGTCGAACGAGAAGCGGTGCACGCCCTTCCCGGCCGTGCGCCACTTCGCGATCATGCGCGGGGCGGCGGGAGCGGAGACGTCGTAGATGCCGAGCCCGCCGCCGAAATCGTCGGCGCCGGCGCCGATCCTCTCGTGGTTGACGAGCATGACGCCGTCGGCGGCGCGGACCTTGTGCGAGTGCCAGCCTTCCGGCAGCGCGATCCGGGCGCGTTCGCGCGGCCGCCGCGGGTCGGCCACGTCGACGATCGTGGTCCCCGAGGGATGGCGCATGTGGCCGATGTAGAGCGTCGTCCCATCGACCCAGACTTGGCCGCCGCCGGGGCAGTCGATATGGGCGATGCGGCGGGTCCGGTGGGAGTCGGCCATCCGTCCGTCCGGGGGTGTTCCGCGCTGGGGGTGTTCCGCGGCGCGCGGGCCTATCCGCTCGCTTCCAGGGCGCGGCGGACGGCGACCAGCTGCCCGGCTCGCTTCCCCCGCAGGGCCTCGATGTCCTCCGGCCGGTAGGAGAAGATGCCGCTCCCGGTCTTCATGCCGAGAGCGCCCCTGGCCGTCCGCTCGGTGACGTAGCCGCTCACGTCCCCGCGGTTGCAGAGGTCCTTGTTCAGGTAGCCGCCGACGGCCTGGTAGATGTCGAGGCCGGCCATGTCGAGCAGCGCCATCGGCCCCACCACGGCGAGCTTGTAGCCGACGCCCCAGGAGACGCAGGTGTCGAGGCCCTCCGGCTCGATCACGCCCTTCTCCACCAGGTCGCAGGCCTCGCGCATGATCGCGTAGAGGATGCGGTTCTCGACGAAGCCGGGGACGTCCTTCTTGACGACCACGGGCAGCAGGCCGAGGCCTTCGATCGCCCGCGTCATCCAGCCCACCGTTTCCTGCGCCGTCTCGGCGCCGGCGATGACCTCGATCACCGGAATGATGAACGGCGGATTCGACCAGTGCATCCCGACGACGCGGCCCGGCGCCGAGTTGCCGGCCTGGAGCCTGGTCACCGGGATGCCCGAGGTGTTGGAGGCGAGCACGCACTCCTTCGATACCAGCGCGTCCAGTTCCGCGAACACCCGGAGCTTGATCTCGGCGTTTTCCGGCACGCTTTCGATCACGAGATCGGCGCCGGAAACGGCGTCGGCGAGGGTGTCGTGATAGCTGATCGCGTCGGCCCCGCCGCGCTCCGGTGTGCCGAGCTTCGCGAGCACGCCCAAGGCCATCCCGGCCATGCCCGGCGCCTTTTCGAGCGCCGCGGCCTCGGTGTCGAAGGCGCGCACCGTCAGCCCGCCGCGCGCCAGCGTCGCCGCCATGCCGGGGCCCATCGTTCCCAGGCCGATCACAGCCGCCGTGGTCATGTCGCTTCTCCCCGTTTCCGGCCGCGCTATGCGAGGCGGACGCTCTCGCCCGCGTCGTCGCGGCCCCATTTCTTGAACAGCCCGAGCGCGCGCAGCGCCGGCCGGTCGCTCGCGACGAAGAGGATCGCGGGCGCCGTCGCCGAACCGTTGACGTGTTCGCACCAGGTGCCGCCGGGCGCCGCCAGCGTGTCGAACGGCGCCCAGTCGAACCGCGCGCCGTCGATCAGGCTGTATCCGCGCCCTTCCAGCGGGGCGGCGAGCAGACTCGCGGTCTGCTTGAGCGGCCGCGTCCTTTCGCCGGGCCGCAGCATCTGCGCGAAGAAGGTCATCGTCTTGAAGACCGGCCCGCCGCGGGTCGGGTCGACGTATTCGACCGTCAGCGCTTCGTAGGGGTCGCCGTCGCGGTCGCGGTGCGCCTCCAGCAGCCCGCGCATGGCCTCCCAGCGATAGACGTACATCGGCGAGGCCGCGCCCGTGCCTCGCTCGTGCGACACGAAGCGCGGCATGAGGCCACCGGCGCCGTAAACCGCGGTCGAATGGTCGGCGGCGAAGCGGGCGGATTGCTCCTTCGCCGCGACCTTCGCGCCGCCTCGCTCTTCTTCGTAGTCGTGCTCGAAGTAGATCGCGTTGAGCACTTCGACCAGCGGCAGGTCGAGCACCGAGAGATTGACGGCCGGCTCGTCGCCCTTGTTGCCGTGATTGTGCCAGGTGTCGTGAGGGGTCAGCACCATGTCGCCGGGGCCGAACAGGATGTCCTCTCCCTCGACGCCGGTGAAGTTCATCGCGCCGGTGAGGCCGAGGCGGATGGCGTTCGGCGAATGGCGGTGCGGCGGCATCACCTCGCGCGGGTCGTTGAGCCGGTAGGCGGTGTACATGGTCGATACCGTCGCCCGCGTCGGCGCGAGGCCGGGGTTGACCAGGATGAGGGAGCGGCGTTCGGAATCCGCCATCGAGACCAGTTCGGCCGAGCGGCGCAGCAGGGGTTCGATGTCGCTCTCGTAGCGCCAGAGCCAGGGGACCGCCCCCCGGCTTTTCACCAGCTGCGCGATCTCGTCGTGGGCGACCTCGGTGGTGGTCGCCCAGAAAGGAAACATGTGGCCGCGGTGGACATCTTCGTAGAGCGCGGCGAGCCGCGCCTCCCGATCGCTTTCCGCCGCCTGGGTCATGGCCGTCCGCCGCCTCCGGCCGCCAAGGTTACGCGGCGCCGGCCCCGCCGGCAACTTCGTACTCCTCCCCCCTGCACAGGGGGGAGGCGGGGAGGGGGGTGGCTCCCGGCCCGGTCACGCCCTTGATCGGCCGCCGGACCCCCCCGACCCCGGAACCGGACTTGGCGAAGCTGGACCCACCGATGGGAGGCGATGCCCCCATCCGGCGGCCGCGCGCGGAGGCCCACGCGAAGGCGTGCTACCACGCGGTGCGTGTCCAATGTCCGGCGGCGCGTGTTCCTGCCGACCCCCCTCCCGGCCTCCCCCCTGCCAGGGGGGAGGAGTATTGGGTTGAGCCTCCCCCTGTGAGGGGGAGAAGTGCGAGTGTGCCTCGCCTTGGCGAGGGGGAGGAGTGCAAGTGGCTTCTCCTTGGCGAGGGGGAGAGGGGTGAGAGCGGGCCTCCCTTGGCGAGGGGGAGGAGACGGCGCAGGGCATCGGGGCGTCATGCGAGGAACGGTGTGGACGAGCGGCGCCGATCGGTGCTGGCATTCCGGTCGGGACGATCGGGGAAATCTCGAACATTGCAAACCGGGACACGACCGCGGCGCGCGGGCGGCGCATCCTTGTGGATCGGGGCATAAGGGCAAGAATGCGCGATGGATTCGGCGGGGGAGAGGAGCGTGGCGCCGGTTTCCCGGTTCGCGCGGCATCGCGGTGGCGCTTCCGGGCGCTAGCGCCGGCGGCGGTCGATGACGGCCGCGCGCCGGACGCGCGCGTTTCGCGCCTATTGCCGCGACGTTGGGCGGCTGCGGGCGAGCGGGCGGGCGACGGAGCACAGCTACCGGCCGGCGCTTCAGGCGCTGATCGAGGATCTGGGCGCGAGCGTCTCGGGCGCGAGCGTCTCGGGCGCGGGCGTCGAGGCCATCAACGAGCCGGCGCGCGTCGCCTGCGGCGCGCCGGATTTCATCGTCGAGCGGGGCGGCGTCCCGCTGGGCCATGTCGAATGCAAGGACCTGGGCGTCGACCTGGACCGCGTGGAGGCCGGGGAACAGCTGAAACGCTACCGGGACGGCCTGCCCAACCTGATCCTGACCGACCATCTGGAGTTCCGCCGCTATGCGGGGGGCGAGCGGCGGGAGGCCGTGCGTCTCGGGCGTCTCGACGGGCGGGGCGGGGTCGCGATCGAGGCGGGCGCCCTCGACCGGCTGGGCGGCCTGTTCGATGCGTTCTTCACGGCCGCCGTGCCCACGGTCACCGATGCGCGCGACCTGGCCCGGCGCATGGCGGCCAAGGCGCGTCTGTTGCGCGACGGCATCGGGCGCATTTTCGGGCGGGAGGATGAGGACGGGCCGCTGCACAACCTGCTGCGCGCCTATCGCGGGGTTCTGATCGCCGGCCTGTCGCGGGATCAGTTCGCCGACCTGCAGGCGCAGACCGCGGCCTACGGCCTGTTCGCGGCGCGCTGCCTGCACGACCAGGAGGCCGGGCGGTTCACCCGCCAGTCCGCCGCCTTCGCGGACACGGTGCCGTTGCTGCGCGATCTGTTCGGGTACGCGGCGGGCCCCCGGATCGACCCGCGCGTCGCCTGGATCGTGGACGCTCTCGCCCTGTTGCTGGAGCGCGCGGACATGGCGTCGATCCTCGCCGATTTCGGGCGCCGCAGCCGGCAGGAAGACCCGGTGGTGCATTTCTACGAAGACTTTCTCGCCGCCTACGACCCGGCCTTGCGGGAGATGCGCGGCGTCTATTACACGCCCGAGCCGGTGGTCCGTTACATCGTGGCCAGCGTCGATCGTCTGCTGCGCGCGCGTTTCGATCTGGCCGACGGGCTGGCCGATACCGCGACGGTGGCGGGGCCGGACGGCGCGGCGCACGCTCGCGCGGCGCACGCTCGCGCGGCGCACGCTCGCGCGTCGCACGCTCGCGCGTCGCGTACGCAACCGCGCGTGCTGATCCTGGACCCGGCGGCGGGCACCGGGACTTTTCTCCGCGAGGCGGTCGCCCGCATCCGCTCCACCATCGAGGGGAAGGGCCTCGCCGGGGCCTGGGGCGATTACGTGCGCGATCACCTGCTGCCGCGCCTCTTCGGCTTCGAGCTGCTGATGGCGCCCTATGCGATCTGCCATCTGAAGCTGGCCCTGGAAATCGGCGGCGCGAACGCCGGGTTCACGATGCCGGCGGGCCAGCGGCTCGGCGTCTTCCTCACCAACACGCTGGAGGAGGCGCACGAGAGCACCGCCGGCGCCCTGTTCGACCACGAGATCGCGCGCGAGTCGGCAGAGGCGGACGCGATGAAGCGCGACGCGCCGGTGATGGTGGTGCTCGGCAACCCGCCCTATTCCGGGCACTCCGCCAACAAGGGGCCGTGGATCGCCGGGTTGCTGAGAGGCCGGGACGGCGCCGACGAGACCGGCAGCTATTTCCATCTCGACGGCGCGCCGCTCGGCGAGCGGAACCCGAAATGGCTGAACGACGATTACGTCAAGTTCATCCGCTTCGCCCAGTGGCGGATCGAGCGCACGGGCGAGGGCGTGCTCGGCTTCGTCACCAACCACGGCTGGCTCGACAACCCGACCTTCCGGGGGATGCGCAAGAGCCTGATGGACACTTTCGACGAGATCCACCTGCTCGACCTGCACGGCAACGCGAAGAAGAAGGAGCGGGCGCCGGACGGGGCTAAGGACGAGAACGTGTTCGACATCCAGCAGGGGGTGGCCATCGGCCTGTTCGTGAAGCGCGCGGCCGGCGGCGGCGGACCGGCGCGGGTGTTCCATGCCGACCTGTGGGGCGCGCGGGAGGCGGGGCCGGGCGGCGGCAAATACGGCTGGCTCGCCGCCAACGACGTGGGGACGACGCGATGGACGGAACTCGCGCCGAAACCGCCCCTCTACCTGTTCGTTCCCCGCGACGAGGCGCTCTGGGATGAATACGAGGCGGGCGCGAAACTCACCGACGTCTTCCCCGTCCATTCGGTGGGAATCGTCACGGCGCGCGACAGGCTGGCAATCCGGTGGAGCGCGGAGGACATGCGGCGGGTGGCGGCGGACTTCGTGTCCCGCGACGCCGAGAGCGCCAGGAACGCCTTTTTGCTCGGCCGGGATTCCAACGACTGGAAGGTCGCGGACGCACAGCAGGACGTTCGCGACCATCCGGAGCCGGAGCGGCAGGTCGCGCCCGTCCTCTACCGGCCTTTCGACACGCGCTTCACCTGGTACACCGGTCGGGCCGGCGGTTTCATCTGCCGCCCGCGTCCGAAGGTCATGCGCCACATGCTGGCGGGGGCGAATCTGGGCCTCTCGACGACGAGATCGACGGAGATAACGGGAGGCTGGGAGCACGTTTTCGTTTCGCGCACCCTTACGCAGCACCACACGGTGTCGCTCAAGGAAGTCAACTACCTCTTCCCCCTCTATCTCTACCCGGCGGAAGGGGAGGAGGGCTTCGGGAAGGCGCGGGCGGCGAACCTCGCGCCGGGCTTCGTCGAGGCGATGCGCGCGGCGCTCGGCCTCGCCTTCGTTCCCGACGGCGCGGGCGACCTCGAAGCCGCCTTCGGCCCCGAAGACGTGTTCCATTACATCTACGCCGTTCTCCACAGCCCGGAATACCGCCGCCGCTACGCGCCCTTCCTGAAATCCGACTTCCCGCGCGTGCCGCTCACGGGCCGCGCGCCGTTCGCCGCTCTGGCCCGCCTGGGCCGGCGCCTCGTCGCCCTGCACACGATGGAAGCGGAAGGCGACGACGCCCCCGCCTTCCCGACGGCGGGGTCGAACCGCGTCGAGAAGGTCCGCTACGTCTCGCCGAAGGGTGCTCCGCCGGAGGGTGCTCCGCCGGAGGGTGTCCCGCCGAAGGACGCGGCGCCGGGCCGGGTGTGGATCAACGGCGCGCAGTCCTTCGAGGGCGTCGCGCCGGAGACCTGGGGCTTCTCCATCGGCGGCTACCGCCCGGCGGAGAAGTGGCTGAAGGACCGCAAGGGCCGCGCGCTGGATTTCGCGGACGTCGCCCGCTACCGCCGCCTCTGCGCCGCCCTGGCCGAAACGCCCCGCATCATGGCCCGCATCGACGAAACCATCGCCGCGCACGGCGGATGGCCCCTCGGGCGATAGCCGCCGCGTGCGCGACGCCCCAATGCGCAGGCGCGCCCGCCGGGGCCGGTTGCGTTCGCCGTCGTCTTCTGCCATTTTCCGCCGCCGATCGTCCGGCCCGCGCCGCGCCCGTCGCGCGCGGCAGCGCCGTTCCCTCATCGTCTCGAGAGGTCGCCACCATGTCATCGGTCCTTTGGTTTGCGGTGGGCTGCGGGCTCGTCGCGCTCGCCTACGGCATCTACACCACGCGCTCCGTGCTGGTCGCGAGCACCGGCACGGCGCGGATGCAGGAGATCGCCGGCGCCGTCCAGGAAGGCGCGCGCGCCTATCTGAACCGCCAGTACGTGACCATCGGGCTGGTCGGCCTCGTCCTGTTCGGCATTCTGACCGGGCTGCTCGGCTGGCTGGTGGGGATCGGCTTCCTGATCGGCGCGGCCCTTTCGGGAGCGGCCGGCTATATCGGCATGCACGTCTCGGTGCGGGCGAACGTGCGGACCGCCGACGCGGCCCGGACGGGCGGGCTCAAGCCGGCGCTGAGCGTCGCCTTCCGCTCGGGCGCGATCACCGGCATGCTGGTCGTCGGGCTCGGCCTGCTCGGCGTCGCGGTCTATTACGCCATCCTGCTGATCGCCGACGTCGAGATGAAGAAGGTCCTGGAGGCGCTGGTGGCCCTCGGCTTCGGCGGCTCGCTGATCTCGATCTTCGCGCGCCTCGGCGGCGGCATCTTCACCAAGGGCGCCGACGTCGGCGCCGACCTGGTGGGGAAGGTGGAGGCCGGAATCCCCGAGGACGATCCGCGCAACCCCGCCGTGATCGCGGACAATGTGGGGGACAACGTCGGCGACTGCGCCGGCATGGCGGCGGACCTCTTCGAGACCTACGCCGTCACCATCGTCGCCACCATGCTGCTCGCCGCGGTGTTCTTCGCCGAGCCGCTCCGGCAATCCATGATGCTCTACCCGCTGGCGATCGGCGGCGCCTGCATCCTGGCCTCGGTGATCGGCACGTTCTTCGTCCGCCTGAGCAAGAGCGGGAAGATCATGCCGGCGCTCTACCGGGGCTTCCTGGCCTCCGCGCTCCTCTCGGCGCTCGCGTTCTGGCCGATCACCGATTGGGTGGTGGGCTGGAGCACCGAGTTCACGGTCGGCGGCGTCACCGCCGCCGGCAGCGACCTCTTCCTGTGCGGGCTGATCGGGCTGGTGGTGACGGGCCTCATGGTCTGGGTCACCGAATACTACACCTCGACCGAGTTCGGGCCGGTGCGCGGCATCGCCAAGGCATCGACGACCGGCGACGCCACCAACATCATCCAGGGGCTCGCGGTCTCCATGCAGGCGACGGCGATCCCGGCGATCATCATCGCGGCGGGGATCATCCTCGCCTATCTCGCGGCCGGGCTGTTCGGCATCGCGGTCGCGGTGACGGCGATGCTGGCGCTCGCGGGGATGGTGGTGGCGCTCGACGCCTACGGCCCCGTCACCGACAACGCCGGCGGCATCGCCGAGATGGCCGAGCTGCCCGAAGACGTGCGCAAGACGACCGACGCGCTGGACGCGGTGGGCAACACCACCAAGGCCGTGACCAAGGGCTACGCGATCGCCTCGGCCGGCCTCGCCGCGCTGGTGCTCTTCGCCGCCTATACGGAGGACGTCTCCCGCTACTTCCCCGGGGTCACGCTCGATTTCTCGCTGAGCAACCCCTATGTGGTCGTGGGCCTCTTCTACGGCGGCCTCCTGCCCTTCCTGTTCGGCTCGATGGCGATGCTCGCGGTGGGCCGCGCCGCCGGCGCCGTGGTGCTGGAGGTGCGCCGGCAATTCAGGGAGATCGCCGGGATCATGGAAGGGACCGGCAAGCCGGAATACGGGCGCGCCGTCGATCTGCTGACCAAGGCGGCCATCCGCGAGATGATTCTTCCCTCGCTGCTGCCGATTCTGGCGCCGGTCCTGCTCTACATCGTGATCTGGGCGATCGCCGGGCAGGCCGCGGGGTTCTCGGCGCTCGGGGCGGCGTTGATGGGAACGATCGTGACCGGGTTGTTCCTCGCGATCGCCATGACCGCCGGCGGCGGCGCCTGGGACAACGCCAAGAAATACATCGAGGACGGCCACCACGGCGGCAAGGGCTCCGACAGCCACAAGGCCGCGGTGACCGGCGACACGGTGGGCGACCCCTACAAGGACACCGCCGGCCCCGCCGTCAACCCGATGATCAAGATCACCAACATCGTGGCGATCCTGCTGCTGGCCATCATCGCGAAATTCGCCGCCGGCTGACGCGCCGCGCGGCGCGTCAGCGGCCGAGCGCCGCGGGCCTCCCGATATTGCCGAACAGCTGCTCCAGGAGCCCGAAGCTGCGCCCGCGCGTCGGCGTCTCGTCGTCCGCCGGGTCGATCGCGCGCGCCTCCTCGGCGGCGAAGGAATCGACCGATTCGACGACACCGTTTTCGTCGAAGGCGATGGCGACGACGCGCTGCGCGGTCAGCTCCGGGTCGTAGAACGAGACGGTCTCGGTGCGCCGCGTGACGTAGTACCAGCGCGCGTCGTCGAAGGTCGCGACGGCCGTGGGCGTCCCCAGCAGTTCGGCGACCTGGGCCTGCGTCTGGACGCCGGGCCGTATCCCGTCCAGCGCGTCCGGGTCGCCGATGTGGCCGTGCACGTCGATCCGGGGCGCGCAGCCGACCACCGCCACGGCGGCGGCGAGCCACACGATGCAGGCCGCTCGCGAGCGGACGCGCCGGTTCAGCGATGGCATAGTATAAACATCCGCGCTCGCATCGAATCCGGGCCGTGGAACCGGCCCCGGCCGCGCCAGCTTGCGCGCCGCGCCGGGGCGTGTCAACGGCGCGGCGCAAGTCCGGAGGAGCGCCGGCGATGATTCTGGGGCGGTTCCGCCGCCGTCTTCGGCAGCGCGCGCAGCGGCGCGAAGCGGCCCGCCGTCTCTACGCGCTCGCCGTGCGTCAGGCGCGCGCGCCGCGCCTGTACACGGCCGGCGGCGTGTCCGACACCCTCGACGGCCGCTTCGACCTCATCGTCCTGCACGTGGTGCTGTTGATGCGGCGGCTGCGCCGCTGCGGCGAGGCGGGGCGCCGCTTGAGCCAGGCCCTGTTCGACGTGATGTTCGACGACATGGACCGGAGCCTGCGCGAGATGGGCGTGGGCGACCTGCGCGTGGGCAAGCGGGTCAGGCAGATGGCGCGCGCGTTCTACGGACGCGCCGCGGCCTACGACCGCGCGCTCGACCTTGCGCCGGGGGAGGGGCGCAGGGAGGCCCTGGCCGTCGCGCTCGAGCGCAACGTCTTCGACGACGATCCGCCGCCCGGCGGGCGGACGCGCGCCATGGCGGGCTATGTCGAAACCCTGGCCCGCGCGCTCGACGGGCAGGAACCGACGGCGCTCCTGCGCGGGCAGGCGCGCCTGCCGCCGGCGCCCGACTTCCGCGCGAGCGGGGAGGGAGCCGGGGCAGCGGCGCCCACCGATCGGGGGGCGGCATGACGGAGGGCGCCGCGCGGGCGGAAGCGCCGCGCCTGATCGCGCCCGAGGAGGTGGGGCGCCGCGGCCTCGCGGTCGCGTTCGAGGCGGGGCCTCGGGAGAGAGCGGCGCTGGCGCGGCGCCTGGAGCTCCTGGCCCTGGACCGGCTCGCCGCGGCGTTCCGGTTCGAGCCGGCGGACGAGGCGGAGGGCGGGATTCGCGTGAGCGGAACCATCGAGGCGGACGTCGTCCAGCGCTGCGTGGCGACCCTCGAACCGGTGCCCCAGGCGATTCGCGAAACCATCGCCGTTCTCTACGCGCCGGCGCCGGCGGACCGGCCGGAACGCGAAGTCGAGGTGCCGCCCGACGGCGAGGTGCCCGAGCCCTTGCCGGAGGCGGGCGTCGATGTCGGGGCGTTGGCGGCGGAGCATCTCGCCCTGCTTCTGGACCCCTACCCCCGGCACCCGGACGCGCCGCCGGGGCCGCTCGAATACGCGACGGGCGAGGCTGCCGGAACGACCCCCTTCGCCGCGCTTGGCCAACTGAAAAGCAAGTTGTAATGTGCCGCGCGATCCGGGAGCGCTGGCGCGCTTCGAGCGGTGAGAGAAACTGGCAATGGCCGTCCCGAAGAAGAAGGTATCCCGCGCCCGGCGCGGCGCCCGCCGATCCCACGATTCGCTGGTCAGGGCCAATCCGGCGGAATGCCCCAATTGCGGCGAGCCCAAGCTGCCCCACCACGTTTGCCCGGCCTGCGGCTACTACAACGGCCGTGAGGTGACGGAGGGCGAGGCCTGACCGAGCGTCGGAGCGCGGCGGGGCGGGGCCGATGAGCGACACGGAGATCGTGCTCGCCCTCGACGCGATGGGCGGCGACGGCGCGCCCGATGTGGTGATCGGCGGCGCCAACATCGCCCGCGTCCGCTACCCCAATCTCCGGTTCATCTTCTTCGGAAGGCGAAACGCCGTCACGACCGGCCTCCGGCGCTTCAAGCGCCTGCGGGCGGTGAGTTCGATCCACCACGCCGAGGAGGCGGTCGCCGACGACGACAAGCCTTCCCAGGCGCTTCGCCGGCGCCACGGGTCGAGCATGAGGCTGGCGATCGACGCGGTGGGCGGGAGCGCCGCGCACGGGGTGGTTTCCGCGGGCAACACCGGCGCCCTGATGGCGTTCGCGAAGGTCGCGCTCAAGACTTTGCCGGGGATCGGCCGCCCGGCGATGGGGTCGATCTTTCCCACCGTCCGGGGGGAAAGCGTGATGCTCGATCTCGGCGCCAACATCGATTGCGATTCGACGACGCTCGCCCAATTCGCCGTGATGGGCGAGGTCTTCGCGCGCAACGTCCTCGGCGTTCGCGAGCCGACGGTGGGCCTGCTGAACATCGGTACCGAGGAGCTCAAGGGCGGCGAGACGATCCGGGCCGCGGCGGCGACGCTTCGCGATTCGGGCCTGCCGATCAGGTTCCACGGCTTCGTCGAAGCCGACGACATCGCCGCCGGCACCGTGGACGTGATCGCCACCGACGGCTTCGCCGGCAACATCGCGCTCAAGTCGGCGGAAGGCACGGCCCGCCTCTATACCGAATATCTGAAGAGCGCGTTCCGGCGCTCGCCGCTCTCGCGCATGGGCTACCTCCTCGCGCGCCCGGCGCTTCGCCTGCTGCGGGAGCGGGTGGACCCGCGGGCCTACAACGGCGCCATGTTCCTGGGCGTGAACGGCGTCGTCGTGAAGAGCCACGGGGGGACCGATCGAAAGGGCTTCGCCAATGCGATCGGCGTCGCCTTCGACATGGTGAACCAGGGGATCAACCCGAAGATCATCGACGAGCTGTCGCGCCTGAAGCTCGCCGTCCTGCCGGAGCCGCGAAGGGCCGCGGTCTGACATGCGCCGCTCCCGGTTCGTCGGCTGCGGCGCGTATCTCCCCGACAAAATCCTCCGCAACGCCGACCTCGCGGCCCGCATCGACACCAGCGACGAGTGGATCGCCGCGCGCACCGGCATCAGGCAGCGCCACATCGCGGCGGACGGCGAATTGACGTCGGATCTCGCCCACGCGGCGGGCCGGGCCGCCCTGGACGCGGCCGGTATCGACGCGGCGCGGCTCGACCTCCTGGTGCTGGCGACCTCGACGCCGGACAACACCTTTCCGGCGACCGCCACCAAGGTGCAGGCGCGGCTCGGCATGGCCGGCGGCGTCGCCTTCGACGTCCAGGCCGTCTGCGCGGGCTTCGTCTGCGCGCTGTCGGTCGCCGACAGCATGTTGCGCGGCGGCGGCGCGGAGACCGCGCTCGTCATCGGCGCCGAGACCTATTCGCGCATTCTCGACTGGAGCGACCGGCAGACCTGCGTCCTGTTCGGCGACGGCGCCGGCGCCGCGGTGCTGCGCGCCGAGACGGGCGGCGGCGGCGCGGCGGACAGGGGGGTGCTGGCCGTCCGCATGCGCTCCGACGGGCGGCACTACGATTCCCTCTACGTGGACGGCGGCGTGTCCTCGACCGGGACGGCGGGCCGTCTCAGGATGCGGGGGCGCGAGGTGTTCCGCCACGCGGTCGCAAATCTGGCGGACATCGCCGGCGAGGCGCTCGCCGCCGCCGGGCTTTCGACCGACGCGGTCGACTGGCTCGTGCCGCATCAGGCCAACCGGCGCATCATCGACGCGACCGCCAGGAAGCTGGGCGTGCCCGAAGAGAAGACGATCGTGACCGTCGATCGCCACGCCAACACGTCGTCGGCCTCCATCCCCCTCGCCCTGGCCGCCGGCCTCGACGACGGCCGGATCAAGCCTGGCGACCTGCTGGTGCTGGAGGCGATCGGCGGCGGACTGGTCTGGGGCGCCGGCGTCGTCCGCTGGTGAGGCGCCGCCGGACGGCGCCGGGGGAGGCGCGCCCGCTCACGCGGGATAGCGGACCGTTTCCCCGCTTCGCCTGAGGAGGCGCGCCGAAACGCCGGCCATGCCGGAGACGACGTCCCGTATCGCCGGTTCGGGCATGACGCAGAACGCGGTGGAGAGGGCGTCGGCCGTCGCCGCATCGTGGGCGAACACCGAAGCGCCGCGCGCGCGCCGGGCGGAGCGGCCCGTTCCGGGGTCGAAAAGATGGTGGTGTTCTCCCCCGGCGTCGAAGCGGGTCGCCGCGGGGGCGGAGGTCGCGACCGCCCGGTCCGCCAGGTCCACCGTCGCCGCGATCCGGCCGGGCCGGTGCGGATCGCGCAAGCCGACGCGCCAGGGCCGCCCGTCGGGGTGGAGACCCAGCGCGCGCACCTCCCCGAGATCGATCAACACCCGCTCGATCCCGCCCGCCCGCAACAGCGCCGCCACGCGATCGGTGACGAAGCCTTGGGCGATGCCGTTCAAGGTGAGCGCCATGCCCGGCCGCGCGAACGAGACGCGCGCCGGATCGACCGCGACCGCCCGTTGATCCACGAGCGCGCGCGCCCGCGCGAGCGCCGCCGGGCCCGGACCGGAGGGGTCGGCGTCTTCCCGCGAGAAATGATCCGCGTAGAGACGCCAGAGCGGTTGCACCGTGGCGTCGAACGCGCCGCCCGTGATCCGGTTGAAACGCCGGCAGTCGTCCAGCAACTGCACGAGCGCGAAAGGCGGCGCCTCGAGGACGCCGAAGCGGTTGAGGCGCGAGAGCGCCGACTCCGCGCGGTAGAGGCTGAAGACCCGTTCCAGGCGCGCGATCTCGTCCACGCACGAGGCGATGAGGCGCCGCGCGGCCGCGCCGTCGGGATGGTGCAGGACGATGCTTGCCTCCGCCCCGAGCGCGACGCCCCGCCAGCGATGGAGCGCCGCTGCCGCCGCGGCCCGGGCGAGCGCCGGCGGCGCCAGGGAGAGGCCGGCCAGCGCGCCGGCGACCGTCAGGAAGCGGCGGCGGCTCGGGCGGAGGCGCGTCAATGCCCGTGTCCTTCGCCGCCGCGCGGCCGGTGGGCTGGCCTGTCGGATAGGCCGTGTTCGCCGGGGTCGTCCACGCCGCCCAGGATGAACGCCTCGGGGATGTCGTCGAAGGCGACGACGCGGCCGCCGAACGAGGCGGTGAACGCATCGGCGGCCGCGCGATCGGAAAACGGCACCGCCTCCGGCGCTCCCATGCCGCCGGCCCGGCCGCTTTCGATGGCGTACCAAGCGCCGCGCGCGTCGATCCAGGTGCCGGGCGCGGGCGTGTCCCAGCCGGCGCGCGCGATGTCGTTGACGTAAATGGCCGCGATGTCCTTCGGCTCCTCCGGGAGCATGGTGAAGGCGATCGCGTCGCGGACCGAAGAGAACCAGATCGGCCTTTCCCGACCCTTCAGGAATATCTGTCCCTTGGGGCCATGGTGATCGACGACGATCATGTTGCAATAGTGGCCGATCGCCTCGCGGGTCGGCTCGTGCGGCTCCGGCGCGGCGGTCGTCTCGTCGCCATCGCAGCCCGGAGCGGCCGCCGCCAGAAGCACGATCGCCAGGAACGCGCCGCGCCCGCTCACAGCTCCCTCCTGTGGAAGAGGATGGCGGCGGCGGCGAGCGGCGCGGCGGCCCAGGCCGCCATCGCCGGAAGGAGCAGCTGCGGGCCGGGCCCGACCTGCCCGGCGGCGCCCGCCATGCCCGACAGCGCGGCGACGCCGTCCGAGGCGGAAAGGTTGAACATCCGGTAGAGATCGACGGGGTTGAGCATGAGCAGCGCGGCGAAGACATCCTCCGTGATGACGTGCTCCTCGTCGGCGACCAGCGCGCCGAGGAGAGCCATGTCGTAGAGCACGACGAAGACGAGCCAGACGGCGACCGCGATGCCGGCGGCGGTCCCCCGGTCCCGGGTCGCGACGCTGATCGCATGGCCGATCGCGACGAAGATCGCGCCGAGCAACGCGGAGGTTCCCATCATGGCGCCGAAGGCGCGCCACGCCTCCCCGTCGGCGCCTCCGCCGAACCCCGCGGCCAGCCCGGCCGCGCCGTAACCGACCGCGATCG
Organism: Alphaproteobacteria bacterium; assembly: GCA_965242855.1. GTDB lineage: Bacteria > Pseudomonadota > Alphaproteobacteria > UBA828 > UBA828 > WTGU01. The sequence goes on from OZ251509.1 coordinate 1,365,474, forward strand.
AGAGGGCGAGAATGGCGACGTGGCCGAAGAACTTGCCGAACACCACCTGCCAGCGCGCCACCGGGCAGGCGAGCAGCAGCAGCATCGTGCCGCGCTCCACTTCGACCACGAAGGTCTCGTAGGAAAGCAGAAGCGCGATCAGCGGGATCAGGAAGACGCCGAGGCTCGACAGGCTGACCACCGTCACCGCGAGGCGGTTCTCGCCCACCGCGCCGGTCGGCGCGCTGCCGAGCAGCGCCAGGATCAGCGCCAGCGCGCCCAGAAGGAGCGTCGCCGCGAGAATCCAGCGGTTGCGGAAGCCGTCGCGGATTTCCCTGCCGGCGATGGCGAGCAGCGCGTTCATGGCCGCGTGTCGTCCCCCCGGTAATGCGCGTAGAGCGCGTCGAGCGGCGGCGGACGGATTTCCGCGTCCCGCACGGCGCCGTCCAGCGCGGCGATGCGGCGCAAGAGAGCGATCGTCTCGCCGGGCGGGCAGGTGATGGCGACCGTGCGGTCGTCCGCCGGCGCGGCGAGGCCGTTTCCGAGCCGCGCCGCGACGGCGGCGGCGGCGCCGGGCGCGACGGTGACGCGCGCTTGCGCCGGCAACGCCGCCCCGGCGCGCAGCTCGTCCAGCATGCCGCAGGCCGCGAGGCGCCCGTTCTTCATGATCGCGATCCGCTCCAATCGCCGCGCCTCGACCTCGGTGAGCGTATGCGACGAGAGCAGCACCGCGGCGCCGGCGCGGGTCGCGTCGCGCAGGAGCGCGAAGAGGTCGCGCTGAAAGCCCGGGTCGAGCCCGGACGTCGGCTCGTCGAGCAGCAGCAGTCCGGGGGCGCCCAGCAGCGCCTGCGCCAGGCCGAGGCGTTGCCGCATACCCTTGGAATAGGTCCTTATGCGCCTGTCGGCGGCTTCCGAGAGGCCGACCCGCTCCAGCAGTGCGCGGCATTCGCGCGGCGGGACGCCTTTGAGGCGCGCGTAGAAGCCGAGCAACGCGCGCCCGGTCGCGTTGCCGGGGAACGTCACGTCCTCCGGCAGGAAGCCGATGCCTTTTCGCGCCTGCACGGCCCCGGGATGGGCGGCCTCCGCGCCGAAGACGCGCACCGTCCCGCTGTTCGGTCGGACGAGGCCCAGGATCAGCTTCATCAACGTCGTCTTTCCGGCGCCGTTGTGGCCGAGCAGCGCCAGACTCTCGCCGGCCTGGACGTCGAGGGTCACGGCGTCGACCGCGGCGCGCCCGCGGTAGCGCTTGGTCGCCTGCGCGATGTCGACGACGCGCGTCGTCACGCGCCGCTCTCCGCTGCGTCGGGTACGGCAAGCGCCGGCGGGCGCATGAGGGGCGCGCTGTCGATGACGCCGCCGGGATACAGCGCCGGGAACTGCTCCTGCGACCAGCGCAACACCCGTATCGCGGGGCTGTTCAGCAACAACTTGGCGAGCGGATGGCGCCACAGCACCTGATCGACCAGACCGTTCGGCTTGTACGGCGCGTCGGCGATGCCGTCGCCGTTCAGGTCGAACGCCGCGTTGTCGCTCCAATAGTTGCCGCGGCCTTCATGCGACCATTCCAGAAGGCGCGTCCCGACGTATTTGACCTGGGTCTCGTTGCCGACGAACGCATTGCCGCCGAAGACGTTGCGCTCCGAGCCGGCCGTGAAGTGGAGCCCCGTGCGGCAGCCTTCGAAGCGGTTGTCGCGCAGGCGGTTCTTGTTCGAGTTGTAGAGGAAGACGCATTTGGAGCCGCCCCGCCTGACGACGTTTCCTTCAATGGCGGACTCGTTGACGTAGTTGAACAGGATGCCGTGATCCCGGTCGCCTTCCGAGACGTTGCCGTGGACACGCAGGCGGCGCGAATACATCAAGGCGTAACCGACGTGGTTTCCCGTCGAGACGTTGGCGCCGATCTCGGCGTCGTTCGCGTACATGGAGTGGAAGGCGAAGCGCAGATCGCGGAACCTGTTGCCGCGAAAGACGTTGCGCGCGCTCGTGGTCACGAAGACGCCGTCCCGGCCGAAGCGGATGTCGTTGCCCTCGACGATCGTGCCGGGCGCGTTCCACAGATGGACTCCGTTGCCGCGGTCGTTCACGCGCGGGTTCCGGCCGCCGTCGATCCGGTTGCCCCGCACCGCGGCCCGCTCGGGGCCGTGCAGATAGACGCCGAACAGGTTGTTTGAAAGCCGGTTCCCCTCGATCGACGCGCCGTCGCCCGCCTGGCCCACGAAAATCCCGGCATCCACCGCGGTGAAGTCCGTGCCGGAATTGCGGATCGTCAAGCCGCGTATGGCGACGTCGGGGGCGGCGACCTCGATCACCCGGCCGTCCCCGCCGCCGTCCACGACGGCGCCGGCCTCGCCCTGAAGCGCGAGGCGCGGCCGGTCCACCGTCACGGGCCCGCGGTGGACGCCGGGCTTCAGGAGCAGCACGTCGCCGGGCCGAGCGGCGGCGAGCGCCTCGGCGAGACGCCCGCCGCCCGGCTCCACCGTGATCGTGGCGGCGCTCCCGTCCGCCATGGGGGGCAGGCAGGAAGCCGCCGCGAGCAGCAGCCCGGCCGCGGCCGGGGCGGCCGCCCCGCGGCGCGCGCGCATCACGCGGTCTTCGGTCTGACGAACATCCGACCCCGCATCTCCATGTGGAGCGCGTGGCAGAACCATTGGCAATAGAACCAGTGGACGCCCGGCCGGTCCGCCGTGAAGGTCACCGAGGCCGTCGCCTGCGGCGCGATCTCCATGATGATGCCGTAGTTGGAAAGCGCCCACCCGTGGGTGAGGTCGTCGATGTCGTCCATGTTGGTGATGAAGACGGTGACTTCGTCGCCCTGGTCGACCGTGAACGATTCGAGGCTGAATTCGGGCGCGACGGAATACATGTATACGCGCACCTTGCTGCCGTCCCGCACCACGTTCTCGCCCCAGTCGAGGTCCACGCCGTCCCGCGCCGCCCACTTCCGGGCCTCCTCCCACACCGGGCTGTTGCGGTCCCAGACCTGCTTCGGATTGACCTTGGAGCGGTGCACGATGATGCAGTCATGCGGTTCGGCGAAGGTCGGGCTGTCGTGGACGAGCCTCATCTCGTCGCCGGAAATGTCGATCATCTGCTCGGCTTCCGGCTTCAACGGGCCGACGTTCAGGAAGCGGTCCTTGGAGAACTTGTTGAGGGAGAACAGCCACTGGCCATCGGCCTCCCTGGTCTCGCCCATGGACGTGTGGTTGTGGCCCGGCTGGTAGTGCACGTCGATCTTGTCGATGATCGGGTCGACGTCCTCGCCGTCGTATTTGCGGATCGCCGCCTCGAGATTCCACTTGGCGATCTGGCTGTCGAGGAACAGGGTCGTGTAGCAGTTGCCCCGTCCGTCGAAGGCCGTGTGCAACGGACCGAGGCCGAGTTCCGGTTCGGCGACGATGACGTCCCTGGGCTGGATCTTGTCTTCGAACAGGTCGTCCAGCCGGCGCACGTCGATCACCGAGCAGGTCGGCGACAGCTTGCCGTTGACGACGATGTGGATGCCGTCGGGCGCGGTGTTGACGCCGTGCGGACTCGTCGGAACGGGAATGTAGCGGGTGTAGCGTGAGCCTTTCCGGCCGTCGAGCACCTTGATTCCGTTGTGGACCTCGTAGTCGCCGTTCCGCACGCCTTCCTCGATGCGCGGAACGTTGAAGACGACCGCCCAGTCGCGCTCGGCCGCCGTCATGTCCGCGAGGGTCATGCCCTTTTCGGAGTTGTAGCAGGACGACACGGCGTATTTGCCCTGGTAGTCGGCGTCCACGTTGTCGAGGTTTCCGTCGACGATGACCTGCCACGCGACCTCCATGCTGTCGCCGTCGACCGCGCTGAAGATGGCGACGTATTTGGACGGATCGTCGAGTACGCTCCCGTCGTTGGGCAGCGGAACTTCGTGCTCGCCGTTGCAGAAGAGATAGCCGGTCCGCGGGTATTTCTGCGGTCGCATCCCGTGGATGTCGTTGGCATTCGGGATTTCGATGATCTTGTCCGGCTTCATCGTCGCGCAATCGACCCGCGCCAGTCGGGTGTTGGCCTTGTCGTTGATCCACAAATACCGGCCGTCATAGGTGCCGTCCGTGAACGACATGTGTGGGTGGTGAGCATCGCCGTTGCTGTAGAGCCCGCCGCGGTTCTTCAGGAATTCCTTCGTCTCCTCCGTCAGCCCGTCGGTCAGGATCTTGCGGCTTTCGTTGGTGATGCCCCAGCCCGTCGCGCTTTCGGTGTTGAAGACCGGAATACGCATCAACTCGCGCATGGAAGGAACGCCGACGATCCGGATCTCGCCGGAATGGCCGCCGGACCAGAAACCGTAATATTCGTCGAGCTGGCCGGGCCCGACCGAGTCCACGGCCCGCGCCCGCCGGGGCGTCATCGCGGCGCCGGCACCGAGCCCGGCGACGCCCGCCGTCGCGGCCGTCGTTTTGCTCAATCCGGCCACCGTCGCGAGTTTCGCGGCGTTGCCGAACAGGTCGCGGCGCGTCATGCCGCTGGAATCGGGTTTCTTCCGTGTCATCGATCGTTCTCCTTCCTTCGCGTCGTTCGTCGATGGCGCCGTCAACCGCCCGGGCCTTGTGAACGGTCCCCGACCGGGGCCGCCGCGCCGCCGGGAGGCGGGATCGGTGATGCCATGGCGCGGCGGCGCTCGCGCCGGAGGCGCCGCTGGATCATCGCCGGGCATTTGTGCGCGTCGTCGTAGAGTTCCTGGCAGTGCAGGCAGTAGAGGCACTCGTTCGGGTTGATGTGCCCGTCCGGATGGATCGCCTGCACCATGCATTCCTGGGCGCAGCGATGGCACGGCGCGCCGCATTCCTTGTGGCGCCTGAGCCATTCGAAAATCCGCAGCTTGCCGGGGATCGCGAGCGCCGCGCCGAGCGGGCAGAGATAGCGGCAGAAGAAGCGCTCGATGAAGAGGCCGATCGCCAGCAGCAGGCCGGCATAGAGCACGAACGGCCATTCCCGCACGAAACGCAGGATCACCGACGTCTTGAACGGCTCGACCTCCGACACCTCTTCGGCGAAGCCCAGCGAATAGAAGGACAGCCCGAACAGGGCGATGAAGACGACGTATTTCACGGGCCAGAGGCGCTCGTGCAGGCTCCATGGCACCGGCAGCTGGGGGACGCGGAGCAGTCGGGCGCCCTTGTTCAGAAGCTCCTGCAAGGCGCCGAAGGGGCAGAGCCAACCGCAGAACGGCCCGCGGCCCCAGAACAGCAGCGATGCCGCGACCCCGATCCAGAGCACGAAGATCAGCGGGTCCATCAGGAAGGTCTCCCACCGGAAGTCCGTGATCAGGGCGTTGGTGAAGGTCAGGACGTTGACCACGGAAAGCTGCGCCTGCGCGTAGCCGCCGATCCAGGCCACGGTGAAGAGCAGGAAGCCCGCACGCACGGCGGTCGCCAGCCGCGGCCGCCGCGCGAACCAGTTCTGGAAGAAGAAAATGCCGGTGAGCGCGATCAGCGCAGCGGTCAACACCGAGACGTCCACCAGCTTTTCCTGCCAGACACGTCGCCACAGCGGCTCCCGGCCGTCGCCGGGCGGCGCGGCGGTGGGTGCCTCTGCGGCCGCCGGCGCGCGTTCGACGTAGCGTTCCGGCAGGACGTAGCGCAGGTCGTAGCGCAGGAAGTCCTTTTCCAGAGCGCCGACGGCGCGGTGCACCAGGAGCTCGAGCCGCCATGGCGCCGTCGGCTCGAAGGCGGCCTCTGCCGGCAGCATGAAGAGCCCGACCTCCCGGAAATCCTGGGCGTGTTCGGCCGCGACGCCGCCGAGGCGTTTGTAGTCGCGGTCGCGAAAGCGGAAACTGTTTTCGCCCTGGACGAGGCGGATGCGGTCGAAGATGCCGCCCCGCACGTAGCCGGACCCCTTGAACGAATAGAGCCCGTTGCCGGCGACGAGAATCGCGTGCCGGCCCGCGTCGAGCCGACCGGCGAGCGCGCCGTACTCGGCCTCGCCGAGGAGGCTTCGTCCGATGGCGGGCACGCTCGCGAGCGCCGTGTACAGGTCGATGAAGACGTCTTCCGGATCGTCGCTTTCGGCCCGCGCTGCGGCCTTCGCCTTGCCGGCTTCTCCGAACGCCGCGGAGACCTCGCCGACGTCGAGCACGAGCCGCCGCACCGAGCCGTCGCCGACCAGGGTGAGCCAGTCGTCGATCCCGGCGCTGTCGGTCTTCACGCGGCCGGCCGGCCGCTGTTCCGCCGCGCGGGGCGGACCGCCGAGACCCAGCGCCCGCGTCATCCCGAGGGCCGCGTGGGTGATGGCGTCGTCGATCACCATCACCGTCACCGTCGCGCCGCTGATGATGTCGAGCGAGCGGTTTTCCGGCTCGTCCGGGCGTCCGGCCTCGCGGACGTCGCGCCCCGCATAGCCGTCGATGAACGACGTGATCCGCGCCTCCGGAATGCCGATGAGTACGATCGGCTCGGCGTGCTTGTAGAGTTTGGCGCCGGTGATCCGGCCGGCGGGGTTCATCCCGATGAGGATGTGGATCGGCTTGCCGGAATAGCCGACGGCGGCGACCACGTCGGTATTGAGAAAGACATGCCCCGCCAGATCACCACCGCGATAGACCGGCGCCCGCGGCGGGGTTCCTTCGACGGCGCCGAAGCGGTCGGTGCCCGGCACGAGGTCGTCCGCCTCGATCGTCGCCAGCGCATCCGCGAGAAGTGACGCGGCGCCCGCCGGCGCGGCGGTCGCGAGGATGAAGTGGATCACGACCGGTGTCACCGCAAGGACAACGAGGGCCGTCCGTTTCATGCCATGCCGGCGCGACGGGTTCACCGAGGCGACCGGGGCGAGGATTCGCGCGACAAACCGCTCCGCCTCCAAGCGACTTGTGCATGCCGATCGGCACCGTAGCCGGCGGGTGCGGGGGGATGCCTTGACGCCGGTCAAGGCTCGGGGGCGGCCTGCCGCGCTCTATTCGGAGCATGAGGCGCGTCGGCAGCCGATTCCCGGAACGTCCGGCGGGTGCGGCGGCGAAGGACCCGGCCATGGACGCCGCCTTGCCGAAGACGCTCGCGGAGCTGATGGCGACGGCGCGCGCCATGGAGCGCGAAGCGGCGGTGCGATACGAGGCGCTCGCCGAGGAGATGGCGCGTCACGGAAACCGCGAACTCGCCGCGTTGTTCGCCGACCTCGGTGCGGAAGAGCGAGAGCACGAGGCCCGCATGGGCCGCCGGGCGCGGGACGACGACGCCCGCCTGCCCGCGCCGCTCCGGTGGCGTCCGCCGGAGGCGACGGACCGGGAGGCCGAGGAGGAGGCCGGCGGGGTCTGGCTCATGACTCCTCATCGCGCGCTGTGCCTGGCGGTGGAAAACGAGGAGCGCGCCTTCGCGTTCTTCTCCCGCATCGCCGCCGGCATCGAGGATCGGCCGCTTCGGCAAATGGCGGAGTCGCTCGCCAAGGAAGAGCTGGAACACGTCGTTCGCCTGCGGCTCGAGCGGCGCCGCGCGTGGCGCGCCGAATCCCGGTCGGTGAAGGCGGAAGCCGACGCGGTGCGTTCTCTCGCCGCTCTGCTGCGCAGGGCGCTCGCGATCGAGCGCGAGGCCGCGAGGCTCTACGACGCTCTCGGGCGGACGGCGGCGCACGCCGGGGAACCGACGGTCGCCGCCTTGTTTCGGGAATTGGCGGAGGAGCAGCGGAGCCGTCTGGCCGGGATCGGCCGGCGCGCCGAGGCGGCGGGCGCCCGCGCCCCGCCGGCGGCGGAAGCCCCGCCCGGCCCCATCCCGACGGCGCCCCGCGACGCGCTGCATCTCGCTCTTGCCGGCGCGGAGAGGGGGATGCGCTTCTACGAAGCGGTCGCCGAGCGGGGCGTCGACCAGGACACGATGGAGGAGGCGCAGCGCCTCGCCCTGCACGCGCTCGACAGGCTCAAGCGCATTCGCGACCGGATGGAGCCGGCCGGCGAGGCTTCCCGCCCGGCGTGACGCCGGAGCCGCCCCGGCCGCCCTCCGCGAAGCGCCTCAGCGCGTCGACGTCGGGGACAAGGACTTGACGCTCGCGGGTTTCGAGCCCGACGGCCCGGAGCTTCGCCAGCGCGCGGGACAGGGTCTCGGGCCGCATCCCGAGTCGCGCCGCGACCAGCGCCTTCTCGGTCGGGAGATCGATCGCGGCCGCCCCGTGTTCCTCGGGGCAGAGTTTCAGCAGGAACGCGCTCAGCCGCCGCGTCGTGGATTCGACCGTGCGTTGTTCCACCTGTTGCACGAGGCCGCGCAAGTGTCGCGACATGCTGGCGAGCATGTTGACGGCCAGCGCCGGGTTCCTCCGCAGCCGGCCCGCGAACGAGGCGGCGGGCAAGGAGAGCAGGCGCGCCTCTTCGACGACCTCGGCGCTCACCGGGAACACGCCCTCGGCGAAACTCGCGGCCTCGGCGAAGGATTCGCCCCGGGTGAAGACGGCGATGACCGTCTCGTGCCCGTCGGGCGTCGCGCGGAACAGCTTCACCCAGCCGTCCAGCACGACGTAGAAACGATCGGCCGGCTCGCCTTGAAGGAACAGCGTGGCGTGGCGCGCATGGCGGCGAACCGACGCATCGGCCAGGAGCGTGCGCAGGAGCGCCGGCTCCAGGCTCTTGAAAAGCGGCAGCGCGGCGAGAAGCGCTTCGTCCGCCGCCGTGATCCCCGTGCGCCGCGCTTCACCGCCTGCCGGCGAATCGCTCATGCGCGCCCTCCATTCATCGGCACCCGCGTGTCCTCCCCGAAATATGCCATCGATCGGGCATTCCTCCCGCGTCGTTCTCCGCCGGCCCTTCCTTGCCGTGCCGGGAAGTGCGACCCTGGATCGCTCCCTCACATGTGACCGGTCGAACATGGCCGTCGAGCGGAACCGCGAACGTCAACGGTGCACACGGCTCCCGAGCCGGGCACCGGCCGCCGCGGGATGATATGGGCCTCGTGCTGATCACGGGAGCCGACCGCGGCATCGGGCGGGCGCTCTGCCTCGCCTACCGGGCCCGCGGCGACCGGGTCGTCGCCGCATGCCTGGACGACTGCGAGGAGTTGCGCGCCCGCGGCATCCGCGTCGAGTCCGGTGTCGACGTGACGTCGGACATGGCGGTCCGGGGGCTCGCCCGGCGGCTGGCGGACGCTGGAGCGACGATCGACATCCTCGTCAACAACGCCGGAGTGATGGGGTCCGACCGGCTCGGTGCGCTCGACTACGCCGACATTCGCAGGCAATTCGAGGTGAACGCCCTGGGGCCGCTTCGCGTGACCGAGGCGTTGCTCGACCGCCTGCGGCCGGGCGCCAGGGTCGCGTTCGTCACCAGCCGGATCGGTTCGCTCGGCGACAACCTGTCGGGCGGTTCCTACGGCTACCGGATTTCCAAATGCGCCGCCAACATGGTGGCCGTCAATCTCGCGCACGACCTCGCGAAACGCGGCGTGGCGTCGGTGATCCTGCACCCCGGCATGGTCGCGACGGACATGACCCTCGAGTCCGAACGCGCGGAGGCCATGCCGCCGGAGAGCGCCGCGCGGGCGCTGATCGAGCGGATCGACCTGACGACGCCCGAATCCCCGCTCGCGTTCTGGCATGCGCCTGCCCGGACGGTGATTCCCTGGTGAGCGAGGGGTGCCGCGTGGGCGGCGCGGGCGATCAATCGGCGAGGCCGAGGCCCCGGTGGAAGGCCGTCAGTGCGGCGAACGCCGTCTCCGCGGCGTCGTCCTGCTCCGGCAGCGCCCCGCAATAGGCGCGGATCGCCCGCTCGGCGAGCGGCGTCCATTTGTCGAGCCAGTCCGCGAGAACGGCCCGGTTGGTCTCGTTTTCGAGCGCGAACGAGACCAGCGCGGCGCTCCAGCGCCGGGAGCGCTCGCTGTCGCGCAACTGGTTGTCGGCGATCAGGGCGAGGAGCCCGTCGTCGAAGCGGCGCGCCACCCGCCCGAGCTGCCGGTGCGCCTCGTCGGCGGCCGGTTTCGCCACCAGATTGAGCGCCGTGAAGTGCTCGCCCCAATCGTAGGTCGCCAGGATCTTTTCCAGGAGCGCGCGGAAGCCCTGCCAAGTGTCGTCCTCCTCCCAGGTCGCACGTTCGCTTTTGCCGAACCCGCGCACCGGGTGGGCCTTTTGCAGCTCGCGGGTGCGATAGGCGACGCGGGAGAGCCAGCGGAATTCGTCGCCGTCCTGGAACCCCGCGCAGGCGGTGACGGTACTCGCCGGTGCGATCTGCACCAGATAGGCCGCGCCCATCTGGAGCGCCGTCTGAAGGAAGCGCCGCGGCGTGTAGAACCGTTCGAGCGCCGCGAGCCATTCCGGCGAGAGCGTCGTGTCGTGGCCGATCTCGTTGTGCTCGTCGAGCAGGCCGTCGACATATTGCTCCTGCTGGTCCTGGAGCCGCGTATAGACGCGATAGATCAGTTCGTCGGGGTCGCGAAAGCCTTCCCAATCATCGTGCCGGAGCGGGCTCTCGGTGACGTTGCGCTTGTAGAAGGCGTTCATCGGCAGCAGCGGAGCGGGGGAGAGCTCGTAGGCCTGGTCGGGATGGCGTGTGCGGGTTTGCAGGTTGGTGGTGACGACCTCGTACTCGCTCGGCCGCCGCCTGTTCCCGGCGAGGCCGCTCCAGGTCTTCATCCCCTTGATTTCGGCCGCCATGGGAGCCCTCCCTACCGCGAGACGAACCGGATGCCGTCCGGCTCTGTACGGATGAACCCGGCGAAGCTCGGCATGTTCGCCTCGACGTCGCCGCGGGTGACCGGACGCCCGAGCATGGCGCCCACCGTTTCGTAGCGGAGCAGGCATTCGCCCTGGACCTTGATCCGCACGTAGGAGGCGTGCGGTTCGGTGGTGACCGTGCGCCCCGCGTTGTCCTCGCGGATCGCTTCGAGGACGGCGTCGGCGATCTCGCCGGCGCGCATCACGGGGCCGACGAGATCGCCGGTATCGCCCTCGTTCGCCATGCTCTTCCTCCCCCCGCTCAGCGGGCGCGGTAGATTTCGACGGCCTCCATCGCGGCGAAGCCGGCCTTCTCGATGGTGAGGTCGCGGGGGAGGGGGCCGTCGCCGCCCTGTGCCCGGACTTCGAACACGGCGCCCGCCGGCGGCGGTGCGACCAGCACGCCCACCAGCTGCGCCGACGCCTTGTCGATCAATGCCGCCATGGTGTCGCCGCTGTCGAAGACCTGGACCTTGTAGCCGTAATCGCCCTCGAAGAGGACGGCGAGCGGTATGTCCGCCATCGCAGCGGCCTACTCGGCGGCGGCGGCGCGCGGCGCGTCGTAGCCGTCGATCCACCGGTAGTCGTAGCCGCAGACGCCCCTTTCCTCGGGGCTCTGGCCCATGTATTCGTAGAACCCGTCCGGCCCCGGCGGGACGGTGCCGTCCAGCACCCGGTCGATGATGCTGCGGTGCCCCTGATAGCGGGCCGGTTCGAGCTCGAAGATCCATTTGCAGGGCTCGGAGCAGAAGTGGTAGCGCCGGCCGTCATGGTCGAGGTGGAAGTCGGTGGCGTTCCATGTTCCGCCGTCCTTCGGTCGGCCCGCGCCGGCGATTCCGGTTACTTCCAGCCCGCACATGTTGCAGATCAGCGGCGGGATCGTCGGCACCGTCCTCTCGAACCGACCGTTGCGGATGTTGTCGATCACCACGTCCCAGCATCGGCCGTAGGTGTCGTTCCAGCCCGGATATTTCTCCTCCAGCCAGTCGCGCTCGGCGGGCGAGACGCAGGCGATCGGGCGCCACCATTCCGTCGCGCGATAAATGTAGACGCCGATCTGCTGGGCGTGGTGGAAGGTCTCGATGTCGTGCAGGAAGTAATCCCAGTACCAGGGCAGGGCGAGGCCGAGCGCCTTGATATTGCGGGCGAATTGGTCGACCACCCATTCGTGCATGAACTCCTTGAGCGAGTGCTCGCGGAATTCCAGCGGCGTGTAGTAGTCCATCGAGATGCCGCTGAGCGCGGAGAACTGCTTCCAGATGCGCCAGAAGCCGATGTCCACCAGCCGTTGGGCCTCGGCCTTGCGCCCGTTCTCGATCATGATGCCGATCAGGGGCGTGCCGATCTGCGCATGGCGCGCCTCGTCCGTCTGGATGCTCTGCAACATGGTGGCGAAGCTGTGGTCGCCGGCCTTCGCCGCGTCCGCCGAGAGCCCGATGAATTGCAGGTTGGTGAAGCCCTGCTCGAAGGCGAAGTTGGTCATGATCGCGGCGCTGATCGCGTCGCGCGTGTGCTCGATGTCGTCGAGGGCGTGCCGCAGGCTGATGATGATCCAATTCTCGGTCTTGGACGATTTGTGGGCCCAGTCGAACACCCGATCCTGCTTGATGAACTCGTAGGCGAAGTACATCTGGATCTGGCCGTGGCGAATTTCGTCGAGGGTGCCGAAGGTCGCCATGTTGCGCATCCCCGGGGCGCGGCTGAACCGGGTCATGCGGGCGAAGGCCGAAGCGGAGTGGAACTCGGCGAAGCCGATAGGGCTGAAATGGAGGGCGAGAAGCGCCTTCCAGTGCGGCGAGGACTTCCTGAAGAAATCCGCCCGCGCCAGCGCGGATTTCACCGAATAGGCGCCGATGTCCTTGTCGCGCTGGGTCTGGACGTAGTCCCGGTAGGAGACCTTGTAGGGTTCGTCGAAGGTTTCCCACTGCTCGACCGGGATGCCGTAGGGGTCGCTGAAGGCGGGCGGGAACAACGCCTCCTCGTCGGCGTAGCGGGGCGTCCAGTTGGTGTCCCGCGTGAAATCGTACCATTCGTGCATGTCGAGAAGCGCCATTCCCTTCGTCCTCCCCGGTCGGGCGGGCGGCGCCGGTTGCCGCCGCCCGCCGCTCCGACGTCAACCGTCGAGCGCGTCTTTCAGGATCGAGCAGTCAATTCCCTTGTCCGGGTCGACCATTTCGGCCATGAGGCCGAAGGTCACCCACCACTTGTTGGTGAGGGCCCAGTGATCGACGATCTGGCCGTTGCGCTGGCCGAACGGCGGGGCGCCGGCGGCGACGCCGCAGAACCGCGCCGACTCTTCGAGGCTGTACATGTAGAGCGTTCCGTCGTCGGGGTTGTTCTCGCCGCCGAGAATCGACTGCACGTCATCCACCGTGAACTGCATGGCCTCGGCGATGATCCCGTTGCCCTCCGCCGGGTTCTCGCGCCACCACTCGACCGCCTTGTAGCGCGCCCTGGTCAGCGCCACGAGAACGTCGCGGCGTTCTTCGATGAACGTGTCGGAGACGAACATGGCGTCCGCGATCAACCCTTCCTTGAGCCAGTATTCCTCGCCGGAATGGCTGACCTCGCGCGCGCCGGGAAGCTCGGCGAGCACCTGCCCGCCGTAAGGGTCCCAAAGCTCGGCGGCGGCGAGGTCGCCCGACATCATCGCGGCGGCGGCGTCGCCGGCGATGAGGTTCACCATCTCCACCTCGTCCCATTTGATGCCCTGCTGCTCGAGCCAGATCGCCATGTATATCTGCGAGAGGCCGCCTTCCAGGACCGCGACCTTCCTGCCCTTGAGATCGGCCGGCTCCTTGATGTCGGGGTGGACGATGATGTGGTCGGAGCCGTTGCCGAGATTGGTCAGGCCGAGCAGCTTGACCGGCATGTCCTCGGCCGTCGCGATCGGCCCGAACTCGATCGTGCTCGTCACCACGTCGAGCTGGCCGCTCGCGAGCAGGCCGAAGCTCTGCACCGGGTCCTCGATGATCGAGATGTCGAGATCGATGTCCGGGGCGAAGCCCTTCTCCTGGACGATGTGGAGGAAGCCGTAGCCGGGCCAGCTGAAATGCGCGACGCGGACGGTCTCCTTCGCGGCCGCGGCGCCGGCCCCCCCGAGTACGGCGAAGGTGACGGCGAGCGCCGCCACGGCCGCGCGCGCACGACGGCCCGTTCCCTGTCGAATCATGTCGATGTCCTCCCCTGGCTCCGCTCCTGGCCGGAGCGCCCTTCGATCTCTTCGCGCATCATCGCATAGAGGCGCCGCTCCATATCCACATAACCCGGATGAACGAGCAACTCCTCCTTCCGTCGGAAGCGCTGGCCGTTCTTGAAGTCCATGCCGAGGTCGGCTTTGATTCGTCCGGGTTGGCGAGTATAGAAGATGATCCGGTCGGCGAGATAGATTGCCTCCTGGATATCGTGGGTCACCACGATCACGGTCTTGTTCTCGCGCTCGATGATCTCGACGATCATCTCCTCCATCTCCCAGGTGACCTGAGCATCGAGGGCCCCGAAGGGCTCGTCGAGGAGGAGCAGCCGCGGGTTCTGTGCCAGGGTGCGGGCGATGGCCACGCGCTGTTTCATGCCGCCGGAGAGCTCGGCCGGATAGGCGTCGGCGAAGTTCTCCAGGTGGACGAGAGCCAGGAAATGCGCGGCCCGCTCCCGCCGTTCGGCCTTCGGCAGGCCTTGCAGTCTCATGCCGTATTCGATGTTCGCCCGCGCGGTGAGCCAGGGGAACGAGGTGTAGGCCTGGAAGACCATCCCGCGTTCCGGTCCGGGCCCGAGGATCGGCCGGCCGAACATGGTCACGGCGCCGCGCGACGGATGTTCGAGGCCCGCGATCAGCCGCAGCATGGTCGTCTTGCCGCAGCCGGAGGGGCCGATCATCGCCGTCACCTGGTTCGGACGCAGCGCGAAGGAGACGTCGTCGAGCGCCACCACGGTACCGCCGAGATAGCTCTTCGTGACCCGGTCCGCCTGTATCGGCGGCGCGTCCGGGGCTTGTGCCGACGCGCTCGCTCGCGCCCGCGGCGCCGCCCGCCCGCGTCGGAAGACCATGCCCTATCGCCTGACGTACATGTAGGGAAACGACAGGCGGGCGGCGACCCGGAAGGCGATATCGGTCAGGACACCGAGCACGCCGATCGTGAGGATACCGCCCATCATGGTGTCGACGTGCAGGAAGCGCGCGGCGCGCATCATCACGGCGCCGATGCCGTCGGTCGCGGCGATGATTTCGGCGATCACGAGATACGTCCAGGCGACGGCGATCATGTTGCGCATCGAATCGAGAATCTGCGGCGCGGCCGCCCGGAAGGTGATGGCGACGACCTGCCTGCGGTTCGCTCCCATGGTGAGGCCCGATTCGACGAGTTCGCGCTGAACCGAGAGCGTGTTGTCGAGGATGAGGGCGACCAGGAAGAAGAAGCACCCGAGAAAGAGCAGAGCCATCTTGGCGAAGTCGGTCGGCCCGAACCAGACCAGCAGGAGCGGCGCGAAGGAAGCCGCCGGAAGGTAGCGCCAGCCGCCGGTCGTCGGGTTGATCAGGGCGCGCAGCTTGACGAAGCACCCCATCAGCACGCCGAGGGGAACGGCGATCAGGCTGGCGGCGAAAAAGCTCGCATAGATGCGGTAGAGACTCGTGCCGATGTCGGCGATGTAGTTCTTCTCCACGAGCAGGTGAACGATCTCGCCGACCACGAGTTCGACGCTGGGCAGGAACCGCTGCCTCTCCTCCGGCGTCGCGTAATGCGCCGCCTCCCAGACCGCGAAGAAGACGACCACGCCGACGATCCCGAGCAGCACGGTGCGCCTCTGGCTCAGCCGCCCGAGAACCTCGAGGAACGGCGCCGGCGGCGGCTTGAAGGCGGGCGCGAGCGCGCCGGGCGGCGCGCTGCCGCCGTCCGCCGGGGGCGGCGGCGCGGTTCCTCGACGGGGCATCGCCGTCACTTCGGCATCCGCTTCCGATGGCCCTCGCGCGGTCAGTCGTCGACCACGGCGATCGCCTCGACCTCGATCAGCAGGTCCTCGAAGGCGTAGCCGTCGACGCGGACGGCCGTCGCCGCAGGCCCCAGGGGCGGGAAATAATGCCGCCGGACCTCCGTCATCTTCTCCCAATAGTCGGTGACGCTCTCCCCTTTGCCCTCGTAGCGGTAATAGGTGTTGAGCTTGACGACGTCGCGCATCGTGGCGCCGGCCTCGGCGAGGACGGCCGTCAGGCTCTCGAACACGTTCCGCGTCTGGGCCGCGATGGCGCCGACGCCCACGGCGCGGCCGGCGCGATCGGCCGAGATCTGGCCGCCGACGAACACCGCGTTTCCGCTCCGCCAGCCTTGCGAGAACGGCACCTTCATGCTCCAGCCCCAGTGCCCCTCCGGCATGATCCGTCGGCGCTCCCTGCCGAGATGGGCGATCCCCTCGATCTGGAACGCTTCCCCCTCGTGGGGGAATCCCTTGACCCGGAGGCCGGTGCCGGCGGGGCCCGGGTCCGGCAGGTACTCCATCCTGATCCGCGTCATCTCTTCCCAGAACGCGGTGACCGCGCGCCCCGCGCCGTCGTGGCTGTAATACGTGTTCAACCGCATCAGGTCCTCGAAGCCGGCGCCGGCCTCGGCCAGCACGCGCCGCATTCCCTCGAAGCAATGGCGGGTCTGCGCGGCGACGTCGCCCGGGTCGCGCAACGCGCCGTCCGCATCGAGCGGGCGCTGTCCGCCGACGAACACCCAGTCGCCGGCGCGCCAGCCCTGCGCGTAGGGCGCGTCTCCGCCGCGCGACCAGTGATTCGCCGGCGTCAGCGGCGTCTTGTCCCCGCCGAGGACGGCGATCGCGTCGATCTCCACCAGCAGCCCTTCGAAGGCGAGGCCGGCCACCGGCGTCTCGGTGGTGACCGGGCCGGGCGCACCGCAATAGGCCGCCCGCACGGCGTCGATCCGGCGCACGGTCTCGGCCGGCGGCGCGCTCTCGTCGTCCGCCACGTAATAGACGTTCTGTTTGACGACGTCGGAGAAATCCGCGCCCGCCTCGTGCAGCACCCGGCCGATGAATTCCATGACGTTCCGGGTCTGGGTCTCGAGATCCCCGCCGACCGCCCGGCCCCGGTCGTCCGCGGAGATCTGGCCGCCGACGAAGAGCAGGTCGCCCACGCGCCACCCCTGGGAGAGCGTGACCGGCATGCTCCAGTCCCAATGACCCGCCGGCATGATGCGCCGCTTGCTCATGTCGTGCTCTCCCTGCCGCCGCGTCCGTCGAGGGGGCGCGGCCCTCTCGCGAGGCGGCGGGCGCGCATTGGCTCCGGCTCCGGCTCTCTGTAGAGTCGCCTCACGCTCCCGCCGCGCCGAAGGAGGAAAGGATGACGCTCGCGCTGATCGACAATCCGGTGCCGTGGCCGGGCGGCGCCCGCTGCGCCGTGGCCATCACTTTCGACATCGACACCGACAGTATCCTGCATCTGGAATTCCCCGACAAGGCCGAGAACATGCTGGCGACCATGTCGTTCCTCAAATACGACGAGGTCGCGATCCCGCGAATTCTGAAGGTCTATGCGCATTTCGGCATCAGGCAGACGTTCTTCTATCCGGCTTGGTGCATGGAGCGCTATCCGCATCTGGTCGAAGCGATCCTTGAAGGCGGGCACGAGATCGCGGCGCACGGCTATCTGCACGAGAACCCGAACGACGAGTCGCGCGAGCGTCAGGAGTACTGGCTGGACAAGCAGATCGACGTGATCCGGCGCATGACGGGAAAGCCGCCCAGGGGCTGGCGGGCGCCGCTCTACAACGCCTCGCGGCACTCGCCCGCGCTCCTCGCCGAGCGCGGCTTTCTCTACGACGCGAGCCTGATGGGCGACGACGTCCCCTACGTGCTGGATACCGCCAAGGGAGAGGTCGTCTGCCTGCCGTCCCACTGGGGCATGGACGACTGGCCGCACTACATGCACAACCTGGATTTCCGCTACACCATGACCATCAAGGCGCCGGACGAGGCCATGAAGGTGTTCGATTCGGAGGTCGAGGCGGCCTACGCGCATGGCGGCATGGCGATCACCGTCTGGCATCCCTTCGTCTCCGGCCGGCTGGCCCGCATGAGCCGCGTGGCGGCCTGGGTCGAATCCCTGCTGGAAAGAGGCGACGTCTGGTTCGCCACCATGGAAGAGATCGCGGCCCATGTGCGCGCCTGCATCGACGACGGCTCCTGGCGGCCCCGCGTCGAGGCGATGCCCTATTACGAGGGCCGCATCCCGGAGTGGGAGCCGCACCAGGCGGCAGCCGAGTAGGCGGGAAGGGGCGGAATGGGTCGTCTCGGAGTCGCCTTCTCCGGCGGTCTCGACGCCGCCGAAATCGTCGAGTGCGCGGTTCTGGCCGAATCGCTCGGCTATGATTCGGTGTGGATGGCGGAAGGGCACGGCGGCGACCAGTTCGCCGTGCTGGCGGCGGTCGCGGTGCGGACGCACAGGGTCGCCCTCGGCACCTGCATATCGAGCGTCTTCGTCCGTTCGGCGCCGACCATCGCGATGGCGGCGGCCACGGTCGACCGGCTTTCGGGCGGGCGCTTCATCCTCGGTCTCGGTTCGAGCCACCGGGTGCAGGTCGGCCCCGAACACGGCCTGCCCTACGGCAAGCCGGTGACGCGGGTGCGCGAGACCGTCGAGGTCGTCCGCCGCCTGCTGCGCGACGGCCACGTGTCCTATCGGGGCGAGACCGTCGCCATCGAGCGCTTCGATCTCTGGTTCAAGCCTTTCCGCCCCTGCCTGCCCGTCTATCTCGCGGCCGTCTTCCCCAGGATGATCGGGGTCTGCGGCGAGATCGCGGACGGCGCGATCCTGACCAGGACGATCCTCGCGAGCGGCGCGGACGCGAAGAAGCACGTCGCCGCAGGCGCGGCCGCCGCCGGGCGCGAGCCGGGCGCGGTCGCCCTGGCGTCGCTGCTTCCCGCCGCGGCGGCGGACGACCAGGGTGCCGCGTTCGACGCCCTGCGGCCCGGCGTCGCGATGTACACGGGCTTCTTCCCGCGCTACAACCGGACGGCGGTGGAGCAGGGCTTCGGCGAGGAGGCGGCCGTCGTCGCCGAGGCTTGGGCGCGCGGCGACCGCGCCGCAGCGACCGCGGCCGTCAGCGATGCGCTCATCGATTCGGTCTGCGTGGCCGGCACGCCCCGGCGGTGTCGCGACAGGATCGATGCCTATCGGGAATCCGGGATCGACCTGCCGCTGATCGCGCCCGTGGCGGAGGGCCCGGACGCGAAGGCCCAGGCCGAAGCCACCATCAGGGCCTGCGCGCCGGGCTGACCCGCCGCGCCCGGCGGTGCCGCAGGAGAGACTCGAACTCCCGACCCATGCATTACGAATGCATTGCTCTACCGACTGAGCTACTGCGGCCCACCGCGGCCGCGGGACTATCGTCGAGCCGCGACGGGTTGTAAAGGCGCCGCCGCGGCGGGCGCAAGGACGTACCGGTGGGGCGAGCGGAGCGGTGAGAATGGCCTCGCGTAAAACCCTGTATCTGGCGAACCCCTACGGCTTCTCCGCGCAGCAGCGCGCGGGGCCGCTGGCGGCGCTCGTGGCGGCCCTGGAAGGGTTGGGGGCCGAGGTGTGGGAGCCCTTCGCCCGCAACAACCAGATCGACCGGGCGACGCCGGGCTGGGCATACCGGATCGGCCAGGCCGACCTGCGCGACGTGCGCGACGCCGACGGGTTGTTCGCGGTGGTCAACGGCTGTCCGCCGGACGAGGGGGTGATGGTGGAGCTGGGCATGGCCATCGCCTGGGAGAAGCCGGTCTTCCTGTTCCGCGACGACTTCCGCCGGTGCACGGACAGCGAGAGCTATCCGCTGAACCTGATGCTGTTCACCAGCCTGCCGGAGTCCGGCTGGCAGGCATGGTGGTATCGCTCGCTGGAGGAAATCGCCGACCCCGGCAAGGCCCTCGCCCGCTGGCTGAGAAACGCCGCCCCACCCTGAAGCCCCCGCGCCCCTCGAGATCGAATCCGCTTATCCATCGGGGTTCCTGCCTGTCCGCAAGACTCATCCAGCGCCGGTTACACTCCTCCCCCTGTCAGGGGGCCCCCATCTTTACTTCCCCCTGTCCGATCCTACGGAGGCCCGCGCGGCGCCATCCTGCCATGGGTCCCATCTTTACTCCTCCCCCCTGTCAGGGGGGAGGCCGAGAGGGGGGAGCGCAAACGGCCCGGCGCGCCAAGACTCCGTCATTCCCCCGCTTTCACAGGGGCAGGCTCCCCGATCAATAGACCCGTCATTCCCGCGATAGGCTCCGCTATTCCCGCTAATAGACCCCGCCATTCCCGCAAATGATAGACCTCGTCATTCCCGCGAAAGCGGGAATCTGTTTCCAACGGTCTCCGACTTCCCGCCTTCGCGGAAATGACGATCCGAAGGAGGGCCGAGAGGGCGCCGCGCGCCTTTCCCGCCCCGTCGGCGAGAGCCGCCGCCGCGCCGCGATATCCCCTCTGGCCGTTCGCCGCCCGTGAGCCGGACGAGCGATCCCGACCGCCGCCGCCATGACGTTCCCGTCGGGAACACCGGGGACGTTCCCCACTCCAATGGCGGCCTCCCGCGGATAAGCAGGTCGGGGTTTCCTCGATAGTCCCGACCGCAACGTCATTGTCGGTTGGGATTGGCGCGACACGAATGCGATTCATCATGCGCGGTCGTTCACTGTCGCCAAGGCGATGCAGATTGACATATTGACTGAAATTCGGGCCGCCATGGACAAGGCGATTGCCGATGGTGAGAGCCTTACCACCTTCAGAAACCGTCTCGAACCGACACTTCGCGCGAAAGGATGGTGGGGAAAAAAGATCGTGGACGGCAAGCCCGTGCAGCTGGGAAGCCCGCACCGCCTTCGCATCATCTACGATACGAACCTTCGTACCGCCTACGCCCGCGGGAAGTGGGAACGCATAGAGCGCGTTGCCAAAGCCATGCCGTGGTTGCGGTATGTCGCTACCCTCGACGATCGAACCCGCCCGCAACATCGTGCATGGCATGGCGTGACACTGCGCTACGACGATCCATTCTGGCGAACCCACTTCCCGCCGAACGGATGGAATTGCCGTTGCACCGTGACGCAGTATTCGGACGCTGACTTGAAGCGCCGCGGATGGGCGCCTACGAAGCGCCCGCTATCGCGGCGCCGCCCGTGGCTCAACAAGCGCACGGGCCGCGTTGAGAGTGTGCCTGCCGGTATCGATCCGGGCTTCGCCTTCAACGCGGGCCGCGTTGACCTTGGCAAGGAAGCATCCGCGCATTTGATTGCCAAGATCGAAGCGGCGCCGCCCGATATGCGCGCCGCGGCCATCGGGCGCCCATGGGAGACCGCCCGCTTTCGGCGCTTCGTGCGGGGCCGCGGGACCAAGGCCGAGCAAATCGCGCCGGGCGATTGGCCTATCGCCATCATGCCGGCGCGCATCATGCGCGCGACGGATGCGCAAGCGCGCGTGGTAAGGCTGTCGCCTGGCAGTGTGAAGCACATAAGGGACCATCACCCTGACGTCACGCCGGGCAATTATGCGCTTGTGCAACGCATCTTGGACGCGGGCGAATTCTACCATTCGACGCCCATGCATGTTGTGGGCTATCTCGAATTGGGCGGCATGATTTGGACGGCCGTCTTCAAGACGACGGGCGACCGGCAAGAATTGTTCCTGCAATCATTCCACCGCGGAACGGAACGGAACCTTGCCGCGGCGCGCCGGAATGCTGAGCGAGTGAAGTAGCGCCCTGTAGGCCGTAACCCCTACCTACACGCTTGCGCGGTAGCTTTACGGACTGGCGAACCAGCGCGGGCAAAGCCGTTGTGACTAGGGCGCCGCCGCACCATACCGCCCCGGCGCCGCCCGCGTCAATCTCTATCCCGCGCCGTCGCCATCGCCCGCGCCGGGCCGCCCGAGCCTGCATCCGGGCCGCACGGGCGCCGCCGCCGAACACCATCCGCCCGAGCTTCGCGGGCGCCGTGGGCCGTGCGGCCGTGACGCTCGCCATCGCGCGCCGCTCGGGCGCCGGGCCGGGCCGCCCGAGCTTGGCCAGCGGGCGCCGTGTGGGCCGTCCTCCCCCGCACTCCCCACTTGGAGAGGCTCGACGGTAGAGCTATCACCGACGCCGCGTCGGATGGTACATGGCGCCGGGCGCTTAGTCTAGGGAGTGCGGCGCCCGGCAAGCGCCGATTGATCTCGACTTTTGCACACCTTCCTCATCTTCGACTTAGCCCCGCCCCGTAAGCCCTTGATCGTCCACCTAGTCCGGCCTAGTCCAAAATTTGACACGACTTTCGCCTCCCTACAGTCATGGCGGCCGTTTACGCGCCTCCCCCTGTCAGGAGGAGGCGCAGGTTCTCTGCCGGGCGGCGACCGTGACGAGCCTTGCGGACAAGGGGGAAATCGCGGCAGGGCGGTGCTCAGCCGGCGGTGGCGGGTGTCGGGCGGGGCGGGGCGTCGTCCGGAGCGGCGGGCGCTTCCGCCGCCAGCGCTTCGGCGTCGCTGCGGGGCGGCGTTCCCCAGTCGATCGAATCGAAGGCGCCGCAGCGGTCGCAGGCGATGGACCACGCGGGGCTCGTGCCGGCGCAGCGGGCGCAGAGCCAGGCCGGGTCGGGCGCTGCCTCGCTCGCCCGTTCGAGGAGGCGCCGGACTTCCGCGCCGTCGCCGCGCTCCGCCTCTTCGAGGCGCGCCATGAGGCGGTACACGGCGCCCGTGGGGCGGTTCTCGGCGGCCCGTTCCAGCTGCCGGCGCGCCGTCCCCCACTGCCTGGCGTCGAGCGCCTGGCGCGCCACGAGCAGGTGGCTCTCGGGGTGCCCGGCATTGTTCTTCGCCAGCGTCTCGGCCCGTTTCAGCCGCTCCGGGGGTGAGCGGTCCGGGTCGAGCGCGACGAACAGCCGGCCCAACGCCGGATGGGGGCGATGGCGCCACGCCTCCGCGATGATGCGCGCCGCCGCGTTGCCGCGGCCCGCCTCCTTCGCGAGGCCCGCCGCGAGCAGCGCCGCCGGCAGGAACGCGGCATCGACTCCGCGCGCCTCCTCCGCCGCGCGCAGCGCCTCCCTGGCCTCGCCCTGCTCGCGCAGCGCCCGCGCCCGCTCGAAGAGCAGCCCCGCCTGCCGGCGGCGGGCGGCGGTGTCTTCCATCGCGCCCCGGCGGAGGGCCCGCCGCACCGTGACGAGCGCATCCGACCAGCGGCGGGCGCGGGTCTGGAGCTCCAGAAGCGCCGTCAGCACCCAGGGCGTATCGGGACGCAGTGCGAAGGCGCGTTCGGCCAGGTCCAGCGCCGCCGCGGTGTCGCCGTCGCGCTCGGCCTGCACCAGGAGGCCGCGCAGCCCGAGAAAGGCGGTCGCCGGCCGTTCGAGCATCGCTTCGAAGGAAGCCCGCGCCGCCCGGTCGTCGCCTTCGAGTTGCGCGGCCTGGGCGGAGAGCAGCAGGGTCAACGGCGGCTCGTCCAGCAGCAGGTCGGCGCGCCGCGCCAGCCGGCGCGCCCGCTTGGGGTCGCCCGCGGCGGCGGCGACCAGGCCCTGGGTCAGCGCGCGATAGCCCGCCCGTTCGCGCCGGCGTTGCCGGGCCCGCGCGAGCCGCCGGGGGCCGCTCCACAGGAACCGCAGCGCGAAGGCGGCCGTGAGCGCCGCCGTCGTCGCCGCCGCGACGGCCGCGGCGAGGACCCCGGGCGAGGTCTCGATCGCGTAGTCCCCCCAGTCGATCCGCACCCGGCCCGGTTGCTCGGCGAGCCAGGCCGCGGCCGCCGCCACCGCGACGACCGCCGCGAGATACGCGACGATGCGGATCACCGCGCCGCCTCGCTCGCCGCCCAGCGGGCGCCGACGCGGGCGTTGACGACCTGGGCGAGGCGCGCCAGCGCGTCGTCGGCGGCGCGTCGCGCGCGGGCGCCGCGCAGCCAGTCCCGCACGCCATCGGCGGCGGGCGCCGCATCCTCCGCGAGTGCGATGGCCGGCGCCGGGTCGCCGGCGGCGAGCGCCGTCTCGGCGGCGGCCAGCCGTCCGTCCAGACTCTCCGGATCGACCGCGCCGCCGGTGCGGCGGACGGTCACCAGCCGGCGCAGCGTGGAAACGGTGGCGTCGATCCAGCCGTCGCCCGCGCTCCCCTGGGCGGCGCGCAGCAGGGCGTTCGCGACGGGCGGGAAGCGCGCCGCGAGCCCGTCCAGAGTCGGCGCGCCGGCGGCGGCGAAGGGCGCCAGGGGCGCGATGGCGGCTGCGATCTCCGGGTCCGCGCCGGCGACGCCGCGCAGCCTGTCGAGGGGCGCCGCGAAGGGGCGGGAGGTACCGAGAGCGGCCGTCAGCTCGCCGGTCACGAGCACCAGGGCCATCAGGCGTCCGTCGGCGGCGTCGCGCCGGGTCGCGTCCGCCTCCAGCCGCGCGAGCCGCGCGTTCGTCGCGGCGAGCCGGGCCTCCAGCGCCCGCCGCTGCTCCGTCCAGGCGGCGCGCGCGGGGTCGGCGCGGGCCTGCGCCGCCTCCCGCTCCAGCGCTTCGATCCGCCGCTCCAGCCCGCCCGCGAGCACCGCCGCGGCGCCGTCCGCCCGCGCTTCCAGCGCTTCGAGCCGGGTCCGGAGCGCCGCGCGCGCGGCGGCGGCCTCCGCGCCTTCCGCCGCCTGCCTGCCCGCCTGCGCGTCCGTGCCGGCGGCCGCTCGGGCGGTTTCCGCGGGCGCGGGAGGCGTCTCGTCCGCCGGCGGCGTCCGCTTCCCGCCGCCTTGGTCGGGTGCCGGGCCTGCGGCGTCCTGCGGCGCGTGGGGGGGCGTGTCCGGGGGCGCGACGGCGGTCTCCGGCCCCGGCGCCGCCTCCCGCGGCGCCGGGTCGATGGCGGGCCAGGCCGCGTAGAGGCCGGCGCCGACCAGGGCCGCGATCAGGCCCCAGACCACCGGCAGCGGCGCGCCCCGTCGCCCGGCACCGGGCGCCGCGTCCTGTCGCCCGCCGCCGGGCGCCGCGTCCGCTCCCGCGTCCGGCCGGCGGCGGGTGATCCGGAGCCACTTCCCGCCCTTGTCGTCAGGGGCCATGATCGCCGTCCTCCCGCGTCGGCGGCGCGCGCGTCACCGGCGGGGAGGCCGGTGCGCCGTTCGCGCGGGCCACGAGCGCCACCAGCGCATCCTGCCGCGGCGCGTCCGCCACGGCCACCCGGCGCCAGGGCAGGGCCGCCGCCACCGCCGCCACGGCGGCGCTCAGGCAGAACGCGGTCATCGTCCCGACGCGCGGGGCGAGCCCCGCTTCGCGCACGAGCCCGGCGAGGAGCGCGGCGGTGCGGGGGGAGAAAAACGCGGCGCCGGCCAGCGCCTGCCCTTCCAGCGCCCGGCGGGCCGGCGGCGAGAGCGCGCGCGCCGGCGCCGCCTCGTAGAGCGGGACGCGCACGGCCTCGAAGCCGGCGGCGCGCAGCCGGCCGGCGAGGCAGCCCGCGCTCACCCGCCCGGCCACGTGGACGAGGCGGCCCGCCTCCGGGCGCAAGCGGGCCGCGGCGAGCGCGGCCAGATCGTCCACGTCGCCGTTCGCCGACTCCACCTTTTTGAAGCCTCCGCGCCGCGCCGCCTCCGCCGTCGCCTGGCCGACCGCCAGGACGGGGAGCCGCCGCGCCGCCGCGCCGCCGGCGGCCGCCAGCGCCCGCGCGCCGTTGGCGCTGGTGAGCAGGATCGCCTGCGCGCCGGCCGGATCGAACCGCGCGTCGGCGTCGAGGCGTATCGTCAGCATCGGCTCGATCAGCGAATCGACGCCATGCGCCTTCAAGGCCGCCGCCAGCACGCGCGACTCCGGGCGCGGGCGGGTCAGCAGCAGCCGGGGGCGGATCACGGGAGGAGGCGCGCGCCGCCCGCCGCCTTCAGCGCTTCGCCGGCGTCCCGGCCCAGGGCGGCGGCGTCCGCGGCGGCGCCGGCGCGGGCGACGCGGTGGCAGACCCGGCCGTCCGGACTCGCGACCAGCGCGTCCAGGCGCAGCCCGCCGGCGTCGTCCGCCACGGCGAGGCCGGCGATGGGCGTCCGGCAGGAGCCGTCGAGGGTTTCGAGCAGCGCCCGCTCGCAGCGCACGGCGTCGGCGCTCGCCCGGTGGGCGAGGGGGGCGAGCAGCCGCGTCATGCGCGAATCGTCGGCGCGGCACTCGATGCCGAGCGCGCCCTGGCCCACCGCCGGCAGCATCTCCTCCGGCGCGAGCACCGCCATCGCCTGCGTGTCCGCGCCCAGGCGGCGGAGGCCGGCCAGGGCCAGGAGCACGGCGTCGACCGCGCCGTCCGCCACCTTGCGCAGGCGCGTTCCGACATTGCCGCGCAGCGGGACAACGACGAGATCCGGCCGCCGCGCCAGGAGCTGGGCCTGGCGGCGCAGGGAGGAGGTCCCGACCCGCGCGCCCGCCGGAAGGGCGGCGATGCCGCGCGCCTGGGGCGGGAGGCCATCGGTCCCGCGCGCCCGAGGCGGTAGACCATCGGTCCCGCGCGCCTGAGGCGATAGACCATCGGTCCCGCGCGCCCGAGGCGATAGACCATCGGTCCCGCGCGCCCGAGGCGATAGACCATCGGTCCCGCGCGCCCGAGGCGCGACCAGCACGTCGCGCGGGTCCGCGCGCTCGGGGATCGCCGCGATCGCGAGGCCGTCCGGCAGCCGCGTCGGCAGGTCCTTCATCGAGTGGACCGCGAGGTCGATGCGCCCGTCGAGGAGCGCCTCCTCGATCTCCTTCGTGAACAGCCCCTTGCCGCCGAAATCGGCGAGCCGCGCATGGGCGAGGCGGTCGCCCGAGGTGACGATGACCCGGCGCTCGAGCGCGCCCTCCTCGGCCAGCGCCGGATGGGCCGCGGCGAGCAGCGCCCGGACATGGCGGGCCTGGGCCATGGCGAGCGGGCTGCCGCGCGTTCCGACGACGATCGGCAGGCGCGCGTCCATTGGGTTCGCTCTCGGGCGCCCCTTCTACACGGCGGAGGCGGGCCGCGCGAGGGCCTTCCGCCGTTCGTTGCGGCGGGTGCGGGCGCCGCGTACCTTGCCGCCCATGGTGGTTCTCGGCATCGAGACGAGCTGCGACGAGACGGCGGCTGCGGTCGTCACCGACGCGCGCGAGGTGAAGGCCGATCTCGTCCTCTCGCAGCGCGCCGCCCATGCGCCGTTCGGCGGCGTCGTGCCGGAGATCGCCGCGCGCAGCCACGTGGAGCATCTCGACGGCCTGATCGCCGACGCCATGGCGGAGGCGGGCATCGGCTTCGCCGCGCTGGACGGGGTGGCGGCGACCGCCGGCCCCGGCCTGATCGGCGCGGTCATGGTGGGGCTCATGACGGGCAAGGCGATCGCCGCCGTCCACGATACGCCGCTGCTCGCCGTGAACCACCTGGAAGGCCACGCGCTCAGCCCGCGACTGGTCGATGAGGCGCTGGCGTTTCCCTACCTGCTGCTGCTGGTGTCGGGCGGGCATTGCCAGCTGCTTCTGGTCCGGGAGGTGGGCGTTCATCAGCGCCTGGGGACGACGATCGACGACGCGGTGGGGGAAGCCTTCGACAAGGCCGCGATTCTGCTGGGGCTCGGCTATCCCGGCGGGCCGGCGATCGAGCGGGCGGCGGCGGGCGGCGACTCCGCGCGCTTCGCCCTGCCGCGCCCGCTGGCCGGCCGGCCGGGCTGCGACTTCTCCTTCTCCGGGCTCAAGACGGCGTTGCGCGAGACCGTGCGCGGGCTGGGCGACCCTTCGGACCGCGACCGCGCGGATGCCGCCGCGTCGTTCCAGGCGGCGGTCGCCGACGTCCTGGTCGACCGCACGGCGAACGCCGTCGCCCGCCTGGAAGAGGAAGGGCCGCGCCCGACCGCGCTGGTCGTCGCCGGCGGCGTCGCGGCCAACGCGCATCTCCGGCGCCGGCTCGCGGCCTTGGCGGAGGCGCGCGGGCTCGCCCTGGCCGTCCCGCCGCCGCGCCTCTGCACCGACAACGCGGCGATGATCGCCTGGGCCGGAGTCGAGCGGCTCGCGCGCGGCCTGGTCGACCCCCTCGACGCAGCCCCGCGCGCCCGCTGGCCGCTGGATGAGAAGGCCGGGCTCGCCGAGGGCGCCGGCGTTCCCGGCCGGCTGGGCCGCCGCGCCTGATTCCGGCCGGGGCGAGGGGGGCCGTGACCCGCGTGGGCGTGATCGGCGGCGGCGCGTGGGGCACGGCGCTGGCGGCGGCGGCGGTGCGGGCCGGGCGCGCGGCGCTGCTGTGGGCGCGCGAGGCGGACGTGGTGGCGTCCATCAACGAAGAGCATGAGAACCGGCGCTTCCTGCCCGGCGTGACGCTTGATCCGGCGATCCGGGCGACGGCGGACCTGGCCTGCGCGGCGCGCGCCGATCTCCTGCTCCTGGCCGCGCCGGCGCAGCATCTCGCGGCGCTGGCGGCGCGCGTGGCCGGCGCGGCGGGTCCGGCGCCCGTCGTGATCTGTGCGAAGGGGATCGAGCGGGAGAGCGGCGCGCTGATGAGCGCGGCGGTGCGCCGGGCCGCGCCGGCGCTGGAAATCGCCGTGCTCTCCGGCCCGACCTTCGCGCGCGAGGTCGCGCAGGGGCTGCCCGCCGCCGTGTCCCTCGCCTGCGCCGACGGCGCGCGCGGCGCGGCGCTCGTCCGGGCGCTCGGGGGGCCGGCCTTCCGGCCCTATCTCACCGACGACCTGATCGGCGTGCAGGTCGGCGGGGCGGTGAAGAACGTGATCGCGATCGCCGCCGGCATCGCCGCGGGCCGCGGCCTGGGGGACAACGCGCGGGCCGCCATCGTGGCCCGCGGCTTCGCGGAGATGACGCGGCTGGCGGTCGCCATGGGCGCGCGGGCGGAAACGCTGGCCGGCCTCTCGGGCCTGGGCGACCTGGTGCTGACCTGCACCGGCGAGCAGTCGCGCAACTACGCGCTCGGCCGCGCCCTGGGGCGGGGCGATGCTCTCGAAACGATCCTGGGCGCCCGCGAGGCCGTCGCGGAAGGGGTGGCGAGCGCGCCGGCCGTGGCGGCCTTGGCCGCCGAGCGCGGAATCGAGATGCCCATCGCCGCCGCCACCGACGCGGTGCTCCATCGCGGCGCCGCCATCGACGACGCCATCGGCGGCCTGCTCTCCCGCCCCTTCAAGCCCGAAGCCGGCGCGGGAGGAAGCGCATGATTCCGCGTGGGTGTCGTCGCTTGGCAGAGTGTCCGCCTGCACGCCTCCCCCCCGTTCAAGGGGGATACCACTTACACTCCTCCCCCTATTCAGGGGGGAGACCGCTTGCACTCCTCCCCCCTACTCAAGGGGGAGAGCACTTACGCTCCTCCCCCCTGGACAGGGGGGAGGCTGGGAGGGGGGTGGATTGCGCTTCCGCGACTTGGCGGAGGTCGCTCTCGGCGTGGCGCCCGCCGGCGATCTCTACGATCGGCCGCCGACGCAGACGGGCCGATGGGAAAGCGCTGTCGGAAGCCCATCCGGCTGCTGCGCGCGAGGGCGCGTTCCCCCTCGATGCGCGGCGGATGCCTGCGCGGCCCCCCTCCCGGCCTCCCCCCTGGCAGGGGGGAGGGGTACAAGTGAGCCTCCCCTTGGCAGGCAGGGGGAGGAGTACTTGAGCGGTCCCCCTGACAGGAACGACGTCGAGGCTGCGCGTCAGGATTATCGCGAACGTCTTCGCGGGCGAAGAGAGGCAGGTCGGAGAAGATGATTCCGCGTGGGTGTCGTCGCTTGGCAGGGAGACCACTTGTACTCCTCCCCCCTGGACAGGGGGGAGGCTGGGAGGGGGGTGGCTTGCGCTCCCGCGACTTGGCGAGGATCGTTCTCGGCGTGGCGCCCGCCATCGATCTCCAGATCGTCCGCCGACGCAGACGGGCCGATGGGAGAGCGCTTCCGGAAGCCCATCCGGCTGCCGCGCGCGAAGGCGCGTTCCCCCTCGATGCGCGGCGGATGCCTGCGCGGCCCCCCTCCCGGCCTCCCCCCTGCCAGGGGGGAGGAGTACAAGTGGCCTCCCCTTGGCGGGGGGAGGGGTGCAAGCGGCCTCTCCCTTGGCGGGGGGAGGAGTACTTGAGCGGCCCCCCTGACGGGAACGACGTCGAGGCTGCGCGTCAGGATTATCGCGAGCGTTTTCGCGGACGAAGAGAGGCAGGTCGGAGAAGATGATTCCGCGTGGGTGTCGTCGGCTGGCGGAGGTTGATTTTCCGATATCGGCGGTTTCGGGTCATGCGGCGCGTGAGAAGTCGATCCGGCATGGTCATCCGTCGACGCTGCATCTTTGGTGGGCGCGTCGTCCGCTTGCGTCGTCGCGTGCGGTGTTGTTGGGGCTGCTGTGGCCTGATCCGTGCGATGCGCTGTGTCCGCCGGCGTTCAAGGAGGCGGCGCGGGCGCTGCTGCCGCCCATTCCGCGCTGCCGTCCGGGGGAGAGCGATGAGGACTTGCGGGCCGCATTGCTGCGCTTCGTGGCGGACTTCGCGAATTGGGACTTGGCGTCTCATCCGGACTATCTGCGCGTGAGCCGCGCGCTGGTGAAGGCGGCGCATGGGGAGGAGGCGCCGCTTGTGGTGGACCCGTTCGCGGGTGGCGGATCGATCCCGCTGGAGGCGCTGCGCCTGGGTTGCGAGGCGTTTGCGAGCGACCTGAACCCGGTGGCGTGTCTGATCCTGAAGGTGATGCTGGAGGACATCCCGCGTCGTGGTCCTGCGCTTGCGGAGGCGTTGCGCGCGGCCGGGGCCGAGATCCGGGACGCGGCGGCGAAGGAACTCGCCGACCTCTACCCGCAGGATGCGGACGGGGCGGTTCCGATTGCGTATTTGTGGGCGCGGACGGTTCGTTGCGAGGCGCCGCGTTGCGGGGCCGAGATTCCGCTGATGCGGTCGTTCTGGCTTGCGCGGAAGGCTGGTCGGAAGCGCGCGCTGCGGCTTCGGGTGGAGCGTCCGGCGGGCGAGGCGCCGCGTGTGGCGTTCGCGGTTTTCGAGCCGCGGGCGGAGTCGGAGGTGCGTGCGGGGACGGTGACGCGGGCCCGTGCGACGTGTCCGTGTTGCGAGTCGGTGTTGCCGCCGGAGCGCGTGCGTGCGCAGCTTGCGGAGGTGCGGGGCGGTGCGGACGCGGTGTTCGACGATGCGGGCCGTCGGGTGGGGGGAGCGCGGATGACGGCGGTTGTGACGCTGAAGCCGGGGGAGGCGGGTCGTCACTATCGGTTGCCGACGGACGCGGACTATGGGGCGGTGCGGCGTGCGCAGGAACGGCTTGGGGGGATGCTGGCGGAGTGGGAGCGTGGCGGTCGTCGGGGGTTGTGTCCTGTGCCGGACGAGCCGTTACCACCGATTGGCACGTTGGGCTTTCGCGTCCAGCGTTACGGGATGTTGCGATGGGGCGACCTCTTCACCGCGCGACAGAAGGTCGCGTTGGTAGTGTTACGGAAAGAGCTATGTAACGGACCCTCACCAACGACTGCTTTGCTGATTGGTCGAATGGCAGATTTTCTCATTTCTTTATCTAGATGGAAAATAGATGCCGAGTGCCCCGTTCAAGCCCTTTCCCGACAAGCTTTGCCTATGGTCTGGGATTTTTCCGAAACTAACCCCAAGACCGACTCCACTGGCTCTTTTATAAGCCAAATCAGTCGAATGGCGGATGCAGTTGAGTCAATATGTGTAGCACGCTCGGACGTTGGGCAAGTGCAACCTGCCGACGCCACGGAACACCCGCTTCCGGACGAAGCCGCCGGCGTCTGGTTCACCGATCCGCCTTACTACGACGCGATTCCCTATTCGGACCTTTCCGATTTCTTCCTCGTCTGGCTCAAGCGCGCGTTGCCCGGTCATCCGCTACTGCGCGACCCCTTCGATCCCGACAACCCGCTCTCGCCCAAGGCGCGCGAGGCGGTGCAGGACGAGACCAAAACCCGCAACGGCCGCGTCAAGGACCGCGCGTTCTTCGAGGACACGATGGGCGCCGCCTTCGCCGAAGGCCGCCGGGTGCTGCGCGAGGACGGCGTCGGTTCCGTCGTCTTCGCCCACAAGACCACCGAAGGATGGGAGGCGCTGCTTGCCGGCTTGATCCGCGGCGGCTGGACCATCACCGGCTCTTGGCCGCTCGCCACCGAAATGGGGTCCCGCCTGCGCGCCCGCGAGTCCGCCGCGTTGGCCACCAGCATCCACCTGATCTGCCGCCCGCGCCCCGAGGATGCGCCGGTGGGCGACTGGGCCGACGTGCTGCGCGAACTGCCCGCCCGCGTCGCCGCCTGGATGGCGCGCCTGCAAGGGGAGGGGGTACGCGGGGCCGACCTGGTGTTCGCCTGCATCGGCCCGGCCCTGGAAATCTTCAGCCGCAGCCGCGCCGTGGAGACCGCCGAAGGCC
Organism: Alphaproteobacteria bacterium; assembly: GCA_965242855.1. GTDB lineage: Bacteria > Pseudomonadota > Alphaproteobacteria > UBA828 > UBA828 > WTGU01. Next base: position 1,397,315 of record OZ251509.1, read on the forward strand.
GTGAAGTGGGCCTCGGCGAATATCTGGAGAAGGTGTGGGAGGTGGTGGGGCGCGCGGCGCTGCGCCAGGTGCTCGGCGCGGCGGAGGCCGGCGACAGCATGGCCGGCGCCCTGGAGGAGGACGCGCGGCTGACGGCGTTGTTCCTGTGGACCCTCCAGAGCACCGAGGCGGCGGACGCGAACGGGGGCGGGGAGGCGGAGGAGGAAGAGGCGGAAGCTGCGGAAGCGGCGGCGCGCGGCCTCGCCTTGCCGTTCGACGTGGTGCGGCGCTTCGCCCAGCCGATGGGGATCGACCTGGAGCGCTGGACGGGGCGGGTGATCGGGCAGTCGAAGGGTGTGGTGCGGTTGCTTCCGGTAGCGGAGCGAGCGCGCGAGTTGTTCGGGTCGGCCGGCGCGGAGGCGGTGGCCGGGCGGATCGAGAAGGACGCGGGCAGCCTGCAAGGCTCGCTGTTCCCGGAACCGGAGGCCGCGCCGGGGGCTGCGCCTCCCTCACGCGCGCGTGCGCCACGCCGGCGCGGCGGGCGGATCGGCGCCGACGAGGACGCCGCGCCCGGACGCCCCGGCGCCACGGTGCTGGACCGCGTGCACGCGGCGCTTCTGCTCCAGTCCGGCGGCCACTCCGCCGCGCTGCGTGCCTTGATCGAGGCGGAGCAGGAACGCGGCCCCGACTTCCTGCGCCTCGCCAACGCCCTCTCCGCCCTCTACCCCCGCCCCCACCCCGAAAAACGCCTCCTGGACGCCATGCTCCTCGTCGCGCCGAGGTAAAACCACGAAACCGCCGGGCGACTTTCGGCGCGTTGCCGGACTGCGACCCTCCCCCCTCCCGGCCTCCCCCCTGCCAGGGGGGAGGAGACGGCTCCCCTGGGGGGTATGAACGGATCCGGCGGTGGTGAAGCCCTTGATCCATCCCATAAGATTATGGAGGCGCATGCTCCTCCCCCTGAACAGGGGGGAGGCCGGGAGGGGGGGCCGGAAGAAGCGCCGGGTGCGCTTGACCGCCTGCGGGGGCGGGGGTAGAGGGTGCGCCGTGCGGGCGCCGGCCGCGGCGGGGACGAGAGCGCGATGCCCGGAGCGGTGAACTTCATCCTCAACGACGAGGCGGTCGCGGTCCGCGACGCCGCGCCGACGACGACGGCGCTCGACTGGCTGCGCGGCCCGGCGGGCCTGCCCGGCACCAAGGAAGGCTGCGCCGAAGGGGATTGCGGCGCCTGCACCATCGTCCTCGGCAGCGAGAGCCGCGGCCGGATGCGCTACGAGGCGGTGAACGCCTGCCTGATGGCGCTGCCCCAGCTGGACGGCAAGCTCGTCCTCACGGTGGAAGGGCTGGCGGACGCGCGCGGCGCGCTGCATCCGGTGCAGCGGGCGCTGGTCGAGACCGACGGCACGCAATGCGGCTTCTGCACGCCCGGCTTCGTCATGGCGCTCTTCGCCTTCGCCCATTCGGGCGAGGCGGCGGACGACGATGCCGTCCACGACGCCCTCGCCGGCAATCTCTGCCGCTGCACGGGCTACCGGCCCATCGTGGACGCCGCGAAGCGCGTGGGCGGGCGGGTCGCGGACGGGTTCGCCGCGCGCGAAGGGGAGATCGCGGCGCGGGTGGCGGCGCTGCCGCGCGACGGCGCCAGGGCCTACGCCGCGGGGGGCCGGCACTTCTTCGCGCCGCGCTCGCTGGCCGGCCTCGCCCGCCTCCGCGCCGCCCATCCGCAAGCCCGCCTGCTGGCCGGCGGCACCGACCTCGGCCTCGCCTTCGGCAAGGAGCGCCGGCCCGTCGAGACCCTGATCTCCGTCTCCCGCGTGCCGCGGCTGCGGCGCATCGAGCGGCGCGGGCGCCACCTGGAGATCGGCGCCGCGGCGCCCCTGGCGCAGGCGCTGCCCGCCATCGACGCACTCTATCCGGCGTTCGCCCGCCTGCTCCGGCGCTTCGGCTCGCGCCAGATCCGCAACCTCGCCACCTTGGGCGGCAACGTCTGCACCGCCTCGCCGATCGGCGACGCTCTGCCCTGTCTGCTCGCGCTCGAAGCGACGGTCCTCCTGCGCCGGGCCGCCGTGCGCCGCACGCTGCCGATCGAGGATTTCCTCGTCGGCTACCGGAGAACCGCGCTCGCGCCGGGCGAGTTCCTCGAAGCCGTCCGCATCCCCGTCCTCGCCGAGGGCACGCGGTTCCACGCCTGGAAGGTCTCCAAGCGATTCGACCAGGACATCTCGGCGGTGGTCGGCGCCTATCGCTTGCGCGTCGAGGGCGGGGTCGTGGCCGACCTGCGCATCGCCTATGGCGGCATGGCGGCGACGCCGAAACGCGCCCGCGCCTGCGAGGCGGCCCTGCTGGGCAAGCCCTGGACCGGCGCCGCGGCCATGGCCGCCGCGGCCGCGATGGCGGAGGACTACGCGCCCATCGGCGATTTTCGCGCAAGCGCCGGATACCGCGCCCGCGTCGCCGCCAACCTGCTGCGCAGGCTCCATCTGCGAAGCGCCGGCGGCCCGGCGCCGCTCGAGGTGGCCGCGCTGTGAGCGCCGGCATCCGCGGCGGCGTCCATCGCGCGGTCCGCCACGACAGCGCGGAGAAGCACGTGACGGGGAAGGCCGTCTATATCGACGATATGCCGGCGATTCCGGGCGCGCTGGAAGGGGCGCTCGTCACCAGCCCGCTGGCGCATGCGCGCATCCGGCGGATCGACACGCGCCGCGCCGCCGCGCTGCCCGGCGTCGGCGCCGCGGTGACGGCGGCGGACATTCCCGGCGTCAACGACGTGGCCCCGATCTTCCCCGGCGAGCCGGTCCTGGCGGAAGGCGTCGCCGAGTATCACGGCCATCCCGTGGCGGCGGTCGCCGCGGCGACCCGCGACGGCGCGCGCGCGGCGGCGGCGCTGGTGGACGTGGACTACGAAGAACTGCCGCCGGTCCTCTCCATCGAGGAGGCCCTGGAGAAGGAGCGCTACGTCCACGCGCCGCAGATCATGCGCCGGGGCGACGCGGGCGCCGCCATCGCCGCCGCGCCCCGCAGGCTGCGGGGCGACGTGCGCTGCGGCGGGCAGGATCACTTCTACCTCGAAGGGCAGATCGCGCTCGCGGTTCCGCAGGAGGACCGCGACATGCTGGTCTACAGCTCGACGCAGCACCCGAGCGAGGCGCAGCACGCCGTGGCGCGGGTCCTGGGCCTGCCGAACAACGCGGTGACGGTGGAGATCCGGCGCGTCGGCGGCGGCTTCGGCGGCAAGGAGAGCCAGGCGACGGGCATCGCGGCGCTCGCCGCCTTGCTCGCCTGGAAGGCCGGGCGGCCGGTCAAGCTGCGCCTCTCGCGCGACGACGACATGATCGTCACCGGCAAGCGGCATGACTTCCTGTTCCGCTACGAGGCCGGGTTCGACGACGACGGCGCGATCCTGGGGCTCGACATGGCGCTCGCGGCCCGCGCCGGCAACGTCGCCGACCTGACGACGGCGGTGCTCGCCCGCGCCCTCTGCCACGCGGACAACTGCTACTGGCTGCCGGACGTCCTGTTCCGGGGCTATGCCTGCCGGACGAACACGGTCTCCAACACCGGGTTCCGCGGCTTCGGCGGGCCGCAGGGGATGCTCGCCATCGAGACCGTGATCGAGCACGTGGCGCGCAGCCTGGGCCTCGCGCCCGACGCCGTCCGCCGTCGCAACTACTACGGGAAGGAGCGCCGCAACGTCACCCCCTACGGCCAGACCGTCGCGGACAACATCATTCCGGAGGTGGTGGAGCGGCTCGAACGGGAGAGCGCGCTCGCCCGCCGCCGGGAGGAGGCGCGGGCCTTCAACCGGACGAGCCCGGTCGTCAGGAAGGGCCTCGCCCTGATGCCGGTCAAGTTCGGCATCTCCTTCAACCTGACGACGCTCAACCAGGCCGGCGCGCTCGTGCACGTCTATACGGACGGCAGCGTGCATCTGAACCACGGCGGCACGGAGATGGGGCAGGGGCTGTTCGTCAAGATCGCCCAGGTGGTCGCCGAGACCTTCCAGATCGACATCGACGCCGTGAAGATCACGGCGACGACCACGGCCAAGGTGCCCAACACATCGGCGACCGCGGCCTCCTCCGGCTCCGACCTGAACGGCATGGCGGCCCGCGACGCCGCCTTGCGGATCAGGGAGCGCATGGCCGAGGTCGCCGCCGCGCATTTCGAGGTGGCCCGCGCGGAGATCGCCTTCGCCGACAACCGGGTCCACGCCGGCAACCGCAACATGCCCTTCGGCGCGCTGGCGGCGCTCTGCTGGCGGGAGCGCGTGTCGCTGTCGGCGACCGGCTTCTACCGGACCCCGGACATCGAATGGGACGGCGAGGCGATGCGGGGGCGGCCCTATTACTACTTCGCCTACGGCGCCTGCGTCGCCGAGGTCGCCGTCGATACCTTGACGGGGGAGAACCGCGTGCTCCGCGCCGACCTGCTCCAGGATTGCGGCGCCTCGCTCAACCCGGCCGTCGATCTGGGGCAGATCGAGGGGGCGTTCGTCCAGGGCATGGGCTGGCTCACCACGGAGGAGCTGTGGTGGGACGGCGCCGGCCGCCTGCGCACTCACGGCCCCTCCACCTACAAGATCCCGGGGAGCCGCGACGTGCCGCCGGCCTTCGACGCGCGCATCCTGGAAGGCGCGCCCAACCCCGCGCCGACGATCTTCCGCTCCAAGGCCGTCGGCGAGCCGCCCCTGATGCTGGCGCTCGCCGTCTGGCTGGCGCTCCGCGACGCGATCTCGTCCCTGGCCGACCATCGCCTGTTCGTCGCCCTCGACGCCCCGGCCACCCCCGAACGCGTCCTCGCCGCCATCGAAGACATCCGCGCCCGCGCCGGCGGGTCGTAGCTTTTTCACGGCGCGCGGGTCTCCAGGCGCGCGCAGCCGCCTTTTTCCGTGGCGTCAGGCGCCGGCCTGGGCGTGGGCTTCCACCAGCCAGAGGTTCTTGTCGATGTCGCGCGAGATGCCGATGAAGAGGTCTTCCGTGTCGGCATCGCCGATCCCGGCCGCCTCGGCGATGGCCGCACGGAGGTTCTTCCCGAAGGCCGCAAGGGCGGTGCTCACGGCCGCGACATGCGCGGTGCCGTCCGTGATGTCGAGCGGGTAGGCGGGCAGGGTGGAGCCGTCGGCCGCCGCCCTGGCCGTTCCCTCTGCGGTAGCGCCGAGGGTGGTGATCCGCTCGGCCAGATCGTCGACATGCGCCAGCATCCGCCCGTGGATGGCGTCGAACAGCTCGTGCAGCGCGATGAAGTGCGGGCCCTTGACGTTCCAGTGCGCCTGCTTCATCTGCGTCGCCAAGTCCACGGCGTCCGCCAGCCGGGCGTTCAGCAGCCCGGCGAGCGCGGCGCGGGCGTTCTCGGGGATGTCGATCCTGGTGGGGTGCATGCGCGCCATGGCGTCGCTCCTCGTTGCGCCGGTCTCCCGGATGTCGGTTCCGGCGGCGCCCTTTGCAAGGGGTCTTTTCCGCCCCCGAATCGTCCTGCGGGTGCGGGCGCGGTTGGAACGGGGAGGCCGCCTCGGCTACCCTCCGCCCCGGACGGCGCGCTGCGGGCTGCGGGGAAGACGGCCATGAGAAGAGGACTCCGCTTCGGTTTCCGGTGCGCCGCGGCGCTCGCGCTGCCCGCCTTGCTCGCGTTCGCCGGCGGCGCCAACGCCGAGGGCGGCGGCGCGACCTTCGCCTGGGGCGAGACCTATGCGGGCGCGTTCGCCGGCGTGGGCCGCGCGGACAACCGGATCGTCGACCGGGACGGCTTCTCGAACTGGGGAAATCCCGGTTGGGCCGTGGATTATCGCGACAGCGGGTTCATGGGCGGCGTCCTGCTCGGCAAGAAGTTCGCCGTCGGCGGCGTGCCGCTCAGGATCGAGCTCGACGGCGCCTTCGGCGGCCCGTCGGCGGCGACGAACCGGATCGACCCGTCCCCCGTCCCCGTTCAGCCTCCGCCCGGGGGGCACGACGAGACGGTGGTTTCCGAGTATCGCTGGGTCGCCACGGCGCGCGCCGGGATCGAGCGGGCGACCGGGCCGGTGACGCTCTTCGCCGCCGCGGGGCTGGCGGTCGCGCGGATCGAGAACGCGCTGACCGACCTCGATCGCAGCCTCGACCGCAGCGTCCAACCACCGCGGCCCACGCCCTGGCGGCCCGACCCCGACGATTCCTTCCACGACGGCGCGACGGAAGTGGGGTGGACGGTGGGCGCCGGAATCGAAACCGATCTGGCCGACGGCTGGGCGCTGCGGCTGGAAGGCACGTATCTGGATTTCGGGCGCGGCGCCCACCGCGCGAACCCTTCCGCCAACGACCGCTGCTGCGGGCGCGGAACCCCACGAAGGCCCGTGTCCTACACCGTCGACAACAGGCTCGGCATGGTCCGCCTGGCGGTCGTTCGCCGGTTCGACTGACGGCCGCGCGCTTGCGACGCCGCGGCCAAGCTGATACCACCGCCGCCATGCGCCGGAAGGTCCGCCTCGCAGCCTCCATTCTGGCGGCGAACCATGCGCGCCTTGGCGAGGAGGTGCGGGCCATTTCCGATGCCGGCGCCGACATGATCCACGTCGACGTGATGGACGGGCACTTCGTCCCCAACCTGACGATGGGCGCGGGCATGGTGGCGGCGCTGCGGCCCCACAGCGCGCTGCCTTTCGACGTCCATCTCATGGTCCGCCCGGCGGATGCCTTCGTCGATGCCTTCGCCGAGGCGGGTGCGGACTGCATCACCGTCCACGCCGAGGCGGGGCCGCATCTGCACCGGACGCTCCAGCGCATCCGGGCGGGCGGCAAGCGGGCGGGGGTCGCCATCAATCCGGCGACGCCGGCCGAGGCCGTGGACCCGGTGCTGGACGAGGTCGATCTGGTGCTGGCGATGACGGTGAATCCGGGGTTCGGCGGCCAGACCTTCATCGCCGGCCAGCTCCGCAAGATCGGCGCCTTGCGGCGTCTCGTCGACGACTGCGGGCGCGCCGTCGATCTGGCCGTCGACGGCGGGATCGACGCCGCCACGGCGGGCGGCGCCGTCGCCGCTGGCGCCGATGTGCTGGTCGCCGGCACGGCGAGTTTCGCCGGCGGCCGGGCGGCCTATCCCGGCAACCTCGCTCGCTTGAGGACGGCGGCCGAGAGCGGCCGTGCGCTCGCTTCGTAGCCTCACGCGCCCATGAGCGACCGGGAAGGGCAGGCGCCCGGCGGCTTCCTCGACGCCCTGCGCCGGCTCGGCCGGCGCTCCACGGCGCCGCTCGCGGGCCACAGGCCGGACCGTCTCCTCCACGCGCCGCTCGATCTCCTTCCCGGCACCGCCGAGCACGGCGCGGCGCTGCTCGCGGGCACCTACGATTTCGGTGGCCAGACGGTCCGCGCCGCCGATCCGGGCGCAGGCGACGACATCCCCTGGCGGCATCGGGAGGCCGGCGACGACTGGTTCGCCGAGCTCCACGGCTTCGCCTGGCTGCGCGATCTGCGCGCGGCGGACACGGAGCGGGCGCCGGCGCACGGCCGCGCGATGGTGCTCGATTGGCTGCGCCGACAGCGCAACGTCGACCGCGCGGGGGCCTGGCGGCCCGAGCTCGTGGGGCAGCGGCTCTCGTCCTGGCTCGCCCATGGCGCGTTTCTTCTGCGGGGCGCCGACGACGATTTCACCCGGCGCTTCTACCGGGCGCTCGATCTGCACGCGCGCCATCTGGCGTCCGCCGCCCGCGGCGCGCGGGCGGGGGTGTCCGCGCTCGTCGCCTGCAAGGGGCTGGTCCTGGGCGGCATCTGCCTGCCCGAAGGCGAGCGCCGCGCGGCGCACGGCCTCAAGCTCCTGGAGGCGGCGTTGCAACGGCAGGTGCTGGAGGACGGCAGCCACGTCGAGCGCAATCCGTCGGCGCATCTGGCGGCCATGCGCCATCTCGCGGAGCTGCGCGAGACCCTCGACGCGGCGGGCCGCCCCGCGCACCCGGCGCTTTCCTCCGGGCTCGCCCGGCTGGCGCCGGCGCTGCGCATGTTCCGCCACGGCGACGGCCGGCTCGCGCTCTTCAACGCCGGTATCGAGGAGGAGCGGTGGCTCGTCGATCTCGCCCTGGCCCGGGCGCCGACCGAAGGCCCCGTCCTGCTCGACGCGACCGAGACCGGCTTCCGCCGCATCGAGGGGAAGCGCGCGACGCTGATCGCGGACATGGGCCGGCCCCCCGTCGCCGGGCGCTGGGCCCATGCCGGCACCCTCGGCTTCGAGATGAGCGTCGGCGCGGAGCGCCTCGTCGTCAATTGCGGCGGCTGGCGCGGCGGCGACGCGGAGTGGCGCCGGGTGCTGCGCGCCACCGCGGCGCACAGCACCCTCACCGTGGACGACACCAACACGGCGGCGCTGAACGACGACGGCACCATCGCCCACGGCCCGACCAAGGTCGAGGTCGAACGGCACGACCGCGACGGCGCGACCTGGCTCGACGCCCGTCACGACGGCTATCTCGAATCGCTCGGCCTGATCCACAGGCGCCGCCTCTACGCCGCCGCCGACGGCGCCGACATCCGCGGCGAGGACACCTTGATGCGGATCGAGCGGCGGCGGAAGCAGGGGCGGGAATTCGCCGTGCGCTTCCATCTGCACCCGAGCGTGGAATGCGCGATGACGGAGGACCGCAGCGCCGCCCTGCTGCGCCTGTCGAGCGGCGCCGTCTGGCGGCTTCGCGCCGGCGGTGCCGCGCTCGGCGTGAACGAAAGCGTCTATGCCGGCGACGGCGCGACCCGCCGCCGCGCTTCCCAGGTCGTGCTGACCGGCCCCGTCCAGGAGGCCACCACCGTCAAATGGGCCCTGCACCCCCTCAAGCGCCCCGGCTGACGCGCGAAAAACCCCTTGCAAATCGGCGGGCGATGGCCCAATCAGGGGGCCGACCGGTCGCACGTGGCCTCGATGTATCTTCGCGAACTGTCAGCCAAGCTACTCTGGAGCACGCTGCGCCCCCATGCCCGCGATACCGCGTGAGCGAAGCATGGGCGTTTCACAACGCGAGAAGGAGTAGCCATGGCTACGGGAACGGTGAAGTGGTTCAATACGGTCAAGGGTTACGGTTTCATCCAGCCGAGCGACGGTTCCAAGGATGCGTTCGTCCACATCTCCGCGGTCGAGCGCGCGGGCCTCGACGGCCTGCGCGAAGGCCAGAAGGTCCAGTACGAGCTGACGCCGGGGCGTGACGGCCGCGCCTCCGCCGAGAATCTCGTCGTCCTCGACTGAGCCTCCGCGCACCGGCCGGAGCGTTGCGCCCCCGGCACGGCCGGGGGCGCAGGGCCGTGGCCGGGCGGCGATCTGGAAGGGACCATGCCACGCAAGCCCAACTATCGTTTCGCGCGTCTTGAACGCGAACGCAACAAGGCCGCCAGGAAGGCCGCCCGCGCCAAGCTCAAGGCCGAGCGGGCGGAATTGCGCAAGCAGGAGAAGGCGGGAACGCCGGCCGACGAGCCGGCCGAGGGCGGCGCGGACGCCGAGTCCGAGGCGGAGCGGGGCGACGGCCTCGCGTGACCGTCCTTACGCCGCGCGCCCGGCCTTCGAAAGGGCGTCGGCGAGCCTGACGGGCTCCGGCAGCCGGTAGCGGGTCGTACAGGCCAGCACCAGCGTCAGCGCCGTGCGCAGGGAAACCCTGTGCCCGGCCGAGACGTAGACCGGCTGCGTCCGCTCGCGGGTGCGGAGCACGGCGCCGATGCGCTCGCCGGGGCGGAGCGGGCCGTCCGCCAGCAGCCACGCGAAATCCCCCTTCGCCGGGCCGGGCTCCGCGTGACGGCCGGTGAGCCGCGACTTCGCGACGCCGACGGCGGGCAGGTCCAGCCACAGGCCGAGGTGGCAGGCCAGCCCGAAGCGCCGCGGATGGGCGTAGCCGTGGCCGTCGCAGAAGACGAGATCGGGCGTCTGGCCGAGCCGTCCCACCGCCTCCAGCAACGCCGGCACCTCGCGGAAGGACAGCAGGCCCGGGACGTAGGGGAAGGTCGTCGGGCGCTCGATGCGCGCGCGGTCGAGGAGCGCGAGTCCGGGATAGGTCAGCAACACCGCGGCCGCCCGGGTCACCCGCCCGGAATCGGCGAAGGCCACGTCGAGGCCGGCGATCCGCTTCAGGCCGCGCCGCCCGCCGGGGCCGAGGCGGTCCGACCGCACGACCGCGCGCGCGAGCCGCTTCTGGAGCGCGACGGCCTCCTTCGGCGCGAGCGCCCAGGAATGCGGCGGCGGCGCGGCGCGCGCCATCACTCCGCGCCGGCCCCGTCGGCGGAAGGGCTGGGGGAAGGGCCGGCGGAAGGAGTCGCGTCCAGCGTCTCGCGGCGGCCCCGCCGGCCCGTCGCGACCACCGCCAGCAGGGGCGGGACGATCAGCAGCGTCAGCACCGCCGAGAGCGCGAGGCCGCCGATCACCACCGAGCCGAGGCCGCGGTAGAGCTCGGAGCCGGCGCCGGGGAAGAGCACCAGCGGCAGCATCCCGAAGACGCTCGTCAGCGTCGACATGAAGATCGGGCGGATGCGGTTCCCCGTCGCTTCGACGATCGCGTCGGCGACCGCCATCCCCTCCTCGCGGATGTGGAACAGCGTCTGGTGGACGAGCAGGATCGCGTTGTTCACGACGATTCCGATCAGGATGACGAAGCCCAGCAAGGTCAGCATGTCGAGCGGCTGGAACGAATGGAGGTTGATGCCCGCGAGGCCCAGCACGCCGCCGGCAGCGGCCAGCGGCACCGAGAGCATGATGACGAAAGGATAGACGAAGCTCTCGAACAGCACCGCCATGATCAGATAGACGATGGCGATGGCGATCACGAGGTTGATCGCCATCGCGTCCCAGGTGGCCTCCAGGTCGTCGGCGGTGCCGGAAAGCCTGATCTTCACCCCCGGCGGCAGTCCCTGTTCCTCCAGCGCCTTCACGACCTGGGTCTCCAGGCGCTCCAGGGCGACCTCGAGCGGGACGTCGGCGGCCGGGCGAATTTCCAAGGTCACCGTGCGCGCGCGCTCGACATGGCGAATCTCCGTGGGGCCGGCGGTGACGGCGATGTCCGCCAGCGAGCTCGCCGGCACGATGGTGCCCGAGCGCGTCACCACCGGCAGGCTGTCGATGCCCTGGGTGCGCCCGATATTGGCCACGGGGCCGGCCAGCACCAGATCGAGCCGTTTCGCGTCGATGGTCACGTCGTCCACCTTGAGGCCGTCGTTGTAGGCTTCGATGGTGGCGCCGAAGTCGCTGGCGGAGACGCCGTTGTCGCCGAGCCTGACCGGGTCGGGAAGGAGACGGACCTCCGGCGCGCCGAGCTCGAGGCCGGGCCGCGGGCGGAACTGGTTGCCGAGATCGAACGGCAGGGCGCGCGCGATGAGGCCGGTCGCCTGCGAAGCCACCGCGAGGGTCGCCTCCAGGTCGGGGCCGGAGATGTCGACGTCGATCTTGCGCCCGCCGCCGATGCCGCGGCCGAAGAGCGAGGCCTGGCTGATGAAACCGAAGGTGCCCGGCTCGCGGAACACCGGCCGGCGGATCGGATCGATGAGCTCGCCCGCCCGGTTCGCATCGGCGGAGATGGCGCCGACGAACGCCTGGTCGCGGAAGGTCACGAAGAAGAAGCGCCGCATCTTCGGCGGCTGCCCCGGCTCCGCCTCCGGCCCGGTCTCCGACGCCCATTGGGGGCGCACCGCGTCCTCCACCGAGCGCGCGATGCCGGTGGTCGTCTCCAGGTTGTAGCCGGGCGGCGGCAGGACGATGCCGAAGACGAGGTTGCGGTTGCCGGTCGGCAGATAGTCGAGCCGGGGCAGCAGCAGCCAGAAGACGTAAAGCGCGCCGCCGCAGACGACGAGCGCCACCAGTCCCGCCCGCGCGCGCCGGCGCACCACCCATCCCGTGAAGCCCAGCACCGCGCGCACGAAGAGTGCCGCCGCGTCGTCCACCAGCGGCAGGCGGAGGCGGCGCGGCGGCGCGTCCGCGGCCCCGCGTCGCGCCCGGCCCAGAATGCGGCTCGCCATCGACGGGATCACCGTGTTGGCCACCAGCAGCGAGAGGACGACCGCGACCGAGATCGCCACGGCGATGTCGCGGAAGAGCTGCCCGGCCTCCAGCTCCATGACCAGGATCGGCACGAAGACGAGCACGGTGGTGGCGGCCGAGACGAGCACCGCGCCCCAGACCTGCCGCGCCCCGAAATAAGCGGCCTCCAGGCGCCCGTAGCCGTTCTGGCGCAGGCGGTAGATGTTCTCCAGCACCACGATGGCCGCGTCCACCACCATGCCCACGGCGAAGGCGATGCCGGCCAGCGAGACCACGTTGATCGACCGCCCGAGCGCCGCCATCGCCACGAACGAGCCGATCACGGAGACCGGGATGGCGATCGAGATGATGAGGGTCGCCGGGAAGGAGCGGAGGAACAGCAGCAGCACGAGGGCGGCCAGCGCGCCGCCCACGTAGATGTTCTGCTGCACCAGGTCGATCGCCGAATCGATATAGACGGTCTCGTCGTAAACCTGTTGCAGGACGAGCCCGGCCTGCGGGATCGGCCCGGCGTTGAGTTCCGCCACCGCCTCCCTGATCCCGGCCATCGTCTCGATGACGTTGGCGCCGGTGTCGCGCACGGCGTTGACGGCGAGCGCCGGCTCGCCGAGCAGGCGGATGCGGGCGGCGGGCTCCTTGTAGCGATAGGCGATCGTGGCGATGTCGCCGACGGTCACCCGGCCGAGCCTTCCCGTAAGCGGATCGCGCGCCGAGCGCAGCACGACTCCGGCGACCCGCTCCGGCGTGTTGAGCTCGCCGTCCGTCCGCACCACGTAGCGCCGCTTGCCTTCGTCCACGGCGCCGGCCGAGATCGAGGCGTTGGCCCGCCTGAGCGCCCCGGCGATCTCGGTGACGGTGAGCCCGTAACGGGCCATCCGTTCGGGATCCACGGTGACGCGGAGCTCCCGCGTGGTGCCGCCGAACATGTTGACGCGCGAGACGCCCGGCACCCGTTCGATCCGCTCCCGGATCGTGTCCTCGACGAAATCGCCGTAGGTGTGGATGTCGCGCTCGTTGCCCGGCTGGCGGGAGAGGATGAACCACGCGATCGGCTGGTCCTCGGAACCGGCGGTGCCGATGACCGGCTCGGCGGCGTCGTCCGGCTTGTCGAGCACCCGGTCCAGCCGGTTGGCGACCAGCACGAGCGCCCGATCCATGTCCGAGCCGACGTTGAACTCGAGCTCGATCTCGCCCACGCCGTCGTTGGAGGAGCTCACCATGCGGTTCAGCCCCTCGATGCCCTTGAGCACCTCCTCCTGCCGGTTGACGATCTCGCGCTCGACCTCGGCCGGCGCGGCGCCGGGCCAGTAGGTGTTGACGGTGAGGACCGGCTTGCGCACGTCCGGCGTGAGCTGGATCGGGATCGTCTGCAACGCGATGAACCCGAACATCAACGCCATCAGCACGGCGGCGACGACCGCGATCGGCCGGTTGATGGCGAGCCTTATCGGGTTCATGGGCCGGGCGGCCGGAGTCTGACCACGCTACCCCCCGGCGCCGACGACGATGGGCCGGTCCGGCCAGAGGCGCTCGTTGCCGCGCACCACCACCGGCTCGCCCGCCTCCAGCCCCTTCAGCACCTCGAAGCGGCCGCCCACGCTGTCCCCCAGGCGCACGAGGCGGATCTGCGCCCGCCCGTCGCGGGCGACGTAGACGAAGGTCTGCCCCTGGTCGTGGACGATCGCGTCCTTGTGCACCGTCACCGCCTTGCGGCCGCGCCCGGCGGGCAGGGCGAGCGTCACCGATTGGTCGATCGCCAACGGCTTTCGCAACGGCCCGAAGAGCGGCGTGAAGCGGACCTGTCGCGTCCGGGTGAAGGCGTTTTCCGCCGGCACCACGGCGCGCACCGCCGCCGTGTGCCGGCTCCCGTCGTCGAGGGCGAGGGGGACGGAGACGCCGACGTCCAGCGCCTCGATGCGCTCCGACGGCACGTCGGCCTCGACCTCCAGGTCGCGGTCGTTGACCATGCTGGCCACCGGCGCGCCGACGCCGAGCCAGGCCCCGGCCTGGATGTGCAGGACGGTGATCACGCCGGGGTAGGGGGCCTCGATCCGGGCCCAGGCGAGATCGATCTCGGCTAGCGCCAGATTCGCGGCGGCGCTGGCGCGCAGCGCCTCCGCCCGCATCACCGCGGTTTCGGCGATGACCGCCTGCTGTCGCGCGTCCTCGAAGCGCCCCTGGCTGAACGCCGCCGAATCGCGCAGCCCCTCGATCCGGCGCAGCGCCTGCCGGCGCAGCGCCTCCTGCGCCAGGGACTGCGCCACCTGGGCCTCCGCCTCGGCGACGACCGCGGCCAAGCGGTCCCGCTGGGCGCGGAGCCGGACGGTGTCGAGGGAGGCGATCGCGTCGCCTTTCTCCACGCTGTCGCCGATCTCGACGTGGAGGGCGACGACGGGGCCGGCCGCCCGCGCGGCGATCTCGCCCGCCTGGCGCGCGACCAGGCGCCCGATGACGGGCACCGTCCCCGACATGACCTCGGTCCGCGCCGCGTCGACGGCCACCGCCGCCGCATCCTGCGCCGCCGCATCCTGCGCCGCCGCGCCCGGGACGACCGCGCCCGGGACGACCGCAGCCGGAACGACCGCAGTCGAAACGCCCGCAGCCAGGACGCCGGCCGCCCGCGCGGCCGCCAAAGCGGCGGCGGCCCCGCGGAAGCCCCGCCGATGCCGGCGCCGGCGCGCCTCTCCGCTCATCCGTCCTCCCGTCTTCCGTCCAGCGCCCGGTTCAACGCGACGATCTCCGGCGCCGCCATGCGTCCGCTCGCGATCGCCGTCTCCGGTTCCATGAAGCGCAACTCCACCGGTTCCTCCGGCGGCACCACCGGCGCGCCGGCGCCGCGCACCTCGTAGTAGAGGGGCGTGTAGAGCCCGTGAATCCACGGGCTGTACAGCGTCCCCGGCGCATGCAGCAGCCGCGCGGGTTCGACCGCGAGTCCCCCTTCCTCCGCGAACTCGCGCCGCAAGGCCCCCTCCGGCGTCTCGCCGGCCTCGACCGCGCCGCCCGGCAGCTTCAGGACGCTTCGCCCGCCGACGCGCTCCGCCGCGATCAGCGCGTCGGCGCCGCGAAGCAGCACGCCATAGACGCGCAGATTGAGAGGGCCCCGCACACGCGCTCCCCAGGTTTCCGCCCGCCGCGCCCTTCTACACCAGGCGGCGGCGGCCGTCATCGGCGCCTCGCGTCATCGGCGCCTCGCGGGCCCTGGACGGCGGGCGCTCCATGGCGCACCGGTCCGCGCCGGGCTATACAGCCCGCGCGGAGGAGCGATGGCAACATCTCTTTCGGACGGCGCGGCGGTCGGCATCGTCGCCAACCCCGCCGCCGGCCGCGACATCAGGCGCCTCGTCGCGCAAGCCTCGGTGTTCCCCATCGCCGAGAAGCGCAACATGATCACGCGCATCTTCTCGGCGCTGGGCGCGGTCGGGGTGCGCACCTGTTACATGGTGCCGGACGAGAGCGGCATCGCCGACCGCGTGCGCCGCGCGCTGCGGCTCGGGCCGCCGGCGGGGCAGGTCTGGCCCGAGGTGGCGTTTCTCGACATGCCGGTCGAGGAGTCGCCCGCCGATACGGTCGCGGGCACGGCCCGCATGGTCGAGCGCGGCGTCGGCGGGATCGTGGTGCTGGGCGGTGACGGCACCAACCGGCTGGTCGCCGGCGCCTGCGGCGGCGTGCCGCTCACCTCCCTCTCCACCGGGACGAACAACGTCTTCCCGACGATGCGCGAGGCCACCATCGCCGGGCTCGCCGCCGGCCTCGTCGCCACCGGCGCCCTGCCGCGGGAGGCGGCGACGCGCCGCAACAAGCTGCTCCGGGTCACGGCGGGCGGCGCGCCGCGGGACATCGCCCTGGTCGACGTCTGCATCAGCGGCGCGAAATGGACGGGCGCGAAGGCGCTCTGGCGTGCCGAGGCGCTGGATCAGCTCTTCGTGACCTTCGCCGAGGCTGACGCCGTGGGCCTTTCCTCGATCGCCGGCCTGCTGCGCCCCGTCCCGCGCGACGCGCCCACCGGCGTGGGCCTCGACCTTGCCGCGGCGGAGGGGGCCTCGACCGCCGTTTCCGCGCCGCTCGCGCCCGGCCTCATGGCGGACATCGGCGTCGAACGGGTGTTCGAGATCGAGGCCCGGGTGCCGCTGCCCATCCGCCTCGCGCGTGGGGTCGTGGCGCTGGACGGCGAGCGCGAGATCGAATTCGGCCCCGCCGACCGCCTCGCCGTGGTGCTGGACCCGGACGGCCCTCTCACGGTCGACGTCCCCCGCGCCATGACCCTCGCCGCCCGCGAACGACTCCTGAGCCGGGAAACGCTCCCCTCCTGACGCCGCTCCCCGCGCGCCGACGGAACCTCCGGGCACGCGCCTTTCGACAAAGCCCTCGGAGTCGCATACTCTGCGGGCGGCCCGTTTGGGGACGCGAGGGACGGAGGAGCGAACCGCATGCAACTCAACAAGAACGAACTGTTGACCGCCTATCGGATCATGCGCACGATCCGGGAATTCGAGGAGCGCCTGCACGTCGAATTCGCGACCGGCGACATCCCGGGCTTCGTGCATCTCTACGCCGGCGAAGAGGCGAGCGGCGTCGGCGTCTGCATGCATCTGGACGAGCGCGACCGCATCGCCAGCACCCATCGCGGCCACGGCCACTGCATCGCCAAGGGCTGCGACGTGGACGGCATGATGGCGGAAATCTACGGCCGCAGGGACGGCCTCTGTGCCGGCAAGGGCGGCTCGATGCACATCGCCGACCTGGACAAGGGCATGATGGGCGCAAACGGCATCGTCGGCGGCGGCCCGCCGCTGATCTGCGGCGCCGGCCTGGCGGCGAAGCAGCTCGGCACCGGCGGCGTCGCCATCGCCTTCGTGGGCGACGGCGGCTCCAACCAGGGCACCACCTTCGAGAGCCTGAACCTCGCCTCGGTGTGGAACCTGCCCTGCGTCTTCGTCGTCGAAAACAACGGCTACGCCGAATCGACCTCGTCGAAATGGTCCATCGCCTGCGACGACGCGGCGGACCGCGCCGGCGGCTTCAACATGCCGGGCGTGGTGGTGGACGGCCACGATTTCTTCGCCGTCCACGAGGCCGCCGGCGAGGCCATCAAACGGGCACGCGAAGGCGGCGGTCCCAGCCTGCTCGAATGCAAGCTCAACCGCTACTACGGCCATTTCGAGGGCGACGCGCAGACCTATCGCGGGCCGGACGAGGTGAAGAAGCTGCGCGAGGCACGCGACTGCCTGGCGCTGTTCCGGGAGAAGGTGGTCGCGGCGGCCCTGCTCGACGAATCCGCGCTCGACGCCATCGACGAGGAGGCCGCGGCCCGCATCGACGGCGCGGTGTCGAAGGCGAAGACGGCGCCGCCGCCGGCGGCCGCCGACCTCTTGACCGACGTCTACGTATCCTACTGAGCGCGGGAGGCAGCAATGGCGCGCAAGGCGACTTACCAGCAGGCGATCAACGAGGCCCTCGCCCAGGAGATGGAGCGCGACGAGACCGTCGTCGTCATGGGCGAGGACGTGGCCGGCGGGCTCGGCACCGACGGCGAACGGGACGCATGGGGCGGCCCGCTCGGCATCACCAAGGGCCTCTACGGCAAGTTCGGCGACCGCGTGATGGATACGCCGATCAGCGAATCGGCCTTCATCGGCGCCGCCGTCGGCGCCGCCACCGCCGGCCTGCGGCCGGTGGCCGAGCTGATGTTCATCGATTTCATGGGCGTCTGCTTCGACCAGATCTTCAACCAGGCGGCGAAGTTCCGCTACATGTTCGGCGGCAAGGCCGAGACGCCGGTGGTGATCCGCACGATGTACGGCGCCGGCCTCCGCGCCGCCGCGCAGCATTCGCAGTGCCTCTACCCCGTGTTCACCCACATCCCCGGGCTCAAGGTCGTCACCCCGGCCACCCCCTACGACGCCAAGGGCCTGCTCATCCAGGCGATCCGCGACGACGACCCGGTGATCTTCTGCGAGCACAAGGCGCTCTATACCCTGGAGGGCGACGTGCCGGAGGAGCCCTACGCGCTCCCCTTCGGCGAGGCCAACGTGACGCGCGAGGGAGACGACGTCTCGATCGTGACTCTGGGCCGCATGGTCCATGTCGCGAACGAGGCGGCCGACGCCCTGGCCGGGGAGGGGATCGCGTGCGAGGTGGTGGACCTGCGCACGACCTCGCCGCTGGACGAGGATACTGTGATCGAGACGGTCGAGAACACCGGCCGCCTCGTGGTGCTCGACGAGGCCAATCCGCGCTGCAACATGGCGACCGACATCGCGGCGCTGGTCTGCGACAAGGCGTTCGCTTCGCTCAAGGGGCCGATCAAGCAGGTGACCGCCCCGCACACGCCGGTGCCCTTCGCCGACACCCTCGAGGACCTTTACATCCCCGATGCGGCGGCGGTCCGAAAGGCCGTGAAGGCGGTCATGGAGGCCAGCCGATGAGCGAGGGCATCCACCCCCTCTGTATGCCCAAATGGGGGCTCTCCATGAAGGAGGGCAAGGTCGCCGGATGGCTCGTCGATGAGGGCGGGTCCCTCGCGCCGGGCGACGAGGTGGTCGACATAGAGACGGAGAAAATCTCCAGCGCGGTCGAAGCGGCGGAGGCCGGCGTGCTCCGCCGCCACGTGGCCCGGGAGGGTGAGGTCCTTCCGGTCGGCGCCCTGCTCGGCGTGGTCGCCGCGGCCGAGGTCGCCGACGCGGACATCGACTCCTTCGTCGGTGAGTTCCAGGCCAATTACGTGCCGCCGGCGGACGACGACGCCGAGGCCGGCCCGGCCACCGAGACGGTGGAGATCGACGGCCGCGTGATCCGCTATCTGGCGCGGGGCGAGGGGGGCACGCCCATCGTCCTGATCCACGGCTTCGGCGGCGACCTGAACAACTGGCTGTTCAACCACGAGGCGCTCGCGGCCAAGCGCGCGGTGTACGCGCTCGACCTGCCGGGGCACGGCGGCTCCGCCAAGGACGTGGGCGACGGCTCGCTCGCCTTTCTCGCCGGCGTCGTCACCGGTTTCGCGGACGCGCTGGGCATCGAGAAGGCCCATCTCGTTGGCCATTCGCTGGGCGGTGCCGTCGCCCTCGCCATGGCCCGTGCGGCGCCGGCCTGCGTCGCCTCGCTGGTCCTGATCGGCAGCGCCGGGCTCGGCGCTGAGATCGACGGCGACTATCTCGAAGGCTTCATCGCGGCCGAGCGCCGCAAGGACCTGAAGCCCCATGTCGAGAAGCTGTTCGGCGACCCGGCGCTGGTCACCCGCCAATTGATCGCCGATCTGCTCGCCTTCAAGCGGATCGACGGCGTGCCTGCCGCGCTGCGGACGATCAAGGAGTCCTTCGCGCCCGCCGGCGCGCAAGGCCAGCTCCTGCGCGACGTCCTGGGCGGCGTGCCGACCCTGGTCGTCTGGGGATCGGGGGACAGGATCGTCCCCGCCGCCCATGCCGAGGGCCTGCCGGAAGGCGTCGAGAGTGCGGTGCTGGAGGGTTACGGCCACATGGTGCAGATGGAGGCCGCCTCCGAGGTGAACCGCCTCATCGACGCGCACGCCGTCTGACCGGCACCGGCGGCGCGCAGCGGGCGATGGCCGAAGCGACCGCCGTGCCCGTGCCGCCGCTCTCCTGCGGCGACATCGACATCCGTATCGCGGCGGACGGCACTTGGTTCCACGAGGGCCGCCCGATCGCCCGCCCGCCGTTGGTCGCGCTGTTCGCGCGCGTCCTGCGGCGCGGGGAGGACGGTGATTACTGGCTCGTCACGCCGGTCGAGCGGGCCCGCATCGTGGTGGACGATTCGCCCTTCGTCGCCGTCGAGATGGCGCGCCGCGGGAGCGGGGAGGAGCAGCGCCTGCGTTTCCGCACCAACCTGGACGAATGGGTGGAGGCCGGCGTCGCGCACCCGCTCCGCTTTCGCCCGCGCCCGGGCGGTGCCGGGAAGGCGCCCTATCTCGCCGTCCGCGACGGCCTGGAGGCGCGGGTGGCGCGCGCGGCCTGGTATCCGCTCGCCCAGCTGTGCGTCGAGCGGGCGGTCGACGGGCGGAGGGTGCTCGGCGTCTGGAGCGGCGGCGTCTTCTTCCCCTTCGAGGACGCATCCGGGGAACCGTCGGCAGCGCTCTGATGTGGAACGACATTCTCCGCCGCGTGCCGCGTCGGGCGCCGGGCGCGCCGGACGAACCATGGGCGCGGGTGAAAGCCGCCGTCGCGGGTGCATCCGCGGGCGTGCCGGCGGCCGTGCTGGTGCCGATCGTCGCGCGGGGCGGCGCCATGACGGTGTTGTTCACCCGGCGGACGGACGATCTCGCCCGCCATGCCGGGCAGGTGAGCTTCCCCGGCGGCCGCGCGGAAGCGGGAGACGCCGCGCCCGTGGCGACCGCCCTGCGCGAGGCGCGCGAGGAGGTGGGGATCGCCGCCGCCAGCGTCGCGGTCGTCGGGCGGCTGGAGGAGCGCCCGGTCGGCACCGGCTACCGCATCGTGCCGGTGGTGGGGCTGCTCGCGGACCCGCCGCCCTTCGCCGCGGATTCCCGCGAGGTCGCCGAGATATTCGAGGTGCCGCTTCCCTTCGTTCTGGATCCAGCCAACTACCGGCGCGAGCGGATAGTGGTGGAGGGCGTTCCCCGCCGTTTCCACGCTTTGCCTTACAGGCGGTATTTTATCTGGGGCGCCACGGCGGCGATCCTCGTGAACCTTCGGGACGTGTTGCGCGCGCCATGTTGAGAACCACGCTGCTCCACATCCTGATCCTGCTCGCGCCGACGATCCTCTACGTCGCCTGGCTCCTGCTGGCGCGGCGGGCGCATTTGAGCCGTGCCCGCTGGGCGGCGACCTTCCGCGCCATGCCCTGGCTCCGCCTCCTGGGCGGCGGCTTGGTGCTGGCCGCCGCCAGCCTCGTCGCCCTCGCCCTCCTCGGCGGCGACGACCCCCGCGGCACCTACGTCCCTCCCCACCTCCTCGACGGCGAGGTGGTCCCCGCCAAGGTGGTCCCTGCCGAGGTGGTTTCCCCCGACTCTCAGTGACGCGCACCGAGAAGGGAGTGGGTGCCCATGCGTTTCATGAGCCTCGGAGCGAAAGGTGATTCACGAACGCTTCGGTCCGGAAGACGATTCTATACTTGCATATATCCATATATGGATATATGTCATGCATCTGAATCCCACTGAGGGGAAGCTTCGATGCCGGACATCGTTATCGAACAATCAACCTTCGAGCGGCTTCAGCGCCACGCGAAACCGCTCGTGGACACGACGGACGTGGTCGTGAACCGCGCTCTGGACGCGCTCGAGCACCGGGAGGGAAGCACCGCCTGCGGAGAAGGCGCGGAACCCGCGGAGAGGTCCATCGATCCGCGCAGATTGCCGAATCTGACCCATACCAGGGTTCTGGACGCTTCTCTGGATGGAGAGAGCATCGCCAGGCCGAATTGGAACCGATTACTCGGCCGGGCGCTCGTCCTTGCGAAGGAGCGCCTTGAGGCTCGCGGGAAGCTCATGAAGCTCTGTCCCGCGCGCATAGTTCGGGGCCGCAAGGAAGACGAGGGTTATCACTATCTCGCCGAGATCGACGTCTCCGTTCAAGGACTGAACGCCAACGGAGCTTGCGAGGCGCTTGTGGCCATGGTGCAAAGCCTCGGAATCGCGCTCGAGGTCGGCTTCAAGTGGCGGCCGATGGAAGGAGCGGCGTATCCGGGGGAGCGGGCGCGCCTGAGGGTGTAAGGGCGCTCGTCCGGCCAACGGGAAGGGGATCGCGCAGGCGGCTTGCGCATCGGGCCCGACGCCGGCAAGGCGTTCGCTGGCGTCCGACGATCTCCGCGGGAGGTCATGGCGCTACCAGCCGCTCCCGCATACTAAGCCGAAGACTCCCCCCGTGAACGGTTTTCGTGGCTATTTTCAGGGATAAGCGGGTTCCTTTATGGGCGCGCGCCGGGGGCGGTGTGGGTCTTGGCAGGGGGTGGCGGGGTCTCGATCATGGGGGCAATGGCGCATGTCACCGACGACGGTCTCGCGCGGGCTCCGTGGATGGCGGCAGCGGAGACGCGCGCGGTACTCGACGCGCTGGGCGGGGAGGCGCGGTTCGTCGGCGGTGCCGTGCGCGACGCGCTGCTCGGACGCGCGGTCACCGACATCGACATCGGCACGCCGACGCCGCCCGCGCGGGCGATGGCGCTGCTGGAGCGCGCCGGCCTCCGCGCCCTGCCCACCGGGATCGAACATGGCACGGTCACGGCGCTCGCCGGCGGGAAGCGCTACGAGATCACGACGCTGCGGCGCGACCTGCGGACCGACGGCCGCCATGCGGAGGTCGCCTTCACCGACGACTGGCGGGCCGACGCCGCGCGCCGCGACTTCACCATCAACGCCATGAGCTGCGCGCCGGACGGCACGCTCTACGACTATTTCGATGGCCGCCGCGATCTGGCGGCGGGGCGCGTGCGCTTCGTCGGCACGCCGGCGACGCGCATCGCCGAGGATCGCCTCCGGCTGCTGCGCTTCTTCCGCTTCCACGCTTGGTACGGGCGCGGCGCGCCGGACGCGGCGGCACTGGTGGCCTGCGCGGCGGCGGCGCACACCCTGGGCGTGCTCTCGGGCGAGCGGGTGCGCGGCGAAATGACGAAGCTGTTGGCGGCCGCCGACCCCGCGCCGTCCCTGGCCGCGATGGGGGAGGCTCGCGCGCTCGCCGCGCTCCTGCCGGAAGCACCCGGGACCGCGCTTCTCGCGCGGCTGGTTGCGGTCGAGGCCGAAGCCGGCTTCGCCGCCGACCCCATCCGACGGCTCGGCGCGCTCGTCCTGAACGCCGCCGCCGCCGCCGCCGTCGCTGAACGCTGGCGCCTGACCGGGGCGGAGGGGGCGCGTCTCGCGGCACTCGCCGCACCGGCGCCGGCGCTCGCGCCCAGTCTCGACCGCCGCGCCCAGCGCCGGACGCTGTACCGGATCGGCCGCGCGCGGTTCCGCGATCTGGCGCTCCTCGCCTGGGCGGCGCGGGGCGAGGGCGAGGCGTTTCGCTCGATGCTGGAGATCGCCGACGCCTGGGAGGAGCCGCGCCTGCCCGTGCGCGGGGCGGACGTTCTGGCGCTCGGGATCGAGGCGGGGCCCGAAGTGGGCCGCCTGCTGGCCGCCGTCGAGGCGTGGTGGATGGCGCAAGACTTCGCGCCCGACCGCGCCGCCGCGCTCGCCCGCCTCGCCGCCCTCGCGGCCGATGCGCGCGAGGCGTAAGCGCCGCCGCTACGGCCAGCGCGCCTCCGGCGGCAGGGACATCAGGATCGCCTCGGGGCTGCCGCCGGTCTCCAGGCCGAACCGCGTGCCGCGGTCGTAGAGCAGGTTGAACTCCACGTAACGGCCGCGACGCACGAGCTGCTGCGCCCGCTGCGCCTCCGTCCAGGGCTCGGCCATGCGCCGGCGGACGATCGCGGGGTAGGCTTCAAGGAAGGCCCGGCCCACGTCGCGGGTGAACGCGAAATCCGCCTCCCAGTCGCCGCTGTCGAGGTCGTCGTAAAAGATTCCGCCGACGCCGCGGGGTTCGTTCCGATGCGGGAGGAAGAAGTAGCGATCGCACCATTCCTTGAAGCGCGGGTAACAGGCCGGGTCGTGGCGGTCGCAGGCCCGCTTCAGGGCGGCGTGGAATTCCTCCGTGTCGCGTTCGTCGGGGCGGGTCGGGGTCAGGTCGGCGCCGCCGCCGAACCACGACGCCTCGGTGACGATGTGGCGCGTGTTCATGTGGACGGCCGGCACGAGCGGCGAGCGCATGTGCGCGACCACGGAAACGCCGCTGGCCCAGAAGCGCCCCTCCGCGCCGGCGCCGGGGAGGGACTCGCGGAAGGCGGACGGGAGGGCACCCTCGACGGTCGAGACGTTGACTCCGACCTTTTCGAACACCGCGCCGCGCATGATCGCCATGGTGCCGCCCCCGCCGCCCGGGCGTCGCCAGGGCGTGCGCGTGAAACGGCCGGGCGCGCCGCCGCCGGCTTCGTCCTCGATCGCTTCGAAGACCGCGCAGATCCTGTCTCGCAGCGTCGCGAACCAGGCGCTCGCCCGCTTCCGGCGGGCACCGCTCGGGGGGGCCGTCATGCGTGCTTCATGCGCCTTGCCCTCGCCGCTCGCCCGTGCTAACCCTTCGCCCGCGCGCGGTGCCGGCGCCGCGCGCGCCCGTGCTCCCCGCTCGTCGAATTCGTATCTTGTCCAACGCTTCCGCCAGACAATCGAAGGGTCCGACCATGGAAGACGCCGCGCCGCCCTCGGATCACGCGCCGAATGGAGAAGGCACGCGGCGCGACTTCCTGGTGCTGGCGGCCGGGGCCATGGGGGCGATGGCGACGGTGGGCGTGGTCTGGCCCCTCATCGAGACCATGAACCCATCGGCCGACGTGCTCGCCCTGGCCTCGACCGAGGTCGACCTCTCGGCCATCGAAGAGGGTCAGGTCGTCGTCGTCAAATGGCGCGGCAAGCCCGTCTTCATCCGCCACCGGACGGCCGACGAGATCGCCGCCGCCCGGGACGTGGACCTCGAGGCGCTGTCCGATCCGCAAGCGGATGCCGAACGCGCGCCGCGCCCCCAATGGCTCATCGTCGAAGGGGTGTGCACCCATCTCGGCTGCGTTCCGCTGGGCTCCAAGCTCGGCGACCCGAGAGGCGATTATGGGGGCTGGTTCTGCCCCTGTCACGGCTCCCACTACGACACTGCCGGGCGCATCCGCCAAGGGCCGGCGCCGGCCAATCTCAAGGTGCCCCGCTACGAATTCCTCGACGACTCGCTGGTCCGGATCGGCTAGGGAGACCACCTTCGATGACGACGCCCGTGCCGCGGAACAGAGTCGCGCAGTGGATCGAATATCGACTGCCGGTCTTCAGCTGGACCAACAAGCACGTCATCGACTACCCGACGCCGCGCAACCTCAACTACTGGTGGAACTTCGGCTCGCTCGCCGGAATCATGCTGGTGCTCCAGATCGTCACCGGCGTCGTGCTGGCGATGCACTACACGCCGCACGCCGACCTCGCCTTCGACTCGGTCGAGCACATCATGCGCGACGTGGAGTGGGGCTGGCTGATGCGCTACCTCCACGCCAACGGTGCCTCGATGTTCTTCGCGGTGGTCTATATCCATCTCTTCCGGGGCCTCTATTACGGCTCCTACAAGTCGCCGCGCGAAATCCTCTGGTGGATGGGCGTGCTCATCCTCCTCATCATGATGGCGACCGCCTTCATGGGCTACGTCCTGCCGTGGGGTCAGATGAGCTTCTGGGCGGCGACGGTCATCACCAACATGACTTCCGCCATCCCGTGGATCGGGGAGACGGTCGTGAACTGGCTGTGGGGCGGCTTCTCGGTCGACAACCCGACCCTCAACCGCTTCTACGCGCTGCATTACCTGCTGCCGTTCGTGCTCTTCGGCGTGGTCTTCCTGCATCTGTGGGCGCTGCACCACCGCAAGTCCAACAACCCGCTCGGGATCGACATCAAGAGCGAAAGGGACACGATCCCCTTCCATCCCTATTACACGGCCAAGGATCTGTTCGGGTTCGGCGTGATGATGTTCGTCCTTCTCGTCTTCACCTTCTACCTGCCGAACACGCTGGGCGAGACGATCAACTACGAGAAGGCGAACCCCTTGCAGACCCCGCCGCACATCGTGCCGGAATGGTATTTCCTGCCGTTTTACGCGATCTTGCGCGCGATTCCCGACAAGCTTGGCGGCGTGGTCGCGATGGTCGCTTCGATCGCCATCCTCTTCATCCTGCCGTGGCTCGATACCTCGCGGGTGCGGAGCGCGCGCTTCCGGCCGATCTACAAATGGGTCTTCTGGATATTCGCCGCGGACTGCATCGCGCTCGGATGGGTCGGCGCCAACACCCCGGAGGGCGATTTCATCTGGATCGGGCAGCTCTGCACGGGCTACTACTTCGCGCACTTCCTCCTCATCGTACCGCTCGTCGGCAAGTTCGAACGGCCGCTGCCCCTGCCCGAGAGCATCCACCAAGCGGTGCTGGGTAAGGGAGAGACGGCCGCCGCCGGGACCGCGGCGGCGGAGCGATCGTGATGCGCGGGATGCGGCGCGCCCTGGCGGCGGCGACGGTCTGCGCCTTCGCGGCGGTCGGCGG
Source organism: Alphaproteobacteria bacterium (assembly GCA_965242855.1). Taxonomy (GTDB): domain Bacteria; phylum Pseudomonadota; class Alphaproteobacteria; order UBA828; family UBA828; genus WTGU01. The sequence continues at coordinate 1,423,316 of OZ251509.1, forward strand.
CGGCGCGGCCTTCGCGGCAGGCGAAGAGATCGACATCCCCGGCCAGGACTGGGGGCACGAAGGCGTCTTCGGCACCTTCGACCGGGGCGCCCTGCAACGGGGGTTTCAGGTCTTCGAGGAAGTCTGCGCCGCGTGCCACTCGCTGCGCTACATCGCCTTCCGCAACCTGGTGGAGATCGGCTTCACCGAGGAGGAGGCGAAGGCGATCGCGGCGCAATACGAGGTCGAGGACGGGCCGGACGACGAGGGCGCGATGTTCATGCGCCCCGCCCGGCTCGCCGATTACTGGCCGTCCCCCTTCACCAACGACAACGAGGCCCGGGCTTCCAACGGCGGCGCCCTGCCGCCTGATCTCTCCCTCATCGTCAAAGCGCGGGAAGGCGGCTCCGATTACATCTACGCGCTCATGATCGGCTACGAAGACGAGGCCCCCGAAGGCGTCGAGATGGCCGACGGCATGAGCTACAACCGCTACTTCCCCGGCCACCAGATCGCCATGCCGCCGCCCCTCTACGACGAGGCCGTCGAATACGCCGACGACACGCCGGCGACCCTCGATCGGCATGCGCGGGACGTGACGACGTTCCTTGCCTGGACGGCCGAGCCCGAACTCGAGGAGCGCAAGCAGACCGGACTGAAGGTGCTGATCTTCGTCTTCATCCTGACGGCAGTGCTCTTCGTCATCTACCGGCGCGTCTGGGCCCGGCTGCATTAGCCACGCTCATCGGCCCGGCGCCCGGCATCCAGCACGGAGGAGGGAGTCATGGCCGACTCGACCAGCACGCAGCATACCGACCCGAAGAGCGACATCGAAATCGCGCGGGCGGCCCGCAAGCGTCCGATCCCCGATCTCGCCCGGGAGCGCTTGGGGATCGCGCCCGAACACCTCGTGCCCTACGGCCACGACAAGGCGAAGATTTCCCTGGATTACATCGATTCGCTCCGCGCGCGCGGCGACGGCAAGCTGATCCTCGTCACCGCGATCACGCCGACTCCGGCCGGCGAGGGCAAGACCACCACCACCGTGGGTCTCGGCGACGGCCTCAACCGGATCGGCAAGAAGGCCCTGATCGCCCTGCGCGAGCCGAGCCTCGGCCCCTGTTTCGGCGTCAAGGGCGGCGCAGCCGGCGGCGGCTACGCGCAGGTCGTGCCAATGGAGGAGATCAACCTCCATTTCACCGGTGATTTCCACGCTATCGGCGCCGCCAACAACCTGCTGGCTGCCCTGGTGGACAACCACATCTATTGGGGAAACGAGGCCGGGATAGACCCGCGCCGGGTGAACTGGCGCCGGGTCGTCGACATGAACGACCGGGCGCTGCGCTCCGTCGTCTCCTCCCTGGGCGGCGTCGCCAACGGCTTCCCGCGGGAGGACGGATTCGACATCACTGTCGCCTCGGAAGTGATGGCGATCTTCTGCCTCGCCCGCGACCTCGACGACTTGCGCGCCCGGCTCGGTAACATCGTGGTCGGCCTGACCCGCGACCGCGCGCCCGTGCGCGCCAGTGCCGTGCACGCCGACGGCGCGATGACGGCGCTCCTCAAAGACGCCCTCGCCCCCAATCTGGTGCAGACGCTGGAGAACAATCCGGCGCTCGTCCACGGCGGCCCCTTCGCCAACATCGCCCACGGCTGCAATTCGGTGATCGCGACCAGGGCCGCGCTCAAACTCGCCGACTACGTCGTCACCGAGGCCGGTTTCGGCGCCGATCTGGGCGCCGAGAAGTTCTTTGACATCAAGTGCCGTAAGGCCGGCTTGGCGCCCGCCTGCACGGTGGTCGTCGCCACCATTCGCGCCCTCAAGATGCACGGCGGCGTGGCCCGCGACGCGCTGGGCGCGGAGAACCTCGACGCCCTCGCCGCGGGGATGGAGAATCTCGCCCGCCATCTGCGCAACGTCGCCCGTTACGGCGTGCCCGCCGTAGTGGCGATCAACCGCTTCTCCGCCGACACCGAGGCCGAACGGGCGCTGGTCGCGGAGCGTTGCGCCGCGCTCGGTGCAGCGGCGGTCGAGTGCGACCACTGGGCCGCGGGCGGGGCCGGCTGCGAGGCGCTGGCGCAGGAGGTCACGCGGACCATCGACGAGAAACCGGCGTCCTTCCGCCCTCTCTATCCGGACGACATGCCGCTCTGGGACAAGGTGCGGACGGTCGCGACCGAGATCTACGGGGCCGATGGCATCACGGCGGACGACAAGGTCCGCAAGCAGTTCGACGATCTCGAGGCGGGCGGCTTCGGGCGCTTCCCGGTGTGCATGGCGAAGACGCAATACAGTTTCTCGGCCGATCCGGCGCTGAAGAACGCGCCCGGCGGCTTCGAGGTACCGATTCGCGAGGTCCGCCTCTCGGGCGGTGCCGAGTTCGTCGTGGCGATCTGCGGTTCGATCATGACCATGCCGGGCCTGCCGCGGGTCCCGGCCGCCAACGCCATAGGCGTGGACGCCGCCGGCCGCATCGCCGGCCTGTTCTGACCGCCTTCGGTGGCGCGTGCCTGGAAGCCCACATACCGGAAGGGCCCAGGCGGCATGTTGACGGAGCGGGGGACGGAGGCTACTTCTCGGCCAAGTGCGGGGAGGGCGCGTCGGAGTGGACGTTCCGATCGAGCGGCCGACCATGTCCGTGATGGACGACGCCACGGCGATCGCCGATCTTGGCGTCTCGCTCGGACGCGGGGTCGCCGCCCTCCGCACGGCCCTGCGGACCATGCCGGCGGCGCCCGGCGTCTATCACATGCGCGACCGGCAGGGCGGTCCGCTCTATGTCGGCAAGGCGAAGAGCCTGCGGAAGCGGATCGCGACCTACACCAATGTCCGCGCGTTGCCCGTCCGCTTGCAGCGCATGATCGCGGCGACGGCGACGGTCGAGGCGACCACCACTGAAAGCGAGGTGGAAGCCCTCCTGCTCGAGAGCAACATGATCAAGCGGCTGCGGCCGCACTACAACATCCTGCTACGGGACGACAAATCCTTCCCCTATATCCTGCTTCGTCGGGACCATGCCTGGCCGCAGATCGTCAAATATCGGGGCGCCGCCAGGACGGGGCGGGGGGACTATTTCGGCCCTTTCGCCTCGGCCGGGGCCGTGAACCTGACGCTCAACGCGCTCCAGCGGGCATTCCCGCTGCGCTCGTGCTCCGATTCGGTCCTGGCAAGCCGCACGCGGCCCTGTCTGCAACACCAGATCAAGCGCTGCGCGGCGCCTTGCGTGGGCCGCATCGGCAGGGCCGATTACGACGCGCTGGTCGAGGAAACGCGGGCCTTCCTCTCCGGGAAGGGCCAGGACGTCCAGGATCGGCTGACTGCGCGCATGACCGAGGCGAGCGAGGCGCTCGAGTTCGAGACGGCCGCGGCCTACCGCGACCGCATCAAGGCGCTCGCCCACATACGGATGCACCAGGGCATCAACCTGCCGCGCCTGGGCGATACCGACGTGGTGGCCGTCCATGAAGAAGCAGGCCAAGCCTGCGTGCAGGTGTTCTTCTTCCGCTCGGGTCGGAATTATGGCAACCGCGCTTTCTTCCCGCGCCATGGTAAGGACGAAACGGCCGCGGCCATCCTCGCGGCTTTTCTCGGACAGTTCTACAACGGCCGGGGGGCGCCGCCGCTCGTCCTCGTGAACCGCCCCCTTGCGGAGACGGCGTTGATTGCCGAGGCGCTGACGGTGGCGGCGGAGCGCCGGGTCTGCGTCCGCCATCCGCTGCGCGGCCGGAAGCGGAAGCTGGTCGAGGACGCCGCGCGCAATGCCCGGGAGGCGCTGGCGCGGCGGCTGAGCGAGAGCGCGACGCAACGGCGCCTGTTCGAGAGCCTGAGCGAACGCTTCGGGTTGGAAAGCACGCCGCGCCGGATCGAGGTTTACGACAACAGCCACATATCCGGCACCGACGCGGTAGGCTGCCTGATCGTCGCCGGGCCGGAGGGCTTCATCAGGAGCGCCTACCGCAAGTTCACGATCCGCTCGACTGCGGCGCCGCACGGCGAAGAGGGGCCTGCGGGCGGCGACGACTACGCCATGCTGCGTGAAGTCCTCACCCGTCGCTTCGGGCGGTTGCTGAAGGAAGACCCGGCGCGTGCAGGCGAGGGGTGGCCGGATCTGGTGCTGATCGACGGCGGCGCGGGGCAGCTCGGGGAGGCGCGGCGCGTGTTCGACGATCTCGGGATCGCCGATCTGCCGGTCGCGGCCATCGCCAAGGGGCCGGACCGCAACGCCGGGCGCGAGCGCGTGTTCCTGCCCGGCCGGCCGCCGTTGAGCATCGGGACGCGCGAGCCGCTGCTCTATTTCCTGCAACGCCTGCGGGACGAGGCGCATCGCTTCGCCATCGGCACGCACCGGGCCCGGCGCGCGAAGGCCGGCGCGCGCTCTGCGCTCGACGCGATTCCGGGCATCGGGCCGCGCCGCAAGAAGGCGCTGCTCCACCGGTTCGGCTCGGCGCGGGGGGTGAGCCAGGCCGGCCTGGCCGACCTGGAGACGGTGGACGGCATATCGGGCGCCGTCGCGCGCGCCATCCATGACCATTTCCACGCCCATTCCTGACGCCCGGCGGCGGTGGACGCCGGGCTGGCCGAACGTCGTGACGCTGGGCCGCATCGCGGTCGTCCCGCCGCTGGTGGGCTCCTTCTACCTCGCCGGCTCGAGCGGCGTCTGGCTCGGCTTCGCGCTCTTCACGCTCGCGGCGCTGAGCGACTTCCTGGACGGCTGGCTGGCGCGCCGCCTGGATCGGCACTCGGCGCTCGGGCGCGTCCTCGACCCGATCGCCGACAAGCTCGTCGTGACCGCCGCGCTGGTCATGCTGAGCGCGTTCGAACGGGCGCCGGCGGTCGCCGTCGCGGCGATCCTCTGCCGCGAGTTCCTGGTGTCGGGGCTGCGCGAAGCCCTCGCCGGCGGTGCGACCCTCACTGTCCGGCCCTTGGCGAAATGGAAGACCGCGGCGCAGATGGGTGCGATTTCCCTGCTCCTCGCCGCTCCCGCCGTCGCCGCGCCGGCCGGAACGGCGCTGGCGACCGCCGGCGAGGCGGCGCTGTGGCTCGCGGTTGCGCTGACCTGGGCAAGCGCTGGCGCCTATCTCCGCCGCGCCCTGTCCGGCCTGTCGCCATAGCCGCCAGCGCGCGCAAAAACCGAACGGTATTTGGAAAGCAGGTGGAATCCGGGTACGCTTCGGCTGCATCGTCGGTCTTCGGGGCGGGAGGGGACGTGCTGCGGTTCGGGGTGACCGGGTGGAGCGGCAGCGGCAAGACGACCCTGATCCGCCACCTGCTGCCACGGCTACGGGTGCGCGGCCTCGAGGTGGCGACGGTGAAACACGCCCGCCACGGCTTCGACCTGCTGCCGCCGGACCATCCGGCGCGGGCGTGGCGCACCGCCGGCGCGGTGCATGTCGTGCTGGCGGCGCCCGAGGGCTGGGCCCATCTCCGCGAGGGGGGAGGCGGCGGTGAACCCTCCCTCGACGAGTTACTTGGGGCGCTGGGATCGGTCGACTTGATACTGATCGAGGGGTACAAGCGCGGCGACCACGACAAGATCGAGGTCCATCGCGGCGACGCCGGAAAGCCGTTGCTCGCGGCGCGCGACCCGACCGTCGTCGCCGTCGCCAGCGACCGGGCGATCCCGGCCGCGCGCCTGAATGGGCGTGCGCTGCCCGTGTTCGACCTCGACAACGTGGCCGGGATCGCGGCATTTTTGCTGTCCCATTGCGGAATGGTCGGGACGACGGGAGCGCGCGGGCCGTGGCACAGCTCAGTGACGATTGCTTCGCCTTCGGCGGCGCCCTGACCCCGGCGGCCGACGCACTGGCACGGCTGGAAAGCGTCGTACACCCCGTCGCCGAAACCGAGACGGTGGGCCTGCGCGCGGCGGACGGGCGGATCCTGGCGGAAGCCGTCGCGTCCGACCGGGCCGTGCCGCCGCACGACAACGCGGCGGTCGACGGCTACGCGGTGTTCTTCGACGATCTCGACCCCGGCGCCGAGACGCGGCTGCCCTGCACCGGGCGGGCCGCCGCCGGGCATCCTCTCGGGCGCCCCACCGCCCGCGGCGAGGCGATACGGGTCTTCACCGGCGCGCCCGTGCCGCAGGGGGCGGGCGGGACGCCCGGCCCCGACACGGTGTTCATGCAGGAGGATTGCCGCGTGGACGGTGGCTCCGTCGTCTTGCCGCCCGGCATCCGGCGTGGAGCCAACCGGCGCAAGGCAGGGGAGGACGTCGTCGCCGGCGCGACCATCCTGACCGCCGGCCACGCCCTTCGCCCGCAGGACATCGGCCTAGCCGCCTCGATCGGGCGCACCGGACTCGCCGTGTTCCGCAGGCTCCGCGTGGCCGTCTTCTCCACCGGAGACGAGGTCCACGAGCCGGGCGCGACGCTGGACGAGGGCGGCATCTACGACGCCAACCGCTACGTCGTCACGAGCCTGGCGGAGCGGCTCGGATGCGCCGTCACGGACATGGGCATCCTCCCGGACAGGCTGGAGGCGATCGCCGGCGCGCTGGAGGCGCGGAGCCGCGACCACGACCTCCTGCTCACCTCGGGCGGGATGTCCACGGGGGACGAGGACCACGTCAAGGCGGCGGTGGAGTCCCTCGGCCATCTCCACTTCTGGCGCCTCGCCATCCGGCCGGGGCGCCCGATCGCGCTCGGGCAGGTCGGCCGCGTGCCCTTCATCGGACTGCCGGGCAATCCGGTTGCCGTCATGGTCACCTTCCTCCGTTTCGCGCGCCCCCTGATCCTGCGCCTCGGCGGTTGTACGGAGATCGAGCCCGCTCATTACCGCGTGCCGGCGGATTTCGACTACAAGAAGAAGCGCGGCCGGCGCGAATGGCTCCGGGCCCGCCTCGCCGCGCGGCCGGACGGCTCGTTCGCGGCGGAGAAATACGCGTGCGACGGCGCGGGCATTCTGTCTTCCGCCGTCTTCGCCGACGGCCTGATCGAGTTGCCGGAAGACCTCACGGCCTTGCGCGCGGGCGCGCTGGTGGACTTCCTCCCGTTTAACGAGATGTACCGATGACGGTGCTCTATTTCGCTTGGCTGAGGGAGCGGATCGGGCGCGACGCGGAGGAAATCGATCTCCCGCCCGGCGTGGACACGGTGGCGGCGCTCATCGACTGGCTGCGGGGCCGCGGTGAGGGCTACGCCGGCGCCCTGGAGGACCTTTCGGTTGTCCGCGTGGCGGTGAACCAGGAGTTCGCCGGACTCGACCGCCGCATCGGCGACGGCGACGAGGTGGCGCTGTTCCCGCCGGTGACGGGCGGCGCGGCGCGGCCATGATTCGCATCCAGCGCGAGGATTTCGATGTCGGTGCCGAGATCGAGGCGCTCGCCGCCGGGCGCCTCGAAATCGGCGCCGTCGCCTCCTTCATCGGCGTGGCGCGGGCCGTGGCGAAAGGCGGGCGGACGATCTCTGCGATGACTCTCGAACACTACCCGGCGATGACCGCGAAGCAGCTGGCCGCCATTGAGGCGGAAGCCTGTCGCCGCTGGGAGCTGACGGCCTCGCTGATCGTCCACCGCCACGGGCGACTCGAACCCGGCGACCGCATCGTGCTCGTGGCCACCGCGGCACCCCACCGGCGGGCCGCGCTCGACGCCTGCGCCTTTCTGATCGACTGGCTGAAGACCAGGGCGCCCTTCTGGAAGCGCGAGGAAGGCCCGGACGGCGTCCGTTGGGTGGCGGCGCGCGACGCCGACGACCGCGCCGCGGAACGCTGGGACGGCGGCGCGTGACGGGCCGGCGCGTTCAGTCCGTCGCCCGCACCGTCGCTTCGTAGTCCGCCATCAAGGTGCGGGTCACGGGCCCGACCTGGAAGCGGTGGTCATCGATCTCTCCGACCGGCGTGACCTCCGCGGCGGTGCCGGTCAGGAAGATCTCGTCGGTTCTGGCGATCTCGTCGGGCATGACGACCCGCTCGACCACGTCATGGCCGCGCCGCTTCGCGAGTTCGATCACGGTGCGGCGGGTGATGCCATCGAGGAAGCAATCCGGTTCCGGCGTGTGGATCGTGCCGTTCTGGACGAGGAAGATATTGGCGCCGGTGGCTTCGGCGATTCGCCCGCGCCAGTCGAGCATCAGGGCGTCGTGGTAACCCTCCGCTTCTGCCGCGTGCTTGCTGAGCGTGCAGATCATGTAGAGGCCAGCGACCTTCGCCTTGACTGGCGCGGTCTCCGGTGAGGGCCGTCGCCAACGGGCGGTCTTGAGCCGGATCCCGCGCTGGCGCGCCTCCTCGCCGAAATAAGGCGGCCACGGCCAGGCGGCGATGGCGACGTGGATCGTGGAGTGCTGCGCCGACACGCCCATCATCTCGGCGCCGCGCCACGCCACCGGGCGGATGTAGCCGTCGCCGATGTCGAGCGCCGCGACCACCTCTCGGGAAGCGTCCACCAGCGTTTCGCAGGCGTAGGGAATCTCGAAATCGAGCGCGCGGGCGGACTCGAGCAGGCGCTCGGTGTGCTCCTCGGCCTTGAAAATCCGGCCGTCATACGCCCGCTCGCCCTCGAAGACGCAGCTCGCGTAGTGGAGGCCGTGGCTCAGGACATGCATCTTCGCGTCGCGCCACGGCACGAGAGCGCCATCGTACCAGATGACTCCGTCGCGGTCGTCGTAGGGGAGCAGATCGGCCATCGTGTTCACCGAGCGTTCGGACAGGGACGATAATCGGTTGCGTTCCCTAGCACTGCCCGGCATATAAGTCAATGTGACTGACATAAAATCCGGGCCGAACCCGCTCTACCTGCGCGCGGACCAGCTCCACGAGGGGATGGAGCTGCTCTTCTTCGCCTATCGGGACTTCACGACCGAGTGCGATGCGATTCTGGCAACCTTCGGCTTCGGCCGCGCGCATCACCGGGTGGTCTATTTCGTCGGGCGCAACCCCGACATCTCCGTCTCCGAGCTTCTGGCGATTCTCCGGATCACCAAGCAAAGCCTGTCGCGGGTTCTGGGCCAGCTCGTGGGCGAGGGGTTCGTCACTGCCCGGCGCGACCCCGCGGACGGTCGACGGCGGCTGCTCGCCCTGACGGATAAGGGGCGCGGCCTGGAGAGGCGTCTCTCGGAGACTCAGCGGGCCCGCATCGCCAGGGCTTACCGCACGGCCGGCGGAGTCGCCGTCGAAGGCTATCGGGAGGTGCTGATGGGAATCATTGATCCGGCAGACCGGAAGCGCTTCGAACGATTCTGAGAATTTTTTCGTAACATGCGGCCAAAGGTGGAAAAAGAGGCATTCGAGATCGGGGAATCCCGTGACTCGGCGCATGTCCTGGTCGTGGACGACGACGACGGCCTGCGCGACCTGCTCGCCCGCTATCTGCGCGAAAACGGCTATCGCGTCTCCACCGCCGGTTCCGCCGCCGAGGCGCTAGCGGCACTCGGGGGCTTGGTGTTCGACCTGATCGTCCTCGACGTGATGATGCCAGGCGAATCGGGCGTCGCTCTCACCCGCCGGCTGCGCCGGTCGAACACGGTGCCGATCCTGCTGCTGACGGCCATGGCCGAGCCGGAGGACCGGATCGCGGGACTCGAGAGCGGCGCTGACGACTACCTGACCAAGCCTTTCGAACCGCGCGAACTGCTGCTTCGAGTCGCCACCATTCTGCGCCGCTCGCGGCCGCCGCTTCCCGACCACGTCCGTTTCGGGGAAGTCCGCTACCACCCGGCGCGGGACGAGCTCCGGCGCGGAGGCGTCGCGGTGCGGCTGACCACGGGTGAAGCGGCGCTGCTGCGCGTCTTCGCCGCCAATCCGGGGGTGACGCTGAGCCGCGATGCGCTCTGCGCGAAGATCGGAGCCGGTGTTTCGCCACGCGCGATCGACGTGCAGGTCGCGCGCCTGCGGCGCAAGATAGAGCTGGACCCGCGCGCGCCCCGCTATCTGCGGACCGTCTGGGGGCGGGGCTATGTGCTGCGGACGGAGTGAGCCGCGCGCGTGGCCGCGGGAGGACTCGCCATGAACCCGTTGAGGCGGATCGTGCCTCGCAGCCTCTTCTGGCGATCCTTCCTGATCATGCTGATCCCGCTCGTCCTGCTCCAGGCCGTGGTCGCCTACATCTTCTTTGAGCGCCATTGGGATTCGGTGAGCCGGCAACTGGCGCTCGACATCGCCGGCGACGTGAAGACGGTCATGCGTTTCATGCAGGAACGGCCCGAACCGGAGATGTGGAGCTGGATCGAGCGGATCGCCCGCGAGGAGATGCAGTTCACGGTGGCGTTCACGCCCGGCGCGCTTCTGCCCGACGAGGCGCCGAAGCGGACCGACCGGATCATGGACCGGCTGCTTCACCAGGAGTTCCGCTGGCGCTTCGACGAACCTCACCATATCGACACCCGGTATCCGGGCGAGCGGATCGCGATCCGCGTCCAGCGGCCGGACGGCGTGTTGACCATGCTGACGCCGGTCAAACGGATGCGGAGCTCCACCACCGTCCTGGTCATCCTCTGGATGGTGGGCACGGCGATCGTGGTGTCCACCATCGCGGTGGTTTTTCTACGCAACCAGATACGGCCGATCAGGCGGCTCGCCATGGCGGCCGACGCCTTCGGCAGGAGCCGGCCGGTGGACGACTTCAGGCCGGCGGGCGCCACCGAAGTCCGGCGCGCGGCCGCGGCCTTCCTCGACATGCGGGCGCGCATCCGGCGCCAGATCAGCCAGCGCACCGAGATGCTGGCGGGAGTCTCCCACGACCTGCGGACGCCGCTCACGCGGGTGAAGCTCCGGCTCGCGATGCTCGCGGACGCCCACCCCGAATCGCGCGACGAGATCGCCGAGTCCGAGCGTGATGTCGCGCAGATGGAACACATGATCGGCGAGTATCTCGCCTTCGCGCGCGGGCAGGGAGGGGAGGCGCCGGTGCGCGCCGACTTGGCCGGGATCGTCGCCGAGGTCGCCGACGCCGCCCGCCGCAAGGGTGGGCGGGTCGCGCTCCGCATCGAGCGGCCGCTGATCCTGCCGCTCCGGCCGAACGCGATCGAGCGCTGCCTGTCCAATCTGGTGGAAAACGCCGCCCGTCACGGGTCCCGGATCGAGGTCAGCGCCGCGCGCCGGGAGGATATGGTCGAGGTCGCGGTGGAGGACGACGGCCCGGGCATTCCGGAGGACCAGCGGGAAGCCGTGTTCAAACCGTTCTTCCGGCTGGACGGCGCGCGCAACCCAAGCACCGGCGGCGCCGGCCTGGGTCTCGCCATCGCCCGCGACGTGGCCCGCAGCCACGGCGGCGACATCAGGATGGGCAAGGCGACCCTGGGTGGCCTGCGGGCGGAACTCCGGCTGCCGGCGTAGGCGACTTTCTGGTTTGGGTGCGCGGGCTTCGGGTCCGCGAACCCGAAAACCGTGCGGAGCCGGCGGGCTTTACCCGGCTTCCGCCGGCGCGTCCTCCATGCGGTTTCGCGCGGGCGCGAGGCGGCAGAGGGCGCGGGTGAGCCGGTCCAGGCGCTTCAGCCGGTGGTCAAGCGCGGCCATGGTGCGCGCCATGTCCGTGCTGTCGTCACGCAGCCAGACCGGGATCGTGGAGAGGTAGAGTGCCGTCAGGGCCGCGACACGGAGGCGCCCACGCATGCCGGCGCCGCTCAGATCCGCGGCCTCGAGCATCCAGTGCATGGAGCGGCGCAGCGCGAGGGGTGCGCACGACAAGGCTTCCGGGTCCGAGGGGCAGCTGCGGAGGACCGCGGCGACGGCCCGTTTGTGCGGGTTCAACAGGTCGAAGCGTTTCATGAGGACGTCGAAGAGACGCTCCGGCGCCGGCCGGCCCGCCATCTCCGGATCCCGCGCGGCCAGCACGCCCCGATCGACGTCGGCGATGAAGCCCGCGACGATGGCGCTTCTGGACGGGAAGTGCGCGCGCAGCTCCGCCAGTGAAACGCCCGCCGCCGCGGCAATATCGCCAAGCCCGACACCCGCCCAGCCGCCGTCCGCGGCGAGCGCGAGCGCGCTCTCGACGATCGCCTGCCGCGTATCCCGCCGCTTGCCGGCGCCTGTGCTGCTCTTCCTCGCCATCACCCCGTCTCCGGCGCGAAGTCTAACCTCCGCGAAAACGAGCGGTCAATTTTTCGGCGTCCGGCCCGGAGGCTCGCGCACCTGACGGGCGAGGGCGCGTGAGCGGTTCGCGGCGGCGCAGACGGCGCGGGTCAGGAGCGGCGCCAGCCCGTCGGCCGCCATGAGGACGGAGAGCGCGGCCTCCGTCGTCCCCCCCGGGCTGGTGACGTTGCGGCGCAAGACGGCGGCAGAGTCCGTCGATTCGGCCATCAGCGCGCCGGCGCCCGCCACCGTCTCCTCGGCGAGCCGGCGGGCGAGGGGGGCGGGGAGGCCGGCTGCTTCGGCTGCTTCGGCTAGGCATTCGACGAGAAGGAAGACGTAGGCGGGGCCACTCCCGGAAACGGCAGTCACGGCGTCCATCAGGGATTCGTCGTCGATCCAGGCGACGGCGCCGACCGCCTCCAGCAAGCGCCCGCAGAGCGCCCGTCGGGCGTGGCCGACGGCGCCGTTGGCGCAGGCGACCGTCATGCCGCGGCCGATGGCGGCCGGCGTGTTAGACATGGTGCGGACGATGGGGACCGGCCCGAGATGCCGCTCGAGCAGGGTGATCGGGCAGCCGACGGCGATCGAGAGGTGCACGGTGTCGGCACCGCCCGCGCCGGCGTAAGCGGGGAGTATCTCCGGCATGACCTGCGGCTTGACGGCATAGACGATCGCCGCGAATGCGGTGTCGCGCGGTAATGCGGCGGGCGTCACCACGCGGGTGATGCCGAGGGGCGCCAGATGGGCGGCGGCCGCGTCGTCGGGTTCGACGACGACGAGGCGTGCGGGCTCCAGCGGACCGCGCAGCCACCCCGCCGCCAGAGCGCCGCCCATCTTGCCGCAGCCGACCAGGACGACGCGGCCCGATGCGGCCTCCATCAGGCGTTTCCGCGCGGCTCGATCAGCGCCGCGGCGAGCGCCTCGGCCGGGTCCTGGCCGGCCCAGACGACCTGCTGGAAGGCGGGGTAGAAGCGCTCGCACTCGCCCACGCCAAGGCTCACGAGGTCGGCGATCTGGCGGTCCGCCACGCCGCGCGTGCCGCCCAGCAGGAGCGTATGGCGCCAAGTCGGTTGCCCGTCCTCGGTCCAGAGATCGAAATGGCCGATCCAGAGGCGTTCGTTGATCAGCCGAAGCAGGGGGTCGATCGTGGGGCGGCGGGGCGCGGGCACCCGCATGTCGAAACCGCTCGCGAAATGCAGGGCTTCGAGGTCGCCCCGGTAGGCGAACCACAACCGGTAGTCGCACCAGCTGCCCTTGAACGCGCCGGCGATGTCCTCGGCGCCCACACGCTCGAACGCGAATTCGCCGCCCGCCATGACCCGCTCGACGGTGTCCAGCGGGTCGCCCATCGAGAAGCCGGTCACCGCCGGCGATCCTGTCATCGTCTGGCCTGCCGTCTCTTGCGGCAACCACCATAGACTGTGTGGGCGGAGAATGAAATCTCTAAATGTGGGATGCTGGCCGGAGACAGACCCTGGGTGTGCGGCCGCCGGATTCGCACACCGGCAACCGGGAAATCCGGCGGAGGGGGTGGGATTCGAACCCACGGTACGCGCGAGCGTACAACGGTTTTCGAGACCGCCCCGTTCGACCACTCCGGCACCCCTCCGCGGTCCTTTCGGGCGCGCCGCTCCTAATCTACGCCGGAGCACCGACGCGGGCAATCGCCGTCGGCGCGCGCCTTGACTCGGGCGGGCGCCGGCGGCTAGGTGTGGCTCTCCCCGCGGCGTGGCGGAGCGGCGGCCATGGTCGATGTGTCCATAAGGTCCACGGACGGGCATCCGCTCATCTTCCTGCCGCGGCACGACGCCTATCCCGACGCCCTCCTGCGGCATGTCCTGGGCCGGGTGAAGACCTTCGCCATGGTGGGGGCCAGCTCCCACTGGCGCCGGCCCAGCTTCTACGCCATGAAGTACCTGATGAAGAAGGGCTATCGGGTGATCCCGATCAACCCCACGCGGGCGGGCGAAACGATCATGGGCGAGACCGTCCATGCCGCCCTCGCCGACTATCCCGGCCAGCTGGACATGGTCGATATCTTCCGCCCCTCCGAGGAGGCGCTGGAGATCGCCAGGGACGTCATCGCCCTCAAGGACGAAAAGAGCATCGAGGTCCTCTGGATGCAGCTCACGGTGCGCAACGACCATGCGGCGCAGCTCGCCGAGGAGGCCGGGCTCACCGTGATCATGAACCGCTGCCCCAAGATCGAATACGCGCGGCTCTCGGGCGAGCTGGGCTGGAGCGGGATCAACTCGCGGATCGTCTCCGCCCGGAAACCGAGGCCGCCCGCTTCATGACCGGATCGCCGAACAAGGCCGCTCCCGCCCAGCGGGAATACGGCATCGAGACCCTCGCCATCCACGCCGGCGCGCACCCGGACCCGGTGACCGGCGCCCGCTCGACGCCGATCTACCAGACCACCTCCTTCGCCTTCGACGACGTGGACCACGCGGCCGAGCTCTTCAACCTCCAGGCCTTCGGCTACATCTATTCGCGGATCACCAACCCCACCGTCGCCGTTCTGGAGGAACGGATCGCCGCGTTGGAGAACGGGCGCGGCGCGGTGGCGGCGGCGACCGGGCATGCGGCGCAGTTCCTCGTCGCCGCGACCCTGCTCCAGGCGGGCGACGAATTCGTCGCCTCCCGCAATCTCTACGGCGGCTCGGTCACGCAATTCGGCGTCAGCTTCGAGAAGCTCGGCTGGCGCTGCCGTTTCGTCGACCCGACGGATCCGGCGAATTTCGACGCGGCGATGACGAACAAGGTCAAGTTCATCTTCTGCGAGGAGCTGGCCAACCCGGGCGGCATCGTCCTTGACCTGGAGGCGATCGCCGACGTGGCGCGGAAGCACGGCGTGCCCCTGGTCGTGGACAACACCCTTGCCTCGCCCTATCTCTGCCGGCCCTTCGAACACGGCGCCGACATCGTGGTCCACTCGACCACGAAGTTCATCGGCGGCCATGGCAACACCATGGGCGGGATGGTCGTCGAATCCGGCCGCTTCGACTGGTGGCAGAACGACAAGTTCCCGAGCATGACCAGGCCGGACGACGCCTATCACGGCCTCACCTTCGCCGAGACCTTCGGCGACTTCGGCTTCACCATGAAGGCGCGCGCCGTCGCACTGCGGGATTACGGCCCCTGCATGGCGGCACAAGCGGCCTGGAACCTGCTCCAGGGGGTCGAGACCCTGCCGCTCCGCATGGAGCGCCACTGTACGAACGCGCTGGCTGTGGCGCGGTATCTGGAGGGGCATCCCAAGGTTGCCTGGGTCTCCTACGCCGGGCTTGAGTCGAGCCCATACCACGCGCTGGCCCGGAAATACTTGCCGCGCGGTGCGGGCGCGGTCTTCACCTTCGGCGTGAAAGGCAGCTACGAGGCCGGCGTCAAGGTGGTCGATTCGGTGAACATGTTCTCGCACTTGGCCAATGTCGGCGATACGCGGAGCCTCATCATCCACCCCGCGTCGACCACCCATCGGCAACTCGACGACGCGCAGAAGAGCGCCGCCGGCGCCGGCCCGGACGTGGTGCGGCTCTCCGTCGGCATCGAAAGCATCGACGACATCATCGCCGATCTCGATCAGGCTCTGGATCAGGCCTGAGCGCGGCGGCGGGCGGGCGAGGGGACGCGGCCGCCCGGTCGCGCGCGGCGAGCAGGCCACGGCAGAGGGCGCCGTTGAACTCCATGGCGGTTCGCACGCTGGCGAGTGCCCGCAGATGGGCGTCGAAGCCCTCCACCGTGAGCGCCGCACCGCAGACGGCGACGAAGGCGCGGTCCTCGGGGCCGGCCGGGCCGCCGAACGCCGCACGGCTCTCGCGGTAGCGCGCCTTCCGCGCAGTTCCGTCGGGGCCGGCTATGGCGACCCGGTCCAGGTCCGCCAGGGTCATGGCGACGAGGGCGGGGGCGGAAAGGCCCTGCTGCAGGAGCGCCCGTAACACCGCCTCCTGGCGCCGCTGGAAGGCCTTGCGCGCGAACGTCGCCCGCAAGCCTTCGAGTGATTCGTCGGCCTCTTCGCCGAAGGCGGCGCCGAAAGAGAGGCCACGCGCCACGCCATCGTTCACCCGGTCCGCGAACATGTGGTCGCGGAGGCGCGGAAGGACTCGTTTCACCCAGGGCAGGCCGCCCACCGCGCACCGCATGTCGTCGGCCATCAACCAGGCGAAATTGGCGGCGCACCACCAGGTCGGCAGCCGGAACCCGATGGTCACGGCGCCGTCCGGCCCGATCGACACTTCTTCGACGAAGCCGAGATCGGTGACCGGCTCGTCGAGTTCCGGGTCCGTCACCGTGGCGAGACGCGCCCAGACCTCGGCCTCGCGGGTGCCGCCGCGGGCGGGCGCCGGGCTATTCGGCGGCCGCTGCACCGGCCTCGCGCCCGAGCCTGTCCCTGGCCGCATCCACGTCGATGTCGTAGAGCCGGGCGGCGTTGAGCCCCAGGATCTTCTTCTTGACCTCGGGCGTCAGGTCGACGCCCCGTTCCCGCTTCACGTCCTCGGGCAACTCGAAGGCCCAGAACTTTTCGACCAGCCATTTGGGCGTCCAGATGGCGTAGTCACTGGCGAAGGTCAGCTTGTCCTCGCCGACCCAGAACAGCAATTCTGCGATCACCTCCGCGAAATAGCGCGGGCGCGCGTGCATGAACGGCATCGCCACCGCGAGGCCGCCCCAGACGTTCGCCTCCTGCACCGCGATCCAGCAGAAATCGTCGAGGCGCGGCAGCCCGACATGCTCGACGATGAAGGTCAGGCCGGGGAAATCGGTCGCGGCGTGGTCCACGTCGTGGCAGTCGAAGGCGTCCTTGGCGAGCGGCGTGATGGTCGGCCCCTTGTGGACGTGTATGTTGGTGATGCCGAGTTTCTCGCACAGTTCGAAGCAGCGATAGGCGTCGGCGTCGTTCAGCCGCCAACCGCGGGAGGCGCCGAGCCACTCCGCGGTGTAGAGCTTGACCCCGCGGATGTCGTAGGTCTCCTTGAGTGCGTGGATGCGCTCGAGCGCCAACGCGCCGTCGCGCGGGTCGAAGGCGCCGTTGAGGATGAAGCGATCGGGATGTTTTCGAGTGATGACAGCATTTTGCTCGGTGGTGTTGAAGCCGTTTATGTAGAAATCCTTGAGGTAGGTCGGCTGAATGATCGCCATGTCGGCGGGGCCGTCGACGAACAGGTCGCGGATCATCGTGTCCGCGTCGTATTTCTCGAATTTCTCCTTGGGCCAGACCTGCTCCTCGGGGCTGAGCGCGGTGTGATAGGCGTAGAAGCAGTCGATGAACTGCTTGCCGTGGATGTTGCGCTGGTTCGCCGGCGAGGCGTCCCAGAAATGGGTATGCCCGTCGATGACGAAAATCTCTTCCCCGCTCTCGGTCCTGTACATCGCGCGCTCCGTCCGCCCGCCTGCGACACGCCGCGAGGGTAGCACCCGCCGCGCCCGAGACAACCCCGGCGCGCGCCCTTGACAAAAGGAGGGGGGTGGGCTGTTTTCCCGGCCGGTTTCTCGCGGCTGTGGCGGAACAGGTAGACGCGCAGCGTTGAGGGCGCTGTGGGGGCGACCCCGTGGAGGTTCGAGTCCTCTCAGCCGCACCATCGCGCCCGCGGTCGTGGCGGAATTGGTAGACGCGCTAGCCTCAGGAGCTAGTGGGGGCAACCCCGTGGAGGTTCGAGTCCTCTCGACCGCACCAGACCGGCGGAGCCGGCGGCAGCGCTACCGGCGCTTCCGCTCGGCGCCGCCCGAGAGCAGGTCGCCGACCATCCGGCCCGCTTCGCGCGCCGGGTCCCGGGCCGTGGCGACCTGGGCCACCTTGTCGGCGGCCTTGTCCATCCCCCGGTCGACGGTGCGCAGCGCGTGGCCCGCCTTCTTCCGCATCCGCGGATCGGCGGCGGCGCGCCGCGCCAGCGACCAGAGCAGGCTGCGCAGGATCGGCATGGGGGCCATCCTAACCCGGAAGCGCGGCGCATGGCCACGGCCTCCGGACCGGGGGCACGGCGCGCGCCCGCGGGATGAGCGCCGATGACGCGATCGCGCCGTTCGACCGAAGGTGGGGCGGGTGCCTATCTCTGCGGCATCGACATCGGCGGCACCTTCACCGACTGCGTGGTGGTGGACGAGGCCGGCCGCGTCACCGCGGGCAAGGCGCCGTCGACTCCCGACGACTTCGCCCGGGGCCTGATCGCCGCCCTGGAGGTCGTTGCCGCCAAGCTCGGCAAGCGCCCGGAGGAGCTCTGCCGCGCCTTCGCGACGCTGGCCCACGGCACCACCGTCGGCACCAACGCCATCGTCCAGAAGAAGGGCGTCAAGGTGGGCCTGATCACCACCAAGGGGCATAACGACGTCATCCACATCATGCGCGGCTCGCGCGGCCTCACCGGCCGCGACATCCGCCTCGTCGTCCACATACCGGAGAGCCGCAAACCCGATCCCATCGTCCCGAAATACCTGATCGAAGGCGTGTCGGAGCGGGTCGACTGTTTCGGCAAGGTCGTCGTCGACCTGAACGAGGAGGAGGCGGAGCGCGCGATCCGCCGGCTGGTCGCCGAGGGGGTGGAGGCGCTCGCGATCTGCTTCCTGTGGTCCTTCCTCGCGCCCGACCACGAGCGCCGCGTCAAGGAGATGGCGCAAGCCATCGCACCGGCGCTCTTCGTCACCTGCTCCTCCGACCTGGTGCCGAAGTGGGGGGAATACGAGCGCACCGCGGCGGTGGCGCTCAACGCCTATATCGGCCCCCTGGTCACCGGCTATCTCGCCCGCGTGGACGAGCGGGCGCGCGCGCTGGGCTATCGGCATCCGCTGCACATCACGCAGTGCGCGGGCGGCACGATCCCGGTCGCCAAGGCGATGGAGGCGCCGCTGCTCACCCTCGATTCCGGCCCGGTCGCAGGGGTCACCGGTTCGAGCTACGCCGGCGGGCTGATGGGTTACCCGAACGTCATCACCACGGACATGGGAGGCACCTCCTTCGACGTGGGCATCGTCCACGGCGGCAAGCCCGCCTTCTCCTACCGCAGCATCGTCCACCAGTACGAATATTACCTGTCCAAGGTGGACATCCAGGTGATCGGGGCGGGCGGTGGCAGCATGGCCCGCATCGACGAGGCCACCGGCGCCTTCCGGGTAGGGCCGGAGAGCGCCGGCGCCGACCCGGGGCCGGTCTGCTATGGCCGGGGCGGCACCGTACCCACGGTGACCGACGCGGATCTGGTGCTGGGCTATCTCGACCCGGACAATTTCGCGGGCGGCGTCATCGCGCTGGACAGGGACGCGGCATCGGCGGCGCTGGCGGCGTTGGGCGCGCGGCTCGGCCTCGGGCCGGACGAGACGGCGAGCGGCATCGCCCGCATCGTCGAGTTCCAGATGGCCGATCTGATCCGCAAGGCGACGATCCAGAAGGGTCACGACCCGCGCGATTTCGTGCTGTTCGCCTTCGGCGGCGCCGGCCCGGCCCATGCCGGGGTGTTTGCGCGGGAGCTCGGGGTCTCGACCGTGATCGTGCCGCAGCGGGAGACCGCGTCGGTCTGGTGCGCCTTCGGCGCGGCGGCGGCGGACCTGCTGCACGTCCACGAGCGCGTGGACATCATGCGCTCGCCCTTCGACGCCGCCGCCATCGACGCCGTCCTCGCCGCGCTGAAGGCGCGGGGCGACGTCGATCTCGCGGCCGACGGCGTGGCGCCCGCGGACCGGCGCTTCCGTTTCGCCCTCGACATGCGGCACAAGGGCCAGATCAACGAAGTGGAAGTCGAGCTCGAGGGCGACAGCGTCGCCCGGCGCGGACTGGACGCCCTCGGCGCGGAGTTCCGCCGCCGCTACGAGGCGCTCTACGGGCGCGGCGCGGCACTGCCGGGCGCGCGGCTGGAGATCGTCACCTTCCGCTGCCGCGCCTCCGGCGAAACTCCGAAACCCTTGCTGGCCGCCGCCGAAACCGGCGATGCGGCACCGGACGCCGACGCCCGGCGACCCGCCCGCCCGGTCTATTGGGCGGAGTGGGAGCGCCGCGTCGAGACGCCCGTCTACGACGGCGCGCGGCTCCGCCCCGGAAACTGCGTCGCAGGGCCGGCCGTGGTCGATATGGAGGTCGCGACGGCCGTGGTGCACCCGGAACAGACCCTCTCGGTCGATCCCTACGGCAATTTCGTGATCGCCCTGCCTCCGCGCGACGGCTGAGCGCGCCTTCTTTCAGATGCGCGGGCGTCTCACTCCAGATGCCGGCGGATGATCTCGGCCATCTTCTCCGGCCCCTGGCCGTACACGAAGTGGGCGAGATAGGCGCCGTCGGGGCCCATGAGGTAGGTGTAGGAGGTGTGGTCCACGAGATAGGCGCCGTCCTCGTCCGGCTCGTGCAGGCGGTAATAGACGCGGTAGGCCCTGGCCGCCGCCCGGACCTGCGCCTCGTCGCCGGTCAGGCCCACCAGCCGGGGGTGGAACGACGGGACGTAACCGGCGAGGGCGGCGGCGGTGTCCCTGGCGGGATCGACCGTGACGAAGAGGGGCTGGACCCGGTCCGCGAGCGGGCCCAGCAGGTCCATGGCCTGGCCGACGACCAGCAGCTCGGTCGGGCAGACGTCCGGGCAGGTGGCGTAGCCGAAATAGACCAGCAGGTGACGGCCGGCGTAGTCGGCCTCCGTGACCGCCCGCCCGGTGTGATCGATCAGCGCGAACGGCCCGCCGACGTCGGCGCTCCGCGCAGGCGCCGCCCCGGCCCCCGCCGCGGCCAGCGCCAGCACCACCGCGCCCGCCCGCGAGAAGCGCAACACCCGCCGCATCGGTTCCTCCTCGCGCGCCCGTCTCCGGTCGCGTAATGTAGCGGCGGGCGGCGGCTTCGTCGATGCGCGGCCGGCGCTCCGGCAAGGAGGGCGCGATGGCGGGAGAGGCAATCTTTCGCGGCTACGACCGGGCCGCGCTCGACGCGCAGTACAACAACCGCGCGCGCATCCCCCATTACGGCGACTACTTCGCCGCGTGGCGGGCCTGGAGCGCGGAGACCCGCGGGTCGCTTCCCGCCCGTCTGGACGTGCCCTACGGCGATCTCCCGATCGAGCGCCTGGATGTCTTCCCGGCGGCGGACGAAGGCGCGCCGATCCAGATCATGATCCACGGCGGTTACTGGTATTCCCTCGACCGGAAACACGACAGCTTCGTCGCCGAGGGCTTCCGCCCGCATGGCGTGACCACCGTCGTCGTCGGCTACGGCCTGGCGCCCGACCACCGCATGGACGAGATCGTGCGCCAGGTGCGCGCCGCCGCCGCCTGGGTGTGGCGCAACGCCGCGGATTGCGGCGGCGATCCTGCGCGCATCCACGCCATCGGGCAGTCGGCCGGCGGCCATCTCGTCGCCATGCTGCTGGCGACGGACTGGGCGGCGTTCGGCGCCGGCCTGCCCGCCGATCTGGTCAAGGGCGGGGTGTCGCTCTCGGGCCTCTACGACCTGGAGCCGATCCGCCTCTGTTACCTGAACGATACGCTCGGCATGGACGAAGC
The DNA here is from genome assembly GCA_965242855.1 of Alphaproteobacteria bacterium. Taxonomy (GTDB): domain Bacteria; phylum Pseudomonadota; class Alphaproteobacteria; order UBA828; family UBA828; genus WTGU01. The sequence goes on from OZ251509.1 coordinate 1,444,767, forward strand.
GGAGGCGCGGCGGAACAGCCCGGTGGCCCAGCGCTATCCGCGCCCGGCCCCCTTGACGCTCGTGTCCGGCGACATCGAATCGGAGGAATACGCGCGCCAGGCCGACGCCATGGCCGCCCTGTGGGAGGCGCGGGGCTATCCGCTGCGGCGGCTCTCGCTGCCCGGCTTCAACCACTTCACCATGGCGGACCAGTTGCGTGACCCCGAAAGCCCGCTCACCCGGGCCGCCGTGGCGCAGATGGGGCCGGCGGCGTAGGCGACGCTCACTCCGCCGCGCGCCGCGCGTCCTCGAGCTGGGCGCGCGTGAGCTGGAAGCCCACATGGACGACGTAGGCCGGCCCCTGTGCGGCCGCGGGCAGCGGGATCCGCTGTTCGATCTCCCGGGATGCCCGCACCTGCGCGGCGGTCTCGTCGAACGCCAGATCGGCCGCGAAAACCTCCTTGGCGCGGATGCGCCCCTCCGGTCCCACGACGGCGACGAAGAAGGGCGCGCGCACGCTGTCGGTTTCGGCCGCGGGCCCGCGCGTCCCCGCGACGGCGACGACGAGCGCCGACTCGACGACGCCGCTCCCGTCCTCCTCCACCGCGTAGTCGCAGCGCGCGGTCGGGACGGAGAGCGCCATCTTGAAGGCCACGTCCGAGAGGTCGCGCCCCGGGCCGTCGCGGTAGAGCGTCAGCGTCCGCACCCGCTCCGGGACGGAGACGCCGGGGCAGGGGAGCGGCCGCTTGTCCTCGAACACCCCGCAACCGGCGAGTGCGAGGAGCGGAAGCAGGCCGATCAGAGGGCGTTGTGCGTTCCGTCGCAGCGCGGCTCGCTCCCGGTTCGCTTGCAGCCGCAGAGCCATGCGGTTTCGCTCTTCTCGGCGGTGAAGACGACGGGGCGGATCGCGGTGTCCTTGTGGGCTCCATCGCAGAACGGCTGCTTGCCGCTGCGCCCGCAGGCGCACCACGCATATTTCTTCCCGGCCACGAGGGCCACCTCGAACGGCTCCGCCCGCGCGACCACGCGCTCGCTCATGAAACGCCCCTGCCTTGCCCCGGCTGCATCGCCTCACCCTATCCCCTCGAACCCCGGCGAACAACCGGTTTCGGGGCGGCGCCTCGCGGCGGGACGAAGGGGCCGTGGCTGGCCAGGGAGCAGGGGAGGAGGCTCTGCCCCGGCGGACCGTCCGCCGGGCGCGCGCTCTCGCATCCGTTCTCCCCTTGGCGCCATATGTCATCCGTCTCTCGGGGGCCCTGAACGCGCGCCGCCCGACCGATGGGGAAAGTCATGACCGCGCCTGCCGATGCGCCCTCGTCCGGCAGGGCGCCACCGTCGGCTCCCTGGCCGCCGCCAGCGGTTACGGGCTGGCCTTCAGGCTTCAGATCGCGGCGCTCGGCCTTCCCTTCACACCCCTCATCGATCCCCTCCGGATCATGCGTTCGAGCAGCGGTTGGACCCTCCTTTGAGCGCGCCCGTCGCCCCCTACGACGGGACGAAGATGCCGTGGAGGGCGAGGGGGAGGGGGTAGGGAAGGAGGCCCTGCCACAGGGGCCCTTCCGCCAGGCGCGCGGCCTCGAAGACGGAGAGGCCGGTCACGCCGCGGCGCACGTCCAGGAAGGGCCCCACGAGCCAGCCGTCGCCTTCCTCCGCCCCGCGCGGTACGAAGACGTGCTCCTCGGGGATTTGCTGCGGCGGATAGGGCCAGGCGTCGCCCGCGCCGCCGTCGGCGTCGATGCGCGAGACGCGGCGCAGCGGCCAGTCGTGGTTGCCGCCGGCGCCGGTCAGGGCGAAGACGGAGCGATGCCGCAGGCCCGTGCGCCGCGGGTCGATGCGCGGGAACTCGGCCGCCCCCGGCTCGCCCGCGTCGATCTCCGCGCCGCCGCCCGGCCGCAGCACGACGCGGCGGTAGCGCGGCGGGGCGGAGGCGAAGCGCCAGTCGCCCTCCATGACGGCGCGCAGGTCCTTCGTGACGAAGGCCGGGTCCGGCGCCTGGCAGAGATCGAGGCGGATCGTGCCGTCCGCCTCCTCCCAGCCGTTGCCGTGGTGGAAGTGGAAGCCCGCCGGCAGGTCGTGGCGCCGGGCCGGGGCCAGCGTCTCCTTGTCCACCACCAGGACGCGCGTGCCGAGGCCCGGCCGCCAGACGTGCGAATCGAGGAAGCTCGCATGGCCCGACGCAAGCCGCTCCGGCTCCACCACGAACGCGGTCAGCAGCAGCACCAGATGCCGCGCCGTGACCACGAAATCATGCGCCACCCCCAGCGGCTCCGTGGGCAGCGCGGCGGCCTTGACGACGCGGCCCCGCGCGTCGATGCGGTAGAACAGCAGCGTCCCGCGCGCGCCCGGCATGCAGCCGATGTTCCACAGCGTGCCGTCCGCCTCGACCTTGGGATGGGCGGAGAACGGCACCCCGGCCAGCGCCTTGCTCCACTGGACGAAGCCGCCGGCGGCGAGGGTCTCCCCCTCCACCTCCAGCGCCGAGCCGCCCTCCCACAGCGCCATGAGGCGCCCGGCGTGGGCCAGCATGGACGTGTTGGCGGCGTTCATGTCGTCGGGCTTGCGGACCGGCTCCGGGTCCGGCGGGACGGTGCCGAAGGCGGGCATCGTGCGCCGGCCCGCCCGCGCCTCGCGGCGGCGCTTCGGCGTGTCGAGGATGCGGGCGCGGTGACGCGCGCCGCCTTCGTCAAGGGTGAAGGCCTGGGCCATGCCGTCGCCGTCGAACCAGTGGCCGTAGCGGTGGCCGAACCGCTCGTGCTCGGCCGGGCCGTTCCGCCACAGGGTGCCGGCGAGGCCCGGCGGCAGGCGGCCCGAGAGCGTCGCCAGCGGCGCCTCCAGCGCCTCCGCGCGGGCCGAGGCGAAGCCGAGCAGCCGGGGCTCGCGGGCGAGCCCGGCGGCGAAGTCGTCCGCCCCGGCGGCCAGGGCGCGGCCGCCCGCGAACAGCACGGGCAGGCCGCCGAGCGCGCGCAGCGCGTCGCGTCGCGTGAGCGTCATCAGTCCTCTCCCCACAGATAGTCGATGGGCACGGTGGTGGAGAGCCGGGCGTCGTCGGTCCCCACCGTCACGGCGGCGGCGTCGAAGGTCGGCGGCCCCATGAAGCCGCTGGCGCCGCGGGAGAAGCCGAAGCCCTCGCTCGGGATACCGAGCAGGTTCGTCCCCAATTCGCCGTCGCCGTCGGCGTCGTGGAAGGCGGCCACCGCGTACTCCCCCGGCGCCAGGCCGGTGAAGACGAAGGTGAGCGCGCCGGCGGCGGCCGCGTCGAACGCCGCGTCCACCATGCCGCCGGCGTCGGGGAATTCGACTCCCTCCGCCCGCCGGTGCAGGGCGACGCGCACGTCGCCTTCGGCGGAGCGCAAGCCCTCGATGCGGACTTCGAGATCGGCCGCGGCGCTTTCGCCCGCCGCGGCGGCGGCGAGCGCGAAGCCGGCCGCCATGAGAATGTTGGTTCTGCGTGCCATCGGTCCTATCCTCGTTTGCGGTGACGCGATGCGCCGACCATGAGCGCGCGCCGCCGGCCCGTCACCACCGGATACGCGAACGCCACGGAATTTTTCGCCAATTGCAGCGCCCGCCGTTCACGCATCGCGAAATGCTCGGTTCCCGCTCCCTGGCCGCCCAGGGAATCGCGCTGGCGAGCGTCGTCGCGCTGTTTTCCTTCATCGGGCCGTTCGGCACCTACGATTCGCTCGGCCCGCTCGCCCGCGCCGGCTACTGGGCGTTGGCGATGGGCGTCAACTGGCTGCTCTGCGCCGCCGCCATCGCGCTGGCCTTGCGAATCGCCGGCCCCGGCGCGCGGCGCCGCCTTTCCATGGCCATCGGCGGGGCGGCGCTGGCGGCGGCCGTCCCCGGCACCGGAGTCGTCTTCGCGGCGGAGGCGCTGTTCCGGCCGGGCTACGCCGCCCCGGGCGCCGCGCCCACGATCTATCTCGCGGTGGCCGTGCTGATGCTGCTGATCGGCCATCTGGTGGTGGCCGTCCGCGCCGGCTTCCGCGAGGCCTCCGCCGCCCGCGCCGACGGTTCGCCCGCCCCCGAGGCGCCTGCCGGCGGCGCCCCGCCGCCGCGCTTCCTCGACCGCCTGCCGCCGGACCTGGGCCGCGACCTCGTCTATCTGAAGATGGCGGATCACTACGTCGAGGCGTTCACCACCGCCGGTTCGACGCTGATCCTGATGCGCTTCGCCGACGCCATCGCCGAATTGGACGGCCTGGACGGGCTGCGGGTCCACCGCTCCTATTGGGTGGCCCGCGGCCACGTGGCCGGGACGGCCCGCCGCGCCGGCCGCACGACGCTCCGGCTCACCGGCGGCCACCTGGTCCCGGTGAGCCGCGGCCGCCTCGCCGAGGTCCGCGCCGCCGGCCTCGCGTGACGCGCCCTTCCCGTTCGGGGCGCGCCGCTACTCGGCGGGGTCGGGGGCGGGGGAGCGGAAGGCGGCGAGGAGGCGGGCTTCGCGTTCCTTCGCGCGCCGGACGTTGGCCGTCTTGACGTGGCCGAAGCCGCGCATGGCGAGCGGCAGTTCCGCGATCTCCACCGCCTGCGCGTGGTTCTCCGCGGCGAGGCCGGCGAGCAGGGCCTCCACCGTGGCCTCGTATTCGCCGATCAGGGCCCGCTCCCGCCGCCGCTCCGCCGTGTGGCCGAAGGGGTCGAAGGCCGTCCCCCGCAGGCCCTTGAGCGCGGCCAGCAGGCGGAAGGCCGGGAGCATCCAGCCGCCGTAGAGGCGCTTCCGAAGCTGCCCCGTGCGCGGGTCGCGGCGGGCGAGGAGGGGCGGCGCGAGGCTGAAGCGGAGCGCGACCGGGCCCGCGAACCGCTCGGCCAGGCGGCGGCGGAAGCGGCCGTCGGCGAAGAGCCGCGCGGTCTCGTATTCGTCCTTGTAGGCCATGAGCTTGTGGAGGGCGCGGGCGACCGCCTGCGCCAACTCTTCGCGGCCCGGCGTCCGCGCCCGTTCGGCCGCGCGCACCCGCTCCACCAGCGCCCGGTAGCGCCCGGCCCAGGCGGCGTTCTGGTAGGCGGCCAGGTCCGCGGCGCGGCGCTCGACGGCCTCGTCGAGGGTCCGGGAGAGGGCGGGTGGAGGGCCGCCGCCGGCCCGCGCGGCCGCCGCGCTTACGGCCTGCGGGTCGTGACGGGCGGCGCGGCCCCAGCGGAAGGCGCGCAGATTGGCTTCGACGGCGACGCCGTTCAGGGCGATCGCGCGCTCCAGCGACTCGGCGGCGAGCGGCACCAGCCCGCCCTGCCAGGCGAAGCCCAGGAGGAAGAGATTGGCGGCCACCGCGTCGCCCGCGAGCGCCGTCGCCATGCGGGCGGCGTCCACCGCCTCCACCGCCTCCGCGCCGGCGGCCTCCTCGACCACGCGCCGCAGTTGCGCGGCGGGGAAGGCGAGATCGGGGTCGCGGGTGAAATCCCCGGTGGGCGCCGCGGCGCCGTCGAGGACGACGCGCGAGGCGCCGCGCTCGAGACGCGCCAGCGCCTCGCCGCTCGCCGCCACCACCGGGTCCACGCCGATGAGCAGGCGGGCGCCGCCGACGGCGATGCGCACCGCGTGCAGGCGGCCCCGGCCTTCGGCGATGCGGACGTGGCTCGTGACCGCGCCGTATTTCTGGGCGAGGCCCGCCTTGTCCAGCACCGTCGCGTCCTTGCCTTCGAGATGCGCCGCCATGCCGAGGAGGGCGCCCAGGGTGACGATGCCGGTGCCGCCGACTCCCGCCAGCAGGATGCCGTAGGGCGCGGCGCAGGAGGGCAGGACGGGGTCGGGCAGCCCGGCGGGCGGCGCGGCCGCGGCGGGCGCGCGGGCGGGCGCGCCCTTGACCAGCACGAAGCTCGGGCAGAACCCCTCGAGGCAGGAGAAATCCTTGTTGCAGGAGGATTGGTCGATGGCCCGCTTGCGCCCGAATTCGGTTTCCAGCGGGACGACGGAGAGGCAATTCGAGCGCGCGCCGCAATCGCCGCAGCCTTCGCAGACGTCCGGGTTGATGACCGCCCGCCAGGCCGGGTCCTCCATGAGGCCGCGCTTGCGCCGGCGGCGCTTCTCGGTGGCGCAGGTCTGGTCGTACACGAGGGCGGAGACGCCTTCGCATTCGCGCAGTTCCCGCTGCACCCGGTCGAGGTCTGCGCGGCCGTCGATGGTGACGCCTTCCGCGAAGCCGCCGTCGAGCGGGTATTTGCCCGGGTCGTCGGCCACCACCGCGATGCGCCCGACGCCTTCCGCCCGCAGCTGGCGGGTCGCGCCCTGCACGGTGAGCGGCCCGTCGAGGGGCTGGCCGCCGGTCATCGCCACGGCGTCGTTCCACAGCAGCTTGAAGGTGATGTTGACTCCGGCGGCGACCGCCGCGCGCACGGCCAGGACGCCGGAGTGGAAGTACGTCCCGTCGCCGATGTTCTGGAAGACGTGGCTGGTTTCCGTGAAGGGCGCCTGCCCGATCCAGTTCGCGCCCTCGCCGCCCATATGGGTGAAGGTCGCCGTCTCGCGCTCCATCCACTGCGCCATGTAGTGGCAGCCGATGCCGGCCAGCGCCCGGCTTCCCTCCGGCACCCGGGTGGAGGTGTTGTGCGGGCAACCGGAGCAGAAATAGGGCAGGCGCTCGATGGCGGCGGGTTCGGCGGCGGCCAGCGCCGCCCGTTTCGCCCGCAGCCGGGCGAGGCGGGATTCGAGGCGGGTGCTCTCGCCGAAGCGGGCCAGCCGCGCGGCCAGCGCCTCCGCGACTCCCGTCGGCTCGAGCTCGCCGGAGGCGCGCAGCAGGGGGCGCCCGGCCTCGTCGGTCTTGCCGAGCACCCGCGGCCGCGCGGCGGGGGCCGCGTTGTAGAGGATTTCCTTGAGCTGGCTCTCGACGAAGCCGCGCTTCTCCTCGACGACGAGAATCTCCTCCAGGCCCTCGGCGAAGCGCGCCGCGCCCTCCGGCTCCAGCGGCCAGCTCATGCCCACCTTGTAGAGGGCGAGGCCGAGGCGCGCCGCCTCCGCCGCGTCGAGGCCGAGGTCGTCCAGGGCCTGGCGCACGTCGAGATAGGACTTGCCGGTGGTGACGATGCCGAGCCGCCGCCGGGGCGGGTCGATGACCGCGCGGTCGAGGCGGTTGGCGCGGGCGAAGGCGCGGGCGGCGTCGAGCTTGTGCTCCAGCAGGCGCCGCTCCTGATCGAGCGGCGGGTCCGGCCAGCGGATGTTGAGGCCGCCTTCCGGCAGGGGGAAGTCGGCAGGCGCGACCGGCGCGGCGCGGTTCGGGTCCAGCGAAACGACGGCGGAACTGTCCACCGTTTCGGCGACGCAGACGAGGCCCACCCAGAGGCCGGAGAAGCGCGAGAGCGCCCAGCCGTGCAGGCCGTAATCCAGGATCTCCTGGACCCCCGCCGGGTTGAGCACCGGCATGGCGGCGCTCATGAAGTCGAACTCGCTCTGGTGGGCGAGGGTGGAGGAGGCGCAGACGTGGTCGTCCCCGGCCAGCGCCAGGACGCCGCCGTGGGGCGCGGTGCCGGCGTTGTTGGCGTGCTTGAAGACGTCCATGGTGCGGTCGACGCCGGGCCCCTTGCCGTACCAGACGGCGAAGACGCCGTCGTGCCGGGCACCGGGGAAGAGCCCCACCTGCTGCGTGCCCCAGAGGGCGGTGGCGGCCAGGTCTTCGTTCACGCCGGGCTGGAACAGCACGCCGCTCTTCTCGAGGAAGGCGCGCGCCCGCCACAATTCGCGGTCGAAATTGCCCAGGGGCGAGCCGCGATAGCCGGAGATCATGCAGGTGGTGTCGAGGCCGGCGGCCTTGTCCCGCAGGCTCTGCATCAGCGGCAGCCGGACCAGCGCCTGCGTGCCGGTCATGTAGGCGCGCCCCGCCAGGGCCGCATATTTGTCGTCGAGGGAAGCCACCGCGCCCAATCATACCCCTTTTCGTTTCCTGCTTATCCATGAAACTCCGCCAATGCGGTCGCGCGGCGAGTCGCGTTCCGGGGCGCGCCTTCGCGCTCGGTGCATGACCGCACCGGTCGGTCTCGTCGAGGTTCCTGGATTCCCGCTTTCGCGGGAATGACGGCCCGAGGAAGGCCATTGGCGCGAGGCGGGCGAGGCATGGTGGTGCTGGCTTGAGGCGGACACGAGGGCGATCGAAGCGTCGCGTCAATCGAAGAGCCGTCATTCCCGCGAAAGCGGGAATCCACCCACAGGCCGGACGGGTGACGCCGACCGGGACGCCACGGCGGCCGTTTGCGCCCTGTCCCGTAAGCGCCGGGGCGTTGCGCGCGCGGCGTTCCCCCGCCACCATGGGGGCATGACGGGGCAGGAACTGCCGGAGTGGGACCTCTCCGACCTCTATCCGGGGCCGGAGTCGGCGGAACTGCGGCGCGACCTTGCGCACGCCGGCGCGGAGGCGGAGTCCCTGCGCGCCGAATTCGCCGGCCGGCTCGCCGCCCTGGACGGCGCCGCGCTCGCCCGCCTGATCGCCCGCTACGAGGCCGTGCGCGAAACCCTGGAGCGGCTGGAAAGCTACGCCGGCCTCTCCTGGTGCACGGCGATGGAGGACGCCGAGGCGGGACGCTTCCATCAGACGGTCCGCGAGAAGGCCGCCGCCGCCGCCGCCCTGCTCCTCTTCGTGGAGAGCGAGCTCGCCCGCCTCGACGACGCCGCCCTGCGCGACAAGCTGCGGGAACCGGCGCTGGCCCGCTACGCGCCCTGGCTGCGCGACGTGCGCGCGGCCCGCCCCTTCCGCCTTGCCGACGACCTGGAGCGCCTGCTGCATGAGAAGCGGGCGGCCGGAACCGCCGCCTGGGTCCGCCTCTTCGACGAAACCGTGGCCGCCCTCCGCTTCGACGTGCGCGGCGCGGCGCTGACCAGCGCCGAGGCCCTGGACCTGCTCTCGGACAAGGACCCCGCCTTGCGCGCCGACGCGGCGCGCGCCATCGGCGCCGTGCTGGGCGAAAACGCGCGCGTCTTCGCGTTGATCACCAACACCCTCGCCAGGGAGAAGGCCATCGAGGACGAGTGGCGCGGCTTCGCGCGGCCCATCTCCGCCCGCAATCTCGACAACCGGGTCGAGGACGAAGTGGTGGACGCGCTGATCGCCGCCGTCGAGGAGTCCTGTCCCCGGCTCTCCCACCGCTACTACACGCTGAAGGCGCGCTGGATGGGGGCGGAGCGCCTCGACTACTGGGACCGCAACGCGCCGCCGCCCGAGGACGACGACCGCGCCATCGGCTGGGACGAGGCGGTCGAAACCGTGCTCGCCGCCTACCGCGCCTTCTCACCGGAACTCGCGGACGTGGGCCGGCGCTTCTTCGACAACCCCTGGATCCACGCGCCCGTCCGCCCCGGCAAGGCGCCCGGCGCCTTCGCGCATCCCACCGTACCGGGCGCGCACCCGTATCTGCTGCTCAACTACCGGGGCAAGGCGCGCGACGTCATGACGCTCGCCCACGAGCTCGGGCACGGCATCCATCAGGTGCTGGCGGCCCCGCAAGGGGCGCTGATGGCGGAGACGCCGCTGACCCTGGCCGAGACCGCCTCGGTGTTCGGCGAGCATCTGACCTTCCGCGCGCTGCTGGACGCCGAGAGCGACCCGCGCCGCCGCCGCGCGCTGCTGGCCGGCAAGGTGGAGGACATGCTGAACACCGTGGTGCGGCAGGTCGCCTTCTGCGCCTTCGAGCGCCGCGTCCACGACGAGCGCCGGGAAGGCGAGCTGACCCCGGAGCGCCTGGGCGAACACTGGCTCGCGACGCAGCGGGAGAGCCTCGGCCCGGCCTTTCGCTTCCGGGAGGATTACCGCTTCTATTGGAGCTACATACCGCACTTCGTTCACACGCCGTTTTACGTGTATGCCTACGCCTTCGGCGAGTGTCTGACGAGCGCGCTCTACGCCTCCTGGCGGGAGTCGGAGGCGGGCTTCCGGGAGAAATACCTGGCTCTGCTGCGCGCCGGCGGCACCCTCCGCCACCGCGAATTGCTGGCCCCCTTCGGCCTCGATTCCGCCGACCCCGCCTTCTGGTCGCGCGGCCTCGACACCCTCTCCGCCTACATCGACGAACTCGAAGCGGCCTGACCCCTCCCAAGGGAGAGGCCACCCATACTCCTCCCCCCTGACGCGACCCCCACCCCGACCCTCCCCCTGCAAGGAAGGGGGAGGGAGAACAGGGGGGACGCGCCGACCCGCGCGCTCTCAGCGGGACGCGAACGGCAAGCACGTTCCGCCCCGGAGGGAGAACAGGGGGGACGCGCCGACCCGCGCGCTCTCAGCGGGACGCGAACGGCAAGCACGTTCCGCCCCGGCGGGAGAACAAGGGGGACACGCCGACCCGCGCGCTCTCAGCGGGACGCGAACGGCAAGCACGTTCCGCCCCGGCGGGGAGAACAAGGGGGGCGCGCCGACCCGCGCGCTTTCAGCGGGACGCGAACGGCAAGCACGTTCCGCCCCGGCGGGAGAACAAGGGGGGCGCGCCGACCCGCGCGCTTTCAGCGGGACGCGAACGGCAAGCACGTTCCGCCCCGGTGGGAGAACAAGGGGGGCACGCCGACCCGTGCGCTCTCCTCCCCCCTGGACAGGGGGGAGGTCGGGAGGGGGGTGGAGGGCGCTCCCGCAACGCGCCGAGGACCATCTCGATTGCCCCCTCGATAGTCCCCCCTGGCAGGGGGAGCCCCTGGCAGGGGGAGGGGCGCAGACGGCTGCCATTTGCGCAATGCGTGCGGGCTAGAGGAACACCGTTCCCCCGTCTACCATGATCGTCTGCCCGGTGACGAGGCGGCTCGCGTCGGAGGCCAGATAGACCACCGTGCCGGTCAGGTCGTCGGTTTCCAGGGTGCGCCGCAGGCTCTGCCCGGCGGCCACGGCTTCGAGGAACTTCTCCTTCTTGCCTCCGAAGAAGCCGTCGGTGCCCTCGGTCGCGACGGCGCTCGGGGCGACGGCGTTGACCCTGATCCAGTCGCGCCCGAGCTCCCGCGCGAGGGCGCGGGTCATGCCGATGACGGCGGCCTTGGAGGTCGCATAGTGCAGGCCGAAGGGCATCCCGTACACGGCGGCGAGCGAGGCGATGTTGACGATGGAGCCGCCGCCGGCTTCGCGCATCGCCGGCACGCAGGCCTTGCAGCACTGCCAGACGCCGCGCACGTTGACGGCCATGGTCCTGTCCCAGTCCTCCGCCGGGATGCGGTCGAAGCGCCCGCCCGCGATGTCGCCGTAGAGGGCGGCGTTGTTGACGAGCACGTCGATGCCGCCGAATTCGGCGCGGGCGCGTTCCGCCATGGCCGCGCAGGCCGCCATGTCCGCCGCATCGAGCGCGACCCCGAGCGCCCGTCCGCCGGCGGCCGCGACGGCCGCCACCGTCGCGCCCGTGTCGCGGACGTCGGCGGCGACCACCGCCGCCCCTTCCCGTGCCAGCGCCTCGCAATAGGCCCGCCCGAGCCCGCGCCCGCCGCCCGTCACGACCGCCACCTTCCCGTCCAGCTGCCCCATCGCCGCGCGCTCCTCGCGTTTGCTCCGTTCCTTCTTTCCCGCGCCCGGCGCGGCGGCGCCCGAAGCGACGGAGGCGCCGCGCCGGCCGGCGGCGGATGGGGTGGGATTCGAACCCACGAGGGGCGTGCGCCCCTGCCGGTTTTCAAGACCGGTGCCTTAAACCGCTCGGCCACCCATCCCGCGCGGCCATATCAGCAGCACGCGGCGCGGCGTTCAAGGCGCGCGAGGCATGGACGCGGGCCGCCGCATCGGTCACCATGGCGGCGGCGGCGCGCAAGGGCAGGGGAGGCGGCCATGGATCTGGGGTTGAGGGGCAGGAAGGCCCTCGTGACCGGCGGCACCAAGGGCATCGGGCGGGCCATCGCCGAAGCCCTCGCGGCGGAGGGCGCGGACGTGGCCCTCTGCGCGCGCACGGAGGCGGACGTGGAAGAGGCGGTCGCCGCCCTGGCCGCCTCGGGCGCGCGCGCCACCGGCCGCGCCCTCGACGTGGCGGACGGGGAGGCGCTGCGCCGCTGGGTCGCCGACGCGGCGTCCGAATTCGGCGGCCTCGACATCGTGGTGCCCAACGTGAGCGCCCTCGCGGCCACGCCGGCGCTCGAATCCTGGCGGAAGGAGTTCACCGTGGACATGATGCACACGGTGAACACCGTCGAGGCCGCGCTGCCGCATCTGGAGAAATCGGACGCCGGCGCCGTCGTGATCGTCTCCAGCGTCTCCGGCATCGAGATCGATTTCGCCGCCGGCCCCTACGGCGTCTTCAAGGCGGCGCTGATCCACTACGCCGCCGGCCTCGCCCGCCAACTCGCGCCGAAGGGCATCCGCGCCAACGCCGTTTCGCCGGGCAACACCTATTTCGACGGCGGCTTCTGGCAGGACATCGAGAAGCAGGACCCGGCGTTCTTCGCGCAGGCGCTGGCGCTCAACAAGACCGGCCGCATGGCGACTCCCGAAGAGGTCGCGACCGCCGCGGTCTTCCTCGCGAGCCCGCGCGCGAGCTTCGTCACCGGCACCAATCTCAAGGTGGACGGCGCGCTCACCGACGGCGTCCAGTACTGACGGGGAGGGGCATCCCATGGCGGAAGCGGGCTGGCTGGTCTATCTCTCGGGCGAGATCCACACCGATTGGCGCGCGCGCATCCGCGCCGGCGCGGCGGAGGCGGGGCTCGACGCGGGCTTCGTCTCGCCCGTCACCGACCACGAAGCGAGCGACGATTGCGGCGTCGCCATCCTGGGGGCCGAGGAAAACCCCTTCTGGAAGGACCACAAGGGCGCGCGGGTCAACGCCATCCGCAACCGCACGCTGATCCGCCGCGCCGACGTGGTGGTGGTGCGCTTCGGCGACAAATATCGCCAGTGGAACGCCGCCTTCGACGCCGGCTACGCCGCCGCGCTGGACAAGCCGGTCATCGCCCTCCACGAGCCCGCGCTCGGCCACGCGCTGAAGGAGGTGGACGGCGCCGCGCTCGCCGTCGCCGAGACGCCCGGGCAGGTGGTCTCCCTGCTGCGCTACGCCATGACGGGGCGGCTGCCGGGGGGCGCCTGACATGCCGAAGATCGCCATCGACCGGGTGCCGGAGAAGGTCGGCGCGCCTTACCCTGCGCCCTTCAAGGCGTTGGCGGAAGGGCGCGCGCGCCGGGCGCTGGGGGAGGCCGGCGGCCTCACGCAATTCGGCGTGAACCTGACCCGCCTGCCGCCCGGCTTCGCCACCGCGCAGCGCCACTGGCACGAGGCGGAGGACGAGCTGGTGTTCGTGGTCGCGGGCGAGCTCGTCCTGGTGGAGGAGGGCGGCGAGACGGTCTTGCGGGCGGGCGAGGCGGCGGCCTTCCCGGCCGGCGCCGCCGACGGCCACCATCTGGTGAACCGCTCCGCCCGCGACGCCGTGTTGCTGGAGATCGGCAGCCGCGCCGACGAGGAGCGCGCCCACTACCCCGACATCGACCTGGTTTACGAAAAACGCGCCGGCGCCGTCCGCTTCACGACCAAGGCCGGCGCCTCCTACGACTGATGACGCTCCCCCGCAAGCGGCCTGCCGGGGAAGGAAAAGCGCGCCGGGCGGCGCGGAAGGGCGCCGCTCCCGCCGAGCCTGACGACGCCTGCCGGCCCTCTTCGGATTGTCGTTCCCGTCCCCTTCTCCGTCATTCCCGCGAAAGCGGGAATCCAGAGACCGTTGAGACAGATTCCCGCTTTCGCGGGAATGACGAGGTAAGGAGGCGGGAATGACGGGTCTATCAACGGGAATGACGGAGGCTTGGCGGGGTGGGGCGTTTGGGGTTCACCCCCCTCCCGGCCTCCCCCCTGTTCAGGGGGGAGGAGAAGGAAGGGCGGCCTCCCCTTGACAAGGAACAATGAAGTTGTTTACGCGATGGTTCTAGGTGGTGCGGCATCGGACCGGCTGGTTTATCGAGGAGGTTCCGAGGATGGTTGGGCGCTCTGACGGCGGAAGTTTCTCCCCCCCCCCCCCCCCCGCGTCATGGGCGTAGGGGGTTCGGCATGAAGGCGCTGGAAGCGGGGGGCGGCAAGGGTCCGTTTGGGAAATCGGGGCCTGCCGGGGCGCGACCGCTTCGATCGATCTCGTCAAGGTCCCCGTCATTCCCGCGAAAGCGGGAATCCATTACAGACAGGCGCGATCCTCGAACGGGCGGGAAGCCGGTCATGCGCGTTTCCGGCGCTCTGGGCGTTGCGGCTCTGGGCGTTGCGGCGCTGTTCGCGGCGGCGGCGCTGCTGCTGGCGCCGGGGGCGGCGCGGGCGGAGACGGAATGCGGGATCGCGAACCAGGCCGTCATCACCTGCGGGAACGCGGACTATCCCGACGGCATCAAGTACTTCGATACCAACACCATAGGTTTCGGCAACGGCAGCACGGTCAACGTCCCGGGCCGCAGCTCCGGGCCCACCACCATCACGTCGGGCGCCTCGCAGTCGACCGGCATCAAGCTGAAAGTCACCACACAGCAAGGCGCCACGCTCAACGTCGGCGGCGCGACGGGCGGGACCGCCCACGTCGTCAACATCGTCCAGGGAACGAACACGAGAACCAGCGACGCCTACAACCACGGCATCCATTTTATGCAGAATCGCCTCGGGTCGTGGGCAACGGTCAACGTGAAAGCCGGGGTGACCATCGGCAGCTCGAGCGCGCCGATGAAGCAGCGCGGCATCTTCCTGCACTGGCGCTCCAATCAGATCAGCCAGGGCCGGGGCGCCGGCAGCGCCAGATTCACCAGCGCGGCGACCGTCTACGCCGCCAGGCAGGGCATCCATTTTGTCCGGGAGAACGGGGGCACCAACGACGAGACCACCCTCACCAACAGCGGCGCCATCTTTTCGGGCGTGAACAACCCCTCCGCCACCGGCGCTTACTTCGACCGGCCGCACGGCATCCACGTGCTGTATGGCGGAACCCAGATGACCGGCACGCTGACCGTCACCAACAGTGGCGACATCACGGTGGGGGGCGCCTACACCGGCATCGTGCTACGCAACTGGGGCGTCGGCGCCATGAGCCTCGACAACAGCGGCGACATCGGCGCGGCGGCGGGGCAGACGGCCAGGCAGGGCATCCAGTTCAACTACGAATACTGGGACAACCAGAGCGCCGCCGCCGTCACCCTCACGAACTCCGGCGCCATCACCGCGTCCGAATACGGCATCCGGCTCAAGAAGCTCTCCGGCGGCGATGTCGAGCTCACCAACCGCGGCGCCATCACGGTGACGGGCGACGCGGCGCAGCACCTGGGGCACGCCATCTATCTGACGGAGGGCGTCACCTTCGGCGATGGGAGAACCTACGCCGCCAACAGCGGCGACGTCACGGTCGACAACAGCGGCGCCCTGCGCTCGAAGAACCACGCCCTCTACGCCTACAGGCCCACGACGACGACGGGGAACGTGGCGGACGACTTCGAGCTCACCAACAGCGGCGCCATCGTCTCGGAGGACGGGGACGGCATCCGCATCGAGCGGCCCGACGGCACCGGCGATATGACGGTTGACAACAGCGGCGCCATCACGGCGGGGGTGAACGCCATCTACATCGCCAGGATCCTGCCGCCCGCGACCACCGGCACCGTCTCGGTCACCCATTCCGCCGGGGCGCTTTCGGCCGGGCGCTCGGGCCTCGTCGTCCAGGTGGCGTCCAGCAACACCGCCGCGACGGTGACGCCGCGGGCGTCGTCGGCCCCCCAGCCGCTGATCGACGTCGCCTGGGGCAGCACCGCCTCGTCCGGGGCGACCGCGCGCGGAAGGACCGGGACCGCGGCCAACGACGACGGCCGCTTTGCGACGGCGGGGGCGGGGAATGCGGGCGCCGGGCAGGTGCTGACCTTCGACCAGGAGGCGGAGGGCAGCAAGGGCAGCGGCGGCGTCTATGGCGGGCCGGCCGGCATCGAGGCCTATGCCATATCGTGGCGCGACGTGGTGGCGCAGGTGGCGAAGGGCGACGACCCGGGCGCGTTCGCGGACAACACGGCGCAGACGACGGCCGTGCCGACGGGCGCCACCGTCGCTGACAACGCCTACGTCGCGCAGTTCCGGGCGGCGCTGGAGAACGCCGAGATTTCGGTGGCGCCGGCGCTCCTCACCGCCATCGGGACCACCGCCACCACGGCGGCGAGCGACCTGACGGACGCGCAGCTCGTGACCTTCCTGCGCGTGGACAACGCCGGCCGCAGAACCCTGCTGCGGAACGTGCTGGCGCAGGGCCTCACGGACGGGGAGAAGTCGATCCTGCGGGCGCTGGCGACGGGCGGCAACGTGGACGCCGCGCTCACGGCTGCGGGCTTCACGGACGACACCTCGGACGACGGCGACTACTGGAGCCTGGTGAAGGCGCTGCTGGACCGCTACAACGTCGGCGACATCCGCGTCAACATGCATAGCGGTTCCATCGCCGCCTCGCGGGGCGACGGCATCCGCGCCTATTACGCGACGCCGAACGACAACAACGGCGCCATCGACGTGACCATCGGCGCGGGCGCGAGCGTGGCCGGCGCCAAGGCGGGCGTCTACGTCGCCAATGCGGGCGGCGATGTCACGGTCGAGAGTGGCGGGACCATCCGGGGGGGAACCGACGGCATCCGGGTGATCAAGCCGGGGACTTCGGGCGACGTCACCATCACCACCACCGCCGGCTCGTCGATCACCGTGACCTCCGGCGCCGGCATCCATCCGCAGGACAACGCGGGGCACACGGGGACGGTGACGGTCACCAACGCCGGCGACGTCACGGGGGGCACCTGGGGCATCCTGGCCAACCGGCTCGGGGCGGGCACGGTGTCCGTCGCCAGCAGCGGCGGGACGGTGTGGGGGAAGACCGAGCCCGGCATATTCGCGGCGAACAAGGCGGGCGACGCCAGCGACCTGTCGGTCGAGGTGACGGGGGGCGCGGTTCGGTCCTCGGGCCGGAACAAGGCCGCCCTCCATGCGTGGAACCGGGGGACGGGCGACCTCTCCGTCACGAGCGCCGGGGCGATCTCGAAGCACGCCGCCGGCGTCTTCGCCGATCTCGGCAGCGCGTACTCGACCACCAGCCAGGTCGACGTCACCCAAAGCGGGCCGATCCAGGGGCGCACGGGGGTCTACGTCCGGGTGGCGCACGGGGCGACGGCGGCGACGCCGACGGCGCGGGCGGCGGGGGCGCAGCCGCTGATCGACGTGACGTGGACGGGGTCGTTCTCGCACGGGACAGCGGCCATGGTCGCCCAGAACGACAACGGCCGCTTCGCGGCGTCGAGCGTCGCGGAGGCGCTCTCCTTCGACCAGGAGGCGGCGGCGGTGAAGGCCCTGGAAGGGTCGCTGCGCTACGGCGGGGCGGCGGGGGTCGAGGCGCACGCCCTGTCGTGGCGGGAGGTGGTGGCGCAGGTGGCGAAGGGCGACGATCCGGGGGCGATCGCGGACGCCACGGCGCAGGCGAACCTGCTGTCGACGACGCACGCCGATTCCGAGAGGACGGCGATCCTGGCGCAGTTCCGGGCGGCGCTCGGGAACGACGAGATCGCGGTCGCGGCGGCGGTCCTGACCGCCATCGACAGCACCGCCACGAGCGTGTCCGACCTGAGCGACGCGGAGATCGTGACGTATCTGAGCGTGGACGACGACGCCACCAGAGCCCTGCTGCGGAACGTGCTGGCGCAGGGCCTCTCGGACAAGGAGAAGGCGGTTCTGCGGGCGGTGGCGACGAACGACGGCCTCGCCACGGCGCTGGCCGACGCGGACGCGGCCTTCTCCACCGCCTACAAGAACGCGGTGAACGCGCTGCTGAACCTCTACAACGTGGGCAACATCCGCGTCGCCATGAACGGCGGTTCGATCGCCGCCGCCCGCGGCGACGGCATCCGCGCCTACTACGCGACGCCCAACGCCAACAACGGCGCCGTCACGGTCACCGTGGCCGCGGGGGCGAGCATCACCGCCGGCAAGGCGGGGGTCTACGTCGCGAATGCGGGCGGCGACGTCACGGTCTCCAACAGCGGGACCGTCACGGGGGGAACCTACGGCATCTACGTCGCCAACACCGCCGACAACGGCGCCATCGAGGTCACCGTGGCTGCGGGCGCGAGCGTGACCGGCGGGACGGCGGGGGTCTACGTCGCCAATGCGGCCGAGGGCCTGACGCTGGCCAGGAAGTACACCTACGGGTTCGCCATGGGCCAGATGGGCGACACCGTCGTGTCGGTGGCGGACAGCGGGGGGGCTTCCCTGCGCGACCAGGTCGTCACCGTCGCCGGCACGGTGACCGGGGGGACGGACGCGGGGGTTCGCCTTAGCGGCGGCGCGGTGATCGTCATGGAGGGGGGCAAGGTGTACGCCGGCACCTCGGGCGTGGGCATCAAGGCGGACGGCGCGGCGCTGGTGTACGTGGACGGCGAGGTGCGGGGCGGCGCGGGGGGCGCCGCGGCGATTCACCTGAGCGGCGGCGGCGACGTGACGGTGGGCCTGAACGGGCGCGTGCGGGCCAACGGCGCCACCAACGCCATCCAGAGCGACGGCTCCGGGACGGACAGGTTGACCCTGATCACCGACACCACGATCCCGTTCCGGGACGACTTGCTCGCCCAGGTGGACGGCTCCCTTTCGGGCATCGACAGCGCCCGTCTGATTGAGCACATGAACGGCGTGCCCACCGGTTACTCCCTGACGCTGGGGATCACCGGCGACGGCATGTTGGACACCAGCAAGTTTCCCTCGCGGCCCATATCGTATGACTGCACGGAGAACGGCCGCTGCATCCGCACCGGGACGGGGACGATTTTAAACCACCGCACGGGCGTCTACGCCGCGGTGGAGAGCGTCGGCGCGCGGGGGTCGAACCAGCCGCTGCTCGACGTGATCTGGAGGGCGACGTTCTCGCAGGGGACGGCCGTCGACGCGGGCCGCTTCACGGCGGCGAGCGCTCGGGACGCGCTCGTCTTCGACCGGGAGTCGGAGGCGGTGAAGGCGGCGGCGGATACCATCCGCTGGGGGGCGCCGGCGGGGATCGAGGCGCACGCCCTGTCGTGGCGCGAGGCGGCGGAGCAGGTGGCGAAGGGCGACGATCCGGGCGCGATCGCGAACGCGGCGGCGCAGACGACGCTGCTGGCGACGAGCGGCGCCGGTTCGCGAAGGGCGGCGATCCTGGCGCAGTTCCGGGCGGCGCTGGGCAACGCGGACCTCGCGGTGGCGTCGGCGGTCCTGGCCGCCATCGACAGCAGCGCGACGAGCGTGTCCGACCTGAGCGACGCGGAGATCGTGACGTATCTGAGCACGGACGACGCGCCCACGAGGGCCCTGCTGCGGAACATCCTGGCGCAGGGCCTCTCGGACGCGGAGAAGGCGGTGCTGCGGGCGGTGGCGGCGGATGACGCTGCGGCCCTCACCGCCGCGCTCGACGACACGGGCGCGGGCTTCTCCAACGCCTACAAGACGGCGGTGCGGGCGCTGCTCGATCGCAGCAACGCGGGCGACATCCGCGTCCGCATGGCGTCCGGCTCCATCGACACGCAGGGCGACGGCATCCGCGCCTACTACGCGACGGCGAACGCCAACAACGGCGGCATCGACGTCGCCATCGCCGCGGGCGCGCGCGTGACCGCCGACCTGGCGGGCGTCTACGTCGCCAACGCGGGCGGGGCGGTCATGGTCGCCAACGACGGGACCATCACGGCCGACGCCCACGGCATCCGGGTCGCGGACGCGGGCGGCGCGGTGACGGTCGCCAACGGCGGGACCGTCACGGCGGACGGCTCCGACGCCCACGGCATCTACGTCGCGGACGCAGGCGGCGCGGTGACGGTCACCAACAGCGGGACCGTCCGGGCGGAAGGCTCCGACGCCCACGGCATCCGGGTCGCGGACGCGGGCGGCGCGGTGACGGTCACCAACGACGGGACCGTCACGGCGGACGCCCACGGCATCTACGTCGCGAACGCAGGCGGCGCGGTGACGGTCGCCAACGGCGGGACCGTCACGGCGGACGTCTACGGCATCCACGTCGCCAAGTCGGGGGCCTCGGGCGACATCGCCATCACCACCACCGGCGGCTCCATCGCCGTGACCGCCGACGCCGGCATCGGCATCTATCCGCAGGACAACCCCGGCCATACGGGCGCGGTCGCGGTCTCCAACGGCGGCGACGTCACGGCGCAGACCTGGGGCATCTACGCCAACCGGTCCGGCTCGGGCGCCGTCTCCGTCACCAACACCGGCGGGACCGTGCTGGGCATGACCGAGCCCGGCATCTTCGCCGCGAACAAGTTGGACGACGCCAGCGCCGTGACGGTCAACGTGGATGGCGGAACGGTCCGGTCCGAGGGCCGGAACAAGCCGGCCATCCGTGCGTGGAACCGGGGGACGGGCGACCTCGACCTCACCATCGCCGCAGGCGCCACGGCCATCTCGAAGCACGCCGCCGGCATCTTCGCCACCCTCGACGACGCGGCCGGCAACCGGGTCGAGATCACCCAGGGCGGGATGATCCAGGGCCGCACGGGCGTCTACGCCCGGGTGGCGCACGGGAGCACGGCCGAGACGGTGACGCCGCGGGAGGCGTCGGCCCAGCCGCTGATCTCCGTCACCTGGACGGGCGCGTTCTCGCACGGGACGCCGGCCGACGTCGCCCAGAGCGACGACGGCCGTTTCTCGGCGGCGAGCGCTCGGGATGTGCTCACCTTCGACCGGGAGTCGGCGGCCATGGAGGCCGTCGGCGGGGACGGGTCGATCCGCTGGGGCGCGCCGGCCGGCGTCGAGGCGCAGGTCATGTCCTGGCTCGAAGCGGCGCGCGTCGTGGCGACGGGCGACGATCCGGGCGCGATCGCGAACGCCGCGGCGCAGACGGCGCTGCTCGACACCGCTTCGACCGACCCGGACGTCAAGGCGCGGGCGGACGCCATCGTGGCGCAGTTCCGGGCGGCGCTCGGCAACGACGAGATCGCGGTTGCGAACGCGGTCATCACCGCCATCGGGAGCACCGCCACGACTGCGGCCGAGCTGACCGACACCGAGATCGTGACGTACCTGAGCACGGACGACGAAGACACCAGAACCCTGCTGCGCAACGTGCTGGCGCAGGGCCTCTCGGACACGGAGAAGGCGGTGCTGGCGGCGGTGGCGACGGGCGACGGCGTGGACGACGCGCTCACCACCGCGGGCTTCACGGACGACGACGCGGACGACGAGGACTACTGGAGCAAGGTGAAGGCGCTTCTCGACCGCTACAACGTGGGCGACATCCGCATCGCCATGACCGGAGGCTCCATCGACTCGCGCGGCGACGGCATCCGCGCCTACTACGCGACGCCGAACGCCAACAACGGCGGCATCAGCGTCACCGTGGCCGAAGGCGCGAGCGTGACCGGCGCCAGGGCCGGCGTCTACGTCGCCAACGCGGGCGAGGGCCTGCGCATCCCGAAGAGATACGCGCCCTTGCCCATCCGGGGTCTGGCGGGCAACGCGGACGCGGGCGAGGACGACCTGATCGCCATCGGGAGCCTCAACGAGGATGGGGACGCCATCGCGACGCCCTACCTCAACCAGCGCGTCACCGTCGCCGGCACGGTGACCGGGGGGACGGACGCGGCGGTGCACCTCTCGGGCGGCGGCGCGGTCATCGTCATGGAGGGAGGCAGGGTGCTTGCCGGCTCCTCGGGCGTCGCGATCCGGGTGAACGACCCGGGTCCGGCGCACCTGTTCATCGACGGCGAGGTGAGGGGCCGCGCGCCCGCGGAAGGCGAGGAACCCGCACCGGCGGCGGTGCATCTGACCGGCGGCGGCGGCGTCATCGTCGGCCTGAACGGGCGTGTCCAGGCCAACGGCGCCACCAATGCCATCCAGGGCGGCGATACCGCGGCGACCGAGGTGAGCGTGACCCTGGCCACCGGCGCGACCGCGTACCGGGACGTCGTGGACGCTCAGGTGGAAGGCTCCCTGAGGGGCATCGCAGGCGGCGCCGTCCTTCTCCGCGAGTACCGGGACGGCGTACCCACCGGTTACGACACCGGGGACCTGATGGTCGCCGACGGCGCGTTGGACTCCAGCGGGCTTCCCCTGTCGCCGTGCCCCGATGGCCGGCCCCGCGATGCTCACGATGAGTGCCCGACCCCGCCGACGGACATGGACGGTATCCGCGTCGACTTTACCGGAGGCGGCGGCATGCGACGGGACGCTGTCGACGGCATCGGCATCCGCGCCTGGTACGCGACGCCCCACGACGACAACGGCGGCATCAGCGTCACCGTGGCCGAAGGCGCGAGCGTGACCGGCAGCGAGACGGGCGTCTACGTCGAGAACGCGGGCAAGGGCCTGCGCATCCCGAAGAGATACGCGCCCGAGGCCATCCGGGATCTGGCGGTCAACGAGGACGAGGGCGAGAACGACCTGATCGCCATCGGGGGACTGAACGCGGCCGGGGACGCCATCGAGACGCCCTACCTCAACCAGCTCGTCACCGTTGCGGGCACGGTGACCGGGGGGACGGACGCGGCGGTGCACCTGAACGGCGGCGGCGCGGTCATCGTCATGAGGGGGGGCAGGGTGCACGCCGGCTCCTCGGGCGTCGCGATCAAGGTGAACGACCCGGGTCCGGCGCACCTGTTCATCGACGGCGAGGTGCGGGGCCGCGTGGGCGGCGCCGCGGCGGTGGACCTGCCCGCCGGCGGCAGCGTCATCGTCGGCCGGAACGGGCGTGTGCAGGCCAACAGCGCCGCCCGCACCATCCGGGGCGGCGATACCGCGGCGACCGAGGTGAGCGTGACCCTGGCCACCGGCGCGACCGCTCCGTCCCCGGACGACGTGAACGCTCAGGTGGAGGGCTCCCTGGAGGGCATCGAAGGCGACGTCGTCCATCTCCGCGAGTACAAGGAGGGTGCGCCCACCGGTTACTCCCCCTACCCCAAGGGGCTGCCGATCAAACCCGACGGCACGCTGGACACCAGCGGGCTTCAGCCCGAGCGCCGTCGGACGATGGAGCTCAGGTGCGAGGATGCATGGGATCGCCGCTGCCGCTTGTACGAGGCGCTGCCTTCGATGCTGCTGGCGATGAACGACCTGCCGTCCTACGCGGAGCGGACGGCGGCGCCGCGTGACGCACGCGGCGGCTGGGCGCGCGTGGGGGCGGCGCGGGGCACGTGGCAGGCGGAGAAGGAGACCACGGCCGGGACGCTCGCCTACGACCACCACCGGAGCATGGTGCACGCGGGCGCGGTCGATCTCATCAGCGAGAGCGCCCGGGTGGGGGCGTCGATGCACGCGCTTCGGGGCAAGGCGGAGATGGCCGGCGTGGGCGCGGTCAAGCTGAACGGCATGGGGGGCGGCCTCTCCGCCACCTGGCTGGCCGGGGGCTTCTACGTGGACGCGCAGGCGGCGATGACGGCGTACGAGGTCGAAGTCGAGTCGTACACGCACGGCAAGATGACGAAGGAGGACGTCTCGGGCGCGGGCTATGCGCTGGCTGTGGACGTGGGCAGGCGGATGCCCGTGGGAGGGATGTTCGTGACGCCGCGCGCGGGCTTGGTGTGGTCGAAGGTCGATTTGTCGGACTTCATGGACATGGAGAGGGCCGGCGGCTCTCGGGCGCGGGTAGCGCCGGAGGATACGAGCAGCGTGAAGGGCCGCTTGGGGGTGAGGTTGGAGACGGAGATGGGGTCGGGAGGTGGCGCGGGCCAGGTGTTCGGCGCGCTGGACGTGGAACGGGAGTTTTCGGATGAGACGGCGGTGAAGGTCGGAGAGGAGCTTCTGAAGACGGAGGTTCAGCCGATAGCAGTGCGTCTGGGCCTCGGAGGGGCGCTCAAGGTGGACGAGAACACCCTGTTGAGAGCAACGGCAGGCTACCGGACGAGCGGAAGCGGCATAAGCGAATACAGCGGCGGACTGGAACTGCAGGTGCAGTTCTAAGCACAAGCCGCAAAGCAAGGCATAGACGCGCGGGTTCCTCCTTCTGCGGTCCGGCCGCCATCGCGCACGACGTTCGCGAAGGCGGGGTCGTGTCTCGGTCTGAAATCCGCGCAGGCGCCGAAGCCAATCCCGCAGTCCCCGCCGCAAGAGCAGCTCAAACCAAAACACGACCCTTGACGGCCCGCGTCGGGCGGTCTTGGCTATGGCAGCGGCGGGGCGGCTCGGCCGCCCCCGACCGCCGAGGGAGGAGCCCATCATGCAGAGAACGACAGAACACCGGAAACGCGGGCCGAGCCGCCGCGCCCTGCTGAAGGGCGCCGCCGCTGCCGCGGGTTTGGCGGCCGGCGCCAAGGCCGCGGGTGGTTTCCCCACCGTCTGGGCGCAGGACACCAAGGACATCGTGATCAACCATTCCGGCATGTCCTATTCGACGATCATCCAGATCGCCGAGCGGGCGACGGAAGACCTGCCGTTTACCGTGGAGATGGCCGTCACCGACCACGCCGGGATGCTGAACCGGCTCACCACCCAGTCCGATTCCATCGACGTGGCCGACATCGAGCTCTGGATGCGCGTCATCACCGTGCCGCGCGGCGTCTATCAGGCGATCGACCCGGCCCGCATCCAACACTGGGACAAGGTGACGTCGATCTACCGGGACGGCATGTTCGAGGGCAAGCAGGTCTCCCGCCAGGGCGTTTCGCCCTACGAGGTCATGTATTTCGCCGGTGAAGACGCCAAGGCCATCGCCGACGGCACCACCGGCCACGCCACCATGATCCCCGGCGTGTTCAACGCCGACACCCTCGGCATCCAGCCCGTCGCCATCGGCCGCCCCATCGCCAACTGGCACGAGCTCTTCAACGACGAGTTCAACGGCCGCGCCGCCGGCATGGACATCCCGCCGATCATGATCATGGACGCGGCGCTCGCCATCGAATCCACCGGCGAATACACCTATGCCGACAAGGGCAACATGACCAGGGACGAGATCTCGATGACCGTCGACCGGCTCATCGATCTCAAGAAGAAGGGCCACTGGCGCGCGATGTGGGGCACCTTCGACCAGTCGGTGCAGCTCATGACGTCGGGCGAGGTGGTGATCCAGTCGATGTGGTCGCCGGCGGTGACCGCCGTGCGCGCCCAGGGCGTGTCCTGCGTCTATCAGCCGCTGGAAGAGGGCTACCGCGGCTGGGGCAACGGCCTCAGCCTGATGCGCCACCTCGAGGGCAAGAGGCTGGGCGCCGCCTACGACTATCTCAACTGGTACTACGATGGCTGGATGGGCGC
The DNA here is from genome assembly GCA_965242855.1 of Alphaproteobacteria bacterium. Classification (GTDB taxonomy): domain Bacteria; phylum Pseudomonadota; class Alphaproteobacteria; order UBA828; family UBA828; genus WTGU01. Next base: position 1,469,806 of record OZ251509.1, read on the forward strand.
GTTCATCGCCAAGCAGGGCTATTATCTGGGCGTCGCCGAGACGGCCAAGGGCTTCATGCAGCCCTACGAGTGGGATTACTGGTACGAGGGCAAGCCGGCCGCCGACCGGATCGACGACCCTTACGGCAACCCGATGGAGAAGGCGGGCCACGTCCGCGACGGCGGCTCGTTCTCGCAGCGCTTCGGCAACATGGCGTGCTGGAACACGCTGATGGACAACCACCAGTTCCTGCTCAAGAAGTGGACCGAGTTGCAAACGGCCTGATCCGCGCGCGCGGCGGCGGGGGCGCGCGGAAGCCGCGGCCGTTTCTCAAGGTCGCGCCGCTCGCCCTCGCCCTCGCGCTCTTTTTCGTTCTGCCGCTGGGCGTTCTGCTGGCGGTCAGCTTCTTCGAAAACGACATGATTTTCGGGATGCGGCCGGCGCTCACGGCGGAGAGCTACATCGAGCTGTTCACCACCATGAACACGCTCCGGCTCTATCTGGGCACCCTCAAATTCGCGGCGATCGTGTGGGCGCTCACCCTGATTATCGGCTTCACCATCGCCTATTTCCTGGTGTTCCACGTCCGCTCCCTGCTGGTCGCCATCGGCCTCTTCCTGCTCTGCACCGTGCCGTTCTGGACGTCCAACATCATCCGCATGATTTCGTGGATTCCCCTGCTCGGCAAGCAGGGGTTGGTGAACAAGGCGGTGATCGGGCTGGGCATCGCCGACGAACCGATCGAATGGCTTCTGTTCTCCGATTTCTCCGTCGTGGTGAGTTACGTCCACCTGTTCACGCTCTTCATGATCGTGCCGATCTTCAACTCCATGGCCCGCATCGACAAGACGCTGATCGAGGCCGCGCGGGACGCGGGCGCAGGGCCCGTGCGCATCCTGCGGGAGGTGATCGTGCCCCTTTCGCGGAGCGGCATCGCGCTGGGCTCCATCTTCGTCATCGTGCTGGTGATGGGGGATTTCTTCGTCGTCAAGGTGATGAGCGGCGGCCGCAACGCCTCCGTCGTCTCCACCGTCTTCGAGGACATCAACGTCCTGCTCTATCCCACCGCCTCCGCCAGCTCCGTGATCCTGCTCGTCGTCGTGGTGCTGATGGTCATGGGCGTCCTTCGCGTCGTCGACATCCGTAAGGAACTGGCCGGTTGAATAATTTCCTTCTTCGGATGCGTGGGTCTCCAGGTCCGCATGTTTCTTCTTTTTTCAGGGCTTAGAGGAAAGGCTTTCAAATGTCCCGACAGCCGAAACTTCACCGCCCCCGCCCGTGGACCTTCTATCCTCTCGCGGCCTTCTTCGCCTTCTTCGTGCTGTTCCTCTACGGCCCGATGTTCTGCATCTATATCCTGTCGTTCCAGGGGCCGAACGCCTCCCTGGTCTTCCCCATGCAGGGCTTCTCGCTGCACTGGTTCGAGGCGCTCTTCGGCCAGGCGCGCACGGGCGACGTGGGCGGGGCCTTCGCGCGTTCTCTGCCGCTCGCGCTGGTGCTGCTCGCGATCACGGTGGTCTTCTCGGTGGCGGCGGGCCTCGCCTTCCGCATCCGCTTCCCCGGCAACGCGCTGGTGTTCTACACGGCGATCGGCAGCCTGGTGGTGCCGGGGCTGGTGCTGGGCGTCGGTATCACCCTGCTCCTCCAGCTTTTGGGGTGGAACGCCCACTGGTATTCCTCCGCGTTGGGCGCGCATCTCACCTGGACGCTGCCCTTCGGCCTCCTGATCATGTTCGCCGTCTTGAGCCGCTTCGATCCGCGGGTGGAGGAGGCGGCGCGGGACCTGGGCGCGAGCGACCTCCAGATCATGCGTTACGTGGTGATTCCGCTGCTGCTGCCGGGGATCATCGCCGTGGCCCTGTTCGGCTTCACGCTCTCCTACGACGAGTTCCCGCGCAGCACCTTCACGGTGGGCGCCCGCAACACCCTGCCGCTGGAGATCTGGAGCATGACGACGAACGTCACATCCCCGGCCCTCTACGCGCTCGGCACGGTGACCACCGCCATCTCCTTCTTCATCATCCTCGCCTCTCTCTCCGCCATCGCCCTCATCCAATCCCGCCGCCGCAAGAAATCCCGCTGATGTTTTCGAGCGCGCGTGTCCTGCGGCCCCCCTCCAGGCAGGGGTGATGGTTAGTGTGGCGCCTTCGCGGGGTTCGGTGGAGAGCGGGCTGTCGCGTCTGTGGGAGGACAGCGTGTCGTGGCGCGGTCCGTGCGCCGATCCGGCGGACGGGCGTGTGGATGCGGAGTTGCGCTACGGCTTCGGGGTGCCCGAAGGCGCCGGAGTAGCGGCGCTGTGGGCTTCGGGCTTGAGGAGGGGGAAGCGCGCCGCTACCGTGCAGGCGCCCGCCTGGACATGGGCGGCGCGGCCTCGCCCTCGAAGCCGAACGACAGAAGCCCAAGCCCCAACAACGACGTCAAACTCGATTTCAACATGCGCTGGTAAAACAACCTAAAACGAAAACCTGCACATCCATGCTCGCACCCCTCCCCCTCACAGGAGGGAGGCCGGGAGGGGCCGCAGGGATATGCGGGTGCATCCGCAGGAGGGAGGAGAGCGATGGCGGTCGTCGAACGGATCGAACCGGAGCCGCGGGCGGCGGACGCGCCGGGCGGGCCGATCGCCCGCGCCCTGGCGGAGTTCGCGGCGGGACTTTCGCTGGACGACGTGCCGGGGGAGGTGGTGGAGCGTGCGAAATTGCACGTTCTCGATGCGGTGGGGATCGGGCTGGCGGCAGCGCGGTATGATTTCAGCCACAAGACGTTGACGGCGCTCCGCGGCCTCGCGGGGGAGGGGGACTATCCCGTCATCGGGATGCCGGCGCAGCTGCCGCTGCGCGACGCGGCGTTGATGAACGGCTTCCTCATCCACGGCCTCGATTACGACGACACCCATGTGGGCGGAGTGATCCACGCCACGGCAAGCGCCGTGCCGACGGTGCTGGCGGCGGGCCAGCGCCACGGCGCCTCGGGGCGGGAGGCGCTCGCGGCCTATCTCGCGGCGGTCGAGGCTGCCGCTCGGATCGCCGCGGCGGCGAAGGGGGGCTTTCACCGGCTGGGCTTCCACCCCACGGGAGTCGTCGGCGCGTTCGGTGCGGCGCTGGCGGCCGGAAAACTTGCCGGGCTCACGGAATCGCGGCTCGCGCATGCGCAGGGAATCGCGCTCAGCATGGCCTCCGGCAGCCTGCAATTCCTGGACGACGGCGCCTGGACCAAGCGGATGCACCCGGGCTGGGCGAGCCAGGCCGGCATTTCCGCCGCGGCGCTCGCGCAACAGGGCTTCGCGGGGCCGGCCGAACCCTACGAGGGGCGCTTCGGCCTCTATACGCTCTACGGCGCCCACGACATCGACGTGGACTGGCCGCGCTGCACCCGGGGCCTGGGCAGCGAGTGGGAGATGACGCGGGTCGGCATCAAGCCCTATCCGGCCTGCCACCTGATCCACGCCCTGGGCGACTCGACCAAGGCGCTGGTGGAGGAGCACGGGCTCGGCCCGGACGAGATCGACTCCGTGGAGGCATTGATCGGCGAGGGCTGCGTGAGCGTGGTGTGCGAACCGGAAGCGGCGAAGCGCCGCCCGGCGAACGCCTACGAGGCGCAGTTCAGCGCGCATTACATGATCGCGAGCGTGCTGGCGCGCGGGCGCTTCACCCTGGCCGAGCTCGAACCCGACGCCCGCGGAGACCCGGCGGTGCTGGCGCTCTGTGACCGCATAAGCTACCGCGTCGATCCGGAATCGGCCTATCCCACTTATTACTCGGGGGAAGTGGCGGTGAAGACGAAGGACGGGCGCATGCTCCGCCACCGGGAGCAGGTGAACCGGGGGGCGGACACGCGGCCGCTCGGCGCCGACGAGATCGTGGGGAAGTTCCGGGAGAACGCGAGCGTGACGCTGACGCCGGCGCGGGTCGAACAGGCGCTGGCGGCGGTGATGGCCCTCGACGAGGGAAGCACGCCGCGAGAGGTGGCGACGGTTTTGAGCCTCGCGTAAAAGCAAACCCGCTTATCCGCAAGACCCATGCGGCGGCCGGAGGAGGGTAAGCGGCCTTCACCTGGAAGGGGAGAGGGGCGCAAACGGCAGCGAAAAAATTACCGGGGGATGTGGATGGCGCCTTCGGATTGGAGGGCGTGGATTTCGGGCGTGGTGTAGCCGAGTTCGGCGAGGATGGCGGCGGTGTCGGCGCCGAGCGCGGGGGCGGGGCGACGGGGCATGACGGCACCGTTCACCGTAATCGGCTGGCGGACCATGCGCATGGCGCCGCGGGCGGGATGCGCGATCTCCTGCACGATGCGGCGGCGAGCGGCGAAGTCGCTGGCCAGCGCGCCCTTCACGTCGTTGACCGGGGCGCAGGGGAGGACGCCGCCCAGGCGTTCCAGCCAGGCCGCGGTGGAGCGCGTGCGGAAGACGGCCTCCAGGCGGCGCACGACCTCCGCGCGGTTCGCGTAGCGCGCCGCGAAATCGCGCATCAGGGGGTCGTCGATCCATTCCGGCCGCTCCATGGCCCGGCAGAGCGCGGGCCAGAAAGGGGCCTTGTTGGCCATGACGAAAAGCCAGCCGTCGGCGGTGCGGTAGAGCTCGCTCGGCACCAGGGAGGGATGGCCGGAGCGGGCCACGCGCTTGGGCTCGAAGCCCTCGTTCAGATGCCAGGTGGCCGGGTAGCTGAGATTGTTCATGGCCACGTCGTAGAGGGGGGTGTCGAGGTCCATGCCCCGGCCGGTTTCGCGCGCGCCCAACACGCCGGAAAGCAGCGCCAGCGCGGCGGTGAGGCCGCCCATGAAATCCACGATGGAAAGGCCGAAGCGGGTGGGCACGCTGTCCGGCTCGCCCGTCATGGAGAGATAGCCGGCCTCGGCCTGCATCACGTAGTCGAGACCGGGCCAGGCGGCGCGCTCGTTGTCGCGCCCGTAGGCCGAAAGGTGGACGCAGACGATGCGCGGATTGGCGTCCCGGAGGCTTTCATAATCGAGGCCGAGCACCGCCGGCAGGTCGCCGCGGAGGTTGTTGACGACGGCATCGGCGCGGGCGGCGAGGCGCTCCAGGACTTCGCGGCCGCGGGGTTTCTTCAGGTCCAGCGCGAGGCCGCGCTTGTTGCAGCTGAAGGTTTGGTGAAAGAGGCTGTCGCCGTTTTCGGCATAGGGCAGGACATGGCGGCCCATCTCGCCGCCGGCGCGGTGGTTCTCGATCTTGATCACGTCGGCGCCGAGGTCGGCCAGGTACATGGTGCCGAACGGCGCCGCGCCGTACTGCTCGACCGAGAGGACGACGAGCCCCCGTAGGGGCCGGAGGGGCGGCGGCTCGCCCGGAGCGGGGGCCGCGGCGGGTGCGGGAGAATCGCCGCCGCTCACGCCGGGTTGCGCTCGACCAGCTGGCGGGCGATGACGATCCGCTGAATCTCGTTGGTGCCTTCGCCGATGCAGAGCAGCGGCGCGTCGCGGTACATGCGCTCGATGGGAAACTCCTTCGAGTAACCGTAGCCGCCGTGGATACGCATGGCCTCGACGCTGTTCTCCAGCGCCGCCTCGGTGGCGAAGAGCTTGGCCATGCCGGCCTCCATGTCGCAGCGCCGCCCGCCGGCATAGGCGCGGGCCGCGCTCTCGGTGAGAAGGCGCGCGGCCTCGGTGCGGGTGGCCATGTCCGCCAGCTTGATCTGGATGGCCTGATGGCGGCAGATGGGCTTGCCGAAGGTCTCGCGCTGCTGGGCGTAGCGCAGCGCTTCGTCCAGGCACGCCTGGGCCATGCCGACGCCGCGGGCGGCGACGTTGATGCGGCCCAGTTCGAGGCCGCCCAGGGCGTGTTGCAGGCCCTTGCCCTCGACGCCGCCGATCAGCCTGTCGGCCTCGATGCGGTAATCCTCGAAGGCGAGTTCCGCGGTGTCGATGCCGCGGTAGCCGAGCTTTTCCAGCTTGCGGCTGACGCGGAAGCCGGGGCCCTTCTCGGCCAGAAACAGGCTCATGCCCTTGTGGCGGGGCTCGGCCTCCGGGGCGGTCTTGACCAGGAGGGCGAGGCAGGAGCCGTGGATGCTGTTGGTGATCCACGTCTTGGCGCCGTTGACGACGTAGGCGGCGTTGCCCTCGCGCCGGGCCACGGTGCGAATCGCCTGGAGATCGGTGCCGCAGTCGGGCTCGGTGAGGGCCAGCCCGCCGCGCAGCTCGCCGGTGGCGAAGCGGGGCAGGAAGGCGCGCTTCTGCGCCTCGGTGCCGAAGCGCTCGACCGCGGCGGCCATGATGAGATGGGAGTTGATGACGCCGCTCACCGACATCCAGGCATGCGAAAGGCGCTCGACGATGCGGGCGTAGGTGGTCACGGGCAGGCCCAGGCCGCCGTATTCCGGGGAGATGGTGGCGCCGAACAGGCCCATCTCCTTCATCTTCTCGACGATCTCCCCGGGGTAGAGGTCCTCGTGCTCCAGGCGGGAGACGTGGGGGCGGACGTCGCGGTCCAGGAAGCGCTCCACGGAATCGAGAAGCAGGGCCTCCTGCTCGCCGTCCATGTTCTCGGCCTCGGCCCTTTCCGCCATCGCCGCCCCTCCCGTTGCGCCGGTTCCGAAAAACAGAATATACTCTCGGGTGCGCTGGGGAAACGCCGCCGCGAGGGCGCCACCCCGGCCGGCGCAACGGGGATGCACGTTCATGGCTGGAACAGGCGAGGTCGCGATCAAAGGGGTGACGAAGCGGTTCGGCCCGACGGTCGCGGTGGAGGACATCGATCTCACGATTCCCGACGGCTGCTATTGCTGCCTGCTGGGGCCCAGCGGCTGCGGCAAGACGACGCTCCTGCGCATGATCGCGGGCCACGAAACGCCGACCGAGGGGGACATCGCCATCGGCGGCGAATCGGTGACCGGCAAGCCGACCGGCCAGCGCGGCACGTCGATGATGTTCCAGAGCTACGCGCTGTTCCCGCATCTCACGGTGTTGGACAACGTGGCCTTCAGCCTGAAGATGAAGCGCGTCGCCAAGGGCGAGCGGCGGGAGCGCGCCTACGAGGTGCTCAAGCGGGTGCAGCTCGACCCGTTGGCGGACCGGATGCCGGCGCAGCTCTCCGGCGGCCAGCAGCAGCGGGTGGCGCTCGCGCGCTCGCTCATCACCAACCCCAAGGTGCTGCTGCTGGACGAGCCGCTGTCCGCGCTGGACGAATTCCTGCGGCTCCAGATGCGCGCCGAGCTCAAGCACATCCAGATCGACCTCGGTATCACCTTCATCCACGTCACCCATACCCAGCCGGAGGCGCTGGCCATCGCCGATCTGGTGGTGGTGATGGACACCGGCCACATCGAGCAGGCGGCGACGGGGCCCGAGATCTACGACGAGCCGCGCACCACCTACGTCGCCGAGTTCATGGGCGGCTGGAACGTCTTCACCGGCAAGGTCTCCGGCATCGAGGGCGACCTGGCGCTGGTGGCGGGCTCGGAGGGGGACAGCTTCCACTTGCCGCGGGACGGCCACCAGGTGGGGCAGGAGCTCAACTTCGGCGTGCGCCGCGACAAGGTGCATATGGCGGGCGGCGACGGCTCGGAGGGCGGCAACACTCTGGGCGGCACCGTTCACGCCATCGAATATCAGGGCAATTGGGTCAAGCTCACCATGACGCGGGAGGACAAGAGCGACCTCGTGGCGGTGATCGAGGACCGCGAATATTTCTCCAACCCGACGAAGGTGGGCGACCGGGTGACGGTCACCTGGGCCAGCGCGGACGTGCGCCTGATGGAGGCGGCGACCGGCGCCCAGAACCTGATCGGGGAGAATTTCTGACGCCGGCCGGGGCGAAGCCGCCCCAGGCCGCGAGGCGACGACCAACCAGAGCAAGAACGCAGGCGAGGAGGAGGAAAGCATGCGCAGGACGAAGAAGCACGAGACGGGGGTGAGCCGCCGCTCGCTCCTCAAGGGGACGGCGGCCGTGGCGGGCGCCGCCGCGGCGACGGCGGCGACGGGGGGCTTCCCCACCGTCTGGTCGCAGGACATCAAGGACATCACGGTGCGCACGGTGGGCATGGCGGTCTCCAACATGAAGCCGCTCGAGGACATGGCCAACAAGGACCTCGACTTCACCGTGCGGCAGACGGCCGCCGAAATCCCGGCCATCCAGGCGCGCGGCCTGACCCAGCCGGCCTCGGGCGACCTGTTCGAGCCGCCCTACATGCTCATGAAGTTCATGTGGCCCTCGGGCAACTTCCAGGCCTGGGACACCACCAAGCTGCCGGAATGGGACACGGTGGTGGACCTCTACAAGGCCCCCGGCAAGATCTGGCCGGACGCCTGGTTCGGCGATGGGCAGAACCCGAGCACCGTTGCCTACACCTCGGACAGGCTGGCGACCGACTTCGTGGAGGCCGGCTCGACCCAGTGGATCACCAACCACGCGGTGCTGCACAACGCCGACACCCTCGGCATCCGGCCCGACCTGATCGGCCGGCCCATCGATACCTGGGCGGAGCTGATCAATCGGGAATTCGCGACCAAGTCGGCGCTGGTGGCGTTCCCGCAGATCGGCCTGATGGACGCGGCCATGGCGTTCCAGGCTAATGGCGAGATCGAATACGGCGACAAGGGCAACATGACCCGCGAGGAGATCGACTTCTCCATCGATCGCCTCAAGCAGCTCAAGGCCGAAGGCCACTGGCGCGCGCTGTGGTCGACCTTCAACGAATCGGTCCAGCTCATGGTGTCGGGCGAGGTGGTGATCCAGTCCATGTGGTCGCCCGCGGTGACCGCCGTGCGCGAGCAGGGTGTGCCCTGCATCTACCAGGACCTGAAGGAGGGCTACCGCTCCTGGACCCTCGGCCACCTGCTGCCGCGCCATGTCGAGGGCAAGAAGCTCGGCGCGGTGTACGATTACGTCACCTGGTACCACTCGGGCCCTGCCGGCGCCTTCTTCGCGCGCCAGGGCTACTACGTGGTGACGCCCGACAACACCAAGAAGTACCTGCCGGAGGCGGAATGGGACTTCTGGTTCGAGGGCAAGCCGGCGACGGTGGACATCTACAGCCCGTTCGGCAAGATCATGGAGAAGCCGGGCGCGGTGCGCGACGGCGGCTCCTACAAGAACCGCATGGGCCGCGTCGCGGTGTGGAACTCGGTCATGGACGAGAACGAGTACCTCACCGATCGGTGGAACGAGTTCATCGCCGCGTAAGGCGGCAGGCGCGGGCGATGCGGGGCATGGGCGCGCCCCGCATCGCCCTCCCGCCTTCCCGAAGAATGGGGAGAGCCACCATGAGCAGGCGCGGTGCGGCATGACCGCGCTCCCCGCTGCCAGCGTTCCACCGATAGATACGACGCCGGAAACCCCGGCGCGGGCACCGGTGCGCGATGACTCCCTGAAGCCGAAGCTTTATGACCGCGACTGCCGCGACGTGCTCCCCACCTTGGACGCCGCCAGCGTCCATCTGGCGGTCACCGATCCGCCCTACTTCCTGGATCGACTAGACGACGGCTGGAGCCATGAGAGGATCGAGCGCTCCCGTCGGCACGCCGCCGCGGTGGGCGGGTTGCCCATCGGGATGAAGTTCGATCCCGAGCAGGGTCGGCGCCTGCAAGAGTTCCTGACGCCCATCGCGGCGGAAGTGCTGCGCGTGCTGAAGCCGGGCGGCTTCCTGCTGATGTTCGCGGCACCGCGCCTGTCGCACCGGGCTGCCGTCGCTATCGAAGATGCGGGCTTCGAGGTGCGCGATGTGCTGGCGTGGCGTTTCACCGCCAAGGCGCAGTTCAAGGCGTTCACGGTGGACCATTTCGTGAAACGCCGCGCCGACATGACGGAAGGCGAGAAGGTCGAGGCTCTGCGCCGACTCGGGGGACGCCGGACGCCGCAGCTGCGCCCCCAGTTCGAGGCCATCGTTCTCGCCCAGAAGCCGCGCGATGGCACTTTCGTCGATAACTGGCTCGCGCACGAGACCGGGCTGATCGATGCCGCCCAGAAGCTCAACGGACATATGCCAGAAACCATCATGACGGTGGAGAAAGAGGCCAGGGACCAATACAATGGCCACCTGACGGCAAAGCCGGTGAAGCTCATAGAGCATTTGATTCGCGTGTTCTCGGCGGCTGGGCAGACGGTGCTCGATCCCTTCGTCGGTTCCGGAACGACGTGCCTTGCCGCGCGACGTTGCGGCCGCCACAGCATCGGCATTGACGTCGATCCGAATTATATTGAGATTGCGCGCAAGCGCTGGGCTGGACAAACATGACTCCGCCGCTCGAGAAACGGCACGGGCATAGAGGGGTCGCCCATCTTCGGGTCGCAGTAATGGAGGTCTTGTACTCCGCAAAGAAGAACAAGGAATGTATCGGCGCGGCTGAAATCAGTCGTCGGGCCGGCATTTTTCGTGAACCGGGATACGCGACCAAACAAGGGAACGATCATATTGTCTGGGGTATCTTGAACAGTCTCGCGAAAGATAGCCTTGTAACCAAATGCACACAGAAGAACAATCGCCCAGGTTGGAAGCTGACAAAGGATGCATTTGCCAGGCGCGATAAAGAAGTCTCCGAGACTCCCGATTGGGGAGGCGACAAGAGAATCATTGCCGCCTACAGGCTCAAACAGTGGGGTTTTTGCCCCGGTTGTCTGGCGGTCCTCCCGGGGCGTCCAGACGTTGACCATATCCGGGCAAGAGCCAAAGGTGGTGTGGACTCCGCGAAGAACAAGCAGTTGCTATGCCCCAACTGCAATCGGCGGCGCGGAGCAAAGGCGTTTGAGGTGTTTGTAGCCGAACGGCTGGAGGATGGCAACGAATGGACCGACTATAAGCCATGAGTAGCCAGTCATGTATATGAGGTGCAGCGGAAGCGTGCAGGCGTGGATTCTCATGCGCTTGAAAAACTCGGGGGCATGCCCGTGAGCGCTCTTTTCCATCGTTACGCGACGGCGCTTCAGATCTCGCCGTTGTTGATTACGCTGTTGTTCTTTCTCGTCGGGCCGGTGATCGTGATCCTGGTCATCAGCCTGTGGAACTTCAACGGCTTCATGATGGTGGAGGGCGATTGGACCTTCTCCAACTACATCAAATTGTTTTCAAAAAGCCTGACTCTCGACAACTACTTGCAAACACTGAAGATGCTGGCGATCACGCTGGCGATCACGACGGTTCTCGGCTTTACCCTCGCTTATTTTCTCGTTTTCGACATCATTCAGCTCAGGACGAAGCTGCTTCTTTTTCTGCTTTGCGTCGTGCCGTTCTGGACGTCCGGCGTGATCCGCATGGTCGCGTGGATGCCGTTCCTGGGTAAGGAAGGCATCATCAACCAGGCGGTGGTCGCCGTCGGCATCTCGGATACGCCTCTGGAATTTTTGTTGTTTTCGGAATTCGCAGTGTTCCTCTCCTACGTCCAGATCTTCACGCTGTTCATGATGGCGCCGCTCTTCAACGTCATGGCGCGGATCAACCGCGACCTGATCGAGGCGGCGCGCGACAACGGTGCCTCGGGAATTCAGATCCTGATCCACGTCATCATCCCGTTGTGCAAGCCGGGCATCGCTATCGGGGCGATCTTCGTCATCGCGCTGGTGGCCAGTGACTTCACCGCCATCCGCATCCTGAGCGGGGCGCGGGTGGGGACGGTCATGGCCTCCATGAGCAACCAGATCTACAACGTTCAGTATCCGCCGGCGGCGGCGTCCGCCATCGTCTTGCTGCTGGCGGTGCTGCTGATGGTGGGCATCATCATGCGCCTCGTGGACGTGCGGAAGCAGCTCTAGCCATGCAGAAAGAAAGCAAGCGAGCGCCGGGATTCTGGCCGCGGGCGACGATCTTCTACCTGTACCTGCTGTTCCTCTACGGGCCGATCCTCATCATCGTGGTGCTGTCCTTCCAGGACGACGGGGCGTCGCTCTCCTTCCCGATGCAGGGGTTCTCGCTGTTCTGGTTCAAGGAGGTGGTCGAACCTACCTATATCGGCGACTTCCGCTGGCCTTTTGGACGCTCGCTGATCCTCGGGCTGATCGTGATGTTCCTCACCATGGGCATCTCGTTCCTGGCGGGACTGGCGTTCCGCAAGAACTTCACCGGCAACATCGTGGTCTTCTACCTGGTGGTTGCCAGCCTGATCTGCCCCTCCGTGCTCATCAGTTTGGGGATAGGGCTGGGCTTCTCCAATCTCAGCATGACCAGCCAGTGGTGGTCGGGCGGCTTGGGCGCGCATCTGAGCTGGACCCTGCCGTTCGGCGTGCTGATCATGCTGGCGGTGTTCAGCCGGCTGGACCCGAGGCTGGAGGAGGCGGCGCGCGACCAGGGCGCGACGCAGTGGCAGACGCTCCGCCACGTCATCATCCCGATCACGCTGCCGGGGCTGATCGGCGTCGCGCTGTTCGGCTTCACGCTTTCCTACGACGAGTTCCCGCGCACTTCGAGCGTGGCCGGCGAGTTCAACACCCTGCCGGTGGAGCTCGTGAATACACTGACCCTGGCGGCGACTCCGGCAATCTACGCCATCGGCACCATGACGACGGTGTTCTCGCTCCTCGTCATCTTCGTGAGCTTCGCGGCGGTCTATTTCATCCAGAAACGGAGGACGGGCGCGGGCTTCGGCATCGCGGCGAAGGCGAAGGCGGACGACGGATGAAGCGGCGCCCGCCCCGGAGACCCGCGCACCGTGAAACAAGCAAAAAGGTCGAACGAGGAGTAGGAGCATGTCCTTTCGTTTAGGGGTCGATGTGGGCGGCACCTTTACCGATTTGCTGTTGATCGACGAATCCAGCGGCGGGACCTTCCGCGCGAAAGTCCCGTCCACGCCGCAGGACCCGTCGCTCGGCGTGCTCGACGGCATCGAGCGGGTCTGCGAGAACGCGGGTGTCGAGCCGGCGCGGATCACCCACGTGATGCACGGCACCACCGTCGCCACCAACGCCATCCTCGAAGGGAAGGGCGCCCGGGTGGGCCTCGTGACCACGGAGGGCTACGGGCAGATGCTCCAGATCGCCCGCTCCTTCGTGCCCGGCATCCTTGCCGGCTGGATCATCTGGCCGAAGCCGGAGCCGCTGGCGCCGCTGGAAATGACGGTCGAGGCCAGGGAGCGCACGAGCGCCCGCGGCGAAACGGTGCGCGAACTGAACGAAGAGGACCTGCGCGCGAAGCTCGCACGCCTCAAGGACCGGGGAATCGAGGCGCTCACCGTCTGCCTCGTGAACGCCTATGCCGGCGGGGCGCATGAGGAGCGGGTCCGCTCCATCGCCGAGGAGACGTTGCCGGGGGTGCCCGTCTCAATCTCGTCGGAAGTCCTGCCGGAAATGTACGAATACGAGCGCGCCATCACCACCGTGGCCAATTCCTACGTGGCTCCGGCGGTCCGCCGCTACGTCCGCAACCTGGAGCAGGAGCTCGACCGGCGGAAAGTCCACGCCCATCTGCACATCCTGCGCTCGGATGGCGGCCTCGCCTCGGTGGAGGCGAGTCGCAATTCGCCGGTGAACGTGCTGATGAGCGGCCCGGCCGGCGGCGTCGCCGGCGCCCTCTGGATCGCGCGACAAGCCGGCTACCGCAACCTGCTCACTCTCGACATGGGGGGGACCTCCACGGACGTGGCGCTGATCCTGGACGGTGTGCCGCGCAAGCGGCGCGAGACCACGGTGGGCGACGTGACCGTGCGCGCCCCCTCCCTCGACGTGCGCACGGTGGGGGCGGGCGGCGGCTCCATCGCCCACGTGCCGGAGATCACCAAGGCGCTGCGGGTGGGGCCGCAGAGCGCGGGTGCGGACCCGGGCCCGGCCGCCTACGGGCGGGGCGGCGAACAGCCCACCGTCACCGACGCCAACGTCGTGCTGGGCTACCTGCCGAGCGCGTTGATCGGCGGCGCCATGCAGCTCGACGTGGCGGCGGCGGAAAAGGCGGTGCAAGGGGTGGCGGACGCTTTGGATCTCGACCTGAAGCGGGCGGCGGCGGGCATCGTCGACATCGTGAACGAGAACATGTTCGGCGCACTCAGGCTCGTCTCGGTGCAACAGGGGTTCGACCCGCGCGAATTCGCGCTGATCGCCTTCGGCGGAGCCGGCCCGCTGCATGCCAATGCCCTGGCCCGGCTGATGAACTCCTGGCCGGTCATCATCCCGCCTTCGCCCGGCGTGCTCTGCGCCTACGGCGACGCCACGACGCGGGTCACCGACGAAGCCTCCATGAGCTTCGTCCGGCGCTTCTCGGAGACTTCGCGGGCGCAAGTGCGCGGCATCCTCGACGACCTGGAGCGCCGTGCCCGCCAGGAGCTGGACGCGGAGGGAATCGCCCGGGAGGACCAGTCCGTGCACTACGAGGTTGACCTGCGCTACCACGGGCAGGGACTCCAGCTGCCCGTGAGCTTTTCCGCGCAAGAGTTTGAGAAAGAAGGGCTTTCCTGTCTTGCCCGGCAGTTCGATGAGGAGCACACGCAGCTCTTCACGTTCGCCCTCGACGCCGAGCACGAGATCGTGACGCTGCGCGCCATCGTGCGCGGGGCGGAGACCTTCGTCGAGGCGGGGCGGGTGCCGGAAGGGGACGCGGACCCGACCGCCGCCAAGGTTGCGGAAACCACCGTTTACATCGACAATCTCGACCGGCGGGCGGCCATCTACGACCGCGCCAAGCTGGCCGCCGGCAACGTGATCGAAGGGCCGGCGGTGGTGACGGAGATGGATTCGACCACCCTCGTCCTGCCCGGCCACGCCGGCACGGTCGACAGCTACGGCAACATCATCATCCGGCCGCTCGACGGCTGAGCCGGGAGGAGCGACATGCCAGTCACGATCGTGCAGACCAACGACGCGCCGTTCGCGCACGTCGACCTCGACCCGATCACCCTCGACATCATCGAGAGCGCGTTGCGCAGCGCGCGCTACGAGATGGACGCCGTGCTCTACCGGACGGCGATGTCGCCGGGAATCCGGGAACAGCACGATGAATTCCCGATGATCGCCAACCCGGACGGCAAGATGGTGGTGGGGCAGTTCGGCTCCTTCATCCACGGCTTCAAGCGCGAATACGACGGCACTATCGAGGAGGGGGACATCTTCCTCACCTCCGACCCGTACAGCTGCGCGGGCGCCATCAGCCATGCGCCCGACTGGCTGATCCTGCGGCCCGTCTATCGCGACGGGCGCCTCATCGCCTACGCCTCGATGTTCGGCCACATGACGGATGTGGGCGGCAAGGTGCCGGGCAGCCTGCCCACCGACGCCAACCAGATCTACGAGGAAGGCGTCGTTATCCCCATCGTCAAGATCTACAAGAACGACGAATTGCAGGAGGACGTGCTCAAGGTCATCCTGCACCAGTGCCGGATGCCGCAGTGGAACCGGAGCGACTTCAACGCCCTGGTCGCCGCGGTGCGGCTCGCGGAGAAACGCATCCACGAGCTTTGCGACCGCTTCGGCGTGGACACCGTGATCGCCGCCATGGGCGAATTGCTGGAGCGCAACCGGCGGGCGATGCTGCACCTGATCCGCAACACCGTAGGCGAGGACGAAAAGCTCTCCTTTGAGGACTATATCTGCGACGACGGCCTCGGCATGGGCCCCTACAAGATGGCCTGCACGATGTGGCGGGAAGGGGACGTGCTGATTTTCGATTTCGACGGCACCGACCCGCAGTCTGAAAGCTCGATCAACTTCTTCCTCAACGAGGAAATGTTCAAGATGTTCGTGGGCGTTTACATGATCAACGTCTTCGACCCGCAGATCATGTTCAACGACGGCTTCTACGACCATGTGGACGTGCGCATCCCGCCGGGGACGCTGCTGAAGCCCCTGAAGCCGGCGGCACTCTCCTCGCGGACGCACGCCCTGGGCCGCATCTTCGACGTGTTGGGCGGGCTGCTCGGCCAGCGGGCGCCCAATCTCATGGTGGCCGCCGGTTTCTCGGACAGCCCGCATTTCATGTATTCGGGCTACACCAGCGAGGGCGAGTGGTATCAGCTCTACCAGATCGGCTTCGGCGGCATTCCGGGCCGCCCGGCCGGCGACGGGCCGGACGGGCATTCACTCTGGCCTTCCTTCACCAACGTCCCCAACGAGTTTCTGGAGGCGTATTTCCCGCTGCGCATCGAGGTTTACGAGACGATTCCCGATTCCGGCGGGCCGGGGCTGCACCGGGGCGGCAACGGCGTCGTCATCGGCTACCGCGCCCTGGAGCCGGGCGAGATGTCGCTGCATGACGACCGCTGGCTCACCTGCCCGTGGGGCGTCAACGGTGGCCTGCCGGGCGGGCGGAGCAGCAAGGAGATCCACCGGGTGGACGGCTCCATGGAGACGCTTCCCTCCAAATGCGACCACGTCAAGGTGGAGACCGGCGACCTGCTGCTGTTCAAGACCTGGGGCGGCGGTGGCTGGGGCGACCCTTACGAGCGCGACCCGGCCCTGGTGGCCCTCGAAGTGGAGCGCGGCTTGGTGACGCGCGCGGGTGCCGAGCGTTACGGCGTGGTGCTGACGGACACGCTCGGCGTGGACGAGGCGGCGACGGAGGCACTGCGCGCGAAGCTGCGCGAAGAGCGCAGCGAGGTGCGCATCTTCGACCGGGGCGGCAGCATCGAGGAGCTGCGCGCCCGTTGCCTGGAAGAGACGGGCCTGGAGCCCCCCCAACCCCCGCGCTTCAACCGCCGCGTCCTCCGCTTCCTCCAGGAGCGCGACGCCAAGCCCGCGGCGGCGGCCGCCGAATAACCTTCTTTTGGGGGATTACATGCGATCTTAGCCAACAACAATCCAACTTATTGATGCGGAATGATGTATCCCGCGCAGCGCATCCGCGGGACATGGCTGAACAAGTCCGGCGTTGGCGATCCGATGGCGAGCGAGGTCAAGGTGGATGCGGTCCACCGGGGCGACAAGGAGAAGAACAAGCACGTCAACAAGAAACTCCGCACGGGCAAGGGAGCGGACGGAAAGGCTCCGGTTGCCGGGGTATGCGAACGCAAGTCCTGGCGGTCAAGGCCCATCCCCACGGCTACGTCGGGACCTTCCACCGTTTCTCCGAGAAGCACGTGGGCCGCCATGTGGACGAGTTGCCACCCGCACAACCGGCGAAACTGGAACACCATGGCCCATGTAGGCCACAGCTTGCGGAACACGCAGGCAGCGTCTTGGGCTACAAGGCGCTCACCGCCGATTGAGAGGGAACCATGCCGCGCAAAGCCCGACGGCTTGTCGAACCGATCGACACGACGATGGACACCCTCACGGCGGCGGTGTTCTCGAGACAGAGAACCGTGCAGGCACCGCCCCCGGCGCTGCCCGACACGCTCAAACCGAACACACGACTCAAGATGGACGGGCTGGAGTTCCTGGCCGCGTTGCCTGCCGACGCCATCCCCGTCGCTTTTCTCGACCCGCAGTATCGCGGCGTGCTCGAAAAACTGTCCTACGGGAACGAAGGCAAGGATCGCGGCAAGCGCCGGTGCGCTTTGGAGCAGATGACCGAGGCCGTGATCAAGCGCTTCGTGCGCGGCATCGACCGCGCCTTGATCCCGTCGGGCCACTTGTTCCTGTGGGTGGACAAGTTCCACCTGTGCCAGGGCGTGCGCCCGTGGCTCGACGGAACGAGCCTTGACATCGTGGATTTGGTGACGTGGGACAAGGGCACCTTCGGCATGGGCTACCGCACACGGCGCCGGGCAGAGCATTGCGTCGTCCTTCAGAAGCAGCCGCGCAAGGCGAAGGGCGTCTGGAAAACCCACAATATTCCCGACGTCATCCAGGAGAAGGTGTCGCAACGCGAGCACCCGCACGCGAAGCCGGTGGAGCTGCAAGGCGAACTCATGGCCGCCGTGAGTCATGAAGGCGATTTCGTGATCGACCCTGCCGCCGGATCGTTCTCCGTGTTCCAGTCGGCGCGGTGTCAGCGTCGCACGTTCCTCGGCTGCGACCTGAACGGGTAGCTCCATGGCCCGCCTTCGGGACGCCAAGCCCAAGAACTCGTCGGGTTCCTACGAGAGGCTGTTCGACAACGCCGCCCTGGGCGCGCTCGCCAGCAAGATCCATTCCGCCGTGATCTCATCGGGCTCCGAGCTCGAAGCAAGAATCGCGGCGTCGGTGCAGAACATCCTCGACCTGGATGCGTTCCTGGAGCAAGAGATCATGCCCGAGGGCGTGCTGCTGGCCCGCAAGCGCCAGATCAAACGGAGCGCCACATTGGACTTCGCCAGTTCCGAGCCGGACTTCATGGTGTTCAAGCGCCGGGACGGCGTGCAGACGTGCCACATCGTCGAATTGAAGGACGGCCATGTGTTCGACACCAAGAAGGCCAGCGCAGAGCGGCAGGCCATGCACGGGTTCATCGAGCGCAACGCTCAGCACATCCAGTATCGGTTCCAGGCGCACTTTTGCGCCTTCAATCAGGACGACCGACAGGCGATATGGGACGGGTTCAAGCGGCGGATCGCGCCTGAGGAAGTGATGACGGGCCGGGAATTCTGCGACCTTCTGGAAATCGACTACGATTCCATCGTGGAAGCGCGACGGGCCGATGGTTCCGACAATGCGGAGTTCTTCCTGTCCGAACTGGTCAAGATCGAACCAATCCGCCAGCGGTTGCGGAGACTGCTTGGCTAAGATCATATAAGTCCCTTCTTTTCACGCTGTGCCGGCCTCCGGGGCCCGCGCGGCGCGCGTCCCGTCGGGTGTCGGCGGCCATGAGTGGTGGGTCATGAACCTTAATCGGATGCTGGCGGCCCGGGCGGAGGCGGGGCGGCCGGTTCGGGTCGGGCTGATCGGGGCCGGCAAGTTCGGCACCATGTTCCTCGCCCAGGCCGGGCGCACGCCGGGCCTCCACGTCGCGGCGGTGGCGGACGTGGCGGCGGGGCGCGCCGACGGGGCGCTCACGCGGGCAGGCTGGCCGGCGGAGAAGCGCCGCGCGCGCTCCCCGGCCGCCGCCCTGGCGGAGGGTGGGACCCATGCCGGCACCGACGCCTTCGCGCTGATCGCGGCGGACGGGCTCGAAGTGGTCATCGACGCGACGGGCCATCCGGCCGCGGGAATCGCCCATGCCCGCACCTGTTTCGCCGCCGGCCGCCATCTCGTCATGGTCAACGTTGAGGCCGATGCCCTCGCCGGGCCGTTGCTCGCCCGCGAGGCGGAGCGGGCCGGCGTGGTCTATTCGCTCGCCTATGGCGATCAGCCGGCACTGATCGCCGAGATGGTCGACTGGGCGCGCGCGGCGGGCCTCGACGTGGTCGCCGCCGGCAAGGGGACCAGATACCGGCCGGGGTATCATCGCGTCACGCCGGACGAGGTCTGGGAGCACTACGGGCTGACGGAGGCCGAGGCCGCCGGCGGCGGCATGAACCCGCGCATGTTCTGCTCCTTCCTCGACGGCACCAAGTCGGCGATCGAAATGACGGCGGTCGCCAACGCGACCGGCCTGACCCCGGCGCCGGACGGGTTGCGCTTCCCGCCTTGCGAGACCGTCGATCTCGCGACCGTGCTGCGCCCGCGCGCCGAAGGCGGGACGCTGCACCACAAGGGGCAGGTCGAGGTGATCGCCAGCGAGACGCGGGACGGCACGGCGCTCGCGCGGGATCTGCGATGGGGGGTGTACGCCGTGTTCGAGGCGGGGAGCGACTACGTCGCCGCCTGTTTCCACGAATACGGCCTGCGCACCGACCCCACGGGCCGTTACGCCGCGATGTACAAGCCCTACCACTTGGTCGGACTGGAGCTCGGCGTCTCCGTCGCGAGCGTGGCCTTGCGCGGCGAGCCGACCGGCGCGCCCACCGGCTTCCGGGCCGACGCCGTGGCCTGCGCCAAGCGCCGCCTGTCTGCCGGCGCGCGGCTCGACGGGGAGGGCGGCCATACCGTTTACGGCAGGCTGATGCCGGCGGCGGCGAGCCTCGCCGGCAGCCACCTGCCCATCGGCCTCGCCCACGACGCGGCGCTGACCCGCGCCGTCGAGGCGGACACGGCGCTCACCTGGGCCGACGTGGCGCTTGATGCGGCGGCGGCCGACGCGGTGCGCGCCCGCCGCGCGATGGAAGCCGCCTTCGCGCCGGCGGCGCTCTGAGAACGAGGAGGGGCGGAACCATGCCCAAGGCTCTCTCCCAGGAGGCGGTCGCCCGTTACGAACGGGACGGCTACCACTTTCCGCTGCAGGTGGTTCCGGCGGAGGAGGCGGCCGCGGTTCGGGCGGACGTGGAAGTCGCCGAGCGCCACTTCGCCGCGCGGGGCGAGCGGCTGCGCCATCGCCCCCACTTGCTCGTGACCGCGCTGGACCGCCTGATCCGCAACGACGCGCTTCTCGACGCCGTGGAGGCTCTGCTCGGCCCCGACATCCTCTGCTGGACATCGCTGTTCTTCACCAAGGAAGCGCGGGATCCGGCGTTCGTCTCCTGGCATCAGGATTCGACCTATTGGGGCCTGAGCAGCACCGAGGTCGCGACCGCCTGGGTCGCTCTTTCACCGAGCACCGTCGAATCGGGCGCGATGCGCGTCGTTCCCGGAAGCCACAAGCTGGAGCAGATCGCCCATCGCGATACCTACGACGAACACAACCTGCTGACCCGGGGGCAGGCGGTCGAGTGTCCGGTGGACGAAGCGACCGCGGTGGACGTCGTACTGCGGCCGGGCGAAGCCTCGCTGCACCACGTCCGCCTGATCCACGGCTCCGGCCCGAACCGCTCCGGGGAGAGGCGCATCGGCTTCGCCATCCGCTACATCCCGACCCATGTGCGCAATCTGGTCGGCCGCGACTCCGCCGCTCTCGTTCGCGGCGTCGACGAATACCATCATTTCGACGCCGAGCGCCGGCCCGCGCGCGACCTCGAGCCCGCGGCCATCGCCGCCTACGAGGCCGCCAATGCGAGCCACAACGCCGTCCTCTACGCCGGCGCCGCGCGGATGCGGGGCTGACGCGCGCGGCGCGGAACGGCTGCGCAGTCAGACGGTGAGGACGATCTTGCCGAAATGGGCGTTGGCGCGCATGTGAGCCTGGGCCGCCGCGGCCGCGTCCAGCGGGAAGGTCCGGTCCACGGGCAGGCGCAAGGCGCCGGCCTCGACCGCGTCCCACAGGTCGGCGCGCATCCTGGCGTTGAGGACGCGCACTTCCTCGATCGTGCGGGTGCGGAAGGTGACGCCCGTGTATGCGATCCGCTTGAGCGCATGCAGATCGAAATCGAAATCGCCGGTGAGGCCGCCGAGGCGGCCCACATTGATCACCCGCCCGCGGACCGCCGCCGCCTGCATGGTCCGGTTGGCGGTTCCGCCCGAGATCTGATCGATGGTCAGGTCGATGCCTTTGCCGTCGGTCGCCGCGCGCGCCCGTTCCACCCAGTCGGGGTCGCCTGGATCGAGAGCGAGGTCGGCGCCGAATTCGGCGAGCTTGGCGCGCCGGCCCGGGTCGCGTGCGGTGCCGATCACGAAGCCCGCGCGCTTGTGCCTGGCGATTTGCAGCGCCATCAGCCCGACACCCGAACCGGCGCCCTGGACCAGGACCGACTCCCCGGCGGCGAGCCGGCCGTTGGTGACCAGGGCGTCGTGCATGGTCTGGAGCGCGACCGGCAGCGCCGCCGCCTCGACCATGGAGGCCGTGCTCGAAGGCAGCGGGCAGACGCGGCCCCAGTCGGTGACGGCGTATTCGGCGTAGCCGCCGGCGCCGGAGCACATGACCTGGTCGCCGGGGCGGAACTCCGGCACTTCGGCGCCGACCGCCGCCACCTCGCCGGCCCATTCGAGCCCGGCGATTGAGGACGCGCCGCCGGCCGGCGCATAAGTCCAGCCCGCTGCCATCGCCAGATCCGCCCGGTTCAGCGCGCAGGCCGCGACCTTGACGAGCACTTCGTTCGGCTTCGGCACGGGCACCGGCACTGCGCGGATCGCCAGGCCCTCTCCCGTGATCATCGCCGCCTTCATCGTCCGGTCTCCCCGCCGCGCCGTGCGCCCGCCATGCTACCCCACGTTTCCCATGACGGTGCGCGGCTCCGGCCTCGGTCTTGCCAACCGCGGGGCGATGCGGCAATCCTCCGGCCGGGCGTGTGAAGGAGAGCGTCATGTCGAGGAGCCTCGTCGAAACCCTGCTCGGGGCCGTTGTCCTGGCGGTGGCCATAGGCTTCGTCGTTTTCGCCTATACGCGAAGCAGCGTGGCCACGGTGAGCGGTTACGAGATCACCGCCCGCTTCGACCGGGTCGACGGCCTCGCCGACGGCGCGGACGTGCGGATCGGCGGCATCAAGATCGGCTCCGTGATCGAGCAGCGACTCGACCCGGCGAGCTATCGGGCGGTGCTGCGCATGAGCATCGAAGAGACCGTCCGGCTCCCGGCCGATTCGACGGCGGCGGTGGCGAGCGAAGGCTTGCTCGGCGGCAAGTTCATCGACGTCCAGCCCGGCGGCGACGACGTCATGCTGGCCGACGGGGGCCGGATCGAGTTCACGCAATCGTCGCTGCTGCTCGAGGAGCTGATCGGCAGGTTCGCCTTCGGCGCGCAATAGGTGAGAGCTTGGCTCTTCCTGGCCGCCGGAGCGGCTTTCGGGGCTTGCTGCCCGAGCGCCTGGGCAGGCGAGCGGCAGGGCGCCGTGTTGCAGGCGCTGGACAAGGTGACGGCCCGGATTTCCCGCATCGAGGCGCCCCTCGACCGGACGATCCGTTTCGGGACGCTCGATATCGTGGTCCGGGCCTGCCACCAGGCGCCGCCGGAAGACCCCCCCGAGAGTGCGGCCTTTCTCGAAATCGTCGAAAGACAGGATGGACCGGCGCCCGAGCGGCTCTACACGGGCTGGATGTTCGCCTCCTCGCCCGGCCTCGCGGCGCTCGAACACCCGGTCTACGACATCTGGGTGCTCGCTTGCGCCGGCGGACCGCCGGCCGCCGGCAATTCCCCGTCGGAGAAACCGGCCGGATAAAACGTCGCCGACCTATCGAGCACCTCGCGGAGCCGCGCGAGATAGCCGGCGCGCGGCACTTCGATCGCGCCCAAGCGACTCAGGTGAGGGGTGACGAACTGGATGTCCAGGAGCGTGAAGGCGCCGGCGCGAAGCCGCGCGACCAGATGGACGAGGGCGACCTTGCTCGCGTCCCGCTCGAGGCTGAACATGCTCTCGCCGAAGAACGCGGCCCCCAGCGCGACGCCGTAGAGGCCGCCGACGAGGGCGCCGTCCCGTCTGGCCTCGACGCTGTGGGCGTGCCCCTGGCCGTGCAGCGCGCAATAGGCTTCGACGATCGATCCGTTGATCCACGAGTCGGGCCGCCGTTCGGTGCGCTTGGCGCAGCCGCGTATGACCCGCGCGAAATCCCGGTCCACGGTGACCTCGAAGCGCCCGGCGCGCACCGTGCGCGCGAGCCGCCGCGGAGCGCGAAAGGAATCGAGCGGAATCACGCCGCGCCGGTCGGGATCGACCCAGAAGACCTCCGGCTCCGCCTTGCTCTTCGCCATGGGAAAGAGGCCGCACCCGTAGGCCCTGAGAATCAAGGCCGGCGTGAGCGCGGGGGGCGTCATGGATCACCGGTTCCTGCCCGCGCGACGAAGCGTTCGAACCAGCGGTTGTCGTAGGCGCCGTTGGCGAATTCCGCGTCGGCCAGCAGGCGCAGATGCAACGGGACCGTCGTCGAGACACCCTGGATCAGATATTCCTCCAATGCCCGGCGAAGCCGCATCAGGCATTCGTTGCGACTCCCGGCGTGGACGATCACCTTGCTGATCAGGCTGTCGTAGTAGGGCGGGATGCGGTAGCCGTCATAGAGGGCCGAATCGACTCGCACGCCGGGGCCGCCCGGCGTGTGATAGCCGTTCACGACGCCGGGGGAAGGGCGGAAGGTCAGCGGATCCTCGGCCGCGATGCGGCATTCGATGGCATGGCCGTCGAGCCGGACGTCCTTCTGGGAGAGCGCCAGGGGCACGCCGGTGGCGACGCGGATCTGCTCGCGCACGAGATCGATCCCGGTGATCATCTCGGTCACCGGATGCTCCACCTGAAGCCGGGTGTTCATCTCGATGAAATAGAACGCCCCGTCCTCGTAGAGGAACTCGAAGGTGCCGACTCCGCGATAGCCGAGCTCGGCGGTCGCGGCCCGTACACGGCGGCCGATCTCCTCGCGCTGCTCGGCGTTGAGCGCGGGCGAGGGGGCCTCCTCCAGCACCTTCTGGTGCCGACGTTGCAGCGAACAGTCGCGTTCGCCGAGATGGACCGCGCGGCCGAATCGATCGGCGAGCACCTGGACCTCGATATGGCGCGCGGCTGCGACCAGCTTTTCGAGATAGAGCGCGTCGTTGCCGAAAGCGGTTTCCGCCTCGGCGCGCGCCGTCGCGACGGCGGGCAGCAGCTCCTCCCGCCGGTCGACCCGCTTGATTCCGCGCCCGCCGCCGCCGGCGGCCGCCTTGATCAGGAGCGGATAGCCGATGTCCGTCGCAGCCGCGGCGACCGACTCGTCGCTCTCCAACGCGCCGTCGGAGCCGGGCACCACCGGCAGGCCGAGCTCCCGCGCCGTGCGCTTGGCGCGGATCTTGTCGCCCATGAGCGTGATATGCGCAGGACTCGGGCCGATGAAGGCGAAGCCGTGCTCCTCGACGATGGACGCGAAGTCGGCGTTCTCGGAGAGGAAGCCGTAGCCCGGATGGATCGCGTCGGCGTTGGTGATCTCGCCGGCCGCGATGATGGCCGGGATGTTCAGGTAGCTCTCCTGCGGCGGCGGCGGGCCGATGCAGACCGATTCGTCGGCGAGACGCGCATGCATCGCTTCGGCATCCGCCGTGGAGTGGACCGCGACGGTCTTGATGCCGAGCTCCCGGCAGGCGCGGTTGATCCGAACCGCGATCTCGCCCCGATTGGCGATCAGGACCTTGTCGAACATCAGCGCCCTACTCGAGTATCAGCAAGACCTCGCCGTATTCGACCGGGGCGCCGTTTTCGGCGACGATGCGCGCGACCCTGCCCGGCTGGGGCGCGCGAATCGGGTTGATGGTCTTCATCGCCTCGACGACGAAGAGGGTTTCCCCCTCGCGGACCTCGTCGCCGACCGAGACGAAGGGTTTGGCGCCGGGCTCGGGTGCGACGTAAACGACGCCGACCATGGGCGAAGTGACCGCGCCGGGATGCGAATTGTCCGCGAGGCCGGCGGCCGGGCGGTCGCCGTCCTCGGGTTCGCGCGGGGCCGGCGCGCGCCGCGGGGCGGCCGGAGCCACGGACACCGGCGCCCTGGCGACGCGAATGCGGCCCGCGCCCTCGCCGATCTCGATCTCGGTCAGGCCGGTCTCCTCCAGGAGAGCCGCGAGTTTACGGACCAAATCGAGGTCGGCCGCGTGTCCGGGCTCTTCGCGCTCCCGTTCCAGCGGCAGTTTCACGGCCATCGCGTCACCCCTCGTCCAGCAGCGTGCGCATGGCGTCGAGCGCCAGCGCGTAGCCGTGCGCGCCGAAGCCGCAGATCGAACCGCGCGCGGCAAGCGCCACGTAAGACCGGTGCCGGAAGGGCTCGCGCCGATGGATGTTGGAAAGATGCACCTCGACGGCCGGCAGGTTCACCGCGCTCAACGCATCCATGATGGCGATCGACGTGTGTGTGTAGCCGCCGGCGTTGACGACGATCCCGGCGTGGCTTTCCCGCGCCTGCTGAATCCAATCGACCAGTTCC
This sequence comes from Alphaproteobacteria bacterium, assembly GCA_965242855.1. Classification (GTDB taxonomy): domain Bacteria; phylum Pseudomonadota; class Alphaproteobacteria; order UBA828; family UBA828; genus WTGU01. The sequence goes on from OZ251509.1 coordinate 1,495,290, forward strand.
CCTTCGCGGTTGGATTGCCTGAAATCGACGGTGAATCCGTGACCCCGGGCGCGTGCCTCGCAGAGCGCGCGAATGTCGTCCAGGGTTCGGTGCCCGTAAATCCCGGGCTCCCGCTGTCCCAGCATATTGAGGTTCGGGCCGTTGATGATCAGGATATTGGCAGGCATGGCCGCGGGACGCCGTGGGAATCGCCACCGGATGGGGTCTAGCACGGCCGGGACTCGCGCATCAATGCGCAGGTTTCCCTCCCCAAGCGCGAACGAAAGAGTTCAACGGGCGGGGCCGTAGGAATCGAATTTCTTCAGGACGCGCCCGATCTCCGCGTCGGAAAGGACTGCGGGCTCTCCCAGAAGGCGGGCATGGAAATACTGCCGGGCGAGAGTCTCCACCTCGATGGCGAGGCGCACGGCGCCGGCCAGGGTTCTTTCGGCGGCGATCATGCCGTGGTTCGCGAGCAGGCATGCCTTGCGGTCCTTCATCGCGGCGAGCGCGTTGTCGGAGAGCGCCTGGGTGCCGAACGTGGCGTAGGGGGCGCAGCGGATCGACGGGCCGCCGGCCATGGCGATCATGTAATGCACCGCCGGAATCGGCTCGTTGTGCATCGAAAGCGCGGTCGCGAAGATCGGGTGAACGTGCACCACGGCGCCGAGATCCGGCCGCGCCGCCAGGATGTCACGGTGGAAGCGCCATTCGCTCGATGGGTTCGTCCCCGGCGCCGGCGCCCCGGTCAACGGCAGCGCCACGACGTCGTCGGGTTTCATCCGGTCGTAGGGCACGCCGCTCGGGGTGACGAGCAGGCCGTCGCCCGCCCGCGCGCCGACATTGCCGGAAGTCCCCTGGTTGACTCCGGCGCGTTCGAGCGCGAGACACGCCTCGACGATGGCGCGCCGGAGTGCCCGCTCGGGCGTTATTCCGCCGCCTCGGCGCGCGCCCATTTTCGCTCGAAGGCCCAAATCTCCTCGAAGCCCATGAGCGTGTGCATCTCCGGGAGCGAGATCATCGGCGCGTCGACATGGGCGGAGGAACCGTCCCGCAACAGGGCTTCGAACGCCCGCCGCATGGCGCCCGCCGCCGGCAGCATCCCGATGGCGGGATAGATGGCGACGCCGAAGCCCAACGCCTTCAGCTTTGCGGCCGGCAGGATCGGGGTCTTGCCGCTGTCCACCATGTTGGCGAGCAGCGGCTTGTCGAAGGCTTCCCCGATCCGCGCGAGTTCATCCTCGCTCTCCGGCGCCTCGATGAAGATCACGTCGGCGCCGGCCGCGGCATAGGCGCGTCCGCGGGCGAGGGCCTCATCGAGGCCCAGGCTGGTCCGCGCATCGGTGCGCGCGACGATCAGGAAGTTCGGGTCCGTGCGGGCCTCGGCGGCGACGCGTACCTTCTCCGCCATGTCCCCGATCGGGACCACGCGCCGGCCCGGCGTGTGGCCGCACTTTTTCGGGGTTTCCTGGTCTTCGAGCTGGATCGCCGCGCAGCCCGCGTCCTCGTAACCGCGCACGGTGTGGCGGACGTTCAGGAGGCCGCCGAACCCGGTGTCCGCATCGCAGATCAGCGGAGTCTCCGTGCCGACGGCGATGGTGCGCACCCGCGCCACCATGTCGGCGTAACTCGCGATTCCCGCGTCCGGCAGGCCGAGATGGGAGGCTGCGATGCCGTAACCTGTCATGTAGAGCGCCTCGAACCCCATCCGGTCGGCGAGTCTGGCGGAGATCATGTCGTAGACGCCGGGCGCAACGACGAACCGGTCTTCCTGGATCGCGGCTGCCAGCGCCGCGCGTTTCTCACTCGCGTTCATGCTCTTCGTTCCCTCGCTCCGCCGCGTCACGGCGCCCCGTCCGCAGCGGCCTCGGGCGCCGGTTCGAGGGCCGGGCTTCGCGTGTGCCAGTCGGTCCCGCTCTGATAGGCGTGGCCCAGGCGGAACAGAGTCGCCTCCGAGAAGGGCCGGCCCATGAGCTGAAAGGCGGTGGGCAGGCCGTTCTCCGTGAAGCCGCAGGGGACGATCAGGCCCGGAATTCCGAGATAGTTGGTCGCGCGGGTGCACCAGCTCAGGCCGGCGACCATGTCGGCCATCCTCTCGCCGGCGGCGACGTCCGTCTCTGCTCGGGTCGGGATGGGGAAGGGGATCGCCGGCGTGTGCAGAACGTCGGCGTTCGTGAATACGGTATCCACGAATTCCCGCAGCAGGACGGCGCGGGCGTCGAGCGCCTGAAGGTACTTCGTCGCCGGCATGAGGAGGCCGGGCTCGTAGCGGCTGCGCACTTGTGCCTGGTAGTCTCCGGGCCGTCGGAGGAGCCAGGGTTCGTGGATCGTCGCCGCTTCGCAGACGAAGATTACGTTGGCGAGATGCGTGAGGCGCTTCATGTCGGGCACCGGAACCTCGACCGTCTCGGCGCCGGCCGCCTCGAGAACGGCGAGGGAGTGCTCCATCGACGCGCGCACCTCGGCAGTGGCGGCATCGTAGAAATAATTCGTCGGTACGCCGACTCTGAGGCCTTCCGCACCACGCGCGAGCGCCGCTTCGTAGTCCGGGACGGGACGGCGGTCGGTCGTCGGGTCGCGCGGGTCGTGCCCGGCGATAACGCCGGTGAGCCGCGCCGCGTCGCGCACGGTGCGGCAGAGCGGGCCCACCGTGTCCATGGTGTAAGAGAGCGACATGATCCCGTAGCGGCTGACGAGGCCGGCGGTCGGCTTGAGCCCGACCACGCCGCAGCAGGCCGAGGGCAGGCGCACCGAACCGCCGGTGTCGGAGCCGAGCGCGCCGAACACCACCCGCCCGCCGACCGCCGCGCCGGAACCGCTGGACGAGCCGCCGGAGATATGGTCCGGGTTCCACGGGTTGCGGCAATCGCCCCAATGCTCGTTGTGGCCGGTGGGGCCGGTGGCGAATTCGGCCATGTTGAGCCCGCCGAGATAAATCGCGCCGGCCTCGTGAAGCCGGGCGAGGGCGGTGCTATCGTGGTCCGGTACGAAGTCCTTGCGGATCCGGGAACCGCAGGTCGTGACGCGGCCGGCGCGGTAGAACATGTCCTTGTGCGCGAGCGGCACGCCGTGCAGGAGGCCCGGCTCCGCGCCGCGGGAGAGCACGGCGTCGGCCTCCGCCGCGCCTTCGAGCGCAGCATCGGCCTGGAGGGAAATGAAACAGTTGAGCACCGGCTGCAGGCTCCGGGCGCGGGCGACGGTGGCGTCCATGACCTCGACGGCGGAAAACTCCCGAGCGGCGATCGCGTCGGCGAGTTCGACCAGCCCCATCGCGTGTATGGCGGCGGCCACGCTAACGCTCCGCCGTCTCGTCGAGGGCCGTCAGGAACCGCGCCGGCTCCCATTCGAGCGTGACGCCGACGGCGGCTTCGTCCACGGCCCGAACCAACGTTCCGACGGCTTCGGCGAGCGCCGCCGCTCGCTTCTCCGGTGGTGGCGGCGCGCCCATAGCCGCAGCCTGGGCCTCGACGAGCTCTTTCGCGGTCCTGGGCACGGGTGTCTCCCGACGGCGCGGTCGATCCTGTATACAGCACTCTCGCGCCCGTGCAATAAGGGTTCGGCGTTCGGGCCCGGAATCCGGAAGGAGGGGCGGCGATGGCGGGAGACACGCCCAAGGAGGTCGTCCGGCGGTTTCTGGCTGCGATCAAGGGCGGCGACGGCGACGCCATGATGGGCCTGCTGGCCGACGATGCCGTGGTGGTCCTGCCCGGCTCGTTCGAGATCGCCTGGGCGGGTCGCTGGCGGGGAAGGGAGCCGATCAGGCAATGCTTCCGCGCGATCGAGGAGCTGCTCGAGATACGCGACCACACGGTCACACTGCTTATCGGCGAAGGCGTGCATGTCGTAGCGCTCATCGAAGAGACGAGCGCGGCCAGGAGCACCGGCCGGCTTCTCCACCAGGAGACCGCTTGGTACTTCCGCGTGACGGATGGCGCCATCGCCCACTGGCAGGCGTTCGAGGATACCGAACAGATCGCCTGGGTCTGGGACGACGGATGACCGATGCGCGCGCCCGGCCGCGGCCAGGGGAAACAGCGTGAGCGGAAACGCCACAGGCGCGCCCGGCCGCGTGTCGCTGGCGAACGCCGTGAGCGCGCTTGCCGCTGGCCCGCCGGGCGGCAAGCCCTTCGCCGAGTTGATCGCGCGCGGCACGCTCCGCGTCGGCCTCTACGCGCCGCGCGGAGAAGACCCCCAGCGGCCGCACGACCAGGACGAGGTCTATGTGGTGATGAGTGGGCACGGCACGTTCCGAAACGGCCCCTCCAGCCACCGATTCCAACCCGGCGACGTGCTCTTCGTGCCCGCCGGCGTGCTGCACGTCTTCGAGGACTTCAGCGACGACCTTTACGTCTGGGTGGTCTTTTACGGCCCGACCGGCGGCGAAAACCCCGCGTGAGCCGACGGCGCGGCCCCAATCGGCCTGCCGGCGGACGGCAGACGGCGCTATTCTCTCCCACCATGCATGAGCCGTCGCTCGCGGCCACGGCAGGGCACGGTGGCTGAAAAGACCCTCGACGATCCGGGGAGCGCGGCCGCGGTTCGCAGCTCCCGCTCGGGCCTTCTCCCACGCCTCCGGGCATGGTCCCGGCACAACGAACTGCCCCGTCTGCTCGCGATCGCCCTGGCCGCCGGCGCGGTGATCTCCGGCGCCCTGACCTACACCGCAATGAGCGGCTCGGCGCCTTCCGGCCCCGATCCGAAGACGATCCTGATTCTGCTCAACATCGACCTCGTGCTCCTGCTTTCACTGGGCGCGCTGGTCGCCACCCGGCTCGTACGGCTCTGGCTCGAACGCCGCCGCGGCTCGGCCGGGGCGCGTCTGCATACGCGCATGGTCGCGCTCTTCAGCCTCGTCGCGGTCACGCCGACTATCGTGGTCGCTGTGTTCTCCGCGCTCTTTCTCGATTTCGGGATGCAATCCTGGTTCAGCGAACGGGTCTCGACCGCCCTCAACCGCTCTCTCGTGGTCGCGCGGGCCTATGTGATCGAACACCGCGAGGGAGTCCGCGCCGAAGCTCTAGCCATGGCGAGCGCACTCAACCGCCAAGCGCCCTATCTGGCGTCGAACCCCTATCGGCTCACCCGGTTTCTGAATCAGGTCGCCGCCGCGCGTTCGCTCACCGAGGCGGTGGTGCTCCAGCGCAACGGGCGGATTCTCGCGCGCAACGACCTGAGCTTCACCCTCGAATTCGAGCGGATGCCCGAACGCGCCATCGCCGCCGCGGCGGCTGGTGACGTCGTGATCCTGTCCGAAGAAGGCGACGACCGTGTGCGGGCGCTGATCCGGCTCGACAATTACGTCGACGCCTATCTCTATGTCGGTCGTTTTCTCGAAAGCCGCGTCGTCGACCACACGCAGGAAGTACAGAAGGTCGTGAAGGAGTATCAGCGGCTGGAGAGCGAGCGGGCCGGCATCCAGATCACCTTCGTGCTGATCTTCGTGGTGGTCGCCCTGCTGGTCCTGCTCGCCTCCGTCTGGGTCGGCCTCCACTTCGCCAACCGCATCGCGCGCCCTATCGGCGGGCTGATCGCCGCGGCGGACCGCGTCCGCGCCGGTGACCTCGCGGCCCGCGTCGCGGAGCCCCTGCGCGACGACGAGATCGGTTCTCTCAGCCGCGCCTTCAACCGGATGACCGGCCAGATCCACCATCAGCGGCAGGAACTGATCGACGCCAACCGGCAGCTCGACGATCGGCACCGTTTCACCGAAGCGGTGCTCTCAGGGGTCTCGGCCGGCGTCATCGGCCTCGACGCGCGCGGCCGGATCACGCTGCCGAATCCTTCCGCGCGCGACCTGCTGGCCGCTGTGGAGGAAGCGCTGGTCGGCCGTCCGCTCGAAACCGTCGTCCCCGAAACGGCCGGCCTGCTCGCCGAGGCCAGGGCCAAGCCGCAACGAGTCGCCGAAAGCCAGATCGCGCTCGTGCGCGGCGAACGGCGGCGGACGCTGCTGGTGCGGATCGTGGCCGAGCGCGACGAGCGGCGGATCGAAGGCTTCGTCGTCACCTTCGACGACATCACGGCGCTGTTGTCCGCCCAGCGTCGCGCCGCGTGGGCGGACGTCGCGCGCCGCATCGCCCACGAGATCAAGAATCCGCTGACGCCGATCCAGCTTGCCGCCGAACGGCTCAAGCGGAAATATCTCGGCGAGATCGCCTCCGAGCCCGAGGTGTTCGCGGCCTGTACAGATACCATCGTCCGCCAGGTCGGTGACATCAGACAGATGGTCGACGAGTTCTCCTCGTTCGCGCGCATGAGGGTGCCCGCACTCGAGAGGGTCGATCTGATCGATCTCGTCGAACGGACGGTCGTCCTCCATCGCATCGCCAACCCGCAGATCGCCTTCGAGGTCGAACATCCACCGGACCGCGTCGTGCGCGACTGCGACGCCCGCCAGATCGGACAAGCGCTGACCAACCTGCTCAAGAACGCCATCGAGGCGATCGAGGGCCGCCCGGCGGCGGATGCGGACCCGCCGGGGCGCATCGTCATCCGCGTGCGCGAGGAAGAGGGGCGGTGGAGGATCGAGACGGAGGACAACGGGCCGGGCCTGCCCGGCGCCCTGCGGGAGCGGTTGACCGAGCCTTACGTGACCACCCGCGCGCAGGGCACGGGCCTCGGCCTCGCGATCGCCCGCAAGATCATGGAAGATCATGGTGGTGGCCTGACCCTCGGCGGCGGCCGCGTCGGCGCGCGGGTGGCGCTGGTCTTCGCCGCCGCCGAACGCCACCGCTCAACGAACGGTGACGGTGAGTGGCCCACGACATCCTGATCGTCGACGATGAAGCCGATATCCGGACGCAGGTCTCCGGGCTCCTCGAAGACGAGGGATACGCGCCGCGCGTCGCGGGCGACAGCGCCGCTGCGCTCGAGGCGCTCGATAGCAGGCCGCCGCCGGCGCTCGTCCTCCTCGACATCTGGCTCCGCGGGAGCGATCTCGACGGCATGGGGCTGCTGAACGTCGTGCGCCACCACCACCCGGAGGTTCCGGTCATCATGATCAGCGGACACGGCACGATCGATACCGCCGTCTCCGCGATCAAGAAGGGCGCCTACGAGTTCATCGAAAAGCCGTTCGAGAGCGATCGCCTGCTGCTCATGGTGCGGCGGGCGCTGGAAGCGGCCGAGCTCAGACGGGAGGTCGCCGAGCTCAAGCTGCGCGCCGGCGTGGTTCGGGAGCTCGTCGGCGAGTCCCTCGGAATCAGCTTGGTGCGCTCGGCGGCGGAGCGGGTCGCGCCCACGGAAAGCCGGGTCTTTATCACCGGGCCGGCGGGCGTGGGAAAGGAAGTGGTCGCGCGCCTGATCCACGGCCGGTCGCGCCGCGCCGCGGGGCCGTTCGTCGTGGTCAACGCCGCGATGATGCGGCCGGACCGTATGGAGGCGGAATTGTTCGGCACCGAAGGGCGCAGCGGCTCCCGCAAGATCGGCACCTTCGAACGCGCCCACGGCGGCACGCTCTTCTTCGACGAAATCGCCGATATGCCGCTGGAGACCCAGGGCAAGATCGTGCGCGTATTGCAGGCCCACACCTTCGAACGCGAGGGCGGCACGCAGCCGATCGAGGTCGACGTCCGGGTCGTTGCCGCCACCACGCGAAATCTCGAAAACGAAATCGAATCAGGGAATTTCCGCGAAGATCTCTTCTATCGGCTTAGCGTCGTGCCGATCCGGATTCCCGCGTTGGGCGAGCGCCGGGAGGACATCCCCGCGCTCGTCCGCTTCTTCATGGAACGGGCGGCGGAAAGCTCCGGGCTCCCGCCGCGCGCAATCGGCGAGGACGCGATGGCCGTACTGCAATCCTTCGACTGGCCGGGCAACGTGCGCCAGTTGCGCAACTTCGTGGAATGGCTCCTGATCATGGTGCCCGCGCCGCACGACGCGCCGATCGGTGCCGACCTGCTCCCCGCCGATTTCCATGCGGCCGCCGGCGAGTCGCGCGCGCTCCTGCGGCCGGCCGACGTCATGACCCTGCCGCTGCGGGACGCACGCAGGCGGTTCGAGCGGGAATATCTCGGCGCCCAGGTCGACCGCTTCGGCGGCAACATCTCACGCACCGCCCAATTCGTCGGCATGGAGCGCTCGGCGCTCCACCGCAAGCTGCGCGCGCTCGGCATCGTGGAACGCGAACGAGGGCAGGGGAGAGGCGCGGGCGGCGACGGAGCGCCCGCACGCGGGCGCGACCGCGTGAGCGACGCATGAACATCATCGTTTGCGGCGCCGGCCAGGTCGGCGGCAGCATCGCCCGCCAGCTCGCCGGTGAAGCGAACGACGTGACCGTGATCGACAACGATCGCGAGATCGCGCAGCGGCTGGCCGATACGGTGGACGTGCGCGCCGTCGTCGGCAACGCCTCGCTTCCGGACGTGCTCGAAGAGGCGGGAGCCAAGACGGCGGACATGGTCGTCGCCGTCACCCATTCCGACGAAGTCAACATGGTGGCTTGCCAAGTCGCCCATTCGATTTTCGACGTGCCGGAGAAGATCGCGCGGGTTCGCCACCAGAGCTATCTCGATCCGGTCTGGGCCGATCTCTACAGCCGCGACCATATGCCGATCGACCTGATCATCTCCCCGGAGGTCGAGGTCGCCCGCGCCATCGAGCGCCGGCTCCAGGTGCCCGGCGCCCTCGACATGCTGCCCTTTGGCGACGGGCGCCTGCGAGTGATCGAGGTGCGCTGCGAGGAAGGCTGTCCCATCGTCAACACGCCGCTCCGCCAACTCACCGAGCTCTTCCCGGATCTCAACATCGTGATCCTCGCGATCAGTCGCGGCGCGCGCTTCATCGTGCCGCGCGGCGACGACCAGATGCTGCTCGGGGATGAAGTGTATTTCGCCGTCGATTCCGGGCATGTCGCGCGCTCCATGGCCGTGTTCGGCCACGAGGAGCCGGAGGCGCGCCGCATGGTCATCATCGGCGGCGGCAACATCGGCTATTTCCTGACCCGCGAACTGGAGGCGGCGCACCAGGGGCTGGACCTGAAGGTGGTCGAACTGCGCAAGGAGCGCGCCCAATTCCTCGCGGAGCAGCTCGAGCGCACCACCGTCATTCACGGGGACGCGCTCGACGCCGAGACCCTCACCGAGATCAACGTCGGGCTCGCCCAGGCCGTGATCGCCGTTTCCAACGACGATGAAGTGAACATCCTGGCGGCGCTGCTGGCGAAGCGGGCCGGCTGCCGCACGGCGATCTCGCTGGTCAGCAATCCGAGCTACGGGCCGCTGATGGGCAATCTCGGCGTCGACGTCGCGGTGAGCCCGCGTGAATCCACCGTTTCGACCATTCTCCGGCGGATTCGTCGCGGCCGCATCCTGGCCGCGTATTCGATCCGGGACGGGGCCGCCGAGATCGTCGAAGCGGAAGCCCTCGAGACCTCGCCCGTGGTGGGGCGGCCGCTCGCGGAGATCAAGCTGCCGCGCGGCATCATCGTGGGGGCGATCCTGCGCGGCGAAGAGGTGATCATCCCGCGCGCCCGCACGGTCGTCGAGGAACGCGACCGGGTGGTGATCCTGGCCGCGGCGCATGCGGTGAAAAAGCTGGAAAGGATGTTCGCCGTGCGCCTGGAATTCTTTTGACCGGAGGGGCGCGATGTCCCGCATCGCCTATGTGAACGGCCGCTACGTGCCCCACGACGGGGCGCAGGTCCACATCGAAGACCGAGGGTACCAGTTCTCCGACGGGGTCTATGAGGTGGCGGCGGTCTGCCGCGGCCGGGTGGTCGACGAGGAGCCCCACCTGGACCGGCTCGAACGTTCGCTCCAGGCGCTCCGCATGGACCTGCCGCTCCCGCGGCGCGCCCTTCGCCTCGTGATCCGCGAGGTGCTGCGCCGCAACCGGGTGCGCGACGGCATCGTCTATCTTCAGGTCACCCGCGGCGTCGCGGCCCGGGACCATCCCTTTCCCGACGCGGCCGAGGGCGCCCTCGTCCTCACCGCGCGCCCGATCGCCTGGCCCCGGACGGCGGCGGACGACCGCGGCGCCGACGTGGTCTCGCTGCCGGACCAGCGCTGGGGACGTTGCGACGTCAAATCCGTCTCTCTCCTGCCCAACGTGCTGGGCAAGCAATCGGCTCGGGAGCGGGGGGCCTTCGAGGCCTGGTTCATCGACCCGGACGGCTACGTCACGGAAGGCGCCTCGACGAACGCATGGCTGGTCGACGAAGGTGGCCGGATCGTCACGCGCGACCTCGAATCGAACATCCTCGGCGGCATCACGCGCCAGACCGTGATCGCGCTGGCCGGCGAGGCGGCGATCGAGGTGGTGGAGCGGGCGTTTACGCTGGAGGAGGCGCTGCATGCGCCCGAAACCTTCCTGACCAGCACCACGGCCTTCGTCCGCGGCATCGTGCGGATCGACGGGCGGACGGTGGGCAATGGCGAGCCGGGGCCGGTCACCCTGCGGCTGCGCGATGCCTATCTGACCTACTGCCGGGGCGAGCGCGCGAACCGGTGAGCACCCCCCAAGCCATCGTCTTCGACTGGGACAATACCCCCTCGTCGCGAGCTGGGAAATCATCCACGAAACCTTGCAGCTGACCTTCCGCGACCTGGCGCGGGAGCCCTGGACCTTCGCGCAGACGAAAGCCTGGGTCGGGCGTTCCATGCGCGATTCTTTCACCGATATGTTCGGCGCCGACGCGGATCGGGCGCACCGGCTCTTCTACGGCCATTACCGCCGCCGTCACCTGGGCCGGTTGACGCCTCTGGCCGGCGCGGAGGCGACCCTCGCCGTGCTGCGGCGGAGCGGCATCCACCTCGGGGTGGTGAGCAGCAAGCTGGGCGACCTGGTGCGTGCGGAAGCGGCGCATCTGGGCTGGACGGGCTATTTCGGGCGGATTGTCGGCGCCGGGGACGGACCGGCGGACAAGCCGGCGCCGGGCGCCGTCGCGCATGCCCTCGAGGACGGCGGCATCGTGCCGGGGAGGAATGTGTGGTACGTGGGCGACGCGGGAATAGACGTGTCGTGCGCCCGGAACGCAGGATGCGTCGCGGTGATCGTCGGCACGGATGCGCCCCGCGACGGCACCCGGCTCCGAAGACCGGACCATCAATTTGCCGATCACAAATCGTTTCGGGGTTTTTTGAAACGCCGGGAGATCGCCTTATAGTGGCCTGCCGAACGAGGCGCGTGCGCGGCGATCGGTGAGCCGGTGGGAGAGGGCGCGCGCGGCGCCTGCCCGGGCGCAGACCGGCACGCGTGCCCCGGAAGGGCGCGCGACAACGGCGGGGGGAATCCATGGCTGGCGATCGATCCCGGAGTCTCCAGGACGTTTTTCTGAACCATGTGCGCAAGGAGAAGATGCCGGTCACGATCTTCCTCGTGAACGGCGTAAAGCTTCAGGGCGTGATCACTTGGTTCGACAATTTTTGCGTCTTGCTGCGCCGCGACGAGCACGCGCAGCTCGTCTACAAGCATGCCGTATCGACGATCATGCCGGCGCGGCCGGTCCGGCTGTTCGACCCGGATGCGGCGCAGGCGGAAGAGGAAGGCATCTGACCGGCGCGGGCCGCATCCGTGCCCTGCCCCGATGATCCCGGCCCGCGCGCCTGCGTGCTGCATCCACTCTCCCCGCGCGCACGGCCCGTGCGCGGAGACGAGCCGGTCCGCGCGCCCGAGGGACGCCTCGCCGAAGCGGTGAGCCTCGCCGAGGCGATCGGCCTCGTCGTCGCGTTCTCCAAAGTCGTTTCGCTGTCCAGGCCGAGAGCGGGCACGCTGTTCGGGACGGGGAGGGTTGAAGCACTGGCGGCGGCGGTCGCCGACCGGAGGCTGGAGGTGGTGGTCGTCGACGGCGCGCTCTCCCCGGTCCAGCAGCGCAATCTCGAGCGCTCCTGGAGAAGCAAGGTCATCGACCGCACTGCGCTCATTCTCGAGATATTCGCGGCGCGCGCGCGGACTCGCGAAGGGCGGCTCCAGGTCGAGCTCGCCGCGCTTTCCTATCAACGCAGCCGTCTGGTCCGATCCTGGACGCATCTGGAGCGCCAGCGCGGCGGCCACGGATTCACGGGCGGGCCGGGCGAGACCCAGATCGAGGCGGACAGGCGGCAGATCGACGCGCGCATCGGCCGTCTCAAAAGCGCGCTCGACGGAGTGCGGCGAACCCGCGGCCTGCACCGTGTCGCCCGCCGGAAGGTACCTTATCCCGTCATCGCGCTGATCGGCTACACCAATGCCGGCAAATCGACGTTGTTCAACCGGCTGACCGGCGCCGAAACGGCCGTCCGCGACCAGCTCTTCGCGACCCTCGATCCGACCATGCGCGGGCGCACCCTGCCGTCCGGCCTTCGCGTGATCCTGTCGGATACGGTGGGGTTCGTGTCGGACCTGCCGCACGGCTTGGTGGCGTCGTTCCGGGCGACCCTGGAGGAGGTGGTCTCGGCCGATCTCATCGTCCACGTGCGCGATTGCGCCCACGCGGACACAGCGGGGCAGCGCGCCGACGTGCTGCGCGTGCTCGCCGAACTGGGGCTCGAAGGCCGTCTGCGTACCGACTGCATCGAGGTGCTCAACAAGGTCGATCTGCTCGAGCCCGGACGGCGCGCAGGCTTGGCGAACCGCAGCGGAGACGAAGGCGGTGACGTGCCGGTCGCGCTGTCGGCCCGCACCGGCGAGGGGCTGGACGCGCTCGTCCGCCTGATCGACGAACGGCTATCGGCAGCGCGGCGCGTCGTCGAGGTGCGCGTGCCTTATGCCGACGGCGCCACCCTCGCTTGGCTCTATCGTCACGGCGAGGTCCTGGAGCGAATCGAACGCGACGGGGCGGCGTGTCTCAGAGTAGGGCTCACGTCGGCCGACGCCGATCGTCTGAGGCACCGGGACGGCGTTTCCGTCGGGATGACGCCCGCCGTCGGTTGACACCGGAGGCAACCCCTTCTATATGGCTTGGCACTCGCCCCGGTAGAGCGCTGCCAGATGCCGGGCGACTTGATCAACACCTCGAACGGGTTTCGCATCCTGGGAGGATCGGTATGAAAATCAAACCCTTGCACGATCGCGTGCTGGTACGGCGGGTGGAACAGGACATGAAGACCGCGGGCGGCATCATCATCCCCGATACCGCTCAGGAGAAGCCGCAGGAAGGCGAGGTCGTAGCGGCCGGCCCAGGCGAGCGCGGCGACGACGGCAAGCTGCATCCCCTCGGAGTCGGGGCGGGCGACCGCATCCTCTTCGGCAAATGGTCGGGCACCGAAGTGAAGGTCGATGGCGAGGAGCTGTTGATCATGAAGGAATCCGACATCCTGGGCGTGATCGACTGAACGCCCTGACAGACATCGATCCGGAGTGACTCGGCCATGGCCAAGAAGCGAATCCACCATGCGGACGAAGCCCGCGCCCGCCTTCTCGAAGGCGTCGACATTCTCGCCGACGCGGTGTCGGTCACGCTCGGCCCCAAGGGCCGGACGGTAATTTACCAGACGAGCGGCGGTGACGGCCGTATCACCAAAGACGGCGTGGCGGTCGCCAAGGAGATCGAGCTCGACGACCGGCTCCGGGACATGGGCGCACGTCTGGTGCGGGAAGCGGCGATTCGCACCGAGAAGACGGCCGGCGACGGGACCTCCACCGCGACCGTGCTCGCCCGCGCGATCACCCGCGAGGGTGCGAAGGCGGTCGCCGCCGGTATGAACCCGATGGACTTGCGCCGGGGCGTGGAGCAGGCCGTCGAGACGGTGGTGGCCGAGATCGCCAAACAGGCGAAAAAGGTCAAAACCCGCGAGGAGATCGCTCAGGTGGCGACCGTGGCCGCCAACAACGATCCTGGCGTCGGCGAAATGATTTCACGCGCGATGGAGGAGGTCGGCGAACGCGGCGTGATCACGATCGAGGAAGCCACGGGGATCGAGACCGAGCTCGACGTGGTCGAGGGCATGAACTTCGACAAGGGCTATGTCTCGCCCTATTTCGTCACCAATGCCGAGAAGATGACCGTCGAGCTCGACGCCCCCTACATCCTGCTGCATCAGGAGAAATTGAGCGGGATGCAGGGGCTGTTGCCGGTGCTGGAGCAGGTCGGACGAGCCGGCAAACCGCTCCTGATCGTGGCCGAGGACGTTGAGGGCGAAGCGCTCGCGACCCTGGTGGTGAACCGCCTTCGCGGCGGTCTCACCGTCGCCGCCGCGAAGGCGCCGGCCTTCGGCGACCGGCGCAAGGCCATGCTCGAGGACATCGCGATCCTGACCGGCGGAACGGTCGTCAACGCCGAACTCGGCGTCAAGCTCGAGAACGTCACCCTCGACATGCTGGGGCAGGCCAGGCGGGTCGAGATGAGCAAGGACGAGACCGTCATCGTCGATGGCCGCGGCCGCAAGAAGGACATCGCCGAGCGCTGCGACCAGCTGCGCTTGCAGATCGAAACGACCGACTCCGAATACGACCAGGAGCGCTTCGAGGAGCGACTCGCCAAGCTGGTCGGCGGCGTCGCCGTCCTGCGGGTAGGCGGTGACACCGAGGTCGAGGTGAAGGAGAAGAAAGAGCTCGTCGACGACGCGATGCGCGCGACGCGCGCGGCGGTGGAGGAGGGGGTCGTCGCCGGCGGCGGAGTGGCCTTGCTTGCCGCTTCCCGCAAGCTGGACCGGTTGAAAGGCGCCAACGCCGATCAGGACCGCGGAATCGCGATCGTGCGCGCAGCGGTTCGCGCGCCTGCCCGCCACATCGTTGCGAACTCCGGCGCCGACGCATCCCTCGTGGTCGGAACTCTTCTCGAAGGGAAGGGGAAGACCGGCGGTTACGACGCTCAGGAGGGCCGTTATCGCGACATGGTGGAAGCGGGAATCCTCGACCCGGCGAAAGTCGTGCGGACTGCTCTCCAGGATGCCGCTTCGATCGCCGGCCTTCTGATCACGACGGAAGCCGGCGTGGTCGAGATCCCCGAAAAGGCGCCCATGCCCCCCATGCCCGGCGGCGGTATGGGAGACATGGGTATGGGCGGCATGGGTGGCATGGGCGACGACATGGATTTCTAATACCACCCCTCGGTGCCGCCGCGGGGCTTGGGGAAGAGACCCGCACGTCGAAAACGGCGGAGCCTCTCCGTTACCCGGAGGCGGCGGGCGGGCGGCGTTCGATGCGCTTCGCCTCTTCCCAGAGACGGTTCAACTCCACGAGATCGGCCTCGCCGGCGCGGCGCCCCGTCGCCGCCAGGGCGGCTTCGATATGCTGGAACCGCGCCGCGAACTTGGCGTTGGCGCCGCGCAAGGCGGCTTCGGCATCGGCTCCGAGATGACGCGCGAGGTTGACGCAAGCGAACAGAAGATCGCCAAGCTCCTCGGGAACCGCCGTTTCCGCCGCCTCCGACCCGACCGCCTCCCGAAGTTCGGCCATCTCTTCGAACACTTGCGCGAATACCGGCTCGACTCCGGGCCAGTCGAAGCCGACCCGAGCCGCACGCTTCTGTAGCTTTTCGGCGCGGAGGAGGGCAGGGAGGGCCAGCGCCACGCCGTCGAGTGCGCCCGGACGGCGGCGCCCATCGGCAGCCGCCTCGGCCTCCCGCTCCGCGGCCTTGCGTGCTTCCCAAGCCTGGGTTTGCGCCGTCGGGCTGGCGCCCGTCGCGCCGCCGAAGACGTGGGGGTGGCGGCGGATCATTTTCTCGGCGATGCCGTGCGCGATCGAGTCGAAATCGAAATCGCCTTCTTCCCGCGCCATCTGCGCATGGAAAACGACCTGGAGGAGCAGGTCTCCGAGTTCGTCCTGCAAAGCGGCATGGTCGCCGCGGCGGATCGCTTCGGCGACCTCGTAGGCTTCCTCGATGGTGTAAGGCGCGATCGTTTCGAACGTCTGTTCGCGATCCCACGGACAGCCGCCGTCCGGGTCGCGGAGCGTGGCCATGACCTTGAGGAGCCGGTCGATACCGCGCCGGTCGTTCGGGCCGTCGCGGGTCACGGCGCACACGCCTTGTGGTCGTCGGGCGCGCCGAAACCCCTTCGGAGCGAGACGGGCGGGGTTGGAGCGCATCGCCCGTTATGCCGATTTCCGCACGTGTGCCGACTGCACATAGTTCGCATAAGATATATTATGGTAAATATCTCGACTCGGAATCCGGCGCTATCCCAGCGGTTCGTCAGATCATTCACAAGGCGTCCAGATCGTCCGTGTCGACGACCAGCCCGTCATGCCCCGGCACCACGCCGGCCGGCAGTGCTCCGCACAGCGTCTCGTAATCGAACTGATGCGACATGTGTGTCAGCACGGCGCGTTTCGGCCTGACCCGCGCGATCCAGTCGAGCGTGAGCGCGAGATGCGCGTGGGTCGGATGTTCACGGTAGCCGAGGCAGTCGACGATCCAGAGCCGCACGCCTCGCAGCACCGCAAAAGATTCCTCCGGCAGCGCCTTGACGTCGGTCGAATAAGCCATGTCGCCGATCCGGTATCCCGTCGTCGTGACCCGGCCATGCTCCTGCGGAAACGGCACGATCGCGAGCCCGCCGTGCGCGAACGACTCCGTCACCACCACGGGGTTGAGGCTGGGTTTCGTCCACCCCCCGCCCGGCGGCTCGAAAACGTAGCCGAAGCGGTGCTTGATCGCCGCAAGCGTGCCGCTCGAACCATAAACGTCAAGCGTCCGCGCCATGTGGTGGTTGATCGACCGGAGGTCGTCGATCCCGTGCACATGGTCGGCATGGCCGTGAGTATAGAGCACGGCGTCGATACGCGAGACGCCCGCGTCGACGAGCTGCCCGTGGAGGTCGGGCGGTGTGTCGACGAGAAGACGGGTTCCGCCCGCTTCGATCAGAATGGAAACCCGGCGGCGGCGGTTACGCGGATCGTTCGACCGGCACACCGGGCAGGCGCAACCGATCATCGGGACACCGCTCGACGTACCGCAGCCGAGAATCGTTATTATCATGTCCTATAAGCATGTTGAGGCTGTGCCTTCCTAAATAATCTGAAAAAATTATCGGTGGTAGCTCGCGCGATCGCTTCAAGAGCCATGCCCTTGAGCGCAGCCAGGCATTCGGCCGTCAGGCGCACGCGAGCGGGCTCGTTGCGCGTACCGCGATGCGGGACGGGCGCGAGATAGGGCGAATCGGTTTCCACCAATATCATGTCCGGCGGCGCGTCCCGGGCGATCGCGCGAAGCGCGTCGGCCTTCTTGAAGGTCAAAATGCCCGAGAAGGAGAGGTAGAGGCCGAGATCGAGTGCGGCCTCCGCAACCGCCCGCCCGGTGCTGAAGCAGTGGATGACGCCGGGAAACGCCCCCTCCTCCGCTTCATCGCGCAGGATCCGGCAGGTTTCCTCGTCCGCCCCGCGCGTATGCACGATCAGCGGCAGGCCGCTCGCGCGCGAGGCCGCGATATGCCGCCGAAAGCTTGCTTCCTGGAGCGGTCGCGGACTGTTGTCGTAGTGAAAATCCAGACCCGTTTCGCCGATCCCAATCACCTTTGGATGACCGGCAAGGCGGACCAGTGCGGCGGCCGTCGGAGCCGGTTCGTCCTCCACATGATGCGGATGGATGCCGACCGAGCACCAGATCGAGGGGTGCGCCTCGGCGAGCGCGCGGACGCCGGCGAACCGGGTCACGCGCGTACAGATCGTCTGCACGACGCCGACTCCCGCGCCGGCCGCGCGTTCGAGGACGGCATCAAGGTCCGGACCGAAGTCCGGAAAATCGAGATGGCAATGGCTGTCGACCAGCATCCGCGCCCCCCGCGCCCTCTCAGAGTGCCGCCGCGTCCTCCGTGAACCGGGGGAAGACGGCTTCCGGTTTCGGCAACGGGGTTCCCGGCTCCAGGCGCCCGGAGGGGCCCAGCGCCGCGAGATCGCGGCGGGCAGCGAGCACCCCGAGCTGGTCGAGCAGGCGCCCGCTCGATCCCGGCATGAACGGCTGGGTCAGAATTGCCAGATGGCGCAAGACCTCGGCGGTGGCATAGAGCACGGTCGCCATACGCACGGGCTCCGATTTGCGCAGTACCCAGGGCGCCTGCTCGTCCACGTACCGGTTCGCCCGGCCGATGACCTCCCAGATGCGGATCAGCGCCCGGTGGAACGCCTGGGTCTCGAGATCCGCGCGGACCGCCTCCGTCAGCGCGGCGGCGGAGTCGAGCAGCGCTTCGTCCGACGCCGTGAAGGCACCGGGCTCCGGTATCGCGGCGCGGCAGTTCCGCTGGATCATGGCGAGAATCCGTTGCGCCAGATTGCCGTAGTCGTTCGCGAGATCGTTGTTGATGCGGCCCACGATGGCGCGATGCGAAAAATCGCCGTCATTGCC
Source organism: Alphaproteobacteria bacterium (assembly GCA_965242855.1). Taxonomy (GTDB): domain Bacteria; phylum Pseudomonadota; class Alphaproteobacteria; order UBA828; family UBA828; genus WTGU01. Next base: position 1,513,465 of record OZ251509.1, read on the forward strand.
GAACGGGAGCTCGCGCAGCAGGAAATAGCGAACCGCGTCCAGGCCGTAGCGGGCCACGACATGCTGTGGATCGATCGCATTGCCAAGCGATTTCGACATCTTCCGGCCTTCGATCGTCCACCAGCCATGCGCAAAGACCCGCTTCGGCGGTTCCACGCCCGCCGCCATGAGGAAGGCGGGCCAATAGACCGCGTGGAAGCGCAGAATGTCCTTGCCGACCATGTGGAGATTGGCGGGCCAGCGAGCGCGGTAGGTAGCGCTCTCTTCGTCCGGGAATCCGGCGGCACTGATGTAGTTGGTCAGCGCGTCGAGCCACACATACATGGTATGGGCCGGATCGCCCGGCACCGGGATGCCCCACTTCAGGCTCGCGCGCGAAATCGAGAGGTCGTTCAACCCGCCCTTCACGAAGCTGACGACCTCGTTCCGTCGACTCTCGGGCGCGATCGCTGCCGGGTGCGCGTCGTAGAACGCGAGCAACCGCCCCTGCCAAGCCGAGAGGCGGAAGAAATAGCTCGGTTCCTCCACCCATTCGACCGGCGCGCCGCTGGGCGCCACGCGGCTTCCCCCCTCGCCTGCCGTGATCTCCGATTCGGTGTAGAACGCCTCGTCCCGCACCGAGTACCAGCCCGCGTATTTGCCGAGATAGATATGCCCGTTGGCCGCGATGCGCTGCCACAGTGCTTGGCAGGCGCGGACATGCCGCGGCTCGGTGGTGCGGATGAAGTCGTCGTTGCTGTATCCCATGACGCCACCCAACGCCCGGAATCGCCGGGACACCTCATCGACGAAATCCTGCGGTTCCTTGCCGGCGGCGGCGGCGGATTTCGCCACCTTCTGTCCGTGCTCGTCGGTGCCGGTGAGGAACAGCACGTCACGGCCGTCGAGGCGCATGAACCGGGCCAGCACGTCGCAGGCGAGGGAGGTGTAGGCGTGCCCGATGTGGGGTGAATCGTTGACGTAGTATATGGGGGTCGTCAGGTAATAGGCCGGTCGGCGCGCCATCCCGCTTCACCTTCTCAGGCCCGTGCGGCTTCCTGCAACGTGGCGAAAGCGCCGATCAGCACCTGTCTGGGCTCGAGATTGAGCCCGTCCGCCAGCGCGAACGACCGCCGGAGGTTCTCCCACACATCGACCCAATGATCAAGCCGGGCGCCATCGAACAGGTGCGCACTGCTCCTTTCGCCCGGTACGACTTCTTCCATCGTGTGGAGCTCGCCCCGCGCCTCCGCCCGGATCGAGCGCCCAAGCCACCAGAGGATCAGCTCGGCCAGGGTGCGAAAGCGGTCCAGCCCTTCGGCGCCGGAGAGCCCATCGCCGAGCCCGTGGAGGCGTCGCGCATCCAGTGCGGGAAGGGTGCCGACCAGCGCGATCACGCTCCGATAGAGCGCGGCGCCCCCCTGCTCCGCGAGCGCCACCGCCCGCCCGGGGCTGCCTTCGGCTAAACGCGCCAACACCCCGCGCTCCTCCGCGGGGAGGTCGCCCATGGCGCCAGTCAGGACTCGATCGAGCTCCGGCGCGGGTAGCGGCCGCATGGGCAGGAAGCGACAGCGGGATCGCACGGTGGGCGGCAGGCGGCTCGCGGCATGGCTGACGAGGAGGAACAAGACGCGGTTCGGCGGTTCCTCAAGGCGCTTGAGAAGAGCGTTCGCGGCGTTCCTGTTCATCTCCTCGGCCGCATCGACGATCACCACCCGCCACGCACCCTCGCCCGGCGTCAGGGAAAGGAGGGCATTAGCCTTGCGCACGTCGTCGACCACGATCTCCGCGCGCCGCTTTCCGCGCTCGCCGATGCCCCGCTCGATGACCGCAAGATCGCTGTGGCCGCCGGCCGCGACTCTCCGGAACAACGGATGTTCGGGCGCCATTGCGAGGTTCTCGGCCGCGCCGCCGTCGAGCACGAAGCGTGCGAAACGAAATGCCAAGGTCGCCTTGCCGATGCCACGCGGCCCCGCCAGCAACCAAGCATGGGCGAAGCGGCCGCCACACCACGCATGAATCAGTGTTTCCGCCGCGCCTTCATGCCCGAAGAAATGCGGATTCGCGCGGGGCGCCGGCCAAGCGAAGGGGCCGCCTGCGGCTTCAGCCATCGAAGGCGACAGACAACCGCTCCGCGACGATCTTCTCGATCGTCCGCTGGACGGTGCCGGCATCCCGAGAGGCGTCGACGACGGCGCATCGGCCGGGCGCGCGCCGGGCGACGGCGATGAATCCCTCCCGCACGCGCCGATGGAACCCCTCGTCCATGCGCTCGTAGCGGCTCGCGCGGGCGGGGCGCATGGCGGCGCGCCGCATCCCTTCCGCCACAGGAATATCGAGGATCAAGGTCAGGTCCGGCTCGAAGCCTTCGAGGGCGAGCGCGTTGAGTTGCGCAAGGGTGCCCGCATCGGCTCCCTGGGCACTCCCCTGGTAGACGATCATCGAATCGACGAAGCGGTCCGAGACCACCCATAGGCCGCGCCGAAGCGCCGGGCGGATCGTGCACAGCAGGTGGTCGCGCCGTGCCGCGGCGTGGAGCATCGCTTCGGACAACGGGTCCCACCGCGTGGCCGGGCCGTTCACCAGCAGTCGGCGTATCTCCTCCGCGCCGGGGGAGCCGCCCGGCTCCCGCGTGGGCAACACCTCGATGCCGCGGCCCGCAAGCGCCGCGCACAGTCTCTCGACCTGCGACGTCTTGCCGGCCCCCTCGCCGCCTTCGAGCGTTATGAGGCGTCCCCGGGCCATGCGCGCTCCGCCGTCCCCCCTACCCGCCCCAGATCAATTCGTGAATTGCGGCCCCGAGGCGCCCGAATCCGCTCAGGCTGTCGACCGTCACGCCAGCCATGAGGGGCCATTCGCGCACCGCCATGTCCGGCGCGCTCACGACCAATCTGGCGACCGCGGTCCCGCGCTCGACCGGCGCCGAAACCGGGCTGTCGGCCACGATCTTCACCACCATGCCGGCGCGCGCCTTGTGCGACATGACCACCGCCACGTCGCGGTCGACCACGAGCGGCACCGTCTCCGCCTCGCCGAGCCAGACGTCGAACTCGTCCACCGTCTGTCCCGCCTCGAACAGAACGTAATTCTTGAACTCGCGAAAGCCGTAGTCGAGCCAGCGCTCCGCCTCTCGCGCGCGAACGTTGACGCCGGAGAGGCCATTCATCACGAGAATCAGGCGCTGGCCGCGGCGCTCGGCAGAAGCCACGAGGCCGTAACCCGAGGCCTCGGTGTAGCCGGTCTTGAGACCATCGGCGCCGTCATAGCGATAAAGCAGCGGGTTGCGGTTGCCTTGGCGGATGTCGTTGTAGGTGTAGGTCTTCTCGGCGAACATCGGGTAATACTGGGGGAAGTCGGCGATGATCCGACGCGCCAGCTCGGCGAGATCGCGTGCGGTCGTCACATGGTCCGGGTGGGGCCAGCCCGTCGCGTTGACGAAGTGGCTACCATCGAGGCCGAGTTTGGCGGCCTTCCGGTTCATCAGGTCGGCGAACGCTTCCTCCGACCCGGCGATGCCTTCCGCGAGCACGACGCTGGCGTCATTGCCCGACTGGACGACGATCCCGCGCAGCAGATCGGCGACCGAGACCTTGGAGCCGACCTCGACGAACATCCGGGAGCCCTTCATGCGCCAGGCTTTCCGGCTCACCGTGAACTCGTCCTGCATCGCGATCCTGCCCGAGGCCAGTTGCTCAAAGGCGATGTAGAGCGTCATCATCTTGCTCATGGACGCCGGGTACATGGGCTGGCCCGCGTTTTTCTCCGCCAGGACCATGCCGGTCGCGCCGTCGGTCATGACCAGCTGCTTCGCCCCGGTTTCGAAGGTGCCGCCGGGCGTGGACGCCAGGACGCCGAGGATCGCTCCGAGACCGAGGGCGCGACGGAGAGCGACACGCGCAACACGATGGATTCCGTGTTTCGGACCGATCATCTTCCTGCTTCTGCCCTTCGCCGCCGCAATGGCAGCGGAGATCTACACCGCATGATGGGCCTGGGCCAAGCGCGCCGCGCGCCCGCCGTCTACTGCATTCCGGACGCCGCGGCGGCCGCGATTGCCGACCGGTTTCGGTCCAGCCGGCAGGGGCACCCCGATCGCGGGCACCTCGCGCGATTCGGCTGGCGGCTCTTCGCCGGTTTCGCGGTGGAGCTTCTTGACGACGTTGATCGCCAGCTGAACTTCGCTGCACCCGGCCGAGGCGAGCGCGGCGGCCAGGAACGCCGCGAGGAACGGCCACCGCCGGTCCGGCCGGGTGCCGCCCGGCGTCACCGGCCGACGATCCGGTCGGCGAGCAGGCCTACCGCCGTCGCGAAATAGAGCGAGCGGTTCCAACGCATGATCGTGCGGTAGTTGTCGTATGCGAGGAAGGCCGGCCCCCCCTCCCCTCCCGGTAGAACCACCGATCCGCTCATGGCAACCCGGGGCAGGTCGCCGCCGTCGGCACGGCGAACGCCCAGCGCTTGCCATTCGGCGAGGGACTTCGTCGCATCGAGCCCGGCCATCGACGAGTCGAAACCGGCGGGCAATCGGACGGACCGCCCCCAGGTCTCGCCGGCCTGCCAGCCGGCCTGCGCCAGATAGTTGGCGGCGGAGGCGAACACGTCCGCCTGCGTCGTCCAGATGTCGCGCCGGCCGTCACCGTTGAAATCCACGGAATAGCGGACGAAACTCGACGGCATGAACTGGCTTTGTCCCATGGCGCCCGCCCAACTGCCCTTCATCGCCGCCGGCGTGATGTGGCCATCCTCCAGGATTCGCAGGGCATTCAACAGCTCTTCCCGAAAATAGGCGCTCCGCCGGCCGTCATGGGCGAGAGTCGCGAGGGCGCCGATCACGGGGAAACCGCCGAGATACTGGCCGTAATTCGTCTCCATGCCCCACAGCGCGACGACGAAGCGGGGCGGCACGCCGTATTTCCGCCCAACCCGTTCGAGCAGGCCGCGGTTGGCAGCGAGCCTCTCGCGGCCTTTGGCGACGCGCGTTTCGGGCACCATGCGCTCGAGGTATTGGGCGAACGTGATCGTGGACTCAGGCTGGTTGCGGTCCAGCTCGATCACGCGCGGGATCGGGGCGACGTCGGCGAACGCGGCATCGAAGGTTGCCGCTCCGATGCCCAGAGCAAGCGCTTCGTTCCGCAGGTCCGCCCGCCATTCGTCGAAAGGCTCGGCCGGCGGATGGCTGCCCTCGGCCTCTTGCGCTCCCGGCCCGCCGGCGCTCGCCAGCGTTGCGACGACAAGCGCGGCCGCGCCGACGATCCCGCGCGCGAACCTCGACAACTTCTCCGCCTCGTGCCGTGTCACCTCCGTGCCCCTATGCCATATCGGAAGCCGAAGAGCCATGACCTCGCGTCGATCCCCGCCCCGTTTACGGCTTCTCGACCAGAGTCTCGGGATTGACCACGAACGACGGATCGAGCCGGCCGTCCAGCGCGTCGAGCACGTTCCGCGCGCAGCGGACCGCCATGCGGACGAATGCGCCGCGGGACGAGCCGCCCATATGCGGCATGAGCACGGTCGCCGGATGGCGCAGCAAGGGATCGTCCGACCGCGGGGGCTCCGGGTCGAAGACATCCAGGCCGGCGCCCGCCAGATGGCCCGAGTCGAGCGCGGCGGCGAGAGCGGTTCCGTCCACCACGGGGCCGCGCGCGGCATTGACCAGGATCGCCCCTCGCCGTATCCGGCCGAGTGCCGCGCCGTCGATCAGATGGCGGGTTTCGTCGTTCAACGGAACATGCACCGTGACGTAGTCCGCCCGAGGCAAGGCTTCGGCGAGATCGGCAACCGGCACGCATCCCGCGTCCGCGATGGATCGTCGCGGAACGTAAGGATCGTAACATTCGACCCGCATTTCGAAGGCGCGGCAACGCGCTGCGACCCGCCTCCCGATCCGCCCGAAACCGACGATCAGCACGGTGCGCTCGTAGAGTTCCAGATGATCGGCGGCTTCACGTGCGAGAAAGCCGCCGCGACGCATCGCTTCGTCGTAGTGGCGGCCCTTTTTCGCTGCGGCGAGCATGAAATAGAGCGTGAGCTCGGCAACCGTGACGGCGTTCGCGTCGCCGACCGTCGCGACCGGAATTTTCATCGCCGAAGCCGCCTCGAGGTCGACGTTGTCGCAGCCGACTCCGTGACGTGCGACCACCTTGAGCCGCCTCGCCGCCGCCAGCGCCGTACCGTCGAGCGGGAGGTAACGCAGGATCATGCCATCGGCGTCCGCGATCTCCCGGATCAAGGCTTCCCGATCGTCCCGCGCGACGGTGCGAATCTCGAGGTCGGCGCGGCGTTCGAGCACTTCGATCCCGGCGCCGTCGATCGCGTCGTGTATGATCACTTTAGTCATCGTCGCCTCCCGCCGGTTCGTTTCCAGGCGCGGCAAGGGTATCTTTCATCGGCGGTGTTCGTGGCAAGCGCGATCTCGAAAGTCGGCGCTGTCGCCGGGTCTTTCGTCTTTCGCCCCCTGGAGTCGCCGATGACCGGTTGGAACGCTTCCCTCCATCGGGCGCTGCGCGCGTTCGCCTCGGCGGTGACGGCCAAGACGGCGCGCGTGCCGGCTGGCGCGCCCGAGGACCGGCTGCGCGGCCCCTTCGAGGCCCTGATGGCGGAAGCGGCGGGCGCGTTGGGCTGGGAGGTCGTCTGCGCCGGCGAAACGGCGCTGCCCGACCGCCTCGGGCGCCCCGATTTCGCCGTCCACAGGAACGGCCTGCTGGCGGGTTATGTGGAACTCAAGGCCCCCGGCAAGGGCGCGGACGCGGGCCGCTTCAAGGGCCGCGACCGGGCGCAGTTCAAGCGCTTCTCGGCCGTCCCCAACATGCTCTACGGCGACGGCGACGAATGGGCGCTCTATCGCGGCGGCACGCGGGTGGGCGCTGTCGTGCGCCTCGCGGGCGCCGTGTCCGCGGACGGTGCGCGGGCCGTGGGGGCCGGAGATGCACGGGCTTTCGCGGGGCTGTTGCACGATTTCCTGTCGTGGGAACCAATTCTGCCGCTGGACCGCAGGGGCCGACTCGACCTTGCGGAGTTCGCGTCGGTGCTGGCGCCGCTCTGCCGGATGCTGCGCGACGACGTGAGCGACGCCATCGGCGACGACGCTTCTCCCCTCGTCGCCCTGGCCGCGGACTGGCGGCAGTTGCTGTTCCCCCATGCCACGGATGTGCAGTTCGCCGACGCCTACGCCCAGACGGTAGCCTTCGCCCTTCTGTTGGGTCGCAGCGAGGGGGCGGAGCCGTTGACGCTCGAAAGCGCCCAGAGGGCGCTGGCCGCGCGACACAACCTCCTGTCGCGCGCCCTGCAGGTCCTGACGGACCCGCACGCGCGAGGGGAACTGTCCGCCTCCCTGGACCTGCTGTTGCGCGTGATCTCGGTCGTCCCGCCCTCGGCGTTCGCCGGGCCGCGCGATCCCTGGCTGCATTTCTACGAGGATTTCCTCGCCGCCTATGATCCCAAGCTGCGCAAGGACGCCGGGGTTTACTACACGCCGGTCGCGGTGGTCCGCGCCCAGGTGCGCCTGATCGACGCGCTTCTGACCGGGCGTCTGGGCCGGCCGTCGGGTTTCGCCGACCCGGGCGTCGTTACCCTCGACCCGGCCGTGGGCACCGGAACCTACCTGCTCGGCGTCATCGCGCACGCCCTGGGCCGCGTCGAGGCCGAACAGGGTGCGGGCGCAGTGGCGGGGCAGGCGACGACGCTGGCGGGGAACCTCTACGGCTTCGAGTTCCTGGCCGGCCCCTACGCGGTAAGCGAGTTGCGCGTCGGCCGCGCGCTGAGCGACCAGGGCGGGGCGCTGCCCGCCGACGGCACGCACATCTACCTGACGGATACGCTGGAAAGCCCCCATGCCGAGCCGCCGCAACTGCCGCTCTTCCTGCGGCCCATCGCCGAGCAGCGCAGGAAGGCGCTGGCGGTGAAGGACGCGGTGCCCGTGCTGGTCTGCCTGGGCAACCCGCCCTACGACCGCCACGAGGCGGCGCGGGCGGACAACGGGGAGCGCACGGGAGCCTGGGTGCGTTGGGGCGATACCGGCGCGGCGGAGGAGGCCATCCTGCACGATTTCGTGGCGCCTGCGGTGGAGGCCGGGCACGGGGTGCGGGTGAAGAATCTCTACAACCTGTACGTGTATTTCTGGCGTTGGGCGCTGTGGAAGGTGTTCGAGCACGAGAGCGCGTCGGGCCCCGGCGTCGTGAGCTTCATCACGGCGTCGAGCTATCTGGACGGGGACGCCTTCCTGGGGATGCGGGAACACATGCGCCGGTTGTGCGACGAGATATGGGTTCTCGATCTGGGGGGCGAGCAGCGGGGCGCCCGGAAGAGCGCCAACGTGTTCGCGATCCGGACGCCTGTGGCCATCGCGGTGGCGGTGCGGAGCGGGGAGGCGGACGAGGCCACGCCGGCGGCGGTGCGCTACGTCCGGATCGAGGGATCTCGGGAAGAGAAGCTGGCGGCGCTGGATGCGATCGACGGTTTCAACGCCGTTGCTTGGCGGGACTGCCCGGACGACTGGCAGGCACCGTTCCGGCCTGTGAGCGCGAGCGATTATTTCTCCTGGCCGCTCCTGACCGACCTGATGCCGTGGCAGCATTCGGGTGTCCAGTTGAAGCGCACCTGGCCCATCGCGCCGGACGAAGAGACCCTCGAACGCCGCTGGCGGGCGCTGCTGCGCGCCCCGGACCGGTCCGAGGCGTTCCGGGAAACCCGTGATCGCAAGGTCTCATCGCAATGCCCTCCCCTATTGGTAGGGGGCGAGGCCGAAAAGCCCATCGCTGCCCTGGAGCGCGACGCCCAGACCCCGCGCCTGGAGCGTTACGCCTATCGTTCCTTCGACCGCCAATGGATGCTGCTGGACACGCGGCTGGGCGATTACCTGCGTCCCGCGCTGTGGCGCGCTCATGGTGCGCAGCAGGTATATCTGACCAGCTTGCTGGCCCAACTCCTCGGCGGAGGACCGGCCGTGACGGCTTGCGCGCTGATCCCCGATCTCCACCATTTCCCCGGTGGAAGCGGAAAAAGCGTCATCCCGCTCTACCGGTCCCCGGACGCCTCGGAGGCGAACCTCCTGCCCGGCTTGCTCGACCGCTTGAGCGAAAACTACGGGCGCGCGATCACGCCGGAGGATTTTCTCGCCTACCTCTACGGCGTGCTCGCCCACCCCGCCTTCACGGCGCGGTTCGCCGGAGAGCTGGAGACCCGCGCGCTGCGCGTGCCGCTCACCAAGGACCCCGCCCTGTTCGAGAAGGTCCGCGACGCCGGCGCGCGATTGCTCTGGCTCCATACATACGGCGCGCGCTTCGTTCCCGAAGGCGAACGGCCGGGCGCCGTCCCGCATGGCGCGGCGCGCTGCATCAGGGCCGTGCCCGGCGCCCCCGACGACTACCCGGAAGCGTTCCGCCACGACGGCGCGACGCTGACCCTCCATGTGGGCGCCGGCGCTTTCGCGCCCGTCGCGGCGGATATCTACGGGTTCGAGGTCTCGGGCCACAAGGCCGTGCAGTCGTGGCTTCGCTACCGGATGCGGAAAGGCGCGGGGCGGAAATCGTCGCCGCTGGACGACATCCGCCCTGCCCGCTGGACCGCGCGCTTCACCACGGAACTACTCGAGCTTCTCTGGGTTCTGGAGGCGACGGTGGCGCTCTACCCCGAACAGGCGGACCTGCTCCGCGAAGTCGTCGCAGGCCGCTGCCTGCGGGCCGACGACCTGCCCCCCGCCCCCGCCCAGATGCGGCAACCGCCCGACAGCCGGACCAGACACCCCCTCCTCTGACGCCGCTGCCCGAGCCCGGAATCCCGCGCACCGAAAGCGCTCCGTTTCACCCCCGGGGACAGGGCATGAGGAGAATACGCGCTATCCGCGCGAGGGCGGCCAGCGCCAGATATCCCCCCCCTGCTTCATGTAGGCGCGAGAAAGGACCATTTTGTGGACTTCGGTAGCACCGTCCACGAGTTTCGCCGAGCGCGCGTAGCGATACATCCACTCGAGCAGCGTGTCCTGCGAATAACCGCGGGCACCACAAAGCTGGATGCAGGTGTCGATCACCTTGTTGAGGGTTTCGGACACGTGAACCTTGGCCATCGACAGCTCGGTCCGCGCCTTTTCTCCCCGGTCGAGCTTCCAGGCGGCGTGCATCGTGAGCAGGCGGCCAATCTGAATGTCCATCGCGGCCTGTCCCAACATCCACTGCACGCCCTCGCGCTCGGCGAGGGCGCTGCCGAAGGCGCGGCGCGCGCCGACATAATCGCGGGCGATGTCCATCGCTCGCTTCGCCATGCCGAGCCAGCGCATGCAGTGAGTCAGCCGCGCCGGGCCGAGGCGGATCTGGGTCGCCCGAAGACCGTCGCCGATCGCCATCAGGACGTCGCGGTCGGCCACTTCCAGGCCTTCGAAACGGAGCTCGCAATGGCCGCCATGCTCTTCGGGCCCCATGATAGGCACCTTGCGCACGAGCTCCCAGCCCGGCTGGTCGGCGTGGAAGAGGAACGCGCTCAGGCCATTGCGCGGGTCTTCCGAGGTCCGTGCGACCAGAATGAAGTGCTTGGCGACGCCGGCGCCGGTGATGAACCATTTGCGGCCGTGGATCGCCCAGCGGTCGTTCCCCTTCCGCTCGGCGCGGGTCAGCATCATGCCGCCGGGGTCGGAGCCGGAACCGGGAGCGGGTTCTGTCATGGCGAAGGCCGAGCGCACCGCGCCGTCGACGATCGGCTGTAGCCAACGCTCCTTCTGATCCTCCGTCCCGACCGTCTCCAGCAAGCGCATGTTGCCGTCGTCCGGGGCCGCGCAGTTCAGGGCGAGCGGGCCGAAGAGCGCATAGGCAGCTTCCTCGTAGAGCACCGCCTGGCCTACGAATGGAAGCTCCATGCCACCCCGCGCGCGTGGCACCTGAGGTGCCCACAGCCCCGCTTCCCTCGCCTTCTCCCGAACGCCGTCGAGAACATCGAGAGGAACGTTCTCATGTTCGTCGAAACAATCCCTCCGTTCTTCAAGCGGGATGCAATAATTACGAATGAACCTCTTGATTTTCTTTCGATAATCCTCAATTTCCGGTGCCGGCGTGAAGTCGATCATTCCACTCTCCCGCTGTTTGCCCCCAGGGCGATAGCATGGTTCTGGATCGCGAGGCATCCCGCAACCCCGCCGGCGCGTGGCGGTCCGGTTTCGAATTGTTGCTTGGCGGCAGTGTTGATTTGTTATAACAACAGTAACGAATTAATCGGGGGAAGGAGTCCGTGCATGTCCAAGTACGGGCCCTTGGCGGCTCGCCTGCGCGAGGCGGGACGGGACTTCGTGCCCCTCACCTTCGACGAGATCGAAGGCATCGTTGGAGCGAAGCTGCCGGCGTCGGCATTCAAGCACCGGGCGTGGTGGTCCAACAACCCGTCGAACAGCACGATCACTCACGCTTGGCTCGATGCGGGGTACCGAACGGCGGACGTGAATATGCCCGGCCGCCGGCTGATATTCCGAAAAGCCGCGCCGGCGTCCGGAAATCGTCGCGGCGGCAATCTGTGGCAGGAACCCGAAGCGTTCGTACCGGGCGGCGCCGGCTTCTTCTCGCGCATCTTCGGCGCGCTCAAGGGTACGGTGACCGCTTGCGCGAACCCGCCGCGAGCGCGTTGCGGAACGCGCACGGCCCGGACGCGCGACTCGCCGTGTCTTCCATGACCGCGTGGGAAGCGGGATGGCGCTCGCGATCGGTCCCGACGTCTGGTTCGAACGCTTCCGCGCCCTGCCGGGGGTGACGCTGGCGGAGTTGCCGGTCTCGGTCCTGATCGCGGCGGTGACTCTCCCCGGCGCACCGCCCGCCGACCCCGTCGATCGTATTCTCGCGGCGACGGCGCGGGCGTTCGGGTACATGTTGGTGACCCGCGACCGGCATCTTCTGGCTTACGGGGCCATCGGCCACGCACGGATCATGGCGTGTTGATGCACCCGGGGAAGTGCGCCGTGAAATTCACCCCTCCGTTACGACTGTCTCGACGGCATGCGGGAATGGCGCCGCCTCCGTTTTGCCGCTATGCTCGCGGCCCATGAAGGTCGACATCGTCTCGGATACGATCTGTCCGTGGTGTTACATTGGGAAGCGTCGATTCGAGCGGGCGCTCGCCGCGCGCGCGAGCACGGATGCCGTCGTTGCATGGCGGCCGTTTCAACTCAATCCCGACATGCCCGCCGAGGGAGTGGAGCGGCGCGGCTACATGATGGCCAAATTCGGTTCCGAGGCGCGGGTCGCCGAGATTTTCGATACGATCGAGCGCGCTGGCGCCGCCGAGAACATTTGCTTCGTCTTCGACCGCATCGCACGGACGCCCAACACCGTGGACTCCCACCGCCTGATCGCCTTCGCCGGGCGTCACGGCGCCCAGGACGCGGCGGTTGAAGCCCTGTTCCGGCGGTATTTCGAGCAGGGCGAGGACATCGGTGACGTCGACGTGCTCGCTGCCGCCGGTGAGGACGCCGGCCTGGACAAGGCGACGGTCCGCCGCTTCCTCGCGGGCGACGAAGGCGTCGAGGAGGTAAGGCGGGAGAGCGCGGACGCGAGCCGGAGGGGTGTCTCCGGCGTGCCGTGCTTCGTTTTCGAGAGCCGCTACGCCGTTTCCGGTGCGCAGGAGCCGGCGGTGTTCGAACGGGTCTTCGATCTCGTCGAGAACGGGCGTCTCAGCGCGCAGGGCGGCGCTCCGTAGCGTCGTCGTCAGTCGGCTCGCCGTCGCCGAGGAACGAAAACAGGTTCCGCAGAAACCCCGGCGCGAGCGCGGCAATCGGGTTTATCGTGACGGCGGGCTCGTCGAACGTGCCGTCGACCCGGTAGGTGGCCGCGAACACCCCGTCGCCATCGCTGCCGAACAGGATCTCTCTCAACAGGGGAATGTTGCCGACGATGGCGCCGACGATGCTGTTTAAGGCATAGACCGGAACGATCGTACCCCGGATGCCGACCTCGTCCGTCTCGAGGTCGAGCGTCCCATCGGCGTTGATGCCGATGGACAAGCCGGCGGCCCTGGCGTCTTCCACGACGAGGACGTCGTCCACGATCGAGAACGGCATGGAGAACGTCTCGAAGGCGATGCCGTCGTTCCGCAGCATGTCGAGAATGCCGGTCAGCGTCGCGACGGAGAGGAGTTCGGCCAGTGTCGGCGCGTCGATCAGGCGGTAGTCGCGAATCGTGACCGTGCCGGTGATCGGCGCATCCGGGAGGTCGTCGTGCAACACTGCCTCCATCAGAAGACGCCCGCCGAGCGCGTTGTCGTAGATGTCGAAGACGCGCGCCACCGCGCCCGCGTCGTTCGAGTGGACGATCAGCCGGCGCTTCGTCCCCAGCGGCTCCAGAACCAGACGGAACGCCCCTCCTGTGGGGAGCGTCCCTTCGAGAAAACCGGTGTGCCGGCCCGCGGGATCGACGACGAAACGCGCGTGCGCGTCCGTCAATTGCTGGTTTTCGGCGGTAATCAGGCGCTGGACGGCGAGCTCCAGCATCAGCGGGCCCGAATCCGGCGTGCCCTCCGCCATGAGCCGTTTCAGATACGGCTGGGCGTCGAGACCGGCGCCGGTGACGGAAACGAACCAGCCGCCGTCGGCAGCGGGTTCGATCCGCCCGGCGATATCCGTCAGGCCGTACCGAATGCGTTCGATGGTGATGCCGCGGAGGGAGTCCAGCCCGCGCTCGAAGACCGCCTGCCCCGCGCCGTGGAAACCGTCGATCTGCACGTCGATGCCGGCGAGTTCGATTCCGCCGACAAGCGGAAACATCGCGAGGACGCGCATCCGCCCCTTCTCGCCCTTGGGCTTGGTCCACAGGAGTTCCGGGATTTCGAGCGCGGCGTTCCCCGCGTCGATCTCGAGCGCCGCGCGCGGCGTCCCCCCTCGCCCCGGGTCGGTGAACACGGCGTCGAGCGCGAGAGGCCCGCGCGCATAGGGCGCCAGATCGATTCCGAGGGCCGCCCGCCCGTCCGGCGTCAGGGTCGTGGAGAGGTCGTAACGGCTGGCGAACGGCGCGTCGTCGCCGAAATTCTCCCGCCAGGCGACCGTCGCGGGCATACCGTGGATCTTCGCCGTGCCCCGAAGATCCATGCCGGCGCCGTCGATGCCGATGCGGAACGCACCCTCGGTCAGTGCGAACAAGCCGTCGAACGCGACCATCCGCCCCTCCCTCACCTGGGCCGTGGCGTCCAGCGCGATTTGCTGGCGCTCCACGTCCTTGAGCAGCGGCAGCGCGACCGTGAGTTCGGCTTCCACCGTGCCGCCGACCCGCTCCGGCCGCAGCCCGACCTCGTCCATCAGCGCGAGGCGCGGGTGATCGAGCAGAGCGAGAGCGTCCGCCGCCGGCCCCCCTGCCTGCACGACGGTTCGCATGTGCGGGCGTTCGGCCTGTATATCGCTCAACCGCGCTGTCGCATGCCGCGCCGTGATTCCGAAAAGCCGCCCGCCGCTCATCGTCAAATCGAGCGACTCGCCGGTGAAGTGCGCCGCTCCGTCGACTCCCTCCGCGGGTGGCATCGGGCGGAGAAAATGGATACGCGCGTCCTCGAACGTAAACGTGCCCGTAGCTGCCTTCGAGTCGAAGCGGCCGGTCTCGAAGGCAGCCGGCTCGATGGCGAGTGCCGCGTCCAGATGCGTGATCGCGCCGTGTTCGACGTTGCGCAGGATCCAGTCCCTCCCGCCCCCGATCACATCCGCCGGCCAGTAGTCGGAGAGGGAATCGAACGGCAGGTCGAACGCCTGGAATCGCCCCTCGACGCCGACGCCTGCGTCGGTACGCCGGATCTCGCCGGTCAGCGTAAAGCGCGGCCGGTCGGTGTTGAGTGTGAAGGATTCGAGCGTCAACCGGGAGAAATCGCCGTCGACGGCACCGACGGCCGCGAGCCGGTGCACCGGCACGGGCGCCGGAAGGACCTCCGGTAGTGCGATCTCTCCCGCCCCGCCCACGATGTCGAAAGCGACGTTCTCGATCGCGCCGGTCGGCGCCAGGGTGAGCGAAACCGTGCCCGCAAACGGGACCTGGGCCGAAGCGAGCGTTTCCGGCCCAGCGGCGAGGGAGGCGATGCGCGCGCCTTCGAAGGCGACCGTGGCCGTCGTCGCGCCGAAGTCCCCCGTCTCGAAGGCGCCCGGCTCAATGGCGAGCGCCGCGTCCAGATGCGTGATCGCGCCGTGTTCGACGTTGCGCAGGATCCAGTCCCTCCCGCCCCCGATCACATCCGCCGGCCAGTAGTCGGAGAGGGAATCGAACGGCAGGTCGAATGCCTGGAATCGCCCCTCGACGCCGACGCCTGCGTCGGTGAGCCGGATCTCGCCGGTCAGCGTAAAGCGCGGCCGGTCGGTGTTGAGTGCGAAGGATTCGAGCGTCAACCGGGAGAAATCGCCGTCGACGGCACCGACGGCCGCGAGCCGGTGCACCGGCATGGGCACCGGGAGGACCTCCGGCAGCGCGATCTCTCCCGCCCCGCCCACGACGTCGAAAGCGACACCCTCGACGGCACCGGGCGGCGTCAGAGCGAACGATGCCGCGCCCGAGAGCGGGACCCGGAGCGGGGCGAAGGTTTCCAGCGCAGGATCGATTCCGGCGAGCGCCGCCGGGTTCAGATCGGAGAAAGTGATCGTTACCTCGCCCCGACCGCTCCGCCGATCGCGCAGCGCCAGGACCTCGATATGGGCGTCGGCGCCTTCCAGCCGCGCGTCCAGAGACAGCAGGCCGGCAATCCGGGCCTCGTCGAGATCGACCACGAGCTCGGCCTTGTGCGCCGTCCAGGTGCGGCCGGTCGATTCGTCCGAGATGACTAGATGCGCGTCGAGGACGCCAACATGTTCGAGCCACGCCAGCGGATGGTCCTCGCGCGGCGGATCAAGCAGGCTGGCGGCAAGCGCGGGGCCGGCGTTCTCTGCGCCTTCGTCGCCGGCTCGGGCGAAGCGCAGCCCCCCTTCCCCCGCGCGCATGAGAGTCAGGCGCGGCCCGATCAGCTCGATCGACGACGGCGCGACGACGCCGCGCAGCAGGGCGGCCCCGCTCAGCCCGATCGAGACTTCCGGCGCCGTGACCAGGGGTTCGCCTCCGGCGCTGGCTATTCGCGCGTTGACCACCCGGATGTCGAGCGCGCGCTCCCAGCCGGCCCAGGTCAGGATCGTGTCGTCGAAGTCGATCCGGTAAGGCGCATCGTCTTCCTGGAGCGCGTCCTGGATGTAGGGCGACAGGAAGCCGATGGAGAGCGGCCCGCTCGACAGCCGCCAAGCGCCGATCGCGAAGGCGACGGCGAGGGCGCCGAACAGGGCGCCGGCAACGTGAAGAACGATTCGGGCCGTCGATTTCATTCCGGTACGCGGGGCCGGCCGCGGCGGCTTTTAGCGATCACGCGATCGTCGCTTCTTGTAATACAATCGATTCGCAGTGTCGCTCCTGACTTTCCTCGATGACGAGGCCGTCATCCCCGAGCCGGCCTCGGCGGAACGGGCGCGCGCCGGCGTGGCGGCGTGGCGGGCGGCAGCGGCCGGGCTCGGCGGTGCCGACGCCGCGTTCGCCGACGCCCTCGTCGCGGAACCGCGCGGCCGCGCCTTCCTCGAAGGCGTGCTCGACAACAGCCCGCATCTCGGCCAGTCCCTCGCGCGCGCGCCGGACCAGTTGCGGGCCATGGCCGAGCGCGGCCCCGAGGCCGCGTTCGAGAGTGCCGTGGCCGAGGTTTCTGCCGAGGCCTGCTGGCGGGCCGAGCGTGGCCCCGCCGCCGCGCGCCTCCGCGCAGCCAAGCGCCGGGCCTCGCTCACCGTCGCCCTCGCTGACATTGCCGGCGCGTGGGAGCTGGACGCGGTGACCAGCGCCCTCACCCGCTTCGCGGACGCAGCACTCGCCAGCGCGCTCGACCATGTGCTCCACCGGGCCGCCGAACGCGGCGTCCTTTCCCCGCCGGACCGGGACGGCCCCGCGCGCGAGAGCGGGCTCTCCGTGCTCGGAATGGGCAAGCTCGGCGCGCGCGAGCTCAACTATTCGAGCGACGTCGACCTGATCGTGCTGTTCGACCCGCAGCGCGTGCGCCACCGGGGGCCGGACGAGCCGGCGCAGGATCTCCACCGCCTCGTGCGCGATTTCATCGCGCTGCTGAGCGAGCGGACGAACGACGGCTACGTCTATCGAACGGACCTGCGGCTCCGACCCGATACGGGTGCGACGCCCCTGGCCGTTTCAACCGTCGCCGCCGAGCAGTACTACGAGACCCTTGGCCAGAACTGGGAACGCGCCGCCATGATCAAGGCGCGGCCGGTCGCCGGCGACATGGCCGTCGGCGCCGAGATGCTGAAGCGCCTGCGTCCCTTCGTCTGGCGCAAATATCTCGATTTCGCCGCCATCCAGGACATCCAGTCGATCAAGCGGCAGATTGACGCGCGGCCCGGCCGCCGCGGGATCGACGCGGCGGGCCACGACGTCAAGCTCGGCCCCGGCGGCATCCGGGAGATCGAGTTCTATGCCCAGACCCAGCAACTCGTCTGGGGCGGGCGGGATCCATCGCTGCGTCCGCGCGCGACCTGCGACGCACTGCGCGCGCTCGCCGCGGCCGGGCGCATGGACGAAACCGCGGCCCGGGAACTCGTCGCGTCCTACGCCTTCCTCCGCCGCCTCGAGCACCGTCTCCAGATGGTGGCCGACGAACAGACCCACACCTTGCCGGAGGACGCTGCCGGCCTGGCGGCGATCGCGCGCTTCATGTGCTTCGCCGACGCGGCCGCGCTGGCCGACGCGCTGCGCGCCCATTCGCAGCGCGTCGAGAGCCATTACGCCGCGCTCTTCGCGGACGCGCCCGCGCTCGGCGGCGCGGACGGCAATCTGGTTTTCACCGGCGCCGACGACGATCCCGACACCCTTGCCAGCCTGGAACGGATGGGCTTCGGCGACGCCCCCGCCGTCTCCACGGCGGTGCGCGGATGGCACCACGGCCGCATCCGGGCGACTCGCAGCACCCGCGCGCGGGAGCTGTTGACCGAACTCATGCCGGCGCTGCTCGGCGCGCTCGCCGGGACCGCCAGCCCCGACGCGGCCTTCCGCAAGTTCGACGAGTTCCTCGGCAAGCTTCCGTCGGGTGTCCAGCTCTTCTCGCTGTTTCAAGCCAACCCCGGCCTGCTCGCTCGCTTGGCCGAGATCATGGGCAGCGCGCCGCGCATCGCCGAGCATCTGAGCCGCTGCCCGAACCTCCTCGAAGGGCTTCTCGCCGGCGCGTTTGGCGGCTCACCGCCGGAGCCGGACGCCCTGCTCGACGACCTCCGCCGCGCGCTCGCGCCCGCTGGGGATTTCCAGGACGTGCTGGACGGCGCGCGACGCTGGCAGCACGAACGCGAATTCGCGATCGGGATGCGTATCATGAAAGGCGACGTCCCGGCCGAGCGCTCCGCGGAAGCCCTGTCGGATCTGGCGGACGCGGTGCTCGCCGGCCTGCTGCCGCGCGTGGAGGAGGAGTTCGCCCGCAGCCACGGCACGGTGCCGGGCGGGCGG
Source organism: Alphaproteobacteria bacterium (assembly GCA_965242855.1). Taxonomy (GTDB): domain Bacteria; phylum Pseudomonadota; class Alphaproteobacteria; order UBA828; family UBA828; genus WTGU01. Next base: position 1,531,890 of record OZ251509.1, read on the forward strand.
TTCGCCGTGATCGGCATGGGCAAGCTCGGCGGGCGCGAAATGACCTTCGAGAGCGACCTCGATGTCGTGTTCCTCTACGACGCGCCGGAGGGCTTCGGCGCGGTGTCGGACGGTCCCCGCGGCCTGGCGGCAAGCCACTATTACGCCCGCCTCGGCCAACGCATGGCGAGCGCCGTCAGCGCGCTCACCGCCGAAGGGCGGCTGTACGCGATCGACACCCGGCTGCGGCCGTCGGGTGAATCCGGCCCCATCGCGACCGAGATTGACGCCTTCCGCCACTATCAGGAGAACGACGCCTGGACGTGGGAGCATATGGCGCTGACCCGCGCCCGCCCGGTCGCCGGCCCTCCGGACCTCCGCGCGGCGGCCATGGCGGGGATCCGGGCGGTTCTCACGGCCCCCCGCGATGCGGACGCCCTGCTGGCGGACGTCGCCGCGATGCGGGAGCGCGTCGACGGCGAACGGCACACGGAAAATCCGTGGCGCCTCAAGCATGTCCGCGGCGGCCTGCTCGACCTCGAATTCATCGCCCAATACCACCTGCTGCGCCACGCCGCGCGGCATCCGGCGATCCTGGTGCAATCGACGCGGGCGATGTTCGACCGGCTCGGCGAGGCCGGCCTGCTGGATGCGGCCGAGGCGGCGGCGCTCGCGGAGGCGACCGCCTTCCTCCAGCGCCTCCAAGGCCTGCTCAGGCTCACGGTCGGCACCAACCGGGACGCCGAGCGGTTCTCGACAGGCGTCCGCGACACCCTGTCCCGGGCGATGGAAGCGGAGGGCTTCGCCGCCCTCGAGGCCCGGCTCGCGGCCATACAGGATCGCGTCCGCGCCGGCTATGATCGCCTGCTCGCGGCGCCCGCCGCGGCGCTCCATCGGAAACGGGAGGGAACCGACCAGTGACGAAGGCAATCGAGGCCGGCAACCCGGCGCCGGACTTCACCGCGCCTTGCGACGACGGCGACACGTTCACCCTGTCCAGCCTCCGCGGCAAGGCGGTGGTGCTCTATTTCTATCCCCGCGACGACACGCCCGGGTGCACGCGCGAGGCGCAAGGCTTCGCGGAAGCGCTGCCCGCGTTCACCGAGGCGGGCGCGAATATCGTCGGCGTCTCCAGGGACACCGCCGCCAGCCACGACAAGTTCAAGGCGAAATACGGCCTGCCCTTCCGGCTCGTGTCGGATGCCGCCGGCGACATCTGCGAGCGCTACGGGGTTTGGGCGGAAAAGAAGAACTACGGCAAGACCTACATGGGCATCGAACGTTCGACCTTCCTGATCGGGGCCGACGGAGTGGTGAGCCGGGTCTGGCGCCGGGTCAAGGTTCCGGGCCATGTCGACGCCGTTCTGAAGGCCGTGCGCGCCATGGCATGACCCGCGCCCCGGAAACGCGCGGTTCCGGCTATCGTCGGCGCCGCTCGTCCGGGTCCCCCAGGGCGCCGATCCGGGCCGCGAGGGAGGCAGCGAGGAAGCCGTCGATGCCGCCGTCGAGCACGGCATCGGGGTTGGTGCTCTCCACATTGGTGCGGAGGTCCTTCACGAGGCGGTAGGGCTGGAGGACGTAGGAGCGAATCTGGTGGCCCCAGCCGATGTCGCTCTTCTGGTCGGCGAGCCGCCGGGCCTCGTTCTCCCGCTCTTGCAGCGCCCGCTCGTAGAGCCGCGCACGCAGCATGGAAAGCGCCGCGGCCTTGTTCCGATGCTGCGAGCGTTCGGCTTGGCACTGGACGACGATGCCGGTCGGGAGATGCGTGATGCGGACGGCGCTGTCCGTCCGGTTGACGTGCTGCCCGCCCGCGCCCGACGCCCGGTAGGTGTCAATCCGCAGGTCCTTTTCCGAGAATTCCACCGCGATCGCGTCGTCGATCACGGGATAGATCCAGGCCGAGGCGAAGCTCGTATGCCGGCGCGCGCCGGCATCGAACGGCGAGATGCGAACCAGGCGGTGGACGCCGCCCTCGGTCTTGAGCCAGCCATAGGCGTTGGCGCCGGAGACCTTGATCGCAGCCGACTTGAGGCCTGCCTCCTCGCCCGGGCTCTCCGCGATCCATTCGACTGCGTAGCCGCGCCCCTCGGCCCAGCGCACGTACATGCGCAGCAGCATTTCCGCCCAGTCCTGCGATTCGGTGCCGCCGGCCCCGGCGTGGATCTCGAGGAAGCAGTCGTTCCCGTCGGCTTCGCCCGAGAGCAGGCTTTCGATCTCGCGCCGCCCGGCTTCCTCGCGGGTCTCCGAAAGGGCAGCCTCCGCCTCCCGGCGGGCCGCGTCGTCGTCTTCCTCCTCGGCGAGTTCGGCGAGGGCGAGGCCGTCCTCGAAATCCCGTTCGAGCCGGCGGTAGCCGGCGAGGGCGGCATCGAGGCGGGTGCGCTCCCGCATGACCGAACGGGCGCGCGCGGAATCCGCCCAGAGATCCGGATCCTCGGCCTGTTCGTTCAGGGCGGCCAGACGGCGCTCGGCGGCATCCGAGTCAAAGATGCCTCCTCAGCAGCGCCAGCGACTGCTTGATGTCGTCCGCGAGCGATGCGATTTCGGCGCGCATGGTCGGTCCGGAACCCGTCGAAGGATGCTGCGCTCAATATAGGCCGCCGAGCCCATCGAAGGGAACGGTCTCGCGCACCGGCGGCGCGTCGTGACGCTCGCCGCCGCCCAGCGCGTGGCGCTGCGCCGGCTCGGTGCCCGGGAGAAACGCCTCGACGATCGCCCCGGCGGTCTGCGGACCGGCGGGCGCGCCGGTGACCCGGTCGATCCGGACGAAGCGGAGGCCGGCGGGGACGCGGAACGGCACCGCCGGCCGTCCGCGCAGAACCTCCTCCAGGAACGCGCGCACCACCGGCGCGGCAACCCGGCCGCCCGATTCCTTGCGGCCCAGCGATTTCGGCCGGTCGAAGCCGATATAGGTCGCGACCACCAGATCGGGCGTGAAGCCGACGAACCAGGCGTCGCGGAAGTCGTTGGTAGTGCCGGTCTTGCCGCCGACCGGCTTGCCGACGGCTTTCAGCACCCGCCCGGTGCCGCGTTGCACCGCCCCTTCCAGCATCGATACCACCTGGTAGGCCGTCCTGGGATCGGCGACCGCCTCCCGGCGGTCGGGCAAGGCGGGCGGCAACTGGGCGCGCCATTCGCCCTGCCGGCAGGAGTCGCAGTCGCGCGCGTCGCGGCGATAGACCGTGCGGCCGTGGCGGTCCTGGATGCGTTCGACGAAGGCCGGCGCGATCCGGCGGCCGCCGTTGACGAGCATGGCGTAGGCACGCGCCAGCGCGAGCGGCGTCGTCTCCAGCGCGCCCAGCGCGGCCGCCGGCAGGCGCGGCAGGTCGGGGTGCAGCCCGAAGCGCCGGGCGTAATCGGCCACGGTCTCCATGCCCAGCGCGTCGGCGATTCGCACGGTCATCAGGTTGCGCGATTCCTCCAGACCGAGCCGGAGCGTGCTCGGACCGTGGAACCGCTGCGTGTAGTTTTCCGGCTTCCATTTGCCGAGGGCCGCGCCCTGGTCGACCACGAACGGCGCGTCGAGCACGATGGACGCCGGCGTGTAGCCGTGGTCGAGCGCCGCCAGATAGACGAACGGCTTGAAGGCGGAGCCCGGCTGGCGGCGCGCCTGCGTGGCGCGGTTGAACTCGCTCGCTTCGAAGTCGAAGCCGCCGACCATCGCCAGCACCCGCCCGCTGTGCGGATCGAGCGCGACGAGCGCCCCGGAGACCTCCGGAATCTGGCGGAGCGCGTAGGAGTGGCCCCGGCCGCCCCGCGCTTCCACCAGGACCACATCGCCGGCCGCGAGCGCGTCGTCCGCCGACTCGCCGGCCGGCCCGCGCGCCCAGCCCAGATCGCCCGGGTCGATCCGGCCGCGGCCTCCGTCGGCGAAGCCGATTTCGGCGCCGGCGGGGCCCACCGCCAGCACCGCGGCGGCGCGCCAGGAATCGGGAAGCGGCGGCAATTCGACCGCGGCCAGCCGGCCCCGCCAGTCGCCGGCTCGGTCGATCCCGGCGATGGGCCCGCGCCAGCCGCGCCGCGCATCGTATGCCACCAGGCCAGCACGCAAGGCCCGCTCCGCGGCCGCCTGCATCGCCGGGTCGAGAGTCGTGCGGACGGAAAGCCCCCCCTCGTACAGCGCGGCCTCGCCGTAGCGGTCGTACAGATGCCGACGCACCTCCTCCGCGAAATAGGGCGCGGCGACGAAGGTCTCCGGCGCCCGGGTTCTCGTGAGGAGGGGCGTCAGCATCGCGGCGCGGGCCTCGGCTTCGTCGATCGCGCCGTTCTCGACCATCTGGGACAGCACCAGATCGCGGCGCGCCAACGCCGCCTCGTAGTTCCGCGCCGGGTGGTATTTGCTCGGCGCCTTGGGGAGCGCGGCCAGATAGGCCATTTCGCCGAGGATGAGTTCGTTCAGCGAGCGGTCGAAATAGTCGAGCGCCGCCGCCGCCACGCCGTAGGAGCCGCCGCCGAGATAGATTTCGTTGAGGTAGAGCTCGAGGATTCGGTCCTTGCTGAAGGCGTCCTCGATGCGCATCGCGAGGATGGCTTCCTTCATCTTGCGCGAGAACGAGAGCTCGTTCGAGAGCAGGAAATTCTTCGCCACCTGCTGCGTCACGGTCGAGGCGCCGACCGGCCGGCGATCCTGGCCCAGATTGACGAGGTTCTTGACGACCGCGCTTGCCACGCTGATCGGATCGACTCCGAAATGCGCGTAGAAGGCCTTGTCCTCGGCAGCGAGGAAAGCCTGGACGAGCCTGCGGGGCATCGCCGAAAGCGGCACGAAGAGACGCTTCTCGCGCGCGTATTCGGCGAGCAGCCGCCCGTCCCCCGCGTGGATGCGGGTGGCCACCGGGGGCTCGTAGGCGGCGAGCTGGGTGTGATCCGGGAGGTCGCGGCCGTAGTGGAAGAACGCGAAGGCGATCCCTCCCGCGGCCAGCGCGGCCAGGAGGAGCAGGCTCAGGGCGACGATGCCGAGCGTTCTCATCTTCTCCGCCGACGGACCGGTCCAGGAATCGAGACGCCCCTACCCTACCACCGACGAGCGGGCCACGCCGTTTTCGGCGCACGGGTCTCGTCGCATGCGAAGCGCGCGCCTGCCGGCGCGACGCCCGCATATTTTCCCTGTTCGCACCTCGCGCGTGGTTCTATGATGCGTGCGCGACTCCGCCATCGGACGCAGCATGGCGAAGGTGCGGCGAGCACGCCGCGCGTCGGCCGGGAGCGCGCGTCCGGTGGCCTCAGCGCATCGAAGACACGGAACGAACCGATGCGGCAGCCGCCCGCCAGCGGACTCCTGTCCGCCCTGAAACGACCGTCGAAGTGGCGTCCTCTGCGCGCGGCTCCCGGCGGCTTGCGTCCGGCGGGGCGCCGCGTCGCATTCACGCGGGAGCGACCGCGGGCGGCGCCGCCGCTCGTGCGCGCTCGGATGGAGAAGACCAGAGAATGGCTAAACGCATGCTCATCGACGCCAGCCACCCGGAAGAGACCCGCGTGGTGGTGGCGAACGGAACGCGGCTAGAGGAATTCGATTTCGAATCGGCGGCGCGAAAGCAGCTCAAGGGGAACGTCTATCTCGCCAAGGTGATGCGCGTGGAGCCTTCGCTCCAGGCAGCCTTCGTGGATTACGGTGGCAACCGCCACGGCTTCCTTCCCTTCAACGAAATCCACCCGGACTACTACCAGATCCCCGTCGCCGACCGAGAGGCGCTCTACGAGGAGCAGGAAGCCGCGGCCCAGGAGCGGCACCCCGTCTCCGCGACGCGGGCCGACGGCGGCGCGGCCGGGTCCCGGACGGAACCTGGCACCGAGGAGCCCGAGGCGGCGGAAGCCGGCGCCCCGGAGCCGGCCGCCCCGCCCGACGACGCACCGGAAGACGGGGCTCCGCCGGAAGATTCGGGCGCGCCCGATGACGCCGCCGCGCCGGAAAGCGCAGACGCGGCGAAGAACGGGAACGGAGCGGACGCGCCGTCCGGCGGCGACGTCGAGGACCTGGGCGGTGACGAAATGGACGACCAGGAGCGCCGCCGTCTCCAGGCGAGCCGCGACCTGCTCGGCCGCCGCTACCACATCCAGGAAGTCATCAAGAAGCGCCAGATCATGCTGGTGCAGGTGGTCAAGGAGGAGCGCGGCAACAAGGGCGCAGCCATGACCACCTATCTGTCCCTCGCCGGCCGCTACATGGTGTTGATGCCCAACGCGGTTCGCGGCGGCGGCATCTCCCGGAAGATCGTCAACGCCGAAGACCGACGCCGCCTCAAGACGATCGTGAAGGACCTCGACATCCCTCCCCGCATGGCGGCCATCGTGCGTACCGCCGGCCTGTCGCGCTCGCGGGCCGAGCTCAAGCGCGATCTGGAGTACCTGCTGCGCCGCTGGCAGGACATCCGCGAATTGACCCTCCAATCGACGGCGCCCTGCGTCATCAACGAGGAGGCGAACCTCATTCGCCGTTCAATTCGAGACCTTTATGCCCGAGACATCGAGCAGATTCTGATCGAGGGCGACGAGGGCTACCGGACGGCCAAATCGTTCATGAAGATCCTGATCCCGAGCCACACGGCGAAGGTCCAGCCCTATCGTGACCGCATCCCGCTCTTCGTCCGCTACCAGGTCGAGAGCCAGCTCGACTCCATGTACAGCCCGGAGATCCCACTCAAGTCCGGCGGATATCTGGTGATCGACCCGACCGAGGCCCTGGTCGCGATCGACGTCAATTCGGGGCGGGCCACGCGCGAGCGCAGCGTCGAGGAAACCGCGCTCAAGACCAACCTCGAGGCGTCGGAGGAAATCGCCCGCCAGCTCCGCTTGCGGGACTTGGCCGGCCTGATCGTCGTCGACTTCATCGACATGGATGAGAACAGGAACCAGCGGGCGGTCGAACGCAAGCTCAAGGAGGCGATGCGCAACGACCGCGCCCGCATCCGCATCGGCAGGATCAGCGCCTTCGGGCTGTTGGAATTGTCGCGCCAGCGGCTGCGGCCGAGCCTTATGGAAGCGAGCATGGAGCGCTGCGCGGGCTGCGGCGGCACGGGCGTCAGGCGCTCGGTCGAGTCCTCGGCGGTGCACGCGCTGCGGGCGATCGAGGAAGAGGGCCTGCAAGGGCGGAGTGCGGAAATCGCCGTCCGTATGCCGGCGACGGTCGCGCTCTACCTGCTGAACCGCAAGCGCCAAGCGCTGGCCGAGATCGAGCAGCGCTACGATTTCGTCGTGCGTTTCCAGCAGGACGACGCGCTCGTCCCGCCGGACTACACGATCGAACGCATCCAGGCCCGGTCCGGCCCGGCCGATGAGCTGCCGGCGGGCGGAGACGCCGAGGCGGAAGCGGGCGAGCCGGACCGGAAGCGCCGCTGCCGCCGGCGCAAACCGCGAAGCGAGGCCGCGGGGGAAGCCGCGGCGGCCGAGCCGGAGCGTCCGGAAGGCACGGAAGACGCCGAGGACGGAAAGGACGGCGATTCGCGCAGTGCCGGCAAACGCCGTCGCCGCGGCCGCCGCGGCGGACGGCGCCGGACGGCCAAGCCGCGGGAGGAAATCTCGAAAGAGACCCCGGCGCCCGACGCGGCGCCTGAAGAAGCCCCGTCGCCCCCCCCGCTTCCCGCCGCCGACGAAGGCGCACCCGCTGCCGAAGAAGACACGCCTGCTACCGGCGAAGGCGCGCCCGCTACGGCCGAGGCCCCCGCCCCTCCGCGCCGCGGCTGGTGGCAGCGTTTCGGCTCCGGCCTCGCCTGATCCCGCGCACCAGATTCATGAGCCCTGTTTCGACCAGCGGAGCAGGGCGGCGCAGGCGGCGGTGACCTCCTCGGTCGAGCCGGCGTAGGAGAAGCGCACGAAGGAACGACCGTGGCGAGTATCGAAATCGATGCCGGGAGTCGCCGCGACTCCGCATTCGGCCAGCATCCGCCGGCAGAACGCCTCGCTGTCTTCCGTCAGGCCCGCGACGTCGGCATAGGCATAGAAGGCGCCATCGCAGGGCGCCACCTCGCCGAACCCGGCCTCCGCCAGCGCCGCCCGCACGATGTCCCGGTTGCGGGCGTAGCGGGCCACGTTCGCCTCCAGCTCCTCCCGGCAGTCGAAGGCGGCGAGCGCCGCCCGCTGCGAGAGCGCCGGCGGCGACACGAAAAGGTTCTGGGACAGCAGCTCCACGGGCCGCGCCAGGTCCGGAGGGGCGACCATCCAGCCCAGCCGCCAGCCGGTCATCGAGAAATATTTGGAGAAGCCGTTGATCACGATCGCGCTGTCCGAGAAGGCGGCGATGGTCTCCGCCGGCGCGTCGTAGGTGATACCGTGGTAGATCTCGTCCGCGATCACGCGGATCCCCCGGCGCGCGCAATAGCCTGCGATCGCCTCCAGCGCGGGGCGCGGCAGCATCGTCCCCGTCGGGTTGGAGGGGCTGGCGAGGATCAGGCCCTGGACCGGCTCCTTCAGCGCCTCCAGCATGGCGACGGTCGGTTGGAAGCGGGTTTCCGCCGTGACGGCGAGCGCCACGGGCTCCACGCCGAGCGCGCGGAGCGTGTTGCGGTAGGCGGGGTAGCCCGGTTCCGCCAGAGCCACCCGATTGCCGGCGTCGAAGGCGGCGAGGAAGGCAAGCAGCAGCCCACCCGACGCACCGATGGTGACGACCACGCGCTCGGCCGACAACGCGAGCCCGTAGCGCTCTTCGTAGAGCCGTGCGATGCGCGCGCGCAGCGCCGGCATACCGCGCGATTCGGTGTAGCCGATGGCCCCCTCCGCGAGGGCGGCTGCCGCCGCGTCGAGCACCGGCTCGGGCGCGCCCGAGCCGGGCTCCCCGGCCTCCATGTGGAAGACCCGCGCGCCCCCCGCCGCCCGCTCCGTGGCGGCCTTGAGAATCTCCATGGTGAAGAAGGGCGCGACCGCCGAGCGCCGGGACGCCTTCATCCCCGCCCTCTCACGAAAGGCCGCCCGCCGCCGTCCCGAAGCCACGCCGGTCGCTCTCGATGCGGCAGGTTTCGGGGTTGCGCGGCAGGCCGCCCGGACAATGGATGGCGTTGACTCGACCCAGCGCCGGCGCTTCCGCGACCCGCTGGCCGCGCGCCTCCAGGGATTGCCGCGCCGCCGCGCCCACGGTGGATTCGACAAAGAGACCGCCGCTCGCCCCGCCCGCATGCATGCGCGGCGCGGCCAGCGCGGCCCGGAGCGGCCGCTCCGCGCCGAGCAATTCCAGCAGCGTCGCCGCCAGCGCGCTCGGTGCCGCCTCTCCCCCGCCGGCACCGGCCGCCATGAACACCTGCCCGTTGACGCGGTTCACCAGCAGCGCCGGCGCGAAGGGGAACGCCCGCTCCGGCGCGGCGGCGAGCACGATTCCCGTCCCCGCCGCGCGCCGCCCGGCGCCGAACGCGCCGTTCGTCGTCAGGCCGCAGACCACGGCCATCCCCCGCCGGTCGACGACGACGAAGCTCGTGGCCGGGGCGGCGCCCGCCGTCCCTCTGGTGGACTCCGCCGCGGCATCCGCCAGCAGGGAAAGCCGCTCCGCCGCCGTGGCATCGCCGTAGCCCGCCCCGGCGCGGCGGAAGATCGCGGCCGCCGCGGCGCCGGCCCCGTCCGGAATCGTGTGCAGCTCGTGGCTCGCGAACGGCAGCGCCGCGGTTTCCCGCCAGCGCGGGCGATAGCGGCGCAGCGCGTCGGCGTCGAGCGTTCCCCCCGCCTCCGCCACGGCCTTCACGAAGGCGCCAGCGAGCCGACCGTCGTAGAAATCGCCCGGCCCGGCGATACGGAGCCGGGAGAGGGTCTCGGCCAGCTCCTGCTGGAACAGCGGCCGGCCTTCCGCGAGCGGCTCCCCGCCGCCGGAGGCCAGGAGCGAAGCTGCCCCGCTCGGCCCCCCGGCCGCGGCCGCCGCGTCGCGCGCCAGCGCGCGGGAGACGGGATGGCCGAACCGCGCGAGGGCCTCCGCCGGGGCGAGGAGCCGGGGCCAGCGCAAGCGGCCGTAACGCGCGTGCAAGGCGTGCATTCCGCGCACCGTGCCGGGCACGGCGGTCGCCACCCCGCCCGCAGGCGCCGGGAGCGACGCCCGCGCCGGCAGAAAGTCGAGGGTTTCCACCGCGTCGCCTTCCCCGCCCGGCGCATAGACCAGGCACCGTCCGCCGCCGCTGAGGCTCGCCCGTGACGGGTAGGTGACGGCCAGGGTGAAGGTCAACGCCACCGCCGCGTCGGCCGCGGAGCCGCCGGCCGCCAGCGTGTCGCGTGCGGCGAGCGCCGCACGCGGCTCGTCCGCGGCGACTCCGCCTACGAAATCCGCGCCCTTGGAGAGGCCGGGCGCCGCGGGCGTCCCCCCGCCCCCGCAGCCCCAGAGCAGGGCGAGGGCGGCGACGGCCGCGAGTCGCGCCACACATTGACGGAACGGCCTGGAAGACATATTTGATCCGGGAAGTCCTGGGAGGATGGCGTTGGCTCTCCGTCTCGCGCGTGCGGTGTGGCTCGCCTGCGCCGCTCTTGTCGCCGCTTCGGCGACGGCGGCACCGGCGAAGCCGCAAGGCATGTCGCTGATCCGCGACGCCGAGATCGAAGATACCATCCGCGCCTATGCCGCGCCACTGTTCGACGCGGCGGGGCTCGGCGCGGAGGCCGTCCGCGTCCATATCGTGGACGACCGCCGCCTGAACGCCTTCGTGGCCGGCGGCCTCAACCTCTTCGTCACCAGCGGCATGTTGGCGGCGGCGGAGGAACCCGGCGAGATCGCCGGCGTGATCGCCCACGAGATCGGCCACATCGCCGGCGGTCACCTGGTCCGGACCCGCGGCGCCATGGAGGATGCCGCGGCCGAGACCATCCTCGGTACCTTGCTGGGCTCAGGCGCCATCCTCGCCGGCGAAGGGGAAGCCGGCAGCGCGCTCATCATGGGCGCCTGGACGATGGCGCGGCAGAACCTGCTGCGCTACAGCCAGGTGCAGGAGCAGGCCGCCGACCAGGCCGCCATCCGCCTGCTCGAAAGCACCGGGCAATCCGCTGAGGGCCTGCTCGCGATGTTCCGCCGGCTGGAGAGTCAGGAGTTTCTCACCGTCGAGCGGCAGGACCCATACCTCCGCACCCATCCCCTGACCCGCGATCGCATCCGTTTCGTCCGCAACCGGGTGGAGACGCGGGCCGCCGCCGGCGCGCCGCCCCCGGAGGCGGAGGCGCCCGCCGCGGCGCATCGGCGGATGGTGGCCAAGCTGCGGGGCTTCCTCGACCCGCCGAAGAAGACGTTGCGCGCCTATCCGGAGAGCGACGAGTCGGTCGCCGCCCGCTATGCGCGCGCCATCGCCCTCTATCGCATTCCCGAGATCGACCGCGCCCTGGCGGTGCTGGGCGGCCTGCTCGCGGACTTCCCCGACGACCCATGGTTCCACGAGCTCGAGGGGCAGATCCTGTTCGAGAACGGGCGGATCGCGCCCGCCGTCGAGTCTTATGAACGCGCGGTGGCGCTCCGGGACGATTCCGCCCTGCTGCGCTTCGGCCTCGCCCGCGCGCAGATCGAAACAGGTGATCCCGCTCTGGCGGAGGACGCCATCGGCCATCTCGAGGCGGCGACGCGGCTGGAGGAAGGGCGGCCCTCCTACTGGCACTTCCTCGGCATCGCGCGCGGCCGGGCCGGGGATCGCGCGCGTTCCTCCCTGGCCCTGGCCGAGGCCGCCTATCTGCGCGGCCGCATGGCCGAAGCGCGCCACCACGCTCGCGCCGCCGCCAAGGCCCTGCCCGAGGGAAGCCCCGGCTGGCTCAGGGCCGAAGACATCGCCATCGCCGCCCGCGCCGCCGACAGAGAGAGGCGGTAACCCCCCTTCCCCCCAGTGTGCGACGCCTCAGCCGGACAAGCGGCGCAGGCGGGCGGCGTAGAGCCCATCCAGACCGCCCTTCTCGGGCCAGTGGCACGGCAGGGTGCGCAGATCGCCGGCCGCGGTGACGGCTTCAGCGAGGCCCGGCAATTCCGCCGGGTGCAGGGGGAGACGGGCGAAATCGGGGGCCGACGCGAGGAATGCATCCACGGCGTGTGCGCATTCCTCCGGCTGCAACGCGCAGCTGACGTAGAGCAGCAGCCCGCCCGGCGCCACCATGGCGCGCGCGCTTGCGAGCAGCCGGCCCTGGAGGGCGGCGAGACGGACCACGTCGGCGGGACCGCGAAGATGGGGGATGTCCGGATGGCGCCGGATCGCCCCGGTCGCCGTGCAGGGCGCGTCCAGCAGCACGATGTCGGCGAGCGTTGCGGGCCGCCAGTCGAGGGCGTCGGCCTCCACGATCTCGGCCCGGAGGCGGAGACGGGCGAGGTTTTCCCGCAGGCGGACGAGACGGCGCGGCGCGCGGTCGACGGCGGTCACGCGCGCGCCGGCCGCCAGCAGCTGGGCGGTCTTGCCGCCGGGCGCGGCGCCGATCTCGATTACCCGCCTGCCCGCGAGGGGGCCCAGCAGGCGCACCGGCAGCGCCGCCGCCGCGTCCTGGACCCACCAGGCCGGCGCGTCGTAGCCGGGCAGCGCGGCCACGGGGCCGGCGCCCGCGAGCCTGAGCGATCCGCCCGGCAGAAGCGCCGCGCCGAGCCGCCCGGCCCAGGCCGGCGCGTCCGAAACGACGGAGAGATCGAGCGGCGGCGCCCGCAGATGAGCCTCCGCCATGGCGCGGCAGGACGCGGGGCCGTAAGCCTCCTCCCAGCTCCGCCAGAGCCAGCCGGGCGTGTTCAAGCGAGGCGCGTCCAGCCCCGCGATGGCGTCGATTTCGCGGGCGGCGCGGCGGAGGACGGCGTTGACGAAGCCGCGGCAGGGCGCGAGGCGCGGCCCCTCGGCCAGGGCCACGACGCTCGCCACCGCCGCATGCGCCGGCGTGCCGAGGAAGGCGCGCTGGCAGACTCCGAGCCGCAGCAGGTCCTGCGCCGCGCCCCGGCCGGCCGGCGCTGGACGGCGCAGGAAGCGGGCGAGGAAGGCGTCGATCTGCCCGAGGCGGCGCAAGGTCGTGAGAAGAAGCAGGCGGGCGTGGGCGGCGTCGCGCGCATCCAGCCGGGCGAAGGCCGGCGCAGCGGCGAGCGCCTCGTTCAGGGTGCGGCCGCGGCGGAGGACGGCGCCCAGGGCGGCGGCGGCGGCGCGGCGCGAGGCGTAGCGTTCCAAGAGCCTACTTCACCGCGCCCGGCGCGCGCCCGCGGATCATGTGGCGCCGGATCAGGAAGACGACGACCAGCATGGGCGCGCGCCGCATCACCACCGCCGCGCCGATCGGCCCCCACGACACGTTGTAGAGGTCGACCATCCTGAACCTCCGCATCGGCATCGTCTCCGCCTTGGAACCGGTGAGGTGGAGCACGAAGAGGAACTCGTTCCAGCCGAAGACGAAGGTGAAGATCGTCGTCGCCGCGACTCCCGACCCGGACATCGGCAGCACGATGCGCCAGACGATGGCGAGGCGGCCCAGCCCGTCGCGCCGCGCCGCCGCCGCCTCGGGCAAGATGCCCTGCATCCCGGCCGGTAGAATCAGCGTCACGAACGGCGCCCACTGCCAGATGTCGACGATCGTCACCGACATCATCGCGGGCACCCCGTGTACCACGGCCGGGCGGCCGGCCCACGCCCTCGATCGGCCAGCGCGCACCAGACGCAGGCGCGCCGGACGCCAGCGCGCCGGAGGGTTTTCCGGAAGGTCTGGTCGTTGCAGAAGAGAGACGCGAAGTTGCGCGCGCCCACCCACTTCGTGGTGGCCGGGTCGAACGGGGTCTCGATGCGGAAGGCGGTGACGACGGTCCACCCCCAGAGCACCCCAGGGGGATAGCGCGCGGGCCCGACCAGGATGGCGGCTGCCCGACCCGTTCGAGGGCATGTAAGCCGAAGCCGTCGGTCGCCTCGGGCATACCCCCAACGGTCAGGAAGCGACGCGGCAGACGGATTCGCCGGGGCCGGTGAGGACGCGGCGCCAGCCGGAGAGGGTGCGGTCGAGGGCCGGGTCGCCGGTGTCGACGTGGAGCGTGCTCCCGTGCAGCGAGGCGATCTTCTTCGGCGTCGCGGCGACGATCACGTTGCCCGGGCCCACCGCCCGCACCACGCGGGCGCCGATCTGCTGGTTGCCGCGCCCGAGGAAATGCCCCTGGCCGCCGATCGGCGTCACCACGACGGCACCCGGACCGCCCGCCAGCGCGCGCAGGATGCCCTCCTCGTCCACGTCGGCGGCGAGCAGCGCCCCGTCCCGCACCAGATCGACGCCGAGCAGAGTCTTGGGCAGACCCAGCGCCTCCATGACGGCGCGGATCGTGGTGCCCGGCCCCATGACGTAGAGCCGGCCCGCCTCCATGCGGTGCGCGACCCGGGCGGCGACGCGGCGCAGTGCGGCGGGTTCACCGTTGACGCCGCCAGCCTTCACGTTCTGTATGAGATCGGTCGCGTAAACGACTCGTAAATAACCGTAAAGACGGGCGGATACTGCGCCGGCGCGAAACGCCGATTCGTCGATGTCCATCACTTCGCGTTCGCGGGTCTCGAACGCGCCGGCGAGCGCGCGCGAGGCGAGGTCGGCGGCGGCGCGCGGGCTGGTCGCATAGACCGCCGAGTGCATCTTCACGCCGGCCGGCACGCCGATGACGGGAACCCGCCCGGCGACGGCCGCCGCTATGTCGCGCGCCGTCCCGTCGCCGCCCGCGAAGAGGATCGGGCAGGCTCCGGCCTCCTCCAGCGCCCGCGCGGCCGCGCGGGTGTCGGCGGCGGTGGTTTCCCGCGCGGGGGTTTCCCCGGCGGGGCGGGCGCCGACGACCGCCGGGCGCAGGCCGGCGGCCTTTGCGCTCGCCTCCCCCATGGCGTCGGGTGCGGCCAGGAGATCGAACGGAGCATCGGCGCGGGCGAGCGCGCGCAGGACCGTCTCCATGCGCGCGCCGGCCTGCGGGACCGCGCCGCGGGCGCGCGCCTCGCGCAGGATCGCCGGCGTGTCCGTTCCCTTCAGCCCGACGCCGCCGCCCATGCCGGCGATCGGGTTCACCACGAGGCCGACGAGCGGCCGGGCCACGACGGAGCCGTCAGCCGTAGCCGCCCCGCGCCCCGCTCCGGCCCCCGCGCTTCGCCTTCGCCCAGTTCGCCCGCTTGCGCCGCCAGGCCCGCGTCGTGAAGGCCCAGCAATCCGGGTCGTCCGGCACGGCGCCGTCGATGGGGCCGGTCGCGGCGCGGTGTGGCGCGGCCTTCACCGTTTCCGGCGCGCGGCGGGCCTCATCGGCGATGCGGCGCAGCACGTCCAGCATGTAATCCATCTCCTCGACGGTGAGCGATTCGCCGGGCTCCAGGGTGAAGGGCTGCGGCACCAGCATGGGCACGTGGCTCTCCATGTAGTGCTGCACGCCGAAATCGACCATCCGGTTCATGACGTCGCGGCTGCCGACGCCCGTCTCCTCGTAGAGCGGCTCCCAGCTGTAGCGGACCTGTTCGAGCTTCGGCAGGTCGTTGTCGGGCCACGGGATGCGCGTGCCTTCGATGCGCCGGATGTGGTGCAGCATGTAGTTGTTGTTGAGCACGGCGGTTTCGGCCACCGCCCGCAGACCCTCGGCGCCCAGGCTGCGGACCCAGGCATAGGCCTTGAGCACGGCGTGGACGTTGCCCAGGAAGGCGCGGATCTTGTCGATCCCCTCCCCCGGATCGTGATCCAGGCCATAGCGTTCGCCGTCCCAGGTCACGAGCGGGCGCGGCAGGAAGCGCCGCAGGGGTTCCTTGACGCCGACCGCCGCGCAGCCCAGGCCGATGGCGCCGTGGGGGGCGGAGAAGGTCTTGTGCAGGTTGAACTGGCACATGTCGAAGCCGGTGTCGCCCGCGCGCACGACGCCGAGCAAGGGGTTGCCGTTGGCTTGGTCGTAGGCGCAGAGACCGCCCGCCCGGTGCACGATGTCGACGAAATCGCGGATGCGCGGGTTGAACTGGCCGGTGTCCTCCGGGTTGGTCAGCATCAGGCCGGCGGTGCGCTCGGAAACCGCGGCCTCCAGCGCCTCCACTTCGACGATCCCCCTGTCGCCCGGCATCAGGGTCACGACCTTGAAGCCCGCCACCGCCGGCGTCGCCGCGTCGGCCGGGTGGGAGAAGGCGGTGGTGAGGATCTCGTCGCGCCGCCCGCCCTCGCCGCGCGCCGCGTGAAAGGCGCGGATCAGGCAGGCGTTGGTGTAGATCCCCTGGGCGCCGCTGGCCGGCTGGAAGGTGAAGGCGTCCATGCCCGCGATCGCGCACATCATACGCTCGAAGCGGTAGAGGAGCTCCAGCGTGCCCTGCATCGTCGCCGGATCCTGCAACGGGTGAACGTCCGCGAAGGCCGGAAGGCGGGCTACGTATTCATGCACCTTGGGGCTGTATTTCATGGTGCAGGTGCCCATCATGTCGGCCGTCACGTCGAAGCCCATGGACATCTGCGAGAGCCGCAGGAAGTGTCGCAGCACCCGGTGTTGCGGCACTTCGGGGAGAGCCGGCGGCGCCTTCCGCCGCGCGCCCTCGGGAAGCCGGGCGGCGACGTCGCCCACGGCCGCCGCGATCTCCTCGTCCACGGCCGGCGGCAGCAGGCCGCGTCCGTCGCCGCCGAGCGAGTCGACCAGGGGCTCGTTCCAGCGCGCGGCGTGAAAATCGCCTTCCGTCCGGTCGCTCATCGGAGCGCCTCCGCGAGCGCCGCGATCAGCCGCTCGATGTCCGCCTTGCCGTGGCGCTCCGTCACGCAATAGAGCGCCGCCTGCCCGAGTGCCGGGAATTCGCCGCTCAGGTCCTTGCCGCCGTGGATCTCCGCCTCCAGCAGCGCGGCGTTGACGGCCGCCACCGTCTTGCCCGAGGCGGAGAAATCGACGACGAACTCCTTGAAGAACGGGCGCTCCAGATGGGGCACGGAGAGGCCCGGCAGCGCGGCGATCCTCTCCGCCGCGTAGCGCGCCCGCTGCATGATGCCGCGGCCCAGCTCGGCCATGCCCTGCGGCCCCATCAGCGCGAGATAGACGGCGGCGCCGATGCCCCAGAGCCATTGCGTGGTGCCGTAGTAGTCGGTCGCCTCGTGGCGGGCGTCGTAGGAGGTGCGCTCCATGGTGGACCAGGCGAAGCCGAAGCCGCCCGGCCCGCGCCCCGGCGCGATGCTGAACAGCATGGTGGGGTATTCGGCGACGATGCGCGGGTCGTCGCGGCTGGCGATGAAGCCCGCGTTGCCGCCGCCCGCATACATGTGGATGCCGAGCGGCTGGAGGTCGCCGACCGCCAGGTCGGCGCCGTAATCGGCAGGCGCGGCGAGAACGCCGAGGGAGATCGGGTCGACGCAGGCGACGACCATCGCGCCGGCCCCGTGGGCAAGGCCCGCGATTTCGGCGGCGTCCGTCTCGATCTGGCCGAGATAGCCGGGGGATTCGATCACGACCGCGCCCACCGCGGACGAGAGCCTGGCCCGGAGGTCGGCGCGATCCAGCAGCCCCGTCGCCGGGTCCCGCGCGACCGTCTCCACGGTCGCGAACGGCTTGACGAAGCCCCACATCTGCGCGCGCCGGTCGGCGCTCATGCTCTCGGGCACCAGGATGCCGCTCCTTCCGGTGAGGCGGCAGGCCATCGCCGCGGCGCTGTCGGCGCCGGCGCCGGCGTCGTAGGTGGGCGCGGAGACCACCTCCATCCCCACCAGCTCGCCCATCAGGCTTTGATATTCGAACAGCGCCTGGTTCTTGCCGTGATCCGAATAGGGGCCGCCGCCATAGGCGGTGAGGAACTCGCCGCGATGGACGATCTCGTCCACGACGGCCGGCACGTAATGATGCGCGCAGCCGGCGCCGCGGAAATTGAGCCATGCGCCGGCGCAGGCGCGGTTGCGGGCGACGATCTCCTCCAGGTGCCGCCGCAAGTCCCCTTCGCCGGGAAGCGCCGGCGGCAGGTCGAGCGGCCCCTTGACCCTGAGCTCTTCCGGAATCGCGGCGTAGAGCGCCATGACGTCGGAGACGCCGATCGCCTCCAGCAGCCGCCGCCGCGGCCCCGGCGCCGCGTTCGGCACGTATGGGTGGACGAAGCCCTCGCCCATCGCCTGTCTCCCTTCAGATGAGGCCGCCCAGAGGGGAGGATGGATCCGCGTAAAGCTTCTTCTCCATGCGGCCGGCGAGATAGGCGAGACGGCCCGCCTCCACGGCATGGCGCATGGCGCGCGCCATGCGCACCGGGTCCCTCGCGCCGGCGATGGCCGTGTTCATGAGCACGCCGTCGCAGCCCAGCTCCATCGCCACCGCGGCGTCCGAGGCCGTGCCCACGCCCGCGTCCACCAGCACGGGCACGGAGACCCGCTCGACGATGATGCGGATGCCCACCGGGTTCTGCACGCCAAGGCCCGAACCGATGGGCGCCGCCAGCGGCATGATGGCGACGCAGCCCATGTCCTCCAGGCGCTTCGCCATGATCGGGTCGTCGTTGCAATAGACCATCACGTGGAAGCCGTCGCGGATCAGGATTTCCGCGGCCCGCACGGTCTCCGGCATGTCGGGGTAGAGCGTCTCCCGGTCGCCCAGGACCTCCAGCTTGACGAGGGACCAGCCACCGGCCTCCCGCGCGAGGCGCAGGGTGCGCACGGCCTCTTCGCCCGTGAAACAGCCGGCGGTGTTGGGAAGGTAGGTGAAACGCTCGGGATCCACGTGGTCGACCAGCATCGGCGCCTTCGGATCGGTGACGTTCACCCGCCGCACGGCGACCGTGACGATCTCCGCGCCCGAGGCTTCCAGCGCCGCGGCCGTCTGCGCGAAATCCCGGTATTTGCCGGTGCCGACGATCAGGCGGGAGCGGAAGCGCCGCCCGGCGACCTCCCAGCCGTCGTCGTCCGCGCCGCCGCCGATGAAGTGGACGATCTCCAGCCGGTCGCCGGCGGCGATGGCGGTGCGTCCGTAGGCGCTGCGCGGGACCACCTCCAGGTTGCGCTCGACCGCGATTTTCCGCGCGTCGAGCCCGAGCCCCTCGACGATGCTCTGCACCGACTGCGGCTCCTCGAATTCCCGCACTTCCCCGTTGATCTGCACCCGCATCGCCCCCCCAATATCGGCCCCTGCCCCGCCAATTTCAACTCCCGGCGCCTTTGGGGCGCGGCAATTGCCGTTGCGCGGGGCGATGCAGTGCGGCCATAGTCCGGGTGGGCGGGTTCGCGCCGCCCGTCGCAGGGGAGCGCCGCGATGTCTCCGGAGGACGTTCTCGCCGCCCCGCCCCGGGTCCTCACCGAAGCCCAGCGGGTGGCCTATTTCGAGACCGGCTACCTCATGGTCGAACACCTGCTGCCGGACGACCTGCTGGAACGGCTGCGCGCCGTGACCGCCGCGTTCGTCGAGGAAAGCCGGGCGGTCGCCGGACCCGACCGGAAGTGGGACCTGGAAGACGGCCACTCCGCCGCTTCGCCCCGGCCCCGCCGCCTCACCGGGCCGGTCGAGCATCACCCCGCCTATTGGCGGTTCGCTTCCGACTCCGTGATCGTCGATCTCGCCGCCGACCTGCTCGGCCCTGACGTGGTCTTTCACCACTCCAAGCTCAACTTCAAGTGGTCCGGCGGCGGCTCGGAGGTGAAGTGGCACCAGGACCTCCCGTTCTATCCGCATACGAACGACAACGTGCTGGCGATCGGCGCCTACCTGGAGGACGTCGACGATTCGATGGGGCCGATGGCCGTCGTCCCGGGCTCCCACGAGGGCGCGCTGTTCAGCCTCTACGACGAAAGCGACGGCTGGACCGGCGCCATCGGCCCGGACGACCTCGCGGGCGTGGCGCTGGAGAAGGCCGTCTGCCTGCCGGGGCCCGCCGGCTCCGTCACCGTGCACCACGGGCGCACGGTCCACGGCTCCCGGCCCAACGTCCATCCGACCCGGCCGCGCCCGCTCCTCATCAACGCCTACAGCGCGGCCGACGCGCTGCCGATCACGCCTCACCCCGTTCCCGGTTCGCGCAACGGGACGGTCGTCCGCGGCGCGACGGCGCGCTGGGCGCGGTTCGACCCCCGGCCGTGCCGGCTGCCGCCCGACTGGTCCGGCGGCTACACCTCGATCTTCGCCCTGCAACGGGGCGCGGAGGCCGCCGGGCGGGCGTGAGCGAGACCGTCCTCGTCGTAAGGCGTCGCGGCGCTCGTCGAGAAGCGCGCGCCGCCGTTCACGGGGCGCCGACGGAGGAAACCGCGCCGCCGCCCGCCAGGGAGGCCATCGCGTTCTCGACCAGCCGCATCCCCACGTCGTCGTCGAGGGAGAGGATCGATTCCGGGTGGAACTGCACGGCCGCGATCGGCCGCTGCCGGTGCTCCAGCGCCATGACGACGCCGTCGTCCGTCTGCGCGGTCACCGCGAGGAGATCGGCGGGCAGGGCGTCCCGCACGGCGTGGAGCGAGTGGTAGCGCCCGACCCGGAAGCGCCGCGGCAACCCGTCGAACAGCGCCCCGCCCAGCACCGTCACCTCGGAAGGCTTGCCGTGGACGGGCGCGTCGAGCCGGTCGAGACGGCCGCCGAAATATTCGGCGATGGCCTGGAGCCCGAGACAGACGCCGAACAGCGGCACCCCGCGCGCGAGGAGTCGCTCCATGGTCAGGGCGGTGTCGAAATCGCCGGGACGGCCCGGCCCGGGCGACAGCACGGCCAGATCCGGCGCGTCGTCCTCGAGGGCCCGCCGCGCCGGCGCGGGGCGCAAGGTCTCGACCGCCGCCCCCGTCTGCCGCAGGTAGTTCGCGAGGGTGTGGACGAAGGAATCCTCGTGGTCGATCAGCAGCACGCGGCGCCCGTCGCCGGGCCGGGCCGGGCGAACGCCGCCATGCGCGGGCGACGGCTCCGCCCGCAGCGCCGCGAACAGCGCCGACGCCTTGAGGCGGCATTCGTCGTCCTCCGCCTGCGGGTCGCTGTCGTAGAGCAGCGTCGCGCCGGCGCGGATTTCGGCGATCCCCTCCTTCATGCGGACGGTCCGCAGGGTGAGCCCGGTGTTCATCCCGCCGTCGAAGCCGACACGGCCGATGGCGCCGCCGTACCAGCGGCGCGCCGAGCGCTCGTTCTCCTCGATGAAACGGATCGCCCATTGCTTCGGCGCGCCCGTCACCGTCACCGCCCAGGCGTGGCTCAGGAAGGCGTCGAGCGCGTCGAACTCGGGCCGCAGGATGCCCTCCACGTGGTCCACCGTGTGGATCAGCCGCGAATAGAGCTCCACCTGGCGGCGCCCGATCACCCGCACCGAGCCCGGCTCGCAGATGCGCGACTTGTCGTTGCGGTCGACGTCGGTGCACATCGTGAGCTCGGCCTCGTCCTTGGCCGAATTGATGAGCTTCGCGATCTGGGCGGCGTCGCCCAGGGCGTCCTTGCCGCGGGCGATGGTGCCGGAGATCGGGCAGGTTTCGACCCGCCGGCCCTCGACCCGGACGTACATCTCCGGCGAAGCGGCGACCAGGAACTCGCCGCTTCCCAGGTTCATCAGCGCACAATAGGGTGCCGGGTTGCGGGCGCGCAGGCGCTCGAACACCGCGGACGGCGGGTCCGCGCAGGATTCGGAGAAGAGCTGGCTCAGCACCACCTCGAACAGGTCGCCCCGGCGAAACGCCTCCTTGGCGCGCTTGACCGCGCGCGGATAGGCACCCGGCCGATGGTCGTTGCCGCCCGACGCGCCGCGGGAGAGCCCGCTCTTGTAAGGGTCCGGCGCGGCGGCGCGGGCGATGCCCCGCGTGTCCCCGGCGGCGCAGACGAAATCGTAGCGATGGCGCACCGCCCGCCCCGCCATGTGGTCGACGACCAGGATCTCGTCGGGCAGGAAGAGCACCAGGTCGCGCTGGTCGGGCGCGCGCGGGAGGGAACGTTCGATCGGCTCGAACTGGTGCGCGAGGTCGTAGCCGAAGGCGCCGTAAAGCCCGAGATGCTGATCCCGGTCGCTCCTGAACAGGTCGATGACGGCGCGCAGCAGGCTGAAGATCGAGGGCTGCCTGCTGCGCCGCTCCTCGGGCACGGTTTCCGCCGGCGCGCGAACCGTGCCGGCGATGCCCGCCGGGTCCGCCTCCAGGCGCTCGACCGCGTCCAGCGGCGCGAGGGCGGCGCGGATGGGCTCCAGCAGGACCCGCCCCCTTTCGCCCAACGCCGCGATTGAGAAATCACGCCCCCGGCAGGCGATGGCGAGCGGCGGCGCGGCGAACCCCAGATCCCAGCGCGTGTAGCGGCCGGGAAACTCGAAGCAGGACGACATGAGCACGCCCGGATAGCGGTCGAGCCGCTCCACGAGCGCCTTGGCGGGGGCGGCGTCCTCCTCTTCCGCGTGGTCCCGCCGATGCACGACGATGCCGCCCCGGGTTTCGTAGCGCTGGTCGGTCACGGCGCACCTGCCCCTTTCCGGAACGCCACCGCCGCCTCCCGCGGCCCTCGCCGACGGCGCACGCTAAACCACGCCCCGACCCCCATCAACCCCGCCGCAGGCCCGAAGTCCCGCGCGCCGCGGGGTCAAGCGGGGGCGCGGAGGCGGCGGGTGGCGGCGCGATCGACGTCGCCGTGCGCGTCGAGGGCGACGCGGTAGACGTCGCGGGCCGCGCTCGGCGAGACCCAGCGCTCCCGCACGTCGTGGGCGACGCGCTCCGGATCGCGGGCGGCGGGCGCGCCGTAACCGCCGCCGCCGGCGGAGACCGAGACCACCGTCTCGCCCGGCTCCAGCGCGACCTGCGCGCAGGCCGCGAGTTCCTCCAGCGCCCCGTTGCGTCCGCGGCGGTATTGGCGGGCGCAGGCCCCGGGGCCGCCGCCACGCGCGCCGTGCGCCGGGTTGACCGCGCCGTTGCTGACATAGCCCACCTCGAGGCGGCAGCCGTCCACCGGCCCGAATTCCACATGGGCCCCCGCGCCGCCGCGCTGGCGCCCGGCGCCCCCGCTGTCGGCGATGAAGTGGCGCCCTTTCACGACGATCGGGAACGCCATCTCGTCCAACTCGATCGAATCCTGGTGGCAAAGCCCGGCATTGCCGACATGAGCGATGGAGACCCATGCGTCCGTCCGGGGCGCCGCCGCGCCGGCGCCGAAGCCCAGGAAGACCTGATTCACGAACGCCGCGCCGCTCCTCGGATCGACGCCCGAGATCACGCCGCAACTCGGCGGGATGACGCCGCCGACCTCGGCCATGCCGTGGCCGTCCCCGAGCTCGGCGATGGCCCGCTGCACGCCGTTTGCGATGTGGTCGGCGACGTTGGTGGTCGCGACCGAGCAGGAGGTCGGGTGGTCGGGAATGCCGACGACGCAGCCCCGCCGCAGGCGCACGCCGATGCGGCGAAAAGACCCCGCATTGGGCGGCACGGCATGGTGGAGCGCGTTGAAGATGCCGACCATCGCCGAGGTGCGCGCGCAGGCTTCGCTCATGTTGAGGCCGCAGGGGAGCGAATCGACGTTGTCCCGCAGGTCGACCTCGATCCGCGCGGCGGCCGGATCGACGGCCACGGAAACGTTCACGGTCACGCCGTCCGGCGCCCCCGGGACCGGATCGTGGGCGCTGGAAACGGCGATGCGCCCGGAGGGCAGCGCCGACAACGCATCGATCATCCGCCGCTCGCTGTAATCGAACCAGCGGGTGGAGAAGCGCTCCAGGGTCTCCCAGCCGACCTCCGCGCCCAGGGCGAGCAGCGCCCGCTCGCCGACCCGGGCGGCGCCCAGCGCGGCGAGGAAGTCGCCCCACCATTGCTCCGGAACGCGGATGCGCATCCGGCAGATGCGGACGATATCGTCGATCGTCTCGTAACCGCGCTGGACCTGGACCGCCGGGAAGATCAGCGCCCCCTCCTCGTACACGTCGCGGGCGGCGCCGTGGTAGGTCGTCGGGATGGCGTTGCCGCAATCGGCCTGATGCGCCTTGGCGACGACGGTGAAGCGATGCCGGCCGTCTTCGTCGATCACCGGCACCAGGATGGTGTGGTCGGCCGGGTGCGAGCAGCCGTGATAGGGCGAGTTGTGCAGGAAGGCGTCGCCGCGCCGGAGCGCGGGGTGGAATGCCTTCATCGCCGTCGCCATCAGGTCGGGCCCGCTCAGGACGTGGATCGGCAGGCTCTCGGCGGTCGAGAGAAGCGCGCAATCGGCGGTGACGATGCAGCAGGAGAAGTCGCGCGCCGTGTTGAGGACGCCGGAGCGCCCGGTGCGGAAGAGCGTGTTGGCCATCTTCCGGCAAATGGCCTCGAACCGCTTGTGGAGAATGGCGAGCTGGACGCCGTCCATCCGATCCTCCTCCCCGTCCGCCCGGCGCACCCTACGGCCCGGCCCGGCGCGAGTCCACGGCCGGCGCCGCATGGCGATGCGCCGGCCCGGGCATGCGCGGTCCGGCTCACCAGAGCCGTTCGCTCGCCAGGCGCGCGCCCTCCGTGAGCATCTCCATCTTCTTCCAGGCCACGTCGGCGGGCACCATCACCCATCCGGCGAAGGTCGAGAAACCGCAGTCGCAACCGGCGATCACCCGCTCCCGGTCCCCGATCGCCTCGACGAATTGGCAGAGCCGGTCGGCTACGACCTGCGGGTGTTCGAGGTAGTTGGTGGTCACGTCGACCACGCCCGGGATCAGCGCCATGTGATCCGGCAGCCTGTGCGTCTTGAACTCCCGCCACTCGTGCTGGTGGCGCGGGTTGGCGCAGGCGATGCTGAGCGCGCCGACCCGGGCTTCATAGACGATCGGCAGGAGCGGCGCGAGCGCGACGTCGTCGATATGGGGGCCATCCCAGTTGCCCCAGCAGACGTGGAGCCGGACCTTCTCCGGCGGAATGTCCGCGAGCGCCATGTTGAGCGCCTCGACATGGAGCGCCGCACGTTCGAGGAAGGCCTCGAGCGGCTTGTCCACGAACATGATCTGGCGCTCGAGCGCCAGGTCGGGCGCGTCGATCTGAAGGACGTGCCCCTGCGCGACGATGTACTCGTATTCCTTCTTCAGTTCGGCCGCGAGGGCGAACAGGTAGTCGCGATCGCTTCCGTAGGCCGGATTGTCCGCGGCGCGAAGCAGAGTCGTCGAGACGATGCCGGGAGCGGCTGCGGTGACGAAGGTCTCGGCGAAGCGGTCCGCCGCCCCGCTTGCGGCGAGCCCATCGGCGAAGAGCGCCATCTCCTCCTTCACGGCGGCGAGGGAGTCGTCGTAGCGGACCGCCGCCAGCGCCTCCGGCATCTCGTAGAGTGAGGCGGTTTCGGAGACATCGCCGTCCGCGCTGCCGGCGCCGCGGAGCGCTGCCATCTTGAGCGCGGCGTAACCCGGGAACCTGGCGAAGTCCGTCACCGTGCCGCGCTGGGCGACTCCGCCGAAACCGCTCATCCGGTCCTTGACGTAGAAGGAGAAGCCGATGCGCGGCAATTCGCCGTCACCCGCCACGTCGATGCCGGACTCCGCCTGGCGGCGGAGAATCTCGACCATGTCGGCCGCGACCTTCTCGCGAAAGACCGCGCGTTCGATCGAACCGCCCTTTTCCATGACGAGCAGCATCTTCAGAAGCGCGTCGCTCCGCGGCAGGCTTCCGACATGGGTGGTGAGAATCCGCGATTCGCTCAGTTTCATCGATTTCCCTCCGAAGTTGGGCAGGGCCGGGCGCGGAAGGCGCGGCCGAGGAAGGTTGGGAAAGGCAGCTCCTGTCCGCCGGTGAGGCCGGCAGGCCGGAAGATCAGAATCAGCATCATGGCGCCGGCGAGGCCGAGCTCGCGCAGGCCCGCGGGCGCGGCGAGCGTAACGGCGCCCACCTCGAAACCGTTCTCGAGCTGGCGCAGGAGCTCGGCGATCGCCGAGACCACGACGGTGCCTACGACGGCGCCGGCGAGGCTGCCCGTGCCGCCGATCACCAGCATCGCGATCGTGATGAAGGTGATGCCGATGTAGAACTGGGTCACGTTGACCATCCCGAGGAAGTGGCCCTGGAGCACGCCGCCGAGGGCGACCAGCATGGCGCTGACCACGAAGGCGGCGAGCCGCGCGCGCAGCACGTCGACGCCGATCGCGCGGGCGGCCGCCTCGTCCTCCCGCGATGCGCGCAGCGCGAGGCCCAGCTTCGACGTCTGGAAGACGTAAGCCACCAGCATGACGAAGAGCGCCGCGGCCAGGGCCACCCAGATATCGACATAGACCGGCAGGCCGTTGAACGAACTGGTGCCGCCCGTCATCTCCTCCCAGCCGGCGTGAACGACGAAGACGATGGTGAGCCAGGAGAAGGTGCCGATCGCGGCGGCGATGCCGGAGAGCCGCATCAGGGGAATGCCGATCAGGAAGGCGAAGGCGCCGGCCCAGCCCATCGCCGCGAGCGCGGCCAGCCCGGGATGGAACTCGGCCTGGCCGAGGAACGCCGGCAGCTCGTCCATCAGGATCTTCTTGTAGCGCACCGGCACGTCGAGCCATGCGGCGCCGAAACCGCCCAGCATCATGAAGGAGGCGTGGCCGAAGGAGAGCACGCCCGAGTTGCCGACGAAGACGTAGAGTCCCACCACCATCACGAGCTTGATCAACGCATCGGTGGCGACCCGCTGGAGCACGACCGGGCCCAGGGAGCAGAGCGCCGCCAGCACGACGAGGATCAGGCAGAGCGAGAGCAACGGCCAGACGCCGCGCGCCGCCTCCTCCACGCTCGGCCGGCCGGTGCGCGTCATACCCGCTCCCGCGCTTCCGCGCCGCGGAAGAGGCCCTGCGGGCGCGCGAGCAGCACGAGGATCACCGCCGAGAAGACGAAGGCCTCGCGATAAGGGCGGAGCTCGAGGGGCAGGCCGAACTGGAGGAGCACGCTGACGACGCCGACGAAGTAGCCGCCCAGCACCGCGCCGACCAGGCTCCCCACGCCGCCGACGATGGTCGAGACGAAGCCGATCAGCGCGAGCTGCACCCCCATGTTGGGCGAGAGCGTGCCGCCCTGCACCGTGGTGAAGACCGCCGCGACGCCTGCCAGCACGCCGCTCAGCGCGAAGGCGACCGCGATGACCCGGTCGGCGCGGACGCCGAGCAGGCGGGCCATGCGGAAATCGAGCGCCGCCGCGCGCATCTGCACGCCGAAGCGCGAGCGCTTCAGGAACAACGCGAGGCCCGCGAGCAGAGCGACCGTCACCCCGACGATCGCGACGTTCAGCTTCGGGATGCGAACCGCGCCGACGACGAAAGGCTCGGCCAAGCCGGCGAGGAACTCGAAGCCCTTGGGCCGGGCACCGTAGATCATCACGAAGAGATATTGCAGGAAGTAGCTCACGGCGAAGCTGGTCACCAGCATCGTGGTCGGCCCCGCGTTGCGCACGGGCCGGAAGGCGATCCGCTCCGAGAGGAGCGAGAGCGCCACGACCGCCGCCATCGAGACGAGGATGGCGAGCGGCTCGTATTGCGCGACGACCGCCATCAGCATGTACGCGCCGATCATGACGAACTCGCCATGGGCGAAGTTGATCAGGCGCATGATGCCGAAGATAAGCCCGATACCGAGCGCCGTGAGCGCGTAGAGGGAACCCACGCTCAAGGCGTCGACGACGACCTGTATGGCGGCGGTCACGATTCCCGGTCGTGCTCGTCGAAGCCGAAATAGGCCTCGTCCAGCTCCTCCCGCTCGTTCAGGATGCCGGGCGGGCCGGCGCGCGCGACGCGGCCCGAGCGCAGGACGTAGACCCGCCGGGCGACGCCGACGATGCGCGCCGGGTTCTGCTCGACCGCGACGATGGTCATGCCCTCGCGGTTGAGCCCGACCAGAATCTCGTAAACCCGCGCGGCGATCAGCGGCGCAAGGCCAAGCGAAGGCTCGTCGAGCAGGAGCATTCCGGGCCTGCCCATGAGCGCGCGGGCGAGCGCGAGCATCTGTTGCTCGCCGCCCGAAAGCTTCTCGGCGCGCGAATGCCGGCGCTCCCCTAGGATCGGGAAGGCGGCCATCTGCGCGCGGACGTCCGCCTCGACGCCGCGGCGGTCGCGGCGGATCGTCGCGCCGAGCCTGAGATTCTCCTCGACGGTGAGCTCACCGAACAGCGCGCGGCCCTCCGGCACCAGCGCCATGCCGCGGCGCACCACGTCCTCCGGCGGCAGGTTCGCGAGCGTCTCCCCGCGCAGGCGGACGGTGCCCGCGGCGGCCCGGACGGCGCCGGCGATCGCAAGCAGAAGCGTGGACTTGCCAGCCCCGTTGGGGCCGACGATGCCGACGAACTCGCCCTCCTCCGCCGCGATGGAGACCCCGCGGAGTGCGGCGACCGGACCGTAGCGGACCGCGAGATTCTCGACCTCGAGCACGGTCACGCCTCGCCTTCGCCGAGATAGGCCCGGCGCACCTCCGGGTCGTCCCGCACCGCGCGCGGCGGGCCGACGGCGATGGTTCGGCCGTGGTCGATCACGTGGACCCGGCCGCAGAGGCCCATGACGAGGCCCATGTTGTGCTCCACCACGAGCACGCCGCAGCCGAACTCGTCGCGAATCCGCGCGATCGTGGCCATGAGGCCGGGGATGTCCTCTTCGTTGGTCCCGGCGGCGGGCTCGTCGAGGAGGAGGAAGGCCGGGCCGGTGGCGAGCGCGCGCGCGATGCCGACGCGGCGCTCGTCGCCGTAGGGGAGCGTGCCTGCGGTCAGCGCCGCTTTGTTGCCGAGGCCGATCCAGTCGAGGATTTCCCGGGCCCGGACGCGGGCGGCGCGGCGTCCGACCGGGCGGCCGGTGAAACCGGCGGCCACGTTCTCCAGCACCGTGAGGCCCGGGAAGAGGCGGACCGCCTGGAACGTGCGGGCGACGCCGAGACGGGAGATCTCGTGCGGCTTTCGGCCGGTGATGTCGTGGCCATCCAGACGGACCCGGCCCGCCGCCGCGCGCTGGAAGCCGGAGAGCACGTTGATCAGCGTGCTCTTGCCCGCCCCGTTCGGGCCGATCAGACCGAGAATCTCGTCCCGGCCGAGCGCAAGCGTGAGGTCATCGAGCGCGGCGAGGCCCCCGAAGCGGACGGCGACGCCGTCCGTCCCGAGGGTCGCGGGCAGCGGGCGGTCGGGGGCGGAGCGGGACGGCCCGACCGGACCGGACATGCCTTAGAAGTCGACCGGCGGCACCTTGCTCGGCGCGAAGCGCCCGATGCCGCTCCTCGCGCCGTTCTGCACCTGGATGATCATCATCGGCGTGTCGAAGTTGATGTGCCATTCGGACGTGTAGGTGGTGGCGCCCGAGAGCAGCGGCTCCTTGTCGAACGTCTCCAGCTCGAGGGCCACGGCCTTGGCGTCGAAGGTGCCGGCACGCTCGACGGCGCGCGCCCACCCCTCGATGATGGCGTAGCCGGTCACGCTGAAACCGACGATCGGCGGCCCGAAGCGTTCCTCGAATTTGGCCCAGAAATCCTGCACCTCGGCGATCGGGTCGTCGCCGTGAATCGAGCTGTAGTTGAGGTTGTAGAAGTCGCTGAGACCGGGGATCGCGTCCAGCCAGTAGACGCCGTCCATCGCGACTCCGCCGATGATCGGGAGGTCGATGCCGGCGGCGCGGACCTGCTTCAGGATCGGCGTGCCGCCCACGCCGGCGGCGCCGGTGAAGACGATGAAGTCGGCGTCGGATTCCTTGATCCGGGTGATCTGGCCCGCCGCCGTGGTGTCGGTCTGCCCGTTGAAGGTGTCGTGGCCGGCCACGCTGCCGAGCCCGTCCTCCCAGCGCGCCTGGAAGTAGTCCGCGAGCTTCTTGGTGTACTCGACCTGCGTGTCCTCGAAGACGAAGGGCTTCCGCCAGCCCTGGGCGTGCGCCCATTCGGCCATGATCGCGCCCTCGGCGGGCGTGCCGACGCCCATCGAGAAGGCGAGGTCGCCGATCCCCTGGACGCCGAATTTGGGGTCGCCCGCGCAGAGTGAGAAGGCGATCTTGCCGCGGCTCTGCGCCGTGATCGCCGCGGGGCTGCCGAAATCGAAGTCGCAGGTGACGAGGACGAGCTCGGCGCCCTTCTCCATGACCTCGATCGCGGCGTTGGCGCCCTGCGCGGGATCGGACTTGGTGTCCGCCGTCACGAATTCGATTTGCCTGCCGAGGAGGCCGCCCCGCGCGTTGATCTCCTCGATCGCCAGGATCGCGCCCTTGTGCGGTTCGTCGTAAGGAGCGAGGAATCCCGAAAGCGCGATGGCGGCGCCGACCACCACCTTGTCGTCGGCTGCCGCCCGATCCGCCCAGTTCCCGACGGCGAGCGCCGCGGCCAGCGCGATGGCACCCGTTCTCCAGACCATGACCGTCTCCCCTTTTCGTGCCGTGAGCCCGATTTGCCGCCGCGAACCATACGAGACTCCCCGGCTCTTGCAAACCCGTGGCCGCCCGCTAGAGTCGGCGCCCCTGCGGCGGACGGAGCGGCGCGGATGCTCGACCGGAAGGAACTGATCGCCCTCGTCGAGGACGGGTATTTCTTCAACGTCGACAACAAGAACCTGGAGCCCGCGGTCGCGTGCTTCGCGGAGGATGCGGCGCTGCGGGTGCAATCGGCCCGCGTCAGTCACACCGGGCATGCGCAAATCAGGCGCATGTTCAAGGACTTCATGGCCGCGACGAAGACCATCTACCACGGTGACTTCAGCCACGTCGTCGACGTCGAGAAGCAGTGGATCGCCTCGCAGTTCGTCGCTCGCAACGACTACGACGACGGCCGCCATGTCGAAATGCGCAACTGCAACTTCTTCCAGGTCGAAGGCGGCCGCTTCAAGCGCGTGACGATCTACATGACGGACGAGAACCCGCTGGTCTGACCGGGCTTTCGAGCCGAGGTCCCTTCGGGCCGAGGCTCCTTCCGGGGCGGGCGCCCACGCTGGCGCCCCTTGGGTGCGCGGCTTGACTATCCCGCGCGAAGCGTGTTTCGATCGCCTGCATGGAAGCCGCGTTCGACACGCTCGCCTATACGCGCCGCCTCAAGGCCGCCGGCTTTTCCGAAGAGCAGGCCGAGGCGCAGACCGAAGCCTTGCACGTCGTGTTCCGCGAAGGCGCCGCTGCCCGCGGCGACGTGGCCACGAGGGCAGATATCGAAGCCACGAAGGCGGATATCGAAGCGGAGCTCGCCGGACTGGCGGCGAAAGCGGAGCTCGCCGGGCTGGCCACGAAGGCGGAGCTCGCCGCGCTGGAAGTGCGGATGACCAATCGCCTGTACGCCGCCGTCTTCGCCGGCTTCGCCCTGAATGCCGGCCTCGTGATCGCCGTCGTCAAGCTGCTGTAGGCTCCCCCGGCGCGCGCCCGGCGGCGGCTTGGGCCGTCATTCCCCCGCTTTCGCAAGGGCAGGCTCCTTGTCTCCCGCCGTCATTCCCGCGAAAGCGGGAATCCATGTTCGCCGCGCCGCGAGGCGCCATGCATCTCCATGGCGCGCACAAGCCCATCCGGCGGCCGTGCGGCGCCCCCTCCCGGTCTCCCCCTCACAGGAGGAGGCCCAGCTTACGCTCCCATAGGGAGCTATTTACACCCCTCCCCCCTCGCAGGGGGAGGACGGGAGGGGGGTGGCTCGCGGCCCCGCAACCCGGCGAAGAGCGGCTCGATCACACTTCGATCGTCGCCGCACCCCGAAAACCCCGCCGCCCCACGGGGATACGCGCGCCGCGGCGGGCGGACGCGGCACCTCGAAAAAATTCGAATTTCTCCCTTGCCCCCATCCGCGCCTCCGTGATAGCTTGGCGGCGATCTTCACGGGGTCCCTTCACGGGGTCCCTTCACGGGGTCCCTTCACGGGGTCCCTTCACGGGGTCCCTTCACGATGAAGCAAGGGAGCCCGCCATGCCCTTCCCGACTCGCAAAGCCGCATTGGCGGCCGCAGCCGCCTTCGGCCTCCTTGCGCTCGCCGCGTGCGGCGGCGGCGGTGGCGGCGGCGCGGCGCCCCAGACGAGCCGGGTGACGCTGCCCGAAGGGCATTCGGTCGTGGGCGGCAGCTTTAGCGTGCCGGCGGGGCGGTCCGTGGAGCGCGGCGGCGTGCGCTTCTCCTGCGCGGCGGGGGGCGCGGCCTGCGCGGTGGCGGTGGACCCCAGTTCGGGCCAAGCGCGCGTGACCGGCGGGCGGCTCACGGTGGCGCGGGTTCAGGCGGCAACGCCGGCGCCTCAACCGGCCAGCGTGACGCTTCCGCAAGGCCATTCGGTCGCGAGCGGCAGCTTCAGCGTGGCGGCGGGGCGGTCCGTGGAGCGCGGCGGCGTGCGCTTTTCCTGCGCGATGGGGGGCGCGACCTGCGCGGTGACCGTGGACCCCGGGTCGGGCCAAGCGCGCGTGACCGGCGGGCGGCTCACCGTGGCGCGGATCCAGGCGGCAGCACCGCCGCCGGGCGACGGGGGGCAGGATGGTGGCCAGAACGGCGGGATGGAGGAAGCCGACTGGCCGTTTCCGGATTGGCCGATAGCGGACGTCACCTCCGGCGGCGGGACGCTTCCCTGGTCTCCGAGCGAAATCCACAACCGCATAAGGGCACTCCAGGATCGTGGTTCTGCCGGCTATCGTGGTTCTGCCGGCTTTGGTGGTGTTGCAGGAAGTATCTTGGCATTTAGCTGTACAGATCAATCAGCGGGGTTTTCTCGTTCAGATTTCGAAAGTTGGTGCAACGTAGAATATCAACCCGTCATGACGTATCTGCATGGCGGTATTCCCATCGTGCGGGCGCGTGCTCTTAACGCGATCGATGACGGTGTGGACGGAAGGCCCGGAGAGGAAATCGCTATCGGCGGCATTCTCGACCACGGATACTTTCTGGTGGCGAGGCAGAGAGAGAACATAGGACTTGATAGCGAAAACGAGGAGATTGGAGCGCAAACCTATGTTTTGCAACACGAAGACAGCCTGGAAGTGGTATCGACGGGTCGTTGGGAGGGAGCGCTGATCGGAACGGGAAACAGCGCGACTTCGCCCTTGTATCGCCAGTTCATCATCGGCGATGTGGACGTCACAGTCGAATTGGGAAGCTTTCGGGTTGGAGACACATACTGGAGAGACATCGACGTCGCGTTCACCAACGTCCGCAACGTCAATACCAGGACGCCCGTCATGCTCTCCCATACGCAATGGAATTTTACTAACAAGTGCTGCAAGGGCGCCAACAACTTTTCGAGGCGGCCGGGTAGGATGGACATGGAATTTCGCGGTCCGAACGACGAGGAAGTTTTCGGAAACTTCATCACCGAAGAAGCGGTCGGCGGATTCGGCGCCAAGAAGCAGCAGTAGGCCGTTTCTCTCGCGAGCCGGAGCGTTCGCCATGCCGTCACCAAGCCCGCTGCCGATCCCCCCGTTCCCCGCGAAGGGCGGAACGACGGACGCCGCGGCCGTCGCGCGGCTCATCGGCGCCGCCGCCTTCGTCGCGGCCCTCTTCTGCGGCGGCCTTCCGGTTCTCGCGACGCCCGTCGGAACCGCGGCGGTGGAAACCGCGCGGCGCCTGATCGCGGCCGGGGAGCCGGAGGCGGCCTACGCCCTCCTCCGCGACGCCGTGCGGGAAGCGCCCGAAGGCGCCGACACCAGCGCCCTCCGCTACACCGCCGCACAGGCCCTGCTCGCCGCCGGCCATCTCGCGCAAGCCGCACAACTCCTCGGCCCCCTCGCCGAGGAGCGCCCCGACCTCCACCGCGTGCGGCTCGACTACGCCGCCGTGCTCCTTGATCTCGGGCGCGACGACGAAGCCGCCGCCGTCTTCCGCCAGGTCCGCCGCGCGGAAGGGCTGCCGAAGGCGACGAAGCGCGCCGTGGAGGACACCCTCGCACACATCCGCGCCCGGCAGCGCTGGCGGCTCGATCTCGACACCGGCCTCTGGCGCGACGACAACGTGAACAACGCGCCCGAACGCGACAGCGTGGCCATCCCCGCCTTCGGCGGCCTGCGCTTCACCCTGGATCAGAAGCCCGTGCGCGCCTGGGTGGCCCGCGCCGGCGCCCGCCTGCGCTGGCGTGAACCGCTGAACGAACGCACCTCCGTTGAGACCAACGCCTCCCTCGCCCGCAACACGGCCATCCGCGCGAGCGAACACAACCGCAGCTGGGCGGGCCTCTCCAGCGGGCCGCGCCTGCATTACGCGCTGGACGTCGGCGACCGCCCCCGCCCCGGCCTCTTCAGCGCGGACCTGGGGGTGGAGCGGCGCTGGCGTGGCGGAGAGGGCTACGCGAAGGGCCTGTGGGCGGGCCTCGGCCTGGAACAGGCGGTGGCGCGGGATTGGCGCCTCGGCGCCTTCCCCCGCGTCTGGACCACGCGCTACGACCGCGCCCGAAGCGAGAAGCCGTGGGGCCGCTCCCTCGCCCTCTACGCCTCCCGCCGCACGGGCCCCGGCTGGCTGACGGCGGGGGCGAAGGCGGCGCGGGAGACGGCCAAGGCGCGCGCCCTGCGCTGGCGCTCGCGCGAGGCGTCGCTGCGCTACACGGCGGACGTGGGGCGGGATTGGCGCGTATCGGCGCGCGCGACACTGGCGCGGACGCGGTTCGACGCGGAGGAATGGCTGTTCCGCACGCGCCGCAAGGATCACACGCTGGAGGCGGGCGTCACGCTCTCGCACCGGGCGCTCGCGTGGGAAGGCTACCTGCCGGAACTGATCCTGGATTGGTCCCGCACCCGCTCCAGCATCCCCCTCTACGACCGCACCGCCCGCACCGCCCGCATCGGCGTCCGCAGGCTGTTCTAAACGCCGACGACCGGTGATCCGTTCCCTGGACAAGCTCCGAAACGGCACGTTCCGCACCGCCGCCACCTTCGTCCTTGCTCTAAAGCCGGGCGGCTACGGGTGTGCGCCTCCTGCGGAACGGTCGAGCACGCGGCCCGGCGGCGGGACGTCGCGGTAGCCGCTTTCATCGAACACCTGGACGCCGTTGACCCAGACGCCGTGCACGCCGCAGGGATCGCGGATCAGGCGGCTCTCGCCGCCGGGCAGGTCGTCCACGCGCCGCAGCGGGCCGCGCGCGACCGTCGACGGGTCGAACAGCAGGAGGTCCGCGCACTTGCCGGGGGCGATCTCGCCGCGCTCCGCGATGCCGTAGAGCCGCGCCGGCAGGCTGGTGAGGCGGCGGATGCCGTCCTCCAGGCCGAACACGCCCTTCTCCCGCACCCAATGCCCGAGCAGGTGCAGGCCGTAGCCCGCGTCGCACATGTAGCAGAGATGGGCGCCGGCGTCCGAAAGGCTGACGAGGCCGGCGTCGTGGCGCAGGAGCCCCTCGACCGCCGCCTCGTCCGCGTTGAGCAGGGCGGCGTTGAAGACCGTCTCCAGCGCCTCGTCGACGGCGAGGTCGAAGAGGACGTCGACCGGGTCGCGGCCCTCGCGCCCGGCGATCGCCGCGATGGTCTCGCCTTCCAGCGCCCGGTGCCCGGGCGCCCGCGCCACCTCGACCCGCCGCCAGTCGCCGTAGAACAGCTTGCCGCGCTGGGGTTTCTCCAGGTCCGCGCGGAACCGCTCCCGGAACCCCTCGCTCCCGATGATCGCGAGGAACTCCCCGTCGGAGGCGGCGTGCAGCGGCTTCCAGGCGTCGAGGCTCTGGAGAGGAAAGGCCGTCCGCATCGAAAAATCCATGCTGAGCGGCTGGCAGGAGACCTGCGCCCACAGCGCGTTGCCGCGGCGCTGCGCGGCGGCCGAATCCTCGAGCATCCCGATGGCGCGGTCCGGGAAGGCGTCGTTGTGGAGCGCGGCGGTCATGAACACCGGCCGGCCGGTCGCGGCGGCCATCTCCTCGAGGAAGGCGGTGGTCACGCCCGGCCCGACGGTGAGCTGGAAGACGCCGCGGCCGCGCGCGCCGAGCGTGCCGACCAGGGCGCGCATCTCGGCCTCGTCGGCGAGCCGGGAGGGCATCGGCACCCCGCCGTCGCCGTTGTGGTTCAGGGAGGTGGAAGAGGCGAAGCCGATGGCGCCGGCCTCCAGCGCTTCCTCCACGATGGCGCGCATGGCCGCTACTTCGTCCTCCGTGGCGGCCCGCTCCGAGGCTTCCGCCCCAAGCACGGTCGTGCGCACCGCCGAATGGCCGACGAAGACGCCGACGTTGGGGTAGCAGCCCTTGCGGCGCAGCAGGGCGAGATAGTCGGGGAAGCTCTCGAACCCCCAGTCGATCCCCTCCTCCAGGGCGGCGATGGACATGCCCTCGACCTCGGCGAGATTGCGCGCGATCTGCTCGCGCCGGGCGGCGGGGCACGGCGCGATGCTGAAGCCGCAATTGCCCGTCACCACCGTCGTCACGCCGAGCGCCGGCGAGGGCGTCGCCTGGCGTTCCCAGGTGAGCTGCGCGTCGTAATGGGTGTGGACGTCGACGATGCCGGGCGCGAGAACGAGGCCGTCGGCCTCGACCGTCTCGCGCGCGCCTTCCGGCACGGCGCCGACCTCGGCGATCCGCCCGCCGTCGACCGCCACGTCGGCCGCCACGAGTGGGTTGCCCACGCCATCGGCGACCATCGCGCCGCGAATCACGAGATCGTGCATGTCCCGAACCACCCCGAAGCCTCCCTGCCGAAGCCCGCGCCGATTATGGCCGAGCGCGCGGCCGTTGGCGAACGGAAAACCCCGGCCGGGCCGCCGCCCGCCTCGCGGCCTTGGCGACTCCGGGAGCCGTAGAGAACGGCGGGCCGACCGCGAGACGAAGCGTGCATTCCGCCGCTTGCGTGCCGCGATACCGGCGCGTAGCTTGCCCTCCAGTGTCGCTTTTACCCGCTCGCAAAGCATTCGTCGCGCCTTTCGGTCGGCGGAAGCGGCGCAGCCCGCCGGGAGGATCGGAGTGGAATCGGACGCCCTCCGCAAAGCGCGCGGAGCCTTTTTCACGCCGCCGGACATCGCGAACGCCCTCATCGAATGGGCCGTCCGTTCCGCCGACGACACGGTGTTCGAACCGGCTTGCGGCGAGGCGCGCTTCCTTCTCGCGGCGGGCGAACGGCTGAAACGCATCGGAGCGCGGCCGTTCCGCTGGCGCGAGCGGCTCCATGGCGTGGAGATTTTCGCGGCATCGGCCAGGAACGCCGAAGCCCTCCTTCGTGAGGCAGGGTTCGACGCTTGCGTCGCCGTGGGCGATTTCTTCGAACATCGGGCGTCGGCGCCCTACGACGCGGTGGTCGGCAACCCGCCCTTCGTCCGCTACCAGAGCTTCACGGGTGCGGCCCGCACACGCGGCCTGGAAGCGGCGTTGACGCAAGGCGTCCGCCTCTCCGGGCTGGCCGGTTCGTGGGCCGCGTTCGTCGTCGAGGCGGCGCGGCACGTCGCGCCGGGCGGGCGATTGGCGCTCGTCCTGCCCGCCGAACTCCTGAGCGTGAACTACGCGCGGGAGGTGCGCCGTTTCCTGTTGCGCCGGTTCGTCCGCGTGCGCATCGTCGCGTTTGAAGAGCGCGTTTTTCCGGGAGTCCTGGAGGAAGTCGTTCTGTTGTTTGCCGAGGGCAGCGGAGGCGCTTCCCGTCTGGAAATCCACCAGACGCGGAACGTGGAATCGCTCGGCGCGGTCGAAGCGGCGGCCTGGACGGTGCACGCGCCCGGCGATGGCGAGAAGTGGACCCAGGCGCTCGTCCCGAAGGATACGCTGGCGGCCTGGCGGATGCTCGCCGGCGAGCGTTTCGAACCCCTCGGCGCATGGGGCACCGCCTACCTCGGCGCGGTCACGGGCAACAACGAGTTCTTCGCGCTGACGACGGCCGGCGCCCGCGCGCGCGGCCTGCATGAAAACGACACCGTGCGTATCTCGCCGCCGGGCGCTCGCCATTTGCGCGGTCCCGATTTCAACACGGCCATGTGGAAACGGCTCGCCGCGGATGGCGCGCGATGCCTGCTGCTCTCCCCCGACGGCGAACCGTCGGACGCGGCCCGGAGATACATCGCCGAAGGTGCGCGCAGCGGCGTCGCGAAGGCTTACAAATGCCGCGTCCGAAATCCCTGGTGGCGCGTGCCGCTGGTCGACGTTCCCGACCTGCTCGTGACTTACATGAACGACGATCGCCCGCGACTCGTCGGCAACGCCGCGCGGGTGAGAATCCTCAACTCCGTTTACGGCATCCGGCTTGCGCCGGGGCGAAAGCGGCTCGGGCGCCGGCTCCTGCTGATCGCCTGCCTGAACAGCGTCACTCTTCTGGGCGCGGAGCTCGTCGGGCGAGCCTATGGCGGCGGCCTGCTCAAAATGGAACCCCGTGAAGCCGACAAGTTGCCCGTGCCAGCGCCCGGGCGTCTCGAAGCAGGCGGGGCGAAACTGCGAACCCTCGGCCCGCAAGTCGCTCGGATGCCACGCGCCGGCGCGTTGCGAGGTCTCGTGGAAGCCGTCGACGACATCGTGCTGGCCGGCATGCCGGAAAGAGACTTGAGAGAGATCCGGCAGGCGCGCGAGACGCTGTTCCGGCGCCGTCGAGCGAGAGGAAAGAGCGGTGGCGATTGACGAACGGCTCGAGCGGTCCCTGAAGTCGGTGGGGAACAAACCCTCGGACGATTCGCCGGCTCCGATCAAGAAAGCCTACAGCGAGAAAATCTCCGGTGCCGTGGCGCATGCCGTCGCCGCGGACCTGCGCGAACGCGGCCTGACGGAGCCCAGCCCGACCGTCGGGCGCGCGCGATACCGCCGGGGCGGAGCGCCGCATGGCCGGCGGCATCGGCGCGAAGAAGGTCGACGTCACCTGGGCGACCGAGGAAGCGGGATTGCTGCTCGGTGTATCGATCAAGACCTTCAACTTCCGCGACGGGCGGACGAGCAATTTCCAAAAGAATCTCACCAACCGGCGGGGCGATATGCTGTTCGAGGCGGTGACGCTGCATCGCCGGTTCCCCTACGCCGTGCTCGGTGGGTTGTTCTTGCTGGACCGCGGCGCGCGGCACGACCAAACCCGACGACGACGCTCGACCTTCCTGAACGCGCATGACCGCTTCCGGCTCTTTACCGGGAGAACCGATCCGGGCGGTCGGGACGAGCAATACGAACGGCTCTATATCGTGCTCCTCGACGCTTCGTCGTCTCACACGAACGCCCACGCTTATCCGGTCGGCAAACCAGACGAGAGAATCGAGATGGCACGGGTGCTCGACGAATTGATCGCGGACGTCGCGGTTCGAAACCCGGATTTCTACCGCTACGAAGGCGGGTCGCTGTCGCCGGCCGGCGGCTGACGGGCCCGGGGCCCCATGCCGCGGGAAGCCTGTTTCAGGCGCTCTTCGGCGTCGTCACGCCGATGAGGCAGTCGCGGGTCACGAGGCCCGCGAGCCTGTCGCGCGGCCAGCCCGCGGTTCCGTCGGGGCGGCGCGGCAGGACCATGTAGCGCATGTCGGCGGTCGAATCGTGGACCCGGACGGCGACCTCCCGGGGCAGCACGGTGCCGAACTCGCGCAGCACCGCCCGCGGTTCGCGCACCACCCGCGCGCGGTACGCCTTCGACTTGTACCAGTCGGGCGGAAGCCCGAGCAGGGCGCGCGGGTAGCACGAGCAGAGCGTGCAGACGATCACGTTGTGGACGTCGGGCGTGTTTTCGACGACCAGAAGCTTGGTGGGGCCGAGATCGATGCCGAGGCGCGCGCAGGCCTCGGTGCCGTCCGCCAGCAGCGCCGCCTTGAATTCCGGGTCGCTCCAGGCGCGGGCCGCCACCTGGGCGCCGCGCGCCGGAGACCGCGCGTCCATCGCCTCGATCTCGGCGCGCATGTCGTCGGCGCCGAACACGCCCTTCTCGATCAGGAGCTCGCGCACGGCGATTTCCATCGTCCGGTAGTAGGAAAGCGCCTCGTCGGGGGGCGGGGCGTGGGTTTCCGTCGCCATTCCTCACTCCGTCGCGGGTTCGAGCCAGTGCTCGTAAAGTTCGATGTCGAGGGTATCGCCGGGCGGGCCGTCGTAGCCGGGCCAGAGCGCGGTCTGGGCGAAACGCACCCGATAGAGGGTTCGGGCGGGTCGGCCGTCCCGCCCGAAGGCCAGTTCCTCCGGGTTGCCGAAGGCGCCGCAGACGCGCTCGACCTCGCCGGCGGCGCCGCGCGCGTAGTAAGGCGTGCGGACATGCCCCGGCGGGAAGGCCCGGCGCACCCGCACCCGGGCGCCGGGCGCATAACGGGCGGCGGTCATCCGCAGTCCTCGCGCGCCTCGACCTCCGCCATGCGGCGCCCGAGCTCGTCGGCCGTGATCACGCCCTTGGCGAGCAAGGTGCCGGCGATGGAGGCGATCCAGCGCTCGTAATAGCTCATCTCGTCGTAGGCGCGGGCGCCGAGTTGCTCGATCCCGCGCCGCAGCTCGTCCACCGTGACGAGCCGCCGCTCCGGCTTGGCGAGCAGCACCATCAGCGCGTCGACCCGCTTCTCCCACGGCGCGTGCGCATGCTCCGCCCGCGCAATGCTGCCGGCCGGCAGCCCGCCCACGTCGTGGCAGCCCCGGCCCGGATCGTCGGTCACGGCGCCTCCCTCCCCTCTCCGCTGGCGGCGTGGTTCTTCCATGCCTCGGACCGAGTGTAGAGGGTTTTCGACCGGGGCGTAAGCGCCGCCCGCTTGCCGCCCCTGCGGACTGTTGTTCTAATCCGCGGCGGCGCGGGGCGGAGGATGCGGGCCGCGGAGGAGCGCGGGCGGTGGGCGAGTGGTACCCGAAGGAGCGGCTGGGGGACCTGCCGGCGGCGGCGGCGCGGCGTTGGGGCATGCGCGAAGCGCTGGTCCATGAGGGGAAGCGCTGGAGCTACGGTGCCTTCGACCGGGAGGTGGACCGCGTTGCCAAAGGGCTGATCGCGTTGGGCGTCGAGAAGGGCGAGCACGTCGCGCTGTGGCTGCCCAACCGGGCGGAATGGCTCTTCCTGGCCTTCGCGATCGCCAAGATCGGCGCCGTTCTGGTGCCGCTCAACACGCGCTACCGCACCGACGACGTCGCCTACACCGTGCGGCAATCCGACAGCGCGACCTGGATCGGCGTCGACCGCTCCGGCCCCGTCGACTACGCCGCCATGCTCCGCGCGGTGCTTCCGGGGCTGGCGGCGCAGGACCCGCGCGCCGCCGACATCGCCGACTTCCCCCGGCTGCGGCGCCTGATCCTGCTTGGCGAAACCGCGGAGCCCGGCACGCTCGGCTGGGAGGCGCTGCTTGCCGGCGGCGCAGAGGTTTCCGACGCGGCGCTGGCCGCGCGGGCGCGGGCAGTCGATCCGGACGACCGGGTGATGATCGGCTACACCTCGGGCACCACCGGACATCCCAAGGGGGTGATGCACACCCACGTGATGATCCGCAACATGCGCGAGCGCGCCAACCGCATCGGCCTGACCTTCGAGGACGCGATCGTCAACCCGCTGCCCCTCTTCCACATGTACGGCTTCAGCGAAGGCGGGCTGATCTCGGTCATCGCCGGCTGCAAGCACGTGCTGCTGCCCGCCTTCGACGCCGACGAGTGCATGCGCCTCGTGGAAGCGGAGAGAGGCACGGTGATCCACGGCTTCGATACCCACTACAAGGAATATCTCGACTCCCTGGCGCACGCGAAGCGGGACGTATCGAGCCTCCGCTTCGGCACCTTTCCGTCGGGCATGACGAGCTCGGCCCGGATCGCCCGCCGGGTCCAGGCCGAGATGGTCCCTACCTTCACCGGATGGGGCATGACCGAGACCTTCACCTTCGCCACCATGTCGTTCGGGAACTCCACGACCGAGCAGCGCTGCGACGCCTCGGGCTTCCCGGCGCCGGGTTTCGAGGTCAAGGTGATCGACCCGGAGAGCGGGCGGGAGCGGGCGCCGGGCGAGGAAGGCGAACTCCTGATCCGCGGCTACATGGTCACCCGGGGCTACTACGACGACCGGCAGGCGACGGAAACGGCCATCGACGGCGACGGCTGGCTGCATACCGGCGACACCGCCCTGCTCCGTCCGGACGGCCACCTCCGCTTCGTCGGACGCTACAAGGACCAGCTCAAGGTGGGCGGCGAGAACGTCTCGCCGGCGGAGGTCGAGGCCTTCCTCATGGCGCATCCGGCGATCGACCAGGTGGCGGTCGTCGGCTACCCCGACCCGCGCCTGACCGAGGTCGCCGTGGCCTTCGTCGTGACGGCGCCCGGCGCGGCGGTCGCCGCCGCCGACATCGCCGGCTTCTGCAAGGGCCGGATCGCGAGCTTCAAGATCCCGCGCCACACGCTCACGGTGGACGCCCTGCCGATGACCGCGAGCGGCAAGGTGCAGAAGCACAAGCTCCGCGCCCAGGCCCTCGACATGCTGGGCGCCCCCGCCGGGGGATAGCTCCCGCGCCCGCGTTGTCCGGGTTTCGGGGCGTCGCTAGGATGGGCCGCCGCGCCGGGGCGGCGGGGAGAGGGAGAGCGAGCGACATGGGCGACGACGCTGGAACCAGGGTTGCGTTTCTCGGGCTGGGGGTGATGGGGTTCCCCATGGCGGGGCATCTCGCCAGGGCCGGCTGCGCGGTCACGGTCTACAACCGGACGGCGGCCAGGGCCGAGGCGTGGACCGGAACCCACTGGGGACGCGCCGCCGCGACCCCCGCGGCCGCCGCCGAAGGCGCCGAGATCGTCTTCTCCTGCGTCGGCGCCGACGACGACCTTCGGGCGATCGTCCATGGCCCCGACGGCGCCCTCGCCGGCATGGCGGACGGCGCGCTCTTCGTCGACCACACGACCGCTTCCGCCGACGTCGCCCGTGAGGTCCACGCCGCCGCCGGGGAACGCGGCTTGGGCTTCCTCGACGCGCCGGTCTCCGGCGGGCAGGCCGGCGCCGAGAACGGCGTGCTGACGGTGATGGTCGGCGGCGCCGAGGCCGATTTCGCCCGTGCGCGCCCGGTCATGGACGCCTACGCCCGCAACGTGACCCACATGGGCCCCGCCGGGAACGGCCAGCTCACCAAGATGGTGAACCAGATCTGCATCGCGGGAGTCGTGCAGGGCCTGGCCGAGGGGCTCAACTTCGCCCAGCGCGCCGGACTCGACGGCGGGACGGTGCTGGAGGTGATCTCGAAGGGCGCGGCCCAGTCGTGGCAGATGGAGAACCGCGGCGCGACGATGCTGGAAGGCGCCTTCGAATTCGGCTTCGCCGTCGACTGGATGCGCAAGGACCTGCGCCTCTGCTTCGAGGAAGCCCGGAAGAACGGCGCCCTCCTCCCCATGTCGATGCTGGTCGACCAGTTCTACGCCCACGTCCAGCGGCGTGGCGGCAACCGCTGGGACACGTCGAGCCTGATCCACCTGCTCCAGAACGTCTGAGCGCGCCGCCTCGAACCAGCCGGCAACGGCCGCTTCCCCTGTGTTCGTGGGCTTGCGGGTTCGGCAACGACCCGGACGAGAGGAGAGAGCCATGAGGATCACCGCCTGCATCGCCGCGGCGCTGGCCGTCGCGATGGTTCCCGTCGCTGCGTCGGCTGCCGATGCGGTGGCCGCGCTCGTGGACGCCGACGGCGCCGCCATCGGCAAGGCCACCTTCGAGCAGACGCCCACCGGCGTGTTGATGTCGGTCGAAGCTTCGGGCCTGCCGCCCGGAGGGCACGGCATCCACTTGCACGGCGTCGGCGCCTGCACGCCGGATTTCAAGGCGGCGAAGGGTCACATCAACCCCGGCAAGGTCAAACACGGCCTGCGCCATCCGGAAGGGCCGGACAACGGCGATCTGCCCAACCTGTTCGTGGCCGCCGACGGCACCGCCCGGGCCGAATTCTTC
Source organism: Alphaproteobacteria bacterium (assembly GCA_965242855.1). Lineage (GTDB taxonomy): Bacteria > Pseudomonadota > Alphaproteobacteria > UBA828 > UBA828 > WTGU01. The sequence goes on from OZ251509.1 coordinate 1,575,185, forward strand.
ACCACCCGGGTCTCGGTTGCCGGCGGCGACATGCCGGCGCTGCTGGACGCCGACGGCTCGTCGGTGATCATCCACGATCGTCCCGACGATCACATGACGCAGCCGATCGGCGGCGCGGGCGGGCGCATCGCCTGCGGCGTCATCCGCGAGATGTAGCGGGGCCGGGAACGGGCGCGTCCCCGACCGTTCCCCGCGCCGCGGGTCCCGGCGCCGGGAAAGCGTCTCGTTTCACGCCTCCCGACGGGCCGAGCGGAGCAGCGCGCCCGTCTCCCCGTGGAACAGATGGCAGCGGTCGGGGGCGACCGCCAGCCCCACCGGCGCGCCGAGGGCGAAGCGCGGCTGCCCCGGCGCCTGCACCTTGAGGATGCGCGCGCCCGCGCTCACGTCGACGATGGTGAAGGCGCCGAGCGGCTCGACCTCGTAGATGGTCGCCTTGATGCCGCCGGCGCCGCCGGAGGCGACGATCTCCAGGTCTTCGGGCCGCACCGCGAGAGTCGCCGGGCCGGCCGCCGTCACGCCGTCGAAGCCGAGGGAGAACGGCGCGGCGCGGCCCTCGAAGCGGCCGCTCCCGTCCAGCGCGCCTTCGATGAAATTCATCGGCGGCGCGCCGATCAATTCGGCGACGTAGCGGCTGTTGGGCGTGTCGTAGATCTGCGCCGGGGTCCCGACCTGGCGGATCGCGCCCGCCTCCATGACGGCGATACGGTCGGCGATGGACATCGCCTCTTCCTGGTCATGGGTGACGTAAACCAGCGTGTGGCCGAGCTCGCGCTGGAGGCGCTTGAGCTCCACCCGCATTTCCTCGCGCAGGCGCGCGTCGAGCGCGGCGATCGGCTCGTCCATGAGGAAGGCCGCCGGATCGCGCACCAGCGCGCGGCCGATGGCGACGCGCTGCCGCTCGCCCCCGCTCAGATGCGCCGGCAGCTTGTCGAGAAGCGGCGCGATGCGCAGGGTCTCCGCCACCTCCGCCACCCGGCGCGCGACCGCCGCCTTGTCGAGCCTCCGCTCGACCAGCGGGAAGGCGAGATTCTGGCGGGCCGTCATGTGCGGGAAGAGCGCCAGATTCTGGAACACCATGGCGAGGTTGCGCTCCTTCGGCCCCAGGTCGCCGATGGGCGCGCCGCCGATCAGGATCTCGCCGGCGTCGGGCGCGACCAGCCCCAGCAGCAGGCGCAGGATCGTCGTCTTGCCCGAGCTCGGCGGGCCAAAGACGCAGTGGAACTCGTTGTCCTCGACCACGAGATCGACGTCCTTCACGGCGACGGTCCGGCCGTAGGACTTGCTGACGTTTCTGAGCTCGAGGCGCGCCATCCCCTACCCCGCCCCGAGCGCCAGGCCCGTCCCGGCGTCGAACAGATGGCACTTGCCGCGCGGCAGGGCCGCCTTGACGGGGGCGCCGAGCGCGACCCGGTAATGCTTGCCCTTGGCGATCTTCATCCGGCGCTCGCCGGCGGCGACGTGGACGATGGTGCGCGGGCCGATCGGCTCGATGAAGGTGACCGTCATGTCGATGCCGGGGGCGGAATCGTCGGGCGGGCGGAGGTCCACGTCCTCGGGCCGGGCGCCGAAGACGAGGGCCGCGCCGCGCGCCGCCGCGCAGCGCCGCTTCAGCGCGTCGTCGTCCACGGCGGCGCTCCCGCCCTCGCCGAAGTCGAGCGCGTAGGCGCCGGCGCCGCCGGTGAGCGTGCACGGCACCAGGTTCATGCCGGGGCTGCCCATGAAGTTGGCCACGAAGACGTTGCGCGGCTCGTTGTAGACCTCGATCGGCGAGCCGTATTGCTGGAGCACGCCCAGATCCATCACGGCGATGCGGTCGGCCAGGCTCATCGCCTCGATCTGGTCGTGGGTGACGTAGACCATGGTCTGCTGGAAGCGGTGCTGGAGATGCTTGAGTTCGGTCCGCATGAAGGCGCGGAAGGCGGCGTCGAGATTGCTCAGCGGCTCGTCCAGGAGGAAGATCTCGGGCTCGGTGATGGCCGAGCGGCCGATGGCGACCTTCTGGAGCTCGTTGACGCTGAGCTTCGCCGTCGGCCAGTCGAGCCGGTCCTCGAGGCGCATCAGCTTCGCCATCGCGGCCACGCGGCGATCGGTCTCGGCGCGGGCGAGGCCGCGCACCCGCAGCCCGAACGCCAGGTTCCGGCGCACCGAGAGGTGGGTGAAGACGGCGTAGTTCTGGAAGACGAAGCCGACCTTGCGCTTGTTGGCGGGGACCGCGCGCATGTCGCGGCCGTCGAAGAGGATGCGCCCGTCCGAGGGCTCCTCGATGCCGGCGATCATGTTCATCGTCGTGGTCTTGCCGCACCCGGACGGCCCGAGCAGGGCGACGAATTCCTTGTCGGCGATCTCCAGGTCCAGGGCGCCGACCGCCGTCAGCTTGCCGAAGCGCTTGGTCAGGCCGACCAGGGAGATCGACGCCATCGTCGGACCGCTCCAACCGCCCTAATGGCGCCCGCGGGCCTCGATCGGCCAGATGTCGACCAGGGTGTCGCCGCGGACGCAGTGGTAGTGGTCGTAGAGGTTCACCGTCGGGTCGCAGTGGGGGACGATGCATTCCAGCGCCGCGCCGACGGCAAGGCGCTCGTTGGCGCCGGCGAACACGATGCGCCCGTGCTCGTCGCCGAAATGCTCGTAACGGGCGCCGATGGGGACGCCCACGTGGAAGCGCGGAAGCGGCCCGTCCGTGGCGAAGCATTTGAGGCCCGCGTCCATGGTCGCGCTGCCGTCGTGGCCGGCCGAGACCACGGTGGAGCGGACGAAGAGCGCCGGCTCGAAGCGCCAGCCGCCCGCGCCGCCGGCCCGCACGTCGAGATATTCGACGTCCATGACGACGTAGGAGCCGACCTGGAGCTCCGTCATCAGCCCGGCGGCCGGGTCGATGTCATGGGTGCCGGTGCCGGCGCCGGAGACGATCGGCACTTCGATGCCCTGCGCGCAGAGTCTGTCGCGGGTTTCCCGCAGCGGCGCCAGATCGCCGTGCGACGCCTTGCGGCGGGCGGCGAAATCCTCGATGTGCTGGACGTGCCCGGCATAGCCCTGGAGCCCGGCGAAGCGCAGGCTGCCGCTGGCCTCCGCCGCCTCCGCCAGGGCCACGGCCGCCTCGGCGTCGCGGGCGCCGGTGCGGTGGAGGCCGACGTCCACGTCGACCACCACGTCCAGCACCAGGGCCGCCGCTGCCGCCGCCGCTTCGAGCGCGCGCAGGTTGCCCATGTCGTCCACCGCCACCATGAGCGATTCGTTGCGCCCGCGAAGCGCCATCAGGCGCGCGAGCTTGGCCGGTGCGACGATGGGCGAGGTGACGAGGAGCCCGTCGATCCCGCCTGCCGCCATCGCCTCCGCCTCGCCCAGGGTGGCGCAGCAGATGCCGAGCGCGCCCGCCTCCAGCTGGCGGCGGGCGATTCGCACGCTCTTGTGCGTCTTCGCGTGGGGGCGCAGGGCCACGTCGTGGGCTTGCGCATGCGCCGCCATCGCCGCGATGTTGCGCTCCATCGCGTCCAGATCGAGCACCAGCGCCGGCGTGATCAGACGCGCCCTCGATTCGCGCTCGTCGATCAGGAAGGCGTTGGGACCGAGATCGTCGGAGACCGTCATCGTGCTTTTCCGTCGCTGGACGCGCCCGTGCCCGGCCATCATCGGCATACCGGCCCGCCCTGCAACAGGATATGTTGCAGGCCGCGGAACGGCGCCGCGGGAGGCTTGGCATGAAGGTGGCGATCACGGGGGGCCTGGGCTTCCTCGGCCTGCGGCTGGCGCGGGCGCTGCTCGCCAGGGGGACGCTGGCGGGCGCCTCCGGCGGGCAGGAAGAGATCGAACGGATCGTCCTGTTCGACTCGGTCGCGGCGGACGCGCGGCCGGCGGGGCTCGACGAACGGGTCGAAACCGTCGCCGGCGACATCGCGGACGGGGCGTCGGTGCGCTCCGTCGTCGCCGGCGGGTCGCTTTCCGTCTTCCATCTGGCCTCGGTGGTCAGCGCCGGCGCGGAGCGGGATTTCGACCAGGCGCTGTCGGCGAACATCACGGGCGGGCTGAACGTCCTCGAAGCCTGCCGCGCCGCGCCCGGTCTGCCGCGGCTCGTCTTCACCAGCAGCATCGCGGTCTATGGCGGCGCGGCGATGCCGGAGACGGTCACGGACGAGACCAAGGTCACGCCGCAGAACACCTACGGCGTCACCAAGGCGGTCATGGAGCAGCTTCTCGCCGACTACACCCGCAAGGGCTTCCTGGACGGCCGCGGCGCCCGCCCGCCGACCGTCATCGTGCGCCCAGGCAAGCCCAACGCGGCGGCCTCCGGCTTCGCCAGCGGCCTGTTCCGCGAGCCGCTGGCAGGCATCGACCATGCGCTGCCGGTGAGCCGCGAGACGCGCATGGTGCTGGGCGGCTACCGCACCGTAGTCGCCGGCCTGATCGCCCTCCACGAGGCGCCGGGCGCGGCGCTGGGCGACGACCGCACGCTCAACCTGCCCTCCTTCTCGGCGACGGTGGCGGAGATGGTGGCGGCCCTGGAGCGCGTCGCCGGCGACCGCCCGCTCGGCGCCGTCACCGACGCGCCGGACCCGGCGATCCAGCGCATCTGCAGCTCCTGGCCGGCCTACGCCCGCGCCGACCGCGCCCGCGCCCTGGGCCTCCCCGAAAACCCGCCCTTGGACGACGTGGTGCGGGAGTACATCGAGGACTATGTGGACGGGCGGAGCCGAGAGGCTTGAAGAGAGGGGAATCCAAGAGCTGTTCGCATTGGAGTATCAGAGTCGCGTCACTATCCTCGTGCGGACATTTCTATGGACAAGGAAGAGGTTCGTCCCACTTCATAACGAATATTCACATCTCTATAAAGCTCTTCAAAACTTTTCACAATTTGGTCGATTCCTTCCCTACTCATTTTCATGCGTCCGACCGCGATAAACCCCCGTCTCAGAGATCCGCCATTTTTACTAGAGCAAGAACGAACAAGTTGATATACCCTAGTCAAATCATAATTAATACTCGCCACAATCCAATCTGTTTTCACCTCGATGACACAGATTGGCCTTCCTTTTCTATTAAATAAAGAGATGTCCATTCTTTGATTATCATCGACCCTCGGTTCGGCATAAACTCCGCTAAGCTGTCGAAGTTCTCCGAAAGTCAGTTCTCTATTACCGTAATATCTATTACCGTAAACAATACTCTCCCCACTACTACTAATGTGCTCGCAAAGTTGTTCAGCAATTTCCTCAACTAGACCATGCTCGTACCCCTTCCCTGGGCGCTGGCTCCAGGCGAGAGCACCATCGTGTATGCTATCGATAATTTGCCGTCTGCTTATCGCCATTCCTGTTCCTCGCTAGCTGGATATGTCAAAAGAGCCCGTCGGCCCCGCCGAGATGGGAATCAGGCGTCCTCCGCGCCGACGGCGTTATGATCCGGTCTCCGCTCATAGCCCACGCGATGCATGCGCCGCCCCTACGATAGCCGCCTCGATTCGCTGGCACCATACTTCCGACCGGGGGGCAGCGTGTCCCTACGCTCCAACACGGCCCGCAGCATACACCGCTCCGCCCTACCCCGCAACGCGGAGGTCCTCGACGCGGGTGCCGCGCCAGCCTTCCGCGCGCTTCCGCCAGTAGCGGGACTGGAGGCGGGCGGTCACGAGGCCGGGATGGGTGTTGCCGATGGGGCGGGCACCCAGGCGCACCACCGGCATCACGCCGCCGGCCGTGGTGCTGCGGCGCTGGGCGACGACCACACCCTCAACCTGCCTTCCTTCTCGGCGACGGTGGCGGAGATGGTGGCGGCCCTGGAGCGCGTTGCCGGTGACCGCCCGCTCGGCGCCGTCACCGATGCGCCGGACCCGGCGATCCGGCGCATCTGTAGCTCCTGGCCGGCCTACCGCCCGCGCCGACCGCGCCCTAGGCCACCCCGAAATACCCGCCCCTCGACGATGTGGTCCGCGAGTACATCGAGGATTATGTGGAGATGCAGAACCGCGAGGCTTGAAGAGAGGAGAATCGAAGAACAGTCTGCGTCGGGGCACCGGAAGGCACGTTAGGGCCGGTCCACCCGCCCGCCTTCAGGAGTCGGTATGAGTCGCGCCGCTACCTTCGTGCGGATATTTCTATGGACAAGGAAGATACTTGCCATACTCTTCTGGCGGATGGCGGATCTTTTTTGATTATTCTACCACTACTGAAATTAATATCTACCCCTTCATTCTCAAATTCATATTCAACGGATTCTGCGATCTCTTTGATTTTCCCATTAACTCCTCCACTAGGAACCGGATGAGCCAAAAATACCGCGAAAAAACCGCGCTCTATAGCAGGGTATGTTCTGACAAGTCCGCGTATTTTCGTCAAGTCTCTCAGGCACTCTTTCTCATTGTCGTCCCAAATTCGCTTCACTTCTATGACATACTTAGGTCTTCGCTCGCGACTGATGAGACAGATGTCCACACGAAATCTATCGTTGGTCTCCTTAAAAGGGCGCCCTGGAGGGCGGCCAGATTCGCTCCATTCGCCAATATCCCTGAAACTGAGTTCCGGAAAAACAATTTCATTTCTGCTCATACGTTTGCGGAGTTGTGCAACAATTTCACCAACCATAAAACCTTCGACTCCCGCATCCATAAGCCAGTCTCCACCCGTCAATTTATCGTATTTATCGTTCGCGATGCGAACGCCTTCGTGAATGCTCTTGCGAATTTGAGCTATGGTTATCGCCATTGCTGATCCCCTTCGCGTTTCAAAGCTGTGGTGCGAATATACAGCATTCGCCTTCCGCGCGCAAGGTCTTTTCCCCGGCGGGTGCCCTACCCTGCAACGCGGAGGTCTTCGACGCGGGTGCCGTGCCAGCCCTCGGCGCGCTTCCGCCAGTAGCGGGATTGGATGCGGGCGGTCACGAGGCCGGGATGGGCGTTGCCGATGGGGCGGGCGCCCAGGCGCACCACCGGCATCACGCCGCCGGCCGTGGTGCTGGCGAAGAGCTCGTCGGCTTCGCCGAGTTCGGACGGCTCGACCCGGCGGAGGGCGAAGGGAATGCCCTCCTCCGCGCAAAGCTCGCCCACCGCGCGCCGCGTGATTCCCTCCAGCACGTTGGCGGCGGGCGAGGCCACCGCGCCGTCCTTGACGACGAAGATGTTGTACCCCGGCCCTTCCGTGAGCGCGCCGTCGGCGCCCACCAGGAGCGCGTCGTCGCAGCCGTGATCATAAGCCTCGAAGCGCGCCTGCACGAAATCGGCGCGGTTGTAGTTCTTGAAGCGGGCGTCGATGGCCCGCGAGGAGACCCGCTCGACCCCGCTCAGGTAGAGCGCCGCGCCGTTGCGGCACTTCTCCTCGCCCCAGATCCAGGCGTAAGGCGTGGCATAGGCCACGAACGCGGGTTCGCAGAGTCTTGGATCCCGAGTCTGGTCGCGGGTGACGCCGCGGGTCAGCTGAAGCTTGACGTAGGCGTTTTCGCGCCCCGTCCGCGCCACGCATTCGGCGAGGATCGCCCGCATCTCGTCGGTGCCGTATGGGTTCTCCAGGCGGAAGCCGGCGCAGGAACGGGCGAAGCGATCAAGATGCTCGTCCAGCATGAAGAACCAGCCGTTCCACGTGGAGGTCACGTCATAAACCGTATCGCCCCAGACGAAGCCCGCGTCGAAGATCGACATCCTGGCGTCTTCCGGCGCGACGTAGTCGCCGTCGATGAACACGCATCCGTCCTTCATCGCTCCCTCCCTTTCGTTTCCTTGGCCAGCCCGTCGAAGGCGATCAGCCGGTCCAGCAGCGCCGGCAGGGCGGCCAGCGGCACCATGTTGGGGCCGTCGGACGGCGCCTCGTCGGGGGCCGGATGGGTCTCCATGAAGACGGCGGCGACGCCGACGGCGACCGCGGCGCGCGCGAGCACGGGCACGAATTCCCGCTCGCCGCCGCTGGTCGCCCCCCGGCCGCCGGGCCGCTGCACCGAATGCGTCGCGTCGAACACCACCGGGCAGCCGGTCTCCGCCAGGATCGGCAGGCTGCGCATGTCGGAGACCAGCGTGTTGTAGCCGAAACTCGCGCCGCGTTCGCAGACGAGCACGCGGCGGTTGCCGGCGCCCGTGATCTTCGCGACCACGTTGGCCATGTCCCAGGGCGCGAGGAACTGGCCCTTCTTGACGTTGATCGCCCTGCCCGTCGCCGCGGCGGCGCGCAGCAGGTCGGTCTGGCGGCAGAGGAAGGCCGGGATCTGCAGCACGTCCACCGCCTGCGCCGCCGCCGGGCAGTGCACCGGCAGATGCACGTCGGTCAGCACCGGGCAGCCGCAGGCGTCGCGCACGGCCTCCAGGATCGCCAGCCCCTCGTCGAGGCCGACGCCGCGCGGGCTGGCGGCCGAGGTGCGGTTCGCCTTGTCGAACGAGCTCTTGTACACGAACGGCACGCTGCGGGCGGCCGTCATCGCGGCCAGCCGTTCGGCGACGCGAAGCGCGTGGTCGCGGCCCTCGATCGCGCACGGCCCGGCGATCAGGGCGAGCGGCAGGTCGTTGCCGACCTCGAAGGCGCCGATGGCGACGCGGCCGGCGGGGCGCGCGGCGTCAGACAAGGCGCGCCTGCATGACCGCCGCCTCGACGAAGGAGGCGAACAGCGGATGCGGCTCGAACGGGCGCGAGGTGAGCTCGGGGTGGAACTGCACGCCGAGGAACCACGGGTGGTCGTCGCGCTCCACGATCTCCGGCAATGCGCCGTCGGGCGAGCGCGCGGCGAAGCGCATCCCCGCCGCGCGCAGCCGGCCCTCGTAGGCGGCGTTCACCTCGTAGCGGTGGCGGTGGCGCTCGCGGATCCGCTCCCTGCCGTAAATCGCCCGCGCCCGGCTGCCTTCCGCGAGCACCGCCTCGTAAGCGCCCAAGCGCATGGTGCCGCCGAGCCCGTCGCCGGCGTTCCTGCGCACCGTCTCGCCGCCGCGGCTCCATTCCGTCATCAGCCCGATCACCGGCTCGTCGCAGGGGCCGAACTCGGTCGAGCCGGCGGCGGCGATCCCGGCGACGTTGCGGGCGGTCTCGATCACCGCGAGCTGCATCCCGAAACAGATGCCGAAATAAGGGACGGCGCGGATGCGGGCGTATTCCACGGCGGCGATCTTGCCCGGCACGCCGCGTTCGCCGAAGCCGCCGGGCACCAGGATTCCGTGCACCGATTCGAAGGTTCCGTCGACGCCTGCGGCCGCCGCGTCGTCGGCGTCGATCCAGCGGGTCTCGACCCGGACGCTGTTGGCGACCCCGCCGTGGGTCAGCGCCTCGCACAGCGATTTGTAGGCGTCGCGCAGGCCGGTGTACTTGCCGACGATCGCGATCGCGACCTCCCCCTCCGGCGCGCGGGTGCGCCTCACGATCTCGCGCCACGTGGAGAGATCCGGCGCCGGCGCGTCATGGATGCCGAAATGGCGCATGACCTGGGTGTCGAATCCCCGTTCGTGATAGCTGATCGGGACTTCGTAGATGCTGTCCACGTCGATCGCCGGGATCACGCGGTCCTCGCTCACGTTGCAGAAGCGCGCGATCTTCCCGCATTCGGCGGCAGGAATCGGGCGGTCCGCCCGGCACAGAAGGAGGTCCGGCGCGATGCCGATGCCGCGCAGCTCCTTCACCGAATGCTGGGTGGGCTTGGTCTTCAGCTCGCCGGCGGACGCGATATGGGGGACGAGGGTGAGATGGACGAACATCGCCTTGTCGCGGCCCCGCTCGTAGGCGAACTGGCGGATCGATTCGTAGAACGGCAGGCCCTCGATGTCGCCGACCGTGCCGCCGATCTCGATCAGCACGAAATCGGCGCCGTCGGCGTCGCGGACGATCGCCTCCTTGATCGCGTCGGTGACGTGGGGGATGACCTGCACCGTCCCGCCGAGATAGTCGCCCCGCCGCTCGCGGGCGATCACGGATTGATAGATGCGGCCGGCGGTGACGCTGTCGCTCCGCCGCGCCGGCACGCCCGTGAAGCGCTCGTAGTGGCCCAGGTCGAGATCGGTCTCGGCGCCGTCGTCCGTGACGTAGACCTCGCCGTGCTGGAACGGGCTCATCGTTCCGGGATCGACGTTGAGATAGGGGTCGAATTTGCGGAGCCGGACCCGGTAGCCGCGCGCCTGGAGGAGCGCGCCGAGGGCCGCCGACGCGAGCCCCTTGCCGAGGGAGGAGGCCACGCCGCCGGTCACGAAGACATACCGCGTCATGGACCCCGACCTTAGCAAACGCCGCCCCCCGCCCCAAGCCGGAGACCCGCGCACCGGGAAACACGGCTCTTCACCGGCAGGGCGGGGCGTCGCGGGTGAAGAGGGTGCGGCCGTCGACCACGGTGCGGAGGGCGCGGCCCTGCACCGGGCGGCCGTCGAACGGGGTGTTCCTCGATTTGCCGTGGAAGGCGTCGCGGTCGATGCGCCAGGGGGTATCGAGGTCGAAAAGGACCAGGTCCGCCGGCGCGCCCCGCTTGAGCCGCCCGGCGGCGAGGCCGAACAGGTCAGCCGGCGCGCAAGTCAGCCGGCGCAGCACCGCGCGAAGGGAGAGATGCCCGCCGTGATAGAGCGCGAGCGAGAGCGGCAGCAGCGTCTCCAGCCCGACGATGCCGTTCGCCGCCCGCTCCATCGGGACGCGCTTGCTCTCCTGGTCGTGGGGGGCGTGGTCGCTGGCGATGATGTCGATGGTGCCGTCCTTCAGGCCCTCGATCATCGCCGCGCGGTTGGCCTCGCTGCGGAGCGGCGGCGCCATCTTGGCGAAGGTGCGGTAGTCGCCCACGTCGTGGTCGGTCAACGAGAAATGGTGCGGGGCGACCTCGCAGGTCACCGGCAGGCCCGCGCGCTTCGCCCGCCGCACCGCCTCCAGCGCGCCGACGGTCGAGATATGGGCGACGTGGTAACGCCCTCCGGTGATCTCCACCAGGCGGATGTCGCGCTCGACCACCACGACTTCCGACGCCTCGGGGATGCCCGGCAGGCCGAGCCGCGTGGCGACCTCGCCCTCCGCCATGCAGCCGCAGCCGGAGAGAGAAAGATCCTCCGCATGCTGGCTGACGACGCGGTCGAAGGTTCGGGCGTAGCTCAGCGCCCGGCGCATGACCTGGCTGTCGGCGACCGGCAGCCCGTCGTCGGAGAAGGCGACGGCGCCGGCTTCGGCCAGCATCCCCATCTCGGTGAGTTGCGCCCCCTTCAGGCCCCTGGTGACGGCGCCGTAGGGGAAGACCTTGACCCCCTTCGCCTCCCGCGCCCGGCGCAGCACGAACTCGACCAGCGCCGCATCGTCGATCGCCGGCTCCGTGTTGGGCATACAGCCGACCGCGGTGACGCCACCCGCCGCCGCCGCGCGGCCGCCGGTGGCGATGGTCTCCTTGTGCTCGTGGCCGGGCTCGCGCAGGTGGACATGCATGTCGATCAGGCCGGGGGCCAGGCAGTGGCCGCCGCAATCGACCGTCGCGATGCCGTCGGGCGCGCCGTCGGCGAAGAGGCCCGGCCCGAAATCCGCGATGGCCCCGTTCTTCACCAGCAGCGCGCCGGGGGCGTCGAGGCCGCTGTCCGGATCCAGCAGGCGGGCGTTGACGAAGGCGGTCGGCGGCGCCTGTTCCACGGCTCGCTCCTCAGAAGGCCGGCGCGGTGAGAGTCCGGCTCAAGGCGTCGAGGCAGCCCTGGCGCACGGCGACTCCGAGCTCGACCTGATCGAGGATCGCGCTCCGCGTGATGTCGTCGGCGACGGCGCTGTCGATCTCGACGCCGCGGTTCATCGGCCCCGGGTGGAGGATCAGCGCGTCCTCCCTGGCCTCGCCGAGCTTGGCCGCGTCGAGGCCGAAGAAGCGGAAATACTCGCGCGTCGACGGCACGAAGGTGCCCTGCATCCGCTCCCGCTGAAGGCGCAGCATCATGACGACGTCGCAGCCCGCGAGGCCGGCGCGCATGTCGTGAAAAGTCTCGACGCCCATGCGCTCGAGCGCCGCCGGCAGCAGCGTCGGCGGCGCGATGGCCCGCACCGCCGCGCCCATCGCATTGAGCAGCAGGATGTTGGAACGCGCCACCCGGCTGTGCATCACGTCGCCGCAGATGGCGACGCGGAGCCCGGCGAGGCGGCCGAAGCGGCGGCGGATGGTCAACGCGTCGAGCAGGGCCTGGGTGGGGTGCTCGTGGCTGCCGTCGCCGGCGTTGACCACCGCGCAATTGACGTGATCCGCGAGCAACCTGGCGGCGCCGGCGTCCGGGTGGCGGACCACCAGCATGTCCGGGTGCATCGCGTTCAGGGTCATCGCCGTGTCGATGAGGGTCTCGCCCTTCTTGATCGCGGTGCTCCCCACCGAGATGTTGATCACGTCGGCGCCGAGCCGCTTGCCGGCGATCTCGAAGGAGGTCCGCGTGCGCGTCGAGGTTTCGAAGAAGAGCAGCACCACGGTGCGGCCGCCGAGCAGGTTCCTGCGTTTCCGCGGCTCCCGGTTGAGGGCGACGTAGGTTTCGGACAGGTCGAGCAGGTGGGCGATGGCGCCCGCCGAAAGCCCCTCGATCCCGAGCAGGTGCCGGTCGTCGAAGATCGCGGGCAGAAGCGCGGGCTGCATCGCAACCCGTTGTAGGCCGTCGCCCGCCGGCGCCGCAAGCCCCTGCGCGCCGGCTCCGGGCCGGGCCGGTTGGGCGCCCGCCACGGGCGCCCGCCGCCGATGGACTTGGTCATTTGAAAATCAAGTTTGATTCCCCCGGCCGCGACTTGGTCGTTTGAGAATTACGACTTGGAACTTTTTCACGAATCGAGTGTCGGGTATGACCGAGTGAAGAAAAGACTTGACAAAGAGAGAAAATTGGTGTACCATGGAAGCCGGAAGGGTGTGCCTGCCGGCAACCCAAAGCCAAAGGAGAACTCAATGTCGACGAAACGCGATGTGAAAAGGCAGATGGACCGGTTGCAGGAGGCCGATCCCGATTGGCTCTCGACGCAGGCCGTGATTGAGAAGCTCGCCCTCAAGCGCGACGCCTTCTACGCCGAGGCTCGGAAGCAGGCATGCTACCAGCGAACCCCTAAGAAGACGATAGAGGAGGCTCACAAGACCGTCAAGCACCTCGTGTGCGCGGTCCGCCATGCCCAGGAGCACCCCGACGGCAACATCAAGAGGGCCGCGAAGAAGCTCTTGAAGAGCACGACGCACCCCGGCGTGTCCTTCGAGGAGCTGTCGCAGCGCGCCAGCAGGCTCCACGGGGATCTCCGGAAGGCCGGCGAACGGCGTGCGAACGAAGAACGGGAGGCGGAGGCGCAGTCGATCGATCTCGGCCCCCGTTACCGCCTTGTGGCGCTCGCGTCGAAGCGCCAGCTCCGCTCCGCGGGGAAGGTGCTCCGCAACTGCCTGTGCATAGAAGATTTTCTGGCCGGGTACTGGAAGGAGGTCAAGGAAGGGAGCGCCGAATTCTGGGTCCTGCAACGCAAGACGGGCGACGGCGACTGGAAGCCCCACGGCCTCCTGAAGGTCGATACGACCGGTCCGCGCAAAATCGTGGAATGCGGGAGGTCGAGGAACCGCCTCCTCAAGCTCAAGCGCAAGGTCGCGAAGGTGATCCTTCGCGCGCTCGACGCCTCGGGCGACGACGTTGAAACCTTCACCCGGGTCGGAGCGTTCTCGGCCTTTCGCGGCGGTCGGCCGGAGGTCGAGCCGCTCCAGGTCGGGCAGCGCCAAGTGTGGTTGTGGCGCTACCCGGAGGAGATCATCCTGAAGGTGCGCCGCCCCCGCGGCAAGCCGACGTGGATGCGCCTGTATCGGCGGAACGACACGTGGCTTGGCGACGACGAGGAGGCGCTCGGCATCCTCGCCGACCTTCTCCTTGCGTATCCTCCGGCTCCGGAGAAGGGTTTGCCGGCGCCCAAGGCATAGCCGGCGGGGCCCGGTCGGGGCGGCGGCGCACGAGACGTGCCGCCGCCCCCAAGCCGTGCGAACGTTCCGAGCGCCGAGTGCGGGCCCGCCAAGCCCGCAGTTTTTGCGCTTCGGGCGCATGCGGGTCGCGCGCCGATACTGGACGGCCGCAGGGCGATCACCCAAGCTGGCGCCATGGACCGGACCGATGGCGCGCCCGCCGCGGGCGCATGACCGCCTCCGAAAGGCCGCCGCAGGGCGACGCCGGGCGCAATGCCCACGCACACGCGCTGGCGCTGGTGATGACCGTCATCGTCTCGACCTCCTTCCCGCTCGGCAAGGCGATCACCCACGGCCTCGACCCGGCCGTGATGATGTGCATCCGCTTCGCCCTCGCCTCCGCGCTCTTCGCGCCGATCGTGGCGTGGCGGGAAGGGCTGCGCGCGCCGGGCGGCGGGGCCGTCCTGCGCTATCTCGCCTTGGGCGCGCCGCTCGCGTTCTTCTTCTGGAGCATGTTCGAGGCGCTCCGCCACACCAGCGCCCTCAACACGGGCGCGCTGTTCACCACCGTGCCCGGCTTCTCCGCCCTGTTCGGGGCGCTGCTGGTCGGCGAACGCCTGGGGCGCCACAGGCTGGCGGCCCTGGGCCTCGGCATGGTGGGCGCGGCCTGGATCGTCTTTCGCGGCGAGACGGCGCGCCTGCTCGCGCTCGAGGTCACCATCGGCGACGGCATCTTCCTCGCCGGCTGCGCCGCGTTCGGCGTCTACGGCCCGCTGATCAAGCGCCTTCACCGCGACGAGCCGGTCATGGTCTTGACCTTCTGGACCCTGGTTTCGGCGACGCTGTGGCTGATAGCGGCGAGCAACGCCGCGCTCTGGCGCACCGACTGGTCCGGCGTCGAACTCCTCACGATGGGCGGCGTCGCCTATCTCGCCGTCTTCCCGACGATCATCACCTTCTTCATCACCCAGTACACGACGCTGCGCTTGGGACCTACGCGGGTCGTGGCCTACAGCTACGGGATCCCGGCGGTCGTGCTCCTCATCGATCTGGCCGCCGGCACGGCCGCGCCGCCGGCGACGACCGTTCCCGGCTTCGCCATCGTCCTCCTGGCGAGCGTCGTCGTGCAGCGCGGGGCTATCCGCGAATTCCGCCCGTGACGGGAGACAGGCGCAGCCGGTCCAGCGCGCCTTGCAGGATGTAGGCGGCGGCCACCCGGTCGATGGCGCGCTTCCTCTTGCCGCGCGAGAGGGCGGCGGCGCGCAGCGGGCGGTCGGCGGCGGCGGTGGACCAGCGTTCGTCCCAGAACGCCACCGGCAGGGCGAGCGCCGCGGACAACCGGGCGGCGAGATCGCGGGCGGATTGCGCGCGCGGCCCCTCGCTTCCGTCCATGTTGACCGGCAGCCCGACCACGATGCCGCCGATGCCCTCGGCGACGATCAGCGCCCGCAGGCGCGCGACGTCGCGCGCGAGCTTCGTCCGGCGCAGCGTCTCGCGCGGCGTGGCGATCGTGCGCGCCACGTCGGAGACCGCGACGCCGATGGTCTTCGCGCCGAGGTCGAGCCCCATCAGGCGCGCGCCCGGCGCCATCCCGGCGCCCAGCTCCGCCAAGTCGCGAATCGCCGTCACGCGCCCTCGTCGCGGCGCGGAGCGGCGGCCGGTGGTATCGTGCAGGCCTCGACGAAGGGAGGCGCGGCATGAAGCTCGAAGGCAGGACGGCGATCGTGACCGGGGGCTCGCGCGGGATCGGCGCCTGCATCGCCCGGCGTTTCGCAGCGGAGGGCGCGGCGGTGGCGGTGGTCGCCCACAGAGCGCGCGACAAGGCGCAAGCCGTGGTGGACGAGATCGCGGGCGCCGGCGGCAGCGCCGCGCCGTTCCAGGCGGACGTCTCGCAGGTGGCCGATTGCATGCGGCTCGCGGCGGAGGCGGCGGCGCGGTTCGGCGCCATCGACATCCTCGTCAACAACGCCGGCGTCTATCGGCCGCTGTCGATCGAGGAGACCACGGAGGAGGACTGGGACGCCCAGATTGACATCAACCTGAAGGGCGCGTTCTTCATGACCAAGGCGGTCGTGCCGGCGATGAAGGCCAGGGGCGCCGGCAAGATCGTCAACATCGCCTCGACCTTCGGCCTCGTCGGCGGGCGCGGCGGCAGCGCCTATTGCGCGTCGAAAGGCGGCCAGATGGTCATGACCAAGGCGCTCTGCATGGAACTCGCGCCGCACGGGATCAACGTCAACGCCATCGCGCCGGGGGCGGCGAAGACCGATATGAACGCGGCGATCCGGGCGCAGCCCGGCATGGAGGCGCGGATGAACGGGCTTTCGCCGATCGGGCGCTACTGGATGGCCGCCGACGACGTGTCGGGGGCCGCGGTCTATTTCGCGTCGTCCGAGTCGGACGCCGTGCACGGCGCGCATCTGACCATCGACGGCGGCTGGACGGCCTGGTAGCCCGGGGTCCGGCCAGGCGGGCGCGCGGGCCGCGCCGGCCTCACCGGTCGACCCGGCAGACGATGCGCCAATCCACCGCGCCGGCCTTGTCGCGCCGCTCGTAGCTGACCCGGGATTTCTTGAGTTCGGCCCGCGCGATCTCGATCAGGCCGTTCCTCAAGGGAGGCGGGAGATCGTCCAGATCGAGGTCGAGCGTGATGGGCCGGGGCTTCTTGCGCGGCTTCGGCGCGTTTCCGGCCGTCCGGGGCGCCCGCACACCGTCGCCGCCGCCCCAGATCGCGTCCCAGCCGCTCCGGTAGGCGGGGCTTCGCACGCTCGAGAAATAGCCGTAATGGGCGTCCTTCGCGCCGCCGACCGAATCGCGGGCGGACTTGCCGGCCCCCGCACCGCCGCCGGAAGAGGCGGCCTCGGAAGACGCACCGTCGGCGGGCTTGGCCTCGGCGGGTTTCTTTCCGCCGTCGGCGGCCTTCGCCTTGCTCTCCGGCTTCGCCGCCGGAGGAGTCTTCGGTTTCGATCCCTTCTTGCTGCCAGCTTCGCTCATCTCTCTCGCTCGTCGCAATCTCCGCCCGCGCGGGGCGCGGCAGGGAACATGCCGTGGCATGGAACATGGGGCCGGCCTTCGCGGAGGAAAAGGGGCGAATCGCCCCCTGCCGTTCCAGGCGCGGGAGCGGCCGAGGCGCCGGTCACTCGGCGGCGGCCAGCTGCCGGCGGGCCGCCTCGGGCTCCTTGTGGAATGCGCCGTCCTTCACGATCGCGACGATGCGGTCGCCGTCCTGGAGCAGCCGCACGTCGGCGAGCGGGTCTCCGTCGATCAGAAGGAGGTCGGCCAGCCAGCCTTCCTCGATGCGGCCGAGCCTGGCGCCGAAGCATTCGCCGCCGTAGCGCGTCGCCATGGTGAGGAGCTCGACCGGCGCGAAGCCCATGAGCTCCTGCCAGAGCTCGAGGTCGCGGGCGTCGCGGCCCACCGGGTTCCACTCGAAGCCGTAGTCGCCGAAGGGAAGCACACGGACGCCGCGCCGGTGCAGCTCCTTGGTCACGGCGACCGCACCCTCGAGCTCGCGCCGGAACCCCCAGGCCTCAGCCTTCTCCTGCGGCATCCCGTAATCGGCCATCTCGTAGAGCGTCGCGTAGGTGAGGCCGATCGCCGGGCAGACGAAGAAGCGGTCCTTGTGCGCTTCGAGCAGATCGAGCGCCTCCTCGTCGCAGAAATTGGCGTGATAGACGAGCCCGATGCCGTGCCGCACGCACATCTTGACCGATTCGGCAGTGCGCGCATGGGCGATGACCCGGCGTCCGTGGATGCGGGCGATGCTCGTGCAGGCGGCCACCTCGTCCTCCTGCATCACGGTCATGTCGCCGGTGGCCGTGTCGTGCACGAAAAAATCACCGGAAATCATCAGCTTGAGGCTGTCCACGCCCTCCCGGATCATCAGCCGGGCGAATTTGCGGATTTCCTCCGGCCCGTCGCAGACCACCGCGAAGGCGTCGTGATGCAGGTGGTACTGGCGGACGTCGCCCAGGCCGCCGGTCACGGTGATTTCCGGCGTGCAGGCGCGGAGCCGGGGCCCCGGGATGCCGCCGGACTCGATCTCGTTCCGCACGGCGATGTCGAGCCGGGGCTTCGCCGAGGAGCCGTTGATCGACGCGGTGAAGCCCGCGTCCAGCATCGCCTTCACGTTGTGCATCGTGCGGAAGACGTGCTCTTCCACCGGAAGCTCGCCGGGCTGGTAGAAGTTCGCGCCCATGTTCGGGTAGGTCGGGTGGCCGTGGCAGTTCACGAGCCCCGGCATCAGCGTGGCGCCGCCGCCTTCCACGACCCGGTCCGCCGCCGGCTTGCGCGGGAAGCCGCCGCGCGCGACCCCGGCGATGCGGTTGTCCTGGACGAGGACCTCGCCGGCGAACGGCGCGCCGCCGGAGCCGTCGAAGACGCTCACGTCGGTGAACAGGATCCGCGTCATGCCCCCCTCCTCCGCCGCCTGGGCGCCGGGAACCAGCCCCTTGGGGCCAGCCCCTCGGGGTCAGCCCTCGGGGCCAGCATAGCACGGGCGCGCGGCCGCGCGCGTTCAACGCGGGAAGGAGGCGCCGTTGATGTCGATCACGGTGCCGGTGGCGTGCCGCGCCGCGCCCGAGGCGAGGAAGGTCACGACGTTCGCGACCTCCTCCGGCGGGACGAGCGCCCCCAGCGCGTTTTCCGCGAGCGGGCCGCGGTCGCCCGTCCCTTCGATGTAGTCCCACGACATGTCCGTGCCGACCCAGCCGGGCGCGACCGCGTAGGAGAGGACGCCTTCCCCGCCATGGGCGCGGGCGATGGTGTGGCTGAGCGCGTTGAGGCCGGCCTTGCTCGCCGCGTAGGCGCCGTAGAGCGGCTTGTCGCCGCGATGAGCGGCCCGGCTGGAAAGATGGACGAGGACGCCGCCGCCCCGGGCGCGGAAGTGGTCCACGGCGAGGCGGGCGAGCTCCGCCGGCGCGACGAGGTTGATCTGCAAGGTCCGCCGCCACGCGGCGCGCCAGGCGGCGGGGTCTTCCGCCTCGGGCTCCGGCTCATAGACCGCCGCGTTGTTGACCAGCACGTCGATCCGGCCGCGCCAGGCGAGCGCCTCCCGCCAGAGCGTCCGCGCCGCGTCTTCCGCCGCGAGATCGGCGCCGACCGGGCGGCATCGCTCCGGCGCTTCCCGCGCCAGCGCCTCGGCCGGGGCGCGATGCGCGTTGTAGTGCGCGACCACCGCGGCGCCCGCCTCCAGCAGCGCGCGGACGCAGCACGCGCCGATTCCCCGCGAGCCGCCGGTGACCAGAACGACCTTGCCGCCCACGTCCGCCGGCTTCATGCGCGGTTCCCCTCCGTCCGCCCGTCTCCGATACGGTAGCGCCCGCCGACGGGCGAAGCAACGACGCCCGCCGCCTTTGCTCGGGCGCGTCCTCTTTGGCATGATGCGCGCGCCGCGCGCGCTGGCGGCGCGTCGAAAGGCCGCGAACCGTGCATGCATCGTTGGAAAGCTGCCCCGCCCTGGTGCTGAACGCCGACTACCGGCCGCTGAGCTACTTCCCGCTTTCGCTCTGGGGCTGGCAGGATTCGGTGAAGGCGGCGTTTCTCGACCGGGTGACGATCCTCTCCGAATACGACCGGGCGATTCGCTCGCCCACCGTCTCCATCGGGCTGCCGAGCGTGGTGGCGCTAAAGCGCTACCGGCCGCTCTCGCGCCGCCCGGCCTTCACGCGCTTCAACGTCTTCCTGCGCGATTCCTTCGCCTGCCAGTATTGCGACGGGCGCTTCCCGGTCGAGGACCTCACCTTCGATCATCTGGTGCCGCGTTCGCGCGGCGGGCGCACGACGTGGGACAACGTGGTCACCGCGTGCAGCGCCTGCAATCTGGCGAAGGGCAACCGGCTGCCCAAGGAGTGCGGCCTGCGCCCGAAGCGCCGCCCGCGCCAGCCCAGCGCCCACGATCTACACGAATCGGGCCGCCGCTTCCCGCCCCGCTACCTGCACGAAAGCTGGCGGGATTACCTCTATTGGGATTCCGAGCTCGAAGCGGATTAGGAGAGACTGATGAACGAGCCGCCGCTCGGGCGCCTGGAGCGAGTCGAACCCCGAGAAGTCTGGAAAGCCGAAGACCAGGACTTCACGCCGTGGCTGGCAAAGAACATCACCATCCTGGCTGAGACGCTCGGGCTGGAGCTGGAAACGGAAGCCCAGGAGAAGAAAGTCGGCCTCTTCCGCGCCGATATTCTCTGCAAGGAAGTCGGCCCCGGATCCGACGCCTGGGTGCTGATCGAAAACCAGTTGGAACGGACCGACCACACTCATCTCGGACAGTTGATGACCTACGCGGCGGGTCTGGACGCCGTAACTGTTATCTGGATTGCCGCATCTTTCACGGATGAACACCGGGCGGCTCTCGACTGGCTGAACGGGATCACCGACGAGCGGTTTCGCTTCTTCGGGCTTGAAGTCGAACTCTGGCGGATCGGTGAATCACCGCCGGCCCCGAAATTCAATATCGTTTCGAAGCCAAACGACTGGTCACGATCGATCGCGCGGGCGGCGGCTGACGTCGAATTATCGGAGACGGGAATACGACAGAGAGAATACTGGGGCGCGTTACAAAAGGCGCTCGACGACGAGAAAGGACCGGTTTCCAGCAACCGTAAGTCGCCAGCGCACTACTGGATGGGGGGATTTCCAGTCGGACGAACAGGCTTTTCCCTGAGTGTGGGAATGCTCCGTTCAAAAAATCGTATTCATACGGAACTTTCTATTTTTGGAAACGACGCAGAGGCATTCTTCAGTCTTCTGAAACGCCAAAAGGATGAAATCGAGAAAGAACTCGGTTACTCTCTGGTGTGGGGGGAATCACCGAAAAAGCAGTATTGCTCGATCACAAGCTATTGCGACGACGTAGATCCGATGGACGAGGCGGACTGGCCCCGGCAGCATAAGTGGCTTGCTGAGCATTTGAATGCCATGCACCGTGTTTTTGCTCCCCGCGTCAAAGACCTGGATCCCGACGACTGGCAAGGTGACGACCGGCCGCCGCCGGCGTGAGGCGAAGGCTCTGGCCCCGACGGCAGTGGCTTCCTATACTCCCGCCCGACCGCCGAACCGGAGAAGTTCC
This sequence comes from Alphaproteobacteria bacterium, assembly GCA_965242855.1. Taxonomy (GTDB): domain Bacteria; phylum Pseudomonadota; class Alphaproteobacteria; order UBA828; family UBA828; genus WTGU01. The sequence goes on from OZ251509.1 coordinate 1,596,039, forward strand.
CATGCTCGTCGAGCAGATCTGGACCGCCAACGCCTATCGCAACTTCAACTATCTCATCGCCTGCCCGGAGACCGGCGAGGCCCTGGCGGTCGACCCGCTGGACCATCGGAAGTGCCTGGCGAAGGCGCGCGAGAAGGGCTGGCGCATCGCGCAGGTGCTCAACACCCACGAGCACGGCGACCACACCGGCGGCAACGGAGCGGTGATCGAGGCGACCGGCGCCGCCCTCCTCGCCCACGCCAACGCCGAGGGCAAGATCCCCGGCATCGACCGCGGCCTCGGCGCGGGCGACGTGGTCACGGTCGGCGCCACCGTCGAACTGGAGGCGCTCGACACGCCGGGGCACACCATGAGCCACGTCTGCCTGCTCTCCCGCACCGACGCGCCCGCCCTCTTCTGCGGCGACACGCTCTTCAACGCCGGCGCCGGCAACTGCCACGGCGGCGGCCACCCCGAAGAGCTCTACGAGACCTTCGCCGGCCAGCTCGCGACCCTGCCGGACGAGACCCTGATCTATCCAGGCCACGACTACATCGAGAACAACCTGCGCTTCACCCTGGACCGCGAGCCCGACAACGCGCAGGCCGCCGCCCTGCTGGCGGAGGTCGAACCGCAGGACCCGGCGCGCGCCATGGTCTCCACCCTGGCCCTGGAGAAGGAAATCAACACCTTCTTCCGCCTCCACAACCCGAGCGTGATCGCGCGCCTGCGCGAAGCTTGCCCCGACCTGCCGGACGAGCCGGACGCAAAGACGGTGTTCATCAAGCTGCGCGCGCTGCGCAACGACTGGTAGATCGCCGGTAAATGGATTGAAAGCAACCTTTTACACACTGACGTTCATATATGGCATAAGGTAAGGTGGGGGCGGAACGCGGACCGGGCGAAAACGGAGGCGACAATGGACGCTTCGGCTATGGGAAAGACTTCCGGCGCGGCGCGCCGGCGGCGTTCGGACGCGCGCGCGTCGGTAATCCGCGCGGAAGTTGCGGCGGGCGAAACCCGCCACGGCGCGGCGCGGAAGCTAGGCGTTTCGGCGGCGACGGTGCGGACGGCGCTTCGTCGCGCGCCGGCGGAAGCGTTGCCGCCGGGCTTGCGTCCCGAAGACGCCGTGGCATGGGAACGCGCGAAGGGACGGCATGGGAACCTTCGACGGCCGCGGGGGAGGAAGCCTTGGCGCGGTTGGTTATCGCGCAATCGGCGGCGGCGGGGGCGGACCCTGCAACGCCGGCATGGGGCCGGGCGATGCGCGTTCTTCGGGAAGCCGTCTTGGACCTTATTGCGCTTGGCTTGGGCGGGGCGGGGAAGGAAGCCGCGACGAAGCCGAACTCGAGATGGGCGGACCGTATTCCTTCTCTGGCCGGGGCATCGGAATAGGCGCGGACGCCATGCCGACGGGCCGGGGCGGAAGGCGACCCGGCGACGAACGCGGCTTCCTTTCCGCCGTGCTTCAACTCGCGCGTTCGTCGGGTTGGCGCGCCTACCATACGCACGATTCGCGAAGGTCCGAACCCGGCTTTCCCGACGTGGTTCTTGCGCGTTCGGGGCGGATTGTGTTCGCGGAGCTGAAGACGCCGCGCGGACGGGTTACGCCGGAACAACGCGGCTGGCTAGACGTGCTACGGAAGGCGGAAGGCCCGGCGGTAAGCGTCTTCCTTTGGACCCCGGCGGATTGGCCGACGATCGAAACGACGCTGGCGCGCCGGGCTATCGAACCGGAAAGGACCTTGCCATGACCCGCTTCCTTGCCGTCTTCGTCGCCTTCGTCTTCGTCGCGCTTCCCGCGCTCGCGGACGGGGCGGACGCCTTGTTCGACGCGGCGCGCGAAGGAACGGCCGACGATGTGAAGGCCGCGATCGCGGCCGGGGCGGACGCGAACGCGCGCGAGGAACACGGTTCGACGCCGCTTCACGCGGCCGCGGGCATCAATCCGAACCCGGCCGTGGTCGCGGCGTTGCTTGCCGGCGGGGCGGACGCCGCGGCGCGCGACCTAAGCGGGCGGACACCGCTTCACAAGGCGATATGGAACGACGAACCCGCCGTGATCGAAGCGCTTATTGATGCCGGCGCGAACCCGAACGCGCGCGACAAAGGCGGGGATACGCCGCTTCACTTGGCGGCCTGGGGCGCGCGTCCGGTTGCGGTCAAGACGTTGCTTGCGGCGGGGGCGGACCCCGACACGCGCAGCCGCGACGGGCATACGCCGCTTCACTATGAGGTTACGTCGACGCTGACGGAGACGGCGGAAGCCAACCTTTCCGTTATCGAAGCGTTACTCGCGGCGGACGCGGACGTGAACGCGCGCGACGAACGCGGGCGGACGCCGCTTCACGAGATGCTGTCGAGTGCCCAACTCTTTGATGAGATGTTACGCGACGAAGACTGGAAGCCGGCGGAAGAGGCGACGCGGCGGCGTTTCGCGGCGTTTATCAATCGAACCCCGTCCGCAATCGAAGCCCTACTTGATGCCGGAGCGGACCCCGCCTTGCGCGACGAAGACGGGAAGGTTCCCTTCGACTATGCGAAGGACAACGAAGCCTTGAAAGGAACGGAAGCCTACTGGCGCTTGAACGACGGCCGGTTCGAGTAGCCCGCTTCGTCGGAAGAACAACGAGGAAGGAACGGACGCATGAAAGTTCCCGCAATTTTATGCCTTATCGTCGTGGCTTTCGTGGTCGCTTCCTGCATTCCCCGCCCGTCTGTGGGGACGCCAAGGTTCGGCGGTCCGAAGGCTCGGTAGGGTGGTTATAGGACCGCCGCCCGCGTATCGGACGCTGTGGGGCGGTTTATGGCGCGGCGGAAGGGAAGGCGCGGCTATTGCCGCGTTGCGCCGAATGCGCCCGTCATACGACGGTTGTTTTCCAAGATACCTTCAAATACGCCGCCGACTTCCTGATGCCCCGCTCCGTAGAAGCTGCCGCGTATATCGCCTATTGGGTCATCTATCGTTTCGTTCTCATAATGGAACAATAACGGAACCAAAAGCAGCGAAGATTCATCGGCCGCGAAAGCGGGGACAGCGCTTTTCGCGGAAGGCCGCGACCGCCTCGCGGTGGTCGTCGGTGCCGCTCAGCACGCCGTAGGTGGCGGCGGCGCGGTCGAGATTGGCGCGCAGGTCGCCGGCCAGCCCGCCCTGCACGAGCCGCTTGATGGCGCGGATGGCGAGGGTCGGGCCGTCGGCCAGCCGGCGCGCGAACGCCAGGGTGCGCGGCATCAGGTCGCCGTCCGGCCAGACCCGGTCGACGAGGCCGATGCGCTCCGCCTCCGCCGCCTCGACCGCCTCCCCCGACCACAGCAGCTCCAGCGCCCGCGCCGGGCCCACCAGGCGCGGCAGCCAGTGGGCGCCGCCGGCCCCCGGCGCCAGTCCCATCGCGACGTAGGTCTCCGCGAAGCGCGCGGACGCCGCGGCGAACCGCAGGTCCATCGCCAGGGCGAGGTCCAGGCCCGCGCCGATGGCCGCGCCGTTCAGTGCCGCGAGCACCGGCTTGTCCATGTCGGCCAGGGCGAGCGGGATGCGGTGGACATGCTCGCCGATCGTCGCCCGCTGCGCGGCCGGCCCGCGCTCCAGGCCCGCTTCCATCAGCTCCTCGATGTCGCCGCCGCCGCAGAAGGCCGTGCCGGCCCCGGTCACCACCACGACGCGGACGTCCGCCCGCCGCCGGCAGGCGTCGAGCGCCTCCGCCCAGGCGTCGATCATGGGGAGGGTGAAGGCGTTGCGCCGTTCGGGCCGGTTCAGGGTGACGGTCGCGATCCCGTCGTCGACCTCCAGGAGAATCCCGTCGCTCATCGCTCCTCCTCGGCCCGGCCTTCCGCGCCGCCGGAGGCGACCAGCACGGGCCACAACGCATCGCCGCCGCGCCGGGCGACGCATGTTCCGAGCCTGCCCCACCAATGGGCTTCATTCCCCCACTCGTCGCGCCAGGCCCAGAGGCGTTTGCTCCAGTGATGCAGGGGATGTTCCGCGGTGAAGCCGATGGCGCCGTGGACCTGATGGGCCAGCCGCGCCGCCTCGCCCGCCGCTTGGCTCGCCCGCGCCTTGGCTGCGGCGAAGGCGAAGACGGTGCGCCTGCGCGCCGCCATGTCCACCGCCGCGCCGCTGGCCGCCGCCTCCCCGGCCAGGGCCGCGAGATGATGCTGGATCGCCTGGAACCGGGCGAGCGGACGACCGAACTGGCGGCGCTCCCCGGCGTGGCGCAGGCTCATGGCGAGCACCCGTTCCATCGCCCCGCGCAGCTGAGCGGCCCGCGCCACCGCCATGAGCGCCACCCCGTCGACGTCGGCGGGCAGGGCGTGGAACGCGGCGGCCGCCCCGTCGAACACCACGTCGTCGCGCGGTTCGCCGGCCAGATTCGCCCCCTCGGCGGCCACCGACGGCGCGACCAGGGCGAGGCCCCGTCCGGGCGCGACCGTCGCCACCGCGGCGGCGAAGCGCGCCCAGGGAACGCGCCGCAGAGGCTCCGCCGCTTCCTCGCCCGCCCGCATCGCGGCCACGGCGAGCGGCCCGGCGGGCGCCTCGATCCCGGCCGCGGCGCAGAGGCGATGCCCGATCACCGTCTCGGCGACCGGAAGCGGCGCCGCGTGGCGGCCCGCCACGCGAAGGACGGCGAGCCCCGCCGCGAAGCCCGCCCCGCCCGCCTCCTCCGGCAGCGCGGCCCGCGCGAGGCCGGAGGAGGCGAAGGCGTCCCACAGCCGCGCGGGCCACTCCCCGCGCCCGAGCGCATCGCGCGCCGCCGCGCATTCGGCGGTGAACAGGCGGTCGGCGGCCTCCGCGACCAGGCGGGCCGACTCGCTCATCGCAGCCCGAGCCCGCGGGCGATGATCGAACGCAGGATTTCGTTGGTGCCGCCGCGCAGCGTGAAGGACGGCAGGGCGAGCAACGCCGCGCCCAGCGCCGCCGCGGGCGCCGCCGTCCCGCCCGCCTCGGGTTCGAGGGGCACGGCGAGGCGCAGCGCCTCGGCGACCGCGCGCTCGAAGCGGGTTCCCAGATCTTTGACGATGGCGGCCTCGACCTCCGGCGCCGCGCCTTCGTCGAGACGGCCGGCGACGGCGAGGGACATGGCCCGCAGCGCCCAGAGCTCGGCGGTAAGGCGGCCGATCGCCTCGGCGCGCCGTGGCTCCGGCGCCGGCCCTGCCGCCGCCACCAGCGCCCGCAAGAGATGGAAGGTGCTGAGGAAGCGCTCGGGCCCGCTGCGCTCCAGCGCGAGCTCGCTCGTGACCTGCCGCCAGCCCTCCCCTTCCCGCCCGATCAGCCGGTCGGCGGGGATCTCGACGCCCTCGAAGACGCATTCGTTGAACTCGTGCCGCCCGGCCAGGTCGACGATGGGGGCGATCCGCACGCCGTCGGCTTCGAGGTCGATCAGGAACTGGCTCAATCCGGCGTGGCGGTCCTCCCCGCGCGGGGCCGTGCGGCAGAGGGCGATCATGTAGTGGCAGCGATGGGCGTTGCTGGTCCAGATCTTGGTGCCGTCGAGGCGCCAGCCGCCGCGCAAGCGCTCGGCGCGGGTGCGCACCGACGCGAGGTCGGAGCCGGAATCCGGTTCGCTCATGCCGATCGCGAAATAGCATGCGCCGGCGGCGATTCGCGGCAGGATCGCCGCGCGCTGCGCCGCACTGCCGAAACGCAGCAGCAGCGGGCCGCTCTGGCGGTCGGCGACCCAGTGCGCGAAGACCGGCGCGCCGGCGGCGAGCAGTTCCTCGACGACGACGTAGCGTTCGAGCGCGGAGCGGGCGCCGCCGCCGTATTCCGCGGGCCACGTCATGCCGATCCAGCCGCGGGCGCCAAGGCCGCGGCTGAACGCGGGCGACCAGCCGGCGCCGAAGTCGGAATCGGGCCGCCAGCCAAGGCTGGCCCGCGACTGCGCGAGGAAGGCGCGGACCTCCGCGCGCAGCGCCTCGGCGCCGGGCGGCGACGCGGGCGGCGGAAAATCGAAGCCCGTCACCGCCGGGCTACGCGCCGAAGGCCTCCCGGTAGCGGGCGAGCCTGGCGCGCCACGCCCGGCTGTCGCGGATCGCGCCGTTGACGATGCCGCGCGGCTCGTCGCCCCGCATCACGGCCTGGACGGCGGCGATGTCGGCGGCGCCGAGGCCGGCGAAGCACTGATCCGTCCAGGCCAGCGCGTGCGGGGCGAGCACCACGTTGTCGAGGGCGAGGATCGGGTCGTCGGCGTCGGGCGGCTCGGGGTCGAGCACGTCGAGCCCGGCGCCGGCGAGCCGCCCTTCCCGCAACGCCGTCGTCAGCGCCTGCTGGTCGACGGTGCCGCCGCGCGAGGTGTTCACGAGACAGGCGGTGGGCTTCATCGAGGCGATGAGACGGGCGTCGACGATGTGACGGGTCTCGGCGCTCAACGGGCAATTGACCGTCAGGACGTCGGCCTCGCGGCACAGGGTTTCGAGATCGACCAGACGGACGCCGAGTTCGGCCGCCACCGCCGCATCCGCATAAGGGTCGTGGGCGATGAAGGTCATGTCGAACGGCTTGGCCAGACGGAACATCTCGGCGCCGATATTGCCGATGCCGACGGAGCCCAGGGTCTTGCCGACGAGGCCCGTGCCCATGTGGGCGGCCTTCTGCGCGAAGCCTGCGGGCCCCTGGCGGGTCAGCCGGTCCTTGACCAGGAGCTTGCCGGTGACGGCGAGGATCAGCGCGATGATGGCGACGGCCACCGGGCGGCGCACGCCGTCGGGCGTGATGACGAGGGCGACGTCGTTGTCCGTGCAGGCGGAAACGTCCACCGAATCGTAGCCCACGCCGAACCGCGCGACCATCGCGAGCCGCCCGTCGGCGGGCACGCTCGAACGGTCGAAACGCTGGGCGAGGAGTATCAGCGCGTCGTGGCCGGCGAGTTCGGAGGCGTCCACCGGCCCCTCGCCGTTTTCGAGATAGCGCCACTCGATGCGCGGGTCGTCGTCGAGGGGGCCGCGGTCGAACATGGGGAAGGCCGGCGAACCGTCCGCCGTAAGAAAATCGTTGCTCAGCGCGACCCGGAACCCGTCGGACATCCCTACCTCCCCTTCCGCTGCCGGCCGCGCCCGCAGCGCGCGCGCAGCGCCTCCGCGCCCGCGCGCAGCGCCTGCTGGAGCAGCCAGACGTCGCCCGAATAACAGATGAAGTCGAAGCCCTCCTTGAAGAGCGCGGCCCCGGTCTCGGCGTCCGGCACCAGCCTGCCCAAGGACTTGTCGTGTTTGCGGGCCGCATCCACGACCCGCGCCACCGCCGCCTGGAAATCCGGGTGGTCGAACTGTCCGGGGATGCCCATGGAGACGGACAGGTCGAAATGCCCGATCCAGAGCGCGTCCACGCCTTTGAGCGCCGCAATCTCGTAGGCGTTCTCCACGCCCTCGGCGGTTTCGATCAGGGCAAAGAAGGTCGAGCGCCTGTTGGCGTCGCGCAGCTTCTTGCGGACCGGCCCGGGCGCGTAGCGGTCATGGGCGATCTGCAGGGCGACGCCGCGTTCGCCCGCGGGCGCGTATTTGACGTAGCCCAGAAGTTCGCGGGCGGTCGCCGCCGAGCCGATCATCGGCAGCATGATGCCTTCGGCGCCCACGTCCATGGCGCGCGCCGCGTGGTGGTATTCGCGCGAGGGCACGCGCACGATCGTCGGCATGTCGCCCGCCTGCATGTAGCGCAGCACCTGCTTGATCGTGTCGAAGCCGAAGCCGGAGTGCTCCATGTCGAGCAGGACGAACTCGCAGCCGGCGGCATCGAGGAGCTGGCCGATCCCCGGCGTGCCGAACTCGACCACGAACGTCCCGACCTTGAGCCGGCCGCTCCGGGTCATCTGTTTCAGGGTCCGCTCGGCCATCTCCGCCGTCCTTTCCGCTTCCGCCGGTGCCGGGGCGCTCCGCCCGCCGCGCGAGCGACGGGAACCATAGAGCGTTTCGGCTCAAGACGGAAACGAACGCCCGCGATGGCGGGCGCGCTCCACGCATCGGCCATCCCGGAACCGGCCGGCGCAAAAGTCGGCGCGAGCCTATTTCTTGCCGGAAGTCCCCTGATTCGGAGGGTTGGACGGCGGAACGCATCCGTCTGGATGTTCACCCCCGGCAAGAATCCGAGAATGGCGGGACCGACAAGAATCAGGGCAAACCACACCAGGACCTTGCCGTAACTCAATTTTGTTGTATCGACGGGACGAGATCGACGACGGGCAATACCAAGGCGTAATAGACGACAGAAACAGTCAAATTAGGTCAGCAGTGCCGCCGAATGGGAAAGACTTCGTCCGGTCACGAACTGCGAACGAACAGAACGATGAAGCCCAGAATCAAATAGAGGTCATCGAAGAGTCTCAGGTACGGTACGGGGGTCGGACTCTCCTTCGTATCCGCTAGAATCGACGGCGGCGCGTGTCACATCTTCAAGCGGCAATGTCGATGCGGGCGACGGCGAAGGGTGCGAGGGCGAGTCGGGCGGGGTCGCCCGGTGCGCCGGGGGCGGCGGCGAAGCCCGCGGGATCGGTCGTCGCCGCGACGAAGCTGTCCGCGTCCAGCCGGGTGATCGCGGCCGCGCCGGAGGCGATGCCGGAGACCGCCGCCGTCTGCGCGGCGGGCGTCAAATTGGCGAGCCAGAGACGGGTTCCGCCGCCATGCGCGCAGGCGAGCCCGAGGACGCGGGCGGGGTCGGCGCTCTCTACCGCGCGCAGCGCAGCGCCCCGCGCCGCCGCCAGCCCTGCGACGACGTGGTAGAGCGGGAACACGGCCGGCTCCTCGAGAGCGTCGAACCAGGGCTGCGGGTGTTCCGTGCGGCGATAGACCATGCCGAGCGGACCGGACGGCGCGCCGAAGGCCAGCGCCTCGACGCCGAGCGGCGCCACCCGCGCGGCATAGCCCAGGGCGAAGGCGGCGCCGAACAGCCCGCGATGGCGCGGGTCCTGATGGTTGAAGGAATGGCGCCCGTTGTCGCAGTTGACGTGCACCCCCGGCCCGTAGGGGTTGTAGCGCATGCCGATGGCGCTCGGCGCGACCCGGTAGGGCTTGCCCCCGGCCAGGGATTTGGCCGACGCCACCACGTCCGGCAGCGACTGGAGCGTTTCCATCACCGACCGGTCGTCCGGCTCGTGCACGACGGCGCAGGTGCCGTGGGTGATGAAGTCGAACAGGCGCGGGTCGGCGTGGTTGCGGTTCAACTCGGTGAAGTTCGTGAACACGCCGCCGCCGAGCCTGACCCCCGGAAAGGCGTCGCGGGCCGCTCCGTACACCTCCGCGAAGCCGGGGATGCCGAGCGCCTCGACGGTCTCCAGGGTGAAGCGCAGCAGCCGCGCCTGCTCCGGCACGACGGAAGCGGGCCGCAGCCCCGCCCCGGCCACGGCCGCCGCCGCCGCCCGCAACTCCCGGTCCACGGGCCGCTCGCACGGCACCACGATTTCGAGCACGACCTCGGCGGCGAGCGCCTCCGCGAGTGCGCGGTAGGCAGCGAGCGCCGCGCCCGCGCCGACCTCCCGCGGGTCGTATTCGCAGACGAGATGCCGGGCGCCGAGCGCCGCCAGCAGGTCGCGCCCGTGCCACGCGGCGGCGGGCGCGTCGGCCATGGCGACGCCGAGCCCGATCTCGGGCATGCGCGCGCCCGTCTCGCCGCCGACCGCGACCGCGACCGCGTCGACGCCGGCGGCGGCGGCGGCGCGGAGATGCGGGGCGCGCCCCTCGAATTCGAGGGTCGCGGCCTGGCGCAGCCGCGCGCCCTCGGCCAGGGTGTAAGGATAGGGCAACGCCAGCGGGCGGTAGTAGGTCTTGAACGAGGCGTCCGTCCAGTTCCGCTGATCCTCGGTCTCCCACGGGTCGGCGCCCTCGAACCGGCAGGTGAGCCAGGCGCCCTCGGCGATGCGATGGCGCATGGCGCCGATGTCGAAGAACGGCTGCAACGGCATCACGAGGCGTGGGAACGCCGTCTTCTCGACCGCGCCGGCGCCGTGGGTGACGTCGCACGCCTCGCCCGCGACTCCCTCGATCGGGTGCAGGGCGACGAAGCCGCTGCGGCTGGTCTCGAACGCCGTCTCCGCCACCGCGTCGATGGTGAAGACGAGCCGGCGTTCGTCTTCCGCCACGATGGCGGCCGCGAAGGCGAGGACGCCGTCGGGCGAATCGATGCGGGCGTCGTAACGCACCCGGAAGCCGCCGCCCTCCTCGACGATCTCCAGGTTCGCAATGGCCGGGGCGCGGGTTTCCCAGGCCGCGCCGCGGACGACGAAGGCGAGGCCACGCAGGGCCTCGACGTCGCCGAAGCGGATATAGCGCAGCTTGCCGCCTTCCAGCTCGGCGGAGAGCGCACCCGCGCGCAGGAGCCGGACCTCCGGCGTCGATCGTTCGGTGCCGTAGAGCGTCAAGGCGTCCGATGGTGTCGTGATCATGTTCCGCTCCCCGCTTGGCGTTGCTCGCCTGTTATAGCAGCGACCGTCCGCGCGTTTCCCCGGCGATGCAACGGGAGCGTTGACGCCGCCGCCCACCCGGTCCGATATTCACCCGACGGACAGAGCGCGGAAGGGAACGACATGCGGCGTGCGCGAGAATCTCAGATGGCGACGGGCGGGCGCGGCGTGGCGTTATTGGTGGCTGCCCTGGTCCTCGTTTTCGGCGACACCGGCGGCGCGGCGGCGCGCTCCCTGGATGCCTTGCCTGCCGGCGCCGCTTACGGCGATTACGCCGTGGGCGCGGCCGGCGGCTTCGCCGTGGACGACCGCCAGCGGTTCGACCCCTGGAACACCGCCTACGGGCGCCCCGAATACCGCGCCATGTTGCGCCGGGTGGAGGCGGCGGGACAGACCCGGACGGTGGTCTTCCACCTGTGGTACCCGGCGGCGCCCGACACCGCGCGGGGGCGGCTCGCCGGGCCGCGCTCTCCCTTCCCGGCGGTCAGCGGGCGGCGCGCGAACTACTTCGATTTCTTCTTCCAGGAGGGTGGCTCTTTGTCGCGGCGGATCGGCGCCGCGGCCCAGGTCGTGCTGCCGCACGTCGTCCACTTGCGCGAAGGCGGCACCCTGGCAGAGGCCGATGCCGCGGCCCGGGGCGCGGCCTTCGCGGCCATCGGCGAGCGCATCCTGAACATGCCGCGGGGCGCGTGGCAGGACGCCCGGCCCGCCGAGGGGCGGTTCCCGGTCGTCGTCCTCGCCCACGGGCTCGCGGGCAACCACGGCATGTGGAGTTCGCTCGGCGAGTTCCTCGCCTCCCACGGCTATGTGGTGGCGGCGCCCACCTTCGTGTCCGACGGCGGCCTGCCGCTCGTCTTCCACGACCCGGAGTCGCCCTTCGCCAAGCAGGCGTCGGTGGAGGAGCTGCGGCAGGCCTATGGCCTGCTGTTGGGCGAGATCAAGGTCGTGCCTTATTTCTACCACCTGCTATTCGGGCGGGAGGGCCGGGGGTTCGCGCCGCCGGCCGGGTTCGATCCGCCCGCGGAGACGCTCGTCCCCGGCGGCGTGGAGCGCGCCACCACGATGATGCGCAACCTGTTCCGCCAGCGGGTCTCCGACGTGGCGCTGCTGCTGCGCACCGTGCGCCTGCTCGGCGCCGAGGAAGGCATGTGTCGGACCGCTCTCTCCGCGACGGGTGCCGTCAGCGCCGCCCGCGACCTGTGCGGCCTGCTGGCGGGGCGCATCGACGGGGAGCGCGTGGGCGTCGCCGGGCATTCGCTCGGCGCCATGACGGCACAGCTCGCGGCGAACCACCTGCCGGGCGTGGACGCGGCCATGGGGCTCAACAACGCCCCGCCCTTCACCTGGGAGCCCGAAGAGATGTACGGCGCGGGCGCGGCGCCGGACGACGGCGACGACGGGCCGCTGCCGGTGGGCAGCCGCAAGCCCCTGCTGCTCATGATCGGCGACGAGGACGCCTTCGTGCAGAACGTGTTCGTCGGCCTCTTCCAGTCGGCGCTGGCGGCGGCCGGGGGCGACCCGGACGCGGCCTTCCCGCTGGCTGCCGAGCGCGCTGCCCCGGAGCGCCTGGAGAACCCGCAGCCGGTGGCGCTCAGCGCGTGGCGGCGCGCCGTCTCCGACCGGCTGCTGGTGATCGTGCGCGACACCGACCACTTCACCGTCGCGGAAGACTTCGCGCGGCTCTTCCCCTGGCCCGCGTTCCGGCGCGGCGACCTGCCCTTCGCCCAGACTCCGGCGCGCAGCCGCAAGCCCACCGGCGCACACGCCTACGGGCCGCCGCCGGCGGAGCCGGGCGAACCCTACACCCAGCTCGGCTGGGCCGCCGCCGTCGCGGACGGCGCGGTCTATCTGCCCCATGTCATCCGCGACTGGTACGCGAAGGCGTGGTTCGACTGGCACTTGAAAGGCGACGCGGGAAGCCGTGAACGGCTGCGGGCCGAAGACCCGTTCGGTGCCATGACCTCGGTGCGCCGGGACATACGGTGACGCGCCCGGTGGCGCGGAAGAATGGAAGGAGGGCCGCAATGGGCGGATATCTGATCGAGGGCGGCACGGTGCTCGACGCGACGGGCGCGGCACCGAGAGACGGCGAGTCCGTGCTGGTGCAAGGCGACCGCATCGCCAAGGTCGGCCCGGCCGCCGCGGTCGCGGCGGAGGCGGACGCGCGCGGCGGCTACCGGAGGATCGACGCGGCGGGCCGTACCGTCATGCCCGGCCTGATCGACGCCCATTGCCACATCTCTTACGGCGACATCCTCTCCTTCGAGGAGCTCGACCTCTACGCCAGCGTGGAATACCGGACCTTGCGCGCAGCCAACAACGCCCGGAAGGTGCTGCGCGCGGGCGTCACGGCGTTCTCCGACCCCGGCTCCACCTGGAACATCTCGGTCGCCATCCGCGACGCGATCGACGCCGGCCTGATCGAGGGGCCGCGCATGGCTTCGGCCGGGCGCTACATCACCACCTGGAACGCCATCGGCTCGCCCTGGCCTTCCTGGATGGAGCACCCGAAATCGTCCTTCGCGGTGCTCTGCAACACGCAGGCGGAGATGGTCACGGAGGCGCGCCGCGAGATCAAGGACGGCGCCGATATCGTCAAGGTCGCGGGCGACGGCGACGTGTTGACGGGGCAGGCCGAGCTGGCCGGCAGCATCGGCCCGGACGACCTGCGCGCCATCGCCGAAGTGGTCCACCGCCTGGGCAAGGTCTGCACCATCCACGCCCGCTCCGGGCGGGCGGCGGCGGACGCGATCCGCGCCGGGTTCGACTGGATCATCCACGGCTCCTACATGTCGGAAGACGATCTCTCCGTCCTCTTCAAGCATCGCACGCCGCTGATCCCGACCTTCTCGCTGCTCGTGAACACCCTCGACTGGGGCCCCGACCTGGGTGCCTCCCCTTTCCTCCTCGATTCCTACAAGGAGGAGGTCGAGCGCCTGTCGAAGGTCGTCTCCCGCGCCCGCGCGGAGGGGATCCGGATCATCGCCGGCACCGACAGCGGCCAGGGCGCCGTTCCCTACGGGGAATGGCATGCCCGCGAGCTCGAGCATCTGATGGCCTATGGCGGCCTGGGCGCCATGGAGGCGATCCGCGCGGGCACCGCCGACGCCGCGTTGACGCTCGGCATGGAGGGCGAGATCGGCACCCTCGAAGAGGGCAGGCTAGCCGACATCCTGGTGGTGGACGGCGACCCGCTGGCCGACATCGCCGTGCTCCAGAACAAGAGCCGTCTGGCCGTGATCATGAAGGGCGGCGCGATCGTCGACACCGAAACGCCTCTTCCGGAGCCTGCCCCCTACAACTGGGAGAAGCCCAAGCTCTACTGGCGGGACCCGCGGAGGCCGACGCAAGCGTTCGTTCGCGCCCACGCCGCCAGCAAGCCGGGGTGGATGCGGGGGGAACGGCGGCTGGAGGCGGCGGAGTGAAAAAGCTAGTTGCCATGACGCTCGGCACCCAACATATTCGCTGCCGAACTGTCTGTGCGATTATCCCGTACCACGGTGTGAAGGCGCCGTCGAAGGGATTGCTCGCTGTCAACGGGGGGATGAATGAGGTACGAGTGGGCCCATATCTGACGAATTTAAGAAAGAGCTTGCGAGAATACTTTGCGAAATGAAGGGAAAGCATATGTTGCTGCGGGAAATACCACTTAACCTCACTACAAGATGGAAGAAAGAGTTGATGTTTCCTCCTATATCTATAATTACGAAAGCATTCTCAGTCGCAAAAGATCGTTATGGCGTATCAGCTTTCGTATTTGCACAGCTTTTCGTCGAAGACCGTCTAGTATCCCCGTCGAGCGCCGATTTCCCTGATTTAGAATCTTGCATATAGTCGGTTCTCTCTTATGTCGATTTTTAAAACGCTTTTGGTGCAGTGATACGCACTTACTACCAAGATAGATTTACCTATCGCGTAAACACTGACACATAATATCTAAATGAATTGAAAACAGATAACAAAATTGAATGATTGACAAGATCGATATTGTCGTGGCAGAAATGGCTGAAAATACTTTCGGGAGCTGGCTTGACGAGGCAATGACATATGGCAGTCGTTTCCGTGTCATTGAGTCGCAAAAGTAAACCGACGCGGTTGCTTTTTGTGAAGAGAGCCAGTTAGATTCGCGCCCACGGCCAACGATGGACCTCGCACCAATGCACACATACACCGCTATCGTGGAGCGCTGCCCGGACACGGGCCTCTATGTCGGCTATATTCCCGGTTTCCCGGGTGCGCACAGCCAAGGGGAGACGCTTGACGCGCTCAACGACAAACTCAAGGAAGTCGTCGCCATGATCCTCGAAGATGGGGCGCCCGAGATGGCTGGCGAATACGTCGGCACGCAGACCGTCGTCGTGGCCTGAGATCGCGTGGCGTCCGTACCCGTCCTCAAGCCGCGAGAGATCATCGCCATTCTCTCGTCGCGCTTGGCTTCGCGGAGGTACGACAGCGCGGTTCGCACAAGCGGTTCCATCACGCGGACGGTCGCTCGACCACCGTCCCGGTGCATGGAGGCCGCGACCTGTCGCCCATCTTGCTTCGCCGTATTGCCCGAGACGCCGGCTTGACCGTCCACGAGTTCCTTGAACACCGCCGGTAGGCTTCGCACGCATGTTCAGGCCTGGAGATCACGCGCCCTGATCAACCCTGGGGGAACACCGGCTTCGGGCAGGCAGGCGGCGGGGGCGGGTCTTCGCGGTAGTCGAAATGGCCCCAGACGGCGTAATGGTCCGAGAGATCACAGTAATCCGCGCCGCGCACCGTCGAGAAGAGCGTCCGGTCCTCGAAGTCGTAACGGGTGCGGAAGACCACGGGGCAGTTGAGGGCGTAGCGCGGCTGCCGCCAAGCCGCCTTGGGGAGGACGTAATCGACGTAGCCGTTGCCGCGGTCCGCCCAGTTGTTACGCGATTCGCGGGTATAACGGTGGCCGCGAAAGACCGGCGCGACGGCCCCGAGCGTGTCCTCCCGCAAAAGCTCCTCGAACTCGCGGAGGTGGCGAACGATGTTGAAGTCGCCGCCAACGACGACCGGCTCCGAGCGCGGGATCCGCTCCGCGACGAAACGCGCGATGGCGCGGAACTGCGCCCGCTTGACCGCGCTCTGCTCGGCGTTCCACCCGAATTGCGCGTGGGTCCCGATGACGTGGTAGCGGGCGCGCCCCTTCTCGACCTGCGCATGGATGAATCCCTTCGCGGCGCGGCAGTCGGAGCCGGCGCAATCGGCGTAGACCATTTCGTTCGCCTCGGCGATCGGATGCTTGCTGGCGATGAGAACGCCGCCGTCCTCGCCGAACCAGCCGTCCCCCTCCCCGCCTCGTTCCGTGTCGCCTTCCGCGAGGTTCTGCGCGTAAGCCCGGCCCTTCTCGCAGCGCCCGCCGGCGCGGCAGGCGCTGCCCAGGATCGGCGTCGCATAGCGGAAGCCGCGTGCCCGCAACCCCTCCAGAAGCAACGCGCGCGCCTCATCGTCATAGGCCTCCGAGAGGATGACGACGTCATACGGTTCCAGGAAGGGTGGGATGAGAGCGGCGCGCTCCTCCTGGCCGAGCGCGAAGCGTTCGCCAAGAAAAGGGACGTTGCGGATATGCGAGGGCAGCAGGAAGACGTTGAACGCGAGGACGCTGAGCACATCGTCCGATTCCGCCGGAGGCGGGCGGTGGTTGATCCCGGGGCCCTCGCAGACGCGGGCCGCCGAGGCGTCCTCCGCCAGCGTCAGGGCCAAAGCGAACGTGGCGAGCCAGCGGGCCAAGCGGGCGGCCTCGCGCATCCGGTTCCGCGGCTCGGTCATGCTCATCGCTCCGGTCCGACCTTCGGGCATGGAACGCGCCCGCGCAAGACCACCACCGTCCCCCACCCGGCCCGGGGCGACGCGCCCCGGAAAATTCTGCTATGATCGCGGGGGCGAGCGGGAGGCGGCGGTGAGCGAAGCGTGGCGCGATCATCTGGCCTTGGCGCATCGGCTCGCCGACGCCGCCGGCGCGACGATCATGCCCTACTTCCGGCAACGAGTGGCGGTCGAGAACAAGGAGCGCGGAGCGGGCTTCTCGCCGGTCACGGCAGCCGACCGGGAAGCGGAAGCGGCGATCCGCACCCTGATCGGGGAAGCCTGCCCGGAACACGGAATCCTCGGCGAGGAGCACGGACACGCGAATCCCGGCGCGCGCTTCACCTGGGTCATCGACCCGGTCGACGGAACCAAGGCGTTCATCGCCGGGATGCCCACCTGGGGCACCCTAATCGCCCTCGAGGACGGCGGGAAACCCGTCCTCGGCATCCTCGACCAACCCTTTCTCGGGGAGCGTTTCACAGGCCACGGCGGGGGCGCGTATCTGGGCAAACGCCGGCTGTCCGCGCGACCCTGCGCGACTCTCGGCGAGGCCTGCCTCTTCGCCACCGATCCGGACATGTTCGCGGACGACGAGCGCGCGGCCTTCGATTCGCTCGCGGCACGGGTCCGTATGCGGCGCTACGGGGCCGACTGCTACGCCTACGGCATGCTGGCGCTGGGTTTCGTCGACCTCATCGTCGAGGCGCACATGAATCGCTGGGACTTCGCGGCGCTGATCCCTATTGTCGAGGGTGCCGGCGGCGTCGTCACCTCCTGGAGCGGGGAGGCGGTCGGGGCGGACGGCCGGGTCCTGGCGGCCGGCGACCCGCGGCTGCATGAGAAAGCGGCGGCCGCACTCGCCGCCGAAATGCGGTAGCCCCCCGGCGCCCGAATCGGATAGGATGGAGGCCGGCCAGCGGAGGAGCCGCATGCGCACACGAATCGTCCACCTCATCAACCCCCAGACCAACCAGTTCACGACGCGACCGATGTACTTCAACCGGGCGCTCTATTCGCCGCTCGCCGGGCTGCTCGCGGTGGCGGCGGTGATCCCCAGGGACCGGTACGAAGTCGTCATGACCGACGAGAACATCGAGGACATCGACTTCGACCTGAAGGTCGACATGGTCGGCATTTCCGCCATGACCAGCTACGTGAAGCGCGGCTACGAGATCGCCGACGCCTTCCGCGCCCGCGGCGTCCCGGTGGTGATGGGCGGCGTCCACGCGAGCTTCATGCCCGAGGAGGCCCTGGAGCACTGCGACGCCGTGGTCATCGGCGAGGCCGAGCTCGTCATGGAGAAGGTCCTGGACGACATGGAGCGGGGCCAGCTCAAGGGTGTTTATCGCTCCGACAAGCTCCATCCCATGGTCGACATGCCGATGCCGCGCTACGACTTGGTGAAGAAGAACCGCTACGTCAACCGGACCTTCGTACAGACTTCGCGCGGCTGCCACCAGGGCTGCACTTTCTGCGCCGAGCCGCTGATGAACGGCCTGAAATTCCGCTACCGGCCCATCGACGAGGTGATCCACGAGGTGGAGAATTGTGGGCAGCGGACGATCTCCCTCAACGACGCCGATTTCTTCGGCACCGAGGCGCGGCCCAAGGAAGTGATGAAGGCGCTCAAGGGGCGCGGCATCCGCTGGCAGGCGGGAGTCACCAGCAAGCTCGCCCAGAAAGACGAGATGCTCGAGCTCGCGGCCGAGAGCGGCTGCTACATGCTGAGCATCGGCTTCGAATCGATCTCGCGCGAGACCCTCAAAAGCGTCCACAAATACGTCAACCGGCCGGAACAGTTTCAGGCACTTGTGGAGAAGATCCACGGCTACGGGATCATGGTCTTCGGGCTGTTCATGTTCGGGTTCGAAGGCGACGACGACTCCGTCTTCGACGAAACCACAGATTTCAACATCGCCGCGAACTACGACATGTGCGCCTATTCGGTTCTGACCCCCTATCCCGGCACGCTCACTTGGTATCAGATGAAGAAGGCTGGGCAGATCGTCTCCTACGACTGGGACCTCTACGACCAGGGCCATATCGTGTACCGGCCCGAGAGGATGACCACCGAGCAGCTCCGGGAAGGACACATGCGCGCCTACCGGCGGTTCTACTCGCTACCCTCGATCGCGCGGCGCTTCCCGCTCACGGGTGGGCGCAACCGGCTCCACTGGGGGATCTACAACACCTTCTTCCGCCGGGGCGAGGTCACGGGGCGGGCCATCGAGAAACCCATCGCCGACGCCACCGAGGCGCCGAAGACCATCCCCGTACCGCCGATCATGCCGCAGAAGCGCGAGTGGCGGGAGATGGTCGCCGAGGGCATCGGCTCCATGCCGACACCGCGGACGGAACGCGAGCTGCGCAGCCAAGCCTGAGCGTTCGACCCCTCCCCTACTTGGCGGCAGTGGCCTCTCCTGCGCCGGCTTCCCGCGTGGTCCGCCACGCGCGGTTCGCCTCGGCGGCGGCGGCGAGTTCGTCGTCCCCCGCATTGGCCCAGTAGCAGGCGCTCATGCGGCCGTCGCCGCGCTCCGCCAGGGCCGGTTCCTCCGACGTGCAGCGGTCGAAGGCGAGAGGGCAGCGCGAATTGAAGCTGCACCCGGGCGGGATGCCGATCGGGCTCGGCGGCTCGCCTTCGAGCAGGCACTCCTTGGCGTCGTAGCGGCGCTCCTCGATGGTCGGCACCGCGCTCAGGAGGGCCTTCGTATAGGGGTGGCCGGGGTTGAAGAAGACCGAGTGGTTGTCCGCGAGCTCGACGATCTTGCCGAGATACATCACCGCGATCCGGGTGCAGGCGCGGCGCACCATGGCGAGGTCGTGGGAGATGAAGATGTAGGTGAAGCCGTGCTCGGCCTGGAGACGGTCGAAGATCTCCAGCAGCCGCGACTGCTCGACCTGATCGAGCGCCGAGAGCGTCTCGTCGAGGATGAGCAGGCGGGGTTCGAGCACGAGCGCGCGGGCGAGATTGATTCGCTGGCGCTGGCCTGCGCTGAGCCCGACCTGGAGATGGTCGTAGAGCGCGCGCGGGAGGCCCACTTCGTCCATCACCTCGAGCACGCGGTCGCGCATCGCCCGGCGCCCCAGACCGCCATGAATGAGCAGAGGCTCGAGGATGGTGCGACCAACCGGCATGTGCGGCGGCATGGCGTTGTACGGGTCCTGAAGGAGCAGCTGGAAGCGATGGCGGAGCTCGAGCAGCCGGCGCCGGTTCATCCGGGCCACATCGCTGCCTTCGAAGGAGATCGCGCCCTTGTCCGGTGCCTCGATCCAGCTCAGCAGCCGTGAGAGGGTGGACTTGCCGCACCCCGACTCGCCGACGATGCCGAAATTCTCCCCCGCCTGTACGTCGAAGGTGACGCCCCGCACCGCCTCGACGTCGTTGTGGCCGAAGAACCTGGCCGGATCGTTGACCCGGTACGTCTTGTAGACGTCGTCCACCTGGAGGATCGGCGCGGCGCCGCCGGCCGCCTTCGGGACCGCGCGCTCCTCCACTGCCCAGATGCGCGGGATGCGCTCCAGCAGGCGTTTCGAATAGTCGTGCGCGGGCGCGGAGACGATGGCGCCGGGCGTCGAGCGCTCGATGATCCGCCCTTCCTGCAAGACGATGATGTCGTCCGCGATCTCGCGCACCACGGCGAGAGAAGACGAGATGAAGATGATCGCCGTGTCGATCTGGTCGCGGAGATCGCGCATGAGGCGGATGATCTGCGCCGCCACCGTGACGTCGAGCTGCTGGGTGACGTTGTCGGCGATCAGGAAGGCGGGGTTCGTGACCAGCGCATCGACGATCAGGGCGCGCTGCATCATGCCGCCCGAATACTGGAACGGGAACTCGTCGAAGCGGTGCTCGGGCCGAGGCATGCGCACCGCGCGCAGCACCTCCAGGGCGCGTGTGCGCGCCTCCCGCCGCGAGGTGTCGGGCCGGACCGCCCGCAGCTTCTCGACGATCTGGTGTCCGACCGGGATGGTCGGATCGAGAGCGCTTCCTGGATCGGAGCCGATATAGCCGATCTCGCGGCCGCGAAGGGCCTGCATCTCGTCCGCCCCGATGGTCAGCAGGTCCCGCCCCCGGTAGTCGACGCTGCCGGCGGTGATGGCCAGTGGTTCGGCGACGGCGTTGACGAGCACGCGGCTCAGCACCGTCTTACCCGAGCCGCTCTCGCCGATGATGCCGAGCACTTGGCGTTCGCGGAGCTCGAAGCTCACGTCGCGCAGGATGGGTTCACGCCCGCCCCGGCGGACGAGATCGACCGAGATGCCGCGCACGTCGAGCAGCGGCTGCGCCATCTAGACGATTCCCTTGAACAGCTTGTTGCGGGCGCGCTCCAGCGACGCCCCCATCAGGTTGATGCTGACCAGGGTAACGATCAGGAAGACCCCCGGCATGGTCGGGATCCACCAGCTGTTGACGAGGTACTTGTAGCCGTCGGCGATGATGTTGCCGAAGGTCGGCGTCGGCGGCTGGATGCCGATGCCGAGGAAGCCGAACAACGCCTCGAAGATCATCATGCGGGCCACATCGAGGACGGCGACGAAGGCGATCGGCGGCAGGATGTTGGGGGAGACCATGAGCGCCATGATGCGCAGGTCGGTGGCGCCCAGAATCTTCGCGCCGCGCACGTATTCGCGCTCGCGCTCGGCCAGGGCGATGCTGCGCACCACCCGCGCATAGACGGGCCAGCCGGCGAGCACCAGCACCGCCGTCACGGTGAACGGGTTGGGCCGGCTCACGCTCAGGATGGTGATGGCGAGCACGATGACCGGGATCGAAAGCTGCGCGTCGGTCAGCCGCATCAGGATGATGTCCACCCAGCGGCCCCAGTAGCCGGAGATCACGCCGAGGGCGCAGCCGACGAGGAACATGACGGCGACCGCGGCGACCGCGATCGCGAGCCCGTTGCGCAGGCCGATCAACGAGCGCACGAAGAGGTCGCGACCCAGCTGGTCGGTGCCCGCGAGATGGGCCCAGCTGCCCCCCTCCATGAAGAACGGCGGCAGAAAGCGCTCGCGGACGCTGATCTTCATCGGGTCGAACGCCGAGATCTCGGGCCAGACGATCGCCGCACCGACCAGCAGGACGAAGACCGCGAGGCCGATCTTGAAGCTCGTCATCTCCCAGGCGAGGCGGAACATCCGCCTCGTCATCGACTCGCCGCGCGTCCGCGAGACGACTGGCGTACCGGTCGACCCGGACCCGGCAGCCATCAGAACTTGAGCCTCCGGTCGATGAAGGTGGACACGAGGTCGACCATGATGTTGGCGAGCACGAGGACGCTGGCTGCAAGAATGGCGACTCCCTGGATCACCGGGAAGTCGCGTTGCAGGACCGCCTGCACGGTCGTCCGCCCGACCCCGGGATAATCGAAGACGAACTCGGTCACGAACACCCCGCCGAGCAGCAGGCCGCCGATCTGGACGCCGAACAGGTTCAGCATCGGGATGGACGAGTTGCGCAGCACGTGCTTGACGACGATCTGCCGCCACGGCAGGCCGCGCACGACGCCGCCCGCGACGTAGCCGGACTGGAGCGCCTGCGCGATCGACATCGAGAGGCCGCGGATGATGATCGGCGCCAGTTCCACGGCGAGCACCACGGCCGGCAGGATGACGTAGCCGAAGCCCTTGTAGCCGATAGAGGGAAGCAGGCCGGCGCGCGCGGTGATCAACAGGATCAGCACCAGCGCCAGCCAGAAGTTGGGCAGGGATATGAAGACCGAGCCGATGAAGAAGGCGAGCCTGTCCTGCCACTTCTCCTGGTTGAGGCCGGCCGCGATGCCGAGCGGGATCGACACCGCGAGCGTGAAGAGAAGCCCCATGCCGGCGAGCATCAGGGTGTAGGGGAGGCCATCGGCGATGACCTTGAGCACGTTGGCTCGGGTCATCTTCGTTTCACGCTGTTCGGTGGCCGTCTCCTGCCCCTTGCCGCCGGTCACGTTCTGCACCGTCACCGCGACGCCCGTCTCGCCGATGAAATAGGACTCGCCGAAATCGCCCTGCACGGCGTTCGCGATGTAGCGGACGAACTGCTCGGGGATGGAATCGCGCAGCCCGAGCTCCTGCGCCCGCGCCTCCACGACCGCCTGGGTGGTGCTGGGCCCCAGCATGATGCGGACGGGATCACCCGGAATGACCCGCAGCAAGGTGAAGATCAGGAACGTGACCAGGAGAACGATGACCACGCCCTGCGCCAGCCGGCGGATCAGAAACGTGAGGACGAATGCCATGCCGCGACCACGTGACGGTGGGGGCGGATGGGGGCTCCGCCTAAGCGCGGAGCCCCCGGGACCCCGTCAGGACTTCAGCGTCGCCTTGACCTTGTCCACCGGCCCGTTCGGATAGAAGTAGATGCCCTCAATGGCCGGGTGATGGGCGTGGATCAAAACGGAGGTGAACAGCCCGAAGCTCGGCAGGTGCTCCGCCAGCGCCGGCATCACCTCGGTCTGGATCGCCTTCCGCCGCTCCTCGGTATCGGTGATCTGCTGTTGTGCCTCGATCGCCGCATCCACCTTGTCGCTGCCGCAGTTGGTCAGGATCAGGCCGTCCGAGTGCCACATCGGCCGCAGCACCAGATTCGGCTCCGGCGAACCCGTCATCCACCCGGTGTCCGCGAGCTGCGGCGCCGTTTCGTCGCGGGTCAGCACCCGCTCGAGCCACGAGGCGACCTCCATCACGGTGAGCTCCACCGGGAAGCCCTGCTCCTGCAGAAGCGCGGTGACGACCTCGCCGTACTCCTTGGTCTTCGGGTAGAAGCCCTGGGACGTCAGATACTCGATCGGCGGCAGCCCGTCGCCCTTGGGGTAGCCCGCCTCCGCCAGCAATTGCTGGCATTTCTCCGGATCGTATTCCGGCGAGTTCGGGATGCTGTCGGTGTAGCCGAACTTCACCGACGAGATCTGGCCGACGGTGGGATGGCCGGCCGGGCCCATCAGCTCGAGGATCAGATCCCGGTCGATCGCATGCGCCGCCGCGTGGCGCAGCCGGACGTCATCGAACGGCGGCTTGTAGCAGCGGAAGTGCAGATACTTGTTCTCGGTGGAGACCGTGCGCGAGGTCTTGACGTTCTCCTCCAGCAACGTCTCGTATTGCTCGGGCTCGACCCGCTCGATGATGTCGAGCTCGCCGCTCAGCAAGCTCACCAGGCGCGTGCTGGCGTCGGGCACGAACTGATAGACGACCTCCTCGATCTCCGGCTTGCCCAGAACGTAATCCGGGTTGGCGTGGAGGATGGTGGTGGGCCCGTCGCGGCTGATGAACTTGTAGGAGCCCGCGCCGTTCGGGAATTCGTCGATCGCCTTGGTCTCGATGTCGTCCTTGGACAGGATCGGCAGGAAGCCCGCGAGGAACCAGAACAGCGACCCCGGATAGGCCCCCCCCTCGCCCCGCACCCGGCAGGTGTAGTCGTCGATGACCTGCACCTCGGCCTGCCCCGGATACCAGGTGCCTGAGGGGCGCTCGGGATTCGAGGCGTATTCGAAGGTCGCCTTCACGTCGTGAGCGGTGAAGAGCTGGCCGCGGTGAAACTTGATGTCCTTGCGCAGCGTGTATTCGAGCCAGCCGTCCTCGACGACCTTCTGGCCGGTCGCCATTTCGTAAACGATCTCGTCCCGGTTGGCCGCCGACATCGGCGTGCGGATGAGCTGGCCGAACACGTCGAAGTCGAAATAGATCTGCGCCAGGATCGTGTGGCTGCTCGGGTCCCAGCTCGAGGTGAAGGGTTCGGTCTGCCCCCACACGACGCTCTTCTTCCCCTGGCCCAGGGCCTTCTTGAAGAAAGGCGCCTGCCCCCCAAGCGCCGCGACCGTGCCGGCGGCGGCGGTGCCTTTCAGAAACCCGCGCCGTGTCGTCTTCTTCATCGCTCCCTCCCCTTCTCTTCCTTCTTCGCCCGGTCGCCGCGCGCGCCGGTTCCTGCGCGATGCTAGTACAACCGCAACGGCGCTGTATAGAGCGACGGACTTCCCGCTTTTTGATGCGAACCCGGCGCCGCGGCGTCCGTTGCCGGTCGCTCTCCACGCGCGATAGGATGGCGCGGAGGCGACGGAGAGCGGTATGGCGCTGGCGCGGAAGCGCGCGGAGGAACCGACGGCGAGGGCCGCTCTCGCCGCGCGCGTCGCGGCGCTGCCGAGGGTCCGGCTGGCGCATCTGCCGACGCCGCTCGAACCCTGCCCGCGGCTCGCCGAAGCCATCGGCCTGCGCGCGCTGTACGTCAAGCGGGACGATCTCACCGGACTCGCCTTCGGCGGCAACAAAACCCGCCATCTCGAATTCGTCTTCCCCGAAATCCGCGCCGCCGGCGCCGATGTCGTCGTCGCCGGCGCCTATACGCAGTCCAACTGGTGCCGGCAGATCGCCGCGGCGGCGCGCAGGCTCGGGCTCGACGTCTCGTTGATCCTGATCCACGGCGTCAAGGGCCCGGCCCCGCAAGGCAACCTGTTGCTCGACCGCCTGATGGGCGCCGACGTGACGGTGGTCGCGCTCGATAGCATGGAAGACATCCAGCCTTTGCTGGACGAGAAGGCCCATGCCCTGGAGGCGGCCGGGCGGCGCCCGTTCGTGATCGCGCCCTTCGCCCTCGACCTCCAGGTGCTGGCGGCGCTCGGCTACGTGAACGCCGCGCTCGAACTCGACGCGCAATTCGACGACGCGGCGATCGATCCGGACCGCGTGTTCATCAGCGGCGCCAACGTCACGCCGGCCGGCCTCGTCCTCGGCCTGCGGGCGCTGGGACGGTGCGCCCGGGTCACCGCCGTCAGCCCGATCCGGTGGAAGGAGGACCGCGCCGCCGACATCGCCCGCATCGCCGCCGCGACGGCGCGAAAACTCGCTCTCGACGCGGCGGCGGCGCCCGGGGATTTCACCGCCGACGAAGGCCATGTCGGGGAGGGCTACGGCAAGGTCACGCCGGAATGCCGCGCCGCCATCCGGCTCGCCGCCGAGAGCGAAGGGCTCTTTCTCGATCCCGTCTATACCGGCAAGGCCATGGCGGGGCTCGTCGACAAGGCCGCGCGAGGCGAGATCGGCGCGGATGAAACCGTCGTCTTCGTCCACACCGGCGGCACGCCCGCGCTCTTCGCCTATGCGGACGACCTGATCAATGGCTGAGGCGGCCTCCCGCCCGGCGACCCCGGCGGACGCCGCCGCCGAACGGCGTTCGGAGGACAGGTTCCGCGCCCTCTTCGACATGAGCCGCGACGGGATCGTGTTCGTCGATCTCGAGGGGCGTATCGAGGAGGCGAACCAAGCCTATCTCGATCTCGTGGGCTACGACCGCGAAGAGATCGCGAAACACACCTACCAGGACCTCACACCGGAGAAGTGGCGCGCCGGTGAGGCCGCGATCATCGAATCCCAGGTGATGCGGCGCGGCTTCTCCGACGAATACGAGAAGGAGTACATCCGCAAGGACGGCTCCATCGCGCCGATCGTCCTCCGCACCATCCTGGTCCGCGACCCGGACGGGCGGCCCGTCCGCTTCATGGGCATCGTCCGCGACGTCACCGAGCTGAAGGAGAAGAAGAAGGCGCTCAAGGCGTCCGAGCGGCGCTACCGCGACCTCTTCGACCTGAGCCGCGACGGCGTGGTCTTCGTCGCCCTCGACGGCCCGATCGAGGAGGCCAACGGCGCCTATCTGGCCATGCTGGGCTACGACCGAGCCGCGCTCCTCCGCATGACCTACCAGGCGCTCACCCCCGCCCGATGGAAGGAGATGGAAGCCGGCATCGTCGCCGAACAGATCGTCCGCCGCGGCTATTCCGACGAGTACGAGAAGGAATACGTCCGCAAGGACGGGACGGTGTTCCCGGTCGCCGTCCGCGCCATCCTGGTCCGCGACGACGCGGGCGCGCCGGTGCGGATCATGGCGATCGTCCGCGACATCACCGAGCAGAAGCGGGCCAAGGAGACGCTCGAACGCCATGCCCGCGACCTCGCCCGCTCGAACGAGGAGCTCGAGCGGTTCGCCTACGTCGCCTCGCACGACATGCAGGAACCGCTGCGCAAGATCCAGGCGTTCGGCGCCCTCCTCGCGGAAGAGAAGCAGGCGCTGCTCGACGACGAGGGCCGCCGCTACATCGACTTCATGGCCGACGCTGCGGCCCGGATGCAGACCCTGGTGAGCGACCTCCTCTCGCTCTCCCGCGTCGCGACGAGCGCCCGCGCCTTCGAGGACATCGACCTGGGTAGCGTCATTGAGACCGTGCTCTCGGATCTCTCGGTCGGCCTGAAGGAAGCCGGCGGGCGGGTCGAGGTGGGGGCGCTGCCCACGGTAGAGGCCGACCGCACCCAGATGGAGCAGCTCTTCCGCAATCTGGTCGGGAATGCCCTCAAGTTCCGCAAACCCGGTGCGGCGCCCCGCGTCTCCGTCGGCCCGGCAGAGGCGGTCGAGCCCCTCCCCGGGGTGCCCGAACCGTGGCGCGCGGTGGTCGTCGCCGACGACGGGATCGGTTTCGAGCCGGCCCAGGGCGAGAGCCTCTTCGCCCCCTTCAAGCGGCTGCACGCGCGCCATGAATACGAAGGCGCGGGGATCGGCCTCGCGATCTGCGAGAAGATCGTCGCGCGCCACCGCGGGCGGATCACCGCGGCCGGCGTGCCGGGCGGCGGCGCCGCCTTCACGGTGACCCTGCCCCGCCGGCAGCCCGCATGAGCGGCCGATGAGCGACGCCGCGCGACCCAGGCCGGTCCTGATCCTGATGGCGGACGACGATCCGGAAGACTGTCTGCTGACGAAGAAGACGCTCCAGAAGGCGCGGCTCGCCAACGAGCTGCGCTTCGTGGGCGACGGCCGGGAGCTCCTGGACTATCTGGAGCGGCGGGGCCGCTTCGCCGCCCCCGCCCTCTCGCCGCGCCCGGACCTGATCCTGCTCGACCTGAACATGCCCAACATGAGCGGCCTGGGCTCGCTCTGGGAGATCAACCTGAAGCCGGCGATCCGACGCATCCCCATCGTCATCCTGACGGCCTCGGAGGACGCGCTCGACGTCTCCGAGAGCTACAACCTGGGCGCCTACGCCTATCTCGTCAAACCGGTGACCTTCGGGAAGCTGCACGCGGCCGTGCGGCGCCTGAAGAGCTACCGCTACGAGCTCGCCTCGGGCGGCGATACGGCGCGGCCCGCCGTCATCGTCATGGCCGACGACGATCCCCAAGCCTGCCTGCTGGCGACCAAGGCCTTGCAAGCCGCCGGCCTGCGCAATCCGCTGACCTACGTCACCGACGGCGCGGCGCTGATGGAGCATGTCCGCGGCCGCCGCACCTTCGGCGAGGACGTCCCGGCGCCGCGCCCGGATCTGGTCGTGCTCGACCGCGACATGCCCGGCAGGGACGGCCGCCGGGTGCTGGCCGAGATCGACGGCGACCCGGCGCTGCGCGACCTGCCGGTCATCGTCCTCGCCGCGGCGAAGGACGACGCCGGCGCGCTTTCCGGCGGCGCCCCCTCGCCCCGCGCCTTCGTCGCCAGGCCGCTCGCATTCGATACCTTCGCCGCGGCGATCGCGGGGTTCGAGTCGCTCGCCTTCCGGCTGGTCGCGGCGGACCGCCGCGGCGGGGACGGCGGCGGCGCGAGCGGCGCCCGGTAGCGGCGCACCGGGGACCCGATGCCCGACCCCGCGGCGCGCGCGCTCCTCCTGATCGCCGACGACGATCCGGGCGACTGCCTGCTCATCGAAAAGGCGTTTCGCAAGGCGGATATCGCGAGTCCGCTCCGCGTCGTCCACGACGGCGCCGATCTGATGGACTATCTCAAGCGCCGCGGCCGCTACGCCAGGCCGGAGGACGCGCCGCGGCCGAGCCTGATCCTGCTGGACCTCAACATGCCGAAGATGGACGGCACCGCGTTCCTGCGGCGGCTCCGCGACGAGCCGGAGCTCCGCGGCATTCCCGTGGTGGTCCTGACGACCTCCGACGACGAGCGGGACATCGCGTCGAGCTACGCACTCGGCGCCAACGCCTACATGGTCAAGCCGGCGGCGTTCGACGGCATGGTCTCGATGGCGAAGATCGTGAAGACGCACTGGCTGGAGGCGGTCCGGCTGCCGCCGTGACGGGCGGGCACCTCCGGGACGAACCGAGACGCGAGGACCGAGCCATGCGGAACGGCGGCGAGAGTTCCCCGGTGATCACCCTGAGCGCCGGGCCGGTCGATGCCTATCCGGCGGTGCTGCGCGCCCTCTCGCGCCCCGTCACCTACGATTTCGATCCGTCGTTCCGGCGCTTCTACGAGGCGGCGGTGCTGAAGACCGCCCGGGCGCTGCGCATCGAACGGCCGCCGGTGATCCTTCACGGCGAGCCGGTGCTGGGGCTGGAGGCCGCCGCGGCCGCCCTGATCGGTGCCGACGACGCGGTGCTGAATCTGGTTTCCGGCGAATACGGCAAGGGGTTCGGCCGCTGGGCGGCGCGCCACTGCCGCGACCTCGTCGAGATCGAAGTCGCCTACGACGACGCGATCGACCCGGCCTCCGTGCGCGCGGCGCTGGCCGCGCGGCCCGACATCCGAATCCTCTCGGTCTGCCATCTCGACACGCCGTCCGGCACGGTCAATCCGGTCCGCGAAATCGGCGAAATCTGTCGCGCGCACGACGTGCTTTTCATCGTCGACGCCGTCTCCTCCTTCGGCGGGATGGACGTCCATCCCGAGGAAATCCACGCCGACGTTTTCGTGACGGGCCCGAACAAATGCCTGGGTGGCACCCCCGGCCTTTCCATCCTCCACGTCTCCGAGCGCGCCTGGGCACATATCGACGCCAACCCCGCCGCGCCCACGGGTTCCGTGCTGAGCCTCAAGGACTGGCGCGAGGCCTGGCGCGCCGACACGCTGTTCCCCTTCACGCCTTCGGTGGCCGAGGTCCACGCACTGGACGCGGCCGTGGACGCCTATCTCGAGGAGAAGCCGGAAAAGGTCTGGGCCCGCCACGCGCTGACGGCGCGCGCCTGCCGCACCGGCGTGCGCGCCATGGGGCTGGAGCTCTGGCCCGCGCGGGAGGCGCTCTGCGCCGATACGGTGACGACGGTCCGCATCCCCGAGGGGCTGGAGGACGCGGCGCTCCGGGAGGCCGCACGGGCGCGCTACGGGGTGATCTTCTCGGCCGGCCGCGGCTCGCTGCTCGGCAAGCTCGTGCGCATCGGCCACATGGGCCCCGTCGCCCGCCCGATCTACGCCACCGTCGCCGTCACTGCCCTGGGCGGCGCCATCCGCGCGCGCGGCGGCGAGGCCGACATCGGCGCCGGCGTCGAGGCCGCCCTCGCCGTGATCGAGAATGCCGTGGAATTCTGACCTGTCCGTGCGCCGGCGCGGAGGCCCGCGCATCACGGGTCGGGGGTTATTCGTAACAGGCCGGCGCGACGGCGTAGTTGGCGAATTCGTCGCCGTCGTGGCTGACGAATATCTCGGCGTCGTGCTGGAGCGCCACGTCCTTGAGCCGCCGGATCGAGTCGACGGCCTTCACCGGGTCGAGATGGAAGCTCGGAATGATCTCCGCGTCGAACCCCTTGCGCGTATAGGCGGCGTCCGCGGTGAAGAGCATCGGGCGGCGCCCGGCGAGTTCGACCAGGAGGCTGTAGTGGCCCGCCGTGTGGCCCGGAGTCTCGATCAGGTGGAGTCCCTTCGCGATCTCCTGGTCGCCGCTCAGGAGCTCCACCCGGGGAGTCCAGATGTCGGATTCCGGATCCGCCGGCGCCTCCCTGCCCTCGCGCCTGAGCCGCTCTCGGTGCAGGTCCGCGTGGAAGCGCATGTCGGAATAGCCCAGCAGCTCGAAGGGCGCCGGGGCCTTGCACTGGGCGAATTCGAGGGCGTGGCACACCGTGCAGGCCGCGCGCAGATGCCGGTTCCCGCCGCAATGATCGAAATGGTAGTGCGAGTTGACGACGTAATCGACGTCGTCCGCGCGGTATCCGGCCTGGGCGAGCGCGCCGACGAGCGTCTGCCTCGCGGTCTGCCGCGGCTTCTCGAAAGGCAACACGGCCTTCACGTGGTCGCAGTCATAGCCGGTATCGAAGAGGTAGAGCCCGTCCGCGTGGTCGATCAGCACGCTGTAGACGGGGAAGCGCACCTCGCCCGCCGGCCCCCTGTTCCAGTAGACGTGGAAGCCGTCGATGACGAGCGTGCCGCCGTCGAGGATGAACACCCGGGTCTTCTTCACGGCGCCTCCTTTCCGTTCTTCAGCGCTGGCCGCGGACATAGGGCAGGCCGAGCGCCGCCGGCAGGCTGGCCCGCCGGGCGAACAGCACCAGCACGATCATGACCATGAGGAACGGCAGCATCTGCACGACGTCGGTGGGCACGCCCACCCCGCCGACCTGAAGCGCCGTCGTCAGCGAGAGGCTGGCGCCGAAGAGGAAGGCGCCGATCAGCACCCAGAGCGGGCGCCCGCGCGCCAGCATCGCCAGCACGATGGCGATGAATCCGGCGCCGCCGGTCATGAAGGGAACGAAGATCCCGGCCCCGATCGTCGCCATGTAGGCGCCCCCCAGCCCCGCCATGACGCCCGTGAACAGCACCGACCAGCCGCGCGTCGCGCCCACGCTGACCCCGGCGGCGTCGAGCGCGTCGGGCTTGTCGCCGGCGGCCTGGAGATTGAGCCCGACATGGGTGCGACGGTAGAGCCAGGCCAGAACGGGGACGAGAAGGACGGCGACGTAGACCATCGGGTGGCGCGCGAACAGGCTCGGCCCGAGAATCGGGATTTCGACGAGTCCCGGAATGTCGAGGGTCTCGACCCGCGGCAGGCGCGGGTAGGTACGGCTGAACTGGACGTGATGGAGGAGTGCCGTGAGCCCGTCCGCGCCCAGGGTGAGCGCGATCCCGATGACGATCTGGTTCAAGCCGAGGCGAACGCAGAGGAGCGCCATCATGAGCGCGAGGGCGAGGCCCGCAACCGCGCCCGCGAGGAAGCCGAGCCACAGCGAGCCCGAGCCGAAGGCCGCCGCGAAACCCGCATAGGCCCCGAAGAGCATCATGCCCTCGATGCCGATGTTGAGCACCCCGGCCTTCTCAGAGACCTGCTCGCCGAGCCCCGCGAGCAGGAGCGGCACGCCGGCCGCCACCGCCCCCGCGATCAACGAGATCAGAAACGCATCGCCGAGAAGACCTTGCACGATACACCCGGATCGTTCGGTCGGGAGAGAATAGCCGACATCAACCGGGCGTTTCGGAGATTTCAGGGCTGCGCCCGGTTCGCGACAGGATTGCGAGCTCACCCCCCGGCGCGGCAGGCGATTCGATTCCGGGGAGCGCGTGGACCGTGACGGAAGGGCAGACCTCTCGAGCAATATCGCACAAATGGCGATGATGGCTCAGATAGACCACCTGCCCGAATTTCGCCATATCCGCGAACAGACGGAACGCTTCCTCGGCGCGGAAATCGTCGAAGGTTTCCAAGATATCGTCGGCGATAAAGGGCACCGGGCCGTGGCGTTCGACGAATTCGCGATAGCCGGCGACACGCAGCGCGAGATATAGCTGAAAGCGGGTTCCCTTCGACATTTCCGGCGCGAGTTTCGCGCCGCCGGCAGCTGGAACGCCGATGAGAATCTCGCCCTTGTCCGTGAGTTGCGAATCCAAGCCGGAATATGCGCCGCGGCTGATCGTGCGGAATGCTTCCGACGCATTCTTCATCATCGAACTGCGGTGTTTCCGGCGATAGTCGTCGAGCGCGCGTTCGGCCGCCGCGACGCCAAGCCGAACGCGCAACCAATCGCGCGCGCCCTCCTCGATTTCGAGGAGAACCGTGCGGCGCTCCTGTTCGAGCCGCGCTGCGTCGTCGTCGCTGCCGACCGCCGCGAGTGCATCGTTCGCCTTCTGGAGGGAATGAAAACGCGCCTGCTTGCAAACAGAGAACTCCTTCAGCTTCTCTGCGATTTCAGCGGCCTCCGCCTTGAGGGCGTTCTGGTCGACTCCAGCAAGCGCGGCCTTTGCGTCGCACGGCGAGTCGGCATCCATCACTTCCATCAGCTGTGCCTCGTACTCGTCCACGGTCTTGCGCAGCTCCGCGCGGCGCTGGGCCTTCCTCAATTTTTCATCCACGGCGCGAAGGGTGTCGACTCCGAATAGCGCGAACATGCAGTCGGCCTCGTCGCGCAACTCGGCCATCTCGTCCTCGGCGCGGGATATATCCGCGGCGATTCGGTCGATCTCCTTCCCCAACTCGTCCCGCGCCTTCCGTCTGGCGGCTTCCTCGGCGAGGCGCCTCTTCAGGGAGTCGTCGTGCACGAGAACCCGCGTCGCATCGAACGTCTCGCCCGCCTGCTTTGCGAGCGCGCCCACCTCGGCGACGAACGACGCCTGGTCCCGTTCCATTGTCGCGATTCGGGCGGTCAACGCGGCGTGCTCTCCGTGCGCGACTTCCAGGGCCGTCACACCTTCGAGAATGCGCCGCACCTCGGTGCTCGATGGCGTCGGGTCGATCTTGCCCAGCCAACAGCGCGACAGCGCCGCCGCCCAGTCACGGCGCCAGCCGGCGTCGTCTTCCTCAGCCCGCCGCGCCTCGTCGCGGCGGCGCTCGAGAGCCGCTCGCGCGCGTTCCAACCGCTCCCGCGCGCCCTCCGCCTTCGCCCGGCGGTCTTTTTCGGCGCCGACGGCCGCTTGCGCCGCATTCATGAGTGTCTCAATGTCCGACGTCGGCTTCCGCGCGGCACCGGCGGCGGCAAGTGCGCCGACGAGGCGTGCATGGAGTTTGGTGACGGCCTCGCGCGCGTGTTCGATTTCCAGGTCTTCGTCGCGTATTTCCGCCAATTTGGCGATAATCTCCTCGCGTCGGCGGAGCCACTCGGCAAGCCGGGAGAGGGAAATATCGGGCGGCATGTCGGCGGCACCGGTGCGAATCATGATCGCGACCGACGCGGCGATCTCATCCACGACCGCCTGTCGCTGCTGGCGGGCGCGCGCGAGGCGTTTTGCGTTGCGCTTCGCGTCTGCGTCCGTCGCGCGCAGATCGTCGGCGGCTTGCCGCACGCGAGCGAGCGCCGCCGCGTGCGCGAGGCGGCCGTCAGCCGCCGCGTCGTGGGCGTTCATTTGCTCCTCGAAAACGTCGGCGGAGGCGACATCCAGCGCCGCACGATGGCGCCTCCACGCCTCGTCGCGCGACATCCGCAACGCCGCGGCCTCGTCGTCGTCCGCAACGCCGGTTTCCGCCTTCACCGCGCCGGCGCGGGACAATTGCCTGTCGCGTTCGGCCGCGAGGTCGGTCTCTTCTGACTCGAGGCGCTCGATCTCGCGATCGGCCGCCTCCAGGGCCGTCCGCCAAGTTTCCAGTTCGCAGGCCTCCGATACTGCGACCCGTGTCAGACTTTCCGCGTCGCCGCGCCACGGACGCAAGCGTTCGATCTTGTCGTCCAGTTCGCCCGCCAAGCGGCGCCTATGCCGGTCGTGGAGGGAGAGGCGCGCGCGGCAGTCGTCGCGCTGCGCGTCGTCGAGCGCAGCACTCAGGCGTTCGAACGCCGTTTCACCGGCGGCATCTTGCGCGGCGCCGCTCTTCTCAAACGCCTCCGCCGCGCGATCCGCGTCGGCTTTCGCCGTTTCCAATTCCACCGCCGTGGTCCTCTGGCGCTCCTCGATGCCGGACCGACTCTCGATCAGTGCGCGAAGGGCACCGGCGACGGCCGCAGGAACGACCAGGGAGGCGGGGTCCGTGCCCGGAGCCTCATCCAAGCGGCGTAGGGAGGCCGCGATCCTCCCGTTCAGTTCGGCGAGCGTGTCGCGCCGCCGCGGCAGGTCTTCCTCGGCCGTGATGTAGCGCGCGCGGGAGGCGTCGAGCCGGGCGGCGCGGTCCTTGATGACCAGAACCGCATCGTCCATCGGCAAAGCCTCGCGCTTTTCCGCACGCTCTTTCTTCCGTTTCTCCAAGCCTTCGATCTGCGCAGCCAGCCGGGGTTCTTTCTCCAGCAACACGCCAATGCGCTCGGACCAGATTTGCGGCGGCTCGGGTAGGGAGTCCAGTTCAGCAAGCTCTTCGCGCGGGCGGCGGATTTTCGAAAGCCAAGGGAGCGCGGCAAGGAGACGTCCGACGTTCTCGCGCCTCGTTTCCAGATTCGCGACCAACGCCACTGCTTCGTCATAAGCCGTCTGCGCCGCCCTTGCGCCCTTCGATGAGACGGGAATAGGCGCTTGCGGCGGTGTCGAGGTTCTTTTTCCTTTCGACGATCTCCGAGAGCCGGCTCTTCAACTCGCGGAGTTTCGTGTCTCTGGTCCGGCCTTTGTGAAATCCGTCAGCTCCTTCGCGAAATTTTTTCAACGTTTCGCCCAGTTCCACGAGTCCCGCGCCACCGGCGAAGAGAAGCTGGCCAAGATCGCCCTCGCTCCTCAGGATCTCTTCGCCGCCGGCTTCCAGCGTATCGTCGTCGAGCGAGAACATCGCCCTGTAGGTTTCGCGGGACATCCCGCCGAGTGCGTTGGCGAGCACGCCTTCGGACAGTGTCCGGCCGGCATCGTCGAGAAGGCTTCCCCGCCTTTTGCGGATGCGAACGAAGCGGCGCGTTTCACCGTTGATCTCGAGATCGGCTTCCACTTTCATCGCGTCGTAGCCGTGCAGGAAGGCGTAGCCGCTGCGGTGTTCGAACGCGAACAGCAGGTCGAGAAACCCGGCCAGCGCAGTGGATTTCCCCGCTTCGTTCGGGCCGTAGATCACATGCAGGTCGGGCGTGCCTTGCGGTGCGGGGCCGAAGTCGATTTGATGACCGTCGAAAAGGCCGTACCGCAACGGGCCCAGGCGGTGCAGGCGCATCAATCCGCCCCCCGCGCCGCGCTTTCATGAAGATGTGCGTGCACGGTTTCGCACCCCTCGTCGATCAGCGTGTCGAGGGTTGCGGCGCGCTCCGCCACGCTGTCGCCGAGCGCGCGGCGCACCTCCGGCGGCAGGGACCGTTCGATCTCCTCCATCGCGCGGGCTGCCTCTTCTCGAAACCCCTCCGACCGAGCGATGGGGTCGCGCATTGCGCCCGCGAGTTCTCCGACCGGGCCCACGCGCGCGTCGGTGTTTCCGGGGTCGACGGTCGCGATTTCGACCTTTTCGATCCAGGTGTTTCCGGTCACGCCGGCGCGGTGGCGGGCTTCGGTCTCGACCAGTTCCGGTTCTCGGCGCAGCCGCCAGTTCAAGGGAGTTCCACCGGTCAGCTCCAGGCGGACGACCAAGTGCTCGGTATCGACGCCGGCCCGAAGCCGTTCCAGCGCCTCGCCAATGCGCCGGGCCATGCCGCGCGATTCCGCCACCCCGGCGAGACCGATGATCGCGCGCTCGAATTGCGCGACGTTTACGGGGCGCGGGGCGCAATCGACCGCACCGTCGTCGCCGACATGGACGATCGTCACCGATTTGAGGCCGGCCTCGCCGATGTGGCGCCCCTGCGGCATTCCGGGCATCACGACGAAGGGCGATTCGCTGTGCACTTCGCGCCTGTGGACATGGCCCAGACACCAGTAATCGAACCCCGTGGCGACGAGTTCGGAAACGCCGCACGGCGCATAGGCGTCGTGCCCCAGCGCGCCCGCGAGGCTCGTGTGCAGTATGCCGATGTTGAAAGCGTCGGGCAGAGGAGGCTTGAACCTGGGAACGAGGCTTTCGGGAGCGTGGGGCTTTGCGAAGCTGACCCCGTGTACCGCGACGGGAATCGCGCCGCCGGGTCTGTCGAGCGGCACCGCCGCGCCACGGCCACCAAACACCGTCACGCTTTCCGGCAGCACGATCTCGCGGGTGATCCTGGATTCCGCGTCATGATTGCCGCGCACGATGAAGGTACGGATCCCGGCTTCGTCGAGTCGTTGCAATTGAGCGGCAAGAAAGAGCGCCGTCTTCATCGACGTCTGGTCACCGTCATAGAGGTCGCCGGCGATCATCAGCGCGTCGACCCGTTCATCGAGGCACAGGTCGATCGTCCGCTCGAACGCTTGGCGGGTCGCTCCGCCGATGAGTTCCGCCAAATCGCCGTCACGGAGCGCGAGCGAACGCAGCGGCGAATCGAGGTGAATGTCGGCGGTATGGACGAAGCGGAACGGCATGGCCAGCTCGTTCTATGGCGATGCCCGCGGCGGTTCAAGACGGTCCGGCCGCCGGTTCTGCCCCCGCAAGGTCGAAGGAGCGGCGCGCCCCCCGGAGACGACTATCGAACGGCGTCGCGCGGGGCCGTGCTCTTGCCGCCGTGCACGGAAGGTTCGTGGCACCACTGGAGGCGGAGGTTGGCGAAGGCTTCGAGCATGCCTTCGGGCAGGGCGAGGAGATCGACGAGCACGGCGCGATCCAGCGCCTGGCGGGCTGCGTCGCGATAGGCCTCGTTCGCCGGCAGCAGGGCCGTGTCCCGAAACCGCGCGAAGATCGCCGCCGCCCGCGCGAGCGCCGCTTCGGACAGAGCCCCCGGATCGAGAACCATCAGCCCCGGCAAACCGGAGATCGTCAGCCTTGCCCGGCCCTGTTGCTGGCGCGACCCCGCCCACCAGAAGGCCATCAAGCCGAGCGTGCAGTTGGCCCACAGCGCCACGGCCTCCTCCCACCGCTCCTCCCGCAGATGGAAGTTCGGCCATGCGCTGCCGCCGAGCGTGCGCCCCTGCGTCAGACAAGCCGCGAGGCTCTGCGAGTTGAGTTGAAAATCGCGATTGAAATGGAGTCGCGTGGCGGTGCGCCAAGCGGCCACCGCGCGGTCTTCGCTATCGGGGCGCACCTCGCCCTCGCTGTCCGGCAGCACGAGAAGATGCCGCTCGTAGTCGGCGTCGTGCCCCCAAAGGATGGGATAGCTGGGCGCGCCTTGAGCCGAAACGATCTTGAACGGGCCGCGGAACGGCGGCTTTTCATCGTTCCAGTTGCCGATGTCGCGATCCAGCAGGCCGCGTTCGCCCAGCGTCCCCAGGGGCGCGATCGGGATGGAAAGGTGCTCCCCGTATCGCGGCATCCGCAGTGCGCCGCGCCGCAACGCCATCATCGCGTCGGCGAGCGCGGGCTCGCGCAGGGCGGCGCACCCGCCCTCGTGCAACGGCGCGCGGATGTAGCTCCCGAGCGGCTGGCCGCCCGCGCCGATGTGGCCCGTCGCCGCCGCCGGCAGGCGCGCGACGAGCCGCGCCGTCTCCGTCGCTTCCAGCAGCGTCGCCGGGCGGCGGTGCAGGTTCACGAACAACGCCTGCGCGGGCGCGGGCGTGCCGTTTCTGTCGCGCCGCTTCGTCGCCACGATCAGCGCCTCCGCCATGCCGGTATCGGCGGAGAACGCACGATCGAAACTCCCGGAGGCGGCGATGGTCACGACCGCGATGTCCGTGTAGCGATCGGAAAGCAGGGCCCGCGTCGCCTCCCAGGAACTGCCTTGGATGGCGGCGATGGGCAGAACCAGCGCCACCACCCCGCCCGGCTTCGCCTTGGCGTGCGCGAGGTCGATGAAGTTGGACGCCAGCCCCGCATTGCCGTGGCCGGCGGGGCCGTCCAGGCGCCGGCGGATGCCCGCGAGGCGGTCGGACATCGCCCGCTGCTCGTCCGCGCTCGTCTGGAAGCCCGCGAAGGAGGGGACGGGAACCGCGGCGGTCTCGTGGTTGGTCGGGCGGGTGAAGGGCGGGTTCATAATCACCAGGTCGACCGATTCGTGCGGCAACGCGAGGTCCTGTATGTCCTTGTCGCCCTGCGTGCCGCGCGCCTGCCGCTGCCCGGTGGCGAACAGGGAGCGGGTTTGCGCCGCGAGGATCAGGTCGAGGGAGCCGAGGGCGATACCGCGCTCCCGCTCCTCCCCGGCGCCGATCCCGTAGGGCATCGTATAGACGCGGGTGTTGTCGAAGACCACCGACGGATGGACGCTCGACAGCTGCGAGGCGCACAGATGCGCGGCCGCCGGCATGATGTCGGCCGCCACGATGGCGCGCTCGATCATCTGGCGATGGATGCGCTCGTCGTCGCCGCCGGCATGGCGGTATCTGGTGAGGACGGCGTGGTAGGCGGCGGAGAGAAGCGTGCCCGTGCCGCAGGAAAGGTCGGCGATTGTGCGGTCCGGGTAGGCGGAGAGATCATCCCAGTCGGCATCCAGGCGAGCCACGGCCAGTTCCGCGAGCAGGGCGGCGCTGGTCGGCAGGGTGTAGAAGGTCGCCAGGAACTTCCGGTCGGCGATCAGGTTCTGGAACATTCTGCCCGACAGGTCGTGGCGCGTCGTCGCCCCGATATGGGCGAGCCGCTGCGCGGCGTCGGTGAGAATGGCGAGGACCTGCCGCGCCGTCGCGGTGCGGATGCCGATGAGGAGGTCGGAGGCCACCTTGAAGATCGGCCAGTAGTTGATCTCGTCGAGGACGCGCCGCCACGCACGGAGAAGCCCGCTGCTGTAGGAGGTTTCCGCCTCGGCCTGGAGTTGCTCGACCGACGGGACGTCGTGCTCACCGGTGATCGCGATGTAGAAGGTCAGCGCATTGGCGATGATGGTCATCGCCATGCGGGTGGTCTGTTCGCCGGCGCGCTGATTGAGGATGCGCCCGAAATCGCGCTCGATGTTCGTGAAGCCCCGTGTGGTGGCGTGCTGAATGGTGCGGGTGGCGACGCGCACGCCGTTTTCGAGGATCGACATGCCCTTGTCCACGAGGCGCTGCGACACCAGCGCGTGTTCGAGGCAGAGGGCGATGCCGTCGATGCCTCCCGTGAGCCAGCCCGTTTCGGGCCAGCGCCGGAACAGGGTCGGGTTGCTGCCCGAGAAGACGCAGTAATCGAACTCGGCGGCGGCAATGCGGTCCGCGAGATCGGCTTGGCCCCGGCGCAGGGAGGCCGGGATGCGGACGGCGATGGCCTGTTCGATCGGCTCGCTCGCTTCCAGCGGCCGCCTGCCGAGCCGGGCTACGGCGTCGCGCTCGACGCTGGCGGCCGGGGCGTACTCCGTCTCCACCGCCACCGACTGCGCGTCCGGCACCAGGACGAGAATGTCGGGCCGCAGGCGGGGGGTTTCGGGAAAGACGCCGGTCTGTTCGACGCCCACACAACCCCGCCACAGGGGATGCATCTCGCGCAGAACCTCCGCGAAATAGCCGTTGAAGGTGATTTCCCCGGTGCGCGGCATCAACGGCCCCCCTCGCGAGCGCCGGGACCCGCCACGGCGGCGCCCCCTCCCCGATGCAGGATTGTCATCGCGAATCTCATCGCCATTCTTGCCGGCGGAACCGCAAGCCGCAATTCACGCTCATCCCGGCGCACGCTCTTCCCGGCCATGCGCGCGCGTCATTGCCCCCGCGCCATCCGGCGCCGATGGTCGAGCCATTCGGTGAGCGCCAGGAAGATCAGCATGAGGGCGACCAGCACCAGGATGAAGTAGTTCGGCAGGTTCGCCTTGCGCGACGCCGTCTCGCCGCCGATCGAAAGCACGGCGAAGAAGAACGTAAGCCCGATCACGGCGATGCCGTTGAAGCGGGCGAGAAACACGAGCGGGATGATCATCAGCCCGTAAGCCGGGTTCCAGTCGGCCCGCACGTTGCCCCAGACGCCGAGGATCTCGACGGAACCGGCGAGGCCGGCGAGACCGGCGCTGAGCGCGAACACCGCGATCGTCAGCGCGCCCAGCGGCAACCCCGCATGAACCGCCGCGCGCGGGTTCGCGCCGACCAGCCGCAGGCGGAGACCGAAGGCGGTCCGCGTCATGACCCAGTGGACGAAGAGGATGACCGCCAAGCCGACGATCGTGCCCACGTTGATCGTGCTTCCGAAAAGCCGCGGCAGCCGGTCGTCGGTCGCCAGGGTCATGGTCTGCGGCACGGTGGTGCCGGGATCGTCGAAGGGGAGTTTGATCAGGACGTTCGCCGCGCTGATTCCGAGGAAGCTCATCATCAGCGTGGTCACGATCTCGTTGACCCCGTGCCAGGCCTTGAGCACCGCCGACAGCAGCGACCAGAGCGCGCCCACGGCCATCGCGACCAACATGACGAGCGGCAGCACGACCCAGACCGGGAGCACCGGGACGAGGACCGGCGCCAGCGCGGCGGAGATCACCGCGGCCAGCAGGAATTGGCCATCGACTCCGAGATTCCAGAGGCCGGCGCGGAACGCCACGATCAGGCTGGCGCCGAGCAGCAGCAACGGCGCGCAGCGGGTGATGGTGTCCTGAAGACCGATCCAGCTGAACAGGCCGCGCCTGAGGATGTCGTAATAGAACGCGCCCGGGTCCGCGCCGAGAAGCAGCAGAAGCAGCGCGCCAGCCGCGAGCGCGAGCACGATCGGCAGAAGCGCCGTCGCGACCCGCGCGGCCCGCTCGCGCCCGGGCGGCGGCGCGGTGCCCGCGGCCGCGGCGGGCACGGCGGGCGCCGGAGCGCCCGGGCCGGAAGCGGACCGTCCCTCCCGCGCCATCGCCCGTTCAGGCGGCGACGCCGACCCCGATCATGAGCTCGCCGACCCGGTGCGCCGCCTCCCCGTCGTTCGCGACGATGCCGACCATGCGGCCGTCGAGCATGACGCCGACGCGGTCCGCGAGTTCGAGTATCTCGTCGAGGTCGGTCGAGATCAGGATCGTCGCGACGCCCTCGTCTGCGCGCGCGCGGATCGCCCGCCGGGCGAAGCGGATGTTGTTCAGGTCGAGCCCGTAGGTCGGCTTGTTGTAGATCACGGCCACCGGCCGGTCGTCGAGCTCGCGGGCCAGCAACGCCTTCTGGACGTTGCCGCCGGACAGGTGGCCGAGCGGAGTCTCGGGACCGGGCGCCCGCACGTCGTGCCGGGCGATCAGGGCGCGGGCGTGCGATTCCACCACGCCGGCGCGGACGACGCCGTGGCGCCAGAACGGCGGGTCGCCGATCCTCTTCAGCAACAGGTTGAGGCTGAGCGGAAAGCTCGGCACGGTGCCTTCGCCGAGCCGGTCGTCGGTGACGTAGCGCAGACCCGCGCGCTGGCGCCGCCGGACGCTGAGGCGCTCGATCGCCCGGCCCGCCAGGGCGATGCGGCCGGCGGAGGCGGGCCGCTGCCCCGCAAGCGCTTCGGCCAGCGGCTTCTGGCCGTTGCCGTCGACTCCGGCAATGCCGAACACCTCCCCCTCGCGCACCGAGAAGGTCACGTCCGCGACACCCGCCTCCATCGGCCCGGCGGCCACGGAGAGGCCGTCCACCGCGACCACCACCCGCGCGTCCGGGGCCCGGGCGCGGCGCGCGCGATGCCGCCCGTGCCGCGCGCGCTCGGCGGACGCGCCGAACATCAGCGCGACGATATGATCGATCGCCTCCTGCGCGCTCCACGCCGCGAGCCGGTCCGGAGACAGGGACCCCACCTTGCGGCCCTGCCGAAGCACCGAAACCCGATCCCCGAACCGCACCGCTTCGTGCAGCTTGTGGGTGATGAAGACGATGGCGATACCGGCGTCGCGGAGGCGCGCCATCACCCGCCCCAGGTCTTCGACGCCGCGCGGGGTGAGCATGGCCGTCGCCTCGTCGAGGATCAGCACGCGCTCGCCGCGCCACAGCGCCTTGACGATTTCCGCCAGTTGCTGCTGGCCGAGCGAGAGCGAACCGAGCAAGGCGTCACCCGGCAAGGCGATTCCGAGCAGGGCGCCGATCTCCTCGAGCCGCGCCCGCGTCGCGCGCCGGTCCATGCGCGCCCGCCAGGAAGCGCCGAGCATCAGGTTCTCCAGCACCGTCAGCGACGGCACCAGGGTCGGGTGCTGATAGACGGTGCCGATGCCGAGGGCGAGGGCCGCGCGCGGGTTGGCGATCCGGGTTTCGCGGCCGCGAACGGCGATCGTGCCGGCGTCCGGCCGCGCCATGCCCGAAAGGATCGAGATCAGCGTGGATTTCCCGGCGCCGTTCTCGCCGAGCAGTGCGTGGATTTCCGCCGGATGGACGTCGAGCGAGACGTCGTCGTTGGCGACGACACCGGGAAAGCGCTTGGTGATACCCCGCAGGACGACCACCGGCTCGGCCGCGCCGGCGGCGTGTTCGGAGGGGCGAACGGCCATGACCGGGGCGGCCGGACGGGGCCGGGCTCCGCGACGCGGGGCCGCGGCACCGCCGAAGAGGAAGGGAGCCGCGCGGCTCCGCGCCGCCGCGCTCAGCCGCCCTCGACCGAGGACATCATCGCCCGCACGTCCTCCGCCTCGTAGATCTCCGGAACCTCCACCGCCCCCGAGACGATCGCGGCCCGGGTTTCCATCAGGCCGTTCCAAACGTCGTCCGGAATATGCGCGGTGCGCAGGAGCTGGACCGAATCATCGGCGAGCCGGATCGCGTAGTTCGCGGCGCCGAACGCGCCGCCCTGGAGGTCTTCAATCATCGCGGTATAGACGGGCGCCAGATTCCAGACCACCGACGAGAGCAAATGGCCCTTGTCGATCTCGGTCTTGTCGCCGATCACGTCGATGAACAGGGCCTTCCCGCCGTCGACCGCCGGCGTGGTCTCGACCGCCTGCAACATGCCGAAGGTCGAGCCGTTGCCCTGGCCGAAGACGATGTCGGCGCCCGCCGAGATCACCGATTCGGTGACCCGCCGCCCGCCCGCCGCGTCGGAATAGGCGGCCGGCCCGATCACGGCGTAGAGCAGCTTGACGTCGGCATCGACCGACCGCGCGCCCAGCGCGAAGCCGGCGGACTGCGAGTTCCAGGACGGCGGCTCGCCGGACACGACGATGCCGAGCGTGCCGGTGCGCGAGAGCCGCGCCGCGAGCATACCGGCGAGGTAGGCGCCCTCGTGGCCGCTCACCGTATAGTCGGCGACCAAGCCGGCCGCCTTGGCGCCCGGGTTGTCGACGATCGCCACGGGGACGTTCGTTTCGGCGGCGATTTCCGGCGCCGCGGTGTTGTACCCGCTGGCGTGGGCGATCATCAGCTTCGCCCCCTCGGCTGCGAGCTCGCGCAGCGTCGGGCGGACATCGCCGTAGCCCAGGCCCTCGGCCGCGATCACTTCGATTCCCATGGCGGCGCCGACCTCCCTGGCCGCGTCGACACCCTGCTGGTTCCAGCCGTAATCGGTGCCCTGCTCCGGCACCAGGACCGCGATCTTGTCGA
This sequence comes from Alphaproteobacteria bacterium, assembly GCA_965242855.1. Taxonomy (GTDB): domain Bacteria; phylum Pseudomonadota; class Alphaproteobacteria; order UBA828; family UBA828; genus WTGU01. Next base: position 1,639,125 of record OZ251509.1, read on the forward strand.
TCTGCTGCGCCTGCGCGCCCGCCATCAACACGGCCACGCCGAACGCCGCGAGGGCCGGCACCAGCACTCGTGACGTGATCTTCCGTCGCATCGTTGCCATCGTTCGATTCTCCCATCTGTGCGCGGCGACGGTTCGCGCCGGGCCGCGCGGTCTTCGAGAGGCAACAGGGTTTGCGCGGAAAAGCGTAGCGACGCGCCCGACCGGTTGCAACAGACGCGGAGGCCGCGTACCGGTGACGCCGTTCGCGCCGGCCTTTGTTACCATCGCGGATACGGCGCAACGGGAGGCACCGATGGCGGTGGTGCTGGAGACGGATTTCGCTTGGCCCGACGTCGCGATCGAACGCGGCGTGATCGAGGCCGCGGGCCACAGGCTGGTCACCGGCCCCGCCGAGGCGCGCCCGCCGGAGGCCATCGAGGCCCTGGTCGCCACCCACGATCCGGCCGCGATCCTGACCTGCTGGGCCGAGGTCTCGGCCGCCGCCATTCGCGCGCCGCAAACGCTCAAGATCGTCCAGCGGCTGGGAGTCGGGCTCGACAACATCGCGGTCGAGGCGGCGACCGCGCGCGGCGCCTGGGTCGCCAACGTTCCGGACTATTGCGTCGAGGAGGTCTCCGATCACGCGGTCGCCCTCGCCCTGGCCTGGTTCCGCGGCGTCGTCGCGTGCGACCGCGCCGTAAAGGCCGGCGCGTGGGATCCGGCGCGCGCCAGGCTCCGCCGCGGCAGGGCGCTCACGGCGGGGATTCTCGGGCTCGGGCGCATCGGCCGCCTCACCGCGCGCAAGCTCGACGGCCTGGGGCTGACCGTCCTGGGCCACGACATCGTCGCCCCGCCGGAGCCGACGCCCGCGCGGCTGGTCGACCCGGACCGGCTCGCGGCGGAAGCCGATATCGTCATCGTCCATCTGCCGCTCACCGACGACACGCGCCACATGGTCGATGCGGCGTTCCTCGCCCGCCTCAAGCCCGGCGCCTTCCTGGTCAACGTGAGCCGCGGCCCCGTGGTCGACAGCGACGCGCTGATCGCCGCGCTCGACTCGGGCCACCTCGCCGGCGCCGGGCTCGACGTGATTGAAGGCGAACCGGACCCTCCCGCCGCCCTCGTCGCCCGGCCGGACGTCATCGCCACGCCGCATGTCGCCTTCTCCTCCGACGCCTCTCTCGCCGAGCTCAGGCGCCGCGGCGCCGAGGAAGTGGTGCGCGTGCTCGCCGGCGGACGGCCGGAGAATCCGTGCAACCGCATCCCTTGACGCGCCGCGACGACGGGCAGGCGCAAAAGCATGGAATGGGTGTTCGGCTACGGCTCGCTGGCCGATGCGGCGGCGCTCGCCGTCTGGCTCGGACGGGCGTCGTTCCGGCCCGGCGAAGCCGTCCGCTGCCGCCTGCGCGATCACCGGCGGGTCTGGAACGTCGCGCGCGACAACGCCGTCGTCCTGGAGGGCCGACCCTGGTACGTCGATCCCGCCACCGGCGCGCGGGCGGACGTCCACGTGACCGCCGTGAACGTCCGTCCGGCGCCGGGCGACGCGGCGAACGGGCTGGCCTTCCGCGTCACCCGCGCCGAGCGCGACCGCATCGACCGCCGCGAATTCAACTACGATCGCATCGACGCGACCGGCTTGCTCGATCGTGAACTCGGCGGCACGGTGTGGCTCTACCGAGGCTCGGCGGCGGCACGCGCCCGCTACGACGAGGGCGCCGCCGCGCACCGCGCCGTCGTCGCGCGTCGCTATTTCAAGATCGTCGAAACCGCCTTCGCCTCACGCGGCCCCGGCTGGTTCGCCGAATACCGCGCGAGCACCGATCCGCCCGCAGTCCCCCTTGCCGACCTCCACCGCACCGACTGGCCGGAGCCTTGAGCGGGGATATCCCGTCGCAGACGAACCCCCTTGCGCTCCCTGTCTCGACCGGCTACAGTCTGGTCAGACTAGTCGAACAAGCACTCGTGCAAAAAACCCACGATAAGGAAGAACCGACCCATGCGGGAGAAACCCACCATGAAGAAAGAACCCGCCACACGGGGCGAATCCGCCATGCGGGAATGGCGGCTGCAGGGAGCCGGAACGCAGTTCGGTGCACTGGCGCGCGAGGTCGAATTAGGACCCTGCCATGCGAGGATAGCAATTGCAGGATCCCTCCGGACCGCAGTCCGGTCGGACAGATTCGAAGGAGCGCGCGATGCAGAAATGGCAGTTGCAGGAAGCCAAGGCGCGGTTCAGCGCGCTGGTGCGCGAGGCGGTCGAGGAAGGCCCGCAGACGATCACCGTTCGCGGGCGGCGGGCGGCCGTTATCCTTTCGGTGGAGGACTACGACCGCCTGAAGCGCCCCAAGCCTTCGCTGACTGCGTTCCTGCGGGCCTCCCCGTTGGCCGGGGTCGGGCTGGAGATCGAACGCGACCGGACATCGCCGCGCGACGTCGATCTGTGAGCTTCCTGGTCGATACCTGCGCTCTGTCGGAGTTGACCAAGCCGAAGCCGGCGCCGCGGGTCTCCGACTGGTTCGACGCCGCACCGCCCGAAACCCTGTTCGTCAGCGTCCTCACCCTGGGGGAAATCCGCAAGGGAGTCGAAGGGCTCGGGGACGGCCGTCGCCGCGCCCGAATCGCCGCCTGGCTGGAGACGGAATTGCCGGCTTGGTTCGAGGGCCGGATATTGCCGGTCGATGCGGGCGTCGCCGACGAGTGGGGCCGCCTCGTCGCCCGGCATCCGAATCCGAAGGACGTTCCCGCCATCGACTGGCTGATCGCCGCGACCGCTCTCCGGCACCGCCTCACGGTCGTCACCCGCAACGAGGCCGACTTCGCCGCCACGGGGGTTCGCCTCCTGAATCCGTGGAAGGATTGAACGGGTGGGCGGCGCCGGCGCGCGCGAACGCTCCCGACCGGGCGGGTCCTTTTCCGGTGGTCCCGGCGCGCTTACACTCGGGTGCGACGGAGCCCCCGGAGGAACCCTCCCCATGACGATCGAGCGGAAGATCGAAGCGGCGGGCCTCGTGCTGCCGCGGATCGAAGACAGTTACAAAAACAACCCGTCCGGCGCGAAATACGTCTCGCATTACGCGGTCGGGCGCGTCCTCTACCTCTCGGGCTGCACGCCCGCGAAGGACGGCGCGCCCTATCTCCCCGGCGTGCTCGGCGTGGACCGGACGATCGAGGAGGGCTACGAGGCGGCGCGCCAGTGCATGCTCTGCTATCTCGGCATGATCAAATACGCCATCGGCGATCTCGACCGGATGCACCGGATGCTCCACCTCGTCGGCTACGTGAATTCCGGCCCGGATTTCGTCGATCAGCCGCGGGTCGTCAACGGCGCGGTCGATCTCCTCGTCGCGCTTTACGGGCGCCGCGCGATGCCGACACGCGCCGCCATCGGCTGCCGCGGCCTCGCGGTGAATCACTCGGTCGAGCTGATCGCGACGGTGGAGTTCGACGGCGGTGCCGTCGCCCCCGCCCTCGCCCGCGACGGAACGACCGTGGAATAGCGCACCCCGAACCCGGAACCGCCGCGCCGCCGTGAAAGCCGTCCTCTGCAAGGCCTTCGGCCCGCCTGCCACGCTCGCGGTCGAAACCGTCGAGCCGCCGTCCCTCGCGCCCGGCTACGTCCGCATCGCCGTCCACGCGGTCGGCGTGAACTTCCCGGACCTGCTGCTGGTCGAGGGCAAATACCAGCTCCGGCCGCCCTTCCCCTTCAGCCCCGGCCTCGAATGCGCGGGCACGGTCATCGAGATCGGCGGCGACGTCGAGGATGTGGCGGTCGGCGCCCGGGTGCTGGCGTTCCGACCCTATGGCTGCATGGCCGAACAGGTGGCGGCGCCCGCCTCCGCCGTCGTCGCCATCCCCGAGGCGATACCGTTCGACGAGGCCGCCGCCTTTCCGGTGATCTACGGCACCGGCTATCACGCCCTGGTCGCGCGCGCGGCGCTGGCGCCCGGCGAGACCCTGCTGGTGCACGGCGCCTCCGGCGGAGTCGGCCTCTCGGCGGTGGAGATCGGCAAGCGTCTCGGGGCCACGGTGATCGCGACCGCGAGCAGCGACGAAAAGCTCGCTCACGCGCAAGCGCACGGCGCCGACCACCTCGTGAACACCCGCAGCGAGGACATGCGCGCACGGGTCAAGGCGTTGACCGACGGGCGCGGCGCCGATGTCATCTTCGACCCGGTGGGCGGCGACGTCTTCGACGAGTCCATGCGCTGCATCGCGTGGCGCGGGCGGTTGCTGGTGATCGGCTTCGCCTCCGGCCGCATCGCGGAAGCCAGAACCAACCTCGTCCTCCTCAAGGAATGCAGCGTCGTCGGCGTCGCCTGGGGCACCTTCGCCGAGCGCGACCCGGCCGCCAACCGCGCCTATTTCGCCGAGTTGCTGCGCTGGTACGAGGCGGGCGCCGTCAAACCCCATATCTCCCGCCGCCTGCCGCTCGCGGAGGCACCGGCGGCGCTCGACGCCTTCCGCTCCCGCCAAGTGATCGGCAAGCAGGTTCTCACGGTCGAGCGACCCGGGCATTGAACGCCGCGCCCGCCCCTTCGCCGCTGTAGCGCGGCGAAAGTCGCACCGAATCGAGGCGAAAGTCACACCGAATCCGTTCCGCTCTTGTTCCTCTCGCCGGCGAGAGGTTAGGGGGCGGTGGTGGCCTGGATGCGGGTGGTGTAGCCGGTGGTGGGGGTGATCTCGTGGGTGGCGCGGAGGGTGCTCCAGGCGCCGTCGAGGTCACCCCAGCCGGCCAGGACGATCGGCGTCTCGGCGACGAGATCGGGGCGGCCGACCACTGTCAGATCGAGGATCGCCGCCCCGCGCGCGTGCTGCGCCAGGGCGGCTTCGGCGGCCGCCTCGGCGCCGGCGCGGTCGCGGTGCGTCTCGCGCAGCACCAATTTAAAGACGCCGGCGATCCCTGGGCCGTCCGTGAGCTCGACGCCGACATCATCCTTGGCGAGCGCCTGAGCGACGCCAAGGGATCGAATCCGGGCGGCCTCTTTCTCGGCACCGACGGCGTCGAGCGCTACTACAAGCGCTATGAGGACCCGACCCAGGCCTACTGCGAGGCCGTCGCCAACCGCGCCTACCGCGAGTTGAACATCGACGCGCCGGAGTCCGTCCTCGTCCGCCGCGGAGGCGACGTCATCGGCGTCGCCTCCGCCATCATCGACAACAGCGGCACGCTGCAAGCCAGGAAACGCTTCACCAAGGGGCGCGCCAACGAGGTCCTGCGCGGCTACTCCGCAGACGTCTGGCTCGCCAACTGGGATGCCGTGGGCACCGGCCTCGACAACGTCGTCGCCACGAAGCACGGACGCGCCGCCATCGCCCGCATCGACCAGGGCGGCGCCCTGCTCTTTCGCGCACGCGCAGGGCGCAAGCGCGCCGAGCAGCTGGAGAAGATCACCGAGTGGGACGGCTTCGCGCCCGGTGGCGTCAATCCCTCCTACGCCGATGTCTTCGCGCGGGCCGGCGTCGCCGACGCCGACGCGCTCGGACGCAAGGCGCTCAAGCAGATCGCTGCCATCCAAGAGCTGGGCAAGCGCACGGACGATTTCGCCCTGCTCGTCCCGGCAGCGCGCGGCGTGCCAAAGGCCGATCGCGACGCCGTGCTCTCCATGCTCCGCGCACGCGCACGCCTCCTCGATACCGAGATCGCCCCCCGCGTCCGCAACGCCATGGCGGAGGCCCGCAAGCGCGCCAAGGGCCTCCCCGCCTACCAAGCTGCCTACCAGAAGGAGCTGGGGAGGCGCTACAACGAGTTTCTCCTCAACGCCAATGGCAAGATCGACGCACGCCGCCTGGGGATGACCGACCCGGAGATCGTCGCCCTCACCTCTTACACCGGCGGCGGATATCACCAACTGAACAAGTCGCTGCGGTCGTGGGCATCGGCGGAGAGAGACAGCGTCAGGAACCAAAAACTGACGCTTCAAGATGCGCTGTCTAGGATCAACGATGAGAGAGGTGTCTTCCGGCGCGGCACCGATCTAACCGAAGCTCAACGCAAGCCATACGTCGTCGGCAAGGTGATCCCGGCGCCGGCGTTCACAAGCGCCTCGGCCGGCGATGGCTTCGGCGGCAACACCCGGTTTATCATCCACGGGAGGCGCGGCAAGAATGTGGTACGATATTCGCAGTACCCGAAGGAGGATGAGAGGTTGTTCACCGCCGATACGCGCTTCAAGGTCCTCGCGCGCGAGGAGCGCGAGGGAAAGGTGTGGATCAAGCTCGAGGAGGTCGAGTAATGCCCTGGACCAAAGAAGACCTGGAGATCATCCGCGCCGACGAGGCTGGCGAGCTCAAGCCCCCGCCGCAGAGCCTGATCGACAAGATGCAGGCGCAGGCGGAAGCGAACCACTTCCTCCGCAGTCCCCAGGGCGCCGAGGCGCGCGAGTTCCTGTCTCTGAACCAGGAGGAATACGAGAGGCGCTACCCCGATCGCGCCTTCGCCGACGCCTATGACGAGGAGGACGCGGAGCGCGAGAACGACCCGGAGGACGACCCCGCCCTTCTCGAAGACCGCACCATGGAGACATACCAGGCCATGGCAGAGAGAGACGCAGAGGCCTGGAACCGCCGCCACTCCCGCAAGTGATTCGGTGCGACTTTTGTCGGTTGCAAACAGTTCGCAATTCGGTGCGACTTTTGCGCACCCTTCTCACTCTCGACTTAGCCCCACCCCATAAGCCGTTGATCTGTCTCACCTAGTCCAGCCTAGTCCAGATTCGGCACGACTTTCGCCTCCCTACAGCCACCGCCGCCGGCGCGGGGGCGGCCCCCCTATCCCCCGCTCCCGCGCAGCGCCGTCGCGAGTGCGCGAACGCCGATCGCCTCCACGCCCGCGGCCACCGGGTATCGGTCGTCCCCGGCATGGGCGACGAAGCTGTGCACGGGTTCGATGTCGGCGCAGGCGAGGCGGAAGCCGCGACCGATCCCGGTGGAGAGAGAGCGCTTGATCTCGATCGCCCAGAGTCCGCCGTCGCCCAGCCGTATCACGACGTCGATCTCGGCCCCGGCGCTCGTGCGGTAGAAGAACGCCGCCGCCCCCGGCGGCAGCACGGACAGGAGCGTCTCGACGGCATGGCCTTCCCAGCTCCGGCCGACCACCGGATGCCCCGCAAGCCGCTCCAGCGAGCCGATACCCAACAACGCATGCACCAAGCCGCTGTCCCGCACATAGACCTTCGGCGATTTCACCAACCGCTTGCCGACATTGGCGCGAAACGGCGGGAGACGGCGCAACAGAAGAAGATCGGCCAGAAGGTCGATATAACGGGTCACCGACTGGACGCTCACCTCCAGCGCCCTGGCGAGCGCGGAGGCGTTCAGCACCCCGCCCTGGTTGTGCGCGAGCATCGTCCACGGGCGCTCCAGCGCCGCCGTCGGGACGCGGGGGCCGAAGGCCGCCACGTCGCGCTCCAGATAGGTGCGGATGAAATCCCGGCGCAGCGCCAGACTGTCCTCATCGCTTTCGGCCAGGAAGCTGTCGGGAAAGCCGCCGCGCAGCCACAATCGCTCGCGCCGCGCGCGGGTGTCCTCCACTTCGAGGGCGGACAACGGAGCCATGTCGACATAGGCGATGCGCCCGGCCAGCGTCTCGCCCGATTGGCGCAGCAAGTCGATGGACGCCGACCCCAGAACGAGAAAGCGGCCTCTCCCCTTCCCCTTGCGCCGGCCCCGATCGATGACGCCGCGCAACGTCTGGAACAGCTCCGGCATCCGGTGTATCTCGTCGAGAATGACCAGCCGATCCTCCGCGTTGTCGAGAAACAGCGCGGGTTCGGCGAGCCGGGCGCGGTCGTCGCGGTCTTCGAGATCGAGGTAAAGGGCGTCGCAGCGCTGGCCGATCTCCAGGGCCAGCGTCGTCTTGCCGACCTGCCGCGGGCCGATCAAGGCGGCGGCGGCTTGGCGGCGCAGGGCGCTTTCGATGTCCCGTGTGGCGAGGCGCGGAATCATCCTTGCAAATTATCCACATGTTGGAAATTTTACAAGAATAACTCGGACCGGACTTCTTTCACGGCAGAATGGCGGTCCGTTTCGGCCATATCGGCTACAATCTGCGGCGGCAGGTTGCTTCCTGTCGGACGCAGACGGTGAGAACCATGGTCACCTTCGGCTTGTTCTGCCTCATGGGCTACCGGGATCGGGGGACCGCGGTCTCCGAAGTGCTCGGCAACGCGGTGCGTATGGTCCGATGGGCGGAGGACGCGGGCTTCGAAGCCGCCTGGTTCGCCGAGCACCATTTCTCCAACTACTGCGTCTGCCCGTCGCCGCTCCTGATGGTCGCCCACTGCGCCGGCAGGACCGAGCGGATCAAGCTCGGCCCGGCCGTGATCGTGGTGCCGCTCTATCAACCGGTCCGGCTCGTCGCCGAGATCGGCATGGCGTCGGCGCTCTGCGGCGGCCGTTTCCTGCTGGGGCTCGGCAGCGGCTACCAGCCGTTCGAGTTCGAGCGCTTCGGCGCCGACCTCGGCGATTCCAAGGCGCGGCTCGAGGAGTTCCTCGCACTCATGGAGCGCGCCTATGCCGGGGAGACGTTCGCCTTCGACGGCGCCTTCACCTCCCTCCCGGAAACGAGCATCAGCACGCGGCCGCCGGAGGGCGTCCCGCCGATCTGGATCGCCGGCGATTCGGAGGCCACCCATCGGCTCGCCGCGCGGCGCGACTTCGTCCCGATCATCACCGGCCGCGCCCAGGGGAGCGACTATCTGGCCGGGCAACGGGCGCGCATCGATGCGTCCTACGCCGCGGAGGGCGTGGGGCCGGCGCGTGAATTGGGCGTCCTGCGCTTCGCCTGCGTGACGGAGGGCGACGCGGAAACGCGGGATTTCCTGGTTCATGCCCGGCAACAGATGCGCTTCGCCGCCGCCCTCCGCAACCGCCAGGAGGCGATCGACCGCGGCATGTTGATCGAGCGCCCCGTCCCCGGCGAAGCCTCCCTGGACGAGATGGCGGACACCCTGCCGGTGGGCGCCGCGGCCACGGTGGCGACGCGCCTGCTGGCCGACATCCGCGCTTCCCAGGCCACGCATGTGATGCTGAACGTCCAGGCCACGGGATCGACCATGGAACAGGCGGAACGGACCATCGCCGCCTTCGGCCGCGACATCCGGCCCGCGATCGAGCGCGGCCTCGCCGGCGCCGACCGGGCGCGGGACCCTTAGGGAGAGCGTTCCCGGTGCGCGGAGCTACGGCGTTCGGCGCGCGGGGCCGCTGACGCCGGCTTCGGCGAAGCTCGCCATGCCGTTGTGAGCCGCTACCGCCAAGCGCACGAGGGCGGCCGCCAGGGCGGCCCCGGAGGCTTCGCCCAGGCGCATGTCGAGGGCGAGGAGCGGCTCCAGGGCGAGCGCCTCCAGCAGCCTTCCATGCCCCGGCTCGGCCGAGCGATGGGCCGCCTGCGCGTGGGCGATGCCGTCGCCGCGCAGCCGGGCGACGACGGCGGCGGCGGCGGTACAGACGAAGCCATCGAGCAGCACGGGCACGCGCCGGTGCCGGGCCGCGACCACGGCGCCGGCGAGCGCGGCCAGCTCGCGGCCGCCGACGCGGGCGAGCGCCGCGAGCGGGTCGCCCAAGGCGGCGCCGTGGCGCGCCAGCGCCGCGTCGACGGCCGCGGCCTTGCGCGCGAGACCCGCCCGGTCCACGCCGGTGCCGGGGCCGACCCACGACGCGCCGGCGCCGCCGAACAACGCCGCCGCCAGCGCCGCCGCGGCGGTGGTGTTGCCGATCCCCATCTCGCCGAGGCAGAGAAGGTCCGCCCCTTCCCCGACGGCTGCCATGCCGGCGTCGAGCGCCGCGACGCATCCCGCTTCGTCGAGGGCGGGCGCCGCGGTCATGTCCGCGGTCGGCGCATCGAGAGCAAGCGGCACCACCGTCAAGCGCGCGCCCAGCGCCGCGGCGAGCTGGTTGATCGCCGCGCCGCCCGCCTCGAAATTGGCCACCATCTGCGCGGTGACGGCCGCCGGATAGGCCGAGACGCCGCGCGCGGCGACGCCGTGATTGCCGGCGAACACCAGGACGCGGATGCGTTCGACGCGCGGCGGGTGCCGCGCCTGCCAGGCCGCGGCCCACGCGGCGAGCGATTCGAGCCTGCCGAGTGCGCCCGCCGGCTTGACGAGGCGGGCCTCGCGCTCTTCGGCGCGCGCCGCCGCTTCCTCGTCGGGCCCCGGCATGCGCGCGACTCGCTCGCGGAAGGCGTTCAACGAGCCGAGCGGTCGGTGGTCAGACATGGCCATGTCGCAGAACGGGTCGTCGTGGGAGGGGCGCTTGGCGCGGATGGCAGCGTGGCCTATAAGGCATCGGAAGAGTGCCGGGGCCGCTCGGTTCGGGCAAGAGGAACATGCGCGACGACGCCAACGACGAGGAGCCCTGGCGGCGAGCGGCGTCCGGCGCGGCCCGCGCTTGGTGGAGCGATCTTCGGGCGGCCCTTCGTTTCCTCACCCGCCTTCCTGTGAAGCCAGCGCCCGCGGAGGGCGCGGCGGACGCGGACCGACCGCTCGGGCGGGCCGTCCGGGCCTTTCCCGTCGTCGGCGGGCTCATCGGGCTGCTCGCCGGCACGGTCTATGCCATTGCCAGCGGCCTGGGCCTGCCGGGCATCGTGGCGGCCGTGCTCGCCGCGGGCGCCCTCGCGCTGGCCACCGGCGCGCTGCACGAAGACGGCCTGGCCGACATGGCCGACGGCTTCGGCGGCGGCGGCTCGCGCGCGGAAAAACTCGCGATCATGCGCGACAGCCGCATCGGCGTGTACGGCGTGATTGCCCTCGTCGTCGTGCTCGCGGCGAAGGTCGGCGCGATCGCCGACATCGAGCGGACAGGCTTGGTCATCGCCGCCATGGTGAGCGCCGCCGCCGCCTCGCGCGCGGCGATGCCGGCGATCGCGCTCTGGATGGAACCGGCGCGGAGCGACGGCCTCGCAAGCACTGCAGGCCGCCCGCCAGCGTCCCAGGTCTGGACCGGACTGGGAATCGCGCTGGTGCTCTCGGTCGGCCTGCTTGCCTGGAGCGGCCTGGTCGCCTTCCTCGTCGCCGGCCTGGGCGCCGCCTTCGTCGCCTGGCTTGCCGATCGGCAGGTCGGCGGCCACACCGGCGACGTGCTGGGCGGTGCTCAGCAGATCGTCGAGGTCCTCTTCCTCCTCGCTCTCGCGGCGCTGCGATGAGCGGAAGCGCCGTCGTCACCCGCTGGTGGTGGGTCCGCCACGCGCCGGTCGTGAACCACGGCGGTCGCCTTTACGGACAGACCGACCTCTCGGCGGACACCACCGAGCGGAGGCGGTTCGAGGCGCTCGCCCGCGCCCTGCCGGCCGGCGCCGTCTGGCTCGCGAGCGCGCTCCGGCGTACCCACGAGACCGCGGCCGCGATCGCCGCCGCGCGCGCCGACACGGGGCGAGAGGCGCAGCGCTGGGCCGTCGAACCCGACCTCGGGGAGCAGGATTTCGGCGCCTGGCAGGGGCTGACCTGGGGCGAACTCGCCGCGCGGCGGGGCGATCTCGCGCACAAATTCTGGGTGGCGCCGGCGGACTTCAGGCCGCCGGGGGGCGAGAGCTTCGTCCAGGTGGTCGAACGGGTGACGCCGGTCATAGGCCGCAGGACGGTGCGGCATGAAGGCGGGGACATCGTCGCCGTGGCCCATGGCGGCTCGATCCGCGCCGCCCTCGCCTGCGCCCTCGGCCTCGCGCCGGAGCGGGCGCTCGCCTTCAGCATCGACAATCTCTCGATCACCCGCATCGACCGCGTCGACGGCCCCGCGGCGGGCGGGGCTTGGCGCGTGGTCTCGGTCAACCGGCCGGCGGCCCCGCCTTGACCGTCGCGACGCCCCCGGTGGTTCCTTCACGAGCCACGCTCCCCTGGGACACAGGCGGCCCCGCCGCCATGCACGCGGGCGGGAGCGCGGATGCCTGGCCGGTTTCCCCACATGCAAGGTTCAAGGACAGGACTCATGACTTGAGCGCGCGCGGGGCCATCGGGCTTCGGCATGCCAGCGAGGAAGCGGACGGCGACGATTGCCATGCCAGCGACGGCGGGGTGCGCCCAGCATTGAGGAAGCTGGCCAAGTACGCGGCGAGGCCGGAGTCGGCGCCCTGCAAGCCATGGTCGACGAGCCACGAATCGAGGCGGTGGAGCGCACCGGCGCAGACGCGCCGCGTGTTCGGGATGACAGGGCTGATAGAGGGTTGTAAGTGTGTCGGCGCGTCCGCCGCGACGATGGCACGAGCGGTTTCGTACCAGCCGCCGCGGGCGGCTGTTATGGCTATCGCTTCCTGCGAAGCAATTCTTCGAGCGCCGCGCCCTGGCGCTGGCCGGCCTGGATCAATTCGTTGAGCGCGGTCATGGCTTCGGTGTGGCGCTGATCGTCGGCGATGCGCTGCTGCTGCAAGGCGGCGGCCTGCTGGCGGCCGCGGTAGCCGTTGACGGCGATCATGGCGACGATGCCGAACCAAATGCCGACGGCGGCGATGAGCGCTGCGACGCTTCCGGTTTCCACGGCGGGGCCCTGTCAAGTTATTTTCGATAAGACCATATTAGGCCCTGGGCCTAATTATGTTGCTTGTTAATTTGAGGGCGTAGCAACCGAATCAGTATGGATTCAATCCTGCTGCATATGTCGGCGTTGTCGACCTTGATGTATTTTCCATATCTTATCGTTTGGGTATTATACCACTGTCTGGTTGCATGGTCTCTAATTCTTTGTCCTATATCATTCCCTGACATTCCTACATACACAGCATTTTCATTTTTGTCCGTGAGAACGTAAACACCCATCACACCATCAAGAAGTCTCTTTCTCTCGTCTTGATCGTGTGGAAGAAAATCCTCCATGTCTCCTATCATATCCACAGGCTGGTTTTCGCCGCTTGGCTCGACGATCGACGTATTATCGCCTTCGCAATCACCTTCGCCGGGAGGAGGCACGCCCAGAGCGTTTGCCAATTTAGCAATAGTTCCTCTCTGGGGGGCGGTATCCCCTCTCTCCGTATTGCTAATGGTTAAGGACGACACCTTGGCCCTATTTGCCAACTGACCCTGGGTCAGACCCGCTCTGTCCCTCTCTCTACGCAGCCATTGAGCTACTTCACTTTGCGGGCGAAGCGGACCAAGTATCCTCTCCAACTCCGTTATGCGCGCATCAGGGGGGCCGTTGCGGGTCCAACTGCCTACGGTCGCCGGTGTCACGCCGAGTTCCCTGGCGAGTTGCCCCTGAGTGTATCCCAACCTTTCCAGCGCTTCCGCGATCAGACCCGCTCTGTCCCTCTCTCTACTTTGCGGGCGAAGCGGACCAAGTATCCTCTCCAACTCCGTTATGCGCGCATCAGGGGGGCCGTTGCGGATCCAATTGCCTACCGTCGCCGGTGCCACGCCGAGTTCCTTGGCGAGTTGCGCCTGAGTGTATCCCAACCTTTCCAGCGCTTTCGCGATCAGCCTTCCGATATTCCCCGGCATGGCTTTCGTTCTCCTCAAGTGTCAGTTGAGTCCACCATCCTCATATGGGCTTGTCAAGCCCAATCTACTGCCTATGTCGCGTATTCGGGGACGCGGGGGCGTTTTCCGGGAGCGTCGCGATCGCGCCGTTTGCCGCCGCCTCGCCGGGCGGGCGGGGGCCCCGCCGGATAGGCGAACGACGGCTTGCCGTCCTTGAGGCCGACCCGGACGCGCCCGCCCTTCGCAAGCCTGCCGAAGAGGAGCTCGTCGGCGAGCGGTTTCTTGATCGCTTCCTGGATGAGCCGCGCCAGCGGACGGGCGCCGTAGGTCGGGTCGTAACCCTTCTCGGCCAGCCATGCGCGCGCAGCCGCGCTCAGCTCGATCGTCACGCCGCGGTCGGCGAGCCGCTCCTCGAGCTGGATGACGAATTTGTCGACTACGCGGCCGATCACCGCCGGCGTCAGGCCGGCGAAGCGGATCACCGCGTCGAGGCGGTTGCGGAACTCGGGCGCGAACGTCCGCTTGATCGCTTCTTCGTCGTCGCCCTCACGTGCGGCCCGCGCGAAGCCGATAGGCGTCCGGGCGAGCTCGGCGGCGCCCGCGTTGGTGGTCATGATCAGGATCACGTTGCGGAAATCGACGGTCTTGCCGTTGTGGTCGGTGAGCTTTCCGTAGTCCATGACCTGGAGAAGGATGTTGAAGAGGTCGGGATGCGCCTTCTCGATCTCGTCCAGCAGCAGGACCATGTGCGGGTTCTGGTCGGCCGCGTCGGTGAGCAGGCCGCCCTGGTCGAAGCCGACATAGCCCGGCGGCGCACCGATCAGCCGCGATACCGAATGCCGCTCCATGTACTCGCTCATGTCGAAGCGGACGAGCGCGACACCGAGAACGTGGGCGAGCTGCCGCGCCACTTCGGTCTTGCCGACGCCCGTCGGCCCGCTGAACAGGTAGCAGCCGACCGGCTTGTCCAGCTCGCGCAACCCCGCGCGCGCCATCTTGATCGCGGTGGAGACCGCGGCAATGGCCTCGTCCTGGCCGAACACGACGGTCTTCAGGTCGCGCTCCAGGGTCTCAAGGGTCGCCTTGTCGCCGCGGCTGACGCTCTTGGGCGGGATGCGGGCGATCTTCGCCACCACGCTTTCCACGTCCTTGACGCCGACGGTCTTGCGCCGCTTCGACTCCGGCAGCAGGCGCCGGGAAGCGCCGACCTCGTCGATCACGTCGATCGCCTTGTCGGGGAGCTTGCGGTCGTTGATGTAGCGGTCGGCGAGTTCGACGGCGGTGCGGATCGCCTCCGCCGTGTAGCGGACGCCGTGGTGTTCCTCGTAGCAGGGCTTGAGGCCGCGCAGGATCCTGACCGCCTCGTCGACGCTGGGCTCGTTCACGTCGATCTTCTGGAAGCGCCGGGCGAGCGCGCGATCCTTCTCGAAGTAGTTGCGGTATTCCTTGTAGGTGGTCGAGCCGATGCAGCGCAGGGTCCCGCTTTGCAGCGCCGGCTTGAGCAGGTTGGAGGCGTCCATCGCCCCGCCGCTGGTGGCGCCCGCGCCGATCACCGTGTGGATCTCGTCGATGAACAGGATTGCCCCGTCATGGGCTTCAATCTCCGCCAGCACGGCTTTGACGCGCTCCTCGAAATCGCCGCGGTAACGGGTGCCCGCCAGCAACATGCCCATGTCGAGGGCGAAGATCACGGCGTCCGAGAGGACTTGGGGCACCTCGCCGCCCACGATGCGCCGCGCCAAGCCTTCCGCCAGCGCCGTCTTGCCGACGCCTGCGTCGCCGACATAGAGCGGGTTGTTCTTGGTGCGGCGGCAGAGGACCTGGATCGTGCGTTCGACCTCGCCGTCGCGGCCGATCAGCGGGTCGATCCGGCCGGCCTCGGCCTTGGCGTTCAGGTCGACGCACCAAGCTTCCAGCGCGGTCGCCCCTTCCTTGACGTCCGTTTCCTCCGCGCCGCCCTCGTCCGCGCCGGAGGCGGGGCCGCCCGGCGCCGCCTGCCCCGGCACCTTGGCGACCCGGTGCGAGATGTAGTTGACGGCGTCGTAGCGCGACATGTCCTGCCGCTGGAGGAAATAGACCGCGTGGGATTCGCGCTCGGAGAAGAGCGCGACCAGGACGTTCGCGCCGGTGACCTCGGCGCGGCCCGAGGACTGCACGTGCAGCACGGCGCGCTGGATCACCCGCTGGAAGCCCGTCGTCGGCCGCGCCTCGACCGGCGTCTCGGCCACGAGGTCGTCGAGCCCGCCTTCAAGGAAGCCTTCGAGATCGCCGGTCAACTTCTCGATATCCACGCCGCACGCCTTGAGCACGGCGACGGCGTCGGAATCGCCGGTGAGCGCGAGCAGCAGATGTTCGAGCGTCGCGAACTCGTGGCGCCGCTCGGAGGCCATGGCGAGCGCCCGGCGCAGGCTCTTTTCGAGATCGGGCGAGAGCATCGCTACTCCTTCTCCATCGTGCATTGCAGCGGATGCTCGTTGCGGCGCGCGAAATCGGTCACCTGGCCGACCTTGGTCTCGGCGACCTCGTAGGAATAGACGCCGCAGACGCCGACTCCCCGGCGGTGGACGTGGAGCATGACCGTGGTCGCCCGCTGCTCGTCCATGCCGAAGAAGCGCATCAGGACGACGACCACGAACTCCATGGGCGTGTAGTCGTCGTTCAGCAGCAAGACCTTGTACATGGACGGCTTTCGGGTCTCGCTGCGGGGCTTGTCGATGACCCCGGTCTGGCCGTCCGGCCTGTTGGCGATCCGTCGATCGGGCATCCGCGCGCCGAGCCTCGCTCACTGGGCCTGCTCACGGCGTCACTATAGCACGGCCCGCCGCTGGCCGCCTTCGTCAGGACGGGTCCTCCGGCTCCGAGACGGGCACCGGGCGGCTTCAGTCGAAATTCTGGGTGTAGGTAAAATTGAAGGCGGCGTTCTCCCCCTTTGACAACGCGGCGATGTAGAGATCGAGATCGGTGGTGATCAGCGGTTTTTCTTCTGAAACAGCCTCCAGCAACGCGGCATCGGTCAGCCCGAGCCGTGGGAACGCGGCGTTGCGCGCGGCTTCCGCGCTCGCGACGACGACCTCCTCGCTCCCTTCGATGACGAGACGGAGCCTGTCGAGAAATCGGCGGTCGTCGTTCCGGGATTCCAGCAGGTTGGATGCTTCCGTCAACGTGTTCGGCGTGACGAGGACGCGCTCCAACGTGTCGATCACCTTCAACAGGCGATCGTAGTCCTCCGGCGCGAAGCGTCGCGCGCGGCGGTGTGCGCCGACCTGCCGGCGATCCACCGATCCGACGACGAGAAGAACGAGAAGATTCGCGTCGATGAACGCTTCGGCGGCGGGCTTCGGGCCCGCCGTCACGCCGCCGGCTCGCGATGGGTCAGGGACACGACCCGACCGGTGCGGTCCTCGATCCGCACGACCTTGAACGAACGCCGTTTCCATTCCGGGAACTCGCCCGCGGAGGCCGCGGACATGACATCCGCGAAGCTCTTCAAACGATCCCACGGCCGGTTGAAGCCGACGGTCACCTTCCAGACCTTCGCCTCGTCATCGAACACGACTTCCTCGAGGCCCACGTCGGCGAGGTCTTCGCCTGCGAAGATATCCGTGACGTATTCCTTCGCCGTCGCCACGGCTTGCTTCACGTCCATCCGGCGCTCCACATGCATCGCCCCGTGTCTCCGTGTGATCAGCCGACGATGTCGGTTTCCGCGAAGAAGAACGCGATCTCCGCGGCGGCGGTCTCGGGGGAATCCGAGCCGTGCACGGAATTGGCCTCGACCGACTCGCCGAAATCCTTGCGGATGGTGCCTTCGGCGGCGTTGGCCGGGTTGGTCGCGCCCATGACCGCGCGATTGACGGCGATCGCGTTCTCGCCCTCGAGCACCTGGACCACCACCGGGCCGGAGACCATGTAGGCGCACAGGTCCTCATAGAACGACCGCTCCGCGTGCACCGCGTAGAAGGCCCTGGCCTGTTCCGGCGTCAGCCGCGTGCGGCGCTGGGCGACGATGGCCAGCCCCGCCTCCTCGAAGCGCTTGTTGATCGCGCCCGTCAGGTTGCGCCGGGTGGCGTCGGGCTTGATGATGGAAAGGGTGCGCTCGCTCGCCATGGGTTCTCCCCCGTGAGTGACGGCGCGCCGTTATAGAGAGTCCCCGCCCGCCCGGCAACGCCGCCGGGCCGCGCGTCCGCCCGCCGCCGACCGTTCATGTTCATGGAGCTTCCGGAAATCGACAGGGGCTTCGCCCCTGGACCCCGGAGGTGAGGAGGTAACGATTCACGAGATAAGCGCGCGCTACCGCGCGAGCGTCCGGGAAACACGGAAGCCGATGCTGTCGTAGCGGCCCCCGGCGTCGAACCAGACGCGGTAGGCGGCGCGCCGGTTCCCCGGACAGAAGCCCCAGGAGCCGCCGCGCAAAACCCGCCGGCCGCAATCTCCCGACTCCCACGCGCTCCCGTCCTCAGGCGCGCCTGCGTAGCTGCCGTTCCAACAGTCCTCCACCCACTCCCGTACATTCCCGTGCATGTCGTGCAATCCGAAACCGTTGGCACCGAAACTCCCCACCGGAGCAGTGTGGTCCCAGCTGTCTCCGCACGTGTCATTGTTGCAATTCGCCCGGTTCCGCCCGATGTCGTCCCCCCAGTGGTAGCGCGTCGTCGTCCCCGCACGCGCCGCGTACTCCCACTCCGCCTCGCTCAACAAGCGGTACTCCTCCCCCGTCTTCCGGCTCAGCCAAGCCACATATGCCTGTGCATCCCTCCAACTCACCTCGATCACCGGCCTGCTGCCACGGCCCCAGCCACGATCGTCGGGACGGTATTCGCCGCAACCGCCGCCGCTTACGCAGGCGTCCCACTCCTCGAACGTCACCTCGTACACGCCCACCGCGAAGGGTTCCGCGATCATCATCCAGTGCATCGAGCCTTCGTCGTCGTCTCGACCCTCCTCCGACGGCGGCGAACCCATCATGAATTCTCCCGCCGGCACCACCGCCATCTCGGGGCATACGTCGCAATCACGAAAACATCGCCTTCCGCCGCCGTGGATGCCTCCCCGCCGCCCGCTCCTGCGCCGCCGCGACCTGCGCGGGGGTCATCTTCGCGGCCAGCGCGTCGCGCTCCGCCGCTGCCTCCACCGCACCCCGGCTCGCCGCCGGATTGAACCACGTGTGCGCTCCCACGTAGTCCTGCAGCGCGCACACGCCCTGAAGGTACAGCCGCCCCAGCGCCAGCATCGCCCGCCGGTCCTCCGCGTCCGCCGCTGCGCGCCATTCGGCCAGCGCCGCCGCCGGATCTCCGGCGTCCCAGGCCCGCTGTCCGGCTTCGTAATTGGCCAAGGCAGGCACCGCGCAAGCCAGCATCGCGGCGAAGACCGCGCTCAATACGGAACGACGCAGCATGACCGGCTCCTTTCCTCGCGACTGTCATGGGCAATGCAGGCTACGGGACGACCGACGGCGATCAAATCCGCGCAGCGGTGGCGTTCCGCCGCCGGCCGGGATAAGGTGAACACGCCACGCGGCGAGGGAAGCCGGTGACGCCCGCGAGGGCCAGTCCGGCGCTGCCCCCGCAACTGTGAGCGGCGAGACGGGAGCCGAACGCGGGCCACTGACCCCGGCGGGATCGGGAAGGCCGGCTCCCGCCTGCGACCCCGAGCCAGGAGACCGGCCGCGCGGCGGGCTGCAACGTCCTCGGAGGGAGGATCATGGCGGATCTCGCAGCGGCGCCGGCGCGCCTCACCCTGGTTCTCGGCGGCGCCCGCTCGGGCAAGAGCGCCTACGCGGAGGCGCTGCTCGCAGACCACCCCGGCGCGAAACTCTACGTCGCGACCGCCGAGACGCGGGATTCCGAGATGGCGGCGCGCATCGCCGCCCACCGCGCCCGGCGCAGTGCGGACTGGCGCACCATGGAAGCGCCGTGCGCGCTGGCCCCGACCCTCGAAGCGGAGAGCCGGCCCGGCCGCGCGCTGCTCGTCGATTGCCTCACCCTCTGGCTCGGCAACCTCATGGGCGCGGGAAGCGACATCGACGCCGAGAGCGCGCGCCTCCTCGCCTGCCTTCCCCGGCTGGAAGGCCGCACCGTCCTGGTCGCCAACGAAGTCGGCCTCGGCATCGTGCCGGACAACGCGGCGGCCCGCGCCTTCCGCGATCACGCCGGGCGCCTCAACCAGGCCGTCGCCGCCGCCGCCGGACGGGTGGTGTTCGTCGCCGCCGGCCTGCCGCTCACGCTGAAGCCGTGACCCGCGCACGGATCGCGTCGCTGGTGCCGAGCGCGACCGAGATCGTCACGGCCCTGGGCTTGGGCGATGACATCGTCCTCCGCTCCCACGAATGCGACTGGCCGGCGGAGATCGCCCGCGTGCCGGCCTGCACCCGCCCGCGCATCGATACCGCCCGGCCCAGCGGCGCCATCCATGCGGAGGTCGGCCGGCTGCTCGCCGCCGCGCTCGGCATTTACGATCTCGACCTGGGTCTGCTGCGCACCGCCCGTCCCACCCATATCGTCACCCAGGACCGATGCGACGTGTGCGCGGTCAGCCTCGCCCAAGTCCAGGCGGCGGTGGAAGACGCGCTGGAGGCGCCGGCGCGCGTCGTCCCCCTGAAGCCGACGCGCTTAGCAGACGTCTGGGCCGACATCGACCGGGTCGGCGGCGCCCTCGGCATCGACTCGGCGCCGCTCCGCGAGCGGTTGCGGGCGCGCGTGGCGGCGATTAGCGAGAGGGCGGCGGGCAGCCCGCAGAAACGAATCGCCGCCATCGAATGGACCGATCCGCCGATGGCGGCAGGCCATTGGGTCCCCGACCTGATCGACGCGGCCGGCGGCATCGACGCGCTCGGCGCGCCGGGCCGCGACGCCGGCGTCGTCGCATTCGACGCGGTGCGCGCGGCCGATCCGGACATCGTCGTGCTCATGCCCTGCGGCTACGGCCTCGCGCGGACGGAGGCCGAAGGCCGCGTCCTGCTGGCCAGTCCGCCCTGGCGGGAGCTGCGCGCGGTGCGGGCGGGCGCGGTTTACGCCACCGACGGCAGCGCCTTCTTCAACCGCCCCGGGCCGCGGCTCGTCGAGTCCCTGGAGATTCTGGCCGAAATCCTCCATCCGGCGCGCTTCGAGTTCGGCCATCGCGGCACCGGCTGGAGCCGTTTGCCGACATGACGCGAGGCATGATGCAGAATCGGAAAGTCCCCGCCACCGTCGTCACCGGCTTTCTCGGGGCCGGCAAGACCAGCCTCGTCCGCCATGCGCTGGGCGCCGCGAACGGACGGCGCATCGCCGTGATCGTCAACGAGTTCGGCGATCTCGGGATCGACGAGGCGGTGCTGCGCGGCTGCGGCGACGAGGCCTGCGGCGCGGCCGATATCGTCGAGCTCGCCAACGGCTGCCTCTGCTGCACCGTCGCCGACGACTTCGTGCCGGCGATCGAATCACTGCTGGCCTGCGACCCGCCGCCCGAGCACATCCTCATCGAGACCTCCGGCCTCGCGCTCCCCAAGCCGCTGGTCGCGGCCTTCAACTGGCCCGAGATTCGCACCCGGCTCACGGTGGACGGCGTGATCGCGGTGGTCGACGGCCCGGCGCTCGCGGAAGGCCGTTTTGCCGACGACGAAGCCGCGCTCCAGGCGCAACGCGCGGCCGACGACTCCCTCGACCACGAGTCGCCGCTCGCCGAGGTCTTCGAAGACCAGGTCGCCTGCGCCGACCTGGTGATCCTCAACAAGACCGACCTGCTCGCCGAGGCCGGCATCGGAACGGGCGAATCCCGCCTGCGCCCGCATCTGCGGCGGGGCGCGCGCGTCGTCAAGGCGGCGCACGGGCGCATCCCGCCCGGCGTCCTGCTCGGCCTGGAAGCGGCCGCCGAGGCCGACCTGGACGACCGCCGCTCGCACCACGACGGGCAGGGCGGGGAACACGACCACGACGAGTTCGAGAGCTTCGCGATGGCGCCGGACGCCATCGACGATCCGGACGCCTTCGCCGCCCGCCTGCGCGACGCCGCAGCGGCGCACGGCCTCTTGCGCGCCAAGGGCTTCCTCGACGTCTCCGGCAGGCGACGGCGGCTGGTGGTGCAGGCGGTAGGCACCCGGATCGACCGCCATTTCGACCGCGACTGGCGCGGCAACGAGAAGCGACGGAGCCGCCTGGTGGTGATCGGCCTCGCCCCGCTCGACCGGGCGGCCATCGAAGCGGCGCTCGCGGGTTAGGCCGGCGGCGCGTGCACCTGCTCGCGGCGCAGCCGGGCGCCGTCGCGGACGACGGCGAGGCGGTGGACCTCGGCCAGTCGCCGGCGGACGTCCTCTTCCTCTCCGCCGCCGACACCGAGCTCGCCTGCTTCGCCGCGGCCCGGGCCCGGCTCGGCGCCGGCGCCCCCTCGCTCCGCCTCGCCAACCTGATGCAGCTCGGCCACAACCTCTCCGTGGACCGCTACGTCGAGACGGTGGTGAGCGGCGCGCGCCTCGTGATCGTGCGCCTGCTGGGGGGCGAGAGCTACTGGCCCTACGGCGTCGAGCGCTTCACCGCCGTCTGCGCCGGGCGCGGCATCCCCATCGCCTGGCTGCCCGGCGACGACAAGCCCGACGCCGGGCTGGCCGAGCGCGGCACGCTCGCGCCTGAGGCGTCGGAGAGGCTGTGGCGCTACTGCCTCCACGGCGGCATCGACAACGCCGTCCAGGCGCTCAACTACGCGGCGGCCCTGATCGGCCGCGACGCCGCGTGGCGCGAACCCAAGCCCGTGCCCGGCGCCGGAATCTACTGGCCGGGCCGGGGCGCCGTGGACATCGACGAGGCGGCGGCGCACTGGCGGGACGGCGCCCCGCGCGCGGGCCTGATCTTCTACCGGGCGCTGTTCCAGGCCGGGACCCTGGAGCCGGTGGATGCGCTCGCGGCGGCCCTGCGCACGGCGGGGCTGGACCCGCTGCCGCTCTTCGTCACCAGCCTGAGGGACCCGGCGGCCGCGGAAGTGACCGCCGCGCTGCTGCGCGCCGCGGCGCCCGGGGTGATCCTGAACGCGACGGGGTTCGCGGTGGCGCGGCCCGGCGCGCCGCGCGAAACACCCTTCGCCGACACCGGCGCGCCCGTGCTGCAAGTGGTCTTCGCCGGCGGCACCGAGCGGGACTGGGCCGCCGACACGCGCGGCCTCTCGCCCCGCGACATCGCGATGAACGTCGCCCTCCCCGAGGTCGACGGGCGCATCCTGACCCGCGCGGTGGCCTTCAAGAGCGAAGCGCGGTTCGACCGGGCGACGCAGGCGCCGGTCGTGATCTCGCGGGCCTGCGCGGAGCGCGCCCGCTTCGTCGCGGCGCTCGCGAGGGCCTGGGCGCGCCTGGGCGAAACGCCGGCGGCGGAGCGCCGGATCGCCCTGGTGCTCGCCAACTACCCGAACCGCGACGGGCGCATCGGCAACGGCGTCGGCCTCGACACCCCGGAGAGCACCGCCCGCATCATGGCGGCGCTCGCCGGCGCGGGCTACCGGGTGGAGACCCCGCCGCCGGACGGCGCCGCGCTGCTCGCGCGCCTCATGGCCGGCCCGACCAACGCCGGCGGCGCGCGCACCCGCTCATCCGGCGCGCGGCTCACCCGCGCCGCCTACGAGGCGTTCTTCGCGGCCCTGCCGGAAGCGGCGCGCGGCAGGGTCGCCGAACGTTGGGGGGAGCCCTGCGGCGACCCGTTCTTCCGCGCCGACGAGGGATGCTTCGCCCTGCCGGCAGTGCGCTTCGGCAACGTCGTCGTCGCCATCCAGCCGGCGCGCGGCTACAACATCGACCCGGAAAAGAGCTACCACGATCCGGACCTGCCGCCGCCGCACGGCTACCTCGCCTTCTACGCTTGGCTGCGGATCGCGTTCGACGCCCATGCGGCGGTGCACGTCGGCAAGCACGGCAACCTGGAATGGCTGCCCGGCAAGGCGCTGGCGCTGTCTTCCGCGTGCTTCCCGGAAGCGGCGCTCGGCCCGCTCCCCCAGGTCTATCCGTTCATCGTGAACGATCCCGGCGAGGGCAGCCAGGCCAAGCGGCGCGGCGCGGCGGTGATCGTCGACCACCTCACGCCGCCCCTGACCCGCGCCGGGAGCCACGGCCCGCTGGAGGCGCTCGAGCGCCTGGTCGACGAGTTCTTCGAGGCCGCGTCGGTCGATCCGCGCCGCTGCCCGCCGCTGCGGGAACGCATCCTGGAGCTCGCGGAGTCGACCGGGCTCGACCGGGATTGCGGCATCTCGGCCGCGGACGGCGGCGACGACGCGCTCCGCAAGCTCGACGGCTATCTCTGCGAGATCAAGGAGATGCAGATCCGCGACGGCCTCCACGTCTTCGGCGCCGCGCCCGAGCCGGCGCGGCGCGCGGCGCTCCTGCGGGCGATGGTGCGCGGCGAGCGCGGCCCCGGCGCCGGCGACGCCTCCCTGCCGCGGGCGTTGGCGGCGGACCTCGCCCTCGACTTCGACCCGCTCGACGCCGATCTCGGCGAGAGCTGGCGCGGGCCGAAACCTCCCGTCCTCGTGGGCGCCCTCGCGAGCGGCATCCCATGGCGGACCAACGGCGACACGGTCGAGCGCCTGGAGGCGCTGGCGGCGGCGCTGCTCTCCGGCGCGCTGGCGGCGCCCGCCGCATGGCGCGCCAGCGCCGCCGTGCTGCGGGAGGTCCGGGAGACCATCGGCCCGGCCCTCGACGCCAGCGCCGAGGCGGAAACGGCGGGCCTGCTGCGCGCCCTCGACGGCCGCTTCATTCCGCCGGGGCCCGCCGGCGCG
This sequence comes from Alphaproteobacteria bacterium, assembly GCA_965242855.1. Lineage (GTDB taxonomy): Bacteria > Pseudomonadota > Alphaproteobacteria > UBA828 > UBA828 > WTGU01. Next base: position 1,663,236 of record OZ251509.1, read on the forward strand.
CCGACCCGCGGCCGCCCCGACGTGCTGCCCACGGGCCGGAACTTCTATTCGGTGGACACTCGGACGGTGCCGACGGCGGCGGCATGGCGACTCGGCTGGCGGTCCGCGCAGCGCCTAGTCGAACACTACGCCCAGACCCACGGCGACTGGCCGCGGGCGATGGCGCTCAGCGCCTGGGGCACGTCGAACATGCGCACCGGCGGCGACGACATCGCCCAGGCCCTCGCGCTCGTCGGCGTCCGGCCCCGGTGGGAAGGGGCGTCGGGCCGCGTCACCGGTTTCGAGATCATGCCCCTCGGCCTGCTCGACCGGCCGCGGGTGGACGTGACCCTGCGGGTTTCCGGCTTCTTCCGAGACGCCTTCCCCGGCCTGATCGACCTGTTCGATTCGGCGGTGCAGGCGGTCGCGGCGCTGGACGAAGCGCCCGACGACAACCCCCTCGCGGCCGCGGTCGCCGCCGACGGCGCCGCCCTGGCCGCGCGGGGCGAGCCGCCGGCGCGCGCGGCGCGCATGGCAAGCTACCGGGTCTTCGGCTCCAAGCCGGGCGCCTACGGCGCCGGCCTCCAGGCGTTGATCGACGAGCGCGGGTGGGAGGACGCGGGCGACCTGGCCGCGGCCTACGTCGCCTGGGGCGGCTGGGCCTACGGCGCCGGCAAGGAAGGCGCGGCCGGCCACGCGCTCTTCGAGCGGCGGCTCGGGCGGGCCGAGGCCGTCGTGCAGAACCAGGACAACCGCGAGCACGACCTGCTGGACAGCGACGACTACTATCAGTTCGAGGGCGGCCTCGCGGCGGCCGTCCGGGTCCATGCCGGGAAGATGCCGGCGGTCTATCACAACGACCATTCGCTGCCCGAGCACCCTCGCATCCGCACCCTAGCGGACGAGCTCGGCCGCGTCGTCCGGGCGCGGGTGACCAACCCCAGGTGGCTCCGGGGGGTCATGCGGCATGGCTACAAGGGCGCGTTCGAGATCGCCGCCACGGTCGACTACCTGTTCGGCTTCGCGGCCACCACCGACGCGGTGCAGGATCACCACTTCGACGCGGTGTTCGACGCCTACGTCGCCGACGACGCGGTGCGCGGCTTCCTCCACGAGGCCAACCCGGCCGCGCTCGTCGAGCTCTCCGCGCGCCTGCTGGAGGCGCAGGAGCGCGGCCTCTGGAAGCCGCGCGCCAACCATGCCCACGCCTTCCTCTCCGCCCTCCGCGACGGCCGCCGCGACCACGCCTGACGGCCGACGATCCGTCGTTTCGATGGATCAAACGGAAATCTTGACCCCCCCCCCCCGTGGCACGGTGAGGTGAGAGCATCGAGTCTCACCGGACTGGGAGGATCGGTTGGCGCATACGAACAAGATGGCGATCGTGATCGCGTGCGGCGCCGCGCTGGCGCTCGGGGCCTGCGCCGACAGCCGCGGCAGCGGCGTCGACCCATCGGCCCGGACGGTCGACCCGGACGAAATCCGAGACCTCACGGCCGAACGCGATGCGGCGCAGGACGCCCTGAAGGCCGCGCGGGACATGTTGGCCGATGTGCAGGCCGCCCAGAACAGGGTGATCGCCGCGCCGGAGGATGCAGAGGCGCAGGCGGCATTGCGGGAGACGCTCACCGACGCCGAGGACGCCGTGGAGGAGGCGGAGACGGGAGTCGCGAGGCTGCCTCTCACGGCTGCGGTGCGGACGGCGCTGGAGACGGCGCTGGAATCGACCCGGACGGCGCTCGCCTCGGTGAGGGCGCTCTATCCCTCATCCGCCCGAACGGACATGCATACCCCGCTGGACAGGGCGCGGACCGCGGTGGCCCGGGCGCAGACCGACCTGGCCGCCGCGCAAGAGGCGCTGGAGGAGGCGCCGAACGACGCGGCGCGGACGTTGCTGGCGACGGCGCAGAGCGCGCTCGCCACGGCCCAGCTCTCGCTGCTGCCCCGGATCGCCAGCGCGCTGGACGAGTCGGTGGCGCCGCCGCCGCCACCGCCGCCGACGGAGGTGGCGTTGCGTTCGGCGCAGGACGCGACCGCGCAGGCCAGGGCGGCGCTGGCGGCGGCCCAGGCGGCGCTGGAGAAGGTGGAGGCGGATTTCCAGGCGACCGCCGCGGCCTGGGACGACGACACCACGGATGAGCGGAAAACGGCGGACCGCGAAGCCGCCCAGATGCAGAGACAGGCGGCGCAGACGGCGCTGGCGGCCGCATGGGAGGCCTTCGCGACGGCGCGGGGCGCGGAGAGGACGGCCGCGGCGGCGTTCGTTACGGCAGCGCAGGCGGCCCTGGAAGCGGCGAGCACGGACGAACAGCGCGCGGAGGCGCGCAGGCAGCTGACGGCGGCGACGGCGGCCGAGACCGCAACGCGCGCCTGGGCCGCCACCCGCATCGCTGGCGACGCCGGGTTGGCGGCCCCTCCCCTCATCTTGACCTCGGCCCCCGCCGGACCGGACGGCGCCCCCTTCACCGCGCGGGTCACGCTCACGCCGAGGGAGGCGGCGTTCGCCGACTGCACCGTGAACACGCGCTGCCCGAACCCGGACGCGCTGGACATCGCGACGGAGGCGGTCGCCTGGACCGCCGGCAAGACGGTGCTCTCGCCCGGCGCGACGGGCGAGAGCGATCACTTCCCGCTGCGGGCGGTCTCCATGCGCGGCGACGTGCGGCCCAGCCCCGAAGGCGCCACCGACGACGAGGGCGGCGCCACGCCGAAGATCCCGGTCGTCCAGGGGGCGACGACCGACACCGACGGCAACGCCATCACCCCGTCGGGCAGCTACCAACGCCATTACCTGAATCCGGTGACCAGCTCGATCAAGTTCACGCCCGACGGCATGGTCTTCAGGACCGGCGGGGAAGGCACCGTCATAAGCCTCTTCAAGCACGATCTCGACAGGTCGTCGAGCCGGGGCCGGGACGGAATCAACTCGCCGGGCGCCTGGGGGACGCAGGACTCCGGGAACAACGTGATGTCGGACGATTGCAGCGGAGCCTATCCGGCATATTGCTACGACTTCAACCGCAGCGACGCGGAGATCTCCTGGGGCGCGCCTTACGCCGACCCCGACGGCGAGCCCAACTACTACTGGGCCTCGCGCTACGGGTTGAGCGGAAACCAGCCCCAGCCCGACCCCGACGACAGCGACGGCCGCCGGCTCGCCGCCCATGGCGCGCTGGGCGACCTCCGGGTCTGGCTGTCGAACCATGGCGGCCTCGACGCGGGCGCGATGGCGGACGATGCGGGCGACGACGCGGACCGCTACCTGGCCTATGCGGCCTACGGCCTGTTCGTGTTCACCGACTACATCGACGAGTATCCCCGGCCGGGCCTCTTGCAGGGCTTCCACTTCGACTACGACGCCTTCCGCGACGCGGACGACGCGAGGACGACCGACGTCGCGGACTCGATCGAGGCCACGTTCCGGGGCAGGACCATGGGGATGATCCTGCATCCCAGGAGCAATTCGGTGGGCAGCGAAAGCGCGCCGCACGTCCTCCATTTCACCCGCCTGCGGGGCGACGTGACCCTCAACGCCTGCATCGGCGCCGGCGCCTGCACGGGCGAAGGCATTCCCACCGACGCCAACAAGATCATGGGCAACATCGCCAACCTGCAAGCGCTCGAAAACGGCATCTGGCAGAAGAACCAATTCCTCCGAAACGGGGGGGATGGCCATTCCCACGAAGGGTTCGCGATCCTGTTGGCGGAGGGCGACATCGCAGCCGACGGCAGCTACACGGGCCATGCGGATCCGTGGGATACTTCGTGGAACAAGGGCGAGTACAGCGGCGCCCTCTACGGCCCCGCGGACAAGCTCGAAACCGCCGGCTGGTGGCGCATCGAAACCGACAGCACCCACCAGAACCGGCGTGTGGCCGCGTTCGGCAGCTTCGGCGCCTGCCAGCCGGAGCATTGCCGCGTGACGGCGCCGGCGAACTGAAGCCGCCCGCACGGGCCGAGCGGGCCCGCCGCGTTCCCCTCGGGGCGCGCGGCGGGCCTTTTTTTCGTGCGGTTCGCGCGGCGGGCGATCGGGGTTACGATGCCCCCCCCCCGCGTGCGAGAGCAGCCCATGGCCGCAGAGACCGAAGCCGAGCGCGACCGGCGCCATGCCGAGAAGATGCGCAAGCGCCAAGCCGCGCGGGCGCGCATGCTGGCCACCAAGACGATCGAGAAGGGCCTGCTGATCGTCCATACCGGCAAGGGCAAGGGCAAGTCGACCGCCGCCTTCGGCCTCGCGGCGCGGGCCGTCGGCAACGGCATCAAGGTCGGCGTCGTGCAGTTCGTGAAAGGGAAATGGGCGACCGGCGAACGCGCCGTGCTCGAGCGCTTCCCCGATCTCGCCACCCTCCGGGTCATGGGCGAAGGCTTCACCTGGGACACCCAGGACAGGCGGCGCGACGTCGCCGCCGCCCGGCAGGCATGGGACGCCGCGGCGGCCTTCCTCGCCGACCCCTCCTACGGGATGGTCGTCCTCGACGAGCTCAACATCGTGCTGCGCTACGACTATCTCGACCTGGACGAGGTGCTCGCCGGCCTCGCCGCCCGCCGCGAAGGCCAGCACGTCGTCGTCACCGGCCGCAACGCCAAGCCCGCCCTGATCGAGGCGGCCGATCTCGTGACCGAGATGACCGAGGTCAAGCACCCGTTCCGCGCCGGGGTCAAGGCGCAGGTCGGGATCGAGTTCTGAAGCCCATGGCCGGAGGAGACCCGCGGCGCCCGCCCGCCCTCATGCTGCAAGGAACGGGCTCCGACGTGGGCAAGTCCCTGCTGGTCGCCGGGCTCTGCCGCGCCTGCGCTGCGCGTGGCCTCGCGGTGCGCCCGTTCAAGCCGCAGAACATGTCGAACAACGCGGCGGTCACGCCGGACGGAAAGGAGATCGGCCGCGCCCAGGCGCTCCAGGCCCGCGCCGCCGGCGTCGCGCCCTGCGTCGACATGAACCCGGTGCTGCTCAAGCCGCAGAGCGAGCGCGGCGCGCAGGTCGTGGTCCAGGGCGCCGTCGCCGGCAGCGCCGACGCGGAGCGCTACCACACGCTCAAACCGGCGCTGATGCCGCGCGTGCTGGAAAGCTTCGCGCGGCTCGGGCGCGAGGCCGATCTGATTCTGGCGGAGGGCGCCGGCAGCCCGGCCGAGGTGAATCTGCGCGACGGCGACATCGCCAACATGGGCTTCGCCCGCGCCGCCGGCGTGCCGGTCGTGCTGGTCGGTGACGTCGACCGGGGCGGCGTCATCGCCAGCCTGGTGGGGACGGCGGCGCTGCTGACCGATGCCGAACGGCGCCTGGCCAAGGGCTTCGTGGTCAACAAATTCCGCGGCGACCCGGCGCTCTTCGACGGCGCGACGGCGACCATCGCGGGCGAAACCGGATGGACGCCGTTCGGCCTCGTCCCCTGGTTCGACGAGGCGCCGCGCCTCCCCGCCGAGGACAGCGCCGGCCTGGAGCCGCGATTCGAGGCGCCGGCGGCGCGCGGCGGCGCGATCCGAATCGCCGTCCCGCGCCTGCCGCGCATCGCCAACACCGACGACCTCGACCCGCTGTGCGCCGAACCGGACGTCGTCCTGGATCTGGTGCCGCCGGGGCGGGCGTTGCCGGGGGACGCCGACCTGGTGCTGCTGCCGGGAAGCAAGGCGACGCGCGCCGACCTCCGGGCGCTGCGCGACGAGGGCTGGGCGATCGACGTCGAGGCCCACAGGCGGCGCGGCGGCTGGGTTCTCGGCCTCTGCGGCGGCTACCAGATGCTCGGCCGCCGCGTCGCCGACCCGGACGGAGTCGAGGGGCCGCCCGGCGAAACCCGCGGCCTCGGCCTCCTGGAGGTGGAGACGGTGCTGGGCCGGAGCAAGCGCCTCGCCCGGACGACCGGCCACGCCAGCGACGGCGGCGCGCCGGTCTCGGGCTACGAGATGCACATGGGCGCGACCACCGGGCCGGACACGGCCCGCCCGCTGCTCCGGCTGAAAAGCGGCCCCGACGGCGCGCGCTCGACGGACGGCCGGGTCATGGGCTGCTACCTGCACGGGCTCTTCGTCGCCGACGGCTTCCGCCATCGCTTCCTCGACAGACTGCGCCGTCGGGCGCGCTCCGGCGTCGCCTTCGAGGCCGAGGTGGAACGGACGCTCGACTCGCTGGCCGCCCATCTCGAAGCCCATCTCGACCTGGACGGCCTCCTGGCGGTGGCCCGTGCGGGGTGAGCCCTTCCAGGGCGAGCCCTTCCCGGCCGGGCCGTCAGCCGCCGGCCGCGGACAATGCGGACAACAGGGCCACGGTGCTGAAGACGGCGACGACGCCCGAGGCCAGGCCGCCCGCCGCGGCGAAGACGTAAAGCGCGCGCACCACGTCCTCCGGCGTCGCGCGCTCCCGGCCGGCACCCAGCCAGGCGCCCCCGGCGGCCGCGCCGTCGTAGCGGCGAGGGCCGAGCAGGGCCAGGTCCAGGGCGCCGGCCATCGCGGCCTCCGGCCAGCCGGCGTTGGGCGAAGCGTGCTTGCGCGCGTCGCGCAGCATGGTGCGCAACGCGCGGGCGGACGAGGCGCCGGGGACGAACGCCGCCGCGCCCGCGATCAGAAGGCCGCCGATCCGCGCCGGAACCCAGTTCGCGGCGTCGTCGAGGCGCGCCGCCGCCAGGCCGAAGGCGCGGTAGCGCGGAGAGCGGTGGCCGATCATGCTGTCCATGGTGTTGATCGCCTTGTAGGCGAGCATGCCGGGAAGGCCCAACAGCAGATACCAGAAGATCGGCGCGACCACGCCGTCGGCGTAGCTCTCCGCGCAGCTCTCGATCGCGGCCCGGGCGACGCCGTGTTCGTCGAGCGCCCGCACGTCGCGGCCGACGATGTGGCGGACCGCCGCGCGCCCCGGCTCGACGCCGGCCCCGAGGGCGACCGCCACGCGTATGCCGTGGGCGACCATGCTGCGCTGCGCGAGGAGCATGGTCACCAGGGCGAGTTCGGCGAGCCAGCCCCATTCGTGGCGGCCGGCGAAGTCGACGACGAACCAGCCCGCGGCGGCGCTCGCACCCGCCACCAGCGCCACGGCGAGGGCGCCCCGGAGCGCGCGGCCGGTCGCGCCGAAGCGCTCCCGGTTGAGGCGCGCGTCGAGAAACGCCACCAGCGCCCCGATCAGGCGGACGGGATGGGGCAGCCACCGGGGATCGCCGACCGCGACGTCGAGGACGATAGCGGCCAGGAGGATCGTCGGCGCAGGCGGCCCGTGGAAAAGCATGTCCCAGCCCATCCGGCGACGATGGGAAACCCGCGGCGGGGTGTCAACGCGGGGGGCCGGGGATGAACGAGCCGGCGGTGCTACTCTGCGGGCACGGCAGCCGCGACGCGGCGGCGGTCGCCGAGTTCGAGCGGCTGGCGGCGCAGATCGAGGCGCGGCTGCCGCGCCGGCGGGTGCGGCACGGCTTCCTCGAATTCGCGCGGCCGACCATCGGCGCGGCGTTGGCGGAGCTGCGCGACTCCGGCGCACGCGCCATCGACGCCATCCCCGGCATGTTGTTCGCCGCCGGCCACGTCAAGAACGACATCCCCTCCGTGCTCAACGGCTTCGCCGCCGTGAATCCGGACCTGCCCGTCCGCTACGGCCGCGACCTCGCGATCGACCCGCTCCTGCTCCGCGCCGCGGCGGAGCGGATCGCCGCCGCCGACGCGGAGGGCGACCCCGAACCGGGCGAGAGCCTCCTGGTCGTGGTCGGGCGCGGCACCTCCGACCCGGACGCGAACGCCAACATCGCCAAGGTCACGCGGATGCTGTGGGAGGGCCTGGGTTACGGCTGGGCGGAGACCTGCTACAGCGGCGTCACCCGCCCGCTGGTCGGCCCGGCCCTCGAGCGGATCGCCGGCTTCGGCTTCCCGCGCGTCGTGGTCTTCCCCTATTTCCTCTTCACCGGCGTGCTCGTGAAGCGCATCTACCGGGCGGTCGACGACGCCGCCCGCGCGCATCCGAAGCTCGCCTTCCGCAAGGCCGGCTATCTCGACGACCACCCCCTCGTCGTCGACGCCTTCCTCGCGCGCATCGCCGAAATCCCGGAAGGCGACAACCGGATGAACTGCCGGCTCTGCAAATACCGCGAGCGGATCATCGGCCACGAGGCGGACCACGGCGCGCCCCAGACCGGCCACCACCATCACGTCGAAGGCATCGGCACGGACGCCGACCGCGCCGCCGGACACGGGCACGAACATGGGCACGGATATGGCGGCCACCGCCACGACTGACTATCTGCGCGACCCGGAGCGGATCGCCCGCCGCTCCTTCGCCATCGTCCGGCGCGAGACCGACGTGGCCGGCCTGCCGGCGGACCTGGCGGAGATCGCCTATCGCATGGTCCATGCCTCGGGCATGACGGAGCTGGTCGAAGACCTCGCGTGGTCGGCGGATTTCGCCCAGGCGGCGCGCCGCGCGTTGGCGGCCGGCGCGCCCGTGCTCGCCGATTGCCGCATGGTGGCGGCGGGCATTTCCCGGCGCCGTCTCCCCGCCGGCAACCGGGTGATCTGCACCCTCGACGCGCCCGGCCTGCCGGCGCGCGCCGCCGCGGCCGCGACCACGCGCTCCGCGGCGGCGGTCGATCTCTGGCGGCCGCATCTGAGCGGCGCCGTCTGCGCCGTCGGCAACGCGCCGACCGCCCTCTTCCGCCTGCTCGAGCTGCTGGCGGACGGCGCGCCGGCGCCGGGCGCGATCGTCGCCGCACCGCCCGGCTTCGTCGGCGCGCGCGAGGCCAAGGACGCGCTCGCGGAGGGCGACCACGGCGTCCCCTTCCTGACGCTGCGCGGGCGGCGCGGCGGCAGCGCCGTGACCGCCGCCGCCGTCAACGCGCTGGCGGCGCCGAACGATCCGCCAGACGCCCTACCGAACGATCCGGGGCGGCGCCCGTGAGCGGCTGGCTCTCCGTCGTCGGCCTCGGCGCGGAAGGATTGGCGGCGGTCGCCCCCGCCGCGCGCGCGCTGATCGAGGAGGCGGAGGTGCTGGTCGGCGGCGAACGGCATCTGGCCATGGTTCCCGAGAGCGCCGCGCGACGGCTCCCGTGGCGCCGCCCGCTGGCCGACACCATGGCCGACATCGAGGCCGCACGCGGCAAGCGCGTCGTCGTGCTGGCGACCGGCGATCCCTTCTGCTTCGGCATCGGGACGACGTTGAAGCGCGCCTTTCCCGAAGACGCGATCGCGGCCTTCCCGGCGCCCTCGGCGTTCAGCCTCGCCCGCGCCCGGCTGGGCTGGAGCGCCGAGGGCGTGGTCGGCGCGACGCTGCACGGGCGGCCACCGGAAACACTGCGGGCGTTCCTCGCGCCGGGACAACGCCTGCTCCTCCTCTCCCAGGACGGCGAGACCCCCGCCGCCGTCGCGGCCGAACTCGCCGCCACGGGCTACGGCGCCAGCCGACTCGCGGTGTTCGCCGACATGGGCGGCCGCGACGAGGCGCGCTTCGACGGCCGCGCCGACGGCTGGCGCGCGGCGGGGGCGCCGGCCCTGAACACGATCGCCGTCGAATGCCGCGCCGAAGGCCGTGCGAAGCGTTTTCGCAGCGCGCCCGGCCTGCCCGACCGGGCCTTCGAGAACGACGGGCAACTCACCAAACGGGAGGTCCGCATCCAGACCATCGGCGCCCTCGACCCGCGGCCGCGGGCGCTGCTCTGGGATGTCGGCGCCGGCGCCGGCTCGATCGCGATCGAATGGCTGCTGAGCGAGCGCACCGCCGAGGCCGTCGCCGTCGAACGCGCGCCCGAACGCCGCGCCCTGATCGCGCGCAACGCGCTGGCGCTGGGCGTGCCGCGCCTCAAGGTGCAGGAGGGGGACGCGCCGGAAGCGCTCGAACTGCTGCCGCCGCCGGACGCGGTCTTCGTCGGCGGCGGCCTCGCCGTCCCCGGCCTGATGGAGACCTGCTGGGCGCGGCTGAAACCGGGCGGCGCCTTGGTCGCCAACGCCGTCACCGTCGCCGGCGAGAGCGTGCTCGCCGACTGGTGCACGCGCCACGACGGCGCGTTGACGCGGCTCGCGGTCGCGCGGGCGCGCCCGGTGGGGCGGCATCTCGCATGGCGTCCGTTCATGCCGGTCACGCAGCTCGTGCTGGCGAAGGGGCGATGAGCGGCGTCCTGCGCGGCGTCGGCGTCGGCCCCGGCGACCCCGAACTGATCACCCTCAAGGCGCTGAAGGCGCTGCGGAGCGCGGCCGTCCTCGCCTACCCCGCTCCGCCCCGCGGCGCGAGTCTCGCCCGCCGCATCGCGGCGCCCCATCTGCCTGGCGGCCAGGAGGAAATCCCCATCCGCATGCCGCTGGAGCCCGCGCGCTTCCCGGCCCCGGACGTCTACGCCGAGGCGGCGGCGGCCATCGGCCGGCGGCTCGACGCCGGTCGGGACGTGGCCGTCCTCTGCGAGGGCGACCCGTTCCTCTACGGCTCCTTCCTCTATCTGTTCGAGCGCCTGGCCGCGCGCCACGGCGTCGAGGTGATCCCGGGCGTCTCGTCGCCGATGGCCTGCGCGGCCGCGCTCGGGCTTCCGCTGGCCGCGCGCAACGACGTCCTGGCCGTGATCCCGGCGCCCCTCGACGCCGGGCGGGTGGCGGCACAGCTCGCCGCCTGCGACGCCGCCGCGGTGGTCAAGCTGGGGCGCCATCTGGAGAAGGTCCGCCGCGTGCTCGACGACCTGCAGCTGACGGATCGGGCGTATTACGTCGAGCGCGCCTCGATGGCGACGGAGCGGATTCTGCCGCTCGCGGCGGTGGAACCGCCGGCGCCCTATTTCTCCATGGTGATCGTCCACAAGCGAGGCGCGGCGTGGCGTTGACGCCGCCGGCGGTCGTGGCGCTGGGGCCGAGCGCCTTCGCCCTCGCGCGGCGGGTCGCGAGCCGGCTCCCCGGCGCGGCGGTCCACGGTCCGGCAACCCATCGCGGCGCCGTCGACGTGGCCTATGCGCGCTTCGCCCCGCATCTCGCGGCGTTGTTCGCAGCCGGGCGGCCGATCATCGGCATCTGCGCGGCAGGCATCCTGATCCGCGTCCTCGCGCCCCGTCTCGGGGAGAAGCACGCCGAGCCGCCGGTGGTCGCCGTTTCGGAAGACGGCTTGAGCGCCGTGCCGCTGCTCGGCGGCCATCGCGGCGCGAACCGGCTGGCCCGCGACATCGCCGCGGCCCTCGGCGGCCACGCGGCGATCACCACGGCGGGAGACGCCGCCCTCGGCTTCGCCCTCGACGCGCCGCCGCCCGGCTGGCGTCTCGCGCCGGGCGCGCGCGTCAAGGAGGTGACCGCCGCCCTGCTCGCCGGCGAACCGGTCCGGCTCGCGGGCGAGGCGGCGCCGGCGGACTGGCTGACCGGGAGCGGCGCGGCGTTCGGCGCGCGCGGCCGCCTCACCGTCCGCGTCACCGACCGGCGCGCCGCGGCGGGCGATGTGGTGTTCCATCCCGGCGTGCTGGCCCTCGGCCTCGGTTGCGAGCGGGAGACCGCCCCCGCCGAGCTCGGAGCCCTGGCCCGGCAGGCGCTGGCGGCGGCCGGACTGGCCCCCGGCGCGGTCGCCTGCGTCGCCTCGCTCGACCTGAAGATGGACGAGCCGGCGGTGCGCGCCGTCGCCGAGGATTTGGGCGTGCCGGCGCGGTTCTTCGACGCGGCCGCCCTGGAACGCGAGACCCCGCGGCTCGCCTCGCCTTCGCGCGCGGTGTTCGAGGCGGTCGGCTGCCACGGCGTGGCCGAAGCCGCGGCGCTGGCCTGCGCCGGGCCGGAGGGCGCGCTCGTCGTCCCCAAGACCAGGAGCGCCCGCGGCACCTGCGCCGTGGCCCGCGCGCCGGCGGTCATCGAACCGGCCCGCCTGGGCCGCGGGCGCGGGCGGATCGTCGTCGTGGGCCTGGGCCCCGGCGCTCCCGCCTGGCGGACCCCGGCGGCCGACGCCGCCCTCGCCGACGCCACCGACGTCGTCGGTTACGCCCGCTACCTGGACATGCTGGGCCCGCCCCGGCCGGGCCTCGCGCGCCACGGCTACCCGATCGGCGCGGAGGAGGAACGCGCGCGCGCCGCCCTGGCCCTGGCGGCGGAGGGGCGCCGGGTCGCCCTCGTCTCCTCCGGCGACGCCGGGATTTACGGCATGGCCTCGCTGCTGATCGAACTGCTGGAGAGCGCGCCGCGCGCGCGCGGCGTCGATCTGGCGGTCGAGCCGGGAGTCAGCGCGCTACAGGCGGCGGCGGCCCGCGCCGGCGCGCCGCTCGGCCACGATTTCTGCGCGATCTCGCTCTCCGACCTGCTCACCCCGTGGCCGGTCGTCGAACGGCGGCTGCGCGCCGCGGCCGAAGGCGATTTCGTGGTCGCCCTCTACAACCCGGCGTCGCGCCGCCGCCGCGACCAACTGCGCCGGGCGCGGGCCCTTCTCGCCGCCCACCGGCCGCCCGACTGCCCGGTGGTCGTGGCGCGCAATCTCGGCCGCCGCGGCGAGCGCGTTTCGATCGTCGCCCTCGATCGCCTGGACGACGCCCCCGTCGACATGCTCACCGTGGTCGTCGTCGGCAGCAGCCGGACCAGACGGGTGGAGCGGCAGGACCGGTCGTGGCTCTACACCCCGCGCGGCTACCGGGAAGGCGGCGCCGGCGAACCCGACACCATCTCGATGGGCGCCACCTCGATGGGCGCCACCTCGATGGGCGCCACCTCGGTGGGCACCACCTCGGTGGGCACCACCTCGGTGGGCGCCACCTCGGTGGGCGCCGCGGCGACGGCGCGCCCGTGACGGTCCATTTCATCGGCGCCGGCCCCGGCGCGCCGGACCTGATCACGCTGCGCGGGCTGCGATTGCTCCGCCGCTGCCCCGTGGTGCTCCACGCCGGCTCCCTGGTGCCGCCGGCGATCCTCGACGAGGCGGCGGCGGGCGCGCACGTGATCGATACCGCGCCCCTCACCCTCGACGCCATCGTCGCCGAAATGCGTCGAGCCGACGCGAAGGGCCAGGACGTAGCCCGCCTTCACTCCGGCGACCCCTCCCTCTACGGCGCGATCGCCGAGCAGATGCGCCGCCTCGATTCGCTCGGCATCGCCTACGACGTGACGCCGGGCGTGCCGGCCTACGCGGCGGCGGCGGCGGCGCTGCGCCGGGAATTGACGCTGCCCGGGGTCGCCCAGACGGTGGTGCTCACGCGCACCGCCGTCCGCGCCTCGGCGATGCCGGACGGAGAGGCGCTCGAACGCCTCGCCGCCTGCGGCGGAACCCTCGCCATCCACCTCTCCATCGCCAATCTCGAACGGGTGGTGCGCGCGTTGATCCCGCTGCGCGGCGCCGCCTGCCCGGTCGTCGTCGCCTGGCGCGTGAGCTGGCCGGACGAGCGCATCCTGCGCGGCACCCTCGGCGACATCCGGAGCAAGGTCAAGCCACTGCGCCTGACCCGCACGGCCCTGATCCTCGTGGGCGAGGCCCTCGCCGCCCCGGATTTCGACGACAGCCGCCTCTACGACCCGTCCCACCACCACGTGCTGAGACCGCCGCGGCAGTGACGGCCGAACGCCGGATTGCCCAAACCGTTTGAGCGCATCGTGATGACGGCGCCGGCCCGCGCCTCCGTGATCGGCGATCACGGGCGCTTCGGCTCCTCGTCGGCGGCGCGACATCGCGCGAGGGCGCGTCGGTAGATGGCGGGGTCGACGTTGCCGCCGGTGAGGATCAGCCCGACCTTCCTGCCGGCCATGGCGGCGCGTTCCTTGAGCAGGGCGGCGAGCGGGGCGGCGCCGGCGCCCTCGGCCAGGTTGTGGGTGTCGGCGTGGTAGGCGGCCATGGCGTCGAGCATCTCGTCGTCGGAGACGGTGACGATGCGGGCGCAGCCGGCGAGGATTTCTTCCAGAGCCTCGGGCGCCGGCACCCGGGTGGCGATCCCGTCGCCGACCGCGGTCTCCGAGCGGTTGGTCGAAATCGGCCGCCCGGCCTCGACGCTGAGCGCATAGCAGGGAGCGCCCTCGGCGACGACGCCCACGATCTCCGTCCGCAGGCCGAGGGCGTCGCGCACCCCCATCAGCCCGCAGAGGCCGGAGCCCAGCCCGACCGGCGCATAGACCGCCTCCAGGTCGGGCACGGCCGCGAACAGTTCCAGCGCGTAGGTCCCCACCCCGCGCACCAGACGCATGTCGAAGGAGGGCACGAAGACGAACCCCTCGTCCTCCGACAGCGCACGCGCATGCTCCAGCGCGGCCTCGAAATCGGTTCCGTGAACCACAAGGTCGGCGCCGAAGCCGCGCATCGCGGCGTTCTTCCCGGCGGCGTTGCCCTCCGGCACCACCAGGGTCGCGGCGATGCCGAGGCGGGAGGCGGCGAAGGCGACGCTCTGGCCGTGATTGCCCCGCGTCGCGCCGACCACCCCCTTGACCGGGCCGTGCCGGCGCAGGTCGTCCATGAAGACGAGGCCGCCCCGCACCTTGAAGGCGCCGATGGGCGTGTGGTTCTCGTGCTTGACCCAGACCTCGGCGCCGGTGCGCGCGGCCAGAAGGGGCCAGGCGATCTGCGGCGTCGGGTCGAGGATTCCGTGGACGAACGCGGCGGCGTCCTCCAACGCGGCTCGTGTCGGCAAGGGCATGGCGACGCTCCTCGGAAGCGGCGGGGCGCAGCATAGCAGGAGCAGGCTCCGGCCGTTGCATCGCGGGCGGCGGACTGTAGGCTGGCGGCAGCGGCCGAAGGGGAGTCGATGGAGGTCCTGCGCTCGAAGGCCGATCCGGCCTCGGACGAATTCAAGGACAACGAGGCGGCGATGCGGGCGCTGGTCGCGGACTTGGCCGAGCGCCATGCGCGGGCGCGGGCGGGCGGCCCGGCCGAGGCGCGCGACAGGCACCGGGCGCGGGGCAAGATGCTGCCGCGCGCGCGGCTGGCGGCGCTGATCGATCCGGGCTCCGACTTCCTGGAACTGTCGCCCCTCGCGGCCTGCGGCCTTTACGGCGAGGAGGTCCCGGCCGCCGGCATCGTCACCGGGATTGCCCGGATCGAGGGGCGTGAGTGCGTCGTCGTCGTCAACGACGCGACGGTCAAGGGCGGCACCTACTACCCGATGACCGTCAAGAAGCATCTCCGCGCCCAGGAGATCGCGGCGGAGAACCGGCTTCCCTGCCTCTACCTGGTGGATTCGGGCGGGGCCAACCTGCCGCACCAGGACGAGGTCTTCCCCGACCGCGAGCATTTCGGCCGCATCTTCTACAACCAGGCGCGCATGTCGGCGAAAGGGGTCCCGCAGATCGCCGTGGTGATGGGCTCCTGCACCGCGGGCGGCGCCTACGTGCCGGCGATGTCCGACGAGACGATCATCGTCAAGGATCAGGGAACGATCTTCCTGGGCGGCCCGCCCCTGGTCAAGGCGGCGACCGGGGAGGAGGTGAGCGCCGAGGCGCTCGGGGGCGCCGACGTCCACACGCGGCTCTCCGGCGTCGCCGACCATCTGGCCGCGGACGACGACGACGCCATCGCCCGCGCCCGCGCCATCGTGGCCCGGTTGGGCCGGCCGCCGCCGCCGCCGACCGTTCCGGCCGAAGAGCCGGCTTGCGACCCGACCGGCCTTTACGGCGTCGTGCCGCGCTCCCTGCGCAAGGCCTGCGACCCGCGCGAGATCGTGGCGCGGATCGTGGACGGCAGCCGCTTCGATGAGTTCAAGGCGCGCTACGGAACCACGCTCGTCACGGGCTTCGCGCGCATCGACGGGCATCTCGTCGGCATCCTCGCCAACAACGGCATCCTGTTCTCGGAATCGGCGCTCAAGGGCGCGCACTTCGTCGCGCTCTGCTGCCAGCGCGCCATCCCGCTGCTCTTCCTCCAGAACATCGTCGGCTTCATGGTCGGCAAGCGTTACGAACGGGGCGGCATCGCCAAGGACGGCGCCAAGCTCGTCGCCGCCGTCTCCTGCGCCGAGGTGCCGAAGCTCACGGTGATCGTCGGCGGCAGCTTCGGCGCCGGCAATTACGGCATGTGCGGGCGCGCCTTCGGCCCGCGCTTCCTCTGGATGTGGCCCAACGCCCGCATCTCGGTGATGGGCGGCGCGCAGGCGGCGGGCGTGCTGGCCCGCGTCCGCCGCGACCGCGCACGGGCGGAGGGCAGGGAATGGACGGAAGCGGAGGAAGAATCCTTCAAGGCGCCGATCCTCGCCCAGTACGAGACGCAGGGGCATCCCCTTTATGCCGCGGCGCGCCTCTGGCACGACGGGGTGATCGACCCGGCGGAAACCCGAGCGGTGCTGGCCCGCTGCCTCGCGCTGGCCGCCGGCGGCCCGGCCGCACCGACGCGCTTCGGCGTCTTCAGGATGTGACGCCGTGGCGGAGGAAGGCGTCCTCCTCTCCGTCGAGCGGGCCGTCGCCACGGTCACGCTGAACCGCCCGCGGGTGCACAACGCCTTCGACGACGCGACGATCCGCCTCCTGACCCGGACCTTCGACGCCATCGGCCGCCGCCGCGACGTGCGCGTCGTCGTCCTCGCCGGGCAGGGCGAATCCTTCTGCGCCGGCGCCGACCTCGCCTACATGAAGCGATGCGCCGGCTTCTCCCCGGCGGAGAACGAAGAGGATGCGCGGGCGCTGGCGCGCCTCCTCTTCGCGCTCGATCGCCTGCCGCAACCGACCGTGGCGCGCGTCCACGGGCCGGCTTACGGCGGCGGCGTCGGGCTGGTCGCCGCCTGCGACATCGCGGTCGCGGCCGAGACCGCCTCCTTCGCGCTGAGCGAGGTGCGCCTCGGCCTGATCCCGGCGGTGATCGGCCCGTTCGTGATCCGGGCGATCGGCGAGTCCTGGAGCCGGCGCCTGATTCTGACGGGCGAACGCTTCGACGCCGAGGCAGCTGCCCGGCTCGGGCTGGTGCACGAGGTCGTCCCCGCCGGGGCGCTCGCGGAACGGAGCGCGGCGCTCGCCGCGATGCTGCTGCAAGGCGCGCCCGACGCCCAGCGCCGCGCCAAGGCGCTGGTCACCGCCGTGTCCGGCAAGCCGATCGACGAGGCCCTGGCCGGCGACACGGCCCGGCGCATCGCCGAGGCGCGGGCCTCGGAGAACGGACGGGAGGGCATCGCCGCCTTCCTCGAGAAGCGCCTGCCCCGCTGGCGGGCATGAACACGCACGGATCGGAGGCGCCGTGGCGCTGCATCTCCTGAAGCTCGCCGTCGGCATCGAGGGCGTGGAGCATCTGCGGGCGGTCCAGGAAGCGCGGCGGCGGCGCACCGGCCGCCTGGTGCACGTCACCCGCTTCACGCCGCGCCGCGCCGGGGAGGTCCTGGACGGCGGCTCGCTCTACTGGGTGATCAAGCACCGCATCCGCGTGCGCCAGCGCATCCTCCGCTTCGACCGGCATGAAGACCCCGCCGCCGGCAAGGCCAAATGCGCGATCGTGCTGGACCCCGAGCTGATCGCCACCGATCCGGCGCGCCGACGCCCGCACCAGGGCTGGCGCTATCTGGAGGCCGCCGACGCGCCCCGCGATCTCGGCCCGGTCGGCGCCGCCGGGCCGCCGGAGGATTCGTTCCCGCCCGAGATGGCCGCGGAGCTGCGCGAACTCGGCCTTCTCCGATAGCCGACGGGTCCGTTCCCGCGCCGCCGCCCTCGCCGACGATGACCTCGACCGCCTGCCGGAGATCATCGCCCGACCGAAGGCCGTGCTGCTCGAAGCCCACAAGGAAGGGCGACCCTGCTGTCTTCGATCCGCTCGAAGGCACGCGCCGGGGCAAGATCGCCGTCCGGGTCAACTTCGCCGCCGCCAAAGGCAAAACAAACGCCGTCCGAACGGCCGGCTACGTCGAGGCGAAGAATCTCCGCGACCCGCGGCACACGCTCATCGAAGGGACACTGGATTGATTGGAGGGGGAGGCACCGGGCGGGAAGCGTGTTCTCCGCTCAGCACGCAGCCGGAGCCGCGTGAACGATCCGTCCAGGACTGACACCCGCCCGGCGACGCCACCCTAACCGAAGGAGAGCGATATGGACAAGCTGGATTCGGACTTCCTGAAGGCGGCGCTCTGCGACATCGGCTTGGCGCTGAACGCCTACCACAACACCGTCACCATCGACAGGCCGGACGTCGAGCCCGACGAAAGAGGAACGGGCCGGAGAGCGGCGGAGGGTGCGTGAACCGGGGCTCGCGCACTCGAAAGCGTCGGAATGCGTGGCGTTACCAGATCATGCGGATTTGGAAGCCGATGCGGTTGTCGGTTTCGTTGGTTTTGCTCTCCCGTCGGTTTGCCTCTGCTTCGAGGGAGATGCCGGGGGTGCCGGGCGGCGTCCAGAGCCCGCCCAGGCCGTAGCCGCGCGCCGCGCCGGCCTCCCGCTCGAAGGTCGCGCTCAGGCCCAGCGTTTCGGTGAAGCGCCAGCCCGCCTCCAGCCCGAAGCGGTGCGCGGGCGCGGCGGCGCCCTCGGCGGGCAGGGCCTCCCACAGCGACGCCGCGCCGCCCTCCGGCGCACCCCATTGCGGCGCCAGCCCGAACCACGGCCCCACCCCGTCGCCTCCCGGATCGAACCGCAGCGAGAAGCCCGCACCCGATTCCGCAAACCCGGCCGCTTCGTGCGCCAGCAGATAGCGCCCGCGCGCCTCCGCCTCCAGCCCCAGCCGCGTATCCGCGTAGGCCACGCCGCCGCCCGCCTCCGCGCCGAAGCCCGCCCCGAAGTCGCCGCCGTCCCAGCGTCCGCCGAACTCCAGCCGGGGCCGCAGCCGCCCGTGCTCCGACATCGCCCAGTCCGCCGCGCCCTCCACCAGCAGCCGCAGCCGTTGCGTCGCCGGCCTGGTCGCGTGCAGGCCCGCCGCCTCGTCCGATTCCATCTCCACCGCCAGGCCGTCCCCCTTCAGCGCCCATGCGACGCCGCCCTCGTCGCCCAGCTCCTTGCGACCGCCCAGCGCCGCCATCCGCATCGCGATCGCCGTGTGCGCGGAACCTGCCGCATCCGTCAGCGCCGCCTCGCCCCATCCCGCGCCGGCCAGCGCCCAGACGCCGACCCCCGCCGCCGCCTGCCAGTGCGCATAGGGGAAGACGCCGGTCAGCGTCGCCTCGACCGCCGCCCGTTCCTCCGCCAGCCGGTAGCCCATGTCCCCCTTGCTGCGCGACACCGACACGCCGGCCAGGAAGTTCCGCCGCAGGCGCACGTCCGCCCCCAGGAAGCCGGTGAACACCGCGCCGTCGGTCTCCAGGTCCGCCGCCGCGCGGTTGGCGAAGTCGGCCGTCCCCGCCCGCCCCCAGAAGGTCCAGGCGCGCGCGCCGCCGCCCGCCGGCTCCCCGAGCGACAGCGCGAACGCGCTTTGCGCCGCCAGCTCCCGCAGCGTCGCCGGGCCGAGGCCGCCGTCGTCGCCGTTGTCGTCCGCGAGGCCGCGCGCCTCCTCGGCGGCCTCGAACGGCTCCTCCCCGCCCGCGCCGGCGGCGGCGAGCGAGAGCGCGTGCCCGCCCAGGGTCACCCGGTCGCCCGCGCCGGCGTCGGCGAAACGCGCCGTCAGCGCCCCCACCGCCTCCGCCGCCACCGTACGCCCGAACGACGCCAGCACCGCCGCGAAGGCCCGCGTCCGCGCCCGGTGGTCGTTGTCCACGATGGTGCCCGTGGCCGTCGCCGGCGACACCACGACGGGCGTCGAGGGCAGCGAGGCGGCGTTCAGCGTGAAGGTCTCGTCCGGCTCGTCCTCCCGGTCGTCCACCGTCCGCACCGCCACCCGCACCGACCTCTGCCCCGCCGACACCGTGAAGCCGCGCCCGCTCGCGTCCGCGTAGGAAGCCCCCGTCCGCTGTGCGATCCCCGCCCCCGGCGCCCTCCGCGCCACCTCGTAGTCCTCCCCCGGCGTCGCAGAGCCGGGCGTCGCCGAGAAGCGCAGCGTCACGGCACGCGGCGGGGCCGGCGACAGCGTCACCACGAACACGATCTCCTCCCCCTCTTCCGCGACCGCGTCCGAGACCTGGAGGGTGATCCGCGGCCAGACCTCGATGGCGAAGGACAGCGTCGCCCTGTCGCCGTCCGTATCCGTCGCCGTCAGCGTGTAGTCGAGCGCCGCCGTCACCGCCGACGGCGTCCCCGATACCGTGCGCGTCGCCGGGTCGAACGCGAGCCCCGCCGGCAGGGCCGGGCGCAAGCCGTAGGCGAGGGGGCCGTTGCCGCCCGTCGCCGCCGGCAGCACGAGCGGCGCGATCGCCACCCCTTCCGTATAGGTCTGCGCGGGGAAGCCGTCCGGCTCGAAGACCGGCGACGTGTCCGCCTCCACCGCGATGGCGAAGGACAGCGTCGCCGTGTCGCCGTCCGCGTCCGTCGCCGTCCAGATGTAGGTCGTCCGCGCCGGCGCCGCCGTCGGCGTACCGGAAACCTCCCGCGTCGCCGCGTCCCGCGTCACCCCGGCCGGCAGCGCCGGCGAGAGGCTATAGGTCAACGCCCCGTCGCCGCCCGTCGCTTCCGGCAGAACGAAGGAAGCGAGCGCCGCGTTCTGGACCCAGGACCGGTCGGCAACCGCGGCGTCGCCGAAGGTCGGGGCCGAATCCGGCGTCGCGTCCGAGACCGACGCGCCGGAGCGGTCCATCACCGTGACGTCCACCGTGTCGCTCACGCTCGCGCCGCCCGCCGTCACCGTCAGCCGGAACGTCAGCACCGTCACTCCCGATACCTGCGGCGCCGTGAATGACGGCCCGGCCGTCGCCGCGCCCGCCAGCGTCACCGCCGGCGTCCCGCCCGTCTGCGCCCAGGCCCAGGCCGGCGCGCCGTCCGCCGGGTCCCAACCGCGCACGCGGCCGCTCAGCGTCACCGCGGCCCCTTCGTCCACGGCCTTGTCCTCTCCCGCGTCGGCCGCCAGCGCGGACGGCGGCGATACGCTTCCGTCGTCATCCGTGATCGTCAGCGTCACGTCCGCCGGGTCCGTCTTGCCGTGGCCGTTCGCCGACATCCCCGAAACCGTCACGTCCTTGTCCGGCTCGTCCTTCGCGTTGTCCACCGCCGTGAGCGTCACCGCGCCCGCGCTCACCGTTGCGCCCGCCGCGACGGTCAGCGTCGTTCCCGACAGCGTGAAATCCGTCCCCGATCCCGGCGACGCCGACACCGTGACCGTCGTCGGCTGGCTCGAAGGACGGTCCAACGTCGCCGTCACCGTCGACACCCCGCCGTTCTCCGAAATCGACGACGACGACAACGCCAGCGTCACACGCGGCACCGCGTCGTCGTCCGTAATGGTCAGGGTCACGGCGGGCGGGTCGTTCGCAAGACCCAGACCGTCGGACGCCGCGCCCGAAACGGTCACCGACTTGTTCGGTGCGTCGGTGTCGTCGTCCACCCCCGTCACCGTCACCACGCCCGTGCTCGTCGTGGCGTTCGCCGCGATGGTCAACGTGTTCGCCGCGCTCAGCCTGAAATCCGTCCCCGATCCCGGAGACGCCCCCACCGTGATCGTCACCGCCACGGTCGACGTCCGGTCCAGCGTCGCCGTCACCGTCGCCACACCGCCCGCCTCCGCAATCGACGGGGAAGACAGAACCAGCGTCGTCTCCGGCACATCGTCGTCGGTCAGCATCAGCGTCAGCGATGACGGATCGGCCACGCCGTTGCCGCCCGCAGCCGTCCCCGAAACCGTGATCTGCTCGCTCCCCTCCGCCGTGCTGTCGTCGGCGCCCCCCACCGTCACCGCGCCCGTGCTGATCGTGGACCCCGCTGCGATGGTCAGCGTCGTCCCCGTCTGCGTGAAGTCCGTCCCCGAGCCCGGCGACGCAGACACCGTCACCGTCACCGCTTCGCTGGAGACGGCCGACAGCGTCGCCGTTACCGACGACACCCCGCCACTCTCCGAGATCGACGCCGACGACAGAACCAGCGTCGCCGTCGGCAACGCCTCGTCGTCCGTCAGCGCCAGCGCCGCCCCGGTCACACTCCCGGCCCCCTGGTCGTTGGCGACCGTCGCCGTCACCGTCGTCGAACGCCCGCCGCTCCCCTGGTGAACGTCGTCGTTCACGGCGTTGATCGTCGCCGTGTCCGAAGCGTTCGCCGTATTCCCCGCCGCAATCACGATCGTCGCGTCCGAACCCACCGTGTAGGTGCCCGCGACCGCCGTCACCGTCACCGTCGTCGCCGCGCTCGACGGATGCGAGAGCGTCGCGCTCACCGTCGTCGCGCCGCCATCCTCTGGGATCGAAGAGGACGCCAGCGCCAGAGCCACCGAAGGCGCCGCGTCGTCGTCCTCGATCGTCCCCGTCCCCGTCCGATCACTCACCGGAACCTGCGCGTTCACCGGACCGCTCAACGCCAACACCACCGTCTCGTCCGGCTCGTCCTCACCATCGCCCCTCACCGTCACCGAGACGGTCGCACTCGTCACCCCGGGCGCCAGGGTCAGCGTTCCCGACGACAGCGCCGTGTAGTCCGAACCCGACGACGCCGTCCCCGTCCCCGCGTCCGCGTACCCTACCGTCACCTCCGCCGTGCTCTCCGCGCTCAGCGTCACCGTGTAGCTCAGCGTCGCCGTCGAACCCGATGCCCCCTCCGCTACCTGCGGCGACGAAATCGACAGCGACGGCAGGTTGCCCGTGTTCACCACGATCCCCGGCGGGTTCACCAGCCGCGGCGGGTCGCCCGAGGCGATCACCGCGACGAGGAACGGGAGCGTCGCCGCGTCGCCGTCTTCGTCCGTGGCCGTCCAGACGTATTCCTTCTGATTCGTCGGAGCGTCCGGCGTCGTCCCCGTCACGAAGAAGCCGTTCCGCGACAACCACGACGGCAAGGCCGGCGACAGCGCGTAGGTCAGCGTCCCGTCGCCACCCGTCGCCCGCGGCAGCGTGAGACGCGGGATCACGGTCGAGACCGGCCACAGACGGCTCGCAATCTGCTGGTCGCCGAACGTCGGCTTCAGGTCCACGTCGTCGTCCTCGATGGTCAGCGTCACCGACGACGGGTTCCCCGCAATCCCCTGACCGTTGCCCGCCGTCGCCGATACCGTCACCGTCTTATCGTTGGCCGCGTCCTCCGCGTCGTTCACCGCCGACACCGTCACCACGCCCGCGCTCGCCGTCGCGCCCGCCGCCACCGTCAGCGTCCTATTCGTGCTCAAGCGGAAGTCCGACGACGCCGTGTGCAAACCCGCCGACGCCGTCACCGTCACCGTCGTCGGCTGGCTCGACCGATGCGAGAGCCGCGCCGTCACCGTCGACACACCGCCGCTCTCCGAGATCGACGACGATGACAGAACCAACGTCACCGAAGGCGCAGCGTCGTCGTCCCTGATCGTCCCCGTCCCGCTCGCCGCGCCCAACGTCGCGTTCACCGGGCCGCTCAGCACGACCGTCACCGTCTCGTCCGGCTCGTCCGTCGCGTCGCCCGTCACCGTCACCGCGATCGTCTTGCCCGTCTCTTCCGCCGCGAAGGTCAGCGCGCCGGCGGCAAGCGCCGTGTAGTCCGTCCCCGACGTCGCCGCGCCCCCCGTCCCCTCCGCGTAGGCGACCGTCACCTGCTTGCCGCTCTTCGCGCTCAACATCACCGCGAAGGTCAACGTCGCCGTCGATCCCGCCGCTCCCTCCGTCACGCTCGGCGACGAGATCGACAGCGCCGGCGGACCGTCGTCGTCCGCGATGGTCAGCGTCACGGCGGACGGATCCGCCACCCCGCCGGTACCGCTCGCCGTGGCCGAAACCGTCACCGACTTGTCTGGCCCGTCCGTCGCGTCATCGACCGCCGTCACCGTCACCACGCCCGCACTGGCCGTCGATCCCGCCGCGATGGTCAGCGTCTTCGCGCTCGAAAGCGTGAACCCGGCGCCCGCCGCCGACACCGTCAGCGTCACCGCCTCGCTGGATGCCCGGTCCAACGTCGCCGTCACCGTGCTCGCATTGCCCGCCCCGCTCTCGTCGATGGTGTCCGGCTTCAAGGGGTCGGGTTCTGAAAGCGCCAGCGTCGCCGTCGGCGTGTCTTCGTCGTCGGTGAGCGTGAGGCTCGCACCGGTCACGGCCACGGTCTCCGAGTTGGCGGCGGCCTGGCCGTTGGACGCCGTTCCCGTCACCGTGACGCTCCGGTCGCCCACGTTGTCGATGGCGTCGTTCACTGCGTTGATCGTCGCCGTGTCCGCAGCGTTCGCCGTCTCCCCCGCCGCAATCACGATCACCGCGTCCGAACCCGCCGTGTAGAAACCCGTCACACCCGTCACCGTCACCGTCGTCGCCGCGCTCGATGGACGGCTCAGCGTCGCGCTCACCGACGTCGCACCGCCGTCCTCCGCAATCGACGAAGCCGCCAACGCCAGCTTCACACCCGGAGCCGCATCGTCGTCCGTGATGGTCAACGTCTCGCTTGCCGGGTTCGCCACGCCGTCGCCGCCCGACGCCGTGGCCGAAACCGTCACCGACTTGTCCGGCCCGTCCGTCGCATCGGCAACCGCCGTCACCGTCACCACGCCCGCGCTGGCCGTCGATCCCGCCCCGATGGTCAGCGTCCTCGCGCTCGACAGCGTGAAGCCGGGGCCGGTAGCCGCCACCGTCAACGTCACCGCTTCGCTCGACTTGCCGGAAAGCGTCGCCGTCACCGTCGCCACACCGCCGCTCTCCGAAATCGAAGAAGACGACAGCGATAGCGTGACGGTCGGGGTCGCCTCGTCGTCGGTCAGCGTCAGGGTGACGTTCGACGGCGCCGCCACACCGTTGCCGCCCGTCACCCTTCCCGAAACCGTCACCTGCTTGTCCGGCGAGTCCATGTCGTTGCCGTTCGCCGTCACCGTCACCGCCCCGGCGCTGGTGGTGTCTCCTGCCTCAATCGTCAGCGTCTTCGCCGCGCTGAGGGCGAAGTCCGCTCCAACCGCCCCCGTCCCGGCCGCCGCCTCCACCGTCACCGTCACCGCCTCGCTGGAGACGGCCGAAAGCCTCGCCGTCACCGTCGCAACGCCGCCCGTCTCCGAAATCGACGCCGACGACAGCGCCAGCGTCACCGTCGGCAACGCCTCGTCGTCGGTCAGTGTCAGGGTGACGTTCGACGGCGCCGCCACACCGTTGCCGCCCGACGCCGTTCCCGAAACCGTCACCGACTTGTTCGGCGAGTCCACGTCGTTCCCGTTCGCCGTCACCGTCACCACCCCGGAACTGGTGGTGTCTCCGGCCGCAATCGTCAGAGTCTTCGCCGCGCTGAGGGCGAAGTCCGCTCCAACCGCCCCCGTTCCGGCCGCCGCATCCACCGTCACCGTCACCGCTTCGCTGGAGACGGCCGACAGCGTCGCCGTTACCGACGACACCCCGCCACTCTCCGAGATCGACGCCGACGACAGAACCAGCGTCGCCGTCGGCAACGCCTCGTCGTCCGTCAGCGCCAGCGCCGCCCCGGTCACACTCCCGGCCCCCTGGTCGTTGGCGACCGTCGCCGTCACCGTCGTCGAACGCCCGCCGCTCCCCTGGTGAACGTCGTCGTTCACGGCGTTGATCGTCGCCGTGTCCGAAGCGTTCGCCGTATTCCCCGCCGCAATCACGATCGTCGCGTCCGAACCCACCGTGTAGGTGCCCGCGACCGCCGTCACCGTCACCGTCGTCGCCGCGCTCGACGGATGCGAGAGCGTCGCGCTCACCGTCGTCGCGCCGCCATCCTCTGGGATCGAAGAGGACGCCAGCGCCAGAGCCACCGAAGGCGCCGCGTCGTCGTCCTCGATCGTCCCCGTCCCCGTCCGATCACTCACCGGAACCTGCGCGTTCACCGGACCGCTCAACGCCAACACCACCGTCTCGTCCGGCTCGTCCTCACCATCGCCCCTCACCGTCACCGAGACGGTCGCACTCGTCACCCCGGGCGCCAGGGTCAGCGTTCCCGACGACAGCGCCGTGTAGTCCGAACCCGACGACGCCGTCCCCGTCCCCGCGTCCGCGTACCCTACCGTCACCTCCGCCGTGCTCTCCGCGCTCAGCGTCACCGTGTAGCTCAGCGTCGCCGTCGAACCCGATGCCCCCTCCGCTACCTGCGGCGACGAAATCGACAGCGACGGCAGGTTGCCCGTGTTCACCACGATCCCCGGCGGGTTCACCAGCCGCGGCGGGTCGCCCGAGGCGATCACCGCGACGAGGAACGGGAGCGTCGCCGCGTCGCCGTCTTCGTCCGTGGCCGTCCAGACGTATTCCTTCTGATTCGTCGGAGCGTCCGGCGTCGTCCCCGTCACGAAGAAGCCGTTCCGCGACAACCACGACGGCAAGGCCGGCGACAGCGCGTAGGTCAGCGTCCCGTCGCCACCCGTCGCCCGCGGCAGCGTGAGACGCGGGATCACGGTCGAGACCGGCCACAGACGGCTCGCAATCTGCTGGTCGCCGAACGTCGGCTTCAGGTCCACGTCGTCGTCCTCGATGGTCAGCGTCACCGACGACGGGTTCCCCGCAATCCCCTGACCGTTGCCCGCCGTCGCCGATACCGTCACCGTCTTATCGTTGGCCGCGTCCTCCGCGTCGTTCACCGCCGACACCGTCACCACGCCCGCGCTCGCCGTCGCGCCCGCCGCCACCGTCAGCGTCCTATTCGTGCTCAAGCGGAAGTCCGACGACGCCGTGTGCAAACCCGCCGACGCCGTCACCGTCACCGTCGTCGGCTGGCTCGACCGATGCGAGAGCCGCGCCGTCACCGTCGACACACCGCCGCTCTCCGAGATCGACGACGATGACAGAACCAACGTCACCGAAGGCGCAGCGTCGTCGTCCCTGATCGTCCCCGTCCCGCTCGCCGCGCCCAACGTCGCGTTCACCGGGCCGCTCAGCACGACCGTCACCGTCTCGTCCGGCTCGTCCGTCGCGTCGCCCGTCACCGTCACCGCGATCGTCTTGCCCGTCTCTTCCGCCGCGAAGGTCAGCGCGCCGGCGGCAAGCGCCGTGTAGTCCGTCCCCGACGTCGCCGCGCCCCCCGTCCCCTCCGCGTAGGCGACCGTCACCTGCTTGCCGCTCTTCGCGCTCAACATCACCGCGAAGGTCAACGTCGCCGTCGATCCCGCCGCTCCCTCCGTCACGCTCGGCGACGAGATCGACAGCGCCGGCGGACCGTCGTCGTCCGCGATGGTCAGCGTCACGGCGGACGGATCCGCCACCCCGCCGGTACCGCTCGCCGTGGCCGAAACCGTCACCGACTTGTCTGGCCCGTCCGTCGCGTCATCGACCGCCGTCACCGTCACCACGCCCGCACTGGCCGTCGATCCCGCCGCGATGGTCAGCGTCTTCGCGCTCGAAAGCGTGAACCCGGCGCCCGCCGCCGACACCGTCAGCGTCACCGCCTCGCTGGATGCCCGGTCCAACGTCGCCGTCACCGTGCTCGCATTGCCCGCCCCGCTCTCGTCGATGGTGTCCGGCTTCAAGGGGTCGGGTTCTGAAAGCGCCAGCGTCGCCGTCGGCGTGTCTTCGTCGTCGGTGAGCGTGAGGCTCGCACCGGTCACGGCCACGGTCTCCGAGTTGGCGGCGGCCTGGCCGTTGGACGCCGTTCCCGTCACCGTGACGCTCCGGTCGCCCACGTTGTCGATGGCGTCGTTCACTGCGTTGATCGTCGCCGTGTCCGCAGCGTTCGCCGTCTCCCCCGCCGCAATCACGATCACCGCGTCCGAACCCGCCGTGTAGAAACCCGTCACACCCGTCACCGTCACCGTCGTCGCCGCGCTCGATGGACGGCTCAGCGTCGCGCTCACCGACGTCGCACCGCCGTCCTCCGCAATCGACGAAGCCGCCAACGCCAGCTTCACACCCGGAGCCGCATCGTCGTCCGTGATGGTCAACGTCTCGCTTGCCGGGTTCGCCACGCCGTCGCCGCCCGACGCCGTGGCCGAAACCGTCACCGACTTGTCCGGCCCGTCCGTCGCATCGGCAACCGCCGTCACCGTCACCACGCCCGCGCTGGCCGTCGATCCCGCCCCGATGGTCAGCGTCCTCGCGCTCGACAGCGTGAAGCCGGGGCCGGTAGCCGCCACCGTCAACGTCACCGCTTCGCTCGACTTGCCGGAAAGCGTCGCCGTCACCGTCGCCACACCGCCGCTCTCCGAAATCGAAGAAGACGACAGCGATAGCGTGACGGTCGGGGTCGCCTCGTCGTCGGTCAGCGTCAGGGTGACGTTCGACGGCGCCGCCACACCGTTGCCGCCCGTCACCCTTCCCGAAACCGTCACCTGCTTGTCCGGCGAGTCCATGTCGTTGCCGTTCGCCGTCACCGTCACCGCCCCGGCGCTGGTGGTGTCTCCTGCCTCAATCGTCAGCGTCTTCGCCGCGCTGAGGGCGAAGTCCGCTCCAACCGCCCCCGTCCCGGCCGCCGCCTCCACCGTCACCGTCACCGCCTCGCTGGAGACGGCCGAAAGCCTCGCCGTCACCGTCGCAACGCCGCCCGTCTCCGAAATCGACGCCGACGACAGCGCCAGCGTCACCGTCGGCAACGCCTCGTCGTCGGTCAGTGTCAGGGTGACGTTCGACGGCGCCGCCACACCGTTGCCGCCCGACGCCGTTCCCGAAACCGTCACCGACTTGTTCGGCGAGTCCACGTCGTTCCCGTTCGCCGTCACCGTCACCACCCCGGAACTGGTGGTGTCTCCGGCCGCAATCGTCAGAGTCTTCGCCGCGCTGAGGGCGAAGTCCGCTCCAACCGCCCCCGTTCCGGCCGCCGCATCCACCGTCACCGTCACCGCTTCGCTGGAGACGGCCGACAGCGTCGCCGTTACCGACGACACCCCGCCACTCTCCGAGATCGACGCCGACGACAGAACCAGCGTCGCCGTCGGCAACGCCTCGTCGTCCGTCAGCGCCAGCGCCGCCCCGGTCACACTCCCGGCCCCCTGGTCGTTGGCGACCGTCGCCGTCACCGTCGTCGAACGCCCGCCGCTCCCCTGGTGAACGTCGTCGTTCACGGCGTTGATCGTCGCCGTGTCCGAAGCGTTCGCCGTATTCCCCGCCGCAATCACGATCGTCGCGTCCGAACCCACCGTGTAGGTGCCCGCGACCGCCGTCACCGTCACCGTCGTCGCCGCGCTCGACGGATGCGAGAGCGTCGCGCTCACCGTCGTCGCGCCGCCATCCTCTGGGATCGAAGAGGACGCCAGCGCCAGAGCCACCGAAGGCGCCGCGTCGTCGTCCTCGATCGTCCCCGTCCCCGTCCGATCACTCACCGGAACCTGCGCGTTCACCGGACCGCTCAACGCCAACACCACCGTCTCGTCCGGCTCGTCCTCACCATCGCCCCTCACCGTCACCGAGACGGTCGCACTCGTCACCCCGGGCGCCAGGGTCAGCGTTCCCGACGACAGCGCCGTGTAGTCCGAACCCGACGACGCCGTCCCCGTCCCCGCGTCCGCGTACCCTACCGTCACCTCCGCCGTGCTCTCCGCGCTCAGCGTCACCGTGTAGCTCAGCGTCGCCGTCGAACCCGATGCCCCCTCCGCTACCTGCGGCGACGAAATCGACAGCGACGGCAGGTTGCCCGTGTTCACCACGATCCCCGGCGGGTTCACCAGCCGCGGCGGGTCGCCCGAGGCGATCACCGCGACGAGGAACGGGAGCGTCGCCGCGTCGCCGTCTTCGTCCGTGGCCGTCCAGACGTATTCCTTCTGATTCGTCGGAGCGTCCGGCGTCGTCCCCGTCACGAAGAAGCCGTTCCGCGACAACCACGACGGCAAGGCCGGCGACAGCGCGTAGGTCAGCGTCCCGTCGCCACCCGTCGCCCGCGGCAGCGTGAGACGCGGGATCACGGTCGAGACCGGCCACAGACGGCTCGCAATCTGCTGGTCGCCGAACGTCGGCTTCAGGTCCACGTCGTCGTCCTCGATGGTCAGCGTCACCGACGACGGGTTCCCCGCAATCCCCTGACCGTTGCCCGCCGTCGCCGATACCGTCACCGTCTTATCGTTGGCCGCGTCCTCCGCGTCGTTCACCGCCGACACCGTCACCACGCCCGCGCTCGCCGTCGCGCCCGCCGCCACCGTCAGCGTCCTATTCGTGCTCAAGCGGAAGTCCGACGACGCCGTGTGCAAACCCGCCGACGCCGTCACCGTCACCGTCGTCGGCTGGCTCGACCGATGCGAGAGCCGCGCCGTCACCGTCGACACACCGCCGCTCTCCGAGATCGACGACGATGACAGAACCAACGTCACCGAAGGCGCAGCGTCGTCGTCCCTGATCGTCCCCGTCCCGCTCGCCGCGCCCAACGTCGCGTTCACCGGGCCGCTCAGCACGACCGTCACCGTCTCGTCCGGCTCGTCCGTCGCGTCGCCCGTCACCGTCACCGCGATCGTCTTGCCCGTCTCTTCCGCCGCGAAGGTCAGCGCGCCGGCGGCAAGCGCCGTGTAGTCCGTCCCCGACGTCGCCGCGCCCCCCGTCCCCTCCGCGTAGGCGACCGTCACCTGCTTGCCGCTCTTCGCGCTCAACATCACCGCGAAGGTCAACGTCGCCGTCGATCCCGCCGCTCCCTCCGTCACGCTCGGCGACGAGATCGACAGCGCCGGCGGACCGTCGTCGTCCGCGATGGTCAGCGTCACGGCGGACGGATCCGCCACCCCGCCGGTACCGCTCGCCGTGGCCGAAACCGTCACCGACTTGTCTGGCCCGTCCGTCGCGTCATCGACCGCCGTCACCGTCACCACGCCCGCACTGGCCGTCGATCCCGCCGCGATGGTCAGCGTCTTCGCGCTCGAAAGCGTGAACCCGGCGCCCGCCGCCGACACCGTCAGCGTCACCGCCTCGCTGGATGCCCGGTCCAACGTCGCCGTCACCGTGCTCGCATTGCCCGCCCCGCTCTCGTCGATGGTGTCCGGCTTCAAGGGGTCGGGTTCTGAAAGCGCCAGCGTCGCCGTCGGCGTGTCTTCGTCGTCGGTGAGCGTGAGGCTCGCACCGGTCACGGCCACGGTCTCCGAGTTGGCGGCGGCCTGGCCGTTGGACGCCGTTCCCGTCACCGTGACGCTCCGGTCGCCCACGTTGTCGATGGCGTCGTTCACTGCGTTGATCGTCGCCGTGTCCGCAGCGTTCGCCGTCTCCCCCGCCGCAATCACGATCACCGCGTCCGAACCCGCCGTGTAGAAACCCGTCACACCCGTCACCGTCACCGTCGTCGCCGCGCTCGATGGACGGCTCAGCGTCGCGCTCACCGACGTCGCACCGCCGTCCTCCGCAATCGACGAAGCCGCCAACGCCAGCTTCACACCCGGAGCCGCATCGTCGTCCGTGATGGTCAACGTCTCGCTTGCCGGGTTCGCCACGCCGTCGCCGCCCGACGCCGTGGCCGAAACCGTCACCGACTTGTCCGGCCCGTCCGTCGCATCGGCAACCGCCGTCACCGTCACCACGCCCGCGCTGGCCGTCGATCCCGCCCCGATGGTCAGCGTCCTCGCGCTCGACAGCGTGAAGCCGGGGCCGGTAGCCGCCACCGTCAACGTCACCGCTTCGCTCGACTTGCCGGAAAGCGTCGCCGTCACCGTCGCCACACCGCCGCTCTCCGAAATCGAAGAAGACGACAGCGATAGCGTGACGGTCGGGGTCGCCTCGTCGTCGGTCAGCGTCAGGGTGACGTTCGACGGCGCCGCCACACCGTTGCCGCCCGTCACCCTTCCCGAAACCGTCACCTGCTTGTCCGGCGAGTCCATGTCGTTGCCGTTCGCCGTCACCGTCACCGCCCCGGCGCTGGTGGTGTCTCCTGCCTCAATCGTCAGCGTCTTCGCCGCGCTGAGGGCGAAGTCCGCTCCAACCGCCCCCGTCCCGGCCGCCGCCTCCACCGTCACCGTCACCGCCTCGCTGGAGACGGCCGAAAGCCTCGCCGTCACCGTCGCAACGCCGCCCGTCTCCGAAATCGACGCCGACGACAGCGCCAGCGTCACCGTCGGCAACGCCTCGTCGTCGGTCAGTGTCAGGGTGACGTTCGACGGCGCCGCCACACCGTTGCCGCCCGACGCCGTTCCCGAAACCGTCACCGACTTGTTCGGCGAGTCCACGTCGTTCCCGTTCGCCGTCACCGTCACCACCCCGGAACTGGTGGTGTCTCCGGCCGCAATCGTCAGAGTCTTCGCCGCGCTGAGGGCGAAGTCCGCTCCAACCGCCCCCGTTCCGGCCGCCGCATCCACCGTCACCGTCACCGCTTCGCTGGAGACGGCCGACAGCGTCGCCGTTACCGACGACACCCCGCCACTCTCCGAGATCGACGCCGACGACAGAACCAGCGTCGCCGTCGGCAACGCCTCGTCGTCCGTCAGCGCCAGCGCCGCCCCGGTCACACTCCCGGCCCCCTGGTCGTTGGCGACCGTCGCCGTCACCGTCGTCGAACGCCCGCCGCTCCCCTGGTGAACGTCGTCGTTCACGGCGTTGATCGTCGCCGTGTCCGAAGCGTTCGCCGTATTCCCCGCCGCAATCACGATCGTCGCGTCCGAACCCACCGTGTAGGTGCCCGCGACCGCCGTCACCGTCACCGTCGTCGCCGCGCTCGACGGATGCGAGAGCGTCGCGCTCACCGTCGTCGCGCCGCCATCCTCTGGGATCGAAGAGGACGCCAGCGCCAGAGCCACCGAAGGCGCCGCGTCGTCGTCCTCGATCGTCCCCGTCCCCGTCCGATCACTCACCGGAACCTGCGCGTTCACCGGACCGCTCAACGCCAACACCACCGTCTCGTCCGGCTCGTCCTCACCATCGCCCCTCACCGTCACCGAGACGGTCGCACTCGTCACCCCGGGCGCCAGGGTCAGCGTTCCCGACGACAGCGCCGTGTAGTCCGAACCCGACGACGCCGTCCCCGTCCCCGCGTCCGCGTACCCTACCGTCACCTCCGCCGTGCTCTCCGCGCTCAGCGTCACCGTGTAGCTCAGCGTCGCCGTCGAACCCGATGCCCCCTCCGCTACCTGCGGCGACGAAATCGACAGCGACGGCAGGTTGCCCGTGTTCACCACGATCCCCGGCGGGTTCACCAGCCGCGGCGGGTCGCCCGAGGCGATCACCGCGACGAGGAACGGGAGCGTCGCCGCGTCGCCGTCTTCGTCCGTGGCCGTCCAGACGTATTCCTTCTGATTCGTCGGAGCGTCCGGCGTCGTCCCCGTCACGAAGAAGCCGTTCCGCGACAACCACGACGGCAAGGCCGGCGACAGCGCGTAGGTCAGCGTCCCGTCGCCACCCGTCGCCCGCGGCAGCGTGAGACGCGGGATCACGGTCGAGACCGGCCACAGACGGCTCGCAATCTGCTGGTCGCCGAACGTCGGCTTCAGGTCCACGTCGTCGTCCTCGATGGTCAGCGTCACCGACGACGGGTTCCCCGCAATCCCCTGACCGTTGCCCGCCGTCGCCGATACCGTCACCGTCTTATCGTTGGCCGCGTCCTCCGCGTCGTTCACCGCCGACACCGTCACCACGCCCGCGCTCGCCGTCGCGCCCGCCGCCACCGTCAGCGTCCTATTCGTGCTCAAGCGGAAGTCCGACGACGCCGTGTGCAAACCCGCCGACGCCGTCACCGTCACCGTCGTCGGCTGGCTCGACCGATGCGAGAGCCGCGCCGTCACCGTCGACACACCGCCGCTCTCCGAGATCGACGACGATGACAGAACCAACGTCACCGAAGGCGCAGCGTCGTCGTCCCTGATCGTCCCCGTCCCGCTCGCCGCGCCCAACGTCGCGTTCACCGGGCCGCTCAGCACGACCGTCACCGTCTCGTCCGGCTCGTCCGTCGCGTCGCCCGTCACCGTCACCGCGATCGTCTTGCCCGTCTCTTCCGCCGCGAAGGTCAGCGCGCCGGCGGCAAGCGCCGTGTAGTCCGTCCCCGACGTCGCCGCGCCCCCCGTCCCCTCCGCGTAGGCGACCGTCACCTGCTTGCCGCTCTTCGCGCTCAACATCACCGCGAAGGTCAACGTCGCCGTCGATCCCGCCGCTCCCTCCGTCACGCTCGGCGACGAGATCGACAGCGCCGGCGGACCGTCGTCGTCCGCGATGGTCAGCGTCACGGCGGACGGATCCGCCACCCCGCCGGTACCGCTCGCCGTGGCCGAAACCGTCACCGACTTGTCTGGCCCGTCCGTCGCGTCATCGACCGCCGTCACCGTCACCACGCCCGCACTGGCCGTCGATCCCGCCGCGATGGTCAGCGTCTTCGCGCTCGAAAGCGTGAACCCGGCGCCCGCCGCCGACACCGTCAGCGTCACCGCCTCGCTGGATGCCCGGTCCAACGTCGCCGTCACCGTGCTCGCATTGCCCGCCCCGCTCTCGTCGATGGTGTCCGGCTTCAAGGGGTCGGGTTCTGAAAGCGCCAGCGTCGCCGTCGGCGTGTCTTCGTCGTCGGTGAGCGTGAGGCTCGCACCGGTCACGGCCACGGTCTCCGAGTTGGCGGCGGCCTGGCCGTTGGACGCCGTTCCCGTCACCGTGACGCTCCGGTCGCCCACGTTGTCGATGGCGTCGTTCACTGCGTTGATCGTCGCCGTGTCCGCAGCGTTCGCCGTCTCCCCCGCCGCAATCACGATCACCGCGTCCGAACCCGCCGTGTAGAAACCCGTCACACCCGTCACCGTCACCGTCGTCGCCGCGCTCGATGGACGGCTCAGCGTCGCGCTCACCGACGTCGCACCGCCGTCCTCCGCAATCGACGAAGCCGCCAACGCCAGCTTCACACCCGGAGCCGCATCGTCGTCCGTGATGGTCAACGTCTCGCTTGCCGGGTTCGCCACGCCGTCGCCGCCCGACGCCGTGGCCGAAACCGTCACCGACTTGTCCGGCCCGTCCGTCGCATCGGCAACCGCCGTCACCGTCACCACGCCCGCGCTGGCCGTCGATCCCGCCCCGATGGTCAGCGTCCTCGCGCTCGACAGCGTGAAGCCGGGGCCGGTAGCCGCCACCGTCAACGTCACCGCTTCGCTCGACTTGCCGGAAAGCGTCGCCGTCACCGTCGCCACACCGCCGCTCTCCGAAATCGAAGAAGACGACAGCGATAGCGTGACGGTCGGGGTCGCCTCGTCGTCGGTCAGCGTCAGGGTGACGTTCGACGGCGCCGCCACACCGTTGCCGCCCGTCACCCTTCCCGAAACCGTCACCTGCTTGTCCGGCGAGTCCATGTCGTTGCCGTTCGCCGTCACCGTCACCGCCCCGGCGCTGGTGGTGTCTCCTGCCTCAATCGTCAGCGTCTTCGCCGCGCTGAGGGCGAAGTCCGCTCCAACCGCCCCCGTCCCGGCCGCCGCCTCCACCGTCACCGTCACCGCCTCGCTGGAGACGGCCGAAAGCCTCGCCGTCACCGTCGCAACGCCGCCCGTCTCCGAAATCGACGCCGACGACAGCGCCAGCGTCACCGTCGGCAACGCCTCGTCGTCGGTCAGTGTCAGGGTGACGTTCGACGGCGCCGCCACACCGTTGCCGCCCGACGCCGTTCCCGAAACCGTCACCGACTTGTTCGGCGAGTCCACGTCGTTCCCGTTCGCCGTCACCGTCACCACCCCGGAACTGGTGGTGTCTCCGGCCGCAATCGTCAGAGTCTTCGCCGCGCTGAGGGCGAAGTCCGCTCCAACCGCCCCCGTTCCGGCCGCCGCATCCACCGTCACCGTCACCGCTTCGCTGGAGACGGCCGACAGCGTCGCCGTTACCGACGACACCCCGCCACTCTCCGAGATCGACGCCGACGACAGAACCAGCGTCGCCGTCGGCAACGCCTCGTCGTCCGTCAGCGTCAGGGTGACGTTCGACGGCGCCGCCACACCGTTGCCGCCCGACGCCGTTCCCGAAACCGTCACCTGCTTGTCCGGCGAGTCCACGTCGTTCCCGTTCGCCGTCACCGTCACCGCGCCGACGCTGGTGGTGTCTCCGGCCGCAATCGTCAGAGTCTTCGCCGCGCTGAGGGCGAAGTCCGCTCCAACCGCCCCCGCCCCGGCCGCCGCGCCCACCGTCAACGTCACCGCTTCGCTCGACTTGCCCGAAAGCGTCGCCGTCACCGACGCCGCCCCGCCGGTCTCCGAAATCGACGAGGACGACAGCGCCAGGGTCACCGTCGGCAGGCTCTCGTCGTCGGTCAGCGTCAGTGTCAGCGACGATGGCGCCGCCGCGCCGTTGCCGCCCGCCACCGTCCCCGAGACCGTCACCTGCTTGTCCGGCGAGTCCATGTCGTTGCCGTTCGCCGTCACCGTCACCGCGCCGCTGCTGGTGGTGTCTCCGGCCGCGATGGTCAGCGTCTTCTCGGTGGAAAGATCGAAGTCCGCTCCAGTCGCCCCCGCCCCGGCCGCCGCATCCACCGTCAACGTCACCGCCTCGCTGGAGACGGCCGAAAGGGTCGCCGTCACCGAGGCCACCCCGCCGCTCTCCGAAATCGAGGACTGCGACAGAACCAGCGCCACCGTCGGCAACGCCTCGTCGTCGGTCAGCGCCAGCGTCACGGCGGACGGCGACGCCACCCCGTTGCCGCCCGCCGCGGTGGCGGAGATCGTCACCGACTTGTTCCCCGAATGGACGTCGTTGCCGTTCGCCGTAATCGTCACCGCGCCGCTGCTGGTGGTGTCTCCGGCCGCGATGGTCAGCGTCTTCTCGGTGGAAAGGTCGAAGTCCACTCCAGTCGCCCCCGTCCCGGCCGCCGCGCCCACCGTCAACGTCACCGCCTCGCTGGAGACGGCCGAAAGGGTCGCCGTTACCGACGCCACCCCGCCGCTCTCTGAAATCGAGGACTGCGACAGAACCAGCGCCACCGTCGGCAGCGCATCGTCGTCCGCCAGCGTCAGCGTCACGGCGGACGGCGGCGCCACCCCGTTGCCGCCCGCCGCGGTGGCGGAGATCGTCACCGACTTGTTCCCCGAATGGACATCGTTGCCGTTCGCCGTAATCGTCACCGCCCCGGCGCTCGCCGTCGACCCCGCCGCGATGGTCAGGGTCTTCGCCGCGCTCAGATCGAAGTCGGCAGCGATCGCCCCCGTCCCGGCCGCCGCATCCACCGTCAACGTCACCGCTTCGCTGGAGGCGCCCGAAAGCGTCGCCGTCACCGACGACACCCCGCCCGTCTCCGAAATCGACGACTGCGACAGGACCAGCACCACCGTCGGCAACGCCTCGTCGTCGGTCAGCGCCAGCGCCGCCCCGGTCACGCGCCCGGTCCCCTGGCCGTTGGCGGCCGTCGCCGTCACCGTCGTCGAACGCCCGCCGCTCCCTTGGTGAACGTCGTCGTTCACCGCGTCGATCGTCGCCGTATCCGCGGCGTTCGCCGTGCTCCCCGCCGCGATCACGATAATCGCGTCCGGTCCCGCCGTGTAGAAGCCCGACACGCCCGTCACCGTCACCGTCGTCGCCCCACTCGACGGGTGCGAGAGCGTCGCGCTCACCGTCGTCGCGCCGCCGTTCTCCGAAATCGACGAGGCCGCCAACGCCAGCGTCACATCCGGCGCATCGTCGTCATCGGTGATGGTCAGGGTCACGGCGGCCGGATCCGACACCCCGCTGTCGCCGCCCACCGTGGCCGATACCGTCACCGACTTGTCCGGCCCGTCCACCGTGTCGTCGTTCGCCGTCACCGTCGCCACGCCCGCGCTCGCCGTCGAACCCGCCGCTATCGTCAGCGTCGCCGGGTTCGACAGCGTGAAGTCGCCGTCCACCGCGTTCGTCCCCGCCGCCGCCGACACCGTCAACGTCACCGCTTCGCTCGACTTGCCGGAGAGCGCCGCCGTCACCGCGCTGGCGTTGCCCGCGCCGCCCTCGTCGATCGTATCGGGTTTCGACGGGTCCGGCTCCGACAACGACAGCGTGACGGTCGGCGTGTCTTCGTCGTCGGTCAGCGTGAGGCTCGCACCGGTCACGGCCACGGTCTCCGACTCGGCGGCGGCCTGCTCGTTGGCCGCCGTTCCCGTCACCGTGACGCTCCGGCCGCCCACGTTGTCCACGTCGTCGTCCACCGCGATAATCGTCACGCTGTCCGAAGCGTTCGCCGTCTCCCCCGCCGCGATCACGATCACCGCGTCCGAACCCGCGGTGTAGAAGCCCGCGACCGCCGCCACCGTCACCGTCGTCGCCGCGCTCGAGGCGTGCGAGAGCGCCGCGGTCACCGTGGTCGCGCCGCCGTTCTCCGGGATCGAAGAGGACGCCAGCGCCAGAGCCACCGAAGGCGCATCATCGTCGTCCGCGATGGTCAGGATCACGGCGGCCGGGTCTGCGACTCCGCTACCGCCCGACGCCGCGGCCGAAACGGTCACCGACTTGTCCGGCCCGTCCGTCACGTCGTCGTTCGCCGTCACGGTCACGACGCCCGCGCTCACCGTCGATCCCGCCGCGATGGTCAGCGTCGCGCCCGCCTGCGTGAAGTCGCCGGAAACCGCGTTCGTCCCCGCCGCCACCGACACCGTCAGCGTCACCGCCTCGCTCGACGTCCGGTTCAGCACCGCCGTCACCGCGCTGGCGTTGCCCACACCGCCCTCGTCGATGGTGTCCGGCTTCGACGGGTCCGGCTCCGACAGTGACAGCGTGACGGTCGGTGTGTCTTCGTCGTCGGCCAGCGTGAGGCTCGCCCCGGTCACGGCCACGATCTCCGACTCGGCGGCAGCCTGGTCGTTGGCCGCCGTTCCCGTCACCGTGACGCTCCGGTCGCCCACATTGTCCACGTCGTCGTCCACCGCGTTGATCGTCGCCGTGTCCGAAGCGTTCGCCGTATCCCCCGCCGCGATGACGATCACCGCGTCCGAACCCGCCGTGTAGAAGCCCGCGACCGCCTCCACCGTCACCGTCGTCGCCGCGCTCGAGGCGTGCGAAAGCGCCGCGGTCGCCGTGGTCGCGCCGCCGTTCTCCGAAATCGACGAGTCCGCCAACGCCAGCGTCACCGCGGGCGCATCGTCGTCGTCGGCGATGGTCAGCGTCGCGGCGGCCGGGTCCGCGATTCCGCTATCGCCCGATACGGCGGCCGTGACCGTCACCGACTTGTCCGGCCCGTCCGTCGCGTCGTCGTTCGCCGTCACCGTCACCGCGCCCGCGCTGGCCGTCGATCCCGCCGCGATGGTCAGCGTCGCCGGGTTCGACAGCGTGAAGTCGCCATCCGCCGCGTTCGTTCCCGCCGCCGTCGACACCGTCAGCGTCACCGCCTCGCTCGACGCCCGGTCCAGCGCCGCCGTCACCGCGCTGGCGTTGTTCGCCCCGCCCTCGTCGATCGTGTCGGGTTTCGACGGATCCGGCTCCGACAGCGCCAGCGTGACGGTCGGCGTGTCTTCGTCGTCGGTCAGCGTGAGGCTCGCGCCGGTCACGGCCATGGTCTGCGAATCGGCGGCGGCCTGATCGTTGGCCGCCGCGGCGGTCACCGTCACCGTGCGGTTACCCACGTTGTCGATGGCGTCGTCCACCGCGTTGATCGTCGCCGTGTCCGAAGCGTTCGCCGTCTCCCCCGCCGCGATCACGATCACCGCGTCCGAATCCGCGGTGTAGGCGCCCGACACACCCGTCACCGTCACCGTGGTCGCCGCGCTCGACGGATGGCTCAACGCCGCGGTCGCCGTGGTCGCGCCGCCGTTCTCCGCGATCGAGGAATCCGCCAGCGTCAGCGTCACCGCCGGCGCGTCGTCGTCGTCCGTGATCGTGCCCGTCCCGCTCGCCGCCCCGTCCGGGATCGTCGCGTTCGACGGGGCGCTCAGCGTCACCACCACCGTCTCGTCCGGCTCGTCCACGGCGTCGCCCGTCACCGTCACCGGGACCGTCTTGCTCGTCTCCCCTGCGGCGAAGGTCAGCGCGCCGGCGGCAAGGGCCGTATAGTCCGCCCCCGCCGTCGCCGTTCCGCCCGTCCCTTCGGCGTAGGCGACCGTGACTTCCTTGCCGCTCGCCGCGCTCAACGCCACCGCGAAACTCAACGTCGCCGTCGAACCCGACGCCCCTTCCGCCACGCTCGGCGCGGAGATCGACAGCGCCGGCTGATCGTCGTCGTCGGCGATGGTCAGCGTGAGATTGGCCGGACCGGTCACCAGGACGTCGTTGTCCGCGCTCCCGGACACGGTGACGGTCTTGTCGTCTTCGTCCAGCGCGTTGTCCACCGCGGTGATCGTCACCGTTCCGGCGCTGGTCGTCTCTCCCGCCGCGATGGTCAGCGTCGCCGCGGCGCTCAGCGCGAAGTCGCCGTCCGCGGCGTTCGTCCCCGCCGAAGCCGTCACCGTCACCGTCGTGCCCGCGTCCGACGCCTTGTCCAGCGCCGCGGTCACCGTCGCCGAGCCGGGGTTCGTCCCGTCGTGCTCGTCGATGGTCGGGGCCGAGAGGACCAGGGTCACCACCGGCGGCTCGACCACGGCCGCGAAGAAGCTCAACGACGCCTCGTCGCCGTCCGCGTCCGTCGCCGTCCAGGTGTATTCGGCCCGCGCCCGCGTCGCCGTCGGCGCGCCCGAGATCTCGCGCGTCGCCGCGTCGCGGACCACGCCGTCCGGCAGGCCCGTATGCGGGGCCGCCGCCGTAAGCGCGTAGGTCACCCTTCCGTCGCCGCCCGTCACCTCGGGCAAAGTGAAGGACTCGATCTCCAGGCCCTTGATCCACGTCGCGTCGGCGATGGTCTCGTCGCCGAAGGTGGGGATGCCGTCCACCGCCGCGGTGAAGGTGAGCTCCGCCCGGTCGCCGTCGGCGTCCGTCGCCGTCCAGGTGTAGGCGGTCGCGGCCAGCGTCGCGCTCGGCGTGCCGGAAACCTCGCGCGTCGCCGCGTCGCGGACCACGCCCGCGGGCAGGGCCGGGGTCAGCGCGTAGGTCAGGTCGCCGTCGCCGCCGGTGGCCGTCGGCAGAGTGAAGGCGGCGACCGCCTCGCGCTCGGTCCACGTCCGGTCGTCGAGGATCGCATCGCCGAAGCTCGGCAGCAGGTCCTCGTACACCTCCAGATCGAAGGCGAGCTCCGCCCGGTCGCCGTCCTGGTCCGTGGCCCGCCACGTGTATTCGACCGACTCCCAGACCGCGGTCGGCGTACCTCGCAGCACGCGCCCGTCGAGCTCGACGCCGGCCGGCAGCCCCTCCTGCCTGAGCGCGTGGGTCAACGGGCCGTTGCCGCCGGTCGCCTCCGGCAGGGTGACCTCGGCGACGAGGGAGCCCTGGCGCCAGGACAGGTCGTCGATGGTCGCGTCGCCGAAGCTCGGCGCGGTGTCCTCGGCCACCGTGACGTGGAAGGCGAGGGAGGTTTCGTCGCCGTCGGCGTCCGTCGCCGTCCAGGTGTATTCCGTCCGCGCCGCGGCGGCGTCCGGCGCGCCGCTCACCCGGCGGTCCGACCGCGACACCCCGCCGGGCAGCGCCGGCGAGAGGGCGTAGGTCAACGACCCGTTGCCGCCGACCGCCGCCGGCAGGTCCAAGGCGTCGATCGCGTCGTCCTCGATCCACTCCTGGTCGTCGACCGTCGCCTCGAAGCGCGGCGTCAGGTCGGGCACGACCTGGATGGTGAAGTCGAGCGTCGCCGCGTCGCCGTCGGTGTCCGTCGCGGTCAACCGGTAGCTGGCCGGGTTCTTGTCGACCGCGGGCGTACCGCTGATCCTGCCGCCGCCGAAGGCGCCGGTCGAAGAGGCGGAGTAGGCGAGCCCGCGCGGCAGGCTCAAGGTGGCCGCGGACGTGCCCGGCCCGGTCAGCGCGTAGGTGAGCGTCCCGTCGCCGTCGGTCGCCGGCGGCAGGGTGAAGTCGACCGGCGCGCCCACCGTCCAGACCCGCGCCGGCACCACCGCCGCGCCGAAGGTCGGCGTCGGCTGCGCGGCGCCGCCGACCCTGAACATGTCGTCGTTCACGATGCTGTTGGTAAAGCGGAGCTGCGCCGCCTTGCCGCCCGGCCCCGTGATGCTGGCGCCTTCCAGGCGCAGCGCGTCGGCCGCGATGCTGACGCCGTCCGGGTCCCGGTCGCCGTGCTGCACCGTGTAATAGAAGTTCAGATGCGTGCTTCTTAGGGAAGTCAGAGGCCTGCCAAGGTTGTTGGTCATCGGCACGCGGCGCGTGACGCTGCCGACCTGCAGCGCGATCGTCGGCGTGCCCGTCACCGTCACCGTCTTGCCGTATCCGACTTGGATCTTGAACCGCTCGCCGGTGAGGAAGGTGTCGTGGCGGGCCGATCCCAAGAGCTTCACTTCACCTGCCGCCGCCGGGTTGAGGCTGCCGTCCACCTTGAACCGCGCGTCGTTCGTCAGCGCGTGGCTGCCCAGGTCCAGCACCGCCTTCGCCCCCCCCACCACGTTGCCGCGCAGGGTGACGCCGTCGGGGAGCGTCAAGGCGCCGGCGGCGATGGAGATGCCGTCCGGGTCCCGGTCGGACGGCCCCACCGTGTGACTGAACTGCAACTGCCGGGAGGGGCTGCCCAACGGCTTGCCGTTCAGCCGGTGCGTGGCGGCGCCGATGGCGAGCGCCAGCTGCGGAGACCCGCCGCTCACGACGATCGGGAGGTCGAACCGGACCCTTACCTGTATCTCTTCCCCAAGTGTGAACGTTTGGTTGCTCCGCGGGCGGAAGATCACGCTGACCGTGTCCACGCGCGGCTTCCTGGCGGCGCCGGTCACCTTGTGCGCGGCCTGGGCGCCCAGCGCGTGGCTGCCCAGGGCGAGGTTCACCGGGTTGCCTTCCCGCCGCTTCAGGGAGGAGCCGGTCAGCGCGCCCTCCGCGATGGAGATGCCGTCCGGGTCCCGGTCCGTGCTCTGGACCGTGTATTCGTAATAGAGGCTGCGGGCGTGCTGGGCCCCGATCCGGGTGTTGAGCGTGGCGTAGCGCGTGCGTGGCGGGGCCCGGCGCGTGTTGTCGCCGATGGTCAGCGCCAGGCGAGTAGACCCGTCCGACAGATTGTTGACGAGATCGCTGAAGGTCACCGTCACCCTGATCTTCTCGCCCGCGCTATAGCCGGCGCTGTACGCCGGGGTCGAGCTGATGGAAACGCCGGTCACCGTGGCGGCGCGTCCGTCCACCTTGTGCGACGTCTGGTTGCCGAGCGCGTGGCTGCCGAGATCGACCCGGCCGTTGAGGAACTGATCGAAGCCGCCGCCGGTGCTGTAGGTGATCGCGCCATTGGAGATCAGCGCCCGCGCGCCGATGGAAATGCCGTCGGCGTCGTGGTCGGGATCCTGCACCGTGTAGCGGAAGTCCACGGTGCGCCCGCTCGAGGCGTGGTAGGACGCCGTCCGCGTCGTCCCGCCGATGGCGAGCGTCAGCTCCGGCCAGAAATCCCTGCCGTTGAAGGTCGCCTTGCTCACCCGCACCGCCTTGCTGAACGTGACCCGCGCCTCGATGGTCTCGCCGTGGTCGTACCAGCCGTCGCTCTGGAACGACCGGATGGAGACGCCGGTCACCGTCGGCGCCGCGGTGTCGGCGCCGTTCACCTTGTGCGACGCTTGGTTGCCGAGCGCGTGGCCGCCGAAGCCGAGGCCCGCGTTCGTACCGGCGACGTTGCGGATCGTCCCGCCGTTCAGGGTCAGCGCGCCGGCGGCGATGGAGAGGCCGTCGGGGTCGACGTCCGCCGCCGCCACGACGCGGCGGAAGATCTGCTTCGTCGGACTGGTTCCGGCGCGGTTCCAGGCCGCCTGCGCGGTCGCCGTTCCCAGGGTGAGCGCCAGGTTGGGCGTTCCCGAAACGCCCACCGCCTGATCGAAGCGCACCTCCACCTCCATGGTCTCGCCGTAGGAGTAGGTGTCGCCGCTCGCGGGCGTCGAAATCACCCGGACCCCGGTCACGGCCGGGGCGCGCCCGGCGCTCCCGTCCACCTTGTGCGACGCCTGCGCGCCCAGCGCGTGGCTCCCCAGCCCCAGGATCGCGTTGTTCCCCGCCGCGTCGCGGATCAGCCCGCCGTTCAGGTCCAGCGCGCCGGCGGCGACGGAGATGCCGTCCGTATCCCGGTCCTCCGCCTGCACGGTGTAGCGGAAGCGGAGCGTCCCGTCGGAAACGGAGAGGAACGACGCCTGCCGCGTTCTCCCGCCGATGGCGAGCGCGAGCCGCGGCGCGCCGCGCACCATCATGGCGCCCGCGCCCGCGCGCTCGAAGGTCACGTCCACCCGGATTTCCTCGCTGGCGCCGTAGGTATCCCCGGAGAGCGGCGTGGAGGCGACGGCGACCCCGCTCGCCACCGGGCGGGCGCCGGCGGCCTTGAGATGGAACACCAGCGTCGCGGCGTCGCCGTGGGAATCGGTCGCGGTCAGCGTGTAGGTGGTGCGCGGGCTCTCCATCCCCGGCGTTCCGGAAAGCAGGCCCGAGGAGGCGTTCACGCCCAACCCTTCCGGCAGCGTCGGCGACACGGCGTAGCGCAGCGGCCCATCGCCGCCGGTCGCGGTGGGCAGCGCGTGGCGCGCCGTCGTCCC
This sequence comes from Alphaproteobacteria bacterium, assembly GCA_965242855.1. Classification (GTDB taxonomy): domain Bacteria; phylum Pseudomonadota; class Alphaproteobacteria; order UBA828; family UBA828; genus WTGU01. The sequence goes on from OZ251509.1 coordinate 1,707,259, forward strand.
CACGGCCAGGGCCAGGTCGGGGCCGGCCGCGGCGCCGAACACCGGCCACAGGCCGGTCATGCTCCCATCCACCTTGGCGCTGGCGAAGGCCGCCCGCGCGTGGCTGCCCAGACCGAGCGCCGCATCCTGGCCGTCGGCGTCGCGGATGGTCGCGCCGTTCAGCGTCAGCGCCCCCGCGGCGACGCCGAGCCCGTCGGCGTCCACGTCCGCCGCTGCCACCGTGTAGGAGAAGCGGAGGTAGGCGTTGCCGGCGCCGGCGGCGGCGACGGCCTGGCGGGTCCGGCCGCCGATGGCGAGCGCGAGCCGCGGCGCGCCCGTCGCCGTCACCGTCTGGTCGAAGTCGACCTGGACGGTGATCGTCGCGCTCCGGGTGTACGTGCCCGCCTGCTGCGGCGTGGAGTGGACGCTCACGCCGGTGACGCGCGGCGGGCTGCCCACCTGGTGGCCGTTGGCGTTGGCGATGGCGTGTGAGCCCAGGCCGAGCGCGGCCCGGGTCGCGCCGTCGGCCGCGTCGAAGATGCCGCCGTTGCCGGTGGCGGGATGCGCGAGCGCGCCCGAGCCGATGCTCACGCCGTCGGTGTCGTAGTCCTCCTGCCGCACGGTGTAGTCGAACACCAGATAGCCGTTCTGCGTTCCGGCGTAGGCCGCCTGCCGCGTCACGCCGCCGACGTCGAGGGCGAGGGTCGGGACCCCCGTCACGGTCACCCCTTTGTCGAACTTGACCCCGGCCTTGATCATGGCGCCCGGCGGGTACATGGAGTGCGCCGCCGGGGTGGAGAGGAACTTCACGTCCGAGACCCTCGGCGCTCGGGCCGACGCCACGGTGAGGGGGAAGGTGAGCGCCGTCGCGTCGCCGTCGCCGTCGGTCGCCGTCCACGTCCAGGTGGTCCGCTCCACCGACCCCGGGGGCGTGCCGGACAGCACGCGGGTCGCGCCGTCGAACGCCAGCCAGGACGGCCGTTGCGCCGGCGTCAGCGCATAGGAGATGGAGCCGTCCCCCGTCGCCGCCGGCAGGGTGAGCGAGCCCGCGGTCCTGGCCAGCCAGTGCTGCGGCTGGATCGTGGCCGCCCCGAAGGAAGGCGCGGTGTCGCGCACCCGGTAGGTCGGGTCGTTGGTGATGGCGTGGCTGCCGAGGCCGAGCAAGGCGGACTCGCCCTCCCGGTCGCGCAAGGTCATGCCGGAGGGCAGGGTCAGCGCGCCGGCGGCGATGGAGAGGCCGTCGCCGTCGAAGTCCGAGGGTTGCAACGTGTACTGGAACGCGAGCACCTGAGAGGCGTCTCGGCCGGTGCTCCGCGCCATCCCCCGGCTTATGTAGCCGTCATAGGCCGCCTGCCGGGTCCGGCCGCCGATGGCGAGCGCCAGGCTCGGAGTTCCGCTGCCGCCGAAGACGACCGCCTGATCGAAGGTGACCGCCACGATCACCACGGCCGGGGCGAAGCGGTTGGTGGCGGTCTGCCGCGGGTCCGCCCAGCCGGAGGGCTGATTGGTCCGGCAGCACGCCAGCTCCGTGGTGTCGAGTTTCACCTCCACCACCCGGGGCGGCGCCGACACCTTGTGGCCGGCGGCGCCGACCACGGCATGGGCGCCGAGGCCGAGCCGCGCGTCCTCGTTCTTGGCGTTGCGGATGGTCCCGCCGTTCAACGTCAGCGCGGCGGCGGCGATGGAGATGCCGTTGGCGTCCCGGTCGTTCGTCGCCGCCGTGTAGCTGAACGTGATCTTGCTCTGCCCCGTAACGTGGCTCCCGACCGCCGTTCGGGCCTCGCTGCCGATGGTGAGCGCCAAGTTCGGCGTCCCCTCCACGGCGACCGTCTGGTCGAAGGTCACGTCGACCGTGATCGTCTCGCCGGCGGCGTAGGCGTCCCCCGACGCCGGGCTGGAGGTGATGGCGACGTCCGTCACCACCGGGTCGGTCACCACCGCAAGGGAGAAGGTGCGCGTCGCCGCGTCGCCGTCGGCGTCGGTGGCGGTGAGGGTGTAGGAGGCGGCGGCGGCGGCGGTGGTCGGCGTGCCGGAGATCGTCTGCGTGGCGGCGTTCCAGGCAAGGCCGGCAGGCAGGCTCAGCGTCGTGGCCGCGCCCGGCCCGGTGAGCGCGTAGGTCACGGTCCCGTCGCCGCCGGTCGCGGCCGGCAGCCGGTCGCTCGCCCGCAGGTTCAGGAGGTAGCGCCGCGTCTCCGCCTCCGACGCCGGGAAGGAGGGCGCCGCGTCCGCCACGCGCAGGGTCGAGTCGTTGGCGATGGCGTGGGAGCCGAGGCCGATCACGGCGTCCTCGCCCTCGGCGTCGCGGATCTCGCCGCTGCCCAGGGTCAGCGCGTTGGCGGCCACCGATACGCCGTCGCCGTCATGGTCGCCGGGCCGGAGCTCGTAGTAGAACCCGGCGACGTTCACGTCCCCGGGCTGGTGCGCGCGGTTCGCGAGGATCCTGCTGAGGAACGAATCGTAGGCGGCCTGGCGGGTGGCGGAGCCGATGCCGAGCGCGACGTGCGGCGCGCCGGTGACGGCCACGGTCTGATCGAACGTCACCTCGACGTACACCAGGGCCGGGGGATACCGGTTGTGGTCGGTCTGCCGGGAGTCCGCCCAACCGTCCGGCTGGACGCCCCAGCAGCACCGCAGCCGGTTCGAATGGAGCTCCACTCCGGTGATCTTCGGCGGGGCGGAGACCTTGTGGCCGGTCTGCGCGGCCAGGGCGCTGGCGCCGAGATCGAGGCGCGCGTCCTCGCCCTTGGCGTTGCGGACGGTGGCGCCGTTCAGGGCGAGGGCGCCGGCGGCGACGGCGATGCCGTCCGCGTCCCTGTCGGCGGTCCCCACCGTGTAGCTGAACGAGATTTTGCTCTCGCCGGTGGTGTGGCTCCCCGTCGCCTGCCGCGTGGTGGCGCCGATGGCGATGGCCAGTTGCGGCGCGCCGGTCACCGTCAAAACCTGGTCGAAGGTCACGTCGGCGGTGATCGTCTCGCCGGCGGCGTAGGTGTCGCCCGACGCCGGGTTGGAGGTGATGGCGACGCCCGTCGCCACCGGGTCGGTCACCACCGACAGGGCGAAGGTCGCGGTCGCCGTATCGCCGTCGACGTCGGTGGCGGTGAGCGTGTAGGACGCCGCCGCCGTTTCGCTCTGGGGCGCGCCGGAGAGCGTGCGCGTATCCGCCTCCCAGGAGAGGCCGGCGGGGAGCGACAGCGTCGCCGCCGCCCCCGGCCCGGTGAGCGTGTAGGTCACCGGCGCGTCGCCGCCGGTCGCCGCCGGCAGCTCGTCGCTGACCGCCACGTTCAGCAGGTAGGGCCGCGCCGCCACGGTTCCCAGGACCGGCGCGCCGTCCCGCACCCTGTGGCCGGAGTCGTCGGCGATGGCGTGGGTACCGAGCGAGAGGACCGCGGGCACGTTGCCGTTGCCCTTCAGGTGGGAGCCGGCCGGCAGGGTCAGGGCGTCCGCGCCGATGCTGATGCCGTCGCCGTCCCAATCGCTGGTCGTCACCGTGTAGCTGTAGCGATACGGGGCGATGCTGTAGGCCGCATGGTTCCACGGCACTTGCCGCGTGTTCGCCCCGATGGTGAGCGCGAGGCGGGGCCACCCCCCGTTCCCGCTGTGGACGACCCTCTGCGACCAGGACAGATCCACGTTGATGGTCTCGCCCACGTCGTAGGTGCCGTTGGCGCCGGGGCTGGAGCTGATGGTCACGCCGGTGACCCGCGCCGGCGTGTACACCTTGTGCGCCGAGGCGTTGGTGATGGCGTGCGCGCCCAGAGCGATCGCCGCGTTCGCGCCGTCGGCGTCGCGGATGGTGGCGCCGTTGAGGGTGAGCGCCGAGGCACCGATGGAGATGCCGTCGGCGTCCCGGTCGTTGGCGGTGACGGTGTAGGCGAACACGAGCTCGTCGATTACCCACGAGGGGGGGTGGCCGGTCACCTGGCGCACGTCGTTGCCGATGGTGAGCGCCAGCCGCGGATTCCCGGTGATCGTGACCGGCCGGGAGAAGGTGACCTTGGTCCTGATCTTCTCGCCCACGTCGTAGCCGTCGCTGCTGGCCGGAGTGCTGAGGATGCTCACCGACTCCACGGCCAGGGCCGTGGCCACCGAGCCGTCCACCTTGTGCGCCGTAGCGTTGGTGATGGCGTGCGTCCCCAGCACCGTCGACGCGGCCACGCCGGTCTCGTGATGGGTCAAAGCGGCGCCGTTCAGGGCCAGCGCGTCCGTGCCGATGCTGATGCCGTCGGTGTCGAAGTCCGCCGCCTGCACGACGTATTCGTAGAGCCAGCCGCCGTTGCGGTGAAAGCCGTTGAAGCGCGCCAAGCGGGTCGTCCCGCCGACGTCCAGGGACAGCCTGGACAGGGAGAGATTGCGCCCGACGACGCCGCGGTCGAACTTGAGCGTGACCTGGATCAGCTCCTTCAGGCCGTAGGCGCCGTTGGCGTACGGGACGGAGGCGATGGTCACGTCGGAGATCACCGGCGCGCCGTCCACCACCGTGATTGTGAACGGGCCGAGCGTCGCCGCGTCGCCGTCGGCGTCGGTGACGGTCAGCGTATGCGTGGTCGCGCCCGCGGCGGTGGGCGTCCCGGTGATGGTGGGGCGCGCGCTCGCCAACGCCAGGCCGGCGGGCAGGGCCGGCGAGATGCTGTAGGTGAGCGCGCCGTCGCCCTCCTTCGCCAGGGGCAGGTTGGTGACCGTCGCCGCGTCCTTGGCCAGCGTCCGGGCCGCGGCCCCGGCAGCCGCCGAGAACATGGGCTGCGTATCGCGCACCGTATGCCCGACGGCGTCGATCTTGGCGTAGGCGGCGATGGCGAGCGAGGCCGGCACGGCGTCGGCGTCGGCCCCTACGATGGTCCCGCCGTTCAGCGACAGCGCCCCCGCGCGGATGCTTATGCCGTCGCCGTCGAAGTCGGACGACGTCACGGTGTACTGGAACGAGATTACGTTGACGTTGCCTTCCCTGCACGACGAATGACAGGGGACCTGGCGGACGTTGTCGCCGATCTCGATCGCCAGCTGCGGCGAGCCGGTCACCGTGACGAGCTTGTTGAACTGGATGAACGCGGTGATTCGCTCGCCCTCGGTGTAGTCGCCGTCGGGGGGGTTCGTGAAGAACGCCAGTCCTATCGGCTTCGGCGCGTTGGCCGCGGCCACCGTGACGTCGAACGAAAGCCGCGCCGCGTCGCCGTCGCCGTCGGTCGCCGTCCAGCTGTAGGAAGCGGCGGCCGCCGCGGCGCCGGGCGTCCCCGAGATCGTGCGCGTGGCGGCGTCCCAGACCAGGCCCTGGGGCAGGCTCAGCGTCGTCGCCGCGCCCGGCCCGGTCAGCGTGTAGCTCACCGTGGCGTCGCCGCCGGTCGCCGCGGGCAGTTGCAGGCTCGCGGCCGTTCCGGCGGTCCAGTGCTGGTTCGCCACCGCCGTTCCGAAGGAAGGCTGGGGATCGTTCACCTGGTGGCCGGCAGCGGCGGCGATGGCGTGACTGCCGAGACCGAGGGCGGCGGCGACGTTCGACGCCTTGATGCTGCCGCCGTTCAGCGTCAGCGCGTCCGCGGCGATGCCGATGCCGTCGCGGTCCACGTCCGCCGCGGTCACTGGGTAGCGGAAGCTCACCATCGAGCCGCTATGCGTCCGGTAGGCCGCCTGCCGGGTCGTCGCGCCGATGGCGAGCGCCAGCCGCGGCGCGCCCGTCACCGCCACCGGGTAGTTGAACGTGACCTCCACGTCGATGTTCTCGCCCGTCGCGTAGCTGGTCCCGCCGGCCGGGGAGGAGGCGATGGAAACCCCGCTCACCGCCGGTACGGCCCCGGCGACCTCGACGGTGAACGGCAGCGAGTCCGCGAGCGGCACGTCGCGCCCGGGCCCGGTGAAATGGAAGACGTTGAGCGTGTAGGTCGTCTTCGCCATCCCCACCGCCGGCGCGCCGGAGAGGACGCGGGTCGCCGGGTCGAAGGAGAGGCCGCCGGGCAGGGCCGGCGTCGCCGCCAGCGCGTAGGTCGTCCACCGATTCGCGTCCGTGGCCGCCGGCAACGTGAAGCTGCCGCGCGCGCCGCGCGTGAAGGCGTAGGCGGGCTGCGCCACGCCGCCATAGGTCGGCCAGCCGCCGTCCACCCGATGGTCGGACTGGGCGCCCAGCGCGTGGCTGCCGAGGCCGAGGGCGGCGGCCGCGCCCCCCGCCTCGATGCGGCCGCCGTTCAGCGTCAGCGCGTCCGCGGCGATGGAGATGCCGTCCGTGTCCCGGTCGCTCCCCATGACCGTGTATCGGAAGAAGACGTTGGCGCCGAACACCGACTGGAAGGCGGCATGGCGGGTGCGGGAGCCTATGGTCAGCGCCAGCCGCGGCGCGCCGGTGACCGTGACCGCCCGGCTGAAGGTGACCTGCACATCGATGTGGTCGCCCTGGTCGTAGGGCCGGTACTCCGTCTCCGACGCCATGCTCGGGCGGGACGTGATAAGGACCCCGTCCACCTCGGGCGCGCCGGTCTGCGCCCATGCCCCCCCCCCCGACGGCAGCGATGGCAGCAACGGCAGCAGGAGCGCGAACCCCAACACCGCGCACCGGAGAAGGCGTGCGCGCAGGCGCGCACGACCCCTGCCGTTCGCGCGCGTCCTTCCCTCTGCCCGCAACATCTCGGCGCGCCGCATTCCCGCGCCTCTATTTTTGTTCGGTAATCACTTATAGATGCGATTCGCCTCATAACAAGACATGTGGGCTTATACTGTGTATAAACACGCGATCGTGACCGGGGGTGAACGACGCCCGCCGGCAACGGCGCGGGCGCGGGTTGGTGGCGCATGAGAGCGGGTTGGGCGAATGGAGCGCGGGCGGCGCGGCGCGTGCGGTATCGGATGGCGCGCTGACGATTGACGTGAAGAGTGCGCCGGAGGCGTAGCGCCGAAGACCCGTCATTCCCGCGAAAGCGGGAATCCAGAACCTTGATGAACATTCGGTCGTGTCCCGGTTTGAGATGTTTCAAACCGGGACACGACCCGAAACACCCTGCTTCCGGAACGTCACGGAGACCCCGATCGGCGTCGCTTCACACCCGTCCCCCCTCACAGGGGACAACCACTCACACTCCCCCCTCACAGGGGGGAGGCCGGGAGGGGGGGGTGGAGCGCGCTCCATCCATCGCGGGTGCGGGGCGCGACGAAGCGACAGGAGTCAGGAATGGCGGGTTTCCTGCCAGGCCCAGTCGAGCCAGGGGGTCAGGGCCGCGAGATCGTCGCGCCGCACCGTGCCGCCGCACCAGATGCGGAGGCCGGGCGGGGCGGCGCGGTGAGCCTTGACGTCGAAGGCGGCGCCTTCCGCCTCGAGAAGGGCCGTCATCGCGCCGATGACGTTCCGGCGTTCGCCTTCGTCGAGCGCCGTGAACCAGGGATCGACGATACGCAGGCAGACCGACGTGTGCGCGCGCGTCTCCGGCGCGACCGCGAGGAAGTCGATCCAGTCGCGCGCCGCCACCCATGATTCGACGACGCCGAAATTCGCCTCGGCGCGGGCGATCATCGCCGCTTGGCCGCCGATGGACTCGATCCAGCGGAGCGAATCGAGCGCGTCCTCGACCGCCAGCATCGATACGGTGTTCAAGGTCTCGCCGCGAAACGGGCCCTCGTCGAGGCGGCCGTCCGCGGCCAGGCGAAAGACCTTCGGCACCGGCCAGGGCGGCGTCGCGCTCTCGAGCCGCGCGACCGCCCGGGGCCCCAGGATCACCATGCCGAAACCGGCCTCGCCGCCCATCACCTTCTGCCAGGAATAGCTCGTCGCATCGAGCCTGGACCAGTCCAGCGGGTAGGCGAAGACGGCGGAGGTGGCGTCGCACAGGGTGAGTCCGTTGCGGGCCGGGTCGATCCATGCGGCGTCGGGGACGCGCACCCCGGAGGTGGTGCCGTTCCAGACGAACACCGTGTCGCGCGCCGGGTCCACCTGCGCCAGATCGGGGAGGCGGCCGTAGGGCGCCCGGATCACGCGGGCGTCCAGCGGGCGCAATTGCCGCGTGCCGTCGAGCGCCCACTGTTCGCCGAAATTGTCCCAGCTCAGGAAATCGACTCCGCGCGGGCCCAGCAGCGACCACATCGCCATCTCCATGGCGCCGGTATCCGAGCCCGGCGCGATCGCGAGGCGCCATTCGTCGGGCAGGCCGAGCAGGGCGCGGGAGAGGTCGAGCAGCTCCCCGATGCGGGCGAGCGGCGCCCGCGCGCGGTGGGAGCGGCCCACCAGCGCCCCGGCCAGGGCCTCGACCGACCAGCCGGGCCGCTTGGCGCAGGGGCCGGAGGAGAAGCGGGGGTTGCCGGGGCGGACGGCGGGTTTCGCGAGCGGCATCGGCGCCTCCCGATCAGAGGGTGACCACGCCTTCCAGATATTGCGCCGCCCGCCCCGTCAGGCGAACGCGGTCGCCGGCGACGACGCAGCGCAACAGGCCGCCGCGGGCAGAAACCTGGCGGGCGCGCAGCGTCACCTTGCCGAGCCGTTCGGCCCAGAAGGGCGCCAGCATGCAATGGGCGGAGCCGGTGACCGGATCTTCGGGCACCCCGAGACGGGGGCAGAAGAAGCGCGACACGAAATCCTCGTCCTCTCCCGGCGCCGTGGCGATGACGCCCCGCCGGTCGAGCCGGGCGAGCGCGGCGAAATCGGGCGCGAGGCCGCGGACCTCGGCCGCGCTTCCGAACAGCGCGAGATAGTCCATGTCGGCGAAGACGGCGGCAGGCGCGGCGCCCAGCCCCGCCGCGAGGGCGGCGGGCGCGGCCACGGGCGCGGCGGCGAGGGCCGGAAAATCCATGGTCAGCCCGCCATCCCCGTCGCGGGTCACGGCGAGCCGCCCGCTCCGGCTCTCGAAGGCGACGGAACGGGCCGCGCGCTTCAGATGCCGGAACACCACATAGGCGCTGGCCAGCGTCGCGTGGCCGCACAGCGCCACCTCGGCCGCCGGCGTGAACCAGCGCAGCGCGTAGGCCGCGCCCGCCGGGACGAAGAAGGCCGTCTCCGACAGGTTGTTCTCTCGCGCGATCGCCTGGAGGATGTCGTCGGCGAGCCAGGAATCGAGCGGGCAGACGGCGGCGGGATTGCCGCCGAACACGGCGTCCGCGAACGCATCGACCTGGAACATCCGAAGCCGCACGCCCGGTTTATTGACGATCGCGCGCGAACATGCAAGCTGGCGCGGAGGCGCGCTGCGAACGCCCGCGCCGAACGCGCAACGACTCCGGCCCCGTCATGCTTCGCGGATTCGCTCTCGCCCTGCCGCTCGCCGCCCTGCTGGGCGCGGCGACGGTCGCGGCGCCCGGCGCGGCCGAGGACGGCTTCTTCGCCGGCTACGAGGCGTTCCGGCGCGGCGACTACGCGGCGGCGCGGGCGGCCTGGGCGCCGCTCGCCCGCGCCGGCGACGTCGATGCGCAGTTCAATCTCGGCGCGCTCTACGAGGGCGGCCTCGGCGGGGACGCGGACGTCGAGCGGGCGGCGCGCTGGTATCGGCAGGCCGCGGCGCGCCGTCTGGCGCCCGCGCGGGTCGCGCTGGCGCGGCTCGACCAGGCCGGCGCAGCCGCCGCGGGCGCGGAGGAAGACCCCATCGCGCTGCTCGAAGCGTCGGCCCGCGCGGGTTCGGCGGAGGCGCAATACGCGCTCGGCGTGGCCTACGACCGCGGCCTCGGCATCACCCGGAATCACGCCGCGGCCGCCGGCTGGTATCAACGCGCCGCCGAGCAGGACCTGCCCCGGGCCCAGTACAACCTCGCGGTCCTCCACGACGAGGGACTGGGGGCCGCGCGCGATTCGCGACGCGCCCGGCGCTGGTATCTGCGCGCCGCCGCCAACGGCGAGCCGCGCGCCATGAACAATCTCGGCTACCTCCACGAGAAGGGCCTGAACGGCCCGCGGGATTACGGCGCGGCGGCGGCCTGGTATCGCCGCGCGGCGGGGCGCGGCCTCGCCGTCGCGCAATACAATCTGGCGACGCTCCACTATCTCGGCCACGGCGTGGAACGCGACTTCGCGGCGGCCCGCCGCTGGTATCGCGCCGCGGCCGAGCAGGGCGACCCGGCGAGCCAGAAGGCGTTGGGCCGGCTTTACGCCAACGGCCTCGGGACGGCGCGCGACCTCGTGCGGGCGCTGGTCTGGTTCTCCCTCGCCGCCGCCCCGGACGCGGAGACGGAGGGGAGAGAGGACGCGGAGGCCGCCGCCTGGCGCGACCGGGTCGCGCGCCTCCTCTCGCCCCGGGAGCGGGCGGCGGCGACGGTGCTGAAGACCGGGGTCGCGGCCCGCATCGCCGGGCGGAACGCCCGCGACGAAGCCGCGTCCCTCGCCGCCCTGCCCCACCCGGCGGACGGGTTCGGCAATCTCGCCGTCCGCGCGCAGCGCCTCCTGAGGGCGCTGGGCTATTACGACGGGGCGGTGGACGGCGTCGCCGGCCCCCTCACCTTCGCGGCCATCGGGCAGTTCCGGCGCGATCACGCGCCGCATCTGGCGCCCGGCCTCACGCGCGCGCTGGCCGACTCGCTGGCGGCGGCGCGGGCCGCGCAGGCGGCCGCCAGCGCAGGCGGGCAGCCGGGCGATGGAGGGGGCGCCGGAGGAGCCGCCGGAGGCCGGTCGTCGTGACGCGGCCGCGCGCGGCCATGCCGGCCGGCGGCCCTGTCGCTTGCGCGGCGGCCGTCGCCCTGGTGCTGGCCGCGCTGGCGCTGCTGGCCGGTTGCGGCACGACGGACGAGGGCTATGTCGAGCGGAGCGTCGAGGAACTCTACAACGAGGCGATGGACAGCCTGCTCGAGGGCGAGGCGGCGCAAGCGGCCGAGAACTTCGCCGAGGTGGAGCGCCAGCATCCCTATTCCACCTGGGCCACGCGCGCGCAGATCATGGCCGCGTTCGCCTATTACCAGGCCAACCGCTACGACGACGCGATCGCCGCGGCCGGCCGCTTCGTCGAACTGCATCCGGGCCATCGCGACGTCGCCTATGCCTATTACCTGATCGCGATCTGCTACTACGAGCGCGTCTCGGACGTGAGCCGCGACCAGCGGATGACGGAACTGGCGACGGAGGCGCTGGAGGAAGTGGTGCGGCGTTTCCCCGGCAGCGCCTACGCGCGGGACGCCCGCCTCAAGATCGACCTGGCGCGCGACCATCTCGCCGGGAAGGAGATGAGCGTCGGCCGGTACTACCAGCGGCGCCGGCATTACGTGGCGGCGCTCGGCCGCTTCCGCCGGGTGGTCGAACGTTACCAGACCACCAGCCACGCGCCCGAGGCGCTGCACCGCCTGGTCGAGACGTATCTGGCCATCGGCGTCCCCGCGGAAGCCGCGGCCGCGGCCGCCGTCCTCGGACACAACTATCCCGGCAGCCCGTGGTACGCGCGCAGCTACGCCCTCCTCGCGGGGGAGGCGCGGCGCGCGCCGTTCTGACGCGCCGTTCCGCGCGAGGGGCCGATGCTCCGGCGCCTGTCGATCCGCGACTTCGTCCTGATCAGCGGCCTGGACATCGAACTCGGCGCCGGTCTCGTGGTTTTCACCGGGGAGACCGGCGCCGGCAAGTCGATCCTGCTGGACGCGCTGGGCCTCGCCCTCGGTGCGCGCGGCGCCTCCGGCATGGTGGCGCGCGGGCGCGACCGGGCGACCGTCACCGCCGTCTTCGACCCGCCCCGGAGCGCTCCGCTCCATGCCCTGCTGGCCGAGCACGGCCTGGAGGCCGACGACGCGCTGCTACTTCGCCGGACGCTCGGCGCGGACGGGCGGAGCCGCGGCTTCGTCAACGATGCGCCGGTCGGGATCGCCCTGCTCCGGCGCATCGGCGGGGCACTCGTGGAGAGCGAGGGCCAGGCGGAACCGGGCGGCCTGCTGGACCCGGCGAACCATCTCGCGATGCTGGACGATTTCGCGGGCCACGGCCCGGAACGCGCGCAGCTGGCGGCCGCCTACGCCGCCTGGCGCGACGCCCAGGCCGCCGAAAGCGAGGCGGCGAGCGCGCGGCAAGCGGCGCGCCGCGAGGAGGACACCCTGCGGCACGCGGTCGCCGAGCTGGAGACGCTGGCGCCGGAGATCGGCGAGGAGGAGCGCTGCGCCGCCGCGCGCGCGCGCCTGCTGAACGGGCAGAAGATCGCGGAGGCCCTCGAATCGGCGCGGGCGGAGATGGTCACGGGCGGCGTCGCGACGCGGCTCCGGGCGGCCCAGGGCGCGGTCGCACGCGCCGCCCCGCACGCCGGCGGCGCGCTGGACGCCCTCGCCGGCGCGCTCGAGCGGGCGGCGATCGAAGCGGAGGAGGCGGAAATGGCCCTGGCGGCGGCCGCGGACGGCCTCGATTCCGACCCCGGCCGTCTCGAGGCGGTCGAGGCGCGTCTCTTCGCCCTGCGCGACGCCGCCCGCAAGCACGGGACGGCGCCCGATTCCCTCGGCGCCCTGCTGGCCAGGCTGCGCGACGACCTCGATCTGGCCGGCGGCGGCGCCGAGCGGCTGGCCGCGCTCCGGCAGGCGACCTGTGCGGCGCAGCGCGCCTACCGGGAGACGGCCGCCGCGTTGAGCCGGGCCCGCCGGAGCGCTGCGCGCGCCCTCGACGCCGCGGTCGCGCAGGAACTCGGGCCGCTGAAGCTGGGCCGCGCCAGCTTCACCACCACGCTCGACGGCGACGGCGTCGCGACGGCCGCGGGGATCGACCGCTGCCGGTTCATGCTGGCGACCGATCCGGCGGCGGAGCCGGCGCCCATGGCGAAGATCGCCTCGGGCGGCGAGCGGGCGCGGCTGCTGCTCGCGCTGCGGGTCTGCCTCGCTCGCGCTGCGGGTCTTTCGACGCTGGTCTTCGACGAGATCGACCGCGGCATCGGCGGCGCGGTCGCCAGCGCCGTCGGCGAACGGCTGGCGAAGCTGGCGCAGGACGTGCAGGTCCTGGTCGTCACCCACTCGCCTCAGGTCGCGGCCCGCGGCGACCGTCATTACCGGGTCGCCAAGCGCGAGGGAGAGGGAGGCGCCGCCACCGAGGTCGCACCGCTGACCGGCGAGGCGCGGCGGGAGGAGATCGCGCGGATGCTGTCCGGCGCGCGGATCACGCGGGAGGCGCGGGAGGCCGCCCGCAGCCTGCTGCGGGCCGGGTGAGCGATGCCCGACGGAGCGACGCGCGACGGGGCGATGCCGCCGGAGGCGCTGAGCGAAGCCGCCGCGAAGCGGGAGCTGGCGCGGCTCGCGCGCGCGATCGCGCATCACGACCGCCTCTACTACGTCGAGTCGGCGCCCGTGTTGCGCGACGCCGAATACGACGCCCTGCGCCGGCGCAACGACGCCATCGAGGCGCGCTTCCCAGCGCTGAAGCGCGCCGACGGTCCGAGCGGCCGGGTGGGCGCGGCGCCCGCCCCCGGCTTCGCCAGGGTCCGGCACCGGCGGCCCATGCTCTCCCTCGCCAACGCCGCCGACGAAGACGATCTGGCGGAGTTCGTGGGCCGGGTGCGGCGCTTCCTGAACCTGGACGGGAGCGCGGAAGTGGCGCTGTTCGGCGAGCCGAAGATCGACGGCCTGTCGGCGACGCTGCACTACCGCGACGGGCGTCTCGTCCTCGGCGCCACGCGCGGCGACGGCGAGACCGGCGAAGACCTGACGGCCAATCTGCGGACCTTGCGCGACCTGCCCCACGCGCTGTCCGGGGCCGGCTTCCCGACGCGGCTGGAGGTGCGCGGCGAGGTCTATATGGGGCTGGCCGATTTCGCGGCCCTGAACCGGGAGCGCGCGGCCGCCGGCGCGGCGCCGTTCGTCAACCCGCGCAACGCGGCGTCCGGCGGCCTGCGCCAGCTCGATCCGGCGCTGGCGGCGGCGCGCCGGCTGCGCTTCTTCGCCTATGCCTGGGGCGAGACCAGCACGCCGCTCGACGGCCTGCACGGCGACGTCCTGGCGCGGCTCGCGGCGTGGGGATTCGTCGTCAACCCGCTGGCCCGGCGCTGCGCGACTCTGGCCCAGGCGCGCGCGCTCTATCGCGACATCGCGGCGAAGCGCGCGCGCCTCGACTACGAGATCGACGGCGTCGTCTTCAAGGTGGACAGGATCGACTGGCAGGAGAGGCTGGGCGCCGCCGGGCGGGCGCCGCGCTGGGCGATCGCCTGGAAGTTCCCGGCCGAACAGGCGGAGACCGTTCTCCGGCGCATCGGCATCCGGGTCGGGCGCACCGGCGCGCTCACGCCGGTGGCCGAGCTGGAGCCCGTTCGCGTCGGCGGCGTCACGGTCGCGCGGGCGACGCTCCACAACGAGGACGTAATCGCCGACAAGGACATCCGTGAGGGCGACCGGGTGGTCGTGCAGCGGGCGGGGGACGTGATTCCGCAGATCGTCCGCGCCCTTCCCGAGGGCCGGGCGCCCGACAGCCGCCCGTTCGCCGCGCCGACCGCCTGCCCGGAATGCGGCAGCCGCGCGGTGCGCGCGCCGGGAGAGGCCGTCCGGCGCTGCGCGGGCGGCCTGGTCTGCCCGGCCCAGGCGCTGGAGCGGCTGCGTCACTTCGTGTCGCGCGACGCCTTCGACATCGAGGGGCTCGGGACGAAGCAGATCGAGGCGTTCCGGGAGGAAGGACGGGTCCGTTCCCCCGCCGACCTCTTCGACCTCGAGCGCGAGGACGGGAAGCGCCACCCACCGCTGGCCGAACGCGATGGTTGGGGGGAGACCTCCGCCGCCAACCTGTTCCGCGCGATCGCCGCCCGCCGGCGCATTCCGCTGGAGCGGTTCCTCCACGCCCTCGGCATCCGCCATGTCGGGCAGACGACGGCGCGCCTGCTCGCCCGCCGCTACCGGACGTTCGCCGCTTGGCGCGCGGCCATGGCCGCGGCCGCCGATCCCGAACACCCGGCCCGGAGCGCACTGGTGGACACCGACGGGATCGGCGCGGTCGTCGCCGGGGCGCTGGTCGATTTCGTGGGCGAGCCGGGCAACGCCGCGATCCTCGATGCGCTGGACGCACGGCTCGCCATCGAACCGTTCGCCGAGGCCCGCGCCGAGGAATCGCCCTACACCGGCAAGACGGTGGTCTTCACGGGCAAGCTGGAGCGCATGACCCGCGCGGAGGCGAAGGCGCGGGCGGAGGGTCTCGGCGCCCAGGTCACCAGCTCGGTCTCGAAGGCGACCGACTTCCTGGTCGCCGGCGCGGCGGCGGGAACGAAGCTGAAGAAGGCGCGGGAACTCGGTGTGACGGTGCTGACCGAGGATGAATGGGAGGACGAATGCCGCACCCACGCGCAACCGCAGCCGTGAACGACCGCTTCGCGGCGCCGGGCGCGGCGGGTCCGGTGGGCACGCCGGGCGCGACGGACACAGAAGGCGCGGTGGCGCCGGGCCGGAGCGCCGTCGAATGGTCGGTCGCGCCCGGTCCGGTCCCCTACCCGCAGGCGCTCGCGGCGATGGAGGCGCGGGTGGCGGGGATTCGCGCAGGCCGGGCGCCGGAGCGGGTATGGCTTCTCGAACACCCGCCGCTCTACACGGCGGGGACGAGCGCGCGGCCGGAGGAGCTGCTGGTGCCCGGCGCGCTGCCGGTCTTCCGCTCCGGGCGCGGCGGCCGGTACACCTATCACGGCCCCGGCCAGCGCGTCGCCTACGTCATGCTCGATCTGGCCGCGCGCGGGCGGTGCGACCTCCGCCGCTTCGTCCGCGACCTGGAGCGGTGGCTGATCGCCGCCCTCGCCGAATTCGGCGTCGCCGGCGTGCGCCGCCCGGGCCGGGTGGGCGTCTGGGTGGCGGGCGCCGGCGGCGACGTCGGAGACGGCGACGCCAAGATCGCGGCCATCGGCGTGCGGGTGCGCCGCTGGGTCACCTTCCACGGCGTCTCGCTCAACGTCGCGCCTGCGCTCGCGCATTACGAGGGCATCGTCCCCTGCGGCCTGCGCGGGCACGGCGTCACCTCCCTCGCCGCCCTCGGAATCGACGCCGCGACGGCGGACGTCGACCGCGCCCTGCGGCGGCATTTCGCGGCGGTGTTCGGGCCGCCTCCCGCGGCGCCCCCCGTGTCGGCTTCCGCGCCGGCCAGTGTGCGCCCTAGTGCGCGCCGCGCGCCAGATTGAGGCCGACGACGCCCGCGATGATCAACGCGATGGAGCCGATCTTCAGCAGGCCCATCGGCTCCTTGAACCAGAGCGTGCCGATCACGGCCACCGCCGCCGTGCCGATCCCGGCCCAGATCGCGTAGGACAGGCCGAGATCGATCTTCTTGAGCGCGAGGGCGAACACCCCGAAGCTGATCCCGTAGAACACGAAGATCAACACCGCGAAGACGGGCTTGGTCAGGCCCGCGCTCAGCTTCATGCAGGTCGTGCCGCCCACCTCGAACAGGATGGCGAGGCCGAGATAAACCCAGTGCATGGCGTGCTCCTCCCCTTCCGGGCGGACGTTTCCCCTTTCCGTCCCGGCTTGTCCCGACATATCCCGCTTCGGGAAGACGCCCCGCCGGTGCGCGGTTACGCGAACTCCACGATGACCTGATCGGCGGCGAGGTTGTCGCCGACGCTGGCGCACACCCTGGCGACCCGCCCGTCGCGTTCGGCGTGGAGCACGTTCTCCATCTTCATCGCGTCGACGACCGCGACGGGCTGGCCGGCGCGCACCTCCTCGCCCTCGGAAACGTGCAACGCCACCACCCGGCCCGGCATCGGCGAGAGCAGAAAGCGCGAGAGATCGAGCGCGGCCTTCTCCGGCATTTTCCCGGCCAGCACCGCCGCGCGCGGCGTGCGCACCCGCGCCACGGCCGCGAAACCGCGCCAGGCGAGCGTCAGCGCCGTGCCGGTCCGCCCGACCTGGACGACGACCGCCGTCCCGTCCACCGTGCCTTCGAACAGCCGCTCGTGCGGGCGCCAGTCGCTCTCGACCCGGACGACGCGGCCGTCCCAGGTGACCGAACAGCCCCCCGCCCCGGCGCCGAGACGGACCGCGTGCCGGCTCTCGCCGAGATCGACCACCCATTCGTCGGGCGCCGCCGCCGCGCCGGCGAGCCGCCCCGAGATGCGCGCCGCCCGTTCCACCAGCCGCGCATGCATCGCCCCGGCCACCGGCACGATGATCGCCCGGGCGTCGTCCGAGAGCGCCTTCGGGTCGAAGCCGTCGGCGAACTCCTCTTCGATAAACGACGTGGAAAGCCGCCCCTCCGCGAACCGCCGCCGCCCCAGGACGGCATTGAGGAAGCCCGCGTTGTGCGCCACGCCGCGCAGCTCGTAACGATCCAGCGCGTCCCGCATCGTCGCGATGGCGGCGGCGCGGTCCGGCCCGCAGGCGACGAGCTTGGCGATCATCGGATCGTAGAAGACGGAAATCTCGGACCCCTCCTCGACTCCGGCATCGACGCGGACGGTCGCGCTCCCGGCCGGCTCGCGGTAGCGCACGAGGCGCCCGACCGAGGGCATGAAGCCCCGCGACGGGTCTTCGGCATAGAGCCGGCATTCGAGCGCCCAGCCGCGCGGTTTCACGTCGCCCTGGGCCATGGCGAGAGTCTCGCCCGCGGCGATGCGTATCTGCTGCTCGACCAGATCGATCCCGGTGGTCATCTCCGTCACCGGATGCTCGACCTGGAGGCGCGTGTTCATCTCCAGGAAATAGAACGCGCCCGTCTGGTCGGCGACGAACTCGACCGTGCCGGCCGAGCGGTAGTCGACCGCCCTGGCGAGCGCGCAGGCCTGCGCGCCCATGGCCTCCCGCGTCGCCTCGTCGAGCAGTGGGCTCGGCGCCTCCTCGATCACCTTCTGATGGCGGCGCTGGATCGAACACTCGCGCTCCCCCAGATGGACGACGTTGCCGGCGCCATCCGCGAGGATCTGGATCTCGATATGGCGGGGGTCTTCGATGAAGCGCTCGACGAAGACCCGCCCGTCGCCGAACGCGGCCTCGGCTTCGTTGACGGCCGACGCCATGCTCCCGGCGAGCGCGCCGGGGTCGCGCACCAGCCTCATGCCTTTGCCACCGCCGCCGGCCGCCGCCTTGATCATGAGCGGATAGCCGATCGCGCGCGCGGCCGCCGCCGCCTCCTCCGCGCAGGCGACGGCCTCCCCGGTGCCCGGGATCACCGCCACCCCGGCGTCGGCCGCGATCCGGCGGGCGGCGAGCTTGTCGCCCATCGCGGCGATCGCCGGCGCCGGCGGACCGATGAAACCGACGCCCGCCCCCGCCAGAGCCTCGGCGAACGCCGCGCTCTCGGAGAGGAACCCATAGCCGGGATGAACCGCCTCGGCGCCCGTCCGCCGCACGGCGTCGAGCAGGGCGTCGACGTTCAGGTAGCTTTCGGCGGCGGAAGCGGGGCCGATTGCCACCGCCTCGTCCGCCATCCGGGTGTGCGGCGCGCCGTCGTCGGCCTCCGAATGGACGGCGACGGTCCCGATCCCGAGCCGGCGGGCGGTGCGGATCACCCGGCAGGCAATCTCTCCGCGGTTGGCGATCAGGATCCTGGAAAACAACGCAGCCTCACGCTCCGACCCGGTTTCATCGGTGAAATCATGTTCCGCAGCAAGCACTTGCCCTGTGGCGAGGGTTCCTCGACGCGAACGGATCGTACCCTGGATTCGTCCGGCCTCCAAATGCGCGCACACCGTGGCGGCGCAGCTTGTGACGCGCCCGGCACGGCGGTTATGTTGCGCCGATCAAGGAAGCGCGGGGCGCGCCGATGGCGACGAGAACCGGAACGGGCGGCGGGAATCTCGACCTCGAAAGCGCCGTCGCGGAGGCGACGGCCCGCTACGTTGCGGCCAATCCGGGGAGCCGGGCGCAGTTCGAACGGGCGCGCGCCAGCCTGCCCGGCGGCAATACGCGGACGGGCATGTTCTACACGCCCTTCCCGCTCGCCGTGGAGAAGGCGGCGGGCGCGACCCTGACTGACGTCGACGGCCACGCCTACACCGACTTCGCCGGTGATTTCACCGCCGGGCTCTACGGCCACTCGCACCCGGTGCTCCGCGAGGCGGTGCTGCGGGCACTGGACGCCGGGATGGTCTTCGGCTCCGCCAGCCCCTGCGAGGAGCGGTTGGCGGCGCTCGTCTGCGCCCGCTTCCCGTCGATCGAGCGGGTGCGCTTCACCAATTCGGGCACCGAGGGCAACACCATGGCGCTGGCGACCGCCCGCGCGGTGACCGGCAGGGACGCGGTGATGGTGTTCGAGGGCGGCTATCACGGGGCCACGCTCTCCTTCCCCCGCGAAGGAGCGCCGCTCAACGCGCCCTTCCCCTTCGTGATCGCGCCCTACAACGATGCGGAGTACGCCCGCCGTTTGATCGCGGAGAACGCGCGCCGGCTGGCGGCGGTGCTGGTCGAGCCGCTCCAGGGGGCGTCCGGCTCCATCCCGGGCGCGCCCGCGTTCCTCGGTGCGCTGCGCGAAGCCTGCACCGAGAGCGGCGCGTTGCTGATCTTCGACGAGGTGATGACATCGCGGCTCGCGCCCGACGGGCGCCAGGGCCAGCTCGGCATCGTTCCCGACATGACCACGCTCGGCAAATATGTCGGCGGCGGTTTCTCTTTCGGCGCCTTCGGCGGGCCGGCGGCGATCATGGACCGCTACGACCCGGCCCGGGTGGACGCCTTCGTCCATCACGGCACGTTCAACAACAACGTCTTCTCGCTGACGGCCGGCGCGGCCGGGCTCGAAACGATCCTGACGCCGGCGACGCAGAACGCCCTCAACGCTTCCGGTGATGCGCTTCGCCGCGCCCTGAACGACCTTGCCGCCCGGCACGGCGCACCGTTCCAGGCCACAGGGCTCGGCTCGATCATGACCTTGCACTTCCAGCGGGAGCCCGTGCGGTCGGTCCGCGATCTCGCGCCGCGCGATTCGCGCCTGCGCCAGTTGCTGCACCTGGACCTGATCGACAAGGGCTTCTTCACGACGCGGCGCGGCTTCATCGCGCTCTCGCTCGCCATCACCGAGGCGGACCGCGCCGGCTTCATCGAGGCGGTGGACGATTTCCTGGCTCACCACGGCCGCCTGCTCGATACCGAACCCGCGTAAGCAGACGCGCCATCCACCATCCGGAGGATAAGGGAATGAACGACGACGAGCGCCGCAATCTCGCGGTCATCACCGAGGTGTGCGATGCCTTCAACCGCCACGACGTCGAGGGCGTCCTCCGTCATTTCACCGCCGACGCGGCGTGGCTCCTCTCGCGCGGCACGCCGCCGGAGGGCGAGCGGGTGGTGGGGACGGAAGCGCTCCGCGCCATGCTCAGGCGGCGCTTCCGCACCATTCCCGACATGGCGTGGGAGATTCGCAGCCACTGGGTGGGCGGCAACCGCGGCTGCTCCGAATGGCGGGTCACCGGCACGGAGACCAACGGCAACCGGCTCGACTGGCTCGGCTGCGACATCTGGGAGCTGGACGGGGACGGCAGGATCGTCACGAAGGACACCTACTGGAAATACGCCGGCGCGGAGGCACCGGAATAGCCCGATACCGGTATTGCTGCCAACCAGAGCTTGAAGAATCTGGTGATCTACGACGCGAGCACCGAACGCGCGGAGCAGCCCCTCCTCTGCACTCACCACCGAAGCTCAAAATTCGCTATACTCCGCCAACTCATCCTCGTCCTTGGTAGAGGAGGAGCTTCTGAGGGATTCCCCTACGATTTCCCGAACCCGAGCAATAATAAGCTTCGCTCGCTTTTCACAAAATCCCTCAAAGTTACTGATTGAAAAACTCTCTGACCAAGACTCATCGGATGGATCTCCAGGAATCATGCTATCTCTCAATCTCCTTTTCAAACCACCGAGCGTCCCATGTTTCCGTGCCTGCGCTGCTATATCTCCAAAGTACTCCTTTGGATATCCTTCACCAAGACGTTCGTTAGACTTCTCCAAGATCGGAATACGGTTACAAATACCATCCAATATATCTCGAGGAAGGCCGTGTTTCTTGCCCGCGTTACTCGGGAAAATATGGTGACTGTGAAGTACGGATTCGGAATCAATACGATACCCCTCAACGAGATCTTGACGGATCGTCATCGCAAATACGTTTTGCAATGCCTTGTACCTCACATCTGACGGTTTGAGCTTTAAGAGCGTCGCTGCGTCCAAGACCACTTCCTGTACGTTGGGCTGCCTTCCTCCCTCCAGATATTGGCGCAATGCGTTAAAATCCTGCGCAATATTGTAGTTAGAGGCTTGCGATGCGCCAGCCTGCATTATCCTGCTGAAGTACCATCGCCTGATGAAATCGGGATCTTTCCATATCTCCTCCGACGCACTGTCCTGAAACAAATTTCTGACAGCTGCCATTGCAACCAAAACGTTATGGCTCGGTAATGTCTCCGGTCTCGCACCCTGAGCCCGTGCCCACCTATAGGTCTCCGCGAGAGCCTCCGAGGACTTGGCCCACTCCTGCGTAATCCTCCCACCGGTCAACGCCAAAATATCGCTCCTCGTAGCTTCGGGGGATTTTTTATCTCGCACCGCAGATGCCAAGCAAAGGACCTGCAATACGCGCTCGCCGTCAACCTCATAATTTTTCAAAATAGGATAGTTTTCCAATGCCCCTGTCCACAAGCTTCGCAAATCTGGCTTGGGATAGAATCGAGCGACGGCAAGGTCAAATGTAGTTAACCGCGTCCCTGTGCTATTTATGGTCTCGAAAACCCGACACACGGACTCGACGCCGCTTCCACGCTCAAGAGTCACCACGGGGATTTTGTAATTCCTGATGGTCTCAAAAATACCTTTTATAATAGCGGCTGCCTCGCGTGCTTTCCCTCGATTCTCCGCAAATTGCGGAAAGTCACCCGAGTCTTCAATATACTCGCTAACATAAATATCTGACTTCTTCTGATCAAGTATTATGTCTGCACGAAGCAGCTTGTTACGATCTTTCCTATCCGGTTCTGTCTTTCCGCGTTTCCTGGTCTTGATCCAAAAAATTTCCCCCTCACAATGCCGTTGATACAAATCCTTAAGATCAAAATAATAAAGTTTTTCGGGATGAGAATTCAAAAAAACACGAGCTACCGACGTTGTTCTCTGTTGGCCATCCAAGATGTAGGAATGTACTTCCCTGTTGTGGGATTGTACATCGGATGGATTTTCAAGAAGATTATCATCCGGCGCATGTTCTTTCCGAATTTCCGCCTCAATCTTTCGAGATGCAAGCGGCAAATCTGGCGTTCTATCCAACAATAATAAAGATCCGATAGGATATGATCGTGACATCGAATCGATCAGCAGTTTGACCTGAGCTTCGCGCCAGATGAATTGACGTTGGAATTGGGGAATCGTCAGACTGCCGTCTTTCGCTCTCCTGAGAAGCTCGCCGAGACTGAAGCTCGTGGTCTGCATTTCGCTACCTCCTACCTTATTCCGCTGCCTCGGCAACGGCGGGGCGGGCGAGGCCGATCTCGGCGATGCGCTCCTGGGTATAGACCTGGTGCCACATCTCGTAGGAGAATTCGGAGCGCAGGCGCTTGACGTCCGGGTTGAGGGCAAGTTCAACCGGCGCGCCGTTCAGGAAGATGCGGCGGATACGGCTCCGGTCCTGCAGCTGGGAAATGTCGGCCAACGGGTCGCCGTCGAACACCAGGATGTCGGCGAGCCGGCCCTCCTCGATAGCCCCGACGCGCCCGGCCTCGCGCACGAAGAGGCCGTTGTTGACGGTGGCGCAGCGCAGGGCCTCGGCAGGCGAAAGGCCGAGATAAGTCACCATGTGCTCCAGCTCGCGCGCATGCCATTCGCCGTAGGGCGTCACGGCGAAGCCCGAATCGGTGCCGGAGAGGAGCGTCACGCCGGCCTCGCGCGCCTTGCCAAGCGCGCGCCGGGCGGCCTCGATCTCGCGCCTGTGGGCGTCCGGGAAACCCGGATAGCAGCCGTCGCCGGGCCGCGTGAAATCGATGTCGTTGACCACCAGGCTCAAGGTCGGGCAGATCATGCAGCCGTTCTCGAGCACGGCCTCGAGGCCCGCGTCGTCCATCCACGAGGCGTGGAGGATCACGTCGACCCCGGCGCGCGCCGAATAGAGCACGGCCTCGGCGCCGCGGGCGTGGACCACCACCTTCTTGCCCAGGCGGTGGGCCTCGGCGACCATGGCGGTGGTCTCCTCCTGGTTGTAGCCGGCGACCAGGACGCTGGTCATCGGGTTCATCGAATCGCCGTCCATGGCGATCTTGATGAAGTCCACCCCGTCCTTGGCCATGGTGCGGATCTCGGCGATTCCCTCGGCCGCGTCGCGCGCGAGCACGCCGATGGACGTCTCGGGGACGCCGATCCAGCTCGGATACCAGTCGGACAGGCCCTGGCGGTTGGTGATCTGGCGCCCGGAGCAGGTGACGCGGGGGCCGACGAAGAGGCCGGCGTCGATGGCGTCGCGGATGGACGGCGTGACGCGGCCGCTGGTGGTCGGGTCGGCCAGGGAAGTGAAGCCCGCGGCGAGGACCCGCTGCGCCGCCTCCATGCCGCGCAGCGCCCGGAACTCGACCGGCGCGTAGAGGTCGATGTCCTCCTCCGTCCGGGCGTTGCCGTAGGAAAGGTGGACGTGGACATCGATCAGGCCGGGCATCACGAAATGGCCGGAATGGTCGAGCACCTCGTCGTCCGGCGCCGGCCGGGGCGCGCCCGCGGTCTCCCCCACATAGGCGATCCGCTCGCCGTCGAGCACCACGGTCCGGTCGGTCGCCGCGTTGTCCTCGAAGCCGGTGAACAGGCGGCCGCATCGAATGTGTCTGCGCATGGCTCGTCCTCGTCGTCGCGCCGTCAGCCGAAGAGCATTCGCGCCGCGGCCAGGAATTTATCGGGATGTTCGAGCGCCGGCGAATGGCCGCAGCGGGCGATCACGAAACTGTCCGCCCGGGGGATGGCGCGCGCCATCACGCGGGTGTTCTCCTCGTAGGGGAAGGGCCGGTCGTCGCGGCCGTGCATCATCACCACGTCGCAGGCGAGCGCCGCCAGCCGCTCGGCCGGGAGCACCGCGGCGTCGATGAAGCGCTGCTTGTCGCCCGCGAACATGCTGCGGAAATAGGGGCCGTAATCGCCGTCGTGAAGGATCGCCATGCGGGCGTCGAGGAACGCATCGGTGATGACGGAAGGGTCGTGAACCAGGGTCTCGGCCGCGCGGCGCAACTCGTCCCGCGTCTCGGGGAAGCGCCAGCAGATTTCGGTGTCGGCGTTGGCCTTGGCCGGGGCGCCCATCGCGCCCGTGGTCATGACCCGGGTCACGCGCGGCGCCTCCATGGCGAGGCCGAGCGCGAGGCTGGCCGAGAGCGAATGGCCGATGACGCCGGCCTCGCCCGCCGGCAGGAGGTCGAGCACGGCCCGCGCCTGGCGCCGCCAGAGGGCCAGGTCGAAGAACGGCTCCGCCGCCTTGCGGCCGGAGGCGCCGAAGCCGATCAGGTCGGCGGCGACGATCCGGTAACGCGCGGCCAGCGGCTCGATCACCAGACGCCAGTTGCCGACGGTGCCGGCGCCGGGGCCGGAGCCGTGCAGCATCAGGATCGGGAAGCCCTCCCCCCCTTCCCAGAGGTGGACCCGATGCCCCTCCACGTCGATGTCGCGTTCCGCAAGCGCCATGTCCCGGACCCGTCCGGCGTTTCCGCAGGCGCGGAGCTTATCACGTGTCGCTCCCGTTGGCTTCCGGCAATCGACGGCGCCGTCGATTGCGCGGTTGGCAGGGGCGCGCGCTTCTTGCTATTGAGCGGCGGCGACGCGGCCGGCTGGGCCGGCGCGCCGGAGGACGGGAGCGGAACGGACGGGAACGACCATGACGCGCCATGCCGAGATCGCCGGGGGCGGATTCACGGGGCTGACGATGGGGGCGGCGCTGGCCCGGCGCGGCTGGACGGTGCGCATCCACGAGCGCTCGTCGGAGATCCGGGCCTTCGGCGCCGGCATCTGGATATGGGACAACGGCGTGCGCGTCCTCAAGGCGATCGGCGCCGCCGACGAGGCGCTGGCGGGCTGCACCGAGGCGCCGCGTTACGTCAGCCGGGACGCCAGAGGCCGCTTCATCGACGAAGTGCCGTTCGCGCCGGTCACCAGCACCGACCGCTCGCGCATGTTCTGCATCACGCGCCAGCAACTGCTCGGCGCCATGCTGGGCGCGGCCGAACGCGCCGGCGTCGAGATCGTCACCGGCTCGACGGCCGTCGCGGCGCGGACGGACGGCACGCTGATCACGGAGGACGGGAGCGAACGGCGAGCCGACCTCGTGGTCGCCGCCGACGGGATCAACTCCAAGGTGCGCGATTCCCTGGGCCTCCTGAAGAGCCGCCGGAGCCACGTGGACGGCGCGATCCGCACCCTGGTGCCGCACGAGCCGAGCTACGCCGATACCGACGAAGGCCGCACCATCCGGGAGTGGTGGAGCGGCAACCGGCGCGTGCTCTACACGCCGTGCAACCGCGAGGTCTTCTATCTCTGCTTCACCATGCTGGCGCGGGATACGGAGGCGGCGCGGATTCCGCTGCCGAGGCAGCTCTGGATCGACTCCTTCCCGCATCTCGAATCGATGATCCTGCGGGTCCCGGAGGAGGGCCGCTACGACCGCTTCGAGACCTTGAAGCTCAAGGCCTGGAGCGCCGGCCGGGTGGCCATCGTGGGCGATTCGGCGCACGCCATGTCGCCCGGCCTGGGCCAGGGCTGCGGCACGGCGATCGGCAACGCGCTGTCGCTGGCCAACATGCTGGACGAAGACGGCGACATCGAGCGGAGCTTGAAGCGCTGGGAGACGCGCCAGCGGCCGATCTCGGAGCACACCCAGCTCTGGTCCGCGATCACCTGGCCGCTCACCCTGTGGCCCCACTGGGCGGCCCGCCTCTATTACAACCTGCCGATCCTGCACCCCTGGATGCTCGCCCAGCGGCGCAAGCCGTCTGAGTTCCCCGCCTACGGCACCGAGGATCAGACCCGCTGGATGCCGCCCCACCTGCGCGCCGAGGCGGCGGCCGGATGACGCCGGCGGCGCCGTCGGTGACGGAGCCGGCTCTGCCGGGCGCTGCGGCGCGCTCCCCGGCGCAATCCGGCCTCAGGCGCCGTAGCCGTATTCCCGCCGCGCTGCGTCGGGCGTGACGTAGCCCTCCGCGATGTCCTCCTCGATCGCCTCGCGGGCGCGCTCGGCGGGCGCGCCGTAGCCGCCGCCGCCGGGCACGACGAGGCGGACGCGGTCGCCCGGGCGCAGGAGGATGTTGGAGTATTTCGAGGACGACGCCTTGCCGTGGGTCTCGGTCACCGGGCGCCAGTCCGCCGCGCCGCCGGGCTGGATCAGGGTGGCGCCGACGGCCCCTTCCCCGCCGCCGCGCAGGCCCCAGGTCTTGATCCGGTGGCGGTCCGTGCACTGGCTCGCGGTGATCTCCGCCGAGAGGGTGCGCAAGGTCTTGCGGTAGCCGAGCCCGCCCCGGTGGCGCCCCGGCCCTCCGGAATCCGGGAGCATCGCGAAATCCTCGACCTGGAACGGGAAGCGGGTCTCGAACACCTCGACGGGGTTGAAGCGGCAGTTGCCGTTGATCGCGATCACGCAGTCGTTGCCGTCGGCGAAGTCGCGCCCGCCCCAGCCGCCTGAGATCAGGTCGTAGCAGGCGAAATATTCGTCGTGGTCCGGGTGGTGGCCGCCGAAGACGAAATTGCCGCCGGTGCCGCTTTCGGCCGCCATCGCCCGCTCGGGCGCACCCTGCGCGAGGGCGCCGATCACGATCAGCGCGAGGCGGGGATGGGTCTCCGTATTGCCCGCCACCTCGGGGGCCGGATAGTCGACATTGGCGACGGTGCCCGGACGGGCGACGATCTTGATCGGGCGGAAGCAGCCGGAGTTTTTGGGGATCGACGGATCGGTCATGTGGAACAGCGCGTTGTAGGTCGCCGACCAGGTGACGCCAAGGGTCGCGTTGATCGGCCCCTTGGCCTGATCGTCGGTGCCCGAGAAATCGGCGACCAGTTCGTCGCCCTGGACGAAGACGTCGACGCGCAGCTGGAACGGCTTGTCGTCGATGCCGTCGTTCTCGACCGTGTCCTCGAAGTGGTAGCGACCGTCGGGGAATTGCGCGATCTCGGCGCGCATCCGACGCTCGGAGTAATCCATCAGATCGCGGCAGGTCTCGCGCCAGAGCGGGCGGCCGTATTTCGCGACCATCTCCTTGAGGCGCGCCTCGCCCAGATCGAGGGCGCCGATCATGGCGCGGAGGTCGCCGTAGTTGTAGCGCGGCGTGCGGACGTTCGCGAGGATGAGCTTCCAGACCGCATCCACGTCCTTGCCGCGTTTCATGATCTTCACCGGCGGCACGCGCACGCCTTCGTGGAAGATCTCCGTCGCCTCGCCGGCGAAGCCGCCGGGCACCATGCCGCCGACTTCGGCGATGTGGCCGATGGCGACCACGAAGGCGAGGAGTTTGCCGTCGGCGAAGACGGGCTTGAACAACGTATGCTCGGGCACGTGGAGACCGCCGCGGTACGGGTCGTTGTGGATGATCACGTCGCCTTCCTCGATCTGGTCGATCGGGATTTCCTCGGCGCAGGTCTTGATCAGGAGCGGCATCCCGCCGATCTGGGCCGGGCAGAATTCGGCGACGGCGACCATCTCCCCGTCGGTGTCGGCGATGGCGCAGGTGAAATCGAGGCCCTCGTTGAAGATCGTCGAATAGGACGTCTTCATCAGGGTGATCCCCATCTCCCGGCAAATCGACACCATCGAGGAATCGATGATGTTCATCGTGACCATGTCCATCCCGCGCACTCCCCAGGTTCCGCCCTGCCCGCGAGTATACCCCGATGCGCGGCGGGAAACGCGCGCCGTATGGGAAACACGGGCTGGAAGGACGGTGCCCAGGGGCGGAATCGAACCACCGACACGCGGATTTTCAGTCCGCTGCTCTACCGACTGAGCTACCTGGGCAGCGGCCCGGTTATAGGGGATGCGGCGGCGGCTGTCCATGCGGCGGCGCGCCGCCGGGGCGCCCTCACGCGCCGAGATATTGCACGGCGACGAAGGCGGCGTAGCCCAGCAGGAAGAGCACGCCGAGCGGGCGCCCGAGCGCGACGCCGGACATGGCCGCCGCGGTCGCCAGGACGGTGATTCCCGCCAGCGCCCATATGTCGAAGCGCATGATCTCCGCGGGCACCGGCAGCGGGATCACCGCCGTCACCACGCCGACGATGGCGAAGATGTTGAACACGCTGGAGCCGAGCACGTTGCCGAGCGCCACCTCGGCATGCCGGCGATAGGCCGCCACCACCGTGGTCGCGAGCTCCGGCAACGACGTGCCGACGGCGACCACGGTGATCCCGATCACCGTCTCCGTGATCCCGATTCCGCGCGCGACGATCGTCGCGGCGCCGACCAGGAAATGCGCGCCGCCGGCCACCGCGCCCAGCCCGAACAGGACCAGCGGGGCGGCCTGCCAGATGGAGCGCGGCAGGTGCGGCGCCTCCCCCGCCTCCCGCCGATGGAGGAGCGCGCCCTTGTCGCCGCGCCGGCGCTCGCGCCAGTAGGAGAAGCAGGTGAGAAGCCCGAGCAGGACCAGCATCAGCGCGCCCTGCCAGGCGCCGATGGTCCCGAAGGCGGCGAAGGCCACGAACAACGCCGTCGCGCCGAGCAACGCCGCGCCGTCGCGCAGCACGCCGGGGCGCGCCGTCGCGACCGGCGCGAGCACCGCCGCCAGGCCGAGGATCAGCAGCAGGTTGGCGACGTTGCTGCCGATCACATTGCCGTAGGCGATGCCGGGCGAGCCGTTGAGCGCCGCTTGCAGGGTGACGACCAATTCCGGCGTCGATGTCCCGAAGGCGACCACCGTCCCGCCGATCAGGAGCGGCGACACGCGCAGCCTCCGGGCCAGGGCCACCGCCCCGCGCACCAGCGCCTCGCCGCCCAGAAACAGCAGCGCGAAGCCGCCGAGGAGCTGGACGTAGGTCAGCGGGTCGAGCATCCGCCGCCGCCCGCGCTCAGACGCGCTCGACGACGAAGCGGCCGCGCGGCAGGGCCGCATCCGGAACCGGCGCGAGCGCCGTCCCGAGCCAGCCCGCGAGCGCCGCGTCGCCGGGCGTCGCGAGGGCCGCGAGCAGCGCCGGCGCCGCGCGCACGCGCAACCGCCGGACGCCCCGCGCCGCTTCCCGCCTGGCGGCATGCGCGAGATCGTGCGCCGCCGCGTCGAGCCGCATCCGGCGGCCGCCGAGGGCGTCGTCGGCGGGCTCCGTCAGGGCCTCGCGCAGGCTCGGCCCGAAGCGGCGGCGGTTGACCTCCACCAGCCCGCCGGCGGTGACACCCAGCACCCGATGGGGCGTGCGGTCGGCGGCGAGCGCGCGTTCCAGCACCGCCAGTTGCGTCGTCCGGCGTTGCGCTGTCCGGCGGTGCGCCGCGCCGCGCCCGGCGAAATCGACCGCGATCAATCCGCCCAGGTCGCGCAGGCGGATTTCCCGCGCGGCCAACGCGGCGGCGTCGACGTCGACCGCCGCGTCGACCCGACCCGCATCGACGTCGATCGCGCTCAAGGCGCGGGTCTCCTCCACCGTGAGTCGGACGCCGCCGGGGAGGGCGACCTCGGGGTGGAGCGCCGCCGCCAGCCGCCCGGCGCAGTCGTGGCGTTCGAAGAGCGGCTCCGCCGGCGCCGGCTCGTGGGCGGCGAGCGCCGGGAGCAGGTCGGGCGCGTCCCGTTCCGCGATGCCGCGCGCCTGCGCGAGGACGGCGCCGTCGTCGATGACCACCCGCTCCACGCCGGGGGGCGCCGCGTCGCGCAGCAGGCGCCCGAGCAGGCCGTCGGCGCTCCAGAGGCGGCGCGGCGTCGGGTCGCGCTGGAAGGTCACCTCCAGCGCCCGCCAGTGCGCGGCCAGCGCGCAGGCGGCGGCGCGAACGCCCTCCGGCGCCACGCCGGCGGCCGCCGCCCGCACCGTCAGCGCACCGCCCAGCGGTTCGGCGTCGGCGAGCGCCGCCGCCAGCGCGCGCCGCGCGCCGGGGCTCCAGCGCAGGCGGCGGGAAAAGGCGAGACCGCTCCCGCCGGGGCGGAGCACGACGAGGCGCCCGGCCAGCAGCGGCCGCGCCGTCGCGCGCGGGCGCTTGCCGTCGTGGGCGTCGCAGGCGATCTGCACGATCAGCGGCGCGGCGCCGGAGAGGCCGGCGCCGGAGAGGAAGGCCTCGCCGCCCTCGCCGATGTCGACGATGCCGGCGTCGATGCCCCGCAGCGCGCCGACCGGCCGCGCCGCGTAGAGATCGCCCACGAGGCTTCGGCAGGCGGCCGATTCGACATGAAACGCGACCGGCCCCTCGTCGCCGATCACCGCCGCGCGCATCCCGTAGGGGCTCGCGGTGACGAGCAGTTCGCAGGTCACCGGGGAGCCCCGCCCCGCAGGGTCCCGTCCCGAGGGGCCTCGTCCCGCGGGACCTCGCCCGGCGGCAGCGGCGGCAGGCCGGCGCCGGCGAGCAGCCGCCAGGCCTCGTGCATGGGCAGGCCGACCACGTTCGAATGGGAGCCGCCGAGGAAACGGACGAACATCTCGGCGCGCCCCTGGATCGCGTAACCGCCAGCCTTGCCCCGCCATTCGCCGCCGGCGAGACAGGTCTCCGTCTCCTCCGGCGAAAGCCGCTTGAACGCCACCGTGGTGCACACCAGCCGGCTCGTCGCGCGGCCCCCCGGAGCGATCACCGTGACCCCGCCATAGACCCGGTGGCGCCGGCCGGAAAGAAGCGCGAGGCAGGCGCGGGCGCTTTCCTCGGTCTCCGTCCTGGGCAGGATGCGGCGGCCGCAGGCCACCACGGTGTCGGCGCCCAGCACGAACGCGCCGGGATGCCGGGAGGCGACGGCCTCCGCCTTCGCCCGCGCGAGGCGGGCGGCATGGCCCCCCGGCCGTTCGCCGGGAAGGGCGGCCTCGGCGAGCGCCGCGGGCTCCACGACGTCCGGCGGATAGCCCATGCGCCCGAGCAACGCCAGGCGCCGGGGCGACGCCGAGGCCAGAACGAGCCGGGGGCGGGGCGGCGAGCGGCGCATGTTCAGACCACCGGCGGACGGCCCGGACCGAAGCGCGCCAGCAGGCGGGCCTTCAACCGGTCGCGGACCTCCCGGTAGGCGAGCAGCCTGGTTTCGCGATTCCCCTCGACCACGCCCGGATCGAGCGTATGCCAGAACGCGACCTCGCAACCGCCGCCGGTCAGGTCGATCGCCTTGTGCTGCGCCTCCGGCGACAGCGAGACGACCATGTCGAAGGAGACGCCGGCGACGTCCTCGAAGGTCTTCGGGCGATGGCCGCCGATGTCGATCCCGATCTCTGCCATGACGAAGACCGCGAACGGGTCAAGGACCCCGCCGCGCCTGACTCCGACGGAGTCGACGCGGAGCCGGCGGGCGAAGAGGCTCTTCATGACGCCCGCCGCCATCGGCGAGCGCACGGCGTTCCAGGTGCAGGCGAAGAGGACGCTCGCCGGGAGAGTGCCCATGGCGCCGGTCAGAGGCGGACGCGAAGGGCGTGGACGAGGGTGAACAGGCGCCGCGCCGTCGCCCGGTCGATCTCGATCCCGCCCGCCAATTCGCGGCGCAGGATCTCGGCGCCCTCGTCGTGGAACGCGCGCCGGCCCATGTCGATCGCCTCGATCCTGGAGCGCGGCGCGGTCTTGATCGCCTGGTGGTAGCTGTCGCAGATCGCCGCGTAGTCGCGCAGCGTCGAACGCAGCGCCGAGAGGCGGAGCACCGCCGGGGAACGGACCGTTCCGGACCGGTCCTCGACCTCGAAGACGAGACGCTCTTCCGCGCGGTGGAGGCGCAGCCGGTAGGGGCCCCGGGAGCCGTCGTTCGGCGCGAAGCGGTTCTCCTCGAGGAGGTCGTGGATCGCGATCCGGCGTTCGTGCTCGGCGTCGGGGCCGCGGCGATGCGCCGCCGTCCGGTCGAGCACGACCGCGACGAGCCTGGCCGCGTCGGCCGCCTCTTCGCCCACCCGCTCACCCCGGCCCGCCTTCGAGCCGCAACGCCACGGAGAGGGCGTGGGCGTGAAGCCCCTCGACGCCGGCCAGCGTCACCGCCGCCGGCCCGATCCGCGCGAGGCTCTCCGCGTCGCAGCCGACGAAGGTGGTGCGCTTGAGGAAATCCAGCGGCGAGAGGCCCGACGAGAAGCGGGCGCTGCGGGCCGTCGGCAGCACGTGGTTGGGGCCGGCGACGTAATCGCCGATCGCCTCCGGCGTATGGCGGCCGAGGAAGATGGCGCCGGCGCTGGTCACGGCCTCCGCCAGGGGCTGCGGCGCCGCCACCGCGAGCTCCAGATGTTCCGGCGCGACCCGGTCGATCAGCGGCGGCGCCTCGTCCAGGGCGCGCAGGACGACGATCGCGCCGTGGCGGCGCCAGCTCCCGGCCGCGATCCCGGCGCGCGGGAGCCGCGCCAGCAGGGCCCCCACCTCGTCCGCCACGCGCCCGGCGAAGGCCGCGTCGTCGGTCATGAGGATCGCCTGCGCGGCCGCGTCGTGCTCGGCCTGGGAGAGCAGGTCGGCGGCGATCCAGCGCGGCTCGTTCGCCCCGTCGGCGACCACGAGGATTTCGGACGGGCCGGCGATCATGTCGATGCCGACCGTCCCGAAGACGTGGCGTTTGGCGGCGGCGACGTAGGCGTTTCCCGGCCCGACGATCTTGTCCACCGGCGCGATCGTCTCGGTGCCGTGCGCCAGCGCCGCCACGGCCTGGGCGCCGCCGACGCGGTAGATTTCGCGCACGCCCGCCACCTCGGCGGCGGCGAGGACGGCCGGGGCGAGCGCGCCGTCGGGCGCCGGCACCGCCATGGCGATCCGCCGCACGCCGGCGACCCGGGCGGGCACGGCGTTCATGAGCACGGTGCTCGGATAGGCGGCGGTGCCGCCGGGGACGTAGATGCCGACGGAATCCAGCGGGCGCCAGCGGGCGCCGAGCCGGACGCCGGCGTCGTCGCGGTAGTCGAGATCGGCCGGCATCAGGCGCGCGTGAAACGCCTCGATGCGCGCCGCCGCCTCTTCGAGGGCGCGGCGCGTCGCCGCAGGCACGGCGCGCGCGCGCGCCGCGGCTTCCTCCGCGCCGATACGGATGCCGCCGGGCTCCAGCGCGACCCGGTCGAAGCGCCGGGTGTAGTCGAGGAGCGCCGCGTCGCCGCCCGCGCGCACCGCCTCCACGATCGCCGCGGCCGCGCGGTCCGCGGCCCCGGCGCTCCCTTGCCGGTCCGCGAGCAGGGCCGCGAAGGCGGCCGCGAAGCCGGCGGCGGCGCTATCCAGACGACGGGCCATCCACGGCCTCGCGAAAGCGTTCGATCCAGGCGCGCAGCGCGCCGGCCCGCGTCTTCAGAGCGGTGCGGTTGACCACCAGCCGGGAGGAGACGCGGGCGACGCGCTCGACCTCGACGAGGTCGTTGGCCTCGAGCGTCGCCCCGGTATCGACCAGATCGACGATGCGGCGGCAGAGGCCGAGACCGGGCGCGAGCTCGATCGCGCCGCTGAGCTTGATGCATTCGGCCTGGACGCCGCGGGCCGCGAAGTGGCGGCGCGTCAGCCGCGGATATTTGGTGGCCACGCGCACGTGGCTCCAGCGCGACGGGTCGTCCGCGGTCGCCAGCGCCGCCGGCTCGGCGACCACGAGACGGCAGCGGCCGATGCGGAGATCGAGGGGCGCGTAGATCTCGCGGTAGTCGAACTCCATCAGCACGTCGTTGCCGGCGACGCCGAGATGGGCGGCGCCGAAGGCGACGAAGGTGGCGACGTCGAAACTGCGGACGCGGACGATCGAAAGCCCCCGGTCGGCCGTCTCGAAGCGCAGCTGGCGCGCCTGATCGTCCGCGAAGGCGGCCTCCGGCGCGATGCCCGCCCGCGCCAGCAGGGGCACGAGGGCGCGGCCGATCCGGCCCTTGGGCAGGGCGAGGATGAGTCCCTCGCTCATCGCGCCGGCGCTCCTTCGCACGGGCCCCGGACCGGCGGATCCTCCAGGTCCTGCAAGCGGCAGTCGAGCCGCCCGGCCTCGAGCCATATCTCGGCGCCGTCGAGGAACAGCAGCCGCACCACCGTCGCGTCCCGGCCGGGTTCGGCGAACATCCCGACCAGCCGCAGCAGCCGTTCGGGCCGCGCGCGGTCGATGCCGCGCTGCCTGACGGCGGACACGGCGTCGAAATGGACGGCGGCCCTGGCCTGGCCGAGGGCGCCGGGGTCGGGGAAGCGGCGCACGACGACCGCCGCGAAGCGGCCGCCGACGGCGTCGAAGGCCATCTCGCCGACGGCGAACACGGCATCCTGGAGGCAGGCCGAAACCACGGCGAGATCGTCGGCGTCCTCCGCCCGCAGCTTGAGACGCGAGGGCGCCGTCAACGATCGACCCGGTCGATCTCGGCGCCGCAGGCGGCGAGCTTGTCCTCGATGCGCTCGTAGCCGCGGTCGAGATGATAGACCCGGTTCACCACCGTCTCGCCGGCGGCGGCAAGGCCGGCGAGGACCAGGGAGGAGGAGGCCCGGAGATCGGTGGCCATCACCGGCGCGCCGGCGAGCGCCGCCACGCCGCGCACCACGGCGGTGGCGCCGCGCACGGCGATGTCGGCGCCCATGCGGCGCAGCTCGGGAACGTGCATGAAGCGGTTTTCGAAGATGGTTTCGGTGATCGTCGAGGCGCCGTCGGCCACGGTCATCAACGCCATCGCCTGCGCCTGGAGATCGGTGGGGAAGCCGGGATAGGGCCGGGTCGTCGCGTCGCGGGCCGCAGGGCGGCCGTCGCCGCGCACGCGGAGGCCGCGGGGCGTCTCGTCGATGGCGGCGCCGGCGGCGCCGAGATAGGCGAGCGGGGAGCGGAGCAACGCCGTCGGCGCGCCGACCAGCTCGACGTCGCCGCCGGCCATGGCGGCGGCCAGCGCGTAGGTCCCGGCCTCGATCCGGTCGGCGACCACGTGATGGGCGGCGGCGCCCAGCGCCTCCCTCCCCTGGATCACGATCTCCCCGGTGCCGGCCCCGGCGACGTCGGCGCCCATGGCGTTCAGGCAGCAGGCGAGATCGACGACTTCCGGCTCGCGCGCGGCGTTGCGGATGATCGTCTCGCCGCGCGCCAGGCTCGCCGCCATCATCAGGTTCTCGGTCGCACCGACCGAGGCGATCGGCAGTCCGATCTCGGCACCGCGCAGCCGCTTCGACGCCGCCGCCCGGATGTAGCCGTCTTCGAGGACGACATCGGCGCCGAGCCGGGCCAGGCCGTCCACGTGGACGTCGACCGGGCGCGTCCCGATCGCGCAACCGCCGGGAAGCGCCACCGTCGCCCGGCCCGTGCGCGCCAGCAACGGCCCCAGCACCAGGACGGACGCGCGCATCCGGCGCACCAGATCGTAGGGCGCGGTGGTATCGGCGATCCGGGCGGCCGTGAGCGAGAGGACCCGGCCGCTGTTGTCGCCGCCGCCGCGACCGCCGTCGCCGATTTCGACGCCGAGCCCTGCCAGAAGGCGGCAGAGGGTCGCGATGTCGGCCAGACGCGGAAGGTTGAAGAGGGTCAGCGTCTTGTCGGTCAGCAGGCTGGCCGCCATCAGCGGCAGGGCGGCGTTCTTCGCGCCGAAGATCTCGATCTCGCCCGCCAGCGGGCGGCCGCCTCTGATCCGAATGCTGTCCACGAATCGCCCCCGCCGCCCCTCGGCGGCGGAAAATATGTCACGGCCCGCGGGGGAACAAGCCGCCCTCCCCGCTCACGACCGGCGTTTCAGGACGCCCCGTCCCGGTATTCGGCCATGGCGTCGAGGAGCCAGGTCGCGAGATAGACGGCGAAGGAATTGCGCACGGCGATCTCGTAGGCCGGCGGGGCGCCGGGCCGGTACAGGAGGACCTGCGCCTTGGCGAGGGTCGTCTGCGCGCAGGCGCCGGGGGCGAACGACCGGGGGTGGAGATCGAGGCGGCATCCCTTCGCCAGGACCTCCCGCGCCCGCCCGCCGGAAAGCACGAGCACGGCGCTCTGGGCGCTCACGTCGGTGACGGCGTGGTGGTGGCCGGCGAGCGCCTCCCGGAGCGCGCGCGCGCGCGGCGAGCGTTCATCGAACGGGCCGGTCGCCAGCCATTCGTCGGGGCCGAGCCAGAGGACGGCCCTGCCCGCCGCCGCCGCAGCCGTGTTCGGCGCCAGCGGCGGGGCCAGGCCGAGAACGGCGCGCACCGCGTCGCGCGCGCCCGCCGCCTCCGGCTCCAGCCTGAGGGCGAGGCGCATGTGAGGGCCGCGCTCGGCGAGGGAGACTTCTTCCGCGCCCGCGTGGGCGACATCTTCCGCGCCCGCAGCCGCTGCGGCGAGGCGCGCACCGGCGAGCGCGGCGAGCGGGCTGCGCGGCGGGGGGGCTTCAGCCATCGCGCCTCTCCCCCTCGGGATCGTAGAACACCGGCGCGCTCACCGTGCAGGGAAGGACGCCCTCGGCGAGGGCGGCATGGACCGTTCGCCCGATGCGGGCGCGGCCGCCGCGCACGAGCGCGAGGGCGATGGAGCGGCCGAGGGTGGGGCTCGCGTAGCTCGAAGTGACGTGCCCGATCATGGGCACCGGCGGGCGCCCGGGCGCCTCGACGAGCTGCGTGCCCTCGGGCAGCACCGCCTGCGGGTCCTCGGTGAGGACGCCGACCAGCTGCTTGCGGTCCGCGCGCCGGGTGTCGGCGCGCTCCCAGGCGCGCTTGCCGAGGAAATCCGCCTTCTTCCCGGAGACGAGACGGTCCAGGCCGAGATCGTGCGGCGTGGTGGTTCCGTCGGTCTCCTGGCCCACGATGACGAAGCCGCGCTCGGCGCGGAGCACATGCATCGCCTCGGTGCCGTAAGGCGTGAGGCCGTGGGCCTCGCCCGCCGCCGTCAGCGCCTCCCATACCGCCAGCCCGTGGTGCCACGGCACGTTGATCTCGAAGCCGAGTTCGCCGCTGAAGCTGATGCGGAACACCCGCGCGGGCACGCCGGCGACGGCGCCGCGGGCCACGCTCATGAAGGGGAAGGAGGCCGCGTCCACGGCCATCTCCGGCGCGACGGCCGCCAGGATCGCGCGCGCCTTCGGCCCGGCGAGGGCGAGGGTCGCCCACTGCTCGGTGACCTGGGTGCAATAGACGCGGAGGTCGGGCCACTCGGTCTGCAACCACTCCTCGAGCCATTCCAGCACCGCGGCGGCGTTGCCGGTGGTGGTGGTCACCAGGTAGCGCCCCGCGCCCAGCCGCGCCGCGGTGCCGTCGTCGAACACCATGCCGTCGTCGCGGCACATCAGCCCGTAGCGCACGCGGCCCACCGGCAGGGTCGACATCGTGTTGGTGTAGATGCGGTCGAGGAAGACCGCCGCGTCCGGCCCCTGGACGTCGATCTTGCCGAGGGTCGAGGCGTCGAGCAGCCCGGCCGCCGCGCGCACGGCGCGGCATTCCCGCGCGACGGCCGCCCGTTTGTCCTCCCCCGCCTTCGGATACCACCAGGGCCGGCGCCACCGGCCCACGTTCTCGAAGACGGCGCCGTTGGCCGCGTGCCATTCGTGCATCGCGGTGCGGCGCACCGGGTCCATCAATGCGCCGCAATCGCGGCCGGCGAGGGCGCCGAAGGCGACCGGCGTGTAGGGCGGGCGCGCGGTCGTGACGCCGACCTCGGGGATGGGCCTGCCCAGAGCCTCGGCGAGGATGGCGAGGCCGTTGACGTTCGCCGTCTTGCCCTGGTCCGTGCCCATGCCGATGGTGGTGTAGCGCTTGACGTGCTCCACCGAGCGGAAGCCCTCGCGCGCGGCGAGGCGGATGTCCTGGACGGTCACGTCGTCCTGGTGGTCGACCATGTGCTTGGCCTTGCCGTGGCCTATGGGCCGCAGGCCCGGCGCCAGCCAGAAGGGCGTGATCGCGCCGGCCGCCGGGGCCTCGACCGGCGGTTGTTCGGGCGCCTTCCCCGCCCCGAAGCCGGCCTCCCGCGCCGCCCGCGCGCCCGCCGCTGCCCCCTCCGCGAGGCAGGCGGCGAGAGCGAAGCTGCCGGCGGCGGCGCCGGCGACCTGCACGGGCTGGGCCGGCGCGCCGGGGAGGAAGACGCCCCGCGCCTCCTCGAACGCGAGGCCGCCGCCGGACTGGCAGAAGAGATGCACCGCCGGGTTCCAGCCGCCGGAGACGAGCACGCAGTCGCAGGCGACGCGGCGCGCCGAGCCGCCTCCGTCCAGGCGCCGCACGGTGACGGCGCGCACCCGCTTCGCCCCGTGGGTGGCGGCGATGACGGAACCGGGATGGAGCGCGGCCCCGGCCTCGCGGAGCGCGGCGGCGAGCGGCGCCGCCGGGGCGGGCCGGCAATCGACCACGGCGGCGATCGTGACGCCGGCGCGGGCGAGATCGTGGGCGGCCTCGTAGGCGGCGTCGTTGTTGGTGAAGAGCACCGCCCGCCGGCCGGGCAGCGCGGCGTAGTGATTGACGTAAAGCTGCGCCGCCGAGGCCAGCATGATGCCGGGGCGGTCGTTGTCGGCGAAGACCAGCGGCCGTTCGTGCGCCCCGGTCGCCAGCACCACCCGGCGAGCCTTGACGTGCCACAGCCGCTGGCGCGCGACGCCGGCGGGCGCGCGCGGCCCGAGATGATCGGTGCGCCGTTCGAGGGCGGCGAGCGAATTGTGGTCGTAATAGCCGAAGAGCGTCGTCCGGGTCAGGACCCGGGTCTCGGGCATGGCCGCGAGGCGGGCGTGGGCGGCGGCGGCCCAGTCCGCGCCGTCGCGCCCGTCGATGCGGTATCCGAGGCCCGGGAGCGCCCCGCCGAGCGCCGGCCGTTCGTCCATCAGCACCACCCGGGCGCCGGTCTCGCCGGCGGCGAGGGCGGCGGCGATGCCACTCGGGCCGCCCCCTGCCACCAGCACGTCGCAATGGACGTGCATCTTGTCGTAGCGATCCGGGTCCGGCCCGTCGGGGGCGCGGCCCAGCCCCGCCATGCGGCGGATCGCCGGCTCGTAGAACGCCTTCCAGAACGAGGCCGGCCAGAGGAAAGTCTTGTAGTAGAAGCCGGCCGGGAGCAGCGGCGCGAGCCTCCCGGTCCAGGCGCCGATGGCGAACGACGCGCTGGGCCAGGCGTTGATCGCGGCGGCGGTCAAGCCGTCGTAGAGCTCGACCTGGGTCGCCCGCAGATTGGGCTCGGCCCGCGCGCCTTCGCCGAGCCGGACCAGCGCCGAGGGCTCCTCGGAGCCGGCCGTGAGGATGCCGCGCGGGCGGCGGTATTTGAAGCTCCGGCCCGTGAGATGGCGGCCGTTGGCGATCAGCGCCGAGGCGAGGGTGTCGCCGGCGAAGCCCTCGTAGCGCCGCCCGTCGAAGGTGAAGCGCAGGCGCTTGTTGCGGTCGATGCGCCCGCCGCGCGGGAGGCGGAAGCGCATCAGCCGCCGCCTGCGCCCGGCCCCGCCGCGGGCCGGGGCGCGCCCATGGGATAGACCGCCAGCACCTCGTGGCTCACCGTGTGGCGCAGCACGTTGAACCAGCGCCGGCAGCCGTCGCGGTGCATCCAGCGCTCGGCGTGGACGCCCTTGGGGTTGCGCCGCATGAAGAGATACTCCGCCCAGCCGGCGTCGTCGGTGGTCGCCGGATCGGGCCGGGCGATATGCGCCTCGCCGCCGTAGCGGAACTCCGGCTCCGGCCGCGCGCCGCACCAGGGGCAGTCGATCCACAGCATCGGCCGGCGCCCCCGCGTCAGTGGGCGACGGCCGCGGCGGCGTGCTCGTCGATCAGCGCGCCGGTGGCGAAGCGTTCGAGGGAGAACGGGGCGTTGAGCGGATGCGGCGCGCCGGTGGCGATGGTGTGGGCCAGCACCCAGCCGGAACCGGGGGTCGCCTTGAAGCCGCCGGTGCCCCAGCCGCAGTTGAGGAACAGCCCTTCCACCGGGGAGAGCCCCACGATGGGCGAGGCGTCGGGGCAGATGTCCACGATGCCGCCCCAGGAGCGCATCATGCGGACCCGGCTGAAGATCGGCATCAGCGCGACGAGGGCGCCCATCTGCGCCTCGATGGTGTGCAGGCCGCCGCGCTGGCCGTAGGAGTTGGGCGGGTCGAGCCCGGCGCCGATCACCAACTCGCCCTTGTCGGACTGGCTGAGATAGACGTGCACGCCGTTCGACATGACGACGCAGTCGAGCACCGGCTTGAGCGGCTCCGAGACCAGCGCCTGCAGGGCGTGGCTCTCGATGGGCAGGCGGAAGCCGGCCATGGCGGCGAGCACCGAGCTGTGCCCGGCGGCGACGATGGCGACCTTGCGCGCCGC
This sequence comes from Alphaproteobacteria bacterium, assembly GCA_965242855.1. Taxonomy (GTDB): domain Bacteria; phylum Pseudomonadota; class Alphaproteobacteria; order UBA828; family UBA828; genus WTGU01. The sequence goes on from OZ251509.1 coordinate 1,747,235, forward strand.
GATGGCGCCGCGGGTCGTGCGCACGCCGGTGACCTTGCCGCCCGCCACGTCGATGCCGGTGACCTCGCAGTTCTGGACGATGTCGACGCCGCGGGCGTCCGCCGCCCGCGCGAAGCCCCAGGCGACCGCGTCGTGGCGGGCGTTGCCGCCGCGCCGTTGCAGGGTGCCGCCCATGACCGGATAGCGCGCCTCCGGCGCGGTGTCGATGATCGGGCAGAACGCCTTGACCTCGGCCGTGGACAGCAGTTCGGCGTCGACGCCGCCCAGGCGGTTGGCGTTGACCCGCCGGGTCGCCTCCTGGAGATCGTGGACGTTGTGGATCAGATTCAGGACGCCGCGCTGGCTGAACATCAGGTTGTAGTTCAACGCCTGCGCGAGCCCTTCCCAGAGCTTCAGCGCGTGTTCGTAGAGCGCGGCGCTTTCGTCCCACAGGTAGTTGGAGCGGATCACCGTCGTGTTGCGCCCGGTATTGCCGCCGCCGAGCCAGCCCTTCTCCAGGACGGCCACGTCGGTAATGCCGTGATTGGCGGCGAGGTAGTAGGCGGTCGCCAGCCCGTGCCCGCCGCCGCCGATGACGACCACGTCGTAGGCCGGCTTCGGCTCCGGGCTGCGCCACTGCGCCGGCCAGCGCTCGTGCCGGCTCAGCGCGTTGCGCGCCAGGCTGAAGATGGAGAATTTCGTCATCGCTCCCCCCCCCCCCACATGAGAGCCCCGATCCGCCCTCCGGGGCAAGCGCGCACCGACAATTCCGACGTTATGCGGAGGCCACTGACGACCGCGGCGGGACGTTCAGGTTGTATGGTGGGTCATACGGTGAAGCGCTTGGCGGCCGTGGTCGCCTCGTCCGGCGGGCGCGTCTTCTCCGACGGCGCCGTTTCGCAGGCGACGCCTTCCGCATCGAGGAACGCTCGCGCGGCGCCCGCGCTCGCGGCGAAGTTGACGTTCTGCGGGATGTCGCCGGTCGCCTGCGCCATGGCGATGGCGTCCAGCTTCGACGCCACCACGCCCGCGCCCGCGCGGATGCCGCGATATTCCCGACCGGAACGTCATGGCGGCACCGATCGGCGTCACTCGTCCGGCCTTGTCCCCTGCACGGCTTGCCGATCTCTGCTGCGCTGTCCCCTCTCCCTCACGGGGGAGTACGAAGGGACGCGGCGGCGGCGAAGCCCATGATTCGTCCCGGACGGGACTCCCGGCACCGGATGAGTCCTGTGGACAAGCAGGAAGCCGTTTCGCGCCGTTATCGCCCGCCCGATCACCCGTGCGCCGCCGCGTCCAGGGCCTGCGCCAGATCGGCGCGCAGGTCGGCCTCCGCCTCGAGCCCGACCGAGAAGCGCACCAAGCCATCGCCGATGCCGAGGGCGGCGCGAATCTCCGGCGCGATCCTCTGGTGCGTGGTGCTCGCCGGGTGGGTGGCGAGGCTCTTGGAATCGCCCAGATTGTTCGAGACGTCGATCAGCGCCAGCGAATCGAGCAGGCGGAACGCCGCCGCCCGACCGCCCGCGAGCGCGAACGCCACGACGCTGCCGCCCCGGCTCATCTGCCGCGCCGCCAGCGCGTGCTGGGGGTGGCTTTCAAGGCCGGGATAGAGCACGGCGTCGACCGCCGGATGGCGTTCGAGGAAGGAAGCGAGGGCGAGCGCCGTCTCGCACATGCGCGTCGTGCGCAGCTCGAGGGTCTCCAGGCCCTTGAGCATGACCCAGGCGTTGAACGGGCTCATGGTCGGCCCGGTGGTGCGCAGGAAGGGCGTCAACTCGTCATGGACGAAGCCCGCGCCGCCGAGCACGGCGCCCCCCATGCAGCGCCCCTGGCCGTCGATGTGCTTGGTCGTCGAATAGACCACCACGTCCGCGCCGAGGGCGAGCGGACGCTGCAGGATGGGCGTGCCCAGCACGTTGTCGACGACGACCCGCGCGCCGACCCGGTGGGCGCGCGCCGACACCGCGGCGATGTCGACGACGTCCATCGTCGGGTTGCCCGGGCTCTCGACGAAGACGCAGCGGGTCCCGGGCGTCAGCGCCCGTTCCCAGGCGTCGAGGTCGGTGCCGTCCACGAGTTCGGTCTCGATCCCGTAGCGCGGCAGCAGCTCGGCCACGATCGCGTAACAGGCGCCGAACATCACCCGCGCGGCGACGACCCGGTCGCCCGCGCGCAGCTGCGCCATGAGCGCCGCGAACACCGCGGCCATGCCGGTGGCGGTCGTCCGGCACGCCTCCGCGCCCTCGACCAGCGCGAGCCGCTCCTCGAACATCGTCACGGTCGGGTTGCCGAAGCGGCCGTAAACGTAGCCCTCCGCCTCGCCCGCCGTGCGCGCCGCGCCCTCCGCCGCCGTGTCGTAAACGAAGCCCGAGGTCAGATAGAGCGCCTCGGCGGTCTCGCCGTGGCCCGAGCGCACGAGCCCGCCGCGCACGAGCTGTGTGGCCCGCTTCCAGCTCCGCTCGCCGTCGCGCTCGCCCCGCGCCAGAGGTGTCAGTCCACGAGTTCGAGCCGCCGCTCGATCCGGTCCAGGCGCTCAGCATGGTTGTCGAGACGCCGGTGCGTATTGGCGATGTCGCCGCGGACATTGGCCAAATCCGCATGGATGTTGGCCATGTCGGTATGGATGATCGCGAGCTGCTGCTCGATGGACGACACGCGGCCGCCCAGCTCCCCCTGCGCCGCGCGGATGGCGCGCAGGTGCGACAGAACGACATTCTCCATTTCGGACGTCATGCCGCGCCATCCTAGGCCGCGCGGGGCCGCTGTCAATCCGCTCTCCCCTTTTCCCGGTGCGCGGGCCCGGCGGCCCGTCAGAAGACGACGACGCTGCGGATCGATTCGCCCCGGTGCATCAGGTCAAAGGCGTCGTTGATCCGGTCGAGCGGCATGGTGTGGGTGATCATCGGGTCGATCTCGATCTTGCCGTCCATGTACCAGTCGACGATGCGGGGCACGTCCGTGCGCCCCCGCGCGCCGCCGAAGGCGGTGCCGCGCCAGACCCGCCCGGTCACCAGCTGGAACGGCCGGGTGGCGATCTCGGCGCCGGCGCCGGCGACGCCGATGATCGTGCTCTCGCCCCAGCCCTTGTGGCAGCACTCCAGCGCTTGACGCATGGTCTCGACATTGCCGATGCACTCGAAGCTGTGATCCGCGCCGCCGCCCGTGAGGTCCACCAGATAAGGCACGAGCGCGCCGTCGATCTCCTTCGGATTCACGAAATGGGTCATGCCGAAGCGCGCGCCGAGCGCCTTCCGCGCGGGGTTCACGTCGATGCCGACGATCATGTTGGCGCCGACCAGACGGGCGCCCTGGACGACGTTGAGCCCGATGCCGCCCAGGCCGAAGACCACCACGTTGTCGCCGGGCCGGACCTTCGCCGTGTTGATCACGGCGCCGACGCCGGTGGTGACGCCGCAGCCGATGTAGCAGATCTTGTCGAACGGCGCGTCTTCCCGGACCTTGGCCACGGAATACTCGGAGACGACCGTGTAGCTGGCGAAGGTGGACGTGCCCATGTAGTGGAAGATGCGGTCGCCGCCGAGCGAGAAGCGGCTCGAGCCGTCGGGCATCACGCCGGCGCCCTGGGTCTCGCGGATCGCCTGGCAGAGATTGGTCCTGCCGCTCAGGCAATAGGCGCATTGGCGGCATTCGGGGACGTAGAGAGGGATGACGTGGTCCCCGGGCGCGACGCTCCGCACGCCCTCCCCCGTCTCGACGACCACGCCCGCGCCCTCGTGCCCGAGAATGGCCGGAAAGAGCCCCTCCGGGTCCGCGCCGGAGAGGGTGAAGGCGTCGGTATGACAGACGCCGGTCGCCTTGACCTCGATCAGCACCTCGCCGCTGCGCGGGCCGTCGAGCCGCACGGTCTCGATGGCGAGCGGCTTGCCCGCGCCGGTCGCCAGCGCGGCCCGGACTTCCATCGCTCCCTCCCCCGTTGGTCCCGCCGGATGGCATACTGTCGCACCGGCCGGGGCCCGGCAAGACGCCCCGGCACGCCGGCCGGCGGCGCCACGCGACGACGGGAGGGAAAGGATGGCCCGGCGGAAGACTCTGGACACGCTGCGAATCGGGATGATCGGCGCAGGTTTCATCGCCCGCTTCCACCTGGAATCCTTCACCGGCGTGCGCAATTGCGCGATCACCGGGGTCTACAGCCCGACCGCGAAAAGCCGGAAGGCCCTCGCCAAACGGGCGGATGCGCTGGGCCTCGGGCCGTGCACCGCCCATTCCTCGCTCGCCGCGCTGATCCGGGCGAAGGACGTCGACGCGCTGTGGCTCCTCTCGCCCAACGACGTCCGGGTCGAGACCATGAAGGCCATTCACGCGGCGGCGAAGGGGGGCAGGAAACTCCGCGGCGTCGCCTGCGAAAAGCCGCTCGCGCGCAATCTGGCGGAGGCCCGCACGGTGGCGGCGCTGGCCGACGACGCCGGGCTCGCCACCGGCTATCTCGAAAACCAGGTGTTCTCGACGGCCGTGCAACGCGGCAAGGAGATCGTCTGGCGCCGCGCCGTGCCGCTCACCGGCCGGCCCTATCTCGCGCGCGCCGCGGAGGAGCATTCCGGCCCCCACATGCCCTGGTTCTGGCAGGGCGAGCGGCAGGGCGGCGGCGTGCTCTCGGACATGATGTGCCATTCCGTCGAGGTCGCCCGCCACCTGCTGACGGCCCCCGGCGAGCCACGCGACGCGCTCACGGTGAAGAGCGTCAACGCCACCATCGCGAACCTCAAATGGACGAGGCCCGAATACGTCCGCCGGCTCAAGCGGAGCATGGGCCGCGCGGTCGATTACGCCCGCCGTCCGGCCGAGGATTTCGCGCGCGGCACGCTGCTGCTGGAGGACCCGGACGGCAACGAGGCGATGATCGAGACCACCACCTCCTGGGCCTATGTCGGCGCCGGGCTGCGCATCCAGCTCGAGCTGCTCGGCCCCGAATATTCGATGGAGTTCTCCTCCCTCGCCACCGGGCTCAAGGTCTTCATCTCGCGCGCCGTGAAGGGCGACGCGGGCGAGGACCTGGTGGAGAAGCAGAACGCCGAGCAGGGCCTGATGCCGGCGCTGGAGGACGAAGCCGGCGTTTACGGCTACACCAACGAGAACCGCCACATGGTGGAATGCTTCCGCACCGGCGCGCCGCCGGACGAGACCTTCCGCGACGGCCTCGCCGTGACGGAGATTCTGATGGCGCTCTACCGCTCCGCCGAACTCGGCCGCACCGTGCGCCTGGGCGAGGAAGACCTGGAGAACTACATCCCGCCGGTGGCCCGCCCGGACTGAACGCCCGCGTCACGAACCGGGCGCGGAGCCGCGCCGCGGTTTCCTCGACCGGCAGGCCGGAACCCCGCGCACCCGTTCAGAACGACGAGCCGGGCTCTTCGAGGAAAGCCGCCTCTTCGGGCGTCGAACGGCGGCCGAGGGCGCGGTTGCGGTGCGGGTAGCGGCCGAAGCGGTCGACGATCGCCTTGTGCCGCCGCTCGTAGTCCAGGAGTTCCGGCTCCCCCAGGCCGGCGAACAACCCGACCGCGATCTCGTGGATCTTCCGGGATTCGCTGTGCTGGAAGGGCATGTAGAAGAACTGCCGGCGCACGGCGGAAACGGCCCGGTCGGCGCCCTGCCGCACGGCTTCCTGCGCCAACGCCAGCGCCATCCCGTCGCAGGCGAAGGCGCGCGGGTCGTCGCGGTAGAGATTGCGCGAGAACTGGTCGAGCACCACGATCTCGGCCAACCGCCCGTCCGCCACGTCGCGCCAGTCGTGCAGCTCTCCCCGGGCGGCGGCGGCGTGGAGCGCGCCGAATCGCGCGCGAATCTCTTCGTCGAAGCCCGCATCCCTGGCCCACCACCGTTCGCGACCGTTCCGCTCGAACCAGAAAGACAGGACTTCGTCGATCACGCCACCCTCCCCCGGCGCCCCCGCGCCGCGCGCGATTTGAGATCGTGCGACCGATATCGCAAACTGGCGGCCGGGGCGAGGTGCATTCCTGCACTCGCGGAGAGTGGGGAGCCCGAGGATGAGCGACAGGCCGGGCAAGGCGGTGCGGGTCGCGTGCGACGTGGGCGGCACCTTCACCGACGTGTGCGTCCTCGACGAGGCCTCGGGCCGGATGCGCGTCGCCAAGACGCCGACCACGCCCGACCCGATCGACGGCGTGCTGAACGGCATCGCCGCCGGCGGAGTCGACCTGCGCGATGTGGTCCTCTTCTCCCACGGCACCACGCTGGCGACCAACGCGCTGATCACGCGCGATTTCCCGCCGGCGGTCATGGTCACCACCAAGGGCTTTCGCGACGTCATCGAGATTCGTCGGGGCACCCGCGACGACCTGTGGGACACCTACAAGGAGATGGCGCCGCCCTACATCAGCCGTCGCAACCGGCTGGTCGTGACCGAGCGCGTCGATTACAGCGGCACCGTCGTCGAGCCGGTGGACGAGGCCGAGGCGCGGGAGGTCGCGCGGATCATCGTCAAGCGCGGGGTCAAGACGATCGCGGTCTGCTTCGCCAACGCCTTCGCCAACCCGGAGAACGAACGCCGGATGCGCGACATCCTGGCGGAAGCGGTCCCCGGCGCGTCGATCTCGCTATCGAGCGAGATCATGCCGGAGATCTTCGAGCACGAGCGGTTCTCGACGACGGTGGCCAATGCCGTTCTCGCTCCGGTCGCCGGCGACTACGTGCGGCGCCTCGCCGCCCGCCTGCGCGAGGGCGGCTATGAGGAGGATGTCCTCCTCCTCCATTCCGGCGGCGGCGTCATGACCGAGAATACGGCGGAGAAGTTCGCGGCGCGGCTCGCCGCCTCCGGCATCGCGGCCGGCGCCATCGCCAGCCGCTTCGTCGCCGGTCTCGCCGGCCACGAGAACGCGATCGGCCTCGACATGGGCGGCACCAGCACCGACGTCTCCCTGTGCGACCGGGGCAATCTGCGGGTGACCAACGATTGGTACGTGCAATACGGCTACCCGATCTGCTTCCCCAGCATCGAGGTGCTGACCATCGGCGCGGGCGGCGGCTCGCTCGCCTGGATCGACGAGGCGCGGTCGCTGCGCAATGGGCCGCGCTCGGCCGGCTCTTCTCCCGGCCCCGCCTGCTACGGCCGGGGCGGCACCGAGCCCACCAATTCCGACGCCAACATCGTCCTCGGCCGCATCGGCGACCGGCTCGCCGGCGGCGCCGTCGCCCTCGACCGGGCGCGCGCCGAGGAGGCCATCAAGCAGCGGATCGCAGAGCCCCTCGGCCTCTCGGTCCGGGAGGCGGCCGTGTCGATCCTCCAGGTCGCCAACGCCAACATGGCGGACGCGGTGCGGCTGGTCTCGATCCGGCGCGGCTACGACCCGCGCGACTTCGCCCTCGTCGTGTTCGGCGGTGCGGGGCCGCTCCACGGCGTGGCGCTCGCCCGCGACCTCTCGATCCCGACGGTCCTGGTGCCGCCGAACCCGGGCGTCACCTCCGCGCTGGGCTGCCTCCTGGTCGACATCAAGCACGACATGTCGCGGATGTACCTGCGCTCGGCGGAGGACGCGAAGCTCGACGAGGTCGACCAGACCTTCCGCACACTCGAAGAGGAAGGCCGGCGCCGGCTCTCGCACGAGGGCGTGACCGAGGACAGGATGCGGTTCGAGCGCTTCGTCGACATGCGCTATCTCGGCCAGTGGCGCTCGATGTCGATCGCGGTGCCCGCGACGGCCGCCGCCCTGGACGACGCGATCGCGCGGTTCCACGAGGAGCACGGCCGCGAGCACAACTACTCGCGCCCCGACGCGCCGGTGGAGATCTACCGGCTGAGCGTCACCGCGACCGGGCTTTCGCCCAGGGCGACGTTCGCCAGGCACGAGCCGGACGGGGCGCCGCCGCGCCCCGCCTCCCGCCGCCCGGTGGTCTTCGACGAGGAGCCCGAGCCGATCGTGACCCCGATCTACGACCGCGCCGGCCTCCGGGCGGGAGCGGTCGTAGAGGGGCCGGCGATCATCGAGCAACTCGATTCCACCGTCCTCGTTCCGCCCGGGTTGAAGGCCGAGGTCGATCCCTGGCTCACCATCGTCATGAACGTTCCGTTGGTGCAAGCCCCGGAGAGGGGCACGCGCGAGGAGGGCAACGCATGAGCGGCAGGTCCGACGGCTACACGCTCGATCCCGTGACCTTCGAGGTCCTGAAGAACGCCTACGTCAATATCGTCGACCAGATGGCGGAGCAGATCTTCCGCACCTGCTATTCCTTCGTCATCTGGTCGCGCGACTTCTCCTCGGCCATCTGCGACACCGAGGGCAACACGATCATGCAGGGCAGCGGCGACATCGCCGCTCATGTCGGCACGCTGCACTACACGGCCCAGGCGGTGATCGACAAGTTCGGCGACGACGTCCACCCCGGCGACACCTTCGTCGTGAACGACGTCTACCAGGGCGGCACGCATTTCAACGACACCCGGATCGTCCGGCCGATCTTCTATCAGGGCACCCATCTCGGCTTCGCCCAGGCCAACGGCCACTGGGCCGACGTGGGCGGCGCGGTGCCCGGCTCCTTCAACGTGAGCGCCCTCGACCACATGGCCGAAGGGCTGCGCATCACGCCCGTCCGGGTCTACAGCAAGGGCGTCTATCTCTCCGACGTGGCCGAGCTGATCGCCAACAACACGCGGGCACCGGCCGACATCATCGGCGATTTGCAGGCGCAGGCCGAGGCCTGCAACGTCGCCGAGCGGGAGATTTGCCGGCTCTGCGACAAATACGGCCTCGAGGTGATCCGCACCTCCTTCGCCGAGGTACAGGACTACGTCGAGACCCTGACCCGCCAGCGCGTCGCCCGGCTGCCGGACGGCGTGTGGGAGACCGAGGACTACATCGACGTCGACCCGGCGCTGGGCGAGGGACTGATCCCCATCCGCATCAGGATGACCATCGACGGCGACAGCGTGCATTACGATCTCTCCGGCTCCCACCCGAAGACGATCTCCACCTTCCTCAATTGCTGCTATGGCGGCGCCTTCGCCGCCATCGTCGCCGGCACCAAGATGCAGTCGCCCGACATCCCGTTGAACTCCGGCTTCTATCGGGTGGTCACCGTCGACCTCGGGCCGAAGGGGACGGTGGTCAACGCGGACTGGCCGACCCCGGTCGCCGGATTCTGCTCCGGGCCGTTCGAGAAGATCATGAACTCGGTGTTCGAGCTGTGGGCCGAGATTCTGCCCGAGCGCGCCATGGCCTGCACCTTCAACCTGGAATACCTCCTGATCGGCGGTCGTGACGGCCGCAAGGAGGATCGCCCCTACTTCATGTGGTACGACTGGATGGTAGGCGGCTGGGGCGCGCGCAACAGCCGCGACGGGTGGAGCGCCACCGGGCCGGTCTTCGGCGTCCAGCTCGGCACCCAGCCGTTCGAGGGACAGGAACGGCTGGCGCCGGTGCTGACCACCGGGCACGAGCTGATCGTCGACTCCGGCGGGCCGGGCAAGTCGCGCGGCGGCCTGGGCGTCGAGAAGGGGGCGGTCCTGACCCGGGCCGAACGCTCGGTCGTCTCCTATTGCTGCGACCGAGAGCGTTCGGTCACCTGGGGGCTCTGGGGCGGCCTGCCCTCCATTCCCCACGGCGTGTGGGTCAATCCGGGCAGCCAGGGCGAGCGCTATCTGGGCTCGATTTTCTCGGGCGTCCCGATCGAGGCCGGCGATACCGTGACCCGCCCCTCGGCGGGCGGCGGCGGCTTGGGCGACCCGCTCGCCCGCGACCCGCAGGCGGTGTGCGAGGACGTGGCCGACGGCTACGTCTCGATCGCGCGGGCGCGGAAGGACTACGGCGTCGTCGTGCGCGAGGTGGACGTCGATCTGGCCGCCTACGAGGTGGACGAAGCCGCGACCACGGCCGCGCGCGCGGAGATCCGGGCGCGCCGGCACGCCTGGCTCGACGAGGATGCGGAGGCGGTCGCCGCCCGCTACCGGGGCAAGGAGCTCGATGCGATGGACCTAATCCGCCGCTACGGCGTGATCGTGGACTGGGGCAGCGGGGCGCTCCTGCCCGAGACCACCCGCCAGTTCCGGGAGATGCTGAAACGCCGGACTGCCTCCCACTGGGAGGCGCCGGGCGCGGCGCGCAACGAGCCGCCGACGCTTCGGGTCGCGTAGGCCGGCGGGAGCCCCCTCTCCCGCCTCGGGCCGGGCCTGCGCCGGAGGCTCGGGCGATGCCGGGCTTCGCGCTCTCGGAAGCGCAACGCGCCGCCTTCGAAGCCGACGGCTTCGTGACGGTGCCGCGCATCGTCCCGCCCGCGACAGCGGCGCGAATTGCCGCCCGCTTCGCGCCGCTGTTCCGCGGCGATTTCGAGACCGGCCTCCAGCCCGACGAATGGAACTGGCGCGCAGGCCGCGACGCCGCCGACCTCACGCGCCAGATCTGCAACGGCTGGAAGGCCGATCGCGTCGTCGCCGCCACCGTTCTTTCGGTGGAAATCGGCGCCGCCTGCGCCAGGCTCTCCGGCTGGCCCGGCGCCCGCCTCGCCCAGGACAACCTCCTGTGGAAGCCGCCGGGCGGCAAACCCCTCGCCTTCCACCAGGACGCGAGCTACGTCGATTGGGTCGTCCCGCCGGAGATGACGAGCTGCTGGATCGCCCTCGACGACACCGCGCGGGACGCAGGCACCGTTCACTACGCCCGCGGCTCCCATCGCTGGGGCGTGGCGCCGCCGCCCGCCGCCTTCCACGCGCCCGACGATCCGCTGGCCGCGCTGCGCGCCGCCGCCGCCAAGGTTGGCGCGCCCGTGGAATTGGCGCCGGTCGAAGTCGCCGCCGGCGGCGCGGCCTTCCACCACGGCCGCGCCTGGCACGGCTCCCCTGCCGAGGCCGCCGGCGTCGGCCGCCGCAGCCTGGTGGTTCACTGCTTCTCCAGCGCAGCCCGCTTTCACGCGCACAACGTGGGCGCCATCTACGGCCGTTACAAACGCGCCGGCGATACGACCATGGAGGAAACCTTCTTCCCCATCCTGTGGACCGCCCAGGGCGGCCGCTCCCCCTTCATCGCCCCCTATCTTGAACACGGCTGGCGCGGCGTTTGGCAATGAGACGATGAAGCACGCGGGCCCGGAGGCCCGGTTCCCTTGGCGGCGGAAGCGCTTTACGATGCGGGCCGTGAGGAAACGCGAAAAGAACGGGAGAGACACCATGACGTTCCATCGTCCGATCCTGGGGGCGGCGGTGCTGTGCGCCCTTCTCGCGGCCGCGCCCGCCTTCGCGGCCGACCCAATCAAGGTGGGTTATATCGGCTCGTTCGACACCGATACCGGCAAGAGCACCATCCGCGGCGCCGAGATCGCCATCGAGGAACTCAACGCCGCAGGCGGCGTGCTCGGCGGGCGCACCATCGAGCTCGTCAAGGCCGACACGCGGGAAGACGTGGCCGAGGGCATCCGCGCCTACGAATATCTCAACGAAGTCGAGAACGTCGACTTCATCGTCTCGGGCTGCATCGACGACGTCTCGCTCGGCTGGCTCGAGCGCATGGCCGAGTACCGCACGCCCACCCTCGACACCTGGACGTCCTACATCGGCATCATCGACAAGGTGGTCGAGGAATACGACAAGTACAAGATGTACTTCATGAACGTGGCCAACGACTACGCGCTCGCCACCCTCTACATCGATTTCGGCAAGGACGTGCTCGCCAAGGAGATGGGCTGGAAGTCCGTCGTCGTGTTGCAGGAGGACACCGCCTTCGCCGGCGGCGTTTACGAGCTGGTCGAGCAGGGCCTCGCGCCCGAGGCGAACATCGTCATCCTCGACCACATCGTTTACGACATCAACACCGTCGATTTCGCGCCGATCTTCAACAAGGCGGTCGCCGCCGAGCCCGACTTCATCTACCTGATCTCGTCGGTGCGCAGCCAGGTGCCGGCGTCGCAATACGTCAAGCTCGAAGTGCCGGTGCCGATGACGGGGATCAACGTCTCCGCCTTCGCCAAGGAATTCTGGACCGACACCGGCGGCCTCGGCGGCGGCATCTCGACGCTGAGCCCGATCCCCTCCATAGGCTTCGACCTCGACGACCGCACGGCGGCGTTTCTGGAGAAATACACCGCCCGATACGGCGACGAGCGCCCGGTCTTCCCGCACTTCAACGGCTTCAACGCCTATTACGGCATGTTGAACGCCTTCGCCGCCGCCGAGCGGGCCGGCGGCTTCGCGCCCCTCGACGACTGGGTGCGCGAGATGGAGAACGAAGACATCGTCATCGAGAAGGACGGCGAGATCTGGCTCCGCTACGCCTACTGGAAGCCCGGCGAGATCGAGCCCCGGACGGGCCGCGAATACACCCATAACATCAAGTTCGACATCGACCCGCCCTTCGACCAGGGCGCACCGTCCATGGTGGTCATCCAGTGGTATTCCGACGGCGCGACCAAGATCGTCTATCCGCCGAAATACGCGAACGGCGCCTTCGAAGTGCCGGACTGGCTGAAGTAGCCGCACGCCCCCGGGCGCGGCCGCCCGCCGCCGCGCCCGGGCCTTCCCTCCATGGCCCTCCAGATCCTGGTTCAGGGGTTTCTGCTCAGCGGCCTCTACGCGCTGATCGCCGTCGGCTTCACCATGATCTTCAGCGTGGGCCGGGTGCTGAACCTCGCCTACGGCGTCTACATCATGCTGGGCGGTTACACCTATTTCGCCGCGGCCCAGCAGGCCGGGCTGCCGGTCTTCGCGAGCTTCGTCCTCGCCATGCTGTCCGGCGTCGCCTTCGGCCTTCTCACCTACGTGCTGCTGGTGCGCCGCCTGGAGGACAACCCCATCGCGGTCGAAATCTCGACCCTGATCCTGGCCGTGGTGATGCAGGCGCTGATCGTGATGATCTTCTCGCCCGCGCCCAAGACCATGTGGCCGGTGATCCCGGGCGTGCTGCGCTTCGAGGGCATCTCCGTCACCGTCAACATCCTGCTCGCCATGGGCGTGAGCTGGGTGGTGCTCGCCGCCCTGATGCTGTTCGTCCGCCGCACCCATCTCGGCCGCGCCATCCGCGCGGTTTCCATGGACCGCAAGGGCGCGGTCGTCTCCGGCATCGAGCCGCGTCTCGTCAACCTGGTGACCTGGGGCCTCTCCGGCGCCTTCGGGGCCATCGCCGGCGTGTTCTTCGCGACCTTCACCCAGCTCGACCCGCACATGTGGGTGTTCCCGCTCATCATCTCGGTCGCCGTGGTGATCGTCGGCGGCATCGGCAGCATCGCCGGCAGCCTGATCGCGGCCCACATCATCGGCTTCCTGGAAACGATCACCACCACCGTGATCGCCGCCGAGCTGCGCGGCGTCTTCACCATGCTGCTGATCGTCCTGGTCCTGGTGCTGCGGCCCAAGGGCCTGTTCGGCAAGGCGGAGCTCTGAGCGGTGGAGCGCGAAACCCTGCACTATCTCGGCTGGTGGCTCGTCTTCGGCGCGGTCATGTGCCTGCTGCCTCTGGTGGTGCCGACCGGCACCTTGCGCATCCTCATCTTCGCGCACTTCCTCGCCATCTTCGCGATGAGCTGGGATTTCCTCTCGGGGCGGACGGGCTACATCAGCTTCGGCCATCCCTTCCTGATCGGCATCGCGGGCTACACCACGGCGATCCTGAGCTACCGCTACGGGGTGCCGCTTTATGCCAGCATTCCGGCCGCCGTGGTCGCGACGATGGTGGGCGGCACGCTGTTCTTCCTGCCGGCGCTGCGCACCCGCGGCACCTATTTTGCGCTGGTGACCCTCGCCTTCATGGAGATCCTGTACGAGCTCACCAAGGTGGTGGCGCCCAAGACCACCGGCGGCACGCGCGGCATCTCGGGCATCGAGACCATCGTCTCCGGCGCCGTCGCCAACTACTACCTGACCTTCGGCATCATGTTCGCGATCGGCATCGTCCTCTGGCTCCTGGTGCGCACGCGGCTCGGCATGGCGCTCAGCGCCATCCGCATGGACGAGGACGCGCTGCGGGCCGCCGGGCACGACACCACCCGGCTCAAGCTCTTCGCCTTCATGGTGAGCGCCGCAGCGGCCGGCATCGGCGGCGCCTTCTACGTCCACTATCTCGGCTCGATCGCGCCGCGCGGCATTTTCGAGATCGATTTCCTGTTCACCATCCTGGTGGCGGCGCTGATCGGCGGCGCCGAGACCATCGTAGGCCCCATCATCGGCGCCTACTTCCTCACCATCCTGCTGGAGTATCTGCGCCCCGTCATGCCCGGCATGGAGCGCTACTTCGTCTATGGCGCGGTCGCGCTGGTGGTGTACGTCTATCGGCCGGACGGCATCTACAGCCTGCTGGCCGCCGCCCGCCGGCGGCTGCGGGCGCGGAGGGACTGATGGCGGAGCCGCTGCTGGAAGCCCGCGACCTGCACATGGCGTTCGGCGGCATCCGCGCCGTCCGGGGCCTCTCCTTCCGCGTGGAGGAGGGCGAGACTCTGGGCCTCATCGGCCCCAACGGCGCCGGCAAGACCACCGTCTTCAACATGGTCATGGCGGAGTTGAAGCCCACCTCCGGGCGCATCCTCTTCCGCGGCGAGGACATCACGCGACTGCCGACGCACGCGCGCGTCAAGCGCGGCATCGCCCGCACCTACCAGATTCCGCGGCCCTTCGGGGCCATGTCGGTCGGCGCCAACATCCGCGTCTGCATGGCCCCGGACGATCTCTGGAAGCTCATGACCGAAGGGCCGGACGTGGCGGCCGAGCGGGCGATCGGGCGTGGCGTCGGCTTCTCCGACCGCCAGATCGAGGCCTTGCCGAGCGCGCTCGCCATGGGCGACCTGCGCCGCCTGGAGATGGCGCGCGCCGTCGCCGTCGCCCCCCGGCTGCTGCTGCTGGACGAGGTCTTCGCCGGCCTGACCCTGGCGGAGATCGCCCGCCTCTCCGAACTCCTGGTCGAGAAGAAGCGCACGGAGGGCCTCGCCTACGTCATCGTGAGCCACGACCTGCGGGCGCTGGCCCCCCTCGTCGACCGGGTGATCGTCATGTCCTTCGGCGAGATCATCGCCGAGGGCGCGTTCGATGCGGTGACGGCGGACGCCGCCGTCCGCGAGGCCTATCTCGGGTGTTAGGGCGGAGACGGGCGATGGCGCTGCTCGAGATCGAGAACCTGGACGTCTTCTACGGCCGCGCCCAGGCGCTGCGCGGGGTGTCGCTGGCGGTGGAGGCGGGCCGCATCGTCGCCGTCATCGGCCCCAACGGCGCCGGCAAGTCGACCCTGCTCGATTCGATCGTGGGCCTGACCAGGCGCGAGGGCCGCATCGCCTTCGACGGGCGCGACGTGACCCGTCTGGCCCCCGCCCGCATCGTCCACGCCGGCATCGGCTACGCGACCGAGCGCGGCAACCTCTTCCCCTTCATGGACGTGCGGGAGAACCTCCTCGTCGGCGCCTGGCGCAGGCGCGGCGAGATCGATTCCAACTTGCGCAAGGTGTTCGATCTGTTCCCCCGCCTGGAGGAGCGCCAGCGGCAGGAGACGGCGACGCAATCCGGCGGCGAGCGGCAGATGGCGTCGCTCGCGCGCGCGCTGATGTCGAGCCCGAAGCTGCTGATGGTGGACGAGCCGACGCTCGGCCTCGCGCCCCGCGTCTGCCTGGAGATCGCCGCCGCGCTGCGCGACCTGAACCGCCGCCTGGGCCTCACCATCGTGATCGCCGAGCAGAACGTGAATTTCGCCATGAGTCTTGCCCAGGAGGTCTATCTCCTGGAAACCGGGCGCATCGGCCCCGGGAGCACCCCCGCCGCCCTCCGCAATTCCCCCGAAATCGCCGCCGCCTACTTCGGCGCCTGATTTCTCTTCAGCGGCGCGGGATATTGGCGATATCGTTCGCTTTCGCGAAACGTCGTATGTAGTCATAGGTGTCAGGACCGGAGCGATTTTCTTGAAAGACTTCCCTGACACGATTCTCGCGGCCGATCTCGGGAACGATCTCCAGAAGATATTCCTTTACCATATCCCGCGTTACGCCATGGATTCGACGCTTAAAATAGAGACGTGCCAGAGATTCGAGAAGGTTCAAGAGTTCGGTCAACTCGAAGTTTCTATTTTCTTCTTCAGAATCCTTATATTGCCGCCAAGCGGTAGAAATTTTCTCCGTTATTTGGAAATAAAGTCTTACGTCGATGGCATCCGCCTGTCTGCGAATGGACCATGCTGTCATAAAAAATGCGAGGGTGTTGATAACCAGCATACCGATAAACAATTCGTCCTTGAAATCCATCATGTGGGCTTTATTCTTTCTCAAGATTCATTGTTTGCACTCTCATTTGTCTTCTTCGGGCAACCGCTAGCGCCCTCTTTTTGAGGATTCTTCTCCTCTTCCTTTCCGCTGCTACTCTGCAACACATTTCTGTGATGCGTAGTGGAGATCGAACGGTGCTCAATTTCGTGCTCTCTCTCAACCAGATTCCCGCCTTTCTTGTCGCTCATATTGCCGCCTCCTCCGTTAGATCGTTGCATGCCAGCGTCAACCATAGGAGCGATCGCCATTGGCAGATATATCCATAGACGACCGTCCCGCAGTATTCAACCCCAATAGTTCGCGGAGTGCGTCGTCGTCCGCGATGTCGGCGGGCCAACCGTAGGCGGTGGCGACGGCGGCGTCGAGGGCCGCGTGGGCGTCGGTGAGCCATTGGGGGCGGGCGTTGTAGAGGGCGGTCAGGGTGCGGGTCTTGAGTTCCCTCGCCGCTGCTTCGTCGCGGGGGACGGGGCGTTTGGGGTAGCCGGGAACGGGCTCGTCCACCCACTCCACCCATTCGGGCGGGTTGAGCCAGCGGTCGCGGAGTTCAACGAGTCTCCGCGCGGCCGCGGCGATGGCGGCGGCGCGGGGATCGTTCGCGTAGTTGGCGGCGGGGGTGTCGGGGGAGAGTCCTTCGGGGAAGGGAAAGGTCTGGAAGATGGCGGTGTGGGTGTAGCGCGGGGTATTGCCCTTACCGTGCCAAGTGCAGAGGCGGAGCGACCAAGCCTCGTGAAACCGGCTGTGGAGGATGCCGAAGATCGTGTCGTCGTCGCGCGCCACGACGACCAGTTTATGATCGGGGCATATCCGCGCGTCGAGCCAGACGAACAGCCGGTGCTTGGCGACCTCCGGCGTCGCGATGTAGCGCGGCAATGCGCCGATCCGCTCGAACATCGTTTGCCCGGAGCGGTCGTGCCGCCACCAGTTTCGGCGCAAGTCATTGCGGCGATTGCCGTCCCGCGCCGGCTTCACATGGTTCACGACATGGGTGAACGGCGCTTCGTACAGCGCGGCGGCGGCTTCGCTCATCCCGTGCCCGAAATCGACGATCCATTTGTCCTGCGGGCGCCGTGTCACGTCCATGCCGTTCACCCATGGCTTGAGCACGTCGCTATTGGGCCGCCCGTTCGGGTTCGCAGGCAGGCGCAGCCATTCGCGCGCCAAACCACCCGGAACGTCGAACGCGCCTTTCTTGATACCACCGACGAACGCCGCGCCGCGATTGCGGGCGAGCTTCGCCGCCTTCGTCAGGTCGGTTGCCGCCGCGGTGAGATCGGCATTGATGCGCGACACGGCCTCGTCGTTCAGGTGCGCGGCGAGGCCGGCGGTCCCCCGGGCGAAGCAGACGAGCGACACTCGAACGGCGCCGCCGTCCACGACCCACGGTTCGTCCGACCATGCATCGAAGATCGTAGAGTCTTCGACGATCCGGTCCAGCACGGCGCGGTTGCGCCCGCCCCGGATCGAGTTCGTCGCCACCAGACCGGCGCGGGTGACTGTGCCTTCAGCGACCAATGCGCCCGCCTTGTGGAACCAGTAGCAGACAAGGTCGGCAAACGCGGGAACGGAGCCCTTGTAGAGCTTGCGCACTTGGTCCGTGTAGTCGTCGCCGAGGGTTTCACGCATGGGCGAATAGCCCAGGAACGGCGGGTTGCCGATCACCACGTCGGCTGCGGGCCACGCCGGCTCCCCGCCGTCCTCCCCCAGGATCGCGTCCCGGCATTCGATCGTCTCCAAAGGCTTCAGCACCGGGTCCCGCGACTCCGCGAAGCCGTTCCGACGCATCCACTGAATCTCGCCGATCCACACCGAAACACGCGCCAGTTCCGCCGCATAGGCGTTCACCTCCAGCCCCTTCACGTTCCCAGGGCCAACCTCCGGGAAGCCCCGCTCCAAACCCAACGCCTCCCCCTCCAGACGAACACGGTGCTCAAGGTCCTTCAGCGCGTGCAGCCCCAGATACAGGAAGTTCCCCGAACCGCACGCCGGATCGAGTACGACGAAGCCCCGCAGGCGCTCCAGGAAGACGCGGAAGCGCCGTTCGCCCTCCGCACGCCGCCGCGTCCGCGTCGCCGCCGCCCGCGCCGCCTCCGCCCGTTCGAGCGCGGCGGAGACCTCGGCCTTCGCCCCCTCCCACTCGGACAGCAACGGACGCACCACCACCGGCTCCACGATCCGCATGATCTTGTCCCGGTCCGTGTAGTGCGCCCCAAGCTGCGAGCGCTTGTCCGGGTCCAGCCCGCGTTCGAACAGGGTCCCCAGGATCGAAGGGTCGATTTCAGACCAATCCAAAGCCGCCGCCTGCAACGCGGTTTCGATCTCCGCCTTCTCCAACGGCAACGCCGCGTCGTCGTCGAACAGCCCGCCGTCGAACCACGATACCGGCTCAAACCCGACGCGACCGCCCGTCGCCATGGCGGCGAACAGGGCGCGCGCCAGATCGGCGAACTCGCCTGGACGCTTCCGCGCCTGCTCCAGCATCCGCGTGAACATGGCGTCCGGCAGCAACCCCACATCCTCAGCGAACATGCAGAACACCAGCCGGTTCACGAAATGCGCCACCGCCCGCGCCTCGTGCCCCCGCCCCCGCAAACTCTGCGCCAGCGCCGCAAACGCCGACGCCGCACGCTCCGTCAACGCCTGCCGGCTCTCCCCCGGACGCAACCGCTCCGGCGCCGATAACGCCCACTTCAGCTTGTCCCGAACCGCTCCGTCCGCGAGGTCCTCCAACGCGAACTCGTGCGTCGCGCTCACGCTGTTCGTCCAGTTGGTGCGGATGCGGAACCGCGCCATGTCCGAGACGATCAGCAGCGGCGGGTTCTCCAGCGCCAGCGCGTATTGCCGGAGTTGATTGAAGGCCGCGTCGAGGTCGGCGTGCTTGCCCTTGTACTCCCAGGCGAAGCAGTGGCGCTTCCACACGTCGGCCCAGCCGGCGGAACCGCCGTCCTTGCGCGCCCCGCGCTCGAAGCAGTAGCTCTCCCCGGTCGGGTCCGCCTCCGCCGGCGTCGGCTCCCCCAGAAGCCGGCACAGGTCGATGAAGTGCTCCTGCGAAGCCGAACGCTCCTTCAACCCCGACGCCCGCCACTTCGCGATAAACGCACCCGGCGTCATGGCCTGCCCGCCCCCCTCATGGGCCGTCATCATGCGTTCCCACCATGTTCCCTGTCAACCGGCGCGCGCCGCGTCAGAGGTAGTAGAGGAGGAGGCAGGCGGCGAGGAGAAGGAGGAGGGAAAGGGCGGCGGTGCCGGCAGGGGGAGATGGGCGCGGGAGGGGGACGGCGAGCGAGGGAACGGCCGGGAGGATGGCGCGGAGGCGGGCGGCAGCGGCCGCGGCGGCGGCTTCGGCGCGGCGGGCGAGGCGCGGCAGCAGGCGGCGGTAGAGCCAGTCGGCGTCCAGGTTCACCGAGCGCAGTTCGGGAGGGTAAAGCCCGGCCAGATTGAGCCAGACGAAGGCCAGCGCCGAGAAGAAGAGCAGCTGAACCTGCGCGAGCACGTGGCTTCCGGTGTAAGGCGCGTAATCCGCCGGGTACGGCAGGAGCCCGTAGAGCCACGCCGGATAGCAGCCGATGGCGACGCAAAGCGCCGCCGCGAGAGCCATGGCGATGCGCATGTTGAGCGGCGGCTCGCGGGTGCGAATACCGGAATCGTGGGCGAAGAAGGCGAAATAGGGGATCTTGATGCCGGCGTGGTGGAAGACGCCGGCGGACGCGAAGAGAAGGAGTATCCAGACGATCCAGTGCCCCTCCGCCGCCGCGGCCGCCATGACCATCGACTTGCTGACGAAGCCGGAGAACAGCGGAAAGGCCGAAATCGACGCCGCGCCGACGATGCAGAGCGCGGTCGTCTGCGGCATCGACTTGTAAAGCCCGCCGAGTTCGGAGCCGTCGATCCGGCCCGTCTGGTGCAGGACCGCGCCCATCGACATCAGCAACAGCCCCTTGAAGATCACGTCGTTGAAGGCATGCGACACGGCGCCGTTGAGCGCCAGCGCCGAGCCGATGCCGATGCCGACCACCATGAAGCCGATCTGGTTGATCATGCTGTAGGCGAGCACGCGGCGCAGATCGTTCTCGATGACGGCATAGAAGATCGGGAACGCCGTCATCGCCGTGCCGATGTAGATCAGCGCCTCCGTCCCCGCATAGCCGCGCGCCAGGGCGTACACCGCAAGCTTGGTGGTGAAGGCGCTGAGGAACACCGTCCCGGCCGGCGTCGATTCCGGATAGGCGTCCGTCAGCCACATATGCATCAGCGGGAAGCCACACTTGATGCCGAAGGCGACGAAGATCAGCACGCCGCCGATGCCGTCGATCCCGATATGCCCGAAGGCGGAGGAGCCGGTTTCGCCGATCACGACCACGGCCCCGGCCAGAAGCAGGAGGCCGGAGGTCAACTGGAACACCAGGTAGCGCATGGCCGCGGCGGTCGCGCGCGGGGCGCGGCCGGCCAGGATCAGAAGCGCGGAGCCCAGCGTCGCCGCCTCCCAGAAGAGGAACAGGCTTATCAGATCCCCGGCGAACACCGCGCCGAGCGCGGCCCCGGCATAGAGCAGGGCCCCGGCCTGTTGCAGGCGGTCGGCCGTATGGAACGCGAAAACCGCGCCGAGGAAGGCGGCCAGATGGAACAAGAGGCCGAACAGGAGGCTCAACGAATCGACCCGGAGGAGGACGAGCCGCGTCTCGAACAGGCCCACTTCAAAGCCGCCGCCGCCCCACAGGCCCCACAAGGCGAGGCCGCCCGCGAGCGGCGTCGCCACCAGGAGGAGGCGCCGCGCCCGCGCCGGCAGCAGGGGGATCAGAGCCGCCGCCGCCAGGAAGACGAACGCCGGCGGGACGCTATTCGTCATAGTAGCCCTCGCGCCGCATCAGGAGGCGGCGCATCCCCTTCGCGGCCAGGACGAGCACGACACAGGCCACGAAGCCGAAGAAACCGTGGAAGCCGAACCAGCCCTCCCAATGGAATTCGGCATGACGGTGAAAGCCCGCGTCGATCACCAGGACGGCGAGGCAGAGCCCGGCGAAGAGGCGGATCAGGAGGATCACGTTCCTGCGCGAGTCGAGCCAGTATTTCTTTTCCATGACCGGCCTTTACGGCAACACACTCAGAGGTTGGACGAGGTCGTGGAGAAAGCGCGGATAGCAGAACAGGAGGACGGTGCCGAGCGCGGTCACGACCATGGCGACGAGCAGGGGCCACGGCGCCTCCGCCCGCCCGGGCGCGACCGGCGGCCGGGCGCCCGCCGCCGGGAAAAAGGCGCGCAGGAGGATCGGCAGGAAATAGAGCGCGTTGAGCAGCGCGCTCGCCAGCAGGACGGCGACGGCCGCCATGTGGTGGCCGCTCTCCGCGCCGGTCACGAGATACCACTTGCTCCACAGGGCGGCGAAGGGCGGCAGGCCGATCAGGCTCAAGGCGCCGATCGCGAAGGCGCCCATGGTGATCGGCATCCGGTGGCCGATGCCGTCGAGCTCGCTGACCAGCGTCTTGTGCGCGGCCGTGTAGATGGCGCCGGCGCAGAAGAAAAGCGTGATCTTGCCGAAGGCGTGGGCGGCGATGTGCATCGCCCCGCCCACGACGCCCGCCCCCGTGGCGAGCGCGCCGCCCAACACCACGTAGGCGAGCTGGCTCACGGTGGAATAGGCCAGCCGGCGCTTGAGATCGTCCTGGCGGAGCGCGATCAGGGAGGCGAGCAGGATCGTGGCGCAGGCCACCGCGACGAGCCATTCGTTGCCGGCCACCGAGCGCAGGAAATCCAGGCCGAAGACATAGACCAGGACCTTCAGGACCGTGAACACGCCGGCCTTGACCACCGCCACCGCGTGCAGGAGCGCGCTCACCGGGGCGGGCGCCACCATCGCCGCGGGAAGCCAGGCGTGGAACGGCATCAGGGCGGCCTTGCCGATGCCGAACACGTAGAGCACGAGAAGGACGGCGGCGGCCCCCTCCGAGACCGCGCCGGCGAGGATTCCGCCCGCGCGGAAATCCAGCGTGCCCGCCTCCACCCACGTCCAGAGGATCGCGAGGAGCTGCAGCAGGATCGAGGTGGAAAGCAGCAGGCCGAGGTAGATCCGCCCTGCGCGCCGCGCCGCCGCGCCGCCGCTATGGGTCACCAGCGGATAGGTCGCCAGGGTCAGTGCCTCGTAGAAGAGGAAGAGGGTGAACATGTTGGCGGCGAAGGCGATGCCGACGGCACTGGCCAGCGCGACCGCGAAACAGGCGTGGAAGCGGCTGCGGTGTTCCTCCCGGTTGGCCCGGAGGTAGCCGATCGAATAGACCGTCGTCGGCAGCCAGAGGAAGGACGCCACCAGCGCGAACGCCATGCCGAGCGGTTCCAGCGCGAAGGCGAGCGGCAGGCCGGGCACCACCTCGAAGAGCGCGACCCGCGGCGCCTCCCCCGCCATGACCGCCGGCACCAGGGAGGCGGTCAGGCCGAACAGGGCCGCGGCCGTCGCCAGAGACACCGCCTCCCGCAGCGGCGGGCGCCGCCCGATCGCCCCGATCAGCACGGCGCCGAGAAGCGGGACGGCGAGCGCCGCGAGCAGCTGGGGCGCGTGGCTCACGGCGCCGCGCCGAGGAGCGCCGTCGCCGCGCGCCCGGCGACGCCCACGGTAAGCTCCGTGTGCAGGCCGAAATAGAGCGAGCCCGCGATCAGCAGCGCCGTCGAGAGCTGCATGGCCCAGGGCGCCTCGCGGACGGCGCCGGCGCCGGGCGGCGGCGGGTGGAAATAGGCCGCCTCCACGAAGCGGCCGACATAGGCGAGCGCCAACAGGGAGCCGAACAGCACGAAGAGCGCGACGGGCCACAGGTCGGCCTCGAGCGCGCCCTGCACGAGATACCATTTGCTGACGAAGCCCGAGGTCGCGGGCACCCCGACCAACCCCAGGCCGCCGATGACGACGAGCGCGGAGGTGAGCGGCATCCGGCGGCCGAGCCCGTGGAGAGCGGCCAGTTCCGTCGCGCCGAGCCGATGGGCGACGGCCCCGGCCGCCAGGAACAGCCCGCCCTTCATGAGGGCATGGTTGAAGACGTGGACCAGCGCGCCCGTCACGCCGGTGACCGAGGCGAGGCCGATGCCGACGCCGAGATAGCCGATCTGCCCTACGCTCGAATACGCGAGCAGGCGCTTCAGGTCGGCCTGGAGGAAGGCGACGAGGGAACCGGCCAGGATCGCGATCACCGAGAGCGCGAGGAGCAGCTCCGCCAGGGGCAGCGCGCCGAACGCGAAGGGCGCGCCGAACACCGTGAAGGCGAAGCGCAGCAGCACGTAGGCGCCGACCTTGGTCGCGGTCGCGGCCAGGAAGGCGGCGACGAAGGACGGCGCGCGGGCGTAGGCCTCGGGCAGCCAGAGATGGAAGGGAAAGAGCGCGAGCTTGACCAGGACGCCCGTGGTGATCAGCGCAAAGGCCGCGAGGACGGCCGGCGTCTCCCCCAGCGCGGGCACGCGCTGGGCGAGATCGGCGAGGTTGAGCGTGCC
The DNA here is from genome assembly GCA_965242855.1 of Alphaproteobacteria bacterium. Taxonomy (GTDB): domain Bacteria; phylum Pseudomonadota; class Alphaproteobacteria; order UBA828; family UBA828; genus WTGU01. The sequence continues at coordinate 1,770,876 of OZ251509.1, forward strand.
CGTCCTGGCGTAGAGGAAGCCGATCCCGGCCAGGATCAGGGTCGCGCCGACGGTGCCCAGGATCAGGTAGCGGTAGGCCGCCGTCAGCGCCCGACGCGGCCGCCCGAGCGCGATCAGGACGTAGCTGGCGAGGGAGGAGATTTCCAGAAAGACGTAGATGTTGAAGGCGTCGCCGGTCGCCACGATGCCGAGAAGGCCGGTGAGCGCGAGCAGGAAGACGGCGTAGAAGAGATGTCGACGCCGGGGCGCGATCTCCTCCTCCACGCTCCGCAGGGCGTAGGGCATGGCGAGCGCCGCGATCCCGGCGACCACCAGGAGGACGAAGGCGTTGAGGCCGTCGAGTCGATATTCGATGCCGAAGGGCGGCGCCCAGCCGCCGAGGCGGTAGGAGATGGGGCCGCTCTCCAGCACCCGATCGAGCAGCAGGGCGGCGATGGCCAGCAGGCCGAAGCAGACCGCCGTGGCGAGGCCCCAGGCGGCGCGGCCGCGGCGCAGCAGCACGCAGAGCGGCGCGGCGGCGAGCGGCACGGCGACTTGCAGCGCCGGCAGGTGGCTCGCGATCATCCGCCGCCCGGCGCGTCGTCCAGCGCGGCGAGCTCGTCTTCCTCGACGGTCCCGTAGGCGCGCCGGATCGCCACCGCCAGCGCCAGCCCGACCGCGAGGGTCGAGACGGAGACGACGATCGCCGTCAGAATCAGCACGTGGGGCAGCGGGTTGGAATAGATTCGATACGCAGGGTCCAGGATGGGCGCGGTGCCGCCCTCGACCTTGCCCAGGGTGACGTAGAGCAGGAAGACCGCGCTCTGGAAGACGCTCAGGCCGATCAGTTTCTTGACGAGGTTGGCGGGCGCGATCACGGCGTAAAGGCCGATCATCGCGAGCACGACCGCCGCCCAGTAGTTGATCTGCGCAAGGGCCTCCACCTCAGCGCCGCTCGGCGAAGACGGAGAAGACGATCGTCATCACGGCGGCCACCGCGACGCCGACGCCGATCTCGATGGCGATGATGCCGACATGGTTGCCGAAGGTCGGATCCGCCGCAAGCGCGCCGTATTCGAGGAAGCGCCCGCCGCCGATCATCGCGGCGACGCCGACTCCGGCATAGAGCAGCACGCCGGCGCAGGCGAGGGCCACGAGGACGCGGAGCGGGGCCACGCGCCTGGCCGCGCGGGCGCCGAAGACCAGGCCGTAGAGGACTAGCCCTGCGCCGAAGATCACGCCCGCCTGGAAGCCGCCGCCCGGCCCGTAATCGCCGTGCATCTGGACGTAGAGGGCGAAGAGCAGGATCGGCGGGATCAGCAGCTTCGCGACCACGCGCAGGACGAGGAGATCGCTCATTCGGGAGGGTCCGCCGTCGTCGCACGCCGCCGTCGGGAGAGGCCGATCAGCGCCAGGACGCCGATCCCGGCGGTGAAGATCACCGTGACCTCGCCCAGGGTGTCGAAGCCGCGATAGGAGGCGAGCACAGCGGTCACCACGTTGGGAACGCCGGTCTCGGCCTCCGCCCGCTCGATGTAGTAAGGGGCCACGTGAAGCTGGGCCGGCGCCGCCGGGTCGCCGAAGCCGGGCAGGTCGAGGGTGCCGTAGATCAGCAGGCCGCCGGCGGCCAGCGCGGCCGCGCCCGCGAGCCAGGGCCGGCGATGCCTGATCCGCTCCTGGCGGCCGATCGCGGCGATGGCGAGCAGCATGAAGACGGTGGTCACGCCGGCGCCGACCGCGGCCTCGGTGAAGGCCACGTCCACCGCGTCGAGCAGCACCCAGAGGGCCGCCGCGACGAGGCTGTGGATGCCGAGGGTGAGCGCGGCCGCCAGCAGGTTGCGGAGCGCGATCACGATCAGCGCCGTCGCCACCAGCAGGGCCAGAAGCGCGATGTCGACGGCGAGTTCTATGGCCCCGGGTCCCCGCTCTTCCCCGCCTGCGGCGCGTGCCCGTCGAGCAGGGCCGCGTGGGCCAGGGCATGGGCCGCGGTCGGGCCGGTGATCAACAGGAAGACGAGAATCAGCACCAGCTTGAGCGCCGCCAGAGAGAACCCGGCCTGGAGCATGAAGCCCGTCAGCATGAAGCCCGCCCCCACCGTATCGGCGACGCTCGTCGCGTGGAGGCGCGTGAAGAGGTCGGGCATCCGGATCAGCCCGAGGCCGCCCACCATCACGAAGCCAGCGCCGGCGGCGATGAAGAGCCAGCTCAGGACGTGGACGATCACCGGCTTCTCTCCGCGCCACCGGCGCGGCCGCGTCGGATGTAACGCAGGACCGCGATGGTGCCGATGAAGTTGATCAACGCATAGACCAGCGCGATGTCGAGAAAATCCGGACGCTCCGCGAGGAAGCCTAACGCCGCGATCAGGAGGACGGTCATGGTGCCGATCGCGTTCACGGCCAGGACCCGATCGTAAACGCCGGGCCCCAGGAAGGCGCGGACCAGCGCCAGCGCCGCGGTCGCCACGAGGGCCGCGACCGCGGCCAGGAACATCACGACCGGCCCTCGAGGGCGGCGACGCGCCGGTCCATGCCGCCTGCCTTCAGCGCCGCGACCGCTTGGCGGGTCAGCGCGTGGACCTGGACGCCATGGGCCGAGACCGCCGTACAGAGCGTGCCGGGGGTGAGCGTGATGGAGTTGGCGTAGATCGCCCTGCCGATGTCCGTCTTCTGGCTCGACGGCACGGTTTCCAGCACCGGGTCGATGGCGAGGCGCGGCGCCAGCACCCGGCGGCTCACGTCGAGCGCCGAGACCAGGATCTGCGCCGCAAGCCAGCCCCAGTAGAGCGGCATCCGGTGGCTCAGGTGGAGCGGATGGCCCTCGTGATCCACCACGTCCATGCGCATCGCCAGCGCCACGACGCCCGCGGCGCAGACGGCGCCCGCGGCGAGCAGGAAGATCGCGACGTGGCCGGACAGCGCGAGCCAGAGCCCGTAGAGCACGGCGAACAGACTGATCGCGTGAAACACCCCGCCCCCTCGTCCCGGATCGCCCCCGCGCGATTATGCCCGCGCCGCCTCGCCCCGCAACAGCGAATGGCCCGGCGCGAGAGGCGGCGCGCTTCGTGCGTCCGGCACGCCCGTTCCCTTCTCCCCGCACCCCGCGCCTTCCGCTTGTTCAGATGCGCCGGGGTCATTCGAGTTCGATGGCGTAGCGGGAGACGGGGAGCGCCTTTTCAATCAGGCCCTGGGCCTCCAGGAAGGCCGCGAAGCGGGCGTAGCGGGCCGTGTCCAGGGCGGCGGGGCGGAGCGCGAAACGCGGCAGGGTGTCCCGCCAGGCGCGCGCGTTGAGCGCGTCGTCCAGCTCGTCGCGCCCGCGCAGGAACAGGCGCCAGGATTCCTCCGGGTGGTTGACGAGAAATTGGACGCCGCGCTCCAGCGCATCGACGAAGCGCCGGAGGAGCGGGTCGTCCCGCCGGTCGGGGCGAGCCACGACGATCAACTCGTCGTAGGGCGGCACGCCGTGCTCCTCGACGTAGAAGGCGCGGCCGGGCCGGCCCTCCAGGTCCATCTGGTTCAGCTCGAAATTGCGGTAGGCGCCGATCACCGCATCGACCTGCCCCGACAGCAGCGAGGGAGAGAGCGAGAAGTTGACGTTGACCAAGGTCACGTCCTCCATGCGGATGCCGTGCGGTTCGAGCATGGCGCGGAGCAGCGCGTCCTCGAAGCCGCCGACCGAGAAGCCGATGGTGCGGCCCTTCAGATCGGCGAGCGTCGCGATGGGGCCGTCGTCCAGCACCAGCAGCGTGTTGAGCGGCGTCGCCACCAGGGTCGCGATCCGCGACAGGGGCAGGCCCTCGTCCACCTGGATGTGGAGCTGGGGCTGATAGGAGATCGCCAGATCGGCCTGGCCGGCGGCCACCAGCTTCGGCGGGTCGTTCGGATCCGCCGGCGCGACGACCTCCAGGTCGATCCCGGCCTCTGCGAAATAGCCCTTCTCGAGCGCGACGAAGATCGGCGCGTGGTCCGGGTTCACGAACCAGTCGAGCAGGAGGGTGAGCGTCTCGGCCGCGGCGCCCGGCCGCGGCGCCAGAGCGCCGGCCGCGAGACCGGCGCAGACGGCAATGGCGAGAGTGGTCTTCATGATCCGCATCGCATCCTCCTTGTGGCGTGCGCGGTCACGCGCCGGCCTGCCAGTAGAGGGCGCGGCGCAGCGCGTGGTCGACGAGGAAGTAGAGCGCGACCGCGAAGGCCGCGAGGGTGAACAGCGCGGCGAACATCAGGTCGATCTGCATCCGCCCGTTCGCGTGGAGCATGAGGAAACCGAGACCGGCGCTGGAGCCCACCCACTCGCCGACCACGGCGCCGATGGGGGCCACCGCCGTCGCCACCCGGACGCCGGAGGCGAGCGCCGGCAGCGCCGCCGGCACCCGGATGCGCCACAGCGTCCGCCACGGGCGCGCGCCCATGGCGCGGGCGAGGTCGAGCCAGCCCGGCTCGGTGCGCCGCAGGCCGTCGAAGAAGCTCGCGGCCACGGGGAAGTAGATGATCAAGGTCGCCATCGCCACCTTGGAGGCGATGCCGTAGCCGAGCCAGAGCACAAGGATGGGCGCCAGGGCGAAGACGGGGACGGCCTGGGAGGCGACGAGGACCGGCAGCAGCCAGAGCCGCGCCGGGCGGACATGGGCCAGCACCAAGGCGCTGCCGACGCCCAGCAGCGTGCCCAGCGCAAGCCCTAGGCCGATCTCCAGCAGCGTGGTCTGGGCGTGGCCCAGGATCGTCCCGGCGTGGGCGTGCCAGCTCGCGGCGACGCGCGCCGGGCCGGGCAGGATGTAATGGGGGGTCCCGGCGAGCCAGACGACCGCCTGCCAGACCAGAAGCAGCCCCCCGCAGATCGCAGCCGGCCTGAGAACGCGCACGGACCTGCGCCGCCATCAGGCCGCCCGCCGGCCCGGCACACCGGCGGCGTCGGCCGCCGTAAGCCGCTCGATCAGGCGCGCATGGTGCTCCTGCAAGGCCCGGTCGCCGACGTTCCGGGGCGGCCTGCCGGCGGGCACCGGCGCTTCCCGCAAGGAGGCGGGCCGGCCGGCCATGACGCAGATGCGGTCGCCCAGCCGCAGGGCCTCGAGCGGATCATGGGTGACGAGCAGCACGGTGCGCCCGGCGAGCAGGGCGGCCGCGAGTTCCTGGAGCCGCATCCGCGTGATCGCGTCGAGGGCCGAGAACGGCTCGTCCATCAGGACGATGGGGCGGTCCTCCATCAGCGTGCGGGCCAGGGCGACCCGCTGCCTCATGCCGCCGGAGAGGGTGCGCGGCAAGGCGCCGGCCTCCGCGCCCAGGCCCACCCGTTCGAGCAGCGCCAGGGCGCGCGCCTCGTCGGGCCGCGCACCGCGCAGGCGGGCGCCCAACGCCACGTTGTCCAGCGCGCGGAGCCAGGGGAGGAGAAGGTCCTGCTGCGCCATGTAGGCGATGCCGGCGCCGCCGGGGATGTCCATGCGCCCGGCCTCCAGGCGCTCGAGGCCGGCGATGACGCGCAGGAGGCTCGACTTGCCGACGCCGCTCGGCCCCAGGAGGCAGGTCCAGCGGTCGCGCTCCAGCGTCATGTCCAGGCCGTCGAAGAGCGGCGCGCCGGCGAAGCGCAGGCGGGCGCCCCGGACGCGAACGGCCGCGTTCTGCTGCGACGGAGGGTTGTCTGGCGGGATCACGTCTCGTTTCCTACGCCGGTCCTAACCGGATCAGGTTCGAGGGGTCGTCGGCGATCGTCCGACCTCTCAGCCGCGCGCGGCTCCCCCAGAGGCGGCCGGACTATGCCGCCCCGCCCCGCGACATGCAACCGCAGCCGGTACGAGCGCAGCGGGATGCACCGGGGGGCGGAACGGCCTTATGATCGGACCATGAGCGCCGAACGGGGAACCCGATGACGAACGCGGAACTGCTTCGCCGCATCCGGCTCGGCGAGGATTCCCGGCTGGAGCTGAAGAGCGTCCGCACGTCCGGCGGCCGTATCACGGCTCCCCACCGGGACGGCTTCGCCGACGAGCTGGCGGCCATGGCCAACAGTCAGGGCGGAACCGTGCTTCTTGGGGCGGACGACGGAACCCGCCATATCCACGGCATCCCCCTCGACGACCTGGACGCCGTCGAAGGATGGGCAAGCGAAATCTGCAACGATTCCGTGACGCCCGCGCTCGACGCCGATATCCGCAAAGCGGAGCTCGAAGACCCGAAGGGTCGGCTCGTGCCGGTGCTGCGCATCGACGTCCAGCGCAGCCTGTTCGTGCACGAGAGCCCAGGCGGCTATTTCCACAGGATCGGCAGTTCCAAACGGGAGATGGCGCCCGACGTTCTCGCGCGGTTGTTTCAGGAGCGCAGCCAAAGCCGGATCGTCCGTTTCGACGAGTCCGCCGTGCCCGATACCGCGCCGTCCGACCTGGACTACGTGCTGACGGGGCGTTTCCTTTCCGGGCGGGTCGTCGATGAGCCTGCGATGCCGGCGTCCGGCAACCTCCCCGAAACGCCTGAAGGCATATTGCGCAAGCTCCGCATCGTCACCGACGACGCGGACGGAAACGCCTGCTTGACGCTCGCGGGCGTCCTCCTCTGCACGAAGGAACCGCAACGATGGCTTCCCCACGCGCAGATACAGTCGGTTCGCTACGCCGGTGAACGGACCGACACCGATTACCAGACCGACGCGCGCGACATCGGGGGGCCGCTCGACGCACAGGTCGCGGAGGCACTGCACTTCGTGCGGCGGAACATGCTGGTGCGCGCGACCAAGCGCGTAGCACGAGAGGAACGCCCCCAGTTCAGCGAACGGGCGGTGTTCGAGGCGCTCGTGAATGCCGTGGCCCACCGCGATTATTCGATGCCCGGCGCCCGCGTGCGCTTGCATATGTTCGGCGACCGGCTCGAACTCTACGTTCCCGGCGCACTGACCAACACGCTCACCCCGGACAGCCTGCACCTGCGGCAGTCGAGCCGGAACGAACTCGTCGTGTCCCTGCTGGCGCGCTGTCCCGCGCCGTCCGGAGTCGGGCGCATGCGGCTGATGGACCGGCGTGGCGACGGGGTGCCGATCATCCTCCGGGAGTGCCGGGAATTGTCGGGACGATTGCCGGAATACGGCCTGATCGACGACAGCGAACTGCGGCTGATGATCCCGGCCGCGGCGTAGAGATCGACGTGGCCAGCATCAAGAGGATCGTCTGCCTCGCGAACGCCCGGAAGCTCTCGGGCCGGTGCGTCGCGGGCCGCGAATGGAGCGCGGAGCGGGGCGCGGGCGAATGGATCCGGCCCGTGAGCGCGCGCGACGGCGGCGAGGTCTCCGAGTACGAGCGGCAGTACGAAGACGGCAGCGATCCCCGGCCGCTCGACGTCATCGATGTCCCTCTCCTCGAGCCGAGGCCGGAAGACTGGCAAACGGAAAACTGGCTGCTCGATCCCGAGTCCTACTGGCGGAAGGAGGGAAAATACTCCTGGTTCGATCTTCCCGACATCGTGGACCCGGTCAAACCGCTCTGGATCGACGGATTCAGCACCTACAACGGACGGAACGACAAGGTCCCGCTCGAGTCGACGGCGTCGCTATCGAGTTCGCTGCGGCTGCTCCATGTCGAGCGCCTCGCGCTCGCCGTGTTCAGCCCCGGCGAGGCGTTCGGCAACCGAAAGCGGCGGGTGCAGGGACGCTTCTCCCATGCCGGCAGAGACTATGCGCTGTGGGTGACCGACCCGGACTACGAGCGGGCTTATCTCTCGAAACTGAACGGCGTGTACGAGATTCGCGATTGCCATGCGACCGTCAGCCTCGGGGAACCGTATCAGGGCGCCTGCTACAAGCTCATCGCCGCGATCATGGAGGTCGATGGATGACGGGCGCGGCGGACACGGCGCGTGCGATCTTCACCGTCGGCCATTCCAATCATTCCCTGGACGGCTTTCTGGCCCTTCTGTCGAAGCACCGCGTCGCCGCCGTCGCCGACGTGCGCTCGGCGCCTTACAGCCGCTTCAGCCCTCATTTCAGCCGCGACGCCCTCGCCGCCGCCTTGCAGGACCGCGCCATCGGCTATGCGTATCTCGGACGCGAACTCGGCGGGCGCCCGGACGATCCGGCCTGTTACGAGGAGGGGCGGGTCAGCTATGAACGCATCGCGCGGACTGAGCGTTTCCGCGCCGGCCTCGCGCGAGTCGCGGACACGGCCGCGCGGGGCCGTGTCGCGCTCATGTGCGCGGAGAAGGAGCCGCTGGATTGCCACAGGACGCTGCTCGTCGCCCGCGCCCTCGCCGGCAAGGGCGTTCCCGTCGCGCACATCCTGGCGGACGGCGCCCTCGAAGCGCACGAGGAGACGATGGATCGGTTGATGGCGGCGTTCACCGGCGATCTGTTTCTTTCACGCGAAGAATCGGTCGCGCAAGCGATAAAGGAGCGGACCGGGCGCGTCGCTTTCGCCGGTGACGGTCCGACGGGGAAAGGGCGGCGGAGCCGATGAAACTCGCGACCATCGGCTTCACCCGGAAATCCGCCCGACGATTCTTCGCCCTGCTGCGTGAATCGGGCGCCCGGCGCGTCGTCGACGTGCGGCTCAACACCGCATCGCAACTCGCCGGCTTCGCGAAGAAGGACGACCTCGCCTGGTTCCTCGACGAGATTTGCGGCATGGGCTACGTCCACCTGCCCGCTCTCGCGCCGACCAGGGATTTGTTGGACGACTACCGGAAACGCCGGATCGACTGGCGCAGCTACGAATCCCGCTTTCTCGACCTGATGCGCGCGCGGCGGATCGAGGAGACGATCGGCAAGGACGACCTGGACGGCGGCTGCCTGCTGTGCAGCGAGGACCAGCCGCATCACTGCCACCGCCGTCTGGTCGCCGAATACCTGAACGACCGATGGGGCGGCGTCGAGATCGAACATCTCGGGCTGGCACAATCCGGGGAGCGCGGCGCATGATCCTTCGGCGGGTGGCCGCGCGCGCCATCGTGGCGGCAACCCTGCTCGCGCCCGCGGGCGGCGGGGCGGCGGCGGACGAAGCGCGCGAAACACTGACGATCGAGACCGGCTCCGGCAGCCACGCCGTCGCGGTCGAGATCGCCGACACTCCCGAGCGCCGCGCCGTCGGGCTCATGCACCGGCCCGCGCTCGCGCCCGACCGCGGCATGTTGTTCGATTTCGGAACCACGCGGCCGGTCACGATGTGGATGAAGAACACCCTGATCTCCCTCGACATGTTCTTCACCGACCGCTTCGGCCGGATCGTCGCCATCGCCGCGGAGACCACCCCGCTTTCGCTGAAGCGCATCCCCTCCGGCGCGCCCGTCCGCTTCGTGCTCGAAATGGCGGGCGGCAGCGCCGCGCGCCTCGGCGCCGCGCCGGGCGACCGCCTGCGCCACCCGCGCTTCGACCGGCCGGACCCGGCGGCGCCTCAACCCGAGCGGAGGTAACGCACCGCCATGTCCCGCTCGAAGAGATAGAGCAGGATGCGCAGCGCCCGGCCCCGTTCCGACTCGAGCTCCGGGTCGCGCTCGAGGACGGCGCGCGCGTCGTCGCGGGCGGCGGCGAGCAGCGCCTCGTGCGCCGCGAGGTCGGCCAGGCGGAACGTCGGGGCGCCGCTCTGGCGCGTGCCGAGCAGCTCGCCGGCGCCGCGCAGCCGCAGGTCCTCCTCGGCGATCCGGAACCCGTCGTCCGTCTCGCGGAGGATGGCGAGCCTGGCCCGCGCCGTCTCGCCGAGCGGCGGCGGATAGAGCAGCAGGCAGGTCCCCGGCTTCTCGCCGCGGCCGACGCGGCCGCGCAGCTGGTGGAGCTGGGCGAGGCCGAAGCGCTCCGCGTGCTCCACGATCATGACGGTGGCGTCGGGCACGTCGACGCCGACCTCGATCACCGTGGTGGCGACCAGGACGTCGGCGCCGGCGCCGGCGAAGGCGGCCATGGCGGCGTCCTTCTCCGGCCCCTTCATGCGCCCGTGGACCAGCGCGACGCGGGCGCCGAAGACCTCCGCGAGTCGCGCGTGGCGATCGCTCGCCGCGGCGAGATCGACCGCTTCCGATTCCTCGACCAGGGGGCAGACCCAATAGACCTTGGCCCCGGCGGTGAGCGCCCGCCCCACGGCGGCGACCACTTCCTCCAGGCGGTCCGACGGGAGGACGCGGGTCTCGACCGAGGTGCGCCCGGGCAGCCGTTCCGTGAGGCGGGAGACCTCCATGTCGCCGTAGGAGGTGAGCACCAGCGAGCGCGGGATCGGGGTCGCCGTCATCACCAGCAGATCGGCCGCCGGCCCCTTGCGCGCCAGCATCATGCGCTGGTGCACGCCGAAGCGGTGCTGCTCGTCGACCACGGCGAGGGCGAGATCGGCGAAGGCCACGCCTTGCTGAAACAGGGCATGGGTGCCGACCAGGATATGGACGTCGCCGGAGCGGAGCGCCGCCAGGAGCTCCGCGCGCGCGCGGCCCTTCTCGCGGGCGGTCAGCAACGCGAGGCGGACTCCCGTCCTCGCCAGCGGCGCCTCGAGCGCCGCCGCGTGCTGCCGCGCCAGGAGCTCCGTCGGCGCCATCAGGGCGGCCTGGGTGCCCGCCTCCACCGCGATCAGCATGGCGAAGAGCGCGACCGCGGTCTTCCCGCTGCCGACGTCGCCCTGGAGAAGGCGAAGCATGCGGACGTCGCCCGCGAGATCGGCTTCGATCTCGGCCACGGCCGCGCGCTGCCCCTCCGTCAGGCGGAAGGGAAGCGCCCGGGCAACCGCTTCGCGCAGCCGCCCGTCGCCGATCACGGACCGGCCGCGCCCGCGCCGCGCCGAGCGCCGGACGAGGGCCAGCGCGAGCTGGTTCGCCAGCAACTCGTCGTAGGCGAGCCGCGCGCGGGCGGGCGAGGCCGGTTCCAGATCCGCCGCGCGCTCCGGCCGGTGGGCGGCGCGGAGCGCCTCGTTCCAAGGCGGCCAGCCGCGCGCCCGGAGTGAATCGGGCGCCACCCATTCGGGAAGCGCCGGCGCGCGGTCCACGGCGGCCCGCACCGCGCGCGTCATGGCCTTGAGCGTGACCCCGGCGCCCAGCCGATAGACGGGCTCGACCGTCTGCACGCTCTCGCGCTCGTCCGGCGGCACGACGTGATCGGGATGCACCATCTGGAGCGCGCCGCCGTAGCGCTCGACGCGCCCGCTGACCACCCGCGTGGCGCCTTCGGGCAACCGCTGCCGGAGCCAGTCCTCGCGGGCGCGGAAGAAGACCAGGGCCATGCTCCCGGTCTCGTCCGAGCAATAGACCTTGGTCGGCAGGCGCGGGTTGGGCGCGGGCTGGTGGCGGTCTATGCGCACGGTCAGCGTCACCGTGGCGCCGGCCTCGGCGGCGGCGATCTTCGGCCCGTGCCGGCGGTCGATCAGCCCGGTGGGCAGATGCCAGAGCAGGTGTATCGAGAGCGGGCCGGCCACCCGCTTCAGGGCCCGCGCGGTGCCGGCGCCCACGCCCGGCAGCGCCGTCGCCGGCGCGAACAGCGGATTGAGGACGGCCGGACGCATCGCGCCCGCACCCTAATCCGCGAGGCCGCGCCGCGCCAACCGGCGCCCTTCTCCCGCTCCGCCGGGCGGCGTAAGGTTGCGGCGTCGCCACCGGACGGGAGAGCCGCCATGTCATCCGTCACCACCCATCGCGCGGCGTGCGGTTGCGGCCGGCTCCGGGTCGCGGCGGCCGGGGCTCCGGACATCGTGATGGCCTGCAACTGCCGCGCCTGCCAGCGGCGCACCGGCAGCCCCTTCGGCGTCGGCGCCTATTTCCGCAAGGAGGCCGTGTCGACCGAAGGCGAGGCGAAGGTCTTCTCGCGCGTCGCCGATTCGGGGCGCGGCGTCGACATCCGCTTCTGCCCGCGCTGCGGTACCAGCGTCTATTGGACGGCGGAGCTGCGCCCGCATCATTACGGCATCGCGGCCGGCTGCTTCGCCGAACCCGGCTTCGCGACGCCGGGGCGCGTGGTCTGGGCTGAGAGCAAGCACCCGTGGGTCGCCTTCCCGGAAGGCACGCCGACCTTCCCCCAGGCCGCGCCCCACGCCCCGGGCCGCTGACCCCTCCCCCCGGCGCGCGGGCCTCCATGCGCGAGAAAGCATCCCATGTCCGTCGCGGGCGCGGCGCTACGCATCGCGATGCCGCGCATCGAGATGCCGTGCTCGGGTGCCTGGCGGCTGCGCTCCTCGCGGCCCTGCCGGCGGGAAACGCGCGGGCAGGCGCAGAGGATCACGCCACGGCGGCGCATGGCGGCGCCACGCCCGGCATCGAGATGCACGGCACCGAGATGCACGGCACCGAGATGCACGGCACCGAGATGCATGGCATCGCGATGCATGGCGCGCCCAAATACGGCCCCGGCTTCCCCCATCTCGATTACGTCGATCCCGAGGCGCCGAAGGGCGGCACGCTCCGGCGCGCGGTGACCGGCACCTTCGACAGCCTCAACCCCTTCATCGTCAAGGGCGTGCCGGCGCAAGGGCGGCATCTGGTCTTCGAAAGCCTCCTCAAACGGACGTGGGACGAGCCGTTCTCGCTCTATGGCCTGATCGCCGAATCGATCGCGGTGCCGGACGATCGCTCCGCCGTCACCTTCGTGCTGCGGCCGGAGGCGCGCTTCCACGACGGCAGCCCGGTCACCGTGGACGATGTGATCTTCTCGTGGAAAACCCTGAAGGAGCACGGCAGACCCAACCACCGCCTCTATTACGGGCAGGTCCGGCGCGTCGAGCGGCCCAGGCCGCGCTCGGTGCGGTTCGTCTTCGACCCCGAATCGCCGGATCGCGAACTGCCGCTGATCATGGGCCTGATGCCGATCCTCTCGAAGGCTTGGTACGCGGCCGCGGCGTTCGCGGAAACGACGCTCGAGCCGCCGCCCGGCAGCGGCCCCTACCGCATCGAGAGCGTCGACGCGGGCCGCAGCGTCGTCTATCGCCGCGACCCCGACTACTGGGGCCGCGACCTCCCCATCAACCGCGGGCAGCACAATTTCGACCGCATCCGGTTCGACTACTACCGCGACGGCGACGTGATGCTGGAGGCCTTCAAGGCCGGCGAATACGACCTGCGCCGGGAATATTCGGCGGCCCGCTGGGCGACCGCCTACGACTTCCCGGCCGCCGAGGACGGCCGCGTCGTGCTGGAACGCCTGCCCCACGGGCGGCCTTCCGGCATGTTCGCGTTCGTCTTCAACACGCGGCGCAGCATCTTCGCCGACCGCGCGGTGCGTTACGCGCTGGCGCACGCCTTCGACTTCGCCTGGGTCAACAAGGCCCTGCTGCACGGCGCCTACGTCCGCACGCGCAGCATCTTCGACAATTCGGAACTCGCCGCGCGCGGCGCTCCGCAAGACCGCGAGCGCGCCCTCCTGGAGCCTTTCCGCGCGCAGCTGCCGCGCGAGGCGTTCGCGCGCGCGTACCGCCCGCCGGGCGTCGAAGGCGGCCTTCGCGCCAACCTCAAGGAGGCGCGGCGCCTGCTGGCGGAGGCGGGATGGAGGGTGCGGGAGGGCGCGCTGCGGCGGGCGGCGGACGGGGCGCCGATGGCGTTCGAGATTCTGCTGCTCCGCCCGGAGAGCGAGAAGATCGCCCTCGCCTTCGCCCGCAATCTCAAGCGGCTGGGAGTCGACGCGAAGGTCCGCATCGTCGATACGTCGCAGTACCAGTACAGGCTGAACGTGTACGACTTCGACATGATCGTCTATCGCTGGAACGTCTCGCTCTCACCGGGGAACGAGCAGGCGCATTACTGGTCTTCCGCGGCCGCCGGGCGGGAGGCGACGCGCAACTACGCGGGCGTGCGGGACCCGGCGGTGGACGCGCTGATCGACGGTATGACGGAAGCGCGCGAGCGCGGCGTCTTCGTCGACACGACCCGCGCCATGGACCGGGCGATTCTGTGGGGGCATTACGTCATCCCCCTCTACCACCTGAAGGACGATCGCATCGCCTACTGGGACAGGTTCGGCCGCCCCGAGGTCACGCCGCTCTACGGCATCGTCCCGGAAGCGTGGTGGGAGGACCCGGAGAAGGCGGCGGCGTTGCAACAGTGAGAGCGGCGTCCTGAATGCCGCGAATGCGTCGGCCGCTGAAAGCCCTCTCAGGCTCGTAGAGCACGGGCGCCGCCAGTCCCTGCTTGCGCAAACGCTGTGGCAGGTACTTTCCCACATATCTCTCCGGATCCGCTCGCCGGCGAGCGTCGTCCTCATCAAGCACTTCCATGACATTCAGGAAGAGGGTTGCCGATGTTGCGGAAGGCGGGGCGGTGTGCGTATGGTGGCGGGGGCGGCAACCGAAGGCGAGGCTTCCATGGACATCCAGGAACAGAAGACGGGCGCCGCGTGCGTCGTCTCCGTAAGCGGCCGTCTCGACGCGCTGACCGCGCCGGCCCTCGAGGAGAGGCTGGCGGCGGTCGTCGAACGGGGCGAAACCCGCGTGGTGCTGGACTGCGCCGGGATGGACTACGTGAGCAGCGCCGGCCTGCGCACCCTCCTCATCGGTGCCCGCAGCCTCCAGCAGAAAGGCGGAACGCTCGCCATCGCCGCCTTGCAGCCCGACTGCCGCGAGGTCATGGAAGCGAGCGGGTTCGTGTCGATCCTGCAATGCCACGACACCCGCGAGGCCGCCGTCGCGGCGCTGTCCTGAGCGGAGCCGCCCCATGCTGACATTCTCCGAAGAGATCATGGTCCTCCTGCTCCACGACGAGAACGGGACCTTCCTGCCGGTCGGCGAGTACACCCTGAACCGCGCGCTGGCCGGCGCCGTCCTCATGGACCTGGCCTTCGCCAACCGGATCGACACCGATCCCGAACGGCTGACGGTGACCGACTCCGTGCAGACGGGGACGCCCGCGCTCGACCGCGTGCTGAACCGCATCGCGGGCGAGGAGGAAATCCGCGACACCCGCACGTGGATCGAGACGCTGTCAGCCGACGAGGCGGGCGCGATCAAGGAAGCGGCGCTGGACGCCCTCGTGGCGCGCGGCATCCTGGAACGCCGGGAGGAGAAGTTCCTGTGGGTCTTCCGCTCCCGGCGCTATCCGATGATCGACGGGAAGGCCGAGCGCGAAGCCAAGAAGCGCATCGCCGACGTGCTGTTCACGGACGAAATCCCCCACCCCCGGGACGTCGCCCTGATCTGCCTCGCCGACGCCTGCGGCATCCTGCGGGCGGTCTTCGAGGAGCGGGAGATCAAGCGGGTCGCGCCGCGCATCGAGTTGCTTGGCAAGATGGACCTGATCGGGCGCGAGATGGCCGGCGCCATCGCCGACATCGAACGCGCCCTCGCCATCGCGGCGGCGCACGCCTTCTGAAGGGAGCGCCATGTTCGAGGCGCTCGGGAACATCGCCAAGCTGGCGGTGGAAGCAGTGACCTGCGTGGTCGTGCTCCTGGCCGTCGCGCCGATCCTGCTGGCCGTCACCCCCTCGTGAGGCCCGCCGCCCGGCGCGGGCGGATCATCCCTCCAGCCCGGCGACGCGGGGGCGGCGCAGGGCGCCTTCCCAGCGCTCCGCCATGTCCAGCCTGAGGCCGAACTGGTCGAACACGCGGGCCACCGTGTGGTCGACCATGGCCTCGATCGAGCGCGGCCTGTTGTAGAAGGCCGGGACGGGCGGCATGATGGTGGCCCCCAGCCGCGCCAGCTTCAGCATGTTCTCAAGATGGATGGCGCTGAGCGGCGTCTCGCGGACCACGAGCACCAGCGGCCGGCGTTCCTTGATCATCACGTCGGCGGCGCGGTGGATGAGGTTCTCGCTGAGCCCCGCGGCGATCGCCGCCAAGCTCCGCGCCGAGCAGGGCGCGACCGCCATGCCGTCGACCGGGAACGACCCCGACGACATCAGGGCGCCCATGTCGGCCGGGCCGTAGTGGCGGTCCGCGAGCGCCCGCAGGTCGTCGAGGCTCTTGCCGGTCTCGTGTTCGAGCGTCCGCCGGCCCCATTTGCTGACGACGAGATGGGTCTCGATCCCGGCGTCCCGCGCCGCCTCCAGCAGGCGCACGCCGAAGACCGCGCCGCTCGCGCCCGTCATGCCGACGACCAGGCTCTTCACCGGCCCCTCCCCTCTCCCATCCTACGGAGCGGCCTGGTGCGGCGAAAGCGGCAGCCTCTCATTCCCGCCCGTTGGCCCGCCCGCCGGCCTGCCCGCTGGCGAGCCAGAGCGCGAGGAAGCGCGCGAGCCAGCGGTGCATCGTCGCGCCGCAGCGGGCGTGGTTGGCGCGCTGTTCGGAGACGGTCTGGGCGCCGGGACGCAGCAGGTCTTCCGGCGGCGGATCGCGGTCGAACCAGGCGGCGAGCACCGCGTCGTTGACCTCCGGATGGAACTGAATGCCCCAGGTCGTGGCCCCGTAGCGGAACGCCTGGTTCTCGAAGACGCGGCGCCGAGCGAGGCGGCGGGCGCCGGCGGGAAGCGCGAACCCCTCCCCGTGGCGCAGCGCCACTTCCAACGGGCCGTCGAGGGCGAAATCCTCCGCCGCGCCTTCCAGAGGCTCGATCGGATGGTAGCCGAACTCGTAGTGGCCCTCGGGGTGCGGGGCCACCACGGCGCCGAGCGCCCGGGCGATCATCTGCCCGCCGAGGCAGACGCCGAGCAGCGGCACGCCCGCCGCCATCACCCGGGGCAACCAGTCCAGCTCGGCGCGGATGTAATCGACGTGGTCGTCGTTCGCGCTCTGCGGCCCGCCGAAACTCACGACGCCGGCGAAATCCTCGACGCGGGCGGGCAACGGCTCCCCCTTGTTGGTGCGGACGAGGCGGACGGGCCGCCCCATCCCGCGCAGCAGGAGCGGGACTTCGCCGGGGTCGCCGGCGCGGACGTGGCTCACCAGAAGGACGGGCTTTTCCTTCACGTTCCTTCCCTCCCGAACCGGCGCGCCGCCCGCCCGCTCAAAGGCGGGCGAGGACCCCGTTCTCGATGGCCAGGCGCCGGTCCATGCGGCGGGCGAGGCTCGCGTTGTGGGTCGCCACCAGGGCGGCGAGGCCGGTGGCGCGGACGATCTCCGCGAGGGACGCGAACACCGAGTCCGCCGTCTCCTGGTCGAGGTTGCCGGTCGGCTCGTCGGCGAGCAGCACCACCGGCTCGTTGGCGATGGCGCGGGCGATGGCCACCCGCTGCTGCTCGCCGCCGGAAAGCCGGGCGGGCCTGTGCTCCGCGCGCGCTTCGAGGCCGAGGCGGGCCAGCAGCGCCCGCGCCCGCGCGCCCGCGTCGCGGCGGGAGCGACCCGCGATCATCTGCGGCAGGACGACGTTCTCCAGCGCCGAGAACTCGGGCAGGAGATGGTGAAACTGATAGACGAAGCCGAGCCTCTCGCGCCGCAGCCTAGTCCGGCGGCGGTCAGGCAGGCCGTCGCAGCGCTCGCCCGCGACGACGATCTCGCCGCCCCGCGGGCGCTCCAGGAGCCCGGCGATCTGGAGCAGAGTCGACTTGCCGGCGCCCGACGGGCCGGTGAGGGCCACGATCTCCCCGGCCCCGAGCGCGAGCGACGCCCCCTTCAGGACCTCGATCGCGCGGCCCGCCTGATGGAAGGTCTGCACGATCGCGCGCAGCTCGAGGACGGCGCCGCTACTCATAGCGGAGCGCCTCCACCGGATCGAGCCGCGCCGCCCGCCACGCCGGATAGATCGTCGCCAGGAACGAAAGCCCGACGGCCATGACGGCGACGATGACGACCTCCGACGGATCGGTCTTCGCCGGCAGCTGCGAGAGGAAGCGGATCTCCGGCGGGAACAGCGCCGTATCGGTCAGGCGTTCGAGCCAGAGGCGGATGGTGTCGATGTGGGCGGCGAAGGCGACGCCGGCCGCGACGCCCAGCACCGTCCCCGCCACGCCGACCGCCGCGCCGTTCATGAAGAAGATGCGCAGGATCTGGCCCCGCGTCGCGCCCATGGTGCGCAGGATCGCGATGTCGCGCCCCTTGTCCTTCACCACCATGATCAGCCCGGCGACGATGTTGAAGGCGGCGACCAGGACGATCAGGGTCAGGATCACGAACATGACGTTGCGCTCGACCTGGAGCGCGTTGACGAACTGGGCGTTGACCTCGCGCCAGTCGACGATCCACCCCTCCCCGGCCAGGGCGGTGCGCACGGCGGGGCGGATGTTGCGGACGAGATCGGGATCGACGGTCATGACCTCGATGCCGGTGACCGCGTCCGGCAGCCGGAAGTAGGTCTGGGCGAGGGCGAGCGGCATGAAGACGAAGGTGCTGTCGTACTCGAACATGCCCACGTCGAAGGTCGCCACCACGGGATAGGCCCTCGCGCGTGGCACCGTCCCCATGACCGTGGCCCGGCCCTCCGGCGACAGCAGGGTGATCAAATCGCCGACGCCGACGCCCAACCGCCGCGCCATGCGCTCCCCGATCACGACCCCCTCGCCCTTCGCGAAGTCCTCGAGACGCCCGCCGACGACGTTCTCCGTCACCAGCGGGCGCGCCGCCAGGTGCGCGCCGCGCACGCCGCGCACCTGGCCGAAGGTCGCGCCGCCGCGCGCCGCCGCGATCACCTGGCCCTGGACGACGGGAGAAGCGGCGACCACCCCCTCCACGGCGCCGATGCGCGCCGCCAGGGCATCGAATCCGGTAAGCCCGCTGCTCTGCGCATAGACGGTCATGTGGCCGTTGAGGCCGAGGATGCGGGTGAGCAGCTCCTCGCGAAAGCCGTTCATCACCGACATGACGATGATCAGGGTGGCGACGCCCAGGAAGATGCCCACCAGGGAGAAGGCCGCGATGACGGAGACGAACCCCTCCTGCCGGCGGGCGCGCAGGTAACGGAAGGCGACGAGCCGCTCGAAGGCCGAGACCATACGCGCCGGCCGCTATCCCCGGATCAGGCGGGAGGGGACGGCTTCGAGCGGGAGCGATTCGGTCGCGCCGCCGGCACGCGCCTTCAGCTCCGCGGTGCCGGACGCGACGCCGCGCGGGCCGACCGCGATCTGCCAGGGCAGCCCGATCAGCTCCATTTCCGCGAACTTCACTCCCGCGCGCTCGTCCCGGTCGTCGTACAGGACCTCGACTCCGGCCTCCGCGAGCCGCGCGTAGAGTGCGTCGCAGGCACCGTCGCAGGCCGCGTCGCCGGCGCGGAGATTGATCAGGCCGACGGCGAAGGGCGCCACGATCCCGGGCCAGACGATGCCCGCGTCGTCGTGGCTCGCCTCGATGATCGCGCCTGCGAGGCGGGAGACGCCGATGCCGTAGGAGCCCATTTCGACCGCCACCTCGGCGCCGTCGGGATCGGCCACGGTGGCCCCCATCGCCTGCGAATATTTGGTGCCGAAATAGAAGATGTGGCCGACCTCGATCCCCCGCCCCTCGTGCAGCCGCACCGCCGGCACCGGGCAGGACGCGGCGTCGTGCTTGTCGTCGGTGGCGGCGTAGAGCCGCGTCCATTCGTCCACGATCGGCTGGAGATCGGACTCGTAGTCGATCTCGGTAGCGAGCGGGTCGGCGTCCAGCCAGGCGCGGTCGCAATAGACGGCGCTCTCGCCCGTGTCCGCGAGAACGATGAACTCGTGGCTGAGCTCGCCGCCGATGGCCCCGCTCTCCGCCCGCATGGGGATGGGCGTGAGACCGAGCCGGGCGAAGGTGCGCAGGTAGGCCACGAACATCCTGTTGTAGGAGCGCACCGCACCGGCGCGGTCGAGGTCGAAGGAATAGTTGTCCTTCATGTAGAACTCGCGGCCGCGCATGATCCCGAAGCGCGGGCGCAGCTCGTCGCGGAACTTCCACTGGATCTGGTAGAGGTTCCTGGGCAGGTCGCGGTAGCTGCGCACCGTCTGCCGGAAGATGTCGGTGACGATCTCCTCGTGCGTCGGGCCGAAGAGCATGGGGCGGTCGTGCCGGTCGGCGAAGCGCAGCATCTCCCGGCCGTAATCCTCGTAGCGGCCGCTCTCCTGCCAGAGCTCGGCCGGCTGCACGGCCGGCATGAGGATCTCCTGGCAGCCGGCGGCGTCCATCTCCTCGCGCACGACCTGTTCGATCTTGCGGAGCACCCGGTGGCCGAGCGGCAGCCAGCTGTAGATGCCGGCGCTCGACTGCCGGATCATGCCGGCGCGCAGCATGAGCCGGTGCGAGACGACCTGCGCCTCGGCCGGGGTCTCCTTCAAGGTCGGCAGGAAGTACCGTGAGCGCCGCATCTCCGCCTCGCGCGCCTCTCGCCCGCGCCGCGTTGTATGCCCGATGGCGGCCCGAAGCGCAACGCGGGGCGCGGGCCTTCAGGAGCGGGCGGCGCGGGCGGCGACGCGGTCGAGCCAGGCACCGCCGACGCGGCGGCAGAAATCGTGCGCGGCGTGGTGGTGGAGGCGGAGGAGATGCGGCAGGCGGGCCGGCAGGTCGGGCGCATGGGTCGGAACCAGCGCCTCGGAGGTCGAGACCCACTCCGTCATCATCGCCGGCGTCGCCTCGAAGTGGGGCTGGAAGGCATAGGTCGCGGCGCCCAACCGGAAGGCCTGGTTGGGCACCGCCTCGCCGGCCATGAGCCGGGTCGCACCCGCCGGCGGGTCGAAGGTCTGGCTGTGGAATTGGGCCAGGTGAAGGGGGGATTCGAAGCCCTGACCGAGCAGCGCGTCGGCGGCGGCCTCCTCCGTCAGGTGCAGCGGAACGACGCCGATCTCGGGCGCCGGCAGGTCGTAACAGCGCCCGCCGAAGGCGCGGGCGACGATCTGCGCGCCGAGGCAGATTCCGAGAACCGGCTTCTCCGCTTCGCTGAACCGCCGCACCAGCGCCGCCGCCTCTTCGAGCCACGGATGCATCGCGACATGGCCCGCATGCATCGCCCCGCCCAGCAGGAGGAAGCCGTCATGGCCCGAGTCGTCGGCGGGGAGCCGATGATCGGCCTCGAGGTTGGGCATACAGGGCAGGAGCCGCGCGCGCCTTCGGGCCGCCGCCTCCTCCAGGTAGCCCGGCCCCGAGTTCCTGTGGTTCTGGAGCAGGAGGACGCGCATCGGCGCCTACCTCCCGGCCCAGAACCGCTTGAACCCCTCCAGCGTGAAATCCGGGCTTCGGCAGAAGGAGACGATCGCCCGCTCCTTGCGGACGATCCCTTCGGCCGCCTCCAGGATCGCCGGCACGCACGCGGGCGGCACGGCGACCGCGCCGTTGCAATCGGCGTGGATCAGCGTGCCGGTGTGCGCGTACAGCCCGGCGACGTTGACCTCGCAGTCGAAATCGACCCGGTGCCAGGAAGCGCGCGAGGGTGCGACGCCACCGTGGAGCGCCTGGAAGCCCTCGGCCATGGCGGCCGTGTCGCGGACGGCGCCGTTGGTGATCAGACCGATGCAGCCGAGCGCCTCGTGCATGAAGCTCATGACCTCGCCGAACAGGGCGTTGGTGGCGGCGGTGGGCGTGTCGGCGTCCTGCACCACGACGATGCGGGGCGCTGGCCCCGTCCCCACATAGTCGAAATAGGCCAAGTCCTGCGCCCGTGCGCCGGCGGCGTCGAGGCCGCCGGGCTCCATGGTCCGGTAGAGGACGGTGCGCGCGAAGCCCACCATGGGCGGCAGCGCCGGGCGCGCGCAGTGGAGCGCCCCCTTGGTCGAACGCCGCGCCGCCTCCGGCGCCACCGCCAGCAGCGCGTTGCTGATCGTGGGCGTGTCGTAGCGGGCGAGCGCCGCGAGATCGATGTCGTGGCCGGTCATGGGTCCCTCCGCACGCCGCCCGTCATAGCCGCCGCCCTGCGCCGTGGCAATCCGCGCCCGCCGCTCCGTGCGGCGCGGGGGCAACGGAACCGGCGTCTGCGTTGAATGATGTGAGATTCACCTGCGCTAAGCGCGCGAATTTTCCGACCCATCTGTACCGGACCGAACCCAATGCCCCACTCCCGTCGCGGCGCTGCGGGTGAGGATGGGCGGCGCCCTCGAGAGCCGGGAGGACGCGCGCGGACGGCCCCGATTCGGGTTGGGCGGGGCAGCGGAATCGTGCTCCGCGCCGCGAGCGCCGAAGACGAAGGGTTCACGGAATCCGTCTCGTGGATGCAGAAGCGCCTGAACCGTCTGATCAGCACCCTCAATCCGCGTATCCAGCGCATGAGCGCCGCCGGGGCCTGAACGCGCCCCGCCCCGCCGCTCGCGCGGGGTCGCGCCCTTGCATACCGCGCTCGCGCATTCCAGGATCGGAGGCATGAGCGTCAGGATCGAATGCATTCTCGACTGCGGGAACCATCTCGGCGAAGGCCCGGTGTGGGACGTCGAGGAAGGGCGTCTCTATTGGGTGGACGGCACCGGCCGGCGGGTCGGCAAACCGGAGCTCTGGCGCCTGGACCCGCGCAGCGGCAAGGTGGAGAACTGGACCATCGGCGGCGGACATGACGTGGGCGCACTCGCGCTGCGTAAGGGCGGCGGGGCGGTGGTGGCCCTCGACGACGGGTTCTACTTCTTCGACTACGAAACGCGCGCCCTCGAACTCGTCGCCAGGATTGAAGCGGACCAACCGCGCACCCGGCTCAACGACGGCAAGTGCGACCGGCGTGGCCGCTTCTTCGCGGGCGGGATGGACGACAAGGAGGAGCTCGCGATCTGCGGCCTCTGGCGGCTCGACCCGGACCTGACGGTGTCCAAGGTCGACGAGGGGATCATCTGCACCAACGGCCCCTGCTGGAGCCCCGACGACCGGACCTTCTACCTCGCCGACAGCTTCCAGGAGGAGTTCTGGGCCTACGATTACGACATCGAGACGGGCGCGCTCGCCAACAAGCGCGTCTTCGCGACGACGAAGGACGATGCCGGCGTCGCCGACGGTTCGACGGTGGACGAGGAGGGCTGCCTCTGGAACGCCCAGGTGATCGGCGGCGAGCTGGTCCGCTACGCACCGGACGGCACGGTGGAACGGCGCATCGGGATGCCGGTTCGGAACGTCACCAGCGTGATGTTCGGCGGCGACGCTCTCGACGTGCTCTACGTCACGTCGATGGCCCGCGTCCAGCACCCGGCGGTGCACGACCGCTTCACCCGCGAGGTCAAGCCGCAATTCCTCGCGGGCGGGCTCTTCGCGGTGACGGGGCTCGGGATCAGGGGCCTCCCTGAGCCCCGCTTCGCGGGCTGACCGCGGGCCGGACTTCACGGAGGCGCAGGCGGTGAGCGCCGGCGCGCTTTCCCGCGCCCAGGGATGCCTGCTCGGGCAGTGCGCCGGGGATTCCCTGGGCAGCTTGGTGGAGTTCCGGTCGGCGGACGCGATCAGGCGCGCCTATCCCGCCGGCGTTCGCGATCTCGCCGACGGAGGAACCTGGAACACGCTCGCCGGCCAGCCGACGGACGATTCCGAAATGGCGCTGATGCTGGCGCGCCTGTTGGCCGAGCGCGGCGAATACGACTCGGAACGCGCCCGCGAGGCGTATGTCTTCTGGCTCGATTCGGGCCCGTTCGATTGCGGCGCGACCGTTTCGCGTGGCCTGCGCGGCACCGCCGACCCCCACAGCCAGGCCAACGGCGCGTTGATGCGGATCGCCCCGCTCGGCGTTTTCGGCGCCCGGAGCGGTGATCTGCCGCGCGTCGCGGAGTGGGCGCGCCAGGACGCGGCGCTCACCCATCCCCATCCGGTATGCCGGCAGGCGAACGCGCTGTTCGCGATGGCGATCGCGACGGCCGTCCGAACCGGCGCCGGCGCGCGCGAGCTTCACGAACGGATCGTGGGCTGGGCGGAGGACATGGCCGCCGCCCCGCTCGTGGAAGCGGCGAAAGGCGCGAGGGAAGCGCCGCCCGCGGACTACATGCGCCAGCAGGGATGGGTGCTGATCGCGTTCCGCAACGCGCTCTGGCAACTCTCGCACGCCGAGACCCTCGAGGAGGCGGTGGTCGATACGGTCATGCGCGGCGGCGACACCGACACCAACGCGGCGATTTGCGGCGCGCTTCTGGGCGCCGTGTACGGCCGCGGCGCCATCCCCGACCGCTGGACCGAATGCCTGCTGAACTGCCGGCCGGAAGCCGGACGCCCGGGCGTCCACCGCCCGCGCCCCGCATGCTTCTGGCCGGTCGATGTGCCGGAACTGGCGGGGAAGCTGCTCGGCGACGTCAGGTCTTGCGGATGAAGTTGTCGGCGTAGGACTTGGGCCGCACACGGCGGTCCCGCGGCTCCTGCACCTCGTAGCACAGGCCCCGGCGCCTGGCGTAGGCGATCGCCTCCTCCTTGCTCGGGAAACCGAGCCTGACCTGCGCGGCGGTGTCGCTCGAGCCGGTCCAGCCCATCAGGCTGTCCACCTCGCGGCGACCGCGAGGAGCGTGTTCGAGCACCCAGCCCCTGGTCTTCGCCCGCCCCGACTGCGTGGCCGTCTTCGCCGGCCTGTAGATACGTGCGTCCATCGGCCGCGCCTCATAGCGCGGGATGGCGAACCCGGCAAGCCTCGGGCGCGGGCTGGCAATTCCCGTTACGGCGCTATGCGCCCGTTCGCCTCGAACGGGCCAAGCACGCTTCCCTGCCCGTGATCGGACTGAGCGCAAGCGCGAAGGTCCGCGTCCGCTATGCCGCGGCGCTCGGGCGGGCGGCGATTTCCGCGAACCAGCGGGCGACGTTCGTGCGGGCGGGCGGGATTTCGATGTCGGCGCGCTTCGCGAAATCGATGGCGACGAAGGCGGTGATGTCCGCGATAGAGAACGCGGCGCCTGCCAGGAAGAGGTTGTCCGCAAGCCGGTGGTCGAGCTTCTCGAACAGCCGGCCCATGGTCTGTTTGCCGCGGTCGATCAGCGCCGGAATCTGCGGCACGCCGCCGGTCACGCCGGGCAGGCCGCGATCCTCAAACATGGGCGCGCCGTTGCGCACCGCCTCGACGGCCGCGAGATAGCCTTCGAACTCCGCGCGCCGGCTCCACATCTCGATCATCGCCTTCTCCCTGGCGTCCCGGCCCATAAGAGGCGGCGCGGGATGGGTCTCCTCCAGGTAGCGGCAGATCGCCACCGATTCGCCGATGCAGGTGCCGTCGTCCAGCGCGAGCGTGGGGACCACGCAATCGGGATTCACGGCGCGGTATTCGTCGCTGAACTGCTGTCGCTCCCGCGTGTTGATCTGCACGCTCGGGATCGCGATCCCCTTCTCGGCGACGAACATCCGCACCCGGCGCGGGCTCGGGGCGAGCGCGAAATCGTAGAGCTTCATGAATTCCTCCCAGGTGGCCGCGGCGCTCAGAGAGTCTGCCAGTCGACCGAGCGCTCATAGGCATGGGCGGCCCGGTAGAGGGTCGCCTCGCCGAAATACCGGCCGACGAGCATCAAGCCCACCGGCAGGCCGTCGCTCAGGCCGCAGGGGACGGTGAGCGCCGGGTGGCCGGTGACGTCGAAGACGGCGGTGTTGGCAAACATCTCGTGGGCGCGCCGGATGATGAGGCTTCGCGGCGCATCCGGCGGCGGGATCGGAGTCGCCGTGATCGGCAGCGTCGGCATGAGAATGGCGTCGCACGCTTCGAGCGCCCGATCATAGGCCGCGCGCAGGCGCCGGGCGATGTTCTGGGCCTTGCCGTAATGGTGCCCGCCGTAGCGGTTCGCCATGTATTGACCGAGCAGGATCACGTATTTCAGCGAGTCCGAGAGCTCGTCCGCGCGTTCGCGCCAGCGCGCGTAGCGGTCGATCAGGCTGGTGACGAACAGGCCCTTCCAATTGGTGCCGAAGCCGTTGCCGTGCATCATGAAATCCACCGTCCCCTCGACCCCGATCGGGGTCCAGACGGCGACCCCGACCAAATGTTCGGGGATGCTGATTGCGCGCACGGCGGCGCCCAGCGTCTCGAAGTGCGCGACTGCTGCGCGCACCTTCTCGTCCACGCCAGGCGCGCTGTTCGGGTGGCCGTAGCCCTCCTTGAGGACGCCGATGGTGAGGCCCTCGGCGCCGCGCTCCAGGGCGTCGGTGTAGGAACGATCGTCCGGCACGCCAACCTGGCGCGGGTCGAGCCCGTCGGTGCCGGCGATGACCTCCAGCAGGAGCGCGTTGTTGGCGACGGTATCGGTCATCGGCCCGGCGTGGTCGATCGTCATCTCGATCGGCATCACGCCCGAATAGGGCACCAGGCCGTGGGTGGGCTTGAGGCCGACGATCCCGCACATCGCGGCCGGGATGCGGATCGAACCCGCCTGGTCGCAGCCGATCGCCATTTCGACGTCGCCAGCCGCGACCGCGGCGCCCGAGCCCGAGGAGGAGCCGCCGGTGGTGTAACCGCGCTTCCAGGGGTTGTGCACCGGCAGGCCGGTCGCGTTGGTGTGGCTGCCGCCCGAGAAGCAGAGATACTCGCACGCCGTCTTGCCGGCGATCTCGCCGCCGGCATCCAGGATGCGGGTGACGATGGTGGCATCGACGTCGGGCACGTAGCCTTCGAGCACCGAGGCGCCGTTCATCATCGGCACGCCGGCGACGCAGACGTTGTCCTTGATCGCGACCTTCCTGCCGGCGAGCTTGCCGTGGGCCGCACCCTTGATCGCGGTCTTCCAGTACCAGGCGTTGTGCGGGTTGTCGTCGCCCTCCGGCCGGTATCCGGGAACCCGCGGATGGCGGACCGGTGGCAGCTCGTCGGCCATGCCGTCGACAACGTCGTAGCCCTCGAGCAGCGGCGCCATCGCGGCGAGATAATCGGCGGCCTCCGCCTCGCTCAGGCGCATGCCCAGCTGTGCGCCGGCCTCGACGAGGTCCGGCACGGTCGGCGCTCTGATCGTCATGGCTTCCTCCCCTCTATGCCTGCGCGGGCGCGCCGTAGAGCTGCCGCGCGCGCCCCTCGAAGGCGCGGACCATCCGGTCCACCGCATCGGCGAAGAGGCCGCCCATGACGCGCTTCAGGAGCCACGAACGGAACTCGAAATCGACGAAGAAATCGACCTCGCAGCCGCCCTTGCGCTCCCGGAAACGCCAGCGGTTGATCAGATAGCGGAACGGCCCGTGCGTGTAGCGCACCTCGATCCGGTATTCGCCCCGGTGCAGCAGGACCCGCGAGCCGAACCGTTCGCGGAACATCTTGAACCCGACGAGCATGTCGGCCTCCACGAGGCCGGCCTCGCGCCTGGTCACGCGGGCGCCGAGGCACCAGGGCAGGAACTCGGGATAACGCTCGACCGCCGCCACCAGATCGAACATCTGGCCCGAGCTGTAGGGCAGGAAGCGGCGCTCGGCATGTTGCGGCATGGCGCGCGCGGGCGCTCAGACGGCCCGCGCCGCCGCCGCGCGCCGGGCGCGGTTGGCGCGCAAGGTCTTGAAATCCCGGCCGGCATGATGGGAGGAGCGCGTCAGCGGCGAGGAGGAGACCATCAAGAAGCCCTTGGCGTAGGCCAGCCGCTCGTAGTCGGCGAACTCGTCCGGCGTGGCGTAGCGGACCACCTCGTGGTGGCGTTCGGTTGGGCGCAGATATTGGCCGATGGTGAGGAAATCCACGTCGGCGGCGCGCAGATCGTCCATCACCCGGTGGATTTCGCGCGGCTCCTCGCCGAGCCCCACCATGACTCCGGACTTGGTGAAGATCGCAGGGTCCTGGCGCTTCACCGTATCGAGCAGGCGGAGCGAGTGGTAGTAGCGCGCGCCGGGCCGCACCTCGGCGTAGAGCCGGGGCACCGTCTCCAGGTTGTGGTTGTAGACGTCCGGGCGGGCGGCGGCCACCGCTTCGACGGCGCCGGGCTTGTTGCGGAAGTCCGGGGTGAGGACCTCGACGGTGGTGCCGGGCGCGGTCTCGCGGAGGCGCGCGATCGCGCGCACGAACTGGGAGGCCCCGCCGTCGTCGAGATCGTCGCGGTCCACCGAGGTGATGACCACGTGGTCGAGGCCGAGGGCGGCGACCGCCCGCGCGAGTTCCACCGGCTCGCCCGGGTCCACCGCCTCCGGCCTGCCGGTCGCCACGTTGCAGAAGGCGCAGGCCCGGGTGCACACCGAGCCCAGGATCATGACGGTGGCGTGGCCCTTGGCCCAGCACTCGCCGATATTGGGGCAGGCGGCTTCTTCGCACACGGTGTTCAGCCGGTGCGCGCGCATCAGCCGCCGGGTGGCGTTGTAGGCGGGCGAGGTCGGCGCCTTGACCCTGAGCCAGCCGGGCTTGGAGCGCCGCGCCGCGTCCGCGTTTCCTGAAGCCGTTGGGTGCATGGGAGCTCCGTCCGCGAGGCCGCGCCGGAGTGTATGCCGGATTCGCCCGCTTTCCAACGCTGGGCGGCATGGGACCCCTCCTCCCCCCTGCCAGGGGGAAGCCCACTTAAACCTCCCCCCTGGCAGGGGGAGGGGGCGGCGCTTTGGCGCCGGCCGCGCGGTGTGGTAGCTTTATCGTGGCGTGCCGGACGAACCGAGCGACGACGGAAGGCCAATGGACCGGGAAGCGGCGATGCGGCGCCTCGACGCGCTGCGCACGGAGCACAGGGAGCTCGACGAGACGATCGCCGGCCTCGGGAAGGAAACCGACGAAATTCAGCTCCGGCGCCTGAAGAAGCGGAAGCTCGCCCTCAAGGACGCGATCGCCAAGCTCGAGAGCGAGCTGGTCCCCGACCTGATCGCCTGACGACCCGTTTCGGAACGGGCGCTCAGGCGGCCTCCTCCGCTTTCGCGAGGGCAGGCTCCGAGTCGAGCACGACGAGATCGCCGTTCCCGTCGAGGCCGATGCCGTGGCGCCGCGCCTCCTCGATGGTCTCGTCCGGCCATTGCACCTTGCCCGGGTCCGTGCCGCCCACCACCGCGAGCATCAGCGCGGTTTCGTCGCCCGCGTTGCGGAAGCCGCGACTCGCGCCCACCGGCACCGACACCGTGTCGTAGGGCTCGAGCAGGATCTCGTGCCGCGCGCCGTCGCTGTTCTGCCAGTAGATGCCCCACCTGCCGGTCAGCGGGATGAACACCTCGTTGGTCTCGTGGATATGCAGCGACGCGCCCTTGCCGGGTTCGCATTTGATGAGACCCACGTTGAAGTCGCGGTTGTCGGTGATGGGCGGCGTGAGTTCCTTGTCCTCGACCACGCCGCGGCCGATGATGTTGTAGATGTCGCGCTCGTAGCCCGGGATCAGGGCGTCCACGAACGCCTTGGCGCTCGACCGCAGGTCCGCGAAACGCGCGACGCGCTCGCGCTCCATCTCTTCCGGGTTGACGTCGATCCGTTCGACCATCTCGGAACCTCCTGATGTGGCCACATGCCCGCATAGCATCTCACGGGCGCGCGCGCGACGCCATGCCGCGCGGCGGGCGTTGTCGGGGTGATGGGGAGGTTCCATAATGGAGCGCCGGCGAGGGGAGGCGTGGATGACGGAGCTGCACGAACTCACGTTGACGGAGGTCGCGGCGCAGATTCGCGCGCGCGCGGTTTCATCGGCCGAGGTGACGGCGCACATGCTGGCGCGAATCGGGCGGCTCGACGGGGCGCTCAAGAGCTACGCCACGGTCACGGCCGAGGTCGCCACCGCCCAGGCGGCGCGGGCGGACGCAGAGAGCGCCGCCGGTAAGGCGCGCGGGCCGCTGCATGGAGTCCCCTTCGGCATCAAGGATTTGTGCGCGACGAAGGACGCCCCCACCCATGTCGGCTCCGTCGCGCTGCGCGACTGGAACCCGGGCGTGGACGGCACCGTCGTCGCCCGGCTGCGGGAGGCCGGCGCGGTCTTCCTCGGCAAGTTGCAGATGACGGAAGGCGCCTACGCCGTCCACCACCCGAAGATCGCCCCGCCGGTGAACCCGTGGCACCCCGACTACTGGACGGGCGTCTCCTCCAGCGGCTCGGGCGTGGCGACGGCCGCCCGGCTCTGCTACGGCTCGCTCGGCACCGACACCGGCGGCTCCATCCGCTTCCCCTCCCACGGTTGCGGGGTCACCGGGCTCAAACCGACCTGGGGCCGGGTCAGCCGCGCCGGCGCCTTCGCGCTCTCCGAGACCCTGGACCACATCGGGCCGATGGCGCGCTCGGCGGCCGACTGCGCCGCCATCCTCGAAGTCATCGCCGGCCCCGACCCGGACGACCCGACCGCCCTTCAGGCGCCGGTGCCGCCTTATGGAGCGACCATCGACGACGGCGTGAAAGGCTTCGCGCTCGGCATCGACGAAGCCTATTGCGCGGACGGCGTGGACCCGGCCGTGACCGCCATGATCGGGCAGGCGGCCGATGTGCTGCGCGGTCGCGGCGCCGACATCCGCCCGGTGCGCTTCCCCGACGCGACGGTCATGGTGGAGCGCTGGAACGATTTCTGCGGCGCGGACACGGCCATCGCCCACGAGCCTTATTTCGCCGACCGCGCGGGCGACTACGGGCCGGTGCTCACCAGCCTGATCGAGGCCGGGCGGGCGCTGAGCGGCGTGGAGCACGCCCGCATCCAGATCGAGCGGGACAGGTTCGCCGGCGCGCTCGCCGCCGTCTTCGCGGAGGTGGACGCGCTCCTCGTCCCTTCCCAGCCCTACCCCACCCCCACCAACGCCTTCATGGGCAAGCTCGGCGCCGAGGAGGGTTCGGTCGAGCGGCTCATCGCCTTCACCGCGCCGCACGACATGGCGGGCACGCCGGCGATGTGCCTGCCGGGCGGGTTCGACGAGGCGGGCGTGCCGCTCGGCTTCCAGATCGTCGGTCCGAAGCTCTCGGAGGAACGGCTCCTGCAAGCCGGTCACGCCTACCAGCAGGACACCGACTGGCACGCCCGCACGCCGCCGGCGGCCTGACGCGGGCGCGCCCCGTGGCCTCGGCGGACGCGCTCTGGCGGCTGACGGCGACCGAAGCCGTCCGCCTGCTGAAGCGCCGCGCGCTCTCCCCGGTCGCGCTGGTCGAGGCGAGCGCCGAACGCATCGCGGCGACCGACGGGCGACTCAACGCGCTGCCCACCCTCTGCGTCGAGCGCGCCCTCGACCGCGCCCGGCGGATCGAGGCGGAGGACGCCCGCGAACGTCCGCCGGGCTGGCTCGGCGGGCTGCCCATCGCCGTCAAGGACCTGGTGGCCGTCGAAGGCGTCCGCACCACCTGGGGTTCGCCCATCCACGCCGATCACGTGCCGGCGCGGTCGGACGTGCTGGTGGAGACGCTGGAAGCCAACGGCGCCATCGTGATCGGCAAGTCCAACACGCCGGAGTTCGGCGCCGGCGCCAGCACCTTCAACGAGGTCTTCGGCAAGACCCGCAACCCCTGGAACGTGGAGAAGACCTGCGGCGGCTCGTCCGGCGGCTCGGCGGCCGCGCTGGCCGCGGGCCAGGTCTGGCTGGCGACGGGGTCGGACCTGGGCGGCAGCCTGCGCATCCCGGCGAGCTTCTGCGGGGTCTTCGGCTTCCGCCCGAGCCCGGGGCGCGTCGCGCGTGGCCCCCGCCGCCTGCCCTTCGAGGACCTGATGGTGGAAGGCCCGATGGCCCGCAACGCCCGCGACGCCGCGCTCTTCCTCGACGCCATGACCGGCGCGCACCCGGAGGACCCGCTCTCCCTGGAGGCGCCGGCCACGGGCTTCCGCGAGGCGCTGGCCGCGCCGCCGCCCGCGCGGCTCGCCTACAGCCCGGACCTGGGCCTGCTGCCGGTGGATCGCGAGGTCGCCGCCGTCTGCGCCCGGGCGGCGGCGGCGCTGGACGGCGCGGGCCTCGCGATCGAGGAGGCCTGCCCGGACCTTTCAGGCGCCCTCGACACCTTCCAGGTGCTGCGCGCCGCCCTGTTCGCCGCCGGCAAGGGCGACCTGCTGGAATCCCACCGCGACCAGCTCAAGCCGGACATCGTCTGGAACATCGAGAAGGGGCGCGCCCTCGACGGCGCGACGATCGCCCGCGCCGAGCGCCACCGGGGCGTCCTCCACCAGCGGGTTCTGCGCTTCTTCGCGCGCCACGACCTGCTGCTCTGCCCGGCGGTGATCGTGCCGCCCTTCGACGTGGACATCCGCTGGATCGAGGAGATCGAAGGCCACCGCTTCGACAACTACGTCGACTGGCTGGGCCTCACCTTCGCGTTGACGCTGACGGCCTGCCCGTCGGCCTCCGTGCCTGCGGGTTTCACCGAATCGGGCCTGCCGGTGGGCCTGCAGATCCTGGGCCCGCCCCGCGGCGAGGCCCGCGTCCTGGCCGCCGCCGCGCTGATCGAAGACACCCTCGCCCTCCCCGCCCGCGCGCCCATCGACCCCCGCCCCTAAACCCGCGTTACCGTGCGGCAACCACGGTCGTCACTGAAAATCAATCCTACATCGGATCAAAAACGGGTTAGGTTGAACCAAGATTCTTCTCGTCGGAGCGTATTTGCCGACCTTCGGGATCGAGAATTAGACAAAATCTATTTAACAGATTCTTGAGCTTTCGCGAGGACATTAAACAATGATTTGTTTCCCTCACCCCCAAAGTATTTCAGCCAATAGTCAATATATTGGGCATGCTGTAGCTTCCCTTCTATCCCGAAATTAGCACACAGATACGCCGCGCCGGCCTACGACCGCGCGACGCGAACGCGGTCGCCCAGGCCGAGATCGTCCAGAATTCGCTCGAGTTCCGCCTCCGTCGCCGCGGCGGAGGCGGAGGCGACGGAGACCGAGAGCGTGACGTCGACGCGGAGGTCGGCGCCGGAGCGGAGCCTGGGTAGCACCTTCGTCCCCAGCCGGTTCCACGTCTCCGGCGGGACGGTGCCCGTCAGGCGCAGCGTCGTCGTTCCTTCTCCGCTGCCGGCGCCGGTGGCGGCATCGATGGTGGCGGGCGGCGCGGGGTCGGGTCCCGCTCCCGAAAGCCCGGGGCTCGGCGCCGGCGCGGGCGCGGGCGGCGGCGGTTGCGGCGGTCGTTCCGTTTCCGCCGCCGGGGCTGCGCGGAGTTCCTCCGCCCTGGCCCTGGTCAGCAGGAACACGCTGGCCTCGAACGCCACTTCCTCCGCGCCGACGGGCTCCGCGAACCACAGGCGCTCGTAGCCGCCGCCGTCGCGGGCGCCGGAGGCGAGGCCGAAGGCGCCGTCCGCCACGAATTCGACGATCCTCCGGCGCAGCGCGGCGTCGGGATCGAGCAGCCGCGTCAGCGAGCCATCGAGGAAGCTCTGGCGCAGGCCCGTGAGCGGCCAGGCTCCGGCGTCTTTCAGCGCCGGCGGCCAGTGGCGGTCGATATAGCCCGCGCCCACCGTGTCGTTGAGCAGCGCCTCGGCCTTCAGGGCGCCGACGACGCGCCCGCACAGCGTCTCGCTGGCGCTGGTGTGGCCGGCGCCGAGATCGAGGACCTTGAGGCCGTGCGCGGCCCCGTCGCCGCCCCCGTTCCCGGCGCCCGTGTCGGCGAGGGCGATGAGGCGGTAGCTCGCCCACACTTCGTCCCCGGCCGCGTCCTCCGCCTCGCGCATGCGGGCCTGGACCTCGGCGCGGGCGGCGCGGTCGAACTCGGCGCCGAGCACCCCTTCCGCCACCTCGCGCGCCACCCGCTGCCAAGCGAGCCACAGCTCCACCCTGTCGCGCAGCCCGCGCCCCGACTTCCGCGCGCACCAGACCAGCGCGCCGGGATAAAGTCGCGGGGACGCGCCCCGGTTCCGGGTCCAGGCGCCGATGCGCGCGGCAGTCGAGCGGTCGTCCATCCACTCCGTTTCCGGGTCGACGACGACGAGGGTGAGCCGCGGGGAATCCGGGACGGCCGCGCCGTCCTCGGGGAAGGCGACGACCGGCAACGTCGCGCCGCGCCTGAACGCGCGCTCCACGAGTTTGGCGATCGCGGGCCTGATTTCCGTCTCCTCGTCCAGCGAGGCGCGCCGGTCGCTGACGACCTTCTTCAGGGTCGCCTGGTGGTGGATGCGGTAGCCGTCGGTGCCGATCTTGCGGACGAAGAACCCGCGCTTCTCCAGGGCCGCCGCGGCGCCGTCGATGGTGGCGGTATCCACCTCCGGCTCACCGAGGGCGAAGCGCAGCTCGGGCAGATGGGCCACCTTGTCCACCTGCCCGCCGGAGGATTCGAAGAGGATGGTCGCGCCGACGCGGCGATGCAGGTCGCGGAAGGCGCCCCTGGAGTCCGCGTCCAGCGCCTGCGCATGCGCGGTCGGCCCCGTGAGATCGGCCGCGATGGCCGCGTCGAGCCGGGCTTCGCCCAGCTGGCCCAGGACTACGGCGCGGAATTCGGGCGCGTCGAGCGGCGCCGAGCCCAGCGTGATCAGGGGCTCCCGCCGCGCCTTCTCGAACTGCTCGCGCGCCGCCCAGGAGATCCATTGCGCCAGCAGCGCCAGCGCGCCGCGCGTCTGCTGGAACTGCGGGAGGGCGCGCCACTTGCGCTGAAAGACGGAGAGCGTCGCCGGGTGGAAGGGGTAACACGCCTCGAAGCGGCCGCGCAGGAATTCCATCGCCTTGCGCTCCGGCTGCGCCGAATCCACGGCCAGCCATTCGGGCGGCAGGCGGGCGGAGCGCTCGAAGCACCAGCCGGCGCAGGCCCGGGCGACCTTGCGGCGCGCGCGGGCGTCGCCCAGGTCCTCGAACAGCCGCCGGCGCACGACCTCGCCGATCTCCGCCTCGTCGTTGGCGATCAGGTCGAGGGCGACGCGCTTGACGACCTTGGTGATCCTGTCCTGCCACTGGCGGTCCCAATCGGTCATCTCGACCTGGCTGCGCGGCAGGCTGATCACCGCGGCGGCCCGGGTCGCGCCGGTCGTGGCGACGGTGAGGTTCTGGATGAAGGCGTAGAAGCTCTCGGCCATGTCGCGGTGGCGGTTGACGAAGTTCAGCACCTCGTCGAACAGCAGCAGCACCGGCGCCTGCGCGGCGGCGAAGACCCGGCTCAGCGCCTCGGTGCCCGGCGGCGTCGTGCGCGCGGCCGGGCCGAGCGCGGCGACGCCCGCCTCGCCCGCGAGCTGGCGGGCCAGGTCGACCCACGGCGTCTCCCGCCCCTCCGCCGGGTCCCAGGCGTTGCCGACGAAGACGCCGACGCGGGCGGCGGGCGCCTCCGCGATTCCCTCCGCCGACAACAGGTCGGCGACGCCGGGCAGGCCGGACGCCCCGGCTCCCCCCCGCGCCAGATGGTAGAGCGCCGTCAGCGTGTGCGTCTTGCCGCCGCCGAACTGGGTGATCAGCGTCAGCACCGGCGCCGTGTTCTCCGTCCTGCCGGCGAGGCGGCGGAGCGCCATACCGGCATGTTCCTTCAGGGCGCGGGTGAAGCAGGTGCGGGCGAAGAACTGCGCCGGGTCGCGGTAGTCCTCCGGCGCGGTGCCGGCGACGACCTGTTCGAGGGCGATGGCGAACTCGTCCGGGCTGAACGACCGCCCCTCGCGCACCTCCTTGCGCAGCATCGCGACCTTGTACCAGGGGTCCATGAGATATTCCCGGGATCGGTGACGGTAGCTCTACGGTAACGGCAAGTGCCTGGAGATGCGCACCCGCTCACCGCGGACCGTGACCACCGCTCGCGTTTCCAGAGCCGGCCGGTGCCTCTCGATCACGAGGCGCATCAAGGCGATGCGCCGCTCCGCCGGAACGTCGGGGAGGCGCACCAGACCCGCATGCGGCGCGTGTTTCGCATAGACGAGTTCTCCGAAATCGGTATCGATCGTCACCAAAATCCTGCCCTCGGTCGCGGCCCGTTCCAGCAACATCCCGTCGCCCGGGTCGGTTCCGAGTTCGCGCGCTTCAACTACATCGTATCCCCGGCCGCGCAGCCAGTTCGCCAGGAGGCGGCCGGCGCAATGGTCGACGAGGAATCTCAAGATTCCGCCACAGCCACCGCCGACAGCGTGTCGCCGGCGACGACCGCGTGCGCATAGGCGGCGCAGGCGCGGATGTCGTCCGGCTCCAACCCAGGGTAATCCTCCAGGATGGCTTCCTGCGTCACCCCTTGCGCCAGCAGGCTCAGGACGAGTTCCACGGAGATCCGCATGTCGCGGACGATCGGCTTACCGCCGAAGACATCGGGCCGCGCGGTGATACGCGACAGCAATTCATCATGAGTCATCCCCGTTCCCTCCGATGGCTGCCTGGAGCGCCGTCTCCCTCTGTCCGGGCACCGACGGCGCCAGCTCTGTCCGGGCGCCGACGGCGCCACGGCTTCGGGGAAGCGCTCTTCCGCGCCGCTCCGGTCGCCGGGCGGCGCCTTCGTCATCATGGCCGATCCGCGCGCGCCACCGCCAGCGCGCGATGGGCAAACGGCAGGCACGCCCGGCCGGCATCCCCAGACGCGCGCCGCTCTCCCTCCTCCAACGCCACACCGGACCGCCGGCGCCGACAAGGACGGGCGCACTCCTCCCCCCTGGCAGGGGGAGGCCGGGAGGGGAGCCGTCATCGTCACGCCCCCGCCCCAGGCGTACCGAAGACCTCCGCGATGCGGTCGAGCTTCTCGCGGATCTCCGGGTGAATTTCGTCTTCGTTCATCGCGGCCGCCAGCATGTACAGCTCCTTCTTCGGCGTGCTCTTGCCGACGTCTTCCAGCAGCGGAAGCAGGAACTCGCCGCTCGCCTTGACCCGCACGAGCGAGACGTGATCTCCGAAGAGATCGGCGCCCGGCGGAACCTGCCGCCAGAACGCTTCTTCGACGAGCGGCGCCTTCAAGGGAAAATCGACGTATCGCTTGATGGCCTCCGGCTGTAGAAGATAGTTCTCGATCTCGTAGCGGCGCCAGCGCAGCACGACCAGCCCCGCTCCGGTCGTCTCCTCGTCCGGCTCCTCGCGGTTGTCACCGTCGAGGAGGCAGAGGGCGCGCACGCTCGGCGAGATCGCCTGCATGGCGAAGAAATGCGCCTTGGCTTCGCGCAGGCTCCTTCCGCCGAGCCAGTGGACGAAGGGCCGCTCGAAGAAGCGCCGCGCCGGGTGCTTGAGGATGCGCGCCCACTCCGCCAGGATCTTCCCGTCCGCTTCGCTCTCGACGTACAGCACGGTGCCGCTCTCCCGCACGAGCAGGAGATCGGTGGTGGTGGCGCGTTTGAGCGCTTCGCGCACCCGGTCGCGCGCGCGCCGGTCGGTGAGCGCGCGGGGAGATTCGCCGAAGAACCCGAGCACCCGGTCCGGATCCGTCGCGTCGAGGACGACCTCGGAGTGCGTGGCCACGACGATCTGGCCCCCGAGTTCACGGGCGACCTTGCGAAGCAGGTCGTACACCTGCTTTTGCAAGACGATGTGCTGATGCGCATCGGGCTCGTCGAGCAGGATCACCGTGGCGGGCCGGGCGTACAGGAAGGCGAGCAGAAGGAGCACCTGGAGCGTCCCGCTTCCGGCATTGGAGAGATCAAGCGGGCGGCTGCGGCCCGACTCGCGGTATTCGCACAGGATGTAGGGCTGGGCCGGCGCGTAGGAGGGTTTGCTCAACTCGATCCGGAAAAGGTCCCGGATACGCCCCGCCAGCGCCGGCCATTTCTCCCTGTCTCCGCTTTCGGCGATTTCCAGAAGGAGGTTCCGTAATATCTCGCCCGGACGCCCCTGGCCGACGAGCAGATCCTGCATTCCCCGGTCGCGCCGCGGCTCGTCGCGTTCGATCCCCGAGAGCGGAGGAACGTGGACGATGTCGAGATCCTGCACCGCCTGCGGGGGAAAGTTCCGGATGGCTTCGCGGTCGAGTTCTCTTGCGCCCAAGGGCCGCGCGTAAGCCAGTTCGGGATTGGTGTATTGCAGTTCGAGGCCGCAGGTCCAGGATTCTCCGTTCGCCTTCCCTTCCACGACGATTTCGATCAACCGCCGCGTTCCCGACATGCCGCCGGGGCCGGTGACTCTTCGGTCTTCCCACAGCAGGTTCATCTCCCGAAGCGGCACCGAGGTGAAGTCGGCGCGCGGAATGGCGACGCCCGACCGCGTAACGGCCCTGCCGCCTGCGCGCTGGGCCGCCCAGCGGTCGAGGCCGAGCTTCCAGGTCGCGATCGCCTGGAGCAGCGTGGACTTCCCGGCGTTGTTCGGCCCCGCGAGAACGACCGTATCCGCGAGCTCGAACGTCTCCTCGCGGAAGCGCTTGAAGTTTTTGATCGAAACGCGCCGGATCATGCCCGCCTCATCGCCGCCGGCGGCAGCGGGCCGCGCGGGCGGGGCGTTGGCGGGGCGGGAAAGGCGTGCGGCGCCCTCTCCGCCCTTTTCGACTCGTCATTCCCGTGAAAGAGGGGAAGCCGGAGACCGTTGGAACAGATTCCCGCTTTCGCGGGAATGACGGGTGTAGGGGGCGGGAATGACGGAGTCTTGGCGCGCCGGGTCGAGTCTTGGGCAGGTGGACGGCGCGCGAGGTGGCTTCGGCTTGCGCGTCGTTGAACCCGGCCGCCTTGGGCCGGCGGGCCGCGGCGAGCGTGTCGAAGGCGGTGCTGTCTGCCATGCCGCAAAGGTGGCGGCGCCAAGGCGGCGGCGCAAGGCCGGGCGGCTTTGGGCGGTTGGCGGCGGGGCGGACGTTCGGGCGCCGGCATGGTCGTTCCCTCCGAACGGCGTGTTCAACAGGCGGCCGCCAGGCGCCGCACGCCGTCGCGGAACGCCCGGAAGCTCGGCGACCGGTTGCGGTCCGGGTCCATATGCGGCGCGATCTTCCGCGCCCATTCGCATTTCGCCACGCCCGAGGCCGGCCAGCCGGCCTTTGCGAGGGCCGCCGCACCGCCTGCATGAACGGCGTCGGCGAGGACCTCCCATGTGCCGCATATGGCGTCCTGCCGGTAAGCATTCAGGACCGAATCCTTCGCGTGGGGGCAGGCCGCTTTCACGGCGTCGCGATCGCCCAAGAGCCATGCTTCGCTTTCCTCGATGGCGATACGGAACAAGGTGTTCGGGCGCGGGTCACAGGCGTTCAGCACGGCGCACAACTCCCGCTTGAAGGCGAGGCAGTCCCGATTGTCCAGGTCCACCACCACGACGACCGCCGCCGAATCGTCGAGGCTCTTTCCGTATCCGCGCAACAGATTCGGCAACCGGTCCAGGAGAATCCGTTTCGTAGGATCCGTCTTGCCGCGCAGAGTCTTCGGTATGCGCCCCAAGCCCTTGTAGCCGTGCGCCCTCCAACTATGGCTCGCGCCGTTGGCGCCGAGAATCCTTTCGAGAACGGCATCGACCGCGATGCGCCCCGATGCGTCTTCGACCAATATTTCGAAATGCATCGCGCGGACGCTCAATCGAGATAATCGCTGTACCAAAGGCTGCCGAGGGGCAATTCTTCTTCGAACATGGCCTTGACGACCGGATCGTTGCTCGCGCGGCGGATGGTGGAAAACCCGTCTTCTCCCTTCTCCAGAATCCAGGTTTCCTCGGGCCTGAGCGCGTCGACGAAATAGGGTTGGTGCGTCGTGACGAAAATTTGCGGCGCGTTCTTCTTCCCGGTCGCATGGGCACGAAACTCGGCAGCCAGGATTTGCAGAAGCTTGTGGTACAGCCCGTTTTCCGGTTCCTCGATACAGATGAACGGCAGGGGCGCCGGGTCCTCCAGCAGGAGCAGATAGGCGAACGCCTTCAACGTGCCGTCGGACATCTGTTGGGCGTAGAACGGGTCCGTAAATCCCCTGTCGTTGAAGCGCAGAAGCAGGCGGCCGTCCGGGCTGCGTTCGGTGTCGATTCTGTCGATACCGGGGATTCTCTCGGCGATTTTCTTCAGAATGTCGTCGAACCGGCCCCGGTGCTCGCGCTCCATGAACTGCACGACGTTGCCGAGATTGTCGCCGTGGACGCTCAAATGTGGCTGGGGGCCGGCCAGCGGCAGGCCGCGGGCGGCATCGGGGGTGAAGTAGCTCAAATACCATCCCTCGATGAACTGCCGAAAGGCCGCGATTCTGGGATGTTGCCTCAAGGTGCCGAGCGTGGCGATGCCGAGTCGACGTTTGTCTTGCAGCTCGACAAATTCCGTTTCCTCACTTTTGTCCTCTTTCGATTCGTCAAAGAGCTGTTTCAGGCGCCTTGACAGTAGCTCCCCCAAGTCGAACCCGGCTTCCTCGTCTTCGTCGAGCTGACGACCTTGCGCCTCTCCCTTCCAGGCTTCGCCTTCGCCTTCAATCAGCAGCAGGAACCATAAGAACTGACCGTGTGTTTGCCCTTTGCGTCGCTGCCCGAGACGCTCATGCGCGACGTAAGGGCGGCCCGTATCGTCCTTGTCTATCATAAGCACATAGATCATGGGCTGGGCGCGCCGGTCTTGCCGATAATAGACCGCGAACGCGATCGGATCCTCGCTCCCCTGGGAGCGGATGCGGTCGAACCCACCCCGACCCCGCGCGTCGCACGCCTCTTCAACACCCAACTTCAAGCAATCCGCCAGGAAGCCGAAGGCGTCGAACAGGGAGCTCTTGCCGACTCCGTTCCTACCGATGACGGCCGTCATCGGAGTCAACCCGCCGAGCGTCACGTCCTTGAGCACCCGGTAGTTCTGTATCCTGATTCCTTCGATCTTGGCCACGGCGACGGTCTCCCTTATCTCGGCGCCAGCAGGAGCATAGCGTCTAGGAGGCGTTTTTCTGGGTGGGGGCGGGGGTAGAGTGCGGAGAGGGCGTTGGCGAGGCGCAGGAAGTCGGGGCCGCGCTCCTGCTCCGCCTCGATCAGGGCCCGCAGCGCGATGGAGTGGCCGCCGGCCTGGAGCAGAAGCGCCGCGTGCACGCGGTCCAGCACCGTGGCCCCGGGGCGGCCGGGCGCGGCTTCCTCGTCGGCGCCGATCCGCCCGCCGCGCCGGCGTGGCGCACGCGCGCGTGAGGGAGGCGCAGCCCCCGGCGCGGCCTCCGGTTCCGGGAACAGCGAGCCTTGCAGGCTGCCCGCGTCCTTCTCAATCCGTCCGGCGGCCACCTCCGCGCCGGCCGCCCCGAACAACTCGCGCGCACGCTCCGCTACCGGCAGCAACCGCACCACACCCTTCGACTGCCCGATCACCCGCCCCGTCCAGCGCTCCAGGTCGATCCCCATCGGCTGGGCGAAGCGCCGCACCACGTCGAACGGCAAGGCGAGGCCGCGCGCCGCCGCTTCCGCAGCTTCGTCGTCTTCCTCCTCCGCCTCCCCGCCCCCGTTCGCGTCCGACGCCTCGGTGCTCTGGAGGGTCCACAGGAAGAGCGCCGTCAGCCGTGCGTCCTCCTCCAGGGCGCCGGCCATGCTGTCGCCGGCCTCCGCCGCGCCGAGCACCTGGCGCAGCGCCGCGCGCCCCACCACCTCCCACACCTTCTCCAGATATTCGCCGAGGCCCACTTCACGGCCTTCGGCGGTCTCCACGGCGCGGCTGCGGCTGAAGATTTCCAGGGCCGGGCCGATGCAGGCGAACACCAGGTCGGCCCCGCGCACGCCTTCCCTTTGCAGGCGCGCCATCCAGGCGGCGACGCGGGCGGGCAGTTCGCGCAGCACGTCGGCCCAGTCGCCCACCGGCGCATCCTCCGGGCGCGGGCGGCAGATCAGGTGGATGCTGGTGGCGAGGGCGGCTGATTCTTGTGACCGTAGTCGCCCCGGTCGTTCCGTGGCGATTGGCCAAGAGCCGGTGATGGTCCAGCCGCCGCGGATCAAGCCGGCAAGCAGCGCCTCCCATCCTTCGGTGGTCTTGTGGGCGAAGACGACGGAACCGACGCCGTCCTCGCGCAGCACCCGGCGGCCTTCGGCGAAGGCGGCGCCCATGGTGTCCTCGAAGAACGCGCGGTCCTTGACGCGGCCGTTGCGGGTCTTGGTCTCGTCCTGCACCGCTTCGCGGGCCTTGGGCGAGAGCGGGTTGTCGGGATCGAAGGGATCGCGCAGCAACGGATGAGCGGGCAACGCGCGCTTGAGCCAGACGAGGAAGAAATCGTAAAGGTCCGAATAGGGAATCGCATCGTAGTAGGGCGGATCGGTGAACCAGACGCCGGCGGCTTCGTCCGGTAGTGGGTGTTCCGTGGCGTCGGCAGGTTGCACTTGTCCCGAAGATTCGGTGTACAATGCCGCTGCCACGACGGATCGAACTGATCCCTCGAAAGACCCTGTTGAATTACCCGCCGGAATCGTTTCGCAAAAATCCCAAACCATAGGTAAAGCTTGTCGTCCGAATGTTGCGGCGGAAGTTTCTCTCGGCACAGCCCATCGAGAAATAGAAGAATTGAAGTCCGAAATTTTAGATAATGCGGGACAAGCGCACTCGATGTTTCTGTTTCGATCTAAGTTCTCCTTCAATTTTTGCCCAAACACTACCAACGCGACCTTCTGTCGCGCGGTGAAGAGGTCGCCCCAGCGCAGCATCCCGTAACGCTGGACGCGAAAGCCCAACGTGCCAATCGGTGGTAACGGCTCGTCCGGCACAGGACACAACCCCCGACGACCGCCACGCTCCCACTCCGCCAGTATCCCCCCAAGCCGCGCCTGCGCACGCCGCACCGCCTCATAATCCGCGTCCGTCGGCAACCGATAGTGACGACCCATCTCGCCCGGCTTCAGCGTCACAACCGCCGTCAAACGCGCTCCCCCCACCCGACGGCCCGCATCGTCGAACACCGCGTCCGCTCCGCCCCGCACCTCCGCAAGCTGCGCGCGCACGCGCTCCGGCGGCAACACCGACTCGCAACACGGACACGTCGCACGGGCCCGCGTCACCGTCCCCGCACGCACCTCCGACTCGGCCTGCGGCTCGAAAACCGCGAACGCCACGCGCGGCGGCCCGCCCCCCGGACGCTCCACCCGAAGCCGCAGCGCGCGCTTCCGACCAGCCTTCCGCGCAAGCCAGAACGACCGCATCAGCGGAATCTCAGCCCCGCAACGCGGCGCCTCGCAACGAACCGTCCGCGCCCACAAATACGCAATCGGAACCGCGCCGTCCGCATCCTGCGGGTAGAGGTCGGCGAGTTCCTTCGCCGCCGCATCCCGGATCGCCGCGCCGGCCGTGCGCAACGCCTCCGCAAGCGCAGGACCACGACGCGGCACCTCCTCCAGCATCACCTTCAGGATCAGACACGCCACCGGGTTCAAGTCGCTCGCAAACGCCTCGCAGCCCAGGCGCAACGCCTCCAGCGGGATCGATCCGCCACCCGCGAACGGGTCCACCACAAGCGGCGCCTCCTCCCCATGCGCCGCCTTCACCAGCGCGCGGCTCACGCGCAGATAGTCCGGATGAGACGCCAAGTCCCAATTCGCGAAGTCCGCCACGAAGCGCAGCAACGCGGCCCGCAAGTCCTCATCGCTCTCCCCCGGACGGCAGCGCGGAATGGGCGGCAGCAGCGCCCGCGCCGCCTCCTTGAACGCCGGCGGACACAGCGCATCGCACGGATCAGGCCACAGCAGCCCCAACAACACCGCACGCGACGACGCAAGCGGACGACGCGCCCACCAAAGATGCAGCGTCGACGGATGACCATGCCGGATCGACTTCTCACGCGCCGCATGACCCGAAACCGCCGATATCGGAAAATCAACCTCCGCCAGCCGACGACACCCACGCGGAATCATCTTCTCCGACCTGCCTCTCTTCGCCCGCGAAGACGCTCGCGATAACCCTGACGCGCGGCCTCGACGTCGTTCCTGTCAGGGGGACCGCTCAAGTACCCCTCCCCCCCTGCCAAGGGGAGGCCACCTGTGCCCCTCCCTCCTGCCAAGGAGAGGCCCCCACTTGTACTCCTCCCCCCTGGCAGGGGGGAGGCCGGGAGGGGGGCCGCGCAAGCATCCGCCGCGCATCGAGGGGGAACGCGCCTTCGCGCGCAGCAGCCGGATGGGCTTCCGACAGCGCTTTCCCATCGGCCCGTCTGCGTCGGCGGACGATCGTAGAGATCGCCGGCGGGCGCCACGCCGAGAGCGACCCCCGCCAAGTCGCGGGAGCGCAATCCACCCCCCTCCCAGCCTCCCCCCTGTCCAGGGGGGAGGAGTGATAAGTGGTCTCCCCTCTGAATAGGGGAGGCGTGCAAGTGGGCCCTCCGCCAAGGGAGAAGGCGTGTAGGCGGAAAATCGACCTTCGACAGCCGTTTGCACCCGCGCGGAATCATCGCGCCCGGCCGTCACCGCCGGTCCGCGTCGCGGGCGCGCAGGATGGCCGCGCGCGAAACGCGGCTTCCCGCCGCCCGCTTGCGCGCGCGGACCCGCCGCAGCCATTCCTCGACGGAAGGCCGCGCGGCGCGCAGGGCGAGCCGACTCCGTACTTCTTCCGGAACGCCCCGTATGGTGATCTGCACCGCCATGACTGCATCATGCCATTATCGCCAGCGGGCGGCAATCGACGCGCCGCGTGGGTAGTGCCTCGGTTTGAAGTATGGCGCGCTGGGCGAGATGGATTCCCGCTTTCGCGGGAATGACGGGGAAAGAGGCGGGAATGACGGGGCTTTGATAGTGGGGCTTTGGTTTATGCAATGGTTTTGGTGACTCTTGCTGATGCCGGGACTCCAATTCAGTCGTCGGCGCAACCAGTCACGACCTTCGGCGGCGCTGCGCGCCAGATACTCGCCGTGGGCGTGGGCCGTCATTCCCGCGAAAGCGGGAATCCATCTCAACCGATTTCATCGTACAAGTCTTTCTTTGAGGTTCGACGCGACGCCGGTGTACAGGGTGTTATTGGATTTATTTGCAAGGGCGTAAACGTAGAGAATTTTCGCTAAGGTTCCTGGATTCCCGCTTTCGCGGGAATGACGGAGAAGGAGGTGGGAATGACGGGTCTTTCAGTTCGACGTCGGTCAGACGCCATCGCGTTTCGTTTCTCCGGGGCGCCGCCCCCGCAGTCGTTCCCCGCTTTCGCGGGGGCAGGCTTCGCGGCCCCAACCGTCATTCCCGCGAAAGCGGGAATCTATCTCAAGTGATTTCATCATACAAGTCTCTCCATGTCGGATTATTCTTTTCGATCAATTCGATTTTCCACGCCCGATTCCACTTCTTGATTGCCTTTTCTTTCTGGATGGCGCTTTCCATGGATTCATGAAGCTCGTACCAAACCAGTCGGTGAATGTCGTAACGTTTCGTGAATCCCTCTATCAGATTATTCTTGTGTTGCCAGATTCGTTGAGTGAGATTCACCGTGACACCGATGTACAGAGTGCCATTGGGTTTGTTCGCAAGGATGTAAACATAGGGAATTTTCACTAAGGCCCCTGGATTCCCGCTTTCGCGGGAATGACGTCCGGGGGTCGCGGAGCCTGCCTCTGCGAAAGCGGGGAAACGCGATGGCGCCCGACCGGCGTCAGTTTGAAGGATCCGTCATTCTCGCGAAAGCGGGAATCCATTTCAATCGCCGGCGCGCCGGCCCCGCCATCGTATTCGGAGTCCTCGCGCCACGGGAAGCAGTCCTTGACCGGCTCTTGCAGCTTCGGGGCGCCTGCGCAACCGGTCACGACGTAGAGCCAGCGGCCTTCGGCGCCTTCCACAGGCGGACGG
This sequence comes from Alphaproteobacteria bacterium, assembly GCA_965242855.1. Lineage (GTDB taxonomy): Bacteria > Pseudomonadota > Alphaproteobacteria > UBA828 > UBA828 > WTGU01. The sequence continues at coordinate 1,815,792 of OZ251509.1, forward strand.
TGAAGCGGTGCTCCTCTTCGATCAGGTCGGGTTCGGTGCCGTTGTGCGCGCGCATCCCCGGAACGATCCTGTTCCGCACCCCCATGCCGCGGGCCTCGACGTAACCGTAGTCGCGCATGACGTTGACCAGCGTCTGGTTGCGCGCGTAGCGCACGCCGGCCTTCATCCCCTCGACCGTCACCGTATTGGGCAACCGGCCGGGACTCTGGATTTCGAGGCGGTCGGCGTAGATGGCCAGCATGACGTCGGCCCCCGCGATGCCGTAATTGCGGTGGACGAGTGCGTTCACCAGCGCTTCCCGGATCACGCTTTCCGGATACTCCCAACCGTCGATCCGGCGTGCGCCTTCCAGGCGGGCCGTCGGCGCGGTGTTGCGGCGCACGAAATCCCACGCCTGATCGACGAGACCGCGATCAAGGACGGAGCCGTCCGTGAATTTCAACGGAACCAGGGGGCCGCGCAGATCTTCGTCGGCGCGGGTCGCATAGGCGGGTTCGGCGCCCGGATAGCAGATCGCGCGGATACCCGATTGCGGCAAGTGTCTCTCGGGCGCCTTTCCGAAGAGGAGCAACCCGTCGACGGTCGCGACGCGCGCTCCGGCGGATTCCGTCATCAGTTCCAGATTGCGGAGCAACGTTTCCCAACCGGACGGGTCGTCTTCCGCCGGCGCGTCGCCGCCGAGGACGCGGGTCAAGTAATCGCGGAGGCGGCGGCGATCGAGCGCATCGAGGCCGGCGCCGGGCGCGGGCTTGAGTCCGTAACGCAGGCGGCCCGACGCCTGGTACATCCGTTCGCGCTCCTCGCGGCTCGCCTCCCGCGACGCGCTGCCCACCTGGATATGCCGGCCGCCGGATTTCCGACTCGTCACGGAATCATGCCTCCCTCTGCTCCCGAAGGTTGGCAACCAGCCGGCGCAGGCAGTCGATCGCGCGCCGCAGGCTCTCCGCGTTCCGCGCGGCGACTTCGGGGCGCCATGCGGTCGCGGCATACTCGATGAGCCGCGCCGGATAGGCCGGTCCTACGCGGCGACCGCTTCCTTCTCGGGACGCCATATCCTCGCGGATGTCCCTGCGGCGCGACCGGCGCGCCAAGGCGGCCATGACGTCCTTCGGATGTTCCAGGTCTTCGGGGACGTTGCATATCCGATTGCGCGATACGCCCAGATAATCGGCAAGCGTTTCGGCATCCGCCATCAACCAGGCCTCGACCGCGCGCACGGCGGTTCGAAAGCACAAGAGCGGCGCGGGTTCGGGAAGCCACGCCTCGCGCAGTCGCACGGCGCAATCCTTCTCGTGGTCGAGATCGACCAGCACGATCCACGGCGCATGACGCGCCGCGTTGTTGTAGCCCGATATTTTCTTCCGTAGACGATCCTTGCCGTTCTTTCCGTAAACGGTCCCGACCTAGCCGCCGACATGATCGATGAGCCGTTCGACAACCGCTTCGTCGGTCACGCCTTCGACGGCGGCGGCGATGAGCGGGCGCGGCATGTTCTCAGCCGCCCGAGAACAGCGACAGCTCCTGGACTTTCGGAGGCTGCGTCTTGGGAATCACTGCGTCGCCGAGATTGAGGCCGCCTTCCAGAAGCGCGCGAACGTCGTCGAACGAGGCTGCCGGCATGATCTTGGTGCCTTCGGTATCCGGGGAGAAAAGAAACGTCTCGTCGAGACCGATGCCCTCGTCGGCCAGCAACTCCGGCGAATGCGTACTCAGGAAGAGCTGCTTCGCGGTCCGGCGTTGCACCCGCGTCAGCATTTGCGGGAGTACGCGCACGATCTCCGGGTGGAGTGAAAGCTCCGGTTCTTCGAGCAGCAAGGGACCTCCCTTCTCCATGATCGCCCAGAGAAGCCCCATCAGGCGCAACGTGCCGTCGGAGAACTGCTCTTCGGTCTGCCAGGCACCGTGCGGGCGCCAGTGTCGATACCGGCCGCGCAGGTGTGGAACCCCGCGGTCGTCGCGCTTGAGCGCGATCTCCTCGAGTTGTGGAACCGCGACGCGCAGCGCCCTTTCGACCCTCTTCAGGCGGGCGTTGCGCGTGCGCTCCGGCGTCTTGGCGACCTGTTCCAGGAAATCGCCGCCATAGGGATCGTTGGCGCGGCCGACCGACCGGTCGGGTTCGCGCACGAGCTGCGGCACGACGTGCAGATAGCGAACCGAGGCGAAGAACGCCGCCAGGTCGCGAAACCGGCGGTTCATGTTGACCTGTTCGATATGGGTCTGGGTCAGGCGCGCCGGATCCCTGTCATCTTTCTTGTCGGGCCGGGCGACGATTACCTTGCCGTTTCGCGACACGCGCTCCCGGCGCAGCAGCGGCCGCCGCCGGTTGTCCTGGCGGAGGGCGATTTCGTAACGCCAGCGGCGGTCGGCGCCGCTTTCGTGCAACTCCACGTCAATCCCTATATCTGGATATTGCCGCGCCGCCAGACAACGGACGGCGCTGACTCCGCCGCGCCGGGCGACGGCTTCCTCGAAACCGCCGCCGGGGGACACCAGATCCCTCAAGAATCGGAAGGCATCAAGCAGGTTGGATTTGCCGGCGGCGTTGGCGCCGACCAGGAACATGCGATCCTGAACCTCGATGTCCACGTCCCGGAAGTTCTTCCAGTTCCTGAGACGCAAACGCCGGAACCGTAGTTCATTCGCCATCGCGTTTCTCCGGGCCGCCACCGCCGTCGTATGCGGGGTCGTTTTCGCGCAGCGTCATGGGCTGCGTCATCGCGTTCACTTCGAGCCAGTAGTGCTGCACCTTGCGCACCTCGCGCCACGGGAAGCGGGCCGGGTCCCTGACCGGCTCTTGCAGCTTCGGATCGCCCGCGCAATCGGTCACGACGTAGAGCCAGTAGCAATCGCGGCGATCCTCGGCGACGCGGCGCTCGTTCGGCGTGAGCAGGATGCTGCCGGTCGCGGCGGCGAGCCCCTTGACCTCGATCAGGCGCAACGCACCCGAGTCCAGGTCCAGGCTGGTCAGGTCGTAGCCGAGATTCTTCTCGTGGACGTCATAGACTTGGCGGCCCTGCGCCGCCTCGTGCTCCATGGCGACGCGCATGGCGGTCGCCTCGCTATCGGGGTTCGGGCGCAGCCGCCGGACCTCCGGGGAGGCGCGCTCCGGATGGGGCAGAATCAGGGCGCTGGCGAGACGCTCGACCCCTTGCAGCGTGACCGCCCGCTGTTGCGCGATCTCCTCGCGGCGGCGGGCGCGCCGCGCCGACACCTCGTCATGGCGGGCCTCCGCCTGGGCCAGGCGACCCTCCGCCCCGGCGACGCCGTTCTCCCTCTCCTCGTGCGCCCGGCCGATCTCCACGTCGATGCGTTGCAGCACCTCCGTCAGGGAAAGCTCGACATGTTCGGCGATGCGGTCGATCTCCGCCACGCGCTCCGCCCGGGCCGCCTCCAGGAACGGGCCCAGGGCGTGTTCGTTAAGCCAGGGGGACGCCTCCGGCAGGGAGGCCGCGGCGGGCAGGCGTTCCGGCGGCGCGGCGGGGGCGAGATTGCCGAGAACGTCCGGCGTGCGCAGGCGCGGCGGGCCGTGCTCGCTCAACTCCACCGTGAACAGCCGCTCGCGAAGGGTGCGCCCGAGCCCGTCCACGATCCGCGCCCGGTAGACGTCGAGCCGCGCCGGCGCCTCGTGCTCCAGCGAGTGGAAACAGGCGCCCCTGGCGAACGCCTCCCGCCCGCGTTCGAGGCCGTGCCGGCGCAGCGCCTCGAACAACGGGTGGCCGGGCGTGATCCATTCGAGGCCGTGCTCCTCCGCCGTGTCGCGGTCCGTCGACAGGCGGGGGTAGCGGGCCGCGAGTTCGGGGAGTTTCCAATCCGGCGCGTGCGCGCGCCGGCGCAAGGAGGCGGGCGTCCGCCCCGGCTCGAAGGCGTGGGGCAGCGCGCCCAGCGGTTTCAGCGCGAGGCCCGCGTCGCGCGCGCATGCGCCGATGAAGCGGGCGATGGTCTCGGGCACGAGGCGCCGCTCCTGCGCCAGCGCCCGGCGCTCGACGAGCATCTCCAGGTTCAGCTTGCGGGAGGCGAGGCCCTCCAGGGCCGTCCGGCAGATGGCGCGGAAGCGGCCCTCGTCCACGTCCTTCAGGAGGCGCTCCTCGAGATCGGCGTCCCCCAGCCTGCCGGCGTAGTAATCCCGCAACACGCGCTCCACCTGGGCGGCCGGCAGGACCTCGCCGACGACGTTGAACACCGCGTCGTCGTCGAGCGCGTCGCGGATTTCCTGGAGCTTCTCCAGCAGGCGCCGGAGCACGCGGCCCTCGATGGTGTTGGTCGCCACGAAGTTGAAGATCAGGCAGTCGCGGCGCTGGCCGTAGCGGTGGATGCGGCCCATGCGCTGTTCGAGCCGGTTGGGGTTCCAGGGGATGTCGTAGTTGAACAGGATGTGGCAGCACTGGAGGTTGATGCCCTCGCCGGCGGCCTCGGTGGCGACCAGCACCTGGATCGCGCCTTCGCGGAACTGCTGCTCGGCGTGGAGCCGGGTGCCCGGCTCGTCGCGCCCGCCCGGCCTCATGCCGCCGTGGATGCAGCCCGTGCGGAAGCCCCAGGCCGTCAGCCGCTCCATCAGGTAGTCGAGCGTGTCCTTGAACTCGGTGAAGAGCAGCAGCCGCTGATCGGGGCGGTCGAAGAATCCCTCCTCGCGCATGATGGCCTCGAGCCGGGCGAGCTTGGCCTCGCCGCCCGACTCCTCGACCGCCTTCGCCTCCCCGGCGAGTCGCCGGAGATCGTCGATCTCCGCGCGCACCTGCTCGGCGTCGCCGGCCAGGGTGATCGCTTCCAGGATCTTCTCCAGGCGTTCGCGCTCGGCCTCCTCGAACTCGTCGAGTTCCTCCGGGTCGGGGAGGTCGGGCGGCGCCTTCCGCGCCAGCTCCCGGGCGCGTCCGAGGCCGTCCTCCAGCCGCTTCGCGCGGTTCTCGAGCGAGCGGCGCATGGCGCGGGTGCTGGAGGCGAGGCGGCGCTGGTAGAGCGACATCAGGAAGCCGACCGCCCGCGCCCTGGGATCGTCCCCTTGCGCTTCGGCGCGGGCGCTCTGGCGTTTCACGAAGCGCGTGACCTCGTCGTAGAGATCGAACTCCGGGCCGTCGATGGCGAAGCCGGCGGTGCGCGGGATGCGCCTGGTGAAGACCGGCTTCGCGGCCCAGCTTCCGTCCGCCCGGCGCTCCGGGAAACAGACCATCGCCTCCTTGGTGCGGCGCAGATAGAAGGGCGCCCGGCCGCGGTCCATGGCCTCGCGGATGGACGTCACGTCGGCATAGGCGTCGCGGTCGAGGAGTTGCAGAAACAGCGTGAAGTTGGCCGGGTCGCCCTTGTGCGGCGTGGCGGTCAACAGGAGGATGTGGTCGGCGCCGTCGCGCAGGATCTCGCCGAGCCGGTAGCGCTGGCTCTTGTGGGTTTCGTCGCGCGCCGACATGCGGTGCGCCTCGTCGACGATCACCAGGTCCCAACGCGCCTGCCGCAGCCCGGGCAGGACGTCGCTGCGCTTGGCGAGGTCGAGCGAGGCGATGACCTGCCGCTGCTCCAGCCACCGGTTGACGCCGAACTGCTCGCGGAGGTCGCCGCCCTTGAGAACGAGGAACGCCTCGTCGAACTTCTCCTTGAGCTCGCGTTGCCACTAGAAGGCCAGATTCGCCGGGCAGACGACGAGCACGCGCTCGATCAGGCCGCGCAGCTTGAGCTCCCGGATCAGGAGCCCGGCCATGATCGTCTTGCCCGCGCCCGCGTCGTCGGCGAGCAGGAAGCGCACGCTGGGCAGCTTGAGGAGGTGTTCGTAGACCGCTTCGAGCTGGTGCGGCAGCGGGTCCACGCGCGAGATCGAAAGCCCGAAACAGGGGTCGAACTCCCAGGCGATCCCGAGCGTCCAGGCCTGGAGGCCGAGACGCAGAAGCCGCCCGTCGCCGTCGTAGGAGGGGGTGGGCGCCGCGACCGCCAGCCCCGCCAGATCGTCCGACGTCAGCGTGACGCGGCGGAACCCCTCGGAGCGCGTCCCGACCAGGCCCGCGACCCAGGTGTCCGGCCCGTCCGCGCGCACCGTCTCCACCCGCATCGGCTCGCTGAACAGCGGGCCCGTCAGGACCTGCCCTTCGGCCAGGGGCGCTTCGACGCTCAACGACGGGCTCCTTCGACGGGTTTCGACACGGCGGCGGGCGGGCGGCGGGCGGCGCAATCATACACGACGGCCCGGCTCCCGGTGCGCAGCGCGCGGGCGCTGGCGGCGCGTCGACAGGAAGGAGGGGGAATGAGCGGCGCCGGGCGGGTCGCAACCCCCGCGCTCGCCCGCCCCGCAACTCAAGCTCCTCCCCCCTGGCAGGGGGGAGGCCGGGAGGGGGGGGCCGCATGAGCGCACCGTCCCCCGCCTGGAGCCTCGCCGGCGGTGGGCGGGCTTGTATTCGCCATGTATGCATCATGCAGGGGCGCTTCGCGGCGCGGCGATCCTCGAAAACGTCAAACCGAGGCGCTCTCGATGGGGTTGGATGGATTCCCGCTTTCGCGGGAATGACGGGGAAGGAGGCGGAGGTGGCGGGTCTCGTGGGAATGGCGGGCCTTCGGCGCGGCGCCTTGCCTTCTCGCGCCAATGGCCTTCTCCGGGCCGTCACTCCCTCGCTCTCGCGGGGGCAGGCTCCGCCCTCCAACGTCCGTCATTCCCGCGAAAGCGGGAATCCAGGAACGCGATGTCTCGGTTCGAAACATGGCGCGGCGAACCTCGAAAACATCAAATCGGGGCGCTCTCGATGGGGTTGATCGGGATGGATTCCCGCTTTCGCGGGAATGACGGGGAAGGAGGCGGGGGTGACGGGGAAGGAGGCGGGGGTGACGGGGGAGGAGGAGGGAATGACGGGGAAGGAGGAGGGAATGACGGGGTATGGTGCGGGAATGACGGGGAGGGAGGCGGGGGTGACGGGGAACGGCGGGTTGGAGTGTTCGGCGCCGGGCGAAGCTTGCGGACAAGCGGGGGAACCGGCGGGCGGTACGAATCAGTAGTCGCGGAGCTCGGAGGCTTCGGTGGCGGCCTTGGGGCCGCCACGCATCCGGCCGCTGATCCAGACGCCGAGGATCGTCGCGAGATACGGGAGGGAGAGCAGCACGTCGTGGGGAACGCTTGCGCCGAAGAGCAGTTGCAGGCGAATCCCCGCGACCCCCACCAGGCTGAAGAACAGCGCGGCGAAGGCGGCGCCGATCGGATGGGCCGCCCCGAAAATGACGGCGGCGAAGCTCATGAAGCCGCGCCCGGCGGTCATGTTCTGCGCGAAGATGTGCAGGCCGCCGGCCGCCAGCTCGGCGCCGCCGACGGCGCAGAGGACGCCGCCCAGCGCCAGCGCGACGAGCCGCGCCCGCGCCGGGCTGGCGCCCACGCTTCGCGCCGCCAGGGGATGTTCCCCGGCGGCGGCCAGGCGCAGGCCGAAGCGGCTGCGGCGCAGCAGCACCCACATGCCGAAAACCACGCAGGGCATGGCCAGAACGAAGACGGAGAGCGTCCCGTAGGGGCCGAAGGCGCCGCCGATGCGCGGCACGCCGAACGGCGCGCTGACCGCGGCCAAGCTTCCGAACAGCGCCTGCACGGCCAGCGCCGTGCCGCCGATGCCCAGCCCCGTCAGGCCGAGCCCCGCGATGATCGGGTTGGCGCCGAGCTTCTCGATGACGAACCAGAGCAGGACGGAGGCGACGACGCACAGCCCGATCGCGAGCGCGAGCGCCGCGAGGAACGAGCCCGTGAGCACGATCCCGAGGATCGTCGCGCAGGCGCCGATGATCATGACGCCCTCGAGGCCGAGATGCCAGACGCCCGCGCGCTGCGCGATGACGCCCGCCATCGTGACGTAGATCAGCGGCGCGCCGGAGCGCAGGATCGCGACCATGAGCTCGTGGAACTCGCTCACGTCGGCAGCTTCCCGAGGCGCAGGAGGCGATTCAGCAACCCCGACTTCGCGGTGATGAAGAGCGCGATGGAGGCGTTGAAGATGTCGATGGCGGCGGCGGGAAGGCCCGCCATGATGGGCAGGTAAAGCGCCGCGGACGCGAGCCCGCCGAAGAACAGGCTCACGACCGCCGTCCCCAGGACCGACAGGTTCGCGACCAGCGCGATCAGCACCGCGGTGAAGCCGTGGGTCGGCAGAAACCCGCTCGCGATGCGCCCCGTCGGGCCGAACAGCTCGACCGCGCCCGCGAGCCCGGCGAGGGCGCCGCCGATCAGGAAACTCGACAGGCCGAGGCTCCAGAGCCGCGCGCCCTGAAACCGCACCATGACCGGGTTGCGCCCGGCGAGGCTCGCCAGCAGGCCGAACGGCGTGCGGTTGACCAGCACCCACATGGCGACGGCGACGAGCACGGCGATGGCGACGATGGCGGGCGAGACGCCTTGGGAATCGCTGATCCGATAAGCCGCCGGCAGCATCGGGCTGGCCGCCTGCTGGCCGCTTCCGGACGGATCCTTGAGCGGCCCCGAGGTGACGTAGACCAGCATCAGGGAGGCGATGAAGTTGCCCATGAGGGTGGTGATGACCTCATCGGTGCCGGAGCGCAGCCGGAGCCAGCCGGGCCAGAGCGCCCACAGGGCGCCGCCCGCCATGCCGGCCGGAAAGGCGGTCGCGAGAACCAGCGCCGCCGGCGCGCCGTCCAGCGCCTGGGCCACGAAGGCGGCGCAGATGGAGCCGACGTAGAACTGGCCCTGGGCGCCGATGTTGAAGAAGCCGCAGCGGAAGGAAATCGCGACGCCCGTGGCGGTGATGAACAGCGGCAGGGCCCAGCGCAGGCTTTGCGCCAGCCCGCCCGCGCGCAGGAAGGCGCCTTCGACGAAACCCTCGAACATCAGCAGGGCCGAGTAGCCGGCCAGCTCGAAGACGATCCCGCACAGCGCGAGGGCGAGGGCGATGAAGGCGAGCGCGCGCGCCGCCGCGCCGAGCCCCCGGCTCATCCCGATGCCCCGGTCGCCGATGCGTCGGTCATGGCGCGGCCCACTGCGCCGACGTCGTAGGGCGGCGCGAATTCACCGACGATCCGCCCCGACAGCATCACCAGGAGGCGGTCGGCGACGTCGAACAGCTCGTCGAGATCGGAGGAAATCAACAACACGCCGCAGCCGCGCGCGGCGGCCGCGCGCAACGCGGACCAGACGAAGGCCGCGGCGCCGACGTCGAGGCCGCGCGCCGGTTGCGCCGCGACGATGACGGCGGCGCCGTCGTCGATCTCGCGCGCGAGGATGACCTTCTGGGCGTTGCCGCCCGAAAGGGTCTCGGCGTTCTGCATCGTCGAGGCGTAGCGCACGCCCCACGTCTTCAGGGCTTCGTCGCAGCGCCGACGCAGCGCCGCCGGGCTCACGAGGGCGAACAGCGGACGTTGCAGCAGTTCGCGGGCGGCCCAGTTCTCCCATAGCGGGCTGGTCAGGCTGAGGCCCTCGCCGTTGCGCTCGAACGGGATGACCCGGAGACCCGCCGCGCGGCGCGCGGCCGGGCCGGCGCCGGTCGCACGGACGCCGCCCAGGCGGACGTCGCCGCCGCCCGCGCGCGCGAGGCCGGCGATCGCCTGAACCAGCGTCCGCTGGCCGTTGCCCTGGACGCCGGCGATCCCGACGATCTCCCCCGGCCGCACGGCGAGGGAGACGCGATCGAGCGGCGGCTCCCCGGCCTCTTCCGCCGTGCTGAGGTTCGTCAGGTCGAGAACCGGCGCGCCGGCGGAAGCCGCGCCGGCGGAGGCCGCGCCGCCGGAAGCCGCCGCCCGCCGGGCCTTGCCCGCGCCCTCGGCCGTGCCGGCGGAGACCGTACCGGCGGAGGACGTATCGGCGGAGGACGTATCGGCGGAGCCTACGATCATCGCGCCGATACGCGCCTGGTCCGCCCGCTCGCGGGGGAAGGGGCCGGCGACCAGCCTGCCGCCGCGCAGGACGGAGATGGTGTCCGCAACCGCCAGGACCTCGCGGACCTTGTGCAGGATCAGGATCACCGTGACCCCGCGCCGCTTGAGGCCACGCAGGCGCTCGAACAGGGCCTCGATGCCGGGCGGCGGCAGGACGGCCGTCGGCTCGTCGAGGATCAGGACCCGCGCGTCCGCCACCAGGGCGCGCGCGATCTCCACCCCCTGCTGCGCCTCGACGGGCAGGTCTCGGATGCGGCGGCGCGGATCGACGTCGAGATCGAGGGCCTTCAGGCGCGCGCGGCAGCGCGCCAGGAGGCGGCGCCGGCTGAACAACCCGATGCCGCCGCCCGCGCCGAACTCCAGCGCCTCCGCGACGGTGAAGGAGGGCGGCAGCGCGAAGCTCTGATGGACGAGCTCGACGCCGGCGGCGCGCGCGTCGGCGACGCGATTGGGCCGCAGCGCCCGCCCGTCGACGAAAAGGGCGCCGGCGTCGGGCCGGACGAGGCCGGCCGCCGTGCGGGCGAAGGTCGTCTTGCCGGCGCCGTTCTGGCCGACGACGGCGTGAATGCGGCCGCGCGCGAAGGCAATGGACAGATCGTCGAGCGCGACGAGGCTGCCGTATGCGACACGGATCCCGCGACAACGGAGGGCCGGCGTCTCCGCGTCGGTCATGCGTCCCGAACGGGCGCCGCCCGCCGGCGCCCGCGCTCAGATCGTCGTGTCGAACGGCACCGCGACCCGCCCGTCGAGGATGCCGGCCCGCGCCCGCTCGACATGCGGCCAGGCCGCGGCGGCCGCGGCGACGAGCGCCGGCGGCCCCTGCTCCCGATAGACCGGCGACAGGATGAAATCGATCACCTCCCCGAGGCCGGTCGAAACGTGGCGCCCGCCCTGCCAGCCCGGGGCGCTCGCCTTGCCGGTCTCGTCATAGAGCGACTGGCCGAAATTCAAGCCGACGATGCCGATGACCGAAGAGGGGCCGAGCGCGTACTGGGCCGGGTCCAGCGCGCTGACCATGCGCCCGGCACGCTCGTTGGCGGCCTGGATGATGCCGCCGTCGGTCGCGGCGGAATCGGTCTGAATATAGTCGATTCCGTCCAGGAACATCTGGCCGGCGAGCTCGTAGCCCTTCGCCGGATCCTGGAAGGAGCCCGCGAAGGCCGCGGTGACGGTCGCGTCCGCGTCGACCGAGTGGACGCCGGCCTTCAGCGCGTTGAAATCGGCGTTCAACGGCGGAATGCTGATGCCGCCGATATAGCCGATCTTCTTCGTCTTCGAGACATGCGCCGCGAAGACCCCGGACAGGTAGCAGCCGAGATAGTAATCGTAGGAGACCGTGACCAGATTCGGAATCGGCGGCTCGACCGGATCGCCGAAGAGCTGGATCCACCTGGTGTCCGGGTAGAGCGGCGCCACGGCCTTGAACGCCTCGGAGATGACGGGGAAGGTCGCGAGCACGATGGAGGCGCCCGCGTCGGCCAGCGTGCGCAGGACCGTCTCATAGGTCGCCGGATCCTGCGCGTAGATGGCGCGCGTCTCGAAGCCGCGCTCGTCGGCCAGCTGGTTCAGGCGCGCGATCATGGAATCGATCGGGCCGTTGTCGCCGGCCGCCTGGGTGTGGACGAGGGCGACCATCCCGGTTTCAGCGCGCGCGGCAAGGAACGGCGCTCCGCCCGCGCCGAGAACGGCCGAGGCGCCGGCGGCGGCCGTCAGGAAGCGGCGCCGGGTGACGGGCGTGAACGGCAACCTGCGGCCGTTCGCTTCCGGCTTGTTCGACATGGCGTTTCTCCTCCTCTGGCAAGGGCGCGTCCGCGCCCGGATCGAACCGTGGACCAACCGATTCAGGCGTCCAGCGGCGGCGAGCACGGCGCGGGGATCATCACCATCACGTCCTGCTCCCGGATCGCGTCGAGGGACCAGACCGCCCCGATGAACGCCTGCCAAGCCGTATCCGCGGACAGCGCGGCCCGCCGCTTCTCGCGGTCGGCCAGGCTGGCATAGGCCCAGATCAGGACGACCCGATGAAGCCGCCCGATTTCCGATACGTAGAGGCCGACGAAGCGGCCCAGATGGCGCTTCTGAATCGGCAGGCCCTCCGCCTCGTACCGCCGCAGCCAGCCGTCCACCGCGCCGGGACGGAACGTGTAGGTCCGGTGCTCGACGATCATTTCTTCGCTCCCTTCGTTCCCTTCGCCGTGGCGCCCGCCGGCGGGGCGCCGGCGCGCATGAACTCGGCCGCCTTCTCGCCGATCATGACGGCGGGCGCATGGGTGTTGCCGCCGGGGATGCGCGGCATGATCGACGCATCGGCCACCCGCAACCCTGCGATGCCGCGGACGGCGAGCCGGGCGTCGACCACCGCCATCGGGTCCGCGCCCATGCGGCAGGTGCCCACGGGATGGAACGTCGTCATCGCGCTGGCGCGGAGCCACGCGACCAGCGCCGCGTCGCTCCGCACCGCCGCGCCGGGCGCGCGTTCCCGGCCGCGCCAGGGGGCGAAGGCCGACTGCGCGATCACGGCGCGGACCATGCGCACGCCGGCGACCATCGCCGCGCGGTCGGCGGCGCTCCGCAGATAATCGGGCTGGATCAGCGGCGGATCGGCGGGATCGGCCGAGCGCAGGCGGATCGTCCCCCGGCTCTCCGGATTGATCGGCCCCACCCGCAAGGTGAAGCCGTGGTGCGATTCCACCGGCGCCCTCCCGAAGGGGTTGGGAAGATGCAGGTTGGCGGTGGCTTCCAGCGCCGGCATGAAGTGAACCTGGATGTCCGGCGCGTCCAGCGCCGCCCGGCTCTTCAGGAAGGCGCCGGCCTCGTAGGGAAAGGTCGTCGCGATTCCCCGGCCGAACAACAGGCCCTCGGCCACCGCCCGGACCAGCCTGTCCGCCCGCAGATCCCGATAGAGGGTGACCGGCTTCGTGCAGGCGTAGGAGAGGACGCAGTCGACGTGATCCTGGAGATTGCGCCCGACGCCCGGCAGCTCGTGCACCGTCGCGATGCCGTGCCGCGCGAGCGCCGCGCCCTCGCCGATGCCGGACAGCATGAGGAGCTGGGGCGAGTTGACGGCGCCGGCGCAGAGGACGACCTCCCTCTCCGCGCGGACCGTCCGCGCCCGCGCGCCCTGCGCGACCTCGACTCCCGTCGCCCGGCCTCCCTCGACGATCACCCTCCGGACCGGGCTGTTCGTGGCGATCGCCAGATTGCGCCGGCGCCGGACCGGGCGGAGGAACGCGGTGGCCGCGGAGCAGCGCCTGCCGCGCTCGATGGTGAAGTCGTAGCGGCCGAAGCCGTCCTGCGCGGGGCCGTTGAAATCGTCGTTGACCGGATAGCCGGCCTGGCGCCCGGCCTCGACGAAGACGTCGAACAGCGGGTTGGCGCCGCGCGCGCGGCAGACCGTCATCTCCCCCTCGGTCCCGTGCCAGGCGCCGTCGCGCTCGACGTGGCGCTCGGACCGGCGGAACGCCGGCAGCACCTCGTCCCAGGACCAGCCGGCGAGGCCGGCCTGCGCCCAGCGGTCGTAGTCGCGGCGGTTGCCGCGGACGTAGATCATGCCGTTGATGGTGGAGGAGCCGCCCAGCACCTTGCCGCGCGGCCAGTAGAGCGAGCGGCCGTTCAGGCCCGGAACCGGCTCCGTGCGGTAGCCCCAATTGTAGAGGCCGGAGTGGAACAGCTTCCCCATCAGCATCGGCAGCCGGAACAGGGGATTGCGATCCGCGCCGCCGGCCTCGAGCAGGAGGACGGAGCATGCGGGATCGGCCGAAAGCCTGTTGGCGAGCACGCATCCCGCCGAGCCGGCGCCGACCACGACGTAGTCGTAGGAGCGGGCGAAGGACCGATCGAAGGAGCGGGCGGGGAGCATCGCCTACCAGTCCACGGGCGGCGCGCCCAGCGCCCGCAGGTGCCGGTTGCAGAGGGAAAACGGATTCTCCCGTTCGAACAGGGCGTCGGCCTCCGCCGGATGCGGGCGGAGGACGACACGGCGGGCGCCGCCGGTCTCCGCTTCGCCCAGCCCCGCCGCCGCGAGCGTCTGCGCCGCCGCGGCGCCGAAGGCGACGAAGACGATCGGCGTTCCCCGCTCCGCCAGGCGCTCCAGAACCCGGACGATCAGCGGGCGCCAGAGGGGCAGGTGCCCGCGCGTCTGGTGGGGATCGCCTTCGCGCGCGAAGCGGCTCAGGGTGAGCGAGGAATTGAGGAGCAGCGCGCCCGACGCCACCCAGCGGTCGGCGAGGACGGAAGGCTCTTCCAGGGCGACGTCGCCGTCTTCGACGGCGGCCAGCAGCGCCGGCCAGTCGCCGACGCCGCCGGCATGGCGCGCGGCGCCGCTCCGCGCCGCGACGACGAGCTGGACGACGGCGCGCACGCTGGGCGAGAACATCTTGTCGAGCTCGCGCCAGCGGGCGACGTTTCCGGCCTCGAAGGCCCGGCCGGTCGCGAAGGCGGGGCACGGATAAGGGTCCTGCCCCAGGATAACGCAGCGCACGCGCGCGGGCGGCAGGCCGTCGAAGGCGCGGAGCATGTGCGCGCCTGCGGGCGCGCCGGGAAACGCCTTGCCGCGCCGGGCCGGGAAGATCGGCTCCCACGGCTCCAGTACGAGCCCGGCATCGACCGCCGCGAAGGCCGGCTCGACGCCGGCGACGAGAGCGCGCCAGCGGGGGTCGATGTCCTCGCGCCAGCCCCGGAGGGTGTCCCGGAGCGCCGTCCTGAGCCGCGTTTCCATGGCGTCCGCCTTTCCGGCCGCCGCGACGCGCCCGGAAGATGACACGCGCGTCAGGTTCCATGATCGAAAACATGACGCGCGTGTCAAGTTTTTTTCGGTCGTGTCCTGGTTTGGGATTTTCGCGGTGCGCCGCGCCGTGAAGCGCCGTGCATCCATGGCGCACACAAGTCCGCACGGCGCGGCATGTTGCAAACCGGGACGCCGCGTTCCTGGATTCCCGCTTTCGCGGGAATGACGGGTGTAGAGCGGGAGTGATGGGTGTGGAGCGGGAGTGACGGCCCGAGCCCGCGGAGCCTGCTCCCGCGAAAGCGGGGGAATGGCGGCCCGAGGAAGGCCATTGGCGCGAGGGGAGCAAGGCGCGGTGCCGAAGTTCCGTCATTCCCGCGAGACCCGTCACCCCCGCACCATGCCCCGTCACTCCCGCATGACCCGTCATTCCCGCGAAAGCGGGAATCCATTTCGATCGATCCCGTCGGGAGCGCCTCGGCTTGGGGTTTTCGCGGTGCGCCGCGCCGCGAAGCGCCGTGCATTCATGGCGCACGCAAGCCCGCACGGCGCGTCATGGTGCAAACTGGGACGCCGCGTTTCTGGATTCCCGCTTTCGCGGGAATGACAGGTGTAGAGCGGGAGTGACGGCCCGAGCCCGCGGAGCCTGCCCCCGCGAAAGCGGGGGAATGGCGGCCCGAGGAAGGCCATTGGCGCGAGGGGAACAAGGCGCGGTGTTGAAGTTCCGTCATTCCCGCGAGGCCCGTCACCCCCGCGTCATGCCCCGTCACTCCCGCATGACCCGTCATGCCCGCATGCCCCGTCATTCCCGCGAAAGCGGGAATCCATTTCGATCGATCCCGTCGGGAGCGCCTCGGCTTGGGGTTTTCGCGGTGCGCCGCGCCGCGAAGCGCCGTGCATCCATGGCGCACGCAAGCCCGCCCGGCGCGTCATGTTGCAAACCGGGACGCCGCGTTTCTGGATTCCCGCTTTCGCGGGAATGACGGATGTAGAGGGCGGGAATGACGGATGTAGAGGGCGGGAACGACGGATGTGGAGGGCGGGGGTGATGGATGTGGAGCGGGAGTGACGGGTGTAGAGGGCCATGGTGCAAACCGGGATGCGACCGTTTTTCCGGAGGGCGCGGGGCGCGCGGAAACCGGGCTAGACTGTCGCGCGTTTCAGCGGCCCCCCAGGCACGTAAAGACCGGCGCGGGAGAGGCGGGCATGGCGAAGGCGAGACGGCCGGGCGGCGGCAGGAGGACGCCGGAGGCCCGGATTCGCGCCCGGAACGAGGAGAGGATATTGCGCGCGGCGGTCGGCCTGTTCGTCGCCAAGAGCTTCCACGGCACGCAGGTCAAGGAGATCGCCGAGAAGAGCGGCCTCCCCAAGACGAACGTGTATTACTACTTCCCGACGAAGGAGCGCATCTACGCCGCCCTGATCGAGCGGCTCATCGAGGGGTGGGATCGCGCCTTCGAGCATATCGTGTCGGAGCGCGAGCCGCGCGACGCCCTCGCGGCCTACATTCGCGCGAAGCTGGACCATTCGCGCCGCCACGCGGCCGAATCGCGGTTCTTCGCGAACGAGATTCTGCGGGGCGCCCAGTTCCTGGAGCGGCGCCAGCGCCGGCACATACGCGACGTCACGCGCCGCCGCGCCCATGTGGTGGAGGAATGGATCCGGCGCGGGCAGCTGGCGCCGGTGGACCCGCGCCACTTCTTCGTCATGCTCTGGTCGGCGACGCAGTTCTACGCGGATTTCGCGATCCTGGCGGCCGCCGCCCTGGAGAAGCGCCGCCTCGCGCGCAAGGACTTCGAGGCCGCCGCCGACACCATGATCCGCGTCATCCTGGACGGCTGCCGCCCCCGCTGACCGCGCCTTTCGCGGCCCCCGGCGCCCGGCGCGCCGGGGGCGCGCTTCATGCGCCTCGTGCGCGCAAGAAGGCCCGCGCAGCGGGGAACCCGCGCAACGGGACCCGCGCGGCGGGAAGGGACGGCCTTCAGTGGCGGGTGGCGCCCAGGACGGTGACGCAGGCCGCGGCCGCGTCGCCGCCGATCCAGCCGCCGGCGTTCTCGGCCAGGGCGAAGCGGGCGCCGTCGCGCTGGCGGGCGCCCGCGCGGCCGCGCAGCTGGTCGGCGAGCTCGACGAGCTGGGCCGCGCCGGTCGCGCCGATGGGGTGCCCCTTGCTGATGAGCCCGCCGCTCGGGTTGACGGGCAGGCGGCCATCGAGCGCGGTCACGCCGTCCCGCAACAGGCCGACGCCGTCGCCCGGGCGGCAGAAGCGGAGCTGCTCGCAGAGCATGAGTTCGGCGGGCGCCGCGGCGTCGTGGACCTCGGCCACGTCGATCTCGTCGGGGCCAACGCCTGCCGCCTCGTAGGCCGCCACTGCCGCGGCGGCGGCGACGGGAGGCGCGCCCGCGTCGTCGCCCTGGCCGGATTTGAGCACGCTCGCCAGCACCGGGACCGGCCGGATGGCCTTGCGCGCGGCGTGGTCCGCGCTCATCAGCACCAGCGCCGCCGCGCCGTCGCCGATGGGCGAGCACATCATCAAGGTCAACGGCGCGGCGATGGTGCGGCTTTCCAGTACCTCCTCCACGGTGACGTCGGCCTGGAACTGGGCCTTCGGGTTGCGCGCGCCGGCGCGGCGTTGCTTGACGGAGACGGCGGCGAAATCGGCCGGGGTGGCGCCGGTGCGCGCGGCGTAGTCGCGGGCGAGGCTGGAGTAGAGGTCCATGAAGACGGAGCCTGCGCCGGCGCCGTCGGGGGCGATCCTGCGCTTCAGCGCCTCGAACTCGTCGCGGTCGGCCGCCGCCTCCAGGGCCTTGAGCGGCACCGTCCTGTCCTCGTTGCTCATCTTCTCGGCGCCGACCGCGAGCGCCACGTCGCACTGCCCGGAGCCGACGGCGAGCACCGCCAGATGGAAGGCGGTGGAGGAGGAGGCGCAGGCGTTCTCGACGTTGACGATGGGCTTGCCGAGGAGGCCGGCGTGGCGCAGCGCGACCTGCCCGCGCACGCACTCCTGCCCCGCCAGCAGGCCGCCCGCGGCGTTGCCGAAGAAGACCATGTCGACTTCGTCCGCCTCCGTGGCCGCGTCGGCGAGCGCCGCGCCGACGGCCTCGGCGGCGAGCGAACGCAGGCTCGCGTCCAGGAATTTGCCGAAGCGGGTCATGCCCGTCCCGCCGATCGCCACCTCGCGCATCGCGCTCCTCCCCCGTTCCCTCCCCCGTGCATACGCCCAAGCCGCCGCCCGTTCAAGCGCGCCCGGCGCCCCTCCCCTCCCCGCCCGCCGGTCGGCTTGATGGGCGGGGCCGTGCGCCGCCGCCTCCGGTTGAAACTCCAGGAAGCCGACGTGGAAGCGTTCCCCGTCATCGCGTTCACTGCCCGGTCGGACCTGGAAGAATAGCGCCCTGCATCCCGACGACCTTCTTCGGATCGCCGAAGATCTGGCCGGGAGCGATGCCGGCAGACCGCGGCGGACGGCTCTCTGCCGGGCCACCAGCACCGCCTGTTACGCGCTGTTCCATTGCCTGGCGAAAACCTGCGCCGACATGCTGGCGGGCCGCTCCCCCGCGAAACGAAGCCAGCCGGCATGGAGTCAAGCTTACCGGGCCTTCGACCACGGAGAGACGAAGAAACGTTGTGAGAGAAGTCACGTCATGCGACGGTTCCCTGCGGAAATACGGAACTTCGCTGAGACGTTCGCCTCACTGCGGCGGAACAAGCCGCTTGACGCGGGCCCGGCATGGCGTCACGGTAAGGCGACCGCCAAGGGAGGAACGCCATGAGCGGGGCAACCGCCCGCGCGGGCGAAGACGAAGCCGCAGCGGACGGGCTTGCCACCAAGCGCGACCTCCGGGAACTCAAGGCCGACACCAAGCGCGACCTCAGGGAACTCAAGGCCGACATCAAGGGCGACCTCAGGGAACTCAAGGCCGACGTCAAGGACGACCTCAAGGAAATCAAGGACGGCCTCAAGGACGGCCGCAAGGAACTCAAGGACGGCCTCAAGGAAATCAAGGCCGACCGCAAGGAACTCAAAGCCGACATCATCAAGGTTGCCGGCATCGTCGTCGGCGCACTCGCCAGCGCCGGCATCATCGCCGCCGCCATCGTCGGCTTGATGCAGGCACTCACCTAGGCCCCCGCGCGTCCCTTCCCGCGCGTGGCATGGCAACCGCGCCTATTCGGACGGCCCGGCAAGGGAAGGGGGCGGCGCGCCGCCGGCGCGCGAAACCGCACTGCCAGGACGTTATTCTCCGATGGACCAGCCGGGAGGCTGGCGCAGGTGCCACCGCTTGGCTTGGCCCGCGGCCCGGAGCGGCCCAGCGGTCTTTTTGTAGAGGGCGAAAGGTGTTCGATGCGGGCGCGTTCGGTGGCCGGGCGGCGCTTGGCCTTCGGGCCCCTTGACAGAACGAATCAAGAATATATGTTGCCGATTCGGTAGGGACTCCGCACGGGCCGACCGTATGGGTGACAGATCCGCGATCGAGTGGACCGACGCGACGTGGAATCCGGTGACGGGCTGCACCAAGATCACGCGCGGCTGCGACCACTGCTATGCCGAGCGCTTCGCCGAGCGGTTTCGCGGTGCGCCCGGCCATCCCTTCGAGAACGGATTCAAACTCACACTGCGCCCGGAGCGGCTGGCCCAGCCGCTTGCGTGGAAGCGGCCGCGGCGGGTCTTCGTCAATTCGATGAGCGACCTGTTCCACAAGGAGATCCCGACCGATTTCATCGACCGCGTCTTCGACACCATGGAGGCCGCCGACCGGCATGTGTTCCAGGTGCTCACGAAACGCAGCGCGCTCATGCGGGCATACCTGCGGCGCCGATACGGGAAGGGCGCGGCGCCCGCGCACATCTGGTGCGGCGTATCCGTCGAGGATCACATGGCGGCCGCGCGAGTCCGGCATCTTCGGACGGCGCCCGCCGCAGTCCGGTTCCTCTCCATCGAGCCGCTGCTGGGGCCGGTGGGAGACATCAACCTCGACGGGATTGCGTGGGTCATCGTGGGCGGGGAGAGCGGGCCGCAAGCGCGGCCCATGGAGGAACGGTGGGTCCTCGACATCCGGGACCTGTGCCGAGAGAACGGAGTCGCCTTTTTCTTCAAGCAGTGGGGAGGAATGACACCAAAATCGGGTGGCCGCCTGCTTGAGGGGATCGAGCATAACGACCATCCACCTTTCGCCCCACCATCTGCCTTACCTGGGAGAGAGACCGTGATTTTCCGATGGCACCCAGACGAACCGCCGCCGCCGATCGAAGAACACAGCAAGGCGAAGCTCGCCGTACTGCGGAGCTACCTCCGAGCCTATCTCGACAGACTGAACGTCAACCCCAATCGCGAAGAATTCAAACTCGATCTCGTCGATGGCTTCGCCGGAGGGGGCACGTTCCAGGATGGCGGGAACATCCTCTCCGGCTCGCCTCTCGTCATGCTCGAAGAAGTCGAGAATGCCGAGAGCAGGCTGAACCGGAAGCGCAGGAAATCTTTGCGTTTCGATTGCAAGTTCTATTTCATCGAGAAAGAGGCGGAACACGCCGAACATCTTCGAAGGATATTGACCGAACGCGAATATCGAATCGACGACGGCAGAATCATCGTTCGCAACGGCAAGTTCAAAGATGAAGTCGATGATATACTCGGGGAGATAATCCGCCGTCAACCACGGTCCAGGCGTGCGATTTTCCTTCTCGATCAAACCGGATTTCTTCAAGTGGAGCTCGCGCTCGTCGCTCGCATTCTTCGTGAACTTCCGGCGGCGGAGGTCATACTGACATTCGCCGCGGATACGCTCGTCAACTTTCTCGCGGAAACACCTGATTGGGTCAAGGCGGTCGCGCCTCTCGAATTGTCGGAGTCTCAGATACAGGACCTGATAGCGCAGAGAGATGGCGCCGGCGGGAGAGCCCTCGCTCAAAGGACATTGCGGACCCACCTGCGAACCAGCACGGGGGCAACATATGACACACCGTTCTTCTTGCGACCGGAGAAATCGCGCCGCGCCTTGTGGTTCACTCACTTGTCACGACATCCCACCGCGCGAGACGTGATGATTCAGCGTCATTGGGACCATCGGAACACGTTCGAGCATTACGGCTCCGGCGGCTTCGAGATGTTGGAGTGGGAGGCGTTGGAGGCCAGGACATTTCCGCTGTTTCGTTTCGGCAAGATCGACGCCGAAAAGATGCGAGATCAACTCCTGGAATCGATGCCGGGTCAACTGGCTTGTCTGGCGTCGGATCAACCGGTCACGGTGGATGCGGTGCGGCATGTGCTTGCGAATGAAACGGCCGCTCGATTCTCGGATCTCGATAGCGTGATGCTTGATCTGTTTCGGGAAAAGGAATTCGACATATTGAACCCCGATGGAAAGATACGCTCGCGTTCCTTGAGGCAACTAAGGCCCACGGACCGGATTGCGCTGCCTTCTACGCTGTTGCTTCCCGGCCTGTTGCGAAGGCGCTGAATCCGTCGTTTTCCGTTGCTAGACGAATCGCCGCGATTCGTCGGGCGGTGTCGGCGAAGTGTTGGACCTCCTTGGGCGAGAGGGGGCGGGCGAGGATGGGGTGTTCGCGGTAGGAGAGCCACTTCTTCAGCACTTGGTAGCCGCCGAGCTTGTAGCGCCAGACATTGGCGGGGACGTTGCGCCAGAAGGCGTTGGCGTTCAAGTGGATGTCGAAGGTGGTGGCGCCCAGGGTGGGGAGGGTGGCGGCGAGGGCTTCGCGTTCCTCCGGGGTGTAGGGGCGTTCGACGGCGCGGCCCTGGCCGGGCATGACGGCGCCGCCGGCGCCGAGATGGCCCCAACCGGCGGTGAGGGCGAAGTCGGCGCCCGTCATGTTGCGACCGCTCGTGGTGGCGGGGACGGCGATGGCGGCGGCTTCCGGGCGCAGCGGGCCTTGCGTGACGCCGGGGACGGGGGTTTCGGGGTCGAGCAGGGCGGCGAGGTCGCGGCCGCGTTCGGCGGAGCGGGCGAGGGTTGCCGCCGCGTCGTCGCCTTCGCCATCGGGCCAGCCGGGGAGGGGGATGCGGGGCCATTCCATGCGGAGAGCGCCGGCGTTGGCTTCGCGATAGGCGGGGTCGTGGAGGGTGGCGAGGACGTGGTGGAACAGATCCTCGACGCCCAGGCCCAGACGCTCCAGGTAGCAATGCGCGGCCTCCGTCAGATTGGCCCGGCGCGCGCCGTCGCCATTACCGCCGAGGTCGTCGTCGCGAAGCCATACGGGAAAGAGATTGGCGCCGCGTTCGATCAAATGCGACGAACTCATATGCGTGGTGACGTACGCCTGCGGCTCCGCTGCCCCCCTGCGGAGATGCCGAGCTGCGGACAACCAAAGATTCCCTTCGAACACATGAGGCTTGTAGTCCGCGCGCTTCTCGTCGAGCAGCTTCGTTTCCGCCTCCCAATAGAGCCATCTCGTATCGAACGGGCGATAGGCGAAGCGGATGAACCCGGCCTCGTCCGGCCCACCGCGCTTGAGCAGCGCGTCCCGCACCGTGCGGGCGTCGAACCGCGCCGTATCCCTCATGGCCACCGGATAGCGCCGGGCGATCTCCTCGTGGTTCAGGGCGGGGTCGAAGTAGTCGCCGAGGCGCGCCTTCAGCCGGTCGAGGTCGGTATCGACGAGGAAGCCATTGCGGCTGGTCGTGACCCCGGGGAACGATGTTGGGAACAGGTCGGGCAGGGACGGCCAGTCGAACCAGCCCTCGCCGGTCGCCGTGCGCGCGAAGGGCAGCCCGAGCGGCAAGACCGGATCGACGGCCTCATAGAGCGTCCCTGAGGCCATCTCCGCCGTCGCCAGCAGGTCCGCGCGCTTGCCCCGCCCCCACAGATGTCGGAAGCCGATGCCGGCGGCCGGCGCATGATCGGGTTTACGCACCAGCGTCGCGATGGCCGTCCCCACCTGGATACCGACCGGATCGCCCTCGGTCGAGAAGATACTCGGGTCCGGTGAGCCGTCCGGCGCGACCTTGCCGGTCCTGTACTTGTCCCCGTTCAGGCAATCGACGCGGATGGCGTCGAACGCCTCCAGGAACCGCTCCCTCATTCCCGTGAACGACAACCCGTCGAGCCACGAGTAGTTCGAGACGAAACACGCCACGCCGCGGCCCGTCTTCTCGGCGATGCGACGTTCCGCCATGCGGAAGAAGCGGACGTAGAGATCGTTCAGCCCCTGCCCCTCCGGCTTTCGCGTGCGCTTCGCCGTCCGGTAGGCGTCCGACAGCTCGCGCTCCTCGTCCATCGCCACACCCGCGAAGCCGTTGTAGGGCGGGTTGCCGATGATCACGAGGATCGGCGCCTCCCGCTTCACCCGTTCGGCCCGGTCCCGCTCCTCCTCCAGTTCCGGGAACGGCAACGGCTTCGTCACGCGCGGCTCCCAACCCGTCAGCGCGTTGGTCAGGAACACCCCGGCCCGTTCCGTCCCGTCGTCCGCCAATGGCGCGTCCAAGTCCCGCAGCGCCAGACCCACTTGCAGATGCGCCACCACGAACGGCGCAGGCATCAGCTCGAACCCGAACACCCGCGACAGCGCCGCCTGCTTCACACGCGCACCCGCCAGCGCGCCCAGGCCCCGCCCCTTCAGGTTGGCGGCGATGCGGCGCAAGACTTCCGCCAGATAGGCCCCCGTGCCGCAGCACGGGTCCAGCACATAGACGTTCTCCGCCGCCAGGCCCTCCGCGATGCCGAGATCGTCCCGCAACGCACGGTCCACACGCGCCACCATGTAGCGCACAACTTCCCCCGGCGTGTACCAGACACCCAACTGCTTGCGCAGCGACGGATCGAAGGCTTCCAGGAAGGGTTCGTAGAAGTAAGGCACCGCCGCGCCCTCATCGAAGCGCGAGAAGAACGCCGCACGATCCACCCGCTCCAGCGCCGCAGACGTCCAGTCCAGAACCTCCACCAGACCCAGAGATTGCAGCCGACCGGGGTCGGATAGCTGCTGAAACAGCGCCCGCAGCACCGGCGCCCGCAAGTGCCAGACCGCCGTGCGCCAGTCGAACCCGCCCAGGGGC
Source organism: Alphaproteobacteria bacterium (assembly GCA_965242855.1). Classification (GTDB taxonomy): domain Bacteria; phylum Pseudomonadota; class Alphaproteobacteria; order UBA828; family UBA828; genus WTGU01. Next base: position 1,839,350 of record OZ251509.1, read on the forward strand.
GCCGGAGCTTGCCGCGCCCACAGCACCCAGGCCGAGAACACCCCGTAGAACAGCGTCTGCACCAGCGTCGAACGGAAGAACCGCGCCCCACGCGCACCCTCGAAGCGCACCCCCAACGCCTCTTCCAGCGCGCCGCGCAGCGCCGCCAACGCCGGCGCCTCCCCTGCCCCCTCCACACGCGACAGACCGTCCCGCGCATAGGAGGCGAGAAGCCACGCCAGGTCCTTCGGCTCCGCCAGCGCCGCACGGTGCGCCAGCGCACGCGCCAGATACTCGGCCAGCCCCGCGCCCACATCGCGGGCGAAGGCGCGCGGCTTCTCCAGACGGCGCGCGAACTCCTCGGCGCTCGCCGCCAAGCGCAGGCTCTCCAGCCGCACGGGCCGCCCCGCCGCGTCCTCCCCCACCAGCACGAAGTCGCGGGTGTTCGTCACCAGCACCAAGCGATAGCGGCCCCAGTAGCGGCTTACCTGATCGGAAGCCGCGGTGAGCCAAGCGTCGTCATCGACGGGCTTCACTTCGATGACGCCGCGCTCCGGCGTCTGCCCCTCGCGCGGACGGCCTTTCTGAACCTGCTTCGCCGCGTAGAGGCCGAAATCGGGATGGCCCGCGCCCTGGTCGGCGAGCTCCTGGACGCAGAACACCTTGGGCGCGAGCGCCGCCCCCACCGCGTCGAGCAGGTTCGCGAGCGGCCCGTAGCTGGAGCGCTCCCCCGTCGCTCCGCCGGAGGCCCGCACCCGCCGCAAGTCGGCGAAATACGCCTCCACCGCCGGTTGCGCCTTCGTTCCAACCATCACACCCCTTGTCGCCGAACACGGCGCGGCGCGCAAGGGGCATCCTCGGTGCGCGGGCGCCGCGAACCCCCCTCCCGGCCTCCCCCCTGTGAGGGGGGAGGAGTGTGGGCGGCCTTCTCCCGGCGGGATCGATCGACATGGATTCCCGCTTTCGCGGGAATGACGGGGGAAGGAGGCGGGAAGGACGGGGGGAGGCGGGAATGAAGACTCTTCGGCGCCGCGCCGCGAAGCGCCCCATGCATGATGCATACATGGCGAATATAAGCTCGCCCGGTGCGCGGGCGCCGCGCCGATCAGTGTTTACCCTGTGGTCCTCTGTGATACCCTGTGTGGGATTGGATCGCGCGCGTTTCTCGCGATGCTGCAAACGCGGAGCCGGGGAGGATGGCCATGCACGAGGAACTCCAGAAGGAGGTCGACACCAACTACGAGGCGTTTCGACGGATGCTTCCGAATCTGTTGCCGCGCCACGCCAAGCGTTGGGCTCTGATGAGGCACGGCGAATGTATCGACCTCTACGACACGCTTCGGGATGCGCATCTCGCGGGCAACCGCCTTTACGAAGACGGTATTTTCTCGACGCAGGAGGTCACGACCCTCATCGTCGACCAAGGCTGGTATTCGCATGCCGGCCGTTAGCGGCGACTACGATCCCGATGTCGGTATTCTGTTGCAGGTGGAAATCCTTGCGGGCGGAGCGGTCCGAGCGACCCGGAGAGTCGAAGACGCCGGAAACGACTTGACGATCTCGAGCACCCAAGCACTGGGGCTCGTCGATACCGGCGCATCGAAAACCTCTATTTCACAAAGACTTGCAGGCAGTCTCGGCCTTAAGCCGAGCGGCAAGGTGTCCGTCCAGGGCGTGACGGGAACGATGCAAGCCAACAGCTATGCCGTCGATCTCATGCTCGGCTTCGGCGCGCACTCGGCGGTGATTGAAAATCTTGAAGTCTGCGCGCTCGATCTGGGGCAGGCGCGCTTCGATATGCTCATCGGCCGCGATGTCTTATGCCAAGGCGTATTGACGATGGACTTCGCCGGTCGCTTTACCTTTTCGATCTGACGGCCTTCACCTCGACCGCGCCGACGGCGTTCAGCAATCCCGCCAGCGGCCCGTAGCCGGAGCGCTCCCCCGTCGCCTCGCCGGAGGCCCGCACCCGCCGCAGGTCGGCGAAATACGCCCCCACCACCTGTTGTGCCTTCGTTCCTACCATCACACCCCTTGTCGCCGAACACGGCGCGGCACGCAAGGGGCACGTTTTCCTCGGTGCGCCGGCGATGTGAACCCCCTCCCGGCCTCCCCCCTGACGGGGCGGAGCCGCAGGGGGGCACCCTATTCCCCGGTGAAATCGGCGGGGCGGCGGTCGCGGAAGGCGGTGGTGCCCTCGGCCAGGTCGCGGGTGTGGGCGAGATCGTGGAACGAGCGCGACTCCAGCCGCAGCGCCTCGTCGAGGGACAGGTCGAGGGCGCGCGTCATCACCTGCTTCGCGAAGCGTTGCGCGAGCGGCGCGCGGCGCGCCAGCTGCTCGGCGAAAGCCAGAGTCTCCGCCAGCAACCGGGCGGCGGGGACGATGCGGTTCACCAAGCCGATGCGCAGCGCGTGCGCGGCGTCGATGCGCCGGCCCGAAAGGACGAGCTCCATGGCGTTGCCGAGACCCACGATGCGCGCGAGCCGCACGCAGCCGCCGTCGCAGGGGTGGAAGCCCCAGTTCACGTCCTGATGGGCGAATTCCGCGTTGGGCGAACAGAAGCGCAGGTCGCAGGCCTCCGCGAGCTCCAGCCCGCCCGAGATCGCGTAGCCGTTGATCGCCGCCACGATCGGCTTGTCGATGGCGAGGCCGCGGGTGATGCCGCCGAAGCCCGGCCCTTCCGTGAAGCGCCGGCGGAATTCAGGCGCCGGGCGCCGGGCGTAATCCATGGTGTAGGTCTTGAGGTCGGCGCCGGCGCAGAAGGCCTTGTCGCCTGCCCCGGTGATCACGGCGACCCGCGCCGCGTCGTCTTCCGCGAATTCCCGCCAGCACGCGATCAGCCGGTCGTTGGCCGCGAAATCGAGCGCGTTCATCTTGTCCGGCCGGTCGATGGTGATGAGGCGCACGGGGCCCCGCGCCTCGTAGCGGACGTCGCTCATCGAAGCTCTCCTTCCAGGTTCCGCGAAGCCCCGCTCAGCGCGGCGGCCACGTCGATCAGGCTGGCGATGTTGTGCACCGGGCGGAAGTCGTCGATATGCGGCAGGATCGCGCGCACGCCGCCGGCCTCGGGCTTGAACCCCTCGTAACGGAGCAGCGGGTTCAGCCAGATCAGGCGCCGGCAGGATTTGTGCAGCCGCTCGATCGCGCCGCGCAGGATGCCGAGATCGTCGCGGTCGAGCCCGTCGGTGATGAGCAGCACGACGGTGCCCTGGGCCAGCACCCGCCGCGACCACTCCCGGTTGAAGCCTTGCAGGCACGGGCCGATCCGCGTGCCGCCCGACCAGTCGCGGACGGCGCGGCTCGAACGCCCCACCGCCACGTCCACGTCGCGATGCCGGAGGTGGCGGGTGACGTTGGTGAGGCGGGTGCCGAACAGGAAGCTGTGCACCCGGTCGCGGTCGTTGGTGACGGCGTGGACGAAGTGCAGGAACATGCGGGAATAGCGGCTCATCGAGCCGGACACGTCGCAGAGGACGACCAGCGGCGGCAGGCGCGCGGTGCGGGAACGACGCTTGAGAGGCATCATGTCGCCGCTCGAACGCAGGCTCGCCCGGAGCGTGGCGCGCATGTCGATCCGCCGGCCGCGGGCGTCGGCGCGGAAGCGCCGCGTCGGCAGCGGGGCGATGGGCAGGCGGAGCGCGGCGATGGCCCGCTTCGCCTCCGCCAGCTCGTCCGTCGACATGTCCTCGAAATCCATCTCCTGCAACACCTCGCGGGGCGAGAAGGTGAGCGCCGCGTCGAGCTCGATCTCGACGTTCTCGCGGGCCTCCGGCTCCTCCGGCGCGCGCGGGGCCAGCGCCTCCCGCGCCCGCCGGCTGGCCTCGGGCGCCTCCGGCAGCGGCAGCCTGTCGCTGGCCATGACCGGCGCCCCGGCCGCGCGCACCGGACGAATCTCGCGCCAGAACAGCCGGAACGCCTGGTCGAAGATCTCGTGCTGCTCGCGCCGCTCGACCAGGACGGCGTAGAGCGCCCAGTAGAGATCGCCACGGCGGGTCGGGTCCACCGCCTCGACGGCGCGCACCGCGGCGATGGTCTTGCCGGGCCCCGCCGGCAGGCCGGCCCCCCGCAGCCCGCGCACGAAGTGCATGACGTTATAGGCAAGCGCGCCGCCGCCCTCCGCCGCCGCCGCGTCGGCCGGGGGCGGCCCCGTCATGAGAGCCGGGGCGGCGGGGGGTGGGCCGGCGCCTGTGCGCGCCCGCTGGCCTCGGCCAGCCTCCGCTGATGGGCCAGCAGGCTGTCGAGATGGGCCCGCGCCGTTTCGGGATCGAGCTCGATGCGGTCGAGGTCGATCACCGCGCCGGACCATGCGACGGCCGCCCGCAAATCCGGCAACCCGGAGAGGTCGGCGCCGCGCATCCGCGCGACGGCGGCGGCGAGGTTGGCGCTCAGCCGGCGCTCGACGCCGGGCAGGCGGGCGCGGAGGATCGCCTTCTCGCGGGCGGCATCGGGGTAGCGCACCCAGTGATAGAGGCAGCGCCGCTTCAGCGCGTCATGGACCTCGCGCGTGCGGTTGGAGGTGATGACGACGACGGGCCGCGCGGGCGCCGTCACCGTGCCGAGCTCGGGCACGCTCACCTGGAACTCCGCCAGCACTTCGAGCAGGTGGGCCTCGAAGGGCGCGTCGGCCCGGTCGATCTCGTCGATCAGCAGCACCGGCGGGCCGCGCGGGTCGGGCTCGAGCGCCTCCAGCAGCGGGCGCTTGACGAGGAACCGCGCGCCGAAGACGTCGCCGACCCGCGCCCGGCCGCCGCCCTCCGCTTCGGCCATGCGGATGGCCAGCATCTGCGCGGCGTAGTTCCACTCATAGACGGAGGCCGCCGTGTCCAGGCCCTCGTAGCATTGCAGGCGGAGAAGGCGGCGGCCCAAGGTCTCGGCCAGGGTCACGGCGAGCTGGGTCTTGCCGCAGCCGGGCTCACCCTCGACCAGCAGCGGCCGGCCGAGCGCGAAGGCGAGGAAGAGGGTCTTCGTCAGCGCCGCGTCGGCGACGTAGCGTCCTTCCTCCAGGAGGGCGCGCGTCGCGGCTTCGCTGCGGGGCAACGCCCGCGGTCCGTCGGCCATGGCGCTACTTACCCCCATCCCGCCCCGATCGAAAGCCCGCCGGCACCGGTGCGGGGGGCCTTGCCGCGGGGCGCGAAGTCCGCTTGCATACGCGCCGCGCAACCGCAGACGGCGCCATGACGGACGGCTATGAGAAGGGGTTTCCCGTCTCGTGGGACCAGTTCCACCGCGACGCCCGCGCGCTCGCCTGGCGGCTGGCCGAGCTCGGGCGCTGGCGGAGCGTCGTCGCGGTGACGCGCGGCGGCATGGTGCCGGCGGCCATCGTCGCCCGCGAGCTCGACATCCGGCTCGTCGATACCGTGTGCATCTCCTCCTACGACCACCAGAGCCAGCGCGCGGCGAAGGTGTTGAAATCCGTCCCGGGCGACGGCGCGGACGCCCTCGTCGTGGACGACCTCGCGGACACCGGCGCCACCGCGCGTCTCGTCCGCGAGATGCTGCCGCGCGCGCATTTCGCCTGCGTCTACGTGAAGCCCGCCGGGCGCGACGAGGCGCATACCTTCGTCACCGAAGTCAGCCAGGACACCTGGATTTTCTTCCCGTGGGACACGGACCTGCGGTTCGTGCCGCCGATCGCCGAGCGCGGCGCCGGCGCCGAGGCCGGGCCGTGAGCGCGCGCCTCCCCCTGCCGCGCGCGGCAGAGCTCTCGCCCGCGCAACGCCGCGTTCACGACGCCATCGAGGGCGGGCCGCGCGGCACGGTGCCCGCGCTCTTCATGGCGCTCATGCACAACCCGGAACTGGCCGACCGCACCCAGAAGCTGGGCGCCCTGCTCCGCTACGAGACGAGCCTGCCGCCGCGCCTGCGCGAGCTCGCGATCCTGGCGGTGGCCCGGCACTGGTCCTGCCAGTACGAATGGCACTGGCACGCGGCGGAAGCCGCGAAGGCCGGCCTGGCGGAGGCCGTCATCGAGGCGATCCGGCAGCGCCGCCCGCCGCCGCTTGCGGACGCGGCCGAGACGGCGGTTTACGACTTCTCCTGCGAGTTGCAGGCGAACCGCGCCGTGAGCGACGAGACCTACGACAAGGCCCTCGCCCTGTTCGGCCCGGCCGGCGCGGTGGAGCTGGTCGCCCTCAACGGCTACTACGCGATGATCGCCATGACCTTGAACGAACACCGCGTCCCCCTCCCCGACGGCGCCTCCCCCCAACTCCCCGCATGAGAATCATCGATGGGGGGCGGGGCTGATGGTCCCGACCGGAACGGCTTCCCGATGCCCGATGCGCTCTCCCCCGATGGTCGCGGGAGGGCGCTCGCCCCCCCCTCCCGGCCTCCCCCCTGCCAGGGGGGAGGAGTTTAAGGGGCCTCCCCCTGTGAGGGGGAAGGCGTTTAAGCGGGACCTCCTCTCGGCCCCTTACCGGGAGGTGTGTGGGTGGCCTCGGCGTCGGATGAAGGGCGCCGGCCCGCCGGCTATTCGCAGCCCTCGGTGCAGGCGGCGCCGAAGCTGCCGAAGGCGCCCGAGTACCTGAAGTCCGGCCGGCCGGGATGGTCCCGGGCGTCGGCACCGGTCAAAGCGCCGGCATACCCGCGCGACGTCAGATACCACCAGCCCGCGGTCTCGAGGGCGGGGCCGCCCCTGTCGCCGTAGAAGTTTCCGCCGAACGCGCCGTTGTCCCAGAGATGGCTCGCGGCACCGTCCACGGTGGTGTCGCCCGCGTAGCTGCCGTCGGCCGCGATCGTTCCGTTCGTCAATCGGACGCTGTCCGTCAACGGCGCGTAGGGCCCCCACGCCCTGCCGGACGGCGTCTCGAAGTTGGTGATGCTGCCGGTGATCGTGTTGGCGCCGCCGATCGTCGCGTCGAGCGTGACGTCCCCCCGCACGCGGATCAGGCGTTCGACCTGGGACCTGTCGCTGTGGGGCTCCATGACCATGCCGGAGGCCCTACCCATGAACGTGGCCGTGATCGGAGCGTCGAGATCGGTCGTCCTCATCCCGGCGGCGTCGGCGAAGGCGTCGTAACCGAAATGGAACCCCTGCATGCGGGCCGGCCTGACGTTCGACGTGAGATAGTCGGTGAACGTGAACAGGCCGTAGGCGGCGTATTGAAGATAGCGGTGGGAATCGTCGGTTTCCGCATCCGTCGCGCCGGTATCCAGGCCCGCATAGTTCGAGAGCCACACCCGGTATTCGCCCCGGTATTCCCCGGCGCCGCGCTCGGGGTCGACGAAATGGTCCACCTTGGGCTTGGCCCAGCGGTGCATGGCGTCGCCGGCGGCGGGTTTGGGCTGGCCTTCGGACGATGGGATCTTCGACGCCCAGTGGTAACCGGACTCGCCGTCCGGATCCGGGGAAGGCTTCCCGAAGTCGATCGTCAGGTCGCGCATGTTGCCGTCCCAGCAGGGGAAGGTCACACCGGCGCAGTTGTCGGCTGCCCACCCGGTCAGCTTGGCGGCCTGGTCCGCCGTCAACGTGTCGCCGACCGAGGGCGGCGTCTCCCCGGCCCTGCGGAACATGGCAGCGTGGAAGTCCGTCGCGGTCGTGGCCGTCGTTGCGCCGCCGTCCCCCGGGATTCCGTCCGGACCGTCGGCTTCGGTCCCGCGGATGTCCCACTGGAACTCGTTGAAGACGACGCCCGATCCTCCGACCTCAAGGGTCAGCCCCCCGTCTTCCGACAACCGGATCGCGCTGATCACCGCCGTCTTGGTGTGGTCGTTGGCGTTGCCCAGCGTGTTGCCGGGGCCCTGGATGATCGGATAGCGTCCGTCGTTGTCGGCGGCGGCGCCGGTCATCCCCCGCTGGCTTCCTTGGCGTATGTCGCCCCGGAAGGTGATCGCCCGCATGGGGAACTCGTCCCCGGCGCGGGAAGCCAGCGTCGTACCGGCGGCGTAGGGGACGGCGTCCGTCGCGATGTCGAGCGCGTCCGGGTTCGCGACCCACGCGTCGCCGTCGGCATTCGGGACGGTCCGGGCCGTCCGGGTGATCGCAATCGTCGCCCCGAGCTCCCTCGGGGCGCGGGCGCTCCGGAAGAGAGGCGGGGAGACGTGCTCGTCTCTCAGCGCGTCTCGCTCGGCCCGGGCGGTGTCGCGCTCCGTCCGGGCGGTGTCGCGCTCCGTGGTGCGGGTCGCCAAGTCCTTTTCGGCCGCGGCGGCTCTTTCGGCTTCTGCGTCCAGTTCCCGCTCGATTGCGTCCAGTTCCCGCTCGATGCGGGGGAGCAGCGAGAGCTGCGCGGTGGTGATCGCGTTCCGCGCCTCCGTCAGCGCGTTCTGGGCGGCCCGGTTCGGCGCCTCCTCGAGGGCCCTGTCTGCGGCCGCCAGGTCCGTCCGGGCCTGGGCCAGGGCCGTGCGCGCCCTGGCCAGCGGGGTGTGCATGTCCGTCCGGTCCGCTTCGGGGAACAGCGCCCGCACCGACGCGAGCGCCATCCGGGTCGAGGTCAGCGCCTTCCTGGTCTCCTCCAGCCCCGCCCGCTGGTTGGGCGGGGCCGTCTCGATCGCCGCCGCGACGCCATCGGCCGCCGTCTTCACGTTTTCCTCGGCGGTCTGGAGGACCTCCCGCACCCTCTCCTGCGCCGCCTGCTGATCGCCCGGCGTTGCCGCGTCCAGCACGCGCTGGGCGTCGGCCAGCGCATTCTGCGCTCGCCCGAGCGCGGCTTCGGCAGCATCACGCGCGGCCTGGGCCGTTGCGAGCTCCCTTTCGAGCGCGGTGGTGTCGCCGATCACGGCGTTCCGCTCGCAGGCCCCGAGCACCAGCACCGCACCGCATACAATCGCAATCGCTACCTTGGAACGCACCGCTTTCTCCCCCCGGATCCGCAAAGTGCGGCGTCCCTATCACGGGGGGGGGGGGGGGGCAAGAAATTTTCGAGACGAGGCCGGCGCACCGGAAACAACCAAAAGAAACGCCCCGCCCGAGGGATCGGGCGGGGCGTCGAAGAGTCGGAAGACGGCGCGTCAGCGCGCGATGTAGCCGTAGCGCTTGCCGAACAACACGTCCATCGGCACCGGCTCGGAGATCGTCCACGAATCGACCACCGCCGGCTTGTTGTCGGTGGTCTCCACGATCAGGTAGGGCGCAAAGTTCTGATGGTGGAGCTGATCGGTGAAGGTCCGCGTGCCCACGAGCACCGGCTCCTCGCGGAAGCTCTCGAGCACCTCGACGACCGCGTCGGTGTCGAAGGTGCCGGCCTTCTCCACCGCCTTGGCCCACATCTCGAACACCACGTAGCCGGGGAAGGCGTACTGGTTGTTCACCTTCTCGCCGAACTTGGCCTCGTACTTCCTGAGGAACTCCTGCACCGCCGGGCGCGGATCATCGCCGTAGATCGACGCCTGCTCGGGCACGAAATGGCCGGAGAGGCCGGGCACCGAATCCTGCCAGTAGATCCCCGTCATCGAGCTGCCGCCGCCGATGGGCGCCGTGATGCCCGCCGCGCGGATCTGCTTGATCGCGCTCGCCCCGCCGGGGATGTAGCTGCAATTCTCGATGATGTCCGGCTCCTCGGGGAGCGCGCGGATGCGGTCCACCTGCGCCTGGATGCTCGGGTCTTCGTTCTGGTAGACGTCGTGGCCGACGATCTCGCCGCCCAGCACCTCGCGCCACATCCAGTCGAAGCCGTAGCAGATGCCCTTGTTGTATTCGAGCACGTCGTCCAGCAGCAGATAGGCCGTCCGCCACCCTCGCTTCTTCCAGCCCCACTCTGCGATGGTCGCGCCCTGCACGGCGGCCAGGATCGAGCTCGAGAAGGAGTACTTGCCGATCCCCTGGATGCCGGCCAGCACGCTTTCGGCGCACAGGAAGATCGAGATGATCCCGGCGTTCTGCGCCTGCAGCGCGGCGGGCGCGCCGAAGTCGTAGTCGCAGTCGACCGCCATCGCGGCGGCGCCCTCGTTGATGACCGAGATGCCGGCCTTGGCGCTCTCGGCGCGGTCGGTCTTGGCGTCCGCGAAGACGGCCCTGACCTGCTTGCCGAGCAGGCCGCCCTTGGCGTTCCAGTCGTCGATCGCGATCAAGGCGGCGTTGGTGGACGGCCCGCTATAGGCCTCCAACCAGCCCGACTGCGAAGCGGCGAAGCCGAAGACGACTTCGTGATCGTCCGCCGACGCCGGCGCGGCGGAGGCCATGCCCAGCGCCAGCGCGCCGGCCGCGGCAATTGAAACATATTTCCTCATCCACCCGATCTCCCTGTCTGGTCGTTGCGGTGACGGGGCATTGTCGCCGCACAAGCGAGATTTGCAAGCCCGCTCCGCGGCGGCCGCGAATTTCGTTGATTTTCCCCCCGCCGTTCAGTAGCTAACGGACGCGAGGGAGGCGGGGCAGCGGAGGCGCTCGGTGCCGGAGGAGGCCGCAGCGGAAGCGCGCGGGCCGGAGGGCCCGACCCTCGAAGCACGCGGGGTGACCGTCCGCTTCGAGGGGCTCACCGCCGTCGACGGAGTCGACGAGACCCTCCACCGCGGCGAGATCCTGGGCCTGATCGGGCCGAACGGCGCGGGCAAGACCACCCTCGTCAACGCTATGACGGGGTTCCAGGTCCCCGCCGCCGGCGAGGTCCTGCTGGGCGCGCGCGTGATCTCGGCCCTCACCCCTCACTGGATCAGGCGCCACGGCGTCGCCCGCACCTTCCAGGCCGGGCGGCTCTTCCGCGACATGCCGGTGAGCGAGAACGTCGAGGTCGCCGCCGTCAGCCTCGGCCTCTCGCGCCGCAAGGCCCACGCGCAGGCGATGGAGATCCTCGAATGGATCGGCCTCGCGGACAAGGCGGCGGACCCGGCCGGCGTCCTCCCCTATACCGACGAGCGCCGCGTCGGCATCGCGCGGGCGCTCGCCATGCGCCCGGCCTTCGTCCTGCTGGACGAGCCGGCGGCCGGCATGTCCGACCTCGAATGCGACGACGTGATGCACCTGGTGCGCGAGATCCCGCAGCGCTTCGGCTGCGGCGTCCTCCTGATCGAGCACAACATGCGCGTCATCATGGGCGTCTGCGAACGCATCCACGTGCTCGACAGCGGGCGCACCATCGCCCGCGGCACGCCGGGCGAGGTGCAGGCCAACGAGGCGGTCATCGCCGCCTATCTCGGCCACGATTGAGCGATGTTGCTTTCTGTCGAAGACATCCACGTCCACTACGGCCGCGTGCCGGCGGTGCGCGGCGTCTCGGTGAGCGTCGCGGAAGGCGAGATCGTCTGCGTCGTCGGGCCGAACGGCGCCGGCAAATCCACCACCCTGCTCTCCGTCTCCGGCGTGCTGCGGCCGACCAGCGGCGCCATCGTCTTCGACGGCAAGCCCATCGCCGGCCTGACGCCGGAGGCGGTGGCCCGGCGCGGCATCTCGCAGGTCCCGGAAGGACGCCACGTCTTCACCACCCTGAGCGTCGAGGAGAACCTTCGCCTCGGCACCCGGATACGCAAGGACCGGGCCGCCATCGAGGACGACTTCAAGCGGGTGCTGGACCTCTTCCCGGTGCTGGCGGAACGCCGCAAGGGGGCGGCGGGCAAGCTCTCCGGCGGCGAGCAGCAGATGCTGGTGATCGGCCGCGCGCTCCTCACCAACCCGCGCATCATGACCATCGACGAACCCTCCCTGGGCCTCGCGCCGAACCTGGTGGACCGGGTTTACGAAGTCCTCCTAGAGCTGCGGGAATCGCGCGGCCTGACCCTGCTCATCGTGGAGCAGAGCTCCGAGCGCGCCCTGAAGGCGGCGGACCGGATCTACGTCCTGCGCAGCGGCGAGATCCAGCTGGAGGGCGAGGCGGCGGCGCTCAGCGACGGCGAGAAGGTGCGCCAAGCCTATTTCGGCTTCACCGAGGGCGTGGAGCATACGGGCGAGGTCGAGTTCTGATGGAGGCCATCACCTGATGGAGACCATCGTCCAGGTCATCATTTCGAGCCTGAGCCTCGGCAGCTTCTACGCCCTGGGCGCGCTCGGCATCGGCCTCCTGTTCGGCGTGCTCCGCCTGATCAACTTCGCCCACGGGGATTTCATCACCGTGGGCGGGTTCTCTCTGATCGTGCCGGCGACCGCGGTGGTCGCGGTGCCGCTGATCCTGGGTTTCCATCCGGTCGCGCTCGTCGTCTGCTCGGTGGGCGTGGTGATCGTCTTCGCCCTCGCCTCCTACTTCCTCCTCTTCCGTCACATCCAGACGGCCTCGCCCGCCGTGCTGATGATCGCCTCCATCGCGCTCAGCTTCTCGATCCAGAATCTGGTCATCATGCTCTACGGCGGGCGGCCGAAGGCGGTGGCGCTGTGGCCCGAGCTCACCGGCGTGGTCGCGCTCTCGGACAAGCTCCAGGTGCCCGTGCTCCAGCTGGTGATCGTGGCGGTGACGTGGATCCTGCTCGTCCTGCTGACGCTCTTCCTGCGGCGCACGCCCATCGGCGTGGAGATGCGGGCCGCGGCCGAGGATTTCCGCATGGCGCGGATGCTGGGCGTCAACGCGACCCGGGTGATCGCCCTCGCCTTCGTCATCAGCGGCGCGCTGGCCGGCATCATGGCGCTGATGTACCACACGCAAACGGGCATCCTGAACTTCCGCGGCGGCGTCTTCCTGATGCTCTACGCCTTCATCGCCACGGTGATCGGCGGCATGGGCAGCCTGATCGGCGCGGTCGCCGGCGGCTACGTGGTCGGCATCTTCTCGACGGTGTTGATCGCCGTCCTGCCCGAGGGGATGCGGGGCTTCCGCGACGCCTTCGTCTTCGGCCTGGTGGTGATCATCCTGCTGGCCCGCCCGCAAGGGCTGATCCCGACCAGGGCCTTCAAGGAACGGGTCTGATGATCGACGCCACGACTCCGCTCCTGCGGCGCGTCCGGCATTTCTGGCCGCTCGTGAACCTGTGCGTAGGCCTCCTGATCGTCACCGCGGTGGTGGTCGCCCTGGACGACCGCATCCTGGCGCGCACGCTGACGGAAGGCCTCATCCGGGTGGTGATCGTCGTCGCCCTTTATCTCTTCATCGGCAACTCCGGGATCATGTCCTTCGGCCATATCGGCTTCATGATGATCGGCGCCTACGCCACCGGCTGGCAGACCTGTTGCGAGATGACCCGCGAGATGTTCATGCCGGGGCTGCCGGACTACCTGCTGAACAACAGCCATCATTTCGTGCTGGCGATCCTCCTGGCCGGCCTGCTCAGCGCGGCCGTGGCGGCGGTCGCGGGCTACGCGCTCATGCGATTGTCGGGCATCGCCGCCTCGATCGGCACCTTCGCGTTCCTGATGATCATCTATTCCGTCTATCTGCGCTGGAGCACCTGGACGTCCGGCGCGAGCTCGGTGATCGGCCTGCCGCAGACGACGACGCCCTGGGTGGCCTACGCCTACGCCGTGGTCACCATCGTCGCCGCGTTCTTCTATTCGCGCTCCAAGTACGGCTTGGCGCTGCGGGCCTCCCGCGACGACGAGGTGGCGGCCAAGGCAGCCGGGGTGAACGTCTTCGGCCAGCGCCTGCTGGCCTTCGTCATCAGCGGCTTCTTCTGCGGCATGGCGGGCGGGTTGTTCGGCCACTTCCTCGGGATGCTCACGGTCGACACCTTCTTCCTCAACCTCACGCTGATCACCCTGGCGATGCTGGTGATCGGCGGGATGCAGAGCCTCTCCGGGGCGGTGGTCGGCGTCGTGGTGATGACCGTCGTGATCGACCTGCTGAAGAACCTCGAGAGCGGGATGTTCGGGAAGGACGGCTTCGTGCTGCCCACCAGCAGCACCTGGGTGGTGGTGGGCGTCGTGATGATGCTGATCATCATCTTCCGCCGCAGCGGCATCACCCGCAACGCCGAGCTCTACTGGCCCTTCAAGTCCGACGCCACCGCCGAAGGCGCCCTCAAACGCCAGTCGTAACCCACCGCTCTTCCTTAGTTTTACGACGCCCGCCCGCCACGGGAACGACCTCCCTCATCGTGGTGCCGGCGAGCGGCATCGGCCACGCCCGGTGATTGTCCGACCGTCGGTCCGCGTCTCACTCTGCGCCGCCGGCAACCGCCGCCGCCGTGAACGCCGTTGCAGCCCGCCCCGCGCGCCGTTCGGCGTCACACTTGGCGCGCCCGCCCTTTTCCGGCGTGTCAACGCCTCGAAGCCGAACATTCAGCGTTGCGAGTGCGGGCGGGAAGTCGCCGCGCGCATCTACCTTGATCGTGTCGCCGTCGATTACCTTCACGATTGGCCATTGGTACACGCCATAGACGAACGCAATGTCTTCCGGCGGGAACGCCGGTACATGAACGATTGGACGGGGTTCTTTGGCGACCAGATCGTTGCGTTCGGCCCCGGCGCCCCACGCAGCCCCCGCCGCCAGCCCGGCGCCGGCAAGCATGGACGGGATCACCGCCATGCGCCCGGCCCGGCGCCAGTCGCCGCGGTCGTTCTCGAAGTTCAACATGGTCTTCACTCCTTCGGTTGCGTGAAAGCCCGCATGATCTGCCTCGCTTCGGCTTCGGTAATCTCGAAGCGCATCCGTAGCCATTCCGCATCCTTGTCCTTGGCTTCGATCACCAGCACCTTGCCGGCCCGGTCGTACAACGTTACCGAATCCACCTTGAAGCGCCGCACCTTCGCCGGCGCCGCGCCCGGCCTTCCGCCGGTTGGTATGGTTCTCATTGCCTACCCCTTCCCCTCGTTTCAAGCCTTGCCCAACCCGTTGAAGAATCCGGGAACCGGCGTTGCTGTGTCCGTTCCGGCCCCACCTCGAAGGCGAGCCTCGAAGCCCGCGCCAGCACGCACGGCGCCCGCGCCCACGGTGTCCGTTCCGGCCCGCACGGCCCCGCGAGCGGCCAGCGACCGCTAGAACAGATTGCGCTTGATTACGGATTGCGCTTGATTGTGGATTTGATATCCAGAGAGCGCGGTTTCTGAAGAATACCCATGATGGGCCCTATCGTGAAGACGTGGTCTTCGATGAAATCCTTACCTACGCCAATAAACTCACCGTTTCCGTCGTAAGCTCGTATGGTGATCTTTCCCGTTTCACAGGTAGTTGTTCCTTCGATGGACACCGCCTTGAGTAACTCCATGTAGTGCCCGCGCCAATCCTCGATTTGACAAGCGTCCTCCGAAACGGTGTTGTCCGCACCTCGTTCGTTCAATAGCCGGTAGGCATCCGTTCCCTTCAAGTCTTCGTTGTTCTTCGCGTAGTCGAAGGGAGTTTTGCCGTACTCATCGCGGGCGGCAGGGTCCGCACCGGCTTCAATCAACGCCAGGATCACCGAAGGGATGGAGCTTTTCACCGCCGCCGAGTGAAGCGGCGTGAAGCCGCCCCTGCCACCGCGTGCGCCGGGGTCCGCACCGGCTTCGATCAATGCCGTAATCACCGAAGGGTTGGCATTGCGCGCCGCCTTATGAAGCGGCGTGAAGCCTTTCCTATTGCGCGCGCCGGGGTCCGCTCCGCCTTCGATCAACGCCTTGATCACGGAAGGGTTGGAATTGTCGCGCGCCGCCCTATGAAGCGGCGTGTCGCCCAAGCTGTCTTCGTGCGCGCCGGGGTCCGCACCGGCAGCGAGCGCGGCCTTCACTTCGGAAGCGGTTCCGTACCACGCCGCCTTGAACAAATCGTCCGTCGCGTCAGCGTGAACGGGAAGCGCCGACAACGCCAGGGCGCCGCAAAGCATGATCAAGGCAAGCAAGCGGTTCATTGCGGAGTTCCCTTCAAGGTCCGATTGATTGAACGGCGTGCGCCGGTTGTTAGGCCATCCGCCCACGCGGCGCAATGTCCGCACCGCCTCGAAGCCGCGCCAGCGCGAACGGCCCCGGCCCCGCGAATGCAAGATGGCCGGAAGCGAAACGCGGGCTCCCGCCGCTCCCTTGCGCGCGGACCCGTTTCGGCCACTTCTCGACCGAAGGAAACCGGGAGCGGCGGACGCGGTGAGCCGGCGGGCGCGCACGCCGTGCGAGACCGGGCCTGCGCGTCGAAATTCTCCTACCGCTCGACCCAGCCGTCCCTGTGCGGCGCGAAGAATTTCAGGTCGAGCCGCAGATGCTTGAAGTACCACGCGCCGTCGATGCGGACGTAATCGTCGTCGTATTCCGCGAGCAGCCAGCGCGCCTCCTTGCCGCCGCCGTCGGCCGCCGTGGTGCAGGGCATGATCAGCCACCACTTGCCGTTGGCGGTATCGCCCTCCACCGAGATGATCGGGTTCAGCACCAGATGGGCCGCGAACACGATGTCATTTGAAATGCCCGCGAAGAATGCGCGGATCGCCGCGCGCCCGACATGGCGGCCGAAGCTGGCACCGTCCCAGATCGCGTCCTCGACGAACATCGCGGCCAAGCCGTCCGGGTCGTAGCCCGCGTCGCACAGCTGGCAGTAACGCGCCTTAAGCTGCTTGATGTCCTCGATCGCCGTCAACCGCGCAACCTGCTCCTCGAACGTCATCGCTCTTCTCCTCCCGTGTCTTCGGAAAACCGTCAGATTCCCAGCGCGCATCCGTCCTTGCGCGGGTCCGAGCCGCCGACGAGCACGCCCGCCGCCCGGTCGATGCGGATCGCCTGCCCGCCGCCGTGCGGCTGCTCGGCGCGCCGCACGACGTGGCCCAGGCCCGCCAGACGCGCGGCGGTCTCGTCCGGAACGCTCGTCTCCAGCGCGAGCACGCCGTCGAAATGGAAGGCGCGCGGGCAGTCCAGCGCCGCCTGCACGTCCATCCCGTGGTCGATCGCGTTGCCCAGGAAATGCGCATGGCCGCAGGCCTGGTAGTGGCCGCCCATCACGCCGAACGACATGACGGCCCGCTCCCCCTCCCCCACCATGCCGGGGATGATCGTGTGCATGGGCCGCTTGCCGCCGGCGATGCGGTTGGGATGCGCGGGATCCACGACGAAGCTCGCGCCCCGGTTTTGCAGCATCACCCCCATCGGCGTACAGAGCCCGCTGCCGAAGGGCTGAAAGAGCGAATTGATGAGTGAGATGGCGTTGCCGGCGCCGTCCACCACGGCGAGATAGACCGTATCCCCGTGCGCCGGGTAGCCCGGCGGCAGCGTCGCCGGCATGGCCCGGTCGCGCCGGATGTGGCGGCGCATGGCGTCGGCGTAGGCGGGCGCGAGCAGCGCCTCGGTCGGCACCTCCACCGCCTCCGGATCGGCGATCAGCGCGGCGCGGTCGCGATAGGCGAGGCGCGTCGCCTCCGCCTGCAGGTGGAAGCGCTCGACGCCCGCCGGGTCGAGCCCGCCCATCGCGAAGCCGCGCAGGATGTTCAGGATCAGCAGCGCGACGACGCCTTGCCCGTTGGGCGGGCACTCGTAAACGTCGTAGCCCCCGTAGGCAGTCGCGATGGGGGCCGTGGGCCGCGGCGCGAAGCCGGCCAGATCGTCCGGGCGCATGAGGCTTCCGCGCGCCTCCAGATAGGCCGCGATGTCCGCGCCCACCGCGCCTTCGTAGAAGGCCGCCGCGCCGCCCTCGGCGATCAGGCGCAGCGTCTGCGCCAGCGCCGGCTGCCGGTGGCGCGCGCCGGCGCGGGGCGCGCGGCCCTCGGGCAGGAAGACGCGGCGCGCGTTCTCACAGGCTTCGAGCTTGCCGGCGTTGAGCGCCCAGTCGCGGGCCACCCGGTCGTGGACGACGTAGCCCTCCTCGGCGTAGCGGACGGCCGGGCGCAGCAGCGCGTCGAAGCCCCTGGTGCCGTGTTTCTCCAGCAGCCACGCCCAGGTGCCGACGGCGCCCGGGACGGTGACGGCGTGCGGGCTCTGGAAGCCGATGGAATCGATCCCCCGCTCGCGGAAGCGTTCCACGCTCGCCAGCGCCGGCGCCCCGCCGGAGCCGTTGACGGCGATCGGCGGCAGCCGCCCGCCGGGCGCGTAGAGCGCGAAGCAGTCGCCGCCGATGCCGGTCGATTGCGGCTCCACCACGCCCAGAAGGGCGCAGGCCGCCACCGCCGCGTCCACCGCGTTGCCGCCTGCCTTCAACACGTCGATGGCGGTCGCCGTCGCCAGCGGATGCGAGGTCGCCGCCATGCCGTCGGCGCCGTAGGCCGGGGACCGCCCCGGACGCTGGAAATCGCGCACCCGTCCGCTCCGCGCCCGCGTCACCCGCGCGCCTGGACCAGCGTGCAGGCGATGGTCTCCTCCCCCAGCGCCTTGCATGCCTCCAGGCGCTGGAGACCCTCCACGAGGATGTAGCGCGCGCCGTCCTCACGAACGAGGATCGGCGCCTTCAGCCCCTCTTCGAGGATGCTCTCGGCGAGCGCCGCCACCGCCGCCGCGTCGCGCGTCCGCCGGCGCTTGGCCGGGACGTAGATCGCGTCGATGGAAACCTCCCTGTCCTCCAGGAGCGGCAGCGTCCCCTCCTCGTCCCGCCGGCGCGGCGCTCCGCCAGCGTGGCGTCCGACTCTCGCAAAGCCCCGCCGCCGGCGCAACGCCGCCCGTCCTTCTTCGGTGCGCGGCCTTTCCTTATCGCGCTTTGCGCGAGGCGATCATTGCGCCGGCGGCGAAGGTCAGCGGGGTTCGTAGGCGATGTCCACGACGCTGGCCTCGACCGCCCGCCCGGTGTCGTCGCTGTCCGAAACGATCCCGATGTGGGTGGGGGCGGGCGGCTCCCAGCCGAACGCCGCGCGGAAATCCGCCGCCACGTCCACCCGCTCCGAAAGCCAGGCGCCCACCGGCGCCGCCGGCGTGCGCAGGATCTTCATCGCGCTCATGCTCTCCTCGCCCTCGCGATACAGCAGCGTCCCCCGCGGCCGGTCGCCGCCCCAGACGTAGGTCAACAGGCGCCCCGGCGCTTCCTCGCCCATCAGGGCGACCACCGCCCAGCGCTTCAGGCGCTCCCACAGGCCGGCCCGCGCCGGCTCGTAGGGGAAGCCCACATAGACGGCGACGGCGCGGTCCTCGCCCTGCGTCCGGGTGAGGTCGGTCGGGGCCGGCGCGGCGCTCACCCGCCAGCGCCAGCGCAGAACCGGCGTGTGCGCGAGGTCCGCCGTCAGCGGCCGGAACAGCACCGAGACGCTGCGCTCCGAGACCACCCGGACGCCGCCCGGGACGTCCGTCCAGCGGTTCGGGGTGAAGTCGTCGAAGACCATCTCCTGCCAGCCGCGCGCGGCGAGCGCGTCCGTCGCCTCCGCGCCCGCCGGACCGGTAGGGCCAGCAAGGCCGCACGCCGCCAGCGCGGCGACGAGGGCGACCCGAAGGGCCCTTGCCCGCGCCTTGCCGGGCGCCGCGCCGCGCGTCACGCGGCCGCCGGCGGCCGGGCGGCGCGGCGGCCGGGGAGGCAGCCGCCGCAGACGGTGAGCAGCTGCGCCGTGACGTGGCGGCCGCGCTCGCTCGCCAGGAAGACCGCCATGTCGGCGACGGAATCGGCGGTGACCAGGGCACCCAGCATGTTGTCGCGCATGTTGGCCGCGTAGAACGCCTCGTAGTCCGCGCCTTCGCTCGCCGCGATGACGCGGTGGGCGTCCCGCGCCATCCCGGTCTCCACCCAGCCGGGGCAGAGGGCGTTGACCCGCACCCCGTCGCCCCCGAGTTCGTCCGCCAGGCAGCGCATGAAGGCGTTGAGGCCGTTCTTGGTCATCGCGTAGGCGCCCCAGCCGGCGGCATGGGCGCCGGCGGCGATCGAGGAGACGAAGAGCGCCGAGGCGCCGGCGCCCGAGGCCCGGAGCGCCGGCAGCGCCGCCCTGGCGACGAGGAAGGGCGCGGTGAGGTTGGTCTCGACCATGGCGTCCCAGTCCTCGAGCGCCAGCGCGTCCACTTCCGCGCGCACGAAGACCCCGGCGTTGTTGACCAGGACGTCGAGGCCGCCCAGGCCCTCGATCGCCGCGGCGCACATCGGCGCGACGGCCGCGCGGTCGCGCAGGTCGGCGACCGCGGCGAAGGCGCGCCCGCCGTCGGCCGCGATGGCGGCGACGGTCGGCGCCGCGCGGGCGGCGCTGCGGGCGTGGACCGCCACATGGGCGCCCTCCCGCGCGAAAGCCCGCGCGATCGCCGCGCCGATCCCGCTCGCGGCGCCCGTGACCAGGGCGCGGCGGCCCTCGAGGGACGTCTCCATCTCTCTCTCCCGTGCAACATCCGGATCGCGCTATCATGCCCCAGATCGGCGACGACGGGGGCGTCATCCATGGGAAGCGGGACTTCGTTCCAGGTCAGGGAGGGGATGCACGCGGCGGCGGTGCGCCGCATCGCGCCCGCGGAGGTGCCGATCGTGGATTTCGGCGCCCTCTTCTCGCCCAGCGCGGCGGAGCGGCGGCGCCTGGCGGGGGCGATCCGCGACGCCTGCGCCGGCCCCGGCTTCTTCTACATCGTGAACCATCAGTTCCCGCAGGCGGTGATCGCGCGGGCGCACGACGCGATGCGGCGGTTCTTCGCGCTGCCGCTCGAGCGGAAGATGCGGAACCACTATCTCGACTGGCCCAACCACCGGGGCTACGTGCCGGCGGGCGGCATCACCGCCGACCACAGCCTCGAGGGCTCCCGCGATATATCCGAAGCCATCGAGATGGCGCACGACCTGCCGGCGTCGGACCCGGACCACCTGCGCGGCATCCGCTTCTACGGCCCCAACAACTGGCCCGCGGAGCCGCCCGACTTCCGCTGGGCGCTCGGCACCTATTTCGACTGCCAGCTGGAGCTGGGCCGCCAGCTCTTCCGCGCCTTCGAATACGCGCTCGACCTGGAGGAGGGCTACTTCACCGCGAAATACACCAAGCCGCTCGCGCGCCTCCGGGTCTGCCACTACGAACCGCAGCCGGAGCCGCTCGACATCGCCCGTATCGGGCTCGGCGCGCACACCGACTACGAGTGCTTCACCACGGTCTGGCAGGACAGGGAGGGCCTGCAGATGCTGAGCCGCGACGGCGAATGGCTCATCCTGCCGCCGGTGGAGGGCAGCTTCGCCGTCAACCTGGGCGACCTCATGCAGCAGTGGACGAACGACAGGTTCGTTTCGACCATGCACCGCGTCATCAACACCTCCGGGCGCCCGCGCTTCTCCCTGGTGCAGTTCTTCGGCGTCGATTACGACGTGCAGGTGGAGGCGCTGCCGGGCTGCACCGGGCCGGACGACCCGTGGCGCTACGCGCCGATCAGGGCGGGCGACCACTCCGAGCGCATGGTCGCCCGCACCTACGGCTACGACGGGTGACGCGCGGGCGATCTACCCGCCTTCGTCGAGGGTGACCTCGACCCGCCCGTCGTGTACGTTGTTGTTGGCCGCGGTTTGGGCGCACTCGTCCTCCGGCGGTGGGTTCGGCGATGACGTGGGAACGCGGAAACCCGGTGCCCTTGCAGGTGTCGAACGCGACGGAGGCCGGCAGTGTCTCAGTTTGAGCTGCTCTTGCAGTAGGGACCGCGAGGCCGAGCTTCGGTGCCCGTGCGGATTCCAAACTGAGGCATTACCCGCAGACGTACGCAATAGTGTGAACAGCTCCAGGCAGCTAGCCCTTTCCCCTCAATCCAACGGGAAGAGACAATGAGAACCTCAATCTTTCAGATGCTTCAGATGACCGGGGCAGCCCTTGTGGGCGTCCTAGCCCTGTCCTACACTTCCGTAGTCCATGCGGGACCCTTCGGAGTCGAAATGGGTGACCCAATCAGCAAGTTCGAGAAGCACAACTGCGAGCAGTCGGAGACCAACCCGATCTGGTACTGGTGTGACTCGTTGCCCCGCACACACCCGGAGGTGAAGTTTTACTTACTGAAGTATGGCCCCGAAACTGGGGTGTGCTTGGCCAAAGCCGTCAGTCAGGATGTTCAGACCAACGGGTATGGCTTCTCTCTGAGGAGCGCGGTGGACAAGGTCAAAGACCAGCTTGAGGAGAAGTACGGATCTACCTACGAATTCACAGATTTCCTGATGCCGGGGTCCATCTGGGACGAGCCAAAGTACTGGATGCGCTCGCTGGAGCGGGAGGAACGTTCCTACATGTATGTCTGGGAATCTACCCCGGCCTTTCCCTTGCCGGACGGTCTGCATCAGTTGGCATTGATTGCAGCAGCCCTGTCTGCTGATGCTGGTTACTGGATGACGGAGTTCTACTTCGCGAACGATTCCAAGTGTGATGAGATCGAGAAAAAGCAGGGTTCCGATGCTTTCTGACCCAACAGAGAGGGGATAGAGCAGCTGGCTTTAGACAAGCCGGGCTCTCTTTCGGTAGTGTCTCAGTTTGAGTCGCTCTTGCGACAGGAATCGCGAAGCCAGACTTTGGTAACCACGCGGATTTCAAACTGAGACACTACCCGGAGGCCAGGGCACTCGACAAGACCGGGAAATGCGCTTAGGGTCGGCGGCAACCACCTCGGTGGCAACCGCTCCGCCGCCAATCGGAGGCACGCCATGGCGCACAGGCTCCCCGCCCTCCTCCTCTCGGTCGCGCTGGCGCTCCCCGCCGCGCCCGCCGGCGCCGACGAGGAGGAACGCTATTCGGAATGGCGCGGAGATGCGGCAGAGGGCGCCGAAGAGGGCGCGGCCCAGGCGCTCGTCCGCGCACTCGAGGCGCTGATCGACGAGGCCGAGCGGGCGCGCGCCGCCGACCCCCGCTTCCTCCAGGACCTCCGCGACGCCATCGCCGCCCATGCCCCGCGCGCGGCGCTGATCCGAGACGATTTTTCCGACGGCGACTTCACCCATGCCCCGCGCTGGACGGTGGCGCACGGCGACTTCGCGGTCGATCCGCGGCTCGGCCTGCGCACGGTGGTCCCCGTGGCCGGCGCCGGCGTGGACGCGGCGGGCGAGTCCGAGGGCGGCCTCACCGGCATCGGCAAGAGCGCCCTCAATGCCGGGAAGAGCGTCCTCGACGCAGGCAAGGACGTGGTGGGCGGCGTCCTCGATGCGGGCAAGGGCGTGGTCGGCGGCCTGCTCGGCAAGGGCGAGGGCGAGGAAGACGCTGCGCGGGAAGAGGACGCCGAGACGCCCGCGCCGGAACCGGCGGAAATCTACCTCTCCGAAACCGTCGGCGCTGCGTTCGCCCTTGAAATCGCACTCACCACGCACGCCGCCGCCGAAGGCGCGCGGTTCGAGATCGACCTCTTCCAGGGCGCGACCCGCGGCGCGGGCTACCGCCTCACCTACCTGCCCGGCGGCGACCCGGCGCTCGCGCTCGCGCGCTTCGGGCGGCGCGGCGTGACGGCGCTCGGCGCGCACGACGGCGCGTTGACCCTCGATGACAGCCACGTCCTCGGCCTGACGCGCGACGCCGAAGGCGCCATGGCCGTATCGGTGGACGGCGCCGTGCTGATCCGCGCGGAGAGCCGCACGCCCGCGGGCCCGTTCGACGGCATCGCGCTGGTCAACGGCGGCGGCGACTACGCGATCCGTGAAATCGCCGTTTACGCCGGCCCCCGTTGACGGCGGCATGAGCGCCCCCCGGCGGCAGGCGCGGGAGGCGGTCGAAGGCTGCCTGGCCCGGATCGAGGCGCTCGACCCCGCGCTCAACGCCATGATCACGACCACGGCGGAGGCCGCGCGGGAGGCCGCCGACGCCTGCGACCGGGCCGCCGCCGAGGGCCGCTGGCTCGGCCTCCTGCACGGTCTGCCGGTCGCGCTCAAGGACAACATCGAGACCGCCGGCGTGCGCACGACCAGCGGCGCCGCCTATCTCGCGGACCACATCCCCAACCGGGACGCGCCGGCGGCGGCCCGGCTGAAGGCCCAGGGCGCGATCCTGATCGGCAAGGCCAACCTCCAGGAGCTGGCGTGGGGCGTCGTCTCGACCAACCCGGTCGCCGGCCAGTGCCGCAACCCCTGGAACCCGGCGCGCATCCCCGGCGGCTCCAGCGGCGGCTCCGGCGCCGCCGTCGCCGCCGACATGGCCGAGACCGCCCTGGGCACGGACACCGGCGGCTCCGTGCGCATCCCGGCCGCGATGACCGGCATCGCCGGCCTGCGCCCGACCCACGGACGCATCTCGATCCGCGGCATCACGCCGGTCAGCGTCGCCCACGACACGGTGGGGCCGATGGCGCGCCGGGTGGCGGATGTCGCCAGGATTTTCGCGGCGCTGGCGGCCTACGACCCCCTCGATCCGGTCTCCCGCGATCTTCCGCTCGGCAATTTCCTGCCCTCCCTGGGCGACGGCATCGCCGGCGTGCGCGTGGGCCTCGCGCGAAACTTCTTCTTCGAAGACGTGGACGACGGCGTCGAGGCCGCCGTCCGGGAAGGCGCGCGGACGCTGGAATCGCTCGGCGCCCGCCTGGTCGACGTGGCCCTGGCCGGCGCCGAGACCGCCCAGCGCTGGACCACGATCATGGCCTACGCCAACGCCTGCGCCTACCATCGGGAGCGGCTCGACGCCGGGCCCGGCGCCATCTCCCGGTCGGTATACGAGCGCATGATGCTGGGCCGCGACTTCAGCGCCGTCGATTACGCAGAGGCGATGCGCGGGCGAGAGGCCTGGCAGCGGACCCTGGCGGAAGCGTTCGAGACGGTGGACGTCCTCCTGGCGCCGACCACGCCCCGGCCCGCGCCGCCCATCGCCGACGAGCGCAGCCTCCACCGCGCCACGCAGGAGGCGACGCGCTTCACCTATGGCGGGGCGCTGGCCTCGATCCCCGGCCTCTCTGTCCCTTGCGGCTTCGCCGCCGACGGGCTGCCGGTCGGCATGATGCTGGAAGCCGCCTGGGGCGCCGAGCCGCTGCTGCTGCGGATGGGACACGCCTACCAGACGGCGACGGACTGGCACCTCCGGCGCGCGCCCTGCCTCGACCCGGCGCCGTGAACGCCGCGGCGTGAACACCAAAGCGTGAACGGGGCCGCCATGTCGAACCGCCCCACCGCCCTCACCCCGGCGCTGCACGATTACCTTCTGGCCCACGGCGTGCGCGAATCCGCCACGCTGCGCCGCCTGCGCGCGGAGACGGAGAAGCACGAACTGGCGGTCATGCAGATCTCGCCGGAGCAAGGCGCCCTGATGGCGCTCCTGGCGGAGCTCATGGGCGCCGAGCGGGCGCTCGAAATCGGCGTCTTCACCGGCTACAGCGCGCTCGTCGTGGCCCGCGCCATGGGCGAGCAGGGCCGGCTCACGGCGCTGGAGAAGAACGCCGCCTACGCCGAGACGGCGCGGCGCTTCTGGGCGGAGGCGGGCATGGCGGAGCGGATCGAGCTCCGGCTGGGCGCGGCGGCCGAAAGCCTCGCCGCCTTGCGCGCGGAAGGGCGGGAGGAGAGCTACGATTTCGCCTTCATCGACGCCGACAAGGGCGGATACGACGTCTATTACGAGCATTGCCTCGCCCTCGTCCGCCCCGGCGGCCTGATCGTCATCGACAACAGCTTCCACATGGGCCAGATCGCCGAGCCCGCCAGATGGCGCGACTCCGCCGCCGTCGTCCACGCCCTGAACCAGAAGATCGCCGACGACGAACGGGTGACCATCGCCATGCTCCCCATCGGCGACGGCCTCACCCTCTGCCGCAAGCGCGAATAACCGCTCGTTCCGGTGCGCGAGGCGGCGTTGCGGCGTTAAGGAGTTGCCTCGCCCGCGGCGGCGGGGTCTAATCGGGCGGGCTGGGGCTACGCTCGTAACGAACGCGCGATGGGGAGCGGCGGATGGCTTATCGAGTCACGGAAAAGGACCTGTACGTCGTCGACGAATTCATGGCGAAGCCGATCGGGCATCACAGCCCCGACCTGCAGCGCGTGCTCAACACGCTGCGCGGCGCCGACGTGAAGGGCAAGCACTGCCTGATCTGCACCAGGCCGGGCCGTGAATGGCGGCTGGCGCGGCTCTCCGGCGTGCGCGGCAAACCGGTCAAGCTGCTCGACAAGACCTTCGACAACATCGACGACGCCGAGCGCTACGTCTTCCGCCTGCGCTGGAAACAGCACACGGGCAAGGCGCTGCCCCGGTCGGCGGGGGAGAGCGGCTCATGACCGGAATCGCGGGCTACGCGAACCGCGTCAGCGCGGCACCGGGCGAGACCATCGACTTCATGGTGAGTGCGGGGGCAGCGACCTACCGATGCGACATCGTGCGCATCGTCTGCGGCGACGAGAACCCGGACGGGCCCGGCTTCAAGGAGAAGGTGGTCAGGACCGCCGCGAACGGCGCCTACAAGGGGCGCCGGCAGGTCTGCTACGACGGCTCGTTCCTGGAGGTCCCGCCACACCCGGCGATCCAGGGCCTCGAGAGCTTCACCTTCCAGGCGTTCGTCTGGCCGACGACGCCCGAGCGCGGCACCCAGGCGCTGATCGCCAACTGGCGCGACCGCGACAAGGCCGGCGCCGCCATGATCATCACCAGGAAGAACGGCTCCCTCGCCCTCTGCCTGGGCGACGGCAAGGGCGGGATCGAGGTGATCGCCACCGATCGGCCCCTGCTCGCGCAGCACTGGTACTTCGTCGCCGCGAGCTACGACGCCCGATCGAAGCAGGTCACCCTGGTGCAGCAGCCGCTCGACGCATACCCCAAGGTGCGCGACGGCGGCGTCGTCCGGAGGACGTCGAAGCTGGGCGCGCCCGGCAGGCACGACGCCCCCCTCGTCATGGGCGCCTACTTCAAGCGCGTGGACAAGGGCCGCACCGTCTGCGGCGGCTTCTACAACGGGCGCATCGACAGCCCGCGCATCGCCCGCCGCGTGCTGACGCCGGTGGAGATGGAAGCCGCCAAGACCCGGCCCGTGGACGGCGCGCTCGCCGACGCCATGGTGGGCGCCTGGGATTTCTCGCAAGGCATCGAGACCACGACCGCCGCCGATCTCTCGGCGAACGCGCTGCACGGCAGCCTCGTCAACCTGCCGACGCGCGCCGTCACCGGCTGGAACTGGGACGCCAGCGAGATGAACTGGCGGAACGCGCCGGCGCAGTACGGCGCCATCCACTTCCACGAGGATGACCTCTACGACGCGCGCTGGGAGGTCGACTTCTCGCTGACCGTGCCGAAGCGGCTCAAGAGCGGCGTCTATGCCGCGCGCCTGCGGGGCGGCGGCGCGGAGGAGTACATCCCCTTCGCCGTCCGCGCCCCGCGCGGGCAGCCCACCGCGAAAATCTGCTTCCTCATGCCGACCGTGAGCTACATGGCCTACGCCAACACCAACATGGCGACGAACATGGGCGCGGCGCAGCTCCTGGTGGGTCGCCTCACGATCCTCAACGAGAAGAACCTCCAGCGCCAGGAACACCGGGAATACGGCACCTCCCTCTACGACAGCCACATCGACGGCAGCGGCATCTGTTATTCCTCGCGGTTGCGGCCGATCCTGAATTTCCGCCCCAAGGCGATGGAGTGGATCGGCGGCACCGAATCGGTGCTCTGGCAGTTCAACGCCGACACCCACCTGACGGACTGGTTGGAGGCGCGCGGCTTCGACTACGACGTGGTGACCGACGAGGACCTGCACTACGAAGGCCTCTCGGCCATCCAGGACTACGCGGTCGTCCTCACCGGCTCGCACCCGGAATACCACTCCAAGGCGATGTGGGACGCGATGGACGCCTACCAGAAGCGCGGCGGGCGCCTGATGTATCTCGGCGCCAACGGCTGGTACTGGCGCGTCGCCTTCCACACGGAGGTTCCGGGCTGCATCGAGGTGCGCCGCGCCGAGGACGGCATCCGCACCTGGATCGCCCGGCCCGGCGAGTACTACCACAGCTTCACCGGCGAGTATGGCGGCCTCTGGCGGCGCAACGGCCGCCCGCCGCAGCGCATCGTCGGGACGGGCTTCAGCGCCCAGGGCTTCGACGTCTCCTCCTACTACGTGCGCCAGCCCGACAGCTTCAAGCGCGAGGTCGCCTGGATCTTCGAGGGCATCGGCGACGACGAGAAGATCGGCGATTTCGGCCTGATCGGCGGCGGCGCCGCCGGCCTCGAGCTCGACCGGGCCGACCCCCTCCTCGGCACGCCGCCCAACGCCTACGTGCTCGCGCGCTCGGAGAACCACACCGATCTCTATCTGGTGGTCTGCGAGGAGCTCGACGTGAACCGGCCCAACGCCGACGGCACGCAGGACCCGCTGGTGCGCGCCGACATCGTGTTCTACGAGACCGCGGGCGGCGGCGCGGTGTTCTCCACCAGCTCGATCGCCTGGTGCGGCAGCCTCGCCCACAACGGCTACGACAACAACGTCTCGCGCATGACGGAGAACGTCCTGCGCCGCTTCGCCGACCCGGCGCCGTTCTGACGCGCGCCGCCCGAGCGACCGTGAGCGAGTCAACCGTGAGCGAGCCATGAGCAAACCCGGCGTGATGATCACCGGCGCCGGCATCGGCATCGGCGAGGCCACCGCGCTGGCCTTCGGGCGCGCCGGCTACCACGTCCACGTCACCGACGTGCTCGACGCGGAGGGGGGCGCGACCGCCGCGGCGATCGCGGAGGCGGGCGGCAGCGCCGGCTTCCGCCATGTCGACGTGACCGACAGCGCCGATGTGAACGAAGCGGTCGCCGCCGCCGAAGCCGAAACCGGCGCGCTCGCCGCCGTCGTGGCCAACGCCGGCATCGCCCACAAGGTCCCGCTGCCGGAGATGAGCGACGAGAAGTGGGACCACACCCTGGACGTGGACCTGAAGGGCGTGTTCCGCCTCTTCCGCGCCGCCGCGCCGGCGATGCGGCGCGCCGGGCGCGGCGCCATGGTCGCCGTCTCCTCGGTGATGGGCACGAGCTACGGCTGGCACGACCACGTCCAGTACAACGCGGCCAAGGCGGGGGTGGTCGGGCTGGTGCGCGGCCTCGCCTGCGATCTGGGCGGCGCCGGCATCCGCGTCAACGGCGTCGCGCCGGGCTTCATCAAGACCGCGCAGGCGCTCTCCACCGTGCATTCGGTGGGCTTGGCGGGCCTCGAGGCGGCGGCCGGCTACATCCCGCTCGGGCGTTACGGCGAGGCCGGCGACATCGCCTCCGTGATCCTCTTCCTCTGCTCCGACGACGCCCGCTACGTGAGCGGGCAGACGATCATCGTGGATGGCGGCCTCACCGTCGGCCGCTACTGAATCCTCCGCCTTTTCCGCCGCCTCAGAGGGCGGCCGCCACGCCCAGAAGGGCCTTGCGGAACCTGTCCTTCAGCCAGGCGCCGTCGCGGGGCGGGAGGACGCGCGGCAGCGGCGCGGCCGCCACCTTGACGGCGAGGAAGACCGGGCCGGGCGCCTCGTGAACGAGCGGCAGCGCGGCGGCGAGCGCGGCGGCGTCCGCCACCGTCCGCGCCTCCGCGAAGCCGCAGGCCGCGGCGACTGCGGCCAGGTCCGTCCGATGCGCCGTGTGGCTCGGCTGCATCCCCGTCTCGCCGTGGCGCTCGTTGTCGAGGACGACGACGGCCAGGTTCGGCGGGCGCTGCGTCGCCACCGTCGCCAGGCCGCCCAGGCCCATCGCCATCTCGCCGTCGCCCGTCAGCACCAGCACCCGGCGCGCGGGCCGCGCCAGCGCCAGGCCGAGGCCGATCATCGCCGCGTTGCCCATCGCCCCCCACAGCGGGAAGTGGAGCGGGGAGTCGCCGCGCGCGGCGCAATCCCAGGCCGGCGAGCCGAGGCCGGGGATCACCGGCGTTTCGTCCCGGCCCGCGAGCAAGGCGGCGACCGCGGCGCGGCGGTCGAGGGTCGGGCCCGTCATCCCTCGAAGCGCTTGGCACCGATCACGCGCTGGGCGATCAGCACGGCGGCAGCGGCCTGGCTCTCGAAGGCGAGCGCGGCCGCAGCGGCGACGGTCGCGCGGGCCGCGCCAGCCTCCTCCACCCGCGAGACGACCACGCCGCATTGCGCGAGATGCGCCGCCGCCCCCTGCCCCATCGGCAGCTGCCACGGGTTGGTCTCGCCCCATTCGCCGCGCATGGTGACCACGGCGAGGAACGGGAAGCGGCAGGCGCGGATCAGCGACAACGCATTGACGCAATTGCCGACCCCGCTCGACTGCATCAGCAGGACCGCCCGTTCACCGCCCAACCAGGCGCCGGCGGCGAGGCCCGCCCCTTCCTGCTCGTGGGAGAGGAGGACCGGGCGCATCGTTTCGTCGGCCGCGCAGAGCGCGAGCAGCGCATCGAGCCCGGCGTCGGGGACGTAGCCCACCTGGCGCACGCCGGCGGCGCGCAAGGCCCGGTGGGCGCCCTCCCCCCAGCCGGGCCGGGCGATGCTCACCGGGCGCGGCGGCCTCACTCGGCGCTGACCTGGGCCTTCGCCTCCTCGAGCAGGCGCTCCATATGGCGGCGGATCTCGCGGTCGTCGGCCGCGATGCCCTTCTCGGTCAGATCGCCCAGGACCTTGCGGACCACGTCGTCGTCGCCGGGCTCGTCGAAATCGGCGAGCACGACCTGCTTCGCGTAGGCCTCGGCGTCGGCGCCTGCAATCCCCATCCGCTCCGCCGCCCACAGGCCGAGCAGCTTGTTGCGGCGCGCGACGACCTTGAACTGGAACTCCTGATCGTGCTTGAACTTGGCTTCGGCCGCCTTCTTTCGGTCATCAAACGTGGTCATGAACCCGGCTCCCCGGCAGTGATTCGACGCTCGCGCATTGTGCCAAAGGGCGCCCGCCCGGTCCATGCCCGGCCGGAGGGGGGTTGAGCGGATGTGCACGCTCGTCGTCCTCCGGCGCCCGGGCCACGACTGGCCGCTCCTGCTGGCCGCCAACCGCGACGAGAGGATCGACCGGCCGTGGCGGCCGCCGGGGCGCCACTGGCCGGACCGCGCCCGGACCGTCGCCGGACGCGACGACCTCGCCGGCGGCAGCTGGCTGGGCCTCAACGACGACGGCGTCGCGGCGGGCGTCCTCAACCGCACAGGCGCCCTGGGGCCGGCGGCGGACAAGCGCTCGCGCGGCGCGCTCGTGCTGGACGCACTGGACCATGCCGACGCGGCGGCGGCGGCAGGCGCCCTGGCCGCCCTCGACGGCGCCGCCTACCGCCCCTTCAACCTGGTGGTGGCCGACGCCCGCGAGGCGTTCTGGCTGCGGCACGACGGAAGCGGCGCGCCGGTCTTCCACGAAGTCCCCGCCGGGTTCTCGATGTTCACCGCGGGCGAGAGGAACGATCGGGAGTCGCCGCGCATCCGGGCCCACCTGCCCGCCTTCGAGGCTGCCGCCCTTCCCGAACCTGCGCGCGGCGCCTGGCGGTCGTGGGCGGCGCTCCTCGCGGACACGGGGAGCATGGACGGGGATGGCCGGGAGGCGATGTGCGTCGCGCCGGAAGGCGGCTTCGGCACCGTCAACGCCTCGCTGATCGCCCTGCCCCGCCCCGGCCGTCCCGCCCCCGTCTGGCTCTTCGCCCCCGGCCCGCCGAACCGGCACGCATTCGAGGCGATAAAGACGTAGTAGCGGTACGCATTTCGCGCGATCGCGGCGTGTGGCGCGCCGCGGCGTATTCGGTTCGTGAGGATCGGGCACAAGGGAAGGCGCGGTTCGCGTGATCCGGCCGCGCGGCGTCGTTCAGCCGGGGGGGCGGGCGCGGAGCATGTCGCGGAGGGCGGCGAGTTCGTCCAGGACGCGGGCGGCGCGGGCGCGGGCGTCGGCGTCCAGGGCGATCCTGCCTTCCCCGGCAGGCGGGGCGATGGCCTTGGAGTCGCGCTCGCGCAGCAGCTTCTGCACGCCGCGCACGGTGTATCCCTCGGCATGGAGCAGGCCGCGGATGCGGCGCAGGAGCACCATGTCTTCGGGCCGGTAATAGCGGCGGCCGCCGCCCCGCTTGAGAGGCCGCAGCGCGGGGAACTTGGTCTCCCAGAAGCGCAGGACGTGCTGGGGCACGTCGAGCGCCTCGGAGACCTCGCCGATCGTCCGAAACGCCTCCGGCGACTTCATCGATTGCGCGGGCGGGCGCCGGCACGGCCCGGTTCGGCAGGCGCCAGCGACCGGTTGATCCGGTCCTTCAGCACGTGCGACGCGCGGAACGCGACGACGCGGCGCGGCAGGATCGGCACCTCCTCGCCGGTCTTGGGATTGCGGCCGATGCGCCGGCCCTTCATGCGCGCCGCGAAGCTGCCAAAGGAAGAAATCTTCACCGGCTCGCCGCGTTCCAGGGCGTCGGACACCAAGTCGAGCACGGTTTCGACCAGCTTCGCGGACTCGTTCCGCGACAGGCCGACTTCGCGAAACACCGCCTCGGCAAGGGCCGCGCGGGTGACCGTCTTCCCGGCCATTTCTCCCCGCCCTTTCGGTTGCGGCGCGACGGTATCGCCTGGACGCCGGACCGTCAACCGGACCGCAGCGGGGAGTCGCCCGCAAGCATCAGGGCGCGCCGTGGCGGATGTCGCGCTCCCATGCGCTCATGGCATCGACGAGGCGGCCGGCCCCGGTGGGCACGAACGCGGCCGCGTCGATGGCGCATGCCGGAGAGCAGCACTCCGTGCGCGGCCCGGACGACCCGCTGGGAAAGTGGCAGGTCTTGCAGCATCTCTTCCGCCCGTCGCATGGCGGAGCGGTCATTCAGCACCTCCCGGATGTCGTCGCGGCGTTCGGGCGAGGGCGTTTCCCGGCCGGCTTCGAATTCCAGCACCTCCCCCACGGCGGCGAAGCGGCAGAACGAAGAGAACGCGAGACCGTATCGGCGGATTTTCGTGGCTCCTTGTCACCGGTATCCGCCGTGTGTTCAATGGCGCCGGGGGCCGATCTCGACGGCTCGGGGGAGCGCGGCATGGGTTTCGAGACGATCGTTCTCGATCGCACGGAAGGGGTGGCGACGCTGACCCTCAACCGGCCGGACAGGCTCAACAGCGTCAACGAGACGATGCATGCGGAAATCCGCGAGGCCCTCGCGGAGATCGAGGCCGACGGCGCCGTCCGGGCCATGCTGCTGACCGGCGCCGGACGGGCTTTCTGCGCCGGCCAGGACCTTTCGGACCGGGCGCTCGGCGCACCCGGCGGCAGCCCCGATCTGGGCGATACGCTGGAGCGAAACTACAATCCTCTCGTGCGGCGCCTGGCCGCCATCGAGCTGCCGGTGGTCGCCGCGGTCAACGGCATCGCGGCCGGTGCGGGCGCCAATATCGCCCTCGCCTGCGACATCGTGCTGGCCGCCCGGTCGGCCGGTTTCCTGCAAGCCTTCTGCAAGATCGGGCTGATTCCTGACAGCGGCGGAACCCACGCCCTGCCTCGCCTCGTCGGGCCCGCCCGGGCCATGGGCCTCGCCATGCTGGGCGACACCCTGGGGGCCGAAACGGCGGCGGCCTGGGGATTGATCTGGCAATGCGTCGATGACGACGCGCTCATGGACGAGGCCACCTCCCTCGCGCGGCGTCTCGCGCGCCAGTCGACCAGGGGCCTCGCCCTGACCAAGCGGGCGATCCGTTCCTCAGCCACCAACGACCTCGACACCCAGCTCGACCTCGAACGCGACCTGCAAAGGATCGCGGGCGCGACGGACGACTACCGGGAAGGCGTCGCGGCGTTTCTCGAAAAGCGCAAGCCCGTCTTCAGGGGCCGTTGAGCCGGCGCCGCGCGGCTCGACGACGCCAGCCCCGTGAGCGCGGCTCCCGCTCCACCGCCGGCGCCACTCGATCCCATCGAGACCGCGAGCCGCGACGAGATCGAGGCGCTACAGGCCGAACGCCTGCGCCGGACTTTGCGTGACGCCTACGACAACGTCGCCCACTACCGCTCGCGCTTCGACGCCCTCGGCCTCCGCCCCGGCGATGTGGACATGCCGGCCGACATCGCCAAGCTTCCGTTCACCGAAAAAGAGGACTTGCGGACGAACTATCCGTTCGGGCTCCTCGCCGTGCCCCGGCGGCGGATCGTCCGCATCCATGCCTCGAGCGGGACCACCGGCCGGCCGACCGTGGTCGGCCACACCATGCGGGACATCGAGAACTGGGCCGGTCTGATGGCCCGGTCCATTCGAGCGGCCGGGGGCCGGGCGGGAGACGTCGCCCACGTCGCCTACGGTTACGGCCTGTTCACCGGCGGTCTCGGCGCCCATTACGGCGCCGAGCGGCTGGGCTGCGCGGTGATCCCGGCGTCCGGTGGCATGACGGAACGTCAAGTCCGGCTCATCGACGACCTCGAACCGGACATCATCCTGGTGACGCCGTCCTATATGCTGGCCATCGCGGACGAATTCGAACGGCAAGGCCTCGATCCCGCCAGTTCTTCGCTCAGGATCGGCGTGTTCGGCGCGGAGCCCTGGAGCGAATCGATGCGCCGGGAAATCGAGGCGCGCTTCGCCATCCACGCCGTCGATATTTACGGCCTTTCGGAGATGATGGGCCCCGGCGTCGCCTGCGAATGCGTCGAGACGAAGGACGGCCTGCATCTGTGGGAAGATCATTTCTTTCCGGAGATCGTCGACCCGGCGACGGGCGCGCCCCTGCCCGCCGGGGCGCGGGGCGAGCTCGTCCTCACGACCTTGAGCCGGGAAGCCATGCCTTTGATCCGCTATCGGACTCGCGACCTCACCCGGCTCCTCCCCGGCACCGCCCGAACCATGCGCCGGTTGGAGAGGATCGCCGGCCGGTCCGACGACATGCTGATCGTTCGCGGAGTCAATCTCTTCCCGAGCCAGATCGAGGCGTCGATCCTCCGCCTCCCCGACCTCGCGCCTCATTACCTGCTCGAAGTCCGGCGCGAAGGCCGCCTCGACGAACTCGTCGTCCGCGTGGAGGCGAAACCAGAGGCGGCCGACGACGCGAGGCGCCGCGACCGGAACGCGGCAGCTCTCGAGCACGACATCAAGGCGGCGATCGGGATCGGCGTGCGCGTCCGCATCGTTTCGCCCGGCGCGCTCGAGCGCTCCGCCGGCAAGGCCAGGCGAGTCGTCGATCACCGCCCCGTCGGCGAGTCGGCCCCGGCACCACCCCATACCGAAGTTTCCCGCGTGCGGCACCCGGAATGAGGAGACGCGCGATGTCCGCAAAACGCAGACCGGCCGCGGCGCGACTGGCGCGCGCGGTCGAGGCACCGCCGGGCGATCCGGCCGGGGCGCCCGATGCCGCGGCCATTCTCTACGGTTGCGAAGAACCGCCGCCTTTCCCCGAGGGCAACGTCTTCCCGATCGAGTGGCGCACCGAGACACCGAAGCTGTGGGACCTCTACGACAAGTCCCGCGACCCCGGCTGGGCCCCGAACAGGCTGCCCTGGGAAACGCTGAAGCCGGAGGACTTCACCCTCGATCAGCGCTATGCGCTGGCCTACTGGTTCGCCCTGCTGTCGGTCTTCGACAGTTCCGGCCCGGCGGTCTTCGCCCGCGCCATGATTCACACCTACGAGACTCATGCGGAAGATCCCTTGCGGAAATGCTTTTTCTCGATCACCCGCGACGAGGTGAATCACGAGGAGGTCTGTCAACGGGCCATCCAGACGTTGACGCCCGGTGGCCCGCTCGACTACGAGCCGGAGAGCGATTTGGGCCGGCTCGCCCGCAACAACGTCAAGTGGTACTTCCACAATGGCTGCCGCTACTGGGAAGGCTTCAAGAACGGCGTCCACAAGTTCCCGCTGCCAATTCTGTTCTCCGCCTTTCTGATGGGCGAGGTCGCCTCCTCGACTCTGTTTCACGCCATGTATCGACGCACGACCATCCCGGCCTTCAAGGAAGCGTTCCGCCGGGTCGGGCAGGACGAGGCGCGCCACATGGGCATCTGCCTGACCGTGCTGGAGCAGATCCTGCCCAAGACCACCGATGAACAACGGGCGCAGATCACCAGGCAGATCAGGGCGGGCTATGTATTCCTGTCCGGCATTCTCTACGAACCGCCTGACGAGTTCTGGGAGCTGCCGGAGACCTTCCGCCCCGCTCACCGCCTCCTCGAAGAGACCGCCCGCGACGCCGGGCTCGGGATTCTCGACCTCGCGGAACGGCGCGACAATTGGCGGTCCGCGGTCCTCAAGCTCAAAGGCGTGCTCGCTCCGCACGGCGTCGCATTCCCGAACATTCCGGAGGTCGGCGTCGACGGGAAGACAGTCGGATTCGACCCGGAAGACATCATCCCGGTCTTCTGACCCCCGCAAACCCGCCGAGACCGTTGACTGACCCCGGCTCCGTGGTATGGTTGCGGATGTGCGGCGCCCGGCGGCTGCCGCGCAGGCGGGACCGTTCCGCCAAACGACCATCGGCGCGAGGGCGATGAAAACCTTTTCGGCGACTCCCGCGGACATCGAGAAGAAGTGGTTTCTGGTGGACGCCCAGGATCTGGTGCTTGGCAGGCTCGCCAGCGTCGTCGCGAACAGGCTTCGCGGCAAGCACAAGCCGCTCTATACGCCGCACATGGATTGCGGCGACAACATCGTCGTCGTCAACGCGGAGAAGGTGCGGCTCACCGGGCGCAAGCGCGAAAACAAACTCTATCACCACCACACCGGCTATCCCGGCGGGCTCAAGACCCGCACGGCGGCCCGCATCCTCGAAGGCAAGCGGCCGGAGACGATCGTCGTCAAGGCGGTGCAGCGGATGATCCCCAAGGGACCGTTGGGTCGCCGGCAGATGGCCAATCTCAAGGTCTATGCCGGCCCGGACCACCCGCATGAGGCGCAGCAGCCGGAACCGCTCGACGTCGCCGCCATGAACCCCAAGAACCGGAGGAGCACCCCGCGTGGCTGACGAGCCGAAAACGCTGACGAGCCTCGCGGAACTCGGCGAGGCCGCCCAGGCGGATGCCGACATCCAGCCGGAGCCGGAGATCGACGCCCAGGGCCGCACCTATGCGACCGGCAAGCGCAAGGACGCCGTGGCCAGGGTGTGGCTGCGCCCCGGCATCGGCGCGATCACCGTCAACAAGCGCGAGGTCGAAACCTACTTCGCGCGCCCGGCGCTGCGGATGATCATCAACCAGCCGGCCGAGGCCGTGGGCCGCGGCGGCCAGTACGACGTCGTCTGCACCGTCAAGGGAGGCGGGCTTTCCGGCCAGGCCGGCGCTCTCAGACACGGCATCGGCCGCGCCCTGGCGGCGCGCGAGCCGGACTTGCGCAAGGCGCTCAAGGCAGGCGGCTTCCTGACCCGCGACAGCCGCGTCGTGGAGCGCAAGAAATACGGCAAGCGCAAGGCCCGCCGCAGCTTCCAGTTCTCGAAGCGCTGACCGGCGGGCCGGCGGCGGCCCGCGCACCCGCCACCGCGATCGGAGCGGGCGTGTCGTGAGCACCTCTGCAAGCAAGAACGACGCCGTGCGCGTCGGCGTCCTCGGCGCGAGCGGCTATACGGGCGGCGAGCTGCTGCGCCTGCTGGCGCGCCACGCCGGGTTCTCCGTGGGCCTCGTCACGGCCGACCGACGCGCGGGCCAGCCCCTGGGCGCGGTGTTCCCCAGCCTCGACGGCATCGGCGCCCCCGACCTGATCAAGCTCGAGGACGCGGCATGGGACCGGCTCGACGCCGTCTTCTGCTGCCTTCCGCACGGCGCCACGCAGGAGGTGGTCGCCGCCCTGCCGGCGCATCTCAAGGTCGTGGACCTTTCGGCGGATTTCCGGCTCTCCGACCCGCGGGTCTATGCCGCCTGGTACGGCCGCGCGCACCGCGCGGAAGCGCTCCAGAAGGACGCGGTGTACGGGCTCACGGAGCTCGCGCGCGCGGCCGTCCGGACCGCCCGGCTGGTCGCGAACCCCGGCTGCTACCCGACCGCCGTGCAGTTGCCGCTGGTCCCGCTGCTTGAAGCCGGGCTGGTGGAGGCCGACGACATCATCGTGGACGCCAAATCGGGCGTGTCCGGCGCCGGACGGGAGGCGAAGGAAGCGACGCTCTTCGCCGAGGTCGGCGAGGGCGTGCACGCCTACGGCATCGCCCGCCACCGCCACGTGCCGGAGATCGAACAGGGGCTCGCGATTGCCGCGGGCCGGGCCGTGCGGATCAATTTCACACCCCATCTCCTGCCCATGAACCGGGGCATCCTGGCGACGATCTACGTCCGCACCCGTGCCGGCGCCGGCGCGCTGCGCGACGCGCTCGCCGCGCGCTACGCGGGCGAGCCGTTCGTCCGAGTCCTGCCGGAGGGCGGCGCGCCGGCGACGCGCCATGCACGCGGTTCGAACCGCTGCCTCATCGGAGTCTTCGACGACCGCATCGAAGGCCGGGCGATCCTGATCTCGGCGCTCGACAACTTGGTCAAGGGCGCGTCGGGCCAAGCGATCCAGAACATGAACCTGATGTGCGACCTGCCGGAAACCGCGGGGCTCGAACAGGCCCCGCTGTTTCCATAGCCGCGGAGCGCGCCGCAAAGGAAGGAAAGATGTCGGCGGGGTTGCTGCTGCCCTATCGCCACCGCTGGCCCCAGGTGGCGCCGAGCGCCTGCGTCGCCACCGGCAGCGCGTTGATCGGCGACGTGACCATGGGCCCGGATTCGAGCGTCTGGTTCAACTGCGTCCTGCGGGGGGACGTGGACCGCATCCGCATCGGCGCGCGCAGCAACGTCCAGGACGGCACCATCGTCCACACCTCGAGCGAGGACGGCCCGACTCTGATCGGCGACGACGTGGTGGTGGGGCACATGTGCCTGCTGCACGCCTGCCGGCTGGAGGACGGCTGCATGATCGGGATGGGTGCCACCGTCATGGATTTCGCCGTGGTGGAGACCGGCGCCTGGGTCGCCGCCGGCGCGCTGGTCACACCCGGCAAGCGGATCAAGGCAGGCGAACTCTGGATGGGCCGCCCCGCGCGCTGGCTGCGTGCGACGAGCGCCGACGAGCGCGCAACCATCGCCACCATCGTGCGGCGCTACGTCACCCGCGCCGGTGAATACCGGGCGGCCTTGGGCCCGCCGCGGCGGGCGCCTTCCGTCACCGCACGGCCACATAGGAACCCGGCGCGTCCTCGATCGGCGTGAGCGAACCGGCGCCGGGGCGGCGGGCGGGCACCTTGCCGCCGCCGCGCCGGCACTGCCAGCCGTGCCAGTCGGGCCACCAGGAGCCTTCGCGGCGCGCGGCGGCGGCAAGCCAGGAGTCGGCCTCCTGCCCGGCCGTGACCGGCGCCGCCCGGTAGCCGTATTTCCCGGGCGCGGGCGGGTTGATGATGCCGGCGATGTGGCCGGAATCGCCCAGGACGAAGCGCGTCCGCCCCCGGTACAGCCCGCAGGCGGCGAAGCACGACTTCCACGGCGCGATGTGGTCCTCCCGCGCCGCCACGACATAGGTCGGGATTGCGACGCGGCGGAGATCGACGGGCACGCCGTCCAGAACGATGCCGCCGGGGCGCGCGAGCCTGTTCGCGCCGTACATCTCGCGCAGGTAGAAGCCGTGCATCGCCGCCGGCATGCGGGTCGAGTCGGCGTTCCAGTACAGCAGGTCGAAGGGCGGCGGCTCCCTGCCGAGCAGGTAGTTGTTGATCGCGAAGGACCAGACGAGATCGTTGGCGCGCAGCATGCTGAAGGCCGCCGCCATGTAGCGGCCATCGAGATAGCCCTTCTCGGCCATCATGGCGTCGAGGGACTCGATCCGGGCGTCGTCGAGGAAGACCCCGATCTCACCGGGCCGGGCGAAATCAACGAGCGACGCGAAGAACGTAGCGCTCACGATCCGCGCGTCGCCCCTGGCCGCCGAACAGGCGAGCGCCGCGGCCGTCAGCGTGCCGCCCAGGCAATAGCCGACGACCGAGACCTCCCGCTCCCCGGTCGCCAGCGCGATGGCGTCGAGCGCAGCCAGCGGGCCTTCCGTCATGTAGTCCGCGAACGACTTGTGCGAAAGGCGCTCGTCCGGATTCACCCATGAGATCATGAAGACGGTGTAGCCCCTGGACACCGCGTATCCGACGAACGAGTTTTCCGGGCGCAGATCGAGCACGTAGAACTTGTTGATCCACGGCGGAACGATCAGCAGCGGGCGGCGAAACACGGTCTCCGTCCGTGGGGCGTACTGGATCAGCTGCATGAGGTCGTTCTGGAAGACGACCTTGCCGGGCGTCGCGGCGATGGTTTCCCCCAGCACGAAATGGGACCTGTCGGACATCCGCGGTGCGAACCCGCCGCCCTCGCCGCGCTCCAGATCGTCGAGCAGGTTCTCCAGCCCGCGCAGGAGGTTCCGGCCGCTCGTCCGGACGGTCTCGCGCAGCGCCTCGGGGTTGGTCGCGAGGAAGTTCACCGGTGCCAGCGCGTCGACGAACTGGCGGGCGTAGAATTCCACCTTCTCGGCGTCGCGCGCGCTCAGGCCGGGGACGGCGCGCGTCGCCTCGCGGACGCAGGCCGACGCCAGCAGGTAGGATTGCTTCAGGTGATCCAGGAACGGGCTTTCCGTCCAGGCCGGGTCGCGGAAGCGCCGGTCGTCGCCCGCGGGCGCGGCGACGGGTGCGGAGGGCGCCTCGCCGAGCAGGCGCCGGGCGCTGTAGAGCCAGAGCCGGCGGTGGCCTTCCCACAGCCGCGCCTGGGCGGCGGCCAAGCCGGACGGATCGGCCAGGAGCCGCGCCGCCGCCTCGACGAAGACGGCGCCGGGATCGCCCGGATCCGCGCCGGCGGCGGGGCGCGGGGAGGCCAGGAGCTCCGCGGCGACTCGCCGGCTCCGCTCCGCGAGCGCGGCGGTGCGCTCGGCCGTGTCGGCGCAGACCGCATCTGCGCCCGGCGGTTCGTTCGACGTCATCGGCGGTTCCGCGAAATGGACGGATCGCACCGCTATACAGGGCGATCGCCTCTCCCGCCAGCCGGTTTTCCCGTCCCCGGGGCAACCGCGCGCCGCACGAGGAAGCGGGCGCGCCATGTAGGCGATCCCCCCGATCTATGGTATTGGAATCGCGAGACCGGCCTCGATCTCCGAAGGCGACCGGCGACGCAACATGGCCAACGGATCCGTGCCCGATTCCCTGGCGGCCGCGCGGCGGCGGGCGGTGGCGGCCGCGTTCGCCGCGGGCCTCCTCGCCGCCGGCTGTTCCACGGTCGACGGCGTCGTTCAGGACATCGCGGACGCCGTCTTCTACGACGCGGACGACGACGCGCTCCTTCACGCAGCCGCGCCGGACGACGAGGCCCCCTACCGTTCGCTCCACGAGGTGCCGGACGAAACGCCGGACGTCTCGAGCGCCGAGGAACGCGCGGTCGTCGCCGCCGGCCTGATCGCCGAGCGCGCGGCGGCGCGGCGGAGGAGCGCGGCGCTGCGCGACCCCGGCGCGCAGGGCGGCGCGGCAGACCCGGAACGGCGCGACCCGGATGAGCCGCGGCCGGCGGGCGCCGACCCGGTTGCGGACGCGCCGGCGGACGAGATGGCCGCCTTCAAATCGCACTTCGACGAACGGTTCGACGCCTCGGGCGGCGTCCTCGGCGTGAGCGTCCTCAGCGCGGGCGTCCTCGGCACGGCTCCGGAAACGCCCGAGACGCGGGCCGCCGAACGCGACCCGGCCGGCGTCGTCCTCCATCTGGGCACGGCGTATTTCGCGCAAGGTTCCGCCCGGCTGCGGCCGGACGACCGCGCCCTCGTGAAGGAAGCGGCCCGGCTCCAGCGCGACCGCAGCGCGCGGCTGCGGGTGGTGGGACATGCGAGCCGGCGGACGGCAGACATGCCGCCCGTGCGCCGGAAGGTCCTGAACCTCAACCTCTCCCTGGACCGGGCGAGCGCCGTCGCCCGCGCGTTGGTCTCGGAAGGCGTCCCGGCGGGCGCCCTTTCGATCGAAGGCGCCGCCGCGAGCCGGCCGGTCGCCGACGAGGACACGCCCGGCAACGAGGCGCTGAACCGGCGCGCCGAAATCTTCATCGAATACTGACGGGCTGCGCGGGCACCCCGCCCCCGCCCGCGACCACGCAGGAAATGCCCCGCGCCATGGCCGAACCGCTCCGCATCGCGATCGCCGGGCTGGGGACGGTCGGCTGCGGCGTGCTCGCCCTCCTGCGCGACAACGCGGCGCTCCTGGAAAGCCGCGCGGGCCGGCCCATCGAGGCGGTCGCGGTCGCGGCCCGCGACCGGGGGAAGGACCGCGGCATCGCCCTCGACGGCCTCGCATGGCGTGACCGGCCGGCGGACCTGGCGGCCGACCCGGCGGTCGACGTGGTCGTCGAGCTGATCGGCGGGCCCGAGGGCGCGGCGCGCGCCCTGTCGGAAGCCGCGCTCGCCGGCGGCAAGCATCTGGTCACCGCCAACAAGGCCCTGCTCGCCCACCACGGCACCGCCCTCGCGCGGACGGCCCGGCAGGCGGGCCTGCATCTCGGCTACGAGGCCGCGGTGGCGGGCGGCATCCCCATCGTCAAGGCACTCCGCGAAGGGCTCGCGGGCAACCGCATCGGCGGCGTGTACGGCATCCTGAACGGCACCTGCAACTACGTCATGACGGCGATGCACGACGCCGTGCGCGCCGGCCGCACCCGCGAGGTGTCCGACGTGCTGGCGGAGGCGCAGCGCCTCGGCTACGCGGAGGCTGACCCTTCCACCGACATCGACGGGATCGACACGGCGCACAAGCTGGCGATCCTGGCCAGCGTCGTGTTCGGCCGTGCCATCGACTTCGACTCCGTGCACGTCGAGGGCATCCGCCACGTGAGCGCCCTCGACATCGCCTTCGCCATGGAGCTCGGCTATCGCGTCAAGCTCCTCGGCATCGCCCGCGCGGAGGGCGAGGCGATCGCCCAGCGGGTGCATCCCTGCATGGTCCGCGCGGCGACGCCGATCGCGCGCATCGACGGGGTCTTCAACGCCGTGGTCGCCGAATGCGACCGGGTGGAAACCGCCCTCTTCGAGGGCCCCGGCGCCGGTGCCGGGGCCACGGCGTCCGCGGTGGCGGCCGACCTCGTGGACATCGCCCGCGGGCGGATCATGCCGGCCTTCCCCACCGCCGCCGCGCCCCGCGCCGCGCCGCCCATGGAGCGCCATGTCGGCGCCTGTTACATCCGCCTGATGGTGGTCGACCGGCCCGGGGTGATCGCCGACATCGCCGCCTGCCTGCGGGACGAACGGGTCTCGGTCGAGGCGATGCTCCAGCGCGGGCGCAATCCCGGCGAGCCCGTGCCCGTGGTCCTGACCACGCACGAGGCGCGGGAAGCCTCGGTCATCCGCGCCCTGGCCGCGATCGACCGGCTCGAGACGGTCCTCGAGCCGCCCCGCATGATCCGCATCGAGACGTTTTGAGGACGCGGGCCGGAGACCCCCGCAGGCCGGAGGACCCGCGCACCGCAGGCAATCGCGCAAGGAAACGAGGCAAGCCATGAACGAAGAGGACGTCGCGATCGACCGGAACCTGGCCCTGGACGCGGTCCGCGTCACCGAGGCCGCGGCCTCTGCGGCGGCGCGGCTGATCGGGCGCGGCGACGAAATGGCGGCCGACCAGGCGGCCGTCGACGCCATGCGGCGCGGACTCAACGCGCTCGACATCGCCGGCGC
The DNA here is from genome assembly GCA_965242855.1 of Alphaproteobacteria bacterium. Lineage (GTDB taxonomy): Bacteria > Pseudomonadota > Alphaproteobacteria > UBA828 > UBA828 > WTGU01. Next base: position 1,882,328 of record OZ251509.1, read on the forward strand.
CGTGGTGATCGGCGAGGGCGAGCGCGACGAGGCGCCGATGCTCTACATCGGCGAGACCGTGGGCACGGGCCGGGGCCCCGCCCTCGACGTGGCGCTCGACCCGCTCGAGGGCACCACCATCTGCGCCACGGGCGGCGCAGGCGCGCTCGCCGTCCTGGCGCTCGCCGAGAAGGGCGGCTTTCTCAACGCCCCCGATACCTACATGGACAAGATCGCCGTCGGCGACGGCCTGCCGGACGGCCTGATCGACCTCGACGACCCGCCGGCGACGACCCTCGCCAAGCTGGCGAAGGCGAAATCCCGCGACGTGGGCGACCTCACGGCGCTGATCCTCGACCGGCCCCGGCATGCGGAGCTGATCGCCAAGGTCCGCGAGACCGGCGCGCGCATCCAACTGATCCGGGACGGCGACGTGGCCGGAGTCATCGCGACCACGCGCCTGAACCGCACGGTCGATGTCTACATGGGAATCGGCGGCGCGCCCGAAGGGGTGCTGGCCGCGGCGGCGCTGCGCTGCATCGGCGGCCAGATGATGGGCCGTCTCGTCTTCCGCAACGACGACGAAAAGGCCCGCGCCCGGGGCATGGGAATCGCCGACCTCGACCGCAAATACGGGTTGCACGAACTCGCCGGCGGCGACGTTCTGTTCGCGGCGACCGGCGTGACGGACGGCGCGATGTTGCGCGGGGTTGCGCGCTTCCCCGGCGGCGCGCGGACCGACTCGGTGGTGATGCGCTCGCGGACCGGGACCGTGCGCACCATCGTGGCGGAACGCGACCGCGCGCCGGGGCGCGACTCTTACCACGCGCCAAGGCGCGATGCTTCCCGCGCGCCAAGGCGCGACGTCCCGTGAGAGGATGAGCGCGGACGGCGCGCCGGTTCTCGGCGTCGAGCGCTCGCTGCTCGGCAAGCGGTGGCGCGCGCGGCTCGCGGATTCTCGCACCAGCCTCTCCCTCGCCCAGGCCATCGAGGCACCGGAGCCGCTCGGGCGGGTGCTGGCCGCGCGCGGCGTGGCGGAGGCGGAGGCGAAGGCCTATCTGAACCCGACGCTGCGCGACCAGCTGCCCGACCCGAGCCACCTGCGGGACATGGACAAGGCGGTGGCGCGTCTCGCGCGGGCGGTGGAGGCCGGGGAGAAGATCGCGATCTTCGGCGATTACGACGTGGACGGCGCGACCTCGGCCGCCCTGCTCGGGCGCTTCTTCCGGGCCGCCGCGGGGCAGGCGGTCACGCTCTACATCCCCGACCGCCGGCGCGAGGGATACGGCCCCAACGCCCCGGCCCTGCGCCAGCTGGCGGCGCAAGGCGTGCGCGTGGTGGTCACGGTGGATTGCGGAATCACCGCGTTCGACGCGCTCGGCGAGGCCGCCGACGCGGGCCTCGACGTGATCGTGGTGGATCACCACGTCGGCGGGGCGCGACTGCCCCGGGCGCACGCCCTGGTCGATCCGAACCGGCTGGACGAGGACAGCCCGCACCGGCAGCTGGCGGCGGTGGGCGTGGCCTTCCTCCTGGTCGTCGGGCTCAACCGGCGGCTGCGCGAGGCGGGGTGGTATCGCGGGCGCCGGGAGCCCGCGCTCATGCGCTGGCTCGACCTGGTGGCGCTCGGCACCGTCTGCGACGTGGTGCCGCTCACCGGAGTGAACCGCGCCTTCGTGCGCCAGGGGCTGCGCGTGCTCGCGCGGCGCCGCAATCTCGGACTGGCGGCGCTGGCGGACGCCGCCGGGGGCCTCGACGGGCCGCCGGGCGTCTATCACCTGGGCTTCATCCTGGGGCCGCGCGTCAACGCCGGCGGGCGCATCGGCGAATCGGGCCTGGGCGCGCGCCTGCTCTCCACCGAAGACGCGGCCGAGGCGGCGGAGATCGCGCGGCGCCTGGACGCGCTCAACCGCGAGAGGCGGGCGATCGAGGCGGTGGTTCTGGAGGCCGCGATCCGGCAGGTGGAGGGCGCGGGCGGGGCGGGGCGCGATGCGCCGCTCGTCGTCGCCCATGACGAGGGCTGGCATCCCGGCGTGATCGGCATCGTCGCCAGCCGCCTCAAGGAGCGTTACGGGCGCCCGGCGGCGGTCGTCGCCTGGCAGGGGGAGGTGGGCAAGGCCTCCTGCCGCTCGCTCCCGGGCATCGACATCGGGACGGCGATCGTGGCGGCCCGGCAGGCGGGCCTGCTGGTGGACGGCGGCGGCCACGCGATGGCGGGCGGCTTCACGGTGGAGAGGGCGCGCTTCGCGGCGCTGCGCCGCGCGCTGGAGGCGCGGCTCGGCGCCGGGGCGGAGGCGCGGGCGCACGCCCGCGGCCTGGGCCTCGACGGGGCGCTCAGCGCGGAGGGCGCCAACGCCGCGCTGCTGGAGATGCTGGAGGCCGCGGGCCCTTACGGCGCGGGCAATCCGGAGCCGCGTTTCGCGGTCGCCGGCGCCCGCCTGCTGCGCGCCGACGTCGTGGGGCAGGGCCACGTCCGCTGCCGGCTGGCCGGCAGGTCCGGGCGCCAGCTCAAGGGCATCGCCTTCCGCGCGGCGGACAACGCCATGGGTCAGGCGCTGCTGGCCGGCGCGGCCTCCGCCTTCCACCTCGCCGGCCGCCTGCGCCCCGACCGCCACGGCGGCCCCGACCGAGTCGAACTCCAGATCGACGACGCCGCCCCCGCCGACCCCTCCCCCTGAGGCGCGGCGGACCGTCAGGCGTTGCGGTATGCTGGGTCCCGGTAGTGGAGAATGCGGCGGATGACGATTTCCCCCTCACTCCTGTAAAAGACCACGCGCCAAGGCCCGACGCGCAATCGCAACAACTTGCCATCGCCGAAATTCACATGGTCAATGATGCGCACATCGCCCCCGCCGTGGCGGACAAAGCGTTCCAATTCGTTCAGAACGGGCCACCGGTCGGCTTGCAGGCTGTGCAGGTCATCCTCGGCCCAGCGGGTGTAGCGGATGGGCGGTGCCGGGGGGTAGTGGCCGGGCGGCGGCACCAATTCGGTCAACACGCGCTCCGCCGTCGCCAACTGGCTCTCCGGCAACATGTCCACCAGCCAGTGCAGCCGCTCCCGTCCGCTCATGTCCATCCCCTCCGGCCCCGCGCGAGGGGCGGGACGTCGCCCGCGCGCCGTGAAAACCAGAGGCGGTTGATTTAAGGCGGGGGCGTCGTTAGATAGCGGGGCTTCGGACCCCTTCGTCTAGCGGTCAGGACACCACTCTTTCAAGGTGGAGACACGGGTTCGATTCCCGTAGGGGTCACCACCGTCACCATCGTCATTGCTGGTCGGTGCGCCCGGGTCGCATGCGCGGCGCGGGCGCCACGTCGCGAAGGTCGGGGCGCTCGGCGCGCGGCTCCCCCGCAGCAGCCGCCCCCGCGAGGGCCGCCTCCTCGGGGGTCGCCCCCTCGGGGGTCAGGCCGGCGGCGTCGGCGACGGAGACCCGGACCTCCAGCGTCGCCTCGCCGCCGCCGAAGACGGCGCCCCTGGTGGGCGCGGCGTCGGCGTAGTCGCGGCCCACCGCGACGCGGACGTGGCAGCCGTCGGCGAGCATGTCGTTGGTCGGGTCGATGCCGGTCCAGCCGCGCCCGGGCAGCAGGAACTCCGCCCAGGCGTGGCTCGCGCCCGCCTGGGCCGCGGCGTCGGCGACGCCTTCCGCATGCAGATAGCCCGAGACGTAGCGGCTGGGGATTCCCCAGGAGCGGGCGATGGCGATCATCACGTGGGCGTAGTCCTGGCAGACGCCGCGTCCGCTCTCCAGCACGTGCTCGATGGGCGAATCGACCCGGGTGCTCCCGCTCTCGTAGCGGATCGCCCGATGCAGCGCGGAGGCGGTCTCCCGGAGCGTGGCGAGGGGGCCGGCGCCGCGGCGGATGCCGTGCGCCGCCACGAAGGCGTCGAGCGCGGGACCCGAGCGGGCGAAGCGGCTGGGGTTGAGGCAGTCCCAGAGGCGTACCCGGTCCGCCACCGCCGCCAGCGCCTCCCAGCCGCCCGCCCCGTCCGCGCCGTCCGCGCCGTCCGCCGCGGGCGGGGCGGGTTCGGCGGTCTCCACCACCAGGCGTGAACGGACGAGGATCTCCCGGTGCTCCCGGTGGACGTTGAACAGGTGGCAGGGATTGCCGAAGGAATCCGCGAAGGCCACGGGGACGGCTGCGGGTTCGATGTCGAGGGCGAAGGCGCGCACCCGCTGCCCCTCCCCCTCGCGCGGGCGCAGGCGCAGCAGCATCACGCCGCCGCGCGCCGGCTCCCCATAACGGAAGCAGGAGAGATGCTCGATTCGCAGGCGCCGGGGCGGCGGCGGGTTCATGGCTCCGGCGCGTCCTCGATCGCGTAGTCGAAGAAGGTCATGGCGATGTCCGCGTGCAGGCGGCGGCAGGAGTCCCCGACCTCCTCGAGGACGGACGCCGTCGCCGCGTCGTCGTCCGGCGCCCGCTCCGGCCAATCGTAATCGATATGCGCCGCCATGCGGCCGACGCGGCCCCAGGGCCCGGTCCGCGGCCCGGCCGCCGGCGGCCGGGCGCGGACGTCGGCGACGGCGTCGAGGGCGGCGGCGATTCGCGCCAGGGCGTAACGGATCGAATGGGAGAGCCGGGAGTCGGAGACCAGGAAATCGACCACGTCGCGCGGCGCGAAGGTGAGCGAATGGAGCCGGCGGTAGGCCGCCCGCGCCTCGCAGATGGCGAGCAGGGAACTCCAGTCCGATTCGACATGCGGCCCCGCCGTCGGGAACACCGCCAGATGGGCGCGCACCAGGGCGGCGACGTGCTGTGCGCGCTCGACGAAGCGCCCGAGCCGGAGGAAGTGCCAGCCGTGATCGCGATACATGCTGTCCTCGGCGATGCCGGAAAAGGTGCGGATGGAATCCTCGGTGGCGCGGTAGAAGTCGCCCGGGCTGGCGCCCCACACCGTCTGGATGCGGGCGTCGCGCAGGGCGAGCCAAGTCGCGTTGAGGCAGGACCACATCTCCCCGCCGATGGCGTTGCGGACCTGGCGGGCGTTCTCGCGGGCGGCGGCGACGCATTCCCGGATCGAATCGGGGTTGTTCGGCTCGAAGGTGAGGTCGTCCGCCAGGGTGTAGGCGTCCGCCAGCATGAAGCTTTCCTCGCCCCGGTTCGATTCCAGGGCGCCGCCCAGCGGCCCGCGCCCGAGAGCGCCGTAGAGGCGCCGCCAGTTGCGGTCGATCTCCTCCACCGGGCGATCCTCCAGGGCGCGGGCCTGGTCGGCAAGCAGGCGGCAGAGATGCTCCGCCCGCTCCAGGTAGCGGCCGATCCAGTAGAGTCCCTGGGCGTTGCGCGCGAGCATGGCCCTAGGCTGGGAGCACCCAGAGGTCCTTGCCGCCGCCGCCCTGGCTCGAATTGACGACGAGGGAGCCGGGCCGGAGCGCGACCCGGCAGAAGGCGCCGGGGACGAGCCGCGTCTCGCGCCCGCGCAGGACGAAGGGCCGCAGGTCGACGTGGCGCGGGGCGGCGCCGTCGGCCGTCACGCAGGGGGCGCGGGAGAGGGCGAGCGTGGGCTGGGAGACGAAGTTCGCCGGATTCGCGCGGATCAGGTCGGCATAGGCCGCCCGCTCCGCCGGCGTCGCATGCGGCCCCACCAGCATCCCGTAGCCGCCGGCCTCGCCCACCATCTTGACGACCAGGCGGTCGAGGTTGTCCAGCGTATAGGCCAGCCCCTCCGGGTCGCGGCAGAGATGCGTCTCGACGTTGGCGAGAATCGGCTCCGCGCCCAGGTAGTAGCGGATCATGTCCGGGACGTAGGCGTAGACGCTCTTGTCGTCGGCGACGCCCGTCCCCGGCGCGTTGGCGAGGGCCACGCGCCCGAGGCGGAAGGCGTAGAAGAGGCCGGGCACGCCCAGCTGCGAATCCGGGCGGAACGCCAGCGGGTCGAGGAAATCGTCGTCGAGGCGGCGATAGACCACGTCCACGCGCCGCAGGCCGCCGGTCGTGCGCATGTGGACGAAACCGTCGTGGACGAGGAGGTCGCTGCCCTGCACCAGCTCCACGCCCATTTCGCGCGCGAGGAACATATGCTCGTAGAAGGCCGAATTGTGGACTCCCGGAGTGAGCAGGACGATGCACGGGTCGGCGACGCCGGGCGGGGCCAGTTCCGCGAGGGAGCGGCGGAGCAGGGCGCCGTAATGCTCGATGGCGCGGACCCGGTGGCGCCGGAACAGGTTGCGCAGGCTCGCCTTGACGGCCTGGCGGTTGGCCAGCATGTAGGAGACGCCGGAGGGCACGCGCAGGTTGTCCTCCAGGACCAGGAAGCCGTCTTGCGTCCGCACGAGATCGGTGCCGCAGACCGAGACATAGGTGCCGTGGGGCACCGCCACGCCGCGCATCTCGACCCGGTATTGCGGGCAGCCGCGCACCAGGTCGACCGGCACGACTCCGTCGGCCAGAATGCGCGCCGGCCCGTAGACGTCGGCGAGGAAGCGGTTGAGCGCGTCGAGGCGCTGGCGCAGCCCGCGCTCGATGAGGTCCCACTCGGCGGCGGCGAGCAGCCTGGGCAGGACGTCGATGGGGATGATCCGCTCCTGCGCGCCCTCCTCGCCGTACACCGAGAAGGTGATGCCCTCGCGCAGGAAGGACCGCTCGGCGCGCTCCTGCATGGCCGTGATCTCGGCCTGCGGCGTGGCGTCGAGGGCCTCCCACAACGCCCGGCAGTGGGCGCGCGGCGCGCCGTCGGCCGCGAACATCTCGTCGAAGAAGGCGGGGTCGTGCGCGTAATCCGCGAACAGCCGCCCCCTCTCCGCCTCGCTGCCGCCACCGCCCGCGGCCGGCGCCTTCCCGCGCCCGCTCATGCCGCGCGCGCCGCCGGAGGGAGGCCATCCATGCCCCTCCCCCCCGCCCGGCGGCGGCGAGGCTCATGATCCCTCCCATCCGGGGTCGCCTGCTGCTGGCGCTCGCGGCCTGCGTCTTCGCGCTGCTCCCGGCGGCGGGCGCGGGCGCCGCAGACGCCAGCACCGCGGGCGCAGACGATGCGCGAAGCGCCGAGATGATTCACCTCCTCGCCGGGAGCAACAGGGAGGCGTACCGCGTCCTCCTGGGGATGGCGGTGCAGGGGCATGCGCCTTCCCAGTACCGGCTGGGCGTCATGCACCACGCGGGCGTGGAGGCGGTCGCATGGTTGGGCCGGGCCGCCGCGCTGGGCCATACCAGGGCGCGCGCCCGCCTCGCCCGCATGGCCGAGGACGGCGACGCAGCAGCGCATCGCGCGCTGGGCTTCGCCTGGCGGGACGGCGCTTCGCACGACGCGCGGGCGGCGCTCCGCCACTTCCGGGCCGCCGCCGCGCTGGGCGATCCACAGGCGCTGTTCGCCCTGGGCGCGCTCTACCGGGCGGGCGGCGTGGTTGCGCCCGATGCGGCGCGCGCCGCCGTGTTGTTCCGCGCGGCCGCCGCGGAGGCGATGGCCGCCGTGCGCCGCGCCCGGCAGGAGGCGAAGGCCGGCCTTCTCGGCCCGGGATCGGAAGGGTGGATGGCCTTCGCCGTCGCCCGGACCCGCACCGTCTTCGCCGCGCCGCCGGGCCGGAACGCGGGGCGCGCGGCGCTCTTCGCGCGCTACTGGATCGGCCTCGCCCTCCTGGCCGGCGCCGGCACGGCGGCGGAGCCGGCGCGCGCCGTCGCCCATCATCGCGCCGCCGCCCGACAGGGCTTCTCCCTGGCCGAGTTCAGCCTGGGCCTCCTCCATACGCGCGGCCACGGCGTCCCTCGCGACCGCGCGGAAGCACGCCGCTGGTTCGCCCGCGCCGTCGCGCACGGCCACCCCGCGCCGGCGGCGCTGCGGGCCGCGCCCCGCTGAAGGTCGCGCCGCAAGGCACGCGGTCGAAGGCCGGCGCGCCTCGACGCAATCGGCCAGCGTGCGCGCCCCTCTTTGATCAGGGGTTGCCCGCAATCGCGGCAACGGTCTTCGGAGCGCCAGCGCTTGCGTGCGGCCGATAGGATTTCGCCCGGCTTCACGTTCGCCCGGCGCCGCCGCTCCCATTCCGTGCGCGCCGCGCCCGTGTCTTCGGGCGCCCGCCCAAGCCGCCGCATCCAGTCGCCATCATCGCCCATGGCCACCACCCGCCCCGCCCTACTCGAACCGGCCTTCGTTCAACAGCCAGTAGGCATCCGTTCCCTTCAAGGCTTCGTTCTCTTTCGCACAGTCGAAGGGAGTGAAGCCGTTTTCATCGCGCGCAGCGGGGTCCGCACCGGCTTCGATCAACGCCTTGATCACGGAAGGGTTGACATTGAGCATCGCCGCGTAATGAAGCGGCGTCATGCCGTCTTCACCGCGTGCGACGGGGTCCGCACCAGCCTTGATCAATGCCGTAATCACGGAAGGGTTGGAATTGAACGCCGCCGCCCAATGAAGCGGCATTGCGCCGTCTTCACCGAGCGCGGCACTGCCTTCGATCAACGCAATCAAGATCAATTCCGCAATCGCCGGAAGGTCGGAATTCTCCAGAAGAAACAGCGCGCCGTATTCCGTGCGCGCGACGGGGTCCGCGCCGGCTTCGATCAATGCCGCTACCACGGAAGGGTTGGAATTGAACGCCGCCGCCCGATGAAGCGGCGTTACGCCGTATTCCGTGCGCGCGTCGGCGTCCGCACCGGCTTCGACCAATGCCGCTATCACGGAAGGGTTGGAATTGTGCGTCGCCGCCGTATGAAGCGGCGTTGCGCCGCCTTCTGTGCGCGCGGCGGGGTCCGCGCCGCCTTCGATCAACGCCGCTATCACGGAAGGGTTGGAATTGGAGCGCGCCGCCCAATGAAGCGGCGTGCTGCCGGCTTCACCGCGCGCGCCGGGGTCCGCGCCGGCGGATAGCGCGGCCTTCACTTCAGAAGCGGTTCCGTTCTTCGCCGCCTCGAACAGATTGTCCGTCGCGTCAGCGTAAACGGGAAGTGCTAGCAACGCAAGCGCGCCGGAAAGCAGGATCAAGGCAAGCCCGCCTCGAACCGCGCGCGCGGCCCACAGCCCGGCCAGGAACGCCGGCCCGGCCCGGCGCGGCCCCCGTGCACCCGCCGACCTCGAACACGCGCCCAAGGCGCTTCCGGTCACGGCGTCAGTGCCTTTGGGCATGGTGTTGCTCCCACAGGGTCCAAGCAACGCACCACTCGAAGTCCGCCAGCCACTCCGCCGCGCCCGGCGCCATCAGCAAGCCAGGATGCGCTACCACACCGCACCATGGCACGGCGCACGGCGTTCGCCCGCATCCGTCACGGCGCCCGCCGCGTCCGGCATGGCGTGCAAGGCGTCCCACAATGCGAATGCCGGCGCGCTCGGAACGACGGCAACCCCGAACGATACATCGTCGCGCCGGAGGGCGCGCGGTCAATCGTCGCGATGCGTGCGCTCGTGGCGCTCGTGGCGCTCCTGCGCCTCGAGGCTGAGAGTCGCGATGGGCCGGGCCTCCAGCCGGCGGATGCTGATCGGCTCCTCGGTCTCCTCGCAATAGCCGTAGGAGCCGTCCTCGATCCGCTTCAGCGCGGCCTCGATCTTGTTGACGAGCTTGCGCGCCCGGTCGCGGCTGCGGAGATGGACCGAGCGCTCGGATTCGACGGCGGCGCGGTCGGCGATGTCGGAGCCGTGGCCGGCGTCCAGCCTGAGCTTCTCGAGAGCGGCGTCGGTCTCGCTCAGGATGTCCTCCTTCCATTTCTCGAGCTTGCGCCGGAAATACTCCCGCATCTGGGAGGACATGAACTCTTCCTTGCTCGTCGGCCTGTATTTTGCCGGGAGTCTGACTCGCTTCCGCGCCACGGCTCTTCCACTTCTCCCCTCTCAGCCGGCGCGGAGTATAGAAACGCGCCCCCGCTGCGGCAAGCGCCAAACGGCCCGTACCCGATTCACCCCCCTGTGAGGGGAGAGGCTCCACTTCATACTCCTCCCCCCTGGGGAGGTGGGGAGGGGGGTGGCTCCCGGCTCGGCGGGGCGGCGAAGACCGACTCGGTCACGCCCTTGATCGTCGCCGGAACCCCCCGGTCCCGGAACCGGACCCGGCGAAGCCGACGGCGAACCCACCGATGAGAGGCGATGCCGGAAGCTCATCCGGCGGACGCACGCGAAGGCGTGTCCCCCGCGCGAAGACGCGGCCAATGTCCGCCCGGCGTGCGAGCGCGTGTTCCTGCCGACCCCCCTCCCGGCCTCCCCCCTGCCAGGGGGGAGGAGTATTGAGTTGAGCCTCCCCCTGTGAGGGGGAGGAGTCGCCTTGGCGAGGGGGAGGAGGCGGCGCAGGACATCGGGACGTCATGCGAGGAACGGTGTGGACGAGCGGCACCGAGCGGCGCCACCATGGCACTTTGGGGGGACTATCGAGGAAACCTCGAAAATTTCAAACCGAGACACCACCGATCCGGCGGCAGGTTTTACATGCAGCCACCAATCTGCCAGTGTGGCGCCGGGCCGCGCGCGGGCGGCCGGCCTCGGAGAGCGCGGTGTCTTCCCCAAGCGTCGTTCGGAAATTCGGACATCCCGGCAAGGGCCGGCGCAAGGCGCGTTACACCGGAAAGGGCCGTCAGACCGAGCCCGCGGCCCTGACGGAGGTACGCGCCCTCCTGGGCGCCGCGCCGCGGCGGCGCGACCTGCTGATCGAGCACCTGCACCGGCTCCAGGACCGTTACGGCCATCTCTCGGCCCGCCATCTGGCGGCACTGGCGCACGAAATGCGCCTCTCCATGGCCGAGGTGTACGAGGTGGCGACCTTCTACGCCCACTTCGACGTGGTCGCGGAGGGCGAGGCCCCGCCGCCGCCGCTCACCGTCCGCGTGTGCGACAGCCTCACCTGCGAATGCCTGGGCGCGCCCGCGCTCCGCACCGCCCTGCCGCAGGCCGTGGGCGCCGGCGTGCGCGTCGTGCGGGCGCCGTGCATGGGGCGCTGCGAAGGCGCGCCGGTGGCCGAGGTCGGCCGGCGCCACGTCACCCGCGCCACCCCGGACGCGATTCTGGCCTGCGTCAAGAGCGGGGACTTCACGCCCCTCGTCGCGTCCTATGTCGATTTCGACGAATATACGAAGAACGGCGGCTATGCCGTTCTGAAGGAATGCCTTTCCGGTTCTCGGAAGGCGCAGGACGTGATCGGGGCTCTGGAGGACGGCGGGCTCAAGGGCATGGGCGGAGCGGGCTTCCCGACGGGGCGGAAATGGCGCTTCGTCCGCGCCGAGCCCGCCCCCCGCCTCATGGCCGTCAACGCCGACGAAGGCGAGCCGGGCACGATCAAGGACCGGGTCTATATGGAGCGCGACCCGCACCGCTTCCTCGAAGGGGCGTTGATCGGCGGCTGGGCCGTCGAGGCGGCGGAGTGCTACGTCTATCTGCGCGACGAATATCCCGGCATCCGCGAGATTTTGCAGGCGGAGATCGCGAAACTCGACGCCGCCGGCCTCACCGGGCGGACGGCGCTCGTCCTCCGCCGCGGCGCCGGGGCCTATATCTGCGGCGAGGAATCGGCGATGCTGGAAAGCATCGAGGGCAAGCGCGGCGAGCCGCGGCACAAGCCGCCCTTCCCCTCCCAGGTGGGCCTCTGGGGCCGGCCCACCCTCGTCAACAACGTCGAAACCCTCCACTGGGTGCGCGACATCCTGGAGAAGGGGCCGCGCTGGTTCGCCGACGCGGGCCGCAACGGGCGCTCGGGGCTGCGCAGCTTCTCCGTCTCCGGCCGGGTCCGGGAGCCGGGCGTCAAGCTCGCGCCCGCCGGCATCACCATGAACGAGCTGCTGGCCGAGCATTGCGGCGGCATGGCGGAGGGCCACCGCTTCCGGGCCTACCTGCCGGGCGGGGCCTCCGGCGGCATCCTGCCCGCCTCCATGGCGGACGTCCCGCTCGATTTCGGCACCCTGGAGGCGCATGGCTGCTTCATCGGCTCGGCCGCCGTCGTGGTGCTGTCTGACAAAGACGACCTGAAGCGCGCGGCGCTGAACCTCATGGCTTTCTTCGAAGATGAAAGCTGCGGCCAGTGCACGCCCTGCCGCGTCGGCACCGAGAAGGCGGTCGCCCTGATGGAAGGCGGCCGCTGGGACCCGGCGCTGCTGCGCGCGCTCGCCGACGGCATGGCCGACGCCTCGATCTGCGGCCTGGGCCAGGCGGCACCGAACCCGCTCCTCTCGCTCCTGCGTTACTTCCCGGAGGAGCTCCCGTGAGCGCGGCGGTCCGCTTCACCCTCGACGGCCGCGTCGCGGAGGCCGCGCCGGGCGAGACCATCTGGCAGGTCGCCAAGCGTCTCGGAATCGAAATCCCCCATCTCTGCTACACGCCCGCGCCGGGCTACCGGGCGGACGGCAATTGCCGCGTCTGCATGGTGGAGATCGAGGGCGAACGGGTGCTCGCCGCCTCCTGCATCCGCGAACCGACCGACGGCATGGTCGTGCGCACCGCCGCCGAACGCGCCGTGCGTGCCCGCGACATGGTGATGGAGCTGCTGCTCGCCGACCAGCCGTCGGGCGAAGCGGACCACGACCCGGCCTCCGAGCTCCGGGCCTGGGCCGGGCGCATGGGGCGGACGACGAGCCGCTTCCCCGCCCGGCAGGCGCCGGCGCCCGATCTCAGCCACGGGGCGATGGCGGTCAATCTCGACGCCTGCATCCACTGCACGCGCTGCGTGCGCGCCTGCCGGGAGGTCCAGGTCAACGACGTGATCGGCATGGCCGGGCGCGGGGCGCGCAACAAGATCGTCTTCGACTTCGACGACCCGATGGGCGAGAGCAGCTGCGTCGCCTGCGGCGAATGCGTCCAGGCCTGCCCGACCGGCGCGCTCATGCCGGCCGGCGAAGTCGGCAAGGAGACGCCCGCCGCGCGGACGGACAGCGTCTGCCCCTATTGCGGCGTCGGCTGCCAGCTCACCTTCAACGTCAAGGACGACCGCATCCTCTGGGTGGACGGCAAGGACGGCCCCGCCAACCGCGGCAGGCTCTGCGTCAAGGGCCGCTTCGGCTTCGATTACGTGCGCCACCCGCACCGCCTGACGACGCCGCTGATCCGCCGCGACGACGCGCCGAAATCGGCGGACATCGACATGGACTCGGCGAACCCCCTCTCCCATTTCCGGGAAGCGGACTGGGAGGAGGCCCTCGACAGGGCCGCGCGCGGCTTCGCGCGGATCCGCGATTCCCGCGGCGGCGGGGCGCTGGCCGGCTTCGGCTCCGCCAAGGGGTCGAACGAGGAGGCCTACCTCTTCCAGAAGCTGGTGCGTACCGGCTTCCACACCAACAACGTCGACCACTGCACGCGGCTCTGCCACGCCTCGTCGGTGGCCGCGCTCCTGGAGTGCATCGGCTCGGGCGCCGTCACGGCGACCTTCAACCAGGTCGCGCATTCCGACGTCATCGTCGTCATCGGCGCGCAGCCGACGACGAACCACCCGGTCGCCGCCACCTTCTTCAAGAACGCGGCGCAACGGGGCGCCAAGCTGATCGTGATCGACCCGCGCGGCTCGGCGCTGTCCCGCCACGCGAGCCACTTCCTCCAGTTCGAGGCCGGCACCGACGTGGCCCTCATCAACGCGCTGATGCACGTCATCGTCGAGGAGGGGCTGTACGACCGGCAATACGTCCGCGCCCACACGGAGGGGTTCGCGCAGCTCCGGGCCCATCTCGCGGCCTACGCGCCGGAGGAGATGGCGCCGGTCTGCGGCATCGCGGCCGACACGCTGCGCGAGGTGGCCCGCCTTTACGCCCGCGCGGAGGCGGCGATCGTCTTCTGGGGCATGGGCATTTCCCAGCACGTCCACGGGACGGACAACGCGCGCTGCCTGATCGCGCTCGCGCTGATCGCGGGCCAGATGGGCCGCCCGGGCACGGGCCTTCACCCGCTGCGCGGCCAGAACAACGTCCAGGGCGCTTCGGACGCCGGCCTCATCCCGATGATGTACCCGGATTACGAGCCGGTCGCGGCGCCGGCCGAGCGCGCGCGGTTCGAAAAGTTCTGGGGCGTCCCGCTCGACCCGCAGGACGGCCTCACCGTGGTCGAGGTGATGAACGCGATCCACGACGGCGCCGTCGCCGGCATGTACATCATGGGCGAGAACCCGGCGATGTCGGACCCGAACCTGCGCCACGTGCGCGCGGCCCTCGCCGCCCTCGACCATCTGGTCGTCCAGGAGATCTTCCTCACCGAGACCGCCTGGCACGCGGACGTGGTCCTGCCGGCGGCCGCCTGGCCGGAGAAGGACGGCACCGTCACCAACACCAACCGTCAGATCCAGAGAGGCCGCGCCGCCCTCGACGCCCCGCAGGGCGCGCGGCAGGACTGGTGGATCGTCCAGGAGATCGCCCGCCGCCTGGGCCTCGACTGGAACTACCGCGGGCCCGCGGACGTCTTCGCCGAAATGAAGGGCTGCATGCCCTCCCTCGACAACATCACCTGGGAGAGGCTCGCCCGCGAAGACGCCGTGGCCTATCCCTGCGACGCCGAGGACCGGCCCGGGCGCGACGTGATCTTCGTCGACGGCTATCCCACGCCGAGCGGGCGCGGCAAGCTCGTCCCCGCCGCCATCGTCCCCCCCGACGAGCGGCCGGACGCCGACTATCCGATGGTGCTGACCACGGGCCGGATGCTCGAACACTGGCACACCGGCGCGATGACCCGGCGCGCGTCGGCGCTCGACGACCTGGAGCCGCAGGCCGTGGCCCATCTCGCCCCGGCCGAGCTCGAACGGCTGGGCATCGCGGCGGGAGAGCCGGTCACGGTGGAGACGCGGCGCGGCGCCGTCACCCTCCACGCCCGCGCGGACGCCGCGACTCCGGCCGGCGTCGTGTTCATCCCCTTCTGCTTCGCCGAGGCCGCCGGCAACTTCCTGACCAACCCGGCGCTGGATCCCTTCGGCAAGATCCCGGAATACAAATATTGCGCAGCACGAGTCACACCCGCCGCCGAATAGCCCCACCCCTCTTCACACTCGCCAGAGGAAAGCCCGCTCAAACTCCCCCCCTGCCAGCGGGGAGGCGCCACCTAACTCTCCTCCCCCCTGTCAGGGGGGAGGCCGGGAGGGGGGCCACATGAAGCCGCGCTCGCGCGCCTCGAAAGAAGCACCGCACGCGAACGGGCGAGGCGCCGCATGAGGAAGGCGAACGCGCCATGTCCGTGATCCCTCCGGCTGCGCGGGAAGGCGGCGTGCTGAGGGCGCTGCTGGCCGGCGGGATCGCCGGTCGCGCCGAGCGGGTGCTGGTCGGCTTCAACTGGACCTATGTCGAGGGGCCGGAAGGCACCGGTCTCTGCCAGACGCCCGCGCGCGGCAGCGCCGGCTGCCGGAGTCTCCCTGCCCCCGGCAGCTATCGCGGGCGGGCGCTCGCCGAGCTGGCCGCGCTCGCGGCCTCCGGCGATGCCTCGGAACGGGCGCTCGGCTTCGCCGCCATCAACGCCCACCACAACCGCCACGACCTCGAAGGAGACGCCGCGAACGGCCTCGATCTGCTGGATCGCGACGCGCCGGCGGTGGTGGTGGGCCGCTTCCCCGGTCTCGCGCGCCGCCTGCCCCACGCCAGGGTGATCGAACGGGAGCCGGGGCCGGGCGACTATCCGGAATCGGCGGCGCGCGCCCTGCTTCCCGCCGCCGCCCAGATCGCCGTCACCGGCGCCGCCGTCGCGAACGGTTCGCTGGACGGCCTGCTGGCGCTGGCGCGGCGGGACGCCTTCCGCGTGCTGGTGGGTCCCGGCACGCCCCTCTGCCCGGCCCTCTTCGCGCTGGGCCTCGACGCGCTCTCCGGCCTCGTCGTCACCGACCGGGCGGGCGCGCGCCGGGCGATCATGGAAGGCGGCGCCGTCCGCGCCCTCCGCCCCTTCGCCCGCCCGGTGACGTTGCGGACCTGACGCTCCGGGCCGGCTCAGGCGATGAGGCCGCCGTCCTCGCGCTCGATGGCGATCACCGCGGAGCGCGGGACCGAGTCTCCGCCTCCCGGAAAGTGGCTGCCCCCCTTCTCGCCGGGATGCTGGATGCCGACGAAGACGGCGCGCCGGTCCGGGGCGAAGGCGAGGCCGGTGACCTCGCATTCCTTCGGCCCGACCATGAAGCGGCGGATGTCGCCGGTCGCCGGGTCGGCGATCAGCATCGAGTTGTTGCCCTGGCCGGCGAAATCGCCCGCGTCGGAATAGTCGCCGTCGGTCTGGATCCACAGCAGCCCCGCGGCGTCGAAGGCGAGGCCGTCCGGCGAATTGAACATGTTGTCCGCGTCGATCGCGGGCGAACCGGCGCGCGCGTCCCCATGCACCGCCGGGTTGCCGGCCATGACGAACAGGTCCCAGGCGAAGCCGCCGGCGCCGTGGTCCCCGCCGTCGGGCCGCCAGCGCAGGATCTGCCCGTACTTGTTCTTCTCCCGCGGGTTGGGGCCGTTGACGGGGGTCGGGTCGCCGCCGGCGTTGGGCTTGACGCCCCGGTTCTTGTTGTTCGTGAGGCAGCAACAGACCTCCGCCCCGGTCGGGCTGGCGGCCACCCATTCGGGCCTGTCCATGGTCGTCGCGCCGACGGCGGACGCCGCCTGCCGCGTATGGACGGCGATCTCCGCCGCCGACCCCATGCCGGTTGCGGACGGCGTGAGCGCGAGCCATGCGCCGCGTCCGTCGTCGTGGAATTTCGCGACCGACAGCGTGCCGGTCTCCAGCAGGTCCGCGTCGTCGCCGCCCGCCCGGTACACGCCGGCGCTGACGAACCTGTAGAGGAACTCGCCGCGTTCGTCGTCGCCCAGATAGACGACGACGCGGCCGTCGGCGGCCAGCGCCACCTCCGCGTTCTCGTGCTTGAAGCGGCCGAGGGCGGTGCGCTTCTTCGGCGTCGAGGTCGGGTCCAGCGGGTCGATCTCTACGACGTAGCCGGCGCGGTTGGGCTCGTTCGGATGCCGGGAGACGTCGAAACGCTCGTCCGCCATGGCCCAGCCGTAACCCCGGTCTTCGCGCTCGATGCCGTAGCGCGCGTGCGCCTCCGTGAGCGGGAAATCGGGATCGCTCGCCGAGAAGTAGCCGTTGAAGTTCTCCTCGCAGGCGAGATAGGTGCCCCATGGCGTGCGCCCGCTGCCGCAGTCGTTCCAGGTGCCGAGGGCGCGCGTGCCCGTCGGGTCGGCCGCGGTCTTCAACAGGGCGTGGCCGCGCGCCGGCCCGGTGATCGCCATCGGCGTGTCGGGCGTGATGCGGCGGTTGTAGGGGGAATCCGTGACGATGCCCCAGGCCCCGCCCTGCCGCGCGATCTCGACGATGGAAACGCCGTGCGCCGCCTTGCACTTGCGCACGTCGTCGGCGGTCTCCGGCCGGCCCGAGGCCCGGTTGCCGAAGGCGACGGCGAGATTCGTGTATTCGTTGTTGACGGCGAGGATCGTGCGCCCGCCGTGGACGAACAGCGCCATGCCGTCGTTGTTGTCGCCGAAGGCGGCTTCCTGGCTCGCGCCGGTGCCGCGCGTCGCCTCGTCGAAGGCCGCGCCGCGCGACCACAGCGGGTCGCCCCAGCGCAGGACGGTCCGCCAGCGGTAGCCGGGCGGCAGGGTGACGGTATCCTGCGTGTTGGCCGGCACCGCCGCGAAGACGAGCCGCCCGCCGGCGCGCGCAGACGCCGCCGCGCCCATGACGAAGGCCGCGGCGCCAAGGCCCGCAGCGCCAAGGCCCGCACTCCCGCCCAGAAACCCGCGCCGCGAAATCAGCCGCCGCGCCACCTTCTCGAATTCCGTCGCCCCGTCTTCGCTCGCTTCGCGCACCATGTCCCCCTCCCGCGGGTCCGTCCTCGCCCGCGGCCTCTGTACCGCCTCCACAAGACGATTCGATGACGCTCCCGTTACCTTTTTCGAGATTCGCACTCCAGAGGAAAACCCATCCTCCCCCCTCCCGCCCTCCTGCCGGGAGGCGTATGAGCCACCCCCGCCTTGCCGCCGCGCCCGCGCCCGACTACGGTGCCGGCGCGGGAAGCCGGGGGGCGTCATGGGGCTCGAGCGCGAAGCGTTGATCGACGTGGCCATGGGCTACGAGCCGGCCGACACGGTCATCGAGAACGGCCAGGTGGTCGACGTCCACACCGGCACGATCAGGCGCGACGGGGTGGCGATCAAGGGCGAACGCATCGCCGCGGTGGGGGACGTGGCCTACGCGGTCGGCGCCGAAACGAAGGTCATCGACGCCGGCGGGCGCTTCCTGGTGCCCGGCCTGATCGACCCGCACTGCCACCAATGGCACACCTACGCGAATTCGACCGTGTTCGCCGCCTGCCGCCTGCTGCACGGCTCCACCACCATCGTGGACGGCTTCTACGGCCACGCCATCGTCAACGGAATGCGCGCGTCGCGGTTCTTCCTGGACGAGCTGCTGGCGACTCCCGTCAAGCCGATCTTCGTCACCCCCACCATGTGCTACACCCAGAACCGCGGGATCGGCTTCCCCGCCTCGCCCAACGCCCCGAGCATCGAGGATCTCCGGGAATCGCTGACCTGGCCCGAGACCAGGGGCATCGAGGAGATCAGCCCGGAACTGATGCTCTACAGGAACCAGCGCGACCGGGCGCTGCTGAGCCTGATGGAGGAGGCCCTGGCCCAGGGCAAGGTCATCCAGGGCCATTCGGCGGGCATGACCGACGAGAAGATCACCAACGCCTGGGTCGCCTCCGGGATCATGCACAACCACGAGATCGTCAACGCCGCGGAGACGCGCCGCCAAGCCGAGCTCGGCATCTGGATCGTGATCCGGGAGGGCAGCGCCTGCAAGGACGTCGAAGCCTGCATCCCGGTGGTGACCGAGGAGGGCTACCACGCGCGCGCCTACCAGCTCTGCACGGACGTGATCACGCCCGACTGGATGCTCGAGCGCGGGCAGATGGACAACGCCATCCGCGTCGCCATCGCCAACGGGCTGGAGCCGATGACCGCGATCCAGATGTCCACGATTCAGCCGGCCGAGTTCTACCGGGTGAACCACGACATGGGGATGATCGCCGCCGGGCGCTACGCCGACATCGTGTTCGTGGACACGCTGGAGGGCTTCGAGATCGCCCGGGTCATGGCCAACGGCAAGGTCTGGGTTGAAGGCGGGGCGCTCGTCGAGCCTCTCCGGAACCCGCCCTACCCCGACTGGCTCTACGGCACGATGAACATCGACCGGGTGCTCGCGCCCGAGGATTTCCGCGTCGCCGCGCCGGCGGGCGCGGGCGATTCGGTGAAGGTCCGCTGTATCAACACGCGGGACGGCTCCCTGGAGACGCCCGGCTCGGTGGAGACGCTGAAGGTCGTGGACGGCTTCGTCCAGGCGGATCCGGAGAACGGCATCGACAAGATCTGCATGATCGACCGGATCATGGGCACGGGCGAGGTCGGCGTGGCCTTCGTCAAGGGCTTCGGCATCCGCGAGGGCTGCATCGGCACGACGGCCAACGTCTTCAACCAGAACATCGTGCTGGTCGGCGCCTCGGACGCGGACATGGCGGCGGCCGCCAACGAGACCATCCGCATGGACGGCGGCTTCATCGCGCTGCGCGGCGGCAAGGTCGAGGCGTCCCTGCCGACGCCCCTGAACGGCCTCGCCTCCGACCTCCCGTTCGACGCGCTCTTCGAGCGGCAATACGCGCTGCTTGCCGCGTGGCGCGCCATGGGCTGCGCGCTGGAGACGCCGCAGATGAACCTCGAATTCGTCTCCCTCGTCACCATCCCCTACTACCGCATCAGCACCAAGGGCCTCGTCTACACGACCCAGGACCGCCTGGAGTTCGCCGACCTCTTCGTCGCCTGAGCCGCGCGGCCCCCGGCAAGGGAGGAAACCCCTTCAAACTCCCCCCTGCCAGGGGGAAGCCGGGAGGGGGCCACGGGCTATGCGGTCGGGCGGCGCGACAAATCCGGCTCTTCCGCGGCGCGCGGCGGCGCGAACTCGTGACCGGGGCGGGACGGCTCGCGAAAGGTGATCGCGCCGTAATGATCGTCCAACGGCACGAAGACGCCGTTCGCCTTCGCCCATTCGCGCATCCCACGTTTGCATGAATGACGCCACGACAACACTTCCACACGCCAGCCGCGCCGGCGCATCCGCACCGGCGTGCTGTGGAAACCGCGCCCCTCGACATAGCCGGCGCCGGCGCCGGTCAGCAGCGCGACGACGCCGGGGGCGCCGTTGTGGTCCAGGGCGTCCTCCAGCATGCGCAATTGCAGCCAGCGGTCGGGAGCCTCCTGCTCTCCCCGTTCCTGGCCGCCGCGATCGAACAGGTTGACCTCTACGCCGCTGTTTTCCATCCGATTCCAGAGCTGGCGCACTTCCGGCGGGATGGAACCGGCGGCGACGGCCTTCGTCAACGGGCGATCGGCGCGGGCGAGATGCAGCAGATTGTCGAAATGAATGCGGACCAGAGAACGGGCGCCGGGCGTGCCGTCCCGTTCGTCGGCGATGCGCTGCGCCTCGTGGAAAATGTTGGAGTTGTCCCAATAGACGAACACGCCGCTCATGCGCCCTGCTCCCCCTGCCGCGTCACGCCCCCGGCGGCCGGCTTGACGATCCCGGCCGCATCATACCGACATCAGTCGGCGAAGGGGTCCTGGACGAGGATGGTGTCGTCGCGTTCGGGGCTGGTGGAGAGCAGGGCGACGGGGGCGCCGATCAGCTCCTCGATGCGGCGGATGTACTTCACCGCCGTCGCCGGCAGGTCGGCCCAGGAGCGGGCGCCGCGCGTGCTCTCCCGCCAGCCCTCCAGGGTCTCGTAAACCGGGCGGACCAGCGCCTGATCGGCCGCGGCGGCCGGGAGGTGGTCGATCGCCTCCCCGCCGATCCGGTAGCCGGCGCAGACCTTGAGCGCCGGCATCCCGTCCAGCACGTCGAGCTTGGTGAGGGCGATGCCCCGGACGCCGCCGATCTCCACCGCCTGGCGCACCAGCACCGCGTCGAACCAGCCGCAGCGGCGGCGGCGGCCGGTCACCGTGCCGAATTCGCGTCCGCGCTCGCCCAGGCCCCGGCCCGTCTCGTCATCGAGCTCCGTCGGGAACGGGCCGCCGCCCACCCGCGTCGTGTACGCCTTGGCGATGCCGAGCACGTAGCCCACGGCGCCCGCGCCGACGCCCGCGCCGGCGGCCGCGTGGCCGGCCACGGTGTTGGAGGAAGTGACGAACGGATAGGTGCCGTGGTCGATGTCCAGCATCGCCCCCTGCGCGCCCTCGTAGAGGATGCGCCGGCCCTCCCGCCGCGCCCGGTGGAGCCGCCGCCACACCGGCGCCGCGTAGGGGAGCAGGCGCGCGGCGATGGCCAGAAGGTCGCGTTCGAGCGCGTCCGCGTCCGCGTCGCCGATCCCGAAGCCGCGGCGCAGCGCGTTGTGGTGGAGCAGGAGCTCGCCCAGGCGGGGCCTGAGGGTCTCCGCACAGCGCAGGTCGCAGAGGCGGACGGCGCGGCGCCCGACCTTGTCCTCGTAGGCCGGGCCGATGCCGCGGCCGGTGGTGCCGATCCGCGCGCCGCCGCGCGCGCTCTCGCGCGCCTGATCGAGCTCCCGGTGGATGGGCAGGATGAGGCAGGCGTTCTCCGCGATGGCCAGATTTTCCGGGCCGACGGCGACGCCCTTCGCCGCCATCGCGTCGATCTCGCCGGCCAGCGCCCACGGGTCCACCACCGCGCCGTTGCCGATCACCGAGAGCTTGCCGCGCACCACGCCGGCTGGCAGCAGGCTCAGGCGGTACTCAATGCCGTCCACCACCAGCGTATGGCCGGCGTTGTGCCCGCCCTGGAAGCGGACCACGACGTCGGCCCGGCTGGAGAGCCAGTCGACGATCTTGCCCTTCCCCTCGTCGCCCCACTGGGCGCCCACCACGGCGACGTTAGCCATCGCCGCCCCCGCCGCCTGCGCGCGCGGGCGCTCCGTCCCGCCAGACATGGCCGCAGCCCAGGCGCGCGGCCTCCGCCGCCGCGTCCTCCTCCGGCGCGAGGCCGGCGACGGTGACCCAGCCCTCGGCGCGGAGCCGGGCGCCCACCCGGCGCTCCGTCCCGTGCGGGAGATAGACGCGGCGGCCGCCGCGCGGCGGCGGCAGGGCGCGCAGGAGGGTGTCGGCGTAGAGCGTGCAGCCCGTGGCCTCCTCAGCGCCGCCGCCCACGCCGCCATCCGCGCCGCCCGCCGCGTAGCGGCCGCCGCGGCCGATCTCGGCGCGGGCGCCACCGGCGAACAGGCTGAAGCCGGTGCCCGTGTGATATTCGAAGCCGCGCCACTCGACCGGATCGACGGTCACCGGCAGGTCGGGCGCCGCCGCGCGCAGCAGGGCCGCGACCGCCAGCAGCGAATCGAGGGCCGCCGCCGCCGCCTCGGGCAGGGCGAGCGCCGCCAGCGCCGCCCGGGCCCGCTCGGCCGGCCCCGTGGCCCGGAGCAGCGGGACCAGAAGGCGCGCGACCGCGCCGCCCGCTTCCTCCACCGCCGCCGCGTCCTTGCGGTCCAGCGCTTGCCGCAGGCGGCGGGCGCGGGGCCCGTCGAGGCCGGCGTCGGCCAGCAGGGAGGCGACCAGGGTCGGCGCGTTGAGATCGACGGAGAGCCCGCCGGCGAGGCCGCGCCCGCGCACGGCCTCGGCGGCGAGAAGGATGACCTCCGCGTCGGCGGCGGCGGCGGCGCTGCCGATCAACTCGATGCCGACCTGCACGAACGCGCGCTCGGGCCGGAGTTCGCCGCCGCGGATGCGCAGGATCTCGCCGGCGTAGCTCAGCCGGAGCGGACGGGGGCTGCGGGACAGCCGGGAGACGGCGATGCGCGCGATCTGCGGCGTCAGGTCGCTGCGCACGGCCATCATGCGATGCGAGGCCGGGTCCATCAGGCGGAAGGTCTGCTCGGCGAGGCCGGCGCCGGCGCCGCTCAGCAGGCTTTCCTCGAACTCCACGAGCGGCGGCTTGACGCGCTCGTAGCCGTGCGCCGCGAAGGCGGCCAGCAGCCCTTCGGCCAGCGCCGCCTCCGCGCCGGCGTCCGGCGGCAGCAGGTCGCGCAGACCCGCCGGCAGCAGCGCGCGTTTTCCGCTCTCGTCCATGGCGGCCGTATCCTACGGCGCAATCGGCGGGCAGGGGCCGGCCTACTCGAACCGGGCGTCGCGCAACCGCCGGTAGGCGTCGGTTCCCCGCAACGCCGCGTTGTCTCTCGCATAATCGAAGGGAGTCTTGCCGCGTTCATCGCGCGCGGCAGGGTCCGCGCCGCCTGCGACCAACGCCGCGATCACCGAAGGGTTGGGATTCATCTTCGCCGCCCAATGAAGCGGCGTCATGCCGCCTTCGGCGCGGGCGCCGGGGTCGGCGCCGCCCTCGATCAACGCCGCGATTATCGCAGGGTTGGGATTCATCATCGCCGCCGCATGAAGCGGCGTCATGCCGCCTTCGCCGCGCGCGTTGGAATCCGCGCCGCCTGCGACCAACGCCGCAATCACCGCAGGGTTGGGATTCATCATCGCCGCCCAATGAAGCGGCGTCGCGCCGTTTTCACCGCGCGCGCCGGCGTCGGCGCCGCCTTCGATCAACGCCGCAATCACCGAAGCGCCGGGGTCGGCGCCGGCGGAGAGCGCGGCCTTCGCTTCGGAAGCGCTCCCGCCGCCCGCCGCCTCGAACGGATCGTCCGTCGCGGCGGCATGAACGGGGGCGGCAAGCGCCAAGGCACCGGCCAGCGCCAGGGCGAAGGGCGAGGCGGCGCGGAGGGCGAGCATGGCGGTTCCTTCCGGTTCGGGTTGCAGGGGCTCACTTTAGCCCGCACCTGCGGCCCGCCTCCACCGATCGCATTCTGCGGTCGCATCTCGGTTTGAAACACGGCGCGCCGGGCGGGCTTGCGTGCGCCATGGACGCACGGTGCTTCGCGGTGCGGCGAACCTCGAAAATTTCAAACCGAGGCGCGCCCGACGGAATCGATCGAAATGGATTCCCGCTTTCGCGGGAATGACGAGAAAGGATGCGGGAGTGGCGGGGCATGGTGCGGGGGGTGACGGGTCTCGAGGGAATGACGGGTCTTCGGCGCCGCGCCTTGCTCCCCTCGCGCCAATGGCCTTCCTCGGGCCGCCATTCCCCCGCTTTCGCGGGGGCAGGCTCCGCGAGCGCGGGCCGTCATTCCCGCGAAAGCGGGAATCCAGAAACGCGGAGTCTCGGTTTGAAACGTGGCGCGGCGGGCGGGAATCAGAAGCGGAGGCGTTTCACCGCGATGATCGAGGCGGCCGCCCGCAGCCGCGCGAGCACGTCGTCGGGGACGGGCGCATCGACGCCGATGAGGCCCAGGGCGTCGCCTCCCGGCGCCCGGCGCCCGAGATTGAAGGTCGCGATGTTGATGCCCGCCGCACCCAGAATCGAGGCCACACCGGCGATGGTGCCGGGCTTGTCCTCGTTGGTGAGATAGAGCATCTCGGGCGCCAGCGCGGCCTCGACCTCGATCCCCTCGATCTCGACGATGCGCGGCCCCCCTTCCCCGATCAGGGTTCCCGCCACGGCGCGCTCGTGCTCCTCCGCGAGCACCCGCACGCGCAGCAGGGTCCGGTAGTCCTCGGTCGTCGCCCTGCGCACCTCGCGCACCTCGATGCCGCGCGCGCGCGCGACGACGACGGCGTTGACCATGTTCACGCTGTCCAGCTGCGGGGCGAGCAGGCCGGCCAGGGCGGCGGCCGTGAGCGGTCGCGAATCGAGTTCATGGGCCTGACCCTCGTATTCCACCGTCACGCCGCGGATGCGGCTTTCGGCAAGCTGGCCGGCGAACGCCCCGAGCTGGCCGGCCAGGGCCAGATAGGGGCCGAGCCGCGTCATCTCCTCGGGCGCCACCGACGGCGCGTTGACGGCGTTCGCCACCACGCCGTCCAGCAGGAAATCCGAGATCTGCCGGGCGATCTGCCGGGCCACGCTCTCCTGCGCCTCGACCGTGGAGGCGCCGAGATGCGGCGTCGCCACCACCTCGTCCAGGGCGAGCAGCGGGTTGTCCTGCGCCGGCTCCTCCGCAAACACGTCGAGCGCCGCGCCGGCCACGTGGCCGCTGCGGATGGCGGCCTCCAGGTCCGCCTCGACCACCAGCCCGCCCCGCGCGCAGTTGACGATGCGCACGCCCGCCCTGGTGCGGGCCAGCGCGGCGGCATCGATGAGGCCGCGCGTGCCCTCCGTGAGGGGGACGTGCAGGGAAATGACGTCGGATTCGCGCAACAGGTCGTCCAGCGGCACGAGCGAGACCCCGAGCGCGCCCGCGCGCTCCGGGGCGAGATAGGGGTCGAAGGCGAGGACGCGCATCCGCAACCCGAGGGCGAGGCCGGCGACGATGGCGCCGATGTTGCCGCAGCCGATCAGGCCCAAGGTCTTGCCGCGAAGCTCGATCCCCATGAACCGGCTCCGCTCCCAGGCGCCGGCGCGCAGCGAACGGTCCGCCTGCGGGATGCGCCGCGCCATGGCGCACATCAGGGCGACGGCGTGCTCGGCGGCGGCCACCGCGTTGCCGTGCGGCGTGTTCATGACGACGACCCCGCGCGCGGTCGCGGCGTCGGTGTCGATGTTGTCGACGCCCGTTCCCGCCCGCCCCACCACCTTGAGGCGGGCGGCCCGCTCCAGGAGCCCGGCGGTCACCCTGGTCCCAGAACGCACGGCGAGGCCGTCATAGCATCCCATGGCCTCGGCCAGCGCGGCGGGCGCGAGTCCGGGCCGCACGTCCACCTCGATCCCGCGCTCCGCCAACGCCTGCGCCGCCGCCTCGCTCATCCGGTCGGCGATCAGAACCTTCGGCATCGCCCCCGATGCTGCCCTGCTCCCCCTCGTTCGACAACCCGGTCGTGTCTCGGTTTGCAACATGGCGCGGCGGGCGGACCCGCCCGGCGGATCAGAAGCGCACGGCCAGGTTCAGGCCGCCGCCATACGTGCCGTTGCCGCCGTCGGCAGCGGTGTAGCCCGCCGCGCCCCGGAGCGCGTAGCGGCCATCGCCCCATCCGCAGGCGCCGCCCAGGCCGATACGGACGCCGGATGCCGTCGCCTCCGCCTTCAGCGGCGTGTTCGACACCTCCGCCCGCGTCTCCTTCGAGAACTCCCGCGTCACGTCCACGGAGCCGAACGGGCGCCGGCATCCGCTTCCGCGAGCGCACCGATGCGGCCCTCCGGGCTGCGCGCCCTCTCCACCGACACGCTGCTGCCCCGCGTGTCCTGGAAATCCGTCAGCGACACCTGCGACCATGCGAGGCCGGCGCGCGCCGCCGCCGGCGCCGTCCAGGGTGATGCCGTTCGACGCGAAGTTGGTCCCGGCCCCGGATGTGACCGTCCACGCCGTCGAGCCGCCCGGCACGACGACCGTGGCGACGGTGTTCGCGCCGGGCGCCGTGTTCTGGCAGATGATGCCGTTAGCGCAGGTCGTGGCGGTGCAGGTGCGGCTCGGGTTCGTGCTGGAAATCGTCCCCCCCCCCCTCCTCCCCCCCTCGCAACCGCCGAAACCGACATTTCCGAAGACGGAGTGTCGGTTTCGTTCTTCCGGTGGCCCTTCGCCGTCCATTCGAGGATGGCGCCGAGATCGCCGTGCAGCGTCGCGTCCATCTCGCCCCGTTTCGCGCCGGGGGTGAGCACGACGCGCTCGATCAGACCCCGGACCGCCTCGGCCGCCTCGTCGCGCTCCCGGGAGTCGCGCAGAGCCTCCGCGAGGCGCTCCACCTTGCGCCGGTAGAGGCCGGCGACGTTCGGATGAACGTCGGGAATGTCGGCTGGCGCGGTTGCGAGACGTTCCCGGAGTTCGTCCTGCCGAGCCTCCAGCTCGCGCAATCGGTCCGTCAGTGCGCGGGTGTAGCCGCCGTCCTCGATGGCCGCGACGATATCCGCGATCTTCTTCTCAACCCCCGCCAGTTCCTTGCGGTCGCTCTCGCCGGACGCGCGCCTCTCCCGGTTGAGCCGGTTGGTCTCCTCCGCGTAGGCGCGCATCGCTTCGGCCGCCGCCTCCGGTGCCATCAGCCGGTCCTTGAGACCGGCCAGGACGCGCCCTTCCAGGATGGAACGGGCGATGCCCCTGCCGTTGGCGCAACTGCCGTTCATGACGTGGTTCGAACAGCCGTAGCGGTCCTGCCCGCGCATGGCATAGGAGCCGCCGCAGACACCGCATTCGAGGAGGCCCGAGAGCAGGTGGCGGGGACGGTGGGTGGCGTTCAGGCGATTGGCCCGCGCCGCGCGCGTGGCCTCGATCACGGTGGCGTATCTGGCCGAAAGCGCGCTTTGCCGATCCTTCACCGCCCGCCAGAGCGCATCACCGACGATGCGAAGCTCCGGCGCTTCCGTGACGATCCATTCCTCCGGCGGGTTGATCCGCGACACCCGCCTGCCGGTGTCCGGGTTCTTGACGTAACGCAGCCGGTTCCAGATCAGGCGCCCGATGTAGAGCTCGTTGTTGATCAGCCCCGTGCCGCGCCTGGCGTGGCCGCGAAGGGTGGAATCGGTCCACAGCTTGCCCGACGGACCGGGAACGCCTTCGTCGTTGAGGCGCCGCGCGATGGCACGCGGACCGACGCCGGCGGCGAACTCCCGGAACACCCGGCGCACGATGGCGGCCTCGCCCTCGTCGATCCTGCGTCCGCCTCGGACCGGCTCGCCCGCCGCGTCCGTGGTCCTCACCACATCGTAGCCGTAGCACAGACCGCCCCCGGACCTGCCCTGCTCCACCTGGCCCCGGAGGCCGCGCCAGGTCTTGGCCGCGAGGTCCTTCAGAAACAGCCGCGTTCATCGTTCCCTTCAGGCCGACGTGAAGCTCGGTGATCTCGCCTTCCGCCGGGGTGACGATCGTCACCCCGGCGGAAGGCAGATGCTTGAACAACACCCCCACGTCCGCCTGGTCCCGGCTCACCCGGTCCAGTGCCTCCGACAGCACGACGTCGAACGCGCCCGCGCGGGCGTCCGCCAACAGCGCCTGCACGCCCGGACGCAGGGTCACGCTGGCGCCCGAGATCGCGGCGTCCCGGCAGGTCGCGGCGACCGTCCAGCCCTCCCGTTCCGCGGGCGCCGGTGTCAAGACGATTATCACAACAATATCAATCAGTTAAATCGTATCCCCGCGCACCCCGGCGCGTCCGTGCGCAGCCCCGGCATGGCCTGTCGTATAATGGCCTGTCGTATAAGAGACGCAAGAATAAAGTTCGAGAACATCCATGCTCACGCCACCTCGCGCGGACGGATGGCGCGCAAGGCGGCGGCCTTGTCCCGCGCCGCGATCTCGAGCTCGTAGCGGTCCTGAAGGTTCATCCAGCTCCGGGCATCGGTGTTGAAATATCGGGCGAGACGCAACGCGGTCTCGGCCGTGATGCCTCGGCGGCCGCGGACGATCTCGTTGATCCGCGCCGGCGTCACGCCGATCGCCTTCGCCAGCGCGGTGGCGGACAAGCCGAAGGGCTCCATGAAGTCGTGCTTCAGCACTTCACCAGGGTGAACCGGCTCCAGTCGGGTCATGTCGATGCCTCCTCGAACGGCGTCAGTGGTAATCGACGATCTCGGCGTCGTAGGCGTCTCCGTCCACGAAGCGGAAGCAGAGCCGCCATCGGTCGTTGATCCGGATGCTGTATGAGCCTCGACGGTCGCCCCGCAGCGCCTCGAGCCGGTTCCCGGGCGGCACCCGCAGGAAATCGAGCGTCGCGGCGGCGTCCAGTTGCGCGAGCTTGCGTCGGGCGACCCGCTCGAAGCCGATGAAACGCCGCACCCGATAGCCGCTGGCAAGCCGCTCGGTGTCCTTGCAACGGAAGCTCCGGATCATCCCACACGATATATCGCATATCGATATACGAAGTCAAGCCGCCGTGCTCGGCGCAACCCATCGGATGCCGGAGCGCGGAGCTATCGTAAGTCTTCATGGATGGGATTATATTGCGTAGCGCTACACACTATAATCATTGATGATCGATATTCTCGGAGAACAATCCCATGGCGCAACGACCGGAGACCCCCTCGCATCCCGGCGCCTTCATCAGGGAATGTGTGATTCCCTCGGGCATGTCGGTGACGGAGGCCGCGAAGAGCCTGGGCGTGGGCCGCCCGGCCCTGTCGAACATGCTGAACGCCAAATCGGCGCTGTCCCCCGGGATGGCTGTCCGGCTGGAAAAGGCGTTCGGGGCCGACAGCCGGGAACTGCTCGACCGCCAGGCGGCGTTCGAGCGTCACGGTCGGCGGGAGGAAGAGAAGTCCATTGCGGTTTCTCCCCACGTCCCCGATTTCCTGACCGTCACGGCCCGGCATATCCACGGTTGGGCGGACGGCAATATCGAAGCCCGCCGCCTGTTGCCGGTGCTGCTGCGCAAGCTGGTCCACTCGACCGGCCATGACCTTCGTCGGGTCGATTTTCCCGGATACGACAACGCGGAGCGCAAGGGGTGGGACGGCTGGATCGAGGTGGGCGCGGCAACACCGTGGATTCCCGAAGGCAGGTCCGGTTGGGAGTTCGGCGCCGGCAATCGCCCACGCAGGAAAGCGGAAAACGACTACGCGGCCCGACTCCGCTCCGTCTGCCCGGCCGAAAGGGCGGAGTGCGCCTTCGTCTTCGTCACGCCGCGCAACTGGCCCGGCAAGGCGAAATGGGCCAGGGACAAGCAGGCGGCCAGCGACTGGAAGGAAGTGAGGGCATTTGACGCAAGCGATCTCGAACAGTGGCTGGACGGGTCGATTCACGCCCGGATGTGGTTTGCCGAGCAGATTGACATGCCGGTCGACGGTTTCGAGACACTCGATGCGTGCTGGCGGCGCTGGGCGGAGGCGAGCGAGCCGAAGATGACGCCCGCGATATTCGGCCCTTCGCTCGCCGCGCATCGGGACGCCTTTGGGAAATGGCTCGAGCAACCGCCCGGCCGCCTGTTCACCGTCGCCGCCGATTCCAGGGACGAGGCGCTGGCGTTTCTCTCACGCCTGTTCGAGGAAGACGGCGTTGACGCGCGCCATCGGGACCTCGCGGCGGTGTTCGAGTCGCCGGAAGCGCTGCGGAAGCTGGCGGCGTCGAATGCGCCGTTCCTCCCGGTCGTCCATACCGACGCGGCCGAACGCGAGCTGGCCGCGATCTATCGCCAGCGGCGTTGCATCGCCATCCGCCCCCGCAACGCCGTCGATTCCGAGCCCGACATCGCCCTCGATATGCTTGACCACAAGGCCTTCGAGACGGCCCTCGCCGATATGGGCATCAAAGGCGACGAAGCCGACCGGCTGGCGAGGGAATCGGGGCGCTCTCCGACGATCCTGCGACGACAGCTTTCGGGGATCAGGGCCATCGGAACACCCGAATGGGCCGGAGACGAGGAAATCGCCCGAGCACTGATCCCGATGGCCCTGGTCGGCGCATGGCGTGCGAGCGCGAACGCCGACCGGGAAGTTCTCTCCTTCTGGGGAAACGAAGGCTATGAACGGATCGAGGAAAGTATCGCGCAGTTGCTGCGACTGAACGACGGCCCCGTCTGGTCGATCGGACAGCATCGCGGCGTCGCCTCGAAGCTCGACGCCCTGTTCGCCATCGGCGGATACATGACCGGAAAAGACCTCGATGATTTCTTTTTCCTTGCCGAACACGTGTTGTCCGAGTCTGATCCAGCCCTCGAACTGCCGGAAGGCGAGCGGTGGGCCGCCGGTCTGTACGGCAAGGTGCGCGATCACTCCGCGGCATTGCGAGAGGGCGTCTGCGAAACCTTCGTCATCCTCTCCGTTCACGGCAACCATCTGTTCCGGGATCGACTCGGCATCGACGTCGAGGCGCGTGTCTCTTCGCTGATTTGCAAGCTGCTCACGCCGCTGACCCTCGACAAGCTGCTCT
Organism: Alphaproteobacteria bacterium; assembly: GCA_965242855.1. Classification (GTDB taxonomy): domain Bacteria; phylum Pseudomonadota; class Alphaproteobacteria; order UBA828; family UBA828; genus WTGU01. Next base: position 1,912,912 of record OZ251509.1, read on the forward strand.
CGCACGAGAAGGACCTCCCGCGCTATGCCGAGGCGGCGCCGGAAGAATTTCTGAACCTGATCGAAGCGGACCTGCGGCAATCCGAGCCGGTCGTGCTCGGCCTGTTGAAGCCTGCCGACAGCGGCCCATTTGGTGGCGGGGGCTCGCGAACCGGGCTCCTGTGGGCGCTGGAATGCCTCGCCTGGAAACACCTGGGGCGTGTCAGCGCGATACTTGCCCAGCTGTCCAGGATCGTCATCGACGACAACTGGACCAACAAACCGATCGCCAGCCTCGCGGCGATCTACCGCTTTTGGATGCCGCAAACGGCCGCTTCTTTCGAAGAGCGGACGCAATCCTTGGAAACATTGGCGAGGCGGTTTCTCGACATCGGTTGGCAGATATGTATCGCGCAACTGGATACTGGTCCTCAGATGGCATTGCCCTTCTACCGGCCGCGTTGGCGCAACGACGCTTCGGGCGCCGGGCGTTCGATAACATGGGGAGAAATTCGCACTTTTCAGCGCAAGGCGCTCGATCTCGTTCTGGCGTGGCCCGTGCACGACCGGAACACACTGGGCGATCTCGTCGAACGGGTACAGGGATTGCCGGACGAAGGTCAAGCCAGGGTCTGGGCTCTGATCGACGGGTGGGCGGCATCGGAAACCGACGACAAGGCCAAAGCCGGTCTCCGTGAGCAGATTCGTCGATTCGCGTTCCCGGGCGGCGAAACGAAAGATCGTGCACGCGCGGCATACGATAAGTTGGAGCCGCGCGATCTCGTCATTCGACATGCCTGGCTCTTCGCCGGCAGTTGGATCGATCTTGCCGTCGAGGATATCGAGGGTGAAAACATGAATTACGACAGGCGCGCAGAGAGAATCCAGATGCTCCGTACACAGGCGATGGGGGAAATATGGGTGGATCGAGGATTCGAGGGCGTGATGGCGCTCCTGTCCGGCGGCGGTGCGCCGGACGTCGTCGGATACTCTCTGGGGCAGAACGTCACGGACGCGAAAACTCGGGTCACGATTTTGCGGCAATTCCTCTCAATCGACGGCGATCTGGAGAACAAGGTCGACGGATGCATGGGAGGGCTTTTTCGATCCATCAAGGGTGAGGCGCGTGATGAGGCCCTGTCGAGCGCCGCCGAGGGCGCGGATGCCGATCGAATCGTGCGTTTGTTCCGGTGCGTCCCGTTCGGGCGGGATACATGGAGACTACTCGACCGGTACGGCAAAGCGATCCAGGAGCGATACTGGTGGACGGTTTCTCCATCCTGGAATCGTTACAGCGATGCGGAATTGACCGAACTCATCGACCGCCTGCTCGCAGCGAAGCGCCCGCGCGTGGCTTTCGACGCCGTAAATTTGGACGTGTCCCGGATCGAGACGTCGCGATTGAAGCGTCTCCTTTTCGACGCCGGCACCGCGGATACCGAGCCGGAGAAGCACTACAGACTTGAGCCTTACTGGATCTCGAAAGCGTTGGATTCGCTCGACGGCCGTCCTGGAGTCACCGCGGATGAAATGGCGCGGCTGGAGTTCATGTACATTGAGGCGCTTGATCGCAGCGAGCACGGCATTCCCAATCTGGAACGTTATATCGTCGAATCACCCCTTTTCTTCGTCTGGGTACTGGCTCTCATGTTCAAGCGTAACGATGACCGAGAAGACCCACCCGAATGGCGAATAGAAGACCCGGAACGCGGCCGCTGGTTCGCGCACGCCTCCTACCGTCTTCTGAATCGAATCAACCGTATTTCCGGAACCGGAGAAGACGGGAAGATCGATACAGAGGCGCTGTTCACCTGGTTGACCGAAACACGGCGGCTCTGCGCCGAATACGGACGCGCGAAGAGCGGTGACCGGTATATCGGCCGGCTTCTCGCCAAGGCTCCCGCCGAAGAGGACGACTCATGGCCATGCCTGCCGGTTTGCGAAGTGATGCAAAGGATCGGTTCCCACGAAATTGGCCAAGGCTTCTCCCTTGGTGTCCGCAACCAGCGCGGCATGACATCAAGAGCGATCGGAGAAGGTGGAGCGCAGGAACGCGCGCTTGCCGCGAAATATCGAAGTTGGGCGGAGCGGCGCTCCATCGACTATCCCTATGTCGGAAGCGTCCTCGAAAGCATCGCGGCCTACTACCATCGAGATGCGGTATGGCACGACGACAAGGCGAAGATCGACCAGAGGCTGGAACGTTGAGCGATCGTGTCAGCGGACGACGGCATTCGGGTCAACTTCAGCTTCAGCTCCTCCGACACCTCGGTGAACAGCGCGTTGACGCGGTTCACGGCGTCCGGTTCGAGCGGGGTCTCGCCGCCGAATCGCACACGCACGAGGAACTCGAGAGCGTTGCCCACCGCCGCCTCGAGGAGATCCGGGATCTGGTCGGCCAAGTCCTGGATGCCGTCGGCGCGCAGCGTCGTCTCGGCCACGAGCGCGCCCCTGGGTCTCGACGCGCCGCCTTCTTCGCCGCCGTCGGCGCCCCGATCATCGACCGCCGCGACATTCCGTGCTGGACACCGGTTGCATATCGGCCAAGTTGAGGCGACGCTTCATGTCCTCGGGCGGCGGCTGATGGTGGCGATGCGGGCCGTGTAGAGGCGCCGACGTCGAAACCGATCGGTTCTTCCTGGCGACATGACGAAAACTGTCGGGGCCGGAGGCCGACTCCCGCGGCCTTACGCCTCCTCGAACCCTTGCGATTTGAAGCGGAGGGTCCGACAGTTCTCGTCGACCGCCCGCCGAATGTCGTCGGAGACGCCGCTCGGGAGCTCGGCCTGGATATCCACCGTCACCGTGACCTTACCGCCGGGCAATGTCGTCAGATGTTGCAGAACTTCCTCGGCCACCCGCCCCATGTCGCGGCCGGCCCGGTCCGGGTCGATCTCGACCGTGCCGAAGAAACGGCGCGCCGGTGCTGGCGCGCCCGGCTTGACGACGGCTCCGGCATCACCGCCCGCCGCCGCCCGCGACAGCGGCACCATCCGCGCGCCGGTCTTGCTGTCGGGCAACCGCAGTTCGCCCGCCTCCAGGTCCACGTTCTCCCAGCGAGGCGTCTGGACCTCGCCCAGCCGGCAACCGGTCAGCATCCGAGAGGCAGCGGATGTTGCCGCCGTCGAAATCGCAGTCGATCGAAAGGCCCATGCCCCGCCCCGCGCCTCGCCCTCAAGGAGTGTGGCAGCGCGGGGAACGCCGCAACGGCGCGCGGGCTCGAACACCCGCATGCGCACGGAAGCGCGCACCCGGAGGCCCGCGCACCGGAAGACCGGCTGGCCATGAACGTCATCCCCATGGGGAACGGGGAGAATTTCAATCGCGGGGTTCCGACGCCCCGGACCCGGCTTTTCGCTCGCGAAGAAGCGCAAGCACACCGTCAAGCGCCTGCCGCGCCGCTGTCCAATAATGCGGCATATGTTCGCGGGTGTACACCTGGAGCGCGGCTTCGTAAGCGGCGACGGCTTGTTCGGGACGGGCGGTGCCTCTCTCCCGTCTGCCCAAGACTGCAAGAGTATTACCGAGATTGTGCTGCGTCATGGCCCATTGCGGCGGCACACGCTCGCGGGTGCGTTCCTGAAGCGCCGCCTTGTAAGCAGCGATGGCCCTCCCGAGACGGTCGGTTCCACTCTCCCGTTCACCCAGGGTCGCGAGGGCCGTGCCAAGGTTGTTCTGCGTCGCGGCCCATTGCAGCGGCACGCGATCGCGGGTGCGTTCCTGGAGCGCCGCTTCGTAAGCGACGACGGCCCGTTCAAAACGGTCGGTTCCGCTCTCTCGTTCGCCCAGGGTCCGAAGGGCACTGCCGAGGTTGTTCTGCGTCGCGGCCCATTGCAACGGCGCGCGCTCGCGGGTGTACACCTGGAGCGCCGCTTCGTAGGCGGCAACGGCCTGTTCGAGACGGGTGGTGCTGCTCTCCCGTTCGCCCAAAGTTTGAAGGGCGGCGCCGAGGTTGTTCTGCGTCATGGCCCAGTCGAGCGGCGCGCGCTCGCGGGTGTACACTTGGAGCGCCGCTTCGAAAGCGGCGACGGCCTGTTCGAGACGGGCGGTTCCGCTCTCTCGTTCGCCCAGGGTCCGAAGGGCACTGCCAAGGTTGTTCTGCGTCATGGCCCAGTCGAGCGGCACGCGATCGCGGGTGCGTTCCTGGAGTGCCGCTTCGAAGGCGGTGACGGCCTGTTCGAGACGAGCGGTGCCGCTCTCCCGTTCGCCCAAATTTTGAAGGGCGTTGCCAAGATTATTATGCGTCGCGGCCCAGTCGAGCGGCACGCGATCGCGGGTGTACACTTGGAGCGCCGCTTCGAAGGCGGCGACAGCCTGTTCGAGACAGGCGGTGCCGCTCTCCCGTTCGCCCAAATTTTGAAGGGCGGTGCCGAGGTTGTTTTGCGTCATGGCCCAGTTGAGCGGTACACGCTCGCGGGTGTACATCTGGAGCGCCGCTTCGTAGGCGGCAACGGCCTGTTCGAGACGGGCAGTGCCGCTCTCTCGTTCGCCCAGAGTCTGAAGGGCGTTGCCGAGATTGTTCTGTGTAGCAGCCCATTGCAACGGCGCGCGCTCGCGGGTGTGTACCTGGAGCGCCGCTTCATAGGTGGCGACGGCTTGTTCGAGACGGTCGGGCCCACTCTCCCGTTTGCCCAAGACTGCTAGAGCGTTGCCGAGGTTGTCCTGCGTCGTGGCCCATTGCAACGGCACGCGCTCGCGGGTGTACACCTGGAGCGCCGCTTCATAGGCGGTAACGGCCTGTTCGAGACGGGCAGGATCGCTCTCTTGTTCACCCAAAGTTTGAAGGGCATTGCCGAGAGCCAAGTGCAGACTGGCGCGGCGCCCCTCGTCATCGATCGTCCGGCCCTGGAGCAGGACGGTGGTCTTGCGGACGCCATCCTTCAGCCCGGCCTCGAGGATTCGTCCGCGCGCTTCGTTATCGACGAACGGAATGGCGGCGCTCAGCGCCCAAAGGGTGAGTTGTGTTTGAAGATCCTCGCGAAAATCGGTTTGGAGGGTAGCGTAATCGAGTCGATAAATACGTTCGTTGGTCGAGGCGAGCGTGCCGTGATCGCCTTCCCGCGGCACGATCCACAGGCTCAGCGCTTCCCCCGGAACCTTGACCGTGCCGACGATCGCCAAGTCGGCATTCCAGTCTTTCAAGACCCGCCGAGCCTGCTCCCGCATGGCCGGCCGCCATTCGTCCGCGCCGCCCCCGGCCTCCACGACGCGAAAAGAACGCCGCACTTCAATCCCCTCGACGACCGAGAGTGCCTGCTCGACGACGGCTGTGTCGCTGCCGCTGCTGTCCCCCTTCAACCAGCAAAGCACGAAACGGACTCGTTCGGTGGAGGGCGGCGGGTTGTTCCAGAGACCGGACAACCCGAGCCGGATTCGTTTCGGCGGATAGAGGCTATGAAGTGCCGCTATCCACCGCGAGAAAAGCGCGGTGACTATCGACATTCATCGCTCCGGTCGGCGGTGGCCGCGAGGGGCGATTGGCGATGGGCTTCGGCCTGGAAGTCGAACATATCGGAGTCGGCTCGCGGGTCGATGTCAACGGCTTTCGGCAGGGCGGCGACGATGCGGGTGGTTTCGGTGCTGAGGTGGACGATGCGGCGGAGGGCGGCGGTGAGGGCGCGGGGGTCGGGGAACCATGCGTTGGGGTCGTTGACGATGCCGCTCTGCCTGTCGCGGTCGATGCGGTCGCGGTCGATGAGCCATTCGAGGGGGGGTGCGGCCGTTAACGGCGTATGCGTGCGCCTCGGTGGGGATGGTGCGCAGGCTCACGTGCTCGTTGACGCGGAGGGTCGTTCGGGAATCGTCGGTGAAGCGCATGGGGCTGGCGCCGATGCGGAGATGCTCCTCCTGCGGCTCGCCCGGACCGGAGAAGACGGTTTCGAGCCGAGACGAAGTACGCCTTCATCAGCCTCTCGAAGAGGCGTCCCTTGCCGGCCTGGGTGTCGGCGACGGACCGGATGTGGTCCAGCACTCGCTGAAAGCCGTCGCTCAAGCTCCATGCTCCCCAGGACGCCGCCGGGACCGGACCCGCTCCGCAGTCCCGCCGACCGGCCAGCCGCGGGCGGTTCGGTCCCGACCTCCCCCGCCGCAAGCCGCCCGACGATCCGCGTACATAACAGCTTCCCGTCCGTGGCGGAAACGTCACGCGGCGCGCGGCGCGACCTCACGCTCGATCTTGCGGCGCAGCGTGCGCTCGGCGGCGTCCAGGTCGTAACGGGTCTGAAGGTTGAGCCAGAACTCCGGCGTCGTCCCGAAATAACGCCCCAGGCGCAGCGCGGTGTCGGTCGTGACGGCGCGGCGCCCGAGCACGACGTCGTTCAGCCGCGGGCGCGAAACCCCGATCTCGCGGGCAAGCCGGTACACGCTGAGCTCCATCGGCTTCAGGAACTCGTCGCGCAGGACCTCGCCGGGATGCACCGGCGGCAGTCGCCGTCCCGAAGCCACGTCCGAGAAGTCGACCTCTCGCCGGTCCACGTCTTCGCGTTCGATGGTCATGGTCGCTTCATCTCCTCAATGGTAGTCGACGATCTCCACCTCCCACGCGTCGCCATCGCGCCAGACGAAACAGATACGCCACTGCTCGTTGACGCGAATGCTGCACCGCCCCCGGCGGTCGCCCCGAAGAACTTCCAGCCGGTTGCCGGGCGGCGCCCTCAGGTCGTCGAGCCGTCCGGCCGCATCGACCGCCAGGAGCTTGGCTCGCGCCCGCCGCTGTATCTGCACGGGCAGGCCGCGAACGGCGTGGCCCGCGAAGACGGCCGCGGCGCGCTTGTCGGCGAAGCTCTTGATCACGAGCCAACGTAACGAAATACGATACGCTCGGTCAAGCTTCCGGCCCGGGCCGCCACAAGATCACCCCCTGTCTCCTTACCGGACAGAAGCCCGACGAGAACGAGGACATACGCTTGACGTAACGCGGATGCGGCGTCTACGCTCGGTTTCAGAGACTACAGCCGAACGGAAGCACGTTGATCGTCGGCTTCGCGGACAAGAGGACGGAGACCTTCTACCGGGGAGGCAGGGTCGCGGCCTTCTCCGGCTTTGCGCGTACTGCGTCGCGCAAGCTGGACCAACTGGATGCGGCCACAGGCCTTCGCGATCTGTCTCGCCCCGGTAACCGACTGGAAGCTCTGAAGGGCCGCCGCAAGAGGCAATGGAGCATCCGGATCAACGACCGGTGGCGGGTCTGTTTCGAATGGCCGGAGGGAAGCCCCGGTCCGACCGATGTGGAAATCGTCGACTACCACTGAGAAGGAGGCAGGTCGTGACACGTGATCCCATCCACCCGGGCGAAACGCTGCGCGAGGATCTGGAGGCACTCGGGATGAGCGCGGCCGAGCTGGCTCGGCGGATTGAAGTTCCGGTGAACCGCATCACCGAAATCCTCAACGGTCGCCGCGCCGTTACCGGCGACACGGCGCTGCGCCTGGGGCGCTTCTTCGGGACATCGGGCGAGTTCTGGCTCAATCTTCAGAAGCTCTACGAACTGCGGCTCGCGGAGCGGAAGAACGGTGCGGAGATCGCCCGTCTGTCTTCGCTGGACGACGACCGTCTGCGCGCTTCAGGTTGAGGCGCCCCGGATCGGAGGCGGAAACCGCGTCGGGCGGCCGCTCAATCTGTTTCCACCGCCAGATCGCGCTTGATGCTGTCGCCGATGCGTGCGGCGGAAGCCTTGACGGTATCGCGGGCGAGATGGGCGTAGCGGGCCGTGGTCTGAACCTGGGTGTGGCCGAGCAGCTTCCCGATCATGGGCAGGCCCTCGCCGAGCGCCAAGGCGCGGGAGGCGAAGCTGTGACGGAGATCGTGGATGCGCACGTCGTCGAGGCCCGCGCGCGCCCGGATGCGCCGCCAGGGATGTTGCAGGTCGGTGAGGTGGGCGCCCGGTTTGCGGCCCGCGATCACCCAGGGACTGTCCGGGTCGCGAGGCAGGGCCGCCAACAGCTTCACGGCTGACGGCGCCAGCGGGACCGCGCGTCCGCCGGTCTTGCTGTCGGGAAGCCGCAACTCGCCGGCGTCGAGATCGACATGCTCCCAGCGCAGCTTCTGGATTTCCGAGAGACGGCCGCCGGTGAGCATCAGGAGTCGGATCGCCGCCACCGTCGAGCGGGTCTCCGAGCCGTCCGCCGCTATCTCGTCGAGGACCCGCCCGAGCCGGCTGAACTCTTCCGCGTTCAGGAACCGCTCGCGCTTGTCCTCGCGAAAGCGCTTGACGTGCAGGCAGGGGTTCGAGCCGTCCGGCCGCAGGCCCCACAGCTCGGCCAGATTGAACATCTTCGCATGTCGAGATGCAGCGCCGCGATGTCGCTTCTCCGTATCTGCACCACCTTGCGAGAGCCGATCCGGGGGTCAATGAAAAGCGTCACCGAGCGCCGATACTCGTAGGCCGTGCTCGGCTTGCAGTGAGCCGGCACATACTCTTCCAGAAACCGCCTGCCGAGCGCCTTCATGGTCGCCGCCTTGCGGCTGTCATCGCGGACGGCGGCCGGATCGCCGCCGCCCTTGGCCTCGGCGATGAGCGCCATGGCGCGCCGCCGCGCGGCCTCCGGCGCCACCGCCCCGTGACGGCCGAGCGTCATTCTCCGCAGCCGTCCGTCGGCGCGGAACTGGGCGACGTAGTACTTGCGCCCCGAAGCGCGGACACGCAGCCCGAACCGGCTCTTCGGGTCGGACAGATAGCAACCGCTCTACCGCATCGTCCGGAGGCAGCGCATTCGCCTCCGGTGCCCCGTGAGATCTCGGCAGGATCTCACACATCGTCCGGAGAGGCTGGCGGGCGGAGGCCTGGTTGCGCCAATCCCGGTGTCTCGTAAGGCAGATCCGGCGCGATTTCAGAGATGTTACGGCTGATTTCATCAATCTCTCTCGCGCCCAGCCTTCTTCACGTCACGGACGATAGCCTGTGCGGCGGACATGCTGGAGCATAGAAACTGGATTTCAAGCTCGATGCGCGGCCGTATATGCCGTAGATTGCGGTACATCCCCGCGTGTGCGGTGGAAGCCGTAATCGACTCGCACGCTTGCTCTTGTATTGGGCTGATTGGCGTAGTACGTTTTCGCCGTGATCCGCTCGTGGCGCAATGCGGCCAGTAGGCTGCCGCGGTCGAGTGCTCAACGCCTTTCGGCATCACTGAAGGTTGCGCAATGTTCGTGTAACTGACTGTTTTGGTGAGGAGAATAGCTTGGCATGTCATGCATCTCCGCCGACTCGTTACATGTGCGGCCCTGCTCACGGTTTCTCCGCATGAAAGTGCGGATATTTCAGTCATTACACGCCAGCAAGCATCTCTTTATAAGTCGTTCTATGGAAGTTGTTGAAATCTGGAATGATTTTCGCCTTGTCGCCTCGTGTGGCCCCGCCCACACGGCGACGCCTGCCCCCGCGTCTGGCGCTACATGATATCGAAACGCGGCGGTGGGTCGGTCCATCGTTTTCCCTTGGTTCGCCCTATGACCTCGCAGCGCGGCGACAGGCGGATCACGAGCAGGTCGTCCTCTTCTCCCCTATCTCCTTCTCCAGTTCATGCTGCGCCTGTTCCATCTGCGTCCGCGTCAGGTGACATCGGAAGATGGAATACTGCAAGCGCTCTCCATAACCGTTGACGATCCTGTGCACCCGGCGCCACCGCTTCGGGTCGCGGATGTCATAGCTGAAAATGTACCAGTGTCGGCCGCTCATCCACGCAGGTGCATGCGGGCGAACAGCCCTTCCTCGCCGCTCCATTCCTTTTCCAGCAATCGCACCTCCAGTTCCATGGCCCGCGCATAGGTCAGGGAATAACCGAGCACCGGATGCTTCCAGGATTCCTGCTTGCGTTGCTCGAACAGGCTTATCGCCAGACGCTTGCCCTCGTCGGAAAGCCACACCTGTCTTTTGCTCACCGCGAGATGTTCCGCGGTCCATTGTCGCCGGTTGATCGACGCCGCCAGCGGCATATCCCACAAAGTAGTGCGGAAGAGCTCCATCAGGTCCAGTGCCAGTGGATGCGCCGCGGTGCGCGGTGCATGAAGGAAACCGATGGTGGAATCCAGACCCACGGCGATGATCGCGGCCATGACCTCTCGATACAACAAACCGTAACCGAAGGACAGGGCCGCGTTGAAGCCATCGCGTGGCGGGCGGCGGCTGCGCCCGGAGAACGCCATCATCTTTTCCCCGGCGTCCAGCAGGAGGGCGAGCGCCGAGAAGTAATTGCGGGCGGCAATGCCTTTGCAGCCGCGCAATGCATCGGCGTCGACGCACCGCTCCACCCTGCGAAGCTGGCTATGCATGACGTTCAGGAACGCCTCCACGTCCGCGCGCGCGCCCCGCGCGTGCGACTGGCGAGCGATGAAGCGCGACTGATTTTCGATCTTGGCCGCCGCCAGACGGCGCGCAAGGCGCAGGCACAAAACGTCGTCCTGCAACGCCTGATATTGCCGCAGGCGACGCTGTACGCCTGCCGGCGGCGCGACGCCGCCGATATACCAGCCGCCGCCGCTCATCCAGTGCACGGCGACGTCGTTGGCGACGGCGAAACGGATCGCCTGTGAGGTGATCTGCGCATTGCCGTGCAGGATCACGGCGCCGACGTCCATGCCGGGAAATTTCTTCTCCTCGCCATCGGAATCCCGCACCACGAATTGCCGGCCGGCGCGCCTGACCCGCGCATCCGGATCCACGACGTGCAGAATGCGACGCGCATCGTCCTTCGGAAAGAGGCGGCGCGGCTTTGAAGCGGCCGCCGACTCGTTGGCATCGTCGACCGCGGAGGCCAGGCGCGCCTCCTCGGGCAGGCACACCGGCGCGAGCGAGCATTTTGCGCACAGGTTTTCGTTGTCCGTCACCGGCGGACGCTCCAGCGAACGCGACAGCTCCCGCGCCCGGGCGACAGCGTGCCGCAGACGCTCGCGGGCCGCGTCGTCCACGGCCACGCGCACCGTCTTGTTGGTAGCGTGATAGCGCACGCGCCCCTCCGCCACCGGTCTGCCGAAGTGTTCGGAAAGAAGAACGGCATAAGCGGCGACTTGGAGCTTGTCGGTTTCCCAGGCGTCGTCGCCCCTGGATCGGCCCTTCTTGTGTTCTATGGCGACGAGTTGACCGTCGCGGTAGCGGGCGAAATCCACCTTGCCGCGAATGCCCCAGACGTCGCTGGCGAGTTCCAGACTCCGCCACTCGCGATTCCCGTCCACCTCGGTTTCGTGCAGGGTGCGCCCAGCGTGAACGCGGTGGTCGGCGACGCGGATCTCCTCGACTTCCTCCAGATAGAACAACCGCTCGCAGTAGGCCAGCGCGTGCAACGCCATCACGCGGACGAGCGGATCGCCGCATCCGGCGGGTGGGGCAGCGGAAATATCGTCCGTGGAAATGTCCGTCATCGGGGAGCGAGGGGAATCCAGCAACCGTCGGACGGGTCGCGGGGCAGTTCCTCCGGCTCGCGGCTCTCGAAGTTGAGCAGGGTGGGCCGGTTCGTCTCGTGATCGCTCCAGACCGGCATGGAGAGAAACTCCCGTTCAGACGGGGCCACGAAGCACCCCTTTCCGCGCGGACGGCCCACCGCGATTTCGTTGACCATGTGCGAGGACTCGCCGAGACACAGTGCGCCATGCCGGACGATTACGCCGCGTCGTTCCGGATCGAGCGCCATGCGGATTTGATTCGATAATGGACGTTTGACCCGCGAGTCGTTCACCCATATCCAAAACTCCAGGCCGAGCAGCAACTCCTGATAATCGGGACGTCGATCGGCGAGGGGGTCGGCGTCCTTCTTGCTTTGAGCCACGCGGCGGAACTTCCGGAACACACGCCCTTTCTCGCGCCCTCGCCAGAGGGAGTCCGTCGTGTTTTCCGCGAGCGCGAGCACGATGCGCAAGCCGGCGTACTTCCCCTTGTTCTCGCGTTCGACGCCGACGAGAGACAACAACATGTCGTAGACGGTGGAGGGCGGCGGCGCGGGATAGGTCTCCTGATACTCCCGCGCCCACATCGGGCGCAGACCCGCCATCGGGACGTCCACTCGCAGGATGAGGGTGTCGCTCGCCGCCGCGTCCGCGTCCGTCACGGCGCCCCGCCCTTCAAGCGCTCGACGCACTTGGCAACCGCGTCCTTCACGCCGCCGGTCAGGGCTGCCCCCTTCCACGGGCTTTCGTCATCGACGATTCGTCCGTCGTCGTCCGTTTTCAGATCGCGCAACTTGGATATGTCGATCGCCGCGCCGACGATCAGTTCCTCGGGGTCGATGTCCCCGCCGAGCTTCCTTTCCAGCGCGTGGACGCCGATGGCGCCGACTCCCTCGGGTGGCTCGAAGCAATACAACATGCGCAGCGCGGGGTCGGTGGTCACGCGAAGGATGAGGACTTCCGGCGAATAGTCGGCGAAGTAACGGGCATGGGCGCCGCCGACCCGTCGCAGGCTGGCGAGACCGTTCAGCGTCGCCGAGATACGCCGGAGCTTTTCATCGTCGTCGTACACGCTGTCGGCGCCATTGCTTGTCCGTCCCAGGGACTCCGGCGTCAAGGCGAATCCGAACTGATAGCGCGTATGGTGGACTTCCACCGAGTACGGAATCGGATCGTCGCCTGTCCCCGCCGGGTTGGAGCCGGGAGAGGCGAAGTTGTGCATGACCTCGCCGGTCCATGGCGTGATGGAAATGGCGCTGGTCACTTCCAGCGGCGCGCGCAGACTGACGGTGTCGTTGCTCGCGTGCATGAAGCCGAGAACGTCGTCGTCCAGGCGGGACGGCCAGTCACTATCGCCGAACTCCCGGTCTCCGTATTCGACCTTGCGATGATCGAGCGTCCTCCGGTTCAAGGTCTCGCCGCTCCGTTGCCAGCCGTCGCGCAGGGCGTAGCGAATCGCCTCCGCCGAGACGGTCGAGAACATGTCGCCGTCGCGTATAACCTTCTGGAAGGTATTGGTGTTCCCCTCGTTCTCGCCCCGGTTGTTGGAGAAGGTGCCTTCGTGCGTGAGCGCCATGCCGAAGATGTGCGTTGTCATTGGTTGATTTCTCTTTCGTTGCCTTCAGTGGACTCGTCGTCTTCGCGCTGTCTGGGACGCCGATCGGTAAACGTCGCCAGGGCCAGAAGCGCCAGGTGGCGAACCTTCTTCCAGTCGTTCTGGTCGTTCATCATGCGGCGGAACTCAGCGTGAAATTCGTCATTTTCCACTCGACGGGACCCGGCCGGCACCACCCGAACGCCAGCGCCGAGGAGAAGGCGCGGCTCCTCCAGGTGGCGCAGGCGGTCGCGGTCGATTCCGCGGTGACGATCCCGGAGGGGATGGAAATCGCCCTGCTGGAGGCCGCGCGCCGCGGCGCAGCCGACTACCAGGCGTTCCGGGCGGCGATGGACACGGCAATCACCACCGTGGTGCTCTCCCAGACCATGACCACCGACGATGGCTCCTCGCTCAGCCAGGCGCAGGTGCACATGGACGTCCGCCGGGAGCTGGTCGAGGCCGACGCGCACCTGATCAATGACTCCTTCACGCGCCAGGTCGCGACCTGGCTGCGCGACTGGAACTTCCCCGGCGCCGCGGTGCCCGTCGTCTCCCGCATCATGGACGCGCCGCCCAAGCCCGAGGTGCTGGCGGAGCGCGACCGCACCATCGCGCAGATGGGCTGGCGCCTCTCGCGGGACTACATCGAGCGCACCTACGGCGTCGAGATCGACGCCGAAGCGCACCCGCCCGAGGGCGCGGGCACTCCTTCCTCTCCCCCCGATCCGGGGGGAGGCTCCCTTTCTTCTCCTCCCCCCGATCCGGGGGGAGGCCGGGAGGGGGGCGCAAACCCTAAGCCGCCCTCGGTCGCTCTGGCCGAGGGCGAAGAGGAAGAGGACGCCGATCCCGCCGGCGACCGCGCGCGCCGCGAACTGGGCGCCCGGATCGCCGCCTGGACGGCCGCGATCCGCGACGCGGCCGCGCGCGCCGCCGACCTGCCCGCCCTGCGCCGCTGGCTCCTCGATGAGGCCGTGGGCGCGCTCGACGGCGCCCCTCTCGCCGCCGACCTCGGCCGGGTCCTGGTCGCCGCCGCCCTCGCCGGCCGCGTCGACGCCTCCGAGGCCCCCGCCGGCGACGCCGCTTCCTTCGCCGCGCCGGCGGAAGACGGCGCCCGCCTCCCCTTCCGCGAGCAGATCGAATTCTTCCGCGCGAAACTTTCCCTCCCCTCGGAGACCTGGGCCGATCTCTGGGAGGAGCAGCACGACGTCGCCTTCGTCGTCGCCGGCGCGACCAAGGCCGACCTCGTCGAGGACTTCCGCGTCGCCGTCGACGCCTCCATCGCGGACGGCGAGACCCTCCGCGACTTCCGCCGGCGCTTCGACCGGATCGTCGTGAAGCACGGCTGGTCCTATCACGCCCGCGGCAAGACGGCGCGGCAGCGCCGCGACTGGAGGTCGCGGGTCATCTGGCAGACGAACCGCCGCACCTCCTACGCCGCAGGCCGGTACGCCCAGATGAAGGCGGTCGCAGAGGACCGCCCCTTCTGGCGCTACCGCCACTCGCCCGCCAGCGAGGAGCCGCGCCATGACCATCTCGCCTGGGACGGCCTGGTCCTGCGCCACGACGATCCCTGGTGGAGCACCCACCTCCCCCCCAACGGCTGGGGCTGCAAGTGCTACGTCGAGACCCTGGATCCCGATGACCTGAAGAGCCTCGGCAAGGAGGGGCCGGACGCGGCGCCGGCAACCCGCACGCGGCGGGTGACCGTCGGGCGCGGCGCCGCGCGACGCACCGTCGAGGTCCCGGAGGGCATCGACCCCGGCTTCGCCTACGCGCCGGGCGCCCGCAGCCAGGCCGGCGAAGCCGCCCGCAACGCCGTCGAAGCCTCCATCACCCAGGCCCCCTCCATCGCCGCCGCCGCCATCGCACCCATGCTCGCCCGGCCACGCCGGCTCCGCGATCTCGGCGAGCAGTGGCGCCGCTGGCGACGGCGCGAACCGGGATACGGCGCCGACCGCATCGCCCTCGGCGCCCTCTCGCCGCAGGCGGTCGAAGCCCTGGCCGAGCGCGGCGACACGCCCGGGACGGCGACGGTGACCATCGACAGGCGCGCGCTCGGCCACATGACGCGCGACGCGAAGCGCGCCCGCGCCGCCGCCCTCGCCGACGATGACCTCGACCGCCTGCCGGAGATCATCGCCCGACCGAAGGCCGTGCTGCTCGAAGCCCGCAAGGAAGGGCCGACCCTGCTCTACGTCTTCGATCCGCTCGAAGACACCCGCCGGGGCAAGATCGCCGTCCGCGTCAACTTCGCCGTCGCCGAGGGCAAAACAAACGCCGTCCGAACGGCCGGCTACATCCAACTCCGCAGCCTGCACGATCCGCGGCACACGCTCATCGAAGGGGCACTGGATTGATTGGAGGGGAGGCACCGGGCGGGAAGCGTGTTCTCCGCTCAGCACGCAGCCGGAGCCGCGTGAGCGATCCGTCCAGGACTGACACCCGCCCGGCGACGCCACCCTAACCGAAGGAGAACGACATGGACAAGGAAACGCCCCCGCCCGTCATTCCCGCGAAAGCGGGAATCCAGAAACCGCCGGGCGTCCGCATCGAGACCGTGGCCGGAGGCGAGACGACGCTGATAGCGGCCGGCTCCGTGCGCGAGCTGCGCGACGCGCTCGAGCGGGGCGAGCTCGACCACACTCCGCTGGCGCGGCCATGAAGTGCATCCGCTGCGAATGCCTGTTGTCCCCGGACTTCACGCCGCTGGATGAGGCGGGCGCCTATTCGCTGTGCGAGAGCTGCTTCGAGGCATACATGCAGGAGCGTGGCTGGCCGGACTGGATAGACCTGCCGGTCCTGCTCGAGCCGGATGGCGTGCCGGCGGCGCCCATATGAGCGGCCGCCGCGCCCGCAAGCGGCGCATCCGCAGCACGTTCCGCGCTCGCACCCCGGGCCGCGCTCCGGCGTGGGCGCCCCGTTCGTCCTCCTCCCCCCTGCCAGGGGGGAGGCCGGGAGGGGGGTGGCCCTCGCTCGCCGCCATCGTCGCCGCCGCCCTCAGCGCCGCCGCGAGGCGGCCCTCGTGATCGGCCGCCTCATCCGCCGGTGGAGAGACTGGCGCGAGACGCGGCGCTGGTGGCGCTGGGACGAGGTGATCGCCTGGGCGTTGCTCGCCGCGACCGTCGAAGTGATCGAGGGCGGCGGGCTGGAGAGCAGGGTCGCGCCCCTGTTCCGTCCCGTCCTCCGATGCTGAACCCCGGAAGCACGGCCGTGCCGCATCGCGGTCAAACAACGACCGCGATGTAGCAAACGCCGAGGCCGTTTCGGGGACCGGGACGATGCCGACGAGCGGGCGTCCTTGCTTCCGCGATCCGAAGCAGGCGGGACCGGCGTTGGAGGAAGAGGAGAGCGAAGAAGAGGACGATCGCCCGGAGGCTGGAAGAGGAACCCAGTCTCCAGAGCGCAAACGCTCCGAAGCACGCAACACCAACCAGGAGATCGTCATGAACACCTTCGACAACACCGAGACCGGCATCGACACCACAACCTTCGACGACACCGACGACCACCGCGAGCCGGGACACACCGCTTCCCCCACCGCCGCCGCCTGCGACGCCGCCAAGCTCTACGGCGCAACACCCGCTCCCGACGAACACGACAACCGACCCGTCTGGGACGAGCACGGGGCCATCGCCGGCGCCGAGCAGGCCTTCCACGCCCTCGCTCAGGACATCGCACCCGACGGAACCCAACTCGCAGACGAGCGCGAGGCCCTCCTCTGGGGCTTCGTCAACACCTTCCACGCTCAGGTCCTGCGCCTCGACCGAGCCGGCGACAGAAGCGCCCCCGAGATGCGCGAACTCCAACGCGCTCAGGACGGAACCGAGGTCAAGGCATGGCAGCTCGAACGCCTCACCGAGCGCGCACGCAACATCGGTGACCGACGCGACGCCTTCGAGAAGCTCCGAGACTTCGCCGCAGACGCCTACAGGGCCGAGACCGGACAGCAGTGGCGGCCACGGCACGGCTCACACACCAGCCACACCGGCAAGCTCACATCCGCCGCCATCGACGCCCGCGACTTCATCCGCGCCCGCAAGGACCGGGAGACACGCGCGCACCTCCCCGACGGAACCCTCGTCGCCGTCGCCGGCGGCAGGGAGGCCGAGGACGCCGACGCCATCTGGACCGCACTCGATCGCGTCAAGACCCGACACACCGACATGGTCCTCCTCCACGGCGGCGGTCCCGGTGCCGAGCGCATCGCCGCCGCATGGGCCGAGCGCAACTGCGTCCACCAGATCGTCTGCAAGCCCGACTGGGACAGACACGGACGCGCCGCGCCCTTCCGACGCAACGACGACCTCCTCAACCTCCTGCCCAAGGGCCTCGTCGCCTTCCCCGGTTCCGGCATCACCGAGAACCTCATCGACAAGGCACGCCAGCTCGGCATCCCCGTACACCGCGTCGCAGCCTGAGCGACACACCCACAACCTGGGCCGGTCCCGCACCAGGGATCGGCCCTTCTTTCTCGCCTCACCACCGGAGGCCGCGTCGGCGGCAACGCCGTAAGGCGCCCCTGCGGGTGGAGACAACGCGACTGCCCCGAAGAACGCAATCCAAGGAGAAATGCGCGATGCGCATCTGGAACAAGCGGACCGACCGAAACATCCCAAAGACCGCCGTCTATGTCGGACGGCCTACCCCATGGGCCAACCCCTTCGTCATCGGACGCGACGGAGACCGAAAGACCGTCATCGCAAAGTACCGCCGATGGCTCTGGAAGCGGATGCAGCAGGGGCGCATCGACCGCAACCAACTCGCCGCCCTCGCCGGCCAGGACCTCGTCTGCCACTGCGCCCCCAGGCCCTGCCATGCACAGGTCCTCGCTCGCGCAGCCCAATGGGAGCGGCGCCAGCGGAGCGACCGACGCGACGCCACCGAACCGGCGCAGCACCAACTCCCGCTGTAGGTTCGCCCCGTGAGAGCCGGTCCCCCTCACGGGAGCGGCTCTCTCGCCGCTCGACGACCGTCCGCACCGCCGCCGCCGACCGCGCGGCTCACCGTCGCGACCGCACCGGCCCGCTCCCCTCGCCCACCCGGGGCCCCAATCCCCTTTCTCCGCTCCCTGTGCTACTCCCTCGGCATGGAAGCCGTCTCCAACCCACACCCGACGCAGCACGCTGCAAGGTGTTGAAAAGGATGCGAAAACGTGCGCTTGACCGCGCCCCGCCATGACCGATCACAGCCCCGCGCGCGCTTGTCAGGCCGGAACAAGTGCGTCGCTTTTTGCGTCGCACGGTTGATCCCGGGAGCATACATGAACGATAGCAATGGATTGGGCGTCACACAGGCGTCACACATGCGTCACACGCCGGCCTCCGAAGGTTGTAGGAAACAGTCTCCTTCACCGCCTGCGTCGCATTGTGCGTCGCAGCCACACCTGCGCGGGACCATGAATGGTGGCATTCTGCGTCGCTCCCCGCACGGCCTACCCGGCGCCGTCTTGCGACCCGTTCGGACCGGGATTGCGCACAAACCGGCAGCCATTCATTCCAAAACGGGACAGGAACGAGGCGGTCGCGTTCACTGTCGGCACGGCAAGGAACGGCGAAATGGCTCGCGTGGGTCATCGAACCTGCCCCAAATCTTCTCGATGCTCGTGCGATTCATTGTAGGATGCGGTACTGTCCGGTGAAGAATCGTGGGCTACCAGCGCCGACCGGCACCCGAATGCGGCAGATGCCGGCCGAGATGCGTGACGAAGCGGAAGGGGGAACGCGGTGGCCGGGACCGTCAACAAGCACATTCGCATCGACGAGGAGATATGGGAGCGCCTCGAAGCGGCGGCCAAGGACCGCGAGACCACGGCCAACCGGCTGCTCTCCGAGCTCGCCGCGCAGTGGCTGGAGAACCGAGAATGGCCGCGGACCGACGTGCAGATCCAGGTTGCCCGGTCGTCCCTGTTCACGGCGCAGGTCGTCGCACGCGACATGATCGCGGCAGGACGCGAGAAGGAAGTCGAGGAAATCCGTAACTCCATCTCTTCCATCGTGCCCGATGTCGAGCCCAGTACAGGTCCACCAGACCATTCCAGAGAGCGGTAGTGGTAGGTTCCCGAGCATCAATATGCGACACCGGAATACGATGACGGTATTCCCATGACCAATGAACCGATCTTCGCGGCTATCGGCGACACAACCGACGATATCGAGGTACGTCTCAGCTACCGAATCGTCGAGCTGTTCTCCGAGGGCCTCTATACGAGCCCGAACAAAGCCATCGAGGAGCTCGTTGCTAATTCCTTTGACGCCGGTGCTCTAAGAGTCCATGTACTCCTCTCGTCAAACCTGCACGATCAGGATGCAACGATTGCGGTGTTCGATGACGGCGAAGGGATGGACCAAGAGGGTCTCAAACGGCACTGGCTTATCGGCATTAGCAACAAGCGTAGGTTGTCATCACTCCCAAGAGGCCGGCAGCAGATCGGAAAATTCGGGATCGGTAAGCTGGCCACCTATGTGCTTGCCGACCGACTCACTCACATCAGCAAGTGTGGTGGAAAGTACTACTCGACTTCCATGGACTACCGCAGCATCGACAAACGTGTCGATCGAGAGATTGAGCCGAAGGCGCCTATCCAGATCGCGCTCCGGGAGCTGACTGCGGGGCAAGTGAAGCAGGCCGTCGAGCCATGGACCGAGGCCGCAGCGTTCAGGGCAGCGGGGACAGCACTGTTCGGAGAGGGAAGTCCAGCTTCCTGGACGTTCAGCATTATGTCGTCGCTCAAGCTCAAGGTGCACGAGATCAAGCTAGGCACCCTTGGATGGGTTCTGCGCACCGCATTACCCCTCCGGCCCGATTTCGGCATCTGGCTGAACGGCCAAGTGCTAGAATCGAGCAAAGAAGGTAAGGGCCTGCTCAGGCGATGGATTCTTGGGAAGGATCTGTCCGAGCTTCCCAAGCCAAGTCCCAAACTTGTCACCACATCAGAAGAGGTGAACATTTCCGAATCTAGTGAACATCGCTTCGGGCTTCACGTGCCTGGACTTGGACGTATCACGGGGTATGCGGAAGCATACCAGGATCTTCTTACCGGAAAGTCAGACGAGATTGGTCGGAGCCATGGATTCTTCGTCTATGTGTACGGACGGCTCCTCAACGTCGACGACGGGCATTTCAGTATCTCTCCGGACGAACTGAGACACGGCACGTTTGGGCGCTTCCGCCTCGTGGTCCACATGAACGGATTGGACGAAGGACTCCGCTCGAATCGGGAGGCAATTGGCGAGGGTCCGTTGCTCAATACGGCGCAAGATGTGCTGCGAGCAATCTTCAATGCGGTGCGTCCTACGATCGAGACGCACGACAGAGGTGAAGCACCAGGAGCAAAGTTGGCTCGTGCGCTTGCGGCCAGCCCAGGTAGCTTGTCTCGCCGACCAATTGTCGATCTGTCTCGGGCTGTTGCAGCCGGCAAGAGTAAATCACGCTATTTGATCATCCCGGAGTTTGATTCGGATGGGAATCAGGAGGATTTCTTCGTCGATCTCGACAAACGAGCGGCCGATGTGGCTGAAGAATTCATCACCGGTATCAACATCGACTTCGAAGGATCGTCACGCGATGGGGTAGCCAGATTCGACGCGAAATCTGGAACTCTACGCTTGAATGGATGGCATCCCTTTGTCGCTACTTTCCATGACGAATTCACGAACAAACGGCTGAGCCAGCCATTGGAGTTGCTGGCGATGGCCGAGATCCTCATCGAGGCTCACCTCTATGTCATTGGTGTCGAGACCTCGAAGGCTGAAAGCTTTCTCTCGGCACGCGATCAGCTCTTGCGAAACCTCACGAACGAATCGGGACGTCAGAGTGCTCTGTCCGTTGCCAATACACTTTCTGAGGCACGTAACAGTCCGGATGGTTTAGAGAAAGCCGTATGCGACGCGTTCCACAGTCTCGGCTTTGATGTAACTCCTCTTGGAAAGAGGGGTGAGCCCGATGGAGTGGCTGCTGCACACTTGTCGATGGATGAGCGAGGAAACTCTCGACATTACAAGGTGAGTCTGGAGGCAAAGAGCAAGGAAACATCCGGTGCACCGGTTTCTGCAAAGGACGTTGGCATCGCCGCGGTCATTCAACATCGAGACAAACGCGAATGCCAACATGCGATTGTCATTGGACCAGCATTTCCGACCTCCGGAGGAGATGCTTCGGCCCTAGGACAGCAGATCACCACCGACCGGGAGCGGTCGAAAGCAGCTGGGACTGCTAAGACCATCACCCTCATCACGGTAGATGACCTCGCTCGGCTCGTTCGGCTTCGGCCCGTGAAACAGATCGGCCTTTGGAAACTCCGTGAGCTATTCAAGGAGTGCTATCTGCCCGACCAAAGCACTGAATGGGTTGAGTCTGTCCGGAAGACCGTCGTGAAAAAACCTCCTTATCGCAAGATCGTCGAGACAATCGAGGCGTTGCAGAGGAAGTATAAGAGAGCATCTGTACAATATCCCGCACTTCGTGTTGAACTCTCACACATGATACCTTCTGTCGAGTACGAAACAGACGAGGAGCTCATTGAGTTGTGCAGGGGAATGGCGCAGATGGCGCCAGGCGCCATGTTCGCGAGCTCCAGTACAGTCGAGCTCGACCAGAGTGCGGAGAACGTGGTCGCCGCCATCGAAGCGGCCATGCAGGAGTATCCGCCGGATGAACGGTGAAGAGTGAGAGGTATTTGGTGAGATTATCGCGCGAGGAAAGTGTCTACGGAATCCTGGGGCGTGACTCGGTTCATCCGTTCCCGGCACGCATGGCACCGGGCCTCGCACTCGATGTGATCGCAGAAAGCAAGAAGCCTCTGCGAATCCTTGATCCGATGTCGGGATCTGGCACAGTGCTCGCCGTCACCTCCTCCAAGGGGCATCATGCTGTCGGCGTCGACCTCGATCCTCTTGCAGTGCTCATATCGAGAGTCTGGACGACCGCTATTGACGTCGAGGCCGTCCAAGATGCGGCCATAACGGTGCTAGAGAACGCACGCCGCATCTTTACTTCGCTGCCAACGCGAGAGGCGTATCCCAGAAATGCAGACCCAGAGACCCGCCTGTTTACAAGGTACTGGTTCGATGGTTACGCACGACGGCAACTTGCCTCACTTGCCATGGTCATACACCAGACTCGAAATAGCACGATCCGCGAAGCGCTGTGGTGTGCCTTCTCGCGTCTCATTATCACCAAGCAGTCCGGCGTATCACTGGCGGCGGATCTGTCGCATAGCCGGCCACACCGGAAGTTCAAACGTGCGCCCGTGAAACCCTTCTGCAAGTTCCTATTTGCTGTGGATCGCGTCACCACAAACTGCATTGACAGCAGGAGTCGCAGCTGCGGACCTGCGACGCGTGTGTATGAAGGAGATGCTCGGTTTCTCGACCTCCAGGACGGATCCGTAGACCTAGTGATCACGTCTCCCCCATACCTGAACGCGATCGACTACCTGCGATGTAGCAAGTTCTCGCTGGTGTGGATGGGATACTCTGTTGGCGAGCTCCGTCGTATTAGGTCCACAACGGTCGGTACTGAAGTTGGAATGGATGCGCGCGACGATCGAGAAATCCAAAGAATTCTGTTTGAGTTGAAGCTGCAACCAAAGCTACAGAGGCGACAGGAGGCCATGCTCGCTCGGTACATCAACGACATGCAGCACGCTGTCGGTGAGACTTCCAGGGTCCTCGTCAGCAACGGGAAGGCGGTATATGTAATTGGCGAGAATACTGTACGTGGTACGTTTATCCGCAACTCGATGATCGTGGAAGCGGTCGCCAGCACCGCCGGTCTTCGCTGCATTGCGCGCCGTTCCCGAGAGCTGCCAGCGAATCGCCGATATTTACCTCCTCCTTCGAAACAGTCGCAAACAGCAACTCTCGACAATCGCCTGCGCCGAGAAGTGATACTCACATTTCAGAAGATGGCGTAGCTCTCATCAAAACTACTCTCCGATCGTGCTCGATTAGTCACCAAAATTGACGTTGCCCGTATCCGGAAAGAGTGCTGTAGAAGAAGATCAGTTTGATTCTATCTCAGGATATGAAATCCTCACAATCTTAGAGGATCAAACGTCTTGATATCGGTGTCATCCCATCTCTCTGTGACTGAACCACCGCAACAACTGCTCCGCCTCCTTTTGCCACGGCGTCCACCAGTGCTTTCAGTTGTTTCGTCTTCTCGACATGAGCACCGATATTCCAGAGCGAATGAGACCAAAAAACGCACCTTGGCGAAGGTATCGCCCGGTGATGCCTCCAAAACTGATCCGAAATTCGCCATGCGGCCCCCAGTATGCAGGATCCTTACACAATCGCTCGAGACGCGTCCGGACGAGGTCGATCTCTGTTTTCGGGGTCTGGACACCCGTTTTGATTTCTTCTGGCAAGCGTGCAGCACCCATAGCTCTCCGGCGATCTCGGTAATGTAGACAACTCGCCAAGCGTTCGTTCGGTGACGCACCGCGATCTCCATCGCGTCCGACCCCAAGCCCCTGAGCGGCTTGATGATATCCGCCTTGCCGTCCTCCGCGGCAGTGGTCAAGGCCGTGTTGACGCGATCCCGAACGGCCTTCGGAAAACCCTCATAGGCCTTGCGCGCCGCCCGAACCCAGCCGACCGGCCGTTGGCTACAAGTTCAGGCATGCCGAGACCAGCCTTTCTTCTTCCCTCGGCGGAACGCGGGCAGGGTTCCGTTAGAGCGCCTCGTTGGCGCAATGGGCCGCTTCGCGCTGCCCCCGGATCAGATGCGCGGCCCAAGCTTGATCCCTGATCGCGACGGCCACCACGTTCAAGACACCGAGGACAGCAGGCCCACATCCACGCCGTCGTTCCAAGCGCCCCTCCGAGCCTCTGGAAGCACACCCTTCATCGCGCTATACTACGTCAAGAACCATGAGGAGCGACCATGAGGTTCCAGGAATTCGTTGACGATCAGGTGTTCTCACCCGTGCTCATCGCCGACGCCCTGCGCACCACCAAGTCCGAAATCGCCGGCACCCTGGGTCTTGGCCGTGACGCGTTCTCGCGCGTATCGCGGATCCGGGCGCGCAAGACCCAGGTCCGCCTGCGCCAGATGCTGGAAATCCTGAACCGCGTCGAAGCCGAGACCGGATCGCCGCTCGCCGCCTATGCTTGGTTCCGCGCCGAGCCGCTGCCGGGCTTCGGCGGCGCCACACCGAACCTGTTGCTGCGCGAGGGCAAGGCCGATCACGTTCATGCCTATCTCGACCGAGTCATGGCGGGCGGCTATGCCTGATCCCGCGCTCTCCTGATGCGGTTTCGGGGGCTGGTTTACCGGGCGCACAATCCGCACTGGTCCTGGACACCCCTTTCCGGCGAGGGCGCGCGCCGTCACGGCGGGCGTTTCAACCGGTGCGGCATTCCGGCTCTCTATACCTCGCTCGATCCGCTGACGGCCATACGCGAGGCGCAGCCGCTGGGCAGACCGATGCAGCCGCTCACCCTTTGCGCCTACAAGGTCGATGTCGAACCTGTCTTCGATACCCTGGACAAGGCGCAACGCCGGACGCTGGGCGTGAGCGATTCTGATCTCGCGTGCCCCGCTTGGGAAGCGGAGATGCTTGCCGGCTCGGTCCCCGCGTCGCAGGCTCTGGCCGACCACCTGATCGCAGCAGGCTATGCGGGCATACGGGTCCGGAGTTTCGCAGTCGGAACCAGCACCGGCGACCTCAATCTCGTGATGTGGACGTGGGGGACCGACAGGCCGGCTCGTGTGGTCCTGATCGACGACGAAGGTCGGCTCTCCGAAGCCCAGGCCCATTGATCGGAGGTCACACCAATCCACCTGCTGTCGAACTGCATCGGGTATACGAGGCAACCCAGGATCCGGCGCACGCATTACGCGACGATGGGCCTGCGCTGGGGATAACGCTAGACCATATTGTCCGCCAATAGGACCCAAACCGCGCCCTGAAACCCTGTCAGGCTCCCCCACATGCCTGAGCCCTTCACGACAAACAGCGGTATTCACCACGCCTTCGCGCCTTCTCCGACACTGATCAAGGACACACTACACACTACACCGCATCCATGTCGTTTTCGAAGGCTCGGACGGCCGATGCTGGTCGGCAAGCACCGACCTGATTTCGCCGATGGCAAAAGGCGCGGCAACTCTCTGCGACAACATGAATATCCGGCTCGTATCCGACCGCAAGGGTTGGACGGCATTCGCCGCGCGGGTCTTCCCGGAGCAGCCCGGCGGTGGCGACGACAACGGGAAGGCTCCTTGCGAGTTCCCAGAATTTAAGGTCGTCATAGCTCCAAATCGTGATCGATGCTCCGCGGTTGCAGGACATTCTCGATTTCCGGCGTCGGCATCCGTTCCCGCTCTTGCGACACGGGCAAACCATTTCCCCGATTGGCGCTCGGGCCCGCGCCCCGTCCCGCAGCCGGGCTTGTGGCTTGCTCCAACTCGATCGCCTCCAGCGCCGCGATGCGCTCGCCGGTGGCGTCCTCCAGGCGCTCGCGCAATGCGTTCCGGTCGTCGGTGACCAGCTCCGCGCGGTCCCTGGCCCGGCTGATCTCGACGTAGAGGGTCTTCTGCGTGGTCAGGTGCGGATGGTTGGCCTCCATCGCCGCGATCACCGTATCCACGGTGCGGCCCTGGAAGGCGTGGACGGTGGAGGCCCAGGCGCGGTCGACGTGCCGCAGCTGGGGATCGTCCTTGCGCATGTCGAGGCTTCGTCCGTCCTCCAGGCGCAACGTCACCGTCGCACCCTTCACCTTGACCACCTCCGCTGTCGCGCTGTTGACCACTTCGTGCCTCGCGTCGTTCCGGGTCCATCGGATGCGATCGCCTTGACGGAGCTCCATCTCCTCGACGCGATAGACCTCGACCCCGCCGGTTCTACCGGCGAGCCTGTAGGGGTCCCAGGCGACGACCGAGCCATCCTTGCCCATAAGGTTCACGGTGCCGGCCCCATGGTCGACGCCGACGACGCGCAACTCGTCGCCTTTCTCGACCCCGAGCCGCCTGTAGGCGCGGTGGAACGCGACCATATGCCCCGCCGCGTAGTTGGCGGCGAGCGCCTTCTCCGCCCGCGTGTAGCCGAGCGAGACCAAGCGTTCGGTCTCCATCGCCGGCCCCGCGATCGCGCCATCGCGGATCAACCGCTCGCGGATGATGTCGTTGATCTCCTCGCGCAGCGCGTGGCTCGGGGCTATCAGTCCGGCGTTCCCGCGCTCGGAGGCCGAGAGCCGGAGCCAGCGGGCGGCGGCCGCGCCGGCGAGATTGTCGGCCTTCACCTCCGCGACGTTGGAGCCGAGCTTCTCGAAGGCCTTGCGCACGTCGCCCGCGAGGCTGGCCTCGACAGCGGCCTTCAGGTCCGGTTCGCGCTGACGCATGATCTCGTCCATCGTCTCGGTCTTCATTCCCGCCCGCTGCAACTGCGCGAAGGGCTTGCCGGCATCGACCGCATCGAGCTGCTTCTCGTCGCCGACCAGCACCACGCGGGGAATGCGCAAGGCGTTGGCGATCCGCAGCAGGTCGCGGGCCTGGACGGTGGAGGCGAGCGAGCCCTCGTCAACCACCAGCACGGTCTTCTCGAACGCCGTGCGCATCGTCCGTTCGCCCTTGACCGTGAGCCGCCCCTCGGCGACGCCGGCGTTGCGGGCGAGGAAGCGTTGCAACGTCTCGCTTTCGATCCCGGCTTCGCTCTCCAGGGTCCGTGCGGCCGAGGCAGACGGCGCCAATCCTCTGACCTCGAACCCGCGCTTTTCGAGGAGGGCGCGGGCGCGGTTCAGCATCCTGGTCTTGCCGGTTCCCGCGTAGCCCTGAACGCCCACTGTCCGATCCTTTGCCGACAGGATCAGCTTCACCGCGTCCTTCTGCCCGGCCGTGAGGGGACCGTTGCGCAGTGCCTTGTCGACGGCGCGACCACGCATGGCGGCAACGCCCCGGTCCCGACCCGCGCGCATCAGGGCGACGGTTTCCTTCTCGTCGGCGACCGCCTTGTCGGTGGTGAGCGATTGTCCCGGAACGGGCAGGTTCGCGGCGTGCAACGTCCCGGCCTTTTCCAACCGCGTTACCGCGTTCTCGGCCTCGCCGATCGCCACCGCACCGGGGCGCCGGGCGAGCATGGCAGCCAGCAGGTCAGTACGCGAGAACACCGCCTCGCGTTCCGAGAGATGCGCCACCGCCCACGCCGCCGCCCGGTCGGCCTCTGCGGCTCTTCCCGAACCCTGACGATCGTCGGAAGGGCCGGCGGCGGCGTGGCCGGATCCTTTGCCGACCTCCCGATGCGCGGCTTGGGCCGTGAGCGTCCGCGCATCGAAGCCGAGATCGGCGGCTTGGTTCTTCCAACTCTCCCGGAGTGCGTCCTTGTCGACGTCGCGCTTGTGGGCGCGGGTCATCAGCGCCGCGCGCTGGGCGAGGCTCTGGTTCTCGGAAGGATCGCCGAGACCGTGCTTCGCCATCACCACCTCGATCTCGGCGCGCCGCGTCGAGAACGCCTCGATCACCTTGCGTGGTACGCCCGCGATCTCGAAGCGCCCGTCGGCATGGGTCTTCTCGATGCGGTAGCCGAGTGCGCCCAACTCCCGCGCCAGTTCGCTCCGGTACATGGCGCCGATCAGCATCTTAGAGGCGTAGAGCTTTTCGTTGGCCATGGTGCGCCACTTGCCGTCTTCGCCCCGGACCATGTTGGCGATCACGGCATGGGTATGGAGTTGCGGGTCGAGATTGCGCGAGGTGTCGTGCCGGAAGGTGGCGGCGACCATGCTCTGGCCGTCGGCGCGGACCATGCGGCCCGTCTCCGGGTCCTTCATCCGGGTCTCGACGACGTTGCTCTCGATCCAGGCGAGGGTGCGCGTCACCGCTCGGTCGTGCGCTGCGACGACGCGCCCGTCGCCGCCGATCAGGGCCGCAAGGGAGACGGACTTCGGAGCGGAGAACGTGACGTCCCGCCCGGGGCGGTGATGGACGTTGCCTTCCTTGTCCCTGCGCCCGAGCCGACGGCCGGTTCCGTCCGGGACTTTGCCCGCCAGCACGTCCTTGAACGTGTCCGCATCGACGGGGCCTTCGAGGCCGAGCGCCTCGGCGCCCTTGCCGAACCAGGCGCTGGCGTTCCGGTGGGCGGGATCGTCCCTGGCGTAGTAGCCGTCGCGTTCGTAGTAGGCGACGCCCTGGGCGGGCGAGGCGACGGCGCCGATGGAAGCGACCATCTCAGATACGGATCATTCGACCCTTCGGCTTGGCGCCGTCGGGGCTTTTCCTTCCTCGCATGTCCGCCCGGTTCTCGGTCGTGCCCGGCGGCCTGCCGTCGTCATTCGGCCCAGCGTCAAGATCGACATCGGTTCGCGCAGCTCTTCCGACCACTGTTCCGTCGGCGCCGGCATCCTCCGCGAACGACAACCCCGGCTGTGTTGCCTCCAGCGGTTCGGCATCGGCTTCCAAACCTTCCGCGTTCGGGTCCGTCCGCATGATTTCCGCATCCCCCGCAAGCGGTTCGGATTCCCACAGGTCGACCTCGGCCTCCGCCTCGGGCGCCTGTTCGATGGCCTCGTTCGCCTCGTCCGGCCGCTCCGCCCAATCGTCTTCCGGCATCTCGACCCGTCCGGCGCCGGTTTCTCCTTCCGCCCTCGGCGCGAACCGCTCGGCGACCTTGGGGCGTTTCGCGTATCGCAGCCTGATGCGGGCGACGGGCCAGCCGCCGGGGAACTTGAAGGGGAAGATGCGGCAGGGCCGGTCGGAGCCATGTCCGAACCGCCGCCGGAGACGGAGGCGCAAGGGCGCGACGCGACGGCGGAGTTGGCGCGCTGAGACCAGTTCACCGCCGCGCAGGCGGCGTCCGCGCTTGAGCCTGCCGCCTGCGTAGTGGAGCCCGGCGAGGGCGGCGACGGCGATGCCGGCGCCGATCCCCAATCCGATCAGAGCGGCATCGAGGAGGTCGTCGATCATGCGTTCGCGCAGGGCGAGCAGCGGCGGGTGGTTGGCGATGGCGCCGAGGGTCACGGTTTCGGTTCGGCCGTTCGGGTGGCGTATCTCCTTGGGGCGTCGGGGGCTCAGGCCTGCGTCGATGAGGGTCTCGGAGAGCACGAGCATGCCGACCGCGTACCACTGATGGGTGGTGATGGTGTGCGACGCCTTCCATGTGGCGGCGCCTGCGGCGCCGATGAGGGCGGCGGCGAGGGCCATGCCGAGGAGCTTTCGCCAGGTGCGCAAGCCCCGGGCGGCGGCGCAGACGCCGCGCCCGGTATCGCCGCCCGCCCCGGTCACGGCGCGCCCGCTTCAGCGGCTTCGGTCTCGGGACCGCGTGCGCCGTCCGTCGCCGTTCCTTCGGACCGGGCCGTGTCGTCTGCGCTGCTGAGCCCGCCGGAAGCGGCGCGCGGGACTTGCGTATCGTCGGCCATGAACACGAACATGGATAGAACATATGACTCCTGCAACACGGTCAAGAAGCGGATTTCCGGCGGAATTGCGACAAACCCGCGCGGACTTGCGACGGCGTGCGACCGGGTACGGGAAAAAGTTTCCGGCTCCGCTCCGCCCGGCGAAACATTCGAGGTCCGGCGCTGCGTTCTCCCGAAACGCGCCACCGCCTTGCGGCCGGCCCCCGGTGGTCATTCGATCGACGGCGCAAGCGCGACGGAGCGCACTTGGTCGATCCCTCGCCGTCGCCTACGGCAGGCTGTGTTCGGGTGTGAGACCCTATCGCCGCGAGGCGGTGGCGTGCGCGTAATGCAGGGCCGAGCCGCTGCGGTGCTTGAGCGTATGCAGGAAGCGAGGCGAGTGTTGATGCGGAACGAGGCGCACGCCGCTCCCTACAGGGTGGTCCGAGTTACTGGGTGACGATGTGCAACGGGTGGTACGAACAGGACCCTGCGATTGTGGCGCAATGTCGGCTTTGCGTGGGGGCAAGGAAAGCATCGCGCATTGCACCGTCACGCCGCCCAGCCGGCGGACAGTACCTCCGCCTGTTCGAGCACCGTCTGCGTCGCCTTTTCCTGCTTGTCGGGTGGGTAGCCGTGCCTGCGCAGAATGCGCCTGACCAGTCGGCGCAGGTTGGCGCGGACGTTCTCGCGCAGCGTCCAGTCGATCGTGACGTTGCCGCGCACGGTCTCGACAAGCTCGCGGGCGATGTCGCGCAGGGTCTCGTCGCCGAGCACCTCGACGGCGCTGTCATTGGTCTCGAGCGCGTCGTAGAAGGCGAGTTCGTCTTCCGACAGCCCGAGCTTCTCGCCCCGAGCGTTCGCCTCGCGTAGATCGCGGGCGAGCTGGATCAGCTCCTCAATCACCTGCGCGGCCTCGACGGCGCGGTTCCGGTAGCGCAGCAGTGTCCGTTCCAGCATCTCGGCGAAGGAGCGCGCCTGAACGACGTTCTTCCGTCGGCGGACGGCGAGCTCGCCCTTCAACAGCTTGCGCAGCAGTTCGACCGCGAGGTTGCGCTGGGGCATGCCCCGCACCTCGGCAAGAAATTCCTCGGACAGGATCGAAATGTCGGGTTTCTCCAGCCCGGCGGCGGCGAAGATGTCGACGACGCCGTCCGACGCCACCGCGCGCGATACGAGCTGGCGGACGGCATGATCGAGCGCCTCCTCGGGACGCGCCTCCCCTTCGGCGCGCTTGGCCAGCACCGCGCGGACGGCCTGGAAGAACGCCACGTCGTCGCGGATGCGGATTGCCTCCCTATGCGGCACGGCGAGGGCGAAGGCCTGGGAAAGTTCCAGCACCGCTTGCAGGCAGCGCTCCTTGCCGTTCTCCTGCGCCAGAACGTGTTCCTGCGCCGCCGGAAGAAGCGCCAGCCGTTCCGCCGGCGCGCCGACGATCCATCGGGATGCGTCGAAACCGTGGAACAGGGCGCGGCAGACCTCGTGCTTCTCCAACATCACCGCTACCGCGTCCGCCTGATCGAGCGCGGCCCGTCCGCCGCCGCCGCTCTCGGTGTAGGTCGCGAGCGCCCGCTTGAGCTCGTGAGCGAGGCCGAGATAATCGACGACGAGGCCGCCCGGCTTGTCCCCGAAGACGCGGTTGACGCGCGCGATCGCCTGCATCAGCCCGTGGCCGCGCATCGGCTTGTCGATGTACATGCTGTGCAGGCTCGGCGCGTCGAAGCCGGTCAGCCACATGTCGCGCACGAGTACGATCCGGAGCGGGTCGCCGGCGTTGCGGAACCGGTTGGCCAGCGCCTCGCGGCGCCGCTTGTCGCGGATATGGGGCTGCCAGTCGGGCGGGTCGGCGGCGGCGCCGGTCATCACGACCTTGACGTGTCCCTTGTCGTCGTCCTCGCGGTGCCAGTCCGGGCGCAGGCGGACCAGTTCGCGATAGAGATCGACGCAGATGCGCCGGCTCATGCAGACGACCATCGCCTTGCCGTTCATGGCCTCGATACGGCGCTCGAAATGCGCGACGATATCCGCAGCGACGAGCGCCACGCGCTTCTCCGCGCCGACGACCGCTTCGAGTTGCGCCCATCTGGTCTTGAGCCTCTCCTTGCGCTCGATCTCTTCTCCCTCGGTTGCCTCCTCGAAGTCGGGGTCGATGTTGGGCTTCTCGTCTTCGTCGAGCGCCAGCCTGGCGAGTCGGCTCTCGTAGTAGATCGGCACCGTCGCCCGATCCTCGACCGCGCGCTGGATGTCGTAGATGCTGATGTAGTCGCCGAACACGGCGCGCGTGTTGGCGTCGCGGAGCTCGATCGGCGTGCCGGTGAAGCCGACGAACGAGGCGTTGGGCAGGGCGTCGCGCATGTGGCGGGCGAAGCCGTCGATGAAGTCGTACTGGCCGCGGTGCGCCTCGTCGGCGATGACCACGACGTTGCGCCGGTCGGACAGCGTCGGGTGCCGGTCCCCCTTTTCCTCCGGGAAGAACTTCTGGATGGTGGCGAACACCACGCCGCCCGATTCGACGGCGAGCTTGCGGCGCAGGTCGGCCCGGCTTCCCGCCTGAACCGGCGGCTGCCGCAGCAGGTCCCGGCATCGGGAAAACGTGGTGAAGAGCTGGTCGTCTAGGTCGTTGCGGTCGGTCAGCACGACGATCGTCGGGTTGGCCATCGCCGGCTCGCGGACGATGCGCCCGGCGTAAAAGGCCATGGTCAGGCTCTTGCCCGAGCCCTGGGTGTGCCAGACGACGCCGACGCGCCGGTCACCGGGAGCGCCGCCCGGCCGGCGGCCCGACTGGTAGCGCCCCGTCCCCTCCGAGAGCTCCGGGCCCGATCGTCGCGACTCGGCCGCGCGCAGCGTCTCCGCGACTGCCGCCTCGACGGCGTGGAACTGGTGATACCCGGCCATCTTCTTGGCCGGCGCGGCGGCGCCGTCGTCCTCGAAGACGATGAAGTCGCGGACCAGCGTCAGGAACCGGCGCGGTTCGCACGCGCCCGCCAGCATCACCTGCAACTGGGGCAAGCGCGGGTCGGCGAGAGTCTCGCCGGAGATCGTGCGCCAGGGCTTGAACCACTCCCGCCCGGCGGTAAGCGTGCCGATCCGCGCCTCCGTCCCGTCCGAAACGATGAGCGCCGCGTTCAGGGCGAACAGCGCCGGCAGCTCGGCCTTGTAGGTTTGGAGCTGTCTCCACGCGGTCCAGATCGTCGCGTCCTCGTCCGTCGGGTTCTTGAGCTCGATCAGCCCGAGCGGCAGGCCGTTGACGAACAACACCACGTCGGGACGGCGTTCGCGCCGGTTCTCGACGACGGTGCACTGGTTGACCGCGAGCCAGTCGTTGCCGTCCGCGTCGTCGAAGTCGATGGCGCGGACCTGCGCGCCGCGGATCGCCCCGCCGTCGCCGCGGTACTCCACCGCGACGCCGTCCGTCAGCAGCCGGTGGAAGGCGCGGTTGCGGACCTCCAGCGTCGCGCCCTCCGGGCGGATCAGCTTGCGGAAGGCGTCGTCGAGGGCCTCGACGGGCAGGTCGGGATTGAGCCGGGCCAGCGCGCCGCGAAGCCGGTGCTCCAGAACGACCTCGCCGTAGTCCGCGCGTTCCGCGGCCGGCGCGCCGGGGGCGACGTCGGGGCCGTGGGCGACGGTCCAGCCGAGACCGGCGAGCCATTCGAGGGCGGCGTCCTCGACCTCGGATTCGGTGAAGCGGGTCACGGCGTTCCCCGAAGACGACGACGGCGGGCCATCGCGGAATTGCCCGGCATGGCCGGTCACCCGTCGCTCGCCGGCGCGGCGCTCTCCGCGACGCGCGCGATCGCGTCCAGTTTCTCGCCGATCTCGGGATCAATCTCGTCCTCGGGAACGTGGTCGGCGAGCGCGTGGAAGTTCTTCTTGTCCATCAGGTTGGGGATGCCGATCTTCTCGAAGTAGGCCTTGAAGAGCGGGGTCAGGAATTCGTCGCTCGCCTTCACGTCCTCGCCCCACGGCGATCCCTTGCCCAAGGTCTCCAGAGCCTTGCCGACCTCCGCGATGGCCTCGCCCATGGCTGTCAGCCGCTTGTCCACCTCGGCACCGGTCAAAAGGGGCTTCGACTCCGCCGACGCGCGCGCGTAGGCTTCGAGAGTCGACTCCGTGCAAAGGTAATTCTCGATCTCCCGTCTTTTCCAGACCAGATGCTCGAGCGGCGGACTGCTCGGGGCTCCGCCTTCCAGACGGTCGAAGAGGGCCACGCCCTCGAGGCCGGGGAGCGCCTCCCGGAGGCCGTGAAAGTGGCGCGCGGCGGCCGGCGGCCGGTTCCCGACGTAACGGACGAAGGGCCGTTCCAGTGCCCGAACGGCGTCGTCCTTGCCGAGTCTCCTGGCGAAGGCCTGCAATACCGCCAAGTCCGTCGAACCTTCGAGGTAGAGCACCCATCCGGTTTGCTCGGCTTGGTAGTATTGATCGAATCCGATCTCCGCGAGCGCCTTGCGCACTTGGCTACGCTCGCCCCCGATGCGGTGCGGTCCGCCGACGAAGGCGATGACCAGATCCTTCCCGGCAGCTTCGTTCAGGAGCACCTCGGAATGGCTGGCGGCGATGATCTGGTTGCCGCTGTCCGAGGCGACCTCGGTTATCAGGCCGTATATCTGGCGCTGGCGGAGGATTTCGAGATGCGCGTCGGGTTCGTCCAGCAGGATGACTGCGCCGGGGTTGGCGTACATGTAGGCGAGGATCAGGAGGGTCTGCTGCAACCCTCGCCCGCTCGACGAGAGATCGAGGGCCACGCCGTGCTCGCGATACCCCATGGTGATCTCTCCCCGCTCCTCCACGTAGCGGGGCTTGTCGAGCGTCATCCCGAAGAGCGCCTCGATCCGCGCCACCAGCGACTCCCACCGGTCGGGCCTCTCGTCGACGACGCGGAAGCACAGGTTGCGAAGGACCTCGGCCGTGCGGCCTTCGCCTACCCGCACGTTCACGGCGCCCTGGTCGAGCCGCGTCTCCGTGGCGGCGAGACCGGACATGGGAGGAAGGAAGGCGACGCGAACGGAACCCGCTTCATTCGGGATCGACATCCGCTCGGGGTGTTTGCCCTCGTCGAGCCGCAGGGGACGGCAATAGAACGACTCCTCGTTGGCGTAGTCGAATTCGAGGCCGCACGTCCAGGCCTTGGCCTCGTCGATTCCCTCGACGACGACCTCGATCCGCACGTTGTTCGTCCACGCACGGCCCTCGACGCGCCGGCTGTCCCGCACATGCAGGCCGCGCCACAGGTGGACGGCGCTCGGATGGGGAATGGCGAACAGGTCCCTGCGGTTGACCGTCACGCCGGGGCGCTTTTCCGGCGCGCTCTTGCCCGCGCGCTTCTCGTTCCACCGTTTGACGCCGATGTCCCACAGGGCCAGGGCCTGCATGGCCGAGGTCTTCCCCGAATTGTTCGGGCCGATGAACACGACGGGGTTTCCCAACTCGACCTCGACCTCGCCGAAGCGTTTGAAGTTACGGATGGTGAGCTTGGTGAGCATCGGATGTCTCCCGCGGAACCGGCGCCGGTTCCACGCCCGTCACGCGGTCGCCTCGATCAAGGCGTCGCGGAAGGCCGCGAAACTCCGCGAACGGTTGTGCGCCGGATCGATGTTGGGGGCGATGGCGCGCGCAGCTTCGATCTTGCGCAACCCGTTTTTGAAATGGTCGCGTTTCTTCAGGATACGCTCGAACGCCTCCCAGGTGCCGCCCTGGACGGCGTCCGGGTCGCGGTAACGCGCTTGATTCGGGGTGTTGCGCGGGACTCCCGGATAGGCTTGGCGCACCGCCTCCCAATCGCCGAAATACCATGCCTCCAATTCCTCGATGGCGATGCGGTTGACCACTTGCCACAGCCCGCCCCGGGCTCGTGAGCGCGTGAGCAGGTCCGCATCGGCCGCCGCCTTTTCGAGCCGCGTCTTGAGCGCATGGCAATCGTCGTCATCACGGTCGACCACGACGACGAGTCGGCATTCGTTGGGTAGCCAACGCCTGTAACCGCGCAAGCGACTTCCCAACTTCCGCAGCAGATCCCGTTTGCCCTGGAACACACGGCATTCGAACGTGCAGCCTTCCGGGAGAACCCGCGGAAGCAGACCTCGCAGGAAAGCCTCCATCGACGGCTCTTCAACCAGAAATTCCAGGCGCCGCGCCGCCGTCACCGGCGTTCTCCGCCGGGTGCCGGGGCACCATGCCGGGTCAACGGATCGCCGACGCCGAAATAGCCCTCCATCCAGAGATCGCCGAGCTGCGCGCCGGCCTTCATGAAATCGGGCACGCCATCGAGGTCGGCGGCGCGCCGCGCCCGCGTGTGGCCCTTTTCGTCCCGCCACAGGACGCGCACCTGTTCGGGCTTCAGCGCGTTCAGGAAGAACGGCGAATGGGTGGTGACGAGCAGCTGCGTGCGCTCGCTGGCCGCGCCGCATTCCTCCGCCAGTTCGTGCAGCAGGCGCGGATGCAGGAAGTTTTCGGGCTCCTCGATGCCGATGAAGAGCGGTGGTTCCGGGTCGTGCAGCAACGCCAGATAGGCCAGCATCTTCAGTGTGCCGTCGGAAGCGAAGCGCGCCAGGATCGGGTGGCTGAACGGCGCGTCCTTGATTTGCAGCAGCAGCCGGCCGTCCGGCATGGCCTCGGCCAGCACGCGCTCGATGCGCGGCACGCGCCGGCGTAACGTTTCGAAGATGCGATTGAGCCGCTTCGGATGCCGCTCGCTCAGATACTGGATGACGTTGGCGAGGTTGTCGCCGGTCGGGGTCAGACGTTCTTGCGGACCCGCCTCGGGCTGGCCGCGCGCGCTGTCGGCCGAGAGGTAGGATACGTGCCAGCCCATGATGAAGTCGCGCAGCGCCGCCACGCGCGGATGATCCTGGAACTGCCCGAGCGCATTGACCGCCAGCAGGTCAGGCGATTTGAGCGGGATCTCCCGCCTTTCGTCTTCCGCGTCGGGTCTGTCCCCACTGGTCGCCCGGCCTTCGCCGTTCCGGTACTCCAGGAAGCGGAACGGTCGCCCCCGTGCGCCCCTCGTCCACTGTAGCCATTCGTGCGTGACCGTCGGCGCGCCGGCTCGGTCGTCCACTTCCAGATGATAGTCGATGCGTGGCGTTCGAGGCCGCTCCCTGTATCTCAACTCGATGATGATCGGCCCTTCGGCGTCGCGGGTCCTGAGCTCCCTGGCCCGCCCGCGCCGGTCCCAGGAGCGCCGCAGGCCGGACTCGAAGCACTCCGCCAGGAACGCGAACACGTCGAACACCGTGGATTTGCCGCTGCCGTTGGGGCCCAACAACACCGTCATCGGCGTCAGTTTCGTGATCTCGACGTTCCGCAAGGCCCGGAAGTTCCGCACCTTCAGGTATTCGATGCGCGGCGGCGCGGCGTCCCGTGACGTCATTCGGTTCATATCCCCGCTTTCATCAATCTGGAAGAATCATTGTACCGCCGACTTCCCCGAAACGGGCTTCGACCGCGATGCCGCCCCGCGCGGCTCCGAATTTTCGGCGAGGGGGTCATGGGCGCGTCCAGTACTCCACCGGCTTCGACAGGAAGTCGTCGATCGCGATGCCGTCGCCGCCGACCAGCAACATGCGCGCCGGCCGGAAGGCCGCGGCGAAGGCGGCCATCCCCGGCGCCGTGTCGCGGGCGCGCCCGCTCTTGACCTCGATCGCCGTTGTCGCATCGCCCGCGCGGACCACGAAATCGACCTCGCGATTGCGCTCGCGCCAGTAGAACAGATCGCACGCCCCGCTCGCCGCCGCGTTCGCCAAGTGGGCGCCCACGGCGGATTCGACCAGCCGTCCCCAGAACGCGCCATCCTTCCGGGCACGCGCCAGGGTGAGGCCGCATCCGGCGGTCATCAAGGCGGTGTTGAGGACTTGCAGCTTCGGGCTGGAACCCCGCCGCCGCGCCGCCGCGCCGGCGTATTTCGGCAGCCCCGTCAACATGCCCGCGCCCGCCAGCAGGTCGAGATAATGGGCGAGCGTCGTCGTGTTGCCGGCTTCCTGGAGCTGGCCCAGCATCTTGTTGTAGGAGAGGATCTGCCCCGAATACGCGCAGCCGAGCGCGAACAGGCGGCGCAGCAGCGCCGGCTTGTCGATCCGGGTCAGCAACAGCATGTCGCGGGCGACGGTCGTTTCCACGAGCGAATCGAGGACGTAGCGCGACCAGCGGGCCGGCTGCCTCGCCAGCGGCGCGGCGCCGGGATAGGCGCCGTAGAACAGGTATCGTTCAAGGGACCATCCGAACGCCGCCCGCATCTCGACAAAGCTCCAATGCGGCAGATGCAGGCGCTCGAAGCGGCCGGCGAGGCTCTCGGTCAGGCCGCGAGCGAGCAACAGGGGCGCCGAACCGAGCACCACTACCTTCAGCCGGCGTCCGCTCCGGGTGTCCTCGTCCCACAGGCGCTTGACGGACTCCGCCCAGTCGGGGGCCTTCTGAACCTCGTCCAGAACGAGCAACGCGCCCTCGCGGTCGGCGTCGTCGGCCAGGAGCCGCGCCGCGTCCCATTGCTGCGCGATCCATTCCGGGCTGCGCAGGGTCGGCTCGTCGGCGCTGGCGAAGCGATGGGGCAGACCGGACCGCTCGGCGACCTGCACAGCCAGGGTAGTCTTGCCCACTTGCCGCGCCCCGGTGACGACCTGGAGGAACCGGCGCGGTTCCCGCAGACGGTCGAGCAAGGCGGCGGCCTGGGGCCGCGTGTAGTCCCGATTACTCATTACAGTGAGTAAAATTACTCAATCAAGGGAGTAATTGGAAGAGAGGAGCCGACGGAAGGAGGCGGCCGGCACCCGGGTCCAGGGGCGCTCCGTGCCGGAGCGGGAGCATCGGCCCGTCTCCATCTTCTCCCTCCCCCTATCAGGGGGAGGTCGGGAGGGGGTAACCGGTTGGCGGCGTTTGTTCCGGCGGTGGTCGTCGTTCCCGGCCTCCCCCCTCGTTCGAGGGGGGAGGAGGACACGCGGGGAGACCCGTTCCGAAGACGCGGGAGCGCCTTTAGGGGTCTCCCTCGCCGAAGAGTCGTTCGAGGTCATCGCGCGCCTTGTCGGCCGTGGCCTCGTCACCCGCCTCGCGGGCCAGGGCGAGTGCCGTCTCAAGATCCCGCCGCGCCTCATCCTTGCGTCCCAAGGCCAAATTCGTTGCGGCTCGGTTGTAATAGATCACGGCATAGTCCGGTTTCAGACGGATCGCCTCGTCGTAGTCGGCGATAGCCTCCTCGTGCCGGCCGCGGTTGCTCTTCGCGTTGCCCCGGTTGTTGTAGGCATCCGCATAGTCCGGTTTCAGACGGATCGCCTCGTCGTAGTCGGCGATGCCCTCATCGTGCTGGCCGAGGTCATTCTTCGCGTTGCCCCGGTTGTTGTAGGCACCCGCATAGTCCGGTTTCAGACGGATCGCCTCGTCGTAGTCAGCGATAGCATCCTCGTGCCGGCCAAGGTTGTTCTTCGCGACGCCCCGGTTGTTGTAGGCACCCGCATAGTCCGGTTTCAGACGGATCGCCTCGTCGTAGTCAGCGATAGCCTCCTCGTGCCGGCCAAGGTTGTTCTTCGCGACACCCCGGTTGTTGTAGGTATCCGCATAGTCCGGTTTCAGACGGATCGCCTCGTCGTAGTCAGCGATAGCCTCCTCGTGCCGGCCGCGGTTGCTCTTCGCGTTGCCCCGGTTGTTGTAGGCACCCGCATAGTCCGGTTTCAGACGGATCGCCTCGTCGAAGTCGGCGATGCCCTCCTCATGCTGGCCGAGGTCATCCTTCGCGACGCCCCGGTTGTTGTAGGTATCCGCATAGTCCGGTTTCAGACGGATCGCCTCGTCGTAGTCGGCGATGCTCTCCTCGCGCCGGCCAAGGTTGTTCTTCGCGACGCCCCGGTTGTTGTAGGCATCCGCATAGTCCGGTTTCAGACGGATCGCCTCGTCGAAGTCGGCGATGCCCTCATCGTGCTGACCGAGGTCATCCTTCGCGTTGCCCCGGTTGTTGTAGGCTTTCGCATAGTCCGGTTTCAACTCGATGGCCTTGTCATGATCCACGATGGCCTCTTCGTGCCGGCCGAGGTTTCTCTTCACGATGCCCCGGTTGTTGTAGGCTTCATCCAAGTCCGGTTTCAGACGGATCGCCTCGTCGTAGTCAGCGATGGCCTCCTTATGCCGGCCAAGGTTGTTCTTCGCGATGCCCCGGTTGTTGTAGGCTTCGGCCAAGTCTGGTTTCAGCCGAATCGCCTCGTCGTAGTCGGCGATGGCCTCCTCGCGCCGGCCAAGGTTGTTCTTCGCGACGCCCCGGTTGTTGTAGGCATCCGCATAGTCCGGTTTTAGACGGATCGCCTCGCCGTAGTCGGCGATGCCCTCCTCGCGCCGGCCAAGGTTGTTCTTCGCGACGCCCCGGTTGTTGTAGGCATCCGCATAGTCCGGTTTCAGACGGATCGACTCGTCGTAGTCGGCGATGCTCTCCTCGTGCTGGCCGAGGTCATCCTTCGCGTTGCCCCGATTGTTGTAGGCTTCGGCCAAGTCCGGTTTCAGCCGGACCGCCTCGTCGTAGGCGTTGACCACCGATTCCAAGTCGTTTAACTCTCCCTCTTGAAGGAGATAGCCGACGGAGAACCACGCCAGGGCGCCGCGCTCTTTGTCGATTCCGTCCACGATGTTGGCGATGGAGCGCCACTTCTCAATGGCCTCTTCGATGTTGTCTTCCCGCTGAAGCAGGACGGCGGCGGCGATCGCCCGGTCAACCGGGGACGCCGAGGGATTGGCTTGGGCGCTTTGCGCGGCCTTGCCGGCCTTGTCCGGGTCGCTTTGAACGGTCTCCGCCGTCAGTTTCCTCAAGTTCCTTATGGCCTCCGCATCCGATTTAGCCTCTTCGAGAAGTTTCCGCGCCTCTTCGGCATGTTCTCCAGCCTTATCGACGTTCCCGCGCGCTTCGGCTCCGATCTCGCGGAACCGCTTGAAGCCGAGATAGCCGGCGATGACGGCGACGACGCCAAGCAGCGTCAGGAAGATGGCGACCCACATGAGCCACCAGTCGACGAGCTTCATGCGGTCGTCCAGCAGTTCGCGCCGCAGGTCGTTGAAGTCGCGCCGCAGGTCATTTTCGGCGTCGCTTGCGTTGTCCCGGCCGGTTTCGTTCGGCGGCTCCGTTCCGGGAGCGGCGGCCGGGACGGCCGATTCAGGCGCGGTCGGCGGCGGCGGCTCGGCAGCAATGTGCGGGGTAGCCACGGCCATGACCGCCGCGAAGGCCAGACCGGCGGCGCCGGCCGCGCGCGGGCGTCGGGGAGGAGGTTCTGTCATGCGTGAAACGCTACCGCGCCGCATGGCCGGGGGTCGCCGGGGTCGGGGTTGGAAAGGGGAGGGCCTCACGCAGCGAGCTCCTCCCGCGCCTCGTCCCGTTCCGACCACGGAATCGGGCGCATCTCATAGCTTCGCATCGCATCCATCACGCTTTCCGGGACCTGCCGATCGGAGTCGTTCACGATGGCGTAGGCGAGAGACTCTGGAGCGCGCGCGGCCTTGGTGTCGACCCAGGAAAAGGCCGCCGCCTGCGCGGTGTCGCGGTTCGGGCGGTTGATCGTGCGCACCATACGTTCCGGCCGGACGTTCGATTTCGGTATGGCGAACTCGAACCGGTGATCGTAACCGCTCTTGCCGGTGAATTTCACGTTGGGCGTGTATCGGATATCGGAAAGATCGAGCCAGGCGACGACGTCTTCGTAAAACAGGCTGGCGGTCACGGGAGGCGCCAGGTAGAACAGGTCGTTCACGGCGAGCATCGCCTGAACGAGGTTGTGTTTCCGTAGCGCGAAGTTATGTTCGGATGCT
The DNA here is from genome assembly GCA_965242855.1 of Alphaproteobacteria bacterium. Lineage (GTDB taxonomy): Bacteria > Pseudomonadota > Alphaproteobacteria > UBA828 > UBA828 > WTGU01. The sequence continues at coordinate 1,953,960 of OZ251509.1, forward strand.
CGAACTTCCAGCGCTTTCTCGTTGACCTGAACGCCAAAGCCGTTGAGCGTCGTCTTGAACAAATCTTGCCGTTTGGCACTGTCGATCTTGCAGCCGGACATTGCCAGATCTTCGATCGTATATCCGTCGTCGGTCAGAACGAATCCGCCATTGGCGCGCCTGGCGTAGATTTGGAGACAGTCGTTGTGACGGTCCAGATACGGCGTGGTGATTTCTATCCAGTCGCCGACCTGGCGAAGGCTCGTTCGATCCTTCAGCCAGATCCAGTATCGGTCCAGGAGCGATTCCACTTCCCCGATCATGCGAACAGTCCCCTCTGGATGTCGGGTGGTTTGACGATATTGCAGAACCTCATGAAGTCTTCCAGCATCCGCCACGGGTCCCGTGAATCCACGAAGCGGTCTTCCGGAACCGGAAACGCCCATTTGTCGCCGAATCCCTCGCGATAAAGGTGCAGATGCGGAGAGCCGATTTCCTCGCCGTCCGGGTTCCGATGCGGCGCACCGCCGAAATCGAGCCGCGCCAGAATCATGACCTGTCGGCATCGGGTCTGGTATGTGCCCTTGGTGAGCACGATCCGGGCGCGGCGCAAGTCGAGCAGAAACGGTTCGCGTCTGTCCGCTGAGGCCAGCGGGATCGTCGCTGATCCCCCAAGCCCCGGGTAGTTCCATTGGACCGTATCGACTCGATGTTTCTCAAGCGCGAGGAGAGCATCCGCTTCGGCCTGGGTAAGGTCGGCGACCATCATCCGACCTCCCTTACGCGCAACCATCCCGAAACGAGCTTGGGAAGCAGCGTGTCGCGGAGTAACGCGAGTCTTCGGGACTCTCGCTTGTTGTTTTCAATCAGATCGAACCAAGGAGCGGTCATCGACGAAAACGCTCCTCTCGCGGGAACATTGGCCAGGACGACCGACGTCTCCGCGACTGCCCGAGGACGAACGGCCGGATAGGCGCCTCCGTCGGCGAGATGAGCCAGACGATCAAGATTGTCGCGAGAGGTCGCCGCACACCAGACGATTTCACGATCGTTCGACGCCTTAGGACGAAGAACGGCGAATCCAGTGCTTCCGGTCAGTCCATCCCGGTCGATAAGCGTGAACGATCTATTCCCCGGCCGAACCGTGCCGACAATCGTGTCGCCTGAGCGCAGCACACGACGGGCCCGGCTTGGCGCAGTTCCCCACGAATAAATATCTACTTTTTCGATGTATCCCCATTTGGTGTTCGCAAGATCGACATAAACGATGGTTTCGGGCGTGTTTCGAGCATTCCAGGATTCCGGATTCAACGATGCAATGTCGCCGAGTGTTCCAATCTCCCACCCCTCCGGTATCTCGCCCAACTCGGAGTCGACGAGCCTGTCGGGGAAAAGGTTCACGATGCGGTCGGGCAGGCCGGGGGCGTGGCCTTCCGCCTTGGCGCGAACGGGGTCGAAATCGACGAACCAGGATTTGAACAGGGCGCGGGCCATCGCCTCCAGCGTCCCGTTCATGCGCCGGTTCAGTTCGATCTTGTCGTCCAGCGCGCCCAAGACACGCGCGATGGCGCGTTGTTCGGGGAGAGGGGGAAGGGGAATTTCAACACGCAAAATGTCGTCTTTCCGTAGCCCGAATCTCGTAACCCCGTTTGCGTATGCGTGAAACTGGTGTTGGACACTCCCGATTTGCAGTGCATAGAGAAGGTAGGAACCGTCGACCGATTCCCGTAACGGGCGCAGAATCGCCAAGTGGTATCCGCAGACGAGATTATCCACGTCATCGCGCACGAGCGCCGGTACGCCTATGTCGTCGTATTGTTCTGAATCCTTCGTTATGATGACGTCCCCTGGCCGCAGCGTGCATTTCTGAATCTCGCGCTCGGTCGCGGTCGCCGTCATGAAATCCAGATCGGAGCGAATGAATCTGTTCGAATACACATCCATGTAATTGCAGAGCAACACCGCGTGCTCGTGAGGCTTGTTCTTCTTGTCCACGCTGCTCAGCGTGAGTTCCGTAACCTCGCCGAGGCGCGCCGTCGGCCAGTCTCCGCCCGCGCCTCGTTTCGGTTTCCCCACCAACACCACGTGATCCGCTTCGATACGCTTGCGGAAGTTCTCCGGAACCTCGTTCCAGACGAACAGGTCCACCGGGAACGGCAGATCTCCTTCCTCGAACGCCTCCCGCAGGTCGCCGACCCGGCGGTCTTGCTCGGGCGTGGCGAAGACCACCAGATCCAGGTCGGACGTCGGGCGCGACGTCCGCTTGACGCGGGAGCCGTAGGCCCAGACCGCCGTCCCCGGCAGATGCCGTCCGAGCAGCGCCAGGATCGTCTCGCGCTGCTCGGCCGTGACGTCGATGGCGGGCGTCATTCCCATGCCTCGCCGCTCATGGTCCGGTAGAGGCCGATGGCGTCTTCGATGAAGTCGGCCATGACGGCGAGGCAGGCTTTGGCCTTCTCGCCGTCGTAGTCGTGGGAGGTGGCGTTGCGCCTGTCGGCGTAGGACAGCCATTGCTCCACCGGCGCGCGGAGCAGGTGGTTCCGATGCGCCAGTCTGAAGACCGGCTTCGGACTGTTGGGCGGATCCGGGACGCCAAGGACCTCGACGAGATGTCGCCTCAACACCTTCCACAGGCAGTCGTAGCAGGTCTCGAAGCGCTGGATGACCGATTCGGCGATGGCCTCCCGCGTCAGGGCGGGCAGGTCGGCGTGGGGTTCCCGGTAATTCTCGTGCTGCTCCCGGAGCCGCTCGAGCGACATCCGGAACTTGCCGTAGTCGATCGCGCCCTGCATCCGGACCGCCTCGTCAATTGGTCGCGCGCACGGCGCCGGCTTCGTCGGGCGCCAGAAGCGCGAGCTTCGCGAGCGCCGTCTCGGGATTCGCCGCGCCCTCGGCGCTCAACAACGGTTTCCAGAACGCTTCGTCCAGGGTTCCGAACCCCGTATTTGGCACGGGCTGCTCGTCGAACCAGCGGTAGCGGGCCTGCCCTCGCCGCTGCGCCAAGCGCAACCGCTCGTCGTCCGTCATTCGACGCTTCGATCCGCCCATCCGGACGTAGCTTCCTCCCGGGCTGTCATGCTGCCAATCGCTCCTGGGGACTTCGAGAAGCAGGATCCGCTTGCCGCCGGAGAGTTCCTCGTGCCGGCTGCAAATGCGCACGGGCGGGGTAATGGAGTCGGTGCATATCTCGACCAGGAAGGAATCCAATGCGACGACCTGTTCGCGGGACATGCCTTGCGGTGTTCCGTCGTCGGCGACGCCGCAGAGCACGACTCCGCCGTCCGTATTGGCGAACGCCGCGATCTCGTCCGCCCAATCGTCCCGTTTCGGGCCGCTCGGCCGGTTTCCGCTGAATTCGATCCGTTTGAACTCTCAATGGCTGTCCTCGCCCAATCGCAGTCGGCGCTCGATGTCCGCGACGCTGTAGCTCACCGCTCGCCTCCGAACCCCAGCGCCTCGAGATCGGCGGCGATGGCGGCGTCGAGCCGCGCACCCTCGGCCCGTTGCTCGCGAAGCCGAGCGGCCAGTCGCTTCATCTTGTCCTCGAACGGCTCGCCGTCGTCCTCCGGCGCTGCCGCGCCGACATAGCGGCCGGGGGTCAGCACGTGGCCGTGCTTGCGCACTTCGTCCAGCGCCGCGCTCTTGCAGAAACCCGGAACGTCGGCGTAGTCGCCCGCCCCTTCCTCGCCGCGCCAGGCGCGGTAGACGCCGGCGATACGGGCGACGTCGTCGCCGGTCAGCTCGCGGTGGGTGCGGTCGAGCATGGCGCCGAGTTTGCGAGCGTCGATGAACAAAATTTCGCCGCGCCGGTCGCGGAACCTGCCGCCGCCGCGGTTGCGGGCGACGAACCACAGACACGCCGGGATCTGGGTCGAATAGAAGAGCTGTCCCGGCAACGCCACCATGCAGTCGACGAGGTCCGCCTCGATCAGGTTCCGGCGGATATCGCCCTCGCCCGACTGGGCCGACGACATGGAGCCGTTGGCGAGCACGAAGCCGGCGATGCCGCCGGGTGCCAGATGATGGACGATGTGCTGTACCCAGGCGAAGTTGGCGTTGCCCCTGGGCGGAACGCCGTAACGCCAGCGCTTGTCGTCGGCGAGGCGCTCGCCGCCCCAGTCGGAGACGTTGAACGGCGGATTGGCGAGAATGAAATCAGCCCTGAGGTCGGGATGGCGGTCGTCGTGGAAGGTGTCGCCGTGGGCGATTTGCCCCTCGATGCCGCGGATGGCGAGGTTCATCTTCGCGAGCCGCCACGTCGTGTAGTTCGACTCCTGGCCGTAGATCGAAACGCCGCCCCGCGCGTGACCGCCGTTGCCGTTGCCGGTGGCGTGGGCGTCGATGAACTCCACCGACTGCACGAACATGCCGGAAGACCCGCAGCACGGGTCGTAGACCCGGCCGCGCCACGGCTCCAGCATCTCGACCAGGAGCCCGACGACGCAGCGCGGGGTATAGAACTCGCCGCCCCTCCTGCCCTCGGCGCTCGCAAACCGCGACAGGAAGTATTCGTAGACGCGGCCCAGCACGTCCCGCGAGCGGGCGTCCCGGTCGCCCACGCCGATGTTGGCGATCATGTCGATGAGCTGGCCGAACCGCTGCTTGTCGAGGGCCGGGCGGGCGTAGTTCTTGGGCAGCACATCCTTGAGCGCCGGATTATCGCGCTCGATCCCGGCCATCGCATCGTCGACCGTTTGGCCGATAGCAGGCTGCCGTGCATGCGCCTTGAGATGGCTCCAGCGGGCCTCGGGCGGCACCCAGAAGATGTTTTCGGCGCGGTACTCGTCCCGGTCCTCGGGGTCGGCGCCCCGCGCCCGCTCAGTTTCCAGGCGGGTATGCCTTTCCTCGAAGGCATCGGAAATGTATTTGAGGAAGATCAGCCCGAGGACGACGTGCTTGTACTCGGCCGCGTCCATTGCGCCGCGCAGGGCATCGGCCATCGCCCACAGCTCGGCCTCATGGGCGGTCGCGGCGGCGTCGGGTTTTGCGCCCGAATCACTGCGCCGCTTCTTCGGCCTTCCCCGCGCCATGTCCCTTGCCCTTCGATCAAACGCTGCGCCGTCGGCGCGAGCCGGAGGCCGCACGAACACCCAAGAACATACTATCAGGTAGTCTGTACTCCGATACGGTCTCCATCACCTTGCAATGCTGGCGGCTCTGTTTGCGATGCGGTTTGCGGCGGCCTTGAGGGGATCGTCGGCGAGGTGGGCACAGCGGGCGGCGATCTGGACCTGAGTGTGGCCGAGCAACCTGCCGATCGTCGGCAGCCCCTCGCCCAACGCCCGCGCCCTTGAATCAGACGAATGCCGCAAGTCGTGGATGCGCACGTCTTCCAACTCCGCCCGCGCCCGCACGACGCGCCAGGGAGCGTTGACGCTGCGCAGACGGCTGCCCGGCTTGCGGCCGAGGAGCGCCCAGGGGCTGCCCGGCACGCGACGCGCGCCGGCGAGCACCCCCGCCGCTTCGGGCATCCCCCGACAATGCCTGAAACGCTCGCGAACGAGCCCGCCCCCCATCCCGGCGCAGCGCAGTCGCCGGCGTTCACGGGCATGTGTTGACTCGGTGTTGACTCGACGATTGAAAACAGCGTTGCTGGAATCAAAAGCCCCTGGAAACATCAAGGTTTTCAGGGGCTTGAAGTGGTTGCGGGGGCAGGATTCGAACCTGCGACCTTCAGGTTATGAGTTTGCCGATATACTGAAACGCCAATCGCCGCCTCGTCTGCGCCAGCGAGCGCTTCAGTACGATAATATCGCACATTACAATGGGTTATAGAGAGTTGCAAGCTCTCTCTTCCGCGCCAACGGTGCGCCCGCCTGCGCAGGATTTGTAATCCCAGTGATTCCCATGTGATTCCCAATCTGCTATGATGGTTCCATTCGAGACGCACCAGGGACCTGTCATGCCGGCCCAGATCAAGATCACCAAGCGAACCGTCGACCGGATCAAGGCCGGAGGCGCGGACACCTTCTATTGGGATGCCGACCTCCCCGGCTTCGGGCTGCGTGTCCGTGCTTCGGGGCGCAAGTACTATGTCGCCCAGTTCCGCGCCGACGGACGGCTGCGCCGCATGACGCTCGGCAGGCACGGGGCGGTGGCGCCGGAAGCCGCGCGGCGGCGCGCCATGGCGCTCATCGCCGAGGCCAAGGGCGGCGGCGATCCGGCCGCCGTCCGCGACGACGGCCGCAAGGCGGCGACCATGAAGGCGCTCGGCAAGCGATTCCTCGATGAATACGTCCCTGTCCACTGCAAGCCGAGCACGGCCTACGAGTATCGGCGCTCGGTGGCGCTCTTCATCAATCTCCGGATCGGCTCTCGCAAGGTGGCGCAGATACGGAGGAGCGACATCGCGGCGCTGCATCACGACATGCGCTCCACGCCCTACCAGGCCAACCGGACACTCGGGGTGCTCTCCAAGATGTTCAATCTGGCGGAACTCTGGGGCTGGCGTTCGGACGGCTCGAACCCCTGCCTGCACGTCAAGCGCTTTCGCGAGGACAAGCGCGAGCGGTTCCTGAACACGGAAGAGTTCAACCGGCTCGGACGGGTCCTTGACGAGATATCGGCGGACGGCTCGGAGACCCCCTCGGCGGTGGCGGCGCTCCGTCTCCTGATGCTCACCGGCTGCCGTCTCTCGGAGGTCCAGAAGCTGCGCTGGGAGTATGTCGATCTCGACGCCGGCGAGCTGCGGCTTCCCGACAGCAAGACCGGCGGGCGCGCGGTGCCGTTGGCCCCCTCCGCCGTAAGGCTGCTGACCGCCCTGCCCCGCGACCCGGACAGCCCTTGGGTGATCGCGGGCCGCAAACCGGGCGCCCATCTCACCGACCTGCAACATCCCTGGCGGCGCATCCGGGCGCGCGCGGGCCTCGACGACGTGCGCATCCACGACCTACGTCACAGTTTCGCCTCCCGCGCCTTGGCGCTCGGCGAGGGCCTGCCGATGATCGGGAAGCTGCTCGGCCATACCCAGGTTCAGACCACGGCCCGCTACGCTCACCTCGCCCGCGATACCGTCAAGGCTTCCGCCGCACGCATCGGCGACAGCATCGAGCGCAATCTGACAGAGGCGGAATAATTGACCCAACGGAGAGGCGCCGCCGGGCCGGCCTGCGGATGCCACTCGTATCGGCTTGCACGCTTGCTCTTGTATTGGGCTGATTGGCGTAGTACGTTTTCGCCGTGATCCGCTCGTGGGGCAATGCGGCCAGCCGAAAAGTCTGGGAAGGTGAGACACCGAACCGGTTTCGTGGCCTGGACTTCCCGGCCGCCATCGATTTGCTGCTGGCGCTCAACGCCGCCGGTACGCTCCGTGACCTGAGCCCGCTCAAGAGCGTCGGGTTGCACAAGCTCAAAGGGACACGCGCAAATCAATGGGCGATGACGGTGAACGGGCCCTGGCGGATTTGCTTCGAGTTTCGGGCGGGTGACGCCCACCGCGTCGAGATCGTCGATTACCACAGGGGATGAACGCCATGCTTCCGATCTCACACCCCGGCCGGCTGCTGAAGCGCGAACTCGAAGCGAGGGCCTTGAGCGCCAATCGGCTGGCGCTCGATCTCGGCGTTCCGTCGGGCCGCGTAACGGACATTCTGAATGGCCGCCGTTCGATCACAGCCGACACGGCGGTGCGTCTCGGCCTCTATTTTGGCAACGGCGCATCGTTCTGGATCGGTCTCCAGAGCCAGTACGACATCGCGTTGATCGAACGGGAGCGCGGAACCGAGATCGCCAAGCGCGTGCGACCGGCGGATGCGGCGTGATCCCTCCTCCGCCGACTATCAGGCCAACCGGACGCTCGGCGTGCTCTCCAAGATGCTCAACCTCGCCGAGCTCCAGGGTCCGTGCCCGGACGGCTCGAACCCCTGCCTGCACGTCAAGCGCTTCCGCGAGGAAAAGCGCGAGCGGTTCCTGAGCTCGGCGGACGGCTCGAAGACCCGTTCGGCGTCGGCGCTCCGTCTCCTGATGCTCACCGGCTGCCGTCTCTCGGAGGTCCAGAAGCTGCGCTGGGAGCATGTCGATCTCGACGCCGGCGAGCTGCGGCTTCCCGACACTAAGACCGGCGAGCGCGCGGTGCCGTTGGCTCCCTCCGCCGTGAAGCTGCTGGCGGCCCTGCCCCGCGACCCGGACAGCCCTTGGGTGATCGCGGGCCGCAAACCGGGCGCCCACCTCACCGACCTGCGACATCCCCGGCGGCGCATCCGGGCGCGCGCGGGCCTCGACGACGTGCGCATCCACGACCTCCGTCACAGCTTCGCCTCCCGCGCCTTGGCGCTCGGCGTGGGGCTACCGATGATCGGGAAGCTGCTCGGCCACACCCAGGTTCAGACCACGGCCCGCTACGCTCACCTCGCCCGCGATACCGTCAAGGCCTCCGCCGCACGCATCGGCGACAGCATCGAAGGAAATCTCGTAGATGGCATTGATTGTACCAAACATGGTACACATGTTCGGTGACAATGCCCGAGAAGACCATCGTTGCCCGGTTCTACCGGTTGGCCAGTGGCCGGGAGCCGGTGCGCGAGTGGCTCGCGGGGCTGCCTCGGGAGGACCGCAGATTGATCGGCCGTGATATCATGGGAGTGGAATTCGGCTGGCCATGCGGTCCGCCGCTGTGCGCACGACTCACGAACTATCCCGGGCTGCATGAGGTGCGCAGCAATTTGACAGGCAAGCGGATCGCCAGGGTGTTCTTCGCCGTTTCGAGACAGGACATGGTGCTTCTCCACGGTTTCATTAAGAAAACCCAGGCGACGCCCCGGAAAGAACTCATGCTCGCCCAGCGTCGGATGCAGGAGTACGACCGTCATGTCTGAGAAGAACCCGCGCTCCGGATCGACGCTCGAATCCTTGCTCCGGGAAGACGGCCTCTACGAGGATGCGAAAAACTACGCGGTCAAGTCGGTTCTCGCTTACAAGCTGGCGCGGGCGATGGAAGCGCAGAGCCTCTCCAAGGCGCGCATGGCCGCGCGTATGGAAACCAGCCGATCGCAACTCGATCGTCTTCTCGATCCGGAAAACGAAGGTGTGACCTTGCACACGCTAAAGCGCGCCGCAGCGGCCGTTGGGATGCGCCTCGAGCTAGAACTCCGCCAGCCCTGACCCGCATTTCTCATTCTGTGAGGTGTATCGGGAGCTTCGCGCATCGGGCCACGCGGCGGAGGTTCGATCCCATCACCGCAAACCGTATCGGCGTCGCCCGTGCTGCGGCCGTATTCGCAGGCCATGCCGTCGCGGCCTGCCCATACGGACACAGCGGCGGTGCGGGCGTTCCTGGACGAGCCGTTCATCTCCGTCGCGCCGCTGGACGCGGAGCAAGCCGCCGCAGCGGGGAAGCACACCGGCGCTACGGCAAGGGACATCATCCCGCGGGCCTCAACCTGGGCGATGTTTTCGCTTACGCGCTTGCCCGGCGGAGGAACCTCCCGTTGCTGTTCAAGGGTGGAGATCTCGCTGCTCACGCCACTTCGCGCGGACGGATGGCGCGCAAGGCGGCGGCCTTGTCCCGCGCCGCGATCTCCAGCTCGTAGCGGTCCTGAAGGTTCATCCAGCTCCGGGCGTCGGTGTTGAAATATCGGGCGAGACGCAACGCGGTCTCGGCCGTTATGCCCCGGCGGCCGCGGACGATCTCGTTGATCCGCGCCGGCGTCACGCCGACCGCCTTCGCCAGCGCGGTGGCGGACAAGCCGAAGGGCTCCATGAAGTCGTGCTTCAGCACTTCACCAGGGTGAACCGGCTTCAGTCGGGTCATGTCGATGCCTCCTTGAGCGGCGTCAGTGGTAATCGACGATCTCGGCGTCGTAGGCGTCTCCGTCCACGAAGCGGAAGCAGAGCCGCCATCGGTCGTTGATCCGGATGCTGTATGAGCCTCGACGGTCGCCCCGCAGCGCCTCGAGCCGGTTCCCGGGCGGCGCCCGCAGGAAATCGAGCGTCGCGGCGGCGTCCAGTTGCGCGAGCTTGCGTCGGGCGCCCCGCTCGAAGCCGATGAAACGCCGCACCCGATAGCCGCTGGCGAGCCGCTCGGTGTCCTTGCAACGGAAGCTCCGGATCATCCCACACGATATATCGCATATCGATATGCAGGGAGCAAGCCGCCGTGCGCGGCGCAACCTATCGGACGCCGGAGCGCGGAGCCCCCAAGATTGGAGACAGCAGGCCGGGTCTCTGGTATCTTCGGAGCGGGCAGAGGTTGAACCAGCTCTTCGCTTGCCCAGGCTCCCCCTGCTTGCGTATCCGGAAACGGTCTGACGGATGGCCGACCGCATTGATTTCGCAAACCTGATCTGGCAGATCGCCGACCTGCTGCGCGGCCCCTACCGTCCGCCGCAATACGAGCGCGTCATGTTGCCGATGACTGTGCTACGCCGCTTCGACTGCGTGCTCGCCCCCACCAAGGCGAAGGTCCTCGCGGATTACGAGCGTTTGAAGGGCAGGCTCGATGGCGCGGCGCTGGACGCAAGGCTGAACGCGGCGGCGGGTCAGCGCTTCCACAACCACTCGTCGCTCGATTTCGACCGGCTGAAGGGCGACCCGGACCAGATCGCGCCGCATCTCGCCGGCTACATCCAGGGCTTCTCGGCCGACGTGCGCCGCATCTTCGAGTATTTCGAGTTCGAGAACGAGATCGACAGGATGCGCGAGGCGAACATCCTCTATCTCGTGGTCGCCCGATTCTGCGACGTGGACCTGCACCCGGACAGGGTCCCGAACCGGCAGATGGGCCTCGTCTTCGAGAACCTGATCCGCCGCTTCAACGAGCTGGCGAACGAGACCGCGGGCGACCACTTCACGCCGCGCGAGGTGATCCGGCTGATGGTGAACATCCTGTTCATCGACGACGATGCGCTGCTCGCGACCCCGGGCACGGCGCGCACGCTGCTCGATCCGGCCTGCGGCACCGGCGGCATGCTGGCCGAGGCGCAGAACTACCTGCGCGAACACCACGCGGAGGCCAAGCTCTTCGTCTACGGCCAGGACTACAACAATCGGGCCTTCGCCACCGCCGCCTCCGACATGCTGATGAAGCAGGTGGATCACAATGGCGGCGGCGACAACATCCGTTTCGGCGACAGCTTCACCGAAGACAGGTTCGACGGCCGGACCTTCGACTATTTCCTCACCAACCCGCCGTTCGGCGTGGACTGGAAGAAGCAACGTAACGAGATCAAGCGCGAACACGAAAAGGACAGCTTCGCCGGCCGCTTCGGCGCCGGCCTGCCGCGGGTGAGCGACGGTTCGCTGCTGTTCCTCCAGCACATGACCGCGAAGTTCGAGAGGGTCGCGCCACACGAGCACAAGCATGGCTCTCGTCTCGCCGTCGTCTTCAGCGGCTCGCCGCTGTTCGCCGGCGGTGCGGGCTCGGGCGAGAGCGAGATCCGCAGGTGGATCATCGAGAACGACTGGCTCGAGGCCATCATCGCCCTGCCGGAGCAGATGTTCTACAACACCGGTATCGGCACCTATGTCTGGATCGTCACCAACCGCAAGGAGCGGCGACGCAAAGGCCGGATCCAGCTCGTCGACGCGCGCGACGTATGGACCGCCGGCGGCGGCGCGGAGAGCAAGCGCAGCCTCGGCGACAAGCGCCGCCACATTACCGAGAGCCAGATCGCCGAGATCGTGCGCCTCTACGGGCGCTTCGAGGATGGCGAGCGCTCCAGGCTCTTCGACAATGCCGACTTCGGCTATACCCGCGTCACCGTCGAGCGCCCGCTGCGGCTGCGCTACCGGATGACGACCGACGACAAGGCGCGGTTCCTCGACGCCTGCCCGGAATTGCTCGACGACGTGCAGACCATCGACACTGCGCTCGGCCGCGAGCCGCTGCCTGACTGGAACGCTGTCCAGGATCGCATTCGCGACCTGCTGCGCGAGCGCGGCACGCGCTGGACGCAAAAGGAGCAGAAGCTCTTCCGCGACGTCTTCACGCGCAAGGACCCTGAGGCCGAGCCGGTCACTGCGAGCGGTCGCGCCGGTGGGTGGGAGCCCGACCCGGCGCTGCGCGATTTCGAGAACGTGCCGCTCAAGCAGGACATCGACGCTTATTTCGAGCGCGAGGTCCGACCGCATCTGCCCGATGCCTGGATGGATCGGGAGAAGGACAAGGTGGGCTACGAGATCGCCTTCAACCGCCACTTCTATCGGTACATACCGCCGCGCCCGCTGACGGAGATCGACGCCGATCTGAAGGCGGCGGAGGCTGAGATCGCGCGGCTGTTGCGGGAGGTTACAGGATGAGGCCCCTCGATTGGGTTGAAAAGCTTCCCGATCGATGGCAAGCGAAACCCCTTCGCTCAATAGCCATCTGTGTTGTCAGCAATGTGGATAAATTAACACTGGATGATGAGATTCAAGTTCGGTTATGTAACTATACGGAGGTTTACCATAATGAGTTTATCGATCTTGAGCTTGATTTCATGAATGCTACTGCATCAGAAAATGAGATTGAAAAGTTTGGCTTGTCGGTAAACGATGTCATGATCACAAAAGATTCGGAATCATGGAACGATATTGGCGTTCCTGCACTTGTTCGAGAAACGGCCGACGATTTGGTATGCGGTTACCATCTTGCGCTGTTGCATCCACATAACGAAGTTGTATATGGACCATTCATTTTTCGGTGCCTTCAAGCGAAATCCATTCGATTACAACTGGAACTCTCTGCGAGAGGCGTGACTCGATTTGGGTTGTCCAAGTCGGAAATTGGGTCAATGATATTACCAGTCCCTCCCTTCCCCCAACAACGCGCCATCGCCGATCACCTCGACCGGGAGACGGCGCGGCTGGATGCGCTGGTCGCGGCGAAGCAACGCCTGCTGAATTTGCTTACGGAAAAGCGCCAAGCGCTCATCACCTGCGCCGTAACCCGCGGCATCGCCCCAGGAGCCGTCATGTGTGAGTGGGACACTCCCGCCGAGGGTGGAGATCATGCGACTGTTGGGGCAAGTGGTGAAGTGAGCGCCGCCGTTTTGCCTATCCAGCGCAAGCTCAAGTATCTTGCAAACATCAACGGCGAAGTTCTTGGAGAGAACACCGACCCGGACTTCGAGATACTGTATATCGATATTGGAAATGTCGATTCATCCGGAAAAATCGGTGAAGTTTCTGTATACCGGTTTGAAGATTCTCCGAGCCGCGCCCGTCGACGTGTTCGGGATGGTGACGTAATCATCTCAACAGTAAGAACCTACCTACAGGCGATCGCACAGATTCAGAACCCTCCTGAAAACATGATCGCGTCCACGGGTTTCTCTGTCGTTCGTCCATTGTCGAAATTCGATGCGAACTATTGCAAGTATGTCCTTCGAGACCGACGATTTCTCGCTGAGGTTGAGAAGCGTTCGGTCGGTGTCAGCTATCCCGCAATCAACGCAATCGATCTTGCAAACATCCCGGTTCATATCCATCCTTTGGTCCAGCAGCGCGCCATCGCTGACTACCTCGACCGAGAAACGGCGCAGCTCGATGAACTGGCGACCAAGACACGGAAAACCATCGCACTGCTCAAGGAGCGCCGGGCCGCTTTTATCGCGGCGGCGGTCACTGGCCAAATAGACGTGGAGGACGCCGCGTGAGAGTCACGCGTCTCAAACTGGCGAACGTCCGCGCGATCGAGGCGGCCGAGCTTCGCTTCCGGCCCGGCTTCAACCTCGTCGCCGGGGTCAACGGAGTCGGCAAGACCACCGTTCTCGACGCCTTGGCCGTCTGCCTTTCCGATGCGGTCCGGCGCGCCAACGCGCATCGGAGTCGTGTCAGGCGTTTCGAGGCCGAAGACATCCGAATGGGCGCCGACGCCCTGGACGTCGCGTGCGATTTCGAAGACGGCGAGGAAAACGAACCGCACGTCTACGCGATCCACAAGCCTCGCGAGAGCGCCGCGCCACGGGCGAGGCAGACAGGCAAGCCGCGCGAACAGGCGCATGACACGCCCGAAAAGGCGGGGTTCATCGGAGAGGCGCCGCGGATCGCCACGGGCAACGAGCCGGAAGGCCGGCCCCTGGCCGTTCTGTTCTCGACGAACCGGGCGGTTCCATCCGAAAGGGCGCCCGTGGGGCAGGCAGCGGCGGGCGGTGTGGCACCCGCGTTCTCGAGGGCGCCCGTGGGGCAGGCGGCGGCGGGCGGTGTGGCACCCGCGTTCTCGGCGGCGCTATTGGATCGGCGGCTTCGTCTCGGCGAGTTCGCGGCATGGATGCGGGCGCAGGATGCATTGAAGCCGGAGATGCCTGCGGCGGGGCGCATACTGGACGCCATGGAGGATGCGGTAACGCGCTTTCTCCCCGGCTACCGAAACCTCCGCGTGGATGGCGAGAGCGCGAACGGCGGTTCGCTCCTGATCGACCGCAATGCTACGACGCTGCCGGTTCGACTGCTCTCGGACGGCGAGCGGGGCGTTCTGGCGATGGTGCTCGACCTGACCCGCCGGCTGGCGCAGGCCAACCCGAAGATGAAGGATCCGGCCGTCGGGAGCGGTGAGCTTACTCCTTATTGTCAAGTCGCGGTTTGGTGGCTAAAGCAGAAACTCGGGAGATACCGCGATGGGTAGCGCGCATAATTCGGAACCGGTTCGCGTGACGGCTTCCGCCGGGGACGCCGACGGGCGCCTGCCAGGATCATGACGCGCGCCGGCGAGACCGCCTTCGAAGCGGTCATCGAAGCCCACCTCCTGGAAAACGGCTATGCGCCGGTCGCCGGCGCGGGTTTCGACCGCGACCGCGCGATCTTCCCGGAGACGGCGCTCGCCTTCATCCGCGAGACCCAGCCCGGCGAATGGGCGAAGCTGGAAGCCCTCCTCGGAGACGAGACCGGCAAGCAGGTTCTGGCGGACCTGTGCAAGTGGATAGACGCCCATGGGTCGCTCGCCACGCTGCGTCACGGTTTCAAGTGCTATGGCCGGACGCTGCGGGTCGCCTTCTTCAAGGCGGCGCACGGGCTGAACCCCGAACTGGAGGCCGGCTACGCCGCCAACCGCCTCGGGCTCACCCGCCAGCTCCGCTTTTCGCCGCAGTCGGAGAAGTCGCTCGACGTCGTGCTGAGCCTCAACGGCGTTCCCATCGTCACGGTTGAACTGAAGAACCCGCTCACCGGCCAGACCGTCGAGGACGCGCGCCGCCAGTATCGACGGGACCGCAACCCGCGCGAGCCGATCTTCGCGTTCAAGCAGCGCACCCTGGTCCATTTCGCCGTCGATACCGAGGCGGTGCTGATGACTACCCGGCTCGCCGGCGCCGCCACCCGTTTCCTGCCGTTCGACAAGGGCGACGACGGCGGCGCGGGCAACCCGGTCGACCCGGCCGGGCGGAACTACCGCACCGCCTATCTCTGGGAAGAGGTTCTCCAGCGCGACAGCCTGCTCGATCTCCTGGCGCGGTTCATCCATCTGCAAACCGCGGAGAAGCGCGACGACCGGGGGCGCAAGGCGAAGGTCGAAGCGATGATCTTCCCCCGTTACCACCAGCTCGATGCCGTCCGCGTGCTGGTGGACGCGGCGCGACGCGACGGCGCGGGGCGCAACTACCTGATCGAACATTCGGCGGGCAGCGGCAAAAGCAACACCATCGGCTGGCTCGCCCACCGCCTCGCGTCGTTGCACGATGCGGCCGACGAGCGGGTTTTCGACAGCGTGATCGTGGTGACCGACCGCGTGGTGCTCGACCAGCAATTGCAGGACACCATCTACCAGTTCGAGCACAGGCGCGGCGTCGTCCGGAAGATCGACGAAAACGCGCGCCAGCTCGCCGAAGCGCTCGAAAGCGGCGCGCCGGTGATCATCACCACGCTACAGAAATTCCCCTTCGTATCGCGCCACCTGCTCCGGATGGCGGAGGAGCGCGGAGAAGAGGCGACCGGAATACTGCCGACCCGGCGTTGCGCGGTCGTCATCGACGAGGCCCACAGCTCCCAGGGCGGCGAGACGGCGACCGATCTCAAGGAAGTGCTCGGGGGCGAGGCTCTTCGCGAACGGGCGGCGAAAAGCGCCGCGCGGGAAGGCCGCGAGGACATGGAGGAACTCTTCCGCAGCATGGCCAAGCGCGGCCGGCAATCGAATCTGAGCTTCTTCGCATTCACCGCCACGCCCAAGCACAAAACGCTCGCGGTGTTCGGCCGCGGCGGGCGGCCCGTCCATCGCTACACCATGCGCCAAGCGGTCGAGGAAGGGTTCATTCTCGACGTGCTCCGGCACTACACGACCTATACCACCTATTTCAGGCTGCTCAAGGCCTGCGCGGACGACCCCAACGTCGAGCGGAAGGAGGCCGCGCGGGCGCTCGCGCGTTTCCTGCGCCTGCACCCACACAACATCGCCCAGAAGACCGGGGTCATGGTCGAGCATTTCCAGGCGGTCACGCGGCACAGGATCGGCGGCAGGGCCAAGGCGATGGTAATCACCGCATCCCGCCTGGAGGCCGTGCGCTACAAGCAGAGCTTCGATCGCTACATCCGGGAGAAGGGCTATTCGATCAAGACGCTGGTCGCCTTCTCGGGGACGGTGCAGGACGACATGATCCCGGACATGACCTACACCGAGGAGCAGATGAACGGCGGCATCCGCGAGAAGGAACTGCCGGAGCAATTCGCGACGCAGGACTATCGGGTCCTGCTCGTGGCGGAGAAGTACCAGACCGGGTTCGATCAGCCGCTGCTCCACACGATGTACGTGGACAAGAGGTTGGCGGGAATCCAGGCGGTGCAGGCGCTTTCGCGGCTGAACCGCATCCATCCCCTCAAGGAAGACGCGTTTATCCTCGATTTCGTGAACGACCGGGAGGAGATACGGGAGGCGTTCAAGGCCTATTACGAAGGCGCGGAGATGGGCGAAGAAGCCGACCCCGCCCGCATGTACGCGATCCGGGCGGAACTCGACGCCTCGGGGCTCTATCTCGCGGAAGAGGTCGAGCGGTTTTGCGCCGTGTACTTCAAGCCGAAGCGGCGTCAGAGCGCGTTGGACCACAAGGCGATGAACGCGGCGCTCGATCCGGCGGCGTCGCGGTTCGCGGCGCGCCAACGCGACGACGAGGACGGGGCGGAGCTGCTGCGCGGCAAGACGTATGCGTTCCGTAACCTTTACGGCTTCTTGAGCCAGGTGATTCCCTACCAGGACTCGGACCTTGAGCGGCTATATGTCTTCCTGCGCCATCTCGCGGCCAAGCTGCCGCGGCGCGGGCGCCGTCCGGCTTATCTGTTCGACGACGAGGTCCGGCTGGAGTATTACCGGCTGCAGAAGGTCGCCGAAGGCTCCATCCCGCTCCGGGACGGCGAGGCGCGCCCCCTCGACGGTCCTTCCGAAGTGGGTAGCGGCTTGCTTCGGGAGCAACCGGTTCCGCTTTCACAGCTCATCGACATCGTGAACGAGCGATTCGGTACGGACTTCAACCAAGCCGATCAGCTCTTTTTCGATCAGATCGTCGAGGCGGCGATCGGAGACGACGGCCTTCGGCGAGCCGCCGCGGTGAATCCTGAGGATAGGTTCGCGCTGGTGTTCGGCAATCTGCTCAGGCAGCTCTTCGTCGAGCGCATGGATCAGAACGAGGACATTTTCGTTCGCTACATGAACGACACGCGGTTCCGAGAGACCGTGAGCGACTGGATGGCTTCGGAGGCGTATCGACGGCTGCGGGCGGAGTCCACCGGGGCAGCCGCGGAAGCAGCCGATACGACGTCCGTGCTTCGCGCTACCGGCGTTCGACATCGTGTACGGTGATTACGCAGCCGCGACGGTTGCCGAACGCAGACAGAATCGCGCGCCGCGCCATCGTTGCCAACGTGCTGTCATCGCGTCCACCGTCGCCAGCTTACGCTCGACGCCCCGCGCCGAAGCCGTCGATGAGCAATCCCTGCTAGGCGTGGCGGTGCGAGGGGGCCGGACGCGGCGGAGGCCGGAGGAACCGGGAGGATCCGGCATGGCCATCGAAGCAGTCTGACGCGCGGAGCGTAGGGGGCGGCCGGGACAGAAGCAAGAGCTTGCAGATGTCGATGGCCCGTCCCAGTGCCGTACCCATGGCGGTTGGGTATCTTCCGTTTTCAGATATAGTATTTGAATGGCAGTTTCGGTTCGCCCTCGATAGGAGCCGACACCAACACGTCGCCGACGGCATCGGCGAACTTGATCGTGACCGGTAAGCGATCGTTGAAAAGACATGAATTAAAGTTGATTTTAGTCAGGCCGAGAACATCGAGAAGTACCGTTTCAAGGTCACATTGACCCTTTTGCACCTTGATCTGAATGGGATTGGGAGTTTCCGGTCCCATGTAGGTGTCGAGGCGGGGAACGTAGCCGGTCGTCCACAAGAACGCGTTGCGCTCGGCGAGTAGTGCCGCTGTTCCACGGATGACGGGATACTTGCCGGTGCGAAAGAGCTTCAAGTCGTCGCGCGCATCACGAATCTGGACTCCCACAAGACGGGTACCTTTCGGGCACCCCTGCTCAAAGCCCTTCCATTCTTCTTCGGCAAATGCCGAGCGAGCATGTATGAAAAGTTCGATCGGCGGTTTTCCATGAAGTCGGTTGTACTCCTCGCCCACCATCGCGATGAGGTTGCGTGCACTCGGCCGGTCCAAGTGGTACTGCTTGTTTTTCGGTGAGTACCAGGGGCCAAGCGCTCCCCTGAACACCACGCCGTCGCCATCGGAGAGAAACATTTGGGCCGCACAGCACGCATAACGACCATCGTTGTGCTGACTGGTCCGTTTGTAGACCAACCCGACATAACACACACCGGGACGGACATCGGCGAGTTGCCATGGCCGCCCGCCGGCTTTGTAGTAGGCACCCGTGCACAACTTCCATGCGACAGTCGCCGGATCTTCGAGCCTTCTCCGAGGCCATCCGGTTTCGGTGCGGAAGTCCTGGGGCGCAAGGGTGGTTTCCCGCACGATCTGCGTAACGATGCGGTCTTGGAGGAGTCTCGCCTTCAGCTGCCGGCGAAAATGAGTGGCGTACTTGTAGACTTCCGCCTCTTTCTCCTCGGCGCCGAACAGTGTCGGCTGGACCCCGAGATAACGTGCGCGCGCGGCGGAAATCCTAACCTGCCCCTGAGTTCGGTCGGCTCTGCCAACTCTTGATTGGGGCCGGCCGAGCTCGTATACTTCTTCCGGGATCACCACAAACCAGAAGCTCGGCGGGTTTTCGAGGCGGTTCTGTGTGGCAACGAGATGTTCCACATATATGTCGACCGCAGACTTGATCGCCTCGTGACGATTGACAATTTTCAATGCGTCGTGGAGTCCGGCGCTGTCGATGTTGGATATCGTCTGGGCTGGATGTGTGTCCCATTTTACGCCGAACGCTTGTTCGAATCCGGGAAACGGAACGTGTTGGGGCTCGATCTCTCTGGAGCGTGCTGTCGGCTCAGGGGTATCAATGAATCCGGACACCATTCGGGACCAAGTCTGAAATCGCCGGACGCCTTGTGCGGTACCGATGACTCCATAGCGGATTTCGGAGACGGGTGTTGCGCTCGAAGCCGGTCCGTACAGATACAAGCCGTCTCGGGGGTATTGCAACTTCTGTCCGAATCCGAACTCGAGCTGAGGCTCGGGTATGTGCTTGATGTCGAGCAAAGGTGCCCGGTCAATCTTCATGATCATCCCCTTCCACGGTGCCGTCTCCTTGGCGATCATCGTGATCGTCGGCATCCATGGGTTCTTCGGAATCGTCCGGCTTGCCAAAGTCGATGATATCGTCATCCTCCGCGGCCAAGTCATCCTCGCTATCGGGTTCCTCCTCGGTGTCGTCGCCGGGAAGGATAGAGACTGGCGCGTTGACAGTCACAGGCGGGAGACGCAGGGAAAATGCGGTCTCCGAACCGACCGAGGCCACCAGGCAGGTCTCGCCATCGCTCAGCCAATGGAGAAACGCGAGCAGCATGTCGCGCCACTTGGCATTTCTCCATGATCTGGTGAAGGATCGGCGCAGGCGGTGCATGCGCTTCGGATTGTCAAGGGGTGTCCGTCCGTCTTCGGTGAACAGGACACGGTTGAGGAAGCGAACATGGGGGAATGGAACGACGTGTGGCTTCAACGTGACGCCGTAGTGCCAGTGCAGGCGACGGGTCTTTGAATATCCGATGATCTGACGCCTTCCGGTCAGGCCGGACCCCCACGAGAAGGCTATCTGCCGCGACGGGACGGAACCGAGCGCGCCCCACCAAGCCCGTTGACCTCCAACCATGTCATACGGACTTAGCATCCGTCTGCGCAGGGTGAGCTCCATTGCTTGGCGCGCCAAATTGACGAACTGATTATGAGCTTCGGAGCGCTCTATACGCCGGGCGGGCCAAGCGTCGTGGAGAAACGCGTTCGTGTTGATCCGGTCGACGATTTTCAGCGGCAAGCTCGGCCCGAAATGCTTCTGGAGATCATGGAGCGGGCAAAATGCCAGGAAGCCTCGTTGGAACGGGATGATCGGCCAGATCGTACTGCCCATCTGTCGTTTGGCGTGCCCATGTGAGATTCCTCCGTCAAAATCGTAGAGGTAGAGCGTCTCGGGCAATTGCTCGATAGAGAGCCAGTTGGTGACGAGCAGTTCGGGCGTTGACGTTAGGGACTGGCCATGGCGCAGGTGCACCTGTTTCCAGTAGTCCATGGTCTCGCTCACGGAGTCGCGTTTGCGAGGAACCCTCTCGTCATCCTCGAGCGTTGCCAGGAGTTCGGCGAGGCCGTCAGCCCAGCTGCGCTTGAAGTCGATGTACTGTGCGTGGGCTATCAGGAACGGAGCATCGAAGTTCGTGAGACGGAGCGGTATGACGAATTCCGCATCGCCGATGCCCCGGCTCACTGTGTGAGCTATCTGAATTTCATTCCTGACACCTTGCTTTTGTATGCCATGTTCCGTGCCGACGAGCAAGACCTTGCATGCCTTGTTGCGGAGTGCGCCCTCCAGCAGACGTTGCCAGTCCTGACCACCGCGCAGTCTGAGCACGTCTGCCCAGACTTCGTACCCGGCCGCGGTCAGTCGTGCCCCGAGCCAAACGGTAAATTCGTTATCCTCGGGATTGGCGTGGCTGATGAAGATGGCGTCCCGGGTGAGCGCGGTCATGTGGCCGGTCCTCAGCAACAGTCGGACGTCCAACGGCCCGGTGTGCGACGGTCATCAATGGCTGCACGGGCGGTAGGCGTGATGAAGTCCCCGACTTCGCGAATGACGGTGCGCAAGTCGGGCTCGTCGATGAGTAGCGGGTCTCGGGCGAGAAACGATCGCCAATGGTCGAACTTCCGGGGATCCTCCGAAAATGCGTGCGTCAGGGGCGGCGGACGTTCGCGTGGAGTGGCCGTCGCACACCGCTCGAAGGTGGCCCTTATGGCGGCGGCAATGGTTGCGCCTTTGAACGCAAAGAGTCGAGGCATGGCGAGAAGGTCGTAGAAGTCCTTCATGCGGCTGTTTGCGAGGTCAATCGCCACGATGGCTTCTAGATGCCCGTCTGGCATGAACTTGCGGCCGGAAAACAGCAGCGCCAGGCGATCGACGATGCAATAGAGCGAGGCGAGCAATCCAGAAACCTCTGTCCAGTGGTCATGGTTGGCCGCGATTTCCGAAGGGGCGGCGCGCGGGGAAGCGTCGGTACGGGACACAAGTCTACGCCTTCACGACTTCGGGTTACCTGCTCTCGCTCGAGTCATCGATTGAGTCCAGCGGCAATTCCGGGGCGATTTTGGAGATGTTTCGGGCGATTTCGGCGATTTCGTCGCCGCGTCCGGCGGCGATCATGTCGCGGGCTGTGGCTTGGGCGGTGAACATGCTGGAGCGTAAGAGCTGAATTTCAAGCTCGGTGCGTGGCCATTCACGCCGGTCGAGAGCCTCGGCGGATCCGGGCGAAATACCCGGGCGCGGCGGGAACGTCGCCGATGGTCGCCCCGGCGACGGTCTCGGCGACGAACCCGATCACGGTCTCCGGCCCGAGCGCCAGGATCGCCGACTCGAGCTCGTCCGCGACCCGGAGGCCGTATGCCACCTCCGATTCGCCCGGATTCCGGCCGCGATAGGCGTAGCAGGGCGAGATACGGGCCGCGTCGACGAGGAGCGGCTCGAAGGGCGCCCGGCGCGCGGCGTTGCCGCCGACGGCGAGGGCGCCGAGCGTGTTCCCGTGGTAGCTCTGCCGCCGGGCGATGAAGCGGCTGCGCTGCGGTTCGCCAGTGTCGACGAAGTACTGGCGGGCGAGCTTGAGCGCCGTGTCCATGGCCTCCGAACCGCCGCTGACGAAGTAGACGCGATCGAGGCCGGACGGCGAGGCCTCGACCAGCAGATCGGCGAGGTCTTCCTGCGCGCGCGTCGTGAAGAAGGCCGTGTGCGCGCAGGCGAGCGACCCGACCTGATCGAGGATCGCCCGGCGGACGTTGGGGTCCGAATGTCCCAGGGTCGACACGGCGGCGCCGCCCGAGGCGTCGATATAGCGATTCCCCGCGTCGTCGACGATGTGGATGCCCTCGCCCCGCGCGGCGACCGGAGGCTTCTCCCGCATGTCGCGGTAGAACACGCGGGTCATGGCCGTTCCGACCGGACGAGGGCCTCGATGCACGAGGCGGTGTCGAGCATTTCGCAGGCGAAACCCACGGTCGGCGGGCTCGGCGGCGTCGGCCCCCGCCAGAAGAGATGCTCCGGCCAGCTTCCGTCGGGCCGTTGCCGGCGCAGGATCCGCTCGAGCGTGGCCCACAGGTCCTCGCCCTCCGGCGCGGCCCCGAGGAGGTGCAGGGCGGAGAGGGCGCGCGCGGTGCGCAGCGTATCGCCGTAGCCGCCGTCCGCCCCGCGCCGGGCCCGGATCCGGTCCGCGAGCGGGACCCCGAGGTCCCGGAACGCGGGCGCGCCCCGATCACGGGCGCGGGCAACGGCGTCGTAGAGGTCCAGGACGTCGGGATAGTAATGGGAGCTCCCCTCGCCGCTCCCTTCCCGGACCAGACCGGCGAGCCACTCCGCCGCCCGCGCACCCGACGCGTCGCGACCCTGAAAGGCGAGGTAACCGACGACGTTGGCGTTCACCACGCTGTCCACGTCCATGGCGTTGGCGTCGGTGGGCGGGGTCAGCCAGGTCCTGAACCTGCCCCGGTCGTCCCGCGCCGCCGGCGGACATCCGACGTTCCTGGCGAACAACACCCACGGGTGTCGCGGAATCGCCATGGAGCAGACGCTGAGACTGTCGAGATCGTTCGGGAGATGCGGCCAGTAACGCCACACGCCCGGATAGCTCATGGACTGGACGATGAACTCCCCCGACCGGTCGCGGATGGCCGCGGACCTGGGGTCGTCGCAGACCGCCAGGGTGAGCGCGCCGAGGGCGGCGACGAAGGGAGCCTGCTCTTCCCTCGCGGGTCCGTCGAGTTCCAGGTTGTCGTAACACCGCGAAGTCCAGGCCCCGTCGGGACGGATGGCGGCCTCGAGAAAGGCGAGGCCCCGGTCCACGGCGTCGCGCGCCGCCTCCCGGAGCCGCGACGGGACCGGGACGGCGCGGCCGCTGTCCGGCGAGGGTTCGCCGACGAATGGTCCGGATGCTTCGCGCATGACGACGGGGATATCCGCTTCGCGCCCGGGACATCGAAAATACGATACTACCCGCTTGTCCATGAAAGTCATCCAGAGAACGGGGACGCCGCAGGGCCCGTTCGCGCTCCTCCCCCCTGGCGCGACCCCCACCCCGACCCTCCCCCTGCAAGGGAGAGGGAGCCGTTATCACTCCTCCCCCCTGAACAGGGGGGAGGTCGGGAGGGGGGCCAACCGGACGCGACGCCGCGAAACCCTCGATCCCTGCCGGTACGAGAAATACGCTAAACGGCCGTGAACGGGTATATACTGCCCCGCCTGTCCGCGGGACCGATCCAGCGACGAAAATTCCGGCGGCGTCCCGGTTCGGGATACTTCAAACCGCCGCCAGAGGCATTGACGGGAAATCGGAAGGCGTCGCGCTTTGTTGTTTCATAACAAGGTGTTCAGGCAGGAGGCCGTGGCGCGCCGGTCGCGCGCGGAACCCCTCGACGACCGCCTCCAGGTCACGGCGCCTCACGAATGGATGGTGCTGGCTGGCCTCGGCCTGTCGTTTCTCGCATTCCTCTCCTGGGGGGCGTTCGGGAGCGTGGAGCGCGGCCTCTCGGTCGAGGCCGTGCTGGTCGCGCCGGGCGAGCGCCACGCCGTGGTCTCCCCCACGTCCGGCAACGTCATCGAGATCATGGCCGAGATCGGGGACGTCCTGGAGACGGGACAGACGATCGCGCGGGTGCGTCCGCCGGAAGCGGAGCGCCAGGCCCGAATCGCGCGGAGGATCGTGGGCGCGGTCGAGGACCGGATGCGCCACGCCGAGGACGCCGCCGCCGCAGTCCAGGAAGCGCTGCTCGCGGCGGCGCGCATGGAGCTTGGAGAGATCGAGATCCACGCCAGGGAATCGATCGTCGCCCCGCACGGAGGAAAGCTCGTGGCGCACCGTCTGGCTCCGGGACGGCCCGTCGGCGTCGGGGAGACGGTCGCCCGGATCCGGGGCGCGTCCGAGGACGCTTGGCAGGCGCTGGCTTTCGTATCGCCGGAAGACGCCGGAAAGCTCACGGCGGGCATGGACGCGGAGGTGCTCGTGGCGCTGCCCGAACGGTCGGGCCCGAGCGCGCTGGAAGCCCGCGTGCTGGAGGTGTCCCCCCGGCCCGTCGCCGCTCCCGAATGGCTCGCCGACCTCGGTCTTTCGACGCCCGTCCCCGCGCACCTGCTGCGGCTGGTCCTGAACGGACCACCGCGTCCGTCGCTCGCCGACGGCGCCGGCGCGCGCGCGCGGGTCGTGTTGGGGGAGCAGTCCCCCGCGGCCCTGCTGCTGGCGAGCGGAGACATCCGATGACAGCCGCGGCGAGGCCATGACCCATCGATCCGGACTGGACGAGGCGCTGAAACGGGTGCGTGTGTCCCGCGAGGCCCCCTCGCGGCGCCGGACGCGCACCCCCGTGCTGCTGCAGCTCACCCAGACCGAGTGCGGGGCCGCATGCCTCGGGATCGTGCTCGCACATTTCGGACGCTGGGTTTCGATCGAGGAATTGCGGGAGACGTGCTCGGTCGGCCGGGACGGATGCAACGCGGCCGACATCGTCCGCGCGGCGCACCGGTACGGTCTCGAGACGGAAGGTTGGCGCAAGCAGCCGAGAGAGCTCCGGAGCATGGCCCCGCCGATGATCCTCTTCTGGGAGTTCGAGCACTTCGTCGTTCTCGAGGGGTTCGGCAAGGGGCGCTTCCTGATCAACGACCCGGCCAACGGCCACCGGACGGTCGGCGAGGAGGAGTTCGACCGGGCGTTCACGGGAGTGACGCTGACCTTCCGGCCGGGTCCCGATTTCCGGCCGGGCGGCGTCCGCCCCGGCCTCGCGCACCGGATCCTGCCGTGGCTGCGCGACGTCAAGAAGCCGCTCGCGTTCGCGATGTGTTGCGGACTTCTCCTGGCCCTGCCTGCCCTGGCCCTGCCCGCCCTGGCGGGCCTGTTCGTGGATTTCGCGCTTTCCGGGCGCGAACCGTCCTGGGGCGGGGCGCTGATCGGAATCCTCCTCGTCGCCGCAGGCCTGCTCTACCTCCTCACCTGGCTCCGGGAACGCTGTCTCAGACGGCTCTCCGTGCGCCTCTCCGTCGATCACGCCGAGCGTTTCATGACCCGGCTGCTCCGGCTGCCCATGCGGTTCTTCTCGCAGCGCTTCACCGGCGATCTGACTTCCCGGATACAGCTTCTCGACACGGTCTCCAGCATCGCGACGGCGCACTTCGTCGGCATTCTGATCGAGCTCGTCACCAGCGTGGCGTTTCTCGGACTCATGCTGGCGTACGACCCGTTGCTCTGCGCCCTGGTCGTCGGGCTGGGCGCGCTCGGCGCCGCGGCCATGCGCGTTCTGGCGCGGGCGCGCGTGGACGAAAACCGCAGGCTCAGGCGCGAGCAGGGAATGCTCTACGGGATCGGGATGTTCGGCCTCGGCAAGATCGACACCTTGCAGGCGACCGCGGCCGAGGACGAGTTCTTCTCGCGCTGGACGGGCTACCAGGCGCGGGAGCTGCTCGCCCGGCAAAGGTTCGCCGAGCTCGGCTACGTGAACGCGGCCCTGCCGGCGCTGCTCCTGATCATCGGCAACGCGGCGGTGCTCGGCCTCGGCGGCTGGCGGGTGATGTCCGGCGACATGACCCTCGGGATGCTGACGGCGTTCTACATGGCGTCGGTGAACTTCATGCAGCCGATCGGACGCTTCATCCAGTTCGCCGACATGTTCCAGATTCTGGAGGCCGACCTCCAGCGTCTCGACGACGTGTTCGACGCGCCCGAGGACCGCGACTTCGAACCCGCTCCCGGCGCCTCCGAAGACCGGATCTCGACCTTCGCCGGACGGCTGCGGCTGAAAGGCCGGATCGAGCTGCGCGACGTCACCTTCGGCTACCAGGACAACCGCGAGCCCCTGCTCGAGGATTTCAACCTGACCATCGAGCCCGGCCAGCGCGTGGCGATCGTCGGCCCCAGCGGGTCGGGCAAGTCGACGCTCTCGGCGCTGGTGGCCGGCGTCCACCAGCCGTGGTCGGGGGAGATCCTGATCGACGGACATCCGCGCGGCGCGATTCCGCGCGAGCTGCTGCACAGTTCGGTTTCCCTCGTCGACCAGCACATCTTCCTGTTCGCGGACACGGTGCGCGAGAACCTGACCATGTGGATTCCGGAAGTGCCGGACCAGATACTGGTGGCGGCCGCGCGGGACGCGACCATCCACGAGGAGATCGTCTCCCGGCCGCTCGGGTACGACGCCCCGGTCGACGAGGGAGGGCGCAACTTCAGCGGCGGCCAGAGACAGCGGCTGGAGATCGCGCGCGCGCTCGTCAACAATCCGTCGGTGCTGATCCTGGACGAGGCGACCTGTTCTCTCGACACGATCACCGAGGTCCGGATCGACGACGCCCTGCGGCGCCGGGGATGCACCTGCCTCATCGTGGCCCATCGGCTGAGCACCATCCGCGACTGCGACCTGATCGTGGTCCTCGACGGAGGGCGCGAGGCGCAGCGGGGCTCCCATCAGGAACTGATGCAGGATGCCGACGGGCTGTACCGCCAGCTCGTGGAAGCGAACTGAACGGGCCGCGCGGAGCGAGGGACGTGGAAGAGCGGGAGCTGGACGGGATCGGGCGGATCGCGCTCTCGCAGGGCGAGGCGTTCGTCGGCGGCGGCAACCGGCCCATTTTCCTGTCCGATCCCGAGGCGGTGTGGTACGTCGTCGAGGGCGCCGTCGACGTGTTCAGCGCCTTGAAGTCCGGAGACGAGGCTCACTCGGACTTCAAGCAACTCCTGCGCGCCGAGGCTGGGCGGCTCGTCTTCGGCGTCGGCGGGGGGGAGGACAACTCCCTGTCGACGTACATCGCCAAGGGACTTCCCGACACCGAGCTCCGACTCGTCCCCCGGACGGCGTTCGCCGGACCCGAGGTTGCCGAATTGCTGACCGGGCAGGTTGATTCCTGGATCGCCGATTTCACCGCCACGGTCGCCCGGGAGGTGACGCCGCGCCCGCATCCCGAGCGCTTCCTGGCCGCGGGCAAGGACGTCGGGACCGTGAACGAGAACGTGCTGACGACCCGGCGCGGCGTGGTCTGGGTTTCCTGCCCGGAGGGGAATGCGACTTTCCTCGACACCGGCGAGCCGACGGGCGACGGTCCCGGCTTCATCCCCGTCACGCCCGACAGCTGGATAAGGCTGTTCCACCCCTCCCGGCTGGTCGTCGCCTCGTCCGAGGCGCTCGAAGCCGACGGCCTCCTGTTTCCCGCCCTGGCCGAGTTCCATCGGCTGGCGCTGTCCGCCGAGGAGCTCAACAGGAACCTGGCGCTTGTCGACATGGCCAACATGCAACGCACCCAGGCCCAGCACCGTCGCCGGAGCGAGGAACACGCCCGCCACAACCTGTTCGGCGTCCTGGATGGCCGCCGCTCCATGGCCGGAAGCGACGACTCGGCGCTGTTGAACGCCCTCGAGCTGGTCGGCCGCCACGAGGGAATCCGGTTCCGCTCTCCGCCTCGCCGCAGAGGCATGGACGAAGGGGATCCCGACCTGGCGGAGATCCAGCGCGTATCGGGGGTTCGCGGGCGCAAGATCAGGCTCGACGACGAAGACCGGTGGTGGCTCGGCGACAGCGGGGCGCTTCTGGCGTTCCGCCGGGGATCCGGAAGTCCGGTGGCGCTGGTTCCGGGCATGTCGGGGCGTTACCGCGCGCTCGACCCGGCGACGGGCCGTTCGGAGCGGGTCGACGCGCGTCTGGCTCGCGATCTCGCTCCCGAAGCGCACTTCTTCTACCGCGCGCTGCCACGGGACGGAGCGGCCCGCGCGGGCGCCCTGTTCCGCTTCGCCTTCCGCGGGCTCGGGGGCGCCCTCGCGCGCTTTGCCCTCGCCGGGCTGCTCGCCGGCCTCCTGATGCTGGCGCCGTCCATCCTGTTCGGCGCGCTCGCAGACCGCGTGATCCCGAGCGGGTCCGGCTGGCAGCTGCTGGAATTGTCCCTGTCCCTGGTCCTGCTGGCGGTCCTCACGGCGTTCCTCCAGGTTCTCCAGGGAACGGCCCTGATGCGGCTGGAAGCTCTCGCGGCCGCACGCGTCGGCGCGGCGCTCTGGGACCGGATGCTCGGCCTGCCGTGGTGGTTCTTCCGCCGTTTCTCCTCCGGCGATCTGGCCATGCGCGCCATGGCCTTCCAGGGACTGCGCGATCAGGTTTCGGGCGTGGTCGGCGGCGCCCTGCTGTCGGTGATTTTCCTTCTGCCCACGTTCGTCCTGCTGTTCCTCTACGACGCCGCGATTGGCTGGCTGGGACTGGCGCTGGGCCTTTTCTCCCTCGGGACGACATCGGTCATCGGCATTCTCCAGCTGTCCCATCACCGGCGCCTGTTCGCGGTCTCGCGGCGTCTGGCGGGAACGCTGCTGCAATTGCTGAACGGCATCGGCAAGCTGCGCTCGACCGGGTCGGAGGGGATCGGGTTCGCCATGTGGGCGAAGGGCTATCGGGAACAGAAACAGACCGAGATGCGGCTTGGCAGGCTGAACGAGCATCTGGTCGCCTTCATCGCCGCGGTCCCCGCGCTGGCCGCGGCGGCGGTGTTCGCAGTCGCGACGCGCGACGGCAGCGCGACCCTTCCGACGGGGGACTTCCTCACCGTCTACGCGGCCCTCATGATGTTCTACGCGGCGCTGGCCCGGCTCGGCGGCTCGTTCTCCGCCATCGCCGCCATCGTGCCGGCGTACGAGCAGGCGACCCCGATCCTGGAGGCGGCGCCGGAAACCGGCCTCGAAGGCGAACCGCCGCCGGAGCTCGAGGGCGACGTCCACATCGATCACGTGAGCTTCCGCTACACCGAGGACGGCCCCCTCGTCCTCCGGGACGTCTCGATCCACGCCCGCGCGGGCGAGTTCGTGGCCATCGTCGGGGAGTCCGGGGCGGGCAAGAGCACCCTGTTCCGGCTCGCGCTCGGACTCGAGGCGCCGTTGTCGGGGGCCGTCTACTACGACGGACGCGACCTCGGACGCCTCAACAAACGAGCGGTGCGCAGCAGGATCGGCATGGTGGTGCAGGACGCGTCGATGCGGCCCGGGACCGTGCTCGAGAACATCGTCGGACTCTCCGGGGACTTCACCGAGGAAGACGCCTGGCGAGCCGCCCGCCTCGCCGCCATCGACGAAGACATCGCCGCCATGCCGATGGGAATGCAGACGGTTGCCGGCGACAGTTCGTCGCTGTTCTCGGGCGGACAGATCCAGCGGATCATGCTGGCGGCGGCGCTGCTCCGGGACCCCAGCGTCCTGTTCCTGGACGAGGCCACCAACTGGCTCGACAGCAGGAGCCAGGCGCGGGTGATGGAGAGCGTGGCGGGGCTCGCCATCACCCGGTTCGTGAGCGCGCACCGCCTGTCGACCATCCGGATGGCCGACAGCATCCACGTGCTGCGGGACGGCCGGGTGGCCCAGACGGGCGCCTTCGACGAGTTGATGGAGACCGACGGCCCCTTCCGGGATCTGGTGCGCCGGCAGGTGGCCTGACGGGGCGGGAGGGAGCCGTTGACGCTCCTCCCCCCTGGGCGCGACCCCCACCCCGACCCTCCCCCTGCCAGGGAGAGGGAGAAGAAGGGGAGACGGGAAAGAACCATTGACGCTCCTCCCCCCCTGACAGGGGGAAGGTCGGGAGGGGGGTCCGCAGGGACGCGTGCCGCCGCCGGTACGAGAAATGCAGGTCAATCCTGCATGGGGAAGCAGGTCATGCCGGCGTACGCCTTGGCGTCGACCCCGGCGTCGGTGACCGTGAGCTTGACGTGGTTGATCCCCTTGTAGACGAGGAACACGCCCCGGCGGTCGTACATCCTGTCGAGCGCGCACCACTCCAGCAGCCCCTGCGCCTTCGCCGCCAGGCACCAGCCGCGTTGCGCCAGCCGCTCCACCACCGGTCGCCAGTCGCTCCGCCCCGTGGTGAGCCAACCGTCCGGTCCGTGGTCCCATGATCCCGGGTGGTACAGTTCCAGGCCGAGCCGGGGCAACAGCCCCGCGGCGGCCACGTCCACCGACAGCCGGAACCGGGGGCAACAGTCCCCGAGGCCGGCCAGGATCTCCGCGGCCGGACGGACCGAGGCGTGCCGGCCCAACCGCTCCAGCGCGCCGGCGATCTCGTCGCGCCCGATCTCCTGGACCACCAGCCGCACCGCCCGCGGCGTCCGTCTCGGCAACGCCCCGACGTGAGCGACCCTCGCGCCCGGGGGCAACGCCGCCAGCGCCCGCGCCACCCACCGCAGCGCCTCTTTCCCGTCGGTCCAGCCCACCGCGTCCGCCAGCGCCGCGACCGGCAGGGGCTGCGGGCCGTCATGCGGGTCGGGCTCCTCCGCGAGCCGCACCTTCAGAAACACGCCCGGCTCCGGCCGCCGGTCGGCCGGCGTCTCGGCCAGGTCGTACTCGAGCATCGTCCCGGCGATGCATCCGCGCAGCTCGGAGTCGGCCTGTCCGATCCGGACGAGATACCGGGACAGCGCCGCTGCCGGCGAGCCCGGATGGGCGGCCTCGCCGCGGCGGATGAAGTGCTGCGCGAACGGGCTCCCCGGCCTGACCACCACGAACAGGTCCGCCGCCGGCGCGTCCTCGCCGAGCCGGAACTCGCAACCGAGGGTCGTCCCCAATCCGGCGCCCGGCAGCTCCGCGGCGCAGGCCGTCAACCGGTCCCATCCGGGGCCGTCGAGCAGGGCTCGCGGTATCAGCGGGCGGAGCTCCGCGAGCACCGCCCCTGGGGCGCGAGGCGCACCGTGGATCGATGCAGCAGACGTGGGCTCTGCCGTCTCGACCGCGGGACACGGACTCGACATCACGAGCCCGCAGGACCGCCGAGTGGCCGGCGGGACTACCAATCCTTCGTAGGATTACCCCCACTATGGGGGAAGAGCGACTCCAAAAAGCTGCGGCCACCAGCAGCCGTCTGCAGATCGCCTTCGTTCAACTTTGCTGTCGGGGGCAGAATCAGATGCGCGGTCGCGCTGTCCTCTTCGTGGACCTCGATCGACAGGGACGCCGGGATGGCGATGCCCAACTCCTGCTCGATCGCCGCCTTCGGATCACTCAGCAGCCGGGCGCGGAACTCCGCGTCTGCGGTCGCCTTCTCCACCAGATGCTCGCGCAACTCGCCCGCAGTCCTGGCTTCAGAGCTCATGGATTGTCACTCCTGGTTGAATTGTGATTGCGTAAATATTTAGGTATCAGAGAGAACGACGGGAGGAAACCCTAATTTCGGGGCATTCGCGCGGCGGCGCCTTCGATGCGGCGGAGATGGGGCGCAAAGGGCGCCGGCGGCGAAATGCGCTCGCCATCGCGCCCCAGCGGGAGCGCCGAGGCCGTCGCGAGCGCGGGGCCAGGCGGCCCTGGTCGTGAAGCTTCCGCCAGCGGTAGAGGGTGGCCCGCGACACGCCGACGGCGGCGGCTGCGTCGGCGGCGCTGAGGCCATTGTCGCGGGCGCGGCGCCAACGCTTCAGGGCGTCACGCCTGTGCGCTTCGTCGCTCCGCTCCTTGCCGCACAGGCGTGACGCCAGGGCGGCTCCCCGTGTAACATGACGGGGCAGGCCGAAAACCTGCATGGGGGTCCTCCTGTAAGCTGTCTGTCCAAACCAACAGCTTCGGAGACCCCCAACCTTCCTTCAACCGCCCCGTCTCACATCTGTCTGGACCTGGACAGGCAGCGATGCGTTTCGGGAAAACGCAGTGCCGGACCTCGAATGTTTCGCCGGGCGGACCGGAGCCGGAAACTTTTTCCCGTACCCGGTCGCACGCCGTCGCAAGCCAGCGCGGGTTTGTCGCAATTCCGCTGGAAATCCGCTTCTTGACCGTGTTGTCGAGGCCATATGTTCTTTCTATGTTCTTTCTATGTTCTTTCTTATGGCCGACGATACGCAAGTCCCGCGCGACGCTTCCGGCGGGCTCGGCAGCGCGGACGACACGGCCCGGTTCGAAGGAACGGCGATGGACGGCGCACGCGGTCCCGAGACCGAAGCCGTTGAAGCGGGCGCGCCGTGACCGGGGCGGGGGGCGATACCGGGCGCGGCGTCCGCGCAGCCGCCCGCGGCCTGCGCACCTGGCGAAAGCTCCTCGGCATGGCCCTCGCCGCCGCCCTCATCGGCGCCGCAAGCACCGCCGCCTGGAAGGCGTCGCGCACCATCACCACCCATCAGTGGTACGCCGTCGGCATGCTCGTGCTCTCCGAGACCCTCATCGGCGCAGGCCTGAGCCCCCGGCGGCCCAAGGAGATACGACACCCGAACGGCCGAACCGTGACCGTGACCCTCGGCGCCATCGCCAACTACCCGCCGCTCCTCGCCCTGCGCGAACGGATGATCGACGACCTCCTCAATGCCGCCCTGCTTGGATTCGGCATCGCCTTGGGAGTGGTGGTCATCGCCCTCGCCGGGCTCCACTACGCGGGCGGCAGGCTCAAGCGAGGACGCCGCCTGCGCGGCGGTGAACTGGTCGCCGCACGCCAACTCCGACGCCGCGTCGCACCCCCGCGCCTCCGCCTCCCGCCGCCGTTCGGACGGCCCGCCGACCCGCCCTACCGCATCGCCGGCATCCCATGGCCCGAGCACGCCGAAACACGGCACACCATCGTCTCCGGAACCACAGGCTCCGGAAAAACCGTCCTCATCGCCGATCTCGTCGAACAGATACGCGAACGCGGCGAGCGCTGCGTCCTCTACGACAAGATGGGAAGCTACGCGGAGACCTTCTTCGATCCCACACGCGACATCCTCCTCAACCCCCTCGACGCACGCGCCCCGCGATGGTCGCCATTCCTCGAAGCTCGCAACGCACGCGACTTCGACACCATGGCAGCCGCCCTCATCCCACGACAGAAGGACACCGTAGACCCCTTCTGGATCACCGCAGCACGCCAGCTCTTCTCCCACGGCGCCGCCGTGTTCCGGGAACGCGGCGAGACCCGCAACCGGGTCCTCCTCGAACACCTCCTCAAGACCAGCCTCGATACCCTCGCCCAAGCCATGGAAGGCACCGTCGCCCAGTCCATCGTCGATCCCGCCAACCCCAAGACCGCGCTTTCCGTCCGCGCCATGCTCACCGCCAACATCGGCGCTCTCGAACTGCTCCCCGACGAAGGAACGCCCTTCTCCATCCGCGACTGGATCGAGAACGACGGCGGAAGCGGCTTCCTGTTCCTCACATCGCGCGGCGACCAGCACGCCAGTCTGCGGGGGCTGATCTCCACCTGGCTCGAGATCGCCGTCAATGCGCTGCTGTCGCTGCCCCGCGACGACGGGCGGCGCATCTGGATCGTCCTCGACGAGTTGCCCACCCTGCACCAGGTCCCGAGCCTGCGGCCCGGCCTCGCGGAGAGCCGCCAGTTCGGCGGCTGCTTCGTGCTCGGGGTGCAGGTGTTCTCGGCCCTGCGCGACCTATACGGGCGCGACGGGGCCGAGACCGTCTCCGGCCTTTGCGGCACCCGCGTGGTGCTCGCCGCCCCCGACCGCGACACGGCGGAGTGGTCGGCGGAGAGCCTGGGGCGAGCCGAGGTCGAGGAGATGGCGGAAAGCGTCAACTACGGCGCCGAGACCCCCCGCGACGGGGTGATCCTGGGCGCAAGGCGCGCACTCCGTCCACTGGTGCTGCCGGCCGAGGTGGCCCGCCTCGACAGCCTCGCAGGCTATCTCAAGTTCCCCGGCGCTTGGCCCGTCGCCCGCATCGGGCTGCGATACAGGCAACGCCCCAAGGTCGCCGAGCGCTTCGTGCCGAGGGAGAGCAAGGGAGGGGCCGTCAAGACCGAAGAGACCGGACGCGATGCTGTCCGCCCAAACTCGAAGACGGCGGAGGGAAAGCCGGGCGAGGCGAAAGACGCGATCGAACGGGTGCCCGAGGCGGAGGCCGCAGTCGACTTGTGGGAACACGATCCGCTTGCGGGGGATGCGGAAATCATGCGGACGGACCCGAACGCGGAAGGTTTGGAAGCCGATGCCGAACCGCTGGAGGCAACACAGCCGGGGTTGTCGTTCGCGGAGGATGCCGGCGCCGACGGAACAGTGGTCGGAAGAGCTGCGCGAACCGATGTCGATCTTGACGCTGGGCCGAATGACGACGGCAGGCCGCCGGGTGCGCCCGCGAACCGGACGGATACGCAAGGCAGGCAAAGCCCCGACGGTGCCAAGCCGGAGGGTCGAATGATCCGTATCTGAGATGGTCGCTTCCATCGGCGCCGTCGCCTCGCCCGCCCAGGGCGTCGCCTACTACGAACGCGACGGCTACTACGCCAGGGACGATCCCGCCCACCGGAACGCCAGCGCCTGGTTCGGCAAGGGCGCCGAGGCGCTCGGCCTCGAAGGCTCCGTCGACGCGGACACGTTCAAGGACGTGCTGGCGGGCGAAGTCCCGGACGGAACTGAACGACGGCTCGGACGCAGGGACAAGGAAGGCAACGTCCATCACCGCCCCGGGCGGGACATCGCGTTCTCCGCCCCAAAGTCCGTCTCCCTTGCGGCCCTGATCGGTGGCGACGGGCGCGTCGTCGCCGCGCACGACCGGGCGGTGGCGCGCACCCTTGCCTGGATTGAGACCAACATCGTCGAGACCCGGATGAAGGACCCGGAAACCGGACGCATGGTTCGTGCCGGCGGCCAGGGCATGGTCGCCGCCACCTTCCGCCACGACACCTCGCGCAACCTCGACCCGCAACTTCATACCCATGCGGTGATCGCCAACATGGTCCGGGGCGAGGACGGCAAGTGGCGCACCATGGCCAACGAGAGGCTCTACGCCTCCAAGATGCTGATCGGCGCCATGTACCGCAGCGAACTGGCGCGGGAGTTGGGCGCCCTCGGTTACCGCATCGAGAAGACCCATGCCGACGGGCGCTTCGAGATCGCGGGCGTACCACGCAAGGTGGTCGAGGCGTTCTCGACCCGGCGCGCCGAGATCGAGGCGGCGATGGCGAAGCACGGGCTCGGCGATCCTTCCGAGAACCAGAGCCTCGCCCAGCGCGCGGCGCTGATGACCCGCGCCCACAAGCGCGACGTCGACAAGGACGCACTCCGACAGAGTTGGAAGAAGCAAGCCGCCGGTCTCGGCTTCGATGCTCAAGCTCTCGTGGTCCAAGCCGCGCAACGGGAGACCGGCAGAGCATCCGGCCACGCCGCCGCCGACCCTTCCGACGATCGGCAAGGTTCGGGAAGAGCCGCCGAAGCCGCCCGGGCGGCGGCGTGGGCGGTGGCGCATCTCTCGGAACGAGAGGCGGTGTCCGCGCGCACCGACCTGCTGGCCGCCATGCTCGCCCGGCGCCCCGGTGCGGTGACGATCGATGAGGCCGAGGGCGCGGTAACGCGGTTGGAAAAGGCTGGGACGTTGCACGCCGCGAACCTGCCCGTCCCGGGACAATCGCTCACCACCGACAAGGCGGTCGCCGACGAGAGGGAGACCGTCGCCCTGATGCGCACGGGGCGGGACCGGGGCGTCGCCGCCATGCGTGGTCGCGCCGTCGACAAAGCACTGCGCAACGGCCCCCTCACGGCCGGGCAGAAGGACGCGGTGAAGCTGATCCTGTCGGCAAAGGATCGGACAGTGGGCGTTCAGGGCTACGCGGGAACCGGCAAGACCAGGATGCTGAACCGCGCCCGCGCTCTCCTGGAAAAGCGCGGGTTCGAGGCCGCGGGCCTTGCCCCTTCGGCCTCGGCCGCGCGCACGCTCGCCGCCGAGGCCGGGATCGAAAGCGAGACGTTGCAACGGTTCCTCGCCCGCAACGCCGGCGTCGCCGGGGGACGACTCACGGCAAAAGGCGAACGCCAGATGCGCGCCGCGTTCCGGAAGACCGTGCTGGTGGTTGACGAGGGTTCGCTCGCCTCCACCGTCCAGGCCCGCGACCTGCTGCGGATCGCCAACGCCTTGCGCATTCCCCGCGTGGTGCTGGTCGGCGACGAGAAGCAACTCGATGCGGTCGATGCCGGCAAGCCCTTCGCGCAGTTGCAACGGGCGGGAATGAAGACGGCGACGATGGACGAGATCATGCGCCAGCGCGAACCGGACCTGAAGGCCGCTGTCGAGGCCAGCCTCGCGGGCGACGTGCGAAGGGCCTTCGAGAAGCTCGGCTCCAACGTCGCGGAGGTGAAGGCCGATAATCTCGCCGGCGCGGCCGCCGCCCGTTGGCTCGGACTCTCGGCCTCCGAGCGCGGGAACACCGGGCTGATGGCCCCGAGCCACGATCTGCGGGAGCGGATCAACGACATCATCCGCGAGCGGTTGATCCGGGACGGCGCGATCGCGGGGCCGGCGATGGAGACCGAACGGCTGGTCTCGCTCGGCTACACGCGGGCGGAGAAATCGCTCGCCGCCAACTACGCCGCGGGGCATACGGTCGCGTTCCACCGCACCTACAAGCGGCTCGGGGTCGAGAAGGGCGACGAGTTGCGCGTCGTCGGCGTCGACCATGGGGCCGGCACCGTGAACCTTATAGGCAAGGATGGCTCGGTCGTCGCCTGGGACCCCTACAGGCTCGCCGGCAGAACCGGCGGGGTCGAGGTCTATCGCGTCGAGGAGATGGAACTCCGCCGAGGCGACCGCATCCGATGGACCCGGAACGACGCAAGGCACGAAGTGGTCAACAGTGCCACGGCGGAGGTGGTCAAGGTGAAGGGTGCGACGGTGACGTTACGCCTGGAGGACGGACGAAGCCTCGACATGCGCAAGGACGATCCGCAGATGCGGCACGTCGACCGCGCCTGGGCCTCCACCGTCCACGCCTTCCAGGGCCGCACCGTGGACACGGTGATCGCGGCGATGGAAGCCAACCATCTGCACCTGACCACACAGAAGATGCTCTATGTCGAGATCAGCCGGGCCAGGGACCGTGCTGAACTGGTCACCGACGACCGGAACGCGCTGCGCGAGCGGCTGGAAACCGCCACCGGCGAGCGCGTCGCGGCGCTGGAGGCGGTGGAGCATCAATGGACGAAGGAACGGGGAGGAAGGCCGAAGACGGCGTGCAATCGCGACCGCGATGGCCGCGCGAGAGGGGCTGAGCAGATGCCCAGTCCGGAGAAGGCCCGCGAGCCGCACGAATTGGAGTTGTGACGAAGCAGAAGCACTCGACGCATCTCAACGGGATTGATTGAGGGTATGATGGGCGCCCGCGACCGATCGTCGCGGGCGGCGGAATTGGTGAGCTGGGGCACGCGGCGGCGGGAGGATGACGTGGGCAGGGGCGACATGACCGTTTTCCGACGGCTGGCGGGGTGTCTGCAGGCCCACGTTCCGACAATGCGGGTTGCGGGATTGACCAAATTCGGCGTCTCCTGTCAGTATCTGACACTATCGAGCATATAGGGGTTGCCCGGATGCCAAACGTACACTTGACCGAACCGATGGAAGCTTATGTTCAGGGCCAGATCAGATCCGGTGCCTACGCCAATCTGAGCGAAGTAGTGCGTGCGGGGATCCGGCTGCTGATGGAGCGGGACGGGGCACGTCAGTTCTACAGGCTGAAGGCGGACCTGGAAGAGGCGGTGCGCGAGGCGGAGGCTGGCGGCTTCACCGATTTCGACCCTGGCACCTATGAGCAGGACGCGAGCCTGCGGTAATCCAGCGCCATGACGATCAGACTCTCTCATCTGGCGCGGCGGGATCTGGACGAAATTCAGCGCTATACGGTTGAGACCTGGGGCCGTGATCAGTGGTTGACGTACTATTGGGGCTTGGTACGAGCTTTCGAGGGGATCGCGGCCGATCCCGATGGCGGCCGTGATCGAAGCTTGTTCGCGGCGGGTCTGCGCTCGGTGAACTACCAACGGCATGTCATATTCTTTGCACGGATAGCCGTTGCCGACGATGAGCCGGTGATCCTGAGAATCGTTCATCAACGTCGTAACATGCCGGCATTGGTGTATTTTGAGGATATCGGTGGCTGACGATGTGGAACACCTATGAACTGGTGGATTAGCCCGTGGAATTTGTGAAGCTGTGATTCATATGCACTGGATTATGAGACCGCGAATGCTGGGGAGGTGCTCATGGACGAAGGATTCAACCATCACTCGTACGCAGGCATGTGAATGGCTGACTCAAAATTTTCAAATTAATCTGACCTGTCTGTGAAGGAGTCGTGAATTTCAGACATTATAATCTTGGTCATGTGAGTGACGGTACAAGCATACACACCAGTGAGCTATGTTCAAGATGTGGTGTCGACACAATTTTGCTGAAAAAGGTTTTTGCGACGTTTCCCGACAGTATGTCGTCGCGTGTGATTATGATATTGGACGGAATACGCTAAGCCTGTGAATCATTGTCTTCAGTGCCTTGAACTTGCTTTTCGAGAGGCTCTGTCGGCAGCGGTTCTGCCTTGAGATCGGGCACGATGGAAGAGATGGAGTTACGGATTTCCTCGACTTCCTTCTCGCGTCCTGCCGCGATCATGTCGCGCGCGACGGCCTGCGCCGTGAACAGGGACGACCGGGCAACCTGGATCTGCACGTCGGTCCGTGGCCATTCACGGTTCTCCAGCCACTGCGCGGCGAGCTCGGCGAGCAACCGGTTGGCCGTGGTCTCGCGGTCCTTGGCCGCCGCTTCGAGGCGCTCCCATATCTCCCCGTCGATGCGAATGTGCTTGTTGACGGTCCCGGCCACCGCGTTCCCCCTTCCGCTTCATCACGCATCTCGGTCGGCACCCGTCGCGTTCGGGCGCCGACCGGCGCGGGCAGCCCACGAATTTCCCACCGGACAGTACCGCAACCCGCAACGAATCGCATGAGTATCGGGAGGGTTTGGGCAGGTTCGATGACCCACGCGAGCCATTTCGCCGTTCCTTACCGTACCGACAGTGAACGCGACCGCCTCGTTCCTGCCCCGTTTTGGGATGGATGGCTGCCGGTTTGTGCGCAATCTCTGTCCGAACGGGCCGCAAGAGGGCGCCGGGTAGGCCGTGCGGGGAGCGACGCAGAATGCCACCATTCATAGTCCCGCGCAGGTGTGGCTGCGACGCACAATGCGACGCGGGCGATGAAGGGGGCTGTTTCCTACAGCCTTCGGAGGCCGGCGTGTGACGCCTGTGTGACGCCCAATCCATTGCTATCGCTCATGTATGCTCCCGGAATCAACCGCGCGACGCACTTGCTCCGGCACGACAAGCGCGCGCGGGGCTGTGATCGGTCGTGGCGGGGCGCGGTCAAGCGCACGTTTTCGCATCCTTTTCAACACCTTGCAGCGTGCTGCGTGGGGTGTGGATTTGGAGACGGCTTCCATGCCGAGGGAGTACCACAGGGAGCGGAGAAAGGGGATTGGGGCCCCGGTGGGCGAGGGGAGCGGTGCGGTGCGGTCGCGACGGTGAGCCGCGCGGTCGGCGGCGGCGATGCGGGCGGTCGTCGTGCGGCGAGAGAGCCGCTCCCGTGAGGGGGACCGGCTCTCTCGGGGCGAACCTACAGCGGGAGTTGGTGCTGCGCCGGTTCGGTGGCGTCGCGTCGGTCGCTCCGCCGGCGCCGCTCCCATTGGGCTGCGCGAGCGAGGACCTGTGCATGGCAGGGCCTGGGGGCGCAGTGGCAGACGAGGTCCAGGCCGGCGAGGGCGGCGAGTTGGTTGCGGTCGATGCGCCCCTGCTGCATCCGCTTCCAGAGCCATCGGCGGTACTTTGCGATGACGGTCTTTCGGTCTCCGTGGCGTCCGATGACGAAGGGGTTGGCCCATGGGGTAGGCCGTCCGACATAGACGGCGGTCTTTGGGATGTTTCGGTCGGTCCGCTTGTTCCAGATGCGCATCTCGCATTCCTCCTTGGATTGCGTTCTTCGGGGCAGTCGCGTTGTCTCCACCTGCACGGCCGCCTTACGGCGTTGCCGCCGGCGCGGCCTCCGGTGGTGAAGTGAGGAAGAAGGGCCGATCCCCGTGCGGGGACCGGCCCAGGTGGTGGGTGTGTCGCTCAGGCTGCGACGCGGTGTACGGGGATGCCGAGCTGGCGTGCCTTGTCGATGAGGTTCTCGGTGATGCCGGAACCGGGGAAGGCGACGAGGCCCTTGGGGAGGAGGTTGAGGAGGTCGTCGTTGCGTCGGAAGGGCGCGGCGCGTCCGTGTCTGTCCCAGTCGGGCTTGCAGACGATCTGGTGGACGCAGTTGCGCTCGGCCCATGAGGCGGCGATGCGCTCGGCGCCGGGACCGCCGCCGTGGAGGAGGACCATGTCGGCGTGTCGGGCCTTGACGCGATCGAGAGCGGCCCAGATGGCGTCGGCGTCCTCGGCCTCCTTGCCGCCGGCGACGGCGACGAGGGTTCCGTCGGGGAGGTGTGCGCGTGTCTCCCGGTCCTT
The DNA here is from genome assembly GCA_965242855.1 of Alphaproteobacteria bacterium. Taxonomy (GTDB): domain Bacteria; phylum Pseudomonadota; class Alphaproteobacteria; order UBA828; family UBA828; genus WTGU01. Next base: position 1,994,685 of record OZ251509.1, read on the forward strand.
GCGGGCGCGGATGAAGTCTCGGGCGTCGATGGCGGCGGATGTGAGCTTACCGGTGTGGCTGGTGTGCGAGCCGTGCCGTGGCCGCCACTGCTGTCCGGTCTCGGCCTTGTAGGCGTTTGCGGCGAAGTCACGGAGCTTCTCGAAGGCGTCGCGTCGGTCGCCGATGTTGCGGGCGCGCTCGGTGAGGCGTTCGAGCTGCCATGCCTTGACCTCGGTTCCGTCCTGAGCGCGTTGGAGTTCGCGCATCTCGGGGGCGCTTCTGTCGACGGCTCGGTCGAGGCGCAGGACCTGGGCGTGGAAGGTGTTGACGAAGCCCCAGAGGAGGGCCTCGCGCTCGTCTGCGAGTTGGGTTCCGTCGGGTGCGATGTCCTGAGCGAGGGCGTGGAAGGCCTGCTCGGCGCCGGCGATGGCCCCGTGCTCGTCCCAGACGGGTCGGTTGTCGTGTTCGTCGGGACCGGGTGTTGCGCCGTAGAGCCTGGCGGCGTCGCAGACGGCGGCGGTGGGGGAAGCGGTGTGTCCCGGCTCGCGGTGGTCGTCTGCGGGGTTGTCGAAGGTTGTGGTGTCGATGCCGGTCTCGGTGTTGTCGAAGGTGTTCATGACGATCTCCTGCGTTGGTGTTGCGTGCTTCGGAGCGTTTGCGCTCTGGAGACTGGGTTCCTCTTCCAGCCTCCGGGCGATCGTCCTCTTCTTCGCTCTCCTCTTCCTCCAACGCCGGTCCCGCCTGCTTCGGATCGCGGAAGCAAGGACGCCCGCTCGTCGGCATCGTCCCGGTCCTCGAAACGGCCTCGGCGCTTGCCGTATCGCGGTCGTTGTTTGACCGCGATGCGGCACGGCCGTGCTTCCGGGGTTCAGCGTCGGGGAATGGGACGGAACAGGGGCGCGACCCTGGCGGCGAGCGCCTGCGGGCCGAAGGCGATCAGGTCGTCGTTGAAGTCGCCGCGCTCGGGGACGATGACGGCGGTGGAGATGCCAAGGCCCCGACAACGCCGCCGGAGGCGTTGGGCGGCACGTGCGCCCTCGGGGTCGTTGTCGCGGGCGACGACGAGGCGGGCGAGGCCGGCAGGCGGGGCGAAGGCGGCGAGGCTTCCGGCCGAGAGCGCGGCGGCGGCGGGGATGGCGGGAACCGCCGTGACCAGGGAAAGCACGGTCTCGATGCCCTCGCCGACCAGCAGGGTTCCGTGGTCGAGGCAGCCGAAGCGGACGGCGCGGCCATGGACGCAGCCGAGGGCCTTGCGCGGAGATGAGACCGCAGCCTTGGCGGGTGTGTCCGGGTCGATCCAGGTGCGATGAATGCCGCCGATGGCGCCGTCATCGCCGGCGACGGCGGCGACCAGCGCCGGCAGGCGGCGGAAGCCGTGCCGGTCTCGGTAGTTGAGGGCGGGATGGAAGCGGAGCGAAGGGAAGCGGCATCGGTGGATGGCGCGGGTCCTGAGATAGGCCTCGGCATGGGTGCCGTCGACGGCGCGGCAGGAGCGCCAGAGGCGGCGTGCGGCTGCGATGCGGTCGTATGCGGCAGCCTCGCCGCCGGCGGGGACCGCCGGCACGGCGAGGAAGGCGCGTGCTTCATCAAGGGCTGGGCGGAGAGAGGTCGCGCCGATACCGAGACGGATGAGGTCGAGGAGATCGCCGTGCTCGCCGGTGGCGGCGTCTGTCCACTTGCCGGGGACGCCGGGAGGGGCGAGGCGGACGAAGAGAGAGCGGCCCCTGGCGCCGTGGACGTCGCCGGCGGTCCAGTAGCGGCCCTGCCTGCGACCGTCGGGAAGGTAGCGCCGGCAGACCTGCTCGGCGCGCCCGGCGAGGGCGGCGGCGATGGCGGTGGCGTTCATGGCGGCTCCCTCCGGGCCTCGCGGGACGCACCGTCCCGGCCCGCCCCGCGCCTCTCGTCGGCGCACGGCGAGCGCGCGGCGATGGGGATCGATGCGCGATGCGCAAGCGCCGCCGCCCTTCCTCGGGCGGAGCGGAGCCCGGGGAGCGGGCTATCCGGCGAGCGTCCGGAAGGTCGCGGAGACGCGCGTGGTTCGCCGCCGGGCGTTGGCCGCACGGTCGATGCCGTGCATCCAGTCCCGCCGCGCGGCGCCGCGCAGGACCAGCGCGGAGCGGCGGGGCAACACGGCGAACTCGTCGGAGGGCAGGCCGTCGCGGCGATAGGGCCGGACGCTCCGCCGCCGGAACTGCATCCGCCATGCGGCGCCGAGCGAGAGCGATACGATCACCGGACCGAACGCCGCGTGGTCGGCGTGCATCCCGATCCCCTGTCCGGGGCGGTACTCGTTCACGATGCACTGCTCGGGCGGCGTACCGTCGAACAGGGGCAGGAGACGGCGGGCCATGACCTCGGCCCAGCGCGGGAACTCGGCTGCGGGAGCGCGCCGGTTCGGGTCGTGGTTCCGGTAGTCGTAGCGGAACCCGTACTGCTGCACCCTGCGCCCGAGGTCGTCGGACCAGGGCGCCCGGTCGATGCGGTAGAGGATGCGGCGCTCCTCGGCCTCGGTGATGCAGTCGGGGACGATCGCCGCCCCCTGTTCGAAGATGCTCATGATGCTCTCCAATGCGAACTCGTCGCACTCGACGCACCGCTTCGCTCTGCCTTTCGCCGCCCCGCCGGCCGGGGGCGAGAGGCGGTGGCCTCCGAGCGGGGGGCAAAAAGGGGGCCGACGCCGCAAGGCGCCGGCCCCAGTGGGAGGGAGGAGAGGAAGACCCGCTAGAACGGGATCTCGTCGCCGGTCTCGTTCGCCGCCGGGGTCTCGCCGCCGGCGGGCGTCGTCCCGGCGGGCGCCGTCGCCGGCTCCGCCGCCGGCGCGGGGGCGCCGTTGGGCTTGTCGAGGAACTGCACACGACCGCCCGGGACCAGCATGATCTCGGTCGAGTAGCGGTCGCTCCCCTCGCCCTCCTTGCGCCACCGGCGGGTCTGCAGCTTGCCCTCGACATAGACCAGACGGCCCTTCCGGGCGTGCTTCTCCAGCATCCCGATCAGCCCCTCCTGGAAGGTCACCACCCGGTGCCACTCCGTGCGCTCCCGGCGCTCACCGCTGGCCTTGTCGATGTAGCCCTCGTCGGTGGCGATCGACAGGTTCGCGACCCTGCCGCCGGAGGCCAGGTGGTTGACGATGGCGTCGGCGCCGAGGCGCCCGATCACCTGCGCGCGGTTCAATCCGAAGGACATGACGATCTCCTTGTGGTCCTGGTTGATGACGTTGGGTTGGCGAACGGGCCGGTCTCTCTCGATCCCTTCCCATTCACCCCCTCGAACCTTCCCTTTCCCTCTCGTCATCCGTCCGCGCAGGCCCCGGGAGGGAAGCCCCGGAGTTCACGGATGGCACGGATAGAAAGTCCGATCTCGGCCAGCAGCCCGTCGCTGGCGAAGGGGGGCGGGATGTCGTCGTCGGTGAAGCCGGCGACGGCGGCGGTCGGTGTCTCGAAGTGGTCGTCGAACATGGAAAGCTCCTGCGGTGGAGGGTTCGGGAACGCCGCCGGGTGGGAGGCTCCCTCCCGCCCCGAGGCGTTCGCCCTCCTCCACGCTTTCCCTTCCTCCCCTTTCCGGCCCCGGAAAACGCGCCGGCCGGGCACGCCGGACACGCCGAGGCGATCGTCCGCTACCGGACCGGCTCCGGGATCGGGGTCGAGGTCCTTACCGACCGCTCCGGGCAAGGCGGGCAACCCGCGTGGCTCCCTGCGGGACTTGCCGCGCGCCCGTGGCAGGTTTGCGGCCAGCCCCGGCCCACGGACCGATCTCTCGTGACGTGAGCGGCTACGACCAGGCCGCGAAGCGCTGCATGGGCGAGACGTCGCCGAGCACCTCAACCTGATCGAAGGACAACTTGGCGAAGGCCAGGCAGGCGGCAACCTCGGACGGGCTCTCGAACGTCCCGTGCTCCTCGCCCGTCGCGATCTCGATGACCGTGTACCGGGCCGGCCAGAGGGGGAGGCCGCAGAAGCGGCCCGAGCGCTCATAGGACCGGCGCGCGCAGGGGTCGCATCTTGCCGCCCCCCGCGAGGGCCGTCCGCAGTCGGTGCAGAGCCCCCGCGCCCGTCGCGCGGCGTAGCGCTTGCGGCTGGCGGCGTTCTTCCGCCGATGGCCCCCGGCCTCCAGCGCGGCGCAGCGGCCGCAGCGCGAGGCGCCGTCGAACGCGGTCTCCCCGCATCGACCGCACAGACCGCCCGCACGACGCGCGGCATACCGTCCCCGTTCGCCCGCGCGTCTCGCATCGCGGCACGGCTCGCAGGCCGTGTGGCCCTCGACCGGCGGGCGCAAGCCGCACCGGGTGCACAGGCCGGCCTCGCAGCGGGCATCGTAGCGCCGCCTGGTCCTGCCGCGCGCGTTGCGCCGCCGCTCCTTCGGGTCGCGCCCGCCGTAGAGCTTGCCCGCAGCCTTGGCCTTCGCATACCGGGCGCGCTCGGCCGCACGCCGCTTCTTGATGCAGTGCCGGCATAAGGTGCGATCGGGTGCGAGCGGCGCCTTGCCGCACTTCGGGCACAGGCCCCGGGCGAGGCGCTCGGCGGTGCGCCGCCGGGAGCGCTCCCGGTCGCGCGCGCGTTCCTTCTCGGGGTTCCTGTAGCGGGGCTTGCCGGCGGCCCTGCGCTTCGCGTCCCGGACGCGCTCGGCGGCGCGCCGCTTCTCGGCGCAGGGTGCGCACAGCCGGCGTTCGGGTTCGGACGGCGCCTTGCCGCACTTCGGGCACAGGCCCTGGGCGATGCGCTCGGCGGTGCGCTTCCAGAACCGTTCCCGGTCGCGCGCACGGCCCTCCTCGGGGTCCTTGTAAGCCATGGCGGCGTCCTCCCGGTCGGGGGGTGGAAGTCCAGGCGAGGGACGCCCGGCCGGCGCGGGGCCGGCGGGGCGTCCCCGGAGAACGCCGCTCAGCCCCGCTTGCGCTCCACGAACAGGCCGGTGGCGAGGTCGCTCCAGTACTGGACGCCGCCCTTGAGGCGCATTCCGGTGCAGACGATGATCTCGTTGCGCGCAGGACGCATCCGCTGGACCGCCCGCAGGGACGCGATCTCCCCCTTCGCCTTGCGCCGGCCCTTCGCCGGCGGCTCGGCGCCGACCCGGCGGCGTATCTCGCCGTCGGCCATGGACCGGAAGCGCTCGACCAGGTAGCGGTCGTCGTCGAGGCCGGGACCGAAAATGTGGGTGAGGAAAGTCTGTGTGTTGCGATGGGGGATGGTTGCCGTCCGCATGGTTCCGTCTCCGCTTGGTCCGTGGTTTGGGAGCGGCGGGAACGCCCTCGCGGACACCCGACCGCCGCCCCGATCACGGCCCAACACGGTCTCCCGGCGGCGCGCGGGACACGAGCGGAAGGGTTGGTTCAATCGGTGAGGCGCGGATATTGAAGAAGCAGGCGCCGTCGCCGCGCTGCCGGCGACAAGGGTTGCTCGGCAATGGTGCCCGGGCCCGGCGGCGGTCTTGGTCGCGGCTCGGTGGCGCGACCGGATGGAGAGCCAACGCTGGTGTTACGGGGCGTCACGCACGCACCGTCATGGGCGTCGGAAGGCTCGCATGGCCGGAGGATACCCGATCCGGGTCATGCGCGAACGAGGTCACCGGCGCGCAACCCGCGCTACGGCTTCCGGCTCGACGATGACCCGGCCACGTCCGCGCCTGACCAGATATCCACCCCGCGGGAGCGCCAACCTGCCTTGCCGGACGAGGGGTCGGAGGGTGTCGACGATCAGTTCCGCGTTCCTGTCCGTCCTTTTCTCCGATGGCTGCGATGACAACCACTCGGTGAACGCCCACTCGCCGATCTCGCCGCCGATGGATTTGCGGAGCGCGGTGAGCTTGCGGAGCTGTCCTTTCGTCAGAGTGCTCTCGTCGATCCACCTGCTGATGCTGACCGGTTGCCGGAAGAGCGAGGTCCTGGCGCTGCGCTGGCAGGACGTGGACCTGGAGACCGGCGAGTTGCGGTTGCGCGACGCCAAGACGGGCGCGCGGACGGTTCCGCTGTCCCGGGAGGCGGCGGGGGTGCTCGCCGGCGCGCGCCGCCTTCCGGGCAGCCCTTGGGTGATCCCCGGCCGCAAGCCGGGCGACCGTCTGCGCAACATCGACGAACCCTGGCGGCGCATACGGACGCGCGCCCGTCTCGATGGCGTGCGCATCCATGACCTGCGGCACTCCTTCGCTTCCCGCGCGCTGGCGCTGGGCGAGAGCCTGCCGATGATCGGAAAGCTCCTCGGCCATACCCAAATACGGACCACCGCGCGTTACGCGCACTTGGCGCGGGACTCCGTCAGAGCATCGGCGGCCAGGGTCGCCGACAGCATCGGGGCGGATATGGCGGCGGGCGGCGACGCGGGGGATGTCGGGCGATAGCGCCCTCCTTGCGGTCAGGAGCGTCGCAGCAGCAGGCTTCGGTGGTGGCCTTCGCGGCGCGCCGTTTCACCGCAGCCACGATGCAAAAAGCGCGCAGGCCATCGGACCCGCGCGGCTATGCCTTGGCTTTGTGGCTTGTGCCTAGAACTGCACCTGCAATTCCAGCCCGCCGCTGTATTCGCTCATGCCGCTACCGCTCGTCCGGTAGCCCGCCGTTGCTCTCAACAGGGTGTTCTCGTCCACCTTGAACGCCCCTCCGAGGCCCAGACGCACCGCCGTCGGACGAGCCTCCGTCTTCAGAAGCTCCTCGCCGACCTTCACCGACGTCTCATCCGAAAACGCCCGTTCCACGTCCAGCGAGCCGAACACCGCGCCGTCTCCCGAACCCATCTCCGTCTCCAGCATCACTCCCAACCGGCCCTTCACGCTGCTCGCATCCTCCGGCGCTACCCGCGCCCGAGGGCCGCCGGCCCTCTCCATGTCCGTGAAATCAGACAGATCGACCTTCGACCAAACCAAGCCTGCGCGCGGCGTCATGAACATCCCTCCCATGGGCATCCGCTTGCCCACGTCCACGCCCAGCGCATAGCCCGCGCCCGAGACGTCCTCCTTCGTCATCCTGCCGTGCGTGTACGACTCGACGTCGACGTCGTACAGCGTCACCGCCGCCTGCGCGTCCACGTAGAAGTCCCCGGCCAGCCAGGTGGCGGAAGCCCCCGCCCCCATGCCGTTCAGCTTGGCCTCGCCCACGCCGGACATCTCCGCCTTGCCCTTGAGCGCGTGCATCGACAGCCCCACCCGGGCGCTCTCGCCCGCGACGAAATCGACGCCCGCATGCACCATGCTCCGGCGGTGGTCGTAGGCGAGCTCCCCGGTCGTGGTCGCTTCCTCCGCCTGCCACTCGCCCCGCGCCGCCTCCACGCGCGCCCAGCCGCCGTGCGCGCCGCGCGGCGCCGCCGTCCGCTCCGCGTAGGAAGGCGGAGCGTTCATCGCCAGCAGCATCGAAGGCAGCGCCTCGTACAACCGGCAGCGGCGGTCTCCCATCCTCTCCACGTCCTCGCACCTGAGCTTCATCCCGCCGCCATCCCCGCTCCCGGGCCCATCGCCCCCGGGCCCATCGTCCACCGGCCGCGGATCAAAACCGCTGAGGTCCTCCGGCAGGTCGCCGTCGTCTTGGATCGGCAGCGTCTTGGAGTAACCGGTGGGCTCGCCGTTCCGGTCCTCGCGGTAACGGACGTTTTCGACGCCCTCGGTGGAGCCCTCCACCCGAGCGTTCGCCGCAGCGGCGTCCTCCCGGTACATGCCGTCGGTGACCAGGGTCAGGGCCACCATGGTCGCCGCGGTACCGCCGCCCCGGATGGCACGGTCGGCGCCGTTGGCCTCCACTTTTCCGTTCAGGCCAACGATGACGCTGCCGCCGCCGGTCAGGTGCACCGCCGCAGCGCCACCCGCGCCGCCCTTCACCTCGCCGTCGATATGCACGAGCGCCGGACCTGGGTCGTTCACCAGAATGGCCACGCCCGAAGCGCCGGCAAGCACCCTGCCGCCCTTCTCGACGATGACCGCGCCACCGCCCGAGAGGTGAACCGCCGCGTCCGTCCCCCCGCTCACCGCGCCGGCGACGGTGACGCGCTGGTCGAGCAGGGGAACCGCATCTGCGCCCTCGCCGTGCATCACCGCCACGCGCTCATCGGGATCATCGCCTTTGGCGTACCCGGGCGTGTACTTCTTTTCCAACATCAGGCCCGGCCCCGCGTTGGCAACGTAGACGCCCGCCATGGCGCCGGTCACGCTCGCGCCCGCGCCGACGGTGACGTTGATGCCGCCGTTCATGGCGTGGGGCGTCGCATAGTAGGCGCGGATGCCGTCGCCGCGCGAATCGATGGAGCCGGACGTCATGTTCACGCGGACGTCGCCCAGGTTGTAGCGCTCCAGCAGCGCCCGCACCGCGGTCTTGTAGGCGTCGGAGAAGCCCGCGTCCGGGTCGTCGAGCGCGGCGTCGAGGCCGTCGTTCGTCGCCACCGCCCGCAGCACCGCCTTCTCCTTCTCCGAGAGGCTCTGCGCCAGCACGTTGCGCAGCAGGGCTCTCGTGACCGCGTCGTCCGTCCGGAGGTACGCCACGACGTCCGCGTCCATCACGTCGTCCAGGCTGGTCGCGCCCGTCTTGATGGCCTCCAGGACCGCCGCCGCGACCGCGACTTCCTCGTTTCCGAGCGCCGCCTTGAACTGCGCGACGTAGGCGTTGTCGCCGGCGGTGGCGCCTGCTGGCACGAGCGCCGTCTGCGCCGCGGCGTCCGCGATCTCGCCCGGGTCGTCGCCCTTCGCCGCCTCCGCCGCCACGTCGCGCCAGGACAGGGCGTGCGCCTCGATCCCCGCCGGCGCGTCCCAGTGGATGGACTCCGCGACAGCCTTCACGGCCGCCGACTCCCGGTTGAAGGAGAGCGCCTCCACGGCGCTCGCCGCCGCGAAGCGGCCCCGGTCGTTGGATCCCTCCCCGTGCGAGAACGTCCCCGTCCAGGTGACGTCGATCAGCGGCTGGGCCAACGCTGCGCGCGTCTCGCCCGGCGCGCTGGCGCGCGTGACCGCGGCGTAGACGCCCGTGCGGCGATCCGAAATCGTCTCCCCCTGGTCGATGTCGCAGCGTCCGTCCGCCGCCTCCGGGCAGGAGGAGGACGGCGGCGCCGGCCGCGAGGGAAACTTGCTGGTGTCCAGCAGGCCGTCGCCGGTGATCCGCAGCTCCTGGGAGTAACCGGTGGGTACGCCGTCCCGGTCCTCGCGGAGACGGGCGCTGTCGACGCCCGCAAGGGAGCCGTCCACCTGGGCGATCAGGTCCTCCCGGTACGGGACCAGGCGCTCGGCGACCAGGGTCAGGTCCACCATGGTCGCCGCGTCGCCGCCGCCCCGGATGGCGTTGTCGGCGCCGTTGGCCTGCACGCGCCCGTTCGGACCCACCGTGACGATGCCGCCGCCGCTCAGATGCACCGCCGCGGCGCCGCCCGCGCCGCCCTTCACCTCGCCGTCGACGTACACGAGCGCCGGGCCGTCCGCCAGAATGCCCACGCCCGAGGCGCCGGCATGAACGCCGCCCCCCTCCATGACGATGACCGCGCCGCCGCCCGAGAGGCGAACCGCCGCGTCCGTCCCCCCGGTCACCGCGCCGGCGACGGTGACGAGCTGGTTGCGCAAGGGCTCCGCATCCGCGCCCTCGCCGTGCGTCGCCGCCACGAGCTCGTCGGCAGTAGCGCCATCGTTCATGCCGAAGCCGTAGGTGTACTTCCTGGCCAACATCAGGCCCGTCCCCGCATTCGCGACGTGGACGCCCGCCGCGCCGCCGGTGACGGTCATGCCCGCGGCGATGGTGACGCTGATGCCGCCGTTGTCGTCGTGGGGCGTCGCGTAGTAGGCGCGGATGCCGTCGCCGCGCGAGTCGATGGAGCCGGCTGTCATGGCGATGCGGATGTCGTCCAGGTTGTGGCGGTCCAGCAGCGCCTTCACCAGGCTCCAGTAGTCGCCGTCGTCCGAGGTGTCGTCCGTGAAACCCGCAGCCGTGAGCGCGGCGTCCACGCCGTCGTTCGTCGCCACCGCCCGCAGGATCGCCTTCTCGTCGTCCGAGAGGCCCTGCGCCAGGATGTTCCGCAGCAGGGTTCGGGTGGCCGCGTCGTCCGTCTGGAGGTACGTCACGATCTCCGCGTCCGTCACGTCGGCCAGGCTCGTGGCGGTCGAGTCGATGGCCTCGAAGACCGCCGCTGCGACCGCGAGCTCCTCGTTGCCCAGCGCCGCCCGGAGCTGCTTGACGTAGGCGTTGCCGCTGGCGGTGGCGCCCGTCGGCACGGCCGCTAGCTGCGCCGCGTTGTCCGCGAACGCGCCCGGGTCGTCGCCCTTGGCCACCTGCGCCGCCACGTCGCGCCAGGACAGGGCGTGCGCCTCGATGCCCGCCGGCCCGCCGTAGTGGAGCGTCCCCTCGACGGCCTTCACGGCCGCCGACTCCTGGTCGAAGGAGAGCGCTTGCGCGGCGCTCTCCGCCCGGAAACGACCGTTGTCGTTCTCCGCCGTCCCGCGCGCGACGTTTCCTCCCATCCAGTCGACGTCGATCGCGGGAACGTGATTCCCGTCGGCGTCCTCGCTGCGCGCATCGCCCATGGCGTTTTCGCGCGTGACCTCGGCGTAGACGCCCGTGCGGCCCGAAATCGTCCCCGCCGTCTGGTCGAAGTCGATCCGCGCCGCCTTGCCGACGTAGACGCCGTGCCACCGCCCCGAGACGTCGGCGCTGTTCGTGACCGTGACATCGCCCTCGACGCCCCGCGCGAGCCGGATGCCGTCCCCGTCCGCCGACGCGATGGCGCCGGAGTTCGTGAGCGTGAGGGCGTCCGCGTTCGCCGGGCTTATCTCCGCGAAGAGGGCGTGGTTCTCCGAGCTCAGGACGCCGCGGTTGGTGATCGTGGCGGGGCCGCCGGTGGCGAGGCCACCCTCCCACAGCCAGAGGGCGTGCCCGACGCCCGCCGCCGCGTCGGCCGTCACCGTGACGCGGCCGCTGTTCGTGAACGTGACCGTGCCCGCGCCGTTGTACTTGCCAAGCCGGAGGCCGACGGTGGCCGCGTCGACGTCGCCGGAGTTCGTGAGCGTGACCGCGCCGTTGTTGTTGTGGGAGAGATGGATGCCCGACCCCGTCGCCGCGGCGATGTCGCCCTCGTTGTCGATCTCGGTGGCGCCGTAGCCCCGGTAGTCCATGAAGATGCCGTATTTCGCGCCCGACACCGTGATGGCGCCGGTGTTGGTGATGGTCGCGTCGCCGAGGTGGATGGCCCCCCCGGCGGGTCTGGCGAAATACAGATAGATGCCCTCCTCCCCCGAGCGGATGGCGCCGCTGTTCGTGATGCTCGTGTCGCTGATGCGCCTGTAGGTGGGATGGTAGACGTTCGAGGGATCCCTGGTGATCCGGATGCCCTGCTTGGCGGCGAAGATCGTCGCCGCGCTGATGAGGGTGGCCTTGCCGGCGCCCCAGGTGGAGAGGCCGCGCGGATGGTAGAAGATGCCGTTCTGCTTCATCGGGGTGGTCGCCGAGCCGATGGTCACCCCGCGTCCCACCCTCACCGTCGAGTCCCCCATCTGCTGTCGGTGTTGGAAGTAGATGCCGTTGTTCCGGTCGGCGGCGTTGTTCGCGCTCGTCCCCTGGACGATGTTCACGACGTGGCCGGCGTCCGTCATCTCGCCCATCGAGTCGACGGTGACCCCGACGTTGAGATCGTTCCACTGACGCGATCCCCCGTGGCCGTACACGTAGATGCCGACCGACGGCGAGGTCGTCGTGGTCCCGCCCGAGACGACCATCCTCGAGGTGCTCGTGATGGTGGTCGTCGCGGCGCTGCTGCCCTCGACGTTGATTGGACCGTTGCCCCGCGGCTGGTGGGGGTCCGCGCCAGCGGCCCCGTAGAAGATGCCGTCGGGATACGACGTGTCCGTGCAGGTGATGGGGAGGGTGAGCGCCGACCCGCATTCCGACAGCGCCCGCGCGTCCCCCGGCGCGAGGAGGTGCAGCAGCAGCGCCGCTGTCGCGAGCAGCGCGGCGCCCGGCAGGCCGGAGAGGCGGGCCCTCATTCCGGGAGCCCATGCGGCGGGGGGGGGGGGGGGGGAATAAAAACGCCTGCCGTCAGAGCTCCCAACCATCCTCAGAACCTCCCTCAAGAAACCCGTCCAGCTCGAACCGTCCACGCCGCCGCGCGACACTATCCCCGATTACCGCATAACCGACTCCGCACGCAAGCTTCGCGAATGTCGTGCGCGGCGGCGGCCGGACCATACAGCTTTGCCTCCCGCGCCTTGGCGCTCGGCGAAGGGCTGCCGATGATCGGGAAACTGCTCGGCCATACCCAGGTCCAGATCACGGCCCACTACGCTCATCTCGCCCGCGATACCGTCAAGGCTTCCGCCGCCCGCATCGGCGACAGCATCAAGCGCGATCTGGCGGTGGAAACAGATTGAGCGGCCGCCCGACGCGGTTTCCGCCTCCGGTCCGGGGCGCCTCAACCTGAAGCGCGCAGACGGTCGTCGTCGTCCAGCGAAGACAGACGGGCGATCTCCGCTCCGTTCTTCCGCTCCGCGAGCCGCAGTTCGTAGAGCTTCTGAAGATTGAGCCAGAACTCGCCCGATGTCCCGAAGAAGCGCCCCAGGCGCAGCGCCGTGTCGCCGGTAACGGCGCGGCGACCGTTGAGGATTTCGGTGATGCGGTTCACCGGAACTTCAATCCGCCGAGCCAGCTCGGCCGCGCTCATCCCGAGTGCCTCCAGGTCCTCACGCAGCGTTTCGCCCGGGTGGATGGGATCGCGTGTCACGACATGCCTCCTTCTCAGTGGTAGTCGACGATTTCCACATCGGTCGGACCGGGGCTTCCCTCCGGCCATTCGAAACGGACCCGCCACCGGTCGTTGATCCGGATGCTCCATTGCCCCTTGCGGCGGCCCTTCAGAGCTTCCAGTCGGTTACCGGGGCGAGACAGATCGCGAAGGCCTGTGGCCGCATCCAGCTGGTCCAGCTTGCGCGACGCGGTGCGCGCAAAGCCAGAGAAGACCGCGACCCTGCCTCCCTTGTCCGCGAAGCCGACGATCAACGTGCTTCCGTTCGGCTTGTGGTCTCTGAAACCGAGCGTAGACGCCGCAGCCGCGTTACGTCAAGCATATGTCCTCTTCTCGTCGGGCCTCTATCCGGTAAGGGTGGTTCTGCTACCGGGTCGGTCTTCAAGCAGATGCAAAAAAGCGCGCGGGCCATCGGACCCGCGCGCCTATGCCTTGGCTTTGTGGCTTGAGCTTAGAACTGCACTTGCAACTCCAGGCCGCCGCTGTATTCGCTCATGCCGCTTCCGCTCGTCCGGTAGCCTGCCGTTGCTCTCAACAGGGTGTTCTCATCCACGCTGAACACCCCTCCGAGGCCCAGACGCACCGCCGTCGGCCGAGCCTCCGTCTTCAGAAGCTCCTCGCCGACCCTCACCGCCGTCTCGTCCGAAAACTCCCGTTCCATGTCCAGCGCGCCGAACACCGCGCCACCTCCCGAACCCATCTTCGTCTCCAGCATCACTCCCAACCGGCCCTTCACGCTGCTCGCATCCTCCGGCGCTACCCACGCCCGAGGACCGCCGGCCCTCTCCATGTCCGTGAAATCGGACAAATCGACCTTCGACCAAACCAAACCCGCGCGCGGCGTCACGAACGCCCCTCCCGCGGGCAGCCGCCTGCCCACGTCCACGGCCAGCGCATAGCCCGCGCCCGAGACGTCCTCCTTCGGCATCCTGCCGTGCGTGTACGACTCGACGTCGACGTCGTACAGCGTCACCGCCGCCTGCGCGTCCACGTAGAAGCCCCCGGCCAGCCAGGTGGCGGAGAGGCCGCCCCCCATGCCGTTCAGCTTGGCCTCGCCCACGCCGGACATCTCCGCCTTGCCCCGGAGCGCGTGCATCGACAGCCCCACCCGGGCGCTCTCGCCCGCGATGAAATCGACGCCCGCATGCACCATGCTCCGGCGGTGGTCGTAGGCGAGCGTCCCGGTCGTCGTCGCCTTCGCCGCCTGCCACTCGCCCCGCGCCGCCTCCACGCGCGCCCAGCCGCCGTGCGCGCCGCGCGCCGCCGATGTCCGCTCCGCGTAGGAAGGCGGAGCGTTCATCGCCAGCAGCATCGAGGGCAGCGCCTCGTACAGGCGGCAGCGGCGGTCTCCATCCTTCTCCACGTCCTCGCAGGAGAACGTCGGCGTCGGAACTCCCGGACCGCCCGTCCCCGGATCTGTCCCCGGGCCCGTTCCCGGATCGCCTGGGCCCGTCCCTGGGTCCGTTCCGGGATCGCCCGTTCCCGGGCCTGTTCCTGGATCGGTTCCCGGGCCCGCTCCCGGACCCATCGGGTCCCCGGACCCACCGTCCCCCGTTCCGCACACACCGTCAGCGCCGCGGACCGGGGCGTCCGGGGGGCACGGCCGCGGGTCAAGCCCGCTGGTGTCCAACATGCCGTTGTCGGTGACCATCAACGGCGTGCGGTAACCGGTGAATACGCCGTCCCGATGCTCGCGGAAACGGACGGCTTCGACGCCCGGGATGGACCCCTCCACCCGCGCGTTCTTCGCCTCGGTGGCGTCCTCCTGGTATGTGATGACCCGGTCGGTGGCCAGGGTCAGCGTGGTCGCCGCGTCGCCGCCGCCCCGGATGGCGTGGTCGGCACCGTTGGCCTGCACCTTCCCGTTCGGGCCGACGATGACGCTGCCGCCGCCGGTCAGATGCACCGCCGCGTCGCCGCCCGCGCCGCCCTTCACCTCGCCGCCGACATGCACCAGCGCCGGGCCCGGGTCGTTCACCAAAATCCCCACGCCCGAGGAGCCGGCAAGCACCTCGCCCCCCTCCAGGACGAGCACCGCGCCGCCGCCCGAGAGGTGCACCGCCGCGTCCGTCCCCCCGGTCACCGTGCCTGCAACTTCGACGAGCTGGTTGAGCCAGGGCGTCTCAATGGCGTCCCCGGCCGCATTGAGGCTCCCGATGGCGATCAGGTCGTCCTCGCCCGCGGCCGCGTTGCCCGCCAGCTCCCGGATGGCTTTGGGCGCGTATCTCTTCCGTATGCGCAGGCCCTCGCCCGCGTTCGCGACGTAGACGCCCGCCTTGGCGCCGGTCACGGTCACGCCTTCGGCTACGGTGACGCTGATGCCGCCGTTGTTGGCGTTCTGCGTCGCGTAGTAGGCGCGGATGCCGTCGCCGCGCGAGTCGATGGCGCCGGCCGTCATGCTGACGCGGATGTCGTCCAGGTTGTGGCGGTCCAGCAGCGCCTTCACCAGGCTCCAGTAGTCGCTGTCGTTCGAGGCGTCGTCCGTGAAGCCCGCGGCCGTGAGCGCGGCGTCCACGCCGTCGTTCGTCGCCACCGCCCGCAGGATCGCCTTCTCGTCGTCCGACGAGAGGCCCTGCGCCAGGACGTTCCGCAGCACGGTTCTGATGGCCGCGGCGTCCGTCCGCAGATACGACACGATCTCCGCGTCGCTCAGGTCATCCACGCTCGTCGCGGTCGAGTCGATGTCGGTGAGGATCAGCGACGCGACCGAGATCTCCTCGTTCTCCAGCGCCGCCCGGAGCTGCGCGACGTAGACGTTGTCGCCGGCGGTGGCGCCGGTCGGCACGGCCGCTAGCTGCGCCGCGTTGTCCGCGAACGCGCCCGGGTCGTCGCCCTTGGCCACCTGCGTCACCACGTCCCGCCAGGACAGGGCATGCGCCTCGATGCCCGCCGGCCCGCCGTAGTGGAGCGTCTCCTCGAGGGCCTTTCCGGCCGCCGCCTCCCGGTCGTGGGCGAACACCTCCGACCAGAGGGACGCCGTCGGGAAGCGGCCCGCGTCGCTCTCCGCCGTCCCGCGCGCGATGTTTCCTCCCGTCCAGGCGACGTCGATCGCGGGAACGTGATTCCCGTCGCCGTCCGCGCTGCGCGTGTCGCCCGACCCGCTCTCGCGCGTGACCTGGAGGGTGACGCCCGTCCGGCCCGAAGTAATCGTCCCCGCCGTCTGGTCGAAGTCGATCCGCGTCGCCTTGCCGACGTAGATGCCGCGCCACCGCCCCGAGACGTTGCCGCTGGTCGTGGACGTGCCGCCGTTCGCGAACGTGACGTCGCCCTCGACGGTCCGCTCGATGCGGATGCCGTCCCCGTCCTCCGACGTGACGGCGCCGGAGTTCTCGAGCTCGATGTCATCGTCCGCCGTGGCCAGGTAGACGTAGAGGGCGTGGTTCTTCGATCTCAGGACGCCGCTGTTGTCGACCGTGACGGCGCCGCTGTTGGCGGCGTAGGTTCTTCCGCTGCCGAAGGTGACGCCCTCCGCCAGATGGATGGCGTGCCCCGTGTGCTGCGCCGCGTCGGCCGTCGCCGTCACGGCCCCGCTGTTGGTGAGCTCGACCGCGCCGCCGGAGACCTTCGCGAGCCGGATGCCGAAGTCGGCCGCGGTGATGGCGCCGGAGTTCGTGAGCGTGATGGCCTGGGCGCTCTGGTTGTCCCAGTACTTGTAGTTGAACTGGATGCCCTGCTTCGCCGTCTGCCCCGTCGCCGCGGTGATGTCCCCGCTGTTGTCGAGGCTCAGGGCGCCGGCGCCCCAGTAGTTCATCAGGATGCCGGTGTAGGCGCCCCCCACCGTGATGTCGCCCGAGTTGGTGACGGTCAGCGAACCGGTCATCTGGGTCCCCCCGTGCAGCACGTGGATGCCGTGCGGCCGGTCGACGTAGGTGCCGGTGGCGCCGGCGTTGTTGACGCCCGAGAAGATGGCGCCGGTGTTGGTGACGGTGGTCGCGTCGTTGGTGCCCCCCACCGTCCGGCCAACCCGGATGCCCTGCCTGGCGGCGTAGATGGTCGCCGCGCTGGTGATCGTGCCGGCGGTGGCGCCCACGCCCAGGCTGGCAGCAGTGGGGCGCAGGTCGACGAAGATGCCGTTCTGCTTCATCGGGGTGGTCGAACTCCCGATGGTCACCCCGCTTCTCACGTCCAGCGTCGTCCTCCGATTGTTGCTCTGCTGCCTCAGATAGACGCCGTTGTTCCGGTTGGCGCCGCTCACCGAGTTCGTCCCCTGGACGATGTTCACGACGTGGGCGGTCCCGCCGGTCGAGCCCCCGACGTTGACCGTGAATCCGTGGGTGGCTTGGCTCTCGACGTGAATGCCGACCGCCTGCGAGGAGCCGGCCGTGATCGTGGTCGACCCGGCGCTGCGGCCCGGGACGTTGACCGTGGGGTTGGTGCCGGCGAGTTTGGCGCTATCGGGGTAGTAGATGCCGTCGTTGTACGCCGCGCCCGAGCAGGTGAGGGTGTTCGAGCCTGACGTCCCGCATTCTATCAGCGCCCGCGCCTCCCCCGGCGCCAGCAGCAGCCCCGCCGCGAGCAGCGCGGCACCCAGCGCGCCGGAAACGGGCATGGCCGGCTTCCCGCCCGCCGCTTCCAGGAGGCGGGCCTTCATTCCGGGGGCCCATGCGGCGGGGGGGGGGGGGGGGGGGGAGAGGAAAAACGCCTGCCGTCAGAGCTCCCAACCATCCTCGGAACCTCCCTCAAGAAACTCGTCCAGCTCGAACCGTCCACGCCGCCGCGCGACACTATCCCTGATTACCGCATACCCGACTTCGCACGCAAGCTTCGCGAATATCGTGCGCGGTGGCGGACATGGCGCGGGCCCGACCGTTGGCGGCGAACGGGAAGCGCCCGGTCGCGTAGTCGATGCCGGCCTCCTTCAGCTCTTCTTCCGTCCTGCCGACGGCGGCCACTTCGGGGGCGGTATAGACCACGCCGGGGATCGCGTCGTAGTTCACATGGCCGCCGCCGCCCGCGATGCCCTCGGCGACGGCCAAGGAGGCTCCGGCGTCTCATGTGTTGCGAACCGGGACACGAACTGGACAGGAGCGGCGCGACGCCTATAGTGCCACCGCGATGCCCATGAAGCTCCTGCCTTCCGCCCTCCGTCCTTCCGTCGTAGAGGCATAACCGATGTCCCGCTGGATCGGCCCTGAGTACGACCATATCGACGCCGTGCTTGCCGCCGCCGAGGCATGGCGCGACCGGTGTTTCCTGGCCGACGACTCGCTGTTCGGCGACGAGAACCTGTGGACCTTCGACAACATTCGGGAACTCGGGCGCCGCATCTTCAACGAACCGATCACTGGCAAGGGCAGCTTCGTCGAAAACCTCGAAAAGCAACTGGAAGCCGCATCTCCCCAACTGATTCGGCTGGCTGCCGAGGCCGTCTGGTTCCTGCACTTATTCCCTGCATCAACCTCCATGAAGCAGGAAACCAAGCGTAACCAAGTCAAGCAAATCTGGAAATGGTCGGGTTCCGATCTGGAAAACAGCTCCTATCTGAGCGACCGAACGCTCAAGGGCGTCGCACATCCTGGACGGCAGTATTTTCAAAATCGAGGTCAGAATTTCGAGTTTTTGATACAGGCGATGGAACGATGGAAGACCGAATCTCAATCCCGGCAGGCCGCATTGATGAACGAAGATGCGCCCTGGAGCCTCGCCAGATGGTTCGATGCAATCAAGAATTCGGATCGACGTCCTATGCGCAGCGTGATTCTATATCTCCTGTTTCCGGACTACATGGAACGAATTTCGAGCCTCCAAGATAGAAAGCGGATCGTCGAGACGTTCAAAAACCAAATTCCCCTCAAATTCCAATTGAATGATGAATTTTCTTCCGTCGACGTAGATCGCGCGCTTTACGAATTGCGCAAGGGTTTGGAGAAGGAGCTCAGAACCGAGAAGATCGACTTCTTCT
Organism: Alphaproteobacteria bacterium; assembly: GCA_965242855.1. Taxonomy (GTDB): domain Bacteria; phylum Pseudomonadota; class Alphaproteobacteria; order UBA828; family UBA828; genus WTGU01. The sequence goes on from OZ251509.1 coordinate 2,013,244, forward strand.
TCCCCCCGATTAAAGAGATGTGGAGACCGGACCGGACGCCGGGTTTGGCACCCGCGGTATCCCATGGCAAATCCTCTCTTAACAGCATCCTCTACGGCCCGCCGGGGACCGGGAAGACCTACGCCACCGCCCGGCGCTGCGTCGAGATCTGCGACGGGAAGGCGGGGGAAGACATCCGCGGACGATACGACGCGCTGGTCGAGGAAGGCCGGGTCGAGTTCGTCACCTTCCATCAATCCTACGGCTACGAGGAGTTCGTCGAGGGCCTGCACCCCGAGACGGGCAAGGGAGCAGGTTTCCGCCTCGTCGCGAAGGACGGCGTGTTGAAGCGCATCGCGGAACGCGCCCGCGAATCCGAAGGTCGTCTGCCCCACGTCCTCGTCATCGACGAGATCAACCGCGCCAACGTTTCCAAGGTGCTCGGGGAACTCGTCACCCTGCTGGAGGAAGACAAGCGGGAGGGCACAGAGAACGAAACCGCCGTCACCCTGCCCTATTCCGGCGAATCCTTCACCCTGCCGGCGAACCTCCACGTCCTCGGCACGATGAACACCGCCGACCGGTCGATCGCCCTGCTCGACACCGCGCTGCGCCGCCGTTTCGAGTTCGACGAGGTGTCGCCCCAACCCGAATTGCTGGAAACGGTGGACGGCATCGACCTGCCCGCCGTGCTCCGCGCCATCAACGCGCGGCTGGAATATCTGATCGATCGCGACCACCTGATCGGCCACGCCTGGTTCATGGGAGCGGAGACGAAAGCGGGCGTGGACCACATCATGCGGCGCAAGATCGTCCCGCTCATCGCCGAGTACTTTCACGACGACTGGAACAAGGTCCACGCCGTCCTCGGCGGCAGCGGCGACTTCGTGCGAAGGGAGCGGCTCCCCTCGCCGCCGGGCCTCGACGAAGACACGGGCGAGGAGCGCCACCGCTGGACGGTGCAAGACTCCTTCAAGGACGGCGCCTACGACCGCTTGGTTTCCGGCAAAGCGCCGGATGCCGAAACCGAAGCGGAATAAGCCGCCGACCGGGCCTCTCACCCTCCGGGAGTGGGAGACCTTTCCGGTCGGCGAAGGCGGCCTGACCGAGGCCGAGGCCCGGCGGTTCCACGCCCTCGCCGAGCGGGCCGCCCGGCGGCTCAAGCTGCCCGAGACGGCCGTGCTGACCCGCACCGCCGACCGGGGCCTGAAGGCGGGGCAGGTCGTCGGCGTCCTCGCGGTTCCGGGGCGGACCGTCGAGATCCTGCCCAAGATCGACGATGACGACGACGCGGTGCGCAAGGCTCTCGTCCGGATGCTCGCCGCAGCGCTCGATCTTCCTATCGCAGAGGGCGACATCGCCGCCCTGGACACGCAGCGGAACGACCTCCTGGAACTCCTCGTCCGGCTGTTCGCCGAGCGGCTGCTGGCCGCAGTCCGGCGCGGCCTGCCCCGACGCTACGTCGCGCGCGAGGAGGACCTGCGGCTGCTGCGCGGGAAGCTCGACGTCACGCGCCAGATCACGCATCTCGCCGTCCGGCCGGACCGGCTCGCCTGCCGCTTCGACGACCTGTCGGAGGACACGCCGCTCAACCGCGTGCTCAAGGCCGCGGTGGCCCGGCTCGCCCGCCTCGCGCGAACCGCCGCCAACGTCCGGCTGCTGGCCGAGCTCGCCGCCCGCTTCGAGCCTGTGGGCGACAGCCCCGACCCGCTCCGCGAACCGGTGCGGCTCGACCGGACCAACGCCGCCTTCCACTATCTCCACCGCCTCGCCCTCCTGTTCCTGAAGGAGGAGTGGCAGAACACGGCGAGCGGCCGAGCGGCGGGCTTCGCCCTGCTGTTCCCGATGAACGACCTGTTCGAGAAGTTCGTCGGACGCTGCCTGCGACGCGCTCTCGCGCCCGCGCCCGTTCGCCTCCAGGCCCGCGGGCGCCATGCGCTGACCGACGCGGACGACCGTCCGCTGTTCGCCCTGCGCCCCGACGCGGTGATCGGGGAAGCGGTGGGCGTCGTCGTTCTCGACACCAAGTGGAAGGCGCTCCGCCCCGGCGAAGAGAAGCTCGGTGTCGAGCAGTCCGACGTCTATCAAATGCTCGCCTACGCGCGGTCCTATGGCGCCTCGCGCCTGATCCTGCTCTACCCTTGGACTGGCGAATTGCCGCAGGAGGGACGCGCGCGGGAATGGACGGTCGCCGGAACCGACATTCCCCTGGACGTCGCGACCGTCAACGTGGGCCGCCCGGATACGGTCGTGCACGCTCTCCGCGAGTTGCTCGCGGGGCCGGAACCCGCCGCCGCCGGGGCCGGGCGCGCTCCTCTCCCCCACCCCGACCCTCCCCCTGTCAGGGCATAAGCGTCAACTTGTGTCATTATCGAACGCTTGGCGACGATGAGGAATGAACACATCCCGTTCACTGGCGCCCGGCCGCCGCGCCACCGGGATTGCATGGCCGGCGAGCCCCCTCCCGAACTCATTCGTTCCTTCATTCACGTCAACGCTTTCAGGCGGAGGCCTTCTCCTTCGCAACCCGAACGAAGCGCATCGGCACCACCCGTTCCGCGCTCCCAACGGCGCTTGCGTCACCCGTGGGCCGTGAAAGCGCCGATACCATGCCTCGGCCGCATGTCCATTCCAGGCGCCCCGGTCGGGGTCACGGCGTCACGAGGGGCCTACTGCCACTGGATGGGGTAGGGGAAGCCGCTCGGCCTTACCCCGGTTGCCGAATCGCGGGTGCCCGAGGCAATGCCTCACCGAGTTCGTTGGCGTCCTGCATTCCGTGTACGTCTCGGACGCCATGCCGTTCATGGCCACTTTGTCGGGTGAGGGAAGGGGCGACAGGTGTCAGATATGCGCCAGTGTGTGATGCCGCGTGATTCCCAATGGATTCCCAAGCCGAAATGCTCACGGAATCTCGGGAATCAAAAGCCCCTGGAAACATCAAGGTTTCCAGGGGCTTGATACGGTTGCGGGGGCAGGATTCGAACCTGCGACCTTCAGGTTATGATTTGCCTGTAAATTTGCATTATGCTGCGCACCAATGCGCCGGGAACGTCATATATAACATGAAATCACAGTGTTAGAAAGAATTCTCCTCTATCCCAACCCGTCGCATCTACGCAGCGTCGCGCCCTGTATCACTTCCTCGTGTTGATACGGGTGTTGACTCGTGTCGCCATAGCGGCCATGATCCCAGGATAGAAGCACAGACCGTCAAACGCACCGCGAAGATCAAACTCACGCTCACCAAGCGTGCCGTCGAGGCCCTCGAGCCCGCCGACGCGCCCTGGATCGCCTGGGACGACGAGCTCACCGGCTTCGGCGTCCGCGTCCAGCCCTCCGGCGTCAAGTCCTTCATCCTCAACTACCGCCCTGGAGACGGCGGCAGGAAGGCACCCAACAAGCGCGTCGTCCTCGGCCGATACGGCAAGGTCGCCCCCGATCGAGCGCGACGGATCGCACAGAAACTGCTTGGCAAGGTCGCCGACGGCGACGATCCCGCAGGAGAGCGCTCCGCGGCGCGCGTCATGCCGACTCTCGGGGACGCTTTCGAGGACTACATGACGGCCAATCCCAACCGCTCCAAGCGCACCAACGAGCTCTACCGCTACGAAGCCAAGCGCTATCTCGGCGACTGGCTCTCCCGCCCCCTCGACGCCATTGCCCGTCGGGACGTGGAGGCGCGCTTCAACCGCATCACGGAGGATCATGGCTGGTCGCCGGCCAACCGGTCGATGTCCCTGCTGCGCTCGGTCTACCGCCGACCCTGCGTCGATCTCGACGGTCTGCGCAACCCAGTCGATCTGTGGCTCGCCGGGGGCGGCAAGTTCCACCGCAAGGCGCGGCGCAAGATCTCCACCCCGGCCGAGGTCCTGCCGTGCTGGCGCGCCGGCATCGAGGCGGAAGTGAACAACCCGGCGATCCGCGACGCCCTGTGGTTCGGGCTTTACACCGGCATGCGCCGCGACGAGGTGCTGACCCTGCGTTGGGAGCGCGTGGACATGGCAACGCCCGCCTTCCGGGTCGAGGAGACCAAGACCGGCGTTCCCCTGGAACTCCCCGTCACACGGCAGTTGAACGCCATTCTCGAACGCCGCCGGGCGGCGAACGAGGACCTGCCGGAAGACGTCCGCGACTGGGTGTTCCCCTCCCTCACCAGCGCTTCGGGCCATGTCGAGGACCCCCATCATCTCTATGGACGGATTACCAAGGCCGGCGGCGCCAAGTTCTGGTTCCACGGCCTGCGCAACTGCTTCATCACGGTGGCCGAGCGCGAGCTGATGCTGCCGCCGACGCTGACCAAGCGGCTGGTCAACCATGCTCGACCCAACGACGTGACCGAAGGCTATGCTGCCGACTGGACCATCGGGCAGCTCCGGGAGCCCGCGCAACGGATCGCAGACCGGATCGATGGGTTGATGCGCGAGGACGTTCGGTCCGAGAGGATCGCTGCATGAAGGGCCCGCGCGCCGTCGGGCAGCCCTCGAGGATGTTCCAATCCGCGGCTGGCGCGTCGTCGCCGACGCTGTAGACTTGGGTTCGTGATCGGGCTACAATGTAGCCCGATCACGAAGGGGCCGGTTATTGAGTACCGTCGTTCGCGCACGCATCGATGAGAAGACCAAGGAAGACGCCGCCGCCGTGTTGAGCGCGATCGGCCTCACGGTGTCCGACGCCTTCCGCCTGATGATGGTGCGGATCGCCGCCGAGAGACGGCTACCGTTCGAACCCTTGGCGCCCAACGACGAGACGATCGAAGCCATGAAAGCCGCCCGACGCGGCGAATTGGTCGACGTGGGCGGCGTGGACGAGTTGATGGCCGATCTCAATGCGGACGATTAGGCGAACTGCGGCCTTCAAGCGAGACTACAAACGCGAGAAGAGGGGCCGGTTCGCCAAGACCCTCCCCGAGGAGATCAGGGCCGTCCTGGCCGATCTGGCGGCCGACCGGGCTCTGCCGCAACGCCATCACGATCATGCCCTGACCGGACCGTGGAAGGACCATCGCGACTGCCACATTCGGCCCGATTTGATTCTGATCTGCCGCAAGCCGGATGCTGGCCATCTTGATCTGGTGCGCTTGGGCTCTCATAGCGAGCTCGGTCTTTGACCGGAGTGGAAAACATACTCGGCACTACGGGAACCCCGAGAAATCAGGCAACAATGATCTTCGACCGGACAAGCCCGACTGGGACTGCCACGGACGCACCGCGTCTTTCCGCCGCAACGATGACCTTCTCAACCTTCTCTTCAAGGGCGTCGTCGCCTTCCCCGGCTCCGGCATTCCGAGAACCTGATCGACAAGGCGCGCCAGCTCGGCATCCCTGTCCGCCGCGTCAACACCTGAGCGCGACCCCAACCTCCAGGACCGGTCTCCGCCGCGGGACCGCCCCTTCTTCCTCGTCTCACCGCTGGAGGTCGTGCCGTCTTCGTCCGAACTTCCGGCGTCGCGCCGGGCCGGAGGCGGCATGATGTCCGGGCGCGCCCATGCGGAATCGGCGCGTCGCGTCGGCGACTGCGTGACGGCACTGCTCCGCGACCAGCCGTTCTTCGGCAGTCTGGCGCTGAGACTACCGACTTTTCGGAACCAAAGGACGGACAACATCATTGCCGTCAAGTGTTCGATAACGTCCTATACTTACACGATATTCCTGCCGAATTGGCGCGGCCTCGTCACGCCGGCCCCGGTCCCGTAAGCGTTCCGCAAGCAACCCGATTCAGAACGGCGCGCACTCCAGCGCACCCGGCGCATAATCTCTCGTCTCGAATGGTCCAGGCTCCGACGGCTGCGCGGCCCGGCCGGCGCGATGGGCTCGGGTTCGAGGGCCGCCGTTTCATTCCAACTTGCGCATATCCCCGCGCGTCCCCGACGGCCGATCCCGCCACCACGCTGAAGCCGTCATCATCCGGTTCGCGTCGGCGCCGCGCACACGCCCGATCGCGGTATTCCGCAGGCGCGCCGCCGGAGGCGGATGCTCCATCACGCGACCACACCGAGACCATAGACGCTTCGCCCCGACATCGGGATCGTCGCCATCGCCACGGTGCCCCGACAACTGGGCCTTCCTGGAGACCCTCTCACCGATGGAGGAGATCGTCGACTTCCGGCACGTCTGCAAGCATCTCGTGGTGGCGCTCGACCATGCTGTCACCCACAACTGGTTTGAGAAGCACCGCGAGATCCTGCGCCACGATCCCGGTGGGGTAAGTAAGGTCGTCCACGCCCTGCGCCACCTGCTCAGAAAAGCGACCTCAGGCAAGGCCGAGACCGAGCGCGAGCTGGCCTTCTTCCGGGAGAACCGGCACCGCACGCGCTCCCGCGCGCTGAGGGATCGCAAGCTGCCCACAGGCTCGGGCATCGTCGAGGTGGCCGATCAAGACCCTGGTGGCGCAGCACATGAATAAGGTCCGGGATGCCCTGGCGGATCGCCCGGCGGGCAGGCTGTGCTGACCTTCCACGCGGGCGGGCTGACGCGAAGTGCCGGGGCGGAACCCTTCAGACGATTGCCTCCAGTGACTGTTGCGCTCAAAAATGCGCGCAGCTATCCTTGACCATTACGGGTGTTGGCTGACACGACGGTCGCATGAATGGTCGGCAGTTCATTGCGAGGGTCCGCCGATGGGCGAGGGTCCGGAATCTGGAGATTCGCTTCGTAGCGTCGGAAGGGCCGGGTTCACACGGGACGCTCTATGCGGGCAACCGCAAGACGACCGTCAAAGACCGGAAGAAGGAGATTGGCAGGGGGCTGCTCGCAAAGATGCTCGCCGATCTCGGGATCGACAGGAAAGGATTCTAGTCGGCGAGTGCGGGAGCTGTCCGGAACTGGAGAATCGAACCGATGTCTGACACTTACAATTATCCCGCCATGATAGAGCGCGACGAGGACGGGCGCTACGTCGTCGCGTTCCCGGATTTCGGATGGGGCGCCACCGACGGCGCGACCCGGGATGAGGCGCTGGCCGAGGCCCGGGATCTGCTTCGGGAGTTGATCGCGGCGACGATGCGCGAAGGCGCTGACCTGCCCGAGCCGTCGCGCGCAACGAAGCGGCGGCCCCTCGTCGTCCCGCCGGTCGCGATTGCGCTGAAGGCGGCCCTCTACGAAGCGTTCCGCAACGCCGGCGTGTCGCAACGCCATCTCGCTCGAGACCTTGAGGTCGCCGAAAGCGAGGTGCGGCGCATGCTGAATCCCGATCATGCCACGAAGGCGGGGGCCATCGACCGCGCCTTGCGCCGGTTGGGCAAGCGCGTCAGCGTGACCGTCGGCGAGGCTGCGTGATCCGCACATCCACTGAAAGCGGTCGAGTTCTGCGCCTTCTTCAAGGTCTGGCGCGATCTGCCCCATCCCCGCACCGTCATCGACGACCCCGAGAACGCCCTAATCCCCGACAACGCCAGCGCGCTCATCGCCCTCTGCGGCTCGCTCTACAGACTCGCCGACGACGTCAACCTCGGCGCCATCGTCGCCTATGCCACCCGCCTGCGACGCGAGGTCGAGGAGTTCCTCGTCGGCTCCTGCATCCGCTGCGCGCCGAGACTGGATGCACGGCATCGACCGTGCGGCCAATGCCCGACGGCGGAGCACGCGCGTCTCCGCGACCTTCCGGACATTCGTCGGATAGCCCGCTCCGCCCGAGGAAGGGCGGCCGCGCTTGCGCTTCATGCATCGATCCCCATCGCCGCGCGATCGCCGTGCGCCGGCGAGAGGCGCGGGACGGGACCGTCCCGCGATGCTGCCGGGCCTGCGCAAGCGGTGGCGCCACAGCGGCAAGATCCATTCCCGCCTCACCCATGACGTTGCCGATGGCCAAGTGCAGCCCGTCGACGAGCCGTTCCGCGTGAGCGGCGGCAGGCTCATGTTCCCGCGCGATCCCGCCGGCCCGCCGGGAGTTACCACTTGAGGCGGAGGTCGAGTTTGAGGCTGTGGTCGGTGGTGGCGGGGGATTCGCGGCGGCCCGCCTCGAGGTCGAAGGAGAGGGCGGGGGTCAACCCCAAGCGGGCACCGGCGCGCCAGCGGCGGGAGTCTTCCTCGAATCCCGCCCCCACATACGGCGTCAGCACGCCCGCGCCGCCCGCCGCGCCGAAGCCGTAGCCGAGCTCGGTTTCCAACCGCGCGACGGGGGCCTTCGCCGGGGCGGCACGGGCCATGCCGTCCTCCCAGAGGCGCGCCGCGCCGCTCTCCGCCGCCCCCCACGAGGGCTCCAGGCGGAGCGAAAGCCCGCGCCCGTCGCCGCCGACATCCAGCCGCAGTGCACCGCCCGCGCCCCACTCGGAGAGCGCGCCCGCATGGGCCGCGAGACCGCGCGCCCGCACATCCGCTTCGAGGCCGGAGGCCGGGTCCCTCCAGGCGAGGCCGCCGCCCAGCTCCACGCCTGCGCCCGTCTCCCCGGCGCCGCCGTCCCAACGCAGGCCCAGCTCCAGCGCGGGCGCCAGCGACCCGCCGCCCGCCAGCGCGTAGGCCCGGCTCCCTTCCGCCGAAAGCCGCAGACGTTGCGTCTCCACCGTCACCGCCGCGAGGGCCGCGCCGTTGTCCGACAGCGAATAGCGCGTGGCCTCCAGCGCGGTCTTCAGATCAACCGTCAGCGCATCCTCCGCCAGCACGCGCAGCGAGCCGCCCGCCCCCGCCGCCAGGAACGCCGCGTCGCCGGACTGGACTCCGAAGCGCTCCACGATCTCCTCGTCCACGATTTCGATCTCGCCCGCGCCGTAGCCCGCCGCCGCCCACAGGCGGGAGCCGTCCGGCCACGACCGGCCGACATAGGGATGCACCGCCGTCATGCGGCTCTCGTGCCTGCCCGCCACGGGCGCGCCGATGCTCCCGTCCGCGTAGTCGATGGCGCTCTCGAAGCGCGAGGCCGCGACGCCGCCCGTGAAGCCGCCGCCCAACGCCGCATCCGCCCCCACATGGGCCGCGAACAACTCGCCCGACCAGGCGAGCGCGCCCTTCTCCAGGGAGAGCGAACGCAGGTCGCCGCCGGCCCACACCGTCACGCCGCCCCTGCCGGAACCGCCGCCTTCGCCCTCGTCCAGCCCGAGCGCGAAGGTCCGCCCGGCCACGACCTTCCGCCACGAGAGGCTCTCCTCCGCGTCCTGTGCGTCTTCATGCGCCTTCAGCGCCGCCGTCGCCTCCGCCAGCATGTCGCCGCCGTCCGGCGATTCCAGCCGCGCCGTCACCGCCTCCAGCGCGCTCGCCCATTGCGCCCGTGCGAGCTCCGGCAGGATCGACTCGTTGATCGCCTTCAGCCGCGCCCGCGCCGGCTCCAGGTTCGCCAACACCTCGATGGTGAAGCTCAACGACGCGGTTTGTTCGTCCACGTCCTGCGCCGTCCAGGTATAAATCCCGGGATCGAACGGCTCCGTCGGCGTCCCCGACAGCGTGCGCGTCGCCGGGTCGAAGCGCAGCCCCGCGGGCAGGCGTAGCGGCGTCGCCGAACCCGGCCCGGTCAGAGCGTAGGTCAGCGGCGGATCTCCCGTCCCCTCCTTCACCGGGGGCAGGGTCAGCGACACTTCGTCGTCCACCGTCCAGCGCTGATCCGCGATCTTCGCCGCGAAGACCGGGCGCGAGTCCTCGTAGCCCACCGAAAACGGCGAGAACGCCGTCACGCCGGGCGCGCACACCCGCCTCTTCTCCGCCTCGTATTCCGACCCCGCGACCTCCGCCCAGGCGCCGTCCTCGTGATGCAGCAACCGAGGCGTGCGGCCCGCCGCCGCGGCCAGAAGCGCATCGCTCACCGGCAGGCAGATGTGCAGCCCCGACGACGGGATCGATTCCGGATCGATGTCCACCGCCACCCGCGAGGCCGCGTCGCGACCGAGGGCGAACGCCGACCCTTCGAGCGGCGGTGCCGCCTCGCCCGAAAGCGGCGTGAACGTCACCCCCACCACCCGGCCGCCGATGCTGTAAACCGCCTCCGTCTTTTCCGCCGCCGCCAGGATGCGGAGGTCCTCTTCCACCCCGACCGAGACCGTCCCCGCCACCGCGCCGTATCCGCCGCCCCGCGCCGTGTGCGCCAGCGCCGCCGTGTCAGCGTAGTCGTCCTCGTCCGGTACCGCCGTCACCGTCACCGCCTGCGCCCGGTTCCAGTCGGTCGCCGTGAACGTCAGGCTGTCGGGGGCGACGCTCACGTCCGGGTTGTCGCTCGCGACCGCCACCGTCACCGGACCGGTCGGCTCGCTCTCCAGCGCCACCGTGTAGCCGGCCCCCGCCGGATCTCCCGCCTCCGTCGCCATCATCTCCGGTGCGAACGCCAACCCCTTCGTGTCGTCGTCCGCCAGAGTCAGCACGGCCCCCGTCACCGCGCCCACGCCCATGGCGTTCTCGGCCGCGCCCGTCACCGCCCCGGCGCGATCGGCGGCGTTGTCGATGGCATCATCCACCGCGGTGACCGTCACCGTGTCCGAAGCGTTCGCCGTGGCGCCGGCCGCGATGACGATCGCCGCGTCGCCGTCCACCGTGTAGAGGCCCGGAACCGCCGTCACCGTCACCGTCGTCGCCGCGGCGGACGGGTGCGAGAGCGCCGCCGTCACCGTGGCCGCGCCGCCGTTCTCCGCGATCGTCGCCGGCGCCACCGACAGCGCCACCGTGGGCGCCGCGTCGTCGTCGGTCGTCGTCACGGACACCTCGTCGACGAGGCCGTGATAGCTGGGGTCGCCGCTGGACGAGGAAAGCCGCACGACGTAGGTCGCGTCGCCGTCGTTGACGGGGTCGTCCACCCCCGTCACCGTCACCGTCCGCGCCCGGCTCCAATCCGTCGGCGTGAACGTCAGCGACGCCGGCGACGCCCGCCCCTCGCCCTCGTCACGGCTTCGGATCGTCACCGTCACCGCCGCGTCCGGCTGCGTCAGCAACGCCACCGTGAAGGTCGCCGAACCGCCGCCTTCCGTCGCCCGGCCGGTCACCGGACCCACCTTCAGGTCGGCCTCGTCGTCGCGGATCGTGAGCATCGCGTTCGCCGGGGCCGCCACCCCGCGCCCGCCCGTCGCGGTCGCCGAGACCGTCACCGACATGCGGCCCGAAGCATCGTTGTCGTCCACCGCCGTGATCGTCACCACGCCCGCGCTCGCCGTCGAACCCGCCGCGACGGTCAGCGTCCTCGCCGCGCTCAGCGTGAAGTCGCCCGCCTGCGTGTTCGCGCCGGGCGCCGCGGCCACCGTCAGCGTCGTCGCCTCCGACGACGGATGCGACAGCGCCGCCGTCACCGTCGACACCCCGCCGTTCTCCAGGATCGTCGACGGCGTCAAGATCAGCCGCGCCGTCGGCGTCGCCTCGTCGTCCGCGATCGTCAGCGTCTCGTCCGACGGGTCGGTCTTGCCGTGGTCGTTCGCCGATGTCCCCGAAACCGTCACCTGCTTGTCCGGCGCGTCGACGTCGTTGTCCGCCGCGGTGATCGTCACCACGCCCGTGCTCGCCGTTGAACCCGCCGCGACGGTCAGCGTCCTCTCCGGGCTCAGGCCGTAATCCGTCGCCGCCGCACCCGTCGACGTCACCGGCGCGGCCGCCACCGTGACCGTCGTCGGCCGGCTCGACGGACGGTCCAGCGTCGCCGTCACCCTCGTCGTCCCGCCGTTCTCCGAAATCGACGACGACGTCAGACGCAGCGTCGTCACCGGCGTCGCGTCGTCGTCCTCCAGGGTCAGCGTCGGCCCGGTCACCGACCCCGCGCCCTGGTCGTTGGTCATCGCGCCGGTCACCGTCACCGTCCGGTTCGGCTCGTCGGTCTCGTTGTCCACCGCCGTGATCGTCGCCGTGTCGGTGGCATTCGTCGTGTCCCCGGCTGCGAACACGATGGTTGCGTCCGAACCCACCGTGTAGAAGCCGGAGACCGCCGTCACCGTGATCGTCGTCGCCGCGCTCGACGGGTGGGAGAGCGTCGCCGACACCGCCGACGTCCCGCCGTTCTCGGCAATCGAGGCGTCCGACAGAGAGAGCGTCACCCCCGGCGCCGCGTCGTCGTCGGTGATGGCCAGCGTTACCGACGACGGGTCGTTGGTGAGGCCCAGGCTGTCGGACGACGTGCCGGAAACCGTCACCGTCTTGTCCGGCGCATCCGTGTCGTTGTCGGTTGCCGTGATCGTCACCACGCCGGCGCTGGCGGTGGCGTTGGCCGCGAAGGTCAGCGTGCTGGCCGAACTCAGCGTGAAGTCCGTCCCCGAGCCGGGCGAAGCCGAAACCGTCACCGTCACCGCCACGGTGGAAATCCGGTCCAGCGTCGCCGTCACCGTCGCCGCGCCGCCGTTCTCCCCGATCGAAGACGACGACAGCGCCAGCGTCACCTGCGGCGTATCGTCGTCGGTCAGAGTCAGCGCGGCGTCGGACGGGTCGGCCACGCCGTTGCCGCCGGTCGCCGTCGCCGCGACCGTGACCTGCTTGCTGCCCGTGGCCGCGCTGTTGTCGTTGGCCCGGACCGTCACCCTGCCCGCGCTGGCGGTCGAACCGGCCGCGATGGTCAGCGTCGCCCCGCTTTGCGAGAAATCACCCGGTGCCGCGCCCGTTCCCGCCGCAGCGGCCACCGTCAGCGTCACCGCCGCGCTCGACTTGCCGTTCAGGCGCGCCGTCACCGTCGAAATGCCGCCATTCTCCGAAATCGACGCCGGGTTCAGAACCAGCATCGCCGTGGGCGTCGCCTCGTCGTCCTCCAGGGTCAACGTGGCCCCGGTCACGCTCCCCGCGCCCTGGCCGTTACCCACCGTCGCGGTCACCGTCACCGTCCGGTTGGGCTCGTCGATGTCGTTGTTCACCGCCGCTATCGCCGCCGTATCCGACGCGGCCGTGGTGTCCCCGGCGGCAATCACGATGGTCGCGTCCGAACCCACCGTGTAGAAGCCCGAAACCGCCGTCACCGTCACCGTCGTCGCCGCGCTCGACGCCCGCGACAGCGTCGCCGACACCGCCGACGTCCCGCCGTTCTCGGCGATCGACGCCGGGTTCAGCGACAGCGTGGCGTTCGGCGCATTGTCGTCGTCGCGGATCGTCAACGTCGCGCCGGTCACGGCCATGGTCGTGGAATCGGCGGCGGCCCGGTCGTTCGCCACCGTCGCCGTCACCGTCGGCGTCCGGTCGGGCTCGTCGACGTCGTTGTCCACCGCCGCTATCGCCGCCGTGTCCGAGGCCGCCGCCGTATCCCCGGCGGCAATCACGATGGTCGCGTCCGAACCCACCGTGTAGAAGCCCGAAACCGCCGTCACCGTCACCGTCGTCGCCGCGCTCGACGCGCGGTTCAGCGTCGCCCGCACCGCGGCCGTATTGGCCGTCCCGCTCTCGTCGATGCTCGAAGGCGACAGCGCCAGCGTCACCGTCGGCGGGCCGTCGTCGTCGGTCGTGCTCACCGATACGTCCACGTTCGCGAGGCCGTTGTAGTCGGAGCCGTCTGCGCTCGATGTGGCCAGCCGCACGTCCCAGGTCACCGTGCCGTCGTCGATGGCGTCGTCCGCGCCGGTCACCGTCACCGTCTGGTTGACGTTCCAGGTCCCCGAACTGCCCGCCGTGAAGGTCAGCGACGGCGGCGACACGGTACCCTCGCCGGTATCCCGGCTGGAGACCGACACCGTCACCGACTGCGAAGACGCCGTGGCCAGGGCGGGATCCGTCACCAGCCTCACGGTAAAGGTCGCCGCGCCGCCCGCCTCCGTCGCCTGGCCCATCACCGCGCCCACGTCCAGGCCCAACTCGTCGTCCGCGTTGACGGCGTAGATGGTCACGGCGGAAAGCGCGTCGTAGTTGGCGTCCGCCGTGTTGGCCGTGTCCACCGTCAGCGTCGCTTGGTAGTTCTGGCTGCCGTCGGCCGCGTCGGGGTTGTCGTCCACCCCGGTCAGCGTCACCGTCTGCGCCGTGTTCCAGTTGGTCGAGGTGAAGGTCAGCGACGATGGCGACGCCGTGCCCTCGTCGGTGTCCAAACTCGCCACGTTTATCCTCACGTCCCCCGTCGGCTCGCTGGCCAGCGTCACATCGACCGTGGCCGTGCTGCCGTCCTCCGACGTCCGCACCCGCGAGGTCGTCGTCGTCGCCGGATCCATCTCGATCCCCGCCGTGTCGTCGTCGGTGATGGTCAGCGCCGCGCCGGTCGCGGTCGCCGTCACGCCGTGGCCGTTCGCGGCCGTTCCCGTCACCGTCGCCGCGTTGTTCGCCGCGTCCACGTCGTTGTCCATGGCGGTAACGATCGCCGTGTCCGAGGCGTTCACCGTCTGCCCCGCCGCGATGACGATGGTTCCGCCCGCCCCCGACTCCACCGAATAGACGTTCGCCTGCGCCGTCACCGTCACCGTGGTCGGCTGGCTGGAAGGGTGCGAGAGCGTCGCGCGCACCGTCGCCGTCCCGCCGTTCTCCGAGATCGACGCCGGATTCACCGACAGCGTGACGGTCGGCGCATTGTCGTCGTCCTCCAGGGTCAGCGTCACGGCGGTGACGTTGCCCGCGCCCTGGTCGTTGGCCACCGTCGCCGTCACCGTCGCCATCCGGTTCGGCTCGTCCACGTCGTTGTTCACCGCCGTGATCGTCACCGTGTCGGTGGTCGCCGTCGTGTCGCCGGCCGCAATCACGATGGCTCCCGCCGCGCCCAAAGGAACCGTGAAGGACCCGGAAACCGCCGTCACCGTGATCGTCGTCGCCGCGCTCGACCGATGCGAGAGCGTCGCCGACACCGCCGACGTCCCGCCGTTCTCCGCAATCGAGGCGTCCGACAGAGAGAGCGTCACCCCCGGCGCCGCATCGTCGTCGCGGATCGTCAACGTCGCGCCGGTCACGGCCATGGTCGTGGAATCGGCGGCGGCCCGGTCGTTCGCCGCCGCCGCGGTTACCGTCGGCGTCCGGTCGGGCTCGTCCGTCATGTTGTCGACTGCCGTGATCGACGCCGTGTCCGTGCTCGTCGTGGCGTTCGCCGCGATCACGATGGTGGCCCCCGCGCCCGAGGCCACCGTGTAGAAGCCCGAAACCGCCGTCACCGTCACCGTCGTCGCCGCGCTCGACGGGTGCGAGAGCGTCGCCCGCACCGCGGCCGTATTGGCCGTCCCGCTCTCGTCGATGCTCGAAGGCGACAGCGACAGCGTCACCGCCGGCGGGCCGTCGTCGTCGGTGGTGGTCACCGACACGTCCACGTTCGCGAGCGCGTTGTAGTTGGCGTCGCCGCTGGCCGGGTCCAGCCGCACGTTCCAGGTGACGACGCCGTCGTCCACGTCGTCGTTCAGGCCGGTCACCGTCACCGTCTGCGCCGTGTTCCAGTTCGTCGTCCCGAAGGTCAGCGACGACGGCGACGCCCGGCCCTCGCCGGAGTCCCGGCTGGAGACGGACACCGTCACCGCCTCGGTCGGCTGGGTCAGCAACTTCACCGGGAAGGTCGCCTGGCCGCCCGCCTCCGTCGCCTGGCCCATCACCGTCCCCACGTCCAGCCCGAACTCGTCGTCCGCGTTGACCGCATAGACCGTGAGTGCGGGGAGCGCGTCGTAATTGGCATCCGCGGTGCTCATCTGGTTCACCGTCAACGTGACCTCGTAGGTCTGGCTGCCGTCGGCCGCGCCGGGGCTGTCGTCCACGCCGCTCAGGGTCACCGTCTGCGCGGTGCTCCAGTTCAGCGCCGTGAAGACCAGCGACGACAGCGACACCGTGCCCTGGGCCGTGTCCGAGCTCGCGACGTCGAGCACCACGTTCCCCGTCGGCTCGCTCTCCAGCGCCACCGTGAACGTCGCCCGGTCGCCCGACTCCGTGGTCCGCAGCCGCGCCGTGCTCGATGTCGTGGGCGACACCGCGACCCCCGCCGCGTCGTCGTCGGTGATGGTCAGCGACGCCCCGGTCACGGACACCGTCTCCGTATCGGCCGCGGCTTGGTCGTTCGTGGCCGTGCCCGACACCGTCACCGCGTTGTCCGCCGCGTCCACGTCGTTGTCCACCGCGGTGATCGTCGCCGTGTCCGAGGCGTTCGCGGTCTCGCCGGCGGCGATGACGATGGTGGCCCCCGCCCCCGAAGTCACCGAATAGACGTTCGCCTGCGCCGTCACCGTCACCGTCGTCGCCGCGCTCGACGGGTGGTTCAGCGTCGCGCTCACCGCGGTCGTCCCGCCATCCTCCGAAATCGAGGCCGCCGCCACCGACAGCGTCGCCGTCGGCGCCGCGTCGTCGTCCTCCAGCGTCAGTTCCACCCCGGTCACCGCGCCCGCGCCCCGGTCATTGGCGAGCGTACCCGTCACCGTCGCCGTCCGGTTCGCCTCGTCCGTCGTGTTGTCCACCGCAGCGATCGTCGCCGTGTCCGAGGCGGCCGTCGTGTCCCCGGCGGCAATCACGATGGTCGCGTCCGAACCCACCGTGTAGGCCCCCGCCACCGCCGTCACCGTCACCGTCGTCGCCGCAGCCGACGCGCGGGAGAGCGTCGCGCTCACCGCCGACGTCCCGCCGTTCTCGGAAATCGAGGCGTCCGACAGGGAGAGCGTCGCTCCCGGCACCGCCTCGTCGTCGGTCAGGGCCAGCGCCGCCCCGGTCACCGCGCCCGCGCCCACGCCGTTCCCGACCGTCGCGGTCACCGTCGTCGAACGCCCGGCCGCGCCCTGGTGGACGTCGTCGTCCACCGCATCCACCGTGGCCGTATCGGCGGCGTTCGCCGTCTGCCCCGCCGCGATCACGATGGTCGCGTCCGAACCCGCGGCGTAGAAGCCGGAGACTCCGGTCACCGTCACCGTGGTCGGCTCGGCCGACACGCCGGAGAGGGTCGCGGTCACCGTGGCCTCTCCGCCGTTCTCCGAGATCGACGATGGCGACGCCGCCAGCGTCACCGTCGGCGGATCCTCGTCGTCGGTGGTGGTCACCGACACGTCCTCGTTCGCGAGTCCGTTGTAGTCGGCGTCGCCGCTCGCCGGGTCGAGGCGCACCGTCCAGGTCACCGTGCCGTCGTGGACGGCGTCGTCCTGGCCGGTCACCGTCACCGTCTGGTCGACGTTCCAGGTCCCCGAGCTCCCCGCCGTGAAGGTCAGCGTCGTCGAGGACGCCGGCGCTCCGCCGCCCGCGGACACCAGCCCCTCGCCGGTATCCCGGCTCTCCACCACCACCGTCACCGCGGCCGACGGCTGGGTGAGCAGCGCCACCGTGAAGGTCGCCGTCCCGCCCGCCTCGGTCGCCTGGCCGGTCACCGCGCCCACGTCCAGGCCCAAATCGTCGTCGCGGTTGGCGGCGTACACGGTGACGACCGAAAGCGCGTCGTAGTTGGCGTCCGCCGTGCCGGTCTGGTTCACCGTCAGGGTGACCGCGTAGTTCTGGCTGCCGTCGGTGGGGTTGGCGGGGGCATCGTCCTGTCCGGTCAGGGTCACCGTCTGCGCGGTGCTCCAGGTCGTCGCCGTGAAGGTCAGCGACGACGGCGACACCGCGCCTTCCGCCGTGTCCGAGCTCGCAATATCGAGCACCACGCCGCCCGCCGGCTCGGTGTCCAGCGTCACCGTGAAGGTCGCCCGACCGCCCGTCTCCGTCGTTTGCAGCCGCGACGACGTCGACGTCGCTGGCGTCACCGAGACCCCCGCGGTGTCGTCGTCGGAGAATTCGATCCCCACGCTCAGACTCGTGAGCGACAGGCCCTGATCGTTCACCAGCGTGGCGCGCAGCGATGCCGTCCGGGTATCCGCGTCCACGTCGTTGTCCACCGCGGTAATCACCACCGTGTCCGAGGCGTTCGCCGTCTCGCCGGCGGCGATGACGATGGAGGCCCCCGCCCCCGAAGCCACCGTGTAGACCCCCGCGGACGCCGCCACCGTCAACGTGGTCGCCGCGCTCGACGGGTGGGAGAGGGTCAGGCTCACCGTCGCCGTCCCGCCGTTCTCGGAAATCGGCGACGACGATGGCGATATCGACATGATCGGCGTCGGCGCCGCGTCGTCGTCCTCCAGCGTCAGTTCCACCCCGGTCACCGCGCCCGCGCCCCGGTCATTGGCGAGCGTACCCGTCACCGTCGCCGTCCGGTTCGCCTCGTCCGTCGTGTTGTCCACCGCAGCGATCGTCGCCGTGTCCGAGGCGGCCGTCGTGTCCCCGGCGGCAATCACGATGGTCGCGTCCGAACCCACCGTGTAGGCCCCCGCCACCGCCGTCACCGTCACCGTCGTCGCCGCAGCCGACGCGCGGGAGAGCGTCGCGCTCACCGCCGACGTCCCGCCGTTCTCGGAAATCGAGGCGTCCGACAGGGAGAGCGTCGCCCCCGGCGCCGCCTCGTCGTCGGTCAGGGCCAGCGCCGCCCCGGTCACCGCGCCGGCGCCCACGCCGTTCCCGACCGTCGCGGTCACCGTCGTCGAACGCCCGGCCGCGCCCTGGTGGACGTCGTCGTCCACCGCATCCACCGTGGCCGTATCGGCGGCGTTCGCCGTCTGCCCCGCCGCGATCACGATGACCGCGTCCGAACCCGCGGCGTAGAAGCCGGAGACTCCGGTCACCGTCACCGTAGTCGGCTCGGCCGATACGCCGGAGAGGGTCGCGGTCACCGTGGCCTCGCCGCCGTTCTCCGAAATCGACGACGGCGACGCCGCCAGCGTCACCGTCGGCGCGTCGTCGTTGTCGTTCACGGTCGCGGTCACGGTCCCGTTCGCGAGGCCGGCGGCGCCGTAATCGGCATCGTCCGCGCTCTTCGGGTCCAGGGTGATGGTGACCTCTTCGCCGTCGGCCTCGTCCACCGTGTCGTCCACCGCCATCACGGTCAACTGCCGCGGCTGGCGCCAGTCGTCCGGGGTGAAGACCAGATCCTTCGACCCGTCCGTGGGGCCCACGCCCACGCTCAGCCGCGCCTCGTCGGCGGCGCCGCTGGCGGCGGTCACGGTCACGGCCCCCGCCGGCTTGCTGGTCAGCCTCACCGTGAACGCCTCGCCGGCCCCGCCCTCGGTCACCGTCACCGCCGTCTTCGACAGCACGAGCCCCGCCGCGTCCACGTTGGTCGTCCGCACGGTCTGCGGCCGCACGCTCGCCCCGCCGATGACGTGATAGGCGTCGGTCGCCTCGTCCGGGGTGTCCGGAAACAGGCGGAGGGTGTAGTCGCCGTCGCCGTCCACCACGTCGTCGGCCACGCCGTGCAGGGTTACCGTCTGCGCCGTCTCCCAGTTCGCCGGCGTGAAGGTCAGCCGGGTCGAGGCCGCCGCCGCGCCGGCGCCCGAAGACACCAGCCCTTCGTCCGAATCGCTGCTCTTCACCGCCACCGTGACGTTCGTGGTCGGCTCGCTGTTCAGCTTCACGGTGAAGGTCTCGCCCACCCCCTCGTCCACGCTGAGCCACACCGGGCAGGGCGCCCGGCGGCAGCGCGGGAAGGCCGGGTCGGTCACCAGGGCGGCGCGGTCGTCCTCCCAGATCAGCAGCTCCGCCACCGCGGTCGGGTTCCCCTGGGAATCCGTCGCCGCCGCCATCTGGCTCGCCGTCCCGGTCACGCTGGCCGAAAGCGTCACCTTCTTGCCGGCGACGGTGCTGTCCACGATGGAGTCGACGTCGTCGTCCACCGCCGTGATCGTCACCACGCCGGTGCTGGCGGTGGCGCCGGCCGCAATGGTCAGCTTGGTGTTGGCGGAAAGGGTGAAATCGTCCGCCGCCCCATTGGTTCCCGGCGCCGCCTGAACCGTCACCGTCACCGCCGCCCCCGATGCGGCGCTGAGGCTGGCGGTCACCGTGGCCATGCGCTCGGCGGAGGGTGCCGTGGCCAGCTCCTTGATGGTGTTCGGCTGGCCCGAGATCGGGTCCGACAGCGCCAGCGACAGGGTCGGCGCGGGGTCGTCATCGACGATGGTGAGCGTGGTCGTGGCCCGGTTGGGCGCCAGAGTCGCGCGGCCGGTCAGGTCGTGCAGGGTGACGACGAAGGTCTCGTCGTGCTCGTCCACCTCATCCCCTGTCCACCCGACCGAGAAGCATTGACGCTCGGTGCTGCGGGCCAGGCCGCCCGGGGCGTGGGGGAAGCCGATATCCTGCGACACGATGGCGTTGTAGTCGCTCCCCGCGCTCGCCGTGCCGTCGCTGGTCGAGACCTTGGCGCCGATGGGGCCATAGCCGGTCGATTGGCTTATCACCGCGCAGGCACTGGCCGGCTCGGGGAACATCGCATCGCCCTCGGTCTCGCGCAGCGCCGTGTTCTCGAAGCCCAGCGTCGGCGGGTCGTCGTCGTCGCTGATGGTGCCGGTTCCGGTCGCGGTCGCCAGGGTCGCGTTCACGGCGCCGGAGAGCGTCAGCTTCACGGTCTCGTCCGGCTCGTTGATCTTGTCGGCGACCACCGCCGCGTCCAGGGGCTTGGCGGTCTCCCCGGCCGCGAAGGTCAGCGTTCCCGCGGTCGCCGCGGTGGCGCCCCGCGCGATGGTCAGCATCAGCGCCCCCGACGACAGGGCCGTGTAGTCGTAACCCGCCGCCGCCGTGCCGGCCCCGGACCCGGTCACCACATTGGCGAAGTCCACCTTCACCTCCCGCCCGCTGGCCGCCGACAGCGTGACCTGGAACGAAAGCGCCGTCCTCGTATCCCCGTCCGCACTCCCCTCCGTCACCGTCGGCGAGGAGATCGACAGGGCCGGCGCCGCGTCGTCATCGACGATCGCCAGCGTCACGGCGGCCGGGTCGGAGATCTCCCGCACGCTGCTGTCCACCCGGCCCGTCACCGTCACCGCCCCGGCCGCCTCGTCCAGGGCGTCCTGAACCGCGGTCACCGTCACCGCGCCGGCGCTGGCCGTCGAACCCGCCGCGACGGTGAGCGTGTTCGCCGCGCTCAGGGTGAAGTCCGCGCCGTCCGTGTCCGCCCCCGCGGACGCGGACACCGTGACCGTCACCGCCGCGGTGGAGGTCTTGTCGAGCGTCGCGGTCACCGTCGAAACGCCGCCCTCCGAAATCGACGACGACGACAGCGCCAGCGTCACCCGCGGGGTGTCGTCGTCGGTGACGGTCAGCGTCACGTCCGCCGGGTCCGCCACTCCGTTGCCGCCCGCGGACGCGCCCGAAACCGTCACCTCCCTGGCCGGCTCCACCGCCCCGTTGTCCACCGCCGTCACCGTCACCAGACCCGTGCTGGCCGTGGCCCCGGCGGCGATGACCAGCGCCCGGTTGGGGCTCGGCGTCACGACGCCGGCCGGCGCCGCCGAAACCGTCACCGTCACCGCCGCGCTCGACTCGCCCGACAGCGTCGCGGTCACCGTGGATACGCCGCCGTTCTCCGCAATCGACGAGTCCGACAGCGCCAGCGTCACCGTCGGCGTCGGGTCGTCGTCGGCCAGCGTCAGGGTCGCGCCACGCGGGTCCGCCACCCCGTTGCCGCCCGCGGCGGTCGCGGAGACCGTCACCGACTTGTCCGGCGAATCCACGTCGTTGCCGTTCGCGGTCACCGTCACCGCGCCGGCGCTGGCCGTCGAACCCGCCGCGATGGTGAGCGTCTTCGCCGCGCTCAACGCGAAGTCCGTCCCGGCCGCGCCCGCCCCCGGCGCGGCCGCCACCGTCAACGTCACCGCTTCGCTCGACACGCCGGACAGCGTCGCGGTCACCGTCGCCACCCCGCCCGACTCCGAGATCGACGCCGGCGACAACGCCAGCGTCGCCGCCGGCGTCGGGTCGTCGTCGGCCAGCGCGAGAGTCACGGCGTCGGGGCCGGAGACCGTCGCCGAGCTGGCCGCCTGGCCCGAAACCTCGACCTGCTTGTTCGGCGAGTCGACGTCGTTGTCCACGGCCGTCACCGTCACCGCGCCCGTGCTCGCCGTGGCCCCCGCCGCGATGGTCAGCGTCGCCGGGTTCGACAGGCTGAAGTCGCCGTCCGCCGCGCCGGTCCCCGCCGCCGCGGACACCGTGACCGTCACCGCCGCGCCAGGGACGGCGCGGTTCAGCACCGCCGTCACCGTCGCCACCCCGCCCGACTCCGAAATCGACGAAGACGACAGCACCAGCGACACTTTCGGATCCCCGTCGTCATCGAAGATCGTCAGCGTCACGTCCGACGGGTTCGGCACCCGGTTGTCGCCCGCCGCGGCCCCGGAAACCGTCACGCTTCGGTTCGCGGTCGCCGTCGTATCCCTGTTCGCCGCGGTAATCGTCACGTCCCCCGCGCTCGCCGTCGAACCCGCCGCGATGGTGAGCGTCTTCGCCGCGCTCAGCGTGAAGTCCGTCCCCGCGCCCGGCGCCGCCGACACCGTGACGGTCACCGGATCGCTCGCCGCGCCCGACAGCGTCGCGGTCACCGTCGAAACTCCGCCGTCCTCCGAAATCGCCGACGGCGAGAGCGCCAGCGTCGCCGTGGGGGTCGCGTCGTCGTCGTTCACCCTGGCCGTCACGGTCACGGGGGCGAGCGCTTCATAAGGCGGCGCGCCCGCGCTCTCCGTCACCAGCGCCAGGGGGACGTCGCCGTCCGGCTCGTCCACCGCGTCGTCCACCGCCTTCACGGTCACCGTCTGCGCCGCGCTCCAGTCGCCGTTGGTGAAGGTCAGGGTCTGCGACGCCGCGAAGCGCGATCCGCCTCCCACCGAGACCTCCACCTGGCCGGCATCTTCGCTCTGTGCCGTCTTCACCGTCACCGTCACGTCCGCCAGCGGACGCTTCGCCAGCGCCACCGTGAACGACTCGCCGGCCCCGCCCTCGGCCACCGTCACCGCGGTCTTCGACAGCGCGAGCCCCGCCGCGTCCACGTTCGTGGTCCGCGCCTTCGCGGCGACCGTAGCGGCGTTGCGGTAGGCGTCCGCGGATTCGCCGTCCGGGTCCAGGGTCAGGTCGTAGTCCACGTCGCCGTCCACCGTGTCGTCGGTCACGCCGGTCAGCGTCACCGTCTGCGCCGCGTTCCAGTTCGAGGCGGTGAACGTCAGCGTCGTCGAGGCCGCCGGCGTCCCGGCGCCCGAGAACAGCGTCCCCTCGTCGGTGTCGCCGCTCGCGGCCTTGACCGTCACGTTCGCCGTCGGCTCGGTCGCCAGCTTCACCGTGAAGGCCGCGGTCCCGCCCTCGGCCACGGTGAGCCACGGGTCGCTCGCGTTCGCCGGAAGCGCCGGGTCGAGCGCCAGGCCGGCGTCGTCGTCCTCGACGATGGCCAGGGCCGCGTCCGCCGGGTGCGCCACTCCGACGGCGGGGTCCGCGGCCCCGCTGGACGCGCCCGACACGATCACCCGCTTGCGCGCGGTGTTGTCGGCAACCGTCGAGTCGATGGCGTCGTCCACCGCCGTGATCGTCACCGCGCCGGCGCTGGCGGTCTGCCCCGCCGCCACCACCAGCGTCCTGTTGACGCTCAGCGCGAAGTCGTCCGCAGCGGCGTTGGCGCCCGCCGCCGCGGACACGGTGACGGTCACCGCCGCGTGCGAGGGATGGTTCAGGGCCGCCGTCACCGTCGCGCTCCGCTGGTCCGCCGCCGCATTCGAGTCCTCCTCGATGACCGTCCTCGACAGCGCCAGCGTCACCGTCGGCGGGTCGTCGTCGTCGGTGACGGCCAGC
Source organism: Alphaproteobacteria bacterium (assembly GCA_965242855.1). Taxonomy (GTDB): domain Bacteria; phylum Pseudomonadota; class Alphaproteobacteria; order UBA828; family UBA828; genus WTGU01. Next base: position 2,036,589 of record OZ251509.1, read on the forward strand.
GTCTCTTCGGAAGGCGCGGCGACCCCGTGGGAATTGGACGCCGCCCCCGACACCTTCACCCGCTTGTCCGGCGAATCCACGTCGTTGTCCTTCGCCGTCACCGTGACCACGCCGACGCTCGCCGTGGCCCCCGCCGCGATGGTCAGGGTCGTCGCCGAACTCAGCATGAAGTCGTCGGCCACCGCGCCCGAGGCGGCCACCGCCGCCGCGGACACCGTGATCGTCGTGGCCGCGCCCGACGCCCCGCTCAACGTCGCCGTCACCGTCGACACCCCGCCCGACTCCGAAATCGACGACGGTTCGAGCGCCAGGGTCGCCGCCGGCGTCGGGTCGTCGTCGGCGATGGTCAGGGTCACGCCCACGGGCTGCGCGATGGTCCGGTCGCTCGCCGCGGTTCCCGACACCTTCACCCGCTTGTCCGGCGCGTCCACGTCGTTGTCCGCCGCGGCGATCGTCACCGTCCCCGCGCTCACCGTCGAACCCGCCGCGACGACCAGGGTCCGGGCCGGACTCAGGTCGAAGTCGGTGTCCTCCGCGCCCGAGGCGGCCACCGCCGCCGCGGACACCGTGACGGTCACCGCCGCGCGCGACGTCTCGCTCAACGTCGCGGTCACCGTCGTGACGTTGCCGGCGCCGCTCTCGTCGATGGCGGCGGGCGAGAGCGCCAGCACCACCTGGGGCACGCCGTCGTCGTCCGTGAGGGTGAGGGTCACGTCGTTCGGGGCCGCCACCCCGTTGCCGCCCGCGGCCGTTCCCGAGACGGTCACCTGCTTGCCCGGCCCCGCCGTCGCGTCGTCGGTCGCCACGATCGTCACCGTCCCCGCGCTCGCGGTCGAACCCGCCGCGATGGTCAGGGTCGTCGCCGCGCTCAGCGCGAAGTCGTCCGCGTCCGCGTTGGTCCCCGCCGCGGCCGCCACCGTGATCGTCACCGCCTCGTCGGACTTGCCGGACAGGGTCGCGGTCACCGTCGCGATGCCGCCGTTCTCGGAGATCGGGTTCATCGACAGCGCCAGCGCCGCCTCCGGCAGCGTCTCGTCGTCGATCAGGGTCAGGGTCGCGTCCGCGGGCGCCGCCACCGCTCCGCGCCCGCCCGCGACCATGGCCGAGACCGCCACCTTCCGGTCCTCGTCCGGCGCGTGCGCGTCGTTGTCCACCGCCGTGACGGTCACCACGCCCGCGCTCGCGGTCGAACCCGCCGCGATGGTCAGGGTCGTCGCCGCGCTCAGCGCGAAGTCGGCGTCCTCCGCGTCCGACGACGACACCGCCGCCGCGGACACGGTGAAGATCACCGCGGCGCTCGACGGACCGGAGAGCGTCGCGGTCACCGTCGCCACCCCGCCCGATTCGGAAATCGATGCGGCCGACAGGGCCAGGGCCGCCGTCGGCGCCGCGTCGTCGTCGATCACCGTCGCGGTCACGGTCTCGTCCGCCAGGCCGTCGTACAGGCCGTCGCCCGTACTCGCCGGGTCCAGGGTGATCGCGACCGGCTCGCCGTCGGCCTCGTCCACGGCGTCGTCCACCGCCCGCACGGTCACCGTCTGCGCCGTGCTCCAGTCGCCGGCGGTGAAGGTCAGGGTCTGCGCGCCCGCGAAGCTCAAGGCCGCCCCGGCGCCGACGGCGACCTGCGCGTCGCCGGCGTCCGCGCTCGTCGCGGTCACCGTCACGTCCGCTTTCGGCTTGCTGGCCAACTTCACCGTGAAGGCCGCGTCCGCCCCGCCCTCCGTCACCGTCACCGCGCTCGCCGACGCCACGAGCCCCGCCGTGTCGGCGTTCGTCGTCTTCACCGGCGCGCCGATCGTCGCCACCCCGTCATAGGCGTCCGTCCCGTCGCCCGCCGCGTCCGGGTCCAGCGTCACCCGGTAATCGCCGTCGCCGTCCACCACGTGGTCTTCCACCCCGGTCAGAGTCACGGTCTGCGCCGTGCTCCAGTTCGCCGCGGTGAAGGTCAGCGACTCCGGCGACACCGCGCCCTGGGCCGCGTCGGTGCTGGCGACCGCCACGGTCACGTCCTCCGTCGGTTCGCTGTCCAGCCGCACCGTGAAGGCCGCGTCGTCGCCCTCGTCCACCACGAACCAGGGCCGGCCGGTGGGAAACGCCGGGTCCACCGTCAGCCCAGCGTCGTCGTCCTCGACGATCAGCAGATGCAGGACGCCCGCCGGATCCGCGATCCCGCCGCCCGCCGCGGTCCCGGACACCGCCACCCGCTTGCCCGCCACGGACGTATCGACCACCGAGTCGACGTCGTCGTCCGCCGCAGCGACGGTCACCGCGCCGGCGCTCGTCGTCGAACCCGCCGCGATGGTCAGCGTCGCCGCGCTCGACAGGGCGAAGTCGTCGGCCGCGGCGTTGGCGTCCGCCGCCGCCGACACGGTGATCGTCACCGCCGCGCTCGACTTGCCGGAGAGCGTCGCCGTCACCGCGGCCCGCCGCTCGCTCGCCGCCGCGTTCGGGTCCTCCTCGATGCTCGTCCGCGACAGCGCCAGCGTCACCGTCGGCGCCGCCTCGTCGTCGGTCAGGGTCAGGGTCGCCTCCGCCGGCGCCGCCACCCCGTTGCCGCCCGCCGCGGTCGCCGAGACGGTCACCGACTTGTCCGGCGAATCCGCGTCGTCGTCCGCCGCAGTGACGGTTACCGCGCCGGCGCTCGCCGTGGTCCCGGCCGCGATGGTCAGCGTCGTGGCCGCGCTCAGCGCGAAGTCGCCGCCTGCCGCGCCCGTCCCCGGCGCCGCCGCGACCGTCAGGGTCACCGCCGCGCTCGACTTGCCGGAGAGCGTCGCGGTCACCGTCGAGACCCCGCCGTTCTCCGTAATCGACGCCGGCGCGAGCTTCAGCGCCACCGTCGGCAGCGTCTCGTCGTCGACGATGGTCCCGGTCCCCACCGCCGCCGTTCCCAGCGTCAGGCGCAAAGTGGACAACGGCGTAATGCCCACCTTCACCGTCTCGTCGGGCTCATGGACGCCGTCGCCCGTCACCGTCACCGGGACGGTCTTGCTCGTCTCCCCCGGTGCGAAGGTCAGCCGCCCGCCCGCCGGCGCGACGTAGTCCGCCCCCGCCGTCGCCGTGCCGCCCAGGTCCGTCCGCTCCGTCCAGTTCGCCACCACCTGCCGGCCGCTGGCTGCGTCCAGCGTCACTTCGAAGGAGAGCGTGGCCGTGGCGCCCGCGGCCCCCTCGGTCACGCTCGGCGAGGAGATCGACACCACCGGCGGGTTGTCGTCGTCCACGACGGTGAGGGTCACGGGGCGCGGGTCCGATACGTCGCCGCGGCTCGCCGCGGTTCCCGAGACGGTCACCGCCTGGTCCGGCTCGTCCACGGCGTCGCCCACCGCCGAGACGATGACCGTACCCGCGCTCGTCCCCGTCGCCGACGCGAAGGTCAGGGTCGTCGCCGCGCCGAGCGCGAAGTCGCCTGCGTCCGCGCCCGTCCCCGGCGCCGCCGTCACCGTCACCGTCACCGGGTCGTTCAGCACCGGGCTCAACACCGCGGTCACCGTCGCCACCCCGCCGGTCTCCGAAATCGACGACGGCGACAGCGACAACGCCACCACCGACCCGCCGTCGTCGTCCACGATGGCCAGCTCCACATCCGCCGGGTTCGCCAGAACGCCGTTTCCTCCCGACGCCGTTCCCGACACCGTGACCTGCCGGCTCACCGTGTCGGCGGTGTTGTCCACCGCGGTCACGGTCACGTCCCCGACGCTCGCCGTATCTCCCGCCGCGATGGTCAGCGTATTGGCCGTGCTCCGCGTGAAGTCGCCGGCGACCGTTTCCGTCCCCGCCGCCGGCGCCGCCGTCACCGTCACCGTCACCGCTTCGCTCGACGGGCGCGAGAGCGCCGCGGTCACCGACGAAACCCCCGCGTTCTCCAGGATCGACGGCGGCGCCAGCAACAGGGTCACCGTCGGTATCGCGTCGTCCTCCCGGATCTGCAGATCGCTGGACGACGACAGCGTCGCCCCGCGCCCGCCCGCGACCGTGGCCGAGAGCGTCACCCGCTTGACCGCCGGCGCATGAACGTCGTTGTCCACCGCCCTCACCGTCACCGCGCCGGCGCTCGTCGTCTCCCCCGCCGCGACGGTCAGGGTCTTCGCCGCGCTCAACGCGAAGTCGCCGGCGACCGCGTTCGCTCCCGGCGACGCGGACACCGTGAGGGTCGCCGCCTCGGTCGACGGCCTCGACAGCTTCGCGGTCACCGTCGACGCCTCGCCGTTCTCCGAAATCGAGAACGGCGACAGGACCAGCCCCGCCGACGGCGTGGGGTCGTCGTCCTGGATGCCGAGGTCCGCGGACGCCGGGTCCGCCACCAGCCCCCAGCCGCCCGAGACCGCGCCGGAGACCGTCACCGTCTTGTCCGGCGAGTCCGTCTCGTCGTTCACCGCGCTCAGCGTCACCGCGCCCGCGCTCACCGTGGCCCCCGCCGCGATGGTCAGGGTCTTCGCGCTCGACAGCATGAAATCGCCCGCGGCCGTGTTCGTCCCCGCCGTCGCGGACACCGTGATCGTGATCGCCTCGCCCGAGCTGCCGCCGCTCAACCGCGCCGACACAGTGGCCACGCCGCCGTTCTCCGAAATCGACGTGATCGGCGACTGCTGGCCGCTCCGCGTGAAGATCAGCGTCGCGGTCGGCGTGGGGTCGTCGTCGGTAACGGTCAGCGCCGCCCCGGTCACGTCCACCGCGCCTCCCGCGCTCGCCCCGGTCCCGGTCACCGTCACCGTCTTGTTCGGCGAATCCCGCGAGTCGGCGCGCCCCACGATGGTCACCACGCCGGTGCTCGCCGCCGTCCCCGCCGCGATAGTCAGCGTTCGCTCGTCCGACGTGGTGAAGTCGCGCGAAGCCGTGTTCGCCCCCGGCGCCGTCGCCACCGTGATCGTCACCGCCGCCCTCGCCGCGCCCGACAGCCTCGCGGTCACCGTCGAGAACCCGCCTTCCGGGATCGACGGCGGCGTGAGGACCAGGGTCGCGGCCGGCCTGTCGTCGTCCTCGAGGGTCAGGGTTGCTGGCCGCGGATCCGCCACCCCATTGCCGCCCGCCGCCGTCCCCGCCACCGATACTTCCGCGTCCGCCGCGTCCGCGGCGTTGTCCCGGCCCGTGATGGTCACCGCGCCGGCGCTCGCCGTCGAACCCGCCGCGATGGTCAGCGTCGTCCCCGACTGCGTGAAGTTCCCCGTCCCCGCCGGCGCCACCGGCGTCGTCGCCACCGTCACCGTCACCGCCTCGCTCGACGGGTGCGACAGCGCCGCGGTCACCGTGGCCACGCCGCCGTTCTCCGAAACCGACGACGGCGACAGCGACAGCGACAGGGTCGGCAGGGCCTCGTCGTCGGCCAGGGTCAGGATCACGTTGGACGGCGCCGCCACCCCGAGACCGCCCGCGGCCCGCGCCGACACCCGCACCCGCTTGTCCGGCGCGTCCGCGGGGTTGTCCACCGCCGCCACCGTCACCGCGCCGGCGCTCGCCGTCGAACCCGCCGCGATGGTCAGCGTGTTCGCCGCGCTCAGGTCGAAGTCCGCCGCCGCCGCGCCCGACGCCGACACCGGCGCCGCGGACACCGTGAGGACCACCGCTTCGCTCGACGGGTGCGACAGCGCCGCGGTCACCGTGGCCACACCGCCGTTCTCCGTAATTGACGCCGACGACAGCGCCAGCGTCGCCGTCGGCTTCGTCTCGTCATCGGTGATGGTCCCCGTCGCCGTCGCGGTCCCCAGCGTCGCGTTGACCGGCGCGCTCAGGATCACCTTCACCGTCTCGTCCGGCTCGTCCGTGGCGTCGCCGGTCACCGTCACGTCCACGGTCCGGCTCGTCTCCCCCGCGGCGAAGGTCAGGCTCCCCGGGGCCAGCGCCGTGTAGTCCGTCCCCGCCGTGGCCGTGCCGCCCGTGTCCTCCGCGTACTCCACCGTCACCCGCTTGCCGCTGGCCGCGTCCAGCGTCACCGGCAGGGACAGCGTCGCCGTCGCGCCCACCGCCCCTTCGGCCACGCTCGCCGCGGCGATGGCGACCGTCGGCGGATCGTCGTCGTCCAGGACCGCGAGGGTCAGAGCGGGCGGGTCCAGCGCCCCGCCGCCCGACGCGGTTCCCGACACCGTCGCCGCCTCGTCCGCCTCGTCCAGGGCGTCGTCGGCCGCCGCGATCGTCACCACCCCCGTGCTCGCCGTCGCCCCGGCCGCGAACACCAGGCTGGTGGATGCGCTCAGGGAGAGGTCCGTGGCCGCCGCCGGCGGAACCGCCGCCACCGTCACCCGCACCGTCACCGCCGCGGACGCGGCCGGGCTCAGGCTGGCCGTCACCGTGGCCGCGCCGCCGCCCTCCGTCACCGACGCCGACGACAACGCCAGCGCCACCTGCGGCGCCCCGTCGTCGTCCACGATGGCCAGCTCCACGCCCGCCGGGTCCGCCACGTCGTTGCCGCCCGCCGCGGTTCCCGACACCGTCACGGCGACGGACACGTTCCCGTCCGGCTCGTCCCTGCCGTTGTCGTTGGCCGTGATCGTCACCGCGCCGACGCTCGCCGTCGCCCCGGCCGCGATGGTCAGCGTCGCGCCGGTCTGCGTGAAATCGCCGGGGGCCGCGCCCGCTCCCGGCACCGCCTGAACCGTCACCGTCACCGCCTCGCCCGAGGGATGGGAGAGGCTGGCCGTCACCGTCGCCTGGCCGCCCGACTCCGCGATGGACAGCGGCGACACCGCCAACGCAACCGTCGGCAGGGAGTCGTCGTCGGTGAGCGTCAGCCTCGCCCCGGCGACGTTCCCCGCCGCCACGTCGTTGGCGACCGACGCGGTCACCGTCACGTTCCGGCCCGCGTCGCCCTCATGGGCATCGTTGTCCACCGCCGTCACCGTCGCCGTGTCGGAGGCGTCGGCCGTCGCCCCGGCCGCGATGACGATGACCGCGTCGGCGCCCACCGTGTAGGCACCCGGCGTCGCCGTCAGCGTGATCGTCGTCGCCGCCGCCGATACGCCGGAAAGCGTCGCCGTCACCGTCGCCACCCCGCCCGCCTCCGCAACCGATGCCGGGCTCGCCGCCAGCGTCACCGTCGGCACCGCCTCGTCGTCGGCGATGGTCAGCGTCGCGGCGGCGACCGCGCCCGCGCCGTGGCTGTTGGACGTCCTGCCCGAGACCGTCACCTCCTTCGCCGGCCCATGGACGTCGTCGCGGTCCACCGCCGTCACCGTCACCGCGCCGACGCTCGCCGTCGCCCTGGCCGCGATGGTCAGCGTCGCCGGCGACGAAAGCGTGAAGTCTCCCACCGCCGCGTTCCTCCCCGCCGCCGCCTGCACCGTCACCGTGGTCGCCGCCGCCGAGGGATGCGACAGCGTCGCCGTCACCGTCGCCACCCCGCCCGCCTCCGAAACGGTTGCCGGCGTCAGCGCCAGCGTCGCCGTCGGCGCCGCATCGTCGTCGGCCAGGCTCAGCGTCACGGCGGGCGCATCCGGCATCCCCGCAGGGCCGGCCGCGGTCGCCGTCAGCGTCACCTGCTTCGCCGGCCCGTCCTGGTCGTCGTCCACCGCCGTCACCGTCACCCGCCCGGCGCTGGCGGTCTGCCCGGCCGCGAAGGTCAGCGTCCTGGCCGCCGACAGCGTGAAATCCCGCGCCTGCGCGTTCGTCCCGGGCGCCGCCGCCACCGTCAGCGTCGCCGCCAGCGTTGACGGGCGCGACAGGGTCGCCGTCACCGTCGCCACCCCGCCCGCCTCCGAAACCGAACCCGGCGTCAGCGCCAGTGTCGCCTGCGGCGCCGCATCGTCGTCGTTCAGCGTCAACGACGCCCCGGTCACCTCGTCGTCTGCGCCCACGGCGTTCGCCACCGACGCCGTCACCGTCACGCTCCGCCCGGCGCTGCCCTGGTGGACGTCGTCGTCGGTCGCCGTCACCGTCGCCTCGTCGTCCTTGTTGCTGGTCTCGCCGGCCGCGATGACGATGGTGGCATCGCCCACCGCATAGCCCCCCGCCACCGGCGTCACCGTCACCGTCGTCGCCGCCCCCGATGGATGCGACAGGGTCGCCGTCACCGTCGCCGCCCCGCCCGCCTCCGAAACCGAACCCGGCGCCACTGCCAGCGTCACCTCCGGCGTGGCGTCGTCGTCCACGATGGTGAGGTTCACGCCCAGCGGGCTCTCCGCCGCGCTGGTGGCGTCGGTCGCGCCGGCGACCGACAGAACCAGGTCGGCCGCATCTACGTTGTCGGCCACCCCCGCCACCCACACCGACCCCGTGCTGGCGGTTGCGCCCGCCGCGATGGTCAGCGAGGAGTTCGTGCTGAGCTTGAAACCGTCCTTGTCCTCGGGCGACACCGAGTTCGCCACGGTCACATGGACCGTCACCGCCGTCGTCACCGCCTTCGACAGGCTGGCCGTCACCGTCGCCCGCCCGCCGGCCTCGGCGATCGACGTCGCAGACAGCATCAGCGTCGCCACCGCCGGGCCGTCGTTGTCGCGGATCGACACGGTCGGGGCATTCGCATCCTGATCGTTGCTTATGATCGTCACCCCCTGGTCGTTCGCCGCCGTGCCCGTCAGCACCACGACCTTGCCGTCATCCTCGTCGCTGTTCTCCACCGCCGTCACCGTCACCACCCCGGTGCTGTCGGTCGCCCCGGCCGCGATGGTCAGCTTCGTGCCGGTCAGCGTGTAGTCGCTGCTATCCGTGTCCTTCCCCGCGCTCGCCGTCACCGTCACCGTGGTCGCCGCGCTCGAGGGATGGGAGAGGCTGGCGGTCACCGTCGCCACCCCGCCCGCCTCGTCGATCGACGGCGAAGACAGCATCAGCGTCGCCACCGGCGTGCCGTCGTCGTCGGTGACGGTCAGGGTGGCGGCGGCCACCGTCACCGCCCCGTTGCCACCCGACGCCTGCCCCGTCACCGTCACGCTGTTGTCGGGCGCGTCGGTGGCGTTGTCCTTCGCCGTCGCCGTCACCACCCCGGTGCTGGCGCTCGCCCCGGCGGCGATGGTCAGCGTCTTTGCCGCGCTCAGCTCGAAATCCGCATCCGCTACCACCGTGACGGTCACCGCGTCGGTCGAGCTCGGGGTCATGGTCGCCGTCACGGTGGTCATCCCGCCATCCTCCGAGATCGACGCGGGCGAAACCGCCAGTTGCGCCGTGATGGGGTCGTTGTCGGCAATGGTGGCCGCGCCGCTGGCGGCCCCCGGCGCGACGCTCGCCTCCACCGCCCCGCTCAGGCTCACGACGATGGTCTCGTCCGCTTCGTTCACCGCATCGTCCGTCACCGCCACCTCGATGCTCCCGCTGGCGGCCCCCGGCGCCAGGGTCAGCGTGCCGGCGGCGATGGCCGTGTAGTCCACACCCGACGTGGCCGTGCCCGTCCCCGCGTCGGCGTAGCCCACCGTCACCTGCTTCCCACTCACCACGTCGGGCGTCACCGTGAAGGAGAGCGTCCCCACGTCCTCCGCCACGCCGGGCGACGAGATCGACAGCGCCGGCGGGTCGTCGTCGTCGGCGATGGTTCCCGTCGCCGTCGCCGCCGTGCTCGAGATCGTCAAACCAGCCGCGCCGGTCAGCGCCACCACCACCGTCTCGTCCGGCTCGTCCGCCACGTCCTGCGTCACCGCCACTTCGACGGTCCCGGCGGTCGCTCCCGCCGCGAAGGTCAGCGTGCCGGCGGCCAGCGCCGTGTAGTCCGTCCCCGCCGTGGCCGTGCCGCCCGTCCCTTCCGCGTAGTCCACCGTCGTTTGCCGGCCGCTCGCCGCGCCCAGCGTCACCGCGAACGACAGCGCCGCCGGATCGTCTCCCTCGCTCGCGCTCGCCCCTGCGATGGAGACCACCGGCGCCGGGTCGTCGTCGGCGATGGTGCCGGTCGCCGTCGCCGCGGTGCTGGAAAGGGTCAGACCGGTGGCGCCGGTCAGCTCCACCACCACCGTCTCGGTGGCCTCGTCCAGGGCGTCGTCGGTCACCGCCACGTCGATGGTCTTGCTCGTCTCCCCCGCCGCGAAGGTCAGCGTGCCGGCGGCCAGCGCCGTGTAGTCCGCGCCGGAGGTCGCCGTGCCCGTGCCGGCATCGGCGTAATCCACCGTCGCCTCCCGCTCGCTCGCCGTCACCCCCATCAACCCCGGTATGAAGGCCAGCGTCACCGGGAACGACAGCGCCGCCCCGCTCGCGCCCTCGCTCACCCTCGCCGCGCCGATGGCGACCGACGGCGAGGGGTCGTCGTCGGTCGTCGTCACCGTCACGATCACATCGGCTAGGCCGTCGTAATCGGCGTCGCCCGTGCTGGCCGCATCCAGCGTGAAGGCGGTCTGCTCGTCGTCCTCGTCCACCCGGTCGTCCCGCGCCAACGCCCCCACCGTCTGCGCCGTCATCCAGTTGCCGGGCGTGAAGGTCAGCGTCTGCGCGTCCGCGAAACCGCCCCGGACCTTGCCCACCTGCAACTCTGCGGTGTTGCCGCTCGTGATCGTCACCGCCACGTCCGCCGCCGGCTTGCTCGCCAGCGCCAGCGTGAAGGTCTCCGTCTCGTCCTCCGCCACCGTCACCGCGCTCTGCGACACCACCAGCCCGGCCGCGTCCACGTCCGTGGTCCGCGCCTTCGCGACGGTCGAGGCGAGTTTGTCGTAGGCGTCGCTGGACGCGCCGTCCGGGTCCAACGTCAGCCGGTAATCGACGTCGCCGTCCACCGCGCCGTCCGCCGCGCCGGTCAGGGTCACCGTCTGCGCCGTCATCCAGTTGCCGGGCGTGAAGGTCAGCGTCGTCGAGGCCGCCGCCGCGCTCCCGCCCGAAGACAGCAGCCCTTCGCTATCGTCACCGCTCGACACCTCCACCGTCGCGTTCGCCGTCGGCTCGCTGGCCAGCGCCACCGTGAACGTCGCGGTCCCGCCCTCCGCCAGCGTGAACCACGGGTCGTTCGCGTCCGCCGGAAGCGCCGGCGCCAGCGCGAGCCCGGCCGCGTCGTCTTCCTTCACCATCAGCGTCAGGGCCGCCGGGTTGCCGTTGCCGCTGGAGACGCCCGACACCACCACCTGCTTGCCGGCCACCGAGCTATCGACGATCGAGTCCACCTCGTCGTCCACCGCCGCGATGGTCACCGTCCCGGTGCTGGCCGTCGCCCCCGCCGCGATGGTCAGCGTGGTTCCCGTCTGGGTGAAGTCGTCCGCCGCCGCGTTGGTTCCCGCCCGCGCGGACACGGTGACCGTCGTCGCCTCGCTCAACGCCGCCGCCAGACGCGCCGTCACCGCGGCCGCGCGCGCGGCCGCCGCCGCGCCCGCGTCCTCCTCGATGGTGGTCCGCGACAGCGCCAGGGACACGTCCGTCGGCCGGCCCGCGGCCTCCGACGAGGCCGGCCCGTCCGGCGCCCCGGTCCGGGTCGAGATCACCCGCACCACGGTGTCCGCGCCCGCGGCTAGGCCGGTGATCGTGTAGGCGGTCGTCGCCCCGCCGGTCACCGCCGCCTGCCGCGTCGCCGGGTCGTAGCTTTCCGAACCGGACCTCCACTGCACCTTGTAGCCGTCCGCCTTCGCCGCCGCCGTCCAGTCCACCCGCAGCGCGTCCACCGCCGGGGTCGTCGTCACCCCCGTCACCCGGTCCGGCGCCCGCGGCGCGATGGTCATGGTGAAGGCCAAGCTGCCCGGGTCGCCGTCGCGGTCGGTCGCGGTCAACGTCCAAGCCGCCGCCCCCGCCGCCGCGGTCGGCGTCCCGCATACCATGCGCGCCGCCCCGCACGTTCCCGTCCCGTCGAGGTCGAATTCCAGCCCCGGGGGCAGGCTCAGCGTCGCCGCCGAACCCGGCCCGGACAGCGCGTAGGACAGGGGCGGGTTGCCGCCCGACGCCGCCGGCAGCAGCTCCGAGACCGCCGCGTCCTCCGTCCACGTGTATCCCGCCGGGGCGTCGGCCGCGAACGCCGGCCGGGCGTCCTCCTCCACCGTCAGCGAGAACGTCAGCGTCGCCCGGTCGCCGTCCACGTCGGTGGCGGTCAGCCGGTATGTGGCGGCAGCGGCGGCAGCCGTGGGCGCGCCCGTGATGCGGCGCGCGGCGGCGTCGAAGGCCAGCCCCGCCGGCAGGGCCGGCGTCAGGCTGTAGGTCAGGGACGAGTTGACGTCCGTCGCCGTCTCCCCCGCCCCCGGTGTGGGGAAACTCGCCGCCGGCAGCGCCGGGTCGTCGGCCCACACCCGGCTCCCCTTTACGAAACTCTTGGCCGCCACCGTCGCCGAGCCGAACGACGGCGCCCGGTCGTTGATGCGCGGAGGGCGGTTCGTGAACGAAATCGGCGCGCGCACGTCGAGGTCCAGGATCGCCGGCGTGTTGTGGTAAGGCCCTCCATCGGCCACGATATAGCCGGTGACGCCTGCGTTGGCGTCGAAGAACAGCCGGAACGGATGGCGCGGAATGGTGATGCCGTCGCCGTCCCAGTCCGACGCCTGCACTTGGTAGTGGAAGGTGAGTTCGCCCGGGTTGGTGTCGTAGAACGTGGCCGCCTCCGCCTCGCGGTCGTTGTCGCCGATCTTGAACTTCAGGCCGATGCCGACGCTGGGCGTGGCGATGCCGGCATCGAAATCGAACGAGAACAGGATGAAGTCGCCGGTGCGGAAATTCGCCAGCGCCGCGCCCTGGTCGTTGGTGATGCGCAGTCGCTCGATGCCCGGGTTGGTGGACACCGCGATGGAGACGTTCAGCGTCGCCACGTCGCCGTCCCGGTCCGTCGCCGTCAGCCGGTACACCGTCGCCCCGCGGGTCTGCGTCGGCCGCCCCGTGATCCGTCCGCCGTGCGTATCCTGCGCCCCCGGCGCCGTGTACCTCAGCCCCGCCGGCAAGGTCGCCATGGCGTAGGTCAGCGTTCCGTTGCCCCCCGTCGCCGCCGGCAGGCTGAAGGTCGGGAACGTCCGGTTGATCCCCAGGGTCCGCGCGACCTGCGAGACCGCGAACGAGGGTTGCAGATCGTCGGCGATCGTCCCCGTCCCCGTGGCCGTCCCCAGCGTCGCGTTCATCGGCCCGCTCAGCACCACCACCACCGTCTCGGCCGCCTCGCTCCGCGTGTCGCTCCACGCCGCCACCCCGATGGTCTTGGCCGTCTCCCCCGCCGCGAAGGTCAGCGTCCCCGGGGCCAGCGCCGTGTAGTCCGCCCCCGCGGTCGCCGTGCCGCCCGTCCCCTCCGCGTAGGCCGCCGTCACCTGGCGCCCGCTCGCCGCGCTCAGCGTCACCGTGAAGGTCAGCGTCCCGCCCTCGCCCACCTCCGGCGAATCGATGGCGAGCGACGGCGTCGGGTCGTCGTCCCTGATGGCGCCGATGCCGGTGGACGCGCTCCCCAGCGTCGCGCCGGAGGGGTTGGAGAGCGTCAGGCGCAGCGTCTCGTGCGCTTCGTCCAGCGTGTCGCCTTCCACCGCCGCGGCGATGGTCTTGCGCGTCTGCCCCGGCGCGAAGGTCAGCGTCCCGCCCGCAAGGGCCGCATAGTCCGTCTCGGAGGTCGCCGTGCCCGCGCCCGCATCCGCCCAGGCCACCGTCACCTGCCTGCCGCTCACCGCGTCCAGGGTCACCGCGAACGACAGCGCCGCCTGGCCGGTATCGCCCTCCGTCACGCTGGGCGAGGAGATCGACAGCGTCGGCGAGGGGTCGTCGTCGGCGATGGCGCCGGTCGCCGTCGCCGTGCCCAGGGCCGCGTTCACCGCATCGGAGAGCGTCACCACCACCGTCTCGTCCACTTCGTCCAGCGCGTCGCCGGCCACCGTCACGGCGATGGTCCCGGCCGTCTCGCCGGGCGCGAAGGTCAGCGCGCCGGGCGCCAGCGCCGTGTAATCCACCCCCGCCGTCGCCGTGCCGCCGCTCCCCTCCGCGTAACTCACCGTCACCGTCTGGCCGCTGGCTATGCTCAGCGTCACCGGGAACGACAGCGTCGCCTGGCCGGCGTCTCCCTCCGTCACGCGCGCCGCCCCGATGGCCAGGGTCGGGCGGGTATCGTCATCGACGATCATCCCCGTGCCGGTCGCCCCGCTCAGCGTCGCGTTCGTCGGGTTGCTCAAGGTCAGCGTCACGGTCTCGTCCGCCTCGTGCCCCGCATCGCCGGTGACCGTCACGACGACATCCTTGCTGCGGTCTCCCGGCGCGAAGGTCAGCGTCCCGCTCGCAAGGGCCGTGTAGTCGGTCCCCGAGGTCGCCGTGCCCGCGCCGGCGTCGGCATAGTCCACCGTCACCTGCTTGCCGCTGACCACGCCCAGCTTGGCGGTGAAGGTCAGCGTTCCCGGCATGGCGTCGCCGGCGTCGCCCTCGGAAACCGACGCCGCATCGGTCAGCGCCAGGTCCGGCTGGTTGTCGTTGTCGGTCAGCGTCAGCGTCGCCCCCGTCACGCGGCCTGCGCCGGCGGGGGAGCTGTGGTCGTTCGCCACCGTCGCCGTCACCGTCTCCTGGCGGGCGTCCTCGTCGCGCAGATTGTCCGTCGCCACCAGCCTCGCCATGTCCGAGGCGGCGGCCGTGGCGCCGGCCGCGATGACGATGGTCGCGTCCGAACCCACCGTCCAGGCCCCCGGCTTCGGCGTCACCGTCACCGTGGTCGCCGCGCTCGAGGCGCGCGACAGCGTCGCCGACACCGACGCCACCCCGCCGGCTTCCGAGATCGACGTCGGCGCCAGCGCCAGCGTCACCTCCGGCGCCGCATCGTCGTCGGCGATGGTCAGGGTCAGCGGCAGCACCGCTGGGGTGTTCGCGCCGCTCGCCGCGCTCGCCGAGATCGTCACCTGCTTGTCCGGCCCATCCACCTGGTTGTCCACCGCCGCCACCGTCACCACCCCCTCGCTGGCCGTCTGCCCCATCTTGAGGGTCAGCGTCGTCGCCGCGCTCAGCGTGAAGTCGCCCGCCACCGCCGGGGCCACCGGGGCCGCCGTCACCGTCACCGTCATCGCCGTGGGCAGCGGCAAGGGCAGCCGCGCCGTCACCGTCGCCGCCCCGGCCTGGCCGCCATCCTCTTCGATGCGCGGCGACGACAGATGCAGCGTCACCCTCGGGCCGTCGTCGTCGAGGTTGGCCGCCGACACCGTGACGGTCCCCAGCGCGCGATAGTCGGCGTCGCCGGGCGGCGTGTCCGTGGCCGCCGCGCTGTCCGGGTCCAGCGTGATCGAATAACCCACGTCGCCGTCCACCGTGTTGGCCGGCGCGTCGTCCTGGCCGTGGACGGTCACCGTCTGCGCCGTGCTCCAGGTGGTCGCGTCGAACGTCAGCGCCGCCGTCGCCGCGGTCGAACCCCCGGCGACGGACACCAGCCCCTCGCTCGCGTTCCCGCTCTCCACCGCCACCGTCACCGCCGCGGTCGGCGCGCTGGAGAGCGCCACCGTGAAGCTGTCCGTGGTCTCCGTCTCCGAGGTCCGGGTCGAACCCTGGCTCTCCACCACCGTCAGCCCCGCCGCGTCGTCGTCGAGGTTGGTCACGCTCACCGTGACGTTCCCCAGGCCGCGATAGTTGGCGTCGGCCGCGCTGTCCGGGTTCAGCGTGACGGCGTAGCCGCCGTCGCCGTCGTCCGCGTCGTCGTCCACGCCCCGCACCCGCACCTCCTGGGCCACGCTCCAGTTGGTCGCGCTGAAGCTCAGCGTTCCCGAACTGCCCCAGGTTCCGCCGCCGTCCACCGACAGCTGGCCCTCGCCCGACGACCCGGACGGGATCGACGCCGCCACCGTCACCGCCGCGGTCGGCTCGCTGGAAAGCGCCACCGTGAAGCTGTCCGTGGTTCCCGCCTCGCCGGTCCGGGTCGAGCCCTGGCTCTCCACCACCGTCAGCCCCGCCGCGTCGTCGTCGTCGCGGATTTGGGTGTTCGCAGTCCCGTCCCTCACGTTGGCGTTGACCGGGTTGGTGAGCCTCAGGTTCACCGACTCGTAGAGGCTCTCGTCTATGTCGTCGTCCAGCACCGTCACGTGGAAGCTGAGGGACGTGCTGCCCGGCGGAATGGTCACCACCCGCCCGACGAGGGAGGTGTAGTCCAGCCCCGCGGTCGCAGCCCCGGAGGCCCCCAGGGTGAACGTGATCGGCAGCTCGCTCGCGCCATCCATTTGCAAAACGAAATTCAACTGCCCCGCCTGGGTGTAGCGGAACCCGCCGGGCCTCCGCGCCGCGCCGCTATGCCCTTCCCAGCCGGCATCGGTCGGGCTGAAGAGGGTGACCGTCGGCGTGCGGTCGTCGTCGTTGATGGTCAGCGTCGCGTCGGCCGCATCCACCGCGCCGTTGCCGCCCGTCACCGCGCCGGAGATCGTCACCTGCTTGTTGGGCGAATCGAGGCCGTTGTTGTTCGCCGTCACGGTCACCGCCCCGGCGCTGGCGGTGCCGCCGGCCGCGACGGTCAGCGTCCTGGCCGCGCTCAGCGTGAAGTCCCGCGCCGCCGCATAGCTCCCCGGCGCCGCCGCTACCGTCACCGTCACCGCCTCGCTGGAGGCGGCCGAAAGCGCCGCCGTCACCGACGCCACGCCGCCGTTTTCCCCGATCGACGAGGACGACAGGGCCAGGGTCACCGTCGGCAGGATCTCGTCGTCGGTGAGCGTCAGCGTCACGTTCGACGGCGCCGCCACCCCGTTGCCGCCCACCGCCGCGCCGGAGACCGTCACCGCCTTGTTCGGCGAGTCGACGTCGTTGCCGTTCGCCGTCACCGTCACCGCCCCGGCGCTGGTGGTGCTGCCGGCCGCGATGGTCAGCGTCTTCGCCGCGGAGAGGTCGAAGTCCGCGGCCGCCGCCCCCGTCCCCGGCGCCGCGGCCACCGTCACCGTCACCGCCGCGCCGGAGGGATGGGACAGCGCCGCCGTCACCGTCGCCACCTCGCCCGACTCCGAAATCGACGCCGGCTCGAGCGCCAGGGTCAGCGTCGGCAGCGCGTCGTCGTCGGTGAGCATCAGCGCCGCCCCGGTGACGGCGCCGGCCCCCGGCCCGCTGGCCGCCCGGCCGGTCACCGTGACGGAACGGCCCGCGCCGCCCTCGTGGACGCCGT
Organism: Alphaproteobacteria bacterium; assembly: GCA_965242855.1. Taxonomy (GTDB): domain Bacteria; phylum Pseudomonadota; class Alphaproteobacteria; order UBA828; family UBA828; genus WTGU01. The sequence continues at coordinate 2,053,474 of OZ251509.1, forward strand.
TGTCCACCGCCGCCACCGTCGCCGTGTCGGCGCCGCCGGCGGTCTGCCCGGCCGCGATCACGATCTCCGCGTCCGAACCCGCCGTGTAGGCTCCCGCCACCGGCGTCACCGTCACCGTCACCGCTTCGACCGAGGCATGGGCGAGGGTCGCCGACACCGTCGCCGCCCCGCCGGCCTCCGCAACCGATGCCGGGTTCACCGCCAGCGTCACCGCCGGCGGGTCGTCGTCGTCCGTCAGCGTCAGCGCCGCCCCGGTCACGAGGTTCGCGCCCAGGCCGCTCGACGCCGCGCCGGTCACCGTCACGCTCCGCCCCGCCGCGCCCTCGTAATCCGCGTTGTCCACCGCCTCGACCGTGGCCTTGTCCGTGGTCGCGGTCGAACCGGCCGCGATGACGATGACCGCGTCCGCGCCCTGCGCGTAGGCCCCGGCCACCGGCGTCACGGTCACCGTCACCGCCTCGCTCGACGCGCCGGAGAGCGTCGCGCTCACCGTCGACACCCCGCCGTTCTCCGCCACCGACGCCGGCGCCAGCGTGAGCGTCACCGTCGGCGTCTCCTCGTCGTCGGTGATCGCCAGCACCGCCCCGGTCACGCCCCCGGCGCCCTGGTCGTTGGCCATCGCGCCCGCCACCGTCACCTGCCGGTCCGGCTCGTCGATGGCGTCGTCCACCGCGGTGAGCGCCGCGGTGTCCGCGGGGTTCTCCGTTCGCCCGGCCTGGATGACGATCTGCGCCGTGGACGGATCCACCGCGTAGGCGCCCGACAGCGACGCCACCGTCACCGTGGTCACCGCGCTCGACGGGTGCGAGAGCGCCGCGCTCACCGTCGACACTCCGCCGGCCTCCGAGATCGACGCCGGCGACGCCGACAACGTGACCCCCGGCGGGTCGTCGTCGTCGAGGAGCGCCAGCGCCGCGTCCGCCGGGTCCGCCACCCCGCCGCCCGACGCCGCGCCCGACACCGTCACCGTCCCGCCCGGCGAGTCCGCGGCGTTGTCGTTCGCGGTCACCGTCACCGCGCCCGCGCTCGCCGTCGAACCCGCCGCGACGGTCAGCGTCGCCGGGCTCGACAGGGTGAAGTCCCGCGCCGCCGCCCCGGCCCCCGGCGCCGCGGTCACCGTCACCGTCACCGCCGCGCTCGCGGCGCCGGAGAGCGCCGCGGTCACCGTCGACACCCCGCCGGCCTCCGGGACCGACGCCGGCGACAGCACCAGCGCGAGCGTCGGCGGGCCGTCGTCGTCGAGGAGGGTCAGCGCCGCGTCCGCCGGGTCCGCCACCCCGCCGCCCGCGGCCGCGCCGGAGACCGTCACCTTCTTGTCCGCCGCGTCGTCGTTGTTGCCCACCGCCGTCACCGTCACTAGGCCGGCGCTCGTCGTGTTCCCCGCCGCGATGGTCAGCGTCGCCGGGCTCGACAGCGTGAAGTCGCCGCTCGTCGCCGGGGCCACCTCGGTTGCCGAGACCGTGATCGTCACCGCCTCCCGGGCCGGATAGGAGAGCGCCGCGGTCACCGTCGCCTCCCCGCCCGACTCCGAGATCGATGACGAGGACAGCACCAGCGAGGCCGTCGGACGGGCGTCGTCGTCCTCCAGGATCAGCGTCACCGGGTTCGGCTTCGCCGCCCCGTTGCCGCCCGCGACCGCGCCCTGAACCTGCACCCGCTTGTCCGGCGTCACCGCCGCGTTGCCCACCGCGGTCACCGTCACCAAGCCGACGCTGGTGGTGCCCCCCGCCGCGATGGTCAGCGTCCGCGCCGCCGACAGCGTGAAGTCCCGCGCCGCCGCGCCGGCCCCCGGAACCGCGGAGACCGTCACCGTCACCGCCTCGCTCGATTCCCCGGAGAGCGTCGCGGTCACCGTCGCCTCCCCGCCCGTCTCCGAGATCGACGACGCCGACAGCGCCAGCGACACCGACGGGGTCGGCTCGTCGTCCACCAGGACCAGGAACGCATCCTTCGCGCCATGCGCCGGCACGCCCGACCCGGACGGCACCCGGCCCTCGATGCGCAACTCCTTGTTCGGCGCGTCCACGTCGTTGTCCAGCCCCGTGATCACCACCGCCTCCGTGCTGGCCGTCCGCCCCGCCGCGATGTTCAGCCCGGTGCCCGTTTGGCCCCCCACCCCCACGGCGCGGTAGCCCGCCACGTTGGCGTTCGGCGTGATCGATATCAGGACCCGCACGTCCGCCGCCGCCGCCGCGCTCAGCGCCGCCGTCAGCGTCGCCGTCCCGCCGTTCTCCGAGATCGACGACGACGACAGCGCCAGCGACGCCTGCGGCGCCCCGTCGTCGTCGCGGATCGCCAGCGTCACGGGGGCCGGATCTGCCACCCCCAGCCCGCCCGACGCCGCGCCGGAGACCGCCACCCCCTTGTCCGGCGAGTCCGTGTCGTCGTCGTTCGCCGTAATCGTCACCGCGCCCGCGCTGGCCGTCGCCCCCGCCGCGATGGTCAGCGTGTTCGCCGCGCTCAGCGTGAAGTCCGTCACCGAACCCGGCGACGCCGACACCGTGATCGTCACCGGCTCGCTCGACCGGTGCGAGAGCGTCGCGGTCACCGTCGCCACGCCGCCCGACTCCGAAATCGAGGCCGGCATGACCGCCAGCGTCGCGGTGGGCGTCGTGTCGTCGTCGGTAATGGCGAGCGTCGCCTCGGTCACCGCGGATACGCCCCGGCGGTTCCGCGCCATGCCCGATACCTCCACCCGCTTGTCCGGCGAGTCCGCCGCGTTGCCCACGGCCGTGACGGTCACCGCGCCCGTGCTCTCCGTCCGCCCCGCCGGGATCGTCAGCGTCGCCCCCGTCTGCGTGAAGTCCGCCGCCGCCGCATGCGCCCCCGCCGCGGCCGAGACCGTGACGGTGGTCGCCGCGCTCGACGGATGGCTCAGCACCGCGGTCACCGTCGCCACCCCGCCCGACTCCGAAATCGAGGCCGGCGACGCCGCCAGCACGGGCGTCGGCGGGTCGTCGTCGTCGCGCAGCGTCAGCGTCGCGGCGGGCGGCGCCCGCACGTCGTCGCTCGCCGACGCCCGAACCGTCACCCGCCGGTCCGGCGCATCGACCGCGTTGTCCACCCCCGTGATCGTCACCGCGCCGGCGCTGGCCATCGCCCCCGCCGCGAAGGTCAGCGCCGCCGACGCCGACAGGGCGGCATCGCCCGCCAGGGCCGGAGGCGCCGGCGACACCGACACCGTGAGGGTCGCCGCCGACACCGCCGCCTTGTCCAGCGTCGCCGTCACCGTCGCCACTCCGGCGTTCTCCCAGATCGCCGCCGAAGACAGGGAAAGGGTCGCCTTGGGCAGGGCGACGATGGGAACCCACTCGGCGTAGAAGAAATTGGTCTGGTTGCCGCCGCCCCCGCCGCGGATCGTATCCGTGACGAGGACGACCACGCCGTCATTGTCGATCATCGCCTGCGTAAGACGGATCGTCCTGGACCAGCCGCCGCCGGCAGCGAGGCGGCAAGTGGCGCCCTCGGTCGGCGCGGGGCCGGGACTTCTCTGACTGACCGTCCTGTAAGCGCACGCCCAGACCTGTCGCCGCGACGCGTCCTCCGCAGGCGGCGCGGTAACGGCGATCGTTTGCGGGGCGGTCTTGCCCAGCAGCGACGCCGTGGTGACGTCATAATTGTGCGCCTGTCCCCAACGCCTGTCGTTCCCTGTCGGCGTTCCGCTCTCGTTGTCGGTAATCGTCAGAGTCACGCTCGCCGGGTTCGCCACCCCATGGCCGCCCGCCGCCGCGCCGGTCACCGTCACGGTCTTGCTCGCCGCCGTCATGTCGTTGTTCACCGCCGTAATCGTCACCACGCCCGCGGTCGCGGTCGCGCCCGCCGCGATGGTCAGCGCATCGTTCGCGCTCAGCGCGTAGTCGGCAGCCGCCGCGCCCGTCCCCGGCGCCGCCGACACCGTGACCGTCACCGCCGCGCCGGACTTGCCCGACAGCGTCGCCGTCACCGTCGCCACCCCGCCGCCTTCCGAGATCGACGCCGGAGACAGCGCCAGCGTCACCGTCGGCGTCGCCTCGTCATCGACGATGGTGAGGGTCGCGGCGGCCGGGTCCGCCGCGCCGCGACCGCCCGTGGTCACGCCCGAGACCCGCACCCTCCTGTCCGGCCCGTCCACGTCGTTGTCGCCGGCCGTGATCGTCACCACGCCCGCGCTCGCGGTCTGCCCCGCCGCGAAGGTCAAGGTCCTGGTCGCGCTCAGGCCGAAGTCGCCCGCGACCGCCGGCGCCACCGGGTTCGCCGACACCGTGACGATCACCGCTGCGCTCGACGGGTGCGAGAGCGCCGCGGTCACCGCCGCGCTGTCCGCCCCGCCCTCGTCGAGCGCCGCCCGCGACAACCGGAGCGTCACCGTCGGCGTCGCGTCGTCGTCCTCCAGCGTCAGCGTCGTGTCCGCCAGACCCGTCAATCCGTTGCCGCCCACGACCAAGCCCGCGACCGTCACCGACTTGTCCGGCGAATCCGTGTCGTCGCCCCGTCCCGTCACCGTCACCGCGCCCGAGCTCGTCGTGGCCCCCGCCGCGATGGTCAGCTTCGTCCCCGTCTGCGTGAAATCGCCCGAAACCGCGTTCGTCCCCGCGGTCGCCGTCACCGTCACCGTGGCCGGCGCGCTCGACGCCCCCGACAGCCGCGCCGTCACCGTCGCCACCCCGCCCGTCTCCGAAACCGACGCCGGCGACAGGACCAAGGTCAGCGTCGGCTGCGTCTCGTCGTCGGTCAGCGTCAGCGCCGCCCCGGTCACCGCGCTCGTACCTCGGTCGTTGGCCATGCCGGCCGTCACCGTCGTCGCGCGCCCGCCGCCGTCTTCGTAGACGTCGTTGTCCACCGCCGTGATCAACGCCGTGTCCGCCGCGTTCGCCGTCTGCCCCGCGGCGATGACGATGGTGGCGTCCGAACCCACCGTGTAGAACCCGGAAACCGCCGTCACCGTGATCGTCGTCGCCGCGTTCGAGACCGGGCTCAGCGTCGCGGTCACCGTGGCCTCGCCGCCGTTCTCGGAAATCGACGCGGGCGACACCGCAAGCGTCACCCCCGGCGCGTCGTCGTCGTCCGCGACGGTGAGCGTGAGGCTCCCCGGGTCCGCCACCCCGCGCCCGCCCGTGGCCGCGCCGGAGATCGTCGCCGTCTTGTCCGGCGCATCCGCCCCGTTGTCGACCGCCGTGACCGTCACCACGCCCACGCTCGCCATATCCCCCGCCGCGATGGTCAGCGTCCTGTTCGCGCTCAGGCTGAAGTCGCTTGCCGCCGCCGGCGGCGTCGGCGACACCGACACCGCGACCTCCACCGCCTCCCCCGAGGGGTGGGAGAGGGCCGCGGTCACCGTCGCGACGTTGCCCGCCCCGCTCTCGACGATGGTCGCGGACGAAAGCGCCAGCGTCACCGTCGGCAGCGCGTCGTCGTCCAGGATGGTCAGCGTCGCCGCCGCCGGGTCCGCGATGCCGTTGCCGCCCGCCGCCTGCCCGGAGACCGTCACCCGCTTGTCCGCCGAATCCGCCGTGTCCGGCTCCGCCGTCACCGTCACCGCACCCGCGCTCGCCGTATCCCCCGCCGCGATGGTCAGGGTGTTCGCGCTCGACAGCGTGTAGTCGCCCGCCGCCGCGTTCGTCCCCGGCGCCGCGGACACCGTGACCGTCACCGCTGCGCTCGACGCCCCCGAAAGCGTCGCCGTCACCGACAAAACCCCGCCCGCCTCCGCGATCGACGCCCGCGACAGCGCCAGCCGCGCCGTGGGCGTCGCCTCGTCGTCGGCCAGGGTGAGCGTCAGGCTCGCCGGGTCCGCGACGCCGTTGCCGCCCGTCGCCGCGCCCGTGACCGTCACCCGCTTGTCCGGCGAATCCACCGCGTTGTCGTTGGCCGTGATCGTCACCGTCCCCGCGCTCGCCGTGGCGTTGGCCGCGATGGTCAGCGTCGTTCCCGTCAACGTGTAATCGCCCACCGCCGCGCCCGTCCCCGCCGCCGCCGAAACCGTCACCGTCACCGCCTGGCTGGAGGTCCCCGACAGCGCCGCCGTCACCGTCGCCGCCCCGCCGTTCTCCGAGACCGACGACGACGACAGCACCAGCGACACCGTGGGCGCGCCGTCGTCGTCGCGGATGGCGAGCGTCGCGTCCGGCGGGTCCGCCGCTCCGGGGCTGCCCGACGCCGTCGCCGAGATCGTCACCCCCTTGTCCGCCGAATCCACGGCGTTCCCCACCGCCGTCACCGTCACCGTTCCCGCACTCGTCGTCTGCCCCGCCGCGATGGTCAGCGTGTTCGCGCTCGACAGCGTGTAATCGCCCACCGCCGCGCCCGTCCCCGGCGCCGCCGCCGCCGTCAGCGTCACCGCCGCCGCCGAGGGGTTCGAGAGCGTCGCCGTCACCGTCGCCACGCCCCCCGTCTCCGAGATCGAGGCCGGGCCGAGGGCCAGGGCCGACGTCGGCTGCGCGTCGTCGTCGGCGATGGTCAGCGTCAGGCTCGACGGCGCCGACACCAGCCCATGCCCCCCGGCCACCCGCCCGCTCACCGTCGCGCTCTTGTCCGTCGAGTCGATGGCGTCGTCCACCGCGGTGATCGTCACCACCCCCGCGCTCGCCGTGGCGTTGGCCGCGATGGTCAGCGTCCGGGCCGCGCTCAACGCAAAGCCGCCATCGGCGGCAAGCGCCGCGTAGACCGACGCCGCCGCCACCGTCACCGTGATCGCCTCGCCCGAAGTCCCGCCGCTCAGGCTCGCCGTCACCGTGGTCGCATTGCCCGCCCCGCTCTCGGCGATCGCGCCCGCACGCCCCCCGTCCGGCTCCGACAGCGCCAGCGACAGCACCGGCGTCGGGTCGTCGTCCGTGATCGTACCCACGCCGGTGAACGCGCTCCCCAGCGTCGCCCCGGAGGGGTTGCTCAGCGCGATGCGGATCGTCTCGTTCGGCTCGTCCAGCGCGTCCCCCGACACCGTCACCGTGACGGTCTTGCTCGTCTCCGCCGCGGCGAAGGTCAGCGTGTCGCCGGCGAACGCCGTGTAGTCGGTCCCCGACGACGCCGTGCCCGGGTCCGCCGCCGCCGCGTAGTCCACCGTCACCTGCCGCCCCGGCGCACGGTTCAGGCTCACCTCGTAGTCCAGCGCCGCAGTCTCGCCCGCCGCTCCCTCCGTCACGCGCGGCGAGGAGATGGAGAAGCTGAGCCCCTGGACCTCGATGGAGAAGCGCAGCTCCGCCTTGTCGCCGTCACCGTCCGTCGCCACCAGCGTGTAGTTCGCCGCGGCCTGCGCCGTGCTGGGCGTGCCGGAAAGCGTCCGCGTCGCCGCGGCGAAGGCCAGCCCGTCCGGCAGCGCCTCCTTGACGCTGTAGGTCACGCCGCCGTCGCCCTGCGTCGCCGCCGGCAGCTGTTGCGAGACCGCGTTGCTCCTGACCCAGCTGTAGGCGGGGCTGGCCGTCGAACCGAAGGTCGGCGTGGTCTGCCGCCCGCGCACCTTGTGGCCGGGGTCGTTCGGGATCGCCCCGAAATCCCGGTTCACCCGGTTGTCGCCGCCGCCGAGCCCGGAGGTGTGGAAGCGCAAGCTGCCGGTCTTGCCGCCGCCCATCGGGTTCGCCGGGAACGAGATGCCGTCGCCGTCCCAGTCGCTCTCCTGCACCGCGTAGCTGAAATCGAGCTTGTCCCAGAGGTTGGAGTCCGTGCCGTTGAAGGTCGGGTTGCTCGCGCGGCGCGTGTTGGCCCCGATGCGGATGTCCAGATGCAGGTTCCCGGTGAGCACCGTGCCCAGCCGGTTGGTGAAATCCACCCTCACGGTGATGTTGTCGTTGGTCCCGAATGCCCCGTTCTTGCCATAGGTCTTGTCCGCGCCCGGACTCGACGTGATCGAGATCGACTCGATCCCCACGTCGGCGGCCGCCGCCTCCGGTGCGCCCCCCACCAGCGCCATGGTGAACGCGCTCGCGAGCGCCATGCCCGCCAAGGCCGCAGCGCAAAGACCCCTCCCGAGCGCTCGCCTCACACCGCCCCCTCCATCGGGGGGGGGGGGGGGGGAGAAACAGGCACGGGGTCGCGCGCGCCAACGTCTGCCGCGCGACAGCTCTCTTTGCCTATGTCCGGGGACTCGAACGCGCCGAGTCATGCGCCGATTATATCCTCCGTACTCAATACCGACCACCGAACAAACGACTTGACCGCCGTCAACCCCCCGGTTGATAGAGGCGCCACCCCCTCCCCCCTCACAGGGGGACGCCGGGAGAGGGGATCGCGACCCCGGAACCGGGCGATCGCCCATCCTCGCCGTCCGGCATAGCGCCTATCCGGCGCACGAGCGCATGCCCCTGCGGCCCCCAATCACGCTTCCCCCCTGCCTGCGCCCGGATGGTCATCACCCTGCTTCGGAACCATCCTTCGCACGAATAAGCGTCCCGGATGGTCCCGGGTAATCCCGCGTAGTCCCACCTGAACAATTTGCGCAACGATCTTTCGGCGGCGCCAAGTTCTGGTTCCACGGCCTGCGCAACTGCTTCATCACGGCGGCCGAGCGCGAGATGACGAAGGTCGGCGACGAGATTGCTAAGGACGGAAAGACGTTGGTGTTGTCGAATGGAGATTCACTGTTTCGCAATGTGGACCGTTCTTGGGCACCCGCGGCGCATGCTTTTCGGAACCAAAGGACGGACAACATCATCGCCGCCAAGTGTTCGATAACGTCCTATATTTACACGATATTCCTGCCGAATTGGCGCGGCCCCGTCACGCCGGCCCTGGTCCCGTAAGCGTTCCGGTTCAGAACGGTGCGCACTCCAGCGCACCCGGCGCATAATCTCTCGTCTCGAATGGCTCAGGCTCCGACGGCTTCGCGGCCCGGCCGGCGCGATGGGTTCAGGCTCGAGGGCCGCCGTTCCATTCCAACTTGCGCGTATCCCCGCGCGTCTCCGACGGCCGATCCCGCCACCACACCGAAGCCGTCATCATCCGATTCGCGTCGGCGCCGCGCACACGCCCGGTCGTCGTATTCCGCCGGCGCGCCGCCAGGGGCGGCTGCTCCATCACGCGACCGCACCGAGACCGTTCTTCGCGACCAGGGTCAAGAGCTTCAGCGATGCGCCCCGAGGCCGCTTCTCGCCCCGCTCCCACTGGCTTACCAGGCTCGTGGTCACGTTGAGGTATCGGGCGAAGACCGCCTGGCTCGCATTCTCGCGCCTCCGAAGCGCGCGGATCTCCTCCGCCGTCATGTCCTCGACCGGCGTAAGGCACATCTCGTCGAAGGCCCTCATCGTGCGCTTCGCCATGACGCCCGCCTCCGTCAGGCCGAGCGCGGTCTCGTGCGCCGCCGCCAGGGCGTCGCTCTTGTACTGCTTAGCCATCGCCACTCACCTCGATGATCGTCCCATTCGCCAGCGCCGTCTCGAGGCCCGCCTCGTCCAATCCGAGCATCTCGCCGGCCAACATCCGGAAGGCCTTGCGTTCGTCCCGACGAAGGTTCTCCCGATCGTTCTTCGCAAAGCCGTAGACGAAGAACGCGCGCTCGCCCCGGCGAAACAGCACGATGGCGCGGAACCCGCCGGACCTGCCCTGCCCCCTTCGCGCGATGCGCTGCTTGATGACCCCACCACCGAGATCGGCATCGATCAGGCCCCTCCCGGCGCGCCGGACGGCATCGCGCAAAGCGGCATCTTCGATTCCCTCGCGATCAGCGAAGCGGGCGAACGGCTTGGTCTTGAAGGTGCGCAATCCAGACCTCGCGGGTGCCGCCCTCACTCCAATCTTCATAGCACCGAGTGCGGCATTCATCAATTCACCGCGACCCGGCTCATCTCGGCCGCAGCCCGCGTGTAACGGGTATCCGTACAGCCGTTCCGCCGGCGGGCGCGCAGCCGGTTTCCACCGTCCGAACCGCGAGACCCCAGGCGACCGTCGACGCGGGCGGTATTCCACCCGAACATTCGCCGTTATCGCATCGGCCGTCGGCGCGCGGCCATCCGCGGGGCCGGTCCCGCGCCCGCCGCGGCCGTGTGCGGACGACCTTCCGAGCGGCGCGCCGACGCCCGGTCGGAGAACGTCGGCCCCGGGGCGAGGCTCTCGTGCACCGGAGGCGGACAGCCACTGGTGGGAGGTCATACGGATGTCGAACGATCGGGAGAACCTCCGCCGAGACTGTCGCCTCTCAACCTCCGCTTCAATCCGGCCCGCGCAGCCCTTGGTGAGTGCGGTGAGAAGCCGGCTGCAGCGGGAAGCCGCGGGGAAGTGGTTTATCACCAGTTGATTTGGATATAGAGGCCGATGCGGTTGTCGGTTTCGTTGGTTTTGCTCTCCCGTCGGTTTGCCTCCGCTTCGAGGGAGATGCCGGGTGCGCCGGGCGGCGTCCAGCGCCCGCCCAGGCCGTAGCCGCGCGCCGCGCCGGCCTCCCGCTCGAAGGTCGCGCTCAGGCCCAGCGTTTCGGCGAAGCGCCAGCCCGCCTCCAGCCCGAAGCGGTGCGCGGGCGCGGCGGCGCCCTCGGCGGGCAGGGTCTCCCACAGCGACGACGCGCCGCCCTCCGGCGCCCCCCATTGCGGCGCCAGCCCGAACCACGGCCCCACCCCGTCGCCTCCCGGATCGAACCGCAGCGAGAAGCCCGCACCCGATTCCGCAAACCCGGCCGCTTCGTGCGCCAGCAGATAGCGACCGCGCGCCTCCGCCTCCAGCCCCAGCCGCGTATCCGCGTAGGCCACGCCGCCGCCCGCCTCCGCGCCGAAGCCCGCCCCGAAGTCGCCGCCGTCCCAGCGCCCGCCGAACTCCAGCCGGGGCCGCAGCCGCCCGTGCTCCGACATCGCCCAGTCCGCCGCGCCCTCCACCAGCAGCCGCAGCCGTTGCGTCGCCGGCCTGGTCGCGTGCAGGCCCGCCGCCTCGTCCGATTCCATCTCCACCGCCAAGCCATCCCCCTTCAGCGCCCATGCGACGCCGCCCTCGTCGCCCAGCTCCTTGCGACCGCCCAGCGCCGCCATCCGCATCGCGATCGCCGTGTGCGCAGAACCGGCCGCATCCGTCAGCGCCGCCTCGCCCCAGCCCGCGCCGGCCAGCGCCCAGACGCCGACCCCCGCCGACGCCTGCCAGTGCGCATAGGGGAAGACGCCGGTCAGCGTCGCCTCGACCGCCGCCCGTTCCTCCGCCAGCCGGTAGCCCATGTCCCCCTTGCTGCGCGACACCGACACGCCGGCCAGGAAGTTCCGCCGCAGGCGCACATCCGCCCCCAGGAAGCCGGTGAACACCGCGCCGTCGGTCTCCAGGTCCGCCGCCGCGCGGTTGGCGAAGTCGGCCGTCCCTGCCCGCCCCCAGAAGGTCCAGGCGCGCGCGCTGCCGCCCGCCGGCTCCCCGAGCGACAGCGTGAACGCGCTTTGCGCCGCCAGCTCCCGCAGCGTCGCCGGGCCGAGGCCGTCGTTGTCGTCGTCGTCCGCGAGGCCGCGCGCCTCCTCGACGGCCTCGAACGGCTCCTCCCCGCCCGCGCCGGCAGCGGCGAGCGAGAGCGCATGCCCGCCCAGCGTCACCCGGTCGCTCGCGTCGGCGTCCGTGAAGCGCGCCGTCAGCGCCCCCACCGCCTCCGCCGCCACCGTCCGCCCGAACGACGCCAGAACCGCCGCGAAGGCCCGCGTCCGCGCCCGGTGGTCGTTGTCCACGATCGTGCCCGTGGCCGTCGCCGGCGACACCGCAACAGGCGTCGAGGGCAGCGAGGCGGCGTTCAGCGTGAAGGTCTCGTCCGGCTCGTCCTCCCGGTCGTCCACCGTCCGCACCGCCACCCGCACCGACCTCTGCCCCGCCGACACCGTGAAGCCGCGCCCGCTCGCGTCCGCGTAGGAAGCTCCCGTCCGCTGCGCGAACCCCGCCCCCGGCGCCCTCCGCGCCACCTCGTAGTCATCCCCCGGCGTCGCAGAGCCGGGCGTCGCCGAGAAGCGCAGCGTCACGGCCCGCGGCGGGGCCGGCGACAGCGTCACCACGAACACGATCTCCTCCCCCTCTTCCGCGACCGCGTCCGAGACCTGGAGGGTGATCCGCGGCCAGACCTCGATGGCGAAGGACAGCGACGCCCTATCGCCGTCCGTATCCGTCGCCGTCAGCGTGTAGTCGAGCGCCGCCGTCGCCGCCGACGGCGTCCCCGATACCGTGCGCGTCGCCGGGTCGAACGCGAGCCCCGCCGGCAGGGCCGGGCGCAAGCCGTAGGCGAGGGGGCCGTTGCCGCCCGTCGCCGCAGGCAGCACGAGCGGCGCGATCGCCACCCCTTCCGTATAGGTCTGCGCGGGGAAGCCGTCCGGCTCGAAGACCGGCGCCGTGTCCGCCTCCACCGCGATGGCGAAGGACAGCGTCGCCGTGTCGCCGTCCGCGTCCGTCGCCGTCCAGGTGTAGGTCGTCCGCGCCAGCGCCGCCGTCGGCGTACCGGAAACCTCCCGCGTCGCCGCGTCCCGCATCACCCCGGCCGGCAGCGCCGGCGAGAGGCTATAGGTCAACGCCCCGTCGCCGCCCGTCGCTTCCGGCAGAACGAAGGAAGCGAGCGCCGCGTTCTGGACCCAGGACCGCTCGGCAACCACGGCATCGCCGAAGGTCGGGGCCGAATCCGGCGTCGCGTCCGAGACCGACGCGCCGGAGCGGTCCATCACCGTGATATCCACCGTGTCGCTCACGTGCACGCCGCCCGCCGTCACCGTCAGCCGGAACGTCAGCACCGTCACTCCCGATACCTGCGGCGCCGTGAACGACGGGCTGGCCGTCGCCGCGCCCGCCAGCGCCACCGCCGGCGTCCCGCCCGTCTGCTCCCAGGCCCAGGTCGGCGCCCCGTCCGCCGGGTCCCAACCGCGCGCGCGGCCGCTCAGCGTCACCGCAGCCCCTTCGTCCACGGCCTTGTCCTCTCCCGCGTCGGCCGTCAGCGCGGACGGCGGCGATACGCTTCCGTCGTCATCCGTGATCGTCAGCGTCAGCGATGACGGATCGGCCACGCCGTTGCCACCCGCAGCCGTCCCCGAAACCGTGATCTGCTCGCTCCCCTCCGCCGTGCTGTCGTCGGCGCCCCTCACCGTCACCGCGCCCGTGCTGATCGTGGACCCCGCCGCGATGGTCAGCGTCGTCCCCGTCTGCGTGAAGTCCGTCCCCGAGCCCGGCGACGCTCCCACCGTCACCGTCACCGCCGCGCTCGACTTGCCGGAAAGCCTCGCCGTCACCGTCGAAACGCCGCCGTTCTCCGAAATCGATGAGGACGACAGGACCAGCGAAACCGTCGGAAGCGTCTCGTCATCGGTGATGGTGAGCGTCACGGTGGACGGATCCGACACCCCGCCGCCCGATGCCGTGGCCGATACCGTCACCGACTTGTTCGGCGCGTCGGTGTCGTCGTCCACCGCCATCACCGTCACCGCGCCCGCACTGGCCGTCGATCCCGCCCCGATGGTCAGCGTCTTCGCGCTCGAAAGCGTGAACCCGGCGCCCGACGCCGACACCGTCAGCGTCACCGCTTCGCTCGACTTTCCGGAAAGCGTCGCCGCCACCGTCGCCACCCCGCCGCCCTCCGAAATCGACGAAGACGACAGCTTCAACGTCGCCGAAGGCGCGCCCTCGTCGTCGGTCAGTGTGAGGCTCGCCCCCGTCACGGCCACGGTCTCCGAGTTGGCGGCGGCCTGGCCGTTGGACGCCGTTCCCGTCACCGTCGCCGTGCGGTTGCCCACGTTGTCGATGGCGTCGTCCACCGCCGTAATCGTCGCCGTGTCCGTGGCGTTCGACGTACTCCCCGCCGCGATCACGATCGTCGCGTCCGAACCCGCCGTGTAGAAGCCCGACACTCCCCTCACCGTCACCGTCGTCGCCGCGCTCGACCGGTGCGAGAGTGCCGCGCTCACCGTCGTCGCGCCGCCATCCTCCGGGATCGACGAAGCCGCCAACGCCAGCGTCACACCCGGAGCCGCGTCGTCGTCCGCGATGGTCAACGTCACGGCGGACGGGTTCGCCACGCCGCCGCCAGCCGCCGTGGCCGATACCGTCACCAACTTGTCCGGCGAGTCCATCGTGTCGGCGACCGCCGTCACCGTCACCGCGCCCGCACTGGTCGTCGATCCCGCCCCGATGGTCAGCGTCTTCGCGCTCGACAGCATGAACCCGGAGCCGCCGGCCGATACCGTCAGCGTCACCGCCGCACTCGACTTGCCGGAAAGTGTCGCCGTCACCGTCGCCACACCGCCGCTCTCCAAAATCGAAGAAGACGACAGATTCAACGTCGCCGAAGGCGCGCCCTCGTCGTCCGTCAGCGTGAGGCTCACGCCGGTCACGGCCACAGTCTCCGACTCGGCGGCGGCCTGGCCGTTGGACGCCGCGCCCGTCACCGTGACGCTCCGGCTACCCACGTTGTCCACATCGTCGTCCACCGCCGTGATCGTCGCCGTATCCGTGGCGTTCGCCGTGCTCCCCGCCGCGATCACGATCGTCGCGTCCGGGCCCGCCGTGTAGAAGCCCGACACCCCCCTCACCGTCACCGTCGTCGCCGCGCTCGACGGGTGCGATAGGGTGGCGCTCACTGTCGTCGCGCCGCCATCCTCCGCAATCGACGTATCCGCTACCGCCAGCGCCACACCCGGCGCAGCGTCGTCGTCCGCGATGGTCAACGTCTTGCTCGCCGGGTTCGACACCCCGCTGTCGCCGCTCACCGTGGCCGAGACCGTCACCGACTTATCCGGCCCGTCCGTCGTGTCAGCCACCGCCGTCACCGTCACCAAGCCCGCGCTCGCCGTCGATCCCGCCCCGATCGTCAGCGTCTTCGCGCTCGAAAGCGTGAACCCGGAGCCGCCGGCCGATACCGTCAGCGTCACCGCCGCGCTCGACGCACGGTTCAGGCTCGCCGTCACCGTCGAAACCCCGCCGTTCTCCAAAATCGACGAAGACGACAGCTTCAACGTCGCCGAAGGCGCGCCCTCGTCGTCCGTCAGCGTGAGGCTCACGCCGGTCACGGCCACAGTCTCCGACTCGGCGGCGGCCTGGCCGTTGGATGCGGTCGCCGTCACCGTCACCGTGCGGTTGCCCACGTTGTCGATGGCGTCGTTCACCGCGTTGATCGTCGCCGTGTCCGAGGCGTTCGCCGTATCCCCCGCCGCAATCACGATCGTCGCGTCCGAACCCACGGTGTAGAAGCCCGCCACGCCCGTCACCGTCACCGTCGTCGCCGCGCTCGACGGGTGCGAGAGCGTCGCGCTCACCGACGTCGTGCCGCCATCCTCCGGGATCGACGAAGCCGCCACCGCCAGCGTCACACCCGGAGCCGCGTCGTCGTCCGTGATGGTCAACGTCCTGCTCGCCGGGTTCGCCACGCCGCCGCCCGACGCCGTGGCCGACACCGTCACCGACTTGTCCGGCGAGTCCGTCGTGTCGGCAACCGCCGTCACCGTCACCAAGCCCGCGCTCGCCGTCGATCCCGCCCCGATGGTCAGCGTCTTCGCGCTCGAAAGCGTGAACCCGGAGCCGCTCGCCGATACCGTCAGCGTCACCGCTTCGCTCGACTTGCCGGAAAGTGTCGCCGTCACAGTCGCCGCACCGCCGTTCTCCGGGATAGACGAAGACGACAGCGCCAGCGTCGCCGTCGGCGTCGCCTCATCATCCGTCAGCGTCAGCGACGCACCGGTCACCGGACCCACGCCCTGATCGTTGGACGCCGCGCCCGTCACCGTGACGCTCCGGTCGCCCACGTTGTCGATGGCGTCGTTCACCGCGTTGATCGTCGCCGTGTCCGAGGCGTTCGCCGTCTCACCCGCCGCAATCACGATCGTCGCGTTCGAACCCACGGTGTAGAAGCCCGACACTCCCCTCACCGTCACCGTCGTCGCCGCGCTCGACGGATGGCTCAACGTCGCGCTCACCGACGTCGCGCCGCCGTTCTCCGAGATCGACGTATCCGACAGCCCCAGCGTCACATCCGGCGCACCGTCGTCGTCCGTGATGGCGAGCGTCACGGCAGACGGGTCCGACACCCCGCCGCCGGACGCCGTGGCCGTGACCGTCACCGACTTGTCCGGCCCGTCCGTCGCATCGACGACCGCCGTCACCGTCACCACGCCCGCACTGGTCGTCGATCCCGCCCCGATGGTCAGCGTCTTCGCGCTCGAAAGCGTGAAGCCGTCACCGCTCGCCGATACCGTCAGCGTCACCGCCGCACTCGACTTGCCGGAAAGTGTCGCCGTCACCGTCGCCACACCGCCGTTCTCCGAAATCGACGAAGACGACAGCGATAGCGTGACGGTCGGGGTCGCCTCGTCGTCGGTCAGCGTGAGGCTCGCACCGGTCAGGGCCATGGTCTGCGACTCGGCGGTGGCCTGGTCGTTGGACGCCGCGCCCGTCACTGTCACCGTGCGGTTACCCACGTTGTCGATGGCGTCGTTCACCGCCGTAATCGTCGCCGTGTCTGAAGCGTTCGCCGTATCCCCCGCCGCAATCACGATCACCGCGTCCGAACCCGCCGTGTAGAAGCCCGATACGCCCGCCACCGTCACCGTCGTCGCCGCGCTCGACGGGTGCGAGAGCGTCGCGCTCACCGACGTCGCGCCGCCATCCTCCGGGATCGACGAAGCCGCCAACGCCAGAGCCACCGAAGGCGCATCATCGTCGTCCTCGATCGTCCCCGTTCCCGTCCGGCCGCTCATCGGAACCTGCGCGTTCACCGGGCCGCTCAACGCCAGCTCCACCGTCTCGTCCGGCTCGTCCACTCCATCGCCCGTCACCGTCACCGAAACCGTCTTGCTTGTCTCCCCCGCCGCAAACGTCAGCGTTCCCGTCGCGAGAGCCGCGTAGTCCGCACCCGACGACGCCGTGCCCGTCCCCGCGTCCGCGTAGGCGACCGTCACCTCCGCCGTGCTCGCCGCGCTCAGAGTCACCGTGTAGCTCAGCGTCGCCGTCGAACCCGATGCCCCCTCCGCTACCCGCGGCGACGACACCGACAGCGACGGCAGGTTACCCGTGTTCACCACGATCCCCGGCGGGTTCACCAGCCGCGGCGGGTCACCCGGGGCGATCACCGCGACGAGGAACGGGAGCGTCGCCGCATCGCCGTCTTCGTCCGTGGCCGTCCAGACGTATTCCTTCTGATTCGTCGGAGCGTCCGGCGTCGTCCCCGTCACGAAGAAGCCGCTCCGCGACAACCACGACGGCAAGGCCGGCGACAGCGCGTAGGTCAGCGTCCCGTCGCCGCCCGTCGCCCGCGGCAGCGTGAGGCGCGGGATCACGGTCGAGACCGGCCACAGACGGCTCGCAATCTGCTGATCGCCGAACGTCGGCTTCAGGTCCACGTCGTCGTCCGTGATGGTCAGCGTCACCGGCGACGGGTTCCCCGCAATCCCCTGACCGTTGCCCGCCGTCGCCGATACCGTCACCGTCTTGTCGTTGGCCGCGTCTTCCGCGTCGTTCACCGCCGACACCTTCACGACGCCCGCGCTGGCCGTCGACCCCGCCGCCACCGTCAGCGTCGCGCCCGTCTGCGTGAAGTCCGACGACGCCGTGTGCAAACCCGCCGACGCCGTCACCGTCACCGTCGTCGGCTGGCTCGACCGATGCGAGAGCCGCGCCGTCACCGTCGTCACGCCCCCGTCCTCCGAGATCGACGACGATGACAGAACCAGCGTCACCGATGGCGCAGCGTCGTCGTCCCTGATCGTCCCCGTCCCGGTCGCCGCGTCCAACGTCGCGTTCACCGGGCCGCCCAGCACGACCTTCACCGTCTCGTCCGGCTCGTCCACGGCGTCGCCCGTCACCGTCACCGCGATCGTCTTGCTCGTCTCCTCCGCCGCGAAGGTCAGCGCGCCGGCGGCAAGCGCCGTGTAGTCCGTTCCCGCCGTCGCCGCGCCGCCCGTCCCCTCCGCGTAGGCGACCGTCACCTGCTTGCCGCTCTTCGCGCTCAACGTCACCGCGAAGGTCAACGTCGCCGTCGATCCCGCCGCCCCCTCCGTCACGTCCGGCGACGAGATCGACAGCGAAGGCGCCGCGTCGTCGTCCTCGATGGTCAGCGTCACGGCGGACGGGTTCGCCACCCCGCCGCCCGACGCCGTGGCCGACACCGACACCTGCTTGTCCGGCCCGTCCATCGCGTCGTCGTTCGCCGTCACCGTCACCACGCCGGCACTGGCCGTCGATCCCGACGCTATCGTCAGCGTCCTCGCGCTCGACAGCGTGAACCCGGCGCCCGTAGCCGACACCGTCAGCGTCACCGCTTCGCTGGATGCCCGGTTCAGCGTCGCCGTCACCGCGCTGGCGTTGCCCGCCCCGCCCTCGTCGATCGTGTCGGGTTTCGACGGGTCCGGCTCCGACAGCGCCAGCGTCACCGCCGGCGTGGCTTCGTCGTCCGTCAGCGTGAGGCTCGCCCCGGTCACGGCCATGGTCTGTGAATCGGCGGCGGCCTGGCCGTTGGACGCCGTTCCCGTCACCGTGACGCTTCGGTCGCCCACGTTGTCGATGGCGTCGTTCACCGCGTTGATCGTCGCCGTGTCCGCGGCGTTCGCCGTCGAACCCGCCGCGATCACGATAATCGCGTCCGAACCCGCCGTGTAGAAGCCCGTCACCCCCGTCACCGTCACCGTCGTCGCCGCGCTGGAGGGATGGCTCAGCGTCGCGCTCACCGACGTCGCGCCGCCGTCCTCCAGGATCGAAGAATCCGCCACCGCCAGCGTCACCCCCGGCGCATCATCGTCATCCGCGATGGTCAACGTCTTGCTCGCCGGGTCCGCGATCCCGCTATTGCCCGATACGGCAGCCGTGACCGTCACCGACTTGTCCGGCGAATCCGTCGTGTCGTCGTTCGCCGTCACGGTCACCGCGCCCACGCTCGCCGTCGATCCCGCCGCGATGGTCAGCGTCGCGCCCGTCTGCGTGAAGTCGCCGGAAACCGCGTTCGTTCCCGCCGCCGCCGTCACCGTCAGCGTCACCGCTTCGCTCGACGCCCGGTCCAGCGCCGCCGTCACCGTCGTCACCCCGCCGCTCTCCGAGATCGACGAAGACGACAGCGCCAGCGTCGCCGTCGGCGTCGCCTCGTCGTCGGTCAGCGTGAGGCTCGCGCCGGTCACGGCCACGGTCTGCGATTCGGCGGCGGCTTGGTCGTTGGACGCCGTTCCCGTCACCGTGACGCTCCGGTCTCCCACGTTGTCGATGGCGTCGTTCACCGCGTTGACCATCGCCGTGTCCGTGGCGTTCGCCGTCTCACCCGCCGCAATCACGATCGTCGCGTCCGATCCCGCCGTGTAGAAACCCGCCACCCCCGTCACCGTCACCGTCGTCGCCGCGCTCGATGCGCGCGATAGGGTGGCGCTCACCGACGTCGCGCCCCCGTTCTCCGCAATCGAAGAGGACGCCAGCGCCAACGTCACACCCGGCGCAGCGTCGTCGTCCGCGATGGTCAACGTCTTGCTCGCCGGGTCCGCGATCCCGCTATTGCCCGATACGGCAGCCGTGACCGTCACCGACTTGTCCGGCCCGTCCGTCGTGTCGTCGTTCGCCGTCACCGTCACCGCGCCCGCGCTCGCCGTCGATCCCGCCCCGATGGTCAGCGTCTTCGCGCTCGAAAGCGTGAACCCGGAGCCGCTCGCCGATACCGTCAGCGTCACCGCTTCGCTCGACGCACGGTTCAGCCCCGCCGTCACCGTTGCCATCCCGCCGCTCTCCAGGATCGTCGCAGACGACAGCTTCAGCGTCGCCGTCGGCGCACCCTCGTCGTCCGTCAGCGTCAGCACCGCGCCAGTCACGGCCACGGTCTCCGAGTTGGCGGCAGCTTGGCCGTTGGCCGCCGCGCCCGTCACCGTCACCGTGCGGTTGCCCACGTTGTCGATGGTGTCGTCCACCGCCGTAATCGTCGCCGTGTCCGAAGCGTTCGCCGTATCCCCCGCCGCAATCACGATCGTCGCGTCCGACCCCGCCGTGTAGAAGCCCGACGCGCCCGTCACCGTCACCGTCGTCGCTTCACTTGATGCGTGCGAGAGCGTCGCGCTCACCGACGTCGTACCGCCATCCTCCGAAATCGACGAGGCCGCCAACGCCAGCTTCACGCCCGGCGCACCGTCGTCGTCCGTGATGGTCAGGGTCATTGTGGACGGGTTCGCCACGCCGCCGCCGGACGCCGTGGCCGAAACCGTCACCGACTTGTCCGGCGAGTCCGTCGCATCGGCCACCGCCGTCACCGTCACCACGCCCGCGCTTGCCGTCGATCCCGACGCGATGGTCAGCGTCGCCGGGTTCGACAGCGTGAAGCCGGCGCCGCCGGCCGATACCGTCAGCGTCACCGCTTCACTCGACTTGCCGGAAAGTGTCGCCGTCACCGTCGAAATCCCGCCATTCTCCGGGATCGACGAAGACGACAGCTTCAACGTCGCCGTCGGCAACGCCTCGTCGTCGGTCAGCGTGAGGCTCGCGCCGGTCACGACCACGGTCTGCGATTCGGCGACAGCCTGGTCGTTGGACGCCGTTCCCGTCACCGTGACGTCCCGGTCGCCCACG
This sequence comes from Alphaproteobacteria bacterium, assembly GCA_965242855.1. Lineage (GTDB taxonomy): Bacteria > Pseudomonadota > Alphaproteobacteria > UBA828 > UBA828 > WTGU01. Next base: position 2,073,883 of record OZ251509.1, read on the forward strand.
TTGTCGATGGCGTCGCCCACCGCGGCAATCGTCGCCGTGTCCGAGGCGTTCGCCGTCTCACCCGCCGCAATCACGATCGTCGCGTCCGATCCCACGGTGTAGAAGCCCGACACTCCCGTCACCGTCACCGTCGTCGCCGCGCTCGACGGATGGCTCAACGTCGCGCTCACCGACGTCGTACCGCCGTTCTCGGCGATGGCGGTATCCGCCACCGCCAGCGTCACGCCCGGCGCACCGTCGTCGTCCGTGATGGTCAGGATCACGGCGGCCGGGTTCGACACCCCGCCGCCGGACGCCGTGGCCGATACCGTCACCGACTTGTCCGGCGAGTCCGTCGTATCGGCGACCGCCGTCACCGTCACCACGCCCGCGCTCGCCGTCGATCCCGCCCCGATGGTCAGCGTCTTCGCACTCGAAAGCGTGAAGCCGTCGCCCGTAGCCGCTACCGTCAGCGTCACCACCTCGCTCGACGCACGGTTCAGCACCGCCGTCACCGTCGCCACGCCGCCGTTCTCCAGGATCGACGAAGACGACAGATTCAGCGTCGCCGTCGGCGTCGCCTCGTCGTCGGTCAGCGTCAGGCTCGCCCCGGTCACGGTCATGGTCTGCGAATCGGCGGCGGCCTGGTCGTTGGACGCCGCGCCCGTCACCGTCACCGTGCGGTTACCCACGTTGTCGATGGCGTCGTCCACCGCGTTGATCGTCGCCGTGTCCGAAGCGTTCGACGTATCCCCCGCCGCAATCACGATCGTCGCGTCCGAACCCGCCGTGTAGAAGCCCGTCACGCCCGTCACCGTCACCGTCGTCGTCGCGCTCGACCGGTGCGAGAGCGTCGCGCTCACCGACGTCGCGCCGCCATCCTCCGGGATCGAAGAGGACGCCAACGCCAGCGTCACACCCGGCGCCGCGTCATCGTCCTCGATCGTCCCCGTCCCCGTCCGGCCGCTCATCGGAACCTGCGCGTTCACCGGACCGCTCAGCGCCAACGCCACCGTCTCGTCCGGCTCGTCCACACCATCGCCCGTCACCGTCACCGAAACCGTCTTGCTCGTCTCCCCCGCCGCAAACGTCAGCGTTCCCGTCGCGAGAGCCGTGTAGTCCGCGCCCGCCGTCGCCGTGCCCGTCCCCGCGTCCGCGTAACCTACCGTCACCTCCGCCGTGCTCTCCGCGCTCAGAGTCACCGTGTAGCTCAGCGTCGCCGTCGAACCCGATGCCCCCTCCGCCACCCGCGGCGACGACACCGACAGCGAGGGCGCCGCGCCCGGGCTCATGATCCCGCTTTCCACCACCTCGATGGCGAAGGTCAGCGACGCCTCGTCGCCGTCACCGTCCCGCGCCGTCCACGTGTAGTCCGACGACGCTACCGACGCAGACGGCGTCGTCCCCGTCACGAAGAAGCCGCTCCGAGACAACCCCGACGGCAAGGCCGGCGACAGCGCGTAGATCAGCGTCCCGTCGCCACCCGTCGCCGACGGCAGCGTAAGCCGCGCAATCTCCGTGGATACCGGCCAGCTCTGGTCCGCCACCGCCGCATCCCCGAACGTCGGCTTCAGGTCCACGTCGTCGTCCTCGATGGTCAGCGTCACCGACGACGGGTTCCCCGCAATCCCCTGACCATTGCCCGCCGTCGCCGATACCGTCACCGTCTTGTCGTTGGCCGCGTCTTCCGCGTCGTTCACCGCCGACACCTTCACGACGCCCGCGCTCGCTGTCGCGCCCGCCGCCACCGTCAGCGTCGCGCCCGTCTGCGTGAAGTCCGACGACGCCGTGTGCGAACCCGCCAACGCCGATACCGTCACCGTCGTCGGCTGGCTCGACTTGCCGGAAAGCCGCGCCGTCACCGTCGACACGCCCCCGGCCTCCGAGATCGACGACGATGACAGAACCAACGTCACCGATGGCGCCGCGTCGTCGTCCCTGATCGTCCCCGTCCCGGTCGCCGCGCCCAACGTCGCGTTCACCGGGCCGCTCAGCACGACCTTCACCGTCTCGTCCGGCTCGTCCGTCGCGTCGCCCGTCACCGTCACCGAGACCGTCTTGCTCGTCTCCTCCGCCGCGAAGGTCAGCGCACCGGCGGCAAGCGCCGTGTAGTCCGTCCCCGCCGTCGCCGCGCCGCCCGTCCCCTCCGCGTAGTCCACCGTCACCTGCTTGCCGCTCTTCGCGCTCAACGTCACCGCGAAGGTCAACGTCGCCGTCGATCCCGCCGCCCCTTCCGTCACGCTCGGCGACGAGATCGACAGCGCCGGCGGACCGTCGTCGTCCGCGATGGTCAACGTCTTGCTCGCCGGGTCCGCCACCCCGCCGGCACCGCTCGCCGTGGCCGAAACCGTCACCGACTTGTCCGGCCCGTCCGTCGCGTCATCGACCGCCGTCACCGTCACCACGCCCGCACTGGCCGTCGATCCCGCCGCGATGGTCAGCGTCCTCGCGCTCGAAAGCGTGAACCCCGCGCCCGCCGCCGACACCGTCAGCGTCGCCGCCTCGCTGGACGCCCGGTCCAACGTCGCCGTCACCGTGCTCGCATTGCCCGCCCCGCTCTCGTCGATCGTGTCCGGCTTCAAGGGGTCGGGTTCTGAAAGCGCCAGCGTCGCCGTCGGCGTGTCTTCGTCGTCGGTCAGCGTGAGGCTCGCTCCGGTCACGACCACGGTCTCCGAGTTGGCGGCGGCTTGGCCGTTGGACGCCGTTCCCGTCACCGTGACGCTCCGGTCGCCCACGTTGTCGATGGCGTCGTTCACTGCGTTGATCGTCGCCGTGTCCGCAGCGTTCGCCGTGCTCCCCGCGGCGATGACGATGACCGCGTCCACCGAATCCACCGCGTAGGCGCCTTCAAGCGCCGTCACGGTAATCGTGGTAGCGGCGCTCGACGGGTGAGAAAGGGCGGCGCTCACCGTCGTCGCGCCGCCATCCTCCGGGATCGAAGAGGACGCCACCGCCAAAGCCACCGAAGGCGCCGCGTCGTCGTCCGTGACGGCGAGCGTCACGGCGTCCGGCGCCGCCACACCGTTGCCGCCCGTCACCCTTCCCGAAACCGCCACCTGCTTGTCCGGCGAGTCCACGTCGTTCCCGTTCGCCGTCACCGTCACCGCGCCGACGCTGGTGGTGTCTCCGGCCGCAACCGTCAGAGTCTTCGCGGTAGAGAGGTCGAAGTCGGCCGCCACCGCGTCGGTCCCGGGCGAAGCCTCCACCGTCACCGTCACCGCTTCGCTGGAGGCGCCCGAAAGCGTCGCCGTCACCGACGACACCCCGCCCGTCTCCGAAATCGACGTCGGCGACAGCGCCAGCGTCACCGTCGGCAACGCCTCGTCGTCGGTCAGCGCCAGCGCCGCTCCGGTCACGCTCCCGGTCCCCTGGCCGCTGGCGACCGTCGCCGTCACCATCGTCGAACGCCCGACGCTCCCCTGGTGAACGTCGTCGTTCACCGCGGTAATCGTCGCCGTATCCGTGGCGTTCTCCGTGCTCCCCGCCGCGATCACGATGGTCGCGTCCGAACCCACGGTGTAGAAGCCCGACGCGCCCGTCACCGTTACCGTCGTCGCCGCGCTGGAGGGATGACTCAGCGTCGCGCTCACCGTCGTCGCGCTGCCATCCTCCGGGATCGAAGAGGATGCCAACGCCAGCGTCACATCCGGCGCATCGTCGTCATCGGTGATGGTCAGGGTCACGGCGGGCGGGTTCGCCACCCCGCCGCCCGACGCCGTGGCCGAAACCGTCACCGACTTGTCCGGCGAGTCCGTCGCGTCGGCAACCGCCGTCACCGTCACCACGCCCGCGCTCGACGTCGATCCCGCCCCGATCGTCAGCGTCGCCGGGCTCGACAGCGTGAAGCCTGCGCCGTTGGCCTCCACCGTCAACGTCACCAATTCGCTCGACTTGCCGGAAAGCGTCGCCGTCACCGTCGAAACCCCGCCGTTCTCCAGGATCGTCGCAGGCGACAGCCGCAACGTCGCCGAAGGCGCGCCCTCGTCGTCCGTCAGCGTGAGGCTCGCGCCGGTCACGGCCATGGTCTGTGAATCGGCGGCGGCTTGGTCGTTGGACGCCGTGCCCGTCACCGTCACCGTGCGGTTACCCACGTTGTCCACGTCGTCGTTCACCGCATTGATCGTCGCCGTGTCCGTGGCGTTCGCCGTGCTCCCCGCGGCGATGACGATGACCGCGTCCGCCGAATCCACCGTGTAGGCGCCTTCAAGCGCCGTCACGGTGATCGTGGTAGCGGCGCTCGACGGATGGCTCAGCGTCGCACTCACCGTCGTCGCACCGCCATCCTCGGCGATGGCCGTATCCGCCACCGCCAGCGTCACGCCCGGCGCACCGTCGTCATCGGCGATGGCGAGCGTCACGGCGGACGGATCCGCCACCCCGCTGTCGCCCGATACCGTGGCCGTGATCGTCACCGACTTGTCCGGCCCGTCCGTCGCGTCGTCGTTCGCCGTCACGGTCACGACGCCCGCGCTGGCCGTATCCCCGGCCGCGATCGTCAGCGTCTTCGCGCCCGACAGCGTGAAGTCGCCGTCCGCCGCGTTCGTTCCCGCCGCCGCCGACACCGTCAGCGTCACCGCCTCGCTCGACGCCCGGTCCAGCGCCGCCGTCACCGCGCTGGCGTTGCCCGCCCCGCTCTCCGCGATGGCGTCCGGCTTCGACGGGTCCGGCTCCGACAGCGCCAGCGTGACGGTCGGCGTGTCTTCGTCGTCGGTCAGCGTGAGGCTCGCACCGGTCACGGCCACGGTCTCCGACTCGGCGGCGGCCTGGTCGTTGGACGCCGTGGCGGTCACCGTGACGCTCCGGTCGCCCACGTTGTCGATGGCGTCGTTCACCGCCGCGAGCATCGCCGTGTCCGAAGCGTTCGCCGTCTCACCCGCCGCGATGACGATCACCGCGTCCGAACCCACCGTGTAGAAACCCGCGACCGCCGCCACCGTCACCGTCGTCGCCGCGCTCGAGGCGTGCGAGAGCGCCGCGGTCACCGTCGTCGCGCCGCCGTTCTCCGCAATCGAGGAATCCGCCACCGCCAGCGTCACACTTGGCGCGCCGTCGTCGTCGGCAATCGTCAGAGTCACGACGGCCGGGTCTGCGACTCCGCTACCGCCCGATACCGCGGCCGAAACGGTCACTGACTTGTCCGGCCCGTCCACCGTGTCGTCGTTCGCCGTCACGGTCACCACGCCCGCGCTCGCCGTCGAACCCGCCGCGATGGTCAGCGTCGCGCCCGACAACGTGAAATCGCCGTCCACCGCGTTCGTTCCCGCCGCCGCCGACACCGTCAGCGTCACCGCCTCGCTCGACGCCCGATCCAGCACCGCCGTCACCGTGCTCGCGTTGTCCGCCCCACCCTCGTCGATCGTGTCCGGCTTCGACGAGTCGGGTTCCGACAACACCAGCGTCGCTACCGGTGTGTCCTCGTCATCGGTCAGCGTCAGCGCCGCGCCGGTCACGCGGCCCGATGCGGTGGCGGTTCCGGTCACCGTCACCGACCGGTCGCTCACGTTGTCGATGGCGTCGTCCACCGCCGTGATCGTCACGCCGTCCGAAGCGTTGGCCGTCTCGCCCGCTGCAATCGTGATGGTCGCGTCCGAGCCCACCGTGTAGGCGCCCGCCACCGCCGTTACCGTCACCGTCATCGCCGCGCTCGCCGCCTGGCTCAACGTCGCCGTCACCGTCGTCGTCCCGCCGTTCTCGGCAATCGCGCCGTCGGCCACCGCCAGCGTCACCGCCGGCGCGTCGTCGTCCAGAATCGTGCCGGTTCCGGTGGCGTCGCTGAGCGACGCGTTGGCCGGGTTGCTCAGCTCCATCACCACGGTCTCGTCCGGCTCCGGCGTCGCGTCGCCGTACACGGACACGGGGACGGTCTGCGTTGTGACCCCCGCCGCAAAGACCAGCGTCGGCTCCGGCGGAAACCCGTGATCGGCTCCCGTCCGGTCCCGCGTCCGCAACGTCCCCAAGGTCGCAGTGCCGGTCGAGTTGACGGCGACCGAGACCTGCACCCGCTGGGTGCTCGCCGGAAGCAGCGTCACCGTCCACTCCAGCGTATTCGCGTCTCCCGGCCCGCCCTCGGTGACGCTGGGCGAATCGATATACAGCGTCGGCGTGGACGGGCGGTCATCGTCGGTGATCGTCAACGTCACGTCGTCCGGGGCGGCCACGTCCTCGCTGCCCACGCTTCCCGACACGGTGACCGACTTGTCGAGCTCGGCGTCCGCGTTGTCCACCGCGGTGACCGTCACCGCGCCGGTGCTGGTGGTGCCGCCCGCCGCGATGGTGAGCGTCTTGTTGGCGCTCAGGGTGAAGTCCCCGGCCTCCGCGTTCGTTCCCGCCGCCGCCGAGACGGTCACCGTCGTGGCCGTGCTCGCCGCCTCGTCCAGCGTCGCGGTCACCGTCGCCACGTTGCCCGTCCCGCTCTCGTCGATGGTCGAAAGCGACAGGACCAGCGTCGCCTGCGGCCGGTCCGCCACGGTCACGTCGAACGTCAGCGACGCCGTGTCTCCGTCCCCGTCGGTGGCGGTCCAGGTGTACTCGGTCTGCGCCAGCGCCGCGGCCGGCGCACCGCTGACCCGGTGGCTCGCGTCCTTGGTCACCCCGAACGGCAGGGCAGGCGAGAGGGCGTAGGAGACGCTTCCATCGCCCCCGGTGGCGGCCGGCAGCGTGAACGCCGTGATCGCCTTGCGCCGTGTCCACGACTGGTCCGGGATCGTCGCCGCGCCGAAGCTGGGCCGGCCGTTGTCCCGCACGGTGATGGTGAAGCTCCACACCGCCTGGTCCCCGTCCGCGTCGGTAGCGGTCCAGGCGTAGGCGGTCCTGGCCATGGTCGCGCTGGGCCTGCCTGCGAGCGTGCGGTTGTGGGTGTCCACTACCGGCTCGTCGGGTTCCGAGGCGGCGCGCGGGCTGGCGCTGCGCGCCACGCCGGCCGGCAGAGCCGGTGAGAGCGCGTAGCTCAACGGGGCGTCGCCGCCGATCGCCACCGGCAGCAGGCCGCTGACGGACTTGTACCGCGTCCATACGTGGCTCATGGGCTCAAGGCCGGTGAATGCCGGCAAGCTGTTGTCCGCGACGGTGATGGTGAAGGTGAGCTCCGCGCGGTCGCCGTCGCGGTCCGTGGCCGTCCAGGTATAGGTGGTCGCGTCCAGGGCCACGCTCGGCGCGCCGCTGATCCGGTGGCTGGCGTCCTTGGCCGCCCCGGCCGGCAGGGCGGGAGAGAGGGTGTAGGTGATGGCGCCGTTGCCGCCGGTGGCGCCCGGCAGCGTGAACGCGGTCAGCGCCTTGTACCGCCGCCACGACTGGTTGGCCACGCTGGCGGCGCCGAAGTCAGGCGCCGCGTCGTCCTGCACCTCCAGCGTGAAGGTGAGCGTGGCCTGGTCGTCGTCCGCGTCGGTGGCGGTGAGCGTGTAGGTGGCCTGGGCCGCTACCGCGGTGGGGGCGCCGGAGAGGGTGCCGCCGGTGTTGGCGCCGGTGGGCGCCGTGTAGGAGACGCCGGCCGGCAGGGTCAGGGTGGTGGCGGCGCCCGGCCCGGTCAGCGCGTAGCTCAGCGCGCCGGTGCCGCTGCTGGCGGCCGGCAGCGCCACCGGGCTGATCGTTTCGTCCTTGACGTACACCTGCGCGGCGAAGGTGTCGGGTACGAACACCGGGGCGGCGTTGGGCGTGATCTCGATGGTGAAGTCGAGCGTGCCCTTGGCGCCGGTCACGCCGTCGGTGGCCTCCAGCGTGTAGGTGGCCAGCGCGGTCACGGTGGTCGGCGTGCCGGAGATGGTCCGCGACGCGGCGGAGAACTCCAAGCCGTCCGGCAACGCCGGCCGCAGCGCGTAGCTCAGGGTCCCCCGAGCGCCGGCGGCCGCGGGCAGCGCCTCGCTGACGCTGGCGCCGACTGCCCAGGTCCGCGCGGACACCGACCCGGTGAAGGCCGGCTGCATCAGCACCCGTCCGTCCACCCGCCGGTTGGCGTCCGCAGCCACGGCCGGCAGCGTCAGGCTGGCGGTGGTGCCGCCGGGGCCGGTGATGGTAGCGCCGTTCAGGGTGAGTGCGCCGCTGCCGAAGCCGATGCCGTCGCTGTCACGGTCGCCGGCCAGCACCACGTATCGGAACCGGGTGTAGCGCTGGCTCCCGCTGTGCCGCCCGGCCTGCCGTGTGCCGGAGCCGACGTCGACGGCAAGCTGCGGCGTGCCGGTGATGGTCACCGGCTTGCCCCAGTTGACCACCACGTCGATGGCGTCGCCCTTGCCGTACACCCCGCCCGCCGGAAGCCCGGCGAACCCCGCGCTGACCACCACCGGCGGATGGTTCGCCGCGCCATCGACGTTCGGCGTACTGGCGTTGGTGACGTAGGTCCGTATCGACCCGTGGCCGAGCGCCGCGTTCACGCCGTACCGGTTGCGTATCGTGCCGCCGTTGAGCGTCAGCGAGTTGGCCGGCACGTCGACGCCGTTGCCGTCCACGTCGCCGGCCTGCACCTCGTACTCGAACCGGAGCTGGGACCCGGAGGCGGAGGCCAGGTCCAGGGTCTTCGTCGAGGAACCGATGACCAGGGACAGGCGCGGCGTGCCGGTCACCGTCACGCTCTGGCTGAACTTGACGTTGATGCCGATCACCTCGTAGCGGTCGAAGGTCGATCCGCGCTGCGGCGCGCCGATCACCAGGGTTCTCACCACCGGCGGGCGGATGGCGCCGTCCACCTTGTGGCCGGCGCCGCCCCGCACGGTGAAACGGCTGAGGTCGGTCACCGCGGTGTTGCCGTTAGCCGCGGTGTCGATCACGGCGCCGTTCAGACTCAGCCCGCTGCTGACCACGCTGACCCCGTCGGCGTCGCGGTCGGCCGCCTGCACGGTGTAGCTGAAGGCGATGCTGCCGGCGCCAGCGCCGGCGTACGCCATCTGACGGTGATTGGCGCCGACCAGGAGGCCCAGGGTCGGCAGGTTGGGCGCCCTGCCCGTGAAGCGGATCGGCAGGTTGAACGTGAGCGCCACGCGGATCACTTCGCCGGCGGCGTAGGTGTTGTCGGCGCCGGGCCGCGACGTGATGCTCACCCCGGACACGCTGGCCCGCCGCCCGTCCACCTTGTACGCGGCGGCGGAGACGGCGTGGCTGCCGAGGCCCAGGGTCGCAGCCACGCCGCCGTGGCTGATGCTGCCCAGGTTCACGTCCAGCGCGCCTTGCGCGATGCCGAAGCCGTCGCCGTCGTAGTCGCCGGCCGGCACCGTGTAGCCGAACGTCAGGGTGGTGCTGGCCGGGGCGCGCTCGGTGTATTGCGAGCTGACCTTCAGAGCGGCGTGGCGCGTGTGGCTGCCGACGGTGAGCGCCAGCCGCGGCCAGCCCGGATTCCCCTGCCTGTAGGTGCGCCGGGCCGCCACCACCGCCTTGCTGAACGTCACCCGCACCCGGACCTCCTCGCCGATGCGGAAGGTGTCGCCGGTAACCGGGCGCGACATGACGGCGACGCCGGTCACGATCGCCGGCGAGTTGACGGCGCCGTTCACCTTGGCGTTGCCGGCATTAGTGATGGCGTGGCTGCCCAGGGCCAGCGTCGCGTTGGCACCCGCGTTGCTGCGGATGGCGCCGTTGTTGAGGGTCAGGGCGCCGCTCCTGATGCTGAGGCCGTCGTTGTCCACGTCGGTCTGCTGCACCACGTAGCGGAAGTACTGCGTGGCCGATGTGGCGCCGGCGCGGTCATAGCCCGCTTGGCGGGTGACGCTGCCGATGCGCAAGGCGAGCCTCGGCGATCCGGTCACGCCCACGCCCTGGCTGAAGCGCACCGCGACTTCGACGATCTCCCCGCGGCTGTAGGTGTCGCCGGTGGCCGGGCGGGAGGTGATGGTCACCTCGGCCACGCTCGGCGCGCGGGTGATGCCGCCGTCCACCTTGTGCGCCGCTTGGCTGGAAACGGTGTGGCGGCCGAGGCCGAGCACCGCGGCGTTGCCGGCGACGTCGCGGATGGCGCCGCCGTTGAGGGTCAGGGCGCCGTCGGCGACGGCAACGCCGTCGGCGTCTCGGTCCGCGGCCTGCACGGTGTAGCGGAAGAGCACGCTGTCGCCGCTGACGCCGTAGTAGGCGGCCTGCCGGGTCACGCCGCCCACCTGCAGCGCCAGACGGGGCGACCCGGTGACCATCATGGCGTCGGCACCTTGCCGCCGGAAGCGGACCGCCACCCGGATCTCCTCGTTGCGGGCGTAGGTGCTGGCCGCCGCCGGGCCGGACAGGAAGCTCACGCCGCGCACCGTCGGGCGGGCGCCGACCGCCGCCAGGGTGAAGGTCAGGGTGTCGGTGTCGCCGTTGGCGTCGGTCACCGTCAGCGTGTGGCGGGTGGACGGCGCCGCTACGGTGGCGGCGCCGGTCAGGACCGCGGTGGCGCGGTTGATGGTGAGGCCGGCCGGCAGCGCCGGCGACACGGTGTAGACCAGCGGCGCGTCGCCGGTGGCGGAGGTCGGCAGGGCGCAACCGACGTGCAGCGGGCCGCAGGACGGGTGCAGCGAGTAGTTCACCACCGTGTTGGTGAGCATCGACAGGTCCGGGCCGCTGGCAACGCCGAAGTTCGGCCACAGGCCCGTGCGGCTGCCGTCCACCTTGGCGGCGGCGTAGCGGGCGGCGGCGTAGCGGCTCAGGCCGAGCGCTGCGTCGGTGCTGCCCGCGTCGCGGATGGTCGCGCCGCTCGGCAACGTCAGCGCGCCGCCGGTGATGCCGAGGCCGTCGATGTCGGCGTCCCCGGCCGCCACCGTGTAGCTGAAGTCGACGTAGGCGTTGCCGCTGCCGGCGGCGGCCGTGGCGGTGCGGGTCTGGTCGCCGATGGTGAGGGCGAGCCGGGGACTGCCGGCCACGGTGACCGCCTGATCGAAGCTCACCCGCGCGGTGACGACCCCGCCGCGGGTGTAGGTGTTGGCTTGTTGCGGCGTGGAGACGATGGCGAGTCCGGTGACCCGCGGCGGCGTGTGGACCTTGTGTTCCGTCTGATGGCCCAGCGCGTAGCTACCGAGACCGAGGGCCGCGTTGGCGCCGTGTGTGTCGCGCACGGTGGCGCCGGCCGGCAGGGTGAGGGCGTCGGCGGCGACGCTGATGCCGTCGGCGTCATCGTCGGACCTCTGCACCGTGTAGCGGAAGTGCAGACTCTTGAGGTCGGCCCGGTCGAAGGTCGCCTGCCGCGTGGTGGTCCCGATGCGGATGGCCAGGCGCGGCGCGCCGGTCACCGCCAGCGCTTCCGTGAAGCCGACGCTGAGGCGGATCACGTCGCCGGCGGCGTAGCCGCTGCTGGCCACCGGCCGGGACTGGATGCCGACCGCGCGCACCGCGGGCACGGCGTTGGCGCCGCCGTCCACCTTGTGGCTGCCGGCGGCGGCGACCGCATGGCTGCCGAGCGCCAACGAGGCGACGACGCCTGTGTCGCTCGACCGGACGATGCTGCCGCCGTTCAGCTCCAGGGCGCCGGCGCCGATGCCGATGCCGTCGGCGTCCCGGTCGGCCCCCTGCACGGTGTAGCTGAACACGTGGTGGTACCCGGTGAGCGAGGAGGGCGATGCGTAGTAGTTGGCGTAGCGGGTGCGGGCGCCGATCGACAGCGCCAGCCGCGGCGTGCCGGTCTTGGTGACGCTCTTGTCGAACTTGAGGCCCACCGCGATCGTCTCGCCGGCGCCGTAGGTTTGGCCGGTTCGCGGCGAGGAGAGGAAGGTCAATGCCGACACCTTCGGCGCGTCGGCCGCCGCCACGGTGATGGTGAAGGTCAGGGTCGTCGCGTTGCCGTCGCCGTCGGTGGCGACCCAGGTTTGCTCGCCGGCGGCGGCGGCCGCTTCCGGCGTGCCGCTGATCGTGCGGGTGGCACTGCTGTAGCTGAGCCCGTCCGGCAGCGTGCTGGTGAGCTCGTACGAAATGCTGCCGTCGCCGGTCGCCGTGGGCAGGGTCAGCGACGCGGCCGTGCCGGCCACGTAGTGCTGCGCCGGCACCGCGGCGCTGAATGTCGGCGCCGTGTCGTGGACGCGGTGATCTCCGTCGTTGGTGACCGCGTGGCTGCCGAGCCCCACCAGCGCCCGGCGCAACGGATCGTGGTTGTGGTAATGGGTCAGGAAACCGCCGTTGGCGGTCACCGCGCCGATGGCGATGCTGATGCCGTCGCCGTCGAAGTCCGACGCCTGCACGGTGTAGGTGAAGGTATGGCTGGGCGGCGCACTCGTGCCGCTGTGCCAGGTCGCCGTGCGCGTGTCGGCGCCGATGGTGAGCGCCACCGTCGGCGCGTCGCTGCGCACGAACACCGCCTCCGTGAAGGTGAGGCGCACCGCGATCACGTCGCCGGCGGCGTAGTTGCCGCCGGTCGGGGTGGAGGTGATGGAGACGCCGGAGACGATCGGCGGCGTATCGACCTTGTGCCCGCTGGCGGCGGCGATGGCGTGGCTGCCGAGCGCCAGGTTGGCGTTTCGGGTGCCGGTGGCGTCGCGCAGCTTTCCGGCACCGGTGAGCGTGAGCGCGCCGGCGGCGATGCCGATGCCGTCGTCGTCGTCGTCCGAGGCCTGCACCCGGTAGCTGAAGCGCAGGGTGCTGGCGTTGGGCTTGCTGGCGAAGGCCGCGCTGCGCGCAGTGCTGCCGACGGTGAGCTCCAGACTGGGGTTGGGGGTGGTGACCGTCACCGCCTGGTCGAAGCGCACGTCCACGCTGATGGTCTCCAGCACGCCGTAGGCGCCGCCGCTCGCCGGGCTGGAGCTGACGGTCACCCCGCTCACCGTGGGGACGCTGGTCACCGCCAGGCGGAAGGTGAGCGCCGCGGCGTCGCCGTCGCCGTCGGTGGCCCGGTAGGTGTAGGCCGCAGCCGCGGCCTGGGCGGTGGGGGTGCCGTGGATGCGGCGCCGGGCGGCGTCGAAGGCGAGGCCGGCAGGCAGGGCCGGCGCCAGGGAGTAGCGCACGGTTCCGTCGCCGCCGGTGGCCGCCGGCAGCGAGTCGTTCACCGCCGTGCCGGTGGGGTAGGTCTTGGACCCTACCGAGGCGGCCCCGAAGGTCGGCTGGGTGTCGCGCACCGTGTACCGGTCGTCGTTGGCGAAGTCATACGCGCTCAGGTCGCGCGCCGCGGCCACGGCGCCGGCGCCGGTGATGCCGCCGCCGTTGAGGGTCAGCGCCGCGGAGCCGATGCCGATGCCGTCTCCGTCGAAGTCCGCCGCGGTCACCGTGTACTTGAACACGAGGTCGTCGGTGTCGCTGCCGGGGCGGCTGAACGCCGCTTGGCGCGTATGGGCGCCGACGGTCAATGCAAGCTGCGGCGCGCCGGTGACGGTGACCGCCCGGTCGAAACTGACGACCGCGGTGATCACTTCGCCGGCCGCGTAGTCCCCGTCGAAGCTGGCCGAGCCGGAGCCGTCGGTCGCGAGGATGGTGAGCGCGCTCGGCTTCGGCGCGTTGGCCGCGGCCACGGTAATGGTGAACGGGCCGAGCGCCGTGCGGTCGCCGTCGGCGTCCGTGGCGGTGAGGGTGTGCGTGGTCGCGCCCGACGCCGTGGGCGTGCCGGTGATGGTGGCGGTCGCGCTGCCGAGCGCCAGGCCGCGCGGCAGCGCGGGGGATATGGTGTAGGTGATCGCGCCGTCGCCCGTGGCCCGCGGCAGCGTGGTGGAGGTCGCAACGCCCCGCGCCAGCGACCGGTCGGCGGCGGACGCGGCCTGCGAGAAGGAGGGCGCCGTGTCCCGCACCCGCATCTTGGCGCTCACCGTGCCGCCGCTCGCCACCGCGTGGCTGCCCAGGCTGAGCTTGACGTCGGTACCGGAGGCCACCGTGCGGATGGTCCCGCCGTTCAGGCGGAGCGCGTCCGCGGCCACGGCGGCGCCGTCGCCGTCGAAGTCGTCCGCCCGCACCGTGTAGGTGAAGACCAGTACGTCGGCGGTATCGGCGGCCCACGCCTGCCGGAGCTCCGCGGTCTCGGCGGCGTCGTAGCCGGCCGTGCGCGTGCGTCCGCCGACGACCAGAGCGAGCTGCGGCGTCCCGGTGACCGCCACCTTCTCGGGATATTGGAGCAACAGCTCGATGGTTTCCCCGGACTGGTAGTTGGACTTGGTGACCCCGTTCACGGTCCAATCCAACACGTCGACGCCGTTGACCGCCGGCCCCGCCGGGGCCCAGACCCGCAGGGAGAAGGTGAGCGCCACGGCGACGCCGCCCGCGTCGGTGGCGGTCCAGGTGTAGGTGGCGGCGGCGGTGACCGCGCTCGGCGTGCCGGCGATGGTGCGGGTGGAGGCGGTCCAGGTGAGCCCGCGCGGCAGCGTGGCCGGCGCCAGGGTGTAGCTCACCGCCCCGGTTCCGCCGGCGGCTTCCGGCAGCACGATCGGCGTTATCGCCGTACCGGTGTCGAAGAGCCTGCTTTCGACGGTGACCGAGCCGAAGGAGAGGGGGTCGGACTCCGCCGTGTCGGATTGCGCGGCGGTGGGGACCGGCATGCTCAGCAGAGCCACCAGCGAGGCGGCCGCCACGAACAGCGCGCCGGCGAGGGTGAACCCGCGCCTCACGGTGCCGCCCCCTCCCTCCGCGCCGGCGGGTCCGCGACGGGCTTTGCGCTCAGGGCCACCCACGAACGCGCAAGGCCGGATACGGGCCTGCACACGACCGGAGCTCCCCACGGCCGGCGGAGATCACCGGCGGGTCCGGCGAACCGGACGCCCATCGGCCGCTCAGAAGTCACGACGCGCAAAAAGGCGGCGTCGTACCGGCTGGCTCAGGATCCCGCGGGGGGGGGGGGGGGGGGGGAATGAGCCTGACCAGCTCGGGAGCCGGCCGGATGTCTCCATGAATCAATATGTCGTCGTATACCCTCCATGGTGCATCTCTCCGATTTCTCCCCCGTCAGCTGCGTCGATTGCCCTCCGGCTCCACCGCGTGGCGGCGGATCTCCGATCATTGAAACTACCATATTGTCTCGTATCCAGTCCATCGAAAGGAGACCTCCGCATAAAGTCGGATTGCAGGAATTTTGTTGGGAAAGGCGGGTTCGATTGCGGATTTGGGTGCTGGATTGGGCTTCGAAGCGTCGATGATGCGTTGATTTCACCATCCATGCCGGTTGCGTTCGAGCGCGTCGGCGTCGGGGACGAACATCGAGACTTTCAGGAGACGATCTTGGTGACGCAGCCGAGGCGCTTGAGCACCGGGAGGCCGCTATCGGCCCGGCCCCTCGACCTCGATGCGGTCGGCAAAGGCGATCCGGCGCCGGGCCAGCCGCCGGTCGTTGGCGAGGGGAAGGCTTCGCCGCGGCACCCGCTTCTTCAATATCCGCGCCTCACCGATTGAACCAATCCTTCCGCTCGTGTCCCGCGCGCCGCCGGGAGACCGTGTTGGGCCGTGAGCGGGGCGGCGGTCGGGTGTCCGCGAGGGCGTCCCCGCCGCTCCAACCACGGACCAGGCGGAGACGGAACCATGCGGACGGCAGCCATCCCCCATCGCGACACGCAGACTTTCCTCACCCACATCTTCGGCCCCGGCCTCGACGACGACCGCTACCTGGTCGAGCGCTTCCGGTCCATGGCCGACGGCGAGATACGCCGCCGGGCAGGCGCCGAGCCGCCGGCGAAGGGCCGGCGCAAGGCGAAGGGGGAGATCGCGTCCCTGCGGGCGGTCCAGCGGATGCGTCCTGCGCGCAACGAGATCATCGTCTGCACCGGAATGCGCCTCAAGGGCGGCGTCCAGTACTGGGGCGACCTCGCCACCGGCCTGTTCGTGGAGCGCAAGCGGGGCTGAGCGGCGTTCTCCGGGGACGCCCGGCCGGCCCGCGCCGGCCGGACGTCCTTCGCCTGGACTTCAACCCCGACCGGGAGGACGCCGCCATGGCCTACAGGAACCCCGAGGAGGGCCGCGCGCGCGACCGGGAACGGTTCCGGCGGCGCACCGCCGAGCGTATCGCCCAGGGCCTGTGCCCGAAGTGCGGCAAGGCGCCGCCCGAACCCGAACGCCGGCTGTGCGCGCCCTGCGCCGAGAAGCGGCGCGCCGCCGAGCGCGTCCGGGACGCGAAGCGCAGGGCCGCCGGCAAGCCCCGCTACAGGAACCCCGAGAAGGAACGCACGCGCGACCGGGAACGGTTCCGGCGGCACACTGCCGAGCGCATCGTCCGGGGCTTGTGCCCGAAGTGCGGCAAGGCGCCGCTCGCGCCCGATCGCACCTTGTGCCGGCACTGCATCGAGAAGCGGCGTGCGGCCGAGCGCGCCCGGTATGCGAAGGCCAAGGCCGCAGGCAAGCTCTACGGCGGGCGAGACCCGAAGGAGCGGCGGCGCAACGCGCGCGGCAGGACCAGGCGGCGCTACGATGCCCGCTGCGAGGCCGGCCTGTGCACCCGGTGCGGCCTGCGCCCGCCGGTCGAGGGCCACACGGCCTGCGAGCCGTGCCGCGATGCGAGACGCGCGGTCGAACGGGAACGGTATGCCGCGCGTCGTGCGGGCGGCCTGTGCGGTCGATGCGGGGAGACCGCGTTCGACGGCGCCTCGCGCTGCGGCCGCTGCGCCGCGCTGGAGGCCGGGGGCCATCGGCGGAAGAACGCCGCCGGCCGCAAGCGCTACGCCGAGCGACGGGCGCGGGGGCTCTGCACCGACTGCGGACGGCCCTCGCGGGGGGCGGCAAGATGCGACCCCTGCGCGCGCCGGTCCTATGAGCGCTCGGGCCACTTCTGCGGCCTCCCCCTCTGGCCGGCCCGGTACACGGTCATCGAGATCGCGACGGGCGAGGAGCACGGGACGTTCGAGAGCCCGTCCGAGGTTGCCGCCTGCCTGGCCTTCGCCAAGTTGTCCTTCGATCAGGTTGAGGTGCTCGGCGACGTCTCGCCCATGCAGCGCTTCGCGGCCTGGTCGTAGCCGCTCACGTCACGAGAGAGCGATCCGCGGGCCGGGCTGGCCCCAAACCTGCCACGGTCGCGCGGCAAGTCCCGCAGGGAGCCACGCGGGTTGCCCGCCTTGCCCGGAGTGATCGGTAAAGACCTTGACCCCGATCGCGGGGCCGGAAAGGGGAGGAAGGGAAAGCCAGGAGGAGGGCGAACGCCTCGGGGCGGGAGGGAGCCTCCCACCCGGCGGCGTTCCCGAACCCTCCACCGCAGGAGCTTTCCATGTTCGATGACCACTTCGAGACACCGCCCGCCGCCGTCACCGGCTTCGCCGACGGCGACGACCTCCCGCCCCCCTTCGCCGGCGACGGGCTGCTGGCCGAGATCGGACTTTCGGGCCGTGCCATCCGTGAACTCCGGGGCTTCCCTCCCGGGGCCTGCGCGGACGGATGACGAGAGGGAAAGGGAAGGTTCGAGGGGGTGAATGGGAAGGGGATCGAGAGAGACCGGCCCGTTCGCCAACCCAACGTCATCAACCAGGACCACAAGGAGATCGTCATGTTCGGATTGAACCGCGCGCAGGTGATCGGGCGCCTCGGCGCCGACGCCATCGTCAACCACCTCGCCTCCGGCGGCAGGGTCGCGAACCTCAGCATCGCCACCGACGAGGGTTACATCGACAAGGCCAGCGGGGAGCGCCGCGAGCGCACGGAGTGGCACCGGGTGGTGACCTTCCAGGAGGGTCTGATCGGGATGCTGGAGAAGCACGCGCGGAAGGGCCGTCTGGTCTATGTCGAGGGCAAGCTGCAGACCCGCCGGTGGCGCAAGGAGGGCGAGGGGAGCGACCGCTACTCGACCGAGATCATGCTGGTCCCGGGCGGTCGTGTGCAGTTCCTCGACAAGCCCAACGGCGCCCCCGCCCCGGCGGCGGAGCCGGCGACGGCGCCCGCCGGCGGCGAGGCCGCGAAGGTCGCCGCCGAGACCCCGGCGGCGGGCGAGACCGGCGACGAAATCCCGTTCTAGCGGACCTTCCTCTCCTCCCTCTCGACGGGGCCGGCGCCTTGCGGCGTCGGCCCCCTTTTTGCCCCCCGCTCGGAGGCCATCGCCTCTCGCCTTCGTCCGGCGCGCAAGCGAAAGGCAGAGCGAAGCGGTGCGTCGAGTGCGACGAGTTCGCATTGGAGAGCATCATGAGCATCTTCGAGCAGGGGGCGGCGATCGTCCCCGACTGCATCACCGAGGCCGAGGAGCGCCGCATCCTCTACCGCATCGACCGGGCGCCCTGGTCCGACGACCTCGGACGCAGGGTGCAGCAGTACGGGTTCCGCTACGACTACCGGAACCACGATCCGAACCGGCGCGCTCCCGCAGCCGAGTTCCCGCGCTGGGCCGAGGTCATGGCCCGGCGTCTCCTGCCCCTGTTCGACGGCGTGACACCCGAGCAGTGCATCGTGAACGAGTACCGCCCCGGACAGGGGATCGGGATGCACGCCGACCACGCGGCGTTCGGCCCGGTGATCGTGTCGCTCTCGCTCGGCGCCGCATGGCGGATGCAGTTCCGGCGGCGCAGCGTCCGGCCCTATCGCCGCGAGGGCCTGCCCTCCGACGAGTTCGCCGTGCTACCCCGCCGCTCCGCGCTGGTCCTGCGCGGCGCCGCGCGGCGGGACTGGATGCACGGCATCGACCGTGCGGCCAACGCCCGGCGGCGGACCACGCGCGTCTCCGCGACCTTCCGGACGCTCGCCGGATAGCCCGCTCCACGGGCCCCGCTCCGCCCGAGGAAGGGCGGCGGCGCTTGCGCTTCGTGCATCGATCCCCATCGCCGCGCGATCGCCGTGCGCCGGCGAGAGGGGCGGGGCGGGCCGGGACGGTGCGTCCCGCAATGCCGGAGGGAGCCGCCATGAACGCCACCGCCATCGCCGCCGCCCTCGCCGGGCGCGCCGAGCAGGTCTGCCGGCGCTACCTTCCCGACGGTCGCAGGCAGGGCCGCTACTGGACCGCCGGCGACGTCCACGGCGCCAGGGGCCGCTCTCTCTTCGTCCGCCTCGCCCCTCCCGGCCTCCCCGGCAAGTGGACCGACGCCGCCACCGGCGAGCACGGCGATCTCCTCGACCTCATCCGCATCGGCATCGGCGCGACCTCTCTCCGCCCAGCCCTTGATGAAGCACGCGCCTTCCTCGCCGTGCCGGCGGTCCCCGCCGGCGGCGAGGCCGCCGCATACGACCGCGTACAGGCCGCACGCCGCCTCTGGCGCGCGTGCCGCGCCATCGACGGCACCCATGCCGAGGCCTACCTCCGGGCCCGCGCCATCCACCGATGCCGCTTCCCCTCGCTCCGCTTCCATCCCGCCCTCAACTACCGAGACCGGCGCGGCTTCCGGCGCCTGCCGGCGCTGGTCGCCGTCGTCGCCGGCGACGACGGCGCCATCGGCGGTATTCACCGCACCTGGCTCGACCCGGACACACCCGCCAAGGCCGCGGTCTCATCTCCGCGCAAGGCCCTCGGCCGCGTCCATGGCCGCGCCGTCCGCTTCGGCAGCCTCCACCACGGAACCCTGCTGGTCGGCGAGGGCATCGAGACCGTGCTCTCCCTGGTTACGGCGGTCCCCGCCATCCCCGCCGCCGCCGCCCTCTCGGCCGGAAGCCTCGCCGCCTTCGCCCCGCCCGCCGGCCTCGCCCGCCTCGTCGTCGCCCGCGACAACGACCCCGAGGGCGCACGCGCCGCCCAACGCCTCCGGCGGCGCTGTCGGGGCCTTGGCATCTCCACCGCCGTCATCGTCCCCGAGCGCGGCGACTTCAACGACGACCTGATCGCCTTCGGTCCGCAAGCGCTCGCCGCCAGGGTCGCGCCCCTGTTCCATCCCATCCACCGATGCTGAACCGCAGAAGCACGGCCGTGCCGCATCGCGGTCAAACAACGACCGCGATGTAGCAAGCATCAAGGCCGTTTCGGGGACCGGGACGATGCCGACGAGCGGGCGTCCTTGCTTCCGCGATCCGAGCAGGCGGGACCGGCGTTGGAGGAAGAGAAGAGCGAAGAAGAGGACGATCGCCGGGAGGCTGGAAGAGGAACCCAGTCTCCGGAGCGCAAACGCTCCGAAGCACGCAACGCCAACGCAGGAGATCGTCATGAACACCTTCGATCGCGACGAAGACCACCACGAGCCGGGACACACCGCCTCCCCCACCGCCGCCGCCTGCGACGCCGCCAGGCTCTTCGGCGCAACACCCGCTCCCGACGAACACGACAACCGACCCGTCTGGGACGAGCACGGGGCTATCGCAGGCACCGAACAGGCTTTCCACGCCCTCGCTCAGGACATCGCACCCGACGGAACCCAACTCGCAGACGAGCGCGAGGCCCTCCTCTGGGGCTTCGTCAATACCTTCCACGCCCAGGTCCTGCGCCTCGACCGAGCCGTCGACAGAAGCGCCCCCGAGATGCGCGAACTCCAACGCGCTCAGGACGGAACCGAGGTCAAGGCATGGCAGCTCGAACGCCTCACCGAGCGCGCCCGCAACATCGGCGACCGACGCGACGCCTTCGAGAAGCTCCGTGACTTCGCCGCAAACGCCTACAAGGCCGAGACCGGACAGCAGTGGCGGCCACGGCACGGCTCACACACCAGCCACACCGGAAAGCTCACGTCCGCCGCTATCGACGCCCGAGACTTCATCCGCGCACGCAAGGACCGGGAGACACGCGCACACCTCCCCGACGGAACCCTCGTCGCCGTCGCAGGCGGCAGGGAGGCCGAGGACGCCGACGCCATCTGGGCCGCTCTCGATCGCGTCAAGGCCCGACACACCGACATGGTCCTCCTCCACGGCGGCGGTCCCGGCGCCGAGCGCATCGCCGCCTCATGGGCCGAGCGCAACTGCGTCCACCAGATCGTCTGCAAGCCCGACTGGGACAGACACGGACGCGCCGCGCCCTTCCGGCGCAACGACGACCTCCTCAACCTCCTCCCCAAGGGCCTCGTCGCCTTCCCCGGCTCCGGCATCACCGAGAACCTCATCGACAAGGCACGCCAGCTCGGCATCCCCGTACACCGCGTCGCAGCCTGAGCGACACACCCACACCACTGGGCCGGTCCCGCACCAGGGATCGGCCCTTCTTCCTCGCCTCACCCCAGCGGAGGCCGCGCCGGCGGCAACGCCGTAAGGCGCCCCTGCGGGTGGAGACAACGCGACTGCCCCGAAGAACACAATCCAAGGAGGAATGCGAGATGCGCATCTGGAACAAGCGGACCGACCGAAACATCCCAAAGACCGCCGTCTATGTCGGACGGCCTACCCCATGGGCCAACCCCTTCGTCATCGGGCGCGACGGAGACCGAAAGACCGTCATCGCAAAGTACCGCCGATGGCTCTGGAAGCGCATGCAGCAGGAGCGCATCGACCGCAACCAACTCGCCGCCCTCGCCGGCCTGGACCTCGTCTGCCACTGCGCCCCCAGGCCATGCCATGCCCAGGTCCTCGCTCGCGCAGCCCAATGGGAGCGGCGTCGGCGGAGCGACCGACGCGACGCCACCGAACCGGCGCAGCACCAACTCCCGCTGTAGGTTCGCCCCGAGAGAGCCGGTCCCCCTCACGGGAGCGGCTCTCTCGCCGCGCGACGACCACCTGCATCGCCGCCGCCGACCACGCGGCCCACCGTCGCGACCGCACCGCACCGCTCCCCTCGCCCACCCGGGGCCCCAATCCCCTTTCTCCGCTCCCTGTGGTACTCTCTTCGGCATGGAAGCCGTCTCCAACTCACACCGAACGCAGCACGCTGCAAGGTGTTGAAAAGGATGCGAAAACGTGCGCTTGACCGCGCCCCGCCATGACCGATCACAGCCCCGCGCGCGCCTGTCAGGCCGGAGTGAGTGCGTCGCTTTTTGCGTCGCACGGTTGATCCCGGGAGCATACATGAACGATAGCAATGGCTTGGGCGTCACACATGCGTCACACGCCGGCCTCCGAAGGCTGTAGGAAACAGCCTCCTTCACCGCCCGCGTCGCATTGTGCGTCGCAGCCACACCTGCGCGGGACTACGAATGGTGGCATTCTGCGTCGCTTCCCGCACGGCCTACCCGGCGCCCTCCTGCGGCCCGTTCGGACCGGGATTGCGCTCAAATCGGCAACCATCCATTCCAAAACGGGGCAGGAACGAAGCGGTCGCGTTCACTGTCGGCACGACAAGGGCGGCGAAATGGCTCGCGTGGGTCATCGAACCTGCCCCAAATCCTCCCGATGCTCATGCGATTCGTTGCGGGTTGCGGTACTGTCCGGTGGGAAATTCGTGGGCTGCCCGCGCCGATCGGTGCCCGAATGCGGCGGGATGCCGACCGAGATGCGCAACGAAGCGGGAGGGGGAACGCGGTGGCCGGGACCGTCAACAAGCACATTCGCATCGACGGGGAGATATGGGAGCGCCTCGAAGCGGCGGCGAAGGATTGCGAGACCACGGCCAACCGACTGCTCGCCGAGCTTGCCGCGCAGTGGCTGGAGAACCGTGAATGGCCACGGACCGACGTGCAGATCCAGGTTGCCCGGTCGTCCCTGTTCACGGCGCAGGCCATCGCACGCGACATGATCGCGGCAGGACGCGAGAAGGAAGTCGAGGAAATCCGTAACTCCATCTCAACCATCGTGCCCGACATCGACGAGAAACCGCCCATGCCGGAGCAGGATGGTGCGCGAGACGGTTCTGCTCATGAGCATCTGGGCAGGATGCATAAAGGTCCATGATATGAACCAGCCGCTCGATATCTTCTTCCGCGTGGTCGGCGCAAAAGTGCCCGCCGACCACGGCTATGCGCTGTTCGGCGCGCTCTTCCGCATCTTGGAGGCGGAGGACGATCGCTGGCGGGCCAAGGACCGATAATAGTCATGGAAACCGTATGGATCATCGGAGCGGTCATCATCGGCCTCGGCGTACTGCTATGGCGGCATCGCCAGGCCAAAGCGAAGCGGGAACCCGAAGCGCCTCCGGAAAGGAGGGTATCCCTTGGTTCGCTCTTGAACCGGACGGATGTCCTGGTGCTGGATACCGAGACGACGGGCTTTGGCCCAAAGGCTGAGGTGGTCGAGATCACCATCATCGATACCACTGGAGCCGTGCGCTGCGACGAGCTCGTGATGCCTCAGGAGAGCGTCCCGACCGGAGCCTCGAACGTGCACGGTCTGACGAAGGTCCTCCTCCGTAAGGAAGGCGCTCGTCCGTGGCCGGAGCATCACGCCAAGGTGGTGCGGCTTCTGTCCCAGGCGAGCGTTATCTGTGCGTACAACACGGACTACGACGACCGCCTGTTGGAGCAGACCGCGGCCCGATACGGTCTGTCATGGCCGAAGTGGGATTACTGGTGCTGCATCATGCTCGCCTACGCCGAGGATCGCGGCATTGCGCATCCCAAGCGGTCCGGCGAATACCGCTGGCACAAGCTCGCCGATGCGATGAAGTACGAGGGCCTTTCCTTCACGGGTAAGGCGCACCGTGCACGCTCGGACGCGATGGCCACGCTGGACATCATGCGCCGCTTGGCCAGCAAACCATGAATAACCCCTCCATCTCCGAGACCGTCGCCGAGGAGCTCAGCGGCCAGCTCCTCGACGAGAACGACGCCCTCAGAGAGAGGGCGGCAATAGCCACCGAGGATCACCCCGCACGGATCGCCCTCCTCGAACGCGAGGTCCGCGCCTGCCGCGCCACGATTACGAACACGAACAGCGCGCAACCTTCAGTGATGCCGAAAGGCGTTGAGCACACGGCCTAGCCGCATGGACCTCGCGGACTTGAGCTCTCCTGAGCCCTTATCGAAGGTATCCTCAAGCAAGTACCGGATTTTCCTGTTTCGGTACCGATCGAAAACATCGCCCGCACGTGGATATAACGGACATTATCCTCATCAACATGGACAGTATTTAGGGTGGGGTCGTCACCGACCGCAACAAGTCCGAGGGCGTGATTTCGGTAAATCACAGGAGCAGTCGCTGGTGCAGGCGGCTCACCATTGGCCGCGAACTTTATGCCCCTCCATCTACCCGACCACGGAATGCGGTTCATATGCACGGTCTCGGATATGCGCCGGCCGAATTCTTCGAAAACCTTGGGTCGAACCGCAAGCATAGAAATGAAAGTGAATTGCTTTGCCTCCGGTAAGCTCATGCCAACTGTTCAATTCTGCCGCGACCTGTTCCAAGCAGCGGTGTACGATATCGCTCTCCTGCTGCGACTATGCGGTAGGTACGATACCAGAAAGGAAACAATTGCGCGCCGCTTTTGTGAGTCGATCGATTCTCAAAGTGCTGTCGTATTTTCCAGAAATAAGAAGGTTTCTCTACGCAGTCCAGGGCCACGAGTTCCCTCTTATCACATCGCGTCGTGATCAGCCTTTTCCCCAAAAGGACCCTATTCTCCGGTTTTCAGGGGTGTCGAAGGAGATGTCTCCGATGTGGACGTCGTGGACGGCTGCTCGTGGGCCGATACAAAGCGCCACTACAACAGGAAAATCCCTCGAGTAAACTCTCCTGAAAGTCGATGGTTAGCGCCTGATTTCTCTTCAACTCAATCAAAAAGAGGACAAGGAAAACGAGGAAAATTTTCTCGAAGCGTACACTTCGAGATTCTGCAAACGGTAACCAGCGGTGTTCTCCCCGAGCCCTTATTCATTACGGTGTACAATTTGCCGGAGAAAACTATTGCAATGCACGATGAATGTCGCGCAAAGTTACGGAGTCAGGTGGATCATCAGAAACACGATACGCCTTAAATACGTGCTCTCGGTCAGCATGCGGATTATCGATAAGATTGGTCTCGATCTCGTTGGTGAGAAGATCGAAGCTATAGGCTGCAACGACTTTCTCCACCTGGCGACGGACCAACGTGCCGAGCTCTTCCAGATCATCATCAACTGAATGTTCTATCGGTAGGATCAGAGTTCGCCTATGGGTAGTTCCCTCGACCAGTGCAAACGGTGTAGGGGCAACATACATCTTGCGGTCGCGGACAAGTATATCGCCGTAACTTCCAAAACCACGGAAGCTTCTATTTTTGTGAACATAGGTGTTGTCTGCGTTGAGGAAGCTGCCGTGGCAAATAACTAGATCAAGCACCGGATAGCGGTTCCCGTCCGGCTTGGCCGGATAACGGCCGAATACATAATAGACTTGCCTTCCGTTGTGTTCCCCACAGGGGACTTGGCTGTTGCAGTCATAGCTCGCATCCCGCCCCGGATAGGCCAAACCTTTGAGCTCGTAGCCCTCGGCGTGTCGCACGAGCCGGAAGTCGGGATATGAGTTGCGGCCGGGCGAGTCATAATTCAAGCCGAGCGCCTCGAGACGCCTCTTGAACCAGTTCTGAAAATGGAACTCCTTATCGCTTCGTCCTTCACGTTCGATAAGTTCACCCTCACGAATCGCCTGGACACAAAGCTTGAAGATGGCGGAAGCGTTCGACACGAGTCAACCTCCATACCCTTCGGCAGTCTCTACACCTTGGCTGACGACATGCAAACGGTCGATATGGATCTCAATTCCATCTGCGGCGGTTTCCAGAAATCTCAGAGCGTCTTCGACGGTGTGGGATGTCGATAGCCGCCGTATCAACTGAGACATCAGGATGATTCGAACGTCATTCCGACTCAACTTCCTTCCCGCTTGCCGAAATCGGGTCACTTGCTCGGTCGCTGCGGAGACCACGGTGTGCCAAAGGTCGCCGCTCCAGCACCATGCTCCGAGCATCGACCGCTTGCGGCAAGTCACGATGATGTCGAGGTCAATCGGCGCCTTGGCCTGATGCTTCGGCATGGCGACCGACATTTCCGCCTTGACAGGTTGAACCGCTGTTATCCCAAAACCGGCACCCATGAGTGCCTTGAGCACCGCACTCCACCCCTCGGCTCTGGAGTGATGATAGGTGAACGCAAGGATTCCTTCGTCTTTCATGACCCGATGCGCTTCCACCAGCACGGCTTTCAGTCGTTCCGTGAACGTATCGGCGTCCGCGCTCTGGACCTCGCTCGACGACCGAGACGTACCGAGCTCGCGATGTCCGCTGGCGCCGAGAAGATGTCGCTGCCAGACATGAAAAAAATCCGACAACTGCGAGTAATGAACATTGTCAAAGAATGGTGGGTCGGTCAGCACTGCATCGACCGTGCCGTCGGCAATATCGGTTGAGCCTGAATCGCCGCACGAAATATAGATATGTTTTTCGTTTCCAAAGTCCTTGTAGTCGGTCGCCAAAGGAAGTCCTATTTTTTCAGACAGACCGAATACCTTTTCGCCGGCCCTTCTGCCGTTCCGACTTCCGAGACGCAGTTCGAATGGATTGTCCGCATAGTTCAGTGCCCGTTTGATCCGAGTCTCGAACATCGTTGAGAATGATCCGGAGCTCTTCGGCGTACCCCACACATTGGCCTCGATCGGCATTCGCTCCGGTTTGAGGATATGGTGCGCGAACATGTGCCGAACCGCTCCAGTCCCTTCGCCTTTGTAGGACGCGAACATGTTGTTGAATTCAAGAATTCCGGAAAACAGACACGCCAGCAGGTCACGCAGGTCTGGGTTTGTCACCTCTCCGATTCGCGATGCCAGGATCGACAGGCACAACAGTTGCCGTGCATTGAACATTTCATGCCAGTGGCGATAGTTGTACCCAAGCACCTGATTGGTGTTGTAGCCGGGCTCAATCGGCACAACCGGAAAGGGATTATCACGCCTCCCCAATTCGTCCTCGGCTTTCGCATAAAGTCGGAGGTCCTCGTTAGTGACAGGGAGGTACGCCTTCTTGCCGTCGGGCATGAGCACGAGTTTCGCGTACAGACGATGCGACGGGGGACGGTCGGATTCCTGGACCGTTCTGGCGATTGGGAACTTATATAAACATGAAGGACATGTCGCTTTCTGTCCATTAGCGGGACCTGCACGGAGATCGAACGTCCGCAAGCAGAGAAGACACTTCGTGTCAGACGCATCGTAACGAACCCGTGCGATGGCGCCACAGTATGGGCAGACGGCCTGGGCTATCGGATTCTTCTTCGGATAGGCGTGTCGTGCAAACACATAGGACGAGAAAAGGTCGACCTCTTCACGGCAACTTGGGCAGTCGACAACCTTCACCCAGAAAAAATATAAAACATCGACTTGCGTTCCGTCAGGAAGCAAGGTGCGATAGAATCGGCGTATCTGATCGGCGACATCGTGCTCAATGGAACTGTATTCTTTCAGAACCGCCGACCGGTCATGAATTGCAAGGGCATTTTTCACGAGGAAATACGCAACGGGATTGATGTCGCGGCCGATAGCACGCGCACCGAGCTTGGCCGCCTCGCCGATCGTAGTCCCGCTGCCCATGAACGGATCGAAAACCGTCGCGTTCGGAATGCGGACCTGTTGGTAGAACAGCTCAAGGAGATTGACACTCCTGGATGCGAACGCGCCGATAACTATCGCACGGAAAACAGTGCCCAGCCGCTGGGCCCACCACTTGTGAATATGATAAATGGGACGATTTATTTCCTTTCGCCACGACTCGACCTCCGCGATGTCGCTTAGCGTCTCGAACGGAAAGGCGTCGTCTTCGATCGCTCGCGGTCCACGCGCAACCGCAAGTGGAAGAACCGTCGATTCTGCCTGCTCCAACGGCAGCTCGGGATCGACTGCTCCGACCGCCTGTATGCGGCGATGGCTTCTCGACCCGCTCACGGGTTGCATCGCTTCCCAATCTTCCTTTTCGTTCTCAGTCCTTGCCGCCGGTGGCTCGACGGGCGAGGGGTAGCCCAGCCTGCCTGTCCTCGTGGCTCCGTTCAACGAATTCCTCCAGTGCCCTTCGGAGGACCCATGCGGCGGAAACGCCATGATGGCGACTGATGGCGCATAGGTCGGCATAGGACGCAGCGTCCAAGCTGGCGCTTATGCGGACCGGGAGATTTCTGCCTTTAGGTCGAGCCATGAGCCTCCCCGGTATTGTGGTGTAAAATACAGTACATTAGGTCTGATATGCAACCGGCCCAGAGAGAGGGGTGTGTCCACCCGTCGATCATCGGTCCACCCGCAGCAGAGCGGAAATAGACCACTTGCCCTCGTTGGCCCGGCAACTGACCGTGGACATCCTCAAAAGCGAATCGCAGTGTCAGCCTAGAATTCCATCTCGATCTCGCGCCGCTCATGAACCTTCTCGGGCTCCGGCATCCGGCGTCCCGGCTCCGATGCGCCTTCCTCCCGGCCGCGGCCGGGGATGGGTCCCGGCCTTCTATCCTTCCCTCGCTCCGGCTTCACTGCTTCCAGCGCCGCGACGCGCTCGCCGGTGGCGGCCTCCAGGCGCTCGCGCAATGCGTTCCGGTCGTCGGTGACCAGTTCGGCGCGGTCCCTGGCCCGGCTGATCTCGACGTAGAGCGTCTTCTGTGTGGTCAGGTGCGGGTGATTCGCTTCCATCGCCGCGATCACCGTGTCCACGGTGCGGCCCTGGAAGGCGTGGACGGTGGAGGCCCAGGCGCGGTCGACGTGCCGCAGCTGGGGATCGTCCTCGCGCATGTCCAGGACCCGTCCGTCCTCCAGGCGGAACGTCACCGTCGTACCCTTCACCTCGACCACCTCCGCCGTGGCGCTGTTGACCAGTTCATGCCTCGCGTCGTTCCGGGTCCAGCGAATGCGATCGCCTTGGCGGAGCTCCATCTCCTCGACGCGATAGACCTCGACCCCGCCGGTTCTGCCGGCGAGCCTGTAGGGGTCCCAGGCGACGCCCAAGCCATCCTTGCCTACAAGGTTCACGGTGCCGGCCCCATGGTCGACGCCGACGACGCGCAACTCGTCGCCCTTCTCGACCCCGAGCCGCTTGTAGGCGCGGTGGAACGCGACCGTATGCCCCGCGGCGTAGTTGGCGGCGAGCGCCTTCTCCGCCCGCGTGTAGCCGAGCGAGATCAAGCGTTCGGTCTCCATCGCCGGCCCCGCGATCGCGCCATCGCGGATCAACCGCTCCCGGATGATGTCGTTGATCCGCTCCCGCAGATCGTGGCTCGGAGCCATCAGTCCGGCGTTCTCGCGCTCGGAGGCCGAGAGCCGGAGCCAGCGGGCGGCGGCCGCGCCGGCGAGATTGTCGGCCTTCACCTCCGCCACGTTGTCGCCGAGCTTCTCGAACGCCCTTTGCACGTCGCCCGCGAGGCTGGCCTCGACGGCGGCCTTCAGGTCCGGTTCGCGCTGGCGCATGATCTCGTCCATGGTCGCCGTCTTCATTCCCGCCCGTTGCAACTGCGCGAAGGGCTTGCCGGCATCGACGGCATCGAGTTGCTTCTCGTCGCCGACCAGCACCACGCGGGGAATGCGCAAGGCGTTGGCGATCCGCAGCAGGTCGCGGGCCTGGACGGTGGAGGCGAGCGATCCTTCGTCCACCACGAGGACCGTTTTTCTGAACGCCGTGCGCATCGTCCGTTCGCCCTTGTCCGCGGGCCGCCCCTCGGCGACGCCGGCGTTGCGGGCGAGGAAGCGTTGCAGGGTCTCGCTCTTGATGTCGGCTTCGTTCTCCAGAGTGCGCGCGGCCGAGGCCGACGGCGCCAATCCTCTGACCTCGAACCCGCGCTTTTCCAGGAGGGCGCGGGCACGGTTCAGCATCCTGGTCTTGCCGGTCCCCGCATAGCCCTGGATGCCCACCGTCCGATCTTTCGCCGACAGGATCAGCTTCACCGCGTCCTTCTGCCCGGCCGTGAGGGGACCGTTGCGCAGTGCCTTGTCGACGGCGTGCCCGCGCATGGCGGCAACGCCCCGGTCCCGACCCGCGCGCATCAGGGCGACGGTCTCCCTCTCGTCGGCGATCGCTTTGTCGGTGGTGAGCGATTGTCCCGGGACGGGCAGGTTCGCGGCGTGCAACGTCCCGGCCTTTTCCAACCGCGTTACCGCGCCCTCGGCCTCGCCGATCGCCACCGCGCCGGGGCGCCGGGCGAGCATGGCGGCCAGCAGATCGGTGCGCGAGAACACCGTTTCGCGCTCGGAGAGATGCGTCACCGCCCACGCCGCCGCCCGGGCGGCCTCTGCGGCTCTCCCCAAACCCTGCCGATCGTCGGAAGGGCCGGCGGCAGCGTGGCCGGATGCTCTGCCGGTCTCCCGTTGTGCGGTTTCCGCAGCGAGAGCTTGAGCATCGAAGCCGAGACCGGCGGCTTGGTTCTTCCAACTCTCCCGGAGTGTGTCCTTGTCGACGTCGCGCTTGTGGGCGCGGGTCATCAGTGCCACGCGCTGGGCGAGACTCTGATGCTCGGCAGGATCGCCGAGACCGTGCTTCGCCATCGCGGCCTCGATCTCGGCGCGCCGGGTCGAGAACGCCTCGATCACCTTGCGCGGAACCCCGGCGATCTCGAAGCGCCCGTCGGCATGGGTCTTCTCGATGCGGTAGCCGAGGGCGCCCAACTCCCGCGCCAGTTCGCTGCGGTACATGGCGCCGATCAGCATCTTCGAGGCGTAGAGCTTCTCGTTGGCCATGGTGCGCCACTTGCCGTCTTCGCCCCGGACCATGTTGGCGATCACCGCGTGCGTGTGGAGTTGCGGGTCGAGGTTGCGCGAGGTGTCGTGGCGGAAGGTGGCGGCGATCATGCCCTGGCAGCCGGCGCGGACCATGCGGCCCGTCTTTGGGTCCTTCATCCGGGTTTCGACGACGTTGCTCTCGATCCAGGCGAGGGTGCGCGTCACCGCTCGGTCGTGCGCGGCGACGACGCGCCCGTCGCCGCCGATCAGGGCCGCAAGGGAGACGGACTTCGGAGCGGAGAACGTGACGTCCCGCCCGGGGCGGTGATGGACGTTGCCTTCCTTGTCCCTGCGTCCGAGCCGACGGCCGGTTCCGTCCGGGACTTTGC
Organism: Alphaproteobacteria bacterium; assembly: GCA_965242855.1. Taxonomy (GTDB): domain Bacteria; phylum Pseudomonadota; class Alphaproteobacteria; order UBA828; family UBA828; genus WTGU01. Next base: position 2,104,443 of record OZ251509.1, read on the forward strand.
CCGCCAGCACGTCCTTGAACGTGTCCGCATCGACGGGGCCTTCGAGGCCGAGCGCCTCGGCGCCCTTTCCGAACCAGGCGCTGGCGTTCCGGTGGGCGGAGTCATCCCTGGCGTAGTAGCCGTCGCGTTCGTAGTAGGCGACGCCCTGGGCGGGCGAGGCGACGGCGCCGATGGAGGCGACCATCTCAGATACGGATCATTCGACCCTTCGGCTTGGCGCCGTCGGGGCTTTTCCTGCCTTGCGTATCCGTCCGGTTCGCGGTCGCGCCCGGCGGCTTGCTGTCTTCGTCCGGCCCGACGTCGAGATCGACCTCGGTTCGCGTCGCTCCTCCGACACCCCCTTCGCCGGCGTCGACATCCTCCGCGAACGACAACCCCGGCTGTGTTGCCTCCAGCGGTTCGGCATCGGCTGCCGAACCTTCCGCGTTCGGGTCCGTCCACATGATTTCCGTATCCTCCGCAAGCGGTTCGGATTCCCACAAGTCGACTGCGGCCTCCGCCTCGGGCGCCCGTTCGATCGCGTCTTTCGCCTCGCCCAGCCGCTCCACCCCGTCGTCTTCCGGCATGTCGACTTGACCGGTGCCGGCTTTCTCCTCCGCCCACGGCACGAAGCGCTCGGCGACCTTGGGGCGTTTCCGGTATCGCAGCCTGATGCGGGCGATCGGCCATGCGCCGGGGAACTTGAGGGGGATGCCGGCGATGCGGTAGGGCCGGTCGGAAGATCGTCCGAACCGCCGCCGGAGCCGGGGGCGCAAGGGCGCGACGCGGCGTCGGAGTTGGCGGGCGGAGGCCAGTTCACCGCCGCGCAGGTGTCGCCCGCGCTTGAGCCTGCCGCCCGCGTAGTGGAGCCCGGCGAGGGCGATGACCACCACTCCCAGAGCGATGCCGAATCCAAGCAGGGCGGCATTGAGGAGGTCGTCGATCATGCGTTCGCGCAAGGCGAGGAGCGGCGGGTGGTTGGCGATGGTGCCGAGGGTCACGGTCACGGTTCGGCCGTTCGGGTGGCGTATCTCCTTGGGCCGTCGGGGGCTCAAGCCTGCGTTGATGAGGGTCTCGGAGAGCACGAGCATGCCGACGGCGTACCACTGATGGGTGGTGATGGTGCGCGAAGACTTCCAGGCGGCGGCGCTTGCGGCGCCGATCAGGGCGGCGGCGAGGGCCATGCCGAGGAGCTTTCGCCAGGTGCGCAAGCCGAGGGCGGCGGCGCGGACGCCGCGCCCGGTATCGCCCCCCGCCCCGGTCACGGCGCGCACGCTTCTTCCGGCACGGGAGCGCGCGCGCCGTCCGTCGCTGTTCCTTCGAACCGGGCCGTGTCGTCCGCGCCGCTGAACCCACCGGGGGCGTTGGTGCCGCGCGGGACTTGCGTATCGTTGCCCATGAGCACGAACATGGATAGAACACATGACCCCTGCAATATGGTCGAGAAGCGGATTTCCAACGGAATTGCGACAAACCCGCGCAGAATTGCGACAGCGTGCGACCGGGCATGAGAAAAAGTTTCCGGTTTCTGTCTGCCCGGCGGGGCATGAGAGCATCGTTCGGCGGTGCGTTTTCCCGAAACGCGTCACCGCCTTGCGGCCGGCCCCCGGTGGTCATTCGATCGACGGCGGTCGATCCCTCGCCGTCGCCTACGGCAGGCTGTGTTCGGGTGTGAACAATCAACTCCGCAAGGCGTAGGAAACCGGCTCACGTCGAAAGAAACGATCGGTCGGGCCCAGCGGGGATGGTAGAACGGAGCTATCGCGGCGAGTGGGCGGTGTTCCTGCCCCGGTCCTCTGGACCTCGACATGAGGCGGCTGGCCGGACATGATATGCACCAGGGGTGGCGCTGAGCCGCACTGTGGTGGATTGACAGCTCGATGCCTGAAATCGACCGGGAAGACATCTTGCCGGCTTGGCTGCACGGTCCGTTCGACAAGGCCCTCGGCCATCCAGGAACACGAAACGCGCGCCGCACGGTATGCCTCGGCTGTCTTGGGGCGTGAGATCTCTCGCAAGGGGTCTCCACCGCTTGACAGCAGCGCCGACATGGTGGCCGCCATTACCGAGCGCCTTCCGCCGCCAACCGCGGGCGCGCGTGGTGAACGGGCGGTATGCCAACCCGCGCGACATTGGTTTCAACTGGCCCACTCTGGAGATCGAGGCCCGGCGCTCGAAGCCAAGTGACAGGCATGAGCGACGGGATGGCAAGCCCAAGCGGTTGCTGCGAGGGAGGTGTTAGCGACACGCGCCGAGGATTGAGGAGTCCTTGCATGTATGCCGGCTTGGCGCAGCGTCCGTGCTTGGCCGGAATGGCACGAGCGGCATAGGAGGCTGCGATGCATCCGTTGATCGAGGCCCGTCGCGCCGAGATACTCGCCCTTGCCGAGCGTCACGGCGTGCGGGATGTGAGGGTATTCGGGTCGATGGCGCGGGGCGACGCCGACGATGTGAGCGACGTCGATCTGCTGGTTTCGCTGGCTCCCGACAGGACGGGATTGGCCCTGGGAGCCTTGCTGGCGGATGTACAGCGGCTCCTCAACCGTCGTGTAGAGGTGCTGACCGAAGGCGCTCTCCACCCCGAGATACGCGACCGGGTGTTGAAGGAGGCGCAACCGCTGTGATGCCGGGCCCGGAATCCGATCGCGTGCTGCTGGCGCACATTCGCCAGTGCATGGATCGTATTCGGGACTACACGAGGGGACGGCGGGCGACATTCTACGATTCGCACTTGGTGCAAGATGCGGTCGTGCGCAATCTGCAAACCCTTGCAGAGTCGACGCAGCGTCTGAGCGGGTCGCTCAAGGCGACCGAGCCCGCCGTGCCATGGAGTGCGATCTCCGGCTTTCGCAACGTATTGGCCCACAACTATCTCGGGATCGATCTGGCAGCGGTCTGGAGTGTGGTCGAGAAAGATCTGCCGGAGTTGGAGTCGGCGCTCGAACGGATGGCGCGGGCGCTCGCTTCGACCGGAGATCGTTCGTGATCGCTCGGACCGCTTCCGGCAGCCCCGAGGACGGTGAAGAGGCCGGTTTGTCGGAGAGCGGCAGCCGCGTCCTGGTGATGACCGTGGGAACCGGGGAGATGACCCGGCTCGAAGAGTCGCTCTTTGCGCCCCTGTGGAAATCCATTTCAACCGACGCTTGGACACAGGTGGTCCTGCTGCCGTCCCAAGGTGACCGAGGCGTTCGCGGAGACCGTGCGGGAAGACATCCAGGGCATTGAAGTAGCCGTGCGACCGCTTCCCGAAGGCGACGAGAACGATGCGGACCGGGCTTACGCCCACTTCGACTCGGTTTTCGCCGAAGTGCCGCAGGCTCGCTGCCCGGGGCGGGACGTAAAGGTACATCCCCGCGTGTGCGGGGGAAGCGCGCCCTCGAGCCAGCCGCAAGCCACATAGACAGGTGCATCCCCGCGTGTGCGGGGGAAGCTAATGCGGCATGAAGTAGCCGCACCTCCCCTCAGGTGCATCCCCGCGTGTGCGGGGGAAGCCCTCCGGTATCCCGAGATTCGATGGCGTCGCACGGTGCATCCCCGCGTGTGCGGGGGAAGCTCGATGGCGTCGCACTTGGTCGGCAGCATGTCGGGTGCATCCCCGCGTGTGCGGGGGAAGCTTGCCCGTGTCGATCAGCGGATTGGAGGACCCCGGTGCATCCCCGCGTGTGCGGGGGAAGCCTCAAGAATTACCGGCAAGCGCCTCCGGTGAGGGGTGCATCCCCGCGTGTGCGGGGGAAGCCACTCGTGCCTTTCGGCATCGGTCCAGATCGGCGGTGCATCCCCGCGTGTGCGGGGGAAGCGCGCGAGGCCGGCATGTTCTATTTCGTGACCGAGGTGCATCCCCGCGTGTGCGGGGGAAGCCCTCAGCGCCTCGCGCTTCTCGGCCTCGTAGGCGGTGCATCCCCGCGTGTGCGGGGGAAGCCGATCTCGGCGCGTGCCAGGTTGCGGAACCGGGGGTGCATCCCCGCGTGTGCGGGGGAAGCCCCGGCCCGCTGCATCGTGATCAGCTGTTTGCGGGTGCATCCCCGCGTGTGCGGGGGAAGCAGGGGGCCCCGGAAACGGGGCCCCCCTTTTGTCGGTGCATCCCCGCGTGTGCGGGGGAAGCGAGAACCATTTCTCCGCCGTCTGCAATTGTGCCGGTGCATCCCCGCGTGTGCGGGGGAAGCTCCGAGCGGCCCGTCGGGTTCTGGGCAACCATCGGTGCATCCCCGCGTGTGCGGGGGAAGCCTCGACGACGTCGCCGTGCGCTCATCCCACTCCGGTGCATCCCCGCGTGTGCGGGGGAAGCGCGCGCGCGATGCGCGATACACTGCCGGGCGCAGGTGCATCCCCGCGTGTGCGGGGGAAGCGAGGCGGTGCCGCAGAGCATGGAGCGCGTCCGCGGTGCATCCCCGCGTGTGCGGGGGAAGCACACGACGGACGGCAACGATGCGCTTGAACTCGGGTGCATCCCCGCGTGTGCGGGGGAAGCCGCAGGCGCAGGCTCAGGTACGCGCTGCATCAAGGTGCATCCCCGCGTGTGCGGGGGAAGCGCCCCGGCGTCCAGTCTCATGCCTCGGTTGTGCGGTGCATCCCCGCGTGTGCGGGGGAAGCTGCTGTTGGATGCGCCCGGCCTGGACGCGCCGGGGTGCATCCCCGCGTGTGCGGGGGAAGCGTCGCCAGCCTCCAGGCGGATGCGGAGCCAGCGGGTGCATCCCCGCGTGTGCGGGGGAAGCGAGGCGGTGCCGCAGAGCATGGAGCGCGTCCGCGGTGCATCCCCGCGTGTGCGGGGGAAGCCATACCACGATGCGCACGCCTGCGCGGGAGATGGGTGCATCCCCGCGTGTGCGGGGGAAGCGGCGCCGCGGCGATCGACGCTGCGGGCCACCAGGGTGCATCCCCGCGTGTGCGGGGGAAGCCGCGGCGGCGAACCCCGCCGCGAAACCGAGGAAGGTGCATCCCCGCGTGTGCGGGGGAAGCCAAGCGGCAGGAGCATTCCTCCGATTCCGGGAAGGTGCATCCCCGCGTGTGCGGGGGAAGCCGTGGCACCGAGAGGTGGTCGGGGACGGTATCGGGTGCATCCCCGCGTGTGCGGGGGAAGCCTCACGCTGGAAAAGCGAGCGCCCGGCCGAACGGGTGCATCCCCGCGTGTGCGGGGGAAGCCGCGCGTTGCTCTTCCCGGTAGCGTGGGCTGCGGGTGCATCCCCGCGTGTGCGGGGGAAGCGTGATCACCGCGTATAATCGTGTGTACAACCGGGGTGCATCCCCGCGTGTGCGGGGGAAGCGATGGTGATCGTGGTCATGGCCCTTCCCTTCCCGGTGCATCCCCGCGTGTGCGGGGGAAGCTCTCTAGCAATCATGCATCCCCTGATGCTCTGAGGTGCATCCCCGCGTGTGCGGGGGAAGCTCGACCCACCCGCCGAGTCGGAGTGGAGGATCGGGTGCATCCCCGCGTGTGCGGGGGAAGCCGCCGCTGCTTGAGCGCGTTCTTCCGCAGCTGGGGTGCATCCCCGCGTGTGCGGGGGAAGCCGGTTCTTTTTGCCGCCCCAGTACCGTCGTGAGGGTGCATCCCCGCGTGTGCGGGGGAAGCGTTCCGCCCCGAAATGTCGCTTGCGAGCAGACAGGTGCATCCCCGCGTGTGCGGGGGAAGCCCGAAATCGGTCTGCGAGGTCAGCCGGATCATGGGTGCATCCCCGCGTGTGCGGGGGAAGCCTCGCCGCGTGGCGCATGGTCCCCGCGACCGTGGGTGCATCCCCGCGTGTGCGGGGGAAGCATTGGGATTACGACGATCCTGAGGACAAGATCAGGTGCATCCCCGCGTGTGCGGGGGAAGCGGATCTGCCAGTGAAGGAGGCCGGCTGATGCTGGGTGCATCCCCGCGTGTGCGGGGGAAGCTGATATCGACCGTGCGCGTGCGGATCGTCTTCCGGTGCATCCCCGCGTGTGCGGGGGAAGCCGCCGGCCTTCCTCTCCTGCTTGAAGTCCTTCAGGTGCATCCCCGCGTGTGCGGGGGAAGCGGTGCCGCCCGAAGCGCGCGTGACGCAGATGCGGGTGCATCCCCGCGTGTGCGGGGGAAGCGAGGACCGGGCGAGGGCCTGGTCCATCGATCCGGGTGCATCCCCGCGTGTGCGGGGGAAGCGATACAAGTCCCGCATGGAGACCCTGGCCGCAAGGTGCATCCCCGCGTGTGCGGGGGAAGCCTCGTCTTCTACGAGCCTCTCGACCCCGCAAACGGTGCATCCCCGCGTGTGCGGGGGAAGCGGTACAAGCGCATCAGGCGGGCCGGGGCAGGCGGGTGCATCCCCGCGTGTGCGGGGGAAGCGACGGTGAGTGGGACGCTGGCGAACACCACGAGGGTGCATCCCCGCGTGTGCGGGGGAAGCCGGCGGTGGCTCAGGGGCCGGGGCTTTCATCAGGTGCATCCCCGCGTGTGCGGGGGAAGCTGGTGCTGGGTAGCCGAGAACGCCGGCGAGAACGGTGCATCCCCGCGTGTGCGGGGGAAGCTCCCCCACCGTCTGGAGTGAGGGCTCGCCGACGGGTGCATCCCCGCGTGTGCGGGGGAAGCCTGCCCCGCGAAGTGATCGTCGGCCTTGAGCTCGGTGCATCCCCGCGTGTGCGGGGGAAGCTTTCCGAGCATCACCTCGGCGCGGCGCACCTCGGGTGCATCCCCGCGTGTGCGGGGGAAGCCCGCGTACCTCTCGCGATTATCGCTCTCTGTACGGTGCATCCCCGCGTGTGCGGGGGAAGCGTATTCTCGCGAACGAGCCTCCTCGGAATCATGGGTGCATCCCCGCGTGTGCGGGGGAAGCTCGCCTAGTGGTCCCGACCGTCTGTCGGGCTACGGTGCATCCCCGCGTGTGCGGGGGAAGCGACACGGTACAATTCTGGGCAGCCGCAAACTGGGGTGCATCCCCGCGTGTGCGGGGGAAGCAGGCGTCCCGTCTGCGTCGTGAGGCTGTCCGCCGGTGCATCCCCGCGTGTGCGGGGGAAGCTCCGTCTCGCGAATCTCCGCCGTGATATGGTTCGGTGCATCCCCGCGTGTGCGGGGGAAGCTCGAGGCTATCGCGATCGGCGCCCACGGCAGCGGGTGCATCCCCGCGTGTGCGGGGGAAGCCGTCTCGCGGTGGTAGGCTCCACATCCACGAGCGGTGCATCCCCGCGTGTGCGGGGGAAGCTCGACCCGCCTACGTGAGGAGTACGAAGATGCGGGTGCATCCCCGCGTGTGCGGGGGAAGCTCTCGCCGGGCAGATAGTATCGGACGGCGATGGGGTGCATCCCCGCGTGTGCGGGGGAAGCGGTCCAGCGGCTCGTAGAACGCCAGCCTGTTCGGGTGCATCCCCGCGTGTGCGGGGGAAGCTGGATTCACGAGCGGCGCATAGGGAATTCGGAAGGTGCATCCCCGCGTGTGCGGGGGAAGCGATGTGTTGGCGTTTGCGGCGCGCTCCTCCGCAGGTGCATCCCCGCGTGTGCGGGGGAAGCTCGCCATCCTCCAGGGAGTCGCCGGCGACCCAGGGTGCATCCCCGCGTGTGCGGGGGAAGCAACTTCACGCTGGCCAGCACGGATCGCGGCGAGGGTGCATCCCCGCGTGTGCGGGGGAAGCCATCGACGCCTACCGTGGTGACGAGGGTGTTCGGGTGCATCCCCGCGTGTGCGGGGGAAGCTTGTGAGCACCGATGCTAAACCTAAACGCGCAAGGTGCATCCCCGCGTGTGCGGGGGAAGCACGTCGACCGGGGATGCGACGACCGCCGTGAACGGTGCATCCCCGCGTGTGCGGGGGAAGCGCCTGGATGGCAGAAAGATGGGCAGTGCCGAGGGGTGCATCCCCGCGTGTGCGGGGGAAGCAGCTGATCGACATCCCCGTCGACGACCAGCTCAGGTGCATCCCCGCGTGTGCGGGGGAAGCGCCGTCTCCGTGACGAACCGGACCCTTGCAGCGGGTGCATCCCCGCGTGTGCGGGGGAAGCGCGGCGTCTCCGGCCCTCACCACCGCCAGCCCGGGTGCATCCCCGCGTGTGCGGGGGAAGCTCGACCTCGGACACGTCGACGAGTGGCAGGAACGGTGCATCCCCGCGTGTGCGGGGGAAGCTCATGCGGGCACGTCGCAACCGGACAGGGCTGGGGTGCATCCCCGCGTGTGCGGGGGAAGCGGGGACAGCTCGACGACCTTCAACCTGCCGGACGGTGCATCCCCGCGTGTGCGGGGGAAGCGTCATCGCGACCCCTGCCACCTTGGGTAGCGCGGGTGCATCCCCGCGTGTGCGGGGGAAGCCCGGGTTGCCGTCTTCGCCCGCGGGCGGCTCGGGGTGCATCCCCGCGTGTGCGGGGGAAGCGAAGGACGGGCACAACCGTCACGTCGACTTCCAGGTGCATCCCCGCGTGTGCGGGGGAAGCCTGGCGGCGCTCCGCAGCTACGCACTGAAGTACGGTGCATCCCCGCGTGTGCGGGGGAAGCACGTCGTCGGCCTGGGCGGCGACGTCGACCGCGGGTGCATCCCCGCGTGTGCGGGGGAAGCGGAGAGCCGATTGCCGTCATGGGCCGCGTGCAAGGTGCATCCCCGCGTGTGCGGGGGAAGCGCCAGCATCACCCGGCAGGCAGGCGTCATCTACGGTGCATCCCCGCGTGTGCGGGGGAAGCCCCGGAGAGCGCGGGAAGCCGAAGAAGGCGAAGGGTGCATCCCCGCGTGTGCGGGGGAAGCTCCGCCACGATCAGGATGCGCCGTCCATCTGACGGTGCATCCCCGCGTGTGCGGGGGAAGCCGAATAGCCCGGCGCTGGTTGGACCCCTCGACAGGTGCATCCCCGCGTGTGCGGGGGAAGCCGGCGACGGGTAGCGCCGGTGGCCTCCCTCACCGGTGCATCCCCGCGTGTGCGGGGGAAGCTCCTCCACGCCGCCGAGAGCTTCTCCGAACTCGGGTGCATCCCCGCGTGTGCGGGGGAAGCCAACACGGCCCACAACAGGCACTAACTGTGTAGGGTGCATCCCCGCGTGTGCGGGGGAAGCCGCGCCAGCGACGGCGTGAATGCCGTGTTGGCGGGTGCATCCCCGCGTGTGCGGGGGAAGCCGCCGCAAGCTGGTGCAACGCGCGCATGAGACCGGTGCATCCCCGCGTGTGCGGGGGAAGCCCGGCGCGCACCTCCATGGCGTCGCCCAGCTCCGGTGCATCCCCGCGTGTGCGGGGGAAGCTGCGGGGAAGCGGGCGACCCTCACCATCCGAGCGGTGCATCCCCGCGTGTGCGGGGGAAGCCTTCCGCTTGTAGACGTTCACCTCGTCCATGAGGGTGCATCCCCGCGTGTGCGGGGGAAGCGGCGTGATCGGCATGACCGTTCTCGTCCTCGAAGGTGCATCCCCGCGTGTGCGGGGGAAGCCGCGCGGCAACCGAAAGGAACTCGTCGGTTGGCGGTGCATCCCCGCGTGTGCGGGGGAAGCCTCTGCGAGCGTTTTCAGGCAGCCGGCTACAACGGTGCATCCCCGCGTGTGCGGGGGAAGCCTCCCCCTGGCGCGGGCCCTTTACAAAGACGTGGGTGCATCCCCGCGTGTGCGGGGGAAGCTACGGCCCCCGGAAGGCCGAATTCCGAGATGCCGGTGCATCCCCGCGTGTGCGGGGGAAGCGGGGGTGCGGACCTTCTTGCGCCGCTCTGCCAGGGTGCATCCCCGCGTGTGCGGGGGAAGCGTCTCGGAAAAGAGGAACTCGCGAAGGGTGAAGGGTGCATCCCCGCGTGTGCGGGGGAAGCCGCTTGAGGCCGCCCCCGACACGGCGCATCGTGGGTGCATCCCCGCGTGTGCGGGGGAAGCGAGCCCACGTCGGCGTCCGGCGCCAGCGTGATAGGTGCATCCCCGCGTGTGCGGGGGAAGCCGTGGATGATTCCACGGCGCGTTCCCCACGTGAGGTGCATCCCCGCGTGTGCGGGGGAAGCTTGAGCAGCACCGGCATCACGGGATCGGCCAGGGGTGCATCCCCGCGTGTGCGGGGGAAGCGCCCTCAAGAGCGCCTGGATTGCGCCCACATCGGGTGCATCCCCGCGTGTGCGGGGGAAGCGCGTGCGCGTCGCAGTAGCCATGCGCCCGCACCGGTGCATCCCCGCGTGTGCGGGGGAAGCCCGGGAAGGTGTTCCGCCTTTCCGACAGGCAGAGGTGCATCCCCGCGTGTGCGGGGGAAGCGACGGAAGGCCGGGCCGGGGCGTGGAAAACAAGGGTGCATCCCCGCGTGTGCGGGGGAAGCGACAGGCACGTCGCCGACGACCCGATCGGCGAGGGTGCATCCCCGCGTGTGCGGGGGAAGCCAGGCGGGCAGTCTCGGTCATGTCCGTCATGTCGGTGCATCCCCGCGTGTGCGGGGGAAGCCGACGGTCGGGTGGCACTCACGCCGTGTTCGCCGGTGCATCCCCGCGTGTGCGGGGGAAGCTCCGCCAGTCTGCGAACGATCGCCCCGGCCTCAGGTGCATCCCCGCGTGTGCGGGGGAAGCACCGCCTCCCAAGTCTCACTCCCAATCGTGAGAGGTGCATCCCCGCGTGTGCGGGGGAAGCGAGCCTTCGCAGCGGTCGGTATCGGCCTCGGCAGGTGCATCCCCGCGTGTGCGGGGGAAGCGTGAAGACGCGCATCACACCGGAGGACGCGCAGGGTGCATCCCCGCGTGTGCGGGGGAAGCCCATGGCTTCGGACGCACGAGCGGTCACACAGCGGTGCATCCCCGCGTGTGCGGGGGAAGCCCGGTTTGACCGGAGCCGGGAACGTCGCCCTCAGGTGCATCCCCGCGTGTGCGGGGGAAGCGACGGCGCTCGACCTTTGATTTGACGGCCTCCAGGTGCATCCCCGCGTGTGCGGGGGAAGCCGAGGCGCGCGGCGTGGACGGAACCGTACCCAAGGTGCATCCCCGCGTGTGCGGGGGAAGCCAGAGCGGCCAGCATCGCCGCGATGACCAGCACGGTGCATCCCCGCGTGTGCGGGGGAAGCCAGAAGGTGCGCATCTCCATCAGGTCCACGCCGGGTGCATCCCCGCGTGTGCGGGGGAAGCTTCATTCGCTACCGGCCGGAGCTTCTGCACCAGGGTGCATCCCCGCGTGTGCGGGGGAAGCCGCTCCTTCAGGCGCTCCCGATATTCGGGGTCGGGTGCATCCCCGCGTGTGCGGGGGAAGCTGCCTGCGGTCCGGGTAAGACCAGGAGTAGTCGGGTGCATCCCCGCGTGTGCGGGGGAAGCTGGGGCGCCGGAATCGAGCAGCAGACGATTGCAGGTGCATCCCCGCGTGTGCGGGGGAAGCTGTTTGGCATCGGCGGCGGCAGTGGTGGCAACAGGTGCATCCCCGCGTGTGCGGGGGAAGCCGGGGGGGTCGGCTGCATATCCACGAGCTTCACGGTGCATCCCCGCGTGTGCGGGGGAAGCGGAGGGTTCGCGCTCGTATCGCATCACGCTCGGGGTGCATCCCCGCGTGTGCGGGGGAAGCCGTGCGAGATTGCCTGTACCCCGCGAACCTCCGGGTGCATCCCCGCGTGTGCGGGGGAAGCTACGCCACGCACGCCGCGCCGCCGCCGTCCCTGGGTGCATCCCCGCGTGTGCGGGGGAAGCCTGGGCGGCGCGCCATTCGGGTGTCTTCAGGCGGGTGCATCCCCGCGTGTGCGGGGGAAGCGATCACCTTGCCGCGCTTCTCCACTTCCGACGCGGTGCATCCCCGCGTGTGCGGGGGAAGCCGTTCAAACTTCGCCATCGATCAACGCCTTCCAGGTGCATCCCCGCGTGTGCGGGGGAAGCTGGCTCGGCGCGAACGGGCGCGCGTATAGGGTGGGTGCATCCCCGCGTGTGCGGGGGAAGCTGGCCGACGACGCCTAGGCCGTGTTGAAACAAGGGTGCATCCCCGCGTGTGCGGGGGAAGCTCCCGCGCGGCCCTTGTCGCACGATTTCCCTAAGGTGCATCCCCGCGTGTGCGGGGGAAGCGGTGCTGCCCGCCCGCGTCCCGGTTGCGAACCAGGTGCATCCCCGCGTGTGCGGGGGAAGCGCCGGCGCGGCGGCATTCTGCCCCGCGCCGAAAGGTGCATCCCCGCGTGTGCGGGGGAAGCGCCATCCGCAAGGAAGTGACGCAGCTTGATGCGGGTGCATCCCCGCGTGTGCGGGGGAAGCTCGTTACGGCGGCGGGTTTCCGCGCGGGTCCGGGGTGCATCCCCGCGTGTGCGGGGGAAGCCTCCAGCCTTTCGGCGGCGGCGAGGTTGTCGAAGGTGCATCCCCGCGTGTGCGGGGGAAGCAGGGCGCCGGCGCGGGCGCTCCGCTCATAGGCGGGTGCATCCCCGCGTGTGCGGGGGAAGCTCCCCGCGCTTGTCCCCCGCCTCCCACAGCAGGGGTGCATCCCCGCGTGTGCGGGGGAAGCGGGCGGACGCTTTTGCCCCTTAGGCTCCCTCCAGGTGCATCCCCGCGTGTGCGGGGGAAGCTCGGCGCTGTGGCTGGCGCGCCAACGCATCCCGGGTGCATCCCCGCGTGTGCGGGGGAAGCGCGCAGCCGTAGCAGAGATCGCCGGCGGCGATGGGTGCATCCCCGCGTGTGCGGGGGAAGCGTTCTCGCGCGGCTGCCCACTGCGTCTCCGTAGGGTGCATCCCCGCGTGTGCGGGGGAAGCCTCCCGCACCTCGTATCCCTGGAGCGCATGGCGGGTGCATCCCCGCGTGTGCGGGGGAAGCGGAATCCGCGGCAAGGCAAACCATCCCGGCTACGGTGCATCCCCGCGTGTGCGGGGGAAGCCGGCGGCGACCAGCGTCCCGTAAGTCTGTGCCGGGTGCATCCCCGCGTGTGCGGGGGAAGCGCTACTTGCTGGATGTGCGGGCGGTCAATTCGGGGTGCATCCCCGCGTGTGCGGGGGAAGCGGGCGCTGGCAATATCCCGCGCATCCTCAAGGGGGTGCATCCCCGCGTGTGCGGGGGAAGCTTTTACCACCCGGTCCCTGACCATTCGGCGGGGGGTGCATCCCCGCGTGTGCGGGGGAAGCGGTTCGGGTCGGCGGCGACGGCGGCGCGGGCGCGGTGCATCCCCGCGTGTGCGGGGGAAGCGCAGATCGCCTTTTCTGATGACGGAGGTGCGAGGGTGCATCCCCGCGTGTGCGGGGGAAGCTGGTGCTGGACGGCCGAGGCGGCCGGGGAGAACGGTGCATCCCCGCGTGTGCGGGGGAAGCGTCAGGCTCGAACACCCTCACCTGCTCGGGCGCGGTGCATCCCCGCGTGTGCGGGGGAAGCCCTGGGACGTAACTCCCTAATCCCGCTGAATATTCACTTCTATATTCACGATGTCAAGGAGCATGGCGACGATCATCGCGCAATAGCCGCCTCACGATATACAAGCTGTCGTGCTCCACCAAGTCCTTCGGCGGTTCACCAAGCATCAGAACGCCTTGCCGCGGTGCGGTGCCCGGAGTGGACCAGGTCATGACGACCGAACCCTGACGATATGCAGCCCACCAGTCGTCGAGCACGCTCCAAACTCGCTCGCGCACGCCAGCAGACATGTCGGGCTGGGTGTAAACCCCAGGCGCGATCTCCAGCATGCAGCTGGATAGGAAACCGCGAAAGCGGGAAGGAACGTCACGGGTCACCACCACGCACATCGGCATCGAACAACTCCTTCACGCGACCAATCATCGCCGGGATCAGCTTCTTTCGGCGAAACTCCGTTCCGGCCAGTCGGCGGACATGCCGCTCCAGAGACACGGTCGGCTCGCGCTCGCAGGCCCGCGTAGCACCGAAGGCGACCGGGAGAGTTACCTCACCCCTGTACAGGTCCGCGATATCCAGAACGAAAGCGATGCCGGACGCTTCATGAATAAAACCGAGTTGCGGCAGGGCTCCGACGCCCGTCACGGCGACGGAAGCGGCTGCCTCCACCGCCGTGGCGGCATGGTTGATGGCTTGATTCGGCAGATCGGCCGCCTCTGGATCGGCACGATCATACCTCCGTCCCTTCCAGACGATACCGTACTGTTCGGCGATCGTACGATAGAGCGTCTTCATTCGAGCTCCCTCGATGCCGCGTAACACGTCGAGGTCGCGGTGGGGCAGGATACGACCCAACCGCCAAGCGTAGAGGCGCCGAGTGATGCCAAGGCGGCTCACTTCGTCGGCCCAGAGCTGCGCCTGACGGCGGGCGACGGAGGAGTCGTCCGGGCCGAAGGGCGGGGCGGTGTAAGCCCTCACCCCGTCGTCGCCCACCGCCATCAAGCAGGTTCCGTGTCGTGCGCAAAGCCGCAGCGCGTCGTGGCTTACAGTGCTGCCGGGGCCGAGCAGCAATATCGAGACCATCTGAAAGGGGATGGCGTAATCGCCCGCCTCGAGGTCGCCGCCCCCGACCGTCTGAAAGCGCAAGGTGCCATCCTCTACGGAAAGATGCCCGCGCGAGAGCCAGAGCAGGCCATGGCGGTCGGCGTGCGGGATGCGCGCGGTTTCGATACCCAGACGACCCGCGAGTACCACGACCGTTCCGCCCCTCGTTACGTTCGGGCGATGCTCAGGCCGGTTTCAGCAACAACATGCCGAAGCCGAAGCCACAGTGCCGGCCAACACCGCTGGCAAGAACACGAGGGAAGGCTTCCGGATCGACGACCTGCAACACCCCGGAAAAACGCACGTCCGGTCGTGTAAGCCAGCAGGATTCGCGCTTCTCTCCGCCGTTGCGAAGCGGCCGGCGCAGCAGACGGGTCGAGCGCCACGAGTCGACGCGGACGTTATATCGGTTGCGCTCCTCATCGCGAACGAGAGCGGCAGCCTGTGGCGCATCGTCTCCGGGCGAAGAGGCGAAGCGTTCGGCGAGCCATTGGGCGTAAACATCGTTGCGGACAGGCACGTTCAGGCCGTCTTCCACCGCGCGCGCCGCGACGAGCTGATATGCGTCCATCTCGCGCTTCCGGTTGCTGTCGAAAACGACGGATTCCATCAGGTCGTCGCGCCGTGTCGCGAGCGGCCGCTTCGCCAATCGTCGCTTCACCGGGCATGCCCTCAGTTCGAAGCGCAGGTGGATACCCTCCGGCCACGCAGCAGGCATGCGCTTCGAACGGAATCGGGACCAGTCGATCGTCGCGAAGAGATCGTCGCTCGCGAGTCTGGCCACCTCGGCCAAGGCGTCGGCCGGCCGGTGGGCGTAACCCCAGACTTCCAATCGCGCGTCTCGCGGGCCGTGCAGCCGTTGCTCCCGTTGGCCAAGCGGCGGTGGGCGGAAGGGGCGTGGAGCCTCGCGACCGAATAGGCCGGCCGTCAGCGCGTGCAGTGCATAGCCGATGTCGGCGTCGCGCGGCTTGCCCCGGCCATCGCCGGGCGGCGTTTCCAAATATCCCTTGGCCAGCGCCCATTCGACGAACCCGCGCGTCTTCACGGGCAATTGAAGAAGGTGAAGTTCGCTCATGACGTCTTCTCCGCGATGACGTCGATCTTCAGCTGCCGGCGCAGGACGACCCGCTCGCTACCATGCAGGCGGTTCCGCCAGTCGCGCGAGTCGATGACGCGGCAGGTTTTCAGGCGTTCGTTGTCCGGCAAGGTCCGCTCGTCGTCGACCGGCAATTCGACTTCAAGTTCGGACGAGGCATCGCCGTGCCTGATTTCCGTCCAGCGATCGGGGAACGCGACCGGCGTCCGCTCGAGTGCGTCGGCCAAGTCTTCCACAGCCTCGATCATTCCGACCAACACCGGTGCGGCGGGAAGGCACGGCTTGCGCCCGAGGAACAGCGGCCGCGCCGGAGTTTTCAGTGCGGCATGCAGGCTCGCCAGCGTCGGCGCTTCATCGGGTGGAACCAGCGCAACGGCGGTCAGCACGTTCGAGTCGGCGCGGTAGCGGCGGTGGCGGATATGGGTACCGAATCGCGCTTCCGAGCCACCGCCGCGGTGCTCGGCGCGTCCGCGGGTGGTCCAGCCGGGGTTACGCAGATGCTCCTGGCCGAGATCGACGGTCTGGTAATCCGGCAATTCCCGCCCTTCCCTCATCAAGGCGCTCGCGATCCGCATGCGGTCTTGCAGCGCCTGCGTCCGGTCCCAATCGCGATGATCGTGCCCCAGCGCGTTCGCCAGCAGGCCGGCGATCTGACTGAGCGTCGGGAAGCGGCCGGTCGGCCCAATCTGGTCGATCTGCGGACCGCCGAAGCTCATCAACGGCGCTTGCAGGTGCAGAATCAGCACATCCATCACGCCGCTTCCTTGACCAGGGTCGATGTCCAGGAAGCGAGTTCATCAAGCGTGACCCTCTCGCCGGCGTGGATGGGGGCCGGCTCGATCATGGTGGCGATCTTCCGGTCCTCGTGCTCGCCGTACATGTCATCGAAACGCGCCAGATAGTCGTCGAGGGTTGCCACCGCCTTGGCCTTTGCGTTCTTCCGACTCACCGGGTCCATGAAGGCGTTGGCGAGCGTGCGCGGCTGCCGCTCTCCCGCTTCGGCCATCACCAGTTCAGCGCATGCGTAGGGTGCAGTGGCTCCCAGCTTCGCGCCGGGAGAGACGGTCGCGATCAGGTGAACCAGCCGCCGCAACGCACTCCTGGCCAGTTCTCCGTCACCGGAGAGATTCTTCGTCAGCTGCCGCAGATCGACGACGGTGTAGGCGTAGAACAAGCCACTGGTGAGTTCGGTCGTGTTGATGTGGCCAGAACCGAGTTCGCCTTCTTCCGTCACCAGATCGTCCAGGGCCGAGAAGTAATCGGGTTCGGCCTCTTCCGCATGTACCGTGAAGCTGTGGGCGACGTGGACCGCAGCGTCGTAACGAGCCATCACATCCGAGGTAACCATGCGGCCGAACAGCGCGGCATCCAGGCCGGCACCGCGAGCGAGAGCTTTCAGGTTGTCCTTGTTCTTCTTGTCCTTGAAATAGGATTCGACGGCTTTCTTGGTCTCCTCCTGATTGTCCTTCGCGAGTTCGTCAGCGAGGTCGGTGAGGAATGCGATCTCGGGCTCGCCGAAGACGATGACCTGCTCGGTGCGCAGTTCGACGAACGGCTCCACTGCATCATCGGTTTTTTCCGACGAATCCTTGCCGGCGGTGCGCACTCTCTCGCTCTTGCCGAGCACGATGGAACGGATGGGTTCCAGAACGTTCAGAATCTGCTTCGTCGAGAGTTGACGCGCTTTCAGGCGCGGCGCGATGACGTCGCTGAAAATTCTTCGGGAACGCTTGGCCTTGCCGGAATCAAGCTCGGCAAGCGACCATTCTCCGGTCTGTTCTCGCCAATGGCGCTTCAGACACTGGGACGATACGCGGATGCGGTCATGGCCGCCGAACGGCAGGCGCTTCGCCCTGCCGATGTCGTCGCGGTTGAGAAGCGCGGCGGAATAGCCGGTCAGGGTGTGGAGTTGCAGGAAATTCGCGGTCATGGGATTCGTCTCCGGTCATGGGGTCAGGATGAAGCCGCCTGCACGCGGAAGTAGCCGCGGGCAAGCCGGTGGGTCACGGTATCGGGGTGGGGGAGGCGCCTGATACTGCCTATACGGCCGAGGATCAATTCCGCCGGCTCGCGCCAGTTCGCTTTCTGCCCAGCTCTGGCAAGCCAAGCAGCGGCGGCGAGGGCTTCACGCGCCAAGTCCCGATCTTCGGCCCGCAAGAAGCGAACGAAGCGCGATTCCGCGTATCCGGTTTCGGCAAGCGCCGCCCCGAAGGTCTTACTCTTGTCGTACTTGTGCGGATCGGGTGCCGCTTCGGCCATGGCGCGAAGCAGGCTGGCCCAGGCGAGATCGACTCTGTCGTCGTCATGGTCTTCCGGTTTACGCCACTCCACTGGCACGCTCTTGAGATAGAAATTCCAGAAGCTCGGCGGAAACTTCTGCCACTCCATCCGACGGAGTTCGGCGAGACGGCCGGTGCCGATCCGCTCCGCATCCAGTGCACTCGAGACGGTGGCGACGACTCGGCCGATGAATTCTGGTGCCTCGGAGGAAGAAGGGGCTCCAGGCTCCGCGTGTGTCATATCGTTCATACGGTATCCTCCTGTATGTCACGGCTGAATGCGTCGGGCAGGCATTTGCGCAAGCCTCCGTAGAACACCGCCTCGGAGGCCGCACGCGCCTTTTCGCGCCTCGTGCTGGGTGCGGCCGCTGCCCAGGCCTCGCGGGCAAGGCGCTCGGCCTGCTCGCGCAGGACCTTTTGCCAGTCCCTTTCGGCCACCTCGAATCTCTGTTCCGTCGTCCCGGGGCCGAACAGGAATTTGAAGAACCGCTCGTCGATGGCCCGGTCGTACCGGGCCGTGATCGGGTCGGCGCTCTTATCCTGAAAATTCGGTTTCTCCGGTCCTTGAAGATAGACGAGCACGGCGCGCCGGAGCACCGTCCGCGCCTCGCCGACTCGGTCGACCATCCCCTTCGAGAGCGCCGCGAGCGGCACCGGATCGTCATCATCATCCGGGTCGGGTTCGACGGCCAGCTGCGCGACTATCGAATACGGCAGCGGAATCGTGCGTTCGTGCAGGCCTTCCGTCTTGCCTTGTCCGCGGACCAGGACGGCCATGTGGATTTCCGAATTCCGGTCTCGTTCCCCGCACAGGTCCTTCAGCGCGAGCGGTGAAAGGAACTCACGGTGTTGCAACAGGATCCTTTGGGCTAGGCGGTAGTCGAAACCACCAGCGCCGACGGTCAGCGCGGGAGCGTCCTCTCTCACTCGATCGACAGGAACCCACGGATCGGCAAGATTCCCCTTCAGCGCTTGGGCGTCCACGCGGGTGTGGTTGGAGGGCCTGCCGACCGCGCGAAGTCCCCCATTCCGACCGACATCAAGACGAATGCGGCGGCAGACCTCGATGAAGTAGGGGTCGAGTTCGTCGAGGCCGATCTGACCGTCGTCATCCCACGGCGTGAGCCAAGTGAGCGCCAAGCCGCCACGGCGTCGGAAGAGATCGTCGCCAGCCCGTTTGAGAACGTCCTCTCTTCGGGCGAGCAGCATGCGGATGGCGCGGCACACGCGTGGCCCCCAGCGCGGCCCCGGCCGCCGGTCCACCAGCACACGGCTGGACAGGCCGCCGTTCATGCGTGCGATTCCGGGATTGCCGCGGCCGGAATAGCCTTGCGCCGTCTGCAAGGTCAGCAGGGCATACAGCCAATGGTGCGGAGCGCCTCCGTCCGCCTGCGCCTGTTTACGGTCATGGTTCTTGGCCGTAACCAGTACGTCGAGCCTGTCCGGCGTGTGGGCGTACTCCTTGAAGTTCCCGATTCGCGTCGTCGGCGGTTGCAGGAACGCCGGCTTCGTCGGGTCGGAGACGGCAAGACACCAAGCCGTGGTAGCGCATTCGGGCGTCAGGGCGGCGATCAGGCCGTGCCACTCGTCCATGTCCGTCGGCAGGCTTTCCCGGCCCCCCTCGTGCAGGGCGATGGCCCCAAGTTGCGCCAAGAACTGATACCAAGCTTGCGCTTGATGTGCGGCGAGACCGGGGAAGGAATCGATGGCGTCGCCGACGAGCCCGGCGTAGAGCGCCGGCAGGGTTGCGGAACCGCCGTTGCCGTCGCGAACGACGGGGATGATGGGGCAGGTCAGCAAGTCATGCATCGTCGGCGCTCTTCATCGGGACGGCTGATCGCTTGGAGGGGGAAGGCGGCGGCGCGCCTGCGCACACCGCCGCACCCGCCTTGAGTCAGACGGGTCATTGAGGTAATAAGTTAGGTCGCTATCATCGACCTGTCCTCCTTTTGGTCAAGAGTCACGCTAGCCGTCAATCGTCGATCCTCGCCAAGCCCAGGCGGTCGTAGCGGTAACGGTGTGCGTCCAGCCGGAACCGGATTTCGCCGTCAGAAGCGGAGAGCTCCGCCGGTTCTGTATCGAGCGGCAGGTCGCCGGCCACCCATCCCGGCAGCGTGAAACTCCGAACCCGCGTGCCGAAAGGGCCGCGCATAGGCTCGGGTAGGTCGATTCGACGGTCGTCCAGCCCCAATCGCGTTTTGATTTGGCGATCGTCCAGCGGCCGATTCGCGAGCAGCGATTCGCGCCAGTCGAGCAGCACCGGGCGCGCTGTCATGCCTTCGCCGAGCTTCACTCCGATCTCTGTCTTCAGGTGGGCGTCCCATGGTGGGCCGAGCGCGTTCGCGAGCTCCCACAGGCTGTCGTCATGCGTCGCGGCCTCGACCAGCGCGCGGTTGTCGCCGGGGATGCGGATAGTGTCGCGCTTGGCCAGCCATCGCCGTGTCGCCAGCACGCCGATCATGTTGCGGTAAACGCGGCCGAGCCCCATTGGCGTTTGTCCGCGGACCTCACCCTTTACGTTGACGTGCGCGGCCAGTTCCTCCACCGTCGGCGCGAGTATGTCGACCGTCGGCACCTCGAATCCGGGCGGGCGGAGGCGCTTGTGACGGTGCAGACGGCCGATGCGTTGCAGCAGCACGTCGCCCGGCGCGATGTCGGTGACCAGCCGGTCGGCGCATATGTCAAGCGATTGCTCCGCCGTCTGCGTGGTCACGGCGACGATGCCGGTCCGACCCTCCTTCCCGAACGCACGTTCCAAGGCCTCGTCCAGCAGCCGCCGATCCTCCGGCGCGTAGCGGCTGTGGTGCGGCGCGGTCACTCCCGCGCAGCACAGCAGTGGCGCGTCGAGGTCTTCCAGGCGTCGGAAGGTATCTTGCGCGTCACGCACGGTGTTGCGGATGAACAGCACGGCGGCGCCGTCCTCCGCCTGCCGCTTGACCTGCGCCAGGATAGGATCAAGTGCCTTGTGATCGATCAGCTGGATGCTCACCCGCTTCCCCCGGCCGTCGCCGGTAAGGGGTGTCGGCATCTTGCCCGTTCGTTGAATGGCGGGGTAGGGCAATGCGACGGCTTCCGCGAGGATCGGTCTCTCATGCGCTTCGACCCGCTCGCCGGGAGCCAGAAAGCGCAGACGTGACAGCGCGCCTAACGTCGCCGACATTAGCAAGGCATGGCCGCCGGCGGCCGAGTGCTGGTCCAGAACGTTGCGCAGGACCTCGGTCATGTAGGCGTCGGAGGCATGTACCTCGTCGATGACCAGCAGTAAGCGCAGCATCGGGCTGGAGCGGAGATGCGCATGCTTCACCTGTAAGCCGCCGAGCAGCAGCTGGTCCACCGTTCCGACCATTGCCGTACCGCTGAGATACCGCTTCGGGCGTTCTACTGCCCAGACGCGATCGGTATCCGTTTCATCGGGCCAGAGCACACCGGCCTGTTCCGGCAGGCTCCGATCCTCTTCGGCGTCGACTCGCAGATAGCCGGGGACGGCCAGTCCCACCGGCGGCGCCGCATGCTCGAACCATCGCCGCAACGTTTCCCTCACCCGCCGATGAATCTGCGCGGCCGCCGCGCGAGTCGGCAGCGCGAAATAGAAGCCGTCCACCTTGCCGGCCCGGAACAGCCGGAGGAAATGCAGCATTGCAGCTTCGGTCTTGCCGGAGCCAGTCTCCGCCTCCAGCACCACGACTTGCCCGGCGACTGACAACGGCGCTTCCTGTAACTCCTCTTGCGCCGGCCGGCGCACCGACAGGTTTGGGAACAAGTCGGCGAAGGCGGTGGGGATGGTCGCCGCCGCTTGCCGCGCCACGTCCGGGTCGAGCCAGCGACGGCGAAGGAGCTCTGCGGCCTCCTTGCGCGCCCAGGGAATCCGCTCGTTACCTGTCGGTGCGCCTTCGCAGGGAAATTTGAAAACGCTTCGGTCCGAGCCGAGCCAGTCCGCGAGCGTGACGAAACCGGCCAAGGCGTGCATGAAACGCGGCGTGGACGGCAGTCGGTCCGTCGCGGCCTCGCCGAACGCCAGAGGGAACATAGTCCTGAGCGTGGTCGCCGTATCGGCAAGCGCCGACAGGGGCGAATAGCCGCCCTGTTCCTCCCACAGACGCAGGTCGGGCCGGGCGCCGCTGCGCGGCAAGCTCCCGTGGTGGATAAGCACGGCGCTCCACCAAGCCGCCTCATGCTCTCCGTTGACGAACCAACCCTTCCAATCCCTTCTACGCAGGGCTTTGCGGATTTTCTTCAACAGCGGATGCGACGCTTGGTCGCAGACGATGGACCAGATGGGGCCGATATGCCCGGCATCCGGCTTTTCCCTGCGCAGCCGCGCCTGGAAACCATGATTGACCTTGCCAGTGTCGTGCAGGCCGACGAAGAATCCTATTCTTGCGATATCAACGTTCGTGAGTCGACGTTCCGCCAGCATCTCCAGTCGGCGCCGAAGAGTCGCGATAGTCACCAACTCTTCCGCGACGGCGGCAACATCCACGCTGTGATCGGTAAGCCCGAGACAAGAGGGAGAGTCTGTCTCCGACTCTCGTGCCGATTTCGCCCAGGCGATTCTCATATGTCGAATTCACCTTCAGTTCATTCGGAGTGGGAGCTCTCTTATACCGAAGGATAAGTCCGTTTCCGCCATCGCATAGCGATGCTGAGTCTCAGTCCCCTGCCCGGAGAGAAGACCGTCGGTCCAGCCCCTCGCCAGCGCGGGTACGATCCAGTGTTATCGACCGGGTGGCGATCTCAAGCCGGAGCGATGGAACTTTCCACGCGGGCCAGAAATTCTCCACCAGTGGTGCAGTCGATCACCTGTTCGCCGATGTCTTCCAGTCGCTCCGGAGTCGCCAAGCGCGCCGCTGTCTCCGGGCCAAACTTCCGAGCTACCAAGCGCGACAACAACGCTCGTTTCCGCTTCAGATCCTGCGCCACTCCGCGCTCTAGGCTACGCCTCTCGATCTCCTTCTCAAGGTACTCGTCGATCCGTTCTGCGAGTAGCGATCCCATGGCTTCCAGGTCTCCCGTCTCCTCCAACGCCTGCAACGCGTCCACCAACCGGGGGGGTCGAGGCTACAAGCCGGCTACGCACAACCATCTGGCGCGTCCACTCCGCAAACGCCCGCCGCAGGCTTTCGTGCTCCGGCCCAGCCAGCAGCCGCCCCAGGTCGGACAGAATCGGCACCATCGACGATACCGAGCCCTGCTCCAGCTCGATCTGCGCCGATACCACGTTGCCAGCTGGTAAATCTTCGACCTTCAGCGCGTGCTCGTCAATCAGCAGATAACGCTGGCGGGGCTGGAACGGCGCCAACCCGGCACCCACTGTCGCGATCGTCTCACCCACCTCCTCCGGTGCCGACCACCGCACCCGCCCGTTGTAGATGACGACCGGCAGTACCGGCGGCAGCTTCCCGTCCGGCGGCAGCACCTCGTTATGGAGCAACTTCAGGTAGGTCTGCCCCGTATAGGCGAGCACCCGCGCTGCCATGCACCGGTCCACCGTGGATTGGAACTCCAGTAGTACCAGCAGGTAGAGCCACGCTTGCGACGGCGCATCACGGAAGCGCACGCGCTAGACCGCGTCGCCGCGGCTCTGGCGCAGGTCGTCCCCGACATACTGCGCCGGAAGCTGTTCCAAGCTGTCGAAGTCGAAGGCTGCGACCAAGTCCGCGGGCACGAATCCGCGTAGCAGGTCGCGGATCATCTGCGGGTGGTCAAACCACAGCTTGAACGAGGAGTCGTGGAATGCGCTCGGGGGCACCATATCTTACCTGACGGAGAGTGCGCATGCTGTCGCTCTCGGCGACACGGCGGTGCTGAACACACTGGCACCGCAAGGCGGCATAATGCGAAACTGAAGCCATGGACGTCAACGCCGTGATGAGCAGCCTATCACGCCGCTCATGAGGTTCCCGCCGATGCTTCCGGTGATGCGTGCGGCGGCGGTCTGGAGGGAGTCGCGGGCGAGATGGGCGTAGCGTGCGGTGGTCTGGACCTGGGTGTGGCCGAGCAGCTTGCCGATCATGGTCAGGCTCTCGCCCAGCGCCAGCGCGCGGCTGGCGAAGCTGTGCCGCAGGTCGTGGATGCGCACGTCTTCGAGTCCAGCGCGCGCCCGGATGCGCTGCCAGGGGCGTTGCAGGTCGGTCAGATGCGTGCCGGGGAGCTTGCCGGCGATCACCCAGGGGTTGTCCGGGTCGCGAGGAAGTGAAGCCAGCACGGCGCGGGCTTCCGGTCCGAGCGGCACGACGCGTCCGCCGGTCTTGGCGTCGGGAAGCTCGATGCAGTCCTTTCACATACTCCCAGCGCAGGTCTCGGACCTCCGACATCCGACAACCGGTGAGCAGCAGTAGGCGGAAAGCGGCGACGGCCAAGGGCATCTCGTCCTCCGCCTCGCGCAGCACTTCGCCCAACCGAGCCGTCTCTTCGGGCGACAGGAAGCGCTCGCGCTGATGCTCCCTGTAGCGCTTGACGTGCCGGCAAGGGTTGGAGCCGTCCGGGCGCCAGCCCCAGACCTCGGCGAGGGAGAACATCTTCGAGAGCCCCCAAGGGTCCGGTTGGCCTGATAGGGCTTGTCGCGGAGGCCGTGATGCAACGCGGCGACGTCCTTGCGTTGAACCTCCCGCACCGACAGTTGGGGTCGACGAACAGCTTCACCGAGCGGCGGTACTCCGCCTGCGTGCTCGGCTTGCAGTGGGTTGGGACGTACTCGTCCAGGAACCTGCGGCCGAGATCGGCCACTGTGGGTTCGGCCGTGTTCCGGGCTTCCGCGTCCCGGGGATCGATGCCCTTCTTCGCATCGGCCAGGATCTCCAGCGCCCGCCCGCGCGCCTGGTCCGGGCTCAAGGGGCCGTGGGGGCCGACGGTGAACCAGCGCAGCTTACTGGCGACGCGGGTCTGAACGACATAGTACTTGCGCCCGGACTTCCGCACGCGGACGCCGAAGCCGGTGAGTTCGCCATCCCAGTGGACGGTATCGGCGCCATTGGCTTTCTCCAGCCCCGCTCGCGCCCGCACGAAGAGCCGAGGGGCGTTGACGCTGCGCAGACGGCCGCCCAGCTTGCGGCCCAGGAGCACCCAGGGGCTGCCCGGCACGCGACGCGCGTCGGCGAGCACCCCCGCCGCTTCAGGCATCTCCCGACAACGCCTGGAACGCTCGCGAACGCGCCCGACCCCCATCCCGGCGCGGCGAAGTCGACGACGTTCGCGGGCATGTGTTGACTCGGTGTTGACTCGATGATTGAAAACAGCGTTGCAGGAATCGAAAGCCCCTGGAAACATCAAGGTTTCCAGGGGCTTGAGATGGTTGCGGGGGCAGGATTCGAACCTGCGACCTTCAGGTTATGAGCCGAACATTCACCTCAATCGCCCGATCCCGCCTCTCACGCGCCAGGATATGCAGATATACGCTAATATACTATGTTGATTTGATTTTTCTCTTCCCTCGCTTCCGGTTTCAGACTTGATCCACCGCCTCACATGCGCTTCAATGCGCCCGGGTTTCACCTCACCCGCTTACGGTACGCTTACGGTAGGCCGCATCGGCTTCCCCGTCAAGCGGAATCCAACGAGGCGCGGAATGGCGAGACTGCAATACCGAACCATCTCCAAGCGCACCGTCGATCGGCTCTCGGCGGAGGGCAAGGACGCCGTCTTCTGGGACCGCGAGCTGTCCGGCTTCGGGGTGCGCGTCTACCCTTCGGGCACCAAGGTCTATGTCGTCCAGACCCGCGCCCAAGGGAAATCGACGCGGATCGCCATCGGGCGACATGGAGTGATCTCGGCCGACCAGGCGCGCCGCAAGGCGGCCTTGCTGATCGCTCGCATCAAGGCCGGCGAGGACCCCTCCCCTGCCCCGTCGGCATCGGCGACCCGGCCGACGGTCGCGAACCTCGCCGAGCGCTACCTTGCGGAGCATGTCGCGGTCCGCTGCAAGCCTCGAACGGCGGAAGCCTATCGGTGGCTGGTCGCCAAATTCGTGCTGCCCGAACTGGGCACGCTCGCGATCGAGGCGGTCGAGCGGGAACACATCGCGGCGTTGCACCACCGGCACCGGGGAACGCCCTATCAGGCGAACCGCATCCTTGAGGTCGTGCGAAAGATGTTCAACTTGGCTGAAGCCTGGGGACTGCGGAAAGACGGCGCGAACCCTTGTCGGTTCGTGGAGAAGTACAAGGAGCACAAGCGGGAGCGGTTTCTGACGGAGGAGGAGTTCCGCCGGCTGGGTCAGGTGCTGAGCGAGGTCGAGGCCGAGGGCTCGGAGACGCTCTCGGCGGTAACCGCCATTCGTCTGTTGATGCTGACCGGTTGCCGGCTGGGCGAGGTCCAGGCGCTTCGCTGGGAGAACGTGGACCTGGAGGCGGGCGAACTGCGGTTGCCCGACAGCAAGACCGGCGCACGGATGGTGCCGCTGTCGCGCGCGGCGGCGGGGGTGCTCACCGCCCTGCCCCGCGACCCGGACAATCCCTGGGTCATCACGGGCAGGAAGCCGGGCGCCCATCTCACCGACCTGCAGCATCCGTGGCGGCGCATCCGGGCGCGCGCCGGTTTGGACGACGTGCGCATCCACGACCTACGGCACAGCTTCGCCTCGCGCGCGCTGGCGCTGGGCGAGAGCCTGCCGATGATCGGGAAGCTGCTCGGCCACACCCAGGTACAGACCACGGCGCGATACGCTCACTTGGCGCGGGACTCGGTGAAGGCGTCCGCCTCCAAGATCGCAGACAGCATCGGTGCGGATATTCTGACTGGAGTATCCGATCAGGATGCAACATGAGCGGATGGTCCGAACGCAGGTCTGAGGCCAGCGGACGGAGAGCGATGCTTCTTCCGGCGTTTCGTCGCGCACGATTTTTATATACGTTGAATGCTACAATGGTGTGCGTTCCTCTCGACAACACAGTGCCCATTTTCAACGCATTCATGCTCAATCCAACACCCAAATCCGTAATCGAACCCGCCTTCTCCGACAAAACTCCTGAAATCCGACTTATGCAGAGGTTTCAGGCATAAGCAGGAAAATTTTAAAGCAGCGGCAATCGTTGAAGATGCCCGTCCCGGATCAGGGAACGGAAATGCTCCTCGATCCGGGCCGCTACGGCCGGGGCAGCGACCAGGAGGCCCAGCTCCATATTCCGGATCTGAGCCGCCTCCGTGAAATTGGCGGAGGTCACGAGCGCTTCGCGACCGTCCGCAACCACGCATTTGGCGTGCAGAACGCTGGCTGTCTGGCCGGCAGGGGCCAGGGATCGGGGGTCGTAGTAAACACGGGGCAAACGAGTCCCGGGCCACTCACGGTCGACGAAGTTCTCGGCGAAGCGGCGAACTACCTGGCTGTCGAGCGCGGTATCGCCGCGTTGGCGGCGAACGTCGATGCAAAGGGTGACTTCGAGCGATTCGTCGGTGTCGAGGCGCCGCGCCAGGGCCTGGAACACAGACTTCCCCTGGTGGACCGCGAAACCGACGGCCAGCACCCGCGTGCGCGCCCTGTCGAACAACTGGCGTAGCACTACACCGGTGTCGCGCGCGGTCGCCGCCGTGTCCGGCCCGCTGACGACGACCTCGATCGGGGCGGAGACACCGCCGGCCCGCCGGCCCGCGACGAAGGCGTGGAGCGCCGCCGCGACGTGATCCGGCGGCATACCCCGACGGGAAAGGTCTTCGAGACACTCCGAAAGCGCCTCGGCATGGGCGCCGGCGACATGGCCTTGCAGCATCAGCGCGCTCAATGGCGGTTTAAGCAGGCCGGCTTCCAGAAGTTCCGCGAGTCTGGTCAGAGCATTCCCGTCGAGCGCGGCCAGGGTGGCGAAATCCATCATGGATCGTGGGTTGGAGAGTCGAAGAACGCGGCGTTCTTCACGCCGACGGTCGGAACGACGAGGGCGCGGTCGAGGAAGTCGTTGCGTTGCTCACAACTCGTCTCCGCGATCAGGAGGCAGCCGTGGCACGCGGCGCCCTGCAACAGGCGCCCCTCCAGTGCGGAATCGGGCGCGTGCTCGGCGCACACGGGATCGTTGGAGCACAGCTGACCGTCATTGAGGGCGCGGCGGAGATGGCCGGCGAAGCGCCGCCCCGTCTCGATCAACCCGCCCAGCGTGCCCTCAGAATCAGACGATCCCGTGTAGATCAATATCCCGTAACCGCCATCGCCCGCATAGACGCGCTCGCGCAGCGAACTCGCCGGATAGCCACAATCGAGCGCGATTGAGGTCATCAGCATGTGGGAAAGCGAGTGCAGCATCACGTAGGGCAGCCCGGGAAAGCCCTCTTGCGGCCGCTGGCGCTCTCTGGCCCATGTTTTCCAGCCTGCCTCGATCCGCCTGCCGCGTTCTCGGACCCCGGAACGCGCCCGCCAGCGCTCCACCGCGTCGGCACGGAAGGAAACGAACACGCCTTCACCGCGATTCTCGACCGCGGGCAGCCAAGTGATCGTCTCGGCCAGCACCGCCCGCGCCACGTCGAGATCGAGCTCGCCGTCCTTGTCCGGGCTGACAGCCTCGAATCTCGTGAAACCCAGCAGGGAGACGACTTCGCGCAACCGGTGCACCAGCACGAGCTTGTCCACCGCGGCGAGGCGCGGCGCTTTGCCGTCGGGATCCCATGAGCCGCGGTCCGACGTCTCGGCGTAGAACCTGGAACGCGGGTCGTCTTCGCCGATACGGGGATCGCCCTTGTCGAGAATCTCGAATTCGGCGCTCTTGATCGGAGTCTCTTCCCCCTTGCCGCCGCTCCTCTGCCGTCGGTACTCGGCGATCACCGTTTCGTCAGCGATGTCCGAAAAGGCGGCGTCGAGCTCCGGACTCTTCCGAAAACTCTCCAGGGAGCCGAAGTCCTCCGCCGCTTTCAGGCGCTCATACTGCTGCGAGACCCTCTCCGCCAGCCCGGCATCGAACTCCGGTAGGGAGATGACGCTCATGGTCTGCGGGAAGTAGGCGTTGCTCGCCGTGCGCACCAGCAGCCGATAGGGTTCACCGCAGCTTTCCTTCGCGTATTGTCCGATCCACGGCCGTTTGCCGTCGCAGCGGCCGAGCGCGCCGGTGTCGGGGCTCGACGCTTCGTAGAGCGCTCGTTCCTCGCCGCAATCGCACACGCCGAACGTATCGGCGATGTCGCCGCCGGTCCCTCGCTCCTCGAGCCATAGCGGGCGTTCGCACGTTCCGCCACGCTGGTGGACGAACGCCCGCCAGTTCAGGTCGTCGATATGGCCGCGTCGGCAGCCGCGGACGAAACGCACCGGGACGACCGGCTTCGGTTTGCCATCGTCGTCACGAAAGCGCCGTCGGTCGAGATGCTCCCACCGCACCAGCCGGCGGCGGCGCCATTGCGGATTCCGGGGCGACGGCTTCACGTCCTTGACGATGAACCAAGTCGGAAAGATGCGCGCGCCGACCGGCGCCGCCTGTTGGGCGCTCTCCTCGTGACGCGGCGGCGCGTAGAGGTCGAGGGACGGCAGATCCAGCAGCCGTTGCAGCTTGGCGACGAGGCGCGGTTCGTCGACCGTCTCGCGCCGCAGACGCGACCAGTCCCGCAAGCCCGAGACGATGACCGAGTAATCGGGCAGGTCGATCATCGCCCCCGGCCCGTAGGTCGTGATCAACTGGCTCTGACGCAGGATGTTGTCGGTCATTGGACGCCTTACGGAATATCCCGTCCTTCGGGGGTCTTGATGCCGAGCAGCACACCCGGTTCCACGTCGCGCAGCGAGCGCGGCGCGCGGAACCGGAGCTGGAGGTCGTTCAACGTGTCCCGGTCGGGATCGATCATCTCGCGCAGCAGCGGGGTCGAAACCCCGCCTTCCCGGCCGCGCGCGTAATCGAACGACACGCCGCCCTGCCTGGCTTCGTGGGCGAGGGTCGCCCAGTCGTCGATCAGGCTTTGGACGCGGCCTTTGACGTGATCGCCGAAACCGGCCGGCACTCCCTCCGCGTGGCCTTGCGCGCGGGCGCCGACGGCTTCGGCCAGGGCCCTCGTTTCGTCCCCGTGACGTTCGATCTCCCCCGCCGCCGGCATGGGAGTCAATTCCGCGATACCCAGACGCGCCAGGGAGACAGCGACCGCGGGCAATCCGCGGTCCATGGCGCGCGGCGAGAAGGGCGTGACGCTGGTCGCCTCGACGCCGCGATAGAAGGAGGCGTGAAAGGCGGCGAACCGCTCGTAATGCGAGCGGTCGCGCGGCTTGTGGACGTTGAGCAGCGTCACGACGAGGCCGGGCCGCGAAGGATCGCGCCCGACCCGGCTGGTGGCCTGGATGTATTCGGCCGTCGTCTTCGGTTGGCCCGAGACGACCATCAGGCCGAGCCGCGTGATGTCGAGGCCGACGGAGATCATGTTCGTGGCCAAGGCGACATCCACGCGGCCTTCTTCGTCGAAGCCGAGGGCGAGGCGGCGCCGGGCGTCGGCGACGTTCGCGGTCCCGACGCGCGAGGTCAGCTCGACCGGCTCGAACGCGCTCCGTCGATCGGCAAACGGTCCCGCCGTCTCGTCGAGGCGCTTGCGGCCGGAATAGGTCAACAACCGCGATCCGATCTCGTCCTCGACGATGCGCCGCGCGCTGCCCAGTTCCCGCAAGGCATTGAAATAGGCGACGACGGTCATGTAGGGATCGGCGGGGTTGGCGCCTGCGCCCGCAGCGCCGGACTCCCAGGCGGCCTGCGCCGCCGCCATCAGCGTGATCGCGCTCCTCAGAAAGACGACCTTCGGCCCGCGCCCCTGCGCGGCGATGCCGAGATAGAGGCGCGCGTTGGCCTCGTCTTCCGGCACTTGCCGGGCGAAGAACGAATCCCGCCGGTCGATGCCGGGCGCCGGAAACACTTCCACCGACGGACGATCGAACAGGGCGCGGATCTGCTTGGTCGCAAGGCGAACGGTCGCGGTGGAGGCGACGATCTTCGGACGCACGTCCTTCCCCCCGACGCGGCGCCGGCACAGGTGGTCGATCGCCGTCTCGTAGAGCCCCGCCATGGTGCCGAGCGGCCCGGAAATCAGGTGCAATTCGTCCTGGATAATCAGATCGGGCGGGCGCGGATCGTCCGGGTCGCCGCCTCGGAAGAACCGCGCCGTTTCGCCGCTCCAGGGCAGGGCCGCGAACTTGTCGGCGGTCGCGATCATGAACGCCGGCAGGCGGGCGTAGATCGGCTCGTCCACCGCGACGATCGGCAGATGACGCTTGCTTCCCGAGAAATCGCAATGCCGGTTGGCGCAGGAGACGTGAAGATCGGTCGGCGCATCGCTGTTCGGATGCAACCGGAACGAGTGCTTGTTGAACTTCGTGCCGCACCAGGGGCATTGATCCAGCGGCAAGGGCGGGTCGCGCGAGGTATCGCGCGCGAACCGCAGGGTCCTGACGCGCGCCGTGTTGTCGCCCCGGCCATCCTTCCGGCCCATGTAGTTCGGCGTCGCGGCGCGCCCCACCCAGAGCGCGATTTCGAACGGCCACTTCCCGAGCCGCTCGGGCGCGTTCTCGCGCTCGAGTTCGAGCGCGCAGATCAGCGCCGCGGCGCGACCGAGCTGGTCGAGCGTGAGCAGTCGCAGCGTATAGCGCATCAACACCGAAAGGCCGCGATGGACCGGGTCCGGATCGCGCAGCCGGCGCAGCGCGAGGGTGAACGCCGAGAGCCCGAGATAGGCCTCGGTCTTGCCGCCGCCGGTCGGGAAGAACAGCAGGTCGACGAGCTCGCGCTCGACGTGCGCGGGCTCGGCGATGCCGCGCAAATTCATCAGGATGTAGGCGAGCTGGAAGGGGCGCCACACGGGTGGGCCGACCGCCGCGGGTTCGCGGCCTTCCTCCCGTGCGCGGCGCCGGCGCGCCGCTTCCGCCATGGCGCGGTTGGCGATGCGGAAGGCGTCCAACACATCCGCGTCGGCCAGCAGGTCGATCCCGGCCTGGATGCGATCCGCGGCGCGGACCGCCCGCGCGGCCAATGCGTCGGCGACCTCCCGGCGCCGGCCGGCAAAGGCGCTCGCGCCCGCGCGCTGGCCGTCGATCCAATCGCGATAGCGGGTCGCCAGCGGGTCCAGCGCCTGCTTGGCGCTCGCCGCGTCCGCCAGCGTGCCGAGCGCCTCCATGCCGAACTCGACGTCGGTGATCTCCGACGGCTCCACCCGCTCGACGGCGGCTTGCGGCATCCACTCCGTGTGCACGCGGCGGCATTCGCCGTCGGTCGCCTCCGCGCGGGCGGAAACGTTGTGGCCGACGGTGTATTCCGCGACGTCGCGGTAATGCAGGTCGGCGAGGCGCTCGTCCCAATCGTCGCTGTCGAGTCCGCGCGGGTCGTATCGCGGGACCAGCGCCCGGTCGGTTTCGACACGCATCTCGACCTGGAATGCGAAAGAGGTGTCCTGCAGGTCGTCGTCTTCCGCCGGTGGCCGGCGGTTGACGACGAACAGCGAGACCGCCCGAGCATCGCGGTCGCCGTCGAAGGTTCCGACCCGAATCTCCCGGACCAGGCAGACGAGCTCGATGCCATCGCTGCCCGGCACCGCGTGTGCGACCGGCGTTCCGGTCCTCGCGGTCGAAAGGTCGATCACGACCTTCTCCGCGCGCGGGAGGCGGACCCAAGGCGTGAAGCGTCGCCGGGGCGACGCACTGTCCTCATCGCCGCCGGATTCCGTCCCGCCGGCCCCACCGCCTTCCGCGGCCCTATCGCTTTCGGGCGCGTAGTCGCCCCACGATAGCGCGACGTCGAGGCGTTCCGTCTCCGCGTCCACGCGGATGCTCAAGCCTGCCGAGGACGGCAGGAAAGCGCGCTTGCCGCTGCCACGTTCGGGTGCATTCGAATCGTCGCTGCCCTGCATCGGCTCGGCCGGCGCATCGAGCTCTTCCTCGGCGTCCTGCGCCCGCTGCGCGTCCGACGCGCCCGCCGGCGCCAGGAAGCCGGTCAGATACCAGCGTGACGGCGCCTGCGGCAGGCGCTCCCGTTGCAGCGCCGCGTCTCCGGGCCGCGGGCCGATCAGGTCGAGCCGCAGCGCCTCGATCAGAGAGCGGCGGACGGAAGCGCTGTCGGGAGGCGGAGAGGTCGGAAGGCTGGTCATGGAGCCGGGCGGCGCCGCGACTTCGGACGGTAGTCCCGTTCGTCGAGACATGCGTCGTAGAATGGCTGCTCCATCCGGTACCATTCCGCGCCGTCTATTCCGCGCTCGGCCGTGGCCTCCGGGCCGGAAGGATAGGCCGATACGACCTTGATCCACCTGCCGGCGTCACGCGCGATATCCTTGATCTCCCCGACGACCTCGGCCAAGTCCTGATCCTGGCTGAAGATGACCGCGACATCCAGCTGGTCCGTGCGCGCCAGTCTGACGACATCCAGTCCCAGGCGCAGATCGATACCCTTCTCCCGGGGGATGTATTCCGTTTCGATGGATCCGTCGGCCAGTTTGATGGCGTGCTTGTGATAACGGATCGGCCTGCGTTCGACGACTATGCCCCGGCGGCGCATGGCGAGGAGCCGGTTGGCCCAATAGCCGTGCCACCTCCCGTCGCGCCTGGGGTCGGGCACGCCGGTGTAGAACCGGACCCCGCGGTTCACCCAGCCCTTGTCCGCGCAGATCGCATCGAACAGTTTCTTCGGGTCGTATAGTTGGGGTGATGGTGCCCGAAGGCGTCCTTCGCGTGGCGGCAGAGGTTCTGTCCGTCGAAGAATGCAATCGCGCGCTTGACGGCGGGCTCACCGGCCATGACGGCCCCATGAACGAATAACCCCTCGGGGGCCGTTTCGGGAGAATCTCGATGGATGGTCGGAGATCCCGAGCGGGCAAGTCCCGAGGGGAGTAAGTGCGTGAAGCCTGCGGGCCGGGGGGCGGAATGTCAACACAAATGTTTCCGCCGCCGGGTCCCGGCGCGTCATCGCCGGATTCGGGCTTTCGCGCCAGCGAGGCGCTCGGCGGTGGCGCGTTCGGCGTTGAGGGCGAGGAGGCGGGCGAGGACGTCGTCGTGGCTGGAAGGCCGGTCATGACGGTCCCATCAGCGCGCCGCCCTGGCCCGCGCCCGCTCGTGCAGCCGCATTTCGATTCTCACATGGAGTCGCGGCTCCTGCGCTTGGCGGTCGGCGAGGACGGCAGCAAGGGCATAGGCCTCGCGTTCCGACGAGAGATTCTCTCCCCAGGCAGGATCGTTGCGAGTCACTACGATGAACCAGGACTTCTCGCGCACCGCCGACGAGGGTTGCGTGAACGTCCAGGTGGATGCCTGTACCGTACCACGCGATCTGTCTCTTTCGAAGAAGCGGCGACCACGGTTGCGTTCGGCGATACTCGGGGCAACATCCCTGTCGGTGGCGGCGTTGAAGGAGCGCGCGACCTCTTCGAGCGACCCCGCCTGGACCAGATTGAAGCCGAGAGAAGCGGCGCGGTAGTCGATCCGCGTGGTTCGCACCGGTGGGCGGAACGCGAGAACGACGGTCAGCTCCCGTTCCCGTCTGCCGGCCGACCAGAACTCGTCGGGAATGGGAACCTCGTAGAAGTGGTGGCGGCGGTTCTCGATCCGCTCCTCGGCCCAGAGCGTCACACAGCTATCCAGTGACTGATACAGCGCCGAACGATCCACCAGCCCGTAGCCCGTGACGTCGCGGAGCGCGTCCGCGTCGTTGGAAAATAAGTCGGCGCAGGCCGGCGGCGTCCGCGCATGGGCGACCAGCAATGCGCGGCATAGATCGACGCTCGCATCCGGGAGCGTCGCGAAGACTTTCGCCGCGGCGTTCGCCACACGCGGCGCGGCGAAACTCGTGCCCGCATTCTCGGCGAATGGACGGCCCGCGGCGAAATCGCGCGCAGTCGACAACTCGCCGATGCCTTGTGATCCCATTATCCGGCGATCGGTGCGAACATCGACCATCACGTTGCCGCCGTAATCCACTAGATCCGGCTTGATGGCGCCGTTCACCGACGGTCCGCGCCGGGTGAACGGCGAAGGTTGGCCGGTTCTGGCGACCGGTTGGTAACCGGGATCGTTCGGCCAGCGAGGGGTTCGTTCGTGGCGGGCGAGGCTGCCGACCGTGAGCGCGTTGAGCGCCGGTGCGGGGTCGAGCAGAGCGGCGCTTTCCCACGTCAAATAGCCGGGATATTCCGTGCGCCAGTCGCGAGGTCCGTTTTGGTCGCCATCGTAGTTCCCGGTCGGAACGACGAAGAGTACTCCGAGATCTCGGCTGAGAACGTCCAACGTTACAGCCAAGCCGGCGACATGCCGGCCCCGGTACGGCTTGTTGAGATCGCCATAGGAAAGGTTGAAGACCCGGCAGCCGTACTCGCTGACGAAATAACGGACCGCTCGTTCGACTTGGTTTTCGATCAGCGAAGGATCGCCCTGGTTCCGGTCGTCCAGAACGCGGCCGCTGAAGAGTCTCAATTCCGGTGTGAATCGGCGGCTGCGGAGGCATTCGGCGACGTCGTCGTAGAGCGCGACCCCGGATACGAGGGTTCCGTGGCCATGATCGTCGGTCGGGGGCGCGCCGGGCAGGAAGCTCTGCGAGTCGCCGACCGCGGGCGCCAGAACCGGATGGCCGGCGGCGAGCCCGGAATCGAGGACGACGATCCCCGGCGCGTCGTCGGGTGGGCTCGGTGTTTCCTCCAACTCCTGGATATCCGCCGAGACGAGCGCCTGCTCCAGGCCGATGCGCGGAGGCAAATCGACGGTACGCACGTCCCGGTGGCGAAGCAGATCCTCGGCCAGCGGCCGGGCGCAGCGAATCCGATAGAGCGTCAGATGGGGTTGCCGCACCGCGTCGAGGACTTCGCCGCCGCCCTCCCTCGCCCAGGTCTCGAACGCCGCCCGCTGCCGTTCGGCCTCGCCGCCGCGGGCGAGCGGCCACAATTCCACGTCGATCGCGAAGGAGTCTTCATCGGGGAACCCGTCCTGCTTCAGCGCCCAACCGGTCCGGTCTTCGGGCGTCCAGCGGTCGAAACCCTGGAGCGCGTAGACGATATTGCGATAGGTGACATGCCCACTCGTCGCAAGGCTGGCGAGTCGCGCCTCGAAGTCGTCGAGCTGCGCCTCGTCGGCGAAGGCCAGGACCAGTTTCCCGTCTTCCTGGCTCACGACCTCGAGGCCGCCCGAAGCCCGCGCGACGTCCTCCGGCGCCGCCTTTTCCGACAGTTCGATCTTGATGAGACGCCGTTTGTCATAACCGCCGAGGTCGGAAGCCGTTGCTTCCCGCGCCGTTCGCAGGCGTTCTCCCAGAACCGCTCCATGTCTCCGGGGATCGTCCGGCGGTGCGCCAGGGCTGAAGCCGCGCCGGGATCGCCGTTCGGTGACCGGTTCCTCCCGCGCCAATTCCAGATGCGGGTGCTTATCCTCCGGCGCCGCCATTCAACGCCGCCGCGCCGCCTCGCGCTTTCGCGCGGATTCGAGATGTTCGATGCGCAACCGGGGAGCCTCGCCCGCGAGGACCATTTCCTTCACCGCCCGTCGAACGATCCGCTCCACATCGGCGTGGGCGGCGCCCTTGAACCATCCCCGGCCCACGATCTCCCCGATCTCGAACTCCCGGCGAACGCCGCGCAGCTTCACGGCGAGCAACCGCCGGAGCTCGGCCGCGGTCGGCGGCTTCAGGAACAGCACTTCCTCGAAGCGCCGCCAGACGGCGCTGTCGAGCATCCCCTCGTGATTGGTGGCGGCAACGATCAGGCTGCGCCCGTCATAGGAATCGAGCATCTGCAAGACCGCGTTCACGACCCGGCGCAATTCGCCGTGTTCGGAGGCGTCTTCGCGCTCCTTCCCCACCGCGTCGAACTCGTCGAAGAGCACGACCATCGGGGAGGACGCCGCGAAATCGAACACCTTGCGCAGGTTCGCCGCCGTCTCGCCGAGGAAAGAGGAGACCACGCTGTCCGTGCGGACGACGGCAAGCGGCCGACCGAGCTCGGAAGCGATGGCCTCGGCGGTCAACGTCTTGCCGCAGCCGGGAGGGCCGCAGAGGAGCACGCGGTCGCTGGGGCGGAGGCCGTGCGCCTTGAGAACCTCTTCGCGGTTATGCTCGCGGAGGATCTCTTCGACCATGGACAGGCTCCTGGGGGACAGCACGACATCGTCGAGGCCGCGGACGGGTTCGCGCAGTGCAAGCAGCGGGATGCCGCGCTCCCGATCCTCGGGGACGGTTTCCGCGAGGCGGCGCAACGCGGGCGAGGACGGCGCGCGGACGTGTCCGTAGAGGATGGCCTCCAGGTCGTCGGCGAGCAAATGGTGCTGCTTCTGGCGTTCCTCGACGATGACCTGCTTGGCGACGCCGCGGAAGGCGTCCAGGTCGCCCTCGGCGCCTGATCGGATGAGTTGCTTCAGCAGCTTGCCGTTGGACACGATTCACCCGTCCGGTCGCGTCGTATGCGGCTTGCCGCCGCACCCCGGCTCATCCTACGGATCAAGCGGGTCTCCGTCGTCGGCTTTCCACCCTCGGCGCGGCCGGCCCGGTCCGGGGGCCGTTCATCGGACCGGCTTGACCCCGCCCCTTCGGCCGAGGCCGTAACCTATCCTGAACACGTCTGGAATCTGGACCCGGCCGTCGAACATGCGATGGAAGATGCGGAGCGCCTCGAGGTCCTCGCGCACGCCGACGGCGCCGCGGTCGATCTGCGGGGGGAGCAGTTTCACCTCGTCGTTCACCGCCTCACGCGGCAAGCGTTCGATGACGCCCCCGGCCTCCCAGCGTTTTTCGATGTCGCCGAACGGGCAAGGCACGCTGAGGCCCTGGAGAGGCTCAAGGGCCCGATTCACCCACGGATAGTCTTCCCGGATCTCGCGGACCCTTATGGCGGACGCCTTCTGGACGCCTTGCTTGATGCTGTCGTAATGCAAGGCGCGGTCGTGGTTCGGAGACCGTTCGTCGGTGTCGCGGGCGGCTTCCTTCAGCGCTGCGAGAAAGGATCGGGGGCTGGCGCGTCCTTCGGTGTCTCCCAGATGATTGGGGATCCATGTGTAAGTGGCCCCGCGCCGGTGGTTCGTTCCCATCCATGGGCCGGCGATGTCGGAAAATATCTCACGCTGACGGGTTTCCTCCGCCAGTTCGCGCGGCATCTGGAATGCGTCCCCGCCGTTCGGACCGGCGGGCTTCCAGTCGCCGCCCAGAAACTCCCGAAAGAAGGCGCCATGCGCGCTGTTGCCCAGGACGTGCCACAACAGGCCGTACAACTCCCGGCGGGGCCAGACCAGATCCACCCGCGAAGACAGGACCTTCGATGCGTCGGGGAAATCGGCGATCCGCGCCTCGTCCACCTGGTCCGAGCGCAGGAAGATTTTCACGTGGAGTCGCCGATGGGGCCGCATGTCCAGCGCCACTTGAAGCAGGCCGCGAATGGCGGGGTGCATGTCTTTCCAATCGTCCGCACAGCGGTCGAGCGCGTCGAAAAGGATCAGGAAACGTCCATTCTCCCGCTCGAGAGCCTCATCGCGTTCGTGGAACAGGCGGTCGACCGCTTCCGGTTCGGCTTCCACCCACGCCACGCGGTCACGCCATTCGGCCTTCCGCCGAAGCGGATGGTCTCCGGGCGCCAGATGCCGGGCCAGCACCGTTCGCCAGACGGTCTTCGGCCCTGCGCCCTGCATCAACCGGGGAAACACATTGATGCCCGGATAGTCGTCCGGCGCGGTCGTCGTGGCGCCGAAACCGGCGCGCACTTCGGTGCTCTCGCTCAGCGCCGAACGAGGGTCCGCGGCGCCGATGAGGCGGCGCACGCCCGGTTCCCGAAGCGCGCTCCACCAGAAGGTCTTTCCCGCGCCGCGCATCCCGGTCACCAGCGCGATGTCCAGGCTCATCGCCCTCAGGTGGGAGCGCGGCAGGTAGACCTGCTTCGGATCCGGAGGCTCGCCATAGCTGGTTTCCTCCGGCAGGTCGATCAGGGCCGCGCGGGTCTTCGCCGTGTCGAGCGCCGTCATCGGGCTTCTCCGCCGCCGTCGATCAAGCCGTCAAAGCGCGGCAGGAATGCGCCATAGCCCAGATCCACGGCCGCCTTCTCGAATCTGTCGAGCGTCGCGCCAGCAGAAAAGGTGCGCTCCCAATATATCCTGAGCGGGTCGTGGGGCGCGCCTTCGTCGCGCAGATCGAAGAAGACTTCTTCTTCGCCGGGTTCGGCGGACGACGACGCTTCGTCGTAAAGATGTTCTCCGAACAAACTCCACGCTCGCTCGCGGAAACGCTCCAGATACCGGGATTCTTCGTCCGGCGGCGTCAGGGCGGAAACGATCCACAGGCGATCCCTGATTCTCGTCGCCAAGTTCCGATCCCGCCAATGGCGAAAAAGGATGTCGTAATCGGTCCAGCTGCTCTCCGAGCCGTTGGCGAACAGCAAGGTTCTGGCGCCGATGTCGGTAACGGTCGCTGCCGCGATGTCGTGCAACCCGTTGCGACTCTCGATGAGGACGAAGGTTGGATCGAAGCGATCCTCCAAGCGCCTCAGCATCCGTTCGAGGCGCGCCGTCCAGGGATCGTTGTTGCCGTCCATGTAGACGCGCCCGAGCTTGGCCAGATACTCGCCGGGATCGCGGCCGTGGGCGGGAGCAACGACCACGGTGCCCTCGAAATCTTGCGCCCATGACGGCGCGGCGATCATGTCCTCGATCACGCGGTCGCCTTGGTCGATCAGATCTTCCACAAACCAGTCGGCGATGCCGAATTCGGGTTGGGCGGCGGGATCGAGCATCGCCGAGGAGAGGCCGGGCGATTCGAGGTCGAGATCGACGACCAGGACCCGTTCGCCCTTGCGCGCCAGATGCCATGCGAGAACCGCGGCGGTGGTGCTGCGCCCGACGCCGCCCTTGACCGAGTACAGGGTCCAGCGCTGCGGGGCCCCTTCCGGGCGCACGTCGCCGACCGTCCACCAGTCGTTGCCGATGACCAGACGGTCTTCCCAAAACACCTTGTCGAAGCCTTCGACCGGCTGCGCGGTATCGCGGAGCGTTTCCAACAGGGCGTCGCTCACGAACAGGACGCCTCTGTCCGGGGGATGGCCGCGCGTTCCGAGCGCGGCGCTCAGCCTCTCGGCAAGGCGGTGCAAAGTTTCCCGACGCACCTCGTCGCCCTCGGCCTTCTCGGGCGCCGATATGCGGACCTTGCCGAACAGGTTGCGGATCAGATAGATGGGGACATCCGGGAGGTCCGCTCCTTTCAGCGCTTCCACGGCGCGCCGGCGCGTATCGTCGAAGGGGACGAATTCGCTGCTCACGTCATACGCTCCAGTTCCGCACGCTGGACGACATCGGCAACTTGGCGGGCTGCGTCTTGATGCGGTGTGACGTTCGCGCTCTGGAAGTGACAACGGTTCGCGTAACGGCCGTCGATCGACCAGTCGTCGAACGGTTTGCCGTCTGGAAGCAAGGCCAGATACGCTCCCCCGCCGCGCTTCCGGGCGAAGGCCTCGAAAACCCGCCAGAGCTCGGGCATGTGCTTCCTGTGTTCCTGTTCGCGCGGAGCCCCGCTTTCTTCATCCACACTCATGCCCAAGACTACCAGCACCGCCTTCAGGCCGCATTCGGCGCTGAGGCCGTAGAGGTGGTCGGCGTTGGCCCAGCGGTCGTGCGCGAACAGCAGTTCGGCATCCTCCCAGTGACGCTGGTGGGCGTCGGTAAAGTCGGCGGGGCGGGTCATCGGCGCATTATCGCCGAACGCCGGCGGCCGCGCCAGCGAGGCGCTCGGCGGCGGCGCGTTCGGCGTTGAGGGCGAGGAGGCGGGCGAGGACGTTGTCGCGCACGGTATCGGGCCAGCGGTAGCGCCAGGGTTTCCTGCGCCGGCTGCTTCCCTCCTCCTCGTCGAGTTCGCGGCCGAGGAGGAAATCGCAATCGGTGGGGACATCGCGCCAGCCATAGGCGTCGAGCGCGGCGCGGTCCATGGCGGCGTGGAGTTCGCGCAGGCGGTGGATGCGGGGGTCGCGCTCGTCGGGGTCGTGGAAGCGGTTGTAGGTCCTGGTCAGCCCCTCGTCGTTTTTAACTACCAGCGCGGCGCGGAAGTTGTGATACGCCGCGCCGGCGGCTTCGAGGGCGGGATG
Organism: Alphaproteobacteria bacterium; assembly: GCA_965242855.1. Taxonomy (GTDB): domain Bacteria; phylum Pseudomonadota; class Alphaproteobacteria; order UBA828; family UBA828; genus WTGU01. The sequence continues at coordinate 2,145,014 of OZ251509.1, forward strand.
GGTTTCCCAGCCTTCGGGGAAGGGGAAGGTCTCGAAGCAATCGGAGGGCGTGTAGCGGAGGTCGTCCTTCATCGACGAGCCGAAGAAGCGTGCCCAGATTTCGTGTGGGCGAGATTGCAGGACGCAGAAGGCGGCGTGAGTTTCGAATGGAAAGACGATCATCGATTCGGCGTAGACCATTCCTTTCGGCAGGAACGCGAACGCGGCCTGCTGGCCGACGCGCGAAACCACCAGCACCCGGTCCAGCCCTTCGATGGTGGAGTAGAGTTCCGGCCGCGGCCGCAAGAATTGCCACCACTTCTCCTTTCCGCCCTTGTCGTTCTGGGTCAACCTCTCCGGCTTCACCTTCTCCTCGACGATGGCGAGTAGGTCAGGCCAGTCCGCCGCCACGGGGTCGAGGTAATCCAGCGGCACGGTCCCGGAGCGCCGCCAGTCCCGGCGCGCATCTTCGTCGGCGTCCTTCCAGCTTGCGCCCAGATCCTCCCGCCGCAGGGGCTGGTCTCGGAAGTTGATGACGTAGCGGTGGTGCGCGTGGGTCGGGCTCGTATTCACCTCCTCGCCGCCGATATAGGGGAAGATCGCCTTCCGGTTGCGCGGGTCTGCCTCGATCAGCCGGCGCATCTCGGCGAGCGGCGTGGCGACGCCCTTGGAGTCCGTATCGTCGAAGGTGAAGCCCATACCGAGGACGATGCTGCCTTGGAAGCTCTTGCCGGCGTTGGCCGCAAGGCGGGTGGGGTCGTCGTGGCCTCCTTGATGAAAGAGGAAGGCAGAGACGGTTTCGACCTCCCGGCCGTCGAGCGTCCTCGGCCCTTCGTGCTTCCCCTTGGCGATGTGGATCACGCTGACGACGACCGCGGCTTCACCGGGCCATTTGTAGCGGCGGCGGGCCGAATAGATGGCGCCGCCGTTCTTGCAGAGCCAGCGCAGCCCGGTCGATCGCGTGTCGCCCTGGGCGACGGTGTTGGTGGCGATGAGGCCGAGCGCACCGCCATCGCGCAAGAGGCCGAAGGCGCGGCGGAAGAAATGCGCCACCAGATCGGCGTTGCCGTGGCTTTGCGCGTGAATCGTCTTGAGCCAGTTAGGGTAGAAGGCGGCGTTGGCGGCGGCAACCGTGTTCTTCCCGGCGAAAGGCGGGTTGCCGACGATGGCGTCGAAGCCCGGATTCTCCCGGTCGAAGACCTCCGGGAACTCGATCTCGAAATGAAACGGGTGGACCGGCCTGTCGTCGCCGCGCAAGGACTCGGCCAGGGGCTTCAGCCGCTCCTGCCAGCCGGTTCCGCCGAACTCCAGCGCCTCCAGCACCTTGGCGCGTTCGGCCTCTCGCGCCTTCGGCCTGTCGGCGGCGAAGAAGGTCGCGACCGCCGCATCGCCGACCAGGCGCACGTCGTCGAGATGCCGGTCGGCGCGCTCCAGCAGCGGGCGCAGCGCCGCGTCGCCCAGCCCCTCCGCGGCGAAACGAATGCGCGCCCGCTCCGCCTCGGCCTGCCGGGTGCGGCCGCGGGCGAGCAGCAGCGCCATGTGATGCGTCTTGCCGCCGGCCCAGTTGACCGCCGCGATCTCGTCCCGGGTCAGCCCGACGAGGAAGTCGCCGTGGCGCAGCGCGTGATCGACGAAGGTGAATTCGTGGTCGCGGGCGAGGGTGGCAAGCCAGAGCGACAGCCGGGCAAGATCGACCGCCATGGGGTTCCTGTCGACGCCGTACAGGCAACGCTGCGCGATCAGCCGCCGGGCGTGCAGCAGTTCGTCCTCGTCGGGCGGGATGGCGGGCCGCCCGCCATGCACGCTCCACGCCTCGACCAGCTTGGCCGCCAACTGGCGGCAGGCCTCGACCAGAAAGGCGCCGGAACCCATCGCCGGATCGAGGATCTTGAGATCGAGGATATCTTCCGGCTTGGCGCGCTCGCCCAGGCGCGCGAAGACCGGCCGCAGGGCCTCCGCGACGATGGGCTCCGTCAACGAGCGCGGCGTGTAGTGGCTGCCCGAGCGCCGCCGCTCGTCGGTCGGCTGGAGAACGGGCGCGCCCGCGGGCAGGACGTCGGGGGTCGCGTCGCGGTCGACCTTGCGGTCGAGCGCGGCGACAATGGCGGCCGGCTCATCGGCCTCGCGGAGTGCGGTCGCGGCGTGACCGGTCAATCTCTGGTCCGTTTCGTCTTGCAGCGCCTTGACGCGCTTGCTGCCGTCCAGCCTCAGCAGGCCGTCGAGATCGACGATCACCGCCGCGCCGGTCCGTTTGCGCGAGCGCACGGCGATGGACCGGCCGGTCGTCGCCTCGACGCGGAAGCCCATGATCGCCTCATAGACCGAGCCGATCTGTTCGACGTCGAGGGTGCGGTAGGACAGCCGCTCGCCATCGAGCACCATCAGGCTTCGCAGCACCTTCCAGACGGTCGCATCCGGCACCATCGGGATTTCGCCTTCGCCATCCGGTCCGTGTTCTTCGGGGCGCCCTTCGAGGAACGGGAAGCGGCCGGGATCGAACAACCCGCCCTTGCGCGCGACGAAGGAAAGCCCGGCATGGCGGCCGCCGCCGTGGATCAGCCGAAACAGCGACAGCAGTTGCGCCCAGGCGCCGAAGCGCTGGTCCATGGTGTCGGGCCAAGCGGCCTCGTCGGCGCGCAGCCGGGCGAACAGGCCGCCCAGGGAATAATGCTGCTGGTAGACGGAGTGATCGGGCATCAAACCTCGGTCCTCGGCGTAGAGGACGAAGACCATGCGCATCAACGCCGTGATCAGCCCCCCGTAGAGATGGTCGGGCCGCCGGCGCGCCAAGACCGCCAGCGCGTCGCGCCCGGCGCGCGCATCCGCCGCGACGAAACCGCGCAACAACTCGTAGAGCGCCGCCAGCACCTGCCGCGCGAGGCGGGTGGAGACCTCCGCCTGCGCCTCGCGGCTCCCGGCCAGCAGCGCCGGCAGTCGGACTTCCTTCGCGCCGCCGAAGAGCGTATCGGCGTTGAGCAGCATGTCGAATGCGGCAAGGATCGGCCGGCCCGCCGGCAGCGCCATCTCGGAAAACACGAAGGTGACGTGCCCGGACGACTCGCCCTTCGGCGCGTGGATCAGGCAGACGCGCTCATCGGTGCAGAGCAGGCCGATCGGGATGCCGGTCTCGCGCAGCAACCGCTCGAAGCGGGCGTGCCGGGTCGCGCTCCACCCGTCCGCGTCGTCGGGTGACGCGTCGAGATCACTCCCGTCCGGCTCGATGCGAATCAGCATCGTCCATTCGGCGCCCGCATCGTCCGGCGCGGGGACCGCCCAGGTCGGCGCCAGAACGACCTGCAACTCCGGCAGGGATATTTCGAGCGCCTCCCGATGCGCATCCGCGTCCGCGAGGTCGCCCTTCTCCCAGCCGAGCCAGTCGAGGAACAGCCTGCGCAGGTCGGGCGCGCGCCAGCGGGCCGCGGGCCCGCCTCTCTCCTCTTCGAGCAGAGCGCGAAAATCACGCTGGCGGCCGGAGACGTTGCGGTCCGGCACGACCAGGGCGTCCACCATGACCGTGGGCGCGACGACCAGGCCGACGGGTTGGACGAAGCCGAGCCACTCCTGGTGGGCGAAGATCAGGTTGCGGCGTTCCCGGTCGGCCACGGCCTATCCCGTCCGCGGCCAGAGGTAGACGAGGCCGAGCGGGTCGACGCGAACCGCATGGACGGCATAGGCGTCGGCGATGCGCCGCGGCTCGGTCTCGAGCTCGATCTGGATCTCGTCGAGCCGGCGTTTCCAGGCGCGGCGGTCCGCTTCGCGCTGGCGTCGCTCGGCCGGATCGAAGTCCAACGTCATCTGCGAGTCGTCGCGATCGGCCGCGGCCACGATCCGCTCGCGCTGGCGCATCAGCAGTTCCGTCATGCTCCGGCTTTCCGCTTCCGCCCGGTCGACGAGCCGCGCCTTCGCGCGCCCGACCAGCGCGGCGGCGCGATCCTCCAGGTGCGGCAGAAGATCCGCGATGTCGGCCTGAGCGGACGCCGCGAGACGAGTCTGCACCGGTTCGGCGATGCCGTGCCGCCCCGCCTCGTCGAGCGCCGTCTGCAACGACGTCATCGTCGTCTGTTCGCCCGCCCGGCCATAGGGGGCGAGCGCGCCCGACCGGCGTTCGGGTTCGACCCAGCGCGCCGTGACCGGCACGATCTCCTCGTGCAGGCGCGCCGCGCACGGCCCGTAGAGGGCGAGCCGGCCGAGCAGCACGACGCGGGGAACGGCATCCGCCGCGACCGTCAGGCACGCCTTCGACAGGTCGTGATGGATCAGCCCCTGGGCGGTGAAGCGGCCGAGCAGGCGCCGTGCCACGCGATGCTCGAGATGGAGGTGCGCGGCCTTCTCGCCGAGCAGGCCGGTATCCTCGAACGCGACGGGCCGAACGGCCGCGCGGCGGCGCCATTCGCCGACGCTCTCGCCGCGCCGCCGACGCTCGCGCAATATGTCCAGCGCCGCCGTCCAGCCCGGGTCGCGCGCCAGCGCGTCGGCGGGAAAGGCGAAGCTCCGCGGGATGTCCGTTTCCAGCTCGCGGTCCGGTTCGATCTCCGTGACCGCGGGAGCGCCGGCGAGACGCAGGCTCATCGACAGCGTCCGGCGAAATTGCCGCGGGTCGATGCCGATGCGTCGCCGCGACCGCTCCAACCGGGTCCGGAGGCCGTCGAGTTCGTCTTGCAGCTCGTCTTGCCGGAGACGCGCATCCTCGAGTTCGTCGCTTACGGTTTTCTGCCGGTCGTCGGCCGACAGGTTTTCGATAGAAGCCGAGAGCTCGTCGAGTCTGTCGCGGCGCAGGCCTTCCTTCCCGATGCTCCCGGCCACCCGACCTTCGAGGACCTTGGCGACGCTGCCGAGTTCCTCCCGGATGCGGTCGGCCTTTTTCACCAGCGCCTCGAGAACCCGATCCTCCGGCCGTTGCGCGTAGACGAAATAGCGACAAACCACCTCGTCCGCCGGTTGCAGCTTGCGGTCGATCCGGCCGTTGCGCTGATCGAGGCGGCTCGGATTCCACGGCAGATCGAAGTGGAACAGGTCGCGACAGTGGCGTTGAAGATTGAGCCCTTCCCGCGCGGCGTCCGTCGCGATGAGGATGCGCAGCGGATGGTCGCGGGGTCCGGTGTTGAAGGCGTGCTTGAGCTCTTCCCGCCTCTGCCGTGACGTCATGCCGGTGAAGGCAGCGATCCGTTCGGATGCCCTGTCGGTGTGCGCGATCGCTTCGCCCAGGCGGCGTTCGATATAACGGCGCGTGTCCTCGTATTCGGTGAAGACGATGACGCGACGGTCGTTCCAGCCCGGCGGCGGCCCGGCTCGCGCGGCCAAGCCGGGGCACATGTCGTTCCCAATCCACTCGACGATCTCGCGAATACGCGGGTCGGCGTCGTGGCGGCTCGCCTCGGCGATTTCGCGCATCTCGTCGACAAGCCCCAGTTCTCGCGCGAGCGCCGCCCGTGTCCTCGCCGCGCCGCTCGATGCCGCCGTCGCCCTCGCCATCAGATCGTCGAGTTCGATCTCGGCCGGGTCAGGCCGCTCGGCATCGTCCGGCGCGCCGTCTTCCGCGTCCGCGTCGATACCGCCGTCATCGTCGGCCGTTTCGGGGATCGCGGCGTCGGGGTCGGGGGAGGCGGTCATCCGTTCGAGATCGGCAATCAGCGCGTCCGATGCCTCCTCGGCCCCCCGCTCCTCCTCCAGCGCGCTTTCGACGCTTTTTCGATGCACCGCCAGCGTCCTCGCGAACGCCTCGATCGAGGACAGAAGGCGCTTTTGCAACCCGCCGATCACCAGCGCCCCGGCAGCTTGCCGGGACCGGGTTTCGTTCGCCAGCCGTCGCTCCCGCTCGCGGCGATAGATGTCGAGCTTCGTCGCCAGCACGAGCTCCGGCGCGTCCTCCGGCAGCCCGTCGATATCGACCTGGACCACGGTGCGTTGGGGAAAACCGCCTTCGAGCGCCCGGATATCGGACTTGAGACGACGGACCATGATCTCGTCGAGCTGTCCTTTGAGCACGCGCACGCCTCGGCAGAAACGCTGCGGGTCGAGGATTTCGAGCAACGCGGAGAAGCTGTTGGAATGGCCGTTGTGCGGCGTCGCCGACAGGAACAGGCGATGCTCGAAACGCGGCGCGATGTCGCGGATGTTCCGCGTGATCTGCGAATCAATCGCGTAGCGGGCGCCGCTCGACGGCGCGACGTTGTGCGCCTCGTCGAGAATCAACAGCGATTGCGGGGCGAACGCGCCGAGCCAGTCACGCAACCCGGACGCGTAGGCCTCGTCGATGAACAGGCGATGGGACACCAGAAAGCGCGAATGGGTCGTCCAAGGATTGACGGAGAAGCCACGTTCCCGACGCATGCGTGCGACATACGCCCTGTCGAGGATGGTGAAGGCGAGGCCGAAGCGCGCTTCCATCTCGTCGCGCCACTGCTCGAGCATGGAGGGCGGGCAGGCGACGACGATGCGGTCGATGCGGCGGCGCAGCAGAAGTTCACGGGCGATGAGCCCGGCTTCGATGGTCTTGCCGAGACCGACATCGTCGGCGATGAACAGGTTCACGCGCGGCAGGCGCAGCGCCTTGCGCAACGGATCGAACTGGTAGGCATCGATGCGGATGCCGGCGCGGAACGGCGCCTGGAAGAGGTTCGGGTCGGTCGCCGTCACGCAGTTCCATGACAGGGTGCGGAGGTAGGCGGAGAACAGCGCGGGATCGTCGAAGCCCTTCTCGGCCACGGTGGACCAGCCGTCGTCCTCGATCACGCGGGCGTCGAGCTCGTGCTCCCACAGCACCGACAGCGGCTCGCCCTGGGCGTCATCGTCGAGGCAGGACAGGTCGACGAGCGTCGCCTCGCCTTTCGCCGATGACGCCGAGACCTCCTCGACGAGGTAGCGGCGTTGCCGAACGAACGCGACCCGGCCCGGCTCGGGAAGGGCTTTCGTCATCAGTCTTCAACCCGTCGGCCGTCGCCGTACCGGTCCACGCGCGTCGCGCGTGGGATCGCCTGGAAATGACCCGATGCCGGTACGAATTGCCGTCGAGGCGCTTCGCGGAACCTTCCAATCCCGATCTTCGATCATTCACTCAACATCGCCCGCAGGTCCTTCATGAGCAAGAACAGGTGACGGGGGTCCGTGGGGCTCGCTTCGAACTCCAGAGCTTCGTGCCAAGCCCGCGCCTCGTCGTCCTTGGCATGGACGAGAAGCGCCCGAATGCCGGCGATGTCGGCGGCCGCGGCGGTCCTGAGCAGAGCATCCTTGACGAGCGCCTTGCCCAGGCCGCGTCCTTGCTCGGTCCGGTCGACCGCGAGACGGGCGAGGAGCATTACGGGAACCGGATGACGGGCCAGCCCCTTGCCGACCCTTCGAGGCGCGTCGGCGCGTTCCACCGCTCCCGCCGCGAGGCTGTAGTAGGCGAGCACCGTCGATCCCCGGCAGACGACGTAGGTCCGGGCGCCGTCGGCCTTCTGGTTTGCCAGCGCGAACCGCTTCAGAAAGCGATCGAGCGGCTCCTTCCCGCACGCGAAGGACTCGACATCGTGCGTCGCATCGAGCTTCTCGACCGGAGACAGGTCTTTGTGCCCCGGCGTCACTCCAGCGCGCTCTTCTCGGCCAGCAGCCGGGCCAAGCGGGGTTTGTCGGAGACCGGGCGGTCAAGGATGTCCTGGAAGGCCCGCCACCGCCGTTCGTCGAGCCGGAACATCCGCCGATCGGCCAAGGCGTCCTCGGCGGCGTCGATTCCCGCCTCGAGCAGAAACTCCGTGACGGTCTTGTGCGACGAGACGGCGGCCTGTTGGAGCAACGCCTTGATGTTCGGGGTCGTCCGAACCTCGATGCGCTCCGACTTGTTTTCGGCGATGGCCATGAACGTTCCCTCCGACTGGACGGACCGGCATTCTGCCACACGGATATTGTACGGACAAGAACACACCGACACTCGATATCGACGGCTCCTCCCCTCACACCCTCCTGACGGTCCAGAGGATGGCCATCTCGCCGGTGGTGGGGGTCTTGCGGGCGCCGTCGACGAGGCAGCATCCGTGGCGGCGCATCCGGGCGCGCCGGTTTGGACGACGTGCGCGTTCACGACTGGAGCCTGCCGATGATCGGGAAGCTGCTCGGCCCACACCCAGGTTCAGACCACGGCCCGCTCCGCCCATCTCGCCCGCGACACCGTCAAGACCTCCGCCGTACGCATCGGCGACAGCATCGAAGGAAATCTCGATACGGTGGAATAACGGGCTCGCGGGATCCGATGAGTCCATGCGAAACGGGAAGCCGCCCGTCAGGACCGTCTCCACATCACTTGACGTATCTCAATTGAGATTCATATAGTTGGCAAATGGAGGAATGTCCAATGCCCGCTCAGACGTCGATGCTCCATGTCCGCGTGGACGATCAACTCAAGACCAAAGCGGCCGACACGCTGGCCGGCGGCGACCTGACGCTCTCGGATGCCGTGCGCATCCTCCTGACCCGTGTTGCCGCGGAGGGTGGGTTGCCGACCGGCCTGACCACCGATCCCAAAGTCCATGATGCGTGGTTCCGCGCCAAGGTACGGGAAGCCCTGGACGATCCGCATCCCACTGCTCCACACGAACGGGTCATGAGCAACTCGCAGACGCTGATCGACGGAAAGCGCCGTGCGCGGTCTTGAATGGAAGACCTTGGCGGTCGCCGATCTGATGGCGATCGTCGATTATATTTCGGACGACAGTCCCAAAGCCGCCCAAGCCTTGAAGGAAGATATCGAGACCAAGGCATTGCGTTTACGGGAGAACCAGCGACTTTACAGGAGCGGTCGCAGGGCGCCGTGCTTGAGCCAGAGCGTTCTGCTTGTGTGGCATCTTCGATACCGGAAACGTTTTGCCGTGAATTCGGTAAGAGCGTTCGGTGGTGGTTGATCGTCGCAGGGTATGACCGAGCATTTGCCATGACACAATTCGAAAGCTCCGGTAGTCCGCTTGATGCCGCTGAAATCGGCGAGATGATGCGGACCGCGAGGTCGTTACGGCATTTCGTAAAGAAAGTGGAGAAGAATGACTTCTTTGATGTCCGATCGGATGTGTTGTTATTCGAGGGAACATTCATAGCGGTTCCAGTTCTGTTGGCGTTCGCGATGGAATTAGCGTTGAAAGCGTTGCTATATCGTGGAGGACACACAAAACTTGAAAAAACACATGATTTGGGTTGCTTGTACAAGAAATTGAGCAAGGAATTACGCGATCGGATCGAAGAGAAAACACCGCTTCCTTACCCACGTGAATTGGTTGAGACCTTGAGGCTTGACGTGTCTCCACACTCTAATGCCGGTCAGCAAGCTTTTGGAATATCACAAAGACGCATTTGTAGAGTGGAGATATTTGTACGAAAAGCAAAACAAAGGAATACGCAGAGGCAGGTCTTTTCATCGAGGTGAACTCGATAGAGTATTGAATTCGATCATCTCCGTATATGACGAGAATTACGGTAGCCGTCAGTGATGGAATCAAATCCTGTATCGTGAAAGAGTGTATAAACAGGTCGAACAGGGCGGTTCCGTACGCGCGCGGTGGAAGTCGTCGAAGACGCCGCCCCGTATGAACTCGCCGGGATGGGACAGGAAGGAGACCGGATCGAGATCCTGTGGGGACTGGACTACGGTGGTCGGTACAACTTCCTCGTATTCAAGGGCAGCCGGTTCCAACGGTCCTTCGTACCGCTTCCGAAGGCGGAGGAAGTCGAGCTTCGGATGATAGACAAGCGAAACGAACTGGCGCTGTTCGACCCCGAGGAAGGGCTCCGGTGAATCGGTTTCACCGTGGGCCGGCCGGTGGTGCCGGAGGTATGGGGCAGCGCCGTCTCGTCGTCGGCCCCGGCGCCGCGTCGCGGGGAGCGCGCGGCGGCCCCGGCAGCGGCGCGGGAAGGGCGCTCGCATCGACGATCGGCACGGCCCGCGCGCAGGTGCCGACCGCGGCCTCGAGAGCAGCCACCCGTTCCGGGACGGAGACGATCAGCGCCGCTTCCGAGTGGTCGATCGGATAGGCCACTTTGTCCCGGCGCCAGAGGCCGGGGCGATGGGGACGATGCCGGCGCCTGCCGCGTTCAGCGCCCACCAGTGCAGGTGTAAGGCGGGCCGGTTCTCCAGCAGCAGCGCGACGCGGTGGCCCGGCCCGTAGCCGGCGCGATGCGGTAGTCGATCTCGACGCCGCCCGGATGGTAGGGCCGGCCGGTCATGGGCGGGGCGCAGAGGCATCCGCCCTCCGGCGCCCGCGCCGCCGCTTCCTCGAACAGCGCGAACACCGTTTCCGCCATCGTCGCCCTCCGCAGGGAAACCCCGACCGTGCGCGGCCGCGCCTGCCGGCGCAAGTGTCTTCGACGCGGCAGGCACGCCGGCCAAGGAATCCGCCCCGGCGCGCGTCGAACGTCGACGGACGTCGCGCCGCAAGGGATGATGCGCCCGGATGGGGGAGGACACGGACACGACGCTGGCGCACCGGGCCCGCGCGGGCGACCGGGACGCCTTCGCCGCGCTCGTCGAGCGCCACTACGCGCGCATCCACCGGATCGGCGCCCGCGTGCTCGGCGACGCCGAAGCGGGGGCGGACTTGGCCCAGGAGGTTTGCGTTGCCCTGCCCGCCAAGCTCGCTTCCTGGCGCGGCGAGAGCCTGTTCACCACATGGCTCTACCGGGTGGTCGTCAACGCGGCACGGGACGCGGCGCGTCGCGGAACCGTGCGACGGCGCAACGAACGGCGCTACGCCGACGCCGACGCCCTGGTGCGCGCCGGGAACGCCGCGCGCGCCCGCGACGCCGCCTGGTTGCGGCGGGCGTTGGACCGGTTGCCGGATGAGATGCGGATGACGGTGCTGCTGGTGCTCGACGAGGGCCTGCGGCACGCGGATGCGGGCGCGGTGCTGGGCGTGAGCGAGTCGACCGTGTCCTGGCGGATGCACGAGGCGCGCAAGCGGCTGCGCGCCCTGGCGCTGGAGGAAGGGGAGGCGGTGCCGTGAACGACGAACTGGAGAGGCTGGCGCGGGCCTTGCGCGCCACTCGCCCGCGCCCGCCGGAAGGGGCGCGGGAGCGGGCGGCGGCGGCGGCCATGGCGGCGTTCGACCGCCACTTCCAAGGAATCCGGAGTGGGGAACGTCAGAGGGAGCGAAAGCCGCGCGTCGGCGCGGCCCGGCTTCGGAGGTTCGCCATGCCCATCACGATATTCCGCCATCCCTATCCGATCATCGCCGTCGCCGCGGGGTTCGCCCTGTTCGCCCTCGTCTACCATCTGACCGCCCCCGAGCCCCCGGCGGACACGCCGCCGATTGTCGCGCAGGCACCGACCGTACCGCCTGCCGCGCAGACCTCCGCGCCGCCGCGGGACCGGCCGATCGCCGCCGAGGAAACCCCGGCCGCACCCGGACCGGCGGAAGCCGTCCTCGCCCGCGTCGAGAGTGCGGCGCCCGAGACGGCAGGAGGCGAGGCCGCACCGCCGCAGCCGGACCAGAGGCCGGGTGCCGATACGCAGCCGCCGACACCGGGCCCGTCGGAAACGCGCATCGCGACCACCGAGGACGCGGCGACGCCCGAAACGGCGGGGAACGAGATCGCCCCGGCCGCCCCGTCGCCGCCGCGGCCGGATCGGCCGATCGTCATGGCCCGTGCCGGGGACACGCCTCCCGCGCCGGCGCACATCGAGACCGCCCCGGCCTCTCCGCCGCCGCGGCCGGATCGGCCCGCCGCCGTCGCGGAAGTGCCGGCCCAGACCGCGGCGGAGGAAACCCGCGCCGACCCTGCTCGGATGCGGACGGAGACTTCAATCGTCGCGGACGTCGCTCCGCCCCCGCCGGTTTCGGAGGATGCCCTCCTCGCGAGGACCCGGAGCGTGCCGACGTCGGGGCTGTCCACGGCGGCGGAATCGGTAGCCCTGCATGCCGTCGAGTCGTCGCTGTCTCTCGGCCCCGACGATTCGTTCCCCGATCCCGACCGTTCCCGTGCCCGCGGGCGCGACCGCTTCGAGCGCTTCGACCCCAACCCCGTGAAGGCGGTCGCCGAGGCGCCCGTCTCCACCTTCTCCATCGACGTCGACACCGCCTCCTACGCCTTCGTCCGCGCCTCCCTGAGCCGGGGCGTGCTGCCGCCCCGGGACGCCGTGCGGATCGAGGAGATGATCAACTACTTCCCCTACGACTACGCGCCGCCGGCGCGCCCCGACACGCCGTTTGCCGTCCACGTCTCCCTGATGCCGACGCCCTGGAACGACGCCACCCGGCTCATGCGCATCGGCATCAAGGGCTACGCCCCGGAACGCGCGGCCGCGCCGCCCGCCAACCTGGTGTTCCTGATCGACACGTCGGGCTCCATGGACGCGCCGGACAGGCTGCCGCTGCTGACCGCCTCGTTCCGGCTGCTCCTGGACACCCTGGCGCCCGACGACAGGGTGGCGATCGTGACCTACGCGGGCGCGGCCGGAACCGTGCTGGAGCCGACCCGCGCGGGCGAGCGCGGCCGCATCCTGGCGGCCCTGGAGCGCCTCGACGCGGGCGGCACGACCGCCGGCGCCGAGGGCATCCGCAAAGCCTACGCGCTGGCCGAACGGCACTTCGCCCAGGACGGTATCAACCGGGTGATCCTCGCCACCGACGGGGATTTCAACGTCGGCATCGCCGACCCGGACGGACTGGAAGGCTACGTCGCCCGCAAGCGCGAAAGCGGCGTATATCTCTCCGTGCTCGGCTTCGGTATGGGCAACTACAACGACGCACTGATGCAGCGCCTCGCCCAGAACGGCAACGGCAACGCCGCCTATATCGACAGCCTGGCGGAGGCGCGCAAGGTGCTGGTGGAAGAGGCCACCTCGACGCTCTTCCCCATCGCCGGCGACGTCAAGGTCCAGATCGAGTTCAACCCGGCGGCGGTGGGCGAGTACCGGTTGATCGGCTACGAGTCCCGCCTGCTTCGGCGCGAGGACTTCCGCAACGACAGGGTGGACGCCGGCGAGATCGGCGCCGGCCACGCGGTGACCGCCCTCTACGAGGTGACCCCGGCGGGCTCGGAAGCCGCGCTCGTCCCGCCGCTCCGTTACGGCTCTGGGAAGGCCACGCCGGAGGGCGGTTTCGCCGACGAGGTCGCCTTCGTGAAGCTCCGCTACAAACTGCCGGGCGCCGCGGCCAGCGCCCTGATCGCGCGGCCGGTGACCGCGGCCGATGCGTTCGAGAGCGTCCCGGCGGCCCCGCGGGAGGCGCGCTTCGCCGCCGCGGTCGCCGCCTTCGGGCAACTCCTGCGCGGCGGACGCCACACCGGCGCCTTCGGCTACGATGACGTGATCGCGCTGGCGCAGGACGCGCGGGGCGCGGACCCGTTCGGCTACCGGGCCGCGTTCGTGGGCCTCGTCCGCTTGGCCAAGTCGGCCGCCGCCATGGCCCCGCAGGACGAATGAGCGCAGGCGGGCCGAGCCGCGGATTCCTCGGGGGGAGCAGGCACCGCGCCTCGCCCCTCCCGACAGAGGAGAATCGCATGTTCGTCTTCCACCGCTTCCGCCTCGCGCTCGCCGGCGGCGCGAGCCTCGTCCTGCTCGCCGGCTTCGGTCCGGACGCCCCGGCGCCCGCGGCGGCGCAGACGCCTTGCGCCGATTGGAACACGGAGGCGTTCTTCGAAGGCGCCACGGCCGCGGACGTTTCGCGCTGCGTGGCGGCCGGAGCCGACGTGGGAGCGCGGAACGACGACGACCGGACGCCTCTGCACCTCGCGGCGGCGAACAGCGAGAGCCTTCCGGTGGTGAGGGCGTTGCTGGAGGCCGGCGCCGACCCGGAGGCGCGGGACGAGTTCGGAGGGACGCCTCTGCACTGGGCGACGCTCAGCTGGAGCCCTCCGGTGATCGCGGCGCTGCTGGACGCCGGCGCCGACCTGGAGGCGCGGGACATAGGCGGGCACACGCCTCTGCACGTGGCGGCGGAGTATAGCGAGAGCCTTCCGGTGGTCGCGGTGCTGCTGAAGGCCGGCGCCGACCCGGAGGCGCAGGACGCGAACGGAGAGACGCCCCTGCACCGGGCGGCGGCGCGCAGCTGGAACCTTCCGGTGATCGCGGCGCTGCTGGAGGCCGGCGCCGACCTGGAGGCACGGGACAGGTACGGGCACACGCCTTTGCATGTGGCGGCGACGCAAAGCGAGACCCTCTGGCAAAGCGAGGCCCTCTCGGTGGTGATGGGGCTGCTGGAGGCCGGCGCCGACCCGGACGCGCGGACTACGCGCGAGGTGCACCCCTTCGCGGCGACGTGCGGGATGCTGTCCCCCAAGATCGCGGTGACGGCCGGGATGACCCCCTTGCACGTGGCGGCGGCGAACAGCGCGCTCCCTTCGATCGTGACGGCGCTTGCGGCCGCCGATGCCGGCCTGCTGGAAGCGCGCGATGAAAACGGGATGACGCCCCTTCATTGCGCGGCCGCCTACGGCGAGAGCATTCCGGTGATCGCGGCGCTGCTGGAGGCCGGCGCCGACCCGGTGGCGCTGGACAAGAACGGGCGGGACGCGGCGTACTGGGCGATGACGAACGACAGGCTCCCGTTCGAGGCGGTGGGGCTGCTCTCCGCCCACGAATTCCCCTACGTGTTCCCCTACGCGAAAGACGCGGACGACACCTCTCCATGAGCGCCCGCCGCCCGCGGTTCCATGAGCGCGTGCCGCCCGCGCGACGACAGCACCCCCGTTTCGCGCGGCATGGTAGCGATAAGGTTGGTTCGCTCTCCATGCGGCCGGGTTGGTTCCCCGGCCTTCGTCGCTCGCTCTACCCGTCGCTCTTGATGCGGTCTGCGTCGCCCGTAGAGCGTCCGGGAGCGGTGTACGGTTGGGCTTATGTGGCGTGAATTTTATGAGGAACTGGGCTTTCTCGCTCATTTTGCGGTGACGATCGGCCGTGCTATGCTTGTTGGTCTTCTGGTTATTTTTGGTTCCATGCTTGTCGCTTTTCTGGTTTGTGCTCTCCTTTATGGTCTTATTGTTCTTTTTCAGTCGTAGTTTATTGTGTTTTCACAATTTCAATCGATCAAGGAGACTGTCGGGGTTGCTCTCGCCCGAGTGGCGTCGGCTGATGTGGCAAGCAGGATCAGCGTCAGGATGCCGAGGATCGTACTTCCGATTATGGTGGTTTTCATTCCGGCACCGGCCGGCAGGATTGCCGGGGTCGCCGCCCGCGCCGTGCCTCGAATCATCGTCCACCCCTTCCGTTTCTTCCGCGCCCGCCATGCCTCGAAGTTCCCGGCGCCCCTCCCCCGCCGGAGCGGGGCAGAAGGGGCGCCGGGCCTTCGCTCGTCATGGCCGCCCCTGGACGCTCGCGGGCGCGCCCGGCGCCCCCGTGAGGGCGCCGGCTCCGGCGGCGGAGCGTGCGGGAAACACGGAAGCCGTTGTTGTTGTTGCGGTTTCCGGTGTCGTTCCTGTCGCGGTTGGCGGCGCGGAGGTTCCTCGGATTGTTGTTCCAGGAGCCGCCGCGCAAAACTCGCCGGCAGGGGGGCGGCCAAGCCCCCGGGACGGGCGGAACGACGGATCGAACCACCCGTCCCGGAAGATCGCGCGGCGCAGGCGCCGCGTATCCGCGTGTTCCGCGTGGGCGATCCAGGCGCCCACGCGGCGTTCGACCTCTTCGCGCGTCACCCGGCCCGCGCGCCGGCGGTCGCGCAGGCCCCGCAGCCGGTTGCGGAAGCGGCGCACGTTCTCCTCCGGCAGGCGCCGCCGCCCATCCGGCAGCAGTACGAAGCCGAGGAACGCCGCCGGCGCGCGGCTTTCCAGAATCCGCGTCTTCTCCGGATGGAGCCGCAGGCGCCGGCCTTCCAGAAACCGCGCGATGCGGGCGCGCCAGTCCGCGAGCCGCGCCGGGTCGTCGTGGAACAGCGCGAAATCGTCCACGTAGCGCAGATAGCCCTTCGCCCGCAGGACCTCCTTGCAGAAGTGGTCCAGCCCGTCGAGATGGACGTTGGCGAAGAACTGGCTCGTCAGGTTGCCGATCGGCAGGCCGCGCCGGCGCCGGAACGGCGTGAACAGGTCGTCGCCCGGAAAGTGGAGAGGGACCGGCTCCTGCGGGTTGGCGCCGTCCACGATCTCGTCCGCCAGCGCCAGGGTACGCGGGCAAGCGAGGCGGCGGCGCAGGTCGCGCTTCAGGATCGCATGATCGACGGCCGGGAAGTAGCGCCAGATGTCGCAGCGCAGCACGTGGCGGAAGCGGTCGCGAAACCTCTCGTAGCGGGCGACGGCCCGGTGCGTCCCCTTGCCCGCGCGGTTGGCGTAGCTGTCGTATATGAAGCCGCGTTCGAAGAGCGGCTCGACCACGGCGCAGAAGGCGTGCTGCGCCACCCGGTCGCGGAACGGCGCGGCGGAGACGACGCGGTGTTTCGGGTCGCGGATCTCGATGGTCCTGTAGCGGCCCGGCCGGTAGCGCCCGTTCTTCAGTTCCCGCTCCAGGCGCAGCACTTCCGTTTCCAGCCCGGCGAGGAAGGCCGCCGGCCCCGGCTTGGCCCGCTTGCCCCGGGCCGCGCGCAGGGCGGCCGCATGAAGCGCCGGGAACGACGCGATGCTCTCGAAGAGGTCACGCGCCTTCGCGGTCACGGTGCGCCTTGCTCCAGGCGCCGACGCGGCGGCCGGTCTCGTCCAGGCCGCGCGCCGCGTGCTCGTAGCGCCTTCCGTCCAGGCAGCGCAGGTCGTGCGCCAGGCGGAAGAGGAAGCGCAGCCTCTCCAGGCCCAGATTGGCGCGGGCGAGATGGCCGCTCCGGCGGCGGGTATAGGTCGCCTCGATCAGGGCGTCCAGCACGTCCAGCGCCGTTGTCTGGATGCGGTCGCCGAGAAGGAATTTGCGGCTGCGGGGGAAGCGCTCCACCGCCGGGACGAGCCAGAGGAGGAAGCGGTAGTGGGATTCGAGCGCCGGTCCGACGCCGCGCGCGCCGCCGGCCGGAGCCGCCGGCGGCGGCGCATCCTCCGCAGCGGTCACGACGCCATCTCACGCGCGAAAAATCGACCAGGGGCTTCGCCCCTGGACCCCGGAGGCGAGGAGGTTACGATCCACGGGACAAGCTCGCGCTATCGCGCGAGCGTCCGGGAAACACGGAAGCCGCTGTCGCCGCTGCGGCCTTCGGTGACGTACCAGCCGCGGTCGGCGGCGCGGAGGAACCTCGGATCGAAGTCCCAGGAGCCGCCGCGCAATCCTCGCAGGCTGCAATCTCCCGACTCCCATGCGCTCCCGTCCGACGGAGCACCCGCATAGCCGTCGTTCCGACAGTCCTCCACCCACTCCCACACGTTCCCGTGCATGTCGTGCAACCCGAAGCCGTTGGCACCGAAACTCCCCACCGGGGCAGTGTATTCCCAGCTGTCTCCGCACTGGTCGCCGTAGCAATTCGCCCGGTTCCGACCGACGTCGTCCCCCCAATGATACCGCGTCGTCGTTCCCGCTCGCGCCGCGTATTCCCACTCGGCTTCGCTCAAAAGCCGATACGCCTCCCCCGTCTTCCCGCTCAGCCAAGCCACATACGCCTGTGCATCATCCCAACTCACACGGATCACCGGCCTGCCGCCGCGGCCCCACCCCTCATCGTCGGGACGATAACCGCCGCAACCGCCGCCGCTTACGCAGGCGTCCCACTCCTCGAACGTCACCTCGTACACGCCCACCGCGAACGGCTCCGCGATCGTCACCCGGTGCACCGGGCCTTCGTTATCGACTCGACCCTCCTCCGACGGCGGCGAACCCATCATGAATTCTCCCGCAGGAACCACCACCATCTCAGGGCATTCCGGGCACTCACGGAACACGGCGCCGGCCCCCCATTGCGGGCCTTCCTCCAGCGCCGAGGCGAGGACGAAGCCCAGGAAGGCGCTGTCCGCGTCCGCCGTCTCGACCCGCCGCCACGCTCCGGCCGCGCCCGTCACCCGGACCTTCTCGTCGGCGCCGAGACGGGTGCTCCGTTCGTACTCCTCGCCCGGGCCGCTCCGCGCCTCCACCGCACGCACGGCGCGCATCGCGCCCTCGGCCGGCTCGACGCAGAAGCTCTCCCTCATCCGCTCGCCGCGGGACCAACAGTTGTAACCGCGCCTGAGGGAACCTCGCTCGACCCAAAGGCCGTGCGCCTCGTCGTCGACGTAAGGGCCTTCCCAGGTCGTGCCCTCGTCGGCATAGCGCTCGACCCAGTGGCCATGCCGCTTGCCGTCGACGTAAGGGCCTTCACGCCCGTCGCCGTCGGAATAGCGCCAGACCCAATGGCCGTGCCGCTTGTCGCCGCGCCGCTCCCCCTCGCCGGAGGCGGTCTCCCACGCGCCGTCCTCGCCGCGGAAGCGCCAGGCTTCCTCGCCCTTGCCGGACGCCTTGCCGCCCTCGCAGGCGCCGGACCACGCGACCGTCTGCTCGGGCTGCGGGTGCGGATCCCACAGGTAACACCCAGGCCGGCCCTCGACCGCTTTCCAGCATGCTTCCTCGCCCGCCTTGCCGGCGCAGCGCGGGCGCGGGCCGGGTTCGCAGGCCGCCAGCAACGCGTCCAGACCGGCCTTCGTCAGGAAGCCCGTCGCCGCCCCGCCGCCCCGGCTCTCCTGCCAGGCGCGGATCGCCGCCCGCGTGCGCGGGCCGAAGAGGCCGTCCGCCGCGCCCGCGTCGAAGCCCGCCTCCGCAAGGCAGGCCTGGATGCGCTTCCGCGCCGCGCCATCCAGAGCCAGCGCCCCTTCCGCCGCCTCGGCTTCCGCCGCGCCGGGTTCGCAGCCCTTGAAGCCTTCCATGGCGTCGTAGGTCGAGCCGTCGAAATTGGTCATGATGAAGCTTCCCGGCTTCCGGGCGCCTCCGGCCTCTTCGAGGAGGGCGCGCTCCGCCGAGTCTTCCTCCGTGTGGTCCCAGGGGAGCCGGCCGGCGCGGTCGGCGATGCAGGGGTCGGCCCCGCCCGCCAGCAGCGCACCGATCACCTCCGGGTTGTTCGGGATGTTCGCCGCGTGGAGCAGCGGAGTGTCGCCGCGCTTGTCGCGCTTGTCCGGGTCCGCGCCGGCCTTGAGAAGCGCGTTGACGATGCCCACGGCTGCCGCGTTATCGCCGTCGGCGTGCGCAAGGATCGCCCGGATCAGGGGCGTCCGGCCCTTTTCGTCGCCGAGGTCCGGGTCCGCGCCGTGAGCGAACAGCAGGCGCAGGTGGGACCGCCCGTGGGACTCCCCGATGCCGGGGAGTTTGGCGGTATTCTTGCTCGAGACGAGCATCAGCAGCGGGGTCTCGCCCCTCTTGTCCACGACGTTCGGGTCGGCGCCGGCCTCGAGGAGCGCCCGGAGGACGTCCTCCCGATGCCCACCCGACAACATCGAGTCCATGGGGTCGGAGGCGATGTGAGAGGCGGGGAGGAAGTGGATGGGGGAGAAGAGCCCGCCCGTGACTTCGACCGACGCATAGACGGCGTGCAGCGGCGTCATGCCGCGGTCGTCCTGCGCGTTCACGCGGTCGTCCTGCGCGTCCGGCGGCGCCCCGCACTCCACCAGGATGTGGACGGCCCGCGCGCCGGAGTAGTCACCAACAGCGCCGACGATACCCTGCTGCGCTGCGGCGAAGTGCAGCGGGGTCGCGCCGTGGACGTTCCGGGCGTCGCAGCGCCCGCCGCGGACGACGATGGCCTCAAGAATCTCCGCCATGACCGGCGCCGCGTAGTGCATCGCCGTGTTGCCGTTGCCGTCCTGGTCGCGCTCGAGGTCGCCGACGACGCGCACATATTCCAGCGCACGGGCACGCGCCTCGGGGAGGCCGTGCGCCTGGGCCAGATCGGTGGTGAAGACGAGTTCCGCCTTCTCCTCCCGCGCCTCTTCCTGCGCCGCCGCCGCGAGAGGCGCCGCGGCGAGCAGCGCCGCCGCCGCCCGCCCGGCCCACCGCCCGCCGGCCTTCCGCACGAAACCCGCCTCCCGCCCGCGCCCGTCGCTCATCCCTCTTCCCCCGCCCTCTCCGGCCCCGTCAGTCTTTCGCCTCGCGGCGCAACATGCCCCGCAGCGAACGCCCGATGTCGATATCGTCGGGCGATACCGTGCTTACCGGCATGCCTGTATAATCTGCCCAATATCCCCAAAAAAACCTTCCCCAAAGTAACCCAAACGGCGGAAAAAACTTGACCCCACCTCTCTGAACGAACATTGACGCTCAGGTATAGAATGACGCTCAAATATAATTGGCAATAACACAAGAATTCTTTGATCACTTTCAACGAAAATTGGGTAACTACGCACGTCCATGTAACTAACGGTGATATAACTAACTGTGCCCCTTTCCATATTTTCCGCAAGGGAAATATCAGTAGTAGGAACGGTAAAGAAGTTCAATATCTCCTTGGACTTCTTCAAAAAATCACTGGAAGGTTCTATCGATCGACCTTCCCTCGGTTCGAGGGTATTCCCAACATAACCATCGCTCCCCTGACTGGAAGCCTGCAAGATTATACCGACGATAATGGTAGGCGTAAATTTCTCCACATCAATTTCCTGCACACCAGGATGAACATTTACATCACGAGAATTTTCGAATAACTTCACCAGATTGATCTTCGGGAAAGTGGTCAGACCCAACCCGAACGGAGGGGAGTCGGAATGGGGGGCGTAGAGCGCCCTGGCTTGGCCAAAACGAACAAATCCCGGCTCCGTTGACCCCTCTTGTGTCTTCCCGGGGGAAGCGCTCAACACCGCGCCGCTTGCCACTATCAGGGCCGACCCCTTCGTCAAGACATCGCGCCTGTTCGGGTTCTCGATCATGGGTCTCAACTCCCTCGTGTTAGCCCCCGTAGCGGTGCGGGCTGCCTAGCAGCCGCCATACGCGGAAGGGGAAGGCAAGCGTTTCGCGGCATCGCTCGCACAGTGGTTGGCTCTCCCGTCCAAAGCCGGCTCGTGGCTACCATACGCGGGGGGGGGGGGGGTCAAGCGTTTTTTCAGTACCACGCGGCGCGGGCGGAGCCGCGGGAACCGGATGGCGGTGGCGCGCGGAGGCGAAGGCCGGCGGGGCGCGGACATGCGGACGCGGCGCTCGCGGCTCCCCGGCAAGCGGCATGTGTGAGACGGGACGGGAGGAGACCATGGACGGGCCGGAGACTTCACGCCGCAGGGCGCTTCTCCCGACCGGAACGTCACCCCGGCCCTTTGCGCATAGGCGCATGCCGCATCCCTTCGGAGACCATCCCCGCTTCGAAGAGCATCCGCGGCGGGCGCGCGAACGGGAGTGCAAGGTCGAGTCCGGCCCTCGCCCAACCCGACCCGGCCCCGACTCCCGGCGGCGCAAGGCTCCCGTATGGGGCTTGAGCCGATCTTGACTATCGGTCCGGGATACAAAGGCTTCCGGTGGCTGTGTAGGAGGGTAGAGAGCCGATCATCGCTCGAGCCCACACACCCGAGCGCCGATTGCGGCGTCGTCCGGCGCAATCGGGATGCCAGCGCCCGCCGCGCGAGCGCAGGAGTCTGCCCCGCACTCGCGAAGGAAGGGGAATAGATGAAGATTCAGAGGGACGGCAACGAACAGCCCTATATGGAGTGGAGCCAAGGCGAGGACCGCTACAAACGCGCGTGGATACAGCACAGAACCGGTGATAAGGATTGGGCCGGGACCGGCCGCTATTTGAACGTGGTCCGCTGCGATTCGCCGGGCCGTCCGGGTGGAAACCCAATCGACTTCCCAATCTACAACGACCTGCCCGACGAGCAGATTCTCCTCTCCTTCATATACGCAGCCAACGCGATCACCGGGAACAAAGACAAGCCCGTATGGAATCCCTAAGCCACGGCGGCCGGGGACGCACGATCCGGACCGAACAATCGGTGCTTGGCCGCGGCCGCCGGCGTCCCGTCAGCCTTGGCGCTCATTCCGCCGCCCCCGCGTCCACCGGTTCGATTCGCCCCTCGTACCGGCGGAAACCGCGCGCACCGAAGGTCAAAAGGCGCCGTTCGCCATGGGCCAGCATGGTCGCCACGATGTTGGCGTCGTGAACCTGCTTGCCCGCGACCGGTACTTCGCGACAGAGCGTCGCGAGCGCGTCCGTGACCGCCGGGCCGTCCTCCAGTATGTCGAACCCGGCTTCGAGCCTCGCCGCGTGTCCCAGCGCCTCGTCCATCGGAACCGGCGGAGACCAGGCTTGCGGACGGGTGACGGTGGCCAGATATTCCCGGAGGACCTGCCGGCTGATACGCAACGTTTCCCGCCTCTCGCCGGCCTCGCTCATGCGGAGACGGGCGAGCCGGTGGCCGGGCGCGGCTTCGAAACGGGCCCGAACCAGAACGTTGGTGTCGAAGAACATCCGTCGCCTCAACGATCGCCTTCGGGATCGTCCTGCGGCCCGCCGGTCAGACGCCCGGCCTCGTCGTAGATCTGTTCGCGGCCGACCGTGAAACCCGGCGGCCAGGACCCGCCCCGGATCGGCGGCCAGAACTCGTCGATGTCGAACCGCCGCCCGCGGGGCGGTTTTCCGGCCCGCGCGGGCGCGTCCTCCGCGCGCCGGAACACCAATGTCTCCGCCTTGATGTCGATGGCGCTCGTCCGCCAGCCCGCGGCCTGCCAGGCGAGCGCATGGCTGTGTCCGCCGCCCTTTCGCTGGTTGGACCACCAGGGTCGGTACAGGCGCGCCGAATCCGGCAGGCGGAAGCCCAGGATCGCCTCGACCTCATCGAAGGAAGCGCGCCATTCCGTCTCGGAACGCGCGGAGAGATGGCGATAGAGCGGGGCGTACTTGCCGCGCGCCGCCGCGGCCCGCACGAGCCCTTCCCGGTTCATGAGTCTCCCTTCCACCGCCGCGGGTTCTGAATTGCTTGCTTGAACATGGCGCCGCCGCCGTCGCCGGTCAATGCCGTGGCCCCGGCGCGGTCATGCGCCATCGCGCCCTCCGAACGGCAAAGCCCCCTCGCGCAGTCCCGTTCGGCCCGGATCGCTGCGTCCTCAATCGACGGCCATTCCTGGGCCAGCGAGTTCCGGACCTGCGCCTCGGCGGCGCGGCCCGTGCGCGCGCAGATGTCGTAGAGGCGGTAGGCCAACGCCGGTGGCGGGGGTCTTGCGGGGCGACGTCGACGAGGAACCGGTCGCCGGCGTCGGGTCCGACGACAACGGCGGGAGGCGGAACGATGACCTCCACGGTGAAGTGGCTCAGCGCGCCGGAAGGGGACGGTCTCGCCGACGCGGCGACGCTGACGCACACGGCGTTGGGTGGCGGCTACGGCGGGGTATCGGGGGTCCTGCCGGCGGCGGTGGACGACGGCGACACCGGGGTGGCGACGGGTGCGGCGCGCCTGTCGCCGGGGCCGGGCGCGACATTCCCTCCGGACGTTTGCCGCCCACGCAACCCCGACCGGCGGCGCCGTGACGTCCCGGTCGGGAGCACCGGGGAATCTCTCCGCTCCGACGGCGGACTTTCGGATCGGAAGATGCTTCAGAAGTTTACCTGCAATTGAGCGGAGATTCCATGGCTCCGGATTTCATCTTCGTATTCCAGGCCGAAGGCAAGCTGCACACCCCTTTGAACGGGCAGGGCGTAGCCCAAGGAATAGTGCATCGCCGGGCGGGCGCGCAGATCGATCACGGCCTGCCGCTGCTCGAGTGACTGCGCGTGTCCGCGGTAGAACGCGTCGACAAAACTGCTTCCGGTCGCCAGGAGATGGTCGATCCGGATCTGTCCGCCTCTGCTCCGCGTTTTCTGGCCGATGGAAAACCGCAAGGTATCGTCGTCCCGGAGCGTATTGCGCCCCTGGACACCCATCGACCATCCCTCCGCTCGCAGCCCGGATATGCCTGACAGCATGCCGCCGGTCACGGAGACTTCTCCGGAACTGTGTTCATATCCGGCGAACCCGCGCCAATCCTCACCCAGAGGACTCGACAGAAGCAGCTTCTTTCGCCGGGTCTCGGTTCGTGTGTTTCCGAGCGCGCCGAACGTCGAACCCCAGACACTGCGGCTTTCGTCGATGCGCGAGAGCTCCGCCGTAAGGTCGAACCTGCCGTGCGCGCGCCGCCATTGCAGGCCGAACTGACGCCACGGCGTCCGCCGCGCCTCGCGCCCGCTGAACGCGACGAACGGCCGCGCGCCATCGCCCTGCATGTGCAGTACGACGGCCCCTCCGGCGCTGTCGAAGAAAGGAGAAGACACGGGGTTGGCGGTCTGGAACGCGCCCCATTCCCGCCATACCGACTTCCCGCAACCGCCGCACAGGTCGTGACTCAACCGCCAGCGGCCGAGCGCGCCGGTGGGAAAATTCATCCCCACGGCGTGAAAGGCTTTGGAACCCTGGTCGAGTTCGGCGAACAGGACGGAATTCTCGACGCGATAGCCGCTTGCCGGCGCGAGCATGTCCCTGGCGGCGTGACCCAACGCGCGGGAGGGCGGGGGAGCCTCGACGCCGACGATGCCGGACAACTTCATGTTGTAATACGCGCTGCCCACGCCGCCTGCGGCGACCTCGACGGCCCGCATTTTCTCGCCCGCGTGAGCGAGGGCGGGGGACAGGGTTACGCGGGCGTTCCGCAGCGCAACCCCCGCGCGTCGATCGACGACCGAATACGGCAGGTGGACCGTCCCCTGCCTGGTAATCGCGTTTCCGAGATTCAACTTCCCCCAGCCATAGATCGGGTCCGGCTCGCGGGGGTCGTCCACCCGTGTCCCGAGCGGGTCTGCGGAGTCGAGCAGCAGGGCTTGGACGACCTCCATCGGCATGCCGGGCAGCCGGCTCTTGAGGACCGCCAACGCTCCGCTCACCATGGGGGCGGCAAACGAGGTGCCGCCGATCCCCGGGCCGGGGAGAATTTCGAGATCGTTCCCCGGCGCCATCAGGCACCAGTTTCTTGCGGCGCCGCATCCGTTGGAGAACGGAGCGATCTCGCCGTCCTCATCCATCGCCGCGACGACCAGCCATTTCCCGAGCAGTCCGGGCTCGAACAACGGAGCTTCGTTCCATCCCCCTCCGGAGTTGTAGTCGACACAGTCGTCGCTGCCGCAGTCCGTGCCCCACAGCTCCTTGAAGGGAGCGTCGTCGCCCTCGCGCGTGAACTTCTCCATGAATTCCGTGGCGGGGACCGATATGTTCCCCAGCAGGCAGCCATCCTCGTCCCGGAAATTTTTCCCGCACATATGGACTTCGTTGTTGACGGCGTTCCATCCATCGTTGCTGGCCGCCCACACCGCCACGATGTCCTCGTCCGCGAGATCTCTCGCCACTTGAGCGAACTGGCTTCTCAAATAGTCGTCCTGGCGGAGAAGAGGATTGAAAGAGGGCAAGGGCCGGGTCAGCCATACCCCGGGCCTTCCGTCATAGCTTCCCCAATGGGAGGGCGATATTCCGATGCTGAAGTTGATGACGTCGGCGCCATTGGCAACCGCGTGCCGGAGCGCCGCCACCGGCTCCCCGCCGCCGGACAGCCCGATCGGCATTATCGAGGCCGAGGGCGCGACTCCATGAACGTTTTTGGTGGGAATCGGATCGCCTCGGTCGACCGTTACCCGGAAGGCACCTTCGGTATTGGCTCTCGCTCCCGCCGCGATCATGGCGACATAGGTGCCGTGCACCGTGACTTGGCTGGTCTCGGTCACGAGCTCGTCATCAAAGATCACGCGCTTCGGCGCGGTGATTCTGCCCGCCAGATCGGGATGGGTGAGGTCCATGCCGTCATCCGCGACCGCGATGATCGCGCCCTGGCCGAAATAGCCGCGCTGGTAGGCCACATGTGCGGAGATGCTCTCCAATCCCCAATGTTCTCCGTATTCCGCGGTCCGGTAGTCCTTGCCATCCGACGCGGCGGGGGCGCCCAGATTCATTGGCCGAAATTCGAGTCCGATCGGGCTCGGCGTGGAGGATCCGCCCGGGCTCGGCGCGGGGGGTTCGCTCGGGTTCGGCACGGAGGGTTCGCCCGGGTTCGGCGCGGAGGGTTCGCCCGGGTTCGGCACGGAGGGTTCGCCCGGGTTCGGCACGGAGGGTCCGCCCGGGTTCGGCATGGCGGAACCGCCGCCTCCGCCGCAGGCCGCAAGGAGCGCGAGGCAGGCCAGCAACGGAACCGCGCCGCGCAGCTTCCGCCGATGGAGCAGGCGACGCGGGAAACCGGGATGTGCATCGTTTCGTTTCATCGCTCGTCCGTGCGGAACGGGCGCACCGGCACCCTGTGCCGTGTCATCATGTTCCCGATGTCTCCCGGGCCGTATTCTCACCACCCTCCTCCCGGTTATCAAACCGATCCAGGGTACAGTCCCGCCTGTGCTCCCCCAGAGCTTGCGCCGCCGGTGCGCGGGCTGTTGGCTCTCGCCTCGATGTCGACGCATCGTTCGATGAGCGCCTCGAAAGGCTCCCCGTCGTCGAGCAACAGGCCGTTGGTCAGCATTCCGGCGTAATCGTCGGCGAGCGAGTCAAGCGCCGGTCCGGCGGGAACCAGTCGGAGTTTGTCCGATACCGCTGCCTCGTAATCGACCCAGGCGCCATCGGCGTCTTTCTCCCTGAAAAACATGGCCTTGTGACGCGCGACCGCCAAGCCGAGAGCGCGGTCGGCGAGGGCCTTCTCCACGATGCCGGCGTCGTCGAGTCGGACGATATCGTGCCAGTGCCTGGACAGCCGCTCGCCCCGTCCCCGTTGCCGGAGGCAGAAGACGTGCATGGAGGTAGCCTTTTCCCAGAAGGTGCGCTCGGCTCCCAGAAGGTGCGCTCGGCAAGCATGACCGCCGGGCGCGCCTCCGGGAACGACAGGTCCGGCAGAAAGCCGGCCGCGTCGCATCCGATCGTCTGCGTCTCGCGGGGCTCGCCGGTCGAGCGGGCGCCGAAATCCACCAGCACCTCCGGTCGGACAAAACCGTAATCGTCGAAGGATGGGTCGTATCCGATGTAGAGCCGCTCGCCTTCGGCGCGCACTCTTGCTGTATGGCCGTCGCGGGCGAGGCACGCCTCCACCGTGGGCAGGGCCTGCTCCCGGACCCATGCGGCGAGCCGGTTGCGGATCGCTTTCGTCCACCGTTGCTCCTGGCTGCGGGTGGGCGGCAGCGCCTCGTCGCCGGCGCCGCCAGCGAGATCGGGTGCGAAGGCGCGGATGTCGCAGGTGATGTCGATGTCCTCGGAAAACCGCCGGACGGCGTGCCACGCCTTCGCCAGCGAGGTGCCGCCCTTGAAGGTGAGGTGGCGTCCGAACGGCGCTTCGACGAGAACCCGCAGGGTCTCGACGACCCAGACGTCCTTTTCAAGCAGGTAGGCGCGACGGCCGCTGCGGTCCGCCGCGAAATTCAACGCGTAGCGTCTGTCGTCGAGGGAAAGCGATCGGAACGGCGTCTCAACCATCGGCCACCAGCGCGCTTACCGGCTCCGCCATCCAGGACGGCATGATCGCGCGCGCCGCCGCCAGTTCGGCCATGTCTTCGGCGGAGAGCCGGGAGGCAACCGCCGCGAGAGCATCTTCGACCTCCCGCGGGCCGAACCACGCCAAGGCGCGAACGGCATCGCCGGCCCGGCGATACGGCGCCACGAGTTGCCAGCGCGGCGCATGGCGCAGGCGTGCCTCCTGCCCGCCGAAACGCAGTCGGCGGTTGGGACCCGACGTGAGATAGACGGACAGAACCGGATTTTGCGTGGTGAGACCGAGGACGTTGGCGGCGGAAGCGCCGCAGGGAACGATGGTCTCACCCCACAATGCCGAGAGCGTGACGATCGCTTTCTCGACGCTCGGGGCGCAGGAGCCGAAGCGGGTCTCGATGGGCCGCATGTAGACGCCCCGGCAGACGCGCAGGAGGCGTCCGGCGCGGGCCAGCCTGGACAGCGCCTGATCGACCGCCGCCCGGCTTCCCAAGTGAAGCAAGGTGCCCGGGCACAGCGGCGCGGCCTCGGGCAGCGCGGCGGCGTGCTCCAGGATGCGCTTCGGCAGGCTCGGCATGACAATATCCAGTCGTGATTTGTCAGAAACCTAATGTTAGTATCGACGGAATGCAACAGCTCCGTGCCGCCTCGCGCATGGGTCGCAGCCTCTCGTTCCGTGCGGATGTCGTCAGCTTTGATCTGCCTGTCCTCGAACGGATCAAGCAGTTTCCCGAAATCCCGAACGTTCCGCGTCACGACCATCAATGGTAGACTTCGCCATGGCCGCGGTCACGGCGACGTCCACGATGGCCCTGGCCAGTGCAACCACGGCCGCCCCACCTACGTCGCGCTGAAGCTCGCCGACATCGAGCGCCTGTTCGGCCGCCGCTGATTCCTCGTGCGCGCCGCGGCCCGCGCACGGAAACGGCCGTTGCGTTCCGTCGGCGGCGGCTGTTAGGGTGCGCGGCGAACAGCCGACCCGCGCGAAGACGGCCGGCCAGGGAGACGCACCGAACAGGGATCGACGGAACCATGACCGAAGCCTCCAGGAACGCCCCCCCCCCCGCAACGGATTGAAATAAAACGGAAATTCGCTGCCCCCATCGCCGGGGCGGCGCTCGCCTTCCTGCTGGCGGTTCCTGCGGCGCTTCCCGCCGCCGCCGACTGCGATCCCGACTCCCTCGAACAAGGCTCCTACGATCGGGAAAGCGGCGTCTTCACGCCGGGGACGACCGCCCGGGACCCGGATGGCAGAATCGACTGCGCCGAGTCGTCCGAGGACGATGACGATTTCGTCACACTGCGCACGACGGGTACGAACAGTCTGCCCGGGGTCCTCGTCATGTGGCTCACGGGCGGCGCCCGCGTCAACGAAGAGAACGCCGGCGGGTTCCGCTACGTCGTGATTCCGTCCGCCGCCATCGAGACCACGGAAGCCCAGCAGGATGGCCTGGGCTTCTACGACCCCGATGGCGGGAAGGACATCTGGGGCGAGTCCCGTGCGACGGTGACGACCCGGGGCGACGCCGCGAATGGCGTGGAGGTTTGGGTCAGCGGCCGCGGGACGGCGACGGCGATCAATCGGGGGACGATCACCACCTACGGCGGCGCGGTTACCTCCGGAGCGAGAGACGCAACGTCTCTGGGCGTGTATGCCGGCTCCCAGGAGGGAGACGCCAACGCCGAGAACCGCGGCCGGATCGAAACCCGGGGCGTCGCGTCTTACGGCCTCTATGTGGACGGTTACGGCAGCGGCACGGCGACGGCCACCAATTACGGAACCATCGTCAACGGTGGTGGCGTGCACGAGGAGAGCCGCAGCGGAAGACCGTGGCGGTCGTTCGGCGTCTTCGCGGGCGCCAACTCTCAGGGAGGCGAGGCGCGGGCGGTAAACCAGGGCGGCGCCACGATCCGGATGACCGGCGTCGGGGGTGTCGGCCTCGCCGCATACACGAGTGGCACGGGGGAAGCCATCGCGGAGAACCGGGGAGCGATCACCGTCTCCGGCAAAACCTACGAAGTGACGAACCAGGACAACACGTCATATCTCGGCCAGCTCTGGCCCTCCCTCGGCGTCGTCGCTTGGTCGGAAGGGGCGGGGCGCGCGTTCGCCGTCAACCATGCCGGCGGCAGGATCGACACCACGGGCGACGGGTCGCCCGGCCTCTCGGCCTCTTCCTACGGCTGCGACGGCGGGGAAGCGCGGGTCGAGAACCGCGGCACCGTCGTCACCCGCGGCGACAGGGTCACGGCCGCGAGGAGCCGACAAGTGACCGGGGCATGCCCCGGAGACTCCGAGACCGCGCCTGTAACGATAACAAGCCAAATTCGGTCCCTGGGACTCTACGCCTGGTCGCGATACGGGGCCGCCGCACACGCCTTGAACGACGTGGGCGGCGTGGCGGAAACGCACGGCCCCAACGCCCATGCCGTTTACGCGGCATCGAGCACCGGCTCCGCGAGGGCCGTGAACAAGGGCAACGTGCGAACGCATACGACCGACGCCGCCGAGGGCGAGCTCCCCGGGGACAGAGGCGCGCACGGCCTCGTCGCTTGGTCGGAGACGGCCGACGCCAGCGTCGAGAACGACGGCACCGGACAGGTGACCACGAAAGGCCCGTGGGCACTCGGCCTCCTCGCCCAGACGGACAACGACGGCGCCCGCACGTCGGCGCAGGCCCGGGCCGTGAACAAGGGCAGGGTGACCACCGAGGGCAGATCGGCGATCGGCGTCATGGCGACGGCATGGGGCGGCGGCTCCCGGGACAATTCCAATATCGTCACCGCACGCAACGAGGCGGGCGCCAGGATCGAGACGACAGGGAACGGAGCCGACGGCTTGGTCGCCGCGATCAACGTCATCGACGATGCGGGAAAATCCTTCGGCACCGTGCGGGCGGAGAACAAGGGCACGATCACGACCTCCGGCCGCGGAGTAGACTTGTACCTTTCGTCGGGCGTGTACGCGGGGTTCTTCAACTTCACGGACGACCCGATCGTCGATGCCGGTGCCGCCACCGTGATCAACAGCGGCGACGTGACGGTTTCCGGCGCGGGCGTGCCCGGGCTCCGGGCCCTGACCTGGGGTGACGGAACGGCCACCGTGGAAATGACGGGCGGGACGGTCGTGGCCTCCGCTGCGGACGACCCGGCGACGGCCGACGCGGACGAGAGCGGCATCGGCATCTGGGCCTCGACCGGCGCGGAGGGCACGGCCCGCGTGACCGTCGGCGGCGGGACGGTCCGCGCACCGGTGGCGGCGCGGCTCGAAGGCGGCACGACGCGGCTCACGCTCCGAGACGGCGCCTTCCTCGAAGGCGACGTCTCCTTCGGCACCGGCGCCGATACCCTGGAGACGGCCGGCTACATCGGCGGCGACGTTTCCTTCGGCGCCGGCGAGGACACGCTGTTGTTCGACGTGCGCGACGGAATCGCCAGCGTCGAAGGCGCGATCACCGGCCTGGAGGACATGATCAAGCGCGGGGCGGGGACGGCGCGCGTGCACGACGCGACCTTTACCGGCTCCACCCTCGTGGTGGAGCAGGGCAACCTCGAAGTCCGCGGCCATCTCAATCTGGGCGCGGAAGGCAGGGTCACGGTGAAGGACGCCGCCCGGCTGACGGCGTTGATCGGCGACATCGCGGCCCGCTCCACGGACCACGGGCGGGTCACGGCCGGAGGGGGGATCGCCCTGGAGGGCGCCGACCCGGCCATATTCGCCTCCTACGATCCGACGCTCAGCGCGGCGCAGAAGGCTGCCGCCAAGCAGGCTCTGGAGGGGGGTGTCGCTTTGGTTAGCGAGGGAACCCGGCTCACGGCCACCGGCACCGTGACGCTGCGGACGGCATCCGGGAACACCGTCGGAACCGTCGAAACCTCGGAGGCCGGCGGCGCGACGATCACACTCGCCGAGGGCGAGAATCTGTCCACCGCCGATCCGGCGCGGGAGGAGGACCGGAAGGAACAGACCACGGAGCCGGAGGAACCCGTGGCGGCAGCGGCAGCGAAGGACGACGACAAGAAGACGGCCCTCGCCATCGGCGGCGGAGTGTTCTCCGCGCTGGCGCTGATCGAGTTCTTCGACCTGTTCGACGTCATGTTCGGCGACTCGGCGCCGGCCGCGGACGGCTTCGCCGCGTGGGCGCCTTCGACCGAGCGCACGAGCGAGGCCGGCACGGGGATCGTCTGGTGGGGCCAGGCGATGACCGGCGAAACGCCGGTGCCGGCGAGCGCCGCCGGCGCGCTGCACGGCCTGCGGATGGGCGCCACCGCCCGGCTCGGCGACGGCTTCCATCTGGGGCTGTCGGGGACGCCGCGCATGGCCGGCGAGATCGACGGCAACGCCCTCGCCGGCCATCGCTACGCGCTGCGGGGCGGCTGGGAATCCGACGCCCTGTTCGCGAATGTCGACGTCGCGCAGGGCGACTATCTGGCGCAGACGACCTTCGCCAACCTCGACGGCCTGGGGCGGCTGAGCGGCGCCTTCGGCCTGCGTCACGAGCGGACGCGCGCGGAGATGGGCGCGCGGCTGGAGCTGGCCGGGCTGCGGCTCGATCCGTCGTTCTCGCTGTTCGCCGGCTCCCTCGACCGGGCGGCGTACACGGCTACGTCGGCGGCGCTGCGCTCCGAGATCCCGGCGCTGTCGCAACGCTACGACGGCTGGAAGGCGCGCGTCTCGCTCGCGCCCGCGGACTGGCTCGAGGCGGGCACGCTGCGCTGGCGCCCGGAACTGAACCTCGCCACGGCGCGCATCGCGACCGACGGGCCGGAAGGCCTGCGGGTGCGGCAGGCGGACAGGGCGGGCGTGCTGCACTTCACGACGCCCGCCGTGGCCGAGAGCCTGCCGCGCACGATGCACGCCGCCGGCGCCGCCGTGAGCCTCGCACGCGCCGGCGACTGGACGCTGCGCGGAGGCTACATGGCGCTGGTGGCCGACGGTGAACCCATCCACGCTGCCGCCGCCCGCTTCCGCCTCCGCTTCTGACCCGGACGGCAGGCGCCCCGAAGGCGCACGCCGCTCCGCCCGCTTCCTTCGCGCCTCCGCCGCAAGGGCGCGACGAAGGGGGTGGAATTATCGTTCGGGCCGAGGTGTGGTGTTCGCGGGCGCCGAGGCTGGTCCGACGGGAGGACAGACACGCGCCTCATGACCGCTTCTCCCCGCGCTCCCACCGGCCCACCGATTTTGAGGCGCACGAAAGCATCGGTCGCGCCGTTCATGCCGCGGCCCAGGGGTCAACGACCTCGACGTCGATGCCCTCAAAGTCCCGGACGTTGCGTGTTGCTACCGCCATGGCGCGAGAGCGGGCGATCGCCGCGATCTGGCAGTCCGCCGGTGCAACGGGGTGTCCGGCGGAACGGCGCATGGCGGCGATGTCTGCATATGCGCGCGCAGCATCGCTGTCGAACGGCAGAACACGATCCTCGAAAGCGTCGTGCAGCATCCTTTCGATGTCCGAGACCAGCGTTTCCCGGCGCCGGCCCGTCGGCAAGATGGCTGCGCCGTAGCGCAACTCCGCTTCGCCGACTGCCGAGAAGAACAGGTCCTCCAGGGGGTGGCCGGCGGCCCATGCCTCGACGGCGGGATCGGGTGACTTGCGAACCAATTCCGACACCACGTTGGTGTCCAGCAGCACGACCATGGCTGCGGTTTTAATCGAAGGACAGCGGCTCGCGCGCGGGCTCACGCGGCGGCAACTCCAGCTCCACGCCGTTCGACGGCCCGAAGTGCGAGCGGATGATACCCGCGAGGTTCCGGGAACTCGGCTTGCGTCCGACGGCATCGCGCGGGATCAGCCGGGTCTCCTCCATGGTGCGGCCGTACGCCGTCACCTTTGCGATATCGACACCCGAGGCCTCGAGTCGGGTGCGGGCGGCACCCACGACATCGGTTTCGAATTCATCGGGGTGGCGCAAGATGACCGCTTCGCCAAGCAGTTCGGGCATGTTCCTCTCCAGAAGCATGTCGAAGCCGGTGGTCTTCTCCGGCTTCAGCGCCCAATCTGCCAAGGTTTGACGGACCCCCACAAGGTCGACTTTCCGGCGTGTTCGCGAGAGGAGCGTTTTCCTGCCTCTCTCCTCGGTGAGCACTTCCTCGAGAGTATGAACCGAACGCCAGAAGTCGTGCTCCACGGTTCCCGGCCGTTCCGACGGAAGGACAGACACGCGCCTGCGGAAGGCAGCGTCGACCAGCGCATCGGCACCTCGTTTTCGCGCGTTCTTCTCGATCGTGCGCAGCTTCTCCGGGTCGTCGCAGGAGGCGAAGAAGGCAAGCATCTCGGCCTCGTCGACGGTGGAACCCATGGAGGCACCTCCCCGCAGGTCCCGTTCGCCTTCCTCGATGCGTTCCGCTTCCCGGTCCGTCACCGGCTCGTCGTCCCCGGGAGCCTTGGCCAGCGCCGCCATGGCGGGGTTGGAAAGCGACAGCACGGACAACCCGGTCAATACGCGCTCCGCGGTCACCAGCTCGTTCTCCGGCAGCCCGTCCACCAACCTGTGAAGTCGATCCCGCGCAGTCATGCTCATGTCTTCATGCCAACGCTTGAAGGATCGACGCCGTCGTGTCGCCGGGGACCCGCGGGGACGGAACGGCCGGCGTCATCTTCGCCTCGTCCCCATGACCTGCGCCGAACCTGCGCTTCCCTCCGAGACCTGTCAACACGGCATCGAGGCGCGGACCGGAGGCTTCTCCCTTGTCCACGGCGCGAGACGCGATCACGCCCCTCTCACCAGCGCCGGAGCCTCCGCAGGCGATCAAGGCGGATCCGGCTATAGCGCTGCCTGCTCCCCGGTGTGGGCACGCACCCGCGCACGGATGCTCCGGCCGTTCTCGATCAACTCCTTCGAGAGTTCATGCGTCTTCTGGGCATTCATCCAGAACTCCGGGCTCTGCCCGAAATACGCGCCGAGCGCGATGGCGGTTCCCGCGCTCACCCCGCGCCGTTCGCGAACGATCTCGCGCAGGCGGGCCGCCGCCAAGCCGGTGTCCTCGGTGACGCGGGCGACGGTCAATCCCATCTCCTCGATCTGTTCGCGCAGCAAGGCGCCGGGATGTTCGGCGACGCGATGGGTGGGTATGCGCGACATCTCTTCATCCTCGTCATTCGGCCACCGGTCATCCGTAGTGGTTGTTCAACTCCACGTCCCAAGCGTCACCGTCCCGCCGGACGAAGCATATACGCCAACCGCGCGAAACGCGAATGCTGTGCTGTCCGGCGCGGGCGCCGGCCAACGCTTCGAGGCGGTTGCCCGGCGGCGCGCGAAGATCCTCGACGCGGGTCGCGTGATTGATCCTGCCCGGCTTGCTTTGCGCCCGGCGCAGGATCGATGCCGGAAACGATTTCTCGCTTATGCCGTTGAAGACATTCTCCGTCCGTTTGTCGGAAAACGATCTGATCATGACGCGCCCGATATTACGAAGCCGGGGCAGGCGATGAACCCAAGCAGAGAGCCCGGGACCGGACAGCCTCGTCGCATTCATGCGACAGATTTACACCCTGCTGAGTGCCCAGAGGACGGTTCCTGCGATGTGAGCTTCGCCGGCGAGGCAGTCGTAGGGTTCGTATGCGGGGTTTGCGGAGATGAGGCGGAGCCTGGGCGGGTCGGTTTGGGGCAGGGCCTCGACGCGCTTGACCACGAGTCCGTTTCCGTCCCAGAGGACGGCCATCTCGCCGGTTGCGGGGGTTTTTCGGGCTATGTCGACGAGGAGTCGGTCGCCGTCTTGGACGGCGGGTTCCATGGAGTCGCCGCGTGCTCGGAGGATGCGGAGGTTTTCGGGTTCTGCGCCGCCCTCGTGCCGGAGCATGGCTTCGGGGAGATACCAGCGTGCGGTCTCTGGGGCGTTTTCGTCGTTGAGTGCCCCGCCGCCGGCGGCGGCCTGGACGGCCATCTCGGGGACGGCCGCGAGCGGCGCGCCGGGGACCCGGGGCGCTGCGGTGCGGGGCTTGCGCGGGTACGGCTTCCGCCTGGGTGGGAGCGGATGGCGTAGTTCGTCGGCCTCGCAACCGAGCAGTTCGGCGAGTTTCTCGCTGTCGCGGTAGCTCAGGACCTTGGGCGAGCCGCGTTCGAGGAACTGATGCATGTAGGCGGGGTTGCGACCGAGGGCGCGAGCGGCCTCGCGCATGGTGAGGTCGTTCCGTCGGAGCCGGTCGCGGATTCTTTGTCGTATCGGGTCGCACTGCATCGCGGTTCCTCGCATGTCTGTCATGTTGTGTAGGATATTCGCGTTATAAGACGATTGTCAAGGCCGGATGTTCTTTCTAAGTTCCGGCCTATGACGGACAGCACGACAGCCCTGCGCGGCGCCATCGCGGACTTCATCGCCCGCCGCGGGCTCAGTCCCCGCCGCTTCGGCGCGGCGGCTCTGGGCGATCCGGGCTTCGTGGCCGGTCTCGCGCGGGGCCGCTCGCCGTTTCTCTCCACCGCCGACCGGGTGCTGGCGTTCATGGGGGCCGAGCCGGCGGGACCGCGCTTCCGGCGCGAGGTGGAAGCGTTCCTGGCGGTGACGGGCGTGAAGGTCTCGGTATTCGGCCTGGAGGCGGCGGGGGACACGGCGTTCGTGTCCCGTCTGCGCGCGGGCCGTTCGTTGCGCCTCTCCACCGTGGACCGGGCGCGCGTCTGGATGGCGGGCCATGCGAGCGCGGCGGAACGCCGGGCGATCGACGACGCCGTATCGGGCCGCGCGCCGCTTGCCGCGAACACTCTCGAAGGAGCCGACGGAATGACCGGGACCGACACACTCTACATGAGCGGCCGCGAGGCGGCGGCCTTTCTGGGACTGAGCCCGCGCACGCTGGACCGCTACCGGGTGAACGGCGATGGTCCGGCCTTTCACAAGTTCGGGAACCGGGTGCGCTACGCGCGTGCCGATCTGGAGGCCTGGGCGTCCGCGCGGCGGCGGACCTCGACCTCGGATACGGGCGAGACGGGCCGGGTGTCCGCCTGATGGACGGACGCCGGATCATCGCCCGCCTGTTCCGGTGGGGAACCGCGCCGTTGCTGATCCCGCTCGCGCTTTCGGGCTGCGGCCTGGGGGCCGTGGAGGACGCGCGCCTCGAAGCCGGGGCGGTGGATCGGGAGATCGCCGCGCTCCGGTCCGCGCCTGCCGGTCCCCGCTACGCTGCGGTGCGGGTGGTCGAGCGCCCCTATGTGGGTCTGGAGCCGGTTGAGGAAGACCGGCGCGGACGGCTGCCCGCGCGGTTTCTGGCGCCGGACGCGGTGACGCTGCCGCCTGCGGGGCTCGAGCGTGCGGGCGCACTGGCGGCGCGCATCGAGGCGGCGACGGGCCTGGAGGTCCGGTTCACGGGCGCCGCGCCCGTGATGGGGAAGGGCGATGGATCGCCCGCCCCGGAGGACTTCGGAACCGCCTGGGCGGACGGGCTTTCGCCGGACGGCGGGGTGTGGACCGGTCCGCTGGACCGCCTGCTCGACGCCTGGACCGGGGCGGCGGGCTTCGAGTGGCGTTACGACGCCGGATCGATCGAGATCCTGCGTTCCGTCTCGGCGGTGTTCCGGGTGAACGCGCTGGCGGGGGAGCAGCGCTACGCCGCGTCGTCGTCGACGCGCGGGCGCGAGGGCGAGGACGGCGCCGCCACCCTGACTTCGCAGTCGATCGCGACGGAGACCACCTACCGGCCCTGGTCCGAGATCGAGGAACAGCTGAAGGGGCTGGTGGGTTCCGGGACGCGGGTCGCGGCGGCGCCGTCGAGCGCGACGGTGACGGTGAGCGGGCTTCCCCGCGACGTGCGGCGGGTGCGGGCGTATCTGGGCTATCTGAACCGCGAGGTGCTGCGCCCGGTCACGCTGTCGGTGCACGTCTATTCGGTGAGCTTCGAGCGCGAGGCCGACTACGGCCTGGGGCTGAGCTTCGCGCTGACGCGGCTGTTCGGCTCCTCGCTGGGTCTCACGGCCTCGGGCGACACGGTAGCGCTCATCAAGCCGGGTCCGGCGGCGGACGACACGCTGACGGCTGCGGTGGAGG
The DNA here is from genome assembly GCA_965242855.1 of Alphaproteobacteria bacterium. Taxonomy (GTDB): domain Bacteria; phylum Pseudomonadota; class Alphaproteobacteria; order UBA828; family UBA828; genus WTGU01. Next base: position 2,182,185 of record OZ251509.1, read on the forward strand.
CGCTGAGCGTCGCGGGCACGGCGTCGCGGGTGCTGAGCGCCGACATCCCGAGCCTGAACGGCAAGCCGGCGCAGTTCTTCGAGTTGGTCGAGCAGGCCTATCTGCGGGAGCTTCGGACCACGGCGGGCGACGGGGTGGCGCAGACGCAGCTGGTGCCGGGGACGGTCTCGTCGGGGTTTGCGCTGAGCTACCTGCCGCGGATCACGGGGCCGGACGAGGTGCTGGTGCGCCTTTCGGCGAGCCTTCGGGACCGTCCGACCTTCACGGCGTTCACGTCGGCCGACAAGACGATCCAGCTCCCGGCCTACGGCAGCCGTGCGATCCAGGTGACGCAGAAGATCGGGCGCGGCGAGACGCTGGTGGTGACGGGGTTCAGCGACCGGGGCGCGTCGTCGGAGCGCGCCGGGACCTTGGATGCGGAGCTGCCGCTGCCGGGCGGGCGGCGGCGCGCCGATCTCGCGCGCGCCGAGCGGGTGCTTCTGATCGCGGCGGAGATCGGGGCGCCGCTGGGGGTTTCCGAAGTGCATGGAGCCGAGCTGTGAGCGTGCTGACCCTCGGCGGTCGGCGCTTCGCCGCCGGGCTGTTCTGGCTGGAGCGAGGCGGGGCCGCGGCGCTCGCCCGCAATGCCCGCCGGTTCGGGCGTCCCTGGTGCGTCCACCGGGACGGGCAGACGGGCTATGCGCCGGACGAGGGCGCCCCCGGCGGTTGCCCCGGCCTCGCGGCGTCTTTGCAGGCGCATCTCCGTTCGCCGTTCTGGATGGGGCTGGTGGAGGCCGACGACGGGCGGTGCGCGCTGGTGAAGGTGCGCGACGGGCAGGTTCTGGCGGACGGCGACGAGGTGTTCGAGGACCGGTCTGCGGCGCTGGAGGCGTTCGAGCGGGCGCGGCCGCTGGGCTGGGCGTTGTACGCGACGCCGGGCTTGGTCGAAGAGGGTGTCGAGGAGATCGAGGTCTCGGCGTTGCCCGACGGGCCGGAGCTGCGGCTCGCCCCGGTTCCCCTGGCGCGGTTGCCGGGCGGGAAGGCGTCCGGGGCCGTGTGCCTGCTGCTGGCGGTCGCCGGCGCGGGCGCGCTGTGGCTGCACCGCGACGCCGTGCGGGACCTGTTCGCCGGCCCTCCCCCGGTGGTCGAGAGCGTGCGGGCCACGGTGGAGCCTGCGGTGACGGCGGCGCTCGACGGCGCCGCCCTGATCGCGGCCTGCCGCCGCGCCATGACCCGGCATCCGCCCTGGCTGCCGGCGTGGCGGACCGAGCGGGTGGCGTGCGAGGGACGGTTTTCGGACGAGGCGCTGCTGGCGGTGCGCCCGGAACTGCGGGACCGCCCGGTGCTGACGGCGCGCTGGCGTCTGCCGCCGGAGCGCTCCGAGGCGCTGCACCGGCGGGTGGCGGAAGAGCATCTGGCCGGCTGGTACGCGGCCTCGGTGTCCGGCGGGCGCGCCTGGGCGGTGGCGCCGCTGGACCCGGTGGTGCGCCTCTCGGAGGCGACCCCTCCCCCGTTTCTGACCTTCCGCCGCGCGGTGGACCGCCGCCTGGGCGGGCCGGATGCGCGGATCGAATACGCGCACATGCAGGGAGAGCGTCTCCGGGACGACGGCGTCGAGGTCCGGGTCTCGACCGGCCTGCCGCTGGCGCGGATGGCGGCGCTGGTGGGCGGGGTTCCGGGCTTCGAGATCGTGCGCCTTGCGAGCGACGCCGCCGGCGCGTGGCGGCTGGAGGGGCGGCGCGCCGCGCCCGTTTCGATGCCGCGCTCCCTCTACGAACGGCTGACCGGGGAGATCGAGCGATGATCGGGAGTCTGCGCGGCGCGTTGCTGGCCGGTGCGATCGTGCTCGTCCTCGCCGCGGCCGCCCCGGCGAAGGCGCAAGGGACGGATGCCGAGCGTCTTCACCGTCTGGAGGCGCTGGCCCATGCCGACGCGATCTCTGCGGCCTGGCGGCAGCTGGAGGACCACATCCTGAACCGCTCCGCGGCGGCGACGCGCTGGAGCGGCTCGGTTCCCCCGGACGGGACCGGATGGCTGGCCGCCTGGACCGAACGCGGCGTCCGCGCGCGCTACTGCGAGGACACGCTGCTGGTCTACACGGGGCCGGACGTCCTGAAGGGGGCGGATCACCGGTCGGTGCAGTCCGCGCCGCGTCTGTACGGCGACGAGCGGGGCCGCCTTCCGGCGCTGCACTGGCTGGAGGACGGCGAGGCCGGAGGCGCGGCGGGCCGGGCGCCGGCGGCGTTGCCGGACTGCCTTTCGGACGCGCGGTTCGGGGGTGCGCTGCCGTCGGGACGGGCGGCGCTCGCCGGCCGGGTGGCCGATCCGCATCTGCAACGGCGCGAACGGATCGCCCGCGAGCGGCGTACCGAACCCTGCCCCGCCGGCACGCACGGCGACGGGCGGACCATGGGCCGCGAGGTCCGCACGCGGCATGACGGGCGGGGCAACGCCGTGGGCACTCCGGTATTCGGGCCGTGGCGGGTGCTGATCGACGGGTGCCGGGCGGACTATTCGGAGTGGGAGCGCTACACGCTGGCCTGCGAATGGTTCGCCGGGCCGCCGCACAACCGGCGGATGACGGGAAGCGAAGTCTGGCGCCGCCGGAAGACGGTGTCGGCTTCCGGCGCGAGCTGGGGCGCGCCGGCGTTCGTGTCCACGAGTTGCTGGGACGGGCGGGCGCCGACGCCGCCGGAGCCGACGATCACGGAGACGACCCGGACCGAGACCCGGAGCGAACCCTGCCCGGCGGGCCATACCGGCACGCGGCGTCTGACGCGGACGGTGACGGAGCGCGCGACGCGGTTCCCGTGGGACGCGGCGCCGATCGTGCGGACGATCCCGGCCAACTGGATCGCCGACGACTCGGGGTGCGCGGCGGTCCCGCCGCCCGCACCGCCGTCGGCTCCCGGCGGCGCGGGAGGCGGGAGTCCCGGCGGCGGCGCTTCCGGCGGCCCGACCGGCGGCCCCGGCGGGCATGGCGGCGGCGGTTCCGGCGGCAGCGGCGGTCCGGGCAGCGGATCGTGCGGCGGTTCCGGCGGGTCCGGAGGTTCCGGCGGGAGCGGAGGTTCCGGCGGTCCCGGCGGCGGCGCCTGCGGTCCGGGAGGCGGTCCCGGAGGCGGCGGCGGGAGCGGAGGCGGCGGTTGCTTCCTGACCGCGGCGGTGGCCGAGCGGCGGGGCGAGGCGGACGACGGCCCCACCCTGACGGCGCTGCGGCGCTTCCGCGACGGCTACATGACGGAGACGGCGGAGCGCCGGGAGATGGTCGCGGCCTACTACCGGACCGCGCCTTCGATCGTCGCGGCGATCCCCGCCGATCACGCGGACTGGGAGCGGATCGGCGAGCGGATCGACGCCGCCGTCGCGGCGATCGGCGCGGGCGACGGCGACGGCGCCTTCGCGATCTACGCCGACCTGATGGAGCGCCTGACCGGCCGCTGGCTCGGGCAGGACCTGGAGGCCGGACGATGATCGGGCGATCGGCCCGCTTCGGGCTCGCCGCCGCGCTCCTGGCGTCGGCGATGGCGGCGGACGCGGCGCAGGCGGCTTCGCCCCGGAACCACAGCTCGCACGGCGCCGCGTTCTTCTCCGACCTGCTGGCCGGGCGGGTGTGGCTCTACGAGCGGCCGAACTCGGCGCGGGCGGAGGACCGGAACACGCTCTGGGGGTCGTATTACGGGCCGGACGGAGCGGTCCTGTCCTGCGTGCATCTCGACGGCGCCTGGACCGCGCTGTCGGACCGCTGGCGGGTCGTACCGTCGCGGCGCTTCCGGGCGCTTTACAACTATCACGAGACGGGAACCGCGCCCGATCCGGCGCGGGTCGCGGGCCACGTCCCGATCTTCCATGACCCGGAGAGCGGGCGCCTTCATACCGAGAGCCTGTCGTCGGGCGGCTCACCGAGTGGCCCACCGGGTGACCCGCTGAGCGCGTGGTTCGTGCTGTCGCAGGGCTGGGTGCAGGAGAGCTGGCCGCGGGCGCTGAAGGACGCCTGTCCGGACCTCGGCCTGCCTCCCGGTCTGCCGATCAACGAGAAGCAGACCTCGATCCGCATGGACGAGGCGATCGCGCAGGACCTCGACGCGCCGGTCCGCAAATTCCCGGGGTCCGAGCTGCGCGCGCCCGGCGCGACCGGGCTGGCGCTGGCCGACGGCGCTCCCACGACGACGGCAGAGGAACTCGCCCGCTTCCTGGCGGACCACGACGGGACGGTGCTGGAGAGCCCCGAAGGGGCGCGGCTGGTCCTGGTGTTGGGTGCGGAGAAGGACGAGCTGTGGCGGCTCGACGAGCGCGGCGACGTCGCGGACGTGGGCCGGCTTCTGCCGGACGCGGGCGGCGCGGAGATCGTCCTGCAATGGGAGCGGCTGCCGCGCAGGGACCGCTACCGCGTCGGGGACCCGTTTCCTCTGCTGCCGACGGGCGAACGCCATGCGGCGATGCGCCTGACGGATTGGATCGTCGCGCGGGACCAAGACGTGAGCCTGCCTTTCATGGGGCGGGAGAACGTGGCCTTCCGCTTCGTGGCCGACGGTTCCGTGACGGCGCGAACGGACGGCGGTGGGCGGATCGAAGGCCGGTGGCGGTGGTCGCGCGGCAGCCTGCGGGTCGCCCTCGACGGGGTTCGGGATGTCGCCGCCTACCCCTGGCGTGCGCTCGCCGGCCGTCTCGGCCGGACGGCGGACGGCGCCGCCGCGGACCGGGCGGAGTAGCCCGATCATGGCCGCCGCTCACTCCCTCTTCAGTCATATGGCCGCGCTCGGTCTCGTGGCCGCGATGACGGCCGAGGCGGCGGCTTCGCCGGCGGTCGTATCCCCGCCGTCGTTCCCGGCGGCGGAGACCGCGGGGGCGACAACGGCCGGGCCGGACGCGCCCGCGCCGTCGCCCGCGGCCGCGCGCGAGGCGGAAGGATCGGATCTGCTTCCGGTTCCGCCGGCGGCGTCCGGCGAGACCGCCGGGCGGGCGGTACAACCGCCCGTATCGCTCCTGCCTTCGGCGACGACGCCCGGCCCGGAAACGGATGCCGGGGAACCGGCTTCGTCCGGCGGGGAGAAGATCGTCGAGACGCCGCCGCCGGTCAGCCGCCTGATCCGCATGCTCCGGGACGGTCCGGCGCCGGGCGCGGAAGCCGGGCCGCCGCCGTCCGGCGTTCCCGGCGCAACGGCGGCTCCCGCCGCCGATCCGGTCGTGTTCGGGTGTCCGCGCGGCATGCTGACCGCGCTGCTGGCCGGGGCGACGGAGCGCAGCGACGCGGCGTCGGCGCTGGCGATCGAGCGCGAGACCCTGACGCTGTGCCGCGAGCGCCAGGAGATCGTGACCCGGATCTTCCGGCTCGAAGAGGAGTTGACGGCGCTTCTGGGGAAGCCGGGGGACGCTCCCGCGACCGCCGCGCCCGTTCCTGCGGGAGAGGCCGGCGCAACGCCGCGCGTGATCTCCCAGCTCGGCTCCCCCGGCGGGACCGGCCAATCCCCGCCGTCCCGGGAGGCCGCCGAGCCGGCGCCGGCCTACGCCTGGTTTTCGATCATCGGCACACCGGGCCGGCTGCGGGCCGGGGTGAGCGACGGCGAGCGGATGTGGTTCGTGCGCGAGGGCGACCGCCTGCCCGGCGCGGGCGTCGTCGAGCGCATCACGGCCCGCCCGCCCGGCGTCCATGCCGGCGGGACCGCGCTCCCTTACGGCCCCCGCCCCTCGGGAGACGGACAATGAGGCTGTCTCTCCGTCCCGAGCGGCGACCGCCGCCCGCGCCTGCCGGCGAAGCGGACGCCGCGCCGATCCGCCATCCCTCCATGGACGCGCGCTTCCGGCGGGTCTGCGCGGTGTACCCGGACGGCCGCTGCCTGATCGCCGCCGGCCACGAGGCCGACCACCGCCTGCGGGCGAAGCTGCTGGCGCTCCGCCAGGCGGAGATCGTCCCCGATCGCCTGCGCGAGGAGACCGCGGCCCTGGAGGACGTCGCCTCCCGCTGGAAAGCCGGCGACCGGACGGAAGCGGGCGGCGGCGCGACCGACATCGCCCGCCGGGTGCGGCGGCTGTTCGAGGACGCGGCGGCGGCGCGGGCCTCCGACGTGGCCTTCGAGAACGACGGCGGGACCTGCCGCGTCTTCTGCATCGTCAACGACCGCAAGCTGCCGCTCGCCGAGCCGATGCCGTCCGAGGAAGGCCGCGAGGCGATGGGCTTCCTGTTCCACTGCAAGGACGAGGGTTCGGCCCAGACCAGCTATCAGCGCGGCGCCTTCCAGGGCTTCTCGGTCCGCGCCGGCGGGCAGGTGCCGCTGCCCGCCGGCGTCTCGGCGCTGCGCTGCCAGCGCGGTCCGCACGAACCCGACGGCGACCATCTGTTCGCCCGCCTGTTCTACCGCGACCGCATCGAGCGCGGCATGACCCTGGAGCGTCTCGGCTTCTCGGCGGAAGAGGCGGCGGTGTTCGCCGAGATCCGCATGTCGCTGCACGGCGGCGTCTTCATCGGCGGCGCCGCCGGCGACGGCAAGTCCACGACGCTGGCCACCAACCTCGCCCTCCAGATGGAGGAGGCGGACGGACGGCTCAACGTCGTCACCATCGAGGACCCGGTGGAGTACCCGATCCCGGGGGCGGTGCAGATCGCGGCGCCGACCGCAGGTTCGGGCGACGAGCGCGGACGGCGCTTCCGGGAGGCGCTGATGCACTTCTGCCGCGTCCATCCCGCCTCCGGGATGGTCTCGGAGATCCGCGACGCCGACGCCGCCCGGCAGGTGCTCCAGTTCATCGACACCGGCCATCAGGTGTGGACCACGATCCACGTCCACTCGGCCAACGCCATCCCGTTCCGCCTGCTCGACATGGGCGTGAGCGCGTCCGAGCTGTGCAAGCCGGGCAACGTCAAGCTGCTGATGAAGCAGACCCTGCTGCCGCTGCTCTGCGAGGCCTGCGCCCTCGACCGCCCGGCCGAAGGGCGCGAGGTTCCCGAGTGGCTCGCCCGGCGGCTGCGCGCCTGGCCTTCGGTGCGCTTCCGCGACGCGCGCGGCTGCGCGGCCTGCGACCGCGCGGACCGGGGCGCAGTGGCGGCGCGGGCCTGGAACGGCTACGCGCACCAGACGGCGCTCTGCGAGATCGTGCGCCCCGACGCCGGCTATCTCGCCTTCGTGCGCGACCGCGACCCGGCCGGAGCCTGGAGCCACTGGCTGAGCGAGATGGGCGGGGTGCCCATCGGCGTCCGCATCTGGGAACTGGTCGCCTCCGGCGCGGCGGACCCGTTCGACGCCATGCGCAAGGGCGCGCGCATCGAACAGGCGGCGGACGTTCGCCCGGCGCTTGCCGCCCGAGGGCGCGCGGCATGACCGGGATCGTGTTCAGGCTCATGGCGGCGTTCGTATTCGGGCGGGCGGCGCGGATCGACTGCTTCCGCACCGTCGCCGACCTGCTGGAGGCGGAGTTCCCGCTCGAACGCGCCCTCGACACGGCGGCGCGGGCGTTCCGCGACCAGGGCCGCACGGCCCGGGCGCGCGTGCTGCAACGCTGGCGCCGGGCGTTGACCGAAGACCGCTTCGCCGAAGCGGTCGCGCGTTGGCTGCCGCCGTCCGAGGCGATGATCTTCCACGCCTACGGGCGCGTCGATGCGCGCCTCCTGTTCGACGCCGCCGCGCGGGTGGCGGAGCTGCGGGAGCGGCAGGTCTCGGCGCTGCGCAAGGCCGTCGCCATGCCGCTGGTGCTGGCCGCGGGGCTGGCGGTCCTCCTGTGGGCGGCAGGCGGCCACTTCATCCCGGTGATCGAGACCGTGAGCCCGCCCGAGCAATGGGGAACGGGCGCGCGCCTGTTCCGCGCCGCCTCGGTCCGGCTGCACGCCGACCCCCTCGCCTTCGCCGCGATCCTCGCCGCCGCCGCAGCGGCCGTCTCGGCGGCCACCGTCGCCTGGACCGGTCCCGGCCGGACGGCGCTCGACCGCATCCCCCCCTTCTCGTTCTACCGCACCCTGACCGGTTCGGCCTTCCTGTTCGTAGTCCTGGAGTTCCTGGCCGCCGGCGTCGACCTGAACGACCGCGCCTTCGAGGCGCTGAAGCGCTCCGCCTCGCCCTACGCCCGCCACCGGATCGGCGCCATCCAGCGCTTCATGGCCCGCGGCGCCGGTCTCGGGCGGAGCATGACGCTGGCGGGCCACGGCTTCCCGGACCCGTCGCTCGTGCCCATCGTCGCCGCCCTCGACGGAACCCCCGGATGGGAACGCAAGCTCGCGCGCTTCGTCGAACGCTGGACGGCGCGTTCGGACGACCTGCTGCGGACACGGGCGGCGGCGCTGAACGGGATGCTGCTGATCGCCGCGGCCGCGGTCATGGCCACCGGCATCGACGCCCTGTTCTCGATCCTCGAACGGGCGGCCGGACCTTGAAAGGAGAACACGGGATGAGAACTGCATTGGGAGCCATTCCGGTGCGCTGCGCGCGCCTCCGCCGCCGGCGCTACCGGCGCGGCTTCAGCCTGTTCGGCGTGCTGCTCGGGCTGACGCTGGCGGCGGTGGCGATCGTCGGGGCCGTGAGCCTCTACAACTCCGCCCGCGAGTCGGCCAACCGCTCGGAGGCCCTGGCGCTGCTGAACACGCTGCGGGCCAACGTCGAGACCGTCTACGCGGGGGCGCCGACCTACGGCAACGACACCGACCTGGTCGCCATCCTCGACCGCCGGGGCGGCATCCCCGACGGCGCCCGGACGGAGGAAGGCGGCGTGGTGCGCATCCGCCACCCCTTCGGCGGGCTGGTGACCGTGCTCGGCGGGCCGGGCGGCATCACCAACCGCTTCCGCATCACCTTCGCCGACGTGGACGACGAGGTGTGCGCGGCGATGGGCGACGCCTATGCCGGGCGCACCCGCGCCCGCGCCGGCATCGTCTCGCTCACCGTCAACGGCACGGTACTGAACGCGCCCGTGACCGTGGCCCGGATCACCGCCGACTGCGACGACGGCGACGGCGCCAACGACATCGGGTTCACCTTCGGATGAATCCGCTTCGGACGAGTCCGTTTCGGATGAGACCGCTTCGCCGAAGCGTTCGCGGCGCGGGCGCCCTGGTCATGCTGCTGCTGCTCGCGGCGCTCGCCGGCGCGGCCCTGGCCGCCTACTACACCGCCCGCGACGACGCCCGGGGGCGCGCGCTCGACCGCGAGGCGGGCCGGACCTTCGCCGCCTGGGTGCTGGCCGCCCACCGGGCGAGCCGGGAACGCGACTTCTCCCCCCGCCTCGCGGGCGGGACGGGGTTCGCGCTGACCCCGGCGGAACTGCGTGGATTGGGTTCGGTCCCGCCGGGGCTGCCGGAGCGCGCCGGCAAGGACGCCGCATTCACGGTCGGCATCCTGGACGACGGCGCAGGCGTCGGGATGGCCTTCGGCGTGCTCGAACCCGACCGCGCCGGCGCGCTCCCGGCCCTGCGCGAAGGCGCGCTCGCCGCCGGCCTCGCGACGATCGCCGAGGCCGGCGACGCAACGGCGCCGATGGCGATCCGCGTTCCGGCCATCGAGCGCGCGCTCGCCCGGCGCATCGCCGCCGACGCCCTCTACGTCACGGCGGACGCCGGCATCCGCTACCGGGAAGACGTGCTCTACCGACGCCCGCAGCCCGGACGTCCCTGGCTCAACCGCATGGAGACCGGCCTCGATGCCGGCGGCCGCAACCTCGCCGATGCGGGCGCCGTGACGGCGCGGGCGGCGACCGTCTCCGGCGACGCGGAGGCGAACGGCGGAACCGTGGACGCGGACGTGGACGCCGCGCGCCTGGATGCCCGCTCCCTGGAGGCCGGCGCACTCGAAGCGGCCGGCCTCGCGGTTTCCGCCGATCTCCTGGTCGGGCGCGCGCAAGTCGCGGGCGCGCTTCGGACCCGCTCCGCCGCCGTGAGCGGCAGGCTGCAAGCCGCCGGCCTGCGGACCGGGGGGCGCCTGACCGCCGGCACGCTCGCCGCGGCCGGAACCGCGGCGATCTCCGGTTCCTCGTCGGTCCGCTCGCTCGAAGGCGAGACCCTGGCCGTGAGCGGCCGCCTGCAGGCGCGGCGCATCGCCGCGACCGGCGCCTACGGCCCGCAAGCGCGCGTGAGCGGCGCCATGACGGTGACGCGATGCGACGGATGCTGAACCGGCGGCGACACGGCCGAAGGCCGGGCCGGGCGCCGATCCGCGGACTGAGTCTCTTTGGCGCGCTGCTCGCGCTGGGTCTTCTGGGCGCGATGGTGATCGCCGCCGTGACCTTCTTCGAGACCCGGTTGATGGAGGAGCGGTCCCGTCTCGCCGGGCGCCAACTGACGCTGCTGGCCGACGCCGCCGCGAGCCATGCCGAGGGCCGATTCACCGATCTGCTGACGGCCGCCCGCAACGGTCCCGTCGAGCTGCCGCTCGCCGATCTGCGCGCCGACGGCTCCCTGCCCGCCGGGTTCCCCGACGTGGATGCGCTAGGGCGCGGACACCGCGTCCTGATCCTGGCGACCGGCGCGGACGGCTTCGACCTGCTGACGACGCAGACCGTCCCCGTGGGCGACACCGTCGTTCCCTCCGCCGCCCTGTTCGAGGCCGCGGGCCGAACCCGGATGGGGCTGGTGGCGCCGGACGAGCCGACACAGCTCGCCGGCCCGATGATCGACGCCGACGTGAGCGCCTTCCGGGCGGCCTTCGGAGGCGCGCCCGAGGCGAGGGCGCTCGCCGCGCTCGCCCGCCTCGACCGCCAGTCCGTGTTCGGCGACCAGCTCTACCGGATCGCCGTGCCGGGGTTCCCGGCCCTCAACCGCATGGAGACCGATCTCGACCTGGGCGGCAACCGCATCGCCAACGCCGGGGCGCTCGAAGCCGACAACCTGACGCTCGACGGCGATCTCGCGGTGGGCGGGGCGCTCACGGTGACGCGCGACCTCGTGGTCGGACGGGCGCTCCGGATCACGGGCGCGGCCGAGATCGGCGGCAACGTCGCCGCCGCGACCGGGTGGATTACCGGGACGGCCTCGGCCGGCCGGCTCACGGCGCGGAACGCGCTCCGCGCCGCGAGCCTGACCGCGACCGGGACGGTCCGGGCCGGATCGATCGGCGCCGCCGGCGCGGTCGCCGCCGGAAGCGCCCGGCTCACCAGCCTCCAGAGCGACCGCGTGACCGCCCGCACCGTGACGGCGACGAGCGTCTCGGCGGCGTCCGCCACCGCGCGACAGATCCGGGCGACCGCGCGCATCGACGCCGCCCAGGCCGGCATCGGCCGCCTCACCGTCGGAAGCTGCACGGGATGCTGACCATGGGACGGAAGGCGGGTTCGATGCTTTTGGCGGCGGCGCTGGTCGCTCCGGTCTGGGCTTGGCCGACTGGAGCGCAGGCGCCGGTCTCCCCAACGAGAACGGTGGAGCGGGCGGTCGCCGCCGGAACCGACGACGCGGCGCGGGCCCGCGCGCAAGCCCTCGCGGCGATGGAGCGCCTGCGGGACGAGATCCAGACCCTCGCGGCGATCCGCGACGCCCAGGCCGCGCTCCTCGCCTGGAACCGCGAGCGGGCGAAGACGGGCACCGCACCGGCGGCCCTGTCCGCCACGCCCTGTCGCGATCCGGCACTGAAGGCGTGGTGCCCGCTGCTGCCGGCAACCTTCGGCGAGGACATGTCCGGCGAGAGTTCGAGAGGAAACGGACGATGACGGTGCTCGACCTTCTTCTTGCAGGCTTGGTGCTCGCGGCGATGGCGGCCATCGCCCTGACGGACGCGCGCCGTGCGATCGTCGATCCGCGCCTGGTGCTGGCGCTGGTGGGCGCCGGGCTGGCGTGGCGCCTGTTCGGGCCGGACGGAGCGCGGCCACTCTGGCCCGCCGCCGTCGGCGCGGCGCTCGGCGTCCTCGTCGTCGCCCTGCCGATCCTCGCCGCGCATCTCGCCCGCCGGCGCTGGCCGGTGTTTCCGGGCGACGCGATGATGCTGGGCGGGTTCGGGTTCGTCTTCGGCCCCCTCGGCCTCGGCTGGTCGCTGCTGATCGGCTCCGTCTTCGCGCTCGCGCACCGCGCCTGCCTGCAACGCCGCCGCGGACGCCCCTTCCGGCGCGGCTACTGCCCCCTCGGCCCCGGCATGGCCGCCGGCGCCATGACCGTGTTCCTGTGCCTCGCCGCCGGGGTGGCGCTTGCCGAGGAAGGTCCGGCGGCGGCGCGGTCGGACACGGCGGTGACGATCGTCGAACTGCCGCCGCCCCCACTCGCGGCCGTCGAACTCGCGCCTTCCGGTCCGCCGCTCCCCGAAGAACTCGCGGCGAAGGAGGTCGCGCTCGAACTCGCGGAGCCGGCATCCTTTCCTGCGATCGCGAAGCGCATCGCGGCGCTGGCCGGCGCGCCCGTGGAGATCGAGGAACGGCCCGCGCGCGTCGCAGGCGGCGAGGCCTCGCTGTCCGATCCCCCGCCGCTGCGCCTCGCCTTCGCCGGCCCGCTTCCCGCCCTGCTGGACGCCGCGGCGGCGCGAAGCGGCTACGACTGGACCTGGCGCGACGGCGCCATCGTCTTCTACCGCCATCGGGACGTCGAGCAACGCGGACCGCAAGCCCGGGCCGAGGCCGAACCCGGGCTCCGAGCCGGACCCTGGACCATCGACCGCAAGCTCCATCCGACCCTGCGCGACGTCCTCGAATCCTGGGCTTCCCGCGCCGGCTGGTCGGTGATCTGGAAGCCGGCGCGGAGCTACGCCGTCGGCGCCGACGCGGCGTTCGGCGGCGGCTTCCTGGAGGCCGTCGATCTGCTGCTGTCCGCCCCGGCGACGCGCCGCTCCCTGGTCGCCACCGCCTACCGGGCGAACCGCCATCTGGTGATCGAGGACGCGGGAGCCGTGCGATGAGAGGCCGGTTCCATCTCGCCTGCTGCCTCGCGGCGCTCGCCGCCGGCTGCGCGCCGCTCCAATCGGAGACGGACAAGGCGGCGCCCGTGAGCGAGGCGGCGCCCGACCGGGCCGAGACGCTGCTGATCGCGGCGGCGCAACGGGCGGAAGCGGCACTGACCACGCTCGCCCGCATCCGGTCGGACGAACACGGTCATGCGGCTGCGCCGGTGCCCTACGACGTTCCGCCCGCGCTGTCGCGCACGGCGACGCTGGACTGGATCGGCCCGGTCGAGACCCTGGCCGAGGCGCTCGCGAAGCGGGCCGGTTACGGCTTCTCGGTCGCGGGGCCGCGGCCGGTGCGGCCCGCGATCATCGCCGTCACGGCGCGGAGCCGGGCGCTGATCGACCTCCTGCGCGACGCCGGCATCCAGCTGGGCGCCGCCGGAACACTCACGGTCGATGCCGAGCGGCGCGCCGTGCGCCTCGACTGGGCGGCGCCGGAGGACGGCGCGTGATGCGCTACGCGCTCCTCCTCGCCGCCATGCTCTGCCTCGCCGCCGACGCCGCGTTCGGCAAGGACAAGGCGCCGCCGGCCCTCGAGGACCTGCTCGCTTTCGAGCCGCCGAGCGCGACGGAACCGGCCTTCGCGGGCGAGAAGCGCCGCGCCGCCATGCGCGCCGCCGCACTGGCGTTCGGCGCCCAGGCCGGCCTCGCCCGGCGCAGCCGGGAGATCGAAGGCCTGCTGGAGCGCCACGCGGACCGGCTGTCCGCCGTCTACCGCTTCCGCGCCCTGACGCTGCGCGCCCATGGCTTCACCGTCATGCCGCCGGTGCTGGCCGAGACTTCCCAAGCCTTCAGGCTCGGACGGGACGGAACACGGGCCGCGACGGCCTCCCGCGTGCTGCGCATCCTGGAGCCGGAGCGCATCGTGAGCGCGCCGCCCCACTGGCGCGACTTCCTCATTCGCGCCTGGCCCGAACCCGTGCCGCCGGCTTCGGTGCTGTTCCCCCGCGATGCGGAGGAGACCGTCCTCTGGCGCGGATGGCTCCGCGACGGCTGGGCGCGCGGGACCGCGTTGGCCGAGGACGTGTTCGCCGCCGATCTCGACCGGCTCAATCGAGCCTTCGAGGGCCTCGTGCGCTGGCGGCATGCGCATCTGGCGCGGATGGTCTCCGCCCCGGTTCTGCGCGCCGACCGCGCCGCCGTGAGCGGGAACGGTCGCCTGATGCGGATCGACGAGACCGCGGCCGTGCTCGGCGAACCCGCCCGCTTCGATCTCCGAGCCGAAGAGTGGCGGGTATTGCCGCTGGGAGACGCGCCGTGACCGCCCGCCGGGAGAACGGCTATTGGGAAGAGGCGGCGTTCGCGTTCTCCGTGGAGAGGCTCGACCGCTTCCTGCTGTGGGCCGCCGACCGCGGCGCCTCCGACATCGCCTTCCGCACCGGCGCGCCCGCCTTCGTCGAGATCGACGGCGTGCTCCGCCGCGCCACCGGCGCGGTCCTCGACGGCGTGGCCATGGGACGGCTTGCCGAGCGCGTCTTCGACGCTACCGGCGAGGGCATCCTGCGCGCGGGCCGCGCCGTCGACTGCTCCTACGCCGTCGCCGCCGGACGCGGCGCCGTCCGCCGCTTCCGCTGCAACCTCTCCCCCGTCCTGGCCGGCCACGGCTTCGGCATCGACCTCGCCATGCGGGTCCTGCCGGACGCGCCGCCGACCCTGGAAGCCCTCGGCGTCGAGGACGGCATCGCCGCCGCCTGGGACGCGCCCCGAGGCCTCGTCCTGGTCACCGGCGTGCCCGGTTCCGGCAAGTCCACCCTGCTCGCCGCCGGCACCCGCCGGCTGCTGGAGCGCGGAGCGGGCCGCATCCAGTCCTACGAGGCGCCCATCGAGTTCACCTTCGATCGCATCGCCTGCGACGGCGCGCTGATGTCGTCCTCCGAGGTCCCGCGCCACTTCCCCAGCTTCGCCGAGGGGCTGCGCTCCAGCCTGCGCCGCCGCCCGGCCGCCGTCGTCGTCGGAGAAGCCCGCGACCGCGAGACCGTCGAGGCCGTCGTCCGGGCCGCCGACTACGGCATCGCCGTCTACGCCACCGCCCATACCGTCGGCGTCGCCGCCGCGGTCCGCCGCCTGCTCGCCGAGTTCCCGCCCGAGGAGCGCCACGAACGCGGCGCGGCCCTGATCGACGTCATGAACCTCGTGGTGACGCAGATGCTGCTGCCGAACCCGCGCGGCGGGCGCACCGCCATCCGCGAATGGCTCGCCTTCGACGGCGCCCTCAAGGCCGCGCTGCTGGAGGAGACGCCGGCGCGCTGGCCGGCGCGGATCGCCGAAGCGGTCGTCCGCACCGGCAACCGCCTCGCAGCAGCAGCCGAACGCGCCTGCCGCGAGGGACGGCTGTTCGAAAGCGACCTGCGGCGCATCCAGGCGGCGACGACCGAACCCGAACGGAGCGTCGAACGATGACGGAGAGGAAGAACGATGGACGCCCCGAACGCGCCCTGGCGCGACACCATGCGCCCGGTCCGATTCTACGCGGTCGACGCCCGGCTTCTGGTCCTGCTGGTGCTGTGGCTGTTCGTGCCGACCTGGTGGACCACGGCGGCCGTGATCCTGACGGCGGTCGCGTTCCGCATCGCGGAGGCGCGCGGATACCGGCTCGGCGCCGCCTTCCGGGCGGTACGCGCCCGGAGCGCCGGGCGGCGGTATGCGCTCCACGCGCGGCGCACGCGGCGCTTCGTGGAGTTCGGGTGATGGTAGCGGCGGTTGCGATGATGGCCGCGATCCCCACGGCATCGGCGGAGTTCCGATATGTGCCGCCCGATCGGCTGCCGACGGCGGCCGTCGAACCCGTCCCGGACGTCGCCGCGCCGCCGCTCGGCGAGCCCGTCCACACCGGTTGGCAAATCCACGCGGGCGAGACGCTGCGCGAGATCCTGGACCGCTGGGGCGCACGGGCCGGCATCGACGTTCTCTTCCTCACCGACCGCCGCTACCGACTGGGCGAGAACCGGACCTTCGAGGGCGGGTTCGCCGAAGCGGCGCAGGCGCTGTTCGCCGCCCTCGCCCACCTGCCGCGCCCGCCGGTCGGCGAACTCTCGGGCAACGGGCGAACGCTCACGGTCCTGCACCGGGTCCGGTCTTTGGGAGAAGCGCGATGAAGCGGACCATCCTCCTTCTCCTCACGGCCGCCCTGTCGCCGATCTCGACGGCGCCCGCCGCCGACGCGCCCGCGACGATCTCCGCCCTGAAGGCGAACGGCGCGCGCGTCGTCGAACTCGGCACGCGCGGCGGCCTCGACGGATATCTCGTGGAGCCCGCCGGCGGCGATCCCTACAGCCTCTACCTCACGCCCGACGGCCACGCGGTCGCGGGACTGCTCTACGGGCCGGACGGGAACCTGATCACCGGCGAACAGATCGCGACGGCGCAGGAGACCGATGCCGGCGGATGGCAATCCGGTCTTCCGGAATCCGACAGCGGCGAAGCGATGCGCATGGCGCACGCCTCCGAGGCCATGGCCGCCGCACCGGACGCGAAAGTGCTGTTCGAGCGTTCCGCCGCGGCCTTCGGCTTCACCCTCGGCGAGGTCGGACCCCTCGTCGTTCTGTTCGGCGATCCGACCTGCCGCTGGTCGCGCGCGGCGGCGGCGCGGCTCGGCCGGCAGGCGCTCGCCGGCCGCTTCCGGCTGCATGTGATCCCGGTCGGGCTGCTCGGCGGCGCCTCCGCCCGCAAGGCCGCCGCGATCGCCTCCTCCCCCGATCCGGCATCGGCCTGGTTCGACGGCGCAGTCGCGGCGGCGTCGCCCGAGGGCGCACGGCGCATCGCGCGCAACAACGCGCTCCACGACGCCTGGGGCGAGACCGCCGTGCCGCTGATCGCATGGCGTGGCGCACGGGGACGGATCGAACGCCGCATCGGCGATATCGACGACCTCGACGCATGGCTGAAGGAACTCTCCCGATGAGCGAACGGCTGCGCGCGGTCCGGCAGGCCGTGAACCGCTTCGCCTTCCACCGAGATCAGCATCGCGGCTGGCGCCGCGCCGCCGTCTGGCTGCTGGTCTGCAACGCGCTCACCGCCTTCGCCTTCGCCGGCTACGTCTGGCTGCACTCGACCGTCTACGTCACCGTCGCCGCGACCCCGGACGGGCGGCTGGTGCCGCTGACCCCGCTCGACGAACCCATCATGAGCGATGCGGCGCTCCGCAACTGGACCGTCGCGGCCGTGACCGAAGCCTTCACCCTCGGCCACCACGACTGGCGCCTCCGCCTCGCCGCCGTCCGCGAGAACTTCACCGACGCCGGCTACGAGTCGTTTCTCGAAGGGCTGAACGAGAGCCTGTTCCTGGACCGGCTGCGCGATCACCTCCAGGTGGCCTCGGCGGTCGCGCAAGGTGCGCCGGTGGTGACCGACACGCGCTACTTCCGGGGGCGGCTGGGCTGGGCCATCGAGTTTCCGCTCCTGGTCACCTTCTCGGCCGGGGCGCGCAGCGTAAGCCGGGACCTGATCGCCCGCGTGCTGGTGATGCGGGTGCCGCTCTCGGAGCGTCCCGCCGGCATCGGCATCGAGCAGCTCATCGCCGGCAAGGGGGAGAGCCGGCGATGAGCGGGGCGGGACGAAGGGCTTTGCTCGCATTCGCCGCCGCGCTCGCGACGGTCGCTTTGCCGACGGCGGCCACGGCGGACGAGGGGCCGCCGCCCACTGCCGAGCGCCCCGCCGGCACGGACGTGTGGCCCGAACATGCGGCCTCCGATGAAGACGTCGCCCGCGAGGGCCGGGCGGCGCTGCCGTTCACCGAAGCGCAGATCGAGGCGCTCGGACGCCTGCTGCGGCAGACCCAGGAGGCGACGGCGCGCGGCGAGGGCGAGCCGCCGCGAGGGCGCATCCGCCGCATCCGCATCGCCGCGCCGGGCGGCGGCGCCATCCCCGAGATCGCGGTGCGGCGGGGCTACGCCACTGCGGTCTCCTTCACCGACGCCACCGGCGCGCCCTGGCCGATCGAGAACGTGCTCGTGGACCGACGCTTCCTGCCTGAGGCAGTTCTGCCCGAGGCAGTCCTGCCCGAGGTCGAGGAGGGCGGAGAGGCCGGAGGAGGGCACCTCCTCTATCTGGTCCCGCAGCGGCGCTACCTGCACGGCAACGCCGTGGTGAAGCTCAGGGGACTCGCCGAACCCGTGGTCGCGGTGCTGCGCGGCGGCGGCGAGGCGGACTTCCGGGTCGACATGAGATTGGGCCTGCCCGGTCCCAACGCCGATCCGGCGGCCCTGGTCCGGCCCGAGGGCTTCCACGCCGGCGATCCGCAACTGCTGGAACTGCTCGGGGGAACAATTCCGCCGGACGCCGAGCGCCTCGCCGTCGAGGGCGGCGCCCGCGACGACCGGGCCTGGCGGTCCGGCGGCGACCTGCTGCTGCTCACCCGCGCGCATCTGCTCTCGCCCGGTCCCCGGGCGGCCGAGCGCGGCACCGGCGGCCGCTGGGCCTACCGCCTGCCCGACACCCCCTACGCGCTCGTGACCCGAGGCGGCCGCGAGGCGCGGCTCGGGTTCCGTGAACGAGAGGACGTGTCCTTGTTCGAGGAGGTCGACGATGACGAGTGACCCCGCCGGGCGGGCGGTTCGCGCCCGGCCTGCGCTTCTCCTTCCCGGCGCCGTCCTCGCCGCCGTCTGGACCCTCGGCTTGGCCGCGCCCTCCTGGCCGCAGGTGCCGGACAACCGGGACGTGCGCCTCGACCCCGAAGACCCGATCTCGCCGGCCTATCGCGACAGCCTGGACGCGCGCGACAGCCTGCGGCTCGAAGACGCGCGCGAGAGCGGCGAGTCCTTCCTGCCCATCTTCCACGGCCGGGGCCAAGCGCCGAGCGACGCGGTGGCGGACGAGGAAGACGGCGCGGACGCATATCCCGAGACGGCATACCGGAGCCCGTCCGAAGAACCGGCGCGGCCCGAACCCGTCTACGAGAC
Organism: Alphaproteobacteria bacterium; assembly: GCA_965242855.1. Lineage (GTDB taxonomy): Bacteria > Pseudomonadota > Alphaproteobacteria > UBA828 > UBA828 > WTGU01. Next base: position 2,200,894 of record OZ251509.1, read on the forward strand.
GGTCGGCGGGTTGCAACCGCAAGGCGGAAGCCCCGCCGGCCTGTCCGAGATGGTCGGCGTCCTGCTGGAGACCTGGAGCCGCGCCCCCGAGGTCGTCCGGCTGCGATACGCAAGAGATACCGGAGACAGGGGGGCGGTGAAGGCCGCAGCCGCGCCCCCGCTCCCGGAGAAGCAGGCGCAGGGAGACCCGCTGCCGCGCATCGAGCCCGGCGCGGGCTTCTACGCGCGCACGGTCTACGCCGTGAACTCCGATTACCCCGGACCCGTGGTGCTGGAACTCCTGCAACCGCCGCTGGCGGGCGCCGTCGCGACCGGCGGGTTCGAACTCGTCCGCGACCGCATGGCGTTGCGGCTGACCGCCCTGACTTGGCGCGGACGAACCGTCCCCGTCGACGCGCTCGCGGTCGGCCTCGACTGCGCCTGCTACGGGATCCCGGGCGAGGTCGACCGGTACTTCTTCACCCGCGTGCTGCTGCCCGCCGCCGTGCGCTTCGCCGAGGGGTTCCTGACCGCCGCCGGCATGCCGGAACGGACGCTCACCCTCCACGGCGGCGATACGGTCCACGAGACCCGGCGGCGGACCGCGCGCCGCGACCTCTATGCCGGCCTCGGCGCGGCAGCCCGCACCATGGGCGACGTCCTCCTCCAGGACGCGCCCGACCGGCCCACGGTCCGCATCCCGCCCGATACCGAGATGATCGTCACCTTCACGGCGCCGCCGGGGCGCGACGGGGAGAAGGCCGATGCAAGGCGATAGCCTCGCCGACGCCCTGGTGTCGCTGGTCCGCGACCTCGAACCCGGGCTGGCGCTGCTGGTCTCGGCGGTCTGCTACCTGCTCGGCCTCCTGGCCTTCTTCCAGGGCGCCGCGCGGCTGCTCAAGGCCTCCGAGGACAAGTTCCACGCCCCGAGCGCCGCCGGCACGGCGCTGAGCTTCCTCGTCTGCGCCGTCATGGTCGCCTTCCCGTCCTGGCTCGCGGGCGCCGGCGAGAGCCTGTTCGGAACCGGACGCACGGCCGCGCACGCGAGCCTCGGCTACGGCGGGCGCGGGGCGGACTACGACGCCCTGCTCGGGGCCGTGCTCGCCATCGTCGCCTGGGTCGGCCTCTTCGCCTTCCTGCGCGGCGTGTTCGTGCTCCGCGCCGCAGCCGACAACGCGCCCGGCGCCACCGCCGCCCGCGCCTTCCTGCACATACTCGGCGGCGTCGCCGCCTGGCGCATGACGGACGTGATCGAGGCCGTGCAGACCACCCTCGGCATCCGGGTCCTGACCATCACATGAGAGGAAACGCCATGATCAAGGCGATCGGACTCGCCGCCCTCGGTGCGGGGGCGGCCGCAAGGCCGGCGCTCGCGGTCTCGCTCGGAGACATGGCCGAGCAGGCGGCAAGAGACCTCGAAGCCGTCCCGGCCTTCCTCGCCATCGGCTTCTACATCGTCGGCGCCGCCGTCGTCGGCTTCGGACTGCTCAAGCTCAAGCGCCACGTCGACCACCCGCAGCAGACCGGCATCGGCTCCGGGCTGATCGCCATCGTCGTCGGCGTCGCCCTGATCGCCGCCCCGGCGATCATCAACGGCCTCTCCGACACCTTCGGCCTCGGCGGCGCCGACACCACCGTCTCCCGGCCCAAGCTGTAGAGGCCGCCATGCACCGCGCGATCGAGGACGCCCTCGCCCTGAGCTGGACGCTCAGGCGCAAGCCGCTGGAGAGCTTCATGCTGCCGGCGGCCGCGCCCGGCGGCGACACGCTGCTCTGCCGCGACGGCTCCCTGGTCTCGCTGTTCCGTCTCGACGGCGCGCGCGCGACGATGGGAGCGGAGGAGCTGGAGCGCTTCGTCGGCCTCGCGAACCGGCGTCTCAACAACGCCTTCCTCGATCCCGGCCATGCCCTGCACGTCGTCTTCGAGCGCGCCCCCGACGAGGCCGGCCTGCTCGTCGAGGCCGCGACCGACCGGCAACGCAGGCAGGGCGCGCGCCTGGGTCTCGATCTCGACGACCTCCTCGGCGAGCGCAGCAAGCGCCTCGCGCCCCTGCTCGCCGCCGAGACCTGCGCCGTCGCCTGCTGGACGCGCCCCTCGGCGCTCACCGCCCAACAGGCGAAGCGCGACCGCAAGCGCCTCCGCGAACGGCTCAAGGCCTGGCTGCCGGACGCGGGCGTCTCGCAATGCCCCTTCGCGGTCCAGGACGGCCTGCCGCCGCGGCACGCGGCGCTGCTGGATGCGCTCGACGCGCTGTTCGACGAAGCGGGCATGGTGGCCGAGCGGCTGGAGGACGCCGCCGCGCTCGGCCTCATGCGCCTGCTGCTCAACGGCCCCGACTCCACCGCGCCCGACTGGCGCCCCGTGGGTTGCGCGAACGACGCGCCGCCGCGCGCGACCGAGCCGCCCGAACACGGCGCCTTCCCGCCGTCGCTCGCACCCCAACTCCTGATCCGGGAGCCCGAGCGCCGGGGCGCCGGGCTCCGCATCGGCAACCGCCTCTACGGCGCCCTCGACATGACCCTGGGACCGCGCGCCGCACGCCCGTTCCGGGAACTGATGGAGCGGCTCGCCGACGCCGGCCTTCCCTGCCGCTTCTCCATGCTGGTCGAGGGCGGCGGGTTCGCCCGCATGGATGCGGCGATCGCCCGCGTCGGCGCCGCCTTCCTCGCCTTCTCGCATCCCGACAGCCGCGCCGTCCGCGATGCCATGCGCGGCCTCGCCGAAATGCGCGCCGACGCCCGCGCCGTCGTCCGCCTCCGCCTGGGCCTCCTCACCTGGGTCGCGCCGGAAGACGGCGAAGACGCGCTCGCCGACCGCAGCGGCCGCTTGCAACGCATCGCCGAGGGCTGGGGCGAGGGCGCCTTCTCGCCCCTGGTCGGCGATCCCCTCGAAGCCTTCGCCGCCTCGGTCCCCGGCTTCTGTTGCGGCGGCACCGCCGAACCCGCGCTCGCGCCGCTCCCCGAGGCCCTGCGCCTCCTGCCCGCGGGCCGCCCCGCACCGCTCGCGCGCGAGGCCGACCACCTCTTCCGCTCCCCCGACGGCAGGATGCTGCCCTTCTCCTGCGCCGAAGGCGAGGACTACGGGTTCGAGCTGATCTACGGCGTCCCCGGACGCGGCAAGTCGGTGCTCATGAACGGCCTCGCGCTGGCCCATCTCCTCCAGGGCGGGCAGGAGCGCCTGCCGCTCGCCGCCATCGTCGACGTCGGACCGTCGTCCTCGGGCCTGATCTCCCTGATCCGCGAGGCCCTGCCCCCGGAGCGGCGCGCCGAGGCCGGCTGGTTCCCGCTCCGCATGACCCCCGACTGCGCCATCAACCCCTGCGACACCCAGCTCGGCTGCCGCCGTCCGCTCCCGCCCGAGCGCGCCTTCCTCGAGAACCTGCTCGGCCTGATCCTCACCCCCGCCGGGGCCGAGGGCGTCCCCGACGGCATGCGCGAACTCATCGGTCCCACCGTCGCCCGGGCCTACGCCATGCGCTCCGACGAGGAAGCCGGCGGCGAACCCAACGCCTACACCGCCGGACGCGATGCGGCGGTCGACGAAGCGCTGGCGCGGGCCGGTTGCCGTCTCCCCGTTGCGCCGCTGTGGTGGGAGATCGTCGATCTCCTGTTCGACGCCGGCGAGGCCGGGGCCGCGATGCGCGCCCAGCGCTACGCCGTACCCGTGCTGAACGACCTCCTCGCCGCCGCCCGAGAACCCGCCGTCCAGGGCCTTGTCGGCAATGCCCGTTACGGAAGCGGCGCCGAGACCGTCACCGACGCCTTCGTCCGCGTCCTCACCGCGCTCTCCGGCAGCTGGCCCATCCTGTTCGCCCCCACCGCCTTCGAGATCGGCGCCGCCCGCGTCGCCGCCATCGATCTCGCCGAGGTCGCTCCCCGGGGCTCGGCCGAGGCCGACAGACAGACCGCCGCCTTCTACATGCTCGCCCGCCACGCCCTCACACGCCGCTGGTGGATCGCCGAGGAGAGCCTGAACGAGGTCCCGCAGCGTTACCGGGAGCGGCACGCGCGGCACCTGCGCGAGATTCGCGAGACGCCCAAGCGGCTCGCCTACGACGAGTTCCACCGCACCGGCGACGCACCCGCCGTCCGCGCCCAGGTCGAGCGCGACGTGCGCGAGGCGCGCAAGCGCCGCGTCCGCCTGTGCCTGGCCTCGCAGCGCCTCGAGGACTTCGGACCCGCTCTGGTCGAACTCGCCAACCGCACCTGGGTGCTCGGCGCCGGCGGCAAGGCGAAGGAGGCCGAGGCCCTGTCGCGGGTGTTCTCCTTGAGCGACACCCTGAACGACGCCATCGCCCATCGTCTCACCGGACCCGGCAGGGACGGCGCCCCGGCGCTTCTGATCGCCTCCGACCGGCGCGGGCGCTTCGAGCAGGTGGTGGTCAATACGCCGGGGCCGGTCGAGCTGTGGGCCCTGAATACCAGCCCGCGCGACGTGGCCCTCCGCGAGCGGCTCTATGCCCGTCTCGCGCCGGCCGACGCCCGCGCCGTCCTCGCCCGGAGATTCCCCACAGGCACGGCGCGCGAGTGGATCGACGGCGAACTGCGGCGCTCCGAACTGCGCGGCGCGGCCGGGACGGCTTCCGAACAAACCGTGATCGAACGTCTTGCGGACGACCTCGCCCGCGCCGCCGAAGCCGACCCGCAGGCGCCGGCGGACCTTCCTGTGCGGCAACCGAACTCCGCCCCCGATTGCGGGGGTGATCCGGCACGGCCGGACCTCTCCGCAGGACCGGTGGAGACCCCCCCCGCCGACGAGACCGCCCCGCCTCCCGATATGCCCGTCGATCCGTCGGGATCGGCGATCCCCGAGCCCGACGCCGCCGGATCGCACGAACCGCAACGACCATCACGCAACCCCCACCGAAAGGAGATCCGACCGATGCTGAACATGAACAGGGCGACCCTGCTGGGCAACGCCGGACGCGACCCCGAGACCCGCGAGACCGCCGCAGGCGACAAGGTGGCGAAGTTCACCCTGGCCACCACCGAACGCTTCCGGGGCAAGGACGGAGAGACCGAGGAAGCCACCGAATGGCACCGCATCGTCGCCTTCGGAGACGCCGCCGAGATCGTCGAGAGGTTCGTGCGCAAGGGCGTTCCGGTGCTGGTCGAGGGCCGCATCGCCACCCGCGCCTACCAGGACAGGGAGGGCGTCGAGCGCCGCGTCACCGAGATCGTCGTCGCCGGGTCGCGGAGCGCGATCAACGTCCTCGCCGCGCGCAGGAACGATCTCGCGGCAGCGAAGGACGGCGAAGGGAACGAGCCGGCGGAACCGGCCGCCGAAGCCGATGAATAGCCCGCGCCTCCTTGCCGTGACCGCGCTGGCGCTGGCGCTGCTCGCGGCGCAGGCCGCGGCGGCCGGCACGGACGCCGCACCGGGCCACGACCCGGCCTGCGACCCCGGCGTCCGGCAGGCTCTCGCCGAGAGCGCACGCGCCGGCGTCGAACGGGACGTCGCCATCGTCCGCCATCCCCAACAGGGCATCCGCGACCCGGACTCCATCCTCGACTTCTCCTGCATCGAGGACCTGTTCGACTACCGCTCCTTCGACATCCTGTTCGATCCCGGGCGCGACATGGACGACCTGCTTGGCCTCCTGCAACGGCGCGTCTGCGCCGTCGCCCGGCAAGCCTATCGCCGATACGTGGGCCGGCATCTGGACGCCGCCGTCTACACCGCGCAGGCCACCCGTCTGCCCGGGCTCGGCGCAGCCCCGATGCACCGAACCGAACCGCCCCGCACGGGCAACACCGCAGGCGACACCGCAGGTGATGCCGCGCGCTTCCGAAACATCGTCGGAGGCAGGCGATGATCGCCAGCAGGGCGATGATCGCCGACGGGGCGATGACCGACGTCGGACGGATGACCGCCCGCCTCGCCCGCCTGGGGGCGTCGGCGGCGATGCTGGCGCTCGCGTTGACGCTCGCGCCCACCGCCCCGGCGCACGCCCATGGCTGCGACCGTACCGACAACGACCGCGCCGAGGCCAACCGCGTCCTGACCGGGATCATCGGCGAGATCGACGCCATGGAGCGCGCCGTCGTCGAGGCGCTCCGTCTCCAGACCGGCCAGCTCTCGGGCTACCAGGCCCAGAGCGCCAAGGCGCTCACCCAGGCGCTCGACGCACAGACCCGGCTCCAGGCCCAGACCGCCCGCGAGGTCGAGGAGACCGGCGTCATGCGCGCCCACCGCCCGAGCGAAAGCGCATGCGCCGCCGTCACCGGCATAACGGGCCTGCGGGGAAGCCGGACCGCCGCCGCCGGCGCATACGCCGGGGCAAGCGAAGTGGAGATCGGACGCATCGCCGGCGACCGAGCCGTTGCCGCCGGAGCCGGAAGCGCCGCCGACGGCGCCGCCCGATTCGAGACCGTCGCCGGAACCTATTGCAGCCCCGCCCGCGCCGGTGACGCCGCCTGCCGGGGCGAGAACGCCGCGCACGCGGCGGACCTCAAGCCCGGCAACCTGTTCGACCGGCGCACCCTCGGGACCGAAGCCGAACTGCGCACGGCGGTCGAACTCTCGCGAAACCTCGCCGCACCCGTGGTCCACGACCCGCCGCCGATGGCCTCCGCCGAGACCGGACCCGAGCGACGCAACGTCCTGCTCGCCCGGTCCGCCGACGCCCGCGCCGCACTCGCCGCCGACTACTTCGCCCTCGCAAGAAGCCTGCGCGCCCCGGGCGCCGACCTCGGCGCATGGGCCGCAGCCATCGCACCCGGAACGGCGCGCGACCCGGACAAACCCATCAGCCGCTACGAACTGCTGGAGCTGCTCGCAAGCCGCCGCTTCGAGGACCCGGACCGACTCGTCGCCCTCCAGGAGATGTCCGCCGAGAACCTCCTCCGCGAACTCGTCATGCTGCGCTCCATCGCACTCACGCTCGACTGGGAGCGCTTCCGATTCGACGAACGCCGCGGCGCCATCGACGCCGCACGCCTCGCCCTCGCCGCCGAAGAGATGCGCCGCCTGCCCGGTCTCGCCCACCCCGGCATCGGCGCCAACTGACCATGGGCATCCTCCGCTTCCTCTTCCTGCCCGACTTCGCCCGCTCCCTCGCCGAGGCCGGCCGGGCCTCCAGGCGCATCGGACACGGCTTCCTCGCGCTCCCGGAACCGGGCGCGGGATGGCGCTGGCGGCGCCTGATCGAGCCGGAGCGGCGCGCCCGCGTGCTCCTCGGCCTGGCGATCTCCCTTCTCGGGGCCGCGCTCGCGGCGCTCGGCGTCGCCGGTCTCATCGGAGAGGCCGCCGCACAGAGCATCGATCCCGGCCTGTTCGACCGAACCGACCGAGCCACCCGCGACCTCCTCGCCTTCCTGAGCGACCTCGACGTCGCCGACTATTCCGTGCTCGGTGACATGCTGTTCGCCTTCAACGGCGGCGTCCTGGTCCTCGCAGGCTTCCTGCTGATCTGGCACACCGCAGCCGGGGCCGTCGACACCGCACGGCGCGGACGCTGGGGCTTCGGCGCCTGGGAGATCGTCCGCGTCGTCACCGCCGTCGCCCTCATGGCCCCCCTGCCCGGCGGCATGAACGGCGCACAGCACGCCGTCGTCGGCCTCGCCCATCTCGGAGGGCAATTCGCCGCCGCCGTCTGGACACCCTTCTCCGAACGCGCCCTCGGACGCGGCGATCCCATCGTCCCGCGCCCGAACGAAGCGGTCTGGCACGCCGCCATCGCCCGCGTCCTCCTCTCCGAGACCTGCCGGCACGCCGCCAACGAAACCGCGCACACGGCCGGCGACCCGCCCTACGTCGTCCTCCGCCGAGAGCGCACCGGCGGCGTCGAGACGCTCCGATACGACGGCGACGGGCGCGGCATGCCCCGCGACCTATGCGGCGCCGTCCGCTTCGACGGCCTCGACCGGGACGGCTCCCGCGGCATCGCCGCGCACGGCCATCGCAAGGCGCTGACGAGCCTGTTGCCGCAGCTCCGAGAACTCGCCGCCGAACTCGGCGACCGATACGTTCCCGGATCGCCCGCTTACGGCCGCTCGCTGCCCGACGTCGAGGCCGCCCTCGACGCCCGCGGCCTCGCCGAGGCCTATGCCGCCGTGCTCGACGCCGAGTTGCGACGCGCCGCCTCCGAAGAGCGCCGCGCCCTGGAGCGGGCGGTCGCCGAGGATGCGAGGGAGTCGAGCTGGCTCTCGGCCGCAGGCTTCTTCAACACCGTCGCCGCACGCACCGGCCTGTTCCAGGCCGCCGCACGCAACGTCCCCGACGCCGCCCTGCCGCTCCCCGACCTCGACGCGTGGTCGCCGCCCGCCGGAGCCGCCGTCAAGAACCTCCTCGCCGCACTCGCCGCCTCCCGCGCCTGGCAGCCGGTGTCGTTCACCGCCGGCGCGGGCGCCGCCGGATCTCTCCCCGTCGCCGCCGGCGGAGACCGGGGGTTGGCCGGCGGCCTGTTCGCCTTCATCGACCTCGACGCCACCGTGATCGCCGACGGCGGCAATCCCATCGCCGATCTCGCCGGCTTCGGCCACAGCCTCGTCGCCGCCGCCATGTCCGCCATCGCAGCCCTCTCCGGCGTCGCCGCAGGCTCCGGACTCCTCGAAGCCATCCCCTTCTTCGGCAAGGGCCTCGACGCCTTCGAGTCCGTCTGGCGCGTCACCGACGGCTTCGTCTCCGCCATCCTCGGCGTCCTGCTGATCGCCGGCGCCGTCCTCGCCTACGTCCTCCCCGCACTCCCCTTCATACGCTTCCTGTTCGGCATAGTCGGATGGCTCCTCAACGTGGTCGAGGCCGTCCTCGCCGTCACCGTGTTCGCCGCAGCACACGTCACCCGCGGCGACGGCGACCGCCTTACCGTGCCCGCAACCCGCCGGGGCTGGCTGTTCCTTCCCGGCCTGATCCTGCGCCCGCCCCTGATGCTGTTCGGCCTGATCCTCGGCTACTTCGTCTTCCTCGCCGCCGTCGGCCTCCTCAACGAGGTCTGGATGCCCCAACTCCGCGACGCCAATGCCTCGGGCGGTCTCGGCCCGGTCGGCTTCCTCGCCATGCTCGCCCTCTACGTCATGGTCGCCTACGCGCTCATGAACGGCGCCTTCAAGCTCATCGACCTCCTGCCCGCCGTCGTCCTGGAGTGGATCGGCGGGCGCGGCGACGCCGGCGGCGGCGAGGCGGAGCGCGTCGGCACCGCCGCGATCGGCGGCATCGCCAGAGCCGGCAGCGTGCGCCTGACCAACCGCCTCCGCGCCGGCGGGCCGCAATGACCCTCCGTCGAGGGACTCCCCACCGAAGAACAGAGAGAAGGAGAACTCACGATGACCGCGATCCGGGGAAGACGACGCAACGCCGCGCCCGCCGAGCCGCAACCCGCATGGCCCGGCGATCCGGAGACCGCGACAGCCGCAGACGTCGCGTTCGAGGCGCTTGCCTGCCTGCTCGCCAATACCTGCCGCTGGGGCGGGCGCACGCGGCGCTTCTTCTCCGTCGCACAGCACGCGCTCGTCATGGCCGAGGAGATCGAGACCCTGGAAGGCGTCCCCGACGCAGACCGCCGCGCGCTGAGCTTGCATGCCCTGCTCGCCGGCGCCCGCGTTGCCTGGCTCGGAGATACGGAACGGGACGAACCCGCCTCGGCCAAGGCGGCGGAGCGCGCCCGGCGGGGCGGCGAGCGCATCGACCGCGCCGTGCGCGAGGCGGCAGGCCTCGAACCGGACATGCCGGAGGCCTGGGCCGAAATCCTCCGCCTGGTCGACCGCATGGCCGACGCCGCAGAGCGCCGAGACCTGAACCTCCCCCCGCCCGCCGGCGCCGCCGCAATGTTCCCGCCGCTCCGACGCCATGTCAGGCCCATGCGCCCCGAACGCGCCGGCAAACTCTGGCTCGCCAAGCTGCGGGAGTTGACGGCGGACCCCGAACCGCCCGGCGGAGAGGCGAACCCGATCCCCGATGAAGCGGCGGCCGATGACGCGCGCGCTCCCGTGCCGGAAGAGGCGAGCGCGCCGTGACCGGGGCCGGCGGCGATACCGGGCGCGGCGTCCGCGCCGCCGCCCGCGGCCTGCGCACTTGGCGAAAGCTCCTCGGCATGGTCCTCGCCGCCGCCCTCATCGGCGCCGCAAGCGCCGCAGCCTGGAAGGCGTCGCGCACCATCACCACCCATCAATGGTACGCCGTCGGCATGCTCGTGCTCTCCGAGACCCTCATCGGCGCAGGCCTGAGCCCCCGGCGGCCCAAGGAGATACGACACCCGAACGGCCGAACCGTGACCGTGACCCTCGGCGCCATCGCCAACTACCCGCCGCTCCTCGCCCTGCGCGAACGCATCCTCGACGACCTCCTCGATGCCGCCCTGATCGGCCTCGCGGTCGGCGCCGGCATCGCCGTCGCCGCCCTCGCCGGGCTCCACTACGCAGGCGGCAGGCTCAAGCGCGGACGACGCCTGCGCGGCGGCGAACTGGTCGCCGCACGCCAACTCCGACGCCGCGTCGCACCCCCGCGCCTCCGCCTCCCGCCGCCGTTCGGACGGCCCGCCGATCCCCCCTACCGCATCGCCGGCATCCCATGGCCCGAGCGCGCCGAAACACGACACACCATCGTCTCCGGAACCACAGGCTCCGGAAAAACCGTCCTCATCGCCGATCTCGTCGAACAGATACGCGAACGCGGCGAGCGCTGCGTCCTCTACGACAAGATGGGAAGCTACGCGGAGACCTTCTTCGATCCCACACGCGACGTCCTCCTCAACCCCCTCGACGCACGCGCCCCGCGATGGTCGCCATTCCTCGAAGCTCGCAACGCACGCGACTTCGACACCATGGCCGCCGCCCTCATCCCACGACAGAAGGACACCGTAGACCCCTTCTGGATCACCGCCGCACGACAACTCTTCTCCCACGGTGCCGCCGTGTTCCGGGAACGCGGCGAGACCCGCAACCGGGTCCTCGTCGAACACCTCCTCAAGACCAGCCTCGATACCCTCGCCCAAGCCATGGAAGGCACCGTCGCACAGTCCATCGTCGATCCCGCCAACCCCAAGACCGCGCTCTCCGTCCGCGCCATGCTCACCGCCAACATCGGCGCTCTCGAACTGCTCCCCGACGAAGGAACGCCCTTCTCCATCCGCGACTGGACCGAGAACGACGGCGGCAGCGGCTTCCTGTTCCTCACATCGCGCGGCGACCAGCACGCCAGCCTCCGGGGTCTGATCTCCACCTGGCTCGAGATCGCCGTCAACGCGCTGCTGTCGCTTCCCCGCGACGACGGGCGGCGTATCTGGATCGTCCTCGACGAGTTGCCCACCCTGCACCAGGTCCCGAGCCTGCGGCCCGGCCTCGCGGAGAGCCGCCAGTTCGGCGGCTGCTTCGTGCTCGGGGTGCAGGTGTTCTCGGCCTTGCGCGACCTCTACGGGCGCGACGGGGCGGAGACCGTCTCGGGCCTCTGCGGCACCCGCGTGGTGCTCGCCGCCCCCGACCGCGACACTGCGGAGTGGTCGGCGGAGAGCCTGGGGCGGGCCGAGGTCGAGGAGATGGCGGAGAGCGTCAACTACGGCGCCGAGACCCCGCGCGGCGGCGTGACCCTGGGCGCACGCCGCGCCCTCCGCCCGCTGGTGCTGCCCGCCGAAGTGGCCCGCCTCGACAGCCTCGCCGGATACCTCAAGTTCCCCGGCGCATGGCCCGTCGCCCGCATCAGGCTGCGATACAGGCAACGCCCCAAGCTCGCCGAGCGCTTCGTGCCGAGGGCGGAAGAGAAAGCCGGCACCGGACGGGTCGACATGCCGGAAGACGACGGGGCGGAGCGGACGGGCGAGGCAAAGGGTGCAATCGAGCAGGCGCCCGAGGCGAAGGCCGAGGTCGACCTGTGGGAATGCGAACCGCCGACGGTGGACCCGGGACGGACCAAGGGCGGCACGGAGGATGAGGCCAAGCCCGGAAAGGCCCATGGTTCCGTGTCGGCAGCCGGGGAAACACACGATCGCCGACCGAACTCCACCCGGAGTGACCAGGAATTCTACTGATGGTGGTCTCGGTCGGCGTCGTCGCCACGCCGTCGCAAGGCGTCTCCTACTACGAACGCGACGGCTACTACGCCAGGGACGATCCCGCCCACCGGAACGCCAGCGCCTGGGTCGGCAAGGGCGCCGAGGCGCTCGGACTCGAAGGTCCCGTCGATGCGGACACGTTCAAGGACGTGCTCGCGGGAAAGGTCCCGGACGGGTCCGGACGCCAACTCGGACGCAAGGACAAGGAGGGAAACTTCCACCACCGCCCCGGGCGCGATCTCACTTTCTCCGCGCCCAAGTCCGTCTCACTCGCCGCCCTGATCGGCGGTGACGAACGCATCGTCGCCGCCCACGACCGGGCGGTGACGCGCACCCTCGCCTGGATCGAGACCAACGTCGTCGAGACCCGGATGAAGGACCCGGAGACCGGACGCATGGTCCGCGCCGGCGACCAGAAGACGGTCGTCGCCACCTTCCGCCACGACATCTCGCGCAACCTCGATCCGCAACTCCACACGCACGCGGTGATCGCCAACATGGTCCGGGGCGAGGACGGCAAGTGGCGCACCATGGCCAACGAGAAGCTCTACGCCTCCAAGATGCTGATCGGCGCCATGTACCGCAGCGAGCTGGCGCGGGAGCTGACGGAACTCGGCTACCGCATCGAGAAGACCCATGCCGACGGGCGCTTCGAGATCGCAGGCGTGCCGCGCAAGGTGGTCGAGGCGTTCTCGACCCGGCGCGCCGAGATCGAGGCGGCGATGGAGGCGCGCGGCCTTGGGCGTCCCGCAGCCGATCCGCGCCTTGCCGAACGTGCGGCGCTGATGACCCGCGCCCACAAGCGCGACATCGACAAGGACGCTCTACGCGAAAGCTGGCGCAAGCAGGCCGCCGGTCTCGGCTTCGACGCGCAAGGGCTCGTTGCAGGAGCCCTGGAAAGGGAAGTCGGCAATGCGGATGCCGCCAAGGCCGATCAAGGGCGAGGCGCCAAACCAGGGATGGAGAGCGACACCGACAGGGCGGCGGCATGGGCGGTGGTGCATCTCGCCGAACGCGAGGCGGTGTTCGCGCGCTCCGATCTCTTGACCGCAGCTCTCTCGTGGCGAACCGGCGCCGTCACGATTGGCGAGGCCGAGCAGGCGGTTGCACGGCTGGAGAGGACGGGCGTGCTGCACGCCGCGAACGCATCCACCCTGGGCGATTCGCTGACCACCGACAAGGCGATCGCCGACGAGAAGGAGACCATCGCGCTCATGGAGCGCGGCCGGGGCGTGTCGAAACCCGTCATGCGGGGCTGGGCGGTCGGGCCGATGCTCCATAACGGCCGCCTGACCGAAGGCCAGAGGGAAGCTGTGAAGCTGATCCTTTCGTCGAGGGACCGGACGGTCGGCGTGCAGGGCTACGCCGGCACGGGCAAGACCACCATGCTCGACCGCGCCCGCGCGCTCGCCGAGAAGAGCGGCTACCGCGTGATCGGCCTCGCGCCGTCGGCTTCGGCCGCGCGCACGCTCGGAGCCGAGGCCGGCATCGAGAGCGAGACGTTGCAGCGCTTCCTCGCCCGCAACGCCGGCGTCGCCGAGGAGCGGCTCACGGCCAGGGGCGAGCGCGAGATGCGCGCCGCGTTCCGGAAGACCGTGCTGGTGGTGGACGAAGGCTCGCTCGCCTCCACCGTCCAGGCCCGCGATCTGCTCAGGATCGCCGACACGCTGCGCATTCCACGCGTGGTGCTGGTCGGCGACGAGAAGCAACTCGATGCCGTCGATGCCGGCAAACCGTTTGCGCAGCTGCAGCGGGCGGGAATGAAGACCGCCGTCATGGACGAAATCCTTCGCCAGAAGGATGCGGCGTTGAAGGCGGCCGTGCGCGCCAGCCTTGCGGGCGATGTGTGCGGTGCTTTCGAGAAGCTCGGCGAGCGCGTCGCGGAGGTGAAGCCGGACAACCTCGCCGGCGCCGCAGCCGCCCGCTGGCTCAGGCTCTCCCCGCTGGAGCGCGAGAACACCGGGCTGATGGCACCGAGCCACGAATTGCGGCAGGCCATCAACGGCCATATCCGCGACCGGCTCGCCCGCGACGGCGCGATCCATGGACCGGCTCTCGATGTCGAACGGCTGGTGTCCTATGGTTACACCAACGCGGAGAAGTCGCTCGCCGCCAACTATGCACCCGGCGACGTGGTGGCGTTCCATCGGGCCTACAAGAGCCTCGGGGTCGAGAAGGGCGAGGAACGCCGGGTCGTCCGCGTCGATCACGCAAGGGGGACGGTGATGCTGGAGGATGGAAGCGGGGCGGCGACGTCCTGGCAGCCCCGCCGCGTCGGCGGCAGGCGCGGCGCCGTCGAGGTCTACCGCTCCGAGGAGATCGAACTGCGGGCCGGAGACCGTATCCGCTGGACCCGAAACGACGCCCGGTTCGGTCTCGTCAACAGCCATACCGCAGAGGTGCGCTCGGTTCGGGGGAAGCGCGTCGCGTTCCGGCTCGAAGACGGGCGGATGCTGGAGTTGAGCGGGAGAGACCCGCAACTGCGCCACATCGACCATGCCTGGGCGTCTACCGTGCATGCGTTTCAGGGACGCACGGTCGACAACGTCATCGCCGTCATGGAGGCGAACCATCCGCATCTGACCACGCAGAAGAGCTTCTACGTCGAGATCAGTCGCGCCCGGCACAGGGCGGAGCTGGTCACCGACGACGCAAACGCACTGCGAGAGCGGCTGGAAACCGCGACCGGTGAGCGGGTCTCGGCGCTCGAAGGGGTTGGCGCGACGGTGGAGAGAGCGCCCGCGCGGGAGAAGGCCGGGAACCGTGGCCGGCAAGAGATGCCGGGAAGGACGCCCCGGACACAAGACAAGACCCGGGATCGCGAGCCGGCAAGGGCGCCGGTGCCGCAGCGGATCGAGTACGATTTCGGGTTGTGACGACCCAAACCGGCGGGGGTCCGAAGTCAGGCAGCTGGCCGAGCCGGGAAACCCGCGCACGACCTTTCCGGCAAGCACCGCGGAAATTCGGCCGGGCCGGCCGGCGACAGCAGGCAACCACGAAACTTCTTCCCGAATGTATCGAACAATGATACTTTGGGCGTATGAATACGGAAACGCCCAGAGCCAGCCGTGTCATCGCCGAGCTTGCCGCCGATGGCCGATACCACTTCAGCACGGCGGACATGCGATCCGCGCTCGGCGTATCCGCCGCCGCGACCAGGCTCGCACTCAGCCGGCTGGCGAGAAAGGGGCTGATCGCAAGCCCCGCCCGCGGCTTCTACGTCATCCTGTCGCCTGAGTACAGGCGTCTCGGTTGTCTGCCGGCCGACCAGTTCGTCCCGGCACTGATGGAGCGCCTGAAGCAACCGTACTATGCGGCTCTCTTGTCCGCCGCCCAGTATCACGGCGCGGCGCATCACCGCCCGCAGGCATTTCAGGTTGCTCTTGCCGGCAATCGTCGGCCCATATCTTGCGGCGCCGTCGGGGTCTCCTTCATCACCCGCAAACGGGTCGCCGAGGTGGCGGTCCAGAGCTTCAACACGCCGCGCGGAACGATCCGGGTTTCCAGCGTCGAGGCGACGGCAGTCGATCTTGTCGGTTACGAAAAACGCGTCGGCGGACTGGATCAAGTGGCGACGATGCTCTCCGAGTTTGCCGAGCGGATCGATCCGGATCTCCTGGCCATCGCGGCAAGGACTGCGCCCGCGCCCTGGGCGCAGCGTCTCGGCTACCTCCTCGAACGCATCGGCGCGGTGGACAAGACGGCGCCGTTGAGGGCCCATGTACAGCGGTGCGCCCGCGACATTGCGCCGCTCCTGCCGGCCGGACCCCGTGATCACGCGCCCCGCGCCCCGGGCTGGCGGCTGCGCATCAACGCCGAGGTCGAGGCGGAAGTGTGATTCCACGCGATCACATCACCGCATGGCGAGCGCACGCGCCATGGGTCCAGGATTTCCAAGTCGAGCAGGATCTGGTCATCAGCCGGGCGCTGGTCGAGATGTTTTCTCATCCGGTTCTGGCCGAAGGGCTCGCGTTTCGTGGTGGCACGGCACTCTACAAACTCTACCTGAAGCCGCCCGCCCGTTATTCCGAGGATATCGATCTGGTGCAGACGGTCCCCGGACCTGCCGGCCCGCTGATGGACGCTTTGCACGATGTTCTCGATCCGTGGCTCGGCAAGCCCCGATGGAAGCAGACCGAAGGTCGCGTGACGTTCGTCTACCGCTTCGAGTCCGAGGACACGCCGCCGTCGCGTCTACACCTGAAAGTGGAGATCAATTCCCGTGAGCATTTTTCCGCATTCGGACCCAAGAGGGTTCCGTTCTCCGTGACCTCGCGATGGTTCCACGGAGCCGCCAATATCGTGACCTACGAACTGGATGAGCTTCTCGCCACCAAGCTGCGCGCCCTCTATCAGCGGAAGAAGGGGCGGGACCTGTTCGACCTTGCCATCGGACTGGACAGCATGACGGTCAACCCGGGTCGAATCGTGGAGGCGTTCACCACGTACATGGAGCGGGAGGGTGGTCGTGCGACCCGTGCTCCGTTCGAACGGAACCTGTCGGGCAAGCTGCGCGATCCACAGTTCGGCGCCGATATCAGTCCTCTGCTCGCACACGGCTACCGGTGGGACATGGAGAAAGCGGCACAGGAAGTTTCCCTGCGTCTCATCGCGCTTCTACCCGGCGCGCCGTGGAAGGGGATGGACTGATCGTGTCGCCCTCACCAGCATGAATTCTTTATCCATGCCCTTGGGCCGATCGGCACGATCCGACGCATCTGGACCGCTTTCTGGTTGCAGTCGCATCGTTTGAAGACCTTCAAGCTCTCCAGCGATCCCGCGTTCGTGGACAAGGCCCGCGACATCGTGGGTCTCCATCTATGGCTGGCAAGGCGACCGCGCTGGTATGCCCACCTCACGCCGACCTCGGGCTTCCTGGATCAATCAGGTCGAACGCTGGCTCGCCGAACTGACGCGCAAACAGCTGCCACAAGGCAACTCGAAGCCGACATCCGCGCCTTCATCGACAAGCACAACCAAGACCCCAAACCCTTCAAATGGACCAAATCCGCCGACGTCATCTTTGCCGTTGTCGAGCGTTTCCGCCACCATGCCAATTATACTTGTACCACAAACTTCGATTCCAGGTGACTAGTCCACTACCATGCCGTGTCTCGGCAGGAGATCGCGAAGCACAAAGGTCCGATGGACCGCCGCCGCCTGGAAAAAACGGAAAACGTGCTTGTCGAGGGCTTTGCGCGAATCCGTGGCCCTTCTCAAGCTGTCAAGTCCACGCTTCCATGTTGCTCCTTGATACGGGAGAATGCTTTCGGGCCTGACGAACAGATCGCCGGCCTTGGCGGCGTTCTTCCAAGCCTTTTCCCGTGTTTCACAGGGTGCCTGCGTTGCGAGGATCCGAGCGATCACCTCTCGAATGTCATCGAAAGGCCGCCCCTCCTTCTGCTTGGCGTCCGGATACCGCTTACCCAACCGATAAAACATACCATGCAGCTTCTCGCAAGCCTCAAGGAATGTGGCGGGATTGTCCCGGAGGCCGGACGGCCGTCTCTTGGGGTGTTCGTAGTCGAACTGCCACCGCAGGAACGGACGATCGGGATATGTTACCGCTGCACCGTGACCGAGTGCGCCGGAAAGTATCTCGGCTGCGGTGCCTATGAAACGATCTTTCAACCTCGAAATCGCGCCGGACAGGTGATGATTCCAGCTCTCGGAGTTGCGGATGTTGGGAAGATGACCCATTTCCTTCCCGTATCTGTCCCGGAAACGGTTCTTCTTTTCTTCAAGATGCCTTTGGACTTCCGGCTCAACATCGTAGAATTCGAATGACGACGCATCAATCCTGTTCCAGCGCGAGCTCACCCCGGAAAAGCCGTAGTGCGAGAAGGTGTCGGCGTAGACATGCGCTGTGATGCCGGCAAGGTGGAGCCCGAACGTCTTATCGGCCAAAGAAAGGTTGTGGTCGATCATCTCGCGGGCGATCTCGCTATCCTTCCGACAGAGGAGGCGCTCAGACATTGACCTGCCTTCATTGCCCGGAATAAAGTGGAACGGTACCCAGACGAGCCGTTGATCGTGCCGATCAATGTTCTCGATGTCGGTCGTATGGTGCGCCGTGGGCACGAAGTCGAGGCGGCCACCGTCCGGAAATTCTATTACCTCCTTGTCTCCGTTGTCGTCGACGAACTCGGCGGCTGTCGCAATGATCTGGCAGGCATTCGGCGCCAGACCAGCGGCGCGGGCCATCGCATAGGTCCCGTAATAGTGCATGTCTTTCTGCATGGAGCTCGGTCCCCTCTGAGTTGATTGCTCTCAACTTACCCAAGCATGGCCGACAGTCGGATGCCACCATCCCAAATGCCGCGAGCGACGGTAAGAGGATTATATCGGGGCTGTCGTGAGGAATTCAAGATCATCCGTCGGGATGAAGCGTCTCGGCTTGCGCGGCCTGTGCGGCTTCGACGGCTTTCCGAAAGACGTCTTCGGCACCGTCACGAGACAATTCCTCGCGTTTTAGAAATGCGAGAAGATGGATTCCGCGGAACGCCCGTTTGATGAGCTCAATCAGTTCCGGAGTCAACCGAGCCTCACTCAAGTCAAGTTCCTCTGCCACGGCGCGCGTAGCCGCCTCGCGGACGAACGCGCCGGGGGTCACGTCGTTTCGTTCGGCTGCCCTGACGACAGCGTCCCATTCATCGTTTGAGAACCTGATCGAGCGTTGGGAGCGTCGAATGGTCATCGGATTTCTCCGGTTTTCCGCACGGAACAGCCTCGGTTCGAGTCGATTTTCTGACAATTTCGCACCGGTTTCATAGCCAATCGCGAACCCCGGCTCACGCGACCAAGGTGGGCACGCCGTGTTCGCTCCGTGTGACAGGAAGTTCCGTGCCGTGTGACATGGCAGTGGCGCGATCAAAAACCTCGTTGTATCAACCTGTTACGTGTCACACAAAACAGGGACGCATTCCCATCATGACCGAGCGCAAGGAAGACGCCCCTGGGGCAGCAGAGCGCAGTCAAACGCACGCTCGTCGCACCCTCACCTTCAGGTGAGTCGGGTGTGAGTTGGAGACGGCTTCCATGCCGAAGAGAGTACCACAGGGAGCGGAGAAAGGGGATTGGGGCCCCGGTCGGCGAGGGGAGCGGGGCGGTGCGGTCGCGACGGTGGGCCGCGCGGTCGGCGGCGGCGTTCGCTCCGCTGGGGTGAGATGAGGAAGAAGGGCCGATCCCTGGTGCGGGACCGGCCCAGGTTGTGGGTGTGTCGCTCAGGCTGCGACGCGGTGTACGGGGATGCCGAGCTGGCGTGCCTTGTCGATGAGGTTCTCGGTGATGCCGGAACCGGGGAAGGCGACGAGGCCCTTGGGCAGGAGATTGAGAAGGTCGTCGTTGCGTCGGAAGGGCGCGGCGCGTCCGTGTCTGTCCCAGTCCGGCTTGCAGACGATCTGGTGGACGCAGTTGCGCTCGGCCCATGCGGCGGCGATCTTCTCGGCGCCGGGACCGCCGCCGTGGAGGAGGACCATGTCGGCGTGTCGGGCCTTGACGCGATCGAGAGCGGCCCAGATGGCGTCGGCGTCCTCGGCCTCCCTGCCGCCGGCGACGGCGACGAGGGTTCCGTCGGGGAGGTGTGCGCGTGTCTCTCGGTCCTTGCGGGCGCGGATGAAGTCTCGGGCGTCGATGGCGGCGGATGTGAGCTTACCGGTGTGGCTGGTGTGTGAGCCGTGCCGTGGCCGCCACTGCTGTCCGGTCTCGGCCTTGTAGGCGTCTGCGGCGAAGTCTCGGAGCTTCTCGAAGGCGTCGCGTCGGTCGCCGATGTTGCGGGCGCGCTCGGTGAGGCGTTCGAGCTGCCATGCCTTGACCTCGGTTCCGTCCTGAGCGCGTTGGAGTTCGCGCATCTCGGGGGCGCTTCTGTCGACGGCTCGGTCGAGGCGCAGGACCTGGGCGTGGAAGGTGTTGACGAAGCCCCAGAGGAGGGCCTCGCGCTCGTCTGCGAGTTGGGTTCCGTCGGGTGCGATGTCCTGAGCGAGGGCGTGGAAGGCCTGCTCGGCGCCGGCGATGGCCCCGTGCTCGTCCCAGACGGGTCGGTTGTCGTGTTCGTCGGGACCGGGTGTTGCGCCGTAGAGCCTGGCGGCGTCGCAGACGGCGGCGGTGGGGGAAGCGGTGTGTCCCGGCTCGCGGTGGTCGTCGGTGTCGTCGAAGGTGGTGGTGTCGGTGGTGATGTTCGTCATGGTTCTCTCCTATCGCTTGGACTGGGCCGCGCACCATGCGGCGGCCTTGATCAGCACTTCGCCGTGGCAGGGTCTGGGTGCGCAGAAGCATGCGAGGTCCCTGCCGTGTAGGGCCGCGATCTCGGCGATGGCCTCCCGGTCTCGGCCCCCGTCGAGGCGTTTCCGCCAGAGCCACAGCCGGAAGAGTTCGATGGCCTGTCGCCGCCCGTGATCGGCGACCCGGAACGGATTTCCGAAGGGCGTTCCTCGGTCGATCCGCACGGCGCTGTCGGGCACCCTCTGGGTGCGCATGTTCCAAATCGTGGGCATCGCTTCCTCCGTGTGTCAGATGATCCCGGCGTGGGGGTGACGCTGCATGGCGCAGCCCGGGCACTCCTGCTGGACCCGGAAGCGCTCGATGTCACCGCCATCGCGCTCCTCTCCCTCTATCCAATCGGTCCCGTCTTCCTCCCGCTTCCACTCGAACTCTCGCTCGCACGAGGCGCAGTACAACCTGTCGTGATTCATCGGGAAGTCGCTCATTCTCTCCTCCATCGGTTGTCGCCGGTGTGACGGTCGATCACCGGACTCTCACCGCCCAACCGTCCGACCAACTACTACGTCCTTCCCTTGGGTCCGGCGCGCGCCGTTCCGTCACTGCCGGTTAGCGAAGCTTGGCGGATTGAGCGGCAAAAAAATTGCGGGGTGGTGCGGGAACGAAAGCCCGATAAGTTGTGCCGTAGCCCTGGGGCTACGGCACTCATTGGAGAGTGGGCTTGAGTGACACGGCCCGCGATTTTATTGTCGCCCGCCTAGCGTAGCTTGCCGGGAGCCGTAGCGAAGCGAAGGACCCGAAGGGTTGACGGGGCGGCGCGCGTCGGGCACACTAGAAGGACGTAGGAGGAGGCAGTTTTTGTTTTTTCTTTTCCTTTCCTTTTTTCCTTTCCTTTTTCCTTTCCTTTTTCCCCATTGCGAGGGCCTCGGCGTTTGCTACATCGCGGTCGTTGTTTGACCGCGATGCGGGACGGCCGTGCTTCCGGGGTTCAGCATCGGAGGACGGGACGGAACAGGGGCGCGACCCTGGCGGCGAGCGCCTGCGGGCCGAAGGCGATCAGGTCGTCGTTGAAGTCGCCGCGTTGGGGGACGATGACGGCGGTGGGGATGCCAAGGCCCCGACAGCGCCGCCGGAGGCGTTGGGCGGCTTGTGCGCCCTCGGGGTCATTGTCGCGGGCGACGACGAGGCGGGCGAGGCCGGCAGGCGGGGCGAAGGCGGCGAGGCTTCCGGCCGAGAGCGCGGCGGCGGCGGGGATGGCGGGGACCGCCGTGACCAGGGAGAGCACGGTCTCGATGCCCTCGCCGACCAGCAGGGTTCCGTGGTGGAGGCTGCCGAAGCGGACGGCGCGGCCGTGGACGCGGCCGAGGGCCTTGCGCGGAGATGAGACCGCAGCCTTGGCGTGGGCAGTCGGGTCGAGCCAGGTGCGGTGAATACCGCCGATGGCGCCGTCGTCGCCGGCGACGGCGGCGACCAGCGCCGGCAGGCGCCGGAAGCCATGTCGATCGCGGTAGTTGAGGGCGGGATGGAAGCGGAGCGAGGGGAAGCGGCAGCGGTGGATGGCGCGGGCCCGGAGATAGGCCTCGGCATGGGTGCCGTCGATGGAGCGGCAGGAGCGCCAGAGGCGGCGCGCGGCTGCGATGCGATCGTATGCGGCAGCCTCGCCGCCGGGGGGAACCGCCGGCACGGCGAGGAAGGCGCGTGCTTCGTCGAGGGCGGGCTTGAGGGAAGCGGCGCCGATGCCGATGCGGATGAGGTCGAGGAGGTCGCCGTGCTCGCCGGTGGCGGCGTCTGTCCACTTGCCGGAGATGCCGGGAGGGGCAAGGCGGACGAAGAGAGAGCGGCCTCTGGCGCCGTGGACGTCGCCGGCGGTCCAGTAGCGACCCTGCCTGCGACCGTCGGGAAGGTAGCGCCGGCAGACCTGCTCGGCGCGCCCGGCGAGGGCGGCGGCGATGTCGGTGGCGTTCATGGCGGCTCCCTCCGGCATTGCGGGACGCACCGTCCCGGCCCGCACCGCCCCTCTCGCCGGCGCACGGCGAGCGCGCGGCGCTGGGGATCGATGCGCGATGCGCAAGCGCCGCTGCCCTTCCTCGGGCGGAGCGGGGCCCGTGGAGCGGGCTATCCGGCGAGCGTCCGGAAGGTCGCGGAGACGCGCGTGGCTCGCCGCCGGGCGTTGGCCGCACGGTCGATGCCGTGCATCCAGTCCCGCCGCGCGGCGCCGCGCAGGACCAGCGCGGAGCGGCGGGGCAGCACGGCGAACTCGTCGGAGGGCAGGCCGTCGCGGCGATAGGGCCGGACGCTGCGACGCCGGAACTGCATCCGCCATGCGTCGCCGAGCGAGAGCGACACGATCACCGGGCCGAACGCCGCGTGGTCGGCGTGCATTCCGATCCCCTGTCCGGGGCGGTACTCGTTCACGATGCACTGCTCGGGCGGCGTACCGTCGAACAGGGGCAGGAGGCGCCGGGCCATGACCTCGGCCCAGCGCGGGAACTCGGCTGCGGGAGCGCGCCGGTTCGGATCGTGGTTCCGGTAGTCGTAGCGGAACCCGTATTGCTGCACCCTGCGTCCGAGTTCGTCGGACCAGGGCGCCCGGTCGATGCGGTAGAGGATGCGGCGCTCCTCGGCCTCGGTGATGCAGTCGGGGACGATCGCCGCCCCCTGCTCGAAGATGCTCATGATGCTCTCCAATGCGAACTCGTCGCACTCGACGCACCGCTTCGCTCTGCCTTTCGCTTGCGCGTGGCGATGGGGATCGATGCGCGGAGCGCGGTCGCCCCGCCGGCCGGGGGCGAGAGGGGGTGGCCTCCGAGCGGGGGGCAAAAAAGGGGCCGACGCCGCAAGGCGCCGGCCCCGTCGGGAGGGAGGAGAGGAAGGCCCGCTAGAACGGGATTTCGTCGCCGGTCTCGCCCGCCGCCGGGGTCTCGGCGGCGACCCGCGCGGCCGCGCCGCCGGCGGGCGGCGTTGCCGGCTCCGCCGACGGCGCGGGGGCGCCGTTGGGCTTGTCGAGGAACTGCACACGACCGCCCGGGACCAGCATGATCTCGGTCGAGTAGCGGTCGCTCCCCTCGCCCTCCTTGCGCCACCGGCGGGTCTGCAGCTTGCCCTCGACATAGACCAGACGGCCCTTCCGCGCGTGCTTCTCCAGCATCCCGATCAGGCCCTCCTGGAAGGTCACCACCCGGTGCCACTCCGTGCGCTCGCGGCGCTCCCCGCTGGCCTTGTCGATGTAGCCCTCGTCGGTGGCGATCGACAGGTTCGCGACCCTGCCGCCGGAGGCGAGGTGGTTGACGATGGCGTCGGCGCCGAGGCGCCCGATCACCTGCGCGCGGTTCAATCCGAAAGACATGACGATCTCCTTGTGGTCCTGGTTGATGACGTTGGGTTGGCGAACGGGACGGTCTCTCTCGATCCCTTCCCATTCACCCCCTCGAACCTTCCCTTTCCCTCTCGTCATCCGTCCGCGCCGGGAGGGAGGCCTCGGAGTTCGCGGATCACCCGGACCGACAGTCCGATTTCGGCCAGTAGCCCGTCGCCGGCGAAGGGAGGCGAGAGGTCGTCGTCGCCGTCGGCGAAACCGGCGACGGCGGCGGTCGGTGTCTCGAAGTGGTCGTCGAACATGGGAAGCTCCTGCGATGGAGGGTTCAGGAACGCCGGCGGGTGGGAGGCTCCCTCCCGCCCCGAGGCGTTCCCCCTCCTCCAGGCTTTCCCTTCCTCCCCTTTCCGGCCCCGGAAACCGCGCCCACCGGGCACGCCGGGGCGATCGTCCGCTACCGGACCGGCTCCGGGATCGGGGTCACGATCCTTACCGATCGCTCCGGGCAAGACGGGCAACCCGCGTGGCTCCCTGCGGGACTTGCCGCGCGCCCGTGGCAGGGTTGGGGCCAGCCCCGGCCCACGGAACGCTCTCTCACGACGTGAGCGGCGCTTGCGCTTCACTTCGGTGAACACGGCGGCGGCCGAGGTCGTCACGCGGGAGGCCGGCAGGTGGACGCAGGCGGGAAGACGAAGGAGGATGGCGGCACCGCCGCACCGGCGGAGACAGGATCATGCGATGACCGCTCAAGGAGGAGCCAGCTTGGCCGAGCAGCTGGCGCAGGCGCTGCCGCGCATGCGCGACGCCCACCCGCCCGCGACGCGGGTGTGCCAAGCGACGATGCGCATCCCCGCAGACGATCTCGACGGCGCGTTCGGCGAGGTGCGGGACGAAGTGTCGCGCTGGATGCAGGAACGCGCCGGGCGGAGCCTGCCGCGGGAACGCTGCTGCCCGATAAGGGTGAGGCCGCTTGCCCGGCCATCAAGTCAGCAACGAAGCCGTCGTCGTGCTCGCCACACACGAGCCGTTGCCCTTGACATGCGGTGGTCGATCACTATATGTGGCAAGGTGGCGTCTCAGTTCGATTCGCTCTTGCGGTAGGGACCGCAGGGCTCGGCTTCGGTGCCCGCGCGGATTTCGAACTGAGACACTACCTATCGTAGTAGACCGTTACGAAGGGGAAGAACACATGGCTGGATCGGCAGAGAACCGCGACTATGAAATTGGAAAAATCGAGAGTAGAATTGGTATTCTCATGTGGTATATTCCAATACTCTTTCTGATTTTGATGGTATTAGGTTTTGGATCAGTATCTTGGATACTGTTGATTATGCATAGCGATATACGTGATAACAGAAACAAAATCCACGTAATATATTATAACCTTTCTACTAACAACACACACTGGCCGTCGGAGTTTGGACACTGGCGGCCTGGGCATGGAGTTGCTGAACCGGAAAGAAGGGGGGAATGACCGAATGTGTTGGTCCGGAGAATTCGACTCGCATGAGAGATACGCTGCGGCCTCTATATTAACCAGAGCCTCCGTTTTCATGTGCGTGGGTGTATTCCTTTCTCTTTGCCTTTTCACGCCCTCCGTCTCACATGCACTCTGCCCGAATGGAATCGATGTGAGTTCTCCGTTCCTGTACTCGGGTTTTTGGGAACCCAACGAAGAATCCGACGACGGGGAACCGGATACCCCCGCCGGATTGAACGAGAACAAAGAGGGTGTCAAATACTTGCACGATTGGATCGTAAGGGGTAAGGATGAGGGCATCGAAGAAGCGTTTTTGAAGGCATCAGAGAAAGGTTATATCCCCGCTCTGAATAACCTCGGTGTCATTTATCTAAACGGCTGGGGTGTGGATGAGAACATTGAAAAAGCGAAGAAGCATTTTACGGACGCAGAAAATTATATCCCCGCTCTGAACAATCTCGGTGTCATCGAACTGAGAGAAGCTCTGGAGGATCCGGGAGTACTGGATACTCTGGATCTGTCGGAATCGAAGGCAGTGGAACGGATTCAAAAAGCGGCCGACGCAAATTACCCTCCGGCCGCGAACAACCTTGGCATACTTCATCTGATGAAACAGAATTACGGAGAAGCAACCAAGTGGTTTAGCAATGCTGCTAAATTCGATTATGCGCCGGCATTATTCAATCTTGGTACCTCATATGGCCGGGGTTATGGCGGTAAGCCAGATTACCAGAAGGTGGCAGAGCTATACGAGAAAGCTGCCCGAAAAGGCAATGTCGATGCGCAATACAATCTCGGTGTCATGTACTACCAAGGTATCGGAGTTGAAAAAGACTTGGTCAACTCCTTCATCTGGCTTGGCGTTGCGAAAGAGCAGGGCTCTGCCGAGGCGGGGAAGGTTCAGAGCACGGTGGAAGTGTTGCTTGGGAAAGAGCGGGTATCCGAGGCGATATTGTGTGTGACAAAGATCAGCCCGAACATCCATGCGGTGGATCCGTTCACGCTGTATGACGATGTGGCGGCAGCGCCGGAGTTTTATAAATTCCCCGATTCATGGGAACCACCAAATTGGGTGTCGACTTACTACAAGAGAGAGCAAGAGTAACGTCCTCTTTTGACCTTACCTTATCCCAGGTTATTCCTCGCCGATGCCGTCCGGCGCGAACGTTTCGACCTCGCAGTCGGGGTGAGCTGCCAAGACTTCGAACAGGCGGATCAGGCGCATCACGGTCACCGCGTCGGCCTCCAGCGTGATCGCCGGTAGCAGGTCGAAGGCCGCGCCGACGCCCGGACTTCGGGGCCGAGGCGCGACAGAATGTGCTCCGCGGTCTCGCGCACCGCGCCTTCCATCCAATCGCTCCCCTCGGCCGGGGCGAACTTGATGACGACCCGCTCCCGCTCCGTCGGGTCCGTGTCCGCGCCCGTCACGGCACCGAGCGCGCAGCCCCACGGCCCCGCCACCACCACGGCCAAGGCCGCTCCCCGGGGCGCTCATCCTTCGATCGCCTGCCATCTGCCGTTCTTCCTCCTTCGGGACCTCCTTCCCCGGCCCCGGTTCCGGTAGCACCCCGCCATCTTACCCGGAGCTAGCTCCTCCATCCGACGGCGAGGAGGCTCCGCCGGACCGGACCAGGGCCGCCAGGGCGCAGGCCACATTGAGGATCGGCTTGGTGACGCCATCGCAGCGGTCGCGGATCTTCTTTCACCGTTCTCGACCAGGACGCGGTAGAGGTCGCGCAGTGGGCGGTGCGGCGCGGCCTGACGCAGCACGGCAAATGCGTCGGCGGCATGCGCCGCCGCCCATCAAGGCGCCCGGATATTCCTCGTACTGCGCCCGTCCGCCGCGCGAGCGCGGCACCGACGAAGGGTTCAAGGAGGAGTCGACCTTCGCCGGCACGCGGGTGGGCGAGCATGGCGACGCCTATTTCGTCCAGCATGGCGGGCGCAAGTGGCAGCTCGAACGGCATCTGAAGGGCTGCAACGCCCGCGATCAGCGCCGTGAGTCCCACCTCCACTTCTTCTGGGACGCCGACGACCGGGAGGTCGTCGTCGGCTGGCTGCCCAACCATCTGCCGACGCGGATCAGTTGATCTCCCGAGCCGCGGCGGGGAAACCGGCGTTCTCGTGAAAGACCTTGCCCAGCGCCCGGTCGGAGACGCCGCGCGTCGACGGTCGATCGTCATCAGGGCGAGAGCGGCTGGCAAGAGCAAGGCCAGGATAGCCAACACCCAGCAAGCGGAGGTGCCAGGGGTGCCGACAGAGACCGGCAGGGGCAGGCAGGCTCCCAACACCAAGATTGCGGGCCGGGTTCGGCCTACTCCGTTTTCGAAGGTCCCTGCCGCGCGAGCTTCACGCCGAAGCCCCGGCCCCTGACGATGGCGTCGTCGCCGAACTTCTCCCGCACCGCGTCCAGCGCCTTGTCGACGCCGCCATCGGGCGAGGCGGCGCCGAACAGGTCGCCCTGGGCGGCCCGCCCGGCTTCGACGAGATCGTGGGCGCCGATGCCGATCAGGCGGAAGGCGCGCCCGTCGGCCTCGCGGCTAAGCAACGGCTCGGCCGCCCGGAACATCTCTTCCGCCGACCGCGTGGCGTCGTGCAGGCGGCGCGCGCGGGTGACGGTGCGGAATTCCGAAGTCTTGAGCTTCAGCATCACACCACGGCCCGCGACGCCCGCCTTCCTCATCCGACGGGCCACCGTCTCGGCCAGACGCCACAGGATCGGGCGCAGGCGCTCCAGGTCCGCGACGTCCTCATCGAGAGTGATCTCCGAGGAGACGCTCTTCGCCTCACGGTCGGGATCGACCGGGCGGTCGTCTTCTCCCCGGCTGAACAGGAACAGCCGCCGGCCGATCTTGCCGTAGCGGGCGACGAGCTCCGTCTCCCCGATGCGGGCCAGTTCGCCGACCCGGACGATGCCGTCACGGGCGAGGCGCCGTTGCAGGGCCTTGCCCACGCCCCACAACAGGCCGACCGGCTTGTCGGCGAGAAAGGCCCGCGCCTCGGTCCGGCCGATCGCCGCGAACCCGCGCGGCTTGTCCAGGTCCGAGGCGATCTTGGCCAGGAACTTGTTGTAGCTCAGGCCGATGGAGACGGTGATGGAGAGCGCCTCCTCCACCCGGCGCGCCAGCGCCGCGAGGGTTTCCGCCGGGCTGGCCCGATGCAGGGATTCGGTGCCGGAGAGGTCCATGAACGCCTCGTCGATGGACAGCGGCTCCACCAGCGGCGTCAGGTCGAGCATCATGGCCCGGACCTCGCGGCCCACGGCGGCGTATTTGCTCATGTCGGGCTTGACGACCACGGCGTCGGGGCAGGCCTTCAGGGCCTTGAACATCGGCATGGCCGAGCGCACGCCGTAGGTGCGCGCGATATAGCAGCAGGCGGCCACCACGCCCCGGTGGCGGCCGCCGACGATCACCGGGACGTCGCGCAGTTCCGGGCGGTCGCGTTTCTCGATGGCGGCGTAGAAGGCGTCGCAGTCGACATGGGCGATAGCGAGGTCGTGGAGTTCGCCGTGCCGCAGAACGCGCGGCGAGCCGCAGGCCGGGCAGGCCCCGGCGTCGGGAGGCGGCCGGCAGCCGCAAGCGCGGCATAGCGTCTGCATGGCTTGATCGTAGAATTTGCCTTGTCCCGTGCGAAGCGGTCGAGACCGGGGCGCCGGCGCACGCCGGCATCCATTTCGGGCGACATGCCGGAAGAGAGATTGAAATCACTCACGGGCGTTCTACCTGTTCATGGCGAGGATCTTCTCGCGCTGAAGCCGATTCAGAAAGGAGATAGCCATGGCGAAGCCAAGCGGTGGTAGCGGAGGCGGAAAGCAGGGCGGCGACAAGAGCGGCGGTGCCGGCGCAAATCCGAACTACCCAAGCAGGACGGGGAAGCCTTCCGGTCCCGGTCGCGGCAATACCCCCAAAGGCGGGAAGAAGTGACCGGCCTTCGGGCATAACTCTGGCGACTCGGAGCCGCCGCCGGATTCCGGCGGCGGCTCCTTTCCCGAAGCTCGCACTGGGTCTCAATGCGCCCGGCTTTTGTCGATACCCTCGAACATGGATCGTCCTGCGAGTTGCGTCCATGCGTCTCGGTCGAGACCGAGGCGTTTGTTGAGCTTGTCGCAGAGGCGCTCTGCGTCGTCGAGGGTGAATGCGACGAGGGCGGTGGGGACGTAGCCGGGCACGTCTTGGAACACGATGCGTATTTCCTGCGGCTGTTCGGCGGGATCGTAGGCCGGGCAGAAGGCGTAGAGGGGATCGTCGGGCAGCTTGCTGCAACGGGTCATGGCGGTCTCCGATGGTGCGGCCGGCGGCAGGCCGGCGATACGGATGGGGGCTGTCCGCGTCAGTCCGCGCCAGCGGGTGGGACGACGGGGTAGCGTTCGATCAGGCGTTCGAGGGTGTCGGCGCCGGGGACGAACAGGCGGGTCTTCCAGGAGACGATCTCGGCGACGCATCCGAGGCGCTTGAGCGCGGGAACGTCGGCATCGGCCGGCCCCTCGACCTCGATGCGGTCGGCGAAGGCGATGCGGCGCCGTGCCAGCCGCCAGCCGTTGGCGAGGGGGAAGGCCTCGCCGCGCGCGAGGATTGCGGCGTGCATTTCGTCCGGCGCCATCTCCTGGCCGCCTTCGAGGCCGCAGGCGGCGCGGAAGGCGATGGCCTGCTCGGCGGTGACGGTGCGCCCGATCAGGGCTTGGCCGTCGTCCGTGGCGAGGCGGCGCACGCGCATGTTCTCCGGCGGCAGCCGGTCCCAGAGGGGGAGCAGCAACCCGGTCACCAGCCGCATCCCGGACTCGGTGTGGGCGGGCAGGCCGGCGACCTCGGCGACCCAGAGGGCGCGCCATTGCGCTTCGTCGGCGTCCTCCCATGACGAGGCGTCGGCGGCGTGACGGCTCATGGTCTCGCGCGAGGCGGGACGGACCATGCGGACGCGGGAGTCTACGGAACCGTCGTCGAACATGCGCGACGGCGCGTCGTGGACCAGGGCGACGCGCCCGGAGCGCCGGTTGCGCATGAGGCGTGACGCCTTCCCGGCCTTGGCCAGCCGGTCGCGGAGCGCGAGCGCGTCCTCGACCATGGTCGGCTTGAGCGGATCGCGGCGCAGGATCTCGACCAGTTCCGTCGCCGCCCCCGACGCCTCGTGGAGGTGGACGGTCTCGCGCGAGACGACGGAGAGCGACTCCGCGCGGATGGTCTCGACGCCCCGCTCGAAGGTTCCGGCTTCGACCGCCTGGTCGATGTTGGCGTCGATGCGGGTCTCCAGTTCCCCGAACAGTTCGTTCTGCTCGTCGATGGGGAGCGCGAGGAGGCGGTTGAGGAACTTCGGCATGGGCGGCAGGTCTTCCTTGAGTTCGCCCTGCCAGGTCAGGCTCAGTCCGGTGGCGGTCTCGAAGCGGTCGATGGGCCATCCGTCGATATGGCCGCGCCAGAGGGCGATGTGGAACTGCCGCAGGGCGGTGGTGGCGTAGAGGCTCTCCAGGTTGTCGCGGGCGCGGAAGAGGCTTGCGTCCTCGGCGCCCATGGCGGTCTGGGAGTCGCGCTGTCCGCGTGTGATGGCGCCGAGGGAGTCGAGCCTGCGGGCGATGGTGGAGATGAAGCGTCGCTCGCCCTTGACGTCGGTGGCGATGGGTCGGAAGCGGGGTGCGGAGGCCTGATGGGTCCTGTGGGTGCGTCCCAGCCCCTGGATCGCCTGATCGGCGCGCCATCCGGGTTCGAGCAGGTAGTGGATGCGGCGCGCGGTGTTGGCGCATGAGAGGTCTGCGTGGTAGCTGCGCCCGGTGCCGCCGGCCATGGAGAACACGAGGATGCGCTTGGCGCCGTCCATGAAGGCGGCGGTCTCGGCGAGGTTGGCGGAGGCGGGCCGGGAGCGCAGCGCCAGGCGCTCGCCGCCGCGCGCGTCGGTCAGGCGGAGCACCCGGCGGGAGCGTCCGGTGACCTCGGCGACGGCCTCGTGTCCGAAGCGGTGGAGGAGCTGGTCGAGGGCCGCCTGCACGGGCGGCATGGCGGCGAGCTTCTCGATCAGGGCGTCGCGCGCGGCGACGGCCTCCCGGCAGAGCACCGGGTTGCCGTCGGGTCCGGTGACGGGCCGGCTCATGAGGTTGCCGTCGTCGTCGGTGAAGGGCTCCTGCAACTGCACCGGGAAGGCGTGTGCGAGATAGTCGAGGACGTACTCGCGGGGGGTGAGGTCGATGGAGAGATCGTCCCACTCGGAAGCGGGGATGTCGGCGATGCGGCGCTCCATCAGCGCCTCTCCGGTGGAGACCAGCTGGACGACGCAGGCGCGCCCCTCTTCGAGGTCCGCGTCGATGGCGCGGAACAGGGTGGGGCACTTCATGGCGGTGAGGAGGTGTCCGAAGAAGCGCTGCTTGGCGGACTCGAAGGCCGAGAGCGCAGCCGACCTGGCGTTGCGGTTGAGTGTCTCCTCGCCCTGGACGATGCCGGTGGCCTTCAGTGCCTCCTCGATGTTGGCGTGTATGACCTTGAAGGCGTCGGCATAGGCGTCGTAGATGCGGCGCTGCTCGGGGGTGAGCGCGTGTTCGAGGATGTCGACCTCGACGCCCTCGTAGGCGAGTGCGCGGGCTTGGTAGAGGCCGAGTGCCTTGAGATCGCGTGCGACCACTTCCATTGCGGCGACGCCGCCGGCCTCCATGGCGGTGACGAACGCGGCGCGGTTTTCGAAGGGGGTCTCGCCGGCGCCCCAGAGGCCGAGGCGCCGGGCGTAGGCGAGGCCGGGGACGGTGGTGGCGCCGGTGGCGGAGACGTAGAGGACGCGGGCGTCGGGGAGTGCGTGCTGGAGGCGCAGCCCGGCGCGTCCCTGCCGCGAGGGCGCGACCTTGCCGCGCGCGCCTGTGGAGCCTGCGGCGTTGGCCATGGCGTGGGCTTCGTCGAACACGATCACGCCGTCGAAGGCGTGACGGCTGTCCTCGTCGAGGCCGCCGGCGAGCCAATCGACGATCTGTTCGAGGCGCGAGCGCCTGCCCTGGCGGGCGGGGCTGCGGAGCGCCGCGTAGGTGGCGATAAGGATGTGTCAATTCCTCATCGCCGCCAAGTATTCGATAACATCCTATACTTACAAGATATTCCTGCCGGATCGGCACGGTCCTGTCACGCCGGCCCTGGTCCCGTAAGCGTTCCGCAAGCGATCCGGTTCAGAACGGTGCGCACTCCAGCGCACCCGGCGCATAAACTCTCGTCTCGAATGGCCCAGGCTCCGACGGCTCCCTCGATCGTGCGCACACCGCCAAGCCGGAATGACGTGCCCACGCATTCGGCAAGGTCCGCAGGGTAGCTCGATAGCGCCGGGCCGGTCATTGCGTCGGCGCTGTCGCCGCGCGCCATGCATCGCGGGCTTCCATGCACGCGAACACACTCGCCATTGCGGAGCGCGATAGCTCGCCAAGGCGATAGCGCCCGTCGATATGCTCCGCATCCGCCAGTGTGAGATACCGTTCGGCCACGCGGCCGCGCGCGACGGCAAGGCGGATCAAGGCGCCGGCATCGTGCGGGTCGCCCTCGCCCATGCGCCACGATGTTTCGAGTTTCTTGAGCGCGGCATCTACTTGCGCCCGCGATGCGCGCTGCTTGTCACGCGCCCGGTACGCCAGCACGCGGGCATCTTCCGGCGCAATCCATTCATGCCATTCCGCGGGTTCGCCCGCGCCCGCCTCGAAGCCGGGAAGCGGCCGGGCCGGGTGCCTAGTCTAGGGAGTGCGGCGCCCGGCAAGCGCGCGTGAGCCGTCACGCCGGCGCCGTGATCAATCCGCCACTTGTCGCCCTGATGGATCACGACTTTTGTCCCCTTACACACCACGCAACGGCCGCCAGCGAGCGCAACGCCGCCAGCCTTGAAGCCCGGTTCACGCCGGCGCCCGCCTCGAAGCGGCCGAACGTCGCCCCGCGCACGCACGCGCGCGCAAGGCAGACGTGCGCGGGCTATCCCTTGCGCGCCGGCGCTGAAGCCGTCACGATTGCGGCATGGCAGACACGGCCGCGTTCGATACGCTTGCCACGGCGCGCCGCCTCAAAGCGGCCGGCATCGCCGATGCGCACGCCGAAGCGATTGCCGAAGCCCAAGCTGAAGCCGTCCGCGCCAGCCGTGGCGACCTTGCGAGCAAGGCAGACCTTTACCGCGCCATGCTCTGGCAATCCGCGTTCATGGTCGCCGTCGCCGCCGTCGCTATCGGCTTGATGCAGGCATTGGGCTAGGCGCCGCCGCCAGCCTCGAAGCGGCCGCGCCGGGCGCCTCGAAGCTCGCCAGTCTCGAAGCGGCCGGGCCGCGCCGGCGCCGCGCCAGGGAGCGCCCACAGCACGCGATTGACGCGCGCCGGGTCCCAAAGCCAGCCCATGCCGACGCCCGCACACGGCGCCCACACGGCCGCCAGCGAGCGCAACGCCGCCAGCCTTGAAGCCCGGTTCACGCCGGCGCCCGCCTCGAAGCGGCCGAACGTCGCCCCGCGCACGCACGCGCGCGCAAGGCAGACGTGCGCGGGCTATCCCTTGCGCGCCGGCGCTGAAGCCGTCACGATTGCGGCATGGCAGACACGGCCGCGTTCGATACGCTTGCCACGGCGCGCCGCCTCAAAGCGGCCGGCATCGCCGATGCGCACGCCGAAGCGATTGCCGAAGCCCAAGCTGAAGCCGTCCGCGCCAGCCGTGGCGACCTTGCGAGCAAGGCAGACCTTTACCGCGCCATGCTCTGGCAATCCGCGTTCATGGTCGCCGTCGCCGCCGTCGCTATCGGCTTGATGCAGGCATTGGGCTAGGCGCCGCCGCCAGCCTCGAAGCGGCCGCGCCGGGCGCCTCGAAGCTCGCCAGTCTCGAAGCGGCCGGGCCGCGCCGACGCCGCGCCAAGGAGCGCCGCCCGTGCGCATCCGCCCGGCGCCGGGTCCCAAGCCGCCAGCCCATGCCGGCGCCCGCACGGGCCGCCAGCGAGCGCAACGCCGCCAGCCTCGAAGCCGAAGTAGCCACGCATGGCTACTTTGCCGCGCCCGGCAAGCCCGCCAGTCTCGAAGCCCGGTTCACGCCGGTGCCCGCCTCGAAGCGCCCGCCCCGGCGCGCCGGTCATTCAGGCTCAGTCATCAAGCGTGAAGCGCCGATAGGAGCGCGCGCCGATACGGCTTGCGCGGGTTCGCACCGCCCCATAGGAGCGCCCGATTTTCTCTGCCAGCTTGGCCAAGCGCCGTTCATAGGCGTCACCGAAGCGCTTGTTGTATCGGTTCACAATGCCGCGTCGCCAATCGGCGTTCGCTGCCGCCGCTTCACGAATCGCGTTGTCTTCCGCCGCCGTCCATGGGCGCCCCGCCATCACACCGCCCTTTCATGCATCACCGTTCGCGCGCATATAGGGCCGTCGCTATCTTGTGTCAATCCCTAATGTAACAAGTTAGATCACCCTTGTTTCATGCTGGGCAGGGCCGCCAGCCTCGAAGCCCGGTTCGCGCCCGCGCCCGCCTCGAAGCTCGCCAGTCTCGAAGCGGCCGCGCCGGCGCCGAAGCACGCCGCGCCGCGCCAGGGATCGCCCACAGCACGCGATTGACGGGCGCCGGGTCCCAGCACGCCGGGCCGCTACTGCTTAGCCATCCACCACCCACCTCGATGATCGTCCCATTCACCAGCGCCACCCCGAGGCCCGCCTCGTCCAATCCGAGCATCTCGCCGGCCAGCAGCCGGAAGGCCTTGCGTTCGTCCCGACGGAGGTTCTCCCGATCGTTCTTCGCAAGGCCGTAGCCGAAGAACGCGCGCTCGCCCCGGCGAAACAGCACGATGGCGCGGAACCCGCCGGACCTGCCCTGCCCCCTTCGCGCGGTCGCGCCGTCGAGAGTCCGTGTTGGGCCGTGATCGGGGCGGCGGTCGGGTGTCCGCGAGGGCGTCCCCGCCGCTCCCGACCACGGACCAGGCGGAGACGGAACCATGCGGACGGCAACCATCCCCCACCGCAACACGCAGACTTTCCTCACCCACATCTTCGGCCCCGGCCTCGACGACGACCGCTACCTGGTCGAGCGCTTCCGGTCCATGGCCGACGGCGAGATACGCCGCCGGGCCGGCGCCGAGCCGCCGGCGAAGGGCCGGCGCAAGGCGAAGGGGGAGATCGCGTCCTTGCGGGCGGTCCAGCGGATGCGGCCCGCGCGCAACGAGATCATCGTCTGCACCGGAATGCGCCTCAAGGGCGGCGTCCAGTACTGGGGCGACCTCGCCACCGGCCTGTTCGTGGAGCGCAAGCGGGGCTGAGCGACGCTCTCCGGGGACGCCCCGCCGGCCCCGCGCCGGCCGGGCGTCTTTCGCCTGGACTTCAACTCCGGCCGGGAGGACGCCGCCATGGCCTACAGGAACCCCGAGGAGGGCCGTGCGCGCGACCGGGAACGGTTCCGGCGGCGCACCGCCGAGCGTATCGCCCAGGGCCTGTGCCCGAAGTGCGGCAAGGCGCCGCCCGAACCCGAACGCCGGCTGTGCGCGCCCTGCGCCGAGAAGCGGCGCGTCGCCGAGCGCGTCCGGGACGCGAAGCGCAGGGCCGCCGGCAAGCCCCGCTACAGGAACCCCGAGAAGGAACGCGCGCGTGACCGGGAGCGCTCCCGGCGGCGCACTGCCGAGCGCCTCGCCCGGGGCTTGTGCCCGAAGTGCGGCAAGGCGCCGCTCGCGCCCGATCGCACCTTGTGCCGATGTTGCACCGAGAAGCGGCGTGCGGGCGAGCGCGCCCGGTATGCGAAGGGCAAGGCCGCGGGCAAGCTCTACGGCGGGCGCGACCCGAAGGAGCGGCGGCGCACCGCGCGCGGCAGGACCAGGCGGCGCTACGATGCCCGCTGCGAGGCCGGCCTGTGCACCCGGTGCGGCCTGCGCCCGCCGGTCGAGGGCCACACGGCCTGCGAGCCGTGCCGCGATGCGAGACGCGCGGGCGAACGGGAACGGTATGCCGCGCGTCGTGCGGGCGGCCTGTGCGGTCGATGCGGAGAGACCGCGTTCGACGGCGCCTCGCGCTGCGGCCGCTGCGCCGCGCTGGAGGCCGGGGGCCATCGGCGGAAGAACGCCGCCGGCCGCAAGCGCTACGCCGCGCGACGGGCGCGGGGCGAGTGTACAGACTGCGGAGCCCCGTCGCAGGGCGCGGCGCGGTGCGAACCGTGCGCCCGCAGGTCGTATGAGCGTTCCGATCACTTCCGCGGCCTGCCGCCGTTTCCGCCGAGCTACACGGTCATCGAGATCGCGACGGGCGAGGAGCACGGGACGTTCGAGAGCCCGGCCGAGGTGGCGGCGTGCTTGGCCTTCGCGCGGCTCTCGCCCGACGAGGTGGAGATCGTGTCGGACGTCCCGGCCATAGCGGCCTCGTGGTGATCGGCGTTCGACGGAGCCGCTCGGACACGGGCGGGCCGGCGAACGACGGCGGCGCGTTCACCGAAGCGAAGAACCGCAGGCGTCACTCGCGTCACGGGAGAGCGGTCCGTATGCCGGGGCTGGCCCCAACCCTGCCACGGGCGCGCGGCAGGTCCCAAAGGGAGCCACGCGGGTTGCCCGTCTTGCCCGGCCGCGGCCGGAAGGGCCGCGATCCCGGGGTCGGTCCGGCGGCAGGCGATCGCCGCGGCCCGTCCGGCGCGGTTCCCGGGACCGGAAAGACCAGGAAGGGGAAGCCCGGAGGAGGATGAGCGCTCCGAGGGCGGGAGGGAGCCTCCCACCCGCCGGCGTTCCTGAACCCTCCATCGCAGGAGCTTCCCATGTTCGACGACCACTTCGAGACACCGACCGCCGCCGTCGCCGGTTTCGCCGACGGCGACGACGACCTCTCGCCTCCCTTCGCCGGCGACGGGCTACTGGCCGAAATCGGACTGTCGGTCCGGGCGATCCGCGAACTCCGAGGCCTCCCTCCCGGCCCCGGCGCGGACGGATGACGGGAGTTGGAGAAGGGCTTGGAGAAGGGTGAACGGGAAGGGATCGAGAGAGACCCGGCTCGTTCGCCAACCCAACGTCATCAACCAGGACCACAAGGAGATCGTCATGTCCTTCGGATTGAACCGCGCGCAGGTGATCGGGCGCCTCGGCGCCGACGCCATCGTCAACCACCTCGCCTCCGGCGGCAGGGTGGCGAACCTGTCGATCGCCACCGACGAGGGCTACATCGACAAGGCCAGCGGTGAGCGCCGCGAGCGCACGGAGTGGCACCGGGTGGTGACCTTCCAGGAAGGGCTGATCGGGATGCTGGAGAAGCACGCTCGGAAGGGCCGTCTGGTCTACGTCGAGGGCAAGCTGCAGACCCGCCGGTGGCGCAAGGAGGGCGAGGGGAGCGACCGCTACTCGACCGAGATCATGCTGGTCCCGGGCGGTCGTGTGCAGTTCCTCGACAAGCCCAACGGCGCCCCCGCCCCGGCGGCGGAGCCGGCGACGGCGCCCGCCGGCGGCGAGGCCGCGCGGGTCGCCGCCGAGACCCCGGCGGCGGGCGAGAGCGGCGACGAAATCCCGTTCTAGCGGACCTTCCTCTCCTCCCTCCCGACGGGGCCGGCGCCTTGCGGCGTCGGCCCCCTTTTTGCCCCCCGCTCGGAGGCCACCGCCTCTCGCCCCCGGCTGGCGGGGCGGCGAAAGGCAGAGCGAAGCGGTGCGTCGAGTGCGACGAGTTCGCATTGGAGAGCATCATGAGCATCTTCGAACAGGGGGCGGCGATCGTCCCCGACTGCATCACCGAGGCCGAGGAGCGCCGCATCCTCTACCGCATCGACCGGGCGCCCTGGTCCGACGACCTCGGGCGCAGGGTGCAACAGTACGGGTTCCGCTACGACTACCGGAATCACGATCCGAACCGGCGCGCTCCCGCAGCCGAGTTCCCGCGCTGGGCCGAGGTCATGGCCCGGCGCCTCCTGCCCCTGTTCGACGGCGTGACGCCCGAGCAGTGCATCGTGAACGAGTACCGCCCCGGACAGGGGATCGGGATGCACGCCGACCACGCGGCGTTCGGTCCGGTGATCGTGTCGCTTTCCCTGGGCGCCGCATGGCGGATGCAGTTCCGTCGGCGCCGCGTCCGGCCCTATCGCCGCGACGGCCTGCCCTCCGACGAGTTCGCCGTGCTACCCCGCCGCTCCGCGCTGGTCCTGCGCGGCGCCGCGCGGCGGGACTGGATGCACGGCATCGACCGTGCGGCCAACGCCGGGCGGCGAACCACGCGCGTCTCCGCGACCTTCCGGACGCTCGCCGGATAGCCCGCTCCACGGGCCCCGCCCCGCCCGAGAAAGGGCGGCGGCGCTTGCGCTTCGCGCATCGATCCTCATCGCCGCGCGCTCGCCGTGCGTCGGCGAGAGGCGCGGGGCGGGCCGGGCCGGTGCGTCCCGCAATGCCGGAGGGAGCCGCCATGAACGCCACCGACATCGCCGCCGCCCTCGCCGGGCGCGCCGAGCAGGTCTGCCGGCGCTACCTTCCCGACGGCCGCAGGCAGGGCCGCTACTGGACCGCCGGCGACGTCCACGGCGCCAAGGGCCGCTCTCTCTTCGTCCGCCTCGCCCCTCCCGGCATCCCCGGCAAGTGGACCGACGCCGCCACCGGCGAGCACGGCGACCTGCTCGACCTCATCCGCCTCGGCATCGGCGCGACCTCCCTCCGCCCGGCCCTCGATGAAGCCCGCGCCTTCCTCGCCGTGCCGACGGTTCCCGCCGGCGGCGAGGCCGCCGCATACGACCGCGTACAGGCCGCACGCCGCCTCTGGCGCGCGTGCCGCTCCATCGACGGCACCCATGCCGAGGCCTACCTCCGGGCCCGCGCCATCCACCGCTGCCGCTTTCCCACTCTGCGCTTCCATCCCGCCCTCAACTACCGAGACCGGCACGGCTTCCGCCGCCTGCCGGCGCTGGTCGCCGCCGTCGCCGGCGACGACGGCGCCATCGGCGGTATTCATCGCACTTGGCTCGACCCGGCCGCACCCGCCAAGGCTGCGGTCTCATCTCCGCGCAAGGCCCTCGGCCGCGTCCATGGCCGCGCCGTCCGCTTCGGCAATCTCGAACGCCAAACCCTGCTGGTCGGCGAGGGCATCGAGACCGTGCTCTCCCTGGTCACGGCGGTTCCCGCCATCCCCGCCGCCGCCGCCCTCTCGGCCGGAAGCCTCGCCGCCTTCGCCCCGCCTTCCGGCCTCGCCCGCCTCGTCGTCGCCCGCGACAACGACCCGGAGGGCGCACAAGCCGCCCAACGCCTCCGGCGGCGCTGTCGGGGCCTTGGCATCCCCACCGCCGTCGTCGTCCCCGAGCGCGGCGACTTCAACGACGACCTGATCGCCTTCGGCCCGCAGGCGCTCGCCGCCAGGGTCGCGCCCCTGTTCCATCCCATCCACCGATGTTGAACCCCGGAAGCACGGCCGTGCCGCATCGCGGTCAAACAACGACCGCGATACGACAAATGCCGAGCCCGTCGCTCGAACGGCTTTTCCACCGAGCGAGGCGGCGGCACTCGCGCCGCGCGCATCGCTTGCCGCCGCACCGTCAGCCGGAAGTCGCGGCGCATTCGCACCGCCGAAGTCTTCCTCCCCGTTCGGGGGTCGGGACGATGCCGATGGGCGGGCGTCCTTGCTTCCGCGATCCGAGCTGGCGGGACCGGCGTTGGAGGAAGAGAAGAGCGAAGAAGAGGACGATCGCCGGGAGGCTGGAAGAGGAACCCAGTCTCCAGAGCGCAAACGCTCCGAAGCACGCAACGCCAACGCAGGAGATCGTCATGAACACCTTCGATCGCGACGAAGACCACCGCGAGCCGGGACACACCGCTTCCCCCACCGCCGCCGCCTGCGACGCCGCAAGGCTCTACGGCGCAACACCCGGTCCCGACGAACACGACAACCGACCCGTCTGGGACGAGCACGGGGCCATCGCCGGCGCCGAGCAGGCCTTCCACGCCCTCGCTCAGGACATCGCACCCGACGGAACCCAACTCGCAGACGAGCGCGAGGCCCTCCTCTGGGGCTTCGTCAATACCTTCCACGCCCAGGTCCTGCGCCTCGACCGAGCCGTCGACAGGATCGCTCCCGAGATGCGCGAACTCCAACGCGCCCAGGACGGAACCGAGGTCAAGGCATGGCAGCTCGAACGCCTCACCGAGCGCGCCCGCAACACCGGCGACCGACGCGACGCCTTCGAGAAGCTCCGAGACTTCGCCGCAGACGCCTACAAGGCCGAGACCGGACAGCAGTGGCGGCCACGGCACGGCTCCCACACCAGCCACACCGGAAAGCTCACATCCGCCGCCATCGACGCACGCGACTTCATCCGCGCACGCAAGGACCGAGAGACACGCGCACACCTCCCCGACGGAACCCTCGTCGCCGTCGCCGGCGGCAAGGAGGCCGAGGACGCCGACGCCATCTGGACCGCCCTCGATCGCGTCAAGGCCCGACACACCGACATGGTCCTCCTCCACGGCGGCGGTCCCGGCGCCGAGAAGATCGCCGCCTCATGGGCCGAGCGCAACTGCGTCCACCAGATCGTCTGCAAGCCAGACTGGGACAGACACGGACGCGCCGCGCCCTTCCGACGCAACGACGACCTTCTCAACCTCCTCCCCAAGGGCCTCGTCGCCTTCCCCGGCTCCGGCATCACCGAGAACCTCATCGACAAGGCACGCCAGCTCGGCATCCCCGTACACCGCGTCGCAGCCTGAGCGACACACCCACAACCTGGGCCGGTCCCGCACCAGGGATCGGCCCTTCTTCCTCGCCTCACCCCAGCGGAGGCCGCGCCGGCGGCAACGCCGTAAGGCGCCCCTGCGGGTGGAGACAACGCGACTGCCCCGAAGAACGCAACGCCAAGGAGGAATGCGCGATGCGCATCTGGAACAAGCGGACCGACCGAAACATCCCAAAGACCGCCGTCTATGTCGGACGGCCTACCCCATGGGCCAACCCCTTCGTCATCGGGCGCGACGGAGACCGAAAGACCGTCATCGCAAAGTACCGCCGATGGCTCTGGAAGCGCATGCAGCAGGAGCGCATCGACCGCAACCAACTCGCCGCCCTCGCCGGCCTGGACCTCGTCTGCCACTGCGCCCCCATGCCATGCCATGCCCAGGTCCTCGCTCGCGCAGCCCAATGGGAGCGGCGCCGGCGGAGCGACCGACGCGACGCCACCGAACCGGCGCAGCACCAACTCCCGCTGTAGGTTCGCCCCGAGAGAGCCGGTCCCCCTCACGGGAGCGGCTCTCTCGCCGCGCGACGACCGCCCGCATCGCCGCCGCCGGACCGCGCGGCTCACCGTCGCGCCCGCACCGCACCGCTCCCCTCGCCCACCCGGGGCCCCAATCCCCCTTTCTCCGCTCCCTGTGCTACTCCCTCGGCATGGAAGCCGTCTCCAACCCACACCCCACGCATCGTTGATGCCTTCATAACCGAGCGCGCGCTTGTCATGCCGTCTCTCGCGCAGACGATGCCAGAGACCGCCCCGGTATTGTTGGATTGAGCGTATGCTCCCGGCATACGTCCGGAATCCCTTAGAATCCCTGCCTCTCGGCTCGGGCATACGCCGGTAGCATACGGGGATTTCTTCGGCGTCGCCCGCGTGTATGCTGTCAGCATACGAAAGAATCGGTGTCATCGGAGACAAGAACCATCCCGTCACGGGAGCGACGGTGCGTCGGTTTCCGACGAAGAACCGAGATGGAGAGGGGCGGGATCATGACGGAAAACGGGCTCAAAGCGGGTGAAACCGATGCGAACGCGAACGAAAAGGATACCGTTCCGCGCACACCGCGTTCAATTCGGTTCTCGGATTCCGAATGGGCGACAGTCGAACGAGCCGCCAAGGATCGCGGAATGACGGCTGCCGTGCTCGTGCGCCACGCCGCGATGAGCCTCGCCGGGGGTAGACCCGCTACCGATTCCGCGACGCCCGCTCCCGGCATCGCCGCGCAGATCGAGCGTATCTATCGGGGCGTGTACCTTCTATCGACGCTCAAACGCGACGAACTGCTCCGCGAGGGGCAGAAGGAGGAACTCGACCGGATCATGAAGGACGCTCACAACTCGCAGGCTGCACTTCCGGGTGACGCTTCCAGCTGACCCGCAGCGCATCGTCGCCTCCTCGCCCGAGGCACACAGGCACTCCGAGCGCGCTTTCGCCACCCTCCCCAAGACCGATCGGCCAAGGAACCGGCGTTGGCCGGCATCGCCACCGTCGAGGTTGCCAACCGCTTCGTCGCAGACACTCACCTTGCCCAACCACAATCACCGCTTCGCGATTCCGCCCCAGCTCGAAGACAGCGCCTTTCCGCGATTCCTAGTCTTCTTCCGTTCTCGGGCCGAGGAATCGGTCGCCATCGTAGTGGATCATGTGGTCGGGGGCATCGCAGAGCCAGACCTCCGTCTCCCAGGCGACGGCCTTCATGTGTTTTCGGAACTCCCCGAAGTCCGGAAAGGCGCTGACATAGACGGCGGCCGCCGGACAGGCAGACAGCATTTCCTCCAGTTCGACGATCCGTTTCGGCGTCATGGGGCCGTGCGAGGTGACCGCCTCGACCAGAAACAGCCAGTTCCGCCCGGTGTCGTGGAGCACTACGTCGGGCAGCTTGTCATGATCGGTGAAGGGAATCCCAAGCTCGGCAAGGCCGGTCTCGTCGACGAGCAGGTCCTTCCTGGCCGTGTCTCCGAGGTAGAGCAGGTGCGCGCCGGGAGCGAAGCGGGGCGCGAACTGCTCGACCACGGCTTTCTGCACCTCGTTGTGCCGGCCCGGCGAGAGCCGAAGCTCCCGGCCGCCGGGCAGCGTGACCGGAACCAAGTTGCGTTCGCGGTCGCGCTCGTAGCGTTCCGAGAGGGCGCCCCGCTCGCGGCGGAATCCGGCCGCGGCCGCGTCCCACCCGTCCGTTCCGTAGCGACGAACGGCCTCCAAGGCGGCCTCCGTGATGGCGTAATGGGCGCGCGGACTGTTCGTCGGAAGGTTTGGTTCGAAAGGATTGTAGTCGGCGATCCGACCCTGAACGAACTGGTGGAGCACTTGGCGGCGGAAGGTTTCCCGCGTGTTCGGCGCGTAGTCGGCCCCGTAGTGCTCCTTGAGGTAGTCCATGATGCCCTTGGTGACGGTGCACGATCGCCGTTCGGCGGCCGACCATTCGGCGTCGGGCGTCAGCCCGCACAAGGCAATGAGCGTCATGCCGGCCATCTCGTTGCGCTGCGGCGGCGGCAT
The DNA here is from genome assembly GCA_965242855.1 of Alphaproteobacteria bacterium. Taxonomy (GTDB): domain Bacteria; phylum Pseudomonadota; class Alphaproteobacteria; order UBA828; family UBA828; genus WTGU01. The sequence continues at coordinate 2,243,975 of OZ251509.1, forward strand.
GCCGAGCGCTTCGAGGATCTCCCGCGCTTCCTCAACGTCCGCCAACGGCCGCCTCCTTCAGTCCGGGACGGAGGACCAGCTCCATCACGAGTGCGTCCAGCCCGTCCATCGGGTCGGCAAGCCGTTTCACGCGTTGGCCGAGTGCAACGATCGTTCCGTGCGCGGGATGCGGCATGGCACGCAGCTCGGTGGCGTTCACCTGGGTGTTGCCGTTGACGGCACGGAACCAAGTGTCGAGAAGGCGGCTGTTGTAGAGCGCCGCCAAGCCCCGGGCTTCGTCCTCCGAGAGCGTTCCGCCGGGCCGGTGAATATAGTTGAGGTGGTTTTCGATCCCGATCTCGGGAACCGCGAATTCCGCCGCGAGCCAGGGGGCAGCCGTCAGCCTGCGCGGCTCTTCCTTGGCGCTGAAGCGGCGCAAGAGGACGTAATTCCTGTTCGGGAGGAGAAGCGTCCCGGCGCCCGGTCGCCGGATATATTCCGGTTTGCGCCGGCCGAGCGGCCATGTGGTCCGCATGGCGCGCACATGGTTCATCCACAGGAGGGGCGCATGGCTCGTCGGCGCCTCACTTTCTTTTCCGATCAGGCCCGCGGCACGGAACGGAACGACGGGGCCGGTGGAAACGTTCAGGCCCAGATCGCGAAGGCTGCCCGGCCACGCACCCACCAAGGCCAGCGCCTCGTCGTCCTCTTCGTGGATCGGAAAGCGGAGCACCCTGTCTCCGGACTCGAGATCGAGGACCATGTTCGCCGGGACCTCGCGGCGGACGATCTCGTCGATGTCGCCCACGCCGCGGCTCGACGAGATCACGAGCGGCGCGCCGTCCCCGGCCGGACACCCTCGGTTCCGGCGGATGCCGGCGAGAATGACGTTCTCCTGGAGCACCTCGTCGCGGACGAAGGCCTCGCGCCGCGATCCGAAGACGTGGATCTCGGTCGGCCGGATCATGTCGAAGAAGACGGTCCGGAAGCGCCGGAAGTACGGTCCCGACGCGAAGCTGCGCGGCGTGATGAAGACGAAATTTCCGTCGGCGCGCAGCAGCGCGGCGCCCACCGCCATGAAGAGGGCGTAGATGTTGGGCTGGCCATGGACCACATCGGAAGCGGCGGCGGCGCGCGGGTCGTTCTTGCCGATCTTGAAGTAAGGCGGATTGGAGATGGCGATATCGAAGTCTTTCGCCCCCGACCGGAAGGGGCGTATCCCGCCGCGCGAATGAAGCGCCCCGGCATGCGCCAGGATGAAATCGGCGGCTTCGACGCGGACGGCGAGTGCTACGCCGCGAGCGCGGCACCAGTCGGCGAGGCAATCGAGGACTGCCCGCAGCGGAGCGATCAGGTCCTCGTCGACCTCATGGGCAACCAACTCGACGGCGTCCGGCTTCCGGGGAACGAGCGCTTCCACCGCCGCGCAGCAGAGAACGCCGGCTCCGGCCGCGGGATCGAGGATTCGAAGCTTCCGCCTGCCCGCCTTGATCCGCCCGGCCATGAAATCGGCGACGGGAACCGGTGTGAGAAAGAGGCCGTGCTCCTTGCGGTGCCGGTCGGATTTGCGTGCGGCGTACCATTCACCGACGCGGTCGGCGTAGACCGTGGGCCGTTCGCCTTCGCTCGGAACCGGCATCGCAGGGGGTGCGAACCGTACTTCTCCAGTCGCGCACCTTGGTCGACCGGCCTGCCGTTCCGCCGCGGGCTGTCGCGGGTCACGTCCCGTCCGCTTCATGAAGGACGTTCCGTATCTCGCACCCCATTCACGTCCAGCTTTGCACCCGCAACTCCTGGAACCCCCCAAAATCCCGGACGTTCGACGTGATCAGGGTCAGGTCGTTGACGTACGCGATCGCCGCAATCTGCCCGTCGACGAACGGCGGCGTCCTGCCGTCGGCACCCAGCCGCACACGCTCCAGCGCATGCCAGTCCGCTGCTTCCTTGTCGTAGTCGAGCACCGGAAAGCTCGCCAGAACGACGGTTTCGATATAGCGTTCGATCGCTTCCCGGCGCCGCGACGGCGGAAGCCGAGCGCAGCCGAAACGGAGCTCGTGCCAGACCGGCGCGGGAATCGCGACTTCGCCTTCATGCCGGCGCAGCCTCCGCACGATGCCGACGGCCGGCGTCGGGCGCAGCGGTTCCGAGACCGTATTGGTATCGAGCAGGTATCGCACCGCTCACAACCGGACTTCGCGCCCCGGCGCCGCGTCTCGCGCGCCCGCGAACAGCTCGTCGGGGTCGAGGGCGAGTTCCGGGAGATCGAAGGTCTTCGAGAATTCCCGGTACACCTCGGCGAAGCTCCGCCGGCCCGCGGCGAGCCGCTCGAACGTCCGGCGGCCGACCAGAACCGCCACCGCTTCGCCGCGCCGGGTCAACTCCACCGTCTTGCCGTGTTCCGCTTCGCGGACCAATCTCGGCAAGTTGCGCCGCGCTTCCGCGATCGAATGCTTCTTGGTCATCTTCCCATCCGTTATGTCCATGACCGTGTACATTATACTGAACCTACCTACCAGTCAAACTCCGGAATACCCATCAGGGGCGTCTCGTCGATACCCGTTCTCGGCGTTCCGAAAATCCGGTCACAACCCCAGATCGTGATCGATTCGCTTCGGTTCCGGCGTCCCATCCGATCTCCGTTCCATGGCCTCACCGAGGCCCGTCTCTCGGCTCGGCCCAGCCCCATGTCCCGCTGTTCGCCCCGACCGCGGGTCTGCCTCGGGGATCTTCTCCGACACGTTCCGGGCGCCCTCATCGACCCCCTCCAGTGCCGAGACCCGCTCGCCGGTCACGGCTTCCAGCTGTTCGCGCAGACGTGCCGCGTCGTCCGTCACCAGTTCTGCCCGGTCGCGTGCGCGGCTGATCTCGACGTAGAAGCTCTTCTGCGTGGTCAGGTGCGGGTGGTTGGCTTCCATGGCGGCGATCACGTTGTCGACGGTGCGCCCCTGGAACGCATGCACCGTGGACGCCCAAGCGTGATCCAGGTGGCGTATCTGTGGATCGCCGCGCCCGAGCTCGATCCGCCGCCCGTCCTCGAACCGGAACGCGACGCGATCCTTCCCGACCGACACCACTTCGGCCGTGCGGCTGTTGACGAGCCCGAGACGCGCATCGTTCCGCGTCCAGCGGATACGGTCGCCGGCCCGGAGTTCGATGTCCTCGGCGCGGTAGACTTCCGTCCCGCCGCGTCCGGCGACGAGATGCGGTTTCCAGGGAACGGTTCCGCCGTTCCTGCCTTCCAGCATCACCGTGCGGTTCGCGTGATCCACGGCCGCGACACGGCGCTCTTCTCCCTTCTCGACCCCGAGGCGCTTGTAGGCGCGGTGGAACGCCACCACGTCGTCGGGCGCGTAGTTGGCGGCGAGCGCCTTCTCCGCCCCGGTGTATCCGTGGGAGACCAGCCGCTCGCCTTCGAAGGCGGGACCGCGGATCGCGCCCTCGCGGGCGAGCCGCTCGCGGATGTGGCCGTTGATCTCCCGGCGCAGTTCGTGGCTCGGCGCCATCACCCCGGTGTTCTCGCGTTGCTCGGGCGAGAGCCTGAGCCAGCGCGCGGCGACCGCGCCGGCGATGTTGTCCGCCTTCACCTCCGCCACGTTGTCGCCGAGCTTCTCGAAGGCCTTGCGCACGTCGCCCGCGAGGCTGGCCTCGACGGCGGCCTTCAGGTCCGGATCGCGCTGGCGGAGGATCTCGTCCATCGTCGCCGTCTTCATGCCGGCCCGCTGCAACTGTGCGAACGGCTTGCCGGCATCCACGGCACCGAGCTGCTTCTCGTCCCCGACCAGGACGACGCGCGGGATGCGGAGTTCCCTGGCGATCCTGAGCAGGTCGCGGGCCTGGACGGTGGAGGCGAGCGAACCCTCGTCCACCACCAGCATCGTCTTCGAGAACGCGCGCCGCATGTCCCGTGCGCCCTTGGCCGTGAGCCGGCCCTCGACGATCCCGGCGTTGCGGGCGAGGAACCGCTGCAAGGTCTCGCTCTCGATGCCGGCCTCGGCGGAGAGCGTCTTCACCGCCGAGGCGGAGGGCGCAAGTCCGATCATGCGATAGCCGTTCTTCTCCGCGAGCGCGCGAGCGCGATTGAGCATAGTGGTCTTGCCGGTCCCGGCGTAGCCCTGGACGCCGACCGTCCGGTCCTTCGCGGACAGGATCAGCTTCACGGCCTGCTTCTGGCCTTCGGTGAGCGGCCCCTTGTGAAGCCGGGCCTGGACCATCCAGCTCCGCATCGCCGCATGGCCTTTACCTTGGCCGGCGCGCATCAGGGCGATGGTCTCGCGCTCGTCGGCGAGCGCCTTGTCCGTGGTCATGCCGTCGCTGTCCGCGAGCCCCTGCGCCCGGTGGAGCCGGCCCTTCCGTTCGAGAGCGTCAACGGCCCGCTCGGCGCGTTCGACTGACACGACACCGGGCCTCCAGGCGAGCGCGGCGGCAATCAGGTCACCGCGCGCGAACACCGCCTCGCGCTCGGAGACGTGCGCCACCGCCCATCGGACCGCTTGGGACGCCGGATCGCCGGGTCGCGGACCGTTCTCACCATGTGTGGCGCTCTCGGTTTCCGGCGCGGCGCCGCCGTCCATGCCGATCCCGGACGACCTTCCTTGTTCCTTGATGGTCGCGTCCCGGCCGGATCGTTCGCGGGCGGCGGCGTTCACCGCGTCCGCCGAGAACCCGAGTTCGGCAGCCTGCCTTCGCCAGCTTTCGCGGAGAGCGTCCTTGTCGACGTCGCGCTTGTGCGAGCGGGTCATCAGCGCCGCGCGCTCGGCGAGGCGCGGGGCGGCCGCAGGACACCCGAGGCCGCGCGCCTCCATCGCCGCCTCGATCTCGGCGCGCCGGGTCGAGAACGCCTCGACCACCTTGCGCGGCACGCCCGCGATCTCGAAGCGCCCGTCGGCGTGTGTCTTCTCGATGCGGTAGCCGAGTTCCGTCAGCTCCCGCGCCAACTCGGCGCGGTACACCATGCCGACGAGCTTCTGGCGGCGGTAGAGCGCCTCGTTGGCCATGGTGCGCCATTTTCCGTCCCCGCCCCGGACCATGTTGGCGATCACGGCATGCGTATGGAGTTGCGGATCGAGGTTGCGCGAGGTGTCGTGGCGGAAGGTGGCGGCGACGATCTTCTGGCCGCCGGCGCGGACCATGCGTCCGGTCTCCGGGTCGTTCATCCGGGTCTGAACGACGTCCCGTTCGAGCCAGGCGAGGGTGCGCGTCACCGCCCGGTCGTGGGCGGCGACGATGCGTTCGTCACCGCCGATCAGCGCGGCGAGTGAGACCGATTTGGGCGCGGAGAAGGTGATGTCTCGTCCGGGACGATGGTGGACGTTGCCGTCCCTGTCCTTACGCCCCAGGCGGCGGCCCGTTCCGTCCGGGACTTTGCCCGCCAGTACGTCCTTGAACGTCTCCGGATCGACGGGGCCTTCGAGGCCGAGCGCCTCGGCGCCCTTGCCGGCCCAGGCGCTGGCGTTCCGGTGGGCGGGATCGTCCTTGGCGTAGTAGCCGTCGCGCTCGTAGTAGGTGACGCCCTGCGACGGCGCGGAGACGGCGCCGATCGAGACGACCATCAGATCCAATCCGGCGGAAAGCGCCTGCTCGCGTCACCATCCTTCTCATCCATCCGGGCCGGCCGGACTGCGCCTTCGCACGGGTCGGAAGAGGCCGGCGCAGGTGTCTTGCGCCCGTCGTTCCCGGACCGCGACGATTCCGTCTCCGTGTGCAACGGGCGGGCGGAGCTCTCGCCCGTATCGGGATCGCCAGTGTGTCCCGTGGTTTCCGGTTGGGCGCGGGCCGACGCCGCCATGTCCGTCATGCCCGGAGACGACTCGCCGACCATGCTCTCGGTCGACGGTCTCTCCGACCGAGCATCGCGAGGCCCGGCGGTGGTTTCCGGGACTCCGGCCGGACCCGCGGACACGGCAGACGTCTCGTTCTCCCCATCATCGCCCGCCTCCATCGGATCGTGTTCCCACAGGTCGACCTCGGCCTCCGCCTCGGACGCCTGCTCAATCGCGTCCTTTACCTCGCTCGGCCGCTCCGCCCCATCGTCTTCCGGCATGCCGCCCCGTCCGGCGCAGGCTTTCTCTTCCGCCCTCGACACGAAGCGCTCTGCGACCTTGGGGCGTTGCCTGTATCGCAGCCTGATGCGGGCGACGGGCCATGCGCCGGGGAATTTGAGGTATCCGGCGAGGCTGTCGAGGCGGGCCACCTCGGCCGGCAGCACCAGCGGGCGGAGGGCGCGGCGTGCGCCGAGGGTCACGCCGTCGCGGGGGGTCTCGGCGCCGTAGTTGACGCTCTCCGCCATCTCCTCGACCTCGGCCCGCCCCAGGCTCTCCGCCGACCACTCCGCAGTGTCGCGGTCGGGGGCGGCGAGCACCACGCGGGTGCCGCAAAGCCCGGAGACGGTCTCCGCCCCGTCGCGCCCGTAGAGATCGCGCAGGGCCGAGAACACCTGCACCCCGAGCACGAAGCAGCCGCCGAACTGGCGGCTCTCCGCGAGGCCGGGCCGCAGGCTCGGGACCTGGTGCAGGGTGGGCAGCTCGTCGAGGACGATCCAGATGCGCCGCCCGTCGTCGCGGGGCAGCGACAGCAGCGCGTTGACGGCGATCTCGAGCCAGGTGGAGATCAGGCCGCGCAGGCTGGCGTGCTGATCGCCGCGCGATGTGAGGAACAGGAAGCCGCTGCCGCCGTCGTTCTCGATCCAGTCGCGGATGGAGAAGGGCGGGCCTTCGTCGGGGAGCAGTTCGAGAGCGCCGATGTTGGCGGTGAGCATGGCGCGGACGGAGAGTGCGGTCTTGGGGTTGGCGGGATCGACGATGGACTGGGCGACGGTGCCTTCCATGGCCTGGGCGAGAGTATCGAGGCTGGTCTTGAGCAGGTGTTCGATGAGGACCCGGTTGCGGGTCTCGCCGCGCTCCCGGAACACGGCTGCGCCGTGGGAGAAGAGCTGGCGTGCGGCGGTGATCCAGAAGGGGTCCACGGTGTCCTTCTGTCGAGGGATGAGGGCGGCTGCCATGGTGTCGAAGTCGCGTGCGTTGCGAGCTTCGAGGAATGGCGACCATCGCGGGGCGCGTGCGTCGAGGGGGTTGAGGAGGACGTCGCGTGTGGGATCGAAGAAGGTCTCCGCGTAGCTCCCCATCTTGTCGTAGAGGACGCAGCGCTCGCCTCGGGCGCGTATTTGTTCGACGAGATCGGCGATGAGGACGGTTTTTCCGGAGCCTGTGGTTCCGGAGACGATGGTGTGTCGTGTTTCGGTGCGATCGGGCCATGGGATGCCGGCGATGCGGTAGGGGGGATCGGCGGGCCGTCCGAACGGCGGCGGGAGGCGGAGGCGCGGGGGTGCGACGCGGCGTCGGAGTTGGCGTGCGGCGACCAGTTCACCGCCGCGCAGGCGGCGTCCGCGCTTGAGCCTGCCGCCCGCGTAGTGGAGCCCGGCGAGGACGATGACCACCACTCCCAGAGCGATGCCGAATCCAAGCAGGGCAGCATTGAGGAGGTCGTCGATCATCCGTTCGCGCAGGGCGAGGAGCGGCGGGTAGTTGGCGATGGCGCCGAGGGTCACGGTCACGGTTCGGCCGTTCGGGTGTCGTATCTCCTTGGGCCGTCGGGGGCTCAGGCCTGCGCCGATGAGGGTCTCGGAGAGCACGAGCATGCCGACGGCGTACCACTGATGGGCGGTGATGGTGCGCGACGCCTTCCATGTGGCGGCGCTTGCGGCGCCGACCAGGGCGGCGGCGAGAACCATGCCGAGGAGCTTTCGCCAGGTGCGCAGGCCGCGGGCGGCGGCGCGGACGCCGCGCCCGGTATCGCCACCGGCCCCGGTCACGGCGCGCTCGCTCCAACGGCGCCGGCCTCGGGACCTTGCTCTCCGCCCGTCGCCGTTCCTTCGGACCGGACCGTGTTGTCCGCGCTGCCGAGCCTGCCGGAAGCGTCGCGCGGGACTTGCGTATCGTCGGCCATGAGAATGAACATAGATAGAACATATGACTCCTGCAACACGGTCGAGAAGCGGATTTCCAACGGAGTTGCGACAAACCCGCGCTGGCTTGCGACGGCGTGCGACCGGGTACGGGAAAAAGTTTCCGGCTCCGGCCCACTCGGCGAAACATTCGAGGTCCGGCGCTGCGTTCTCCCGAAACGCACCGCCGCCTTGCGGTCGGCTCCCGGTGGTCATACAAGTGGTCAGGGATTTCGGCACCGGGGGGAGAAACATGAGCAAGACGTGGCAGGTTCAGGAGGCGAAGGCCCGGTTCAGCGCGTTTCTCGAAGCGAGCGTCAGGGAAGGGCCGCAGATTGTGACCAAGCGCGGCGTGGAGGCGGCGGTGCTGCTGCCGATCGAGCAGTGGCGGAGGCTGCGGAAACTGGCGCAACCCGATCTGAAGGCGCTGCTGCTCGCGCCGGAAGCCCGGACGGAGATGCTCGCGCCGCCCCGCGCGCGGCACGGCCATCGCCCGGCATCGGCCTTCGAGTAGGCAGGTGTATCTGTTGGACACCAATATCGTCTCGGAACTCCGCCGTCCCAGGCCCCACAAGGGGGTGCTGAACTGGATCGGAGGGGTTCCCGCGGACCGGCTGTTCCTGTCCGCGGTCACGGTCGGCGAGATCCAGGCCGGCATCGAGATCGCGCGCGAGCGGGACGCGGCGAAGGCGGAGGAACTGGAAACCTGGCTCGACCGTATCGTCGCCGGCCACGCGGTCCTGCCGATGGACGCGGCGGCCTTCCGAGAGTGGGCGCGCCTCAAGCATGGCAAGTCCGATACGCTGATCGAGGATGCCATGATCGCGGCCACGGCGAGAGTGCACCGATTGACGGTGGCGACGCGGAACGTTCGCGACTTTCGGGAATTCGGCGTGGAGTTGTTCGATCCATTCGACGGCGGATGAACGGGACCGGACGGGGGAGCGCACCTCGCCAATCCTTTCGCGAGCGATGCGCCGGTTGCGAATGCGGGTCGCGCCGCGCCGATGGCCCATCGCGATCCCGCGTCGCGGAGACCGGCCACGACCGCCGTCCGCATACAGCCCCGTCGAGGCGGCGAAGGGGAATGGTCGGTCCGCGCCGGGCGGCGCGATCCGGCCGGCGGGATTTCCGCGTTGCCGACCGAAGCCGATACCTGCCGGAAGTTCGTCGTTCCCAAGCTCCAGGCGGCGGGCGAGCGGGGTGTCGTGGCGAACCACGCCTCGGCGCCTGCGGGTCGGTGGCGGAGGGTCAGCGTCGCGCCGTCGAATGCGGTGTCGACGCGCGGCCAGTCGGCCCCGTCCTCCGAAGCGACGGCGCGATAGCCGCGCCAGCCTTCCGGATAGGACGCGGCGCCGGCGTTCTCGATCTTGAGCACGCAATCGCGCCCGCCCGCGCCCCGCAGCCGGAAGAAGAACCACTGGAAGAATGCCGCGCGCCCGTCCGGCCGGATCTCCAGCCGGACGTCGTCGGGCGCGGCGGCCGAGAGGCAGCGGATGTTGCCGCCGTTGAAATCGCAGTCGATCGAAAGGCCCGTGCCCCGCCCCTGCGCCTTGCCCCCAAGGAGTGCGGCAGCGCGGGGAACGCCGCAACGGCGCGCGGCCCCGAACGTCCGCATGCGCACGGAAGCGCGCACCCGGAGGCCCGCGCACTGGAAGACCGGCTGGCCATGGACATCATCCCCATGGGGAACAGGGAGAATTTCAATCGGAGGGTTCCGATGCCCCGGATCCAGCTTTTCGCTCGTGAAGAAGCGCAAGCGCATCGTCAAGCGCCTTCCGCACCATTGTCCAATAATGCGGCGTATGTTCGCGGGTGTACTCCTGAAGTGCCGTTTCGTAGGCGGCGACGGCTTGTTCAAGACGGGCGGTCCCTCTCTCCCGTTCACCCAAGGTTTGAAGGGCGCTGCCGAGATTGTTCTGCGTCGCGGCCCAGTCGAGCGGCACGCGCTCGCGGGTGCGTTCCTGAAGCGCCGCCTCGTAAGCGGCGATAGCCCTCCCGAGACGGTCGGTTCCACTCTCCCGTTCACCCAGGGTCGCAAGGGCCGAGCCAAGGTTGTTCTGCGTCGTGGCCCAGTCGAGCGGCACGCGCTCGCGGGTGCGTTCCTGGAGCGCCGTTTCGTAGGCAGCAACAGCCTGTTCGAGACGGGTGGTGCCGCTCTCCCGTTCACCCAAAGTTTGAAGGGCGATGCCGAGGTTGTTCTGCGTCGTGGCCCATTGCAACGGCGCGCGCTCGCGGGTGCGTTCCTGGAGCGCTGCTTCGTAGGCGACGACGGCCCGTTCAAGACGGGCGGTGCCGCTCTCTCGTTCGCCCAGAGTCCGAAGGGCACTGCCGAGGTTGTTCTGCGTCATGGCCCATTGCAATGGCACACGCTCGCGGGTGTACTCCTGGAGTGCCGCTTCGAAGGCGGCGACGGCCTGTTCAAGACGGGTGGTTCCGCTCTCCCGCTCGCCCAAGGCCGCAAGGGCGGTGCCAAGATTGTTCTGAGTCATGGCCCAGTCGAGCGGCACACGCTCGCGGGTGCGTTCCTGGAGCGCCGCTTCGTAGGCGGCGACGGCCTGTTCAAGACGGGCGGTTCCACTCTCCCGCTCACCCAAGGCCGCAAGGGCGTTGCCAAGATTATTATGCGTCACGGCCCAGTCGAGCGGCACGCGCTCGCGGGTGTACACTTGGAGCGCCGATTCGAAGGCGGCGATGGCCTGTTCGAGACGGGCGGGGCCGCTCTCTTGTTTGCCCAAAGTTTGAAGGGCGGTGCCGAGGTTGTTCTGAGTCATGGCCCAGTCGAGCGGCACACGCTCGCGGGTGTGTTCCCGGAGCGCCGCTTCGTAGGCGGCGACGGCCTGTTCGAGACGGGCGGTGCCGCTCTCCCGTTCGCCCAGAGTCTGAAGGGCATTGCCGAGATTGTTCTGTGTAGCGGCCCATTGCAACGGCGCGCGCTCGCGGGTGTGCACCTGGAGCGCCGCTTCGTAGGTGGCGACAGCCTGTTCGAGACGGTCGGGCCCACTCTGCCGTTTGCCCAAGATTGCTAGAGCGTTACCGAGGTTGTCCTGCGTCGTGGCCCATTGCAACGGCACGCGCTCGCGGGTGTACACCTGGAGCGCCGCTTTGTAGGCGGCAACGGCCTGTTCGAGACGGGCAGGGTCGCTCTCTTGTTCGCCCAAAGTTTGAAGGGCATTGCCGAGAGCCAAGTGCAGACTGGCGCGGCGCCCCTCGTCATCGATCGTCCGGCCCTGGAGCAGGACGGTGGTCTTGCGGACGCCATCCTTCAGCCCGGCCTCAAGGATTCGCCCGCGCGCTTCGTTATCAACGAACGGAATGGCGGCGCTCCGCGCCCAAAGGGTGAGTTGTGTTTGAAGATCATCGCGAAAATCGGATTGGAGGGTAGCGTAATCGAGCCGATAAATACGTTCGTTGGCCGAGACGAGCGTGCCGTAACTGCCTTCCCGCGGCACGATCCACAGGCTCAATGCTTCCCCCGGAACCTTGACCGCGCCGACGATCGCCAAGTCGGCATTCCAGTCTTTCAGGACCCGCCGCGCCTGCTCCCGCATGGCCGGCCGCCATTCGTCCGCGCCGCCCCCGGCCTCCACGACGCGAAAAGAACGCCGCACTTCGATCCCCTCGACGACCGAGAGTGCCTGCTCGACGACGGCTGTGTCGCTGCCGCTACCGTCCCCCTTCAACCAGCAAAGCACGAAACGGACTCGTTCGGTGGAGGGCGGCGGGTTGCTCCGGAGATTGGTTAACACGAGCCGGATTCGTTTCGGCGGATAGAGGCTATGAAGTGCCGCTATCCACCGCGAGAAAAGCGCGGTGACTATCGACATTCATCGCTCCGGTCGGCGGTGGCCGCGAGGGGCGATTGGCGATGGGCTTCAGCCTGGGAGTCGAACATATCGGAGTCGGCTTGCGGGTCGATGTCAACGGTATTCGGCAGGGCGGCGACGATGCGGGTGGTTTCGACGCTGAGGTGGACGATGCGGCGGATGGCGGAGGTCAGATCGCGCGGGTCGGGGAACCATGCGTTTGGGTCGTTGACGATGCCGCTCTGCCTGTCGCGGGCGATGCGGTAGCGGTCGATGAGCCATTCGAGGGGGGTGCGGCCGTTGACGGCGTATGCGTGGGCCTCGGCGGGGATGGTGCGCAGGCTCACGTGCTCGTTGATGCGGAGGGTCGTTCGGGCGTCGTCGGCGAAGCGCATGGGGCGGTCGGCGATGCGGAAATGCTCCGGGCGCAGCTCGCCCAGACCGGAGAAGACGATTTCGAGCGGATATTCCGGGCAGGTCTCGTAGCCGAGATGCAGCGCGGCGAGGGCGCGGCCGGCGCGGGCGAAGGTGTGGAAATCCTCCGCGAACGGGACGCGGGGCAGGTCCTTGGCCAGATCGTTGGCGAAGCGCTCGCGCCAGTCGGGGCGTGAAGGACGCCGTAGACGTAATCGAAGACGTCGTCCTTGCCGATCGCGTTGTCGGCGTAGCGGACGCGGAAGGCGCGCAAAGCCGTATCGGAAACGTTGTCGACGCGCTCCAGCCCCGGTTCGATTCCCGGAAGCTTCCCCTGGGCGCCCGATGGCCGTTGATAGCGATAGCGCGGGAAGCATTGGCCGAACGCGATAAAGTGGAGGTCCGGCATGGTATCGACCATGAGCGTGGAGAACGGCTTGGTCGATCCCGTCCCGGTGACGCAGATGGCGCGGTTCTCGCCGGCATCGCCGGGGAACAGCGACTCCGTTCGCGCCGACCGTTGCGAAAACGTGTGGTCGTCATACAGGTACTGCCTCACGAACGGCCTGTAGACCACCTCTCGGATATTGGCGTCCGAGAACACCGCTCCCGTTTTCCGCCGCAGGGTGTCCTTGAGCTTGCGATCCCATCTCAGATTGGCGGAATGGCGACGCGCCACGCCGTCCACCCCGCCCGGCGCGGCGCCGTTCGACGCTTCCCACTCGCGCAAGGCGGCCGTGTAGTCGCCCACCATCCTGCGGGCGTTCTCCGCGCAAGCCTCGCGAGAGAAGTTGGTCATGTAGGCGTCGCGGCCCGTCTTGTACCCGTTGCTGAACAGCGCGAATACCGCCTCGTCCGTCCTGCCGGCCTTGGCGTCCTTCGTTCCCAGAGGGTAGAGGGACTGGAACGCCTCGCTGCGCTGGCCGATCCAGTCGTGATGCTTGTCGGGTTCGATGGTCCGCCAGTCGTCGATGCCGGCGATGGAGCCGGCCTTGCGCAGGAACGCCAGCTTCTCCTCGCGCTTCAGGCAGTCGCCGACGTCGCGATAGAGGATGCGGCAGCCGTCATGGGCGGCCTCCGGGTTGCGGACCAGGATCGTGATCGCCACCGGCGCGCGCGAGCCTTGGCCGAAAATCTTGCCGCCTTCCCGGCGCGAGCGCTCGCCTTGCGTCCGCTGGTTGCCTCGCAGGTTCAGGACGTGGATCGAGGTGAACTCCTCGGCCAGGCAGGCGCGCACTCCCGAATCCACGTTGCCGTCGATCCACGAGCCGTTGGTGACGAAGGCGACGACGCCCCGGTCGCCGATCCTGTCCGAAGCCCAGCGGATCGCCATCTTGTAGCTGTCGTAGAGGCTGTTCTTCAGCGTCGCCTTCGACCGCGCCGCGTAGGTCCCGGCGATGCGCCCCTCCATCTCCGGATACTCGACGTTCGGGTTGTCGTCGGCCGAGCTCCGCTGCCCCGCGGACCAGGGCGGGTTGCCGACGACGACCTGGATCGGCGCCTTCTGCTGGCGCTCCACGCGGGCGCTGTTGTCGGGGAGCCAGACCTTGGGGAAGCCGGTCCTGTCGGTATGCAGGTTGAAGGTGTCGGTCAGGACGATGCCGTCGAACGGCTCGTAGGCGCTCCCCTCGCGGCGGCCGTGATACGCCTCCTCGATGTGGATGGCGGCGATGTAGTAGGCGAGCAGCACGATCTCGTTGGCGTGCAGCTCCTCGTGATATTTCCGGGCAAGGTCGGCTTCCCGGATCAGCGCCGACCGGAGCAGCCGGACCGGGAAGATGCCGGTGCCGGCGAAGGGGTCGAGGATATGGACTCCCTCGTCGCTCAGGCCCCGGCCGAACTCGCTCCGCAACACGCGGTCGGCGCTGTGCAGGATGAAGTCCACGACCTCGACCGGCGTATAGACGATGCCGAGGCGGTCCGCGTCCTTCTTCAGCGCCGTGGCGAAGAACTTCTCGTAGAGCTCCATCAGCACGCGCTGGCGCGCCTCGCTGTTGTCGAGGCCGCGCGCCCGCAGCCGCACGCTTTCGTAGAAGCTCTCCAGGTCGCGGGTCTCGTTCTCGAGGCCGAACTCCCCGAAATCCCCCCGCAGCGCATCGAGCGCGCGGGCCACCGGGTTGCCGCCGGCGAAGTCGTAGCCCTCGAACAGCGCCTCGAAGACCGGCCGCGTCAGGATGTGCTGCGCCATCATCGCGACGGCACCGCCGCGGTCGATCGATTCGTTGATCGACACCCTCAACTCCTCGTGGAAGGCGCCGAACCACTCGCGCAGGGTGTCGTTGCCGGGGTCGGCCAGAAGCCCGTCGATGCGGTGGACGAGCCGCCCGAAGATGTCGGCGACGTCCTTGGCCCAGGTCTCCCAGTATTTCCGGTCGCCGCATTTCTCGACGACCTTGGCGTAGATGGCGTCCGGCGGCAGATCGAGCGGCGGGAAGGGCAGGTCGAGGGGGTCCGCCGCGTCCTCCCCGTCGCCGGTGAAGATGATGCGGTCGGTCGGCGTGTCGTTGAGGTCGATCTTGTTGATCTCGGCGTCGAGCCGGTCGTCGTGCGAACGCAGCGCGCGCAGCACGCTCCACACCGCCGCGAAGCGTTCGTTGTCGTCGAGCGCGTCCGCCGGATCGACGCCCGCCGGCACGGCGACCGGCAGCACGACGTAGCCGTACTCCTTGCCCGCAGCCTTGCGCATCACGCGGCCCACGGCCTGCACCACGTCGACCGGGGAGTTGCGCGGACTCATGAACAGCACGGCGTCGAGGGCCGGCACGTCGATGCCCTCGGAGAGGCAGCGCGCGTTCGAGAGGATGCGGCAGGCGCCTTCGGAGCCGGCCTTGAGCCATTCGATCCGCGCCTTGCGTTCGAGCGCGTGATGCTGCCCGTCGACGTGGCGCGTCTCGCAACGGAACGCGCCCGCCCGCTCGGCATCCGGCAACCGCTCGATGGCGTGCCCGACGATGCCGTCCCAATGGGCGTCCAGACGCTTCGACGAGGCGATGGTGTTGGTGAACGCGATCGCGCGCGAAAGGGGAGAGGCGGAACCGTCCCCGGGCCGCCTGTTCTCCGGGTTCCGCAACGCGCGCCAGCAGCCGACGATCTTGGCCGCGTCCGTGATGTTGATCTCGCTGTCCGCCGACGCCAAGTGCGCCTGCAAGGCCGCGTCGACGCGGCGCTCGGACATGGCGAGAACCACGACCTTGTAATCGGAAAGCAGGCCCCGCTCGACGGCCCGGGAGAACGGCAGGCGATGCAACTCCGGCCCGTAGGTCGCCGGATCGTCCATCGAGAACACGTCGACGTCGTGGCGGGCCGCCTTCGCCTTGGCGCCCTCCGTGTAGAGGCGCGGCGTCGCGGTCATGTAGAGGCGCTTCGCGGCGCGTATCCGTTGCGCGTCATGCACCAGAACGAAGGGCGAGGTCTTGTCGCCGGGGCGCTCCACGCCGGTCGTCCGGTGGGCTTCGTCGCACAGCACGAGATCGAACGCCGGAGCGCCCTCGTCCTGCGCCCGCGCGACGATGCCGAGCGACTGGTAGGTGCAGAAGACCACCGTCATCGCGTCCGATCGCGCCTCGCGCAGCGCCAGGGAGATCGCCGCCGGGTCCGTGGTGACGGGGACCTCCAGTTCCTGGAGCGAGGCGTCCTCGTCGTTGCGACCGGCGCGCGTGTCCGAACAGACGCCGACGTAACGGTGCGGGATCGCCTTCTGCGTCGCCCATTCGCGCATCGACTGCGCGAACAGCGAAATCGACGGCACCAGATAGAGAACCCGCCCGCCGACGCCGGCGACCGCCTCCGCGATGCGCAGCGCCGCGAAGGTCTTGCCCGTCCCGCAGGCCATGACCAGCTTGCCGCGGTCGTGCCCCGCGAAGCCGCCGATCACGTCCTCGAAGGCGGCGCGTTGGTGCGGGCGCAGGCTGTAGGGTTCGCCCCGGAAGGACAGGTCTTCCGGCTCGCCGCGCACGAGGTCCGGCCAGTCGAACGGGCGGCTCGCCAGATCGCCGAAGCGGAGCACCGCGCAGGCGGGCTTCAACGCCCGGATGGTCTTGACGGCGTTCGGCCCCCATCCGCCGCCGGTATCGACGACGATGCGGGCCGTGAACGGGTCCCGGGCCGAGGCGGCGATGAACGAGTCGAGGTCGGGCTTCGCTATCCGCGTGTCCGGCGCATGGCACTTGCACTGGATGGCGCAGAAGCCGCCGCCGCGCTCCTCGGCGACGAGGTCCACGCCGATGTCCGCGCCGTCGAAGCCCGGTTGCCGGACCGCCCATTCGGACCACAGCCGGACGCTGGAGAAGCGTTCCGCGTAGAGGGGGTCCTTGACGAAGTACGCCTTCATCAGCCTCTCGAAGAGGCGTCCCTTGCCGGCCTGGGTGTCGGCGGCGGACCGGATGTGGTCCAGCACTCGCTGGAAGCCGTCGTTCAAGCTCCATGCTCCCCAGGACGCCGCCGGGACCGGACCCGCTCCGCAGTCCCGCCGACCGGCCAGCCGCGGGCGGTCCGGTTCCGACCTCCCCCGCCGCAAGCCGCCCGACGATCCGCGTACATAACAGCTTCCCGCCCCTGGCGGAAACGTCACGCGGCGCGCGGCGCGACCTCACGCTCGATCTTGCGGCGCAGCGTGCGCTCGGCGGCGTCCAGGTCGTAACGGGTCTGAAGGTTGAGCCAGAACTCCGGCGTCGTCCCGAAATAGCGCCCCAGGCGCAGCGCGGTGTCGGTCGTGACGGCGCGGCGCCCGAGCACGACGTCGTTCAGCCGCGGACGCGAAACCCCGATCTCGCGGGCAAGCCGGTACACGCTGAGCTCCATCGGCTTCAGGAACTCGTCGCGCAGGACCTCGCCGGGATGCACCGGCGGCAGCCGCCGTCCCGAAGCCACGTCCGAGAAGTCGACCTTCCGCCGGTCCACGTCTTCGCGTTCGAGTACTGCCCACGGCGGTCGCTCCGAAGAAACTCCAGCTGGCTGCCGGGCGGCGCCCTCGGACCGTCGAGTCATCCGTCCGCTTCGACCGCCGGGAGCTTGGGCCCGCACCCGCCGCGAGACGCAGGCCGTTCTTCGTCATGGTGAGCGACTTGGCTGTTGGGAAGGAAACGGACGCAAGGCGCGCCGCCCGCCTTCGATCGATTGCAGGCCGGCGTTCACTGCCGCGGACTTGGTCCCGGCGACCTGCGTCGTCCCACCGGCGACCGGTCTCTCCCTCGCTCAAGCCCGCCGCCAAGTCGCGCCACGTCACGCCGACCGTGAAAGTTGGCTGCGGCGAAAGTCATGTACTGGGACCGACCGCGTCACGCGATGCGGCGTTAGGACTGGCGGAGTTCGAGCTCGAGACGCATCCCGATGGCCGCCGCGGCGCGCTTCAGCGTGTGCAAGGTCACGCTTTCGTTTTCCGGATCGAGAAGACGATCAAGCTGCGACCGGCTGGTTTCCATGCGCGCGGCCATGCGCGCCTTGGAGAGGTTTTGCGCTTCCATCGCTTGCGCCAGCTTGTAAGCGAGAACCGACTTGACCGCATAGCTCTTCGCATCCTCGCAGATGCCGTCTTCTCGGAGCAAGGATTCGAGCGTCGATCCAACGCGCGGGTTCTTCTCAGACATGACGGTCGTGCTCCTTCATTCGACGCTGGGCGAGCATGAGTTCTTTCCGGGGTATCACCTGGGTTTTCTTGATGAAGCCGTGGAGAAGCACCATATTCCACCCCGAAACGGTGAAGAACACCCTGGCGATCCGCTTGCTCGTCAAATTGCTGCGCACTTCGTGAAGCCCGGGATAGTTCGTAAGCGACGCGCACAGCGGCGGACCGCATGGCCAGCCGAATTCCACTCTCATAATATCGCGACCGATCAATCTGCGGTCCTCCCGAGGCAGCTCCGTAAGCCACTCGCGTACCGGCTCCCGGCCGCTGGCCAGTCGGTAGAACCGGGCGACGACGGTCTTCTCGGACATCGTCATCGACTATATGTACCATGTTTGGTACAGTCAACGCCATCCGCGGTCGCGGGGCAGGGCTGCCCGCCGGTCTTGCTGTCGGGGAGCCGCAGCACCCTTGGACCGTCGAGCCGTCCGGCCACCTCGATCACCGGGAGCGTGGCCCGCGCCCGTCGCTGTATCTGCATGGGCAGGCCGCGAACGGTATGGTCCGCGAAGATGGCCGCGGCGCGCTTGTCGGCAAAGCTCTTGATCATGGGCCAACGTAACGAAATCCAGTACACTCGACCAAGCTTTCGGCCCGGACCGTCACAAGATCACCCCCCTGTCTCCATATCGTGCTTGATGCCGTCGCCAATGCGGGCGGCGGAGGCCCTGACGGAGCTGCGGACAGGGCGGCCGCGCTCGGGCGACTCCATTTTCGCGGCGGTCAACGCCGCAAAATCAATATTAACCGAACTTTCGAGTGGCCCGATGCGCGGTTTTCATATATTGGTATTTGCGGCGATGATCGCTGCGCAATCGACCGAACTTGAACCATGCCTCTCAACGCTGCCCTGCGCGCCGAGCTGCTCGACCTGGTTCCCCACGGTCTCCTCGCCACCCGGTCGTGGCTTATGGAGCGCGGCGTCGCCCGGCATGCCGTCGACAATCTGGTCAAGAGCAGACAGCTCATACCGCTCCGGCCCGGCGTCTACATACGTCCGGGAAGCCGGTTCGTCTGGCAGGGGATCGTCTGCTCCCTCCAACGGATGGGTGGGGATCTCGTCGTCGGTGGAACGACCGCGTTGGAGTTGCATGGACGGGCGCACTATCTGCCCCTGACCCGGCAACACGCGATACACCTGTACGGCCCCTGGCCGTTGCCGTCGTGGATCAACGGGTTCGGCGCTGCCGAGACGTTCCACCGCCATGGTGCAGCATGGCTGTCGGAGCCGGACGGGCCGGCGGGGAGCGAGGCTCGGTCCCTCACGCCTTCCTTGACGGTTGACGTTCCTTGGGGCGACGGCTTCCGGACGGTGCGGACCTCGACGGCCGAGCGGGCGTTGTTCGAGATATTGAAGGACGTGCCGGCGAGAGTCTCGTTCGAGCACGCGGAGCGATTGATGGAAGGTCTCGCCGACCTTTCGCCGCGCCGGCTCGGCGCGCTCCTGCGCCGGACGCGCAGCGTCAAGATCAAGCGCCTGTTTTTCTGGCTGGCCGAGCGGCAGGGACATGCCTGGGCGAAGCGTCTGAAACCGGGCGACTTCGATCTCGGCCGGGGCAAGCGCGTACTCGCCAAGGGCGGCCGGTTGGTGAGCCGGTACGGGATCACCGTGCCGGAAGCGATGCATGGATAGGCGCAATCCGTTCCACCGCCAGGCGGAGCTCATGGTCCGGGTCCTGCCCCATGTCGCGAGGCGGGACGAGTTCGCCTTGAAGGGCGGCACCGCGATCAACCTCTTCCTGCGCAATCTGCCCCGTCTGTCGGTCGATGTCGATCTCGCCTACTTGCCGCGCTCGCCTCGCGAACAAGCCTTGCCGGCGATACGCCGGGGCCTCGACGCGATCACGAAAGACTTGAAGGGCGCCATTCCCGGCATCGGAGTGCAGGCCCTTGTTGATACCCGTAAGTTAATGTTGGGATTAGCAGACTTCGTCGGGGTGACGACTGGGGGTCGGGGGACCGATGACTGGGCGAACGGCAGGGATGGGCGAGGGACCACAGCCGGTAGATTGGGAGGAACTGCTCCTCGTCTACATGCACGACCCCGTCGACAAGGCACTCGACATTCGCGGCCATGAGGCCAGGGCGGCGCGCTATGCGTCCCGCGCCCTCGGCCGCAAAGTCGATCGATCCGAGATCAAATCCTCCGCGGCGCTGGCGGACCAGCTCGCGGCGATCGCCGAGCGGATCCCGATGCCGACAGCGGGAGCTGGCGGCGAGCGCGCGGTCGGGCCGGAGCACGGTCGTCTCGAGATCCGCCATCCGGTCAGCGCCGAACCCTCGGCGCTCGAAGGCTTGGCGGTCGATGAGAATGCCGTGATCGACGTGATCGACGACATCGTTCGCGGCCTCGACAGCCCGCGCCAACGATACCTCGCGTTGTGGCGGCTGCTGCCCGAGCGGCTGGAGCGGTGCCTGGGCCCCGCCTTCATCCGCCAGCCGGCGGACACGCGCGTTCCCGACCACGCCTTGTTTCACCATGCCGATATCGCCAGTGGTATCTGGGCCAGCCGCACCGGCGCACATGGCGGCGCCTACCTGTCGCTGTCTCTGGGCCCCGTCCAGCCGTTCATTGCGGCGGCGCGGACCGTGCGCGACCTGTGGTCGGGGAGCGCCATCCTGTCCTGGCTGACGTTCCAGGGTCTGACGCCGGTGCTCGAAAGACTCGGTCCGACCGCGCTGGTATTCCCGGCGCTGCGCGGCAGTCCGCTGATGGACCTGTGGTTGCGCGGCGAACGCGCCGGACTCGACGACCGCGTCGAGCTCCCGTCGATTTTGGCGCGGAGGTCTCCCTCGATTCCCAACCGATTTCTGGCTCTCGCACCGTGGGGCCCGGACGGCCGCGACGGCCATGCCATGGCGGGACTGTGCGCCGATGCCGTCCGCGCCGCGTGGCGGTGCCTGTCGGAGGACGTCCGCGCCCGACTCGACTCCGCGCTGACGGCGCTGGATCCCGAGTGGGCGCGCCGCTGGAAGGGACAGGCAGAACAGTTCTTCGAGGTTCGGACCTCGGTCGCGCCCGAACGTCCTCTGGACGATGGGTATCTGGCGAGCTTGGTCTGCGGTTCAGGCTCCTTCGATACGGTATGGCCCGACGCCGCCGCCGTCCGCGGGCTGGCCGCGGCCATCCCCGCGGGCGAGCGGCCTAGCTACGACCAGACGTCGTCTGGCCGCTGGCAGGCCCAGCTCGAGATCTCCGCGCGCCTCGCGGAAGCGCGCACCGTCCGCCATGTGCCGACGGACCACGAGACGACGCCGTCTCCGGCGAAGTGCAGCCTCCTCGGCTCCTTTGAACAGATGGGACCGGACGGACTCGATGACGGGCGGCGCTTCTGGGACGCGGCGAGAGAGAAACTCAACATCAATGGCGTCCGCCTGCGCGCCAGCGAACGGTTCTCGGCTGTCGCGCTGTGCAAACGCTTTGCGGCGCCGACGACGCTGGCGCGGGAACTCGATCTCGCGCCGGAAGACTTCCGGTTTCCCGATACGGCGACGGTCGCCGCGATGGACTGGCTCCGCGACGCCGACATCGAACCGGACGACGTTCGGCGACGGACAGGATACTGGAACGGCCGCTGGCTTCATCAGACGTCGCGCGCGACGGTCGAGGACGACGAAGCGCCGCCGCGGGAAGTCTGGGACCGGATCGCCACCGCCCGAAAGGCCGCCCGCCCGCCAGCCTATTACGCCATACTGATGATGGACGCGGACCATATGGGACGATGGCTCGGGGGCGGCCTCGGGCCACCTCTGCGGGACGTGCTCCACCCGAAGATGCGGGACTATTACGAAGGTCTTGGCGAGCGCGCCCGGCGCGGCCTCGACGCGCGCCGTCCTGTCGGCCCGGCCCTGCACGCGTCGATCAGCGACGCGCTGAACAACTTCGCCAGCCATGTCGCGCCGGTCGTGGTGCGCGACCATGCCGGGACGATGGTCTACTCGGGCGGCGACGACGTCCTCGCGCTGCTGCCGGCGCGCCGCGCCGTCGCTTGCGCCGACGCCCTGCAAAAAGCCTTCCGGGGCGTCGGCGGCGAGAGCTCGCCCGGCTTGGCGAATATCGACGGCCGCCAGTTCCTGATGATGGGCGAGAAGGCGTCCATGTCGGCAGGGATAGCCTTCGTCCACGTCAAGGAGGACTTACGATTGGCCCTTCAGGCGGCCCGCGACGGAGAGGCAGCGGCCAAGAATTCCGGGAGAAACGCGCTGTCCCTGCGATTCATGCGCCGGTCCGGCGAACATGCCGAGATCGTTCTGGGCTGGGATTTGGCACCCTGGTTCCAGGATATGGTCGGGATGTTCGCGGACGGCGCCACCGACCGATGGGTCTACCGCTTGCGCGCCGAACTGCCGACGCTCGGGGGCGAAGGGATTCCCGAAGCGGCGGTCGGCGCGGAAATCCGGCGTCTCTTCAGGCGGGCGAGCGACAGCGCCGGGGCGCGGACGACGGGCCCGAACGGCCGCGACGCCGAAGACTGGTGGCGCCGTTTCGTTGCGGCGGGCCGCCAGCGTGGACGCTCGACCGGCGAGCTTCTGACCGACTTCACGCTGGCCTGCCAGGGGGCGTCCTTCGTGGCGCGGGACGACGATGCCTGACGAGCCCGGCGGCGACGATACGCTTACCTTGCGGCTCGAATTCGAGCCGGTCGACACGCTGTTCTTCCGCGACGCGCGGCCATTCGAGGCGGCATCGCGCGCGGCGTCCGGCCTGCCGACACCGCAGACCTTGGCCGGCGCGCTGCGCACGACGCTGCTCGAACGCCACGGCGTCGCGCCGGCGGAGGTGGGCGGTCTCGTCCGCCAGGGCGCGACCTTCGCCGGGGCGCTCGCCACCTTCGGCCCCGTGATCGGCGGCATCGCGGAAGTTGTCACGAAGGGCCCCTGGTTCAGTCTCGAGAAGAAATTGCTCGTTCCTGCGCCGGCGAACCTCCGACGAGAGAAGGAGACCGGCCGTCTCGTCCGCCTTGATCCGCTCACCTCCGCGCCGCCGGGTTGGTGGCCGCCAGCGGACGGGATGCTGCCGTTGTGGCGATGGGGCCGATCGGCCGTCGAGCCGGTGAACGGCTACCTGACGATGGAGGGGCTTCGCCGTTTTCTCATGGGCAGCGCGCCGGAGAGTTCGGATATCGTGCGGCCGGATGACGTCTACGCCTTCGAGGATCGCACCGGCATCGGCATCGATGACGCGCGCGGCGCGACGGGAGAAGGACGAATCTACAGCATCCGCGTGTTGGCAACGCGACGTGATACGGTCCTCGTCGCCGAAACGACGGGACCGGCGAAGGTCCTCGCGCCGCTCGTCGACGACCCCGCGCCGATTCGCCTTGGCGGCGAGGGGCGGTACGTCCGGGCGCGCGTTCGCCGAGGCTCCATCGACTGGCCCCATGTCGCGGCGACCGGCGATGCCCGGCGCCTCGTCTTGCTAACCACGCCCGCCCCGTTCGGCGGCTGGAGCCCGGACGGGCTGCACCCCGTATCCGCGGCGGTTCCCGGTTACGAAGCCGTATCCGGATGGGACCTCGCGAGAGGTGGCCCCAAGCCGAACCGCTTCATGGTCCCCGCGGGGACGGTATACTTCCTGGCGCCCGGTGACCTGCCGCCCGCCACTGGTCTCGTCGCGCCGGACGACGCTGCGGTCGGCTGGGGAAGCTTCGTGGAGGGGAACTGGAGCCATGCCTGAGTCCACCCTGATGTTCATTCATGCGTTGACGGGCCTCCACCCCGGCAGCGGCATCGCTCTCGGCGTGGTCGATCTGCCAGTCCAGCGCGAGCGGCATACCGACTGGCCGATCGTCCCCGGTTCGTCGCTCAAGGGCGTCATGCGCGCCGAAAGCGTACGCCGCGCCGGAGAGGCGGACGAGGATACGCTCGCTGCGTTCGGGCCGGAGCCGACCGATGCGCACGACCATGCCGGCGCGGTCGCCTTTTCCGACGCGCGCATCCTCGCCTTTCCCGTCCGGTCCCTGACAGGCGTCTTCGCGTGGATCACCTGCCCGGCGGTGCTGGTCCGGCTCGCGCGGGATCTCGACGTCATCGGCGCGGGCCTGCCCGAGTTCCCGTCGCCGGACCGAGACGCGGTCGCCTGCGCCGACGCGAGCCCGCTGCTGGCGTCCGATGGCCGCGTCATGCTGGAGGAGTTCGAGTTCACGCGCAACGGCGGCGCGGACGACATCGCCGACTGGATCGCGTCTCGTGCGGTTCGCGACGAGGGCACGGCCGACCGGTTACGTTCGCATCTCGCGGTGTTGCACGACGACGACTTCACCCACTTCGCGCGCAACGCGACCGAGGTCGCGGCGCGGGTGGGGCTCGATTACGAGTTGAAGACCGTGCGCCCGGGCGCGTTGTTCTATGAGGAGCACCTGCCGCCGGAGACGCTGTTCTACACCTTGGTGACCGCCAGCGAAAGTCGTCGCCCGACGCGCCGGGCCTCGGCCGAGGAAGTGATGAGCCAGCTGAAGAGCCGCGCGCCGTCGGTGTTGCAGATCGGCGGCGGAGAGACCGTGGGCAAGGGCTTCTGCGCCGTGCGCTTCGCCGGCCCGTCGACGGAGGCCGGACGATGAGCGAGAGCCGGCCGACACTCGATCAGCGCCGGGCGCGTCACGCCTGGGAGGCGGTGGAACGCGCCCGCGGGCTGCGTGACGCCGCCGATTACGCGCGCGAGGCCAAGCGCCTGCCCGTGCGGATCAAGACATCCGGGCTCGGCCAAGCCTTGGCCTTCGTCAACGCCAAGGCCGGGAAGGGGGAGAAGGGCGCACGCGTCGTTCTTCTCGAAAACCTCGGCGACTGGCTGCTGGCGCGGCGCGGACTGGCTGCCGTCCCAGAAGGCGGCATACGGCGGGACAGCGTGATGGCCATGATTCTCGATGGCGATGCTGGCCTGCTTCGCCGGGCGACGGAGGAGGCCCTGTTGTACCTGCAATGGCTGACACGGTTCTGCGAGGCGGAGATCGGCGACGAGGACTGAATGTCGCCGCCGCCCGAGCCCTCCATTCCCTCCGGACCGGTCCTGCCGCGATCGTCGCGCGACTTGGTCCGCGCCGTATCCGTCACGCGGCGCCACCCTGGCCTGCAGCTGGACAAGCTGTCCTCGGCCGGCGAGATGAAGGACCAGCGCGCGGTGCTCGTCGAGGTCGCCAAATGCGCCCGCGACGACGAGCTGTTGCGGGCGCTGACCGCCCGCCGCCGCGAGATATTCGGCGCGATGAGCGCGCGTCGGCTCGATATGGTCACGCGGGGGCCGCTGACGTTGCACCTGTCGCGGTCGGGTTCGCTGGAGAACGCGGGCATTGCGCTCCACCCGATATACGGCTTCGTCCATCTGCCGGGCAGCGGCGTTAAGGGCCTTGCCCGCATGTGGGCCGAAACGATGTGGGCGCCCGCCCAGCCCGACACCGAGGGGGCGTGGCGGCGTATCGAACAGGTCTTCGGCTGGAGCGCGGGATCGGAGCGTCACAAGAAGGGCTGGCGGCCGGAGGAGATCGAACCGCCGCCGGGGTCGTCCGTCGGCAGGATCGCCTTTCACGACGCTTGGCCGCTTGCGTGGCCGCCGGTCGAGCTGGATGTCATCAACAACCATCACGTCCATTACTACGCCGGCAAGGACGATCCGGGCGACTGGGAGAACCCGACTTTGGTTTACTTCCCTGCGGTCGGGGCTGGCGTCAAATTCGAGTTCACCCTCTCCGCCAGGCGCCCTGCCGACGACGGGTTGCTCGAGCTGGCGCTGGAATGGCTCGCGGCGGCCTTGCAGTTCGAGGGCGCCGGCGCCAAGACGGCGGCGGGATACGGCCGATTCAAGGTGATCGATGCGGAGAGTGAGGCCGCGCCGCCGGAGCGATTGGCCAGCGCTCGCTTCGATCTGCGTCTGGCGGCGCCGGCCTTCCTCGCCGGCGCGAAGCAGTCCCGCGAGGATTGCAACCTGCGTCCGGCGACGCTGCGCGGCCTGTTGCGATGGTGGTGGCGGACCTTGCACGCGGCGCAGGTCGACCGCGATACGCTGCGCCGTCTTGAAACGGCGGTGTGGGGCGACGCGCAAGCGGGCGGCCCGGTGCGGCTCGCAGTCGACTTCGTGAGCGGCGCCGCGCCGGAGCAGCACCCCGGCAAAGACGATCGCCGATTTCTCGATCGACACGGACTCCGGCGGCCCGGTCGCGATCGAAAGGTGACGCAAGGTCTGTTCTACGCCTCCTACGGCATGGCCGAAGGGGGGTTATATCGCTGGCTGAGACCGGCCGGCTCGACGTGGCGGTTGACCGTGACGGCCTGCGACGGACGGCTGGCGACGAGCCCTGGCTCCGGGCCCGTCCCAATACCGGCGTGCCAGCTGCTCGAACAGGCCTCCGCCGCGGTGTGGCTGCTGGCCCGGTTCGGCGGCGCGGGGTCGCGCTCGCGCAAGGGCTTCGGCTCGTTCGACGACATCAAGGTCGCCGGTATCGCCTCGGTCGAGGATTGTCTAGCAGCGGCGGCGCGGTTTCGCGATGCGCACTGCCTGCCGCGGGGCGTGGAGCGCGCGCTCGACAGTCCGGCGCTGGAGGACGTCATCCTCATGGAATGCCTTACGCCGTGGCGCGATCCGTGGTTCGCGCTCGACCAAGTCGGCATGGCGCTGCAACTGTTTGCCAAGAGCCGCGATGGCGACGATCGCATCCCGCTCGGCCTGCCGCGCCGGATCGGTCGCGGCCGGGACGCCCGGTCGTTGCGCGCCGGGCGGATCGACCGCCACGCGTCGCCGGCCATATGGAGCCTCGGCGCCCGCGACGACGGGGCGTTGACGGTGCGGCTGGCGGCCTTTCCGGCGCCCCGGCTGCCGGACCGGAAAGCCAGCGAGGCGGCGTTGCGCGACTTGGTCGGGTTCGCGAAAGGCGAGTTGACGGAGCAGGCGAAACGGCATCCCCGCGCGGGCCAACGCCCGCGCCCTCCGGACGGAACGTCCCGCGATCCGGCCGCCGGTCCCGCGTCTTCGCCGACGCTTGAGAAAGGGGAGTTCGTCGAGGCCGTCCTGCTCGGGGAGCGCACCAAGAAAGGAGGATGGTGCGCGCGGCACGAGCCGACGGGCAAGGAGATGCCGATCCAGAACACCAACGACGTTCCCGGTGAGCGCAAGCCGGGCGACAGGGTGGAGTTGTACGTCTTCTCCAACGATGCGTTCCAGTGGCCGACGGACAAGGTGCGGCAAGCGGCCGAGCGCAGGCGCGACGCTTCCCAGTCGCCCCGGCGCGGCGGCCCGCGCGGGCGGCGGCGATGAGCGGCGGAGAAGGCCGCGTTCTCGTGCTAACCGTCGGCACGGGAAACGTCGAAGACCTCGAGCGGAGCCTGATCGCGCCGGTGCTGAAGAGCGTCGGGCAAGGCGAATGGGACCGAGTCGTGTTGCTGCCATCGCAAATTTCCCGGGCGTCGGCGGATCGGCTGACGGAGCGGATCGGCGGCGTCGCGGTCGACGCCCGGCCGCTTCCCGAAAGGGACCAGGAGAACGACGCGGATGCCTGCTTCGGCCACTTCGACGCGGTTCTCGGTGGTCTGATGGGGCAGGACATCCGACCGGAGCGTATCGTCGTCGATTTCACGCGCGGCACCAAGGCGATGAGTGCGGCGCTGGTGCTCGCCGCCGTCCGGCGCAATCTCCCCGTGCTTCGTTACGTATATGGAGAGCGGCGCGATACGCGCGGCCTTGTCGTTCCCGGGACAGAAAGGGTCGGCGAGATCCGGACGGTTCTCGCGACGGCGCGACGGCGCCTCGATCTCGCCGCCGGCCTGATGCGCCACGGCGATTTCGGGGCGGCGATATCGATCCTGCCGGATTCGGACGGACCGTCCGGCGCGCGCTGGCCGTCGTCCCTGAGCGACGAAGCGGCGGCCTTGCGCGGCGTCGCGCGGGTCTACGCCGCGTGGGACCGGCTCGACTACGGCGGCGCTCTCGGCGCGTTAGGCGGTCTCGGCGCGGCCCATGCCGGGTTGCCGGCCGAATTCCGGCCGGACGACGACGTGCGCGACTGGCTGAAGTCGCTTGCCGACGAGCCCGAACGCTCCGACATGAAGGCGTATGCGAAATGGCTTCGGGCGCTCGTCTGCGACCTGCTGGCCAATGCCGCGCGGCGGTTGCGCGACCGGCATTTCGAGGACGCCTTGCTGCGGGCATACCGGATCCTCGAATTGGTCGGCCAATTCCGCCTGTTCGACAAGGGCTATGACAGTGGGTGCATTCCGCCTGACGATCCCGTGGTCGCAAAGTTTCGTGGCGAGCTCGGGAAAGGCGGTAGTCAGGACTTTGGGCGCGACTCGAAAGGGAACCTGACCGCGCCGCGCGAGCTGGCGGCGCGCCTGCTCAAGCGCCTGGGGGATCCGCTCGCTCCGGAACTCCTCCGCTTCGATGATCGACGCGCCGCCAGGACCAGCCGTCGCAACCATAGCGTTCTGATCCACGGTTTCACGGCCCAGGCGCCCGCCGAAGAAGGGCCGCTGCGGGCCGTGCTGGAGGATCTGGAAAAACTGCTGGTTCGGGACGACGCGACCGCGACCGGGAGGCTCGCGCTGGCCCGCCGTCTCGACTTCGGCGGAACTCCGTGACGTGCCGACGCTCTACGTGACGGAGCCGGGCGCGGTGGTGCGGCGCCGGGGCGGCTCTCTCGTCGTCACACTCGACGAGGACAGCGCCGGGGCGGGGCCGGCGTCGAGGAGGCGGCGCGAGTTGCTGGAGGTCGAGCCTCACCGCGTCGAACTCATCGCACTCGTCGGCCGCGCCCATGTCACTTCCAACGCAACTCGTTTCTGTCTCGAACGAGGCATCGCCGTGGCGTGGTTCCGCCGCAACGGCGATTTCATCGGGAGACTGGTCCCGGAGCTCTCCCGCACCGCCGACCTGCGCCTGTCGCAATTCCGGATCGTCGATGACGAGCGGCGCGCCTTGCCCCTGGCGCGGCGTTTCGTGGCGGCCAAGCTCAACAACGCGGCGGCGATCCTTTCCGCACTGCGTTCCAATCGGCCCGATACGGCGAGCCTCGGCAACGCGGTCGCCGAGCTCGACGCGATCGCGGCTCGGGTCGAGGACGCCTCGGACCGAGAAGTCTTGCTCGGCCTGGAGGGGGATGCCGCCCGGAGGTATTTCTCCGGCCTTCGGGCCGGCTTCGGCGGCGACATGGTCTTCGTCGGCCGTGCGCGACGACCGCCGCCCGATCCGGTGAACGCACTCCTTTCCTTCGGTTACGTCCTGTTGGCGAATGCCTTGGCGAGTCTGCTCGAGGCGCGCGGTTTCGATCCTTATCTGGGTTTCATGCACGCCGTGCGGTCCGGGCGGCCCAGTCTGGCTCTGGATCTCATGGAGGAACTCCGCCATCCGGTCGTCGACCGTTTCGTATCGCGCATCTGCAACCTCCGCCGGATTCGTCCCGAGCATTTCGAGGAAGAGCCCGAACGCGGCGGCGTGCGGCTGACGCGCGATGGGTTGAAGAAGTTTTTCTCCGCTTGGGAAGCGTTCATGGACGCACCGCTTGCCGGGCTCCGCGAGGACATATCCGCAGAGGCCACCATACGCCGCCAGGTCGACCGGCTCGCATCCCACGTTCGCCAGCGGGACCCCTATCAACCGCTTCTTCTTCGCAGGAATTGAAGGGTAGCTCATGACGCGTTTCGTGGTGTGTTACGATGTCGCGAGCGACCGACGCAGACGCGAGATCGCGGCGTGCCTGGATGGGTATGGCGACCGGGTGCAGGAGAGCGTGTTCGAGTTGGCTATCATCGACCACGCCTTGATGGAAAGTTGCCTCGCGGAGATCTCGATGCTCATCGACCGATCGAAAGACAATATCGCGATCTACCGGCTGTGCGGTTCGTGCGAGCGGGAGCGTTCGTATCTCGGCGTGGGTGAAGCCGCCGATCACGTGGGAGAAGAGACTGTGTTCATAGTTTGACCGCGATTCGTAACCCTCCGGGGAGCCCCCAGGCATGGCGGGTCACGAATCCTGACAAGGCCTTGTCGCTAAAGACCGTTTTCGGAACGGTGGGGACTCGGGTCCAGCTCGATTGGAGAGAGGGGCCGCCGTCCGGGGTGGGTTACGAGTTTGCCGCCTCCGGATACTTGCCTTTCAAGCGTTTGCTTGATAGACGGTTGCAGTATCCGCCCCGCTCAACAGGGGATTGAAACTTGTGTGCGGTCGTTTCCGTATCGCGCTAGCGGTCCTCGTTGCAGTATCCGCCCCGCTCAACAGGGGATTGAAACCTGCCAGGTGAGCTGTGGCTGGTGCACCTGCGTATCGCGGTTGCAGTATCCGCCCCGCTCAACAGGGGATTGAAACCTCTTTTCCTCGCTCTGCTTGCTTTCCAGCGCATGGGTGAGGGTTGCAGTATCCGCCCCGCTCAACAGGGGATTGAAACCTTCTCGCGAACGGCGGCCAGCAGGTTATCGACGTTCAAGGTTGCAGTATCCGCCCCGCTCAACAGGGGATTGAAACCTCTTCGGCAACGTTCGGATCGGACATCCATGCAGCGAGGTTGCAGTATCCGCCCCGCTCAACAGGGGATTGAAACTTCTCCGTATCCCTTGGCGCTCTCTCGGAGTTCTCCCACCGTTGCAGTATCCGCCCCGCTCAACAGGGGATTGAAACGCCTCCTTGGCCATCGCCTCCGTGAATTTCTCGCCGCTTCGGTTGCAGTATCCGCCCCGCTCAACAGGGGATTGAAACTCCGCCAGCACGCTCTCCGGCGACGGCAGCTCCTTGTACAGTTGCAGTATCCGCCCCGCTCAACAGGGGATTGAAACTCGTGCAGCTCGTCGCGCTCATCGGGGTCCAAGGTCCAGGTTGCAGTATCCGCCCCGCTCAACAGGGGATTGAAACAAAGCCCGAAACAATCGGGACAGAGATACAGTACGCGCCGTTGCAGTATCCGCCCCGCTCAACAGGGGATTGAAACAGTTGTGCTCCGGGGAGGCGAGACCGTAGTGATCCGAGGTTGCAGTATCCGCCCCGCTCAACAGGGGATTGAAACTCGGACTTCCCGATACCGGGAGGCCCCCAGACCATGCAGGTTGCAGTATCCGCCCCGCTCAACAGGGGATTGAAACGCGCGGCGGAATCGGCCGGCAGCGCCACACCGTCCATCGAGTTGCAGTATCCGCCCCGCTCAACAGGGGATTGAAACCGGTTTGGGGCGCGGAACGCTCCGTCGTCGAAGTCCAGCAGTTGCAGTATCCGCCCCGCTCAACAGGGGATTGAAACCTGAAAGGAGGTCGGGTTCGCAAGGCAGTAGTCCGCTATCGTTGCAGTATCCGCCCCGCTCAACAGGGGATTGAAACCCAGATCGACCGGGGTGCGCGTGAGCGCGATCGTCTGCGAGTTGCAGTATCCGCCCCGCTCAACAGGGGATTGAAACGATCGTGCGGCGTCGATCCGCCGCGTGCAGTAGGGGCAGGTTGCAGTATCCGCCCCGCTCAACAGGGGATTGAAACGCCGGCCGGACGCCCTCCGACCAATAGCACGCGGTCTGGATTGCAGTACCCGCCCCGCCCAACAGGGGATTGACGCGAACGAGTCGGTCGTGGCCGCTATCGCGTCTTGGCGACGTATCCGACGCGGTTGTGTGGCGCGGCTCGATCGCTACCATGCCTTGGTTGTCCCATGCGATGGGGTGGGTAGCGGCGGTTTCCCCGTGGCGAAGGCGAGCGTGTGGACGCGATGACGCTGGTCGATCGACTCACGGCACTGACCGGTCGGGTCCATGTGCGCGCGTATCGTTTGCTTCTCGATACGCATCGCGTCATGGCGACCGTGCCGATGATCCGCGGCGTATGGGGCCGGGCGCTGCATCATGTCGACGAAAGGATCTACCACTACGTATTTGTCGGGGACGGGCCACCTCACGACCGCCTGCCGCGTTATCTGATGCGTCCCGCGCCGCCCGATCCCGAAACCGCGCCCGCGATCGACTGGATCCTCTTCGTCGGCGACGCCGACCTCGAGCCGGTGCTGCTACGCGCCTGGGATGTCGCCTGCGGCATGGGTCTGGGAGCGAACCGCGTGCCTTTCAGCGTGCGCCGAGTGCTGCCGATCGGTCCGGCGATCGGTCAGGATGCCCGTCCGGCGGCCGTCTGGCCGCTGTCGCAGGCGACATGGCCGCTCAGTGGCGCTCCTGCCTCCACGCCCTGTCATCTCTCGTTCGACTCGCCGCTGCGCCTGACCGGACGCGGCAGGCTATTGCGCGAACCCGGTCTCGCCGATATCGCCGTGGCGGCGCTTCGGCGTATCTCGGCGCTTGCCGATTGCGCCTCGGGTGAGACGTATCGAGATCTGTCGCGCGCAGTGCGTGCCGAGGCGGATGCCCACCCGGCGGAGCCATGGCGCGGCGAACGGCGCGACTTCGTCCGCTGGTCCGGCGCGCAACGGCGCGAGATCGACCTCCACGGCGTGGCCGGCGGACTCGATCTGCCGCGAGGATCCGGCGAGATATGGCCGCTCATTGCCGCCGCACGCTGGACCCACATCGGCAAGGGCGCCGTCTTCGGCCTCGGCCAGCCGCGGATCGAGAGCCTGGATCGAACGGACCCGGGTCTGCACTAACGCGGGCGCGAAACCCCGATCTCGCGGGCAAGCCGGTACACGCTGAGCTCCATCGGCTTCAGGAACTCGTCGCGCAGAACCTCGCCGCGATGCGCCGGCGGCGGTCGTCCCGACACACGCGCGCCACAGGGCCGATGATCACCCGGAAGGCATTATCGCGATGCTCTCGGCCGCAAGACGGGCGCTATCGCCCGGCATCCCTCGCATCGCCGCCTGCCGCCATATCTGCCTTGATGCTGTCGGCGACCCTGGCCGCCGATGCATTGACGGAGTCCCGCGCCAAGTGCGCGTAACGCGCGGTAGTCTGTATTTGGGTATGGCCGAGGAGCTTTCCGATCATCGGCAGGCTCTCGCCCAGCGCCAGCGCGCGGGATGCGAAGGAGTGCCGCAGGTCATGGATGCGCACGCCATCAAGACGGGCGCGCGTCCGGATGCGCCGCCAGGGTTCGTCGATGTTGCGCAGACGGTCGCCCGGCTTGCGGCCGGGGATCACCCAAGGGCTGCCCGGAAGGCGGCGCGCGCCGGCGAGCACCCCCGCCGCCTCCCGGGACAGCGGAACCGTCCGCGCGCCCGTCTTGGCGTCCCGCAACCGCAACTCGCCGGTCTCCAGGTCCACGTCCTGCCAGCGCAGCGCCAGGACCTCGCTCTTCCGGCAACCGGTCAGCATCAGCAGGCGGAGCGCCGCGACCGCCGGCGGCCATGCCGCACCCTCGGCCTCGACCTCGTCCAGCACCCGCCCGAGACGGCGGAACTCCTCGACCGTCAGGAACCGCTCGCGCTTGCGCTCTTCGTACTTGCGCACGAACCGGCAGGGGTTCGATCCGTCCCGCCGCAGACCCCATCCCCCGGCCAAGTCGAGCATCTTCTTCAACACGTCCACGACGGCGTTCGCCATGCTGGGCCTGTCGCGCAGCCGGCGGTGCAGGGTCTCGACGTGCCGCCGTCCGACCGCCTCGACCGGAACCGCGCCCAACGCCGGCAGGATGTGCTTGGTCACCGCCCGCCGGTAGTGCGCCGCGCTCGAAGGCTTGCAATGCACCGCCACGTGCTCCCGCAGATAGCGCTCCGCGAGGTCGGCGACGCTCGGTCCGGCTTCCGGTTCGGGACGCGCCGAAACGGGGACGGGCTCCTCGCCGGCCTTGATCCGGGCGATGATCGAGGCCGCCATCTCGCGCGCCCTGCCGGTCGGGAGCACCCCGTGGCGTCCCACCGTGATCCGCCTCGACCGGCCGCCCGCGCGGGTCTGCACGACGTAGACCTTGCTCCCCGAGGGATAGACCCGCACCCCGAAGCCGGGAAGCGCGCGGTCCCAGAACACGGTGTCCCTGTCGGCGGCGAGCCCCTCGACGGCCTGCCCGGAGATCGATCGGCATCGCGGCCCGGTCATCGCCCGCGCCCTCATCCGCGCGCCCGGTGGTCGTCCGCCGCCCCGGCGGGGTCGGGCCGGGAGCCGGCGCTCAGAATATCGGCGCCGATGCTGCCGGCGACCTTGAAGGCCGAGGCCTTCACCGTCTCCCGCGCCAGATGGGCGTAACGCGCCGTCGAGCGCACCTGGCGGTGACCGAGAAGCCGCCCGATCATCGGCAGGCTCTCGCCCAGCGCCAGGGCGCGGGAGGCATAGCTGTGCCGGAGGTCGTGGATACGCACGTCGTCCAACCCGGCGCGCGCCCGAAGGACCCGCCACGGGGTCAGAAGGTTGACCATCCTGGCGCCCGGCTTGCGGCCGGCGATCACCCACGGGTTGCCGGGCAGGCGCGGCAGGTCCGAAAGCATCGCCGCTGCGGGCGGCGACAGCGGCACCGCCCGCGGCCCGGTCTTGCCGTCCCGGAGCCGCAACTCGCCGGCTTCAAGGTCCACGTCCTCCCAACGCAGCGTCAGGACCTCGCTCTTCCGGCAGCCGGTCAGCAGCAGCAGGCGGATCGCCGCCGCCGCGTGCGGAGAAACCCCGCCCGCGGTCCCGGCCTCGTCGAGAACCCGACCCAGGCGGCGGAACTCTTCCTCCGACAGGAACCGTTCGCGCCCGGTCTCCTTGTACTTTCGGATGAAGCGGCAGGGATTGCCGCCGTCCGGGCGCAGGCCCCAAGCCTCCGCCAAGCCGAATATCCTGCCGAGAACCGCCACCACCCGGTTGGCCATGTAAGGGGTTTCGCGCAACCGATAGTGCAGGGCCGAGACGTGCTCGCGGCCCACGGTTCCGAGCGTGACCGCGCCCAGTTCCGGCAGGATGTGTTTCTCGGCGATATAGCGGTAGTCCGCCGCCGTGCGGGGCTTGCAGCGCACGGCGGCGTGCTCGCGCAGGTAGCGCTCGACCGCGTCGGCCACCGTGACCTCCGGCGCCGGCGGCGCGGGCGACGGGTTCTCGCCGGCCTTGATGCGGGCGATGATCAGTCGCGCTTGGCGGCGCGCCTGCTCGGCGGAAACCACCCCGTGGCGTCCGACGGCGACCCGCCTGGACTTGCCCCGCGCGCGGCTCTGGACCACATAGACCTTGGCGCCGGAGGGATAGACGCGAACGCCGAAGCCGGGGAGGTCTCGGTCCCAGAAGACGGCGTCCTTGCCGTCGACGGCGAGGCCGTCGACGGTGCGCTTGGAGATGTTGCGGTATTGCAGCTTGGCCATCGCTCTCGCCGTTTCCCCGTCGCCGCGTCTCCCGGCACCCGTTTTCCCGTAAGCGTTTCGAAAGCGGATGAACGCCAATCCGGGCGCATTGAAGCGCATGTCGGGGGAGAACGCAAGCATGAAAAGCGTGATGGATATGGGAAAATACAATATAAAATAGAATGTTAGCGTGCTTCTGCGCGGTCGGGCGCATGTGGGACGCAATGGCGATCCACATGAGATATTCTGTGTGGCGAAGAGGATGCCCTGCGAGAGGGTGATATCCGCGCCCTGTCGGAACTTGGCGATGGGGAAGACGTCGTGGTCGCGGCCGCCGATGGCGGCCCAGTCTCTGCGTGCGTCTTCGAGCAGCTTGTCGGACTGGGAGAGCCAGAGCGCCCTGCGTCGTCCGCGCAGCCAATGGTCGAGGATGATGCCGGCGACTTGGCGTCCCTTGCCGGCGCCTGTGCCGTCGCCGAGCATCCAGCCAGCGCGGAAGCGGACGGGGTCGGAGAGCGCCTCACCGTCGAGCGTCTCTCCGCCGGGAGTCTCGGCGTCGGCGGTCTCGCCCGCCCCGGCGCCGGTGTTCTCGTCGTCGCCGTCGACTCGCAGCACGGTCTCCCACTCCTCGCCGATGCGGTATCGGGCGGCGAGGCGGCGGTCGTGGGCTTGGCCGGCGAGGACGACGCTTTCGAGCTGGGCGTCGGACAACAGCCCTTCCGCGACGACGCGGGCCGGCAGCATCGGGCGGTAGGAGGGCGCGGGATGGGGGACGGCGGCCATGGCGGCGGACTGCACGAGGGAGGTGGGGTGCGCGTGCGCGCCGTGGATGCGCACGGTCCTGGACCGCCAGGGTTCGTAGGGACCGGCGTCGGGCGCGGCGTCGTCGGTATCCTCGCCGGAGGCGGCTTCGTATTCGAGTTCGGCTACCGGCCCCCAGTCGCGCGCCGACGCAGGCGCGGGCTTGGGCTCGGGGATGCGGCGCTTGCGCGCGGTGGGCTGCGGGGCTGCGTCGGCGTGTTCGAACAGGTCGCGCGCGGGCGCGGGTTCGAGG
This sequence comes from Alphaproteobacteria bacterium, assembly GCA_965242855.1. Lineage (GTDB taxonomy): Bacteria > Pseudomonadota > Alphaproteobacteria > UBA828 > UBA828 > WTGU01. The sequence continues at coordinate 2,279,934 of OZ251509.1, forward strand.
GGAAGCCGCGGCGGGACGCCGGCAACGACGGCATCGAACAGCGCGGCGGCGTCGGGAATGCAAGCGGACGGATCGAGCGGGACGTCCGCCCTGCCCTCCGGGTCTCGGTCGATGACGGTGAGGCGGGTGTCGAAGGTCGTGCCGCGCCGCGCGTAGGCGCGCCCGTCGATGGCGACGGAGAAGACGACGCGGGCCGGCGGATCGAGGCGCCGGAAGGCGTCCGTCCAGGCGGCGTCCCCCGCATTCGCGGGGGCAGGCTTGCGGTCGGGCACGCAGTTGCGCGAGGTGATCGCAACCAGCCTGCCGCCCGGGGGCAGCATGGCGAAGGCGGACCGGAGGTGGCGCAGATCGGTTCCCGCGCGCCTCTTGTCCACGCCCGGGGTGGTCGAGAACGGCGGGTTCATCAGCACGACGGAGGGATGGAGGCCGGGCAGGAAGTCGGCGATGGCCTCGGCGTTGTGGCGGGTGACCGGCGCGCCGGGGAACAGGCCCTCCAGAATCCCGGCGCGGGTCTCGGCGATCTCGTTCAGGTGCAGGCGGCCCTCGGCCTCGCTTCCCAGGGCGCACTCGGCCATGACGGCGAGCATGCCGGTTCCGGCGGAGGGTTCGAGCACGGTATCGCCGGAGCGGACGGCGGCGGCCCGGAGGGCGGCGTAGGCGAGCGGCAGGGGGGTGGAGAACTGCTGGAGCGCGACCTGTTCCTGCGACCGCCGTGTCTGGGAGGGTTCGAGGGCGGCGAGGGTCTCGATCATGGCGAGCATGGCTTGGGGCGAGCCGGCCTCGCGGCGCATGGCGCGTCCCCAGCGGCGGAGGAACAGGGCCATGGCGGCCTCGGCCGCCTCGTAGGCGTCCTTCCAGACCCAGGCGCCTTGGGCGTCGCTCGCCCCGAAGGCGGCGGTCATGGCGTGGCGCAAGGCTGCGGCGTCGAGGACGCGCCCCGCCTCCAGATGGGGCAGCAGGGACGCGGCGGCGGCGAGCAGGGCGCCCGGCCTGGAGCGGGAGCGCGGCGTGGCCGCGTCGTCCGGGACCGGAACGTGGACGGCGGGCGGGCGCGCGGATGCGGCCGGCACCGGTTGGGCGTCCCCCGCTTTCGCGGGGGCAGGCTCCGTCATGAGCATGGACGGTCTCCATCGGGGATCGCAGTTGGGCGGGATGGCCTGCGCACGCGCGCCGGCATCGCCGGGTTCGCCCGGTCTTCGCCGCGCCCTGCCTCCCGGCGGCGCGCGGCGAACGGTCGGCGGGCTACGGGACGGCGGTTGCGGTTCGACCTCCGGCCCGGGCGCGGCAGGTCTCGATCAGGGCGTCGTAGTCGTCGATGCCGGAGTCGCCCCGGACCAGGAAGGCGAGCTGGGTGGTCATCAGCCGAACGGCGGGATCGGCGCGGACGTCGCCGCCCTCGTCCCTGACCTGGCGGCAGGCGTTGAAGACGGCGAGGGCAACGCCGGAGGGGTTGCAGGCCCCCGGATCGACGATGCACAGCGCCTCCCTGTACCGGTCGTAGCCCTGGGGCAGCGGATCGGAAACGCTCATCGTGGTGTCCTCCATGGTTCGCGAACCGGACCGGGGCGCGGTATGGGCGTGGGTTCAGTCGCGGACGATCTCGTCGAGGATGCGGATGCGGGCGCGGCCCTCGGCGACGGTGACGTGGGGCGCGCCGTCCGCGCGGCGGCAGACGATCACCAGCGGCCTGGCCGTCGGCGGGGACGGCGGATCGGCGATCTCCGCAACGACCGTGCCCTCGCTTTCGACGAAGTGCAGGCGCACCCTGCCGCGCGTGACCTCGACCGCGCCGGTCGGGCGGCAGCCGGTCAGGGCGACCACCGGCGGCTCTCCCCCTTCGGCGAAGCGGTCTGGGATGGGCAGCGCCGAGACGGCGCCGCTCCACGGGTCCGCGTCCGCGCCCTCGGCGGCGGCCCGGACGAAGGTGGGGCCGCAATGATCGAGGGAGCGCCAGCCGTCGGCGTCGGCGTTTGCGGTCTCCACGGCCTTCCCCAGGGCGGCTTCCAGCGTCTCCGCCTCGACGACGACGGTGTTGGCGAAGTAGCCGGCGTAGCCGCATTGAACGGTGTAGCGCTTCATCGCGGTGTCTCCTTCGTCCGGTTTCGACCGGCGGCCTCCAGTTCGGGGCCGCACTCGACGATGCGTCCGGCGCGCGCGGCGGCCTCGGCGTAGACCGAGAGCGGGTAGCGGCCGGTGAATTGAAGGTCGCGTTCGATCCCGATGCCGAACCGCCCCCGGACGGCGGCGATCTCGGCGAGGCCGGCGTTGCCGAGTTCGGGGAAGCCGTGGCCCAGGTCGCAGAGGCCGAAGAGCGTGTCGGGATCGTCCGGGCGCATCTCGGCGATCAGCCAGGTCGCGACGCCGCAGGGGTCGAACAGCTTGAGGACGGGGACGTGATCGGCGTCCCGGACGGCGCCGTTGGCGAGCAGCCTGCGGCGGAGGTCGGCGGTGACGAGTTGCATGGGCAGGGCTCCCCGAAGCGGATGACGATGGATGCGGTCGCGCCGGACGCTCTCCCCGCGCCCGGCCGCCCGCCCCGCCGAAGGCCGGCCTCGGCTCCCGGCGGCGCGGAGCGCCCGATCGGTCAGGCGCCGGCGCGCGGTTCGAACGCGACCGAGACCTTGCGCGCGCGGATGTCGATGCGAACGGCCCGGTCGGAGGGCGCGGCCCACAGGACCTCGCGCGAGACCGCCGCGGCGATGGTGCGCCGGCGGGCCTCGTCCTCGGAGCACAGCAGCGCGAGGGCGACGTGCTGCGCCTCCTCGTCGAAGCGGGCGCGCTGGGTCTCCCAGGAGTCCGCGTCCACCTCGTCGGACGGGCTGAAGAACCCGGCCCGCAACAGCGCCGCGAGCGCCTCCGGCGCCAAGTCGCTGCCCGCCGTCACGAGAGGCCGGGCGTCGGCGACCCAGGTCGAGACCTCGCCGGCGAAGGCGAGATCGGCCGGAACCGCGATCCGCTCCGGCGATCCGTCCCCGCGCACGACGTCGAGATGCCAACGGATCGCGTCCGGGCGAACGAACGCCTCCGGCAAGCCCGTCTCGCCGGACCCGCCCGAGGCTGCGTCGCGCAGCGCGTCGAGGGGGCGCATCATGCCTCCGGCGGCGACGGCGGCGTGGATGTCGCGCACCCGCGCCAGGGCGTCGTACCAGCCGTAGCCCTCGAAGCGGGTGTCGGCCTCGAACAGGCGGTCGGCGATCCCGGCGCGGCAGGCGGCGCGGTGGAAGGCCTGCGCGTCCTGCGGATCGGGATCGACCGCCATGACCAGGGCGTCGCCGCCCACCGGCGCGAAAGGCGGGGCTTCGCGCCAGTCCTGGGTGTCGGCGATGCCGGGCCGCCAGGGGCGCAGCTCGGCGGGTGCCTCGGGCAGGGCGATGCCGGCGGCGCGGGCGCGCTTCCAATCGCAACGGGCGACGCGCGGAACCGGATCGCCCGCCGCCATGGCGCGGTAGACCGCGCATCGTGCGGCCTCGCGCATCTCCGCCAGGAACGGCGTCTCGACCGCCTCCTTGCGCGCCGGCAGCACCAGCGCCAGTTCGGGGCAGGACAGCACGTCGGCGCGCGCCGACCAGACGCCGCCCGAGATCGCGACGATCCGCGGCAGGCCGATGCACAGCGTCACGCCGTGGAAGTTGAGGTCGGGGGCGTTGCAGCTCTCGTAGCGGTCCTTGAAGACCCCGAAGACGATGCCCCGCCGGACCTCCGGGTGGCGGGCGCCGTCGAGGAAGGCGCGCCGCTTCACGGTCTCGCCGTTGAAGGCGACGGGCAGCGGATGGTGGCGCGCCGCCCCGGCGAGCGCCGCCGCGATCGCCTCGAGGGGTTCCGACGCCGTGAAGGAAACGGAAGCGCCATGCGGGTACGGCGCGCCGTCGTCCGGGACGGCGACCGCTTCCTCCTCGCCGAGGAAGTGTTCGGGCGTCAGCGCGAGACGCCAGCCGGGGACGGGATCGCCGCCGTGAACGCGCCGGCGCGAGGATATCGCGCAGCCGCGCCGGGCGAGCGAATAGAGGCCCATGCCGGCGGCGTCCTCCACTTGCGCGACGGCCGCGTCCCAGCCGGTCTCGCCGAACGACAGCAATACCGCGGGGTCGGCGATCCCGGCCCCGTCATCGGCAACGGTGACGCGGATCGCGCCGCCCTCGCCCTCGGCGAAGACTTCGGTGGAGACCGCGATGCGGTTGGCGCCGGCGCGGCGGGCGTTCTGCAGCAGCTCGGTGAAGACGTCGGGAAGGGCGGCGTTGAAGAAGCGGGTCACGCGGGCGACGGCGCCGTCGTGGACCCGCGCCCGCACCGGGCCGGGAACGGGCGGCGAGGCGCGTTCGCAATCATGCGTCATGGGGACATCTCCCGATGGAGGATGGAGAGGAAGACGCCCCGCCGGCGGCGGACCACCGCGGCGGACCGACGGGGCGCATAGCTGTGTGGGCGAATCGGCGCCTATGGCGTGCGGCGCAGGAAGGCGGGGATCTCCGGCAGCTCCCCGCCGGCGTCGCGGCCGTTGCCGGTGGCGGGCGCGAACACCCGCTCGGGCTCGACGCGAACCTCGCCGCCGCCGCCCGCGATGGTGACGCGCACCCCGTCGTGGTCCGGCGGCGTGGCCGCCGATCCGGCGCCGTTCGCGCCGGTGTCGCCGGCCTCGACGGCGGGCGTATCCGGATCGGACGGTTCGCCGCCGCTCTCGGACACCGGCACGTCATCGACCGGACGTTCGGGAACCTCGCCCGCCGGGGCGGGTTCCGCTTCCGGCCCGGCCTCGCCGCTCTCCGCACCGCCGGCGTCGAAGGCCGCGAAGCCGGGCGGGACCCAGGCCAACGCCGCCGCGCGGCCCTCCGCCGTCACCTCGGCGGGCATCGCGCCGTGCGCGTCGAACGCGGCTTCCAGCGCCGACGCGATCTCCGTCTTCTTGCCCTTCGCATGCGTCGCCGCCCAAGGCTCCCCCAGGGTCGCGCGGGCGATCGCCAGCAGCCGGTCCTTGCGCAGCCGCGACCAAAGCAGGCCGGCCGTCCACACCGGGGCCGGGTTGGCCCGGACGGCGGCGGCGAAGTCGACGTCGAGCCGCGCCACCGTCGCCTCGGTCTCGGGCCGCGCGCCGGCCTCGAAGGCCAGCTGCCCCTTCAGCGTGCGCGCAACGCAGGAGGCGAACAACTGCCGCTTCTCCCGTTCCGGCAGCCGCCGCATCTCGGCGAAGGCCTCCGCCGCCGGCTTGCCGAGCCAGTCCAGCGACAGGCCCGCGCGGTCGAGCGCGAGCAGCTTCTCGCCGACGTTGACGGAGAGGAAGCTCTCGTCGTTGGCCCGCATCTGCGGCCGCTCCGGGGTCGGGCGGACGGCGACGTCGAGCGCGTCGTCGCGATGGCCGGTCCCGAACACCGCATGGGCGACCTGGAACAGCATCAGGTCGAAGGCGGCGTCGAAGTCGCAGGCCAACCTGGCCTTGACGATGCCCGTGCGAACGGCGCGCAGGTCGTCGGCCAGGCCGATGCCGACGCCGGCCTCCTTGCGCGCCTTCGCCTCCGGGTCGGCGGGCGCCGACACCGGTCCCGCGACCGCCGGCGCGTCGATACGCCCGGATGCGCCGCGTCCGGCGCCCGAACCGCCGGGAACCTGCGCCGGGTCCGATCCCGAACCGGTCCCGTTCCCCGTCCCGGCCTCCGGCTCGGGCATGTCCTCGGGCCGGACCAGGCCCTGGACGACCCGCATGGCACCGCCCTCGCCGACCGTGACGATGCAGCCGGCCAGCCCCAGGTCCTCCCGCCGGTAGACCGCCCGCGCCTCGACGGCCCCGTCGATCGCGTCGAGGCGGTCCTCGATGCGCTCCGCCTCCGCGACCAGTTCGTCGCTCCGGTCCGACCCGTCGAGCGCGACCAGTTCGTCGTGGCGGGTCCGGAGGCGCGCGATCTCGGCACGCTCCTCCGGCGTGGGTTCCCCCGGCTGCGGATGCACCCGTCCGAAGCGGGCGGTGGCATTCCAATCGATCTCGATCCGCGCCTCCGCCCAACGCCAGCGGGTCCGCAGTTCCTCGGCCCCCGCCTCCAGCTTCTCTATCGCCAGATCGCGCAGCAGCTTCGGGTCGCAGAGCCAGACGCCGGACTCGTCCTCCTCCGCGAACAGGTCGCGGTCGACCGCGCCGCCGGACGCCTCGTAGGCCTCGACGCCCACGAAGCGGGCGAGGTCGGAGGTCGCCGGCAGGCGGTCCTCGGTCAGCATCCGCCGCACCTGCCAGGCCGTCGGGCGGTAGCCCTGGGCCTGCACCTGCTCCCAGGCCGCAGTCTGGCGCCCCCGGTCGGCGGTGACGGAGAACGCGGTCAGCGTCTCCAGGTCGATCGCGCCGGCGCGGTAGGCATCCAGCAGCACCGGTGCCGCGCCGCCCAGGCGCAGGCGCTGCTCCACCGTGCGCACCCCGACACCGAAGCGCGCGGCGATCTCGGAGGCCGACGCCCCGTCGTCGGCCAGGCGGCGGAAGGTCTCCACCTGATCGGCCGGGTGCATGGCGACCCGGACCGTGTTCTCGGCCAGCGACAGTTCGCGCGGCAGGGCGCCGGCCCCGCACACGCGGCAGGGCACGGGGAAGTCGGCGGCCAGCGCGCCGTCCCCGGCCAGCGCCTGCATCGCGGCCAGCCGGCGCCCGCCGGCGATCACCGCGTAGCGGGCGGCGTCGCCTTCGCCGCCCTGGGGCCGGACGACCAAGTTCTCGAGCAGCCCGTGGGCGGCGATGGAGGCCTTGAGTTCGGCCAGCGCGGCGTCGTTCGCGGGCGTCTTGCGGGCGTTGTCGGGGGAGAGTTCGAGACGTCCCAGCGGGACGGACGCGATGCGTTCGTGGGGCCGGAGGTCGGGGGCGGGTTCGCGCATGGGCGATCTCCTCGAATGGGACGGACCCGGCATGGGGGACCGCCGGAAGGTGGGATTGATGGCCGGAGCGCCCTTCCTCGGGCGTCCGGCCTCGCCCCGCCCCGGCCCGGCTCGGACTCCGGGCGGCGCGCGGGCAGCGGATCGGGATCGAAACGCCGGGGCGGCGTGCCGGCGCGGCAAGGTCGGGGGAAAGGCGTCCGGCTCGATCAGCCGGCGTGATGCGGGAGCCCGTTCCGCGACGGGTCCGGGGGGTCGATCAGGTCGGCCGCAGCTTCGAACTGCGCGGACGCCGCGGCAAGAGCCGCGGCCGCCTCGCGCATGTTGCGGGCGCTCGTCCGCTCGTCCGGCGGCAGATCGCCCTCCGCCGTCCAGGCGATCCAGCGCGACAGCCCGGCCAGGGCGGCGAGCGCATCCGCGAGCGCCTGGGCCGGGGCGCCGTGAACGGCGCGGGCCGGAGCGCCTTCGGTCATGGCGTCCTCCTCGCCGTGCGCCTCATGCCTCGACCACCGCAACGTTCAGCTTGGCCAGGATGCCGCGCAGCGTCTGCGCCTCCGCGGCGAACACTTGATCCAGATACTCCGGATCGCTGTCGCTCTCGATGCCCCACAGGCCGGGACTTTCGACGGTCTGGATCAGGGCCGCTTGCCCCAGGTCGATCAGGAACGCGGCCCGCGCCCTGATGCCGATGCAGTGCCACTCGCCGGCGCGGTAGGCCGCGAGGCGCGCAGCGTTGGCCTCCGCATCGGCGGGGTTGGCGTCCGGCTCCAACCAGGACAGGTCGGGGTGCGGATCGGCCTCCTCGATCCGTTCGATATCGCCGGCGCGCACCGTCATCGTGCGCTGCCCCGGCGCAAGGTCGAGCATGCGGAACTGATCGGTCATGGCAGGCTCCGTCCTGGAGGAATTGCTGCGGGGAAGGCCGGCGCCCGCGAGCCGGGCGCTCGTTCAGGGACCGTGGGAGGCATCGCCGGGCCGGTTGGAGAGGCCCGCTCCGAGCCTCCGGCCTTCGTCCCCCGACGGCCCGGCCCGGCCTCCGGGCGGCGCAAGGCGTGAGGCCGCACGGAAAGGTCAGTCCGTGCAGTGGCAGTCGAACTCCTCCGCGTCCGCCCCGAGCCTGCCCCCGCGAAAGCCGGGGTCAAACAGATCGGCCTGAGCAAACGCGGCGGCGCGCAGTTCCTCGTAGGTTTCGCCGAAACGGAACCGCTTCATGCTCGCGCAGGCGCGCCCTTGCGCATTGGTCCGGTTCGAAACCCGCCGCTCCTGCGCGATCCACCAGTCGGCGGAACCCGGGTCCTCGCGGATCAGGCGCAGCAGCTTGGCCCGGCCCTTGAGGAAGCAAAGCATGCAGTTGCCCGCGTAGGCGGGGATGCCGAGGTCGAACGGCTGGCGCTTCCGCCGGCGCCTCACCGCGATGTGCGCAGCGCTTGCGGCGCATCACGGGGGGGAGTAGAGTCATAGAATGAGCAGAGACGGAAGGAGAAGGCTCCATGTGCAGCGCGAACGCCAATATCAATGGCGGATTCGACCCGTGGAGGGGCGAACTTTACGGTCGTCCTAACGATCTCGGCTTGCCGAGTCGCCTGCTGATTCTTGGAGAATCTCACTATGGAGGTCCTGAAAAATACCGTCGCAGCCTTACAAGGGAGGTGATCGAAGACCAATGGAGTGGACACTCATACCGTTATTTCACGACAGTACAGAGAGCGGTCGTTGGGACGAGTAAAGAAGTCGGCGCCAAGGATTTCTGGCAATCCGTGGCATTTTACAATTTCATCCAACGATTGGTGGGGGAGAAACCCGGAGATCGCCCGACTCCGCCTATGTGGAAGGAAGCGCCAGATCGATTCAGGGAGACTTTGAACCGCCTGGGGCCGACCCATGTGATTGCGACTGGGTTCGAGCTGTGGGATCGTTTGCCGGGCGATGAGGATTTTTGGTCCGATGCTCCGGAGGATGAGGTGGCAACGATCAGAAAATTCGTCCCTGATCCATTCAAGACCGATGGGCAGGAAAGGCGAGGGTGGTTAGGTCGTTACCGACATGGAAGCGGCAAGTGTCTGGCGGTCAAGATAGAACACCCCTCATCGAGGAGATTCAGTCATTCACAGTGGCATCCTGTGATCCAGAATTTTCTGCGGATGGCGCCATAATGTGAGCGGCGTCACGCATCGGCGTGGCGTCGCGCGGCGGCAGATCCGCGTCCTCCAGGGGCGCGGAGAGCAGCAGGCGGCCGAAGGACGGAACGTCGCGCAGACGGGTCCACTCCTTGATCCCCAGGATGACGGCGCGAGGCTTGCCGCGACGGGTGATGACCGACGCCTCGCCGTGGGCCGCCTTCTCCACCAGCGCCGACAGCGTGGCCTTGGCATCGCGCAATTGAACCTCTCGCATGAACGCCTCCCGGAAGGAACCAATGTGGTCATATTGGGATGCGGCACGGGATGGGGCAACGGCCTGCAACATCGCGCCGGGTGTGTGCGTCGTGTCCGGCCATGGTCGCCGCGGCCTCCGGGCAGCGCAGGGCGTGAGGCCGCACGGAAAGGTCAATCCGTGCAGTGGCAGTCGAACTCCTCCGCGTCCGCCCCGAGCTTGCCCCCGCGAAAGCCGGGGTCGAACAGATCGGCCTGGGCGAACGCAGCGGCGCGCAGTTCCTCGTAGGTCTCGCCGAAGCGGAACCGCTTCATGCTCGCGCAGGCGCGCCCTTGCGCATTGGTCCGGTTCGAAACGCGGCGCTCCTGCTCAATCCACCAGTCGGCGGAGCCCGGGTCCTCGCGGATCAGGCGCAGCAGCTTGGCCCGGCCCTTGAGGAAGCAAAGCGTGCAGTTGCCCGCGTAGGCGGGGATGCCGAGGTCGAACGGCTGGCGCTTCCACCACTCCAGCACGTCGCGCTCGGCGACGCCGGCGTCCGACAGCGGCAGCGCGGCGTGGGCGCCGGTCCGGCCGCCGCAATCCCGCGCCCGCATGCGCAACACGCGAGAGCGCTCGTCGGCGCGCAGGCCCACCACGGAGTGCCAGCGCTTGAGGCCGAGCCGATAGCGGGCGTAGGACTCGATCCGGTCGCGCTTCAGAAACCCGGTGCAGAAGCGAATGCCCTGGTTCGGCACGAAGCCCTTGCGCCCGATCAGCGCCGCATACGGTTCGCCGCCCCGCGACGCGCTCCGGTAATCGACGATGCGCGTGCGGTGCGGCGCGTCCCAGTCGTATTCGACCCACACAACGCACACGTCCCAGGCGCGGGCGCAGGTGTCGACGAAGTCGAGCGTCGCCCGATGCTCCATGCCCGTGTTCGCGAACACCACCGCGATGTCCTCCGGCAACGCTCCCCCGTAAGCCTCGACGATGTGCTTCAGCATGTAGCCGGAAGTGCGGCCTCCCGAGAAACTGATCACCGCCGGGCGTGGGATGCGGTAGGGATCATCGATGCCCATCGCTCAGGCCGCCCGCCCGTCGTGATCGGTCAGCCGCATGGTCGGCGTGACCGAGACGAACAACGGTCGGATGAGGGAGCCCGGTTCGCCGTCCGGGGCCTCCGGCGGCGTGGGCATGACGGTGGCGATGGCCACCGCCGGCTCGCCGTTCACGAAGCACGGGAACGGCGCGAAGCTCCTGTACTCCCCGCTCTTGAGCGCCTCGAAGACGCGCTTGTGCTCCTCCGTGATGTTGGTGTTCGCCATGTCGCAAATCTCCATGCGGCGCTTCCGCGACGCGGCGTGGCCGCGGACGCGCGGTCGGGGTGTGGCGACCGGAGCGTCGGAAACGAGAAACGGTCAGCCGGCGAGGCGACCGATGTGGTCGATCCAAGCCTCGGCGCTGACGCGCCCTCGGGCATCCCGCCTTCGCCCTTCCCCGGCCCCCCTCCGCCTCCCGGAGGTGTGAACGGCGGAGCGGAGCGGCTCAAGCGCTGTGGGAGCAGGTCACGGACTCGCCGGCGGTCGCCCGGCGCCGTCTCGGAGACCCGGAGACTTGGTGTTCAAACGGCCTGGATGCTTGTTCTCAGTGCAGCGGTTCGCAGGCGGTGCGCTCGCGGAGCTGTTCTTCGAGGGCCGGACGAAATCCGCAACCACACCCCGTGGCCCTCGAGGGCGCCGGCGGCCAGGAGTTCGGCCGTGCGCTTCGCGGCATGGGCGGGCGCACCGTCGCCGTAGTGCTTCGCGAGCAATACGGCCGCGCGCCGGATGTCGAGGCCCGAAGTCACCGAAAGCTTCGTATCGGCCGGCTGTGCCTCGGGGTTACCCCGCGGCGACCGGCTCGATGCATCGCGGATCGTCGTTCGCGGGACGGTTGACGAAGGTGCTCACAGGCCAGGCGGTCATGGCTTCCGGCGGGCACGGGACGAGTGGAACATCCGCGCCCGCGAGCCAGGGGTCGAATGCTTCCGGCGCCAGGATCACAGGCATCCGGTGATGGACCGGCGCCACGGTCTCGTTGGCGGTCGTCGTGAGAATGGTGAAGGTCTCCAACGTCTCCGCCCCGCCGTCCGGCGCGGACCAGCGCTCCCAGAGGCCCGCGAAGGCGAACGGCCCGCGATCCTTCATGCCGATCAGCCAGGGTTGCTTCGCCCTTCCCTCGCGCTTCCATTCGTAGAACCCGTCCGTCGGGACCAGGCAGCGGCGGGTGGCGAACGCGGCCCGGAACGAGGGCTTCTCCCGCGCCGTCTCCGAACGCGCGTTGATGAGCCTGTGGCCGATGCGCGGGTCTCTGGCCCATCCCGGCACCAAGCCCCAACGCAGCATCGAAAGACTGCGGCGGCCGTCACGGTCGGCCCGAACGACCGCCGCTTCCTGGCTCGGCGCCACGTTGTAGCGGGGTTGGAGGTTCAACGGTGCGCCCGAGAGGCCGAAGAGAAGGTCCACCCGATCCCAGGCGAAGCTCTGCGTGAAGCGGCCGCACATGGTCGGCGTCGCTATCCCGCCGCTGCACGGCTGCGGGCGGCGCTGGAAGCCGCGAGACCGGGTTGGAGCGTTTTCCGCACGAGGGCCGGCGCCCGAGCGTCGGAACCGTATTCACGAAGGCAGGTCGTCCACGACTCGAGGTAGTCGAAGAAGGTGGTGTCCGCGCCCGGGTCCCACCGGTTGAGCGGGAGGCAATCGCGCCACAGGGTGGGGTCGCGCCGGAAGCGGTCCAGAAGGGCGACCGCCACGGCGCCGTTGAGGTCGCGCCGCAATGGGTCCGCCTCCAGCGTTCCGATGTTCGCGGCGAACCACTCCGGAAGGGCGATACCGGGCGGCGTCCGATATTTCTCTTCTATCCCTTTCGCATAGATCGCATGGTTCGGCGCGAACTCGGATGCCCCGTATACGTGGAGAGGCGGATCCTCGGCCCAGACCTCCGCCAGCCGGTGCAGAACGAACAGCGAGGCCAGTTCGCACAGGCTTTCCTCGAACCACTTGTGCCGATGTCCCTTGAAGCGGTCGAAACCGGTCATCGCATGACACAGCTCGTGCGAGAACTGGTAGACGTACTGGCACCAGTGGGTATCCCGCGCACTGATGCGGATCTCGTAAGGCCGCATGTCGTAGAACACTTGGGGGTCCCGGTCCCACCGGGCGACGCGAACGGGTGCGTCGGGCGGCGTTCCGAAGACCTCCGAAAGGACGCCGGCCGCGGACGTGAGCACCGCATGTATCGCCGTGAGGCTCGTCACGCCCCAATCCCCGTTCTCGACGATCAAGCGGAACTCCGCCGTCCGATCCATCGGAAGCGCTCGCGCCATCATTCGTCTCCCGTGACCTTCGGCGATGCCGCCAACGGGCCCCTTGGACCGCGCCCGTCCTCGAGAAGCAAGCGCCGGAAATCGTCCAGATCGCGACATATCCAACCCTCGGCTTCGAGGTTCGCGCGCCGCTCTTCCGAAAACCGGGGAGAGAACAGCGCGAATTCCCGCCGCCAGTCTCGGAAACGGCGACCCGACCGCGTCGACAGGAACCGGTCCACATGGCCGCGGAAGGCGTGAAGCGACCCGGCGTCGTGCCGATCGTGATCCCGCTTGCAGGAGCCGAAGCGCACGCGCCGGTCGTCCTCGTTCCATGCCACGAGGTCGATCTCCACCGCCTCGGGGGCGGACCGCGGCCTGTTCCAATAGCCCCGGACGCGATCCGTCAGCGGGAAATCGCCGCCACCCGCCCGCGACGCTTCCTCGGTCGCGTCCCGCACCATCCGTTCGAAGGCATGCCCCTCCAGGGCGTGAAGCCTCGGGAGCAAGCGCGCCGCCACCTCCGCCACCGGAGAAATCCGCGCGGCTTGGCAGGCGGGTTGCAATGCGGCGAGCCAAGCGCGTAGAAATGGGTCTGAAACGACGTACCGCGCCCCCCTCGACGAGTCGCCGGCGAATACCGGAAGCTCCTTGTCGATCAGCCGCAAGTCCCGGGTCAGGGTTTTCAGATAAGGCCCCAGGCTCGTCTGATCCGGCAACGCCTCCTTCAACTCCGCGTGGGAGCAGACCCTCCGTTCCGCCAGCGTGCGGAAGATGGCGAGATAGGTGCGGCGTAACTCGCGTCCCATCAGCGCCTCTCCCTCCTCGCGGAGGAGAGCGTCGGAGCGCAGGAAGAGCCGCTTGCACAGCTCCGTCGCCCAATCCGTCCAGTCCGGAACGGCGTCCAGCCCGTCCGTCTCGGCGAAGTGGCGCCAGTATTTGGGGATGCCGCCGAACAGCGTCCAGAGGGTCAGGCAACGCGCCGGATCGCCCGCGCCGTGCCTGCCGCAGACTTCGAAGACCGTCCGCAGGTCCCACGGACCGAGCGAGACGTGGAACGTCGTCCGTTCGAACAGCGGCGCCTTCCGGTCTTCGAGCAAGGCTTCCATTTCGGTCTGGACCGAGCCGAGAACGATCAGCCCGCCCGCCATATCCCGGTTCTGGAGCCGGTCCACCTGCGCCTGAAGCAGAGACGGCAAGGCGCTCAACGGTCCTCGGCGGCAGAGCTGGAATTCGTCGAGAGCCACGATCGTTCCTTCGGCACAGAGCGCCCCCACCGCAGCCGCCACATCGGGCAGGCCGCGGATACGGTCCCCTCCATCGAGACGGCTTTCGAGCCCCGCCTCCCGAACGGCGTTCCGGAACACCGCGGCGAGATCCGCCGCGTTGCTGTCGGGCAATTGGACCAGAAGCGCCGGGCGCGCGTTCGATTCGTCCTCCGTGAGTGTTCTCAGCGCCTGCTGGATCAGGGCGGTCTTGCCGATCCGGCGGCGGCCGTGGATGGCACCGAAGAACCATCGGTCTCGGCGCATCTTCTCCAGCAGGTCGCCCAGCTCGTGGCGGCGTCCGTAGAACTCCCAGCGAGTCGTCATGGCCGTAAGATAATCCTTGTTCCAAAAACCTCAAGTCGAGGACAGGAAGGCGAGAGCAAGCCGCCCTCCGGCTTGACTGGACCGCCGCGACCGCCGACCGACCGGCGGCGGCACTCGGCCTCACGGCCCCGCCATGTCGATGCGCTCGCCCCAAGGTTGGCGGTTGCGCTCGCCAAGCGGCGGTCCCCAGTTGCACCAGATCACCGGATAGTCGGGCTCGGCGTCCGGGTAGCGGTCGCACTCCATATCGGTCAGATACAGGCAGCAACCCGGGCGCGACCCCTGCTCCGAGAGCCATGCGAAGCCCGGCCGGAAGTCGGTGCCGCCGCGTCCCTTGATCACGACCCGCTCCGGCAGGTCGCCGGAGGCGTAGAGCATGGCATCCTGCAAGACGGCATCGACCTGGAGAAGCGCCACGGTCTCGGGTTGCAGTTCCGCCGCGATCTCCCGCACCTCGGCCCAGAACAGGGCGAGCGTGCCCGTCGGCAGCGAGCCGGAGGTGTCGACGATGACGGCGATGGTGTCGATCCCCTCCGAGCGGATCGAGGGCAGATAGAGCCCGCCGTCGATGAAGCGCCGGTTGGGCACGCTCCAACTGTAGTCGCGGCGGGCGGCGTCGGTCATGTGGCGGCGCAACAGCGCGCGCCAGTCGAGAACGCTCCCGTGGGCGCGCCCAAGTTCCTCCTCGACGGCACCCGGAGTCTTGCCCTGCGCCTTGGCGAGGCTCACCGCCTGGTGCATGGCCTCGTCCCAGGCCTGTTCCTCGGCGGCCGCCGATGCCGCGCCGGTCTCATCCGCATCGTCGTCCCGGCACGCGGCGGCGTCCATGATTTCGCCGGTGCCGTTGGGATCGAAGCTGGGAGGCGCCTGCCCGGACGCCGGAGAGGCCGGGTCCTCGTCTCCGGTTCCCGGATCGCCCTGCTCCCCCGGAGCGTCGTCGGACGGATCGTTCGAACCGCTGTCATCGCCGCCGCCAGCGTTCGATTGCGGCGCGCCCTTGGGAGCCGGGGCGTTGTCGGGCGGTTCCGGGAGCCTGTCGTAGGCCTGTTCGACGCTCAGCCCGTCCCAAGCCTCGGCGGCGGGCGGCAACACGAACCCCGCATCCCGCAGCAGCCCGTGCGTCACCAGCTGCGACGCCCGCTGCCAACGCTCCGGGTCGCGTTCTCCCCGCCGCGTGTGATGCTTCAGCGCACAGGCGAGAACCACCCGCGCCAGCGCGCTCTTGATCCGGTCGGCGTCCGTCTCCGCAACCCAGCCGGGCGCATAGCGGATGTCCTTGCCGTCGCTCGCCAGGGTCCCGCGGGAAGCGTCGGCGCGGATCGGCAGCCGCAACGCCAGGCTACCGAAGAAGGGCTGGTCGAGGAGCAGCGCCGTCACGCAGTCGCCGACGCGACGCGCCGATTCCGCATGGGCGCGTCCGCGCATCACGCCGCCTCCCTGTCCGGCGCGCCGACGGCAGGCGCGAAGTACCCGGCGAAGCGGGCCGCCAGTTCGTCCGCGTCCTGCTTCACCCGTTCGCGGGCGCGTGCATCGTATCGTCGCGACGGTCGCAGTATGTCCGGGTCCACGCGAGCGATCCTGTCCCGCACCTCCCGGCACAGCCCGGCAAGCTCGGCGTCCTCGAACACGTTGAGACGGGGCACCACGTCCACCAGATCGCGCACGTTCTCGATCATGCTGTCGCGGAACACGAGCGGCTTGCCGTTCCGGTCCTCGCGCAGCCGCTCGCCGACGCGCTCCACCGCCTTGCCCAGGCGCCGGTAGAGATCGCCCAGGGCGTCGTGCAGTTTCGCCTGGACCTGCCGCCGGATGTCGCGCTTGACGCGCGCAGTCTCGCCGGCGGCGAGATCGGCCATGAAGTGACGTGCGTCGGGCACCGGGAGGATGCGGTAGGCGATGCCGAACTTGCCTCGCAACGCCTCCTTGGCCGGGTAGTCCCCGATGCGGAACAGGCGCCCGAGATCGAGACGCGCCCGCTCGATGTGGCCGTCGTAGTCCTCGATGAAGCGGGCGCGTTCGCCCACCATGCGCTCGATCAGGTCGTCCAGGACCGCCGTGTAGCGGTCGTAGTTGGCGACGGTGAGCAGGCGGCTTCCCTGGTCGTCCCAGGGCAGGGTGTTCGCGTAGTGAGCGGTCCGCGCCTTGCCCATGGTCTCGGTCAGTTCGGCGAAGGCGCTCTTGGGCAGGAGGCGCTTGTTGTAGCGTCCGGCGTCGGTGTCGGCGTCGTGGTGGATGGCGACGTGGCGGCTCGCCTCGCGGTCGTAGAGCCGACCGGACCAAGCGTTGATGCGCAAGGATACGAGCATGGCGTCCCTGGTGAGGTCCATGGGTGTGGTCTCCCTGGAATGGCGTCAGCGGGTTCGGACGGAGGCCCAGCGGATGAAGGCTTCGGTGTGCTGCAAGGCCGGCTCGCGGCGGATGCAGGAGCCGACGAGGAACTCCCCGACCTCGCGCCGCAGGCGGGCGGCATAGGTGACGACGGCGCCGAGATTGATGTCGTCGGCGAGTCTGTAGAGCGAGCCGCAGAGGGCGATGAGGGCGCTGGCGTTGTCGGGGACGGGGGCATTCTCGGGATCGTCGATGACGGCGCGAGGGTGAGGCAGGTCGCGCCAGACCTTGAGGAAAGCGCAGAACTCCACCGCTGCGGCCTCGCCGATGGCGCCCCGGAACAGGGCACGCTCGGCCGCCGGGTCGAGGCCGTTGCGGTGTCCTACGATGTTGGAGACGAACTCCCAGGTGCGCGGGCAGGGGAAGGCCTTCTCCGCCGATTGGGGATCGAAGACGTGCAAGAGCTCGGGGCGCATTTGGATGAAGAACAGCACCTCGGGGGCGATGCCGTTTCCCGCGCCCCAGGCGCACCAGTCCGGCGCGTCGACGCGGATCTCCAGGTGGACGAAGCGCGATGCCAGCGGCGTCGGCATGCGGTGGACGACGCCGCGGTCGGTCTCGCGGTTGCCGCAGGCGATGAGCGCAGCCCCGTCGGGGAGTTCGTACTCGCCGCACTTCCTGTCCAATACGAGTTGGTACAAGGCCGCCTGGACCATAGGCACGGCCGAGGGCAGTTCCTCCAGGTTGACGAGCCAGGACCCGTCCGCGTCGGACGGCGGCAGGAAGGCGGGCGGCGCCCAGCGGGTGCGGTCATCGCCGTCGCGCCACGGGATGCCGCGCAGATCGACAGGATCGAGCAGCAGGGCGCGGACGTCGATGTACTCGCGCCCCGCGTCGGCGGCGACCTGTTGGGCGATCTGCGACTTGGCGCATCCGGGCGGACCCCAGACGATCGCCGGCTGACGCGCCTCGACCAGAAGCGCGAGGGTGTCGGCGAGCTCGCTCGGGCGCAGTGTGTAGTCGGCGGTGATGGTGGTGGGGTCGGACATGGCGGGCTCCGGGCGGGATTGCGGAAGCAAGGGAAGGCGCGGACCGAACGCCCCTCGGCATCCGGCCTTCGCCCGGAACCCGGCCCGGCTCCGACTCCACGCGGCGACCGCGGACAGGCCGCGAGCACGAGGGTGTCGGCAATCCCTCCAAGAGAAGGATTGAATGACCTTGAGAACGGAGATGGCATCTTTGACGGAGCCAATGGCCCGGAGTCGTATGAAGCGCGGCCGTCGGGGGTGCGCAGAAATGCGCCGACCTTGTATCGAATCCGCTTACGGTATGCTTACGGTGCCAAGCACACATTCACGGGATAGGAATCGAAAGCCCCCGGAAACATCAAGGTTTCCAGGGGCTTGAGGTGGTTGCGGGGGCAGGATTCGAACCTGCGACCTTCAGGTTATGAGCCTGACGAGCTACCGGACTGCTCCACCCCGCGGCATAGTCTTACTGTCGGTCGAATCGTGGCAGCTCGCGGCGTCCTTCGATGACTTGGCGGCGACCTACTCTCCCACGCCTTGAGACGCAGTACCATCGGCGCTGAGGGTTTTCACGGCCGAGTTCGGGATGGGATCGGGTGTTTGGCCCCTCGCCATGACCACCAAGTCGTCGAAAGACGCCGCCCGGGAGAACCCGGATGCTGACCGACGGTTCCGGCGATTCGCGCACTTGACGCCACGCGCGGGAAATCAAGCCGAACGAGCGATTAGGACCGGTTAGCTTCACATGTTGCCACGCTTCCACACCCGGCCTATCAACGTGGTGGTCTTCCACGGCTCTTCAGGGAGAACCCGTCTCGAGGAAGGCTTCCCGCTTAGATGCTTTCAGCGGTTATCCCGTCCGGACTTAGCTACCCGGCTATGCAGCTGGCGCCACAACCGGTCCACCAGAGGTCCGTCCACCCCGGTCCTCTCGTACTAGGGGCAGGCCCTCTCAGTTCTCCAACGCCTGCGGCAGATAGGGACCGAACTGTCTCACGACGTTCTAAACCCAGCTCACGTACCACTTTAATCGGCGAACAGCCGAACCCTTGGGACCTGCTCCAGCCCCAGGATGTGATGAGCCGACATCGAGGTGCCAAACCTCCCCGTCGATAGGGACTCTTGGGGGAGATCAGCCTGTTATCCCCGGCGTACCTTTTATCCGTTGAGCGATGGCCCTTCCACACGGAACCACCGGATCACTATGGCCGACTTTCGTCTCTGCTCGGCCTGTCGGCCTTGCAGTCAGGCGGGCTTATGCCATTGCACTCCACAGCTGATTTCCGACCAGCTTGAGCCCACCTTCGCGCGCCTCCGTTACTCTTTGGGAGGCGACCGCCCCAGCCAAACTACCCGCCATGCAGGGTCCCGGACCCTGGTTGCAGGGCCTCAGTTAGATACCAAGAACTCGAAGGGTGGTATTTCAAGGATGGCTCCACATGGGCTGGCGCTCATGCTTCAAAGCCTCCCACCTATCCTACACATCCAACCATCGGTACCACTGCAAAGCTGTAGTAAAGGTGCACGGGGTCTTTCCGTCTGACCGCAGGTACTCCGCATCTTCACGGAGAGTTCAATTTCGCTGAGTCGGTGTTGGAGACAGCGGGGAAGTCGTTGCGCCATTCGTGCAGGTCGGAACTTACCCGACAAGGAATTTCGCTACCTTAGGACCGTTATAGTTACGGCCGCCGTTTACCGAGGCTTCGGATTGAGGCTCTCACCCCGCCCCTTAACCTTCCGGCACCGGGCAGGCGTCAGACCCTATACGTCGCGTTGCCGCTTCGCAGAGTCCTGTGTTTTTAGTAAACAGTCGCCACCCCCTGCTCTGTGCCCCCCACGCCCGGTTGCCCGGGCATGGGGCCCCCTTCTCCCGAAGTTACGGAGGCATTTTGCCGAGTTCCTTCAACACCGTTCTCTCAAGCGCCTTGGTATGCTCTACCAGTCCACCTGTGTCGGTTTGGGGTACGGTCTTTAGTGCTGGTGCTGTTTCCTGGAAGGCCCAGGCCGCCGCGCCAATCCGATAAGGCGCGACAACGGTCGGTCTTCGTCACATCCAGCAGGCGGAGGAATATTAACCTCCTTCCCATCGGCTACGGCTTTCGCCCTCACCTTAGGGGCCGGCTCACCCTGCGCAGATTAGCTTTACGCAGGAACCCTTGGACTTTCGGCGAGAGTGTTTCTCACACTCTTTGTCGCTACTCATGTCAGCATTCGCACTTCCGATGCCTCCAGGGAACCTCACGGTTCCCCTTCGCAGGCCTACGGAACGCTCCGCTACCGCGCATGCAAGCACGCGCCCGCAGCTTCGGTGCATGGCTTGAGCCCCGTTACATTTTCGGCGCAGGACAGCTGATAGACCAGTGAGCTGTTACGCTTTCTTTAAAGGATGGCTGCTTCTAAGCCAACCTCCTGGTTGTCTTGGCCGTCCCACATCCTTTCCCACTTAGCCATGACTTGGGGACCTTAGCTGGCGGTCTGGGCTGTTTCCCTCTCGACCATGGACCTTAGCACCCATGGTCTGTCTGCCACGCTGCATCTTGTCGGTATTCGGAGTTTGGTTAGGTTTGGTAAGGCTGTGAACCCC
>OZ251509.1:2305000-3564170 GCA_965242855.1 Alphaproteobacteria bacterium
TCCACGACGACACGGACTCGAACGTCGCCTGCCGCACGGCCGACCGGAACGGAGACATCGAACGCGCCTTCGCCGAGGCTGATTTCGTCCTGCGCGAGGAGTTGCGGCCGGAACGCGGCGCGGCCCAGCCGATGGAGACCCGCGGCGTCGTCGCCCGCTACGACGAGAGCCTCGATCATCTCACGATCTGGGACACCACCCAGGCGCCGGCGGCCGCGCGAGGCTTCATCGCCGAGAAGCTCGGCATGACCGAGGCCGCCCTCACGGTGATCGCGCCGGACGTAGGCGGCGGCTTCGGGGTCAAGGTCATGCTGCTCTACCCCGAGGAGGTGCTGGTCCCCTTCGCCGCCCGCCTGCTCGGGCGCCCGGTGAAGTGGATCGAGGACCGGCGCGAGCACTTCATCGGCTCCAACCACGAGCGGCTGATGATCCACCGCATCGAGGTCGCGGCGGCGCAGGACGGGCGCATTCTCGGCCTCAAGGATTCCTTCCTCTACGACAGCGGCGCCTACTGTCCTTACGGCCCGATCAACGCCCGGTGCTGCCAGGGCATCCTGCCCGGCCCCTACCGGATTGCGGCCGTCCACACCGAATACACGGCGGTCTATACCAACACGCCGACCGTGAGCCCCTATCGCGGCGCCGGCCAGCCGCACGGGGCCTTCGTGATGGAGACGGCCGTGAACCACCTCGCCCGGGCGCTCGGCCTCGATGCGGCCGAGGTCCGGCGCCGCAACCTAGTGCGGCCCGAGGACTGCCCGTGGGATTCCGGCCGGACCTTCCAGAACGACTCCCGCGTGATCCACCGCGACAGCGACTACCCGGCCCAGCTCGCGACCCTGCTGGCGGCGCTCGATTACGAAGGCGTCAAGCGCAGCCAAGCGGCGGAACGGGAACAGGGGATCTTCCGCGGCGTCGGCATCGGCTTCTACGTCGAGGGCACCGGCATCGCGCCCTACGAGGGAGTCGCGGTGCGCATCGAGCCGACCGGCCGCATCCATGTCGCGACCGGCTATCCGACGCAGGGGCAGGGCCACCACACCACCCTGGCGCAGGTGGTGGCGGAGGAGCTGGGCGTGGCGCCGGAGGCGGTCGCGGTGGAGAGCGGGCGGACCGATCGCTTCGCCTGGGGAGTCGGCACCTTCGCCAGCCGCGCCGCCGTGGTCGGCGGCAACGCGGCGCTCGGCGCGGCGCGGAAGGTGCGGGAGAAGGCCCTGGCGCTGGCCTCGGAGGCGCTGGAGGCGGCACCGGAGGACCTGACGCTGGCCGACGGCGCGATGCACGTGAAGGGCGCGCCGGACATGGCGATCTCCCTGGCCGACCTCGCCCGCGCGGCCGACCCGATCCTCGCGCTCGCGCCCGGCGCCGCGCCCGGCCTGCGGGCGACGGACTACCACGGCCCCCGGGAAGGCACCTTCGCCAGCGGCGTCCACGGGGCGGTGGTGGTCGTGGACGCGGGCACCGGCATGGTGGAGATCGAGAAATACGTCGTCGTCCACGACTGTGGGCGGATGATCAACCCGGTGATCGTCGAGGGCCAGGTGCTGGGCGGGACCGCGCAGGGGATCGGCGGCGCCTTTTACGAGAAGCTCGTCTTCGACGAAGACGGCCAGCCCCTGACCACGACCTTCATGGACTACCTGATCCCCACCGCCATGGAGATCCCGCCGATCGCGATCCACCACATGGAGAGCCGCTCGCGCTCGAACCCGCTCGGGGTCAAGGGCGTCGGCGAGGGCGGCGCGATCCCCGCCGCCGCGGCCTTCGCCGGTGCCGTCGAAGACGCCCTCGCGCCCTTCGGCGCCACCGTCCGCGCCGTCCCCCTCGACCCGCCCACGGTGCTGGCGATGATCGAGGGGGGCGGCAGCTCAAGCGATCCATGAAGCCCTCGCCCGGGCCGCCGATACCGACCGCCCGGGGGCGGCTCACGGATCAGAACCTGCCGTCGTCCAAGCGCCGGTAGACGTCGGTGCCTCTGATGGCGTCGTTGTCCTCGGCGAGGTCGGCCGGAAAGCGCCCTTCGGCGTCACGCAACGACGGGTCCGCGCCCCTGTTTCCCGCCCGCAGGATGCCGACGGTCCGCTTCGGGATCAAACGGCGGGGCTTCCCCGTGCGCCCCGGCGGTGGAGTCTCGGGGGTGGGCGGGGTAGGGTTCGCGGGGTTGTCGCACGGGGTGGGCGTCGATGGGGAGTGATCGTTCGGGGCCGCGTTTCACGCTCGCCATCGACGTGGGCGGCACCTTCACCGACGTGATCCGCCACGACACGGCGAGCGGGAGCGCACGGGTGGCGAAGACCGCCTCGACGCCGCCGGACTTCATCGACGGGATGCTCGAGGGCATCGCCGCCGTCGACGCCCCGCCCGCCGACATCGGGCTGATCAAGATCGGCACCACCATCGCCACCAACACGGTGATCATGCGCACCGGCGCGCGCACGGCGCTGGTGACAACCGCGGGCTTCACCGACGTGCTGCACGCCGCCCGCGCGGCCCGCCCGACGCTCTACGATTCCGACTGGGACCCGGCACCGGCCCTGGTCGACCGCCGCGACACCGTGACCGTCGCCCAGCGCACCACCTACGAGGGCGCGGAGCTGGAGCCGCTCGACGAGGCGGGCCTCCGCGCCGCGGCGGCGGACCTGCGCGAACGCGGGATCGAGGCGGTGGCGGTGAGCTTCCTGCACAGCTACATCGACGGCGCGCACGAACGCCGGGCGCGGGAGATCCTCGCCGAGGAGATGCCGGGGCGCTACGTCTGCGTCTCCTCCGACATCCTGCCCGAGATCCGCGAGTTCGAACGCACCAGCACCACCGTCGCCAACGCCTATCTGGGGCCCGTCCTGGAGCGCTACCTCGCCGCGCTGCTGGAGCGGCTCGAAGGCATCGGCTACGCGGGGCCGGTGCTCGTCACCCATTCGGGCGGCGGCGTGATGTCGATCGAGGCGGCGCGCCGCATCCCGGCGCGCATCTGCCAGTCGGGGCCCGCGGCAGGCGTGGCCTCGGGCGCCGCCATCGGGCGCGCAGCCGGGCGGCCCGACGTCATCGTCCTCGACGTGGGCGGAACCAGCGCCGACGTCTCCCTCTCGCGCGGCGGGCGCCCTCTGATCCGCGCCGAGTGGAACATCGAGTTCAACATCGTCATCAGCTTCCCCTCCGTCGACGTCACCACCATCGGCGCCGGCGGCGGCTCGATCGCGCGAATCGACGAGGGCGGCGCGCTCAAGGTCGGGCCGGACAGCGCCGGCGCCATGCCGGGCCCGGCCTGCTACGGCCTGGGCGGAACGGAGCCGACCGCGACGGACGCGAACCTCGTCCTCGGACGGCTCGGCGCGGAGACTCTGCTCGCGGGCCGGGTGGCGCTCCGCCGCGCGCTCGCGGAGCAGGCCATCGACCGCATCGCCGCGCCTCTAGGTCGTTCGCGCGACGAGGCGGCCGCCGGCATCCTGCGCGTCATGCGCGCCAACATGGCGAGCGCCATCCGGCTGATCTCGGTCAAGCGGGGCCACGACCCGCGTGACTTCGTGCTGATCGCCTTCGGCGGCGCCGGGCCGCTGCACGCGGTCGAACTCGCCCGCGACCTCGGCATTCCGGAAGTGATCGTGCCGTTCCACCCGGGGCTCGGCTCGGCGCTCGGGGTCCTCCACGTGGAGGTCCGGCATGATTTCGTGCAGTCGATCTTCGCCACCGACGAGCGTTTCGACGCCGCCGGGATCGACGCCGCCTTCGCCGCCCTCGAGGAACGCGCGCGCGGACGCCTGCGCCGGGACGGCGTGGCCGACGCGGACGCCGCGCTCCGCCGCGAGATCGACGTGCGCTACTACGGGCAGGTCTCCGGCGGGCTGACCCTGCCGGTCAAGGCCGGCGCCCTGGACGAAGCCGACATCCGCGCCCTCTTCCGCGCCTTCCACGAGCGCCACGCGGCGGACTACGGCTACAGCCTGCCCGAAGACCTGGCCGAGCTCGAAATCGTCAATGCGCGGGTGAGCGCGGAGGGCCGGCGGCGGGACGGCGCGGCGCCGGCGTTCGAGGCGAACGGCCCGGCGCGGACGGAGCCGGTGGGGCGGCGGCGGGTCTTCGACGAAGACGCCGGCTGGCTGGAAGCGCCGGTCTATGCGCGGCGCGGGCTCCCCCCTGGCTTCGCGCTCCCCGGGCCCGCCATAATCGAACAGCTCGACAGCACCACGCTGCTGGTCCCGGGGTCGCGCGCCCGGGTGGACGAGCATCTGAATCTGATCTGCGCGACGGGGTGAGGCCATGCGGCTCGATCCGATCACCTTCGAGGTGCTGCGCAACGCGCTGGGCGGCATGTGCGACGAGGGCAGCGAGACCATCGCCCGCCTCGCCTACGCGCCGACCATCAGCGAAGGCCACGACCATTCCTGCGCGCTGCTCACGGCGGACGGGCGGCTGGTCGCCCACGGCAACCGGGACCAGGCTCCCCATATCGGCTCCTTCGAGCCTTCGGTGAAGGTGGTGAAGGAATGGGTGGAGGCGTTCGAGCCGGGCGACATCTACATCTTCAACGATCCCTATACCGGCGGCATCCACTGCAACGACGTGAAACTGATCCGCCCGATCTTCCACGCGGGCCGGCTGGTCGCGTTCAACTCCAGCACCGGGCACTGGCCGGACGTGGGCGGCGCCCTCCCCGGCAGCTTCAACCCGCGCGCGGTGGACTGCTACTCCGAGGGGCTGCGGCTGCCGCCGATGCGGCTCTTCCACAAGGGCGCCCTCGACCGCACGACGATGACGCTGATCGAATACAACATGCGCACGGGCCGGGAGCGCATCGCCGACATCCACGCCCAGCGGCAGGCCGGCGCGTTGATCGAGGAGCGGCTGCTCGAGCTCTACGCGCGCCACGGCGCGGACACGATCGAGGCCCTGTTCGAGGACGTCTTCGACCACACGGAACGGGCGTTCCGCAAGCAGGTCGCGGCGCTGCCGGACGGCGCCTACGAGTTCGAGGATTTCTCCGACAAGGACGTCATGCACCCGGAGACGCCACGCATCCGGGTGCATTGCCGCCTGACGATCGAGGGCGAGCGGGTGGTCTTCGACTACCGCGGCAGCGACGACGCGCCGGTGGGGCCGTTCGGCTTCCCCCGCGCCTCGCTGGAGACGGCGGTCTTCGACGGCACGCTCCATTGCTTCCCGCGCCTCGCGCCGCTGAACCACGGGCTGAGCCGGGCCGTCGAAGTGCTGTCGCGGCCGGGAAGCTGCGTCGACATCCGGGAGCCGACGCCGGCGTCGGGCTACGCCAGCGGCGCCTATGAGAAGGTCGCCGCCGTCACCATGGCCTGCTGGGCGGCGGCCTTCCAGGACGTGGAACCGAAGCGCATGTACGCGGCGGGCATCAACCTCGCGAACCTCTGCATCGGCGGCATCCACCCGAAGACGGGCAAGCAGTACGTCAACTACCTGTGGAACGAGGGCGGCCAGGGCGCGCGCAGCCACAAGGACGGCAACCCGTTCCAGATGATGATCTTCATCGGCGGCGCGACCAACCAGCCGGTGGAGATCCTCGAACGCTGGTATCCGCTGCTCTACACCCGTTGCGAGGGGGTGACCGATTCCTGCGGCGACGGCACCTACCGGGGCGGAGTCGGGATCGACCGCAGCTTCCAGGCCCTGGGCGCGATGACCATGACCATGCACGGCGACCGCGCCGAGGTGACCCCCTTCGGCCTCGCCGGCGGTACGAACGGCGGCCCCAACATCCTGCGGCTGCGCCGCGCGGACGCGCCGGAAACGGAAGAGGAGCTCGGGATGCATGCCATGGGCATCCGCCTCCAGCCCGGCGACCGGCTGATCTACCGCTCCAACGGCGGCGGCGGCTTCGGCGACCCGCTCGCCCGCGACCCGGCGGCGGTGCTGGCGGACGTGGAGCAGGGCTGGGTCTCGCCGGAGAAGGCCGAACGGGTCTATGGCGTGGTCCTCGAAGGCGGGAACGGCGCGGCCGCGCCGCGCCGCATCGACGCGGCCGCCACGGCCGCGCGGCGGGCGGCGCTCGCGGCCGCGCCCGCGCCGCGCGGCTACGGCCCGGGCGAGGTGCATCCGCTGGGCGAGAAATTGAAAGCGCCCGGCGCGGCGTGACGCGGAACGGGAGGAAGGGCATGGAATTCGGCATCGCTTTCAAGGGCGACATGGGGGTCGAGCGCACCGTCGCGATCGCGCGCCAGTGCGAGGCGGCGGGCTTCGACTACGTGTGGTTCTTCGATTCGCACATCCTGTGGTCGGACTGCTACTCCAAGATCGCGGTGTGCATGACGCATACCGAGCGGGTGCGCTTCGGGCCGCTGGTGACCAATCCCAAGGTGCGCGACTGGTCGGTGGCGGCGAGCCTCTTCGCCACGTTGAGCGCCATCGGGCGCGGGCGCTTCGACATCGCGGTGGGGCGGGGCGACAGTTCCATGCGGGTCATGGGGAAGAGCCCGGCGACGCTGGCCCACACGGCCGAATTCTGCGAGGCGATGCGGACGCTGGCGAAGGGCGGGACGGTGCGCTACGCGGACTGCCCGGAGCCGGTCTATATGGACTGGGTGCCGGGCCACGCGCTGCCGGTCTGGTTCGCCGCCTACGGGCCGAAGGCGCTGAAGACGGCGGGCGAGGTCGGCGACGGGTTGGTGATCCAGCTCGCCGACCCGGGCCTCTGCGAGTGGTTCACGGGCCAGGCGTGTGCCGCGGGCCGAGCCGCCGGGCGCGACATGGCGGACTACCGGGCGCTCGCGGCCGCCCCGGTCTGGGTCGGCGACAAGGAGACGGGCGTCGCGCAGACCAAGTGGTTCCCGGCGCTGGTCGGCAACCACGTCGCCGACATCGTGGAGAAATACGGCGCCGGCACGAGCTTGGTGCCGGCGAGCCTCACCGCCTACATCGAAGCGCGGCGCGGCGCGGGCGCCGGCGGCGAGGGCTACGACTATCGCCAGCACGCCGACAAGGTCTCCGACAACACCTACTACATCACGCCGGAGATCACCGATTCCTTCTGCGTCCTGGGCGAGGCGGACGAGCACGTGACCAGGCTCAAGGCGCTGGAGAAGGCCGGTGTCACCCAGTTCACCATCTACCTGACCAACGGCAGCGAGGAGCGCATCGTCGCCGACTACGGCGAGCACGTGATCCCGCGCTTCCGCTGAGCGGCGAGGACGGTTTCCTTTCGTTTGCCCCCTCTCAATAGACGGTCCATGAGAGAATCGGTGAGGAGCGAGGTGTTTTCGGAAGCGGCGGTTGCGCAAGTGGAAATGCCGCGCAATATTTCGAGAATCCTTGCATATTTTCTTTGAATGATGAGCGGTGGAAGAGGAATTCCAATTCCCTTGAGCGTCGATTTTGATATCTCCTTGAAGGTCGTCCCGCCGGCCATCCGCTCCAAAAAATCGCGCCGGGCACGCAGCCAGCAGGCCAGGTATTCCGGCGTCAGGCGATCCCCGCAAATCAAATTGGCGAAACCTTGATTGGTCGCCACCGGTCTCGCTGCGATTGCCGTGTAACCGATCGTCGCGCGGCTGGTCAGAAGAACGGCCCCCGCCGGGACCAGACGCGCGCTGCTTTCACACAGCCCCTTTTCCGTGATCGATTCCTTCGTGCGCGTAATGAAAAGATCGGTCAATGCGGTCACATCGGTTGGCGTCGCCCAGGGGATCGGACCGCCGAAATACGCTTCGTTGCCTCGGCGCGGTGTGCCGCCGCCGATTACGGTGCAAACATCGCCTATTCTCGCAACCTTCCAGCCCATGGGGTTCCCGGCGGGATCGCCGAACATCTTGACGAAGAGAGCCGGGGCGAAGGCGTGGAGACGATCGGCGGCCTGTGTGCGCAGGCGTTCGATGCGGGCCGCCCGGTTCAAAACGCCGACGATTCGCCGCTGTTCGGCGAGCGGAGGGAGGGGAACCGAGGCGTTCTCCATAAACGATTTGGGAACACGCTGCTGACCCGCCGTGCCCGTGAAGCTCCTTTTCGCCTCTTCCCTGAATCGTGTCTGCCGGACAAAGTGATAAATATACTCGCCCAGAACCCGGTCGTTTGGTCGAAGAACATAAAACTCGGTCGAGCCGCGGCCGACACCGTTGGTCAGGTTTCGGGCCAGGGCCGCCTTGCCGTTTTCCATGCACGGCGTGATCTTCGCGAACAGGACGTCGCCTTCCTCGAACGATGTGAATCCTTTCGAGACCTCCGCGAAAGGTCGTTCTTCGCGAACTGTGATTGCCCCCAACCGCTCGTCCACCGCAGCCATCGGAACGAAACTCACGACCATGTCTTCCGGATATCCAGTCCTTCTGGCTCGCGGGTTGACCTCGCACATTTCCCCGAGAGGAGCGTGAGAATATGTGCTCATCCCGTCGCCTCCCGCACCGCGTCGGCGCGTTCACCGCGTTGACATCGCCCGGCGCGCGGACTAGGCAGCCGGGAATGGCGTGCCATCTCCATCGCGGCGATCTGCCGCCGGGGCTCACTTTCGGCGACTCGGTGGCGATCGATACCGAGACCATGGGCCTCGACCCGCACCGCGACCGGCTCTGCCTCGTCCAGCTCTCGCGCGGCGACGGGGATTGCCATCTGGTCCAGCTTCCGCCGGGGCAGGCGATGGCGGCGCCGCGCCTCGCCGCCCTGCTCGCCGACGAATCGGTGCTCAAGATCTTTCACTTCGCACGCTTCGACATCGCGGTGCTCGAACGCGCCCTCGGCCGGCACTGCGGGCCGGTCTATTGCACCAAGATCGCCTCGCGCCTCGCCCGGACCTTCAGCGACCGCCACGGCCTCAAGGACCTCTGCCGCGACCTGCTGGGCATCGACATCTCCAAGCAGCAGCAATCCTCCGACTGGGGTGCCGACAGGCTGACCCGGAGCCAACTCGACTACGCCGCGAACGACGTGCTCCACCTGCACCCGCTCAAGGAGAAGCTCGACGCGCTGCTCGAACGCGAAGGCCGCGCCGAACTCGCGGCCGCCTGCTTCGCCTTCCTGCCCCACCGCGCCCGGCTCGACCTCGCGGGCTGGCCGGAGACGGACATCTTCGCCCACTGATCAGGGCGCACGGGCGAAGCCGGCCCCGGCCCGCCCGATCAGCCCCGCCGGCTCGATTCGGACGCGGCGTTCCGGATCGTCCACGACGACGCCGATCCGCCGGCAGTCCTTGCCGTGGCCGCCGGCGATCTCGACGGCGCGGGCTTCCGCATCGGCGGGCACGATGGCGCAGAAGCCCACGCCCATGTTGAAGACGCGGTACATCTCGGCGTCGTCGATGGCGCCCAGGCGTTGCAGCAGGGCGAAGATCGGCGGCGGCGGCGGCAGGGAGTCGAGGCGCATCCCGACGCGCGCGCGGACGCGAACCAGGTTGAGGAACCCGTCGCCGGTGACGTGGACGAGCGCGCGGACCGGAACTTCGCTCGCCAGCAGAGCCAGCGCCTCGCGGACGTAGATGTGGGTGGGCCGGAGGAGCGCCGCGCCCACGCTTTCGCCCAAACCCTCCGGGCGGTCGCCCGCGGCGAGGCCCGCCCCTTCGAAGAGCACGCGGCGGGCGAGGCTCAGCCCGTTACTGTGGATGCCGTTGCTGGCGATGCCGAGGATGCTGTCGCCGGGGCGCACCGCCGCGCCCACGTTGACGGACGCAAGATCGACGCGCCCGATGGCGGTGCCCGCGAGGTCGAACCCGGCGCCGGGCGCCGCGCCCCTGATCACGTCGCGCATCTCGGCGATCTCGCCGCCCGCGATCGAGATGCCGGCGCGCCGCGCGCCCTCGGCGAGACCGGCGCCGAGGGCTTCGATCATGGCCGGGGCGGCGCGCTCGACGGCGATGTAGTCGACCAGCGTGACCGGGGTCGCGCCGACGCAGACGAGGTCGTTCACGTTCATCGCCACGCAATCGATGCCGACGGTGTCGTAGCGGCCCGTCATCTGCGCGATCAGCGCCTTGGTGCCGATGCCGTCGGTGCAGACGGCGACGCCGACGCCGCCGAAATCCACGACGTTCGCGAAATAGCCGAGATCGAGCTTGACCGCGCCGAGGCCGGTGGCGGGCCAGCTCCCGCGCACGTGCCGCGCGAGGCCGGCAAGGCCGGCCCGCGCCGCGTCGGCGGCGACGCCCGCGTCTTCGTAAGTGGCCGACAACGGCGCCTTCGACGATGCCACCCGCGCTCTCCGTCCGCTCCGCCGCAGGTCAGACTCGCCCATTCGCGGGCGGGCGGCAAGGCGGCGCGCGCCCGCATTTGACCGCGCGGGCGGGAAGCATCAAGGTGGGGAAGGCACAGACGAATCCGGCGATTCGCATGCGTTCCCCGGCCGCCCCCGCCCCGCTTGACGTTGCGGAAAGCGACGCCCTCGTGAACGATGCCCTCGCGGCGGCGCGGCGCGTCGTCGAGCGGGAATCGCGCGCGCTGGCGCGGCTGGCGGAGACGCTGGACCGGCGGTTCGCCGACGCGACCGAATTGCTGGCCCGCACCGACGGGCGGGTCGTCGTCTCCGGCATGGGCAAGAGCGGCCACGTCGCCAACAAGATCGCGGCGACCCTGGCCTCCACCGGGGCGCCGGCCCTCTTCGTCCACCCGGCGGAGGCGAGCCACGGCGACCTCGGGATGATCACCGAGGCCGACGCCCTGCTGATGCTCTCCAACTCCGGCGAAACGCCGGAGCTCGCCGACCTCGTGACCTACGCCGCGCGCTTCCGCATCCCGATCCTCGCCATCGTCGGCCAGGCGCGGAGCACCCTCGCCCGCGCGGCCACCGTCGCGCTCGTCCTGCCGGACGAGCCGGAGGCCGGCGCCCTCGGCCTCGCCCCCACCACCTCGACCACCATGATGCTGGCCCTGGGCGACGCGCTCGCGGTCGCCCTGCTCGAGCGCAAGGGCCTGACGGCGGAGGATTTCCGGCTCTTCCACCCGGGCGGCAAGCTCGGCCGGCGCTTGCTCCGGGTCGCCGACCTCATGCATACCGGCGACGCCGTGCCGCTGGTCCCCGCCGACACGGCGATGTCGGAGGCCCTGCTCGAGATGACGGCGAAACGCTTCGGCTGCGTCGGCGCCACCAACGGCGCAGGCGCCCTGGTCGGGATCGTGACCGACGGCGACCTCAGGCGGCACATGGACGAGGGCCTCCTGCGCCGGCCGGTGCAACGGGTCATGACGCACGGCCCGGCGACGATCCACGCCGGCGCGCTCGGCGCCGAGGCCGTCCGCGCCATGAACGAACGCAAGATCACCAGCCTCTTCGTGGTCGAAGGGGAGAGGCCGGTCGGCATCGTCCACGTCCACGACTGCCTGCGGGCAGGGCTGGCATGAGCGCGCGCGGGCGGCGGGGCGCGGAGGGAGACGCCGCGGCGGAGCGGCGTCGGCACTACACCGCGGCGCCTGCGGCCGAGGGCGGCATCGGCTCGTACAGCCGCTTCGTCGGCCTGATGCGCTACCTGCTGCCGGCGGTGGCCATGCTGCTGCTCGGCCTCGTCGTGGCCTGGCCGCTGGCCGACGGGGAGCGCGCGGGCCTCCACCTCCCGTTCGGCGCCGACGCCGGGGCGGACGGCGCGCTGAAGATGATCGCGGCCCGCTACACCGGCACCGACACGAAGAACCGGCCCTTCACCATCACCGCCGCGGAAGCCTCGCAACCGAGCGGCGATTCGCCGCTGGTGCATCTGACGGAGATCGAAGCCGATATCCTCGTGGATCGGGCGCGCGGCGAACGGCTCGCCATGACCGCCGACGCAGGGCTCTACCGGCGCGACGCCGAGCGCCTCGACCTGACGGGCGAGGTCGTGGTCCATGCCGATTCCGGCCACTCGTTCCGCACGACCGAAGCCCGCGTCGATCTGCCGACGGGAACCGCCGCGGGTGACGCGCCGGTGCGCGGCCGGGGCCCTTACGGCCTGCTGGACGCGAACAATTTCATGCTTCGGGACGGCGGGCGGACGATGACCTTCGGCGGCCGCGTGCGCATGACGATCTTTCCGGACGCCTTGAGACGGAGCGATGACGAAAACGCCTAGACGGCCCCGCCGCCTCTTCGTCGCGGCCCTCGCGCTGGCCGCCGCGATCCTCGTCGGCGAAGGCGGAGCGGCGCAGGATGCGGCGCCCGGAAGCGGCCACGATTCGAGCCAGCCGATCGAGATCACCGCCGATACGCTGGAGGTTCTCCAGGCCGACAAGGTCGCGGTCTTCCGGGGCAAGGTCGATGCGGTACAGGGCGACATGCTGCTGCGCGCCGACAGGCTCGTCGTGCACTACCGCGAGACCGAGGCGGACGAGGAGAACCTGGGAATCGCGCGCATCGACGCCGAGGGGAACGTCTTCGTCTCGTCGCCGCGGGAGACGGCCCAGGGGCGGCGCGGCGTGTACGACGTCGACGAGGCACGCATCGATCTGACGGGCGGCGTGATCCTGACCCGCGGCGACAACGTGATCCAGGGGGACAGCCTGCGGATGGATCTCGAATCCGGGCGCAGCAGCGTCGCCGGCGCGGGCGCGGGGAGCGGCGGGCGCGTGCACGGGCTCTTCGTTCCGCGCGACGCGGGCGGCGCCGGCGAGTGACGAGCCCCCGCTCCCCTGCGGTCGCGCCGACGCTGGTGGTCGGCGAGTCCGGCCTCGTCGCCGAAAATCTGGGCAAGAGCTTCGGGAAGCGCCCGGTGCTTCGCGGCGTCAGCGTGGCGCTGCGGCGGGGCGAAGCCGTCGGCCTCCTGGGCCCCAACGGCGCCGGCAAGACGACCTGCTTCTACCTGATGACGGGGTTGATGGCGGCGGATTACGGCCGGGTCCGGCTCGACGGCCAGGACGTCACGCGCCTGCCGATGTACCGCCGCGCCCGTCTCGGGCTGGGCTATCTGCCGCAGGAAGCCTCCATCTTTCGCGGGCTCACGGTCGAGAACAACATCCGGGCGGTGCTCGAAGTGTCGACGCCGGAGCGCGACAGGCGCGAGCAGACCCTGGGCGCGCTGCTCGCGGAGTTCTCCATCACCCATCTGCGGCGCACGCCCGCGCTCGCGCTCTCGGGCGGCGAACGGCGGCGCGTCGAAATCGCCCGCGCCCTCGCCTCCCGGCCGGGCTACATGCTGCTGGACGAGCCGCTGTCGGGGATCGACCCCATCGCCGTCGCGGAAATCCGCGATCTCGTCGCCCATCTCAAGGATCGGGGCATCGGCGTGCTCCTCACCGACCACAACGTGCGGGAGGCGCTCGACATGGTGGACCGCGCCTACATCCTGCACGAGGGCGCCGTCCTGATGGAGGGCGCGCCCACGGACATCGTCTCCCACGAGGAGGTCCGGCGGGTCTATCTGGGCGCGCGCTTCCGTCTTTGAGCGCCCGCGCCGCCCGCTCACTCGAAGGGCAGAGGGTCCAGGGCGCCTTCCGGCCCGCGGCGGAGGCGGCGCGCCAGATAGCGACGCAGGAATTCCTTCTCCCACGCCCGCGCGCGCTCGGTCGCCCGCAGGATCTGCGCCTCCTCCATCGTCATCATGACGACGTAGGCGTAGTTCTCCGCGGCGGCGCCTACGTCCTGCAACCTGGCCTCCGGATCGCCGGCGATGATCGTCGCGGTGCTCAGCAGGAACAACGCCTCCTCGTCGTCCCGCTTCACGCCCAGGCCGCGGGCATGGAGCACGCCCAGGTTGAAGCGGCTGGCCGCGTCGTCCTGGGCAGCGGCGCGGGCGAACCAGCGCGCGGCGGCGGCGTAATCGCGCGCGACTCCGAGGCCACCGGCGTAGATGGCGCCCATGTTGAACTGGCCGGTCACGTCGCCCTGAAGCGCCGCGCGGCGCGTCCATTTCAGCGCCTCGCCGTAGTCGGCGGCGATTCCCTCGCCCCGGATGTAGAGGCTGCCCAGCGCCGCCTGCGCCCGCGCGTCCCCGGCCTCGGCGAGGGGCTTCCACGCCCGCAGCGCGCCGTCGGCGTCGCCCCGTTCGAAGGCGGCCCTGCCGGCGTCCCAGTCGGCGAAGGCGGGCGCGGCGAACGGCGCGGCCGCGAGCAGCACGGCCGCAAGCAGCGCCGCCGCGAACGGGGCCGCCGCGAACGGGGCCGCGCGCCACGCCCGGGGGTTCGTCATTCCCATTCGATCGTTCCCGGCGGTTTCGACGTCACATCGTAGACGACGCGGTTGATGCCGCGCACCTCGTTCACGATGCGGTTGGCCACGGCGCCGAGGAACGCCATGTCGAAGGGGTAGTAATCGGCGGTCATGCCGTCTTCCGACGTCACCGCGCGCAGCGCGCAGACGTGCTCCCAGGTCCGCGCGTCGCCCATGACGCCGACCGTCCGCACCGGCAGGAGGACGGCGAACGCCTGCCAGATGGAATCGTAGAGGCCGGCCTTGCGAATCTCCTCGATCAGGATCGCGTCGGCCCCGCGCAGGATGGCGAGCTTTTCGGCGGTCACCGCGCCCGGCACCCGCACCGCGAGGCCGGGGCCGGGGAAGGGATGGCGCCCGACGAGGCCTTCGGGCAGCCCGAGCTCCCGCCCGAGGGCGCGCACCTCGTCCTTGAACAACATGCGGAGCGGCTCGACCAGGCGCAACTTCATCCGCTCCGGCAGCCCGCCGACGTTGTGGTGGGATTTGATGACGGCGCTCGGGCCGGCGACCGGGGTGGATTCGATGACGTCCGGATAGAGCGTCCCCTGGGCGAGGAAATCGGCGTCGCCCGCCCGCCGCGCGACTCGCTCGAAGACATCGATGAAGGCGGCGCCGATGACGCGCCGCTTCTCTTCCGGATCCGCGACGCCCGCGAGGCGCTCCAGGAACGCCGCCGCCGCGTCCTCGTGGACGAGGGGCATGTCGTAGCGCCCGCGGAAGAGTTCCACGACCTCCCGCGCCTCGCCGTGGCGCAGCAGCCCGGTATCGACGAAGACGCAAGTGAGCCGCTCGCCGATCGCCTCGTGCAGCAGAAGGGCGGCGACCGACGAATCGACGCCGCCGGAGAGGCCGCACAGCACCCGCCCTTCGCCCACCTGCGCGCGTATGGCTTCGATCGCGCGGGCGCGGAACGAGGCCATGGACCACTCCCCGCGGCAGCCGGCGACGGCGCGCGCGAAGTTCCGCAGCAGCGCCGCCCCGCCCGGCGTGTGCGCCACTTCCGGATGGAACTGGAGGCCGTAGAAGCGGCGGCGTTCGTCGGCGATGGCCGCGAAGGGCGCCGCTTCCGTCCGCGCCACCGCGCGAAAACCCGGGGGGACGGCCGCCACCGCGTCGCCGTGGGACATCCAGACCGGCGCGCGCCCGCCCGCCGGCCAGACGCCCTCGAAGAGCGCGCAAGGCTCGACCACCTCGAGATGGGCGCGCCCGAACTCGCGCCGGGCCGCGGGCGCGACGGCCCCGCCGAGGGCTTCGCACATCGCCTGCTGCCCGTAGCAGATGCCGAGGATCGGCAGCCCGAGGGCGAAGATCCCGGGGTCCGCGCGCGGCGCCCGCACGGCCGCGACCGACGCCGGCCCGCCCGAAAGCACGATGCCGCGTGGCGCCTCCCGCGCGATGTCGGAAGCGGGGGTCGTGTAGGGCCGGATCTCGCAATAGACCCCCGCCTCCCGCACCCGCCGCGCGATGAGCTGCGTCACCTGCGAGCCGAAGTCGAGGATGAGAATGCGGTCGTCCATCCCGCCACCGTCACACGCGCCCGGCGCCGGCACAAGATTCCGGCGGGCGGTCCGGGCGAGGGGTGAGCGTCACGGAGGTCGGTGAAACTTTACTCTGCGCTGGCCTCGGCCGGCCGCCATTCCTGCGCCATCCGCTGAGCGCGGGCGAGTAAGGAGGAACGGGGGCTCCCCTGTATGGTCCACATTGGTCACCTGGGAACGGGCAGCGCCTTAGCGGAGGGAAAGGAGTTACGTTGATTGATTGTCGGTCTTCTCACGACTTGCGTCAATCTCGCCATGCGGTGCGTCAGCCATCGTCACCAGCCCGGGGCGCCCTGTCGGCCCCCCTGACAACTTCAAGAGTCCGTGCACCGGTTCCTTGCCCGGTTACCTGTCGTCCTATGTAGCCGCTCGGAACGTTCTCATAGACCGCGCGAGCCGCCTCGATCACAACGGCATCTTTGGCGGCGGGGTCTTCCGCTGCCTCGTGAAACGCCTGCAATGTTTGCAAGCTGACCGCCCGATGCTTGTTGACGCTTGCCAGATGCATGTTGGCGAGAACAACTCGGCCCGACCAAACGGCGGCATAGAACAAGACCGAGATCGCGATCACTCGTCCGCCGAGCTTGTACACTGCCTCCCAGGTGTCAGTGGGGGCAGCGCCAAGCAATCCGAGCATCAGCAGGACGGATAGAGCCAATGCGAATGCCGAGAATACCCCTGTCGGCCAGAGCCATTGCTTGCTTCGTTTCTCGACAGTATCGACCTCCTTTCGGAACTCATGGGTGAATTCCGCAGCACCAGCTTCGCCCGCCGCAGCCCGAGCCGCTTCAACGGCCTTGTCGATTTCATTTCTCTGTGTTGTCTCATAGGTTTTTATCTCTTGCAGAATCTGGCTTGCCTGCGTGCTTGTTTCTCTCGTTTGAGATACCCAGTTTTGGATTTCTCCGGCGCGAAGCGCCAAAACGGGCAACCAGATGCCAATCTCAGACATCAAGTTTTGAACCTCTTGTCTCAAATTATTGGTGAGGCTATCCCTCAAAGAAGAAGCATCGCCTTGCACAATTGAAAATGCGTCTATCCCCTCGAACGTGTTCTTAATCTCACGCAAGCGAGTAGTAGAACTAGAAATAACACTTTCAGGAAGAATGTGTATTGGAAGACCGACGATTTCTTTAACAATCCAGAATACGGTTTCTATGTCTTTCTTTGCGCTCTCGAAAGTTATCTCTCCCCATTCAGAACGACGAATGAACATCTCTTTCTTCGGAGACAATTCCTCTATTGCCGCACAAGCGCTTTCCAATTCCTTTACTTGAGATTCGTTTGCCATATCCTACTCTCCTGTTCATGTTCCGGTTACAGCGTTTCAGCAGTACTTGTATGATCCCAGATGCGTTTCAGATGTCGTCCGAGCGTCTTTCGGTATTCCGCGGCAATGATCGGCCGGACACAGCTCCAAGCGTTCGATCCCCACCGCCATGATCTCCTCCTCCCCTCGCCTACATGGCTCTGCGCGGTTTCTCGGTGCGTGGGTCTCCCGCCCTTGACGCACGATGAGCGGCGTCACCTGCGAGCTGAAGTCGAGAATGAGGATCCGCCGATCCGTTTTTTACAGTAACACGCCCCCGGTGCCCGCACAAGATTCAGGCAGCAGCGCGGCGGGGGAGGGCGGCGTAGGAGAGGGCGCCGGCGAAGGCCAGGGCGGCGGTGAGGACGACGACGGTGTCGTAACGCAGCTCCGCATCGTAAAGCGCACCGGAGAGGAACGGCCCGAGCAGACCGCCGAAGCCGTAGGCGAGAGCGACGCGGCCGAAGACCCGCGGCAGGGCCGCCACGCCGTAATAGCCGGCGATGGTGACGGGATGGGCGCTCGCGGTGATGCCGAAGCAGACGCTGACCGCGGCGATCGCCGCCATCCCCAGCGCGACGCCGGGCGCCAGGAAGAGGGCGAGCAGGAACGCGCCCATGACGAAACCCGCGCCGGCGAGGACCCGCCGGCCGCTCAGCAGGTCGGTGAGCCAGCCGCCGACGAAGGCGCCCAGCGCGTAACCGGCGCCCACCGCCATGGGCGCGAACTGGGCGCGCTCCGCCGCATCCCACGACGCCATCATCGCCGCCGCGTGGCCGATCACCGACAGCGCGGTGAAGGCGACGCAGAGAAAGCCCACGAAGATCGCGATCACGACCCGGGGGCGGTCGGTCAGGATGTCCTCGAACAACCCGGCCGCGCCGGAAGGCGGCGGCTCCTTCCGCGACGCCGCGACGAGCGCGAAACCGCCGACGCCTGCGGCCAGCACGACGGCGGCGGCGAGCCCCAAGGCGGTGCCCGGCCCCAACGCGGCGATCAGCGCGGCGAAGGCGGGGGCCCAGGCGATCCCGCCCACGGCGATGGCCGCCATGTTGACGCTGATGGCGACGCTCTGGCGTATCGGGCCGCCGATGCCCGCCGCCACCATGGCCACGAAATAGAGCACGCCGGCGCCGAAACCGAAGAGCACGCCGTAGCCGGCATAGAGCGCCGCCACCGAGCCGCCGAACCCGGCAAGCGCGAGGCCGGCCGCCGCCACCGCCGCCATGGCCAGCGCGAGGGTGGCCAGGGACATCCGGTGCAGCAGCCGGTGCATCACGAAGGTGCCGATCGTCGCCGTGAACAGGCAGAGCGACTGCGCGCCGCTCACGGTCGCGCGCGATGCCTCGAGCGCGGCCTCCAGCGGCGCCACGAAGACGCTCCACGCATAGAGGATGCCGATCGAGAAGTTGATCAGGACGCCCGCCGCGAGCGGGAACCAGGGCCTGAAAGCCGCCACGGGGCGCGCCTCCCTTACCGCCCCGCTCTCACGCGCGGGCGTGCCGCCGCCGCGCGCCTCACCACGCCCCGCCGGGGGGAACGTAGCTGCCCGCTTCCTCGAAACGGGCGATGGCGCTCTCCAGCGCCTCGGCCTCGGGGCACGGGCCGCCGCAGATCGCCCGCAGCCGCGCGAGATGCCGCCCCGCCTCCGCCGGCTCGCCGGCCATGAGATACGCCTCGCCGATATATTCGTGCGCGCCGCGGTGCTCCGGGTCGAGGCGGAGGGCCCTGCGGTAGTTGACGAAGGCGGCCTCCAGCCGGCCGGCGCGGCGATAGGCGTAGGCGAGGAGGTTGAAGGCGTCGGCGTTCTCCCGCTCCGCCCGCGCGGCCCTTTCCAGATACGTCACCGCGCGCGCCCAGTCGCCGTCCTCCAGCGCCTGCTCGCCGCGGGCGAGGTCGAGGCCGTCCGCCGGGGAGGCCGCACGGTCGCTCTGCGCGCTGCCGGCCGCGAACCCGCCCGCCGGAGGAAGGGCGGTACCGAGCGCGGCCATCAGCAGGAACGCGGCGAACGCGGGCTTCATCCGGGCCACCGCCCTCAATGGGGCTGCTGGTAGTTGGGCGGCTCGCGCAGGATCGCCACGTCGTGGACGTGGCTTTCCCTGAGCCCCGCCGCGGAGACGCGCACGAAGCGGCAGTTGCGCTGCATCTCGCCGATGGTCGCGCACCCCGTATAGCCCATCGCCGCGCGCAGGCCGCCGGTGAGCTGGTGGATCACCTGGCGCAGGGGGCCCTTGAAGGGCACCCGCCCCTCGATCCCCTCCGGGACCAGCTTCAGCCGGTCGGCGATCTCCTCCTGGAAGTAGCGATCCGCCGAGCCGCGCGCCATGGCGCCGAGCGAGCCCATGCCGCGGTAGGATTTGTAGGAGCGCCCCTGGTAGAGGAAGACGTCGCCGGGGCTCTCCTCGGTGCCGGCGAAAAGCGAGCCGATCATCGCGCAATCGGCGCCTGCGGCGATCGCCTTGGCGAGATCGCCGGAGAACTTGACGCCGCCGTCGGCGATCACCGGGATTCCGGGACCGTGCGCCTCCCGCACCGTATCCAGGATCGCCGTGAGTTGGGGCACGCCGACGCCGGCGACCACGCGGGTGGTGCAGATCGAGCCGGGGCCGATGCCGACCTTGATCGCGTCGGCGCCGGCGTCGATCAGGGCGCGCGCGCCGGCGCCGGTCGCGACGTTGCCGGCCGCCACCTGGACGCCGCCGCCCAACGCCTTGATCGCGGAGACCGCGCGGGCGACCGCCTCGCCGTGGCCGTGCGCCGTGTCGACCACCACGAGGTCGCAGCCGGCCTCGAGCAGCGCCTCGGCCCGCCGCAGCCCGTCGGCGCCGACGCCGGTCGCCGCGCCGACCCGCAGCCGGCCCTGATCGTCCTTGCAGGCGAGGGGATGGGCCTGGGCGCGTTCGATGTCCTTGACCGTGATCAGCCCGACGCAGCGATAGGCGTCGTCCACCACCAGAAGCTTCTCGATCCGATGCCGGTGGAGAAGCCGCCTGGCCGTGGCGCGGTCCACGTTCTCGCGGACGGTGATCAGGTCGTCGGCGGTCATGACCTCGCGGATCGGCCGGTCGGGATCGGTCTCGAAACGGACGTCGCGGTTGGTCAGGATGCCGACCAGCCGCCCGCTGTCGGCCTCGACCACCGGAATCCCGGAGATGCCGTGCTC
This sequence comes from Alphaproteobacteria bacterium, assembly GCA_965242855.1. GTDB lineage: Bacteria > Pseudomonadota > Alphaproteobacteria > UBA828 > UBA828 > WTGU01. Next base: position 2,325,063 of record OZ251509.1, read on the forward strand.
CTCCTTGAGCCGCAGCGCCTCGCGCACCGGGCGGTCGGGCGCGATGGTGAGCGGGTTGACGACCATGCCGGCCTCGAACTTCTTGACCCGGCTCACCTCCTGCGCCTGCGCCGCCGGCTCCATGTTCTTGTGGATGACGCCGAGGCCGCCGGCCTGGGCCATGGCGATGGCCAGTCCGCTCTCGGTGACGGTATCCATCGCCGCGGAGAGCAGTGGAATGCCGAGAGGGATTTGCCCGGTCACCCGGGTTTCGAGCGCGGTCCCGGTCGGCAGGACCGAGGACTCGGCGGGTTCCAGCGATACGTCGTCGAAGGTCAGGGCTTCTCGAACCTGCATCGCGGCCCCGGATCGGAATCGGCCCGCACTATACAGCAACCGCGGGGCCGTCCAAGCGCCCCGGGAGCGAGGCGGTCAGGATGCGCCTTCGGGAGCGCCCCGGTAGCCGGTGGCGACCACGTAGCGCTCGGATGAATCCTTGCGGCTGGCGGCGGGCTTGAGGTGGCGCACGCGGGCGAAGGCCCGGCGCAAACGCTCCCGCAGCGCCGGGTCGCCGCCGCCCTCGCGGAGCTTCGCGAGGAAGCATCCGCCGGGCGCGAGCAAGGGTTCGGCCAGGTCGAGCGCCGCCTCGCACAACGCCGCCACCCGCAGGCGATCGGTCGCCCCGTGCCCGGTGGTCGGCGCCGCCATGTCGCTCATCACGAGGTCCGCCGGCCCGCTCAGCGCCTCCCGGATCGCCGACGCCGCCCCGGCCGCGCGGGCGTCGAGAACCAGGGCGACGACGCCGTCGATGGGCGCGAGCGCGGCGGTGTCCACGGCGACCACCCGACCTGCCGGCCCCACCCGCGCCGCCGCGACCTGGCTCCAGCCGCCCGGCGCCGCGCCGAGATCGACCACGCGATGCCCCGGCCGCAGGAGGCCGGCCGCGCCGGCGAGGTCGATCAGCTTGAAGGCCGCACGCGAGCGGTAGCCGGCCTCCTGCGCCGCGCGCACGTAGGGGTCGTTGAGCTGGCGCCGCAGCCATCGGGCCGACGACGCCTTGCGGCGGCGCGCGCGCGCGAGCCGCATGGCCGCGCGGCGCTTCCGCGGCGCGCCTCCACCGCCGGCGGTCACCGGCGCACGCCTCGCGCGGCGGGGGCGGCCGGGCGGCCTTGACACGCTCCGGCCATGTCTTTAGGGGCTCGCATCGGCGCCTTGGGGGATCGTCTAACGGTAGGACAGCGGACTCTGACTCCGTAGGTCCAGGTTCGAATCCTGGTCCCCCAGCCAACGCCCCGCACGGCGCGCCCTTTCAGGCGTGGGTGCGGGTCTTCTCGGGATCGTAGAACGGGATGCGCGCGACGGTCGCCGCGCAGCGCGCCGCCTCGCCCGCGAGTTCGAGCCGCGTGCCTTCGCGCGCCGCCTCGGGCGCCACGTGGCAGAGCGCCAGCGACTTCCCCATCCGGTGCGACCAGACGGGGCTGTTGACGACGCCGACATCGCGCCCGTCCAGGCTGAGCCGGGCCCCCGCCTCCACGGCGTCGTCGTGGTCGGCGACGATGCCCACCATCAGCACCGCCTCCCTGCCCTCGCGCGCGAACACCGCCTCCTTGCCGCGGAAATCGCCCTTCTTCCGGGAGACGGCCCAACCCATCGTGACTTCCCACGGCGTGTTCGCCTCGGTCATGTCGTAGGGATAGAAGAGGAGCGCCGCCTCGACCCGTATCTTGTCGAGGCAGGTGAAGGAGCACGGAACGATGCCGGCGCTCCGACCGCGCTCGAGGATCGCCTCCCAGAGCGGCACGATGTCGGCCGCGGACGCGAAGATCTCGTAGCCGCGCTCGCCTGAATAGCCGGTCCGCGAGAGCAGCACGGGGCGGCCGAAGAGCGTCGTCCGGGCATGGTGGAAGTAGCCGAGCGCGGGCAGGTCGATCGGGGTGTGCGCATCGAGGAAGGCGACCGCCGCCGGCCCCTGCAACGAGATGTCGTGCAGGTCGTCGTCGAAGACGACGCTCGCCGCGCGGCCCGCGGCGCTTTCCCGCAGGCGCTCCATGCAGGCGCCCGCGCCATGGACGACGAGGAAATCCTCTTCGGCCAGGTGGAAGACGATCGCGTCGTCGCAGATGCCGCCGTCGTCCAGCAGCACGGGGCCGTAGGCCGAGCGCCCGACCGGGATGCGGGTCATGTCGCGGGTGATGACGTGGTCGGCGACGGCGAGCGCGTCGCGCCCACGCAGGCGGACCTTCTTGAGCCCCGAGACGTCGAAGAGGCCGGCCCTTTCGCGCACCGCGTCGTGCTCGTCGCAAGGGTCGCTCCGGTAAGTCCAGGGCGCGCCCATGCCGTTCCAGTCCTCGAGGCTGGAGCCAAGCGCCCGGTGGTGCGCGGCCAGCGCCGATTCGCGTTCGCTCATGGCGGCCTCCCGTTCGCGCCCCGCTTGCCGGGTCAGGCGCCACCCGCCGCGGACAGGGCGGGGTAGGTCGCGTTGCCCCAGACCTGGCGCTCACGGATCCACGGCAGCGGGAACTGCGGGTTGTCGGACTCGAACTCGCGGGCGAGCCGGTGCCCGTCGAAGACCGCGTCGGCGATCATGCGCGGCGCGTAGCAATCGCCGATGTGGAAGACGGCGTCGATCTCCTCTCCGGCCCATTCGTCCCTGCGCGCCTTCAATTCGCGGAAGAGCGCGCCGTTGGAGACCCGGCCGGTGGCGACGACCAGGGTGTCGCAGGTGAGTTCGTCGATATGGGTGTTGGCCTCGCGCGGCAGGCTGCCGGTGCGCGGGTCGGCGCTGCGGCGGTAGCCGTCACCGAAGATCGGATAGGCGCGGACCGTGACCTCGTTGCCGGCCTCGACCGACTGGACCCAGGTGGCGCTCATCTCCCGGATCCCCTTCTCGTGCATCATCCGGTGCAGGTTGGGCGCCTCCAGGGTGAAGTGGGTGTAGTGCACCGAGGAGCCGAGCTGGGTGATGATCGTCACCCGCTTGCCCTGGTCGGCGAGATATTCGGCGACGCTGGCGCCGGTGTAGTAGCCCTCGGCCTCGAGCACGACCACGCGGTCGCCCACGTCCTTCCCGGCCATCACCTGCTCGGGCGTGCACACCTGCGGCAGCGCGGCGTCGACGCCGGGGATGGGCGCATGGGTGACGCTGCTCAACCCGTCGGGCGCCCAGTGGGAGCCCACCGCCACCACGACCCGGTCGGCACCGTAGGAGAGCACGTCGTCGGCGCTCATGGGGCCCACGCCGGTATGCACCTCGACGGTCTTGAGCTTGTCCAGCTGGATCTGCCTGTAGCTGGTCACGCGGCCCCATTCGGCGAGGCCGGGAAAACGCTGGATGTAGCGCACGCAGCCGCCGATCTCGCCATCGGCCTCGCGCAGATGGACGTCGTAGCCGCGCTCGCCCAGCACCCGCGCGCACTCCATCCCGGCGGGGCCGGCGCCGACCACGAGCACCGAGCAGGGATCGGCCGCCTTCTCGAACTTCTCCGGGTGCCAGCCGCGCCGGTACTCCTCCATCGAGGTGGCGTTCTGGGTGCAGATCAGCGGCGGCCCGCCGATCTCCCAGCGCGAGATGCACATGTTGCAGCCGATGCATTCCCGAATGTCGTCGAGGCGGCCCTCGTCGATCTTGTTGGGCAGGAAAGGATCGGCGATCGAGGGCCGGGCGGCGCCGATGATGTCGGCCTGGCCCGAGGTGACGATCTGCGCCATGTCGTCGGGGCTGGTCACCCGCCCGACGCCGAGCACCGGCGCCTTGGCGACGCTCTTCACGTCCTTGACCCAGGGCCGCTGGTGGTTCGCCTTGTAGAACCGCGAGGGGCCGGCGTCCTCGCCCCATTCGGCGATGTCGCCGATGTTCACGTCCCAGAGATCGACCAGGCCCTCAGCGGTCGCCAGCTCCACGAACTGGAGCCCGTCTTCGCCGACCTCGACCCCTTCCGCGCCGTAGAGGGTGTCGATGGCGAAGCGCGTCGCGATCGCGCAATTGTCGCCCACCGCCTCCTTCACGGCGGCAAGCGATTCGATCCAGAAGCGCGCACGGTTCGCGAAGCTGCCGCCGTATTTGTCGGTGCGCTTGTTGTAGAACTTCGAGAGGAACTGGAGCGGCAGGTAGCTGTGCGCGCCATAGACGTAGATGATGTCGAAGCCCGCGCGCTCCGCCCGCTTCGCGGCTTCCACATACATCGCGATCAGGTCGCGGATGTCGTCGTCGTCGGCCTCGCGCGGATAGGTGCGGGATTCGAACTCGGAGGCGATCTGACTCGGCCCGCGCGGCACGGCGCGGCTTTCCATGCAGGGCGCGTGCGCGCCGCCGTACCACATCTCGATCCCGGCCAGCGCGCCCCATTTGTGGATTTCGTCGCACATGTGGCCGAGATTGATGACGTCGCCCTCGTCCCAGATGCGCGCCGAGACCCGATGCACGTCGTCGGATTCCGGATGGATCGAGCAGTACTCGGTGCAGATGCCGCCCCAGCCGCCCTCCGCCTTCATGCCGCGGAAGGCCGCCTGGGCACCCGGGCGCTCCGAACCCGCGCCGTTGCAATGGGGCACCTGGTAGAAGCGGTTCTTCATGGTCTTCGGGCCGATCCGGATCGGCTCGAACAGGCAGTCGTATTTGGGATCGCGTGGCATCGGTTCTGCCTCCTCTCCACCGCGGCGGGGCACGGGCGGAAGAGTAGCCGCCCGTGGCCGATTGGCAAAGGACGGACTCCGCACTCCGCTGCGCGGGGCTACCGGCTCTCCACGCGCTCCAGCAGGCGCTGGGTGAGGGGCGCGGCCGGCGGCCATGCGCGCCCGCGGTCCGTGAAATAGCGGCGCACGGCGCGGCGCGTCCGCTCTCCGGCAACTCCGTCCGCCGGGCCAGGATCGTAACCCAGGGCCGCCAGGCGGCGCTGAAGCTCGGCGATCTGCGCGGCGGAAAGGGCCAGGGCGGGAGTGGGGGCAAGGTCCGGGGGCGCGGCACGCGGTTCCGCGCGCGGGGAGAACACGCGGGCCGCTTCGCGCATGGCGGCGGCCGATTCCGCCGGAAGCAGCGGGGCCAGCCGCCCGGCGGCCGCGACCGCGCGGGCGCGCACCGGGCCTTCGCCGTGAAGCGCCGCCACTTCGAGCCAGTAGAGCGCCCGCCCGTCGTCCTTCGCCACTCCGCGGCCGGAAAGGGTGAGCACCGCCAGATTGTATTGCGCGGCCGCCAGGCCCTGCCGGGCCGCGCGTTCGTACCAAGCCGCGGCGGCACGCGGGTCGGGAGCCGCGCCCCGGCCCGCTTCGAGCAGGAGCCCCATGTTGAACTGCGCCGTAGGATCGCCGCCCTCGGCGAGAAGGCGCCAGGCGCGTGCCGCCTCGCCATGATCGTCGGCGGCATGGGAGGCCGCGCCGTCCGCCGGCGGATCGGCGGCGGACGCGAGGTCGGCGGAGAGCGCGGCGGCGAAGGCCGCCGCGGCCCAAAGCACCGCGGCCCAAAGCGCCGCGGCGCTTAGCGCAACGGCGCGGCGCGGCCCAAGGCGCAGCCGCGAAGCCGGGCGAATCGCCATCGTCACGGCGCCACGCTCAACCGAACGCACGGGCCGGCATGCGGGCCGGGGCGCGGGGGACGACCAGCGAGCGCCCGGTCATCGCCGCCGGGATCGCGAGGCCCATCAGGTCCAGCACGGTCGGCGCGACGTCGCGAAGACCGCCGTCGCGCAAGCCTGCGGCGGGCCCGCCGACCAGCACCGCGGGAACGGGATTGTGCGTGTGCGCGGTGTGGGGCGTCGCGCCGTCCGGCCCGCGCATGGTTTCGGCGTTTCCGTGATCGGCGGTGACGAGCAGCGCGCCGCCCGCCGCCTCCACCGCCTCGACGAGCCGGCCCAGGCAGCGATCCACCGCGGCCACGGCGGCGATGGTCGCGTCGAGGGCGCCGCTATGGCCCACCATGTCCGGGTTGGCGTAGTTCACGACGATCAGGTGGAAGCGCCCGCCCGCGACCGCTTCCACCGCGCCGCGGGTGACGGCCGCCGCCGACATTTCCGGCGCGCGGTCGTAGGTCGCCACCCTGGGCGAAGGCACGAGCGTCCGCTCCTCGCCCGACATCGCCCGTTCCTCGCCGCCGTTGAGGAAATACGTCACATGGGCGTATTTCTCGGTTTCGGCGATTCGCAGCTGGCGCAGCCCGGCCCCGGAGACGACCGCGCCGAGGCCGTCCGCGACGGGCGCCGTCGGCAGCATGGTATCGAGCAACCCGTCCAACCTGTCGGAATAGCCGCACATGCCCGCCGCCGCCGCGAAGCGCACGCGCTTGTCCCGCGCGAAACCGTCGAATTCGGGATCGAGCAGCGCGGAGAGGATCGCGCGCGCGCGGTCGGCGCGGAAATTCGCCATGATCAGCCCGTCGCCGTCCGCCGCGCCCGCGTAACCGCCGATGGCGGCGGGCGCGATGAACTCGTCGCCGATCCCGCGCCCGTAGCTCGCGAGCACCGCCTCGGTCGCCGTCGCCGCCGCCGCGCCGCGCCCGGAAACCACCGCATCGCAAGCGCGCGCCGTGCGCTCCCAGCGTCCGTCCCGATCCATGGCGTAATAGCGGCCCGCGACGGTGGCGATCCGGGCGCCCGGCGCCTCCCGGAGGGAGTCCTCGAAGCGCGGCAGGTCGTCCAGCGCCGAGCGCGGTGGCACGTCGCGGCCGTCGAGGAAGGCATGCACCGCCACCGGAACGCCGTGGCCGGCGACGATGCGGGCGAGCGCCGCCATGTGGTCCCTGTGCGCATGCACGCCGCCCGGCGAGGCGAGGCCCATCAGATGGCACCGGCCGCCGCTCCGCCGCAGCCGTTCGATCAGGGAGAGGAACGCCGGGTTCCGCGCGAGGGAGCCGTCGGCCACCGCCGCGTCGATACGGGCCAGATCCTGGAGGATCGTCCGCCCCGCGCCGATGGTCATGTGCCCCACTTCCGAGTTCCCCATCTGCCCGTCGGGCAGGCCGACGGCGCGGCCCGAAGTCGCCAGCAGGCCGTAGCCGCGTTCCGCGATCAGCCGATCCCAGACCGGCGTATCGGCCAGCGCGACGGCGTTGTCCGCCGTCTCGACGCGATGCCCCCAGCCGTCCAGCACGCAGAGGACGACCGGGCGCGGTACGCTCTTCCCGCTCATGGTCCGCTTTCTAAGCCGGGACGCCCGCCGAATCCAGTGCCGCCGTCAGGCGCGGTGGTAGGGATGGCCGGAGAGGATGGCGGCGGCGCGCCAGAGCTGTTCGGCGAGCATGGCGCGGACCAGCAGATGCGGCCACGTCATCGGCCCGAGGGAAAGGATCAGGTCCGCGCGCTCCAGGGCGGCGGCGCCGTGGCCGTCGGGGCCGCCGATCAGGAACGCCACGACGCCGGCACCGCCCTCGCGCACGGCCGCGAGCCGGGCCGCGAACGCTTCGCTCGTCAAGGCCGTGCCGCCGCCGTCGAGGGCGACGACGAAGGCGCCCGCCGGTACGGCCTTCAGCAGCAGCATCGCCTCTTCGGCGCGCCCCCGCCCGCCGCCGCCCACGCGGACCTCACGCAGGTCGAGCGGCCACGGCAGGCGCCGGCGATAGCTCTCGAAAATCCGCTGCGCCGGCTCCCCGCGCCCCCGCCCCACCGCCGCGACGATCACGCGCATCGCTCAACTCCCGGCGCGCTTCGGGGCGCGAAGGGCGCACAAAGAAACATCTGCTTATCCATGAAAGTCATCTAACCCTCCCCTGGTCGGGGCCGTTCATACTCCTCCCCCTGCCAGGGGAAGCCGGGAGGGGGCCCCACACAGAGACATGCGATCGCGCGTCGGGCGGGCGGGCGCCGGATGGGCTTCCGGCATCGCTCTCCCATCGGCGGGTCCGTCGTCGGCTTCGCCTGGCGCCATCGGCGTCCGGTCGTGGCGGTCGATGGCGGGCGCCACGGCGAAGGACGGGGATACGCGGCGGTCCGGTTCCGGGCTCGCGGGGGCCGGGGACTATCGAGGGCGCGGTCGGGGCGATCCGCGCCGCGTTGCGGGAGCGTGATCCATCCCATACGGAATGCCCGCCGCTGGATGAGCCTTGCGGATAAGCGGGAAGGAACATGCGGGCCTGGCCGCGCATCTCGAAAACGGCGAACGGCGAAAGGAGGCCCTACTCCTCCCCGCGCGCGGTGCCTTCGTCGAGCGCGGCGACGGCCCACATCTTCTCGATGTTGTAGAGCGCGCGAACCTCCGGCCGGAAGATGTGCACGATGACGTCCTGGGCGTCGATCAGCACCCAGTCGCGGTTCTCCCGCCCCTCCACCGAGAGCGCCGGCGTTCCCTCTTCCTTGAGCCGCGCCAGCAGCCGCTCCGCCGCCGCGTCGACATGCCGGCGCGAGCGTCCGCTGGCGACGACCATCAGATCGGCGAAGGTGGTCTTCCCGGCGAGATCGATCGCGACGACATCCTCGGCCTTGGCGTCGGCGAGCGCCTGGAGGACGGTCCGGCGGATGGCCTCCGCGCCGGCGCCTTCCCGGTTCCCGCCGCCCGCGGCGACGCTTCGGTCGGACGTCGTTATCGCTCCCCTCGAACCCCCTCTTCGTCGACGGCCCGCAAGGCGCTGGCCGAGGCCGGATGCAACGGGCCGTGGAGCAGCATCCACGCCGGCGGCGCGCACCGCGCGAGCCCCCCGGCGCGGCGCGGCGCCAAGCGCTTGCGCGCGAAGCGCCTAGCGGGCTTCGCCGCGCCCACGCAGCGAGCGTAGGGCCAGCGGTCGAAGATGGCAACGGGCACCGCCCGGAACAGAGAAGGCCAGCCGCGCCACGCGGCGAGGCCGGGCAGGTTGTCCGCGCCCATGATCCAGACCAGCCGATGGCGGGGGAAGCGCCGCTTGAGGCGGGCCACCGTCTCCGCCGTATGGCGGCTGCCCAGGCGTTGCTCGATGTCGCTGACCCGGAACCGCCGGTCGCGCGCCGCGCGCCGCGCCGACGCCAGACGGGTCTCGAAGGCCGCCATCCCGGCGCGCGGCTTGAGCGGGTTCTGCGGCGCGACCAGCCACCACACCTCGTGCAGGCCGAGCCTCTTCAGGGCCTGAAGGCCGATATGCCGGTGCCCCGCATGCGCGGGGTTGAAGGAGCCGCCGAGCAGGCCGATCTTGCGGCCGCGCGGCGGGGGCTTCGGCGCGGCGCGGGGCAACGGCCGCGACGGGCGGCGGCGCATGGGCGCGAGGGGCGTCAGGGGCGCACCTGCCCGTTTCCGTAAACCTTGTATTTGTAGGTGGTCAGCTGCTCCACGCCCACGGGGCCGCGCGCGTGCAGCTTGCCCGTGGCGATGCCGATCTCGGCGCCCATGCCGAATTCGCCGCCGTCGGCGAATTGCGTCGAGGCGTTGTGCAGCACGATTCCGCTGTCCACGCCCTCCATGAAGCGTTCGGCGGCCGCAGCGTCTTCCGTGACGATCGCGTCCGTGTGATGGGAGCCGTGGTCGTTGACGTGGGCGATGGCCGCCTCGAGCCCGTCGACCACGCCGACCGAGATGATCGCGTCGAGATATTCCGTCCGCCAATCCGCGGCGTCGGCGGCGACGACGCGCGAATCGAGCGCCTGGACGCGGCGACAGCCCCGCACCTCGCAACCGGCCGCGAACAACGGCTCCAGAATTTCCGGAAGCGCGGACGTCATGGCGGCGTCCACCAGCAGGGTCTCGGCGGCGCCGCAAATGCCCGTCCGGCGCATCTTGGCGTTGAAGGTCACCGCCCGCGCCTTCTCCGGATCCGCCGCGGCGTGGACATAGACGTGGCAGACGCCGTCGAGATGGGCCAGCACCGGGATGCGGCTCTCCGCCCGCACCCGCTCGATCAGCGACCGCCCGCCGCGCGGCACGATCAGATCCACCGTGTCCTCCATGGCGAGCAGGACGCCGACCGCCGCCCTGTCCGTCGTCGGCACGCGCTGGATGCAGCCGGCGGGCAGGCCGACCTCCGCCAGGGCGTCGCGCAGCGATTCGACGATGGCGTGCGAAGCGCCGGCGCTCTCCGAGCCGCCGCGCAGGATCGCCGCGTTGCCCGACATGAGGCAGAGGGCGCCGGCGTCCGCCGTCACGTTGGGCCGCGACTCGTACACGATTCCGATGACGCCGATCGGCACCGAGACCCGGCGGATGCGGAGCCCGTTGGGCCGCGTCCACTCGCCGAGCACGCGGCCCACCGGGTCGTCCAGGGCGGCGACCGCTTCGACGCCGGCCGCCATCGCCTCCAGCCGCTCCGGGTCGAGGGCCAGCCGGTCGAGAAGGGCGGGGCCGGAGCCGGCGCGCCGCGCCGCCTCCACGTCGCGCGCGTTCGCTTCCAGGATGGCCGCCCGACGCCGGCGCAGCGACGAAGCCGCCGCCCGCAGGGCGCGCCGTCGCGTGTCGCTCGAGGCCCCGGCCAGCACCCGCGCCGCCGCGCGCGCGTCCGCGCCGAGCGCCGCCATTTCCGTTTCGATGCCGTCGCGCCGGGCCGCCGGGGCGGTGTTCACGGGTGCTCCTCCTCGAGGACGAGATCGTCCCGGTGGATCATCTCGGCCCGTCCACGGTAGCCGAGGATCCGCTCTATTTCACGGGAATTGTGGCCGGCGATCCGGCGCGCGTCGGCGGCCGAATAGGCGATCAGGCCGCGCCCGGCCTCCGCGCCGCCTTCGACCTTGACGGCCACGGCATCGCCGCGCTGGAAGGCCCCCTCCACGGCCTTGATGCCGGCGGGCAGCAGGCTGCGACCGCGCGAAAGCGCGCGCCGCGCGCCGGCGTCGATCGTGAGCGCGCCGCGCGGCTCGAGGGCGCTCGCGATCCAGCGCTTGCGCGCCGCGCGCGGAGACGCGGTGGAGACGAACCACGTGCAGGGCGCGCCCGCCTCCAGCGCCGCGAGCGGCCGGTCGACCGCGCCCTTCGCGATGGCCATGTGGCAACCCGCCGCCATGGCGGCTTTGGCCGCCGCGATCTTGGTGACCATGCCGCCCGAAGCCGCGGCCGTGCCCGCAGGGCCCGCCATCGCCTCGATCGCAGGCGTGATCCGCTCCACCGAGGGCACCCGGCGGGCGTCCGGGTTGCGCCTGGGGTCGCTTTCGTAGAGGCCGTCCACGTCCGAAAGGAGAACCAGCACGTCCGCGCTCATCATCACCGCCACCCGCGCGGCGAGCCGGTCGTTGTCGCCGAAGCGGATCTCGCTGGTGGCCACGGTGTCGTTCTCGTTGATGACCGGCACCGTGCCCAACGCGAGCAGCGTGTTGATGGTGTCGCGCGCGTTCAGGTAGCGCCGGCGGGCCTCGGTATCCTCGTGGGTCAGCAGGATCTGCGCGACCGTCAGGCCGTGACGGCCCAGGATCGACTGATAGCCGTGCGCGAGCCGGATTTGCCCGCAGGCCGCCGCCGCCTGCATCTCTTCGAGCTTCAGGGGGCCGGGCGAAAGCCCGAGGCGGCGGCGCCCGATGGCGATCGCGCCCGAGGAGACGACCAGCGCCTCCATGCCGCGCGCGCGGAACGCGGCCAGGTCGCGGGCGAGGCCGTCGAGCCACGCTTCGTCGAGGGCACCGGTGCGCGGATCGGCGAGAAGCGCCGAGCCGATCTTGACGACCGCGCGGGACGCGCGCCCGAGCGCCGGCCGGGTCACGGCGCGGTTTCGCGGGCCGCGGCGAGGGCCTCCGCGATCCCCTCCCCGGTGGCGCCGGAGAGGAGGCGAACCTTGCGCCCCGCCGCCTCGGCGAGAAGCGCCCGCCGCGCCGCGCGTTCGTCCGCGCTCAACAGGTCGGCCTTGTTCAGACAGACGATCTCGCGCTTGGCCGCGAGACCGCGTCCGTAGGCGCGAAGCTCGCCCCGCACCGTCGCGTAGGCGCGAGCGACATCCGCCTGCGCGCCGTCGACGAGATGGAGCAGCACCCCGCACCGCTCGATATGGCGGAGGAAGCGGTCGCCCAGCCCGGCGCCTCGGTGGGCGCCCGCGATCAGGCCCGGGATGTCGGCGACGACCGTCTCTTCCTCCTCTTCCGCGCCGGCAGACGCCACGCCGAGAACGGGCGCCAGGGTGGTGAACGGATAGTCGGCGACTTTGGGCCGCGCGCGGCTGACGGAAGCGAGGAAGGTCGACTTGCCGGCGTTGGGCAAGCCCACCAGCCCCACGTCGGCGAGCAGCTTGAGGCGCAGCCGGATCCGGCATTCCTCGCCTTCCCCGCCGGGGTCCGCGCGGCGCGGGGCGCGGCAGGTCGAGGATTTGAAATGCGTGTTGCCCCGCCCCCCGACGCCGCCGCGCGCGAGCAGCGCCCGCGCGCCCGGTGAAACGAGGTCGGCGAACGGCGCCTCGTCGGGTTCGGCGGCGATCTCCGTCCCCACCGGCACCGCGAGGACGACGTCCGCGCCCCGCGCGCCGGCCCGGTTGCCGCCCGCACCGGGCCGCCCGGCGCCGGCCCGGACGTGCTGACGGAAGCGGAAATCGACGAGGGTGTTCAGGCCGTCCACGGCCAGGGCGAAGACCGAGCCGCCGTCGCCGCCGTCGCCGCCGTCGGGGCCGCCGCGCCGCTCGTTCCTGGCGCGCCGGAAGCTGACGCAGCCGGCGCCGCCCGCGCCGCTTCTGACGTGGATCCTGGCCTCATCGACGAAACGCATCCCCGGTGCCCGCCACGCGGCGCGGCCCGCGCGCCGGGGGAACCGCCTTCAGGCGCCCGGCTCGACCGAGACCACCGTCCTGCCGCCGGCGCGGCGGGCGAACCGCACCTGCCCCGCGCGCGTCGCGAACAAGGTGTGGTCGCGCCCGATGCCGACGTTCTCTCCAGGGTGCCATCTGGTGCCGCGCTGGCGGGCGATGATGTTGCCGGGGATCACCGCCTCGCCGCCGAACTTCTTGATGCCGAGGCGGCGGCCCGCGGTGTCGCGCCCGTTTCGCGAACTGCCGCCCGCCTTCTTGTGCGCCATCAGCGCCCCTCCTCTGCCACCAGGATGTCGTCGATGCGGAGCACGGTGAGATGCTGCCGGTGGCCGCGCTTGCGCCGGTGGTTCTTCCGGCGCTTCTTCCGGAACACGACGATCTTCTCGCCGCGCCTGTGTTCGACGACGGTGGCGGCGACCCGCGCTCCCTCGACGCAGGGGCGCCCCAGGGAAACCGCCTCCCCCTCGCCGACCGCAAGCACGTCCCCGAGTTCGACCCTCTGCCCCGGCTCGACCGCGAGCCGCTCGACCTGGATCACGTCCTCCGGCGCGACGCGGTACTGCTTCCCGCCGCTACGAACCACAGCGAACATGGCCGCACTATACCCCCACCCTCTACCCTGTCAATTTCCCGCCTTCGGTGGTTTTCCAGCCTCGCCCATCCCCGAGACTCGCCCACCACCGGGTCTGCTTGCGCGCCTACCCCCTCCCGGCCTCCTCCCTGGCAGGGAGGGGGGAGGCGTGCAGAAACGCGCACACGCGCGGCTTCACACCATGGCGACGGCGTAGATCTCGTGCAGGTAGCCTTCGAGGTAGAGGCCGGTGCAGGCGATCGGCGTCCAGGCGGGGCGGCGGCGGGGGTGGAAGAGGGTGCGGCCGACCTCCATCACGCTCTCCCAGGCCCGCGGGTCCTTGTGGAAGGAGACGATTTCCACGACGTCGTCGAGGCTGGCGCCGTGCTTCTCCAGCACGCCGCGGATCTGGCCGAAGCAATAATGCGCCTGGGAGGCGACATCGCCGCGGGCCACGACGTTCTTCCGCCCGTCGGACGCGACCTGGCCCGAGACGCCGATCAGGCGTCCGTGCTTCTTCCGGGTCGCGCCCGAGATACGCTGCCTGTGCCAGTGGACGCTGGGCAGGTTCACGGCGACGCGGGGGCCCGCGCTGAAATCGGCGATCGCCCGGTAGCAGCCGACCTGGCCCATCCGGTGCAGGCCGGTCATGCCGATCGCCGTATAGGACGTGGCTTCGGCGACGGGCAGGCCGGGCACCGTCTCGTTGCACCAGCTATCGACGGCGGCGTCCATCCCGCGGGCGTCGTGGTTGAAGCAGATCACGTCCACGACGTCGTCGAGGGAGCCGCCGGCGGCGCGCATGACGTCCTTGAGGCGGTCGTAGCAGAAGCGCGCCTGCGCCATGTGGTCGCCGGGGGCCACCACGGCGCCGCGGTCGTCGGCGGCGACGATGCCACTGGTGAACAGGTAATCCCCCTTGCGGCAGGCGGCGGAGAGCGGCAGCCCCTTCATCCAGCCGAACCCGCCCGGCGCGACTCCGCGCTTGCGGCCCGCGCCCGTGTGGGCGACGACGCGGACGACGACCTCGAGGCGCGGATCGTGGGCGCCGACCATGCCGAGCGCCGTCCATGCCGGATAAGGCGGCGCGAACACCTTGCGGCCCACGGCGAAGGCGTCGTCGATGGTGCGCGGGTCCTTGTGGAAGGACATCACGTCCAGGACGTCGTCGACCTCCGCCCCGGCCGCCCGCAACACGGCGCGGATGCGGGCGAAGGCGTTGCGTAGCTGCTTCGCCGCGTCGCCCGCGTCCAGCGGCCGGCCGGAATCGGCCACGCTGGCCTGGCCTGAAAGAAACAGGAGATCGCCGGCCCGGACGGCGGCCGAAGCCGGCCACTTCCTCATCCAGCCTTCGCTTTCGGGCGTGAGATCGACGCGATCGTCGGCCATGCCTCCCTCCCCTCGCTCCGCCATGGTCGTCACGGGCGCACCACCGGCAGGTCGACGAACGACGGGCGGGCGCCGTCGTGGAAGACCGTCTGGTGCGCCGGTTTCAGGTCGAACGTGTGTTCGCCGCCGATGGGCTGCCCGGTGTTCGGGTTGCGGTCGAAGGCGGGGTAGTTGCTGCTCGACACCTCCACCCGGATGCGATGGCCGGGCCGGAACAGGTGGCAGATCACGCCCACGTCGATCGCGAATGCGTACACCCGGTGCGGTTCCAGGGGCTTTTCGACCGTGCGGCTCTCCCGGAAGCGGCCCCGGATCACCCCCTCGAACAGGTTGAGCGAACGCCCGTCGGGCTCCACGTCGCACAATTTGACCGTGAAGTCGGTATCGGTCGCGCTGGTCGCGGCGTGCAGCCGCGCCTTCACGAAGCCGGCGGCGAACAGCGGCGAATCGAGGGGCGGCGAACTATAGACCAGCACGTCGTTGCGGCGCTCGACCGGGCGCTGGTCCATCGGCCCCATGGGCGCCGTCTCCGGCAAGCAGCAGGAATGCCCGCCCAGGCTCGGAACCGGATCGAACGGGTCGTACACGAAGAAATCCGGCGGCTCGTCGCCCGGCGCTTCCCGGCCGAGCGCGCCGTCGCCGCTCAGCGAATTGGCGAAGCCGCCGCCGTGCAGGAACCAGCGCTCGGCGGCGGCGCCGGCCAGCGGCCAGGAGTCGGCGTCGCGCCAGCGGTCCGCGCCGGTGACGAAGACGCGCACCGGCGGCAGCGCGTCGAGCGCCTCCCGCGCGCCCTTCAGCTGCGCGTCGAACCAGGCACGCTGCCAGGCGCCGACGACGTTCCCGGCCTCCTCGCCGAAATCGACGGCGCCGACCTGCCGCGTCCAGGGGATGTGATACCAGGGACCGACGAGCAGCCGGTGCTCCGTCCGGCCCGCGGCGCGCAGCGCCTCGTAGGCCCGGATGGTCTGCGGGATGAAGCTGTCGTACCAGCCGCCCATGTGGAGGCAGGGAACGGCCACCTTTGCGAGGCGCGGCGCGAGCTCCCATTCCTGCCAATAGGAGTCGTGGGCGGGGTGGTCCAGATACTCCTTCAGGAAGGGCATCAGGTCCGGCGTTTCGAGGAAGGGGATTTGCCGGAGCGGCAGCGCCGCCGGCCAGCGGCCGCCCGCCGCCGCCGCCGCGCGGACGGTGGCGAGAACGGCTTCGCCGCCGCCCTGCCCGCCCGCGCGCGCGGCCGTGCGCCGCCGCGCGGCATCGACCGCCAGGATCAGCGCCCAATCCATGACGGCGGCGAGGCCGAAGGTCCCGCCAACATGCGTGAAGCCCTCGTACATGCCGCCCGGATAGAAGCCGGGCGCGGCGGCGGCGAGATGCGGCGGCCGGAGAGCGGCCGCCAGCAGTTGGTTGAGGCCCGGAATCGAGAAGCCGAAGCTGCCCACCTTGCCGTCGCACCAGGGCTGGGCCGCGCACCATTCGATGGTGTCGTAGCCATCCTCGGCGTCGAGGCGGAGGGGATGGAACGCGCCTTCCGAGGCGAAGCGCCCGCGCGTGTCCTGGATCACCACCGCGTAGCCGTGGCGGGCATAGACCGCCGGATGGTCGTAGACGTAAGCCTGGGCGAGGCGCTTGTCGTAGGGCTGCCGCTGGACGAGGGCGGGAACGGCCGGCCCTTCGGCGGGGCGGTAAACGTCGCAGGCCAGCCGCACGCCGTCGCGCATCCGCACCCGCACGTCGTTCTCGACCACGATCCCCGAGATCGCACGCGCGTCCGCCACGGCCCCCGCTCCCGCTCCGCCTCCGCCGGAAGCCTACCCCGATTCGCACCGGCCGTTCACACCCCTCCCCCTGGACAGGAGGGAGGCCGGGAGGGGGCCGCAGGAACATGCGCCCACCACCCGAAGCGGATCGAGGGTTGACACGACCACGGACAAGGCATAAGTCGTGTTCTCGCGGTTGGGAGGGCTGTGACATTCACGGTTCGCTGGGGCCAGGTGCCCCACCCGGCTGCATCATTTTTGCCTTGTTCGATACGCGCGCGGGCCACGCATGTATGTCCTGTATCTGGATGGCTCCGGATCGGTGAAGAACCCGGGAGAACGCTACTTCATCCTCGCCGGCATCGCGGTGTTCGAACGCTCAATCTATCACTTGATCGGGAAAGCCGACGAATTCGTTTCGTCGTTGGACCTTGGGGACTCCGACGAAATCGAGCTGCATGGCAGCGTGATCGCCAATGGCGGAAAACGACCATGGAAAGGGTTGCCCCGCGCGGCACGGCTACAAGTCATTGAAGACGGCTTGCGCGTGCTCTCCGAAGCTCATTGGAGTGTGAGGGCGTTCGCGGTGGCCGTTCACAAGGAAGCGCGCTCTCCTCACGATCCCGTCGAATACGCATTCGAAGAAATCTGCAATCGATTCAATCTGCTCCTTGCGCGCCTGTTCAGGGCAGGAGGGGGGAAGCACCGTGGCCTCGTCGTGATGGACAGGTCCCACTACGAGGAGACGTTGCAGGAACTGGCGCGCGGCTTTCGCGTACAGGGCACCCGATGGGGACAATTGCGCAACCTCGCCGAAGTGCCTCTGTTCGTGGACTCCCGCGCTTCGCGACTCGTCCAGATCGCGGATCTTCTGTCATGGGCCGTCTGGCGGCGATACGAGCATGGCGATACCCGGTATTTCGACCGTATCGCCAACCGGTTCGACAAAGAGGGCGGCGTCTTCCATGGCTTGGTGCACCGCAGGCCTGCGGACGAGGATTGCTTGTGTCCCGCCTGCCTGTCACGCGCCAGGCGGGACGAGTACGCAACCCGGCCGTCCCCGGCACCGGACCGCTCATAGGCGGTGCCCCCTCGTCACCGACGGCCGCGGCCTCCGCCCCCGGCTCTCGTCCCCGCCCGATTCGCGGCGGAGCGGGACGAGAGATTCCGGGTGCGCGGCGGCGATTGACTCGGGTTCGGGCGGGGCGGCACACTTGGGAGCGGGGGCAATCGCCCGTATCGCAAGCGAAGGGAGATGGAGACGTGAGGATCGAGGGAAGGAGACGGCTCGTCCGCGCGGCGCTCGGGCTCGGCGTCGGCGCGGCGCTCGGGCTCGGCGCGATGGCGGGCACGGCCGAGGCCAGGACGGAAGACGGCAAGTTTCTCGTCTATTACAGCATGAGCTACGTCGGCAACGCCTGGCAGACGGAGGCGAAGAACACCGTCATCGCCATGGCCAAGGCGCCGCAATACCGGGACAGGGTCGAACTTCGGGTCCAGGCCTCCGGCGCGGACGCGCAGAAGCAGATCCAGCAGATGAACGCCATGATCGCCGCCGGCGCGGACGCCATCGTGGCCTTCCCCATCTCGCCGACGGCGCTCAACAAGGTCATCAGAAACGCCTGCGACAAGGGCGTCGTCGTCGCCGTCATCAACGGCGTGACCGAGCCTTGCGCCTACGTCGTCAAGATCGACGGCGTGAAGCTCGGCGACCACCGCACCCAATGGGTGATCGACCGGATGGGCGGCAAGGGCAACATCGTGGCGATCACGGGCGTGCCCGGGGTCTCCTACGGCGAGGATCACCACAAGGGCTTCAAACAGGCGGTGGCGCGAAACCCCGACGTGAACGTGCTGGCCGAACTCGTCGGCATGTGGAGCCACTCCGAGGCCCGGCTCAAGATGCGCGAGCTGCTCGCGACCAGGAGCTGGGGCGACATCGACGGCATCGTGGCCCAGACCGGCTGCTACACGGTCTCGCAGATGCAGGTCGAGGACGGCTGGTGGCCGGACAACCCGATCATCCCGTGCGCCGGCGAATCGGCGAACGGCAACCGGCTCCAGATGCTCCCGGTCGATTCCGGCATCGAGGGCGCCCTCGGCAAGGCCGGCCAGTCGATCGGCTCCGGGCTGTGGGCCGTCTCCTACACCTTCAAGGTCGCCATGGACGTGCTCGACGGCAAGGAAATGCCGCATCTGACGTGGTACACCGGCGTCGAGGTCACCCAGGACAACGTCAAGCTCTGCGAGACGGGGACTGCGGCGGAATTCGCGGCCGGGTGCAACACGATCCGGCCCGGCATCGTCCCGCCGGACTACGCCATCGATTTCTGGTCGCCGCAGGTGCCGGAGCTCGGCTTCCGCGCGGCCACCGAGGGCAAGCTGGACGACGAGACGTAAGCCCGCGCGCCGGATGCGGGCCTGGGGACTCCCGGTGCGTGGGTCCCCAGGCCCGCGCGCAAGCGCGCACGAGAAAAGCGGCGCCGATCGGTGGCGCCCGTCCGGTTCGTTCCTTGCATGACGTCCCGACGTCCGACGCTCCGTCTCCTCCCCCCTGTCAGGAGGGAGGCCGGGAAGGGGGTGGAGTGTAGGACGACCTCTCCCCTGTGAGGGGGGAGGAGACGGCCCGCCTCTGGACGAGTCCTGCGGATAAGCGGGAAAACCACATGCGTAACGAGCCGCCCGCCGCCATCGCGGTCGAGGGGCTGTCGAAGCGGTTTGACGCGACGGTGGCGCTCGACGACGTGTCCTTCTCCATCGGGCAGGGCGAGATCCGCGCCCTGATCGGCGAGAACGGCGCCGGCAAATCCACCCTCGTCAAGATTCTGGCCGGGCTGATCCGCGAGGACGGCGGGACCGTCCGCGTGTTCGGCGAGGCGGCGGCGATCGGCCGGCCGGCGCGCGCCCACCGCCTCGGTATCCAGACGGCGTTCCAGGAATTGACCCTGGTCGACGACCTGACGGTCACGCAGAACATGCTCCTGCCCTACGAGCCCCGCTTCGCCGGGCAGATCGACCGGCGCCGCAGCAGGCGCGCGGTCGAAGCGCATCTCCACCGCCTCGGCCTCGACGACGTGGAGCCGAACGCGCCGGTGGGCGAACTCGCGCTCTCCGTGCGGCAGAAGATCGAGATCGCGAAGGCCGTCGCGCGCGCACCGCGCATCCTGCTGTTGGACGAGCCGACCTCCACTCTCTCCGCGGCGGACGTGGACTGGCTCGGAGGGCTGATCCGCGACCTTCACGCAGGCGGCACGACCGTCGTGTTCATCTCCCACCGCATGGCCGAGGTGCGGCGCTTCTGCCGGAGCCTGACCGTGCTGCGCAACGGCCGGCATGTCGGCTCCTACGGTATCGACGAGGTGAGCGACGACGAGGTGGTGCGCCTGGTCATCGGCCGCTCCCTCGGCGCGATCTATCCTGCGCGCGAGGATCACCGGGTCGCCGACGCCGCGGCGCCGGCCCTCGCGGGCGAGGGCCTCGCCATCGACGGCGCGCTGGACGACCTGTCCTTCGCGCTCTGGCCCGGCGAAGTCCTGGGCGTCGGCGCGCTGCAAGGCATGGGCCAGCGGGAGCTGTTCGAGGCGCTGTTCGGAGAACGGGGCGTGGATCGCGGCGCGATCAGGCGCGGCGGGCGGCCCGTCACCCTCGCAGCACCGGCCGACGCGGTGCGCGCCGGCATCAGCATGGTGCCCGAGGACCGCAAGACCGAGGCGCTGTTCCTGCGCCTGACGGGCGGGGCCAACGTCTCGATCCCGGTCATCGACCGCTTCGCGAAGGCCGGATGGATCGACCGCGGCGCCGAGGCCGCGGCCGTGGACGAGGTGTTGAACGATCTCCAGGTGCATCCGCGCGCGCTCTACAAGGCGGCCTCGTCCTTTTCCGGCGGCAACCAGCAGAAGATCGCGATCGCCAAGTGGCTGCTGGCGCGGAGCGAGGTCCTGCTCGCCTTCGACCCGACGCGCGGCGTCGACATCGGCACCAAGCACGAGATTTACGTGCTGATCCGCGCACTCGCCAGGAACGGCGTCGCCGTCCTCTATTATTCGACCGAGATTCCCGAACTCGTGAACGTCTGCGACCGGGTCCTGGTCATGTACCGGGGGCGGGTCGTCAAGGAGCTCGCGGGCGACGCGATCACGGAGCAGGTCATCATGAGCCACGCGCTGGGGGCCGGCGGCGGCGCGGCGCCCCCGCCGGGCGGCGACGCGGCGCGATGAGCGCCCTTCCTCGCGAACGCCTGCCGCGCCTCCCCTGGCGGCGGCCGCTCGCGCGCAACCGGCGCCTGCTGGTGGCCGTCGGCGCCTTCGTCGGCATCTTCGTCTGCCTCGACGTCATCTCGCCGGGGCCGATCAGCTATTTCGAGATCGGCTTCCTGTCCTCGAACACCGGCCCTCTCGCCTTCGCCGCGATGGGCCAGACGGTGGTCTTCCTGATCGGCGGCTTCGACCTCTCCTGCGGCGCGGTGCTCTCCCTCGTCAACGTGGTCATGGCCCTGCACACGACCGATTCCGTCTGGAGCCAGGTCCTGATGTGCTTCGCCGGGCTCGGGATCGGCGCGGCGGTCGGCGCCGTCAACGGTTTCTTCATCGCCTACGGGCGGCTGCAACCGGTGGTCGTGACCCTCGCCACGATGTTCATCATCCTCGGCCTCAACCTGCTTCTGATGCCGGACCCCGGCGGCTACATCCCCTACGGCCTGTCGATGGCCTTCACCGGCGACGTGATCCCGAACGGCTTCCCGGCGGCGCTTCTCGTCATCCTGATCGCCCTGCTGCTGTGGGGGGCGATCAGGCGCTCGCGCTTCGGCACCGCGCTCTACGCCGTCGGCGGCAACGAGGACGCCGCCTTCGCCAGCGGCATCGCGGTCGCGCGGACGAAGTTTCTGGCCTACACCCTGGCCGGCACCTTCTACGGCGCCGGCGGGGTCTTCCTCAGCGCCCAGACGAGCTCCGGCGACCCGCTGGTCGGCAGCGGCATGCTGCTGCTCATTTTCGCGGCGACGATCCTCGGCGGCACGCGGATCGGCGGCGGCGAGGGCGGCTGCCTCGGCACGGTGTTCGCGGCCTTCACGCTGATGCTGATCTCGAACGTCCTCATCGTGCTCAACTGGTCGCCCCACCTCATGCCGATCACCGAGGCGGTGATCCTGCTGCTCGCGGTGATCGGCGCCTCGATCGGCCGCGACACCTCCCTCGCCGAATACTGGCGGGTCGCGGGCCTGCGGCTCTCGGGCCTCCGCCATCGGAGCCTGCCGTCCTTCCTCCCGGGCGCGCGCGAAGGCGCCGGAAAGGCCGCGACGGCCTGGAGCCTGCGGACGAGCGACGAGCTGTCCGGCCCGGCCCTCTGGCAACGGATCGTCCGCAACCGGGAAACCCTGCGCCTGATGGTGCCGGCCTGGACGCTCCTGGTCGTGGTGTACGTCCTCGTCGTGGCGCTCATCGGCGGCGAGAGCGCGAGCGTCCACTATCTCAACTCGCTGCTGACTCTGGCCCTCTTCCTCGCCGTGCTGGGCCTGGGCCAGGGCGCCGTGGTGCTCACCGGCGGCCTCGACCTCTCGGTGCCGCACACCCTCGCCTTCACCGGGGTGGTGCTCGCCGCCCTCTGCAACGGGATGGACGCGCCCGCCTATTGGGCGGTGCCGCTCGTGCTCGCGATCGGCGTCGGCGTCGGGCTCTTCAACGGCCTCGGCGTGGTGCTGTTCGGGATGCCGGCCATCGTCGTCACGCTGGCGACCAACGGCATCATGCAGGGCGCCGGGCTGCTCTTCACCGGCGGCATCCCCACCGGGCGGGCGCCGCCGGCGCTGCAATGGTTCTTCACCGAGCGGCTCGCCGGGCTCGCGCCGGCCGTCTGGTTCTTCATCGGTTTCGCCGCCGTCGCCTATGCCGCGCTGCACCGGACGACCTTCGGGCGGCGCGTCTTCGCGGTCGGCAACAGCGCGCGGGTGGCGCGGCTTTCGGGCGTTCGGGTGGACTGGACGATCCTCGGGGTCTACATGCTCAGCGGCTTCTGCTCCGCCCTGGCTGGCGTGCTGATGACCGGCTTCTCGACCGTGTCGTTCCTGAACATGGGCCAGCGCTTCCTGCTCCCGGCGATCGCCGTGGTGCTGGTGGGCGGCACGCTGGCCACCGGCGGGCGCGGGCACTATCTCGGGATTCTGGGCGGCGCGCTGTTGTTGACCGCGGTCGGCACGCTGGTCTCGGGCTCCGAGCTCCACTTCGCGTGGCGCGACATCATCTTCGGCATCGTGGTGCTGGGCGCCGTGCTGACCCTGCGCGAGCGCGCGACGTGAGAATCCGCCGGGCGACGCTCCTCTCGGCGGTCGTGGCCCTGGGCCTCGCGGCGGCCGGCGCCGGCGGCCTCGCGACTCGGGCGCACGAGCCGGAAGAGGCCGCGGCGCCGGCGGCCGACGACCTGCCGGTCGAGGCCATCCGGCGGATCGTCCGCGACTACCTGATCGAACACCCGGAGGTCCTGCTCGAAGCGCAGGAGGCGTTGCGGGCCCGGCGCGCCGCGCGCGCGGCCGAACAGGCGCGGGAGGCCATCCGCCGCCACCATGCGGAATTGTTCCGCGACCCGGAGTCCCCGGCCGCGGGCGCGCCGGCGGGCGGCCTCGCGCTGGTCGAGTTCTTCGACTATCGCTGCGCGCACTGCCGGCGCGCGAAGCCGGTTCTCGATACGCTGCTGGCGGAGAACGGCGACCTGCGCCTGATCTACAAGGAGTTCCCCATCCTGGGGCCGGAGTCGACCCTGGCGGCGCGGGCGGCGCTGGCCGCGCGGGAGCAGGGCGCCTATGCGGCCTTCCACGACGCGCTGATGGCCGCCGATGCGCCGCTGGACCGGGAGTGGATCTTCGTGATCGCCCGCGCCCTGGGCCTCGACGAAAGCCGGCTCGCGCGCGACATGGAGGACCCGGCCATCGACGCGCATCTCGCGCGGAACGCCGCCCTGGCCCAGGCGCTCGGCATCGCGGGCACGCCCGGCTTCGTCCTCGGCGAGCGGCTGATTCGCGGCGCCCCGTCGCTCCCGCAGTTCCGCGACATCCTCGCCCGCGCCCGGGCGGAGGAGCCTTCCCGATAGCGCTTTCGGGCAGTCGTCCGGTTCCGGGCTTGCGCCCCCCCTCCCGGCCTCCCCCCTGCCAGGGGGGAGGAGAAGAAAGGCTGCCTCCCTCCTGGCAGAGGGGAGGAGAAGTAGGGGCTGCCTTCCCCCTGGCAGGGGGGAGGAGAAGAAGGGCTGCCTCCCTCTGGCAGAGGGGAGGAGAAGCAGGGGCGGCCTCCCCCCTGGCAGGGGGGAGGAGAAGAGGGGCGACCTCCCTCTGGCAGAGGGGAGGAGAAGTAGGGGCTGCCTCCCTCTGGCAGAGGGAAGGAGAAGAGGGGCTGCCTCCCTCTGGCAGAGGGGAGGAGAAGCAGGGGCTGCCTCACCCCTGGCAGGGGGAGGAGGGTAAGGAGAAGGGGGCGTCCGCGCCGGGTCGGCGGGGACGCCCCGGAAGCTTCGACGACCGGCGCCGGGTCGGCGGGGACGCCCCGGAAGCTTCGACGACCGGCGCCGGATCAGAACCGGAAGGTGAAGTCCAAACCGGCCCCGTAGTCACGGTTGCCGTCGCCGCCTGCCGCGTAGCTCAGGGAACCCCGAAGCGCGTAACGACCGCCGCCCCAGCGATGGTCGCCACCCACCGAGAGATGCAGCCGGGTCGGCGAGGCGCTCGTCCGCAGCACCGTATCCGACACCTTCACTTCCGTCTCCTTCGAGAACTCCTGCTCCACATCCAGAGACCCGAACAGGCGGCTGTCCATGCCCGCGACGCCGGACAGCACCTTCTCCACGCCCGCGCCCGCGCGGCCCTTCAGGCTCTCCGCATCTCCCACCGACACGCGCGCGCCGTCCATCACCTCCTCGGCGAAGTCGTCCAGAGCCACCTTCGACCACGTCAGGCCCACGCGCGGCGTCAGGAACATATCCCGTTCCATCCCCATGCGCTGGCCGGCTTCCACGCCCACGGCGAAACCCTGCCCCTTCACGCCGTCCTTCAGCGCGCCGCGAACGGCCGACTTCAGGTCCACCTCGTAGCGCGTCAGCGCCGCCTGGACGTCCACGTGGATGCCGCCCGCCATGGTCGTGGCGTGCACGCCCACGCCGGCGCCCGACAGATCGACCTCGCCCACCGGCGCCATCTTCGCCGAACCCCGCAGACCGTGGATCGACATACCGAGGCCGAGGCCCGCGCTTTCGCCCCCCGCCATGAAGTCCACGCCCGCGCGCACACCGTAACGGCGATGGTCGTAGGCCACGTCCGTCCGCGTCGAGGCGTCCGCCTGCCACTTGCCGTTTGCGGCCTCCATACGCGCCCAGCCGCCCCCGGCGTCCCGCGACGCAGACGACCGCTCCGCGTAAGGTCCTCCGCGTAAGGTCGGAAGGCCGTTCATCGCCAGCAGCATCGACGGCAGCGCCTCGTACAGCCGGCATCGGTCGTTCACCATCGCCGCCACGCCGCAATCGAAGGTTGGCGGCGGCGGCGGTGGTGGCTCCTTCTCACCCATCATCTCATCCATCCGGCACTGGCCGTCATCGCCGCGGGTCTGGCCCTCGGGGCACGGCGCCCGCTGATAGTCCTCGGGGTTCAGACCGATGTTGCCGTCCGGGCCGAGCAGGGGCTCCTCTCTCAGTCCGCCGGTGGGGCCGTCGGGGTCGGTCACGCCCCACCTGGTTTGCGTGGGGAGCGCACCGGTCACCCTCGCCCTCAGCGACTCGACGGCCTCCCGCGACACGTTGCCCGTCACGGCCGTGTTGCCGGCCACGAACACGATCACCGGGGTACCCTCCTCGTCGGTCCGGATGGCCCTGTCGGCGCCGTTGGCCATCACGCGCCCGGTCGGGCCGACCGCCACGCCGCCGCCGCCCGTCAGATGGACCGCCCCGGCGCCGCCTTCGCCGCCCTGCACCAGGCCGTGGATGGTGACGTAGGCATCGCCCGGATCGTTCACCAGAACGCCCACGCCCGAGGAGCCGGCGCGCGCCTCGCCGGTCTCGCCGACCAGGAGCATCCCGCCGCCCGCAAGGTGGACCGCCGCGTCCGTCCCGCCCGTCACCATGCCGTTCACCGTGACGAACTGCTGGCGCACGTCCTCCGCGTCGTTCTCCAGACGCAGGAACCTGGCCCATTCGGAGTCCATGCTCACGTCGCCCAGCCCCGCGTTGGCGACGTAGATGCCGGCGTTGGCGCCGGTCACTTCCGCGCCCTCGGCCACGGTGACGTGGATGGCGCCGTTGTTGGCGTGGGGCGTCGCGTAGTAGGCGCGGATGCCGTCGCCGCGCGAGTCGATGGAGCCGCCGTTCATGGCGATGCGGACGTTGCCCGGGTTGTAGCGGTCGAGCAGCGCCATCACCCTGCTCCAGTAGTCCTCGTCGTCCGCGGGGTCGTCCGTGAAGCCCGCGGCCCGGAGCGCGGCGTCCACGTCGCCGCCCGTCGCCACCGCCTTCAACACCTTCTTCTCCGCCTCCGAGAGACCGAACAGCCCGGTGTACAGATTGCTTCTGGCGCCCGGGGTGTTCGCGCCCAGATAGTCCAGGATCTCTTCGTCGCTCAAGTCGGCCTCGCGCTGGGCGGCGCTGTCGATGGCGGTGAGGACCGACGCCGCATCGATCTCCTCGTTCCCCAGCATCGCCCTGAACTGCGCCAGGATCGCCGTCCTTCGCGAAGCGTCGCCGGTCTCCGCCAGCAGCGCCGTCTGCGCCGCGGCGTCCGGGAACTCGCCCGGGACGTCGCCCGCCGCCACTGCCTGTATTATGCCTGTGCTGTCTGCGGTCCTCCGGGGCATGACCGCGGCCTCGACCCCCGCCGCCGAGCCGTAGAGGCCGTCGGTGGCGCGCTCGGCCTCTATGTACTGGGAGAAAACGACCAAATCGGAGACGTTCGCCGCGCTGAAGCGGCCCTCGTCGTTCTGGGCGACCATGGCCTTCTCCGCCTCCGTCGTCCCGTGCGAGAACGAACCCGTCCACGTGACGTCGATCACGTTGGGATTCCCCTCGGCCCGCGCCGCGACCTCCTCGCCCTCCGCGGCGACGCCGTAGCCTCCCGCCCTGGCGTAGACGCCCGTGCGGCCCATCATCCTGCCGCCCTGGGTAATCTTCACCTGGTTGTCGGGAGCCAGTGTTGTTGAATCCAAGTTGGCGTAGACGGCTTCGGACACCCTGGAGATGAGCGTGGCGCCGTCGGCGACGTCAACGATGACGTCGCCCGTGCCTCTGTTGAAGGCATGGACGACGTTGACGTGGGCGAGGTTGAGGGCGCTGCGGGAGGACTGGACCGTCCCGCCCTCCACGTTGACCCTCACGTCGCTCGCGTCGCCGATCTTGTTCCAGGCGTAAATGGCGTGCGACGACTCGGTCCGCACGGTCCCGCCGGTGTTGGTGATGGTGACGGGGCCCTCGCCGCCCCTGTTGACGTAGATGGGGCGATCCGCCGTGACGTCGCCGCCGTTGGAGATCGTGACGGCGCCCGTATGGCCGGCGTTGTCAGTCACATAGATGCCGCGGTCTTTCGCGGTGATCGAGCCGCCGGTGGTCGTGACGGAGAGGTCGCCCGAACTCCCCGTCTTCTGGACCTGGATGCCGTGCAGGTGCATGGCCATGGCGCCCGCCTCGCCGATGTCGCCGCTGTTCGTGACCGTGACGTGGCCCTTGCCCCTGTCATCCTCGACCCGGATGCCGGCAAAATCCACGTCGCCCCCGGTCCTCTTGATGGCGCCGTGGTTGGTGATCGAAATGTTCCCGGCGTTGGCGGGCGCCGTGCGGCGGACGAGGATGCCGACCTTGGCGGCGGTGATCGCCGCCGCGTTGGTGATGGCGACGCCGCCCTTCTCGTTCGAAGCCGGCAGGTCGCCGAGGATGCCTTCCTTGGTCCGGGAGGTCAGCGTGACGCCTTCGGAGACCGTGATGACGACGTTGCCGGCCTGGCGGTTCCGCGCTAACAGGGCCTCGTCGCGCGCTTCGACCAACCCGCCCGTGACCCTGATCTTGGCGTCGCCCGCGTTGGCGATCGTCTCGCCTTCCTCGCCTACCGTGACCAGGATGCCGGCCTGGTTGGAAACGTCGATGTCGCCGCCCGAATGGATGACGGAGGCGCCGGCGGTCGAGCCGGCGGCCGTCTTCACGCTTGTCAAGATGGAGATGGCCAGGGCGTGCGACGTGATGTCGCCGCTGTTGGTGACCGTGGCGCCGCCGGCGGCGCCCGTGTGCTGCAGCGAGATGCCGTTCGAGCCGGACTGGGTGGCGGTGATGGGGCCGGTGTTGGTGATCTCGGCGTCGCCCCGGTTCTTGTACTCCATGAGGATGCCGTCTTGGGCGGCGCCCGACGTCGTGATGGCGCCGTGGTTGGTGATCGTCGCGCCGCCGGTGTGGGCGTTCGAGGTGGCCGCGAGGTAACGCAGGTAGATGCCCTCCGCCCCCGATCTGATGGCGCCGTGGTTCTCGATGGTCGTGGCGGCCGTGGTGCCGGCACTCGAGCTCCTCTGGACGGTAATGCCCTCCAGCGTCGAATAGATCGCGGCATGGTTGGTGAACATGGCCGCGCCGGAGCCGGCGTTCACCCCGGCGAGGATGCCGTGGCGATTCATTCTGCCGGTGCCGGTGCCCACCGGCTGCCCGATGGTGACGCCGGCGTTGACGGTCACCGTCGTTGTGGACGCGCCCGTGCGCTGCTGGACGATCAGGATGCCGTTGTTGTCCTCGGTGCCGGAGTTCGCGTTGCTCGCGCGCTGGCGGATGGCCACCCGGTTGGCGGTGGCGCTGGCGCCGCCGACCGTGAGCGCGAGCCCGCCGCCGGCGGCGCCGTCGCTGTCCAGGGTGATGCCGTTCGACGCGCGGGTGTCCCCGGCCCCGGAGGTGACCGTCCACGCCGTCGAGCCGCCCGGCACGACGACCGTGGCGACGTTGTTCGCGCCGGGCGCCGCGTTCTGGTAGATGATGCCGTCGGCGTAGGTCGTGGCGGAGCAGGTGACGGTCTGCGCCGTGCTGGAGATCGCCCCGCACTCGTCCGCCGCCCGCGCCGCCCCCGGCGCGAGGAGGAGCGCGGCGAGGAACGCCAGGGCCGCGGCTGCGATGCCGAGGCGCCGCGCAGCCGATCCGCTTCCATGATTCGCCATCCGCACGATCGCGCTCATCGTTCCGCTCCCCCGCATGAGATGATCGAACCTGTTTAATCCCCCCCCCCCCCCGTCAAGGTCAAGGGCGCAGTTGGGGAGATTCGAAGAAATCAACCTGCTCATCCGCGAGAGTCCGCCAGGGGCCGGGTCTCGCCGACGGGGCGGGGAAGGCGGGCGGCACCCTCTCGGCCCTCTTCGGGTCGTCGTTCCCGCGAAGGCGGGGAGCCGGAGAGCGTTGGAACAGATTCCCGCTTTCGCGGGAATGACGAGGGAGGAGGCGGGAATGACGGGTGTAGCGGGCGGGGATGGCGGGGCTATCGATCGCGGAGCCTGCCCCCGCGAAAGCGGGGGAATGGCGGAGGCTTGGCGCGGTGGGGCGTTTGCGCTCCGCCCCCCTCCCGGCCTCTCCCCTGACAGGGGGGAGGAGAAGAAGGGCGGCCTCTCCGCCCTCTTCGGCTCGTCATTCCCGCGGAGGCGGGAAGCCGGAGACCGTTGGAACAGATTCCCGCTTTCGCGGGAATGACGAGGGAGGAGGCGGGAATGACGGATGTGGTGGGCGGGGATGACGGGGGTAGTGGGCGGGGATGGCGGGGTGTCAGTGGGGATGACGGCCGGAGGGAAGGCCATTGGCGCGAGGGGGGCATGGCGTGGCACCGAAGAGCCATCATTCCCGCATCATGCCTCGTCATCCCCGCATCATGCCTCGTCATTCCCGCATCATGCCCCGTCACCCCCCACATCACTTCCCGTCATTCCCGCGAAAGCGGGAATCCATTTCGATCGATCCCGCCGAGTATGAATGGACCTGGCCGCCGCATGAATGCCGCCGCATAAATCCTGCGGATCGGGCGGGAAAAGGAAAAGGGGCGGCCCGGTGGGCCGCCCCTGGGCTCGTGGCGAAGGCCGCGTCAATTGCCGATGCGGACCTCTTCCTCCGTGGCGATGGCGCCGGTGGCGTGGTGCATGGCGCGCTCCATGCCGACCTCGCGGTAGAGCTTGACCGCCTCGCGGTACTCGCGCTCCTCCTGGCGTATCTGGAAGACGTGCCAGGCCACCCAGAGGAACACCAGGATTCCGAGCATCGCCGCTTCGGCGCCGACGCCGGGATACATGGCGCCGATCCCGGCGGGATTGGTGAAGGAGTCCAAACCTGTCGAAGACATCCGCGCCTCCTATTCCTTGGCGTAGGTGCGTTCGATCTTCTCGAACGCGGTTTCCTGGTGGGCATGGTAGGGATACGCATCGCCCAGGCCATGGGTATCGAGGCCGGCGAGTTCGACCTCCCGCGGCACCCGCAGCATGTTGAACGCCTTCAGCGTCTTCGCCACGACGTAGCACGGGATGAAGCCCAGCACCCAGAACATGATGACGGCCCCCAGAATCTGGCCGACCGGGTTGATCTGAGGCAGGCCCTCCGGGGTCTGGAACAGGGCGATCGAGGCCTCGCGGGCTTCGTAGTTGCCGAACATCGGGCTGGCGGCCGGATAGCCCCAGAGCACGAAGCCGCACACGATCACGCCGAAGAACCCGGCGTAGCCGTGCACGGCGACCGCGCCGACCGCGTCGTCGATCTTGAAGCGCCGCTCGACCCAGCGGTGCATGCAGATCATGAACACCACGCCCGCGGCCGCGATGAACGCGGCCTGCAACGGATGGTAGAGGTCGTTGCCGGCCGAGGCCGCGATGATCCCGCCGAGGCCGCCCGAGTAGGTCCAGAACGGATCGCCCCTGGTGACGATGTAGGCCGCCATCAGGCCGCCCGAGAAGGACATCAGGAAGTTGAAGACGATCGCGGACAGCGTCGTCGGCATCAGATAGATGTTGGTGGCCGAGAAGAAGGTCCCCGCCTCGCCGCCGATGTCGATGATCGGCACGTTGCAGGCCGCATAGAAGCCCCAGAAGCCGGTGAAGATCAGGAACAGCCCCACCGTGACCAGCCACGGGTTGTGCGGCTTGATCTGGTTGACCTCCCCGTTCGGCCCGAACTTGCCGATGCGCGGCCCGAGCACGCAGAGGATTGCGAGCGCGGAGCCGCCGGCGATGGCGTGCACCACCCCGGAGGCATAGGCATCGTGGTAGCCCAGGATCTGAACCATCCAGCCGCCCGGGTGCCAGCCCCAGGCCGCGTCCAGAATCCAGGTGAAGGAGCCGATGAGCACGGCGAAGACGAGGAAGGCGCCGGTCTTGATACGCTCGATCACCGCGCCGGAGACGATCGAGGCCGTCGTCCACGAGAAGAGCAGGAACGCGGCCCAGAACACGCCGTTGATGCGATCCTGCATGTTCGTCCCCATGGCTTCGTTCCATGGCTCCGCCCACGACGCGGCCGTGAAGCCGCCGGAGGCGAAAGGAACGTTGGGGAACGAGAAATAGACGTACCAGCCGAAGAAGAAGAACGTGACCGTGACCAGCGGGATCAACATCGTGTTCTTCATCAGAGTGTGAAGAACGTTCTTGCGCCGGGAGGCTCCGACCTCGTAGGTACAGAACCCGGCGTGGATCAAGAACATCATGACCACCGTGATCCAGTAGTAGGATTCGGTGAAGATGGTCGTCAAGGCATCGACGGGATCACCCATACCACCCCCCATGCTTCGTGATGCCGCCCTCGTTCCGAGGCTCCGCATCGCCGGGGCGGCGCATGTTCTTATGGCACCGCAATCCTGGAAGCTCCGGGGCGCCGTGTCCAGCACCGCGCCCCGACGGCCGGGCCGGAATGGAATGACGGCGTCATTTCAAACAGATAGCGGCAGCGGCAGCGGCAGCGTCGGGATCCGCCGCGGCGCCGGGCGCAAGCGCGGTCGCGCGGCCGTCGAGTCGGCTCGGGGCGCCGGCGCGTGACCGCCCGCCCCCGCGTCGCGATCCTGCGGGCGCATTTCGTCGGCTGGCAATGCCGCCTGCGCGCGGCCGCCATGCGGCGCTTCGAGGGCCGGCCGACGCCGGCGCTGCGCCCGCGCGTCCTGCGCCCGGCGGGCGCCGCGCAGGCGCCGGGCGTCACAACCCTTCTCATGCGCCGCGACCCGGCCGCCGCCGCCGGGTTCCGCCACCTGGCCCGCCGGACGCATGATCCGCGGGCGCGGCGCGAGGCGGCGCTCGCGCTGCTGGCCGAGCGCTACTACCAGCCGGCGCGCGAATTCGGCGACCTGCTCACGGCGAGTTTCGCGGCCGCCTCGCCGCTCGCGGACGCGCTGGCAAGCGCCGCGACCTGCCGGCTCGCCTTCGCCCAGGACGGACAGCGCTACGACCTGCCCTGCGCCGTCGCCCGGCTGCGGGCGGACGACCCGCACTGGCAGGCGACCTATTGGCACAACGCGCTGTTCAACCACTCCCTGCCGCCGGACATCCAGGTCCTGTCCTTCGCGCCCCGCTGGCTCGACGCCACCGCCGACCCCGCCCCGGACGCCCGCACGCCGAGCGGGAAGCGCGGCGTTCAGAATTTGCGGTAGGCGCGATTGAGGTCGGCCATGGGATGGCGGGGGGACATCTGGAACCTGACGAGCAATTCACGCGCGAGCATGTCCCGGTCCTGCTGGTTGTCGGGGAGGTCCAGGCCCTCCGGCACCGTGACCCAGCCGTTGACGTTGCGGTCGAACACCGCCGGGCGGCCCTCCTCGTAGCCCATGTGGACGTCTTCCAGCCAGTTCAGGTCGGGCCAGCCCATGGTCTCGATATAGGCCTTGAGGAAAGGAGTCAGGCGCGCGTAGTCGGGAACGAGGTTCACGTCGTAGCGATAGCCGATGTGCTGGCCGATCTCCTTCTCGCGCGCGCTGTCGAGGCCGGCCCCCTTCAGGTAGTAGTCGACGTCGCCGTTCTTCCTGCTCACGCCGGGCCTCCTAGTAGCGGGTCATGTCGGGCCGGCCCACCGTGTGTTGCGAGCCGGCGAGCGGCACCATGGCCAGCGCCGAGGCCTCCATGGTGAGCGCGGCCAGATCCTCGGGCTCGAGGCTGTGGACGTCCGTCTTGCCGCAGGCCCGCGCCATCATCTGGCATTCGAGCGCCAGCGTGTGGAGGAAGTTGTACACCCGCTCGGCGGCCTCGTCCGGATCGAGCCGGCGCCGCAATTCCGGATCCTGGGTGGCGACGCCGACCGGGCAGCGTCCGGTGTGGCAATGGTAGCAGTAGCCGGCCTCGACTCCGACCTCCGCCTCGTAATCGGCTTCCGGGATGTCCTTGTTGCAGTTCAGGGCCATCATGACGGAATGGCCGATGGCGACCGCGTCGGCGCCGAGCGCCAGGGCCTTGGCGATGTCGGCGCCGTTGCGGATGCCGCCGGCATAGACGAGGCTGATCCTGCCGGTGGCCCCGAGATCGTCGAACGCCTTGCGGGCCTGGCGGATCGCCGCGATCCCCGGCACGCCGGTTTCTTCGGTCGCGAGATGGGGGCCGGCGCCGGTCGAGCCCTCCATGCCGTCGATGTAGATGCTGTCCGGGCCGGTCTTGATCGCCATGCGCACGTCGTCATAGACCCGGGCGGCGCCGAGCTTGAGCTGGATCGGCACCTGGCCGTCGGTCGCCTCGCGGATTTCGTCGATCTTGAGCGCGAGATCGTCGGGGCCCAGCCAGTCGGGATGGCGCGCCGGCGAACGCTGGTCGATGCCGGCCGGGAGCGAGCGCATTTCGGCGACCTGATCGGTGACCTTCTGCCCCATCAGGTGGCCGCCCAGGCCGACCTTGCAGCCCTGGCCGATGAAGAACTCCACCGCGTCGGCCAGCCGCAGATGGTGCGGGTTGAAGCCGTAGCGGGACTGGATGCACTGGTAGAGCCACTTCTCGGAATAGCGCCGCTCGTCGGGGATCATGCCGCCCTCGCCCGAACAGGTGGCGGTGCCGGCCATGGTGGCGCCGCGGGCGAGCGCGGTCTTCGCCTCGTAGGAGAGCGCGCCGAAACTCATGCCCGTGACGTAGACCGGGATGTCGAGCGCGAGCGGGCGCTTGGCGGCGGGGCCGATAAGGGTCTTCGTCTCGCACTTCTCGCGGTAGCCCTCGATCACGAAGCGGGTGAGCGTGCCCGGCAGGAAGGTCAGGTCGTCGAAGGTCGGGATTTTCTTGAAGAGGGAGAAACCGCGCATCCGGTAGCGGCCGAGCTCCGCCTTGATGTGGATGTCGTCGATCACCTCCGGCGGGAAGATGCCGCTCCGCCCCAGCACGTGCCTGTTGCGATGGGGCCGGTTGGCGGCGGCTTCGCGTCTGTCGGTCGCCACGTCGCGTTCCTTTCCGGTCCGGGAGCCGCGCCGTCAGAGCGCGATCTTCTTCTCGGCGGGCTCGAGGTTGTCATAGTTCCAGAGCTGCTTGCCGGCGACGATCTTGGTCAGGTTCTCCACGCCGTTCGGCGCTTCGAGGCCGTAGGTCTCGAGCTTCCGCCGGAGCCAGCGGATTTCCACCTCCGTGAGCTCTCCGGGGACGGCGTCGACCCCGAGCGAGGCGATCTCGCCGCCGACGAAGATCGTCCCGTCGTAGAGGGAATCGCCGAGATTGGGGCCGGCGTCGCCCAGGACGACGATCCGCCCGCGCTGCATCATGAAGCCGGTGAACGCGCCGACCCGGCCGCCGACGAGGATCGTGCCGCCCTTCATGTCGATGCCGGTGCGGGAACCCACGTCGCCCCTGCACACCAAGTCGCCGCCGCGGAGCGCCGCGCCGAAGGTGGAGCCCGCGTTCTTCTCGACGACGACGACGCCCGCCATCATGTTCTCGGCGCAGGACCAGCCGACCCGGCCCCGGATGCGCACGGTCGGGCCGTCGATCAGGCCGCAGCCGAAATAGCCGAGGCTGCCCTCGAACTCGAGCTCGAGCCGATTCAGGATGCCGACGCCGAGCGAATGCTTGGCCAGCGGGTTGCGCACGACGATGCGGCCGTGGCCCTCCCGCATCAGCGCGCGGATGCGGCGGTTGACCGCAGGCGGCTCCATCTCCGCCGCGTCGATGACGGCCCGCTTCGCGAAATCGACGTCGAAACCTTCCGAATAGGTGTGGTTGTCGCCTTCTTCGGGCGAGAAGAAGACCTGCTGGGAGCGTCCGGCGAGCTGCTCGGCATGCAGCCCCATGTCATGGGATTTATGCCGGTCGGGCGGGGTCAGTTCCGCCATACCATGACCTCCCCCTCGTAAGGGTCCCAGGTGTCGATCTCGTCGGGCATGACGCTGCGGATGGCGACCTCCTCGGAGGCGAGGCCCACGAAGCCGTCGCTCTCGTAGAGCACCATCGGCTTGGCCGCCATCGTGTCCTTGGCCATGCCGAGGCTGTCCGCCGTCGCGACGAGATAGGTGAAGACGCCGTCGAGCTCGCCCACCGAGCGCTCCATCGCCTCCTCGAGGGTGGCGCCCCGCTGGATGCCGTCGGCGAGATAGACGGCGATCAACTCGGAATCGCAGTTCGACATGAAGCGGTGGCCGCGGTGCTCCAGCGCGCGCCGGAACTTCCAGTAGTTGGTGAGCTGGCCGTTGTGGACGACGGCGATGTCGTCGAAGGGATAGGCCCAGTAGGGGTGGGCCGAGCGGATGTCCACGTCCGATTCCGTCGCCATCCGCGTGTGGCCGATGGCGTGGGTGCCGCGGAAGCCGGCGAGCCCGTATTGCGCGCTCACCGTCCGCGCGTCGCCCAAGTCCTTGATCAGCTCCAGCGCCTGCCCGAGGGAGAGGATCTCCGCCCCCTCGACGTCCTCCAGATAGTCGGCGAAGCGCTTGAGCGTCTCCTGCCGGGCGCCGTCGGCGCCGCCGAAGCGCAGGCGGTAGCGGAAGGCGTATTCGGTGGCGGCCGCTTCCTCGGCGATCTCCACGTCCATGCTGCGGATGCGGGAATCGACCTCCGCCTTCCGCTCCCCGATGCGACGGTGGATGTCGAAGCCCTTGCCGAGCTCCTCCTGTTCGGCGAGCTTGAACCGCATCACGTATTCGGAACCGGCCGGGACGCCGTAAACGGCGAAGCCGCTCGAATCCGGTCCCCGGTGCTTCAGGGCCTGGAGCATCGCCGTCATCTCGGCGCCCACGTCGCCTTGCGCCCCGCGATGGATCAATCCCGCAATTCCACACATGGCCGTGCGCCTCTTTCCGCTCAGGGAAGGCAATCGAGATAGGTCTCCACGTCCCACTCGGTGACGGTGGCGTTGAAACGCTCCCACTCGTCCCGCTTGTAGTGCGTGAAGACCCGGTACATCTCGTCGGGCAGCGCCGCCTTGACCACCTCGTCCCGCTCCAGCGCGTCGAGCGCCTCGCCGAGCGACATCGGCAGCTTCTTGACGAGTTTGCCCTCGTCCATCGCCTGGTAGATGTTGCGCTCCTCCGGCTCGCCCGGGTCCAGCTTGCGCGCGATGCCGTCATCGAACGCCTTGAGCAGCGCGCCCGCGAGCAGATACGGATTGACCATCGAATCGACCGAGCGGTATTCGAAGCGCCCCGGCGCCGAGACCCTGAGGCCGCAGGTGCGGTTCTGGTAGCCCCAGTCGGCGAAGACGGGGGCCCAGAAGCCGGTATCCCACAGCCGGCGGTAGGAGTTGACGGTGGACGAGCCGAGCGCGGTGAGGGCGCCCAGATGCTCGATCACGCCGCCGATGCAGTGGAGGCCGACGGGGCCGGGCTTGCGCGGGTCCCGCGCCTGATCCGGCATGAACAGGTTCTCGCCGCCGCGCCAGTAGCCGAACACGTCTTCCAGGCCGGGCAGCGGCGCCTGGTGAAGCGTGTTGAGCCGCTGCTCGCCGCCCTTCCAGAGGGAGACGTTGTGGTGGCAGCCGCTGGCCGAGACTCCCATGAAGGGCTTGGACATGAAGCAGGCGATGACCCCGTGCTCGCGGGCGACCTGGGCGCAGATCTGCCGGTAGGTGGTGAGCCGGTCGGCGGTGCGCAGCGCGTCGTCGAAGGTGAAGTTGAGCTCCAGCTGGCCCGGCGCGTCTTCGTGGTCGCCCTGGATCATGTCGAGGCCCATGGCCTGGGCGTATTCGATCACCCGCATGAAGATCGGCCGCAGCTCCTCGAACTGGTCGATGTGGTAGCAGTTGGGCTTGGTCACGCCGCCGGCGGCCTTGCCGTCCTCGCCGCGCTTGAGCCACATCATCTCCGGCTCGGTGCCGTGGCGCATCTGCATTCCGTGGCGGGCCTGGAACTCCTCGTGGATGATCCTGAGATTGCCGCGGCAGTCGGAGGTCAGGTGGCCGCCCGGATTCTCGCGCTCCTCGCGGTTGCGGAAACAGGTGCAGAAGACGCGGGCCACGCGCTTGTCCCAGGGCAGGCGAACGAAGGTCTCCGGGTCGGGGATGCCGACCAGCTCCGACGCCTCCGGGCCGTAGCCGATGTAATTGGCGTGCCGGTCCACATAGAGGTTGGCGGTGGAGCCGTACACCAGCTGAAAGCCCCGCTCCGCGATCGTCTCCCAGTGGTCGGCGGGGATGCCCTTGCCGACGATCCGCCCGGTGACGGAGACGAACTGGTAATAGATGTAGGTGATTCCCAGCTCGTCGATCTTGGCGCGCACCTGCTCGACGAGCTCCGCGCGGCCCTCGCGGTTGACGTGGGCTTCGAGGTCGGTCATGGGCGTCGTTCCCTCGTGGCGTTCCGGCCCCGTCAGCTCCACGGGTACGGGCTGCGGGAAACCGGGTGCAGGCGGCCTTCGGCGAAGCGCGAGAGGCGGAACGGCGCGAGCAGGGCGCTCTCCCCGCCGAGAAGCTCGTCGGCGACCAATTTGCCGACGGCGATCATCTTGTAGCCGTGATTCGAATCCGCGATCACGTAGCAGTTCTCGCGGAAGCGGTCGAACACCGGGAAGTTGTCGGGGGTGAAGGCGCCGATTCCGCCCGAGGGCTCCTTGCGCCAGCGCCCGACCTGGCCGCGATAGCGCGTCTGGCAGAAGGCGAGCGCCGAGCACCACATTTCCGCGAAGGCATCGTCCACCACGAATTCGGGAGATTCGGGGCCGTATGGGTCGACCGCCACCCGGGCCGCCGGCGTCCGGACCTCGTAGGGCACGGCACCGCCCTGGATGCCGTCGAAGTCGAAATCGGGCTTGTAGTAAATCCCCCACATCGCGTCGGTGAGCAGGCGCCCGTCCACGTCCGAGTGGAGCGGCTCGTCGGAATCCACGTGGATCACCGGCGGCATCGCCCCGTCGTCGGCCAGTCCGAAGGAGGGCTCGACCCCGAGCGTGCCTTCCTCCAGGCACCAGTAGCGCCACATCGGCACGCCCGCACGCGACGCGCCGTCCGCGCCTTTCACGTCGATGCGGTCCGGCAGGTCGAGCATGTCCCAGAGCCGCGGGACCCAGGGGCCGGCCGCCACGACCACCTGCTCGACGCCGACGCTTCCCCGGTTCGTCTCCACCGAGGTCACCGCCTTCGAGTTGGCGCCGAAGCGGAACCCCTCGACCTCGACGCCGGTCAGGATGCGGACGCCGGCGCCTTCGGCCTTGTCCGCCAGACCCTGGACCGACGCCTTGTTGTTCGCGTAGCCGCCCTTCTTCTCGTGCAGGATCGAGGTGACGCCCGGCGCCCGCCAGTCGCCGAATATGCGCCGCATGTATGCCATGCAGGCGGCCTCGC
This sequence comes from Alphaproteobacteria bacterium, assembly GCA_965242855.1. Taxonomy (GTDB): domain Bacteria; phylum Pseudomonadota; class Alphaproteobacteria; order UBA828; family UBA828; genus WTGU01. Next base: position 2,363,020 of record OZ251509.1, read on the forward strand.
CCTCGACGAACACGGAGTCGTAGCCGATGGCCCGCTGCTGCGCGGCGATCTCGGTCACTCCCGCGCGCATGCTCTCGGGGCTGATCTGCATGTAGCCGACGGGGTGGTAGTGGTAGGCCTCCGCGTCGCTCTCCCAGACCTCGACGCAGGCGGCCATCAGTTCGCGCATCGCCGGCTGATAGTAGTTGTTGCGGATCACGCCGCAGGCGATCCCCGAAGCGCCAGCGGCGACGGCGGTCTTGTCCACGACCGCGATGTCGCGCCCGCCGCCGACGCCGCGCGCCTCCAGGGCGCGGGCCAGGTGAAAGGCCGTGCTGAGCCCGTGGATCCCGGCCCCGACGATCAGGTATTTGACGTGGCCCGGAAGCGCCATGCGTCCCTCGTTCCGCCCGCTCCGGCGTTTCGGAATCGGATCATCAGGACATGCGCGCCATCTGTCAAGCCAATTCGATTCGATTGGCCCGAATGGTTGAACCTCTCGCCGGAACCGATTAGAGTGATCGGGACCGGTGGCGGCCGATGGAGCCGAGAGGGGCGCGGCGATGCGCGGCAACGGAGCGGGCGGAGCGGTGGCGGCGGGAGCGAAGCGCGCCGGTGGCGCGGCGCGGGGCGTCAATTCCGCGGCCGACGCGATCGCGGCGCGGCTCGCGCAACGGATTCTCGACGGCTCCCTCGCCGCCGGCGCCCGCCTGCCGGCGGAACGCCGGCTGGCCGAGTCCTTCTCCGCCTCGCGGGGCACGGTGCGCGAGGCGTTGCGTTCGCTCGCGGCGCGCGGGCTGGTGTCGCGCCGGATCGGCAGCGGGACCTTCGTCGCCCACGAGTCGCCGGCCGGGACGGCGGACCTCTCCGAGATCACCTCGCCCCTGGAACTGGTCGAGGTCCGCGAGGCCATCGAGCCGCGGATGGCCCGGCTGGCGGTGCGCAACGCCACCGCGCGGGACGTCGCCGCGCTCGAACGGTCGCTCGCCGCGATGGAGCGCACGGCGGGTCCGGAGCGCTTCTCGACGGCCGACGAGGCGTTCCACCTGCGCCTCGCGGAAGCCACCCACAACCCGCTGATCGTCGAGATCTACCGCCGCATCAACCACGTCCGCGGCCACGCGCAGTGGCGCTCGATCAAGGACAAGATCCTCACCCCGGCGCGCATCGCCGCCTACAACGGCGAGCACCGCGCGCTGCTCGCCGCGCTCGCCCATCGCGACGCCGCGCGCGCCGAGGCGATCGTCGCCGCCCACATGGCCCGCGCCCGCGCCGACCTCGCCGCCGGCGCCGGCTGAACGGCGCGTACCCGCCGGGGGGGGCACGGGAACGGGCGGCCCGGCGCACGCCGGGAATTTGGAACTACGCGGGCGAAGGGGTAGGAATACCGCCCGGAAGGCCCCGCGCGGGGGCCGTGCAACCGAACGCGAGGAAGGGAACGATGATCATCAAGCGCCGCGGAACGCGGTCCGAAGAAGGCGCGCGCAAGCGCTTCCTGAACAGCCGGCGGAACTTTCTCAAGGGCGCGGGCCTGGCCGGCGTCGGCGCCGCCGCGATGTCCGGCGGGTTGCTCGCCGAGATCAACGACGGCGCGCGCGCCGAAGGCGAGCCGATCCCGGTCGGGGGCTGCGTCCCGCTGACGGGCTGGGCCGCCGCCGACGGCCTCTCGTTCAAGAGCGGCCTCGAACTCGCCTGCGAGGAGATCAACGCCATGGGCGGCATCCTCGGCCGGCCGCTGGCGCCGGTCTTCGAGGACAGCAAGGAGCAGGGCGCCGACAACATCATCCCGGCGATGCAGCGGCTGATCGACCGCCACGAGGTCCACGCCATCATCAACGGCTACAACACCGGCGCCGTCACCGCCGAATACGACACCATCGCCGACGCCGGCGTGCCCTACATCCACCACAACACCGACATCGTCCACCACGAGACGGTCGGCAACGACCCGGAGACCTATTTCAGCATCTTCATGGCCGACCCCGCCGAATACTGGTACGGCGAGGGCTACCTGAAGTTCATCAGCGATCTCAAGGATTCCGGCAAGTGGCAGGCGCCCAACAACAAGGTCGCCATCGTCACCGGCTCCCAGAACTACAGCGTCGTCATCGCCAACGCGATCCGCGATTCGGCGACCAAATACGGCTGGGAGGTGAGCCTCTACGAGACCGTGGTGGTGCCGATCTCCGAGTGGGGCCCGACCCTCCAGAAGATCCGCAACGAACCGCCGGCGGCCATCGCCATCACCCACTGGGTGCCGCAGGATCTCGCCCAGTTCATGATGCAGTTCGTGCCCAACCCGACCAACAGCCTCGTCTACATGCAGTACGGCCCGCTGCTCTCGGCCTTCCGCGAGATCGGCAAGGAAGCGACCAACGGCGTCCTCTTCGCCACCGTGGTCGGCGCCCTCCAGGACGAGATGGGCCAAGCGTTCTTCGAGCGCTTCAATGCGAAGTTCGGCGAGAGCGCGAGCCCGCTCACGGGATCGCAGCCCTACGATTCCTGCCACTACTGGGCGATCGCGGCGGCGATGGCGGGCGGCACCGGCGGCCCCGGCGATTTCGACCAGAACGAGAAGGTCTGCGACCGCATCCGCCGCATGATCTACCGGGGCGTCCAGGGCGCCACGGCGTTCGTCCCGCCCTACCAGGCCGCGCGCACCTACCCGACGGAAACGCGCGACCCATCGCTCGGGATGCCGCATCAGTTCCTCCAGGTGCAGAATCACCTGGAGCAGGGCAAGCTGATCGCGCCCTCGCCCTACGAAACTTCCGCGTTCCAGGTTCCGCCGTGGATTGACGCATAGGCGCCGCGGACGCACAGGCGCCGTGATGGAGCCGGCGGCGCCCGCGCCGTTGCTTTCCTGCCAGGGCGTCGACAAGTATTTCGGCGCCCTGGCCGCCGTTCGGAACATGACCTTCGACGTCTTCCCGGGCGAGGCGCTCGGGATCGGCGGCCCGAACGGCGCGGGCAAGACGACGCTGTTCGACGTGATCTCGGGGCTGAACCCTGCGACCGCCGGGCGCATCGTCTTCGACGGCAAGGCCATCACCCGCGCCTCGCCCGACCGCACCTGCCGGCTCGGCATCGCCCGGACCTTCCAGCTGAACGCCGGGTTCGACACCCTGTCGGCGCGCGAGAACACCCTCATCGCCGCCTATTTCGGGCGTCACGATCGCCTGCTGCCCGGCGTCCGCTTCGACAGGGAGACCATCCGCCTCGCCGACGAGGCGATGGCCTTCGTGGGGCTGGAGGAGGTCGCGCACGAGACCGTGCGCACCTTGCCGGTGTACCACCGCAAGCTGCTGATGGTGGCGGGCGCCCTGGTGACGCAGCCGAAGCTGCTGTTGATGGACGAGCCCGTGGGCGGCCTCAACCCGCGGGAGATCGACGACGTGATGGCGCTCGTCCGCCGCCTCAAGGAGCGCGGTCTCACCATCATGCTCATCGAGCACGTGATGCGCTTTCTCGTGCGGCTCTCCGACCGGGTGCTGATCATGCATCACGGGGAGAATATCTACGAAGGCTCGGCCTCCGGCCTGATCCGCGACGAGACGGTGGTCGACGTCTATCTGGGCGAGGGCTCCTCCCGCCGCCTCCGGCACATCCTGGAGGAGCCGGCGGGCGCATGAGCGAAGCCCTGCTCGAGGTCGCGGCGCTCGACGCCGGCTACCACGGCCAGCGGGTGCTGCGGGACATTTCGTTCGAGGTGCCGGAAGGCGGCCTGATCACCATCATCGGGCCGAACGGCCACGGCAAGACGACCCTGCTCCGCGCCATCTCGGGCCTGATCCGGCCGCTGGCCGGCGCGATACGCTTCGACGGCAGGGCGATCGGCGGCGAGCGCATCGACCGGATCGTGGCCCGCGGCATCGTGCACATCCCGCAGGGCGACATGGTCTTCTCGGAAATGACCGTGCGCGACAACCTGCTGATGGGCGCCTACCTGCCGGCGCCCTTCGCGCGCGCCGGCGAGAGCCTGCGGGAGGTGTACGCGCTGCTGCCGCGCCTCGAAGAGCGGGCGGGCCAGATCGCCTCCACCCTCTCCGGCGGCGAGCGGCGGATGCTGGCGATCGGCCGCGGGATGATGACGGGCGGGCGCATCCTGCTGATCGACGAGCCCTCGCTCGGCCTCGCGCCCATCGCCATCGACCACATCTACGGGGCGATCCGGGAGCTGAAGGCGAAGGGCCGCACGATCCTTCTGGTGGAGGAAAACGCGAGCCGCGTCGCCGACCTGGCGGACCGCATCTACCTGCTCGACAACGGTCGCTTCGTCTGGCGGGGCTCGGCCGACGAGCTGGGCGCCCACGAAGAGCTGCTCGAGACCTATCTCGGCGGCTGAGACGGCGCGGTGGAAACCCTCGTCCAGATTCTCGCGAGCGGCCTCACGCTGGGCGCGATGTACGCCGCGAGCGCCATCGGCCTCTCGCTCGTCTGGGGGGCGATGGGCGTGCTCAACATGGCCCACGGCGCCCTGCTCACCATCGGCGGCTACGCCTCCTATTCGGCGGTGTCGGGCCTGGGCCTGCCGTGGTTCCTCGGCCTGCCGGCGGCGGCGGTCGCGAGCTTCGTCGTCGGCCTCGCGATCTACCACGTCATCTTCCGCTTCATGTACCGGCACCCGGCGTTCGAGACCAACGTCATCATCGCCACCGTGGGCCTCGCCATCTTCCTCGAACAGGTGGTGCTGCTGATCTACGGCGCCTACCCCTTCCCGCAGCCCTTCTCCATTGAGGAGGGTTTCTTCGTTTCCGGGGTCTTCGTGCGTTATCAGAACGTGTTGATCCTGGTGCTCGCGGTGGTCACCATGCTGCTGGTGGCGGCGCTCCTCGACCGGACGCGCATGGGCCGCGCCATCAGGGCGACGGCGCTGAACCGCGAGGCCGCCCAGCTCATGGGAGTCGACGTGGGCCGCGTCTTCGCCCAGGTCATGGGGATCGCCGGCATCGTCGCCGCCATCTCGGGTGTGATGCTGAGCTCGATCACGACGCTGTCGCCGACCATGGGCTACGACCCCATGCTCAAGGCGTTCATCGTCTGCGTGATCGCAGGGCTCGGCAACGTGCCGGGAGCCCTGGTCGCAGCCTTCGCCCTCGGGTTGTTCGAAGCCGTGGTCCAATTCGCGCTGGGCGTCCGCTTCGGCTTTCCGGCGCTCCTGCTGCTGGTCATCATCGCCCTGATCTGGCGGCCCTACGGCGTGTTCGGGCGCCGCACGGTGCGGCGCGTCTGATGTTCGAGACGGGACCGAACTGGCGGCGCGACGCGGCGCTCGGCGGGCTGCTGCTCGCGGTCGCGATCGCGATCCCGTTCCTGGGCCCCTCCCGCTACCTGGTCGGGCAGCTCACGCTCTTCTTCATCTGGGCCACGGTGGTCTCGCAGTGGAACCTGGTGTTCGGCGTCGCCGGCATCTTCTCCCTGGCGCAGATGGCGATCTTCGCCTTCGGCGGCTTCGCGACCGGCATGTTGTCGCTCTATCTGGGCCTCTCGCTATGGGCCGCGCTGCCGCTGGCCGGCATCGGCGCGATCCTGTTCAGCCTCCTCATCGGCCTCGCCTGCCTGCGCCTCCGCGGGCCTTACGTCGCACTTCTGACACTCGCCATCGCTCAGGTGATGTACCTGCTGATCATCACCGACACGGCCTGTTTCTACATGGAGGGCGTGACCTGCCGGAACTTCACCGGCGGTACGCGCGGCCTCTCCAAATTCGGCGATTTCGGCTTCCGCGAGCTGCTGGGCCGCCGGGATTACCTGAAGGGCGATTACTTCCTCTCCCTCTTCCTCCTGGCGCTGGCGACGGTCTTCTCCTTCGTCATCATCCGCAGCCCGCTCGGCTTCGCCTTCCGGGCGCTCCGCGACAACGCGGAATACGGCGTCTCGCGGGGCCTCAACCGCTTCAAGTACCAGCTGCTCGTGTTCGCGATGACGGCCTTCTTCACCGGCTTGGCGGGCGGCGTCTTCGCCGGGCATTTCCGGGTGATCGGCGCGAACGTCCTCCATCTGCCGCTGCTGCTGTTCCTGGTCTCGATGATGGTCGTAGGCGGCCTGGGCCGCGCCTGGGGGCCGCTCCTCGGCGCCGCGCTGGTCATGCTCGCGGACGAGGGGATGAAGGATTTCGTCGAGATCCGGAACATGGGCTACGGCGCCCTCATCGTCGCCATCGTCGTGCTCCTCCCCCAGGGCGCGGCCGGCGGCCTGGAACAACTCTGGACCCGCCTCCGCCGCTTCCGACGGAACGAGTGACGCCGGGCGGTACACGCCCGGGACGCGCGAAAGAAAGACCCGGCATCAGCCGTTGCCTGCCTGCCGCGCGGAAACCTCTGTGGCGTGAAGTTATATGATCCCAAATCCGGAGCGATTGAACGCCCCTCTTTCCTTCTAACTCGATTCTTTTTGCGGCAAAATATCGACCAAAGGAATAAGTATTCGCAGACCTACCGCGTCTTCAGCCATCTTCATCGTTAATTCGCCTCTCCAGCGATCCAAGGTCGATATGTTCTGGGGGAAGTATGAATTTGTAAATACCTTCTTTAGATCCAGCACCGGACCGGATATGGATCATTAATGGGCTATAAACGACTGTGATTGCCGCACTCTGCTTTGTAAGACCATACCGTGCAAGGGACGAATATATCACGCTACTCGACACCACTTGACCATGCTCTACGCAAACTCTGAGCAACGCCAAATCCCGTTGGCTGAGGGTCATCCATTCACACTTGGCCTTCTTCACTATGATCCCGCCACCAATCTCAAATAGTCCCGATTGTTTGGCAATTCCCTCCAGAACCACGGTTGGAATATCCCTATGCACAAGTCTGTGTCCAGGAATCGAGCGAGCGAGCTCAAGTGTTTTTGCCTCTTCTGCGACAGAAAAAATTTTGCACAAACATGCCAAAATAGCGTTGCCAGTAATACGATAATTTTGCAGTGGAAACTTAGGTTTTCGCCAGAAATATTGACATGCATCGTCTAAAAACGCCCATCGAGGATGCACTTCTATGATCTTCCTTAAAGAAGTTTCGTCACAGTCAATATGCTTCAAAGACTCCCTCAAATTATGATACATATTGGAATTGAGTTTTTCAAGAGCGTGAAGAGTCTTGGGGGTATCAGTATCCTTTAATCGCACGATGATTTCATCATCCCCAGCTGCTACACTCTTGAATGGAAAGTTCGTACCCAAGATATCAGACATGGTTTTGAGTTGATCAAATATTCGCACAGGATTAGGCGCAGATCCATAGCCGAACAAAGATACGAAATGTCGGATTGTCCAGATCGGATTATCTTCGGACTCCTGCCCTTCCACTTCTTGTATTGTCGACTCCCACTTCACAAACCGAGCATTTTGACTTCGATGATGGAGCCGCTCTTCTGCCTGATCAACGACCTGCCGTATCCGTTCCCTGCTGACCGGTTTATTAAATCCATACTCAATCGCTTGGTCGGCGATTTCCTGAAGCGTCAAAGCTTCGCCACCATCAATGCCACGATATCGGATGAAGCACCGTGCGCGATTCTGGTGTGCACCAGACAGCAATCGATTCACGATATATAGCAATTCTTCCTTGACCGTGTTCGCCCCTTCGCAACACACCTCCAGAACAGGTGGATTCGGGTGATGCATGCCAAGCCGTAGCCCCCACTTTTCAAGGCCGTCACGGACGATAGAAAGGTCCGCTGGGCTTATTCCCGGCATCAGGAGTTCATCTCCCGTCTTGCGGATAAGTTCGCTTACACTTCCAATACCTCCGTATCCCAGTAACCACATGACACGAATAAAATTCTCAAGATCATCCACCCGTGATTCGTGTTGTTCATCAACTATATCTGTATCCTCCATACCGAGGCGCAAACCATATCTTTCAAGCTCCTCCTCAATCACAGCCAAGCTTTTTTTACCCATATTGGGAATACTTAGCAACTCTTTCGGAGTCTTACGAATAAGGTCACCGACATAGATGATATTCCCATTCATCAAGCAATTATGGGCACGAACTGTAAGTTCAAGCTCAGTAACCCGTTTCGACAGTATAGATCCCACCGTATCGGTCCGACTATCTTGGTTCGTCATAACGAGGCGCCGACGTCAATCGCCGTCCGCTTGCCGGGCCTGGGCATCACGGATCAGGGCGCGGAGGCGGCTGGGGGGGAGGGGCAGGCTGTCGATCTTGACGCCGAGGGGGCGGAGCGCGTCCTCGATGGCGGCGGCGATGGCCGGGGGGCCGCCCATGCGGCCGCCCTCGCCGCCCCCCTTCACGCCGTATTCCGTGAAGGGCGAAGGCGTCTCCACATGGCCCACGTCGATTTCCCGCGGCGATTCCTTGATCGTCGGGATCAGGTAGTCCGTCCACAACGCCGTCCGAAGCTGGCCCTCCTCGTCGTAAGCGAACTCCTCGAAGAGCGCCGTGCCGATCCCGTTCACCGTCCCGCCCCTGATGTGGCCTTCCAGGGTCATGGGATTCACCATGGTGCCGCAGTCGTGGACGGCGGCGTAATGGAGAAAGTGAACTTGGCCCGTCTCGATATCCACCTCCACCACCGGGACGTGGCAGCTGTGGCCCATGATCGGATAGAAGATCCCCATGTGGCCCTCGTCCTCGGCGGGGAGGGTCGTCACCGGGTGGTCGTAGACGTAAGCCGCGTCGAGCCCGCTGGTGAGGTCGAGGTCGTCCGGCATGCTGAGCCGATAATAGTGCGCCTTGTCGGCGATCTCGGCGATGCTCATCGACATGTCGGGCACGCCCTTGACGTGCACCGCGCCGTCGCGCAGTTCCAGATCGCGGCGATCGACCTCCATCAGGTGGGCCGCGATGCGGAACATCTTCTCGCGAATCATGCCGGCGGCGCCGACGATGGCGCCGGTCACCATCACGGTGAAACGGCTGCCGCCGGGGCCGGTCGAATCGAGGCCCCGATCGGTGTCCGAATAGACGATCTCGATGTCCGCCGGGTCGATGGCCAGCTGCTCCGCCAGCACCTGGGCCGCGACCGTTTCCGGGCTGTTGCCCCAGAAGGGTGAATGGAGGGTGACGAAGGCCTTGCCGGCCGGGTCGATCCTGATGGAGACGCCGTCCGGCGCGCTGGTCCATTCGACTCCGGGCTCCAGGTTCCACATCCAGAACTCGGTGGCGCTGAAGACGCTCCGCTCCTGGCAGGTGGCGACGCCGATCCCGATATAGCGGCCCTCGCGGCGCGCCTCAGCCTGTTTCGCCCGCCATTCCTCCAGCCGGGCGCGCTTCAGAGTCTCGTCGAGAACGGCCTCGTAGTCGCCGCTGTCGTACATGTTGCCGGTCGGGATCAGATAGGGGAATTGCTCGGGCCGGATGAAGTTTTGCCGGCGCAGGGCGATGCGGTCCATGCCGAGCGCGTCGGCCGCCCCGTCGACGAGCCGCTCGATCACGAAATTCGCCACCTCCGAGCCGAACCCCCGATAGGCGCCCTGCTGGCACTTGTTGGTCAGCACCGCGGCGAGCGACACCTCGACGCTGTTGATGCGGTAGGGGCCGACGCATTGCGAGAGCGCGTTGCCGTGCTGGCCCACGCCGAATTGCAGATAGGCGCCGTAATCGTCGATGATCCGGGTCTTGAGGCCGAGCAGCGTGCCGTCCCGCTTGAGCGCGAGCTGCGCGTAATAGACCCGGTCGGAGGCGTGGTTGTCGCAGCTCGTGGTGTTGTCGATCCTGTCCTCCACGAACTTGACCGGTCGCCCTGCCTCGCGCGCCAGCATCGCCGCAATGACCGGCACCTTGTGGACGAACATCTTGCTGCCGAAGCTGCCGCCGGCGAGCACGGGCACGATGTTCAGCTTGTGGGGCGGGACCTTGAGCGTCTCCGCGATCATCCAGCCGCAATAGTTGTACATCGAGGTGTTGCACTGGATGGTGAAACGCGCGGTGCCCGGATCGAAACTGCCGACGGCGCCCACCGTTTCCAGCGGCTGGCCGCCGGAGCGCGGCCAGCGGAAGCGGCGCTCGACGACCAGGTCGGCGGCGGCGAAATCCGCTTCCACCGGCCCGAAGGTCAGCGTGCGTTCGAGGGCGATGTTGGTATCCCCGCGGTCTGGATGCAGCACCGCGGCGCCCCGCGATTCGAGCGCCTCTTCCGGGTCGACGACCGGCGGCAGGGGATCATAAGTCACCTCGATCAGCTCGCAGGCATCTTCGGCGATGTAGCGGTCCTCCGCCGCCACCGCCGCCACCGCCTCGCCCACATGGCGCACCCGGTCATGGGCGATCACCGGCTGGAGCACCGGCGGGCTCGCCCAGGTCGGCAGCGGCCCGCAACACGCGGAAGCGTCCGCGCCGGTCATCACGCAAAGCACGCCCGGCAACGCGGCGGCCTTGCTCGTATCGATCGAAACGATCCGCGCATGGGCGTGGGGGCTGCGCAAGACGGCCGCATGCGCCATCCCGGGCAGATTCACGTCGTCGACATAGACCCCACGGCCCACCAGGAGGCGCGGGTCCTCCAGCCGCTTCATGCTCCTGCCGATCCACTTGAGATCGGCGCGGGGTTTCTCCCGCTGCCTGCTTGCGGGAATCCGCCCGCTCATGCGCCGCCCTCCCTCATCAGCCGCGCCGCATGGCGGATGGATTCGACGATGGTCTGGTAGCCCGTGCACCGGCAGAGGTTGCCGGAGATGGCGTCGCGCACGTCGTCCACCGAGGGGTCGGGGTTCCGTTCCAGCAACTCCACCGCGGTCATCAACATCCCCGGCGTGCAGAAGCCGCATTGCAGGCCGTGCTTTTCCCAGAACGCCCGCTGCACCGGATGCATCGCCTCCACCGTGCCGAGGCCCTCGACCGTGCATATCTCAGCGCCGTCCGCCATCACCGCGAAGGTCAGGCAGGCGCGGGCCGTGCGCCCGTCCATCATCACCGTGCAGGCGCCGCAGACGCCGTGTTCGCAGCCCACATGGGTGCCGGTGAGGCGCAGATCGTCGCGCAGAAAATCGCTCAGGAGCCGCCTGGGCTCGACCTCGCGCTCATGGGCCTTGCCGTTGACGGTCACGCGGATCGTCTCCCGCTCCATGATCTCTCCCCTAACCGCGTCGCGCGGGCGCCGTGCGCGAGGTCGCGATACGCGAAACGGCGCGGCGCAGCGTGCGCCGCGTCAGGGTGCCGATGGCGTCCCGGCGGTAGGCCGCATCCGCGTGGCTGTCACTCGGCGGATCGACCGCCCCGCGCGCCGCTTCCGCCGCCGCGTCGAGGCGCGTCGCGTCGACCGGCCTGCCGACGAGCGCCTCTTCCGCCGCTTCAAGCCGTGCCGGGCGCGCGCCCACCGCGCTCGCCACCACCCGCGCGTCCGCGCAGGCTCCGCCCTCCAGCCGCACCGTCGCCGCGACGGCGGCCATGGCGAAATCGCCGTGGCGGTTGCTGACCTCGGCGAAAGCCCAGCCCTCGGCCCCGCGCCTGGGCAGGCGGATCTCGGTCAACATTTCATCCCGCCGCGCCGCCGTCTCGTATATCCCCTTGAAGAAGCCTTCCGCCGGGATTTCGCGCCGACCCCCGGCGGCGCTCTGCAGCACCAGCGTCGCGCCGATGGCGACCATCACGGCGGGGGCCTCCGAGGAAGGATCCGCGTGGCAAAGATTGCCGCCCAGCGTGCCGCGGTTGCGCACGGTGTAATGGGCGATGGACTCGTAGGCTTCCGCGAGCAGCGGGCAGTGGGCGCGGACCAGCGGCGACTCCTTCACGTCGTTGTGCCGGGCAAGGGCGCCGATCGCGATTTCATCGCCGTCTTCCTCGATGTGCTCGAGGCCCGGGATGCGGTTGATGTCGATCAGACAGCCGGGCTTCACCATCCGCAGGTTCATCAGCGGGATCAGACTCTGGCCGCCCGCGAGAATGCGCGCGTCCGGATCGTCGGCGAGCGCCCGCAGCGCGTCGTCCACGGTCGCCGCGCGGAGGTAGCGGAACCGCGGCGGCTTCATCGCGCGAGCGCCGACCGGACGGCGCGACGCGCCATCACGCCGACGAGATGCGCGCGGTAGTCCTTGTCCGCATGGAGATCCTCGTTGAGTCCGTCGGCCGACGGCGCCATGCCTTCGAGCGCTTCGGCGGAGAAGTTCGCGGCGAGCGCCGCTTCCATCTCCGGCACGCGAAAGACGCAGGCTTTGGCGCCGGTGACCGAGACCCGCACCGCACCCCCGGTGCGCGACACCATCACGGCGGCCACGGCGAAGCGCGAAGCCTGGTTGCCGAATTTGGCCCAGCCCGCCTTCTCGGGGATCGGGAAATCGACCGAGACCACGATCTCGCTCTCCTCCAGCGCGGTCTCGTAGAGCCCGGTGAAGAAGTCGTCCGCGGCGATGGCGCGCCGATCGGTGTTGACCGTGGCGCCGAGGCCAAGCAGGCCGGCCGGGTAGTCGGCGGCCGGGTCGGCGAAGCAGATCGAGCCGCCGATGGTCCCGCGGTTGCGCACCTGCACGTCGCCGATCGATTCGGCGAGGGTAGCGAGGGCCGGGATCGCCTCCGCCACCACGGGCGAGGCGGCAACCGCCGCGTGCCGGGCCATCGCGCCGATCCGCAGCGCGCCGCCGCGCCGCTCGATGCCGGCGAGCGAGTCGATCCCGTTGAGGTCGATCAGGTCCGACGCCTGGGCGAGGCGGAAGCGCAGGGTCGGAATCAGGCTCATGCCGCCGGCGAGCGGCCGGCCGTCCGCGGAGCGGGCCAGCAGCGCGACGGCGTCGGTTATGGAAGACGGGCGGTGGTAGGTGAACGGATACATCGGCGCCTCCCGCTCAGCCGCGCATCGCCCTGGCGCCGGCTGCGATCGCTTCGACGATGTTGTGATAGCCGGTGCAGCGGCAGAGGTTGCCTTCGAGGTCGCGGCGGATCGTGGCCTCGGACGGCGCCTCGTGGCGGCGCGCGATGTCGATCCCCATCATCACCATGCCGGGGGTGCAGAAGCCGCACTGCAGGCCATGATGCTCCTTGAACGCGGCCTGCATCGGGTGCAGCTGCCCGGCCTCCGCCACGCCCTCGATCGTGGTCACGGACGCGTCGTCCAGCTGCGCCGCGAAGATCGCGCAGGATTTGATCGGCCGGCCGTCGAGATGGACGGTGCAGGCCCCGCACTGGCTGGTGTCGCAGCCCATGTGGGTCCCGGTGAGGTGCAGCGCCTCGCGCAGGAAGTGGACGAGCAGGGTGCGCGGATCGACCGTCACCGACTCCTCCCTGCCGTTCACCGTCAGCGTCACGGAAATCCCGTCCATCGTCCTTATCCCCGCCCCGGTTACGGCGCTAATGGCGCGCCCGCTTCGCCTCCTCGACGGCGCGCCAGATCTTCTTCGGCGTCATCGGCTGGGCGATCTGCCGCACCCCAAGATGCCACAGCGCGTCGATGACGCCGTTGGCGACGCAGGCCGGCGCGCCGATGGTGCCGCTCTCGCCCGCCCCCTTGGCGCCCAGCGGGTTGCCCAATGCCCGGGTCACGTGCGAATCGAGCCCGAAGGACGGCACGTCTCCGGCATGGGGGATGGCGTAATCCATGAACGTGCCCGCAAGATACTGGCCCGTCTCGGGATCGTAGGCGCATTCCTCCATGAGCGCCTGGCCGATGCCCTGGACCAGCCCGCCGTGGACCTGCCCCTCCAGCACCATCGGGTTGATGACCGTGCCCACGTCGTCCACCGCCCAGTAGTTCCGCAAGGCGACAGAGCAGGTCTCGGGATCGACGAGGACGACGCAGAGATGGACGGCCGAGGGGTAGGTGCAGTCGTCCGGGTCGAAGAACGACGTCTCCTCGAGGCCGATCTCCAGGTCGGCCGGGCGGTCGCCGGAATGGTAGGCGGCGTTGGCCACCGCCGAGAACGCCAGCGTGCGGTCCGTGCCCTTGACGGTGAACGCGCCGTCAGCCAGATCGAGATCCTCGGGCGCGCACTCCAGCATGTGCGCCGCCAGCCGCTTGGCCTTCGCCACCACCCGGTCAGCGGCGGTATAGACAGCCATGCCGGCGGTCGAGAGGGAACGCGAGCCCCAGGTGCCGATTCCCATCGGCACGCGGTCGGTATCGCCTTCGACCAGATCGATGTTGTCGATGGCACAGCCGAGCCGGTCGGCGGCGATCTGGCTCCATGTCGTCTCGTGGCCCTGCCCGTGGCTGTGGCTGCCGGCGAACACCGTGATCCGCCCGTCGGGGTGGACGCGCACGCTGGCCACGTCGTAGCAGCCGATTTTGGCGCCCAGATCGTTCATCATCTTGACGGGTCCCGCGCCGGCCATGTCGAAGAAGGCCGAGATGCCGATCCCCATCCATTCGCCCCGCGCCCGCCGCGCGGTCTGCTCGGCGCGCAGCGCGTCGTAGCCGGAGAGCGTCTTGATCTTCTCCATGAGCGCCGGCGGATCGCCCGAATCGTAGGTGATGCCAACGGCGGTCCTGTACGGGAACTTCTCCGGCCGGATCAGGTTGCGCGCGCGCAATTCCATCGGGTCGATGCCCATCTCCCTGGCGCCGTTCTCGATCAGGCGCTCGACCTGATAGACGGTCTCGGGCCGACCAGCGCCGCGATAGGCGTCCACGGGCGTGGCGTTGGTATAGACACCGCGCACGGTCGTGTGGATCGCCGGGATGTCGTAGGCGAGCGACAGCATGGTGAAGTGATAGGCGTTGGTGATGCTCGCCTGCCACTGGCTCTCGTAGGCGCCGAAGGCCCCGAGCGTCTCGAACTGCACGCCGAGAATCCTGCCGTCGCGGTCGAAGGCCATGCGCCCGGTGGTGTGGTGGTCGCGGGCATGGGTGTCGCCCAGCAGGCATTCGGAGCGCATGCCGGTCCACCGGACCGGGCGGCCGGAGACCATCGAGCCCCAGAGCACCAGCGGCTCCTCCGGGTAGTGATAGAGCTTCATCCCGAAGCCGCCACCCACGTCGGGCGCGACGACGCGCATCTTGTGTTCGGGGATGCGCAGCGACTTGGTGAAGTAGCGGCGCACGATGTGCGGCGCCTGATGGGTGGTCCAGACGGTGTAGCGGTCGTTCACCGCGTCGTAATGTCCCATGTAGCACCGCGGCTCGATGGGTGCTGCGGTGACGCGGTTGGTCGGGACCGTGACCTCGGTGACGTGGTGCGCGCGGGCGAGTGCCGTCTCGGTCTCCTCTTTCAGGCCGTGCTCGGTGACCAGCACCTCGTTGGTGCCGAGCGCCGGATGCACGAGCGGGGTTTCCGGCTCCAGCGCCTGCGCCGTGACGGTGTTGGCGGGCATCTCCGCGTAGTCGACCGCAACGGCCTCGGCCCCGTCGAGCGCCCGGTGGCGATCCTCGGCGACGACCATGGCGACGATCTCGCCGACGCAGCGGACCACTCCATCGACGCAGATGAACGGCCGGTTGACGGTGCGCGCCGGTGCGCCGCTCCTGTCGGCGACGGGCCACACCCCTTCCGCCTCGCCGTAGCCGGCGGCCGTCCAGTCCGCGCCGGTGAGCACCGCGCACACGCCCGGCAGCGCGGCGGCGGCTTCGGTGTCGATCCGTGTCACCCTGGCGTGCGCGTGGGGGCTGCGCACGAAGGCGGCGTGGGCGATGGGTTCGTCGAGCCGGACATCCTCGACGAACCGCCCCCGCCCCCGCAGGAACCGCTCGTCCTCCCGCCGCCGGATCGGCTGCCCCACATACATCTCCCCGCTCCCCGGCTCTCGTCACGGACCGGCGTCCGTCACGGACCGGCGCCAGGATAGCAGGGGCGCTCCGCGCGGCAACAGCGCAGGCCCGAAACGACGAGCGAGGCTTGAGCGGCCATGCGGTTTCATGGCTTGATCATGCTTCGGCATCCTGGGGCGAAACCGAATGAAACCACATCGACGTCTGGCGCTCGCGACGGGCGCCTTGTGCGTCTGCGCCATGGCTCTTCCCGCTGGCGCGGGCGGCAAGTCGGCGCAGGAGGTCTTCGCCGACGTATCCGGCGGCGTGGTCGTCGTCATCGCGCTGGACGCCGGCGGGGAGCAGATCGCGCAGGGCAGCGGAGTCGTCGTGGGCGGGAACGAGGTGGCGACGAACTGCCATGTCGTGGCCGGCGCGGAAGCAATCGCCGTGCGGCAGGCGGCGGATGCGCGCGGGCGCGAGACCTGGCGCATGGAGGCGCACATGGCGGCGCGCGACGAGGCGCGCGATCTCTGCCTGCTGTCCGTCGCGGCGCTTTCCGACCCTCCGGCGGCGCCGCCGGTTCGCCTCGGCAGCGCCCGCGCGCTTTCCGTCGGCGAGGAGGTCTATGCCGTCGGCGCCCCGCAAGGGCTGACGCTTTCCCTCTCCCGCGGCATCGTCTCGCAGTTGCGCGGCGATTACGGCAAGCGCTCCGCCCCGATCGTCCAGACCGACGCGCCCATCTCACCGGGCTCTTCCGGCGGCGGGCTGTTCAACGGGGAGGGAGAGCTGGTCGGGATCACGACCTTCAAGCACATCGGCGCCGCCAGCGAGGGCCTCTCCTTCGCGACGCCGGCGGAATGGGTGCGGGACTTGGCGATATCCGTGCGGGAGCGGAGGGAGTGTTTCTCGACCCCGACGGCGGATTGCCTGCTCACGGTGGCGCTGAGAGCGACGAAAAAGATCGATGATGCGTCCGGCCGCGCCAGCGCTTTGAGCGACATCGCCGCCGCACAGGCCAAGGCCGGGGACAACGCGGGAGCAAGGGTGACCCTCGCCGAGGCGCTGCAAACCGCAGATAAGATCGACTGGGCGTTTTGGCGCGCCAACGCTTTGCGCGACATCGCCGCCGCACAGGCCAAGGCCGGGGACAAAGCAGGAGCGAGGGTGACCCTCGCCAAGGCGCGGCGAGCCGCAGATAAGATCGACTGGGCGTCTCAGCGCGCCGACGCCTTGCACGACATTGCCGCCGCACAGGCTAAGGCCGGAGACATCGCCGAGGCACTGCAAACCGCAGAAAAGATCGGCGATGCGTCTTGGCGTGCCAGCGTTTTGCGTGACATCGCCGCCGCACAGGCCAAGGCCAGAGACATCGCCGAGGCACTGCGAATCGCGGAAAAGATCGGCGATGCGTCCGAACGCGCCAGCGCTTTGAGCGACATCGCCGCCGCGCAGGCCAAGGCCGGAGACAAAGCAGGAGCGAGCGTGACCCTCGCCAAGGCGCGGCGAGCCGCAGAAAAGATCGATGAGGCATTTTCGATCGCCAGCATTATGCGCCACGCCGCCCCCAGGTACGGGAACAGCGCGGCAGCGAGGGGGACTCTCGCCGAGGCGCTGCAAATCGAGGAAAAGATCGACAGGGCGTTTTGGCGCGCCGACTCTTTGCGCGACATCGCCGCCGCGCAGGCCGAAGCCGGGGACAATGCGGGAGCAAGGGTGACCCTCGCCGAGGCGCTGCGAGCCGCAGAAAAGATCGACAGGACGTTTCTGCGCGCCAGCGCTTTGCGCGCCATCGCCGTCGCGCAGGCCGAAGCCGGGGACAGCGCGGGAGCAAAGGCGACCTTCGCCGGGGTGCTGCGAGCCGCAGAAAAGATCGACGGGGCGTTTCTGCGCGCCGACGCTTTGCGCGCCATCGCCACCGCGCAGGCCGAGGCCGGAGATATCGCCGAGGCGCTGCAAACCGTAGAACAGATCGACGATGCGTTTCTGCGCGCCCTCGCTTTGAGCACCATCGCCGCCGTGATCGCCAAGACGGAATAGCCGTACCGCATGGCCGGGACGCCGCAAAGAGGCGCGAAGCACCGGGAGCCTCGGCGCAGGACGCCTTTCGGCGCCGCTCCCCGCCGCACCCGCCGCTTGCGACGCGCGCGGTCGGCGGGGTAGCGTCGCGGCCATGGAACCCGCCGTGACCGCCCCTCCCGCCGGCCGCCGGCGCCTGCGCGCGGCCGCGGCGGAGCGGCGCCTGCCCGACGCCTCCCCGCGGCACACGTGAAGAAACTCCTGGTCGCGAATCGCGGGGAGATCGCCTGCCGCGTCATGGGCAGCGCGCGGGCGCTCGGCATCGCCACGGTCGCCGTCTATTCGGAGGCGGACGCGGGCGCGAAGCACGCCGACGAAGCCGACGAAGCGTGCGCCATCGGCCCGCCGGCCGCACGCGCGAGCTACCTCGCCGCCGACAAAATCCTCGCCGCAGCAAAGGCGAGCGGTGCGGACGCGATCCATCCGGGCTACGGCTTCCTCGCCGAAAACGCCGCCTTCGCCCGCGCGGTCGAGGAGGCCGGCCTTACCTGGGTCGGCCCGCGGCCCGAGGCGATCGCCGCCATGGGGGACAAGGAGCGGGCGCGCCGCCTCGCCGCCGAGGCGGGCGTGCCCGTCGTGCCGGGGAGCGCGCGGCTCGCGCCGGGCGCGGCGGCGGGGGCGGAGGCGGAGAAGCAGGCGGCGGCGGTCGGCTATCCGCTGCTCGTCAAGGCCAGCGCCGGCGGCGGCGGCATCGGCATGCGGCGGGTGGACGGCCCGGCGCAACTCGCCGAGGTGGTCGGCGCCACCCAGGCCATGGCCGAAAAAGCCTTCGGCGACGGCGCGGTCTATCTCGAAAGGCTCGTGCCCGAGCCGCGCCACGTTGAAATCCAGATCTTCGGCTTGGGCGACGGGCGCGGCGTCCACTTCATGGAGCGGGAATGCTCGATCCAGCGGCGCTTCCAGAAGATCGTCGAGGAAGCGCCCTCGCCGGCGGTCGGCCCCGATCTCCGGGCGCGCATGGCCGCCGCCGCCCTCGCCCTCGTCGCGCGGGAGCGCTACCGCGGAGCCGGCACGGTCGAATTCATCCTGGCGCCCGACGGCGAATTCTATTTCCTCGAAATGAACACGCGCATCCAGGTCGAGCATCCGGTCACCGAGATGATCGCGGGTGTCGATCTGGTGGGCCTGCAACTCCGCCTCGCGCGGGGCGACGACCTCTCCGGGCTCCTGGAAACGTCGGTGGCGGCGCGGGGGCACGCGATCGAATGCCGCCTCTACGCCGAGAACCCGAGCCGGAACTTCCTCCCTTCGCCGGGCCCGCTCGAAGTCTTCGCCCCGCCGCCGACCGGCTCCGACCTGCGGCTCGACACCGGAGTCCGCGAAGGCGACCGGATCAGCCACTTCTACGATCCGATGATCGCCAAGCTGATCGCCCGCGGCGCCGACCGGCAGGGCGCCATCGAGAGGATGCTGGCGGCCCTCGACCGCTTCCGCATCGCGGGCATCGCCACCAATATCGGCTTCCTGCGCCGCGTCGTCGCGCACGAAGCCTTCCGCGCCGGCCACACCCACACCGGTTTCGTCGAACGGCACGAAGCCGACCTGATGGGCGGCCCGGCGCCCGCCCGAGAGAGCGCGCCATGATCTACGACGAACCGAAATTCCTGCCCGGCGGCGACCGCTACGTCCTGATCGAATTCGGTAACGAGATGAACCTCGAGCTGAATTTCGTCGCCCAGGGGCTGGCGGCGCGCGTCGTCGCCGACAAAACGAAGGGCATCGTCGAAACGGCGCCCTGCTTCGCCTCGATGCTGGTCCACTACGAGCCGGCCGCGATCGCCTACGACGATCTCGTGACGGAGCTGAAGGCGCTGATCGCGAGCCTGGGCGCGACCGACGACATCGCGCTCGACAGCCGGCTGTTCCTGTTCGAGACGCTGTATCTCGACCCCTGGACCAGGGAATGCATCGACGACTACAGCGCGAAGATCGCGCCGAAGGAATACGACCCGGACCTCGTGGCACGGCTGAACGGCCTCGCCGGCCGCGACCACCTGGTGCGCGTCCATTCGGGTTCGGAATACTGGGTGGCCTCCCTCGGCTTCTGGCCGGGCCTGCCCTTCCTCCAGCCGCTGGATCCGCGGGCGATGATCACCGTCCCCAAATACAACCCGCCGCGCACCTGGACCCCGCAGGGCACGGTCGGCATGGGCGGCTCGGCGAGCGCCATCTACCCGGTCAACACGCCGGGCGGCTACCAGCTTCTGGGCCGCACGCCGGTGCCCATCTGGGATACGGAGAAGCGCTTCGACGCCTTCGCCGGGGAGATCGTGCTGTTCCGCCCGGGGGACCGGATCAAATTCGTGCCGGTGACGCGGGAGGCGTATGACGACGCAGAGGCGCGGATCGCGGACGGCAGCTACGTCTACAACGTCATCGAGTATCAGCGCTTCTCGGTGCGCAACTACAAGCGCTGGATCGCCGCCCTCGACGCGAACCGGCGGCTCTGACGCCCCGCCGAGCAGGTGCCCCGCTCGGCGGGCGTCGTTGCTCAGCGGGAAAGCCGGGCCTCGCGGCGGGCGATGTAGAGGCCGCTGGCGACGATCATCGCCGCGCCGAGCCACGTCCAGAGGTCGATGACCTCGCCGAACCAGAGGAAGCCGATGGTGGCCGCGCCGATCAGCTGCCCGTAGTCGAACGGCCCCACCACCGAGGCGCGCCCGTATTGATACGCCTTGATGACCCCGAAATGCCCCAGCCCGCCGAGGAAGCCGAGGCCGATCAGGGCCGCCCAATGGAGGGGCTCTCGCGGCCACTCCCAGTAGAACGGCCCCGCGACCGTCGTCGCGACCAGGGACACGATGATCGTGTAGATGGCGGTCGTCCGGTAGTCGTCCTCGGCCGCGAGCCGGCGGGTCAGGATCTGGAACAGCGCGTAGGTGGCGGCCGAACCCAGGACGAGGAAGACCGACCAGTGGAGCAGCAGGTCGCCGCTCGGCCGGAAGATCACGATCACGCCGGCGAAGCCGAACGCCACCGCGGCCCAGCGGCGCGGCCCCACCCGCTCCCCCAGCATCGGCACCGACAGCGCGACCACCATGAGCGGGGCCGTGAAGAAGGCCATCGTCAAGGTGGTGAGCGGCGCGAAGGCGAGCGGGATCACGAACAGCACGAGGGAGACGAACTGGAGCGCGGAGCGGAGGAGCTGCACCCCCGGCCGGGCGCTGCGCAGCACCCGCCAGCCGCCGCGGGGCAGGAACAACGCCAGCATCCAGGCCAGATGCACGATCGAGCGCACCCACATGACCTGGACCACCGAATAGTCCGCCGCCAGGAGGTATTTCGTCGTCGCGTTGAGCAGCGGGAACATGACGATCGCCGTCACGCACATGAACAGGATGCCGCGAAGCGGATCGTCGTCGCGCGCCGGATAGATGGTCATCGCGCCCTTGTAGGGGGCGTCCGCGGCCGTGCCAAGGCGGCGGCGCTCAGCGCGCCAAGCGCTTCGCCCGCGTCTCCCTGTGCGCGACGTAAAGCCCGCTGGCGACGATGACGGCGGCGCCGACCCAGGTCCAGAGGTCGGGGATTTCGCCGAAGATCAGATAGCCGAGGACGCTCGCCCCGACCAGCTGGCCGTAGTCGAACGGCCCGAGCAGCGACGCCTCGGCGTATTGATAGGCCTTGATGACGAAGTAGTGGGCCAGGCCGCCGAACACGCCCAGCGCCAGGAACGCCAGCCAGTCCACCGCGCCGCCCGGCGCCTCCCAGAAGAACGGCACGGCCGCCGTGGTCACGACGAAGGCCAGCAGAATCGTATAGACCGAGGTCGTGCGCGGGTCGTCGTGGCCGGCGAGCTTGCGGGTCTGGACCTGGTAGATCGCGTAGAAGAAGGCGCCGCCCAGGGCGAGGAGCGAGGCCCAGTGCGCCACGTCGGCGCCCGGGCGGATCACGATCAACACGCCGGCGAGGCCGACGAAGACGGCGGCCCAGCGCCGCGGCCCCACCCGCTCGCCCAGGAACGGCACCGAGAGCGCCACCAGGATCAACGGGCCGGTGAAGAGCACCATGGTGACCGTCGTCATCGGCGTCCAGATCAAGGCGCACCAGATCAGGGTGAAGGTGACGAGCTGGGTCAGCGAGCGGACCGCTTGCAGCCACGGGCGGCGGGTCGCGAACAGCCGCCACCCCATCGCCGGCATGAAGAGCGCGACCATCAGGCCCAGATGGACGACGCAGCGGAACCAGACGATCTGCGCCATGTGGTAGTCGGCGACGAGATATTTCACCGTGGCGTTGAGCGCCGGGAACATGGCGACGGCGGTCGCGCACATGTAGAGCACGCCGACGAGCGGCGCGGTCGCCGCGGCCCTGGGGGGAGGCATGGGCGCTTTGTAGGCCGCCGGTCCGGAGAAGGCCACGGGCAGCCCCGTCGCTTCGCGCTCCGCACGAGACGCGCGGCGGGCGGGCGGTGCGATTGCGGCGGCGGCACCCGGGGGCCAGAATGCGGGCGAGACGACACCGCCTTGGGGAACCCGCCATGAGGGGCCGGACGATCGATCTCGCGACCGCCTGCGGAGAGACGTTCCGGGGCTATCTGGCGCTCCCCGAATCGGGCCGCGGCCCCGGCCTCCTGCTCGCGCAGGAAATCTTCGGCGTCAACGCGAGCCTCCGCGCCGTCGCCGACCTGTTCGCGGAAGAGGGCTATGTCTGCCTCGCGCCCGACCTCTTCTGGCGGCTCGAGCCCGGCGTCGCTCTCGGCTACGACGGCGCCGATCTCGCCAGGGCCTTCGACCTCTACGCGCGCTTCGACGTGGACCGGGGCGTCGCCGACATCGGCACCGCGCTGGCGGCGCTGCGGGCGCGCCCGGAATGCACCGGCAAGGCCGCCGCGATGGGCTTCTGCCTCGGCGGCAAACTCGCCTATCTCGCGGCGGCCCGGCATGCGGTCGACGCCGCCGTCTGCTTCTACGGTGTCGGCATCGAAGCCGCGCTCGGCGAATCCGGCGGCATCGCCTGCCCGGTGCTGATGCACTTCGCCGGCGCCGACGAATTCGTGCCCGCGGCGGCGGTCGACGCCATCGCCGCCCATTTCGCCGAGCGGCCCGCGATCGCGATTCGCCGCTACCCGGGAGCGGGCCACGGCTTCTACAACCGCGACCGACCCGACACCTACCACCGCCCGTCGGCGCTGCTGGCCCATTCGCGGACGCTCGCGCTGCTGCGCGGCGCCATCGGCCCGGCCTACGATCTCGAGGCGTTGTGGGAGCGCCATCTGGACTGCGAATTCGCGACCCGCGACGTGGCGAAGACCATGGCCACCATGGTCGCCGAACCCTACGTCAACCACGTCCCGACGATGACGGGCGGGACGGGCGCGGAGGCACTCGCGCGCTTCTACGAGCGCCACTTCATCCCCCGCATGCCGAAGGACACGACGCTGACCTCCCTCTCCCGCACCGTGGGCGCCGACCGGGTGGTCGACGAGCTGATCTTCAGCTTCACCCACGACGAGGAGATCGACTGGATGCTCCCCGGCGTCCCCCCCACCGGCAAGGCGGTCACCGTGCCGCTCGTCGCCATCGTGAACTTCCGCGGCGACAAGCTCTATCACGAGCACATCTATTGGGACCAAGCTTCGGTGCTGGTGCAGATCGGCCTGCTGGATCCGCGCGGCCTGCCCGTCGCCGGCGCCGAGACGGCCCGCAAGGTCCTGGACGAGACGCGGCCGTCCAACGACCTGATGCCGGGGGCCTGATGCCGAGCCGGACGGAAGGCGCCTGACGGGCGCCGCCGCGCCATGGGCCTCATCGGCGAAGCGCTGGAGCGCCTGGAGGACGCGGCGCTTCTGCGCGGCGACGGCCGCTATCTCGACGACCTTCCGACGGCCCCCGGCACCGGCCACGCCGCCGTCCTCCGCTCGCCCCACGCGCATGCGCGCCTGCTCGCCGTCGACGCGAGCCGGGCCGCCGCGCTGGAGGGCGTCCACGCCGTCGTCACCGGCGCGGACGCGCGCGCCTGGTCCGCGCCGTTCCTGGTCGGCGTGCGCCGCAAGATGGAGCACTGGTGCATCGCCACCGACCGGGTGCGCTACGCCGGCGAGCCGGTCGCGATCGTCGTCGCCGAAGACCGCTACCGCGCCGAGGACGCCCTGGCCCTGATCGACGCGCGCTACGCGCCCCTGCCCGCCGTCGTCGATCCGGAAGCCGCCGCCGCGCCGGACGCGCCCCGCCTCCACGAAGGGGACGGCGGCAACGTGGTCAGCCGGCGGACGTTCCGCTACGGCGACCCGGAGTCGGCGTTCGCGCGGGCGGCCCACCGCATCGCGACCACCGTGCGCTACCCGCGCAACGCCTGCACCCCGATCGAGTGCCTCGGACTGGTCGCCTCCTACGATCCCGGCGCCGACAGCTACGACGTGCTCTCCAACTTCCAGGGACCGCTGGTGCTGCACCCGGTCATGGCGCGGGCGCTCAAGGTGCCGGGGCCGCGGCTGCGGCTGCGGGCGCCGCCGGATTCGGGCGGGAGCTTCGGGGTCAAGCAGGCGATCTTCCCTTACGTCGTCGCCATGGCGCTGGCCGCGCGGAAGGCCGGACGCCCGGTCAAGTGGATCGAGGACCGGCTCGAACACCTGCTGGCCGCGACCTCCGCGACCAACCGGGTGACCCGGATCGAGGCCGCGGTCGCGGCGGACGGGACGGTCGCCGCCCTCCGCCTCGACCAGCTCGAAGATTGCGGCGCCTATCTGCGCGCGCCCGAGCCGGCGACCCTCTACCGCAACCACGGCAACCTCACCGGCCCCTACCGCATCGCCCATCTCGCGGTGACCAACCGCGTCGTCCTGACCAACAAGACGCCTTCGGGCCTCAACCGCGGCTTCGGCGGGCCGCAGTCCTGCTACGCCCTCGAACGGCTGATGCAGCGCATCGCCGCGACCTTGGGGATCGACCCGCTCGACGCGATTCGCCGCAATCTGGTGCCGAGCGGCGCCTTCCCCTACCGCGCCGCCGCCGGGGCCGTTCTCGACTCCGGGGACTACCCGGCCGTCGTCGCCCTCGCCGCCGCCGAGGGCGGCCTCGACGCCCTGCGGACGCGGCGCGCGGCGGCGCGCGCGGAGGGCCGCCTGTACGGAATCGGTTACGCCGCGGCGGTCGAGCCCAGTATTTCCAACATGGGCTACGTCACCCTGGCGCTCGACGCGGAGGAGCGCCGCGCCGCCGGGCCCAAGGGCGGCGCCGTCGCCAACGCCACGGTGGCCGTGGACCCCCTCGGCGGCGTCACCGTCACCGCCGAATCGCTGCCGCAGGGCCAGGGCCACCGCACGGTGCTCGCGCAGGTCGTGGGCGAATCGCTCGGCCTCGAACCGGAGGACGTGACGGTCAACCTCGAACACGACACGCAGAAGGACCCCTGGTCGATCGCGGCCGGCAGCTATTCGAGCCGCTTCTCCGGCGCCGTGGCCGGCGCGGCGCATCTCGCGGCCGAACGGCTCAAGCGACGCCTGGCGCGTGTCGCGGGCCGGCGGCTCGGCGCCGCGCCCGAGACCCTGCGCTTCGCGGCCGGGCGCATCTTCGCCGGTGAAGACCCCGCGCAAGGGCTGGACTTCCGCCGGGCGGCCGCGCTCGCCCACTGGGCGCCGGGGAGCCTGCCGCCGGACACGGACGCGGCGGCGCGCGAGAGCGCCAGCTGGACGCCGCCCGCCTTGGCGCCGCCGACGGACGACGACCTGATCAACGGCTCGGCGGCCTACGGCTTCATCTTCGATTTCTGCGGCGTCGAGATCGACCGTGCGACCGGGGCCGTCGCGATCGACCGCTACGTCACCGCCCACGACGCCGGGCGCCGCCTTAATCCGGCCCTGGTCGACGGGCAGATTCGCGGCGCCTTCGCCCACGCCGTCGGCGCCGCGCTTTACGAGGAGCTGGTGTATGACGAGGATGGCGGCTTCCTCTCCGGCACGCTCGCCGACTATCTGGTGCCGATCGCGAGCGCGATCCCGGACCCGGTCATCCTCCATCGCGACACGCCGAGCCCGGCGACCCCGCTCGGCGCGAAGGGAGTCGGCGAGGGCAATTGCATGACCACGCCGGTCTGCATTGCCAACGCCGTCGCCGACGCACTCGGCGCGGAAGACTGTGCCGATGCGCTCGGCGCGGAAGACATCACGCTTCCCCTCACGCCGGCGCGGATCGGTGCGCTGATCCACGGGCCGGAGCCGGCACCGTCCGAATTATGAAGCCGCCGCCGTTCGACTACCTGCGCCCGGATGACGAGGAGGAGGCGCTCGCCGCCCTCGCCGACGCGGGCGACGATGCGCGGCTTCTCGCCGGCGGCCAGACGCTGATGCCGATGCTCAACATGCGGCTGGCCGAGCCGGCCGTCCTCATCGACATCGCGCGGCTGCCGAACCGCGCCTCCATCCGGGAGGAGGGCGGCGCCATCGAGGTCGGCGCGGCGGTCACCCAGGCGGCGCTGGAGGCTTGGCCCCCCCTCGCCGCGCGGGCGCCCCTGCTGGCGCGGGCGCTGCCCTTCGTGGGCCATGTCCAGACCCGCAGCCGGGGCACCGTGTGCGGCTCCCTCGCCTTCGCCGACCCGAGCGCGGAACTGCCGCTCTGCCTGGCGGTCCTGGGCGGCGAGGTCGTCCTGCGCGCGCGCCGCGGCGTGCGGACCCTGCCGGCCGCGGCCTTCCAGACCGGCCTGCTCTCGACCGCCTGCCTGCCGGACGAAATGCTCGTGGCCGCGCGCTTCCCCGTCGCCGCGGCGGGCACCGGCTACGCCTTCGCCGAATGCGCGCGCCGGCACGGGGATTTCGCGACGGTCGCCATCGCCGCGTCCGCCGATGCGCGCGGCCTGCGGGTCGGCGTCGGCGGCGTCTCCGACCGCCCCGTCGTGCGCGACTGGCCGGTT
This sequence comes from Alphaproteobacteria bacterium, assembly GCA_965242855.1. Taxonomy (GTDB): domain Bacteria; phylum Pseudomonadota; class Alphaproteobacteria; order UBA828; family UBA828; genus WTGU01. The sequence continues at coordinate 2,389,504 of OZ251509.1, forward strand.
CTTTCGGGCGCCGCCCTCGACGACGCGCTCGACGCGCTCGCCTGGTCCCTCGACGCGGCCGACGACGTCCACGCCAGCGCCCGTTACCGGCGCGAACTGGTCCGGCGTCTCGGCCGCAAGACCGTGCTGGAGGCGCTGGCGTGCCGAAACTGAGCCGCGGCGGGCGCTACCGGGTGCGGCTGATCCTCAACGGCCGCGTGGCCGGCGGCTGGGCCGAGCCGCGCACGCTGCTGAGCGACTTCCTGCGCCACGAACTGGGCGCGACCGGGACCCATGTGGGCTGCGAGCACGGCGTCTGCGGCGCCTGCACGGTCCGCCTCGACGGCGCCCCGGTCCGCGCCTGCCTGCTCCTCGCCGTCCAGGCGGAAGGGCGGCGGGTCGATACGGTGGAGGGGCTGGCGCCGGACACGAAGTCGCTGACCGCCCTGCAGGCCGCGTTCCGCCGCCATCACGCGCTTCAGTGCGGCTTCTGCACGCCCGGCATCCTGATGTCGCTCGACGCCTGGCTCGCGCGCGGCCCGGAACCGGACGAGAGCGCCGTCCGCGCCGTGCTCGGCGGCCACCTGTGCCGGTGCACGGGCTACTCCGGGATCGTCGCGGCGGCGCTCGAAGCGGCGGCGGCGCAGCGGGGCGAGGATGCCTGATCTCGGGCGGGTCCTGCTCGCCGCCGTCGAGCGCGACCCGCGCGCCCTCGCCGTCGCCGACGGCGCCGCGCGTTTCGACTACGCGGCCTGGGTCGACGTCGCGGCCCGGCTCGCCGGCGGCCTCGGCGCACTCGGGCTCGGGCGCGGAGACAGGCTCGCCGTGGTCCTGCAAAACCGTTGGGAGATGGCGGCCTGCCATTGGACGTGCCAGCTCGCCGGGCTGGTCGCGGCGCCGCTCAACTGGCGGGCCTCCGCGGAGGCCCTCGATTTCTTCCTTCGCGATTCGGGCGCTTCGGCCGTGGTCTTCGACGAGGTATCCGCCGCGGCGATCGCCGGAGCGGCCCGCGCCGCCGCCATCCACCGGATCGCGCTCGACGCGCCCTCGCCCGGCGCGCCGGCGGAGGGCGCGACCGGCTTCGCTGCGCTCCTCGACGCGCGGCCGGAAACGACGCCCCGCGCAAGCGCCGACGACCTCTCTCTCCTGCTCTACACTTCGGGCACCACGGGCCCCGGCAAGGGGGTGCCGCGCAGCCACCGCGCCGAGCGCATGGCGGCGCTCGCCCATATCGCGCAGAGCGGCTACCGCATGGGGGAGCGCACCCTCGGGGTCATGCCGCTCTATCACACCATGGGCGTGCGCGCGCTCCTCTCGATGGCGCCGCTCTGCGGCGCGTTCGTCTGCCAGCCCCGCTTCGAGGCGGCGCGGGCGCTGCGCCTGATCGCGGCCGAGCGGATCACCAGCCTCTACCTCGTGCCGACGCTCTACCACGACCTGCTGGCGAGCCCGGCGTTTCCCGCCGCCGACGTCTCCTCGGTGCGCCGCCTCGGCTTCGCCGGCGCGCCGATGACGGAAGCCCTGCTCCGCCGCGTCGCCGACGCCTTCGCTCCGGAGATTTTCGTGAACCATTACGGCTCGTCCGAGGTCTACAGCTTCACCGTCGCGCAGGACGCGCGCGCCAAGCCCGGCTCCGCCGGCAAGGCCGGCCTCACCCAGCGCGTCCGCGTGGTCGAGATCGGCGCCGGCGACCCGGACCGCCTCGTCCCTCCCGGCCGCGAAGGCGAGGTGATCGCCAGCCTGGAGAGCGACGAGGCCTTCGCCGGCTACTGGCGGCGGCCGGACGCCGACGCCCGCGCGCTGAAGCGGGGCTGGTACTTCACCGGCGATGTCGGGTATTTCGACGATGAAGGCGATCTCTTCGTGACGGGTCGGGTGGACGACATGATCATCACCGGCGGCGAGAACGTGCTTCCCGTCGAGGTCGAGAGCGTATTGTCCCGCCACCCCGCGGTGGCGGAGGTCGCGGTGGCGGGCCTCCCGGACGAGCGCTGGGGCCGCAAGGTCGCCGCCTTCGTCGCGCGCGCGGGGCCGGCAGGCGCCGCCGCGCTCGACGCCCACTGCCGCGCCTCCGCCCTGGCCGACTTCAAGCGGCCGCGCGCCTATGTCTTCGTCCGCGCGATTCCGAAGTCGCCGGTCGGCAAGATCCTGCGCCGCCGGCTGATCGCGGGCGATTACGAAACCGACGACGCGCCGGACGGGGACGGACGATGACGACGGAAGACCCGTATCGCGGGCGCGACGGCTTCCGGGTGGAGGTCGATCGCGCGGCGGCGCGCGCCGACGTGGTGCTCGACCGTCCGCCGCTGAACGTCGTGACCATGCCCGAACGGGCGCAGCTCGCCGATGCGTTCGCCGCGCTCGACGCGGACGACGCCGTGCGGGTCATCGTCCTTCGGGGGGAGGGCGCGAATTTCTCGAGCGGCGGCGACATCCCCGGTTTCATGCGGCGCTCTCCCGAGCAGCTCTCGGATCTCGCGAGCGCCGTCGCCGCGCCGGAGCGCTGCCGCAAGCCGGTGATCGCGGCGCTCCAGGGCTACTGCTTCGGCGTCGCCTTCGAACTCGCCCTGGCCTGCGATTTCCGCATCGTCGCCGAGACGGCCCTCCTCGGCCTGCCGGAGCAGCGCATCGGCATGATCCCCGGCTCCGGCGGTTCCGCCCGTCTGGCCCGGATGGTGGGGATCGCGCGCGCCAAGGACCTGGTCATGCGGGCCCGCCGGCTCTCCGGCGCGGACGCCCACGCCTGGGGCATCGCCGTGGATTGCGTGCCGGGGGACGAACTCGCCCGCGCGACCGCTTCCCTCGTGGAGGAGTTGAAGGCGTTCTCGCCGCTCGCCCAGCGCACCGCCAAGAGGCTCCTCAACGCGGCCGAGGATGCGCCGCTGCACGCGGCGATCGCGCTCGAGGGCGAGGCATATGGCAGGCTGCGGAGCGCGGCCGACTTCGCCGAAGGCGTCGCCGCCTTCGTCGAGAAGCGAAAACCGGCGTTCAAGGGAGAATGACGGCCCCATGGAATGCGACGCGGAGAGGGATCGCGCGACGCCGCCCCCGGCCGGCGCGCGGCCGCGCCTGCATCTCGATCCGGTCGGCGGAGTCGCGGGCGACATGTTCGCGGCGGCGCTGCTCGATCTCCGCCCGGCGCTCTACGACGGCCTGCGGTCGGCGGTCTCCCGGCTGCGGCTGCCGCCGGCGGTCGCGCTCTCCCTGGAGGCCCACCGGGACGAGCGGTTGACGGGCAGGCGGTTCCGGGTCTCGCCGCCGGCGGACGACGAGGCCCTCGAGCACGCGCCGCTCGCCGCCATCCGCGCGCGCCTGGACGCCGCCGGCCTCGCGACCGGGGTCCGCGACCGGGCGCGGGCGATCTTCGCGCTGCTCGCGGAGGCCGAGGGCGCGGCGCACGGGACGGCGCCGGAAGAGGTCGCGTTCCACGAGGTCGGCGCCTGGGATTCGATCGCCGACGTGGTGGCGGCCGCCTTCCTGATCGATGCCCTGGGGCCCGTCCGCTGGTCGTGCGGGCCGCTCCCCCTCGGCGCCGGCCGGGTGCGGAGCGCCCACGGCCTGCTGCCCGTGCCGGCCCCCGCCGCGGCGCATCTGCTCCGGGGCTTCGTGACCCGCGACGACGGCATCGAGGGCGAGCGGGTCACGCCGACGGGCGCGGCGATCCTGCGCCATCTCGCGCCGGTCCAGACGCCGGCCCGGGAGCCGGAGACGCTGGTCGGGTCGGGGGCCGGCTTCGGCGGCCGCGTCTTTCCGGGGTTCAGCAACGTCCTGCGCGTCCTCGAATTCGCGCCGGCGGCGGGCGCCGCGATCCGGGATTCCGTCGCCGTGCTCCGCTTCGCGATCGACGACCAGACGCCGGAAGACCTGGCCCTGGGCCTCGACCGCTTGCGCGCGCGGCCCGGCGTGCTCGACGTGGTGCAATGGCCGGCGCACGGCAAGAAGGGCCGCGTGCTGGCGGAGGTGCAGGTGCTGGCGGAGCCGGACGCGCTGGAGCGGGCGCTCGCCGCGGCCTTCTCCGAGACCACCACGCTCGGCGTTCGCTGGTCGCGCATGTCCCGCGACGTCCTCGCCCGGGACGTCGCGCGCCATACGGACGAGGCGGGCGCGGTGCGCGTGAAGCGCGCCGTCAGGCCGACGGGCGAACGCACGGCCAAGGCCGAGAGCGACGACCTCGCCCGCGGCGGTGGCCATGCGAGCCGCGAGAGGCGCCGCCGGGACGCCGAGGCGGCGGCGCTCGCGGAGGCCGGCGAATGACCGCGCCGCCGCCCGCTCCTCTCCCGGCGCTGCGCGCCGTCCTCGACGGGATCGACCGGGCGGCGGTCGCGGTGAGCGGCGGTGTCGACAGCATGACGCTGGCGCTGGTCGCCGGGCGGCGGTTGGGCGGCGCCTGCGCGATGTTCCACGCCGTCTCGCCGGCCGTTCCGCCCGAGGCCACCTCGCGCGTGCGCGCCTGCGCCGACCGCGAAGGATGGCGGCTGACCGTCTTCGACGCCGGCGAATTCGACGATCCGGACTATCGGCGCAACCCGGCGAACCGCTGCTTCCATTGCAAGACCAACCTCTACGGCGCGCTCGCCGCGCGCACCGACGCGACCTTGCTCTCCGGCACGAACAGGGACGATCTGGGCGACTGGCGGCCGGGGCTGCGGGCCGCGGAGGCGCGCGGCGTGCGCCATCCCTTCGTCGAAGCCGGCATCGGCAAGGCGGCGATTCGCGCCATCGCGGCCGGTCTCGGCTTCCCCGATCTGGCCGACCTCCCGGCGGCGCCCTGCCTTTCGAGCCGCATCGAGACGGGGCTTCGCGTCGAAGCCGACGACCTCGGGCGCATCCACGCGGCGGAGCGCTACCTCGCGCGGCAGCTGCGGCCGGCGACCGTGCGCTGCCGCCTGCGCCGGGCCGGCGTCGTGATCGAACTCGACGCGCCGACCCTCGATTCCCTGGGCGCCGCCCGCCGCGCCGCGCTCGCCGCCGCCGTCGCCGGGATATTCGGTGGCGAGGGGGGTACGGCCGGCCCGGTGCGGTTCGCGCCCTACCGCACCGGCAGCGCCTTCCTGCGGCCCGCGAAGACGGCGTGAGCGTCTCCGGCGTGAGCGTCTCTGGCGTGAGCGTCTCCGGCGACATCAGGCTCGACCTGGAGCGCCGCGCCCGCCTGGGCTTCGACGAGGCGATCCTTTGCGCGGGCAAGGCGCCGCAACACCTCGCGGAGATTCTTGAGAGCGCAGCTGCGGAGGGGCGCAGCCTGCTGCTCACGCGCCTCGACGCCGCCCGGCGCGACGCCCTGCCCGAGGCGCTCTCCCGCCGCGTCGATTACGACCCGCTCTCGCGCACCGGCTTCTTCGGCGCAGTGGCACGCGCCGAGGGCGCGTCGCGCGTCGTGATCGTTTCCGCCGGCACTTCCGACCTGCCTGCCGCCCGCGAGGCCGCCCGCACCCTCGCCTATTACGGCCGGCGCTCGGTCGAGATCAGCGACGTGGGAGTCGCCGGCCTCTGGCGCCTGCTGGAGCGGATCGACGAGATCCGCGCGTATCCCGTGGTGATCGTCGCCGCCGGCCTCGACGCCGCCCTGCCCTCGGTGGTGGGCGGCCTGGCGCCGGGCCTCGTGATCGCGCTGCCGACCTCGACCGGCTACGGCATCGCCGAGGGCGGCATCACCGCCATGCGCGCGATGCTCGCCTCCTGCGCCCCCGGCGTCGTCGTCGTCAACGTCGACAACGGCTACGGCGCCGCCTGCGCCGCCTTGCGCGCCCTCCCCTCGCCCGCGCCGGACGCGGAAACGCCATGAGTACGGCGGCGCGCAACCCGCTCCATAAAACCCGGCATCCTACGGTGCCAAGCCATTTTGTGCACATAGAGGGAAGAGGGTATCAGCCACCGGAGCGCGCATACGCTGACGCAGCCCGAACAGCCCCAGGAGCTCGTCGCAGCCCAGACGCGCCGAGAGGTTCAGGGGGCGGAGGCCGGTGCTACCGGGGCGCGGGCGTCGCGCGTTCGAACACGAGGAAGCGGTCGGCGGGGGTGGATCGCCAGGGGCTCCAGAGGCCGTCCGGCCACTGGATGCGGATCTCGGCGGTGGGCGCGGGCCCCAGGCCGAAATGGCTCCACCCGGCTCGGCCGCTGACGTGGCCGCCGCCCACCACCACCTCGCGGCGCTGGACCCGCCCGCCGGCGCGCACCTCGATCCAGGCACCGACGGCGTTCCGGTTCGGCCCCTTCTGGCGCGGCGCGACCTGGAGCCAGCGGCCGGCGGCCGGGCCGCGGTTGTGCAGAATCTCCACGTTCGCCATGCGGTTCACCACGACGATGTCCAGCAGGCCGTCCAGATCGAGATCGACGAGGACGCCGCCGCGCGCCCGCCCCTTGCCGGCGGCCCCCGCTTCGACGGAGGCCTCGACGAAGGTGCCGTCGGGACGGCCCAGAAGAAGGTTGTTCGGGTCCCGGGCCGCGGCCTCTTCCATAGCTTCCACGTTGCCTTTTGCGACGAATAGATCGATCCAGCCGTCGTTGTTCACGTCGCCGAATTCCGAATGCCACGCCGTCGAGGGCCGCTCGTCCGCGCCCGCATGGGGACGGGCGGCCTCGACGCCGCTTTCGCGCGCGATGTCGCGATAGCGGGGAGCGCCCGCGCTGCCGGGCGCGAGCGCGCGCAGGCGGTTCGCCCCCATGTTGGAGAGGAAGTATTCCGGCAGGCCGTCGCCCGTGAGGTCGTGGCTGGCGATCCCCATGCCCCAGATGCGGAGCGTCCGCCAGCCGTCGTCGGGGCCGTAGAGGCGGGGTTCCGCCGCCATCCGCCAGAGCTGCTCCGCGCCGGTGTCCTCATGGTAGTAGCGGTCGTTGCTGACTCTGAGATCGGCGCGCCCGTTGCGGCTCCAGTCCGAGAACAGCATCGAGAGGGGGCAGTGGCCGGGGGCGAGGCGGACCGCCGGCGCGTATCGGGCGGCGCTGGGGGAGGCGGGGCGGAACAGCAGGTTGTCCGGGCACGCGCCCATGCGCTCGGCCGCGGTCGCCGGTTCGCCGAACGGCGTGTGCAAGGCGGTCCAGACGTCGCGGTCGACGTAGTTGCCGAAGGCGAGGCTCGGCAACCGGTTGTCGCCCTCCCAGCGGGCGCTGAACGCGGTCGTCCAGTCGGCGCCGCCGGCGACGCGCCAGAGGTCGCCTGCGTCCGTGAAGCGGCAATCGCCGAGCCCGCGCCAGAGCCTGTTCGCGCCCAGCCGCAGGACGGCGAGGTCCATCCGGCCGTCGCCGTCGATATCGAGCGGATAGGCGCCCGTCACCGCGCTCTCGGCGACATCCGCGACGGCGACTTCGGCGAAGGCGAGGGCGCCCGGGCGGCTCTCGTTGCGGAACAGGCGCGCAGGGGCGGCGCCGCCGGCGAAGAAGAGATCGGAGTCGCCGTCCAGGTCGCAATCGAAGGCGGCGACGCCGCCGCCCACATAGTGCGCCCAGTCGCCGGTGTAGGCGTGGACGACGCCGGCCGCGCGGGCCACGTCCACGAAGCGCGGCACCGAGGGACCCTCCGCCACGGCCCCGGCCGTCCCGCCGGCCAGGGCCAGGAGACCCGCGAGCGCGCCCGCGAACGCGCGGGACCGCCCGGGCGGCGGGCCTACTCGGCCGGCGCCGAGCCTCGTCGTCGGAAACCGTCCCACAGGCGCCGGAGGCGTTTGCTGACCGATTCGAGGGCGCCGGCGACTCCCTCCGGCAGCAGGATCATGAAGAGCAGGACCACCAGCCCGAGGCCGACGTTCCGCAGATCGGAGAACTCCTTGAAGAATTCGTCGGCAACCATCAGGAGGCCGGCGCCGAGGAGCGGGCCCCAGAGGCGTCCGATGCCGCCCACCACCAGCATCGAGATCAGGAACAGCAGCAGCGTGAAGCCGACGAGGTTGGAGCCGACGGAGCCGAAATGCGCCGCGTAGAAGCCCCCCGCCATCGAGGTGAGGAAGGCGGAGGCTGCGAACACGATGAGCTGGTACTTGAAGACGCTGACCCCGCGGGAGCGGGCCAGCTCCTCGTTGTCGCGCAACGCCTTGAAGGCCAGCCCGATGCGGCTCCGGGTCATGGCGGCCGTGAAGACGAGGGCCACGATCAGCAGGCCGAGCATGGAGTAGTAGTCGCCCAGCATCCAGCTGCGCCCGCCCAGCACCTCGCGCCAGCCGAAGGTGCCGAAATCGCCGAGCCCCTGGGCCCCGCCGGTGAACGACACGCAGGTCGCCGGGTTGATCTTCTTGTTGAGCGCGCTGCAATCGGAATCGGTCTGGATCAGCACGAACATGGTCTGCGAGATGGCGAGAGTCAGCAGCGCGACGTAGATCCCCCGCATCCGCAGGCAGGCCAAACCAATCAGGACGCTGAACAACACGCCGGCCGCGCCGGCGACCGGGAAGGTGGGCCACAGGCTCCAGCCCAGATAGCGCCCCATCAGCGCCGTCGTGTAGGCGCCGAAGGCGAAGATCGCGAGCTGCGCCAGCGAGAAGATGCCGGCGACGCCGAACACCAGGTTCCACTGGCTGACGACGGTGGCGTAGCAGAAGAGCAGCAGGGCGCTGGCGATGATGTAGCGCGGGATACCCATGAACGGGAAGGCCGCGGCCAGCACCAGCAGGACGACGAAGATGACGTAGTCGCGGCGATTCATCGCGCTACTGCCGCGCTACCTGGTGTTTGCCGAAGAGCCCGGCGGGGCGCCAGATCAGGGCGACGACCACCACCACGAGCATCGCGAGGAAGCCCCACTTGTCGGCGAAGAGGACCTTCACCGCCGCCTCCACCATGCCGATCAGGAGCGCCGCGTAGAGCGCGCCCGTCATGTTGCCGAGCCCTGCGAGCACGATCACGATGAACGCCTTGAGCATCGGCGTCTGCCCCATCAGCGGCACGACGTCCTTGAACGAGCTCAGCATGATGCCGGCGACCCCGGCCAGCGCGCTCGCGAGCGCCAGCACGATGACGTAAATGCGCTTGACCTTCACCCCCATCAGGCGCGCGGCGTCACGGTTCTGCGCCGTCGCGCGGATGGCGCGACCCATGGTCGTGCGGGTCAGGAAGAGCGCGACGAGGACGATCAGCACCACGGCGACGGCCCAGATGATGAGGCGCTGGTAGCTGACCGGCACGTCGCCGACCAGGAACGAATCGGCGCCCATGGAAAGCGGCTGGGAATAGGGCGCGGCGCGGAACCACTCGCGGAGGATTTTCATCAGGCCCGCCTCCAGCGCCATGCCGAGGCCGAAGGTCGCGATGATGATGGTCACCTCGAAATTCTTCTGCCGCAGCATCCAGTGCGCGGAGGCGAAGTAGACCGCCGCGCCGAAGACCCCGCCGGCGATGAACGCGAACGGACCGGCAAACCAGAGCGGCAACCCCCACCCCTCGGCCCAGACGAGCACGAAATAGGCGCCCAGCGTCATGATGATGCCGTGGCTCATGTTGAGCATGTTGAAGGCGCCCCAGACGAGCGCGAGCCCGACGGCCGCCAGCGCGTACATGGCGCCGAAGGTCAGGCCGCTGACGATGATCTGGATGAAGAAATTCATGCCGATGCCGTCAGCCGCCGAGATAGGTCTCGAGAATTTGCTGGTTGGAATGGAGCGCGCTGCCGTCCCCCGCCCAGACGATCTCGCCCGTGTCGAGCAGGTGGATGCGGTCGGCGATGTCGATGATCCGGCTCGCGTTCTCCTCGACGAGGAGGATCGTGCGCCCGGACGCCTTGAGGTCGGCGATGATCTCGTAGATCTGGTCGATCACGATGGGCGCCAAGCCGAGCGAGGGTTCGTCGATCATCAGGATCCGTCCGCCCGCCAGCAGGCCGCGGCCGATGGCCAGCATGCGCCGCTCGCCGCCCGAGAGCGTGCGCGCGAGCTGCGCCGTGCGTTCCTTGAGCCGCGGCAGGATCGCGTAGATCTTCTCGACGTCCTCCTCGAAGGTCCGCCGCACGCGCGGCAGATAGGCGCCCATCTTCAGGTTGTCGTAGACGCTCATCTCCGGGAACAGCATGTCGCCCTGCGGGATCAGCACCACGCCGAGCCCGACCACCGTTTCCGCCTCGGCGCCGTCGATGCGCCTTCCGGCGAGTTCGATCCTGCCGCCGCTCGGCTTCAGCAGGCCGGCGATGCAGCGCAGCAGAGTCGTCTTGCCGTGTCCGTTGGGGCCGAGGAGCGTGACGAGCCGGCCCTCCGGCACGGCGAACGACACGTCCTTGAGGACGTTCTGTCCCTCGTAACCGGCGTGCAGGTGCTCCACGGCGAGGAGTGGTTCAGCCATCGGCCGCCGTCCGTTCCGCCAGCATGTGCTGCAGGCGGTCCGCCGTGCCCTCGCCGAGATAGACCTCGACGACCCGCCGGTCGCTCAGGAGGCCCCGCGTGTCGCCTTCGTAGATCTTCTCGCCGTGATGCATGATGACCACCCGCTTCGAGAGCTGGAGCAGGAAGCGCATCACGTGCTCGATCAGGATGATCGTGATGCCTTCGTCGATGAGGCGGCCCACGATCTTCATCACGTCGTCGATTTCGTGCGGGTTGAGGCCGCCCACCGGTTCGTCGATGAGGAGAAGCACGGGATCGGTGGCGACCGCGCTCGCCAGCATCAGGAGCTTGCGCTCGAGCACGGGCACGTCCCGCGCCACCGCGTCGGCGCGGTCGGCGAGCCGGCAGAGTTCGAGGGCACGGTCCACCCGCTCGCGCATCCCGCGTGAAAAGGTCATCGCCGGGATGCCCCGGTCGCCGACCCCGAACGCCGCGCCGACCAGGACGTTCTCGCGGATGGTCAGGGAATCGAAACCCGCGTTGAGCTGGAAGGTGCGGGCCATTCCCCGATGGCAGATGAGGTCGGGCGAGACCTTCGCGATGTCCCGCCCGGCCAGTTCGATCTCGCCGCTGGTGGCCGGGCTGATCCCCGAGATCACGTCGAGGAAGGTGGTCTTGCCGGCGCCGTTCGGGCCGCCGATGCCCACCACGTCGCCCCGGTGGACGTCCAGGTCGAAATCATTCACCGCCGCCAGCGCGCCGAAATACTTGAAGACGTTCCGGCACGCCAGCAGCGGTGCGCGATCCTCCGAGGCCATGGATCGGACGTGAGCGTCGTCAGGTCCCGGAGCCGTTCGTCCCTAGCCGCTCAGCCACGGCGGGTTCATCCACTCCCCGCTGGCGTAGAGGTCCGGCCCGACATAGACCACGTCCTTGGTCCAGTCCTGGCACTGCATCATGATCGTCGGCATCCCGAGCGAGGGATCGCGCGTCTCCGCCGGGTAGGGCGTCGCCGCCTGACCCCACATGAAGCGGATGGTCCCGACCACACCGCGATAGATCGATTCGCGGAGGAAGTGGCAGACCTTCTTGTTCTGCTCCATGCCGTCGTAGGGAACGCCGGTGCCGCCCGCGCGGCAGGCCGCGATCGCCCACAGGTAGTAGGAGTCGTAGACCTGCCCGGCGACGGAGGGCGTGGCGTCCTCGCCGAAGCGGCTGCGGATCTTCCTCGCGAAGGCGCTGCCGATCTCGTCCTGCAGCGTGCCGATCGTGGTCGAGCAGAAGACGCCGTGCCCCGTCTCCTTGACGATGTCGAGGAAGGCCCGCAGCTGGAGCGCGTATTGCACGTAGAGCAGGCTGTTGGTCGGGTTCTCGGCGAAACCGGTGACCAGGCCCGTCTGGTCGGTGGGGAAGCCGTGGGTCGCCGCGATGATCGCGGGCTTGACCTCGCGCGCCCGCACCAGGGCCGGCCCCCAGTCGTCGACGGGCTGGGTCACCACGTCGTCGATCGCGAGCTCCCAGCCGAACTGCGGGGCGGTGTCGCGCACCGCGCCGGCGATGGTGATCGCGTAGTCGATGCTGCCTGAGAAGAGCGCGAACTTGTTGTTCGGGCGCTTCCACTTGCCCAGCCGCTCGAGCTCGTCCAGGAAGTAGATCAGGCCGGAGCCGTAGTAGTACTCGGACGGATCGTCTTGGAAGATGCACCAGTAGCGGTCCATGTTGTCGCGGACGGCGAACTGGTGGCCGTACTGGGTGTTGTCGTGGATGTAGGGGATGCCCGCGTCCGCGATCGTGTCGTATTCGGCGCGCACCGACGTGGAGTTGTAGCCGTTGATGATCGCATGCACCTCGTGGCGGTCGATCAGGCGCCGGGCCGCCGAGGTCACGGTCTCGGCGGTGATCTCCTTGGTGTCCTCGAAGTGGACCTCGAGGGGCCGACCGAGGACGCCGCCGAATTCGTTGATCTCCTCCACCGCGAGGGTGATGCCGGCTTCGAAGTTCCGCGCGTCGTCCGCGCCCCATCCCGTGTAGGGGAGCATCGCGCCGACCGGGATCGGCTCGCCGTCGGCCTTGGCGCCGTTGTTGAGGGCGACCAGGGTGTTGGCACCGGTAACGCCCATCGCGCCGACCGCCATCGTGCCGGCGAACGACATGAAGCCCCGCCGCGAGGGGTTCAGCGGATCGACCAGGCCGCCGGAGGCCTTGATCTCCTCGTCGAACCGCTGCTTCCTGGTCTGCTTCTTCTTATGGAACCACTCCATCGAGCCGCCTCCCATTGGTCAGGTTCACGCAAAGCGCGCCGTCCGATCGGTGGCCCCTGCGCCGGGCCGACCGGATCGTCGCCCGTTCGCCGTCAGCTTAGCACAGGGCGCAACGCACGGCGCAACGGCGATGCGCCGCCCGGCGCGCGGGTCCCCGGGCCCGCACGTCCCGACCGGGGTCAGGCGCCGACGCGCGCGGCCGCCCGCCGCGGCGTTCCGGCCGCCTCGGCCGGGAGCCAGAAGGCGACGACGCCGACCAGCGCGGCCGACGCGCCGAGGCCGGCGAACAACCAAGCGAAGCCGTCTGGCAGGCCGTGCATTCCAGCGACCAGCGGTGCCGCCAGCGCGCCGGCACCGAGGCCGAGCAGAAACTTGACGCCGAAGACCCGCGCCCGCCAGCGCTCGGCCGTGTACCGGGCCACCAGCGCGTCCTGGATCGGGATTTCGCCGACCACGACCACCATCATCGCGAAGGCCAGGACGACGAGGCCGTGGCCGGCGAGCAGGCCGGCGAGGGCGATCAGCGGCGCCTGGGCGAACAGCACGACGATCCAGACGGGCTTGGCCGGGTAGCGGTCGATCAACCAGCCCACCCCGATCTGGGCGAAGGCCGCGGCGGCGACGACCAGCGACACCAGACCGCCGACGCCGACGGCGCCCTGGGCGAGCCCGCGCAAGCCTTCGTCGAACAGCTTCGGGAGCGCGATCGTCGTGGCGTTGAAGGTCATGCCCGTCAACGCCGTCGCGACGCCGACCACCAGGACGAACCGCGTCGCCGTGCGCGGGAAGCCGCGCCGGACGGGCCGACCGCGCGCACCTGCCGGCGGCGCCGCGTTGCGCCACCGCCGGCAGGTGGCGACGAAGGCGATCCCGACGATCAGCGAGAGGGCGCCGGGCGCGATGAAGGCGGCGCGCCAGCCGATCGCCTCCGTCAGCCCCGCGGCCACCACCGCCGCCGCGGCGAGGCCGAGATTGCCGGCGACGCCGTTGATCCCGAGCAGCTTGCCGACCTTCTCCCGCCCCTCGACGAGCATGGCGATGCCCACCGGATGGTAGATCGACGCGAACAGGCCGATCAGCGCGAGCCCGGCCGCGATCTCGAAAGGCGTGCGCGCGAGCCCGGTGAGGCATGCCGAGGCGCCCATGCCCAGGAAGAAGATCGCCAGCATCGCCGGCCGGCTCCAGCGATCGCCCAGCCAGCCGGCCGGCAGAGTCCCGGCGGCGAAGGCGATGAAACCGGGGACGGCGAGCGAAAGAAGCTCGCCGTAGGAGCGGTCGAAAACCCCTTCGAGGGTCAGGACCACGGTCGGGTAGAGCAGCAGGAACAGATGGTCGAAGGCGTGCCCGACGGCGAGGAAGAGAAACCGGGACCGATCGGTCATCGCGCCCCGGGCTCCGGGGCGTCCGGAGCGGGTGAAGGGAATCGAACCCTCGTCGTAAGCTTGGGAAGCTTCTGCTCTGCCATTGAGCTACACCCGCCCGGTCCCGGACCATAAGGCCCGGCGCCCGCTCCCGCAAGCGGCGGGGCATGATGGCGTTCCGGCCGGGGATGTGCTGTGGTGGGCCGTGCGGGCGACAGGACGCAGAGGAGCGAGCGGTGACGAGGGACGCGACGCCGGGCGGGCTGGAGGCCGCCTTCCGCGACTGGGCGCGGGGCCTCAACGAAGGGGATCTGGACGCCTTCCGGAGCGCGTTCGACGACGACGCGGAAATCCTGGACGAGGACTATCCCTGGCGCATGACCAGGGAAGAGTTCATGGACCACATCGATTTCCACGCCGGCGGCGACGGGCTGTGGGAGCACTTCAAGTGGCTCCCGCGGGAGGTCAACGTCAAGGTCTGGGGGACGACGGGCCACGTCAGCGGTTTCGCGACCTTCCGCGGCAAGCCGCGGGACGCGGGCTTCCGCCAGCGCTTCATGGGCTTCACCCAGACCTGGTATCACGCGGGCGGCGTCTGGCGGCAGGTCTGCTGGCACCAGAGCCCGCTGCTCGGCCGCATCGTCGGCGCCTCGCCGAGCTGAAGGCGCCCGGGCGCGTCAGAGTAGGGCGCGGACCGCTTCGACGATGCGCTCCTGCGACGGGATCACCTCGAGCTCGAGCCGGTCGTTGTAGGGCATCGGCGTGTGCGGCGCGCCGAGGCGGGCGATGGGCGCGTCCAGGTAGTCGAAGGCCTTGTCCACCACCATGGCGGCGACCTCGGCGCCGAAGCCGCCGCGCACCCATGCCTCGTGCACGATCAGCAGGCGGTTGGTCTTGCGGACCGACGCCAGGATCGTCTCCTCGTCGAGCGGTTGCAGCGTGCGCGGATCAATCACCTCGACGTCGATGCCGTCGCGCTCCAGCACGGTCGCCGCGCTCAACGCCCGCGGCACCATCGCCGAGGTCGCCACCACGGTGACGTCGCCGCCGGCGCGCTTCACGGCGGCCTTGCCGAGGGGGATGGCGTAGAGCTCTTCCGGCACCGGCCCGGTGCCGCCGAGATAGAGGAGCTTCTGCTCGAGGAAGACCACCGGGTTGTCGTCGCGGATCGCCGTGACCAGCAGCCCCTTGGCATCGTAGGGCGTGGCCGGCGCGGCCACGACCAGCCCCGGCACGTGGGTGAACCAGGCTTCCAGACTCTGGCTGTGCTGCGCGGCCAGCCGGATGCCGCCGCCCTGGGGCCCGCGCACCACCAGCGGCACGCAGGGCTTGCCGCCCAGCATGAAGCGGAACTTGGCGGCTTGGTTCACCAGCATGTCCATGGTCAGGGCCACGAAGTCGAATATCTGGATCTCGACCACCGGCCGCATGCCGGCGATGGCGGCGCCGACTCCGCAGCCCACGAAGGTGGCCTCCGAGATCGGCGTATCGCGCACGCGCTCTTCCCCGTAGCGCTCCATGAGCCCCTTGGAGACGCCGAAGATGCCGCCGGTGGAGCCCACGTCCTCGCCCATGAGGAAGACCCGCTCGTCGCGCGCCATCTCCTGGGCGAGCGCCTCGTTGAGCGCCTCCGGGTAGGACAGCGCGCGGGCGCCGTCCGGCCCCGGCTCGGCATGGGCCGCGTGGGGCGCGTAAACCGAATCGAGCATGACCTGCACGGGCGGCTCCGGGCTCTCCCGGCCGTAGGCGACGGCGGTCTCGATCTCGTCCTCGACCTCCCGCCCGACGGCGTCCAGGGCTTGCGCGGAGAACGCGGCCTGGTCGCTCAGCCGCTTCTCCATGCGCCGGATGGGGTCGCGGTCCATCCACGACTCGCGCTCGTCCTGCGGGCGCGGGTCCTGAAGGTTCACGCGCAGGGAATGCTGGCCGTGGCGGTAGGTCATCGCCTCGATCAGCGTCGGGCCTTCGCCGGCGCGGGCGCGCTCGACCGCCTCCTGCAGCACCCGGTAGACCTCGACGCCGTCGTTGCCGTCGACGGTGACGCCCGGCATCTCGTAGGCCGCGGCCCGGTTGGAAACCTGGGAGACGGCGGTGGTGTTCCGGTAGGAGGTGGTGAGCGCGTACTGGTTGTTCTCGCAGACGAAGAGCACCGGCAGCTTCCAGACCGCCGCCAGATTCAGCGATTCGTGGAACACGCCCTGGTTGGAGGCGCCGTCGCCGAAGAAGGCCACGGCGACGCGGTCGGAGCCTTGCAGCCTGGCGGCGAGCCCGGCGCCGGTGGCGAGCGGCATGGCCGCGCCGACGATGCCGTTCGCGCCCATGATGTTGAGTTCCATGTCGGCGATGTGCATGGAGCCGCCCAAGCCCTGGCAATAGCCCGTCCGGCGCCCCATCAGCTCCGCCATCATGCGGTCGATCCTGGCGCCCTTGGCGATGCAGTGGCCGTGGCCGCGGTGGTAGGAGGCGATGACGTCGTCGTCGCGCAGCGTGGCGCAGACCCCGGCGGCGATGGCCTCCTCGCCCTTGTAGCTGTGGGCCGTGCCCTTGACGACGCCTTCCTGGAAGAGCTCGGCGGTCTTGTCCTCGAACGCCCGGATGCGGCGCATGGTGACGTAGAGGCCGCGAAGCGTCTCCGCCTCGATGGCCAGATTGCTCGTGGTGCCCGCGCTCATCCCGTTCGCCTCCCGAACCGCCCCTCCGATGGCCGGCCCGCATTGTCCCCCAGAGCGCCGTCTCTGGCCAGACCGGGTCCGGCGGTGCGCGCGGCGCGGCTGGCGGCGCCACGCCGAACGGCGGCGATCCTCGGTCGTTCCGGTTCCGGGATCGCGAGGTTCCGGTGACCGTCGAGGGCGTGACCGGGACGATCCGCGCCGCGGGAGTGCGCTTCCCCCCCTCCCGGCCTCCCCCCTGCGAGGGGGAGGAGCGTCGGCGGCTCCTTCTCGTCTTCCCCTGCCGGGAGACGGGTGAGCGGACCGGGCGGCGACGAAGCCCATGGTCCATCCCATGCGGAACGCCCGCCGCCGGATGAGTCCTGCGGATGAGCAGGATCGCTTTTCGCGCATCCCGGGCGGCGCGCCGGGAGTCAGGGTTTGATGGCGATGCGGGCGGCGGAGTCGATGCGGGCGAGGAAGGTGGGGCCGCCGCGATCGGCCAGGTAGCGGTCGGTCGCCTTGCGGGCGCCCTCGTAGGCGCCGTAATCGTCGACGATCAGCACGCCCTTCGGCGCCAGACGCGGATGCAGGTGCTGGAGTTCGTGATAGGTGGAGCGATACCAGTCGGTATCGAGCCGGAGCAGCGCGACCCGCTCCGGCGCCATCGCCGGAAGGGTCTCCGTCACGTCCCCCTCGACGAACACGATGCGCTCCTCCGGATAGCCGGTGGAGGCCATGTTGCGCCGGACCTCCTCCAGGGGCGCGTAGGTCCATTCGTTGTGGCCGCCGCGCTCGAACGCCCGCCAGCGCGACAGCTGCTCGGCGCCGTCGCGCGCCCTCACGTCGACCGTCTCGGGCCGCGTCATGCCCTTGAAGGTGTCGTACAGGTAGAGCCGGCGCGCATCGTCCCCCGCCTCGCGGAGGGCCAGCGCCATCATCATCGCGCTGCCGCCGCGCCAGACGCCGCACTCCACGAAATCGCCGGGGATGCGGTGGTCGTGGACGTAACGAACCGCCCGGTAGAGCGCGTAGAGGCACTCGACCGAGGTCATGGTGAACGCGCCGACGCGCTCGTAGAGCGCCACGAATTCGGGCTCCATGTCGCGCGGGACGGCGAGGCGCCGCCGCCGGCGCTCGTATTGCGGCAGCTTGCGGAGGGTGAAGTCGTAGCCGAGCCGGAAGGCGAGTCGCTTGAGGGGGCCCGCCGCCATCGGTCAGGCGGAGACGGCGGCCGCCCGGCCCCGCGCCGGCCTCTCCCGCCGGAGCCAGGGCGCGATCAGGCGGTTCACGTTCTCGAGCCCTTCGAGCAGGCCGGGGACGTCGCGCGTCCCTGCGCGCAGGGCATGCGCCGCGTCGGACGGGCGCTTCTGCCGAGGCAGCGCGCGGAGCGCCGCCGTCATGGTCTCCGGGCGGCGCGCCCCGTCGTCGAGCAGGACGCGGACCAGGCCGAGCGCCTCGGCGCGCGTCGCGCGGATCTTCTGCTCCAGCCGCGGCCTCTGGCGCGGCACGACGAGCGCCCGCTTGTCGAGCGAGAGAATCTCGCAGAACGTGTTGTAGCCGCCCATGGAGACCACCCCCGCCGCCTCGCTCATCAGCCGCTCCAGCCGCGGCTCGAAGGTGATCGCCTCGACGCGCTCCAGTCGTTGGGCGCGCGCGGCGAAACCGGCGCGGGTCTCCGGGGCCATGAAGGGGCCGAGCACGATCAGCGCGGCATGGGGCAGCAGCGGGTCGCTCTCGTAGGCGCGCAGGACCCAATCCACCAGATTGTCGCCGTCGCCGCCGCCGCCCGGCGTGACCAGGACGAACGGCCGTCGCGCGACCTCCGGTGCCGGCGCGGCCGGGACGGCGCCGACCTCGCGCGGCAGATAGCCGGTGAAGACCGTCTTGCGCCGCACCGATTCGGGCAGACCGAGACGGCCGAGCGGGTCCCATATCTGGGGCAGGCCGTACACCCAGATCTCGTCGTAGAGATCGCGGACCAGCGGCAGGACGTTCTTCCCCCGCCACTCGGGCGCGAGCAGCGCCGGATCATCCATCACGTCGCGCAGGCCGAGCACCAGGCGGGTGCCGCGGGATTTCAGAATCGCGAGCGCCGCGCGCACCTCGCCCCGCAAGCCCGAGGGCTCCTTGTCGACGATGAAGACGTCCGGATCGAAGACGCCCGCGGTGTGCTCGATGATGGAGCCGCGCAGGCCGAGCGTCTCCCCGATGTCGAGATGCAGGCTGAGCGGGGTGTATTCCCCGTTGCGGAGCTTCACCACGCCGGGCACCCGCACGAAATCGACGCGGGCGCGGAAATCGAAGCTGCCGATGATGGGCGAGCCGGAGAGGATCAACACCGACAGGTTCTTGTGTTGCGCCACCAGATGATGCGCGATCGCCCGGCATCGCCGCAGGTGCCCGAGCCCGAAGCTGTCGTGGCTGTAAACGAGAACGCGCGCGCTCTTGCCCCCGATCATGCGGCCTCTTCCCCCATCCCGGGCCACGCTCTCCGGCCGTCGCCGGGGCGGTCGTGCGAATGCGCGCCAATCATTGAACCAGCGGACGCACGCCAATCGTCGAACCGGCGGGCGGCACGCTAATCGTCGAACCAGAAGGTGTCGGGCATGTAGATGCCGAGGTGGGCGCCCGGATTCCAGCCGTAAATGGCCGCCTCGGGGACGTTGCGCAAGGCGCGGCTCACCAGCACGGGCTGGAACACGCCGCCGACCAGCCCGATGGTGAACACGTTGTCGGCGTTGATCCGCAGGATCTCGTGCCAGATGCGTTCGCGCGCGCTCCGCTCCAGGCTCCCGATCCAGGCCCGGTGCAGGTCGAGCAGGGCGCGGGCCGGCGCCAGATCCGGCGCTTCGCCGGCGGCCCCGGAGGTCTCGTAATACTGCCCCCAGCGGGGCCATTGCAGGCTCATCTGCCGGGTCGGCGTGTATTCCGCCGGGCTCATGTCCGCCGTCGGCACGCCGTTCTCGTAGCCGCTCCAGATGGACATCAGGGTTTCGCCGGCGAAGATGCGGTTGCGGAACACCTCCCGCTGGGAGGGCTTGGTGAAGAGCGCGATGCCGAGCGCCGCCCAGCCGTCGCGCACCAGATCGAGAACGTCGGCCTGCTCGGTGTCCTCGCCGGCGGTCTCGACGACGATCTCGATCGGCCGCCCGTCGGGCAGCAGCCGGATGCCGTCGTCGTCGCGCGCGACCAGGCCCATCTCGTCCAGCAGGGCGTTGGCCGCGTCCGGGTCGTGGCGGGCCCAGCTCTCCGCGTAGTCGGGCCGGTAGAGCGGGCTCTGCGGCAGCACCGTGTTGTTGGCCTCGATGCCGAGTCCGTAATAGAGTACCTGGTTGATCTCGTGCCGGTCGATCCCGAGGGACAGGGCGCGGCGGAAGCGGACGTCCCGGAAGAGCGCGCGCCACGTTTCGTCCTTCGCGTTGAGATTGGGGAAGAGCGCGAGATGCGCGCCCGCCGCGGTGCGCCACAGGCGCACGTCGAAGCCGTGCCGCTCCTCGCCGGCCTTCAGGAAGGTGTAGTCGTCGAAGCGCAGGTTTCGCGCCTGGAGATCGACCTCGCCCGCGCCCGCCTTGGCCGGGATCAGCTTGCCGTCGACCACCGTCATGGCGATCTCGTCGATATAAGGGAGCTGGCGTCCCTCGGGATCGACGCGGTGGAAATAGGGGTTGCGGACGCCGACGAAGCGGGTCGCCGGCGGGCGCGTCCGGTTGAGCCACGGTTGCAGGGTGGGCAGCGCGGGGTTGTCGAACTTGTAGAGGTTGTCCTTGCCGTTGTGCTCGGCCGCCCAGCTGTGCGCCCGTGCGCCCGGTTCCGCCGCCGCACCGGCGGGCTTGTAGCGGGCGTGGAAGCGCTTCAGGTAATGCGCCGGCCGGTAGATGTAGAGGGGAGCCGCCGCCGCCAGCGCGGGAAGGAAGAACGGATTGGGCTTCGGCCACGTGTAGCGGACCGTGGTCTCGTCGATCACCTCGAAGACGGGCGGCGCGCCGTCGACCAGCAGCGCCCGCGGCGGCCCCGACGGGGACAACGCCTCGTCGTTCGCCACGTCTTCCCAGTAGTAGCGGAAATCCTCCGCCGTGAACGGATGCCCGTCCGACCACTTGTGGCCCTCGCGGAGCGCGATGGTGAAGACGCGCCCTTCCTCGACCGTCACGGCCTCGGCGATGTCGGGGACGAGTTCGAGGCCCTCGGTGTAGCAGACCAGGCGCGCGTAGCCGTAGACCGCGAACATCTTCACGTCCTTCGCGCGGTGGATCAGCATCCGCCACTGGCCTCCGTGGCGACCGATACGCTTTTTTTCGCCGTCCATCGGCACCACGCGCGGGCGGGCGGGCAGGCGCTCGGCGACCGGCGGCAGGTCACCCGCCGCCACCAGCGGCGCGAGCGCCGGCGGCTCGATGTAACCGCCCGCCGCCGCCGGGAGGCTCGCCGCGGCGAGCGCGGCGCAGGCGATCGCGCGGGCGCCGAAACCCGCGATACGCGCTCCCATGTGGCCTCGACGGTCTCCCGAAGTTCGGCGGGGAGAGTATCGCAAGCGCCCTCCCGATCAAAAGCCGGCGCGGCGCACGGGCGCCCGCGCGCCGATACGAAGCCGCGGGATTTGCCGGTCAGACGTGGAGAACGCGCCCGTAGGCGTCGAGCACCGATTCGTGCATCGCCTCCGACAGCGTCGGATGGGGGAAGATCGTTTCGATCAGGTCGGCCTCGGTGCTCTCCAGGGTGCGGGCGATGGCGTAGCCCTGGATCAGTTCGGTGACGTCGGCGCCGATCATGTGGGCGCCCAACAGCTCGCCGGTCTTTTCGTCGAACACGGTCTTGACCAGGCCCTCCGGCTCGCCGATGGCGATCGCCTTGCCGTTGCCGACGAACGGGAAACGGCCGACCCGGACCGCATGCCCCCGCTCCTGCGCCGCGGCTTCGGTGAGGCCCACCGAGGCGACCTGGGGGCGGCAATAGGTGCAGGCCGGCACCTTGCCCGTATCGAGCGGGCGGACGCCCTCGACGCCGGCGAGGCGCTCGATACAGAGCACGCCTTCGTGACTGGCCTTGTGCGCGAGCCAGGGCGGCCCGGTGACGTCGCCGATGGCGTAGACGTCGGGCTCCCCGGTGGCCATCCACGGGTCGGTCCGGATGTGGCCGTTCTCGACCTCGACTCCGGTGCCTTCGAGGCCCAGGTCCTCGACGTTACCGACGATGCCGATGGCGAGGATGGCGCGGTCGAAGGAAGCCGTCTCGCTCCCGCCGTCGGCGGTTTCGACGGTCGCCCGCACCTTGCGGCCTTTCGCCGCGAGGCGCGCCACCCGCGCGCCGGTGTGGATCGTCAGGCCCTGCTTCTCGAACGCCGCGCGGGCGGCGGCGGAGATTTCCGCATCCTCCGCCGGCAGGATGCGCGGCAGAACCTCGACGACGGTCACGGTGCTGCCGAGATCGGCATAGAAGCTCGCGAACTCCATGCCGATCGCGCCCGAGCCGATGACCAGCAGCGAATCGGGCCGCGCGGCGGGCAGCATCGCTTCCTTGTAGGTCCAGATCGCCTTGCCGTCCGGTTCGAGCCCGGGCAGCGCCCGCGCGCGGGCGCCCGTCGCCAGAACGACGTGCCCGGCCCGGAGCGCGACCGCTTCGCCGCCTTCCTTCTCGACCGCGAGCGCGCCCCGCCCCGCGAGACGCCCGCGGCCCTCGAACACCGCCACCCCGTTCTTCTTCATCAGATGGGCGACGCCCCGCGAGAGCCGCTCCGCGACCCGCCGCGAGTGGGCGACGACCTTCTCGATATCGACCGTCACGTCCGCGGCGGAAAGGCCGAACTCGCCGAGCCGGTCCAGGGTGTGGCGGAGCTCGGAGACCTTGAGCAGCGCCTTGGTCGGGATACAGCCCCAGTTGAGGCAGACGCCGCCGAGCCGTTCGCTTTCGATCACGGCGGCCTTCATGCCGAGCTGGCGCGCGCGGAGCGCCGCGACGTAGCCGCCCGGCCCCGAGCCGACGACGACGACGTCGAAGGACGAATCGGCCATCGCTCTCCTCCTCCCGGCGCCTCCCGGCGCGCCCGTCACAGAAGCATGGTCAGCGGGTCCTCGATCAGCCCCCGGAAGGCTTGCAGGAACGCCGCGCCGAGCGCGCCGTCCACCACCCGGTGATCGACCGAGAGCGTGCAGGACATCACGGTCGCCACGGCGAGGGCGCCGTCCTTGACGACCGGCCGCTGCTCGGCGGCGCCGACCGCGAGAATCATCGCCTGCGGCGGGTTGATGATCGCCGAGAACGTCTTGACGCCGTACATGCCGAGATTCGAGACGCTGAACGTGCCGCCTTGATACTCCTCGGGCGCGAGGCCCATGGGCCTGGCGCGGGCGCGGGCGGCGAGCGCCTTCACCTCGGCGGAGAGCGCGGCGAGCCCCTTGCGGTCGGCATCGCGCACGATCGGCGTCACCAGGCCGTCCTCGATGGCGACGGCCACCGAGACGTCGACGCTGTCGTAGCGCCGGAGCGCGCCGTCGACCCACGAGGCGTTCGCCGCCGGAACCTTGCGGAGGGCGAGCGCCGCGGCCCGGATCACGAAGTCGTTGAGCGAGAGCGCGCCGTCGCCCGACCGCTCGTTGAGCGCCTTGCGGGTTTCGCGCAGCGCATCGACCGCGCAATCTACGGTGAGATAGAAATGCGGGACTTCCCGCTTCGCCTCCTGCAGGCGCCGCGCGATGACCTTGCGCATGGTGCTGGCGGGCGTGTCCGCGTAGCCGGCGGGCGCCGCCGGGGGAGCGCCCGGCGCGGCGGCGGCCGGCGCGGGAGCGGCCTGCGCGGCCGCGGCGATCGCCGCCTCGACATCGGCCTTGACGACGCGCCCGTTCGGGCCGGAGCCGGCGATGGCGGCGAGATCGAGGCCGGCCTGCCGGGCCATGCGCCGGGCGAGCGGGCTGGCGAAGATGCGCGGGCCGGAGGCGCGTGCGGCCGGCGCGGCGGGTGGGGCGGCGGGCGTGGAAGGCGCGGGCGCAGCGGAGGCCGGCGCTTCGGCGGGGGAGGCGCTCGCGGGCACCGCCGGCGGCGGCTTGGCGCCGGCGAGGGCCGAGGCGTCCTCGCCCTCTTCCAGGATCAGGCCGATGACGGCGTTCACGGCCACCCCTTCGGAGCCGGCCGGGGCGAGAATCCTGCCGAGGGTCCCTTCGTCGGTCGCCTCTACCTCCATCGTCGCCTTGTCGGTCTCGATCTCGCACAGGATGTCGCCGGCCGCGACCGGCTCGCCCTCGCTCTTGAGCCAGCTCGCGACATTGCCCTCGGTCATCGTCGGCGAGAGGGCCGGCATCAGGATCTGGATTGGCATGTCGTCTCCCCCCGTGCGGGTTCGTTTCGGTAGCAGACGCCGCGCACGGCGGCGGCGATGTCGGCCGCCCGCGGCAGGCTGGCGGCTTCGAGATTGGCGGCATAGGGCATCGGCGCATCGGCACCCGTGACGCGCGCGACCGGCGCGTCGAGCATGTCGAACGCCTTGTCCGTCACCGCCGCGGCGAGCTCGGCGCCGATGCCGGCGAACGGCCAGCCTTCCTCCACCGTGACCAGCCGGTTGGTCTTCTCAACCGAGGCCAGCACGCGCCCGATGTCCAGAGGCCGCAGCGAGCGCAGGTCGATCACCTCCGCCTCGATGCCTTCCCCGGCCAGCGTCTCCGCCGCCTCGACCGCGCACTGGACCATGACCGAGAAGGCGGCGACGGTGGCGTCCCTGCCGCTCCGGGCCACCGCCGCCTCGCCGATCGGCACCGTATGGTCGTCGCCTTCCGGGACCTCGAAGCTCTGGCCGTAGAGCAGTTCGTTCTCCAGAAACACGACCGGGTTCGGATCGCGGATGGCGGCCTTCAGCAGCCCCTTGGCGTCGCCCGCCGAATAGGGCGCGACCACCTTCCAGCCGGGCACGTGGGCGAACCAGCTCGCGTAGCACTGCGAATGCTGGGCGGCGACCCGCGCGGCGGCGCCGTTGGGCCCGCGAAACACCACCGGCACCGGCAGCAGACCGCCCGACATGTAGAGCGTCTTGGCGGCGGAGTTGACCAGATGGTCCATCGCCTGCATCGCGAAGTTGAAGGTCATGAACTCGACGATCGGCTTGAGCCCGCCCATGGCCGCGCCGATGCCGATGCCGGTGAAGCCGGCCTCGGTGATCGGCGTGTCGATCACGCGGGCGGCGCCGAATTCGTCGAGCAGGCCCTGGCTCACCTTGTAGGCGCCCTGGTACTCGGCGACTTCCTCGCCCATCAGGAACACCTCCGGGTCGGCCCGCATTTCCTCCGCCATCGCGTCGCGCAGCGCCTCCCGGACGGTCTTGAGGACCATGCTCCCCCCGCTCCGCTCAGACGCCGGCCAGGACGTCGGTTTCGAGCGCGGCGAGCGCTGGCGCCGGCGCCTCCTGGGCGAAGGAAGCGGCATCATCGACGACGGCCCTGATGTTCCTGTCGACCTCCTTCAGCGCCTCTTCGTCTGCATGGCCGCCGGCCACCAGGGCGGCGCGCGCCTGCCGGATGGGGTCGCGCTCCTCGCGCACCTTGCTGACCTCCTCCCGGCTCCGGTATTTCGCCGGGTCCGACATCGAATGACCGCGATAGCGGTAGGTCATCGCTTCGAGCAGGATCGGCCCCCGCCCCGCGCGGCAGGCGGCGGCGGCGGCGGCGGCGGCGCGGAAGACGGCGCCCACGTCCATCCCGTCCACCCGCTCGCCGGGGATTCCGAACGCCCGGCCGCGCTCGTGCAGGTCGGCCACCGCCGCCGAGCGCTCCACCGAGGTCCCCATGGCGTACTGGTTGTTCTCGATCACGAAGAGGACGGGAAGACGCCAGAGCGCCGCCATGTTGAAGGCTTCGAAGACCTGGCCCTGGTTTGCCGCGCCGTCGCCGAAACAGGTGACGCTGATCCTGTCCGAGGCGCGGTATTTGTGCGCGAAGCCGAGGCCCACCCCGAGCGGCACCTGGGCGCCGACGATGCCGTGACCGCCGTAGAAGCCGCGGTCGGGCGCGAACATGTGCATGGAGCCGCCCTTGCCCTTCGAGGCGCCGCCGGCGCGCCCCGTCAACTCGGCCATGACGGCCTTGGGCGGGACGCCCGCAGCCAGCATGTGGGCGTGGCAGCGGTAACCCGTGATCACCGAATCGCCGGGTTCCAGGGCGTGCTGGACGCCGGTGACGACCGCCTCCTGGCCGATATAGAGATGGCAGAAGCCGCTGATCGCTCCCATGCCGTAAAGCTGGCTCGCCTTCTCCTCGAAGCGCCGGATCAGCAGCATGTCGCGGAGGAAGTGATGGAGCGCCTCCGCCGCGACGGCGCCTTTTCGGGCGGGGGTGCGCCCGCCGCGGGCTCTTCTTCGGGCCGTCGCCATCCCTCCCCCGCGCTCCTGTGCCCGCGCCGCGGCACGGGCACACGCACGCTAGGTCAAACGGCGCGCCTTGGCAAGGCCGCGTCGCCGGCTATCGCTTGCCTTGACAAGGAATAGCCGGCTTCAATGCGCGGGTTGCGCGGAGGGACCGCGCAACAGGATACGCTCGTCGGGGTGACCCATGTTCAGGAGGCGGCGGGCCTGCTCCTCGAGCAGGTCGAGATCGAGGCTTTCCGTCCGGAGCAAAGAGACACGGCGTTCGAGCCGACGTCTCTCCTCGGCGAGCGCGGCCACTTCGACGCGGGCCTGCTCCACAGCCGCCGATCGATCGATCCAGGCGAGGAGGCCGCGCTCGCCCTGCACGCCGTGATAGACCGCATAGGCGAGGCCGAGCACGCAGACCAGCGGCACGAGGACCGTCCGAAGCCGGGGGAATCGCACAACCACGGCGGGAAGGGACAACGCCGCGCCGGGCGATGTCAAGAGCCGATCCCGAAGGATCGGGGCGGCGCCCCGGTTCGCGCTCCGCGCGGAGAGAAAAAGCGGGCGGGCCTGGGGACCCGCGCGCCTGAAGCGCCTGAAAGAGCCCCCTTCCTCTTACTCGGCCGCCGCCGGCGCAGGCTCCACGTCCCGCCGCAGAAACCCCTCGAACATCCCCTCGATCCGCGCCAACCGCTCCCGCAACTCCGCCATCTCGACGCGCATGTCCTTCATCTCTCCACGCACGTCCTTCATCTCGCCACGCACGTCTTTTATCTCGGCGCGTATATCCTTCATCTCCGCGCGCAAAACGCGGGTGTTCTCGCGGACCGAGATCAGGACGACGCCGGCCAGCGCGACGCCCACCGCGATGATGCTGATGATTTCCGGGGTCATGTCCGTTCCTCTCGAGCCGGGCCCCACGGTGGACGGGAGTCTACACCCCCGGTGCGCGAGCCTCCAGACCCGCGTTTTTCCTTTCCATACCCCCCTTGGCGGGGGCGTAGACAGCCCCTCGCCGGCAGTTCGCATCCTGCTCATCCATGGAAACCGCGCGCGCCGGACGGAAAAACCCGCCGCGGCGGAGGCTACAGGAACTTGAGCGCGGCGACGATGAGGCCGCCGATGGCGACCATCAGGCCCGTGGTGGCGAGCAGCGTGCGGTTCGCCGAACGCTCGATGAGCGTTTCGAGGCGCACAAGGTCGGTTTTCGTCGCCATCTTCTCTTCGATCCGACCTTCGACATGCGCGAGGTCGGTTTTCGTCGCCATCTTCCCTTCGATGCCGTCGATCCGGCCCTCAAGGCCGTCGATCCGGCCTTCGATGCCGTCGATCCGGCCTCCGAGGCGGGCGATGTCGGCCCTGATCTCGCGCACGTCCGCCCTGGTGGCGACGCCTTCGCCGAGGGCGGCGCGCAAGGCTTCGGCGTGGGCGTTGGCGTGCGCGCCGTCGATCCCGGCCGCCTTGAGGCGTTCGGCATAAGCCAGTGTGTCGAACGCGGCCTCCATGCCTACGCTTCCTCGCTTTTCGCGGCGGGCAAGCGTGCAGTCTATGCCGGCGCGGCGGAGGCGGACAAGGAAAACCTCCCCGGGCGCGGGGCCACAGAACCGGCTGCTCCAACGACCGATCCGGCGGCAACGCCGGTCGTGGTTCCGGGTGCGCGATTCATCGCCCCATTTTTCGCCGCGCCCGTCGGTCACGACCTGGGCACCGGGGGTCCGCCAGCTCCATGCGCCGGCTGGCGGAGGAACGACCCGCCGCCGTTCCGACCCCCTTGCGGGGGGGGGGGGGGTATGCATAGTTCGGCCGTCTTGCCCCGACGGCTTCGGAGGATCGAACGAACCCGGCGGGTTTTCGCAGACAAGCAGGAACGGGAGCCCGGCACTACCCGCTTGCGTAGGAGGGAATTCAAGGCTATTTACGCGCCTCGGATGCGAATCGCTCCCAACTCGCCCCATGAACCACGGACGACGGAAGCAAGTGATGCAGACCATGGAACGGAAAGACACCGGTGCGGATCGAACCGAGTCCCGGAACGCGCGCGCGCGACGCCGAACCACGATGAGCGGCGGGCGGCTGTCGCTCGGCGCGCTCGCCGCCGCCCTGGCCGTCACCTTCGCTCTCGGCGCCGGGGAGGCGGCGGCGCAGTCCCGGGTGTGCGACAACGCCTTCTCCGTCCTCCCCCTCGGCACCACCGAAGAACGGGTTCGTGAGCTCTCGGGCCTCCTCCGCCAAGGGGCCATCGCGGAAAGCCCCCACGTTTCAATGTACTGCCGCTATGGCCGCGCCGACCGCCGGAACCGCGGCTTCCTCGTCCACAATCCCCAGATCGTCGTCGTGGACGATTTCGTCCCCGGCATCGAAGCCTTCCACGAGGGCGTCGGCGATCTCGGCGTCTACGTCCATTCCGTCTCCGGGCAACCCGGCAGCGCCGGCGACTTCCAACACCACTCGCCGGCCGATTACGGCCAGGGCATCTTCACCACGGGCAACGCCGAGGATTACATCACCGGCGAGGACTCCTACGGCATCCACGCCCGCCACACCGGCGCGGGCCGGACCGGCATCGACGTCCGCAACGTCTCGGTGCGCACCACCGGCGACTACTCCCACGGCGTCTACGCCTGGCAGCAAGGCTCCTACATCCTCGTCAGAAGTGGAGAGGACGGCAGCGATGAAGTGGTCAGCGGCTATGTCTGGAACGAAGCCGAAGGTTTCTTCCAAAGAGGTGGCGAAAACTGTCCTGAGTGCCGCAGCATCCGCGCCCGTGGCGCGGTGATCGTCAACCTGATCGAGACCGACCGCGAGCGCGACCAGCGCGTCCGCCCGCTGGTCGCGACCAGCGGCGACTATGCCGACGCGATCCGGGCCGAATACACCCGCGCCGCCGCGCGAGGCCATATCGCCGTCACCGTGGAGGGCTACACCCTCGCCACCGGGGGCACCCTGCCCCTGGAGGCGCTCGTCTCCCCGCAGGATCCGAGGGCCCCGCTGGAAGTCGCCTCCCCGCAGGATCCGAGCACCTACGTCTTCGACCCCAGCAGACCCTCCGTCCCCAACCCGGATTACGACCCCGACGACCCGAGGTCCTCCAGGTTCATCAACGTTCTGGTGCATCGCCATCCTGTGGATGACGCCGGGAATCGGCTGGAGGCCGTTGACCTGCGCCCCTATACCGCCGCCTATCTCCCCCGCCTCAACCCGGATTACGACCCCGACGACCCGGATTCCCCCCGGTTCATCAGCGGCGGGAACATCGCCATCTGGAACGGCCGTTACTTCGTGTCGCAGGGCGCGATCCAGCCTGAGGACGTCACCGCCTGCCAGGGCATATCCACGGCGGAGGGGCGCCGCGCCTGTTACGAGAACAGGGTAGCGGCCAGAAGCGAGGACAACCTCCCCACCGGCTTCGACGCCCGGGGCATCTACGCCAGCCACGAGGGCCACGGCGACATCCGCATCCGCGTCACCGACACCAACATCCGAACCGGGAGCGCGGACGACATCCAAACCCCGGGCGCGGACGCCCAGGGCATCTACGCCACCCATACCGGCAGGACCATCGTGTGCGGCGCCCCCGGCAGCGGCTGTCAGGTCGGCGGAGGCACCACGCCGGGCGGAGGCGGCGTCTCCATCGTCGTCACCGGCGGCGCCATCGACACCCAGGGCGAGGACTCCCACGGGATCTGGGCGCGCCATCGCGGCGACAGCGGCGCCGACGAGGCCGACGGCGCCGTCGACCCCGACGACGTCGGCACCGGCAACGTCGCCATCGCCGTCACCGACGCCGACATCGACACCGCCGGCGCCCACGCCAGCGGCGTCTACGGCCTGATCCAGCAGACCTGCACCGCCGACACCGCCGAGGGTTGCAGGGAGGCCGAAAACCTGGTCGCCGGCACCGGCGTCGGCGACATCGACATCGCCGTCACCGGCGGCTCCATCGACACCAAGGGCGGTGGCGGCGCCCACGCCGTCCACGCCCGGCACGAGAACACCGGCGCCATCACCGTCCGTCTGACCGGCGTCGCCGCCGCCACCGAAGGCCACCAGGCCCACGGCGTCTTCGCCGATCACGCCGGCTCCGCGGGCGCCGTCTCCGTGACCGTGGAGGGCGGCTCCGTCGCCACGAAGGGCGCCGGAGCCCACGGCGTCTATGGCAGCCATGCCGGCAGCGGCGATGTCAAAGTCACTATCGCCAGCGGCGGCACAGTCAAGGCCGAGGGCTTCGCCGCCCAGGGCGTCCGGGCCGACCTCGCCGGCGACGGGGACCTGACCGTCGAGGTGGCGGGCGTCGTCACCACGGAGGGCGATAGCACCGAGCTGGGCGCTGGCGGCCAAGGCGCCCACGGCGTCTACGGCCTGATCCAGAGGACCTGCACCGGCACCGACGACGAAGGCAACTGCAACAACTACAAGGAGGGCACCGGCGTCGGCGACATCGACATCAGGATGACGGCCGGCGCCGTCACGACCAAAGGCATCGAGGCCCACGGCCTCTACGCCGAGCACACCGGCGCCGCGGGAACCGTCTCCGTCTCCGTGAGCGGCGGCTCGGTCACGGCCGTGGACTCCAGCAGCGTCGGCGTGCTGGCGCGTCACGGCGCGGACGACCGCGAGGGCGCCGTGACGGTGACCGTGGGCCGGGGCGCCAGCGTCACGGGCGGGCTGGGCGGCATCCAGCTGATCGCCGACGCGGACGCGGACGGCAACATCCCGACCAGGACGGTCAACGTGGACGGAACGGTCAGGGGCGTCTCCGGCGCGGGGATACTCCTGCCCACCGGCGGTGTGGTGAACGTCGGCGCGACCGGCTCGGTGAGCGGCGGCGCGTCGGTCGGCATCTTCTCCAACGGAGACCACGACGCCGACGTGACGGTGGCGGGCGCCGTGACGGGCGACGTCCTCAAGGAGGGCGGCGGCGCTCTGACCTTCACCTCGCGAGCCGGAAGCACGGTGACGGGAAACATCCGCGGGCGCGGCGACGGCGCCCTGACGGCGGACGTGGCCGGCGCGATCACGGGTGATGTCCTCAACGAGGGCGATGGCGACCTGACCTTCATCTCCCGGGCCGGCGGCGCGGTGACCGGAAACGTCCACAGCCGCGGGGCCGGCGACCTGATGGCGACGATTTCGGGAACGGTCACCGGCGACGTTCTCGGCCTCGGCTCGGGCGACCACACGGTGACCGTGAGGCAAGGCGGGACGGTCGGCGGGACCGTCCGGCTCGCCGCCAGCACGGTGGCGGTGGACGGCGCGGCCGGGCGCGTGTGGCTGGAGAACGGCGGCGTCGTGACGGTCGGCGCGACCGGCGAGATCACCGGGATCGAGACGGTCCGTGAGGCGGTCCTCAGCGACGCCGGCGACCTGACCTTCACCTCCCAGGCCGGCAGCACGGTGACCGGAAACATCCTCATCCGCGGGGCCGGCGACCTGACCGCGACTCTGGCCGGCGCGATCATGGGCGACGTCCTCGCCCCGGGAACCGGGACGCAGCACCGGATCACGGTGGCGGAAGGCGGCGACGTCACGGGCACCGTGCATGTGGCGACGGAGCTCGGGCGGGGGGATCCGGAAAAAAGCGCGTTGACGGTGGCCGGCGCGGTCGGCCGCGTGCGCGCCGATCAGGGCGGCGCGATCACGGTCGGCCGGAAAGGACGGATCAGGGGCATAGACGGTATCGCGATATCGGCCCCCGGACGCAGTGTCGACCTCCTGATCCAGGAAAGCCCCGAGGAGCTGTCGGGCGAAGCCGTGGACCGGGTGGGAGGCGAGATCGATGCGGCTGAAAGGATCGTGTCTCTCCAACCGGCCGACGGATCGGCTCCGTCGCAGCTGGGGCGCCTGGGCACGACGGAGGCGCTCACGCGCGGGCCCTACGACGTGGGTGTGGACGAGAACGGAAACCCGCGCCGCGTTTTTGCGCCCCGGGCGCGAGTCTATGAGGCCCTGCCGTCCGTCCTGCTGGGCCTGAACGGCCTGCCGACGGCCGGGGAGCGGGATATGGCGGCGCGGGATTCGAAGGGAGCCTGGGGCCAGATCGAGAGCGCCCGTGGCAGCTGGAAGGCCGAACGCTCGGAGACTGGCGCGGAGTACGACATGCGGCGGTACGGTATGCGGGCGGGGATGGAATTCCCGGTGGACGAAGCCGGGTCGCGCTGGGGCTTCTCCCTGCATCAGCGCGGCGGCTCGGCGAAGGTGTCGCAGGGCGGCGATATCTCGCAGGGTGGCGAAATCAAGGTGCAGGGCTTCGGCGTGGGGCTCTACGGCGCCTGGCACGGGAAGGACCTCTACGTGGACGGGCAGGCGGAGACGACGTTGTACGAGGCGGCTCTCGATTCGTCCCTCCGCGGCCGGCTGGACGGCGACGTATCGGGGCATGGCTACGCACTGGGCGTGGAAACCGGACGCCGGATGGCCATGGGACTGCCCGGCATGGGCGAGGTCATGGTGACCCCGCGCGCGCGGCTGGTCCATTCCTCGGTCTCCGTGTCCGACTTCGAGGATCTGGTGGAGCAGTCGATTTCCCTGGACAAGGGCCGGAGCATGCGGGGGCGCGTGGGCGTACACGTGGAGACGCAGGCACTGGGGGGCGCGCGCCTTTCGGGCACGGTGGACGTGGAACGGGAGTTCGAGGAGGCCCGCCAGGTGACGGTGACGAGAAAGGCCCTGCCGGCGTCGGAGCGGGCGACGTGGCTCCATCTCGGCCTGGGCGGCGTGCACGATTCGGAAAGCGGCCGTTACACGCTCTCGGGCAAGGTGAACTACGCAACGAGCGGCGGCGGGGACAGCCACGAATATGGCGGCAGGCTGAACCTGACGGTGCGGTTTTGAGCGGCGCGCGACGCGCCCGCCCGGGACGGAGGCCACCGGCGTTCATGGTCGCGAATCCGGTCTCCGCGACCGCGCGGCTGGCCAGGGCGGGGCTGGCCGCGGCCGTGCTGGCCGCCGCGGGGTGGTGCGGCCCGCTCCTGGCGCAAGAGCAGGTGCCGAGCGCCTTCTCCGCAACCTACGGCGACTGGACGGTGCGTTGCGCGGCCGGGGTGGCCTCCGTGGACGCGGCGGGCGCCGAGAGCCCCCGGCAATGCACGATGGAGCAGCGTTTCCTCTGGAGGGACGACGAAACCGGGCAGACGCGGCAGTTGTTGACGGTCACCCTGGTGCCGGCAAACAGGGGCATGGAGGCCGTCGCGGTCACACCCTTCGGCCTGCTGTTCGAGCCCGGACTGCGCCTGCGCGCCGATGACCACGAAGGCGAGACGCTGGCCTTCCAGACCTGCCTGCCCGAGGGTTGTATCGCACGCGGCGCCCTCACTCCGGACACGGTCTGGAGCTTCCGGGCAGGAATGGTGCTGCACGTGGAGGCGGAGCCGGCGGCGGGCGGTGAGCCGTTCCGGCTGGAAGGCTCCTTGAACGGCTTCAGCACCGCCCACATACGGCTGCTGGAGGAGATCGGGGAGCGCTGAAGCATCCCCATACATGGTGCGCGGGGCCTCCCGCACCGCCCGACTGGGGACATGGAGTTGACCGTCGGCGGCGCCCGCATAAACTGTCGTCGGAGAACATCGAGGGAGGCCCGAAATCCATGGTTCACAGCACGCGGAGACAGTTCCTCAAAGGCACGGCCGGCACCGCCGCCACTCTGGTCGCGGCCGGCCTCGCGGCGTCGCCCAAGGCCTATGCCGACGACGACGAGATCGTCATCGCCAGCATCTTCGACCAATCCGGCGGCCTCGACATCTACGGCACGCCGATGACGCAGACCTGCGAGCTTGCGGTCGAGGAGATCAACGCGGCCGGCGGCCTGCTGGGCAAGAAGGTCCGCCTGATCAAATACGATCCACAGTCGAACATGGAGCTCTATGCGCAATACGCCCAGGAAGCGGCGCTCAAGGAACGGGTGGACTTGGTGCACGGCGGAATCACCAGCGCCTCGCGCGAGGTCATCCGCCCGATCCTCAGGCGCTTCCAGACGCTGCTCTGGTACAGCGTGATCTATGAAGGCGGCGTCTGCGACATCAACAATTTCGTGAGCGGCGTGACCGCCGTGCAGTGGGTGAAGCCGATGGCGGACTACGGCTTCAGGACCCACGGCAAGCGCTGTTACTACATCGGCGCCGACTACAACGCGCCGCAGATCATCGGCAAGTGGACCGAGTTCTTCTCGCGCGAACATAATGCCGAGGTCGTCACCAAGGATTTCTTCCCCCTCGACGTCTCGGAGTTCGGCCCGGCCATCGCGAAGATCCAGGAAGCGAAGCCGGACTGGCTCTCGACCTGCCTGGTGGGCGCGGCACACACCGGATTCTACCGCCAGTGGCACGCGGCGGGGATGCTCGACGAGATCCCCATCGTCTCGGTCACCTTCGGGGTCGGCAACGAGCACATCCAGCTCAGCGCCGAGGAGGGCAACGGCATCGTCAGCGCCCAGCCCTATTTCCAGGAGCTGCAGCTCCCGGCCAACCTCGAATTCGTGAAGCGCTACCAGGAGCGGTTCGGCGACGACGCCCAGTACCTCAACTCGGTCGGCATCGGCGGCTACATCGGCACCATGCTCTGGTCACTCGGCGTCCAGGCGGCGGGCAGTCACGAGCGCGAGGCCGTGATGGCGGCGCTCCGCAGCGGCGACATCGCGTGGGACGGCCCCGCCGGCCGCATGGTGGTCGACCCGGTCACCAACCACGTCGTCCAGGACATGCACATGGCCGAGTGCCGGAACCAGAGCTGGAACATCTTCGAGAGCTTCTCGCAGCTGTACCCGAGCGACGTCATCGACCGGTGCGACCTGACCAAGACGCCGGACATGGACGCCCATCTCGAGCCGATCCTCTAGACGCACGCCGAGGCGGGCGGGCGCGGCGCGGCACGCGACGAAGGGCGGGCCGTGGATACCGCTGCGCTTCTGATCATCGAGGTATTGAACGGAATCGCCAGCTTGGCGCTCGCCTGCGCCGGGCTGGCGATCATTTTCGGCATGATGCGGGTGATCAACTTCGCTCATGGCGAGTTCATGATGCTGGGCGCTTACACGACCGTCGTCTGCACCAAGAGCCTCGGCATCAACATCTGGATATCGATGCTGGTGATTTCGCCCGTCTTCGTGGGCCTCGTCGGCATCGTCGTCGAACGGGCGTTCATCCGTTTCTTCTACGGCCGGATGGTCGACACGCTGATCGCCACCTGGGGCCTGAGCCTGCTGCTGATCGGCATCGTCACCGCGATCTTCGGCAACATCATCGAGGGTGTCTCGGCGCCGATGGGGAGCTTCAGCGTCGGCATTTACAACATCGCCCAGTACCGCATGGTGCTGATCGGCATCGTGATCCTGCTGTTCGTCGCGATCTTCCTGGCGCTCACCCGCACCCGGCTCGGGCTGATCGCCCGCGGCACCATGCAGAACCCGACCCAGGCGTCGGCGCTCGGCATCAGCCCGCAACGCGTCTACATGGTGACCTTCGCGGTCGGCGCGGCGCTGACCGGGCTCGCGGGCGGCCTGCTGGCGCCGATCTCCCAGGTCATCCCGACGGCGGGCGCCGCCTACGTCGCGCAAACCTTCATCACGGTGATCACCGGCGGCGCCGGCGCAGTGACCGGCACACTGGTCGCCTCCGGCGTGTTCGGCACCGTGCGCCAGCTCCTGAGCTACGAGTTCACCCCGGTGCTGGGCGGCGTCGGCCTGCTCATCGTCGCCGTCGTGATGCTGCGGCTGTTGCCGCAGGGCATCACCGGCAAGATTTTCAGGCGCTCCCTGTGACGCCGCCGCTCGGGCTCCACCTCAAGAGCTGGGAGGCCCGTGGCACCGCCCTGGTCGGGCTGGCCATGCTCGTCCTCCTGTTCGCCGGCCCGCATATCTTCGACCTGTTCACCCTGTTCAAGGTCACGCTGTTCGTCGCCATGGCGATCCTGGCGCTCTCCATGGGCTTCATCTGGGGGTACGGCGGCATCCTCTGCTTCGGCCAGTCGGCGTTCTACGGCCTCGGCGCCTATACCTACGCCATCGCGGTGGGAAACATCGGCGAGAGCACGGCGCCGTTCCTGCTGGCCATCGTCGTGCCGGCCGCCTTCGCCGCCCTGCTCGGCTACTTCATGTTCTATGGGCGGCTCAGCGACGTCTATCTCGCGGTGGTGACGCTCGCGGTGACGCTCATCCTCTACAACTTCATGCGCTCGACCGCCGGCGAGGAATACGCCATCGGCGCGCAGCGGCTCATGGGATTCAACGGCATTTCGTCGATCCAGCCGATCAACTGGCCGGGCGATGGAAAGGCCCTCCTCTTCCCGGACGACATCTTCCATCTGGCGATGGGCTGCCTGATCCTCTGCTATTTCGGGTTGAAGCTCCTGTTGAAATCGCATTTCGGGCGCGTCGCGGTCGCGATCCGGGAGAACGAATTGCGCGCCGAGCTTCTGGGCTACGACGTGCGCCTGCACAAGTTGCGGACCTTCACCATCGGCGGCGCCATGGCCGGCCTCGCCGGCTGCCTGGGAGTCAACTTCAACTCCTTCGTCAACCCGGACGTCTTCGCCCTCAATTTCGCGGCCGAGATCATCATGTGGACGCTGATCGGCGGCCTCGGCACCCTGGTCGGCCCCATGATCGGCTGTATCGGGCTCCTGATGCTGAAGTTCGAGATCGGCCAGCAGCAGATCACCAACACCTACCTGATCTTCGGCGGCATCATCATGGTGTTCGTGCTGCTGGTGCCGGCGGGATTGCTGCCCACGGCGCGGCACCTGGCGGAGCGCTGGCTCCCGTTCGCCGGGCGCCGCCTGACCGGTGGGGAAACGCCGGGGGAGGCGATGCGATGACGGAGGCGGCCCCGATCCTGGAGACCCGCGCGCTCACGATGCGCTTCGGTGGCGTGGTCGCAGTGGACAACGTGGATTTCTCCATGGCCGAGGGCGAGCTGCGCTGCCTGATCGGCCCCAACGGCGCGGGCAAGAGCACATTCTTCAAATGTCTGACCCACCAATACAAGCCGAGCGCCGGGCGGGTGCGCTTCCGGGACACGGACATCACCGGCTCGCACACCTACCAGATCGCACGCCGCGGCATCGGCATCAAGACCCAGGTTCCGAGCGTCTTCGACGGCTTGAGCGTCCACGAGAACATCTGGATCGCGGCGCGGCGCCATCACGGGCGGCGCGCGGCCGACCGCATCGTCGGCGAGATCCTCGAACGCCTCGGCCTGGGCGATCTTTCCGGGCGCGTCGTGGGCCAGCTCGCCCACGGCGAGCGGCAACGGGTAGAGCTCGGCGCCGTACTCACCGGCGAGCCGGAACTGATCCTGCTCGACGAGCCGACCGCCGGCATGACCCACGAAGAGGTGCACCAGACCACCGCCCTTATCCGCGAGATCAACAGGACCTCCTCGCTAATCGTCGTCGAGCACGACATGCAGTTCATCAAGGCGATCGCGGAGCGCGTCACCGTGTTCCACCAGGGCGCGATTCTGATCGAGGACACGATGGAGAACCTGGAGAGGAACCAACAGGTGCGCGACATCTATCTCGGCAAACAACACGCGGCGTGAGCCATGCTGGACGTTGAAGGCCTCCGCGCGAGCTACGGCAGAATCCCGATTCTGCACGGCATCGACCTCTCGGTGCGGGAGGGCGAATTCGTCGGCATCCTCGGCCACAACGGGATGGGCAAGACCACGTTGCTCAAGACCTTGATCGGCTTGGTCAAGGCCTCCGCCGGGTCGATCGCCTTCGAAGGCGAGGCGATCACGCGGGAGCCCGCGCACAGACGCAGCCGGCGCGGGATCGGCTATGTCCCCCAGGGACGCGAGATCTTCCCCAATGTGAGCGTCCGCGACAATCTGCGGCTGGGCTTCGCGGTGCAGAAGGTGGACGAGAACGCCGTTCTCGAAGAGGTTCTGGAGGAGTTCCCCCGGCTCAAGCCCCTGCTCGACCGCGCGGGCCGCGTGCTCTCCGGCGGCGAGCAGCAGATCCTGGCGCTCGCCCGCTGCCTCTGTGGGCGGCCGCGGCTGATTCTCCTGGACGAGCCGACGGAGGGCATCCAGCCCTCGATCGTGGACGAGATCGTGGACATCCTCAAGGCGTTGCAGGCCCGCCGCAAACTCACCGTCGTGCTGGTCGAGCAGAATCTGGACTTCATCGCCGCGCTCTCCCAGCGCGTGCTGATCATCCAGCGCGGCCAGTTCACCAACGAGGTCTCCCCGGCCCAACTCTCCGACCCGGACCTGATCGGCGAGTTCGTCGGCATGGGCGGGTGACTCCGACAGACAATGCCAGGAGGAGTTTGCGCCCTTACGGAACGCGACCGGCAGTGCCCATACCGCTCTTCAGAGTCGGGTTGAAGGTCGCTTCGTTCAACCTTTGAAGATTCAAGAGCCGCATTCGGGAGCCGATCGATCAGGAAGCCTCCGAAGAAGGGGGCTGGGAAAAGGAATTACCAAACGATAACAACGACACAGAAGCTCACGGCGGACAGGAGGAATCCGGCGCCGTATCCCTCCGCTACCGGACTCTGCAGAGGGTCAACTTCGCTTCCGCTCAGAACGATGTTGCGATCATCGAACGGCTCGCGGTCGACAATCCAACTGCTGAGGCCCTTACGGACGTGCGGATTACACTCCGTGCCGCCCCGCCCATCATCCGAAAGAGTATCTGGATCGTTGACCGGATCGGGAGTGAAGCGGAGTTCACAGTCCGCGACCTGACCACACCCCTCGACATCGAACGTCTGGCAGGCCTCGACGAAGTGGAGGGCGGAGAGCTCGAGTTCCACATGGAGGCGAAGGATCTTCCGACGATCGTGGAGAAGTGCAGGGTCGACCTCCTTGCGCGCGACGAGTGGGGCGGTGTGCACGACATGGCCCAGCTCCTTGCGGCTTCGTCTCCCCAAATGATCCGGCCATCGCAGGTGTGGTAAAGGACGCGGCGCGGATTCTGGAGGCCGCGGGCCATGACGGTTCGATGGACGGCTACCAGTCGGGGGATCCGGGGCGCGCATACCTTCTTGCCGCCGCTCTCTGGTCGGCTGCCACCGGCTTGGGACTCACCTACGCCGAGCCGCCCGCCTCGTTCGAACGGGAGGGCCAGAAGGGTTCGGGGCCCTGGACGAATGACCGGGGAGGGCCTCGCCACCTGTCTTGATCTCACCCTCTTTCTTGCCGCGGCCTTCGAGGCTGCCGGTCTCAATCCTGTCGTCCTGTTCTCCCAGGGCCATGCCTGGGTCGGCGTCTGGATCTGCAAATGGGATTTCTGCCACGCACAGAGCCCGATGTAGTCGCCGCCCGCAAGGCCGTGCAGGCCCGGGAGTTCGTGCCGATC
Source organism: Alphaproteobacteria bacterium (assembly GCA_965242855.1). Classification (GTDB taxonomy): domain Bacteria; phylum Pseudomonadota; class Alphaproteobacteria; order UBA828; family UBA828; genus WTGU01. The sequence goes on from OZ251509.1 coordinate 2,428,621, forward strand.
GAGACGACTCTCCTGACCAATCGACCCTCGATCGGTTTCGACCAAGCAGTCGACGAAGGCCGCCGCCGTCTCTCGGAAAACCACGATCCAGAGTTCGTGATGGCAATCGACATCGCGCGCTCGCGTTTCACACGGATCCGCCCGCTCGCGAGCCACGGGGTGTCGGATCCATCCGAACCCGCCTCTACGCTGTCCCGACGTCGGCGCGCTCGTTCGCGCGCTCGCCGACGGAAAGAAGTTTCGTGGGTTTTCGCTCAACGACGAAGATCCCGTTGGCAAGCGCACCGTCTCTCCCGCAGACGCGCAGCGGATAGAGGAAGCGGCGATCTGCAAGGCCTTCGATTGTCAGCAGCTCGCCATGCCGCTCACTGGCCAGGAGATGGACAGCCGCCTCCTCTCGCTCTATCGCCACGCAAGGAGTGACATCCGGGAGGGCGGCACGAACACGCTCTTTCTCGCAGCGGGATTCCTGCGCTGGAAGAAGACGAAAGACGATACGCATATCCACCGCGCGCCCTTGGTTCTGGTCCCGGTCAGGATCGAGCGCCGTTCCGCCCGCTCTTCCTTTCAAATCGCGCATCACGAGGACGAAGCACGATTCAACCTCATCCTGCTCGAGTTTTTGAAGCGTGATTTCGATCTTCAGATCCCGGAGCTCGAGGGCAAATTACCGCGCAACAAGAGCGGCATCGATCTTCCGCGCATCTTCGCCACCATGCGTCACAAGGTGCGCGACGCCCCCGGTTTCGAGGTGGTCGAGGATCTGGCGCTCTCGACGTTCTCGTTTGCAAAGTATCTGATGTGGAAGGACCTCGTCGACCGGAAAGATCAGCTTCGACAGAACCGTCTGGTGAAACACATCATCGATGGAGATGAAGACTCGTATGGGGAGTCCGAATCGAGCGCTCCTATCGCCCCGAAGGAGATTGATCGGCGCCGTGTGCCGCGAGATCTCCTCACTCCGTTACCGGCGGACAGCTCACAGATTTCTGCTGTCGTTGCGGCTTCGGAGAACCGAGACTTCATCCTCATTGGACCTCCGGGGACGGGCGTCCTCGCCGGAGTGCTCAACCGTTGGACGTGAGCGCTTCGGCTTCCAGGACGCCGAGGATGGCCGACGTTATTTCGTCGATGCCGCTCGTGCCGTCGATCCGAGCGAGGCGGCCGGCGGCTTCGTAATGGGGGACGATCGGCGCGGTCTGTTCGCGGTAAGCGGCGAGGCGGGCGGTCATGGTTTCGCGGTTGTCGTCCTTCCGCCGTATGAAGCGGGCGCCGCCGCAGCGGTCGCAGACGCCCTTCTTCTTCGTCCGGTCGAATCGCTCGTGGTAGCCGGCGCCGCAATCGCCGCAGGAGAAACGCCCGGCGACGCGCTCGACGAGCGCCTCTTCGTCCACCTCGATGGCGATCACCTTGTCGAGCGCGCGCCCGCGCGCTTCAAGCATCCGGTCGAGAGCCTCGGCCTGCCCTGTCGTGCGCGGGAAGCCGTCCAGGATGAAACCGCCTCCGCAGTCGGGCGCGGCGATCCGTTCGGCGATGAGGTCTACCATCAGATCGTCCGGTACCAAGTCGCCGGCTTCCATGATCGCCTGCGCCTGCTCGCCGAGCGCCGTACCGGCCGCCACGGCCGCGCGCAGCATGTCGCCCGTGGAAAGCTGAACGATGCCGAACCGCTCGACCAGTCGCTGTGCCTGGGTGCCCTTTCCCGCGCCCGGAGGGCCGAGAAGGATCAGATTCACCGCCGGCTCCCCCGGAGCTTCGCCTTCTTGATCAGTCCTTCGTACTGATGAGCGAGAAGGTGGGCCTGTATCTGCCCCACCGTATCCATCGTGACGGTGACGACGATCAGGAGGCTGGTGCCCCCGAAATAGAACGGCACCGCGTATTGGGAGATGAGGAGCTCCGGCAGGAGGCTGACCGCAGTGAGATAGAGCGCGCCCCAGAAGGTGAGTCTGGTCAGCACGTAATCGAGATACTCCGCGGTGTTCCTGCCCGGGCGGACTCCGGGGATGAAGCCGCCGTTCTTCTTCAGGTTGTCCGCCGTGTCCTCGGGGTTGAACACCACCGAGGTGTAGAAGAACGTGAAGAACAGGATCGCTGCGGCGTAGAGCAGCATGTAAACCGGCTGGCCGCGCCCGAGATAGCTGGCGGTCGCCGTCAACCATTCGGGGCCGCTGCCCGCGTTCATGCTGAGAGCGGTGATCGGGAGCAGCAGGATCGAGCTCGCGAAGATCGGCGGGATCACGCCGGCGGTGTTGACCTTGAGCGGCAGATGGGTGCTCTCGCCGCCGAACATCCTCCGGCCAACTTGGCGCTTCGGATACTGCACGACGATCCGCCGTTGCGCGCGCTCGACGAACACGATGAAGGCGATGACGACGATGGCCATCACGAAGAGCGCGATGAGCACGATCGCCGAAAGCGCGCCGGTGCGGCCGAGCTCCAGGGTGCTGGCCAGCGCACCCGGCAGCTCGGCGACGATGCCGGCGAAGATGATCAGCGAAATGCCGTTGCCGACGCCGCGCGCGGTGATCTGCTCGCCGAGCCACATCAGGAAGATCGTGCCCCCTGTCAGCGTCACCACCGTCGTCAGGCGGAAGAAGCCGCCCGGATCGAAGACGAGATCGCCGCTCTGCCCGGTGTAGCCCTCGAGGCCGGAAGCGATGCCGAAGGCCTGGAGCGCCGCCAGGAAGACGGTGCCGTAGCGCGTGTATTGATTGATCTTTTTGCGCCCGGCCTCGCCTTCCTTCTTGAGCTGGGCGAGATGCGGCGAGACCGTCGTCATGAGCTGGATGATGATCGCGGCCGAGATGTACGGCATGATGTTCAGGGCGAAGATCGTCATGCGCCCGAGCGCGCCGCCCGCGAACATGTTGAACATGCCGAGGATACCGCCGGCCTGCTGCTGGAACACCTCGTCCAACACGACCGGGTCGATGCCGGGGATCGGGATGTAGGTGCCGAGCCGATAGACGATCAGAGCGCCCAACGTGAATAGCAGGCGCTTCTGAAGCTCCTTCGCCTTGGCGAAGGCGCCGAAGTTCAGGTTCGCGGCGAGTTGCTCGGCGGCCGATGCCATGGGCCGGCCGTCAGGCGCCTTCCGCCATCGCGCCCGCCTGAGCGTGCACTGCTACCGATCCACCGGCCGCCTCCACCGCGGCGATCGCCGCCCGCGAGGCGCCGGCGACCTCGATCGTCACCGCGCTCTCGATACGGCCCTTGGCGAGGAGGCGCACGCCGTCCCCCCGCCCGCGCACCAGCCCGGCCTCGGCCAGCACGCCCTCGGTGATCGGCGCGCCCACCTCGATACGGCCGGCGTCGATGGCGCTTTGCAGACGCCCGAGATTGACCGTCTCGAAGTTCTTGCGAAAGCGGGTGTTCCTGAAGCCCCGTTTGGGCAGGCGGCGGTAGAGCGGCATCTGGCCGCCCTCGAACCCCTTGATCGCCACGCCGGCCCGGGACTTCTGGCCCTTGTGACCGCGCCCGGCCGTCTTCCCGCGCCCCGAGCCGATGCCGCGGCCCAACCGGCGGGCCTTCTTGCGGGCACCTTGGCGATCCGCCAGTTCGTTCAACTTCATCGCTCCGCTCCCGGCTCTGCCGGCTCGGCGCGCACCAGATGCGACACCTTGGCGATCATGCCGCGCACCGAGGGCGTGTCCTCCAGGACCCGACTTCGATGCATCTTGTCGAGCCCGAGGCCTCTCAGCGTCGCCCGCTGCTTCGCCGGCCGGCCGATCGGACTCGCGATCTGAGTGACCCGCACCCAGCTTGGCGCCGTGCTTTCCGGCATCGCTTACTCCCGTTCCTTCGGAGCTTCGTTCCGCCCGAAGATCTCGTTCACCGTCCGGTTGCGCTTGGCGGCAACGGCGCGGGGGGAGTGGCAGCGCCCAAGCGCATCGAACGTCGCCTTGACCATGTTCTGCGGGTTCGACGTCCCCACCGACTTGGCGACCACGTCCTTCACGCCCAGCATCTCGAAGACCGCGCGCATCGGTCCGCCTGCGATGATTCCGGTGCCGGGCGGCGCAGCGCGGACGACGACGCGCCCCGCCCCGAAACGCCCCTTCACGTCGTGATGCAAGGTCCGGCCCTCGCGTAACGGAACGCGGACCATGCGGCGGCGCGCTTGCTCGGTCGCCTTGCGGATCGCCTCCGGAACTTCGCGCGCCTTGCCTGAGCCGCCGCCGACGCGGCCCTTCTGGTCGCCGACGACGACAAGCGCCGAGAAGCCGAAGCGGCGCCCGCCTTTCACCACTTTGGCCACACGGTTGATGCTGACGAGCTTGTCAGAGAGCTCGGGCTCGTCGCGCTCCCTCATGCGCCCGCCGCGGTCGCGATCCATGCCCGGTCGTGCCATAGTCGAACCTTCCCGTCAGAAAGAAAGCCCGCCCTCGCGGGCCGCCTCGGCGAGCGCCCTCACGCGCCCGTGATATTGGTAGCCGCCACGGTCGAAGACCACCCGCTCGAGCCCCGCCGCCAGGGCGCGCTCGGCGATCAGGGTGCCGACGCGGCCGGCGGCCGCGCGATCCGCCCCGCCCTCGCCGCGCAAGCCGCGCTCAACGGTGGACGCCGCAACCAGCGTCCTGCCAGCCCGGTCGTCGATGAGCTGGGCATAGATATGGCGGTTGGAACGGAAGACCGTGAGCCGCGGCCGGGCGCCGGCAACCGCACGGATCCGCGACCGCACCCGGCGCTTCCGCTTGTCGAAATCGTTGCTCTTGCTCATGAGCGCTTACTTCTTTTTGCCTTCCTTGCGTCGGACGTATTCGCCGACATAGCGGATGCCCTTACCCTTGTACGGCTCCGGCTTACGGAAGGCGCGAATCTCGGCGGCGACTTGGCCGACCGCTTGGCGGTCGGCACCGATGACCCTGATCGCCGTCGGGCGTTCGCAGATGATCTCGATCCCCTCCGGGATGGGGTAGGCGATCTGGTGGCTGTAGCCGAGATCGAGTTTCAAGGTTCGGCCCTCGACCGCGGCCCGGTAGCCGACTCCTTCAATCTGCAAGGCCTTGCTGAAGCCCTCGCTCACGCCGGCGACCATGTTGTCGATGAGGCTCCTGGTCAATCCCCACATCTGGCGGGCCCGCTTGCCGTCGTCGCGCGGCGTGACGGAGATGCGGCCGTCCTCCCGAACGACGGTCACTTCCGGCACGACCATCGTGTCGAGCCGGCCGCGCTTCCCGATGACGCGCACTGCGGCGCCTTCGATCGTCACCTCGACGCCGTCGGGGACGGGGATCGGAAGCCTGCCGACACGCGACATTTCAGAAGACCCGGCAGAGCACTTCGCCGCCGACGTTCTCACGGCGGGCTTCGTTGTCCGAAAGCACGCCGCGTGGCGTGGACAGGATGGAAATCCCGAGGCCGCCATAGACCCGGGGGAGGTCGGCGATCCCGGAATAGACCCGCCGTCCGGGCTTGGAGACTCGCTGCAATTCGGCAATCACTGGACGGCCTTCGTGGTACTTCAACTCGACGGAGAACACCGGCTTTCCAGCCTCCGGTTCCGCCCGCGCGTAGCCGCGGATATAGCCCTCGCGTTCGAGGACGTCGAGCACCGCAGCGCGCAGCTTCGAAGCTGGCGCCGTCACGGCGGACTTGCGCGCCCGCTGACCGTTACGGATACGGGTCAGCATGTCGGCGAGGGGGTCGGTCATCATGGCCGCGACCTCACCAGCTCGATTTCACCATACCGGGCACCTGCCCGGCGGACGCGAGCTCCCGCAGCGCGATGCGGGAAAGCCCGAATTTTCGATAGGTGCCACGCGGGCGACCCGTCAGCGCGCAGCGGTTGCGAACCCGCACCGCGGCGCCGTTGCGCGGCAGCCCCGCGAGCTTGAGCTGTGCCGAGAAGCGGACCTCGGGCGGCTGCGCACGGTCGCGCACGACGGCGCGCAGCCGCTCGCGCTTATCGGCGTCGCGCCTGGCCAGCCGCTTCCGCCGCTTGTTCTTCTCAATCGCGCTCTTTTTCGCCATGTCCTCGCGGCCTCCCGCACTCACCGGTCGACGAAGGGCATACGAAAGGCGGCGAGCAACGCCCGGCCCTCGTCATCGGTCCTGGCCGTCGTGCAGATGATGATGTCCATGCCGCGCACGACGTCCACCTTGTTGTAGTCGATCTCGGGAAAAACGATCTGCTCCTTGAGCCCGAGGGCGTAGTTCCCCCGCCCGTCGAAGGCGCTCGCGGAAAGCCCCCGGAAATCCCGCACCCGAGGCAGCGCGATCGTGATCAGCCGGTCGAAGAACTCATACATCCGCTCGCGCCGCAAGGTCACTTTGCAGCCGACCAGCATACCCGTCCGCACCTTGAACGCCGCGACCGACTTGCGAGCCTTTGTGACAACCGGCTTCTGACCGGCGATCAACGTCATATCCTTGACGGCGGCTTCGATCTTCTTGTTGTCGGCCGCGCCTTCGCCGACTCCCATGTTGAGCACGATCTTTTCGAGCTTCGGTGCCCCTAACGGGTTCGCGTAGCCGAAGCGCTCCACGAGCCCGGGCCTGATCTCGTTTTCGTAAGCGCCCCGCAGGCGGCTCCTGCCGTTCGCCTCAGGCATCGATTGCCTCCCCGGAGCGGACGGAGACGCGCACCTTGCGACCGTCCTCGAGAATCTTGTAGCGGACGCGGGTCGGCCGGTCGGACTCCGGATCGATCAACGCCACGTTCGAGATGTGAATCGGCGCCTCCCGCTCGACGATGCCCCCGCTCGGGTCGGCTTGGCTCGGCTTAACGTGGCGCTTGGCGACGTTGATCCCCTCGACGAGCACGTGGTCGGTCTTGGTGATCACGCGCAGGACGGTGCCGCGTTTGCCCTTGTCGCGGCCGGTGAGAACAACGACCTCGTCGTCCTTGCGTATTTTCCGTTTGGGCATGGCCGCGGCTCTCACAGCACCTCGGGCGCGAGCGAGATGATCTTCATGTAGCGCTTGGCGCGGAGCTCACGGGTCACCGGCCCGAAGATGCGGGTTCCGATCGGCTCCCCCTGGGCGGTAATCAGGACGGCCGCGTTGCGATCGAAGCGAATCGCGCTTCCGTCCGGCCGCCGGATTTCCTTGGCGGTACGCACGATGACGGCGCGGTGGAGCTCTCCCTTGCGCACTTTGCCGCGCGGGATCGCCTCCTTGATGGTAACCACGATGGTATCACCGATGGACGCGGTCTTGCGTTTGGAACCACCGAGCACCTTGACGCATTGCACCGAGCGCGCGCCGGAGTTGTCGGCGACGTCCAGATTGGTCTGCATCTGGATCATGGCACGCTCTCCCCCGCCCCGGACCGCGCCGGCTCAGCCTTGCCCGGCATCGGAATCGGCGAGCACGATCCAACGCTTGCGTTTGGAGATGGGAGGGCACTCGCGAATCCGCACGACGTCGCCGATCTTGAACGTGTTTCCGTCGTCATGGGCGGCGTAGCGCTTGGAACGCCGAACGACCTTTTTATAGAGCGGATGCATGACGCGGCGATCGACCCGCACGACGACGGTCTTGTCCGCCTTGTCGCTGACCACGACGCCCTGCATCACACGGCGCGGCATTGCTTCCCTCCCTCACGCATTCCGCGTCTTCTCCCGGGCCGCGGCCCGCTGGCGCTCGGACGCGACGGTCTTGATCCGCGCGACATCGCGCCTGACCTCCCGCATCCGCGCGGTGTTCTCGAGCTGCCCCGACGCCTTCTGAAAGCGCAGGTTGAAGGCTTCCTTCTTGAGCGCGAGTAGAGCCGCTCTCAGCTCGTCATCCGTCTTGAGGCGCGCCTCCTCACCGGTCATCGCGACGCTCCTTCCGCGGGGCGCGCGACCAGCTTGGTCCGCACCCTGAATTTTGCGGCGGCCCGGCGGAAGGCCTCCTCGGCGACGGCGCGGGGGACGCCGTCCACCTCGAACATGATGCGCCCCGGCTTGACCCGCGCGATCCAGTATTCCGGGGAGCCCTTGCCCTTGCCCATGCGCACCTCGGCGGGCTTGGTCGAGACCGGCACGTCCGGGAAGATGCGTATCCAGACTCGCCCGGCGCGCTTCATATGCCGGGTCATGGCGCGCCGGCCAGCTTCGATCTCGCGCGCGGTGATCCGGCCGGGCGCCATCGCCTTCAGGCCGTAGGCGCCGAAATTGAGCCGCGTACCGCCCTTGGCCTTGCCGTGGATGCGGCCCTTGTGCGCCTTGCGGTATTTGGTCGATTTGGGCTGCTGCATTGTCCGATCCTAGCGAGGCGTCGCTTGCTCCATCGCGCGCTTGTCCTGCGCCATGGGGTCGTGCGCCATGATCTCACCCCTGAACACCCACACCTTCACGCCACAGGTACCATAAGCCGTGCGCGCCGTGGCCCGGCCGAAATCGACATCGGCGCGAAGCGTGTGAAGAGGCACCCGACCCTCGCGATACCACTCCGTTCGCGCGATTTCCGCGCCGCCCAGGCGACCGCCGCAATTGATGCGGATACCCTTGGCGCCGAGCCGGATAGCCGATTGCACCGCCCGCTTCATCGCCCGGCGGAACGCCACCCTGCGAACGAGCTGCTGAGCGATGTTCTCGGCGACCAGCTTGGCCTCAATCTCGGGCTTGCGGATCTCGACGATGTTCAGATGGACGTCGCTCCCCGTCATCGCGGTGATCTCGGTGCGCAAACGTTCGATGTCTGCGCCCTTCTTGCCGATGACGACGCCCGGCCGCGCGGTGTGGATCGTGATGCGCGCCTTTTTGGCTGGCCGCTCAATCACTACGCGACCGATCCCCGCTTGGCTCAGCCGGTTGAACAGGAAGCGCCGGATCTGCAGGTCCTCGTGCAGCAGGCCGGCGTATTCGCCGTCGGCGTACCAGCGCGAATCCCAGGTACGGTTGATGCCGAGACGCAGCCCGACGGGACTGACCTTCTGACCCATCAGGCCTCCTCCACGCCTTCGCGCACCACGATGGTGAGATGGCTGAACCGTTTGTAGATGCGCCCGACCCGCCCTCGCGCCCTGGGACGCCAGCGCTTCATTACGAGGCCCTTGCCGACGGTGGCCTCGGCGATGACGAGGCGGTCGACGTCGAGCTCGTGGTTGTTTTCCGCGTTGGCGATCGCCGACTGGAGGCATTTGCGCACGTCGCCGGCGATGCGGCGGCGTGAGTGCGCGAGCGTGGTCAAGGCCTCGTCCACATGGCGCCCACGAATCAGCGCCAGGACCAGACCGAGTTTTCGCGGGCTGATTCGCAAGTTCCGGATCCGGGCCTCGGCCTCGGTTTCGGCGAGGTGTCGGGGTTTCGGCGTCTTGCCCATGCTAACCCCGCCGCGCCCTCTTGTCGCCGGCATGGCCGTGGAAGACTCGCGTCGGCGAGAACTCCCCGAACTTGTGGCCGACCATGTTCTCGTTGACCAGGACGGGCAGAAACTTCCGCCCGTTGTAGACTCCGAAGGTCAGGCCCACAAATTGCGGCAGGATCGTCGAGCGCCGCGACCAAGTGCGGATGATGTCCTTGCGCCCACTCGCCCGCGCCTCCTCAGCCTTCTTGAGCAGGTAGCCGTCGACGAACGGGCCTTTCCACACGGAACGCGCCATCGGATCCCCCCGTCCCTACTTCTTGCCTCGGCGGCGGAGGATGAAGCGGTCGGTCCTCTTGTTGCGCCGCGTGCGCTTGCCCTTGGTCGGCACGCCCCACGGGGTGACGGGATGCCGCCCGCCGGAGGAACGCCCTTCGCCGCCGCCATGCGGATGATCGACCGGGTTCATGGCCACTCCGCGGACCGACGGCCGCCGGCCCTTCCAGCGCATCCGTCCGGCCTTGCCCTGGTTGGTGTTCTGGTTGTCCGGATTCGAGACGGCGCCGATGGTAGCCATGCAGGCCGCGGGAACCATCCGCTGTTCGCCGGAGGGAAGTCGCAGCAGGGCGAGGCCCTGGTCCTTGCCGACGAGTTGCACGTAGTTCCCGGCGGAGCGCGCGATCTGGCCGCCCTTCCCCGGCTTCATCTCGACGTTGTGGATAATGGTACCGACCGGGATGTTGTTCATCGGCATCGCGTTGCCGGGCCTGATGTCGCAGCGTTCGCCGGCGATCACGGTGTCGCCCGACTCCACCCGCTGCGGCGCCAGGATGTAGGCGCACTCGCCGTCCTCGTAGCGGAGCAACGCGATGAACGCCGAACGGTTCGGATCATATTCGAGCCGCTCCACCGTCGCCGGCACGTCGAACTTGCGGCGCTTGAAATCGACCTTGCGGTAGCGCCTCTTATGGCCGCCGCCGCGGTGGCGCATCGTGATGCGGCCCGCGTTGTTGCGTCCACCCTTCTTCGCAAGCCCTTCCGTCAGCGCCTTGACGGGTTTTCCCTTCCACAGGTCGCAGCGATCCACGAGGACGAGCTGGCGGCGCCCCGGCGTGGAAGGCTTGTAGGTTTTGAGAGCCATCGTCTAAAGCCCGCCCATCACGTCGATCGAATCGCCCTCGACGAGCGAGACCATCGCCTTCTTCCAGTCGGACCGTCTGCCCGTCCGGCCCTGCCGTTGCTTCATCTTGCCCTTCACCACGATCGTGTTGACCTTCCTCACCGTGACTCCAAACAGGCCCTCGACGGCCTCCTTGATCTCCGGCTTGGTCGCATCGGTGCGCACGCTGAACGTCACTTGGTTGCGTTCGCCGCCCTGGGTGGATTTCTCGGTGACCACCGGCCCCCGGATCAGGTCGTACCAGCGCTCCTTCGGATCGGCGCTCATGACAACCGCGCCTGCAAATTCTCCACCGCCTCGCGAGTCAACACGAGGCGGTCACGCCGCAGGATGTCGTAAACGTTGGCTCCCTGCTGCGGCAACACCTGGACCTGCGTCAGGTTGCGCGCCGCCCGCGCGAACCCGGCGTCAACATCGCCGCCGGCGATCACCAGCGCCGACGACCAGCCCAGCTTGTCGAGCCGCGCGGCGAGCGACCGCGTCTTGTGCGAGTCGAGAGCGAGGGACTCGACGACGGTGAGCTTGCCTTCGGCCTGCTTGCTGGAGAGGGCGGATTTCAACGCCAGCCGACGAACCTTTTTGGGCAGCTTGTGCGCGTGATCGCGCGGGACCGGACCGAAGATTGCCACACCCCCGCGGTGGTGCGGCGCCCGGCGAGTCCCGGCGCGGGCACGGCCCGTGCCCTTCTGCTTGAAGGGCTTCCGCGTCGAGCCCCTGATCTCGGACACCGACTTCGTCTTGTGGGTGCCCCTGCGCCGCTTGGCGCGCTGCCAACGCACCGTCCGTTGCATCAGGTCAGGCCGCACGGGTGCGCCGAAGACAGCTTCGGCGAGATCGATCTCGCCGGTCGGCTTGGCGTCGAGGTCAATGACGGAGACCTTCACGGCGTCTCCTCCGCACCGCTCTCAGCCTCGGCCTCCGCCGACGCGAGCGCGCTTTCTTCCATATCGGCCGTATCGGCGGTGGGTGCGGCCTCCGCGGGCTCAGCACTGGTGGGGCCAAGTTCGTTCTCCACCGGGGCCCGGAGCCCCGCCGGGAACGGCACCTCGTCGGGCAAGCGGCGTTTCTTCGCGTCCGAGAGCAGGATTGGACCGCCCTTTGGGCCGGGAACGCCGCCCTTGACCATGATCAGGCCGCGTTCGGCGTCCGTCGCGATGACCCGGAGATTCTGCACGGTCGCCCGCGCGTCCCCGAGGTGGCCCGCCATCTTCTTGCCCTTGAAGACCTTGCCCGGGTCCTGGCATTGCCCCGTCGAGCCGTGCGAGCGGTGCGAGACGGAGACACCGTGGCTCGCGCGCAAGCCGGCGAAATTGTGCCGCTTCATCCCGCCGGCGAACCCCTTGCCGATCGAGGTGCCGACGGCGTCGACGAACTGGCCGGCCGCGAAATGGTCGGCACCCAAGGTCGCGCCGACGTCAACGAGCGCGTCCTCGCTGACGCGGAACTCCGCCAGATGGCGCTTGGGTGCGACCTTCGCCTTGGCGAAGTGACCGCGCAGAGGCCGTGGTATGTTCTTGACCTTGGCCCGCCCGGCTCCGAGCTGGAGCGCCGTATAGCCGCCATGGGCGCCGGTCCGCTGCGCGACGACTTGGCAATCCTCGACGTGGAGGACCGTGACGGGCACATGCTCGCCCGCCTCGTCGAAGATTCGCGACATGCCGAGCTTCATGGCGATCAAGCCCGTGCGTCTGCGCTGCTCCGCGTGGCCAGCCATGGCGCCCTCCTAGAGCTTGATCTCGACGTCGACCCCGGCGGAGAGGTCGAGCTTCATGAGCGCATCGACGGTCTGCGGGGTTGGGTCGACGATGTCGAGGAGCCGCTTGTGAATGCGGATCTCGAACTGTTCGCGCGATTTCTTGTCGATGTGAGGCGAGCGCAGCACGGTATATTTCTCGATCCTGGTCGGCAGCGGTATGGGGCCACGTATCTGGGCACCCGTGCGCTTGGCCGTGTTCACGATCTCGCTCGTGGAGGCGTCGAGCACACGGTGGTCGAACGCCTTCAGGCGGATCCTGATGTTCTGGCTGTCAATCGCCATCGTATCGTCCGAACGGTCCTGCCTGCCGCCTACCCTATTCCATGATTTTGGCGACGACGCCGGCGCCCACCGTGCGCCCGCCCTCGCGGATCGCAAACCGAAGTCCCTCGTCCATCGCTATCGGCGCGATCAACTCAACCTTCATGTTCACGTTGTCCCCCGGCATCACCATCTCCGTACCCTCCGGCAACTCTATCGTCCCCGTCACATCCGTCGTACGAAAGTAAAACTGCGGACGGTAGTTCGAGAAAAACGGCGTGTGACGACCTCCCTCCTCCTTCGTCAATATGTACGTCTCCGCCTCAAATCGCGTGTGCGGCGTGATCGTGCCAGGATCAGACAATACCTGACCACGCTCAACATCCTCCCGCTTCGTACCCCGCAACAATACTCCCACGTTGTCGCCAGCCTCCCCCTGGTCCAACAACTTACGAAACATCTCAACACCCGTGCACACCGTCTTCGATGTCTCCTTCATACCCACTATCGATACCTCATCCCCTACCTTCACAACCCCACGCTCAATACGACCCGTCACAACCGTACCACGGCCCGATATCGAAAAAACATCCTCAATCGGCATCAAAAATGCCTGATCCTTCGGACGATCAGGCTGCGGAACGTAGCTGTCTACAGAATCCATCAACGCACGGATCGATCCACTCCCCGACGACGCATCACCACCCTCCAGAGCCGACAACGCAGAACCACGGATCACTGGTATGTCGTCACCCGGAAACTCGTAGGCAGACAGAAGCTCCCGTACCTCCAACTCCACCAAGTCCAGAAGCTCTTCGTCGTCAACCTGATCAACCTTGTTCATATAGACAACCAGCGCAGGCACACCTACCTGACGCGCCAGAAGTATGTGCTCACGCGTCTGCGGCATCGGACCGTCCGCCGCAGACACAACCAGAATCGCGCCGTCCATCTGCGCCGCACCCGTGATCATGTTCTTCACATAATCCGCATGGCCCGGACAGTCCACATGCGCGTAGTGCCGCGACGACGTCTCGTACTCCACATGCGCCGTCGCAATCGTGATCCCACGCTCGCGCTCCTCCGGCGCCTTGTCAATCTCCTCAAACGACACAAACTCCGCACCGCCCGACTCACCCAGAACCCGCGTGATCGCCGCCGTCAGCGTCGTCTTACCATGGTCAACATGACCAATCGTACCTACGTTGCAGTGCGGCTTACGCCGCTCATACCTCGCCTTCGCCATCTGTGCTCTCTCTCGGGGCTGTCTTCTCGTGAACGCGCGATCAGGCGTAGCGGGCGCGGACTTCGTCCGACACCGCCGCGGGCACCTGGTCGTAGTGATCGAATTCCATGGTGAATTGTGCCCGCCCCTGGGTGAGCGAGCGCAAGGTGTTGACGTATCCGAACATGGTCGCAAGGGGGACCATCGCTCGGACGACCCGGGCGTTGCCGCGCGGTTCCATACCGCCGACCTGGCCGCGCCGGGCGTTGAGATCGCCGATGACGTCGCCGAGATAATCCTCCGGAGTCACGACCTCGACCTTCATGACGGGCTCGAGCAGGACAGGCACCGCACCTCGCAACCCCTCACGAAGGGCCGCACGCGCGGCGATCTCGAACGCCATCGAGCTGGAATCAACGTCGTGAGCCGCCCCGTCGACCAGCCGCGCCTTGAAGTCGATCACCGGGAAGCCCGCGACGATGCCCGCCTTGCACGCCTCGTCGATCCCTTTCTTGACGGCGGGGACGTACTCCCTGGGCACGGCACCGCCCACCACCTCGCTCTCGAACACGAAGCCGCCACCCGGATCGAGCGGCTCCAGCATGATCTTGATCCGCGCGAACTGGCCGGCACCGCCGGTCTGCTTCCTGTGTGTGTAGTCGACCTCCGCCTCCCGGCTCAGGGTCTCCCGATACGCCACCTGCGGCCGGCCGACATTGGCATCCACCTTGAACTCGCGGCGCATACGGTCGACCAGAATGTCGAGATGCAATTCGCCCATGCCGCGGATCACAGTCTGGCCGCTCTCCGGGTCGGCCGACACGCGGAACGACGGGTCCTCCTCGGCCAAGCGCGCCAGCGCGATGGAGAGCTTGTCCTGGTCCGCCTTGGTCCTGGCCTCGACCGCGACCTCGATCACCGGCTCCGGAAACTCCATCCGCTCGAGCGTGACTGGACGGGCCGGGTCGCACAAGGTCTCGCCGGTAGTCGTGTCCTTGAGGCCGGCGATGGCCAGGATGTCGCCGGCCCACGCCTCGTCGATATCCTCGCGGGCATTGGCGTGCATGAGCAGCATCCGGCCCACGCGCTGCTTGCGGCCCTTGCCAGCGTTGAGCACCTGTTTGCCGCTTTCGAGCACGCCTGAATAGACGCGCACGAAGGTGAGCGAACCGACGAAAGGGTCAGTCATCACCTTGAACGCCAGCGCGGCGAGCGGCTCGTCGTCGTTGCAGGCGCGAGCGACCTCCTTGCCGCCCTTACCGGGAACAACGCCGTGCACCGGCGGCACGTCGGTTGGCGCGGGCAGGAAGTCGCACACGGCGTCCAGCAGGGGTTGCACGCCTTTGTTCTTGAATGCGGCGCCGGCCAACACGGGAACGATCCGACCCGAAAGCGTGCCGATCCTGAGGCAGCGCCTGATCGTCTCTTCGTCCGGCTCCTCACCGTCCAGGAAGGCCGCGAGGACATCGTCGTCCATCTCGACCGCCGCTTCGACGAGCGCCTGCCGGCTCTCCTCGGCCCGCGCACGCATGTCGGCGGGCATGTCGTGGCTCTCGAACTCCGCGCCCAGGGTCTCCGACTTCCAGATGACGGCCTTCATCGCGATCAAGTCGACCACGCCGACATGGTCGGCTTCCGTCCCCACGGGCAATTGAGTCGCCACCGGATTGGCGCCGAGCCGTTCGCGGATCATCTCGACGCAGCGGAAGAAGTCGGCGCCCACGCGGTCCATCTTGTTGACGAAGCAGATGCGCGGGACGTCGTACTTGTCGGCTTGGCGCCAAACCGTTTCCGACTGCGGCTCGACTCCGGCTACGCCATCGAACACCGCGACCGCGCCGTCGAGCACGCGCAGAGAACGCTCGACCTCGATGGTAAAGTCGACGTGGCCGGGCGTATCGATGATGTTGATCCGGTGGCCGCGCCAGAAGCAGGTGGTGGCGGCGGAGGTGATGGTGATGCCGCGCTCCTGCTCCTGCTCCATCCAGTCCATCGTGGCGCTGCCCTCGTGGACCTCGCCCATTTTGTAGGACTTGCCGGTGTAATAGAGCACCCGCTCGGTCGTGGTCGTCTTCCCGGCATCGATATGGGCCATGATGCCGATGTTGCGGTAACGCTCGAGGGGCGTCGTCCGGGCCATGGTCGTCTTCCGAAAGCGCCCGCGTTACCAGCGGTAATGCGAGAAGGCGCGGTTAGCCTCGGCCATGCGGTGGGTGTCTTCCCGCTTCTTGACCGCGACGCCGCGGTTGGCCGCCGCATCCATGAGTTCGTTGCTGAGACGGTCCACCATCGTCGTCTCGGAGCGCCCCCGGCTCGCGCCGATGAGCCAGCGGATCGCGAGAGTCTGGCGCCGGTCCGTCCGCACTTCGGTCGGCACTTGGTAGGTGGCGCCGCCGACGCGGCGGGAGCGCACCTCCACCGCAGGCTTCACGTTGTCGAGCGCCTCGTGGAACACCCTCACTGGATCCTTGCCGGTCTTGTCCCGAATACGGTCGAGGGCGCCGTAGACGATGCGTTCAGTCGTCGACTTCTTGCCGTCGAGCATCAGGGAATTCATGAACTTCGCCAGCACCACGTCGCCATGGCGGGGGTCGGGGTTCACGGTTCGGCGCTCGGCGGCGCGACGGCGGGACACGGGACGGCTCCGACTCTTTCGCTACTTCGGACGCTTGGCGCCGTATTTCGAGCGCCGTTGCCGGCGGTCCTGAATGCCCTGTGTGTCGAGCGAGCCGCGGACGACGTGATAACGTACACCCGGCAGATCTTTCACCCGGCCGCCTCGAATCATGACGACGGAGTGCTCCTGGAGGTTGTGGCCCTCGCCGGGGATGTAGCTCACCACCTCCAAGCCGTTGGTGAGCCGGACCCGGGCGACTTTACGCAGGGCCGAATTCGGCTTCTTCGGCGTCGTCGTATAGACCCGTGTGCACACGCCGCGCTTCTGCGGGCACGCCTGCAACGCCGGCACCTTGTTCCGGGCCGCGGGCGGCGTGCGCGGCTTGCGGATGAGCTGGTTGATCGTCGGCATCGCGTCGCTTCCCGTTTCGACCGCCGGCGCGGTCCGCCCAGACAGAAGCGGGGAAGCAAACGCCACCCGCTTCCCCGGGGGCAGGTTTCGCCAACCCCCGGCATCACTCTCGATCGCAAGGCATGGAGCCGGGCACCCAAGGCGGCACCGCTCAGCCCGTCGGAGAGGAAGGCTGCACGTTAGCCCCCCCGCGCCCTCGCGTCAAGCACTAAAGCGCGCCGACGTGACGCCTCAGGAGTGGCGGACGGGACTCACCCCGGATCGGCCCAACACGATACACGAGGCACCTCACAGGTGCGCGGGTCTCCAAGCCTGCACCCGCGCGAAAAGGAAAAACATGCGGCCCTGGAGAGGAGACCCGCGCACCTACCAATACCGAAACCGAGCGGCGCGTAGCGGAGGTTATTCCGCCGGGGCCGGGGCGTGTTCCCCTTCCGGCGTCATGGCGTCGTCCGTGATTTCGTCAAGCGTCGCGGTTTCTGCTTCCAGCGCCTCGGCCCGCCTGAGCTGCTCGCGCTCGACCGCCCGCTTCTGGATACTGTTGACGACGCTGCCAGTCCCCGCCGGGATCAGGCGCCCGACGATCACGTTCTCCTTGAGGCCGACCAGACTGTCAGCCTTCCCGGAAACCGCCGCCTCGGTGAGCACGCGGGTGGTCTCCTGGAAGGACGCGGCGGAGATGAACGAACGCGTCTGAAGCGACGCCTTCGTGATCCCCTGCAACACCGGGTCGCTGTCCGCCCTGTCGCCCTCCGTGCGCCCGTTGACCTCGTCGAATTCGACGCGGTCGACCTGCTCGCCGACCAGGAAGGTCGTGTCGCCGGGCTCCGTGATCTCGACCTTTTGCATCATCTGGCGGCAGATCACCTCAATGTGCTTGTCGTCGATCTTCACACCCTGGAGCCGGTAGACATCCTGGATCTCGGCGATCAGATACTTGGCGAGCTCTTCCACGCCGCGCACGCGCAGGATGTCGTGCGGCGCGGGGTTGCCGTCCATCAGGGAGTCGCCCTTGCGCACCATGTCCCCTTCCTGGACGCTTATATGCTTGCCCTTGGGAATGAAGTACTCCATCGGCTTGGCGTCTTTGTCCTCGTCGGCGGGCACGATCACGATCCGGCGTTTCGCCTTGTAGTCCTTGCCGAACTCGACGCGGCCAGCGATGTCCGTGATGATCGCGTGGTCCTTCGGCTTGCGTGCCTCGAACAGCTCGGCGACCCGCGGAAGGCCGCCCGTGATGTCGCGCGTCTTGGCCGATTCGCGCGGGATGCGGGCGAGCACATCGCCGGCATGGACCTTCTCGCCATCCTCGACGTTCAGGATCGCGTCGACTGAGAGGTCGTAATGCGCCTCACGGCCGTTGGGAAGCATGATGTTCTCGCCGTTCTCGTCCACCAAACTCACTCGCGGCTTCAGGTCGCCACCGCGCGGCTGCTGGCGCCAGTCGACCACGACCTTGTTGGAGACGCCCGTCCGCTCGTCCACCGCCTCGCGGAAGGAGAGACCCTCCACCATGTCGGCGAAGCGGACGGTGCCCGCGCGTTCCGAGATCAACGGCAGGGTGAACGGATCCCAGGAGGCAATGGTCTGCCCCCGTTTGATGGCCTTGTCGTGATCAACATAGAGTTTCGCGCCGTAGGGAATGCGATGGGGCGCGCTCTCCCGCCCATGGCCGTCGCGTAGCACGACCTCGAGATTGCGGCCCATCACCACCGCCGTGCCGGTGCTGTCCCTCACCACGTTTTCGTTCGCGATGGCGGCCGTCGCGTCGTACTCGGCCTCGATGCTCGACTGCTCCGCGCCCTGCTGGGCGGCGCCGCCGATATGGAACGTGCGCATCGTGAGCTGCGTGCCCGGCTCGCCAATCGACTGCGCTGCGACGACGCCGACCGCCTCGCCGATATTGGCCAGGGTGCCGCGCGCAAGATCGCGCCCGTAGCACAGGCTGCACACGCCGTCCTCGCTCTGGCAGGTAAGGACGGAGCGGATCCTGACCGATTCCACGTTGGCCCGCTCGATGCGCTCGGCGGATCGCTCGTCGATCATGGCCCCGGCCTCGACGATGGTCTCCCCGGACACCGGATCCCGGACCGGCTCGGCGGCGACGCGCCCCAGGATGCGATCACCCAGGGCGGTGGCTGTCTCGTCGCCCTCGATCACGTCCTTGGCCACGAGGCCGCGATCGGTGTCGCAATCCTCCTCGACGATGATGCAGTCCTGGGCCACATCGACGAGGCGGCGGGTGAGATAGCCCGAATTCGCGGTCTTGAGCGCCGTGTCGGAGAGGCCCTTGCGCGCGCCGTGCGTCGAGTTGAAGTACTCGAGCACGGTGAGCCCTTCCTTGAAGTTCGAGATGATCGGCGTCTCGATGATCTCGCCCGAGGGCTTGGCCATCAGGCCGCGCATCCCGGCGAGCTGCTTCATCTGCGCCTCCGAACCACGAGCGCCGGAATTGGCCATGATGCGGATCGAGTTGAGCTCCTCCATCCCCTCCCTCATGGCCGAAGCCACATCTTCGGTGCACTGCGACCACGCGTCGATCACCTTGTTGTATTTCTCGCCCTGCGTGATCAGGCCGTCCGTGTACTGGCGCTCATACTGCTCGACCTGCTTGTTGGCGAAGGAAACACGCTTGGCCTTCTCGCGAGGCACCACCATGTCGTCCTTGCCGATGGAAATGCCTGCCAGCGTAGCGTAGCGAAACCCGAGGTTCATCACCTGGTCTGCGAAAATCACCGTCTCCTTCTGCCCGCAGTGGCGATAGACGTCATCGAAAACGGCGGTGAGCTCGCGCTTGGTGAGCAGTTTGTTGATCGAGTCGAACGGGACGTTGGCGTTTTCCGGCAGCGCCTCGGAGAGGATCAGGCGCCCGGGAGTCGTCTCCACCCGCTTGGGCCCGGCGCTGTTGGTACCGGGCAAGCGACATTCGATCAGCGCGTGCAGCGACACCGCGCCCGCGTCGAACGCCCTCTGCACCTCCGCCGGATCGGCGAACTTCATGCCCTCGCCGCGCTCTCCCTCGCGGGTATAGGTCAGGTAGTAGATGCCGAGCACGATATCCTGACTCGGCACGATGATCGGCTTGCCGTTGGCCGGGCTCAAGATGTTGTTGGTCGACATCATCAACACCCGCGCCTCCAACTGCGCCTCCGGCGAGAGAGGCACGTGGACCGCCATCTGGTCACCGTCGAAATCCGCGTTGAACGCGGCGCAGACGAGCGGATGAAGTTGGATCGCCTTGCCTTCGATCAACACCGGCTCAAAAGCCTGGATGCCGAGACGGTGCAGGGTCGGTGCCCGGTTAAGCAGGACGGGATGCTCGCGGATCACCTCCTCGAGGATGTCCCACACCTCCGGCCGTTCCTTCTCGACCAAGCGCTTGGCCGCCTTCAGCGTCGTCGCCATGGCATAGAGCTCGAGCTTTGAATAGATGAACGGCTTGAAGAGCTCGAGCGCCATCTTCTTCGGCAAGCCGCACTCGTGCAGCTTGAGCTCCGGGCCGACGACGATCACCGACCGGCCTGAATAATCGACGCGCTTGCCGAGCAGGTTCTGCCGGAAGCGGCCCTGCTTGCCCTTCAGCATGTCGCTCAGCGATTTCAGCGGCCGTTTATTGGCGCCCGTCATCACCCGCCCGCGGCGGCCATTGTCGAACAACGCATCCACCGATTCCTGGAGCATGCGTTTCTCGTTGCGGACGATGATCTCGGGCGCGCGGAGCTCGATCAGCCGCTTCAGGCGGTTGTTCCGGTTGATCACGCGGCGATAGAGATCGTTGAGGTCGGAGGTGGCGAAGCGGCCGCCGTCAAGCGGCACCAGGGGACGGAGCTCCGGCGGGATCACCGGCACGACCTCGAGAATCATCCATTCCGGCCGGTTGCCGGAGAGGATGAAGGATTCGATCAGCTTCAGCCTCTTCACGAGCTTCTTGCGCTTCGCCTCGGAATTGCTCTCCTTCAGCTCATCGCGCAGTGTATCGCGCTCGCGCTCGAGGTCGAGGGCCTGCAGCATAGCCCGAATCGCCTCCGCGCCGATTCCGGCGGAGAAGGAGTCGGCACCGTAGTCGTCCTGAGCTTGACGGAACTGCTCCTCGGTGAGGAGCTGATTTTCTTCGAGGGGCGTCAGGCCCGGCTCCGTGACGACGTAGCTCTCGAAATAGAGTATTCGCTCCATCTCCTTGAGCGTCATGTCGAACAACAGCCCGATGCGGGACGGCACGGATTTCAGGAACCAGATATGGGCGATCGGCGACGCCAGCTCGATATGCCCCATGCGCTCGCGCCGGACTTTGGACTGGATCACCTCGACGCCGCATTTCTCGCAGACGATCCCGCGATACTTCATGCGCTTGTACTTGCCACACAGGCACTCGTAGTCCTTGATCGGTCCGAAAATGCGCGCACAGAACAGCCCGTCGCGCTCCGGCTTGAACGTCCTGTAGTTGATCGTCTCCGGCTTCTTGATCTCGCCATACGACCAGGAGCGGATTTTCTCCGGACTCGCAATCAAGATCTTGATCTGGTTGAACTGCTGTGCGGTACTGACCGGACCGAAGAGATTGATCAACTCGCCCATCGAGGTATCCTCCGAACGTGGCTCAACTCGTTGTCCTGAGATCGATATCAAGGCCGAGGGCCTGCATTTCCTTCACGAGAACGTTGAAGGATTCGGGAATCCCCGCCTCGAAATTCTCGTCGCCGCGCACGATCGATTCGTAAACCTTGGCGCGGCCCGAGACGTCGTCCGACTTGACCGTCAGCATCTCCTGGAGGGTGTAGGACGCGCCGTAGGCCTGAAGCGCCCATACCTCCATCTCGCCGAACCGCTGGCCTCCGAACTGCGCCTTGCCACCGAGCGGCTGCTGCGTGACCAAGCTGTACGGCCCGGTCGAGCGGGCATGGATCTTGTCGTCGACCAGATGGTGCAGCTTCAGCATGTAGATGTAGCCGACCGTGACTGGGCGATCGAAGGGCTCGCCGGTCTGCCCGTCGATCAGCGTCACTTGGCCTGTCGGATCGAGATCCGCGAGATCAAGCATCCGCACGATGTCCGCCTCGCGGGCGCCGTCGAACACCGGGCTCGCCATCGGAACACCATTCGTGCTGCTCTCCGCGAGTGCGGCCAGTTCCCGATCCGACATCCTGGCGACGGGAACGTCGACCTCGCGGTCGCCGTCGTAGACCTTCGAGAGGAAGCCATGCAACACCCCGTTCGCGGCACCCTTCCCCTTCTTCTCGAGGAGCTCACCGATCTTGCAGCCGAGCCCGTGGGACGCCCACCCCAGATGGGTCTCGAGGATCTGCCCGACATTCATGCGCGACGGCACACCTAAGGGGTTCAGGGCGATGTCGACGCTGGTTCCGTCTTCCAGGTGGGGCATGTCCTCGACGGGCACGATTTTCGAGACCACGCCCTTGTTGCCATGCCGGCCGGCCATCTTGTCGCCGGGCTGCATCTTGCGCTTCACGGCGACGAACACCTTGACCATCTTGAGCACACCCGGCGGCAATTCGTCGCCGCGTTGCAGCTTCTCTACCTTGCTCTCGAAGTGGTTCTGGATCCTCTCGACGTTTTCGTCGTACTCGTGCTTGAGCGCCTCAAACTGGGTCAGGATCGGCTCGCTGCGCGGCACGAGCTGCCACCACTGCCCCTTCGAGAGGGACGCGAGCAACTGCTCGGTGATCTTGGCGTTAGCGGCGACGCCCTTGGGGCCGCGCGCCGCGATCCGGTTCACGAGCAGCGCCCGGGTGCGGTCGTAGATATTGCGTTCGACGATCGCCCGCTCGTCGTCTCGGTCTTTGGCCAAGCGTTCGATCTCCTCGCGCTCAATCGCGAGCGCCCGCTCGTCCTTGTCGACCCCGCGCCGGTTGAAGACCCGCACCTCGACCACGGTGCCCATGCCACCGGGCGGCACGCGCAACGACGTGTCGCGCACGTCGGACGCCTTTTCCCCGAAGATCACACGCAGGAGCTTCTCCTCCGGCGTCATGGGCGATTCGCCTTTCGGCGTAATCTTGCCGACCAGGATGTCGCCGGGCTGGACTTCCGCCCCGATGTAAACGATCCCGGCCTCATCGAGATTCCGGAGCCCTTCCTCGCCGACATTGGGGATGTCACGCGTGATCTCTTCCTGGCCGAGCTTGGTGTCGCGCGCCATCACCTCGAATTCCTCGATATGAATGGAGGTGAAGACGTCATCCCTGACGAGACGCTCCGAAATCAGGATCGAGTCCTCGAAATTGCAGCCATTCCAGGGCATGAAGGCGACGAGCACGTTGCGGCCCAGGGCGACCTCACCGTGGTCGGTGCTGGGCCCGTCGGCGAGGATGCCGAGCCGCTCCACCCGCTCGCCAACCCGCACCAGCGGCTGCTGGTTGATGCACGTGCTCTGGTTGGAGCGCTGGAACTTCCGCAGAGTGTATATGTCGACGCCAGCGGAGGCCGCATCCTCGTCCTCGCCATCCGCCGCGCGCACGACGATGCGGGTCGAATCGACCTGCTCGACGGTGCCCGCGCGCCGCGCGATGATGGTGGCACCGGAATCCAGCGCGACCACCTCCTCCATGCCGGTCCCGACCAGCGGCGCCTCCGAGCGCACGAGCGGCACCGCCTGCCGCTGCATGTTGGATCCCATCAAGGCCCGGTTCGCGTCGTCGTTCTCCAGGAACGGGATCAGCGCGGCGGCCACGGAGACCAGCTGTTTGGGCGAGACGTCCATGTAGTCGATCTGGGCCGGCGCGGACATGACGAACTCGCCCTTCCGTCGGCAGCTCACCAAAGGCTCGCTAAAGGCAGCATCGTCGTCCGTCCTGGCATTGGCCTGGGCGATGGTGTATCGGGCCTCCTCGCTCGCCGAGAGATAGACGACCTCGTCCGTCTGGCGGCCGTCCACGACCTTGCGGTACGGGCTCTCGATGAAGCCGTATTTGTTGATCCGCGCGTAGGTCGCCAGACTGTTGATCAGCCCGATGTTGGGGCCTTCCGGCGTCTCGACCGGACAGATGCGGCCGTAGTGCGACGGGTGCACGTCACGCACCTCGAAGCCGGCGCGCTCGCGCGTGAGCCCCCCGGGGCCCAGCGCCGAAAGACGGCGCTTGTGCGTGATTTCCGACAGCGGGTTGGTCTGGTCCATGAACTGCGAGAGCTGGGAAGACCCGAAGAACTCGCGCACCGCCGCGGCCGCGGGCTTTGCGTTGATCAAGTCGTGCGGCATCACGGTGTCGATCTCCACCGAGCTCATGCGCTCACGGATGGCGCGCTCCATCCGCAGGAGGCCGATCCGATACTGGTTTTCCATCAGCTCGCCGACCGAGCGCACCCGGCGGTTGCCGAGATGGTCGATGTCGTCGATGTCGCCGGTCCCGTCCTTCAAGGCGACCAGGACGGCGACCACGGCGACGATGTCCTTGCGGCAGAGAACGCGAAGCTCGTCACCGCCCTCGAAATTGAGCCTCATGTCCAGCTTGACGCGGCCCACGGCCGAAAGGTCGTAGCGGTCGGAGATGACAGGGGCGCACATCGAAGCGCGCACCCACACCGGCCCGTCGACGCCATCGGGCCGGTCGGCGGTGGGGACGACGATCCTGAGCCAGCCTTCTTCCCGATCCAGCACCCAGACGTCGTTGATCTCGGCGCGCTTGAGTCGGTCCGTCGCCGTGCCCGACTCCTCGGGCGCGGCGTAGGCATCGACCGACTCTTCCTTGAGCCGGGTCTTGCCGAGGAACAGTTCGTAGAAGAGCTTCTCGGCGGTCTCCACGGTCGGGGGTTCGCCCGGCCGCATCACCTTGTAGATCTCCAGCAGCGCGTCTTCCCGGCTCGAGGTCCGGTCGATCGCGGCGATCGTATTGCGGATGTAAGGACCCACGTTGATGTGGTCAATGTCGAGGACGGCGATCTCGTCGACCCCGATTTCGTCCAGGGAGTCGAGCGTCGCCTCGTCGATCTCGCCGCCCGCCTCGATCAGGACTTCGCCGGTTTCGGGATTGATCATGTCGGCGGCGATGTATTGTCCGATCAGCTTGTCGGGCGGGACGAGCTTCTCGGTCATGCCCGCATCCTTGATCTTCTTCAGCACGCGCGCGGTCACCCGGCGGCCGGCCTCGACCAGGACCCGGCCGGTCTCGGCGTTGACCAGATCGTCCAGCAACTTGACCCCGCGCAGGCTTTCAGCCTCGACCGGCACCTTCCACCCCTTCCCGGTGCGGCGATGGAGCACCCTGGCGTAGAAGCGATCGAGGATTTCCTCCGTATCCATGGAGAGCGCGCGCAGCAGCACAGTCACCGGCAATTTCCGGCGCCGGTCAATCCGCACATACACCAAGTCCTTGGCGTCGAACTCGAAGTCGAGCCAGGAGCCGCGATAGGGGATGATGCGGGCGGCGTAGAGGTATTTGCCGGAACTGTGCGTCTTCCCTCGGTCGTGATCGAAGAACACGCCGGGGGAACGGTGCATCTGGGAAACGACCACCCGTTCGGTGCCATTGATCACGAAGGTGCCGTGGCCGGTCATCAACGGCATGTCGCCCATATAGACGTCCTGCTCCTTGATGTTGCGCACCGAGCGAAGCCCGGTGTCCTCGTCCACATCCCAGACCACGAGCTTGAGTGTGACCTTGAGCGGCGCGGCGTAGGTGATGCCGCGCTGCTGACACTCTTCGACATCGTATTTCGGAGCCTCGAACTCGTACCGGACGAACTCCAGGGACGCCAATTCGGAAAAATCCCTGATCGGAAAGACCGAGTTGAAGACTCGCTGAAGACCCGATTCGGAGCGGCTCTCCAGATCCGCGTCCTGCCGGAGGAAGGACTCGTAGGACAGCCTCTGCACCTCGATCAGATTGGGCATCGAGGCGACCTTGGGCATACGGCCGAAGCTGCGGCGGAGACGGCGATGGCTCTGGAGAGAGTGCGGCATCTTCCCCTCGAAATCTCGACCGGGGCCGCACGCACGCGGCCGGTCGGCAGCTGATCGTTACGCCGCGCGGGCGCGAGCCCCGCGCGAACGGCGGCCGACCCGGCGGCGGGCCGGCACGCCCTGCCTCAAGACGGTCAATCGTCGCTACTTGATCTCGACGGTCGCGCCCGCCGCTTCAAGCTGCTCCTTGATCTTGTCCGCCTCTTCCCTTGACACGTCTTCCTTGATGGGCTTCGGCGCGCTTTCGACCAGCTCCTTGGCTTCCTTGAGACCGAGGCTCGTGACGGCCCGGACCTCTTTGATCACGTTGATCTTCTTTTCGCCGAAGGACGCGAGGACGACGGTGAATTCGGTCTGCTCCTCCGCCTCCTCGGCCGCGGCCGCGGCACCGGGCACCGCCGCGACGGCGACTGGGGCGGCCGCCGAGACGCCCCATTTCTCTTCGAGCATCTTGCTCAGCTCGGCGGCCTCGATCACCGTCAAGGTCGAAAGTTCATCTGCAATCCTGGCCAAGTCAGCCATGTCGTCGATCTCCTTGGGTCGGGCTATCGTTGTGCGTTGTCGTTCCCGCCGCCGGGCGGTGCGCCGCTCCCGGCGGCATTCCCTTCATCCGCTCGCGCCTTGAGGATTCGCGCGAGCTGGCTCGCCGGAGCCTGCAGGACGCCGGCGACCCCGGTCGCCGGCCTGTTCAACAGGCCCGTCAGCCGAGCGCGAAGCGCGTCGAGCGAAGGGAGCTCAGCGAGCGCATGGACGCGGTCGCGATCCAGCAGGTCACCCGCGAGGGCACCGCCCAGGACGATCAGCTTGTCGTTGTTCCGGGCGTAGTCCACCGCGACGCGCGCCGCCGCCACGGGATCGTCCGAATAGGCGATGGCGCTGGAGCCGGCGAAGAGCTCCGCGAGGACGGCGAACGGAGTCCCCTCGACCGCCCGTTTCGCCAGCCGGTTCTTGGTGACCCGGAAGGTCGCGCCGGCGCCTCGCATCCGGCGCCGCAGGTCGGTGGCTTCCGCCACCGAGAGGTGGCTGAACCGCGTGACCACCACGAGACTGGTATTCTCGAAGATGCCGCGCAGAGCCGCGACGATTCCCTCTTTCTCGTGTCGTTCCATCGCTCTTCCGGTCTTTCAGGCGGTCATGGGCATGGCCGGCCGCGCTTGGCCTCGTTCACTACGCCGTCCGCTCTGCCAGCAAGTCGTTGACGTCGAGCTTTACGCCCGGCCCCTGGGAGGAGCTGAGCGCGGCTTTCCTGATGTAAGTCCCCTTCGCGCCACTCGGTTTCGCCTTGTTGACCGCGTCCACCAAGGCCCGCGCATTCTCGACCAGCGCCTCGTCGGCGAAGCTCGCCTTGCCGATCCCGGCGTGGACGATGCCTGCCTTCTCGACGCGGAATTCGATCTGGCCGCCCTTGGCCGCCGCGACGGCTTGGGTGACGTCGGGCGTGACCGTGCCGAGCTTCGGGTTCGGCATGAGACCGCGCGGACCGAGAATGCGCCCCAGCTTGCCGACCACCGGCATCATGTCGGGGGTGGCGACGCAGCGGTCGAATTCGATCTTTCCCTCCTGGACGTCCTTGGCGAGGTCGTCGGCACCGACCACGTCGGCACCGGCGGCACGGGCGGCCTCGGCCTTGTCGCCTTTGGCGAAGACCGCGACCCGGACGGCCCGCCCGGTGCCGTGGGGCAGCGCGACGACGCCGCGCACCATCTGATCGGCGTGGCGCGGGTCGACGCCAAGGTTGACGGCCATCTCGACGGTCTCGTCAAACTTCGCCGTCGCCCCTCGTTTCACGATCCCGACCGCTTCGCCGAGCGCATGGGTCTGCGTCCGGTCGAGACCCTCCCTCGCCCGCTTCAGCCTGCTGCCCGTCTTCGCCATGGCCGCTACCTCACGACCTGGATGCCGATCGAGCGCGCCGAACCCTCGATCATGCGGCAGGCGGCATCGATATCGTCGGCGTTGAGATCAGCCATTTTCTTCTCCGCGATCTCCCGGACCTGCCCGCGCGTGACCGAACCCACCGGATCGATGCGCCCCACTTCCCCGGAGCCCTTGGGCAAGCCGGCGGCCTGCTTGAGGAAATAGCTCGCCGGCGGGCTCCTGGTCTCGAACGAGAAGGTGCGGTCGTGGTAAACCGAGATCACCGTCGGGATCGGCGTGCCCTGCTCGAGGCTCTGGGTCTGGGCGTTGAAGGTCTTGCAGAACTCCATGATGTTGAGCCCCGCTTGACCGAGCGCGGGACCGATCGGGGGCGAGGGGTTCGCCTGTCCTGCGGGCACCTGCAGTTTGATCGTGTTCGTCACGCGTTTGGCCATGGCTTCCTCGATTTCCGGTCAGGCCTTTTCAACCTGCGCGTATTCCAATTCAACGGGAGTCGCCCGGCCGAAGATCGACACCGCCACCTTGATGCGCGCGCGCTCCTCGTCGACCTCTTCCACCAGCCCGCTGAACGAGGTGAAGGGACCGTCGCAGACCCGCACCGTCTCGCCGATCTCGAACATGATCGAGGGCTTGGGCCGTTCGACTCCCTCCTCGACCTGCCGCAGCACGTGTTCCGCTTCTTCGTCGCGGATCGGCACCGGCCTGCCGCCACTGCCGAGAAAACCCGTCACCTTCGGCGTGTTCTTGACCAGGTGCCACGTCTCATCGGTCATGCTCAGCCGCGCGAGGACGTAGCCCGGGAAGAGCTTGCGCTCGGACTTGATCTTAGTGCCGCGGCGCATCTCGACCACCTCTTCCGACGGCACCATGACGTCGTTGATCAGGTGCTCCAGGCCCTGCTGCCTAGCCTGCTCCCGGATCGACTGCGCCACCTTCTTCTCGAAGCCGGAATAGACATGGACGATATACCACTTCGCCTCCGCCGCCGGCTCGACCTCCGGCCGCGCCTCCGCCATCCGTGTCTCCTGCGTCCGCGCGTCCGTCATCCGCCGAGCCCCAGAACCGCCCTGACCCCGATCGACAGCACCTGATCGACCAGGAAGAAGAACAGGGCCATGATGATCACCATGATGATCACCATGATCGTGCTGATCGTCGTTTCCTTGCGCGTGGGCCACGTGACCTTGGCAATCTCCTGGCGCGCTTGACGCAGAAACTCCAGAGGCGGCGTGCGCGCCATCGTCAACGCGGCTCCCTCCGCGCGGCACTGGCAGGAGTGGAGGGTCTCGAACCCCCAACCTCCGGTTTTGGAGACCGGCGCTCTACCAATTGAGCTACACTCCTGTGCACCAATTGAGCTACACTCCTGTGCGTTCTTGTCGCGCCCGGCGGCCGGTCGCGGCCTATTCCATGATTTTGGCGACGACGCCGGCGCCCACCGTGCGCCCGCCCTCGCGGATCGCAAACCGAAGTCCCTCGTCCATCGCTATCGGCGCGATCAACTCAACCTTCATGTTCACGTTGTCCCCCGGCATCACCATCTCCGTACCCTCCGGCAACTCTATCGTCCCCGTCACATCCGTCGTACGAAAGTAAAACTGCGGACGGTAGTTCGAGAAAAACGGCGTGTGACGACCTCCCTCCTCCTTCGTCAATATGTACGTCTCCGCCTCAAATCGCGTGTGCGGCGTGATCGTGCCAGGATCAGACAATACCTGACCACGCTCAACATCCTCCCGCTTCGTACCCCGCAACAATACTCCCACGTTGTCGCCAGCCTCCCCCTGGTCCAACAACTTACGAAACATCTCAACACCCGTGCACACCGTCTTCGATGTCTCCTTCATACCCACTATCGATACCTCATCCCCTACCTTCACAACCCCACGCTCAATACGACCCGTCACAACCGTACCACGGCCCGATATCGAAAAAACATCCTCAATCGGCATCAAAAATGCCTGATCCTTCGGACGATCAGGCTGCGGAACGTAGCTGTCTACAGAATCCATCAACGCACGGATCGATCCACTCCCCGACGACGCATCACCACCCTCCAGAGCCGACAACGCAGAACCACGGATCACTGGTATGTCGTCACCCGGAAACTCGTAGGCAGACAGAAGCTCCCGTACCTCCAACTCCACCAAGTCCAGAAGCTCTTCGTCGTCAACCTGATCAACCTTGTTCATATAGACAACCAGCGCAGGCACACCTACCTGACGCGCCAGAAGTATGTGCTCACGCGTCTGCGGCATCGGACCGTCCGCCGCAGACACAACCAGAATCGCGCCGTCCATCTGCGCCGCACCCGTGATCATGTTCTTCACATAATCCGCATGGCCCGGACAGTCCACATGCGCGTAGTGCCGCGACGACGTCTCGTACTCCACATGCGCCGTCGCAATCGTGATCCCACGCTCGCGCTCCTCCGGCGCCTTGTCAATCTCCTCAAACGACACAAACTCCGCACCGCCCGACTCACCCAGAACCCGCGTGATCGCCGCCGTCAGCGTCGTCTTACCATGGTCAACATGACCAATCGTACCTACGTTGCAGTGCGGCTTACGCCGCTCATACCTCGCCTTCGCCATCTGTGCCTTTCCTCAAGGTCGGCCGAACCGCCGCGGCGGTTCGGAGGGAGCGCGCGAGCCTCGGGCCGGAAGCGCCGGAGCGGGTGGTGGGAATCGAACCCACGTGACCAGCTTGGAAGGCTGGGGCTCTACCATTGAGCTACACCCGCGCACCCGCTCGATTCGCATGTCATACTCTACGCCCCGCGTGCCGCCGGCGCGCGCGTTTGGTGGAGGGGGTAGGATTCGAACCTACGTAGACTGACGTCGGCAGATTTACAGTCTGCTGCCTTTAACCACTCGGCCACCCCTCCGCGCCGAGGTGGGCGTGCCCGGAACCTGGAAGCGTGCACCGTAGAACGTCCACGATCGGTTGTCAATACCCAATGGCGCGCCGGATGCCGCCGCTGCCATCGGCTGGCATGGCCGCGGCCGCACCTGCCGGTGGCCTGTCGCGGCGGTCTCGCCAAAGAGATCGCTTTTTCGTACCATGACGCGCCGTGCTGCGCAACATCTCTCGCCGTCCGCGCAACCGCTCGACCGGACGGCGCCTGACGCACCAGGAGCAGCGCCGCCAGGCGCAACCCCGACGCGAGCGCCTTTACGGCGTCCACGCGGTGGCCGCCGCCCTGGGCAATCCGAGCCGCCGCTGCCATCGGCTGATCGCGACGGCGGAGGGGGCCGCGCTCCTGGCGGAGCGGATCGACGCCCGCGCCCTGCCGCTCGCGGCCCGCGCCCTGCTCGAGGCGCCGCTGGTCGTCTCCCGCCAAGCTCTCGCCGCCCTGCTGCCGGCCGGCGCAGTCCATCAGGGAATCGTGCTCGAAACGGCGCCGTTGCCAGCGGTAGACCTCACCACCGCCTGCCGCAACGCGGCGCGGGAGGGAAAGGTCGTCCTCGTCCTCGATCAGGTCACGGACCCTCAGAACGTCGGTGCCATCCTGCGTTCGGCCGCCGCTTTCTCCGCAGGCGCGGTCGTCGTGCAGGAACGGCATTCCCCCCGGAGCGCGGGCGCCCTGGCCAAGGCCGCCTCGGGAGCGCTGGAGGCGGTGCCGCTGGCGCGGGTTGTCAATATCGCGCGCACGCTCGTCGTCTTGAAGGAGCTCGGCTTCTGGTGTCTCGGCCTCGACCCGGAGGCCGCCGCCCCGCTGGCGGACGCCAGCGTGAGGGCGCCGCTCGCTCTCGTGCTCGGCGCGGAGGGCGAGGGAATGCGTCGCCTCACCCGCGAGCGGTGCGACCTGACGGCCCGCATCCCGATGCCGGGCGCGATAGCCAGCCTCAACGTCTCCGGCGCCGCCGCGATCGCCCTTTACGAGGCCACGGCGCGCGGGGCGCCCGCGGCCGGCTTGACAGGGGAGGCCCCACGCGCTTGAAACGCCGCCTCCTGCACGACTTCGCCACGCGCCCTCCGACGGGCCGGCGTAGCTCAACCGGTAGAGCACTTGATTTGTAATCAAGGGGTCGCAGGTTCGAGTCCTGCCGCCGGCACCGCTCGGGCCGGGGCTTGAGCGGCGTTCGCCGCGGCGCGGGGGGCGAGACGCGATGACCGGGGCCACCGCCTTGATCGTCGCCGCCGGGCGCGGCCGCCGGGTCGGCGGGTATCCGCCCAAGCAGTACCGCCCGCTGCGGGGGCGCGCCGTCCTCGCCCACGGCGTGCGGCGCTTCGCGGCACATCCTGAGATCGACCGGGTGCGCGTGGTGATCGACCCGGACGACAGGGCGCTTTACGACGAAGCCGTGCGGGCGCACGCCGATATTCCGGCGGGCACGCTTCTGGCACCGGTCGGCGGCGGCGCGTCGCGGCAGGAGTCGGTGCGACTGGGCCTCGAAAGCCTGTGCGACACGGCGCCGGCCATGGTCCTGATTCACGACGGGGCGCGCCCCCTGGTATCCGCCGCCGTGATCGACGGCGTGCTCGGCGCGCTCGCCGCGCATGACGGCGCGATCCCGGCCCTGGCGATGAGCGACAGCCTGATGCGGACCCCGCCCGGCGGCGGCGCGGTCGCCGGGACCGTGCCGCGCGAGGGCCTCTGGCGCGCCCAGACCCCCCAGGGGTTCCGCTACCGGGCGATCCTGGAGGCCCATCGCGCCGCGCGCGGTGCGAGCCTGAGCGACGACGCGGCGGTCGCCGCGCGCGCCGGTCTGCGCATCGTCCTCACCGGCGGCGACGAGGACAATCTGAAGATCACCACCGAGGACGACCTCGCCTGCGCCTCCCGCGTCCTCGCCCATGAGGCGCAGGGAGCCGCCTGGGAAACCCGCGTCGGCATGGGCTTCGACGTCCATCGCTTCGGCCCGGGCGACCACGTCATGCTGTGCGGCGTCGCCGTACCGCACGAGCGCGGCGTGATCGGCCATTCCGACGGCGACGTGGCGCTCCACGCCCTGGTCGATGCCCTGTTGGGTGCGGTCGCGGCGGGCGACATCGGCACGCATTTCCCGCCCTCCGACGAGGCGTGGCGGGACGCGGATTCCGCGCGCTTCGTGGCCCATGCGCTGGACCTGCTGGCGCAGCGGAAGGCCGTGATCGGTCATGTCGATCTGACGCTGATCTGCCAGCGGCCGAGGATCGGCCCGCACCGCGAAGCCATGGCCGCACGGCTCGCGGCGATGCTCGAGCTGACGCCGGACCGCATCGGCCTGAAGGCGACGACCACCGAGGGCCTGGGCTTCACCGGCCGCGGCGAAGGCATCGCGGCGCAGGCGGTCGCGACCATACGCCTCCCGACCGGCGCGGGCGATCGTGGCTGACGCGGGGAGCGCCCGCCTGGACCTGCGCGATCCGGCCACCCTGATCGCGACCTGCTGCGGCGTCGGCTTCGTGAAATGGGCGCCGGGAAGCGCCGCCTCCCTGGCCACGCTGCCCATCGCCTGGCTGCTCGCGAGCACCGCGGGCGCGGTCGGTCTCGCGAGCGCCGCCCTGGCGCTGTTCGCGATCGGCGTCTGGGCGGCCGGCGCCTGCGAGCGGCGGAGCGGCGTGCGCGATTCCCCCGCGATCGTCATCGACGAAGCGGCCGGCCAATGCGTCGCGCTTCTGCCGGTGCCCCCGGATCCCGTCCTCTATGCGATCGGCTTCGCGCTGTTCCGTCTGTTCGACGTGGCGAAGCCGTGGCCGATCGGCCCGCTCGACCGGCGCCTGAAGGGCGGGTTCGGCGTCATGGCCGACGACGCGGTCGCGGGAGGCTTCGCGGCACTCGTCCTGTGGCATGTCTGGATCTGGCTGTGATCTTCCCCGATGCCACGCGCGACCGCGCCTTGCGGCTGCTCCGGGCCTGCCGCGCAGCAGGGCTTCGCGTCGCGGCGGCCGAGTCCTGCACCGGCGGCCTGATCGCCGCCTGCCTGACCGAGATCGCCGGCGCCTCGGAGGTCGTCGACCGCGGCTACGTGGTCTATTCCAATGAGGCCAAGCAGGAGACGCTCGGCGTGCCGGCCGCCCTCCTCGCCCGCGTCGGCGCCGTGAGCGCGGAGGTGGCGCGGGCGATGGCGGCCGGCGCGCTCTCCCGCTCCCGCGCCGACCTCGCCGTAGCCGTGACCGGCATCGCCGGCCCGGGCGGGGGCACGCCGGTCAAGCCGGTCGGCCTCGTGTACCATGCCTGCATCGGGCGCGACGGCGCGCTGCTCCAGAGGCGCGCGGTCTATGAGGGCGACCGCGCGGAGATCCGCCTCGCCACCGTCGATGCCGCGCTCGACATGTTGCGGGAAGCCGCCGCGACGCTTTGATGCTACCATCGGCGGGTTCGCGGCCGGGGAAGGATGGGAAAGACGATGGGGATCGACATCAACTGCGACATGGGCGAGGCCTACAGCATCTACAAATGCGGGGACGACGAGGCGATCATGCCCTGCATCACCTCGGCGAACGTCGCCTGCGGCTTCCACGCCTCCGACCCGGGCGTCATGCACGCCACCGTCAGGCTCGCCAAGGAGCATGGCGTGAAGGTGGGGGCGCATCCCTCTTTCCCGGACCGGGACGGGTTCGGGCGGCGCTACATGAAGATGGACCGCGACGAGCTGCGCGACGCCGTGATCTACCAGGTGGGCGCGCTCAAGGCGTTCCTCGACATGGAGGGCATGGCGCTCAACCACCTGAAGCCGCACGGCGCGCTCTACGGCGCCGCCTGGAGCGACGAAGACGTAGCGACCGCCTGCGCCGAGGCGGCGCAAGTGTTCGGCATCCCGATGTACGGCACGACCGGCACCCTGCACGAAACCGTCTGGCCCCGCTACACCACGGTCGTCTGGGAGATCTTCGCGGACCTCGACTACGACGACGAAGGCCGCTGCATCATCACCCGCGCGCACGAATCGGTCGCGCCCGAGCAGGCGGTGGAACAGGTCATGCGCGCCGTCGAGAAGGGCGTGATCCGCTCGGTCAACGGCAAGGACGTGCCGACCAGGGTGGAGACCATCTGCGTCCACTCGGACACGCCGGGCGCGGTCGCCGTCGCCAGGGCCGTGCGCGCGGCGGTCGCCCCCTACCTCGACCCGCCGGAGGCGTGAGCGCCATGCCGCCGGGGACCGCCCCCTCGCCGGACGGCGACCCGGCCCTCTCGAACTCGGGCATCGTCCAGGCGTACCGGGCGAAGACGCCGGGCTCGGCGGCGCTGGCGGCGGAGGCGGAGGCGCTCCTTCCCTCCGGAATCGTCCACGACGCGCGCTATCTCGAACCTTACGGCGTCTACGTCGCGCGGGCCGAGGGTTCGCGCAAATGGGACCGGGACGGCAACGAATACGTCGATTACACGGGCGGCCACGGCGCCCTTCTCCTGGGCCACGGCCACCCCGACGTCGTCGCGGCGATCCGGGAGGCGCTGCCGCTGGGCACCCATCCCGGCGCCAACCACGAGCGCGAGATCCGCTGGGCCCGGATCGTGCGCGAGATGGTCCCCTGCGCCGAGCGGGTGCGCTTCACCTCCTCCGGGACGGAGGCGACCCACATGGCGCTGCGCCTGGCCCGCGCCCATACCGGCAAGCGCGGCATCGCGCGGTTCAAGGGCCATTTCCACGGCTGGCACGACCACATGACCTCCGGCTACACCTCGCATTTCGACGGCGCGCCGACGGCCGGCGTCCTGCCGGAGCTCGCGGCCCGCGTGGTGCTGCTGGAGCCCGGCGACCGGGAGGCTGCGCGCGCCGCCTTCGAAGCCGACGACGACATCGCCGCCGTGATCCTGGAGCCGACCGGCGGCTCTTTCGGCCTCGTGCCGCATGCGCCCGATTTCCTCGGCTTCCTGCGGGAGTTGACCGGGGAGCACGGGGCGCTGCTGATCTTCGACGAGGTGATCACGGGCTTTCGCGTTTCCCCCGGCGGCGCGCAGGCGCATTTCGGCGTCACCCCCGACATGAGCACCCATGCCAAGATCGTCGCCGGCGGCCTGCCGGGCGGCGCCGTGGCCGGGCGCAAGGCCATCCTCGACGATCTTGACTTCTCCGCGGCCAGGGAGCGCGGGCGCGAGAAAATCCAGCATCCCGGCACCTTCAACGCGAACCCGCTCTCCGCCGCCGCCGGGGCCGCCGCCCTCGCCGTCGTACGCGATTCGGACGCCTGCGAGAGGGCCTCCGCCTTCGCCGCCGCGCTGCGGGCCGGGTTGAACGCCGTGCTGGAGGCGGAGAACGTCCCCTGGGCGGTCTACGGCACGTTCTCGTCCTTCCACCTCTTCATGAACCCGCGCGGCCGCCCGATCGTGCCGTCCGCCTTCGACCCGCTCGACTGCGGCTACGCCGAGCTCAAGGAGCGCCCGCCGGACCTCGTCAACAAGATACGCCTCGCGATGCTGGTCAACGGCGTGGACATCCACGGCTGGCCCGGCGGCATGACCTCGGCCGCCAACACCGAAGGCGACCTCCGGGTCACCGTCGACGCCTTCCGCGAGACGGTCCGCATGTTGCGGCGCGAGGGGGAGTGCTGACGCCGCCGCGCCTACGGCTCGGCGCTCATCCTCCGCCCGGCTTCGATCTGCTCGGGCGTCATCAGCCCCGCCACATCATCCAGCAAGAGCGCGGCGTTGGGGTGCTTCTGCACGACCGCCAGACGAAGCCACGCATAGGCGCGCACGAGGTCGCGGGGAACGCCCGCGCCCCGCGCGTATATCGTGCCGAGCAACACCTGCGCGTCGGCCGAGCCGGCGCGGGCCGCCTGCTCGTACCACGGCACCGCGCGCGCCGGCCGCCCCATGATCTGCCACGCCATCCCCACGCCGTAGGCGGCTTCGTGGTCGCCCGCCTCGGCGAGAGGCCGCCATTCCCTGATCGCCGCCTCGTAATCGCCCGACGCATAGGCCCGCCAGCCGCGCGCGGTGTCGGCCCGTCCCGCGTCGGGAACGGCGAGCGTCGCCAGCGCCAGCAGGCTGGCGAGGAGCGCCGCCCGCACGGCGCGGCGGCGCTGATTCTTCCCAGGCGGCATCGGGTACCCGGCGGGTCTTATTTGATTTTCGCTTCCTTGAAGACCACGTGCTTGCGCGCGACGGGGTCGTACTTCCGAAGCGACAGCTTGTCGGCCTGGGTGCGTGGGTTCTTGCGCGTCGTGTAGTAGAACCCGGTGCCCGCCGAACTGACGAGCTTGATCAGAATGCTGTTGGCTTTGGCCATCGCCGCGCGCCCCGCGGTCGCCCACCGTCTCCGTGCCGCAACCCTACCGCCTGGCCGCCCGTTGTCAAGCCCGCGCCGGGACGAGGCGCCGGCGAGGTCGGCGCGGCGGGGAAACGGGGAGTGTCGACTCCCCGGCGTTCGTCCCCGCGCATGAAGGCGGCGGTGCCCGCGAACGAGCGAGACGAAGCACGGACGCGACGAACCATGCCGAGCCGCCTGGAGCTGATGATCCGCCGCGTCGAGGCGCAGCGCGCCTGCCTCGACATGGCGGCGGCGCGGATCGCGGGGCTGGACGGCGTGGTGCTGGAGCTCGGACTCGGCAACGGGCGCACCTACGACCATCTCCGCAAGCGCCTCCCCGACCGCGAGATCTTCGTCTTCGACCGCGAGGTCGCGGCCCATCCCGACTGCATCCCCGACGCGCGTCACATGCTGGTCGGCCGGTTCCAGGAGACGCTGCCCACTGCCTTCGCGCGCATCGGCGCGCCGGCCGCGCTCGTCCACGGCGACTTCGGCAGCGCCGACCCGGCGCGCGACGCCGCCCTCGCCGCCTGGCTCGGCCCCGCGCTCGCGCCCCTGGTCCGGCCCGGCGCCCTCGTCGTCGCCGACCGGGCGCTGACGACTACCCCCTGGCCGGCAGAACCGCTGCCCCCCGGCATCGCGCCGGGAACCTACTTCATGTACCGGGTGCCTGCCTGCCCCGACGGGCCCGTGTCGGCAACGGATCGAGAGGAGAGCCCTGTCCGATGCGCCACTCGGACGGGATCGGGGCATGAGCGTGCGCCGGGACGAATCTCCCCGCCGTCCCCAGGGGCACGCGAATGATCGGTGTTCGGATGCCGCCGAACTTCGCCGGGAACTTCGCTCCCCCGCCTTCAGCCCTGCCAGAGGCCCTCGCGCACGAGGTCGTTCTGGGTCGCGACGATGCTTTCGCGCAGGGTGTCGACCAGCCGGTCGATCTGGTCGCGGGTGAGGGTGAGGGGCGGCGAAAGGACGTTCATATGGCCGATCGGGCGAACCAGCAGGCCGCGGGTCTTGCAATGCCGCGTGATGCGCGCGCCGATTTCGGCGTCCTGTTCGAAGACCTCCTTCGTCTCCCGGTCCTTCACCGCCTCGACGCACATCATGAACCGTTTGCCGCGCACGTCGCCGACGAGCGGCAGGTCCAGCAACTCCCGGAGGCGTTCCTCGAAATAGGGGCCGACGGCGCGCACGTGGCCGCAAAGGTCCTCGCGCTCCATGATCTCGATGTTCTTGAGCGCGGCGGCGCAGGAGACGGGATGCCCCGCATAGGTGAAGCCATGGGTGAAGAGAGCGCCCTTCTCCTGCGGCACGCTGATGACGTCGTAGATTTCGTCCGAAAACAGCGTCGCCGAATGGGGGACGTAGCCCGAGGTGAGGCCCTTGGCGGAGGTGATCACGTCCGGTACGAGATCGAACACCGGCTCGGACGCGAAGAAGTGCCCGAGGCGCCCGAAGCCCGTCACCACCTCGTCCGAGACGTAGAGCACGTCGTATTTCTCGCACACCGCCTTGGTGCGGGCGTGGTAGCCGGGCGGCGGCACGATCACCCCGCCGCCGCCCATGATCGGCTCGGCGATGAAGCAGGCGACGTTCTCGGGCCCGAGACCGAGGATCGCGTTCTCGAGGTCGGCCACCTTCTCGTCGCGGAACTCGTCCACGCTCATGCCGTCCGGGCGCCGGTAGGGATGGGGCGCCGGGATGTGATGGACGAGGCCGGGCGCCAGATCGAAGCCGATATGGTTGTTCTTCACGCCCGTCATGGTCATCGCCAGATAGGTCGAGCCGTGATAGGCGTCGGCGCGGGAGATGATCTTCTTTTTCTCCGGCTTGCCCAGGCGGTTGAAATAGAAGTGGATGATGCGGATGGCGGTGTCGTTCGCCATCGACCCGCCGGTGCCGTAGAACACGTGGTCGAGGCCGGCGGGGGCGAGGGCGGCGAGCTTGGCCGCGAGCGTGGCCGCCGGCGGCGTCGTCAGGTGGGTGAAGGTCGAATAGTAGGGAATGCGGCGCACCTGGTCGGCGATGGCCTGGGCCATCTCCTCGCGGCCGTAGCCGATATTGACGCACCACAACCCGCCGATGCCGTCGAGGTAGCGCTCGCCCTCGGCGTTGTAGACGTAGACTCCCTCGGCCTCCGCCATGATCTCGGAGCCCTCTTCCTTGAAGGTCGCGAAATCCGTCCACGGGTGGACGTTGTGGTCGCGGTCCATCCGCCACAGGCCGTCATTGTCGTACTGCTTGAAATTCGCCCTCATCGCGCCCTCCTCTCGCCCCGCGCAGTGCCCTCGGCCACGGGCGACCGTACTACCGCGCCCGGTGCGCGGGCGACCTTACCGCGCCCGGCCGGCGCCGGCCACCGCAACCGGAGGGCGGCGTCCGGAGCCGCTGTACAGCGGCGCGGCGGCGGTCTATGACGCGAACGCCCGCGGGTGCCACGACGAGGAGACATCCATGCAGCTCTATTCCAGCCCGGCCACGCCGTTCGGCCGGAAGGCGGCGATCGTCGCCAGAGAGCACGGCATCGCGCTCGACATCGTGAACGTGAACCCCTTCGACTCCGAGGCGCTGGAACGCCTCAATCCGGTGAAGCTCGTCCCCGTGCTGGTGCTGGACGACGGCACCGCGCTCTACGACAGCGCCGTCATCTGCGCCTGGCTCGACGAGGCCGGTGGCGGCCCCACCCTCCACCCGGCGGCCGGGAAGTGGGACTGGCAGCGTCGCGTGGCCCTGGGCCAGGCGCTGGCGGAGACGAGCGTCGCCTGGATACTTCAGAAGCGCCTGCCCGAAGCGGAGCGGAGCGCGACGCTCATGGCGCGCTACGACGCCCGCTGGCGGCGCATCGCGGCGCGCCTCGAGGCGGAGGCCGACGCGCTGGCAGGGGCGCCCTTCCGCATGGACCACGTCACGGCGATCTGCGGGCTCGGCCATCTCGAATTCCGCCACGCCGTCGACTGGCGGGCCGCCTGCCCGGCGCTGGCGGCTTGGTACGACGCCATGCTGGAGCGCCCGAGCGTCGCCGCGACGCGGCCTGTCGATTGACCTGCGCCGAACCGGAGGGGAACCCATGATCGCGCTGCACTACTGGCCGACTCCCAACGGCAAGAAGGTGACTATCCTGCTCGAGGAATGCGGGATGCCTTATCGTCTCGTGCCCTGCCACATCGGACGCGGCGACCAGTTCGAGGAGGCGTTCCTGCGCATCTCCCCGAACAACCGGATGCCGGCGATGGTGGACGACGACCCGCCCGGCGGGGGCGCGCCGATCGGCGTCTTCGAATCCGGCGCCATCATGATGTACGTCGCCGAGAAGGCGGGACGCTTCTACCCGCAGGACGTGCGCGGGCGCTACGAGGTCAACCAGTGGCTCATGTGGCAGATGGCGAACCAGGGCCCGAAATGCGGCGAGTGCGGGCATTTCCGCCGGCTCGGGAGAGACCACGGCGACCAGAGCTACGCGGTCGCCCGCTTCACCGACGAGGTCAACCGGCTCTACGGCGTCATGAACAACCGGCTCTACGACCGGCCCTGGCTGGCTGGCGATGACTACACCATCGCCGACATGATCGCCTACCCCTGGACCGTACATTGGGAAGCCCAGGGCCAGGACCTGGGCGAGTTCGGATACCTCAAGCGCTGGTTCGAGGCGCTTTCGGAACGGGACGCGGTGAAGCGCGGCATGGCCGCCGGCGCCGACCTCCCCGAGGACCCGGACTCTCTTTCGGACGAAGAGAAGGCGCGCCGCCGCGCACTCCTTTACAACCAGCGGGCGCGGCCGGCACCGGGCTGAGCGCCCGGGCGCGTTTCAGGTGACGGGCTTCCAACCGCCGGCCGGCGCGATCTTCCTGGTCTCCGGGATCACCCCGGTGCGGAACCGCTCGATCTGCTCGAGCTGCTCGGCGAGTTCGCCGGAGGGGCATTCCAACATGCACACCGCCAGCGAGTAGCCCGCCTCGGCCAGGCGCGCGAAGTCTTCGACCACCTGCTCGGCGGTGCCGGTGCAGGTCCGCCGGGGCTGCGCTTCGGCGGCCGGGTCACCCGAGTCGACGATGCGCGCGGTGGCGGCGCACAGCATCAGGAAGTCGGACGGGGCACGGCCTTCGGACTCGAGCGTCCGGCGCACCTCGTCCTGAAGGTCGGCGAAGCGCCCGGGCTCGGCGTGGGCATCGAGGAACAGGGGGTAGAGGCCATCGCAGAAGCGCGCCGCGCGCCGCGCGCCCCGGATCGTGTTGCCGCCGAAGACGATCGGCGGGTGCGGCCGCTGCACCGGCTTCGGATCCATCGAGACGTCGGCGAAGTCGTAATAGGCACCGTCGAAGGACGCGAGGTCGCCGGTCCAGGAGGCCTTGTACACCTGGATGCATTCCTCCGTCCTCCTGTTGCGCTCGTCGTAGGCGATGCCGACCGCTTCGAACTCCTCGACCATCCAGCCGACGCCTACGCCGAGCATGAGCCGGCCGCTGGAGAGGCAGTCCACGGTCATGAACTGGCGGGCGTCCGACAGCGGATGCCGGTAGGGCGCGATCAGGACGCTGGTGGCGAGCTTGAGCGTCGTCGTCCGGACGGCGACGGCGCCCATGACGACGGCGGCGTCGAGCATGTTGTGGCGGGGTTGATAGGCGCGCTGGCCGGAGCGGTTCGCGGTGTGGAAGCTTTCCGAACCCGCCGGCATGCAGACGTGGTCGGGATACCAGACGGAATGGATGCCGGCCCGCTCCGCGGCGCAGGCGACGCGCACCGGCTGCATCTCCTCGAGCGGCGTGTGGTGGAGAAACATGTTCACGTCGTCGCGGTACGACTGCCCGTGCGTGTTCGCGTAAAGCCCGATTTCCATGGCGCTGCCTCCCTCTCCTTCGCCGCCTTCGCCGACGGCCGGCGATTATGCCGCGTGCGCGCTCCCCGGTCATGCCCGCGTTCCACCGACACCATGACTCGCCGCCGCCGGTCGGCTAGCATCCGGGCGAACGCCGCGCGACGGCGCAACCGCGCAAGGGAGGGAGCGATGGCGGAACACGCCATGACCAATCTCAGCCTCGAACAGATGGACGTGGACAGCACGCTCCACCCGTTCACCCCGATCGTCGAGCACGAGAAGACCGGCCCGCACATCATCACCGGCGGCGAGGGCATCTACGTCACCGACAACAAGGGCGACACCTACATCGACGCCATGGCCTCGCTCTTCTGCGTCAACGCCGGTTACGGGCGGCGCGCGATCTGCGACGCCATCGCCGAGCAGGCGAGGCGCTTCCCCTATTTCCACACCATGGCGGGGCACGCCCACGAGCAGCAGATCAGGCTGAGCGACCGGCTCCTGGACCTGCTGCCCGATTCGATGTGCCGCCTCCTCTACGCCAGCTCCGGCTCGGAGGCGAACGACGCCAACGTCAAGCTCGCCTGGATGTACCAGCGCTGCCGCGGCAAGCCCGAGAAGCGCAAGATGATCGGGCGCCGGATGGGCTATCACGGGGTCACCGGGATCGCCACCAACCTCTCCGGCCTGCCGGTCATGCACGAGGCCTTCGGGCTGCCCCTGCCGGGCTTCCTGCACACCGAGAAGGGCCACTACTACTGGGAGGCCGCCGCCGGCGAGAGCGAGCGCGATTTCTCCCGGCGCATGGCGGCGGAACTCGAGGCCCTGATCCTGCGCGAGGGGCCGGAGACCGTCTGCGCCTTCATCGCCGAGCCGGTGATGGGCGCCGCCGCCTGCGTGGCACCGCCGGAGGGCTATTTCGAGGAGATCCAGAAGGTCCTCAAGCGGCACGACGTGCTCTTCATCGCCGATGAGGTGATCACCGGCTTCGGCCGCCTCGGCAACTGGTTCGCGACCGAGCGCTACGATCTCGCGCCCGACCTGATGACCCTCTCCAAGGGCATCACCAGCGCCTACGTGCCGCTTTCCGCCTCGGCGATCTCGGAGCAGGTGTGGGAGGTGCTGCGCGAGGGGTCGAAGGACATCCCGGTCTTCGCCCATGGGCACACGGCGAGCGCCCATCCGCTCGCCTGCGCCGCGGCCAACGCGAACCTGGCCCTGATGGAGCAGGAGAACATGGTGGAGAACGCCGATACGGTCGGCGCCTACTTCAAGGAACAGCTGGGCGAGCGCGTCGGCGGCCATCCGTTGATGGGCGAGATTCGCGGCGACGGGCTGATGATCGCGGTCGAGCTGGTCGCGAACAAGGAGACGAAGGAACAGCTCGACCTGGAGTGGGACTGCTCGCACCGGCTGTTCGATCTCTGCCTGGAGGAGAAGCTCATCACGCGCGGCTTCTTCGGCCACAACTCCACGTCCTTCGCGCCGCCGCTCACCATCACCCGCGGCCAGGTGGACGACGTGGTGGACCGCTTCTCCCGCGCCCTCGACAAGCTCACGACCGCACTCCGTCAGGATTACGGCTGGAGCCCGCCGGCGTAAGCACAGGCGCTCGACCGCCGACCGCCATTCGTTTCGCCTGCCCCGACCGGGCGGGCGGAACGGACGGGCGGTGGCGGGCGGCGTAAGGAATGTAATTACAATTTCCGGTGGTCACCGTAGCACTGCACCGATGAATCCCGCTCGGATTTCAGTTTCAGCGGTTACACGTTCTTCTTTTCGCTTGTCGAGTCAATTGCCGGAGGGAAGTATTCGAGAAAAAGATTCGACAGAGATTCACCGTCGACCAATGTCACCGGATGGCTGAGATTACGCTCGTTATGGAAATTCAGAGCCACTCTCGCACGATCATTGAGTATCCCCGTGGTCAACAGTACGCCATAGTTGATGTCATTGTTCTTCCAGCCGCGGAGAAGCTGATTCAGCTTCTCCTTGAGGGCATTTTCCCCGACTTCGTTTTCATACGAAAATACCTGCACACCGATGCGGACCCCATCGTCCGGCAACAGCGGGTCGCCGAGCGTGACGACGATATCCGACCCGGCTTCAGTTGGGCCTTCTTGCACTTCGTGCGTATAGCCCATCCGTTCAAAAAGCTCCCTGCACAGTCCTCGAGACAGATCAGCTCTGCTGAATTCCCTCTGGATCAGGGTAGGCAGGTGTTTTCTAAGACCTTCGTGAATCCGACCAATGCTCACTCGATTTGTGTCATCCAGAATTCGGACAGGCTCCGAGAGGAGTTGGAGAAAATTCTGTAACGGAACAACATCGTGCACTTCGGAAAACCGCCCCGGCCGCCCCAGCCGATGACGTAGCTTCGACGGAACGATCTCATCGTATATGGGCCGTGAAGCCACCAGCTTGCAGGGCCGGAAAGAGCGAAAATCCCCTCCGAGCCCACCATCGTCGTAGTCATACGCCCCTGTCACCTGGGCGACTGCAAACTGGCCTCTCTCTGGCTGATGCGGGTAGAGAAGATAGTTCCCATCATTTACTCTGGTAAGAAAGCCGAGACATCTCTTGGCAGCACGTTCGTGCTCATCCAGATCAGTTATGGGCCTAGTCCTGATCTTGG
Organism: Alphaproteobacteria bacterium; assembly: GCA_965242855.1. Lineage (GTDB taxonomy): Bacteria > Pseudomonadota > Alphaproteobacteria > UBA828 > UBA828 > WTGU01. The sequence goes on from OZ251509.1 coordinate 2,472,727, forward strand.
TCCTGATCTTGCGTAGATCAAGTTTATCGTCATACGACCAGCCAATCCTTGCCCGTCCGCTCTCAAGTTCGTTGAATACGCCCTCAACAGGACAACCTTCGGCTATTGCTTTGACCACGAAAGCCTGAGTCATGACATCCTCCCAGTTCTCAACTGGTATGCGAGCCCCCTCATCCCCTCACGCCGCCTTCTTCGCCCGCAGGCCGTTGTCCTCGATCCACTTGGTGGTGTCGTCGAGGGCGGCGGCGAAGCGGCGCATCATTTCATCGACCTCGGCCTCGCTCATGATCAACGGCGGGGCGAAGGCGAGGCTGTCGCCGGAAAGGGCGCTGCGGATGATCAGGCCGTGCGCGCGGGCGCGGTCGACCATGTAGGTCTTGACCCCGAGCGCCGGATCGAAGGAGCGCCGGGTCCCTTTGTCCGCGACCAACTCGATCGCCCCCATCATGCCGACGCCGCGGGTGGCGCCGACCAGCGGATGGTCGGCGAAGCCTCGGATGCGCTCCTGCAACACCCGCCCGACACGGCGCACGTTGCCGAGCACGTCGCGCTCCTCCATCAGCTCCTGGCAGCGGAGCGCCACGGCCACCGCGACCGGATGGCCCGTGGTGGTGTGCGCGTGGGCGAAGAAGCCGAGCTTGCGACTCTCCGCCAGCAGGGCATCGTAGAGCTTGTGGTTGATCATCGCCGCCGAGATCGGCTGGTAGGCGCTGGCCAGCCCCTTGGCGAGGGAAAGGCCGTCGGGCCGGATGCCGAAGGTCTCCGAGCCGAGCCAGTTGCCCGTCCGCCCCGAGCCGGTGATCACCTCGTCGGCGAAGAACAGGACGTCGTACTTGTCGAGGACGGCCTGCACCTTCTCGAAATAGGTACGCGGCGGCACCAGACAGCCGCCGCCGCCGATCACCGGCTCGGCGAAGAACGCCGCGACGGTGTCCGGCCCCTCCTCCAGAATCAGGGTCTCCAGATTGGCGGCGAGGCGGGAAGCGAAATCCTCTTCCGTCTCGCCCGGTTCGCCGTAGCGGTAGAAATGGGGGCAGTCGGTCTTCAGGAACCGGCCGTTGACCGGCAGGTCGAAATCCTGGTGCATCTGCGGGATGCCGGTGACGCTCGCCGCCCCGCAGGTCACGCCGTGGAAGCCCATGAAACGCGAGACGATCTTCTTCTTCTCCGGCTTGCCGATGGCGTTGTGGTAGTACCAGGCGAGCTTGACCAGCGTGTCGTTCGCCTCCGATCCGGAATTGGCGAAGAACACCTTGGCCATGGGGACATGCGCCGACGCCTTGAGCCGCTCCGCGAGGCGCCCCATGGGTTCGGTCGTCTTGTCGATCAGCGAATGGTAGTAGGGGAGCGCGCGGAACTGTTCGATCGCCGCCTCCACCAGCGCCGGCTCGCTGAAGCCGAAATTGGCGCACCACATGCCGGCGACGCCTTCGATGTAGCGCCGTCCGTCCTCATCGACGATGGAAACGCCCTCGCCGCCGGTGACCACCAGCGGCGGCGTCCGTTCGAGCGCGTCGAGATTGCCGTAGCCATGGACGACGTGGGCCACGTTGCGCGCGCCCACGGAGTTGGGTCCGCCGCCGGAAGGGGTGCCGTCCGCGCCTTCGGTCCGGGTGCTGCTGCTCGTGTCGTCCATCGCGGGCCCCTCCAGGTTGCCGCCGGCGCGCGCCGGCGCCGCGTCGCTCTCGCGCCCCATTGTAGCAGGACGGCGCGTGGCGCGCGCGTCAGCCCAGATCGGCGAGGACCTCGCCCCAGACCAGCGTCTGCTCGCCGGCGACGAGGCTCGCACCGACCACCCGGAACGGCTCCAGGCGGTGCAGCGGGTCGGCCTCCGAAGGTTCGAAGCGGAGCCTGCCGTCGCCCGTGATCGTCTCGGCGATCTCCGTCTCCGGTGCCATCGAAACGATCTGCCGGGCCAGCGGCCGCGCCCGGTCGGCTTGCGGAATCACCTTGTAGAAGAGGCGCGGGAAAGTGTCGGGCGGCGTGAAGCGGTGGTCCGACGGCGTGAGTTCGACGTCCACGATTGTCCTGCCGAGCCGCCGCGTCCGCCCGCGAATGCGGTCGGGCCCCTCCTCCAGCGTCATGTCCGCGAGCTTCATCTTGAAGCCCCAGATCTCGCGCGTGCCCGAGAGCACCTGGTCGGTGCTGGTGTAGCCGAACACCCAGTAGCCGCCGTCCACGTCGCCGTAGCGCACCGGGGCGATCACCGCGCTGTCGTAGTAGAGCCGGTCCGGGATCGTGCAGTCGAAGAGCATCACGGTGACTTGCAGCGTCGTCGAGCGGAGCGCGAAGGGCGCCGGCACCAGCGGCCGCAGCCGCGCCTCGTCGACCTCGCAGAAGACGCTGAGCGTGCGGAAGCGATGCTTCCAGGGCGGCAGCGGGTAGGGCAGATGGTCGAAGGGATCGCTCATGGCGCGGATCTCCGCGGCAGAGGGCGGGCGCGGATCGGCAGCACGGAACGCTCCGCCCGGGCTACGGGCGCGTGACGTTCCAGGTCTGCGCGATCCTGGTGCCGGCCTGGGTGAAGAGGACGGTCACCGGGCAGCGCCTCTCGAGGTCTGCCCGCAGGCGCGCGAGCGCTTCGTCGGATGCGCCGGTGGTCACGTTCATCGTGAGCGCGATCTCCGGGAACGGCAGCGTCGTCGGCGTCGTCGTCCCAACCCCGGCGGTGTCGAACGCGGCGTCGAGGGACATCGAGAGGGCGTCGATCTCGATCCCCATCTCGTCGGCGACGAGGTGGGCGATGACGTTGAGACAGGCCAGGTAGGACGACAACATCGTCTCCAGCGGCGTGGCCGCGCTGTCGCTCCCGCCGCGTATCTCCGGCTCGTCGATGACCACCGTGTGATGGCGCGCCCGCGCCTCGACACGGCAATGGCCGGTGCTGACGGCCTCGACCTCGAAATGGTGGATCGGCGGCAGATCGAAGGTCACGGTCCCCTCCGGCTGGTCGTTGGTCCGTCGCCCATGTCAACACGGCGCGCGCCGCTCCGGCAAGACACACGGTGCCGGGCCGCGCGGCACCTTTCGCCCGGTCGCGATTGCATCGGGCCGGCAATCCTGGGACATAGGGGCCGTGCCAGCCGGACGAGAGGAGGCCGCGCTGTCCATCGCCGTCGGATTGGGACTTTCCGCGTTTCCATTCTCCGGAGCCCGCGCCTTCTGGCGCTGGGTCGATCTCTGCGAGGAAGGCGGCGTCGATTCGCTCTGGCAGACCGACCGCCTCGTCTCGACCGAGCCGTTCCTCGAGGTCATGAGCGCGATGGCCGCCCTCGCCGGCAGGACGCGGCGGATCAAGTTCGGCATGAACGTCGCCTCGGTGGGCCTGCGGGATCCGCTGCTGCTCGCCAAGCAATGCGCGACCGTCGACGTCCTGAGCGAGGGCCGCCTCCTGCCGGCCTTCGGCATCGGCGCCATCCGCGCCCCGGACTGGGCGGCGACCGGCGCCGATACGAAAGGCCGCGGCAGGCGCACCGACGAGGGGCTGGAACTCATCGCCCGGCTCTGGACCGGGGAGCCGGTCGACTTCGCGGGCGAATTCTACCGCTACGAGGGGGCCCGGATCGCGCCCACGCCGGTGCAGAAGAACCTCCCGCTCTGGCTCGGCGGCTCGAGCGCGGCGGCGGTCCGGCGCACCGCGCGTTTCGGCACCGGCTGGCAGGCCGGCCTGGAGACGCCGGAGCAGGTCGCGGCCGCGGTCGTGGCGATCAGGGAGGCGCTCGCGGAAGCCGGACGATGCATCCCGGCGGACCACTACGGCGCCGGCTTCGACTTTCGTTTCGGAAGCTGGGACGAGCCGTTCATGCGGCAGGCGGCCGCGGCCTTCGAGGCCCGCTTCCGGCGCGACCCGCGCGGCGGCATCGTCGCCGGCGACGCGGCGGCGATCCTGCGGCGCATCGAGGAATACGTCGCCGCCGGCGCCTCGAAGTTCGTCCTGCGCCCCATGGGCGCGGACGACGACGACGTCATCGACCAGACCCGCCGCCTGATCGAGGAGGTGCAGCCGAAGGTGGAGGCGTTGAACCGGCCATGACTCCGGACGCCATCGAGCAGGCCGTCGCCCTCTGCGCCGCCGCCCGGCGCCGCCGCCGGCGCCTCGCCGCCTTGCCGGACTCGTGCCGGCCGGCCTCGCCGGAAGACGCCTACGTTCTCCAGGCGGCGCTGAACGAGCGGCTCGCCCGCCATCTCGGCCCCGTCTGCGGCCGCAAGATCGGTTGCACCACGCCGGTGATGCAGCGCTATCTCGGGATCGCCCATCCCTGCGCCGGCGCGCTCTACGGGAGCCGGACGCACCGGGAGGCCGCGACGGTGCCCTACGACGACCACTGGCGGCCCGGCGTCGAGTGCGAGATCGCGGTGCGGCTCAAGCGCGCGCTTCCCGCCGCGGCGGCGCCCTTCGACAGAGCTGCCGTGGCGGCCGCCGTGGAGAGCTGCATGGCGGCGATCGAGATCGTGGACGACCGCTACGAGGATTACCGCGCGCTCGACACCCCGACCCTGATCGCGGACGATTTCTTCGGCGCCGGCGCGGTGATCGGCGCGCCTTCCGGCGCATGGCGCGGCCTCGATCTCGCGGCCCTGGGCGGCGCCATGACGATCGACGGCGTCGAGGTGGGCGCCGGGACGAGCGCCGACGTGATGGGCCATCCCTTCGAGGCGTTGACCTGGCTCGCCAACCACGCCGCAGCAAACGGAGCGCCGCTGCGCGCGGGCGACGTCGTGCTCACGGGAAGCATCGTCGAGACCCGCTGGGTGGAGCCGGGGAGCGTCGTTCGGGTCGCGATCGAGGGCCTCGGAGACGCGGCGGTCGCGTTCGCACGGCAGGACGGCGCGTTGACATCCGCCCCGGAAGGGGACTGAATTCGCACCGGCGCCGCGCGGCGCGAAACGGGAGCGAAACCGGAGGGAGCCCGATATGGTGCGGAGTCCGCCGCTGGTCGCCGGCATCGCCGCCGCGCTCCTGGCCGTGACCGCCGTCTCCGCCGAGGAGGCGACGGTCAACGTCTACAACTGGTCCGACTACATCGACGAGGAGATCCTCGCGGAGTTCGAGGCCGAGACCGGCATCGCGGTCGTCTACGACGTCTTCGATTCCAACAACATCCTGGAAACCAAGCTGCTCACCGGGAACACCGGCTACGACGTGGTCGTGCCGAGCGGGACCTTCCTCGCCCGCCAGATCCGGGCGGGCGTGTTCCGCAAGCTCGACAAGAGCCTGCTCGCGAACCTCGGCAACATGGACGAGACGATCATGGCGCGGGTCCGCCAGTGGGATCCGGAGAACGCCTATGCCGTGAATTACATGTGGGGCACCACGGGCTTCGGCCTCAACACGGCGATGATCGCCGCGCGCGACGCCGGCGCGCCCATCGGCTCGTGGCGCATGATCTTCGATCCCGAGGTGGTCTCGCAATTCGCCGATTGCGGCGTCTATCTGATGGACGAGCCGGACGAGGTGATCCCGGCCGTCCTGAACTACATCGGCGAGGACCCGGACAGCCACGACGTCGACGTGATCGCCAGGGCCGAGCCGGTGTTGATGGCGATCCGCCCGTATGTCCGCCGCTTCCACAACGCAGCCCAGATCAACGACCTCGCGAACGGCGACGTCTGCCTCTCCATGGGCTGGTCGGGCGACATGCTGCAGGCGCGCGACCGCGCCTTCGAAGCCGAAAGCGGCGTCGAGATCGCATACGTGATCCCGGACGAGGGCGCGCTCATGTGGTTCGACATGATGGCGGTCCCCGCGGATGCGCCGCACCCCGGCAACGCGCATCGCTTCATCGACTACATCATGCGGCCGGAGGTGATCGCCAAGGCTTCGAACTATGTCTTCTACGCCAACGGCAACGCCGCGGCGACCGCGCTTCTCGACCCCGCGCTCATCGAAGACCCGGGCATCTACCCGCCGGATGCGGTGCGGGAGAAGCTCTACGTGACGAGTCCCTATCCGGCCGACGTGCAGCGCTTCGTCACCCGCCTGTGGACCCGCGTCAAGAGCGCGCAATAAGGCGCGCGGGCGCAGGCGCGGCCGTGGTGAGCCTCCGGCCGCGCCGCGCCGCGCCGCCGGCGGAGGAGCGGGAGGGAGGCTCCGTTCACCTCGCCGTCGCCGGGGTGAGCAAGCGCTTCGGCGCGGTCACCGCGGTGGACGGCGTCTCCCTCGACATCGCGCGGGGCGAATTCTTCGCGCTGCTGGGCCCGTCCGGCTGCGGCAAGACGACGCTGCTTCGCCTGCTCGCCGGCTTCGAGACGCCGGACGGCGGAACCATCCGGCTGGACGGCGCCGACCTTACGGCCCTGCCGCCCTACCGGCGGCCGGTGAACATGATGTTCCAGTCCTACGCGCTGTTCCCGCATATGACGGTGGCCGGCAACGTGGCCTTCGGCCTCCGGCAGGAGCGCGTGAAGCGGGCCGAGATCGCGGCGCGGGTGGCGGAGGCGCTGGCGCTGGTCGAGCTGTCGCCCCTGGCCCGGCGCAAGCCGCATCAGCTCTCGGGCGGACAGCAGCAGCGCGTGGCCCTCGCCCGCAGCCTCGTGAAACGGCCCCGGCTCCTGCTGCTCGACGAGCCCCTCGCCGCGCTCGACAGGAAGCTGCGCGAGCAGACCCAGTTCGAGCTCATGGCGATCCAGCGGCGCATCGGCATCACCTTCGTGATCGTGACCCACGACCAGGACGAGGCGATGACCGTCGCCGACCGCATCGCGGTGATGGACAGGGGCCGCATCGTCCAGGTCGCCGGCCCGGCCGAGATCTACGAGGCGCCCCGCTCCCGCTACGTCGCCGAGTTCATCGGCGACGTGAACATCTTCGAGGGCCGGGCGCGGCAGGTCGGCGCGGACGCGGTCGCGATCGACCTGCCCGAGGCGCCGGCCGGCCTCGCCGCGCCGGCACCGGCCGAGCGCCCCGCGCGGGGCGACGCGGTGCTCCTCGCGGTGCGCCCGGAGAAGATCGAGATCGCCCCCGAGCCGCCGCCCGGCGCGGACACGCCCAGCGCGGACACGCCCAGCGCGGACAACGTGATGGCGGGCGTCGTCGCCGAGATCGCCTATCTCGGCAGCACCTCCACCTACCGGGTGCGCCTCGACAGCGGCAAGACGGTCGCCGCGGTCCGCACCAACCGCCTCGACCGCGCCGGCGGGGCCATCGGCCGGGGCGCCCGCGTCCATCTCTCCTGGCCGCGCGAGGCGGGCTTCCTGCTGCGCGGATGACCGGCGCCCGCCGGCGCCCGGGGCGCGTCGCATGAAACGGAGCGCGGCCGCGCGCGGCGCGCTGGTCGCCGGCCCCTATCTCTGGCTGCTGCTCTTCTTCCTCGCGCCCTTCGCCATCGTCCTCAAGATCAGCGTGGCCGAGGTCGCCCTCGCCATACCGCCCTACACGCCGCTCTTCGCCTGGCCGGCGGGCGGCGCGTTCGAGTTCCTGGCCGTCGCCGACAACTACCGGCTGCTGCTCGCGGACGATCTCTACCTCCGCGCCTTCGCGCACAGCCTGAGGACGGCGGCGCTCTCCACCGCGCTGGCGCTGCTCGTGGGCTTCCCGATCGCCCATGCGATGGCCCGCGCGCCGCGCGCGTGGCAGGCGACGCTGGTCATGATGGTCATCCTGCCGTTCTGGACGTCGTTCCTGATCCGGGTCTATGCCTGGATCGGCATCCTCAAGAACGAAGGTCTCCTGAACGGCTTCCTGCGCTGGCTCGGCGCGATCGACCGGCCGCTGGTCATCCTGAACACCGACGTCGCCGTCCATCTCGGCATCGTCTATTCGTACCTGCCGTTCATGGTCCTGCCGCTCTACGCCACGCTGGTGCGGATGGACCGCTCGCTTCTGGAGGCGGCGGCCGACCTCGGCTGCCGCCCGGCGGCGGCCTTCTGGCGCATCACGGTGCCGCTCGCCCGGCCGGGGATCGTCGCCGGCTGCCTCCTGGTGTTCGTCCCGGCGGTCGGCGAATTCGTGATCCCGGACCTGCTGGGCGGCTCCGGCACGTTGATGATCGGCCGGACGCTGTGGACGGAGTTCTTCAGCAACCGCGACTGGCCGGTGGCGTCGGCGGTCGCGGTGGTCATGCTCCTGCTGCTGCTCGTCCCGCTCCTCCTGTTCCAGCGCCGCCGGCGGGAGGCCGCGCGCTGACATGGGGCGCGCGCGCGCGATCGACCTGGCGGTGCTGACGGCGGGGTTCGCCTTCCTCTACCTCCCGATCCTCCTGCTGGTCGTCTATTCGTTCAACGAATCGAAGCTCGTCACCGTGTGGGCCGGGTTCTCCACCAGGTGGTACGCCGCGATGGCGGAGAACGCGCTCCTGCTCGACGCCGCCTGGACGACGCTCAAGGTCGCCCTCGTCTCCTCGACGGCGGCCCTGGTGCTGGGCACGCTCGCCGGCCTCGCCCTCGCCCGCCTCGGGCGGTTCCGCGGGCGCACGCTGTTCGCCGGCATGGTCTATGCGCCGCTGGTGATGCCGGAGGTGATCACCGGCCTGGCGATGCTCCTCCTCTTCGTCGCGCTTTCCTGGGCGCGCGGCTACTGGACGGTGACCGTGGCCCACGTCACCTTCTCGATGGCCTATGTCGCGGTGGTCGTGCAGTCCCGCCTCCTCACCGTGGATCGCTCCCTGGAGGAGGCCGCGATGGACCTGGGCGCGCCGCCGGTCCGGACCTTCTTCGCGGTCACCCTGCCGATCATCGCCCCGGCCCTGGTCGCCGGCTGGCTGCTCGCCTTCACGCTTTCGCTGGACGACCTCGTGATCGCCTCGTTCACGAGCGGGCCGGGTTCGACGACGCTGCCGATGAAGATCTATTCGCAGGTGCGCCTCGGGGTGACGCCGGAGATCAACGCCGTCTCGACGGTGCTCGTCGGGGCCGTCGCCGTCGGCGTCATCGGGGCGAGCCTCGTCAACAAGCGGGCCTGGCTCGCGCGCGGCGGCGGGCGCTCCGCGGTGCCTCAGAGCCGGTCGCGGAGCGCGTAGCAGGCCAGTCCGAACGCGACGAGGGGCCGGCGCAGAAGCGCGCCGCCGGGGAACGCCGGCTGCGGCAGCCGCGCGAAGACGTCGAAGCGCTCCAGGGTCCCGGCGACGGCCTCGGCCACGAGCTTGCCGGCGAGCGTCGTCAGCGCCACGCCGTGGCCCGAGAACCCCTGCGCGTAATAGAGATCGCCCGCGAGGCGGCCGACGCTCGGCATCCGGGTCCGCGTGATCGCCAGGGTGCCGCCCCACGCATGGTCGATTCGCGCGCCCGCGAGTTGCGGAAAGAGGCGCAGCATGCGGCGGCGGACGAGGCGGCCGGGGTCGGCCACCGGGCCGCGGCCATAGCTCTCGCCGCCGCCGAAGAGAAGGCGCCGGTCGCGCGAGAGGCGGAAGTAGTCGACGACGAAGCGCGTGTCGGCCACGGCGATGTCGTTGGGGATCAGCGCCCGCGCCCTCTCTTCGCCCAGCGGCTCGGTCGCCAGGATGTAGTTGTCGATGGGCAGGATGCGGCGGCCGATGCCGGGGTCGGGCGCCTCCAGATAGCCGTTGCAGGCGAGCACGACCGCCTCCGCGCGGACGGTATGGGGGCCTGCCGAGACCGCGTTCGGCGCGCCCCGCGCCAGCGCGCGGACGGGCGCGTCCTCATGGATCGCCGCTCCCGCCTCGCCGGCCGCCCGCGCGAGCCCGAGCGCGTAGTTCAGCGGGTGCAGGTGGCCGGCGCCGCGATCCAGGATGCCGCCGTGGAAGCCCGCGGCGGCGACCTCCGCCGCGAGCGCCGCGCGATCGAGGACGTCGATCGCGTCGTATCCGTAGAGGGCTTGCAGATGCTCCGCCTCCCGGGCGAGGGCGCGCGCGTGGCGCGGACGGTGCGCGGCGACGGCGACGCCCGGTTTCAGGTCGCAGTCGATCCGGTGGCGGGCGATGCGCTCCCGGACGCTCGCCTTCGCCTCTTCGGCGAGCGCCCACAGGCGCCGCGCCGTCGCGACGCCGAGCTCCCGCTCCAGCAGCGACTGCGGGCGCCGATGGCCGCTGCCGAGCTGCCCGCCATTGCGCCCGGAGGCGCCGTTGCCGATCCGCCGCGCCTCCAGCAGCACGACGCGAAACCCGCGTTCGGCCAAGTGGAGCGCGGTCGAAAGCCCGGTGTAGCCGCCGCCGACGACGCAGACGTCCGCCCGGCAGTCCCCGGCGAGCGGCGGCCACGCCCGCCGCCCCCGCGCGCTCGCTTCGTAACAGGTGGGGGCCGCGCCGTCATGCTGCGCGTAGCGCATGACGCTCCCGCCGCGTATCGCGCCCTTGCGAAAGCCCGCACGACCTCGCCCGGCAATGGAAACGCATCGCCTCCCGCGCCGGACCGCCAAGTGCCGGGAAAACGATCAACGCGCGACGATCCAAAAGCCGCTCCCCCTTCGATCCTCCCTCGACGATACGGCGACGGCGGGCGGCCCGTCCCGAAACGATCTCCTCCCCCTGTCCAGGGGGAGGGGGTAATCGGCGGCGACGCGCGCCCCGGTGCCGGGCGCCGTGTCCGATCCACCCCCCTCCCGCCTCCCCCCTGTCCAGGGGGGAGGAGTGTGAACGGCTCCCTCCCCGTCCCTCTGCCGGGGGAGGCGTGTGAGCGGCTCCCTCCCGTCCCTCTTGCCGGGGGAGGAGCATGAATGGACCCTAAGTGCTCCCGTCACTGGGCGAGTCTTGCGGATAAGCAGGATCCTGAACGCCGGCGCGGCGGCCGTGGCCTCTTGCAGGAGGGCGGCGCCAGCCGAGACCCCGCCGGCCCGCGCGGCGACCGCTGAACGCGGCGACTGGGCGCCGACGGGCTCTACAGCAATTTCACGAGAGCCACGACGAGGGCGACGATAGCGGCTCCCTGCACCAGGGCGGTGCGATAGAGGGCGGGCCTGGTCGCCAAGGCCTCGCGACTCTCGCGGATGGCGGCCAGCACGGCCTTGGCGTGCGCTTCGGCATGGCGCGGCTCGACGCCGGCGGCCTCGAGCGCGCGGGCGAACGACAGCGTGTCGAAAGAAGCGGAGGCCATGGCCGGCCGTGTAGCACGGAAGCGACGGCATGGGAACGCCCGGGCCGGCACGGGAAGACGGACCCCGTCGACCCCGCCGGCGCGCCCGTTCAGAAGCGCCGGCGCATCGTGAGTTCGGCGCGTTGGCGGCTGTAGTCGAACACGTCGGCGATGTTCGAGGCGCGCCGCTCACACACCAGCGACAGCGCCGGCACGAAGCCGAACAGCGCGAGATGGTCGTTGGAGGCCGTCAACCGGGTGACCCGGAGCCGGTCGCGCCGCGCGTCCGCGCTGATCAGGAAGTAGCCCGGTTCGTCGTAGCGGGTGAAGAACACGTCGTGGGAAGCGCCGACGCCGAAGCCGGTGACGCCAAGCAGCGGCGGCAGGTCGGCGCCGCCGAACAGCCCGAGCCGCCGCGTGCGGCTGCGCAAGGCCGGGCGCGTGGCGCGCGTCCTCTGCCAGCCCCCGCGCACGCCGAGTACCACCGCCGGGGTCAAGGACGTAGAGAGGTCGACGTCGGCGTCCAGCACCGGGCCATCGCTTGCCCTGGCCGCGCGGTAGCGCCGCTCCATCCGCTGGACGCCGCCGCCGAGCCACAGCCGCTCGCCCACCGACACCCGCCCTTCGAGGCGCGGGCCGAAGCCGCGGCTCACCGGAGCGCCCGCGAGCCAACGACGGTCGGCGCGCGCGAGCAGGCTGGCGCGCCCGCGCGGGAACAGGATTTGCGGCCCCGCCCACACGGAGAGCGTCATGTCGTCGAAGCGCTTGCCGCCATATTCGCGCCGGTAGAGGCCGCCGCCCAGGCGCAACCGCGTCGCCGTGTCCTCCAGGAGCCGCAGCGCCAGGGGATGGCGGTACTCGCCGTCCGCCGCGATCACGACGCCGAGTCCGGAGGTGCGCTGCGCCCCCTCGTCCAGGCTGAACTCCAGCGCTTCCCCCGTGAAGAAGTTCCTGATGCGGCTCGGGAAGCTGCGCGCGTCGGTGCCGGCGTTGACGTTGCTGTCGGGCGCCAGGGCCAGCCCGAAGGAGCCGGACACCCGCTTGCGCGCCTGCACGGCGGCGACGAAGCGCGCGACGGCGCCCGCGATGGGTTCCGACAGATCGCCCGCCAGCGCGCGCCGGAAGTGGTGCGCGGCGGCGTCGCAATCGTCGCCCAACAGATGCTCGAACAGGTCGTCCGGCGGTTCGAGGCAACGCCCGCGTTCGAACAGCGCCCGCGCCAGCTCGAGCCGTGCGCCGGCCAGGCCCGGCCGTTCCTCCAGGATGCGGCGATAGCTCGCCACGGCCTCGTCGAAGAGCGCCCGGCGGGCTTCTTCGCTTTCCGGCGCGCCGTCGGCGGGCAGGGAGGCCGTGGCGAGCGCGGCCATGCCCCGGAAGAACCATGCGTCCGTGTGGCCCGGATCGCGCTCGGCCAGCGGCCGCAGCAGGGCGAGCGCGGCCGCCGGCGCGCCGGAGAGGATCAGCTTCTCTGCATGTGCGACGGTGGCGGCCGGGCCGTCCGGCGCGTCTTCGGCGAAAGCCGGCGCGCACAGCGACAACGCCAGCGCGGCGGCCAAGACGATGCGCAGATGCCACGGGGGGACCATCCGGGATTTCCTTCTCACGGAGCGGCTTCGGCGGCCCCATCGTCGATCAAGCGGTCGCCGTCGTGGACGGCGGGGTCCGCATCGCCCTCGTGCCGGAGCATGGCTTTGGGGAGACACCGGCGTGCGGTCTCGGGGACGTTCTCACAGCTCCCGCCGGACTGCCTCTTACCGATATACCTCCCGCCGATGTGAGATGCGAATGACAACGATTTCATCTTCCATGCGGAGGATTGCGCGCCAATCCCCAACTCGCAAGCGGAACCTGCCGCGCCATCGGCCGCCGAGGGCGCGCACGTCGCCGACGCCGCTCGCGGCGAAGCGATCCAGCGCATCCAGGATACGCTGCCGGTCTCTCCGCGGCAGGTTTTCCAGGTCTCTCGCGGCCTTGTCGGTGTAGCGGACAGTCACGGTCGAAGGCGCGCGCGAACCTGCTCGCCCGTGACGGTCCGCCCGTCCCGCAGGTCCCGTTCGCCTTCCTCGATGCGTTCCGCTTCCCGGTCCGTCACCGGCTCGTCGTCCCCGGGAGCCTTGGCCAGCGCCGCCATGGCGGGGTTGGAAAGCGACAGCACGGACAACCCGGTCAATACGCGCTCCGCGGTCACCAGCTCGTTCTCCGGCAGCCCGTCCACCAACCTGTGAAGTTGATCCCGCACAGTCATGCTCATGTCTTCATGCCAATGCTTGAAGGATCGACGCCGTCGTGTCGCCGGGGACCCGCGGGGACGGAACAGCCAGCGTCATCTTCGTTTCGTCCCCATGACCTGTGCCGAACCTGCGCTTCCCTCCGAGACCTGTCAACACGGCATCGAGGCGGCCAAGACGATGCGCAGGACGCCACGGGGGACCATCCGGGATTTCCTTCTCGCGGAGCGGCTTCGGCGGCCCCGTCGTCGATCAAGGCGTCGTCCCGGCGCGCGTGCGGAGCGCCGCGACGGGGTGCCCCCGTGCGTGGCCAGGGTGCCCAGTGCGGACGGTAGTTACTGCTACCGCCCGCCCGGAGCAACCCCTACCGGCGCTTTGCGCCGAAGGCGCCGCTGAAGGCGCCGGTGCCGCTGTGGTGGATGGTGCCGGCGGTCTCGGCATGGGCCGGGCCGTAGAACGCGCCGTCGATCTCGGTGACGGTGCCGCCGGCGAACTCGCCGGTCGCGTTGACCGACAACTCCGGCACGGTGATCGACTCGATCGCGTGCGCACGGTTCTTCGTGAGATTCTTGATCCCGGTGAGGCTGACGTCGACGGTATTGGCGCCGGCGTCATAGGCAAGCATGGAACCGCCCATGAGCTCGTTGGCCGGCTCGTCGCCGCCGGCGGGCGTATGGCCGACCATGAGGCCCTGCCACGTCGCCTTCACCGGACGCGAGCCGGTCAAATCGCCGCCGGCGGCGCCGTAGCGGGCGGTGTAGCTGACGAAGCCGCCCACATTGCCCGGAGCGAACGATCCGACCTTCCCCGTCTCGACGAACGAGGCGAACGCGCTGTGATCCATGACGCTGCCGAGAATGGTTTGCGACCCCGTCTGGCGAAAGAGCGTGATGCCGTGCTTCGTGACGAAGGTGCTACGGTTGCCCAAACTATTCGGATTGGCGATGTCGCCGAGTGCCACGGTCTTGTTGATGCCCTCGTCGTCCAGCGTCGGCACGGCGGTCTCGATGATCGTGCACTCGACATTCTTGCAGAGCGGAACCGTGGTGAAGGTAGGCAGTGCCTTCGCGGTCGTTGTGCCTTGCACGCGCGAAAGCCGGATGACGCTTCCCGGCCGGTCGTAGATCGCGCGCAACTCGACTGGGGAAACCTCGCGCTTCTCCTCAGCGGCGCGCTTCTTGGCAGCCTCGAGCAGCTCGTCAATCGTCTCGGCGCGGGCTTTCCCGTGGGAGTTGTCGTCGGCGCGCTTCACGATTCCGGCGCCGCGGCCGGCCTGACCGACGGCGCTTTCCTGTGCGGCGCTCCCGCCGATCAACTTCTGCGCGCGGAGATCGAGCCTGGGATGGTCGCTGCTGCTACCACCGCACGCGGTGAGCGAGAGGGTGAGTCCGAGCACGGCCACGAGGGCCGTGAGGTGTCGTCCGGGTCCGTGCATTCTGCTTCTCCGTACGGTTGCCACGGCGCCGGCTGATGCCGGGCCGTTGCCTACACACGCACGGATAGCGTGAAGTCCCGCCTATTCGCCGGGCGCGGGGAGCTACCCCAAGCCGGGTCCAAGGGCTGTTCTATTCAGCGGGCGACCCGACGGAGCGGGTAGCCGCGCATGTGTAGGCGGAGATGACTTTAGGACCGGCGCGGCGGCGTGTCAACGGCGCCCGGTCACGGGAAGCCGGGGCGACCTTCGGCCATGCGGTCTCCATCGAGACCTGCCGGCCGGACTCCCTCGAGGCCTTCCGCCTCAGGCGAGGATGGCGGGATCCGCGAGCATGGCCTCCTGTTCGGCGAGGAGCGTCACCGCTTCCTCGTGCGGGATGCGGACGAAGCGGACCTCCTCCAGCGGCCGCGCCTGCCCGATTCGCGCCATGTCCGGCGAGATCACGACCGCGATGCGCGCATACCCGCCGACGCTCGGGGAATCGACGCCGAGCACGATCGGCTCCACGCCGGACGGCACCTGTACGGTGCCCACGGGCGCGCCCGGGTCGATGACGATGTTGGAGGGGTCCGCGCCCGCGTCCTCGACCAGATAGCGCGGCCGGCCGGGCCGGAAATCGAGGGCCGGGCCCACGAGCCGCATCCCCGTTCGGTCGGCCTTCGGGTTGAGCGTCCACGGCGTGTCGTAAAACGTCGCGACGGCGCGTTCCGTGAAACGCTCCTCCTCCGGGCCGGCGACCGCGCGCAGCCGCCACGGCGGCCCCCACCCGGCCCGTCCGGGCGGTAAAGACGAGAGTCTGTCCGGCCGCAAGCGGCGCCCGGCCAGGGCGGCCGGCGCGGCCGTCGGCGCGCCGACGGGCAGGCGGTCGCCGCGCCGGAGCGGCCGCCCCTCGAAGCCGCCGAAATTCCCGCGCACATAGGTCGCGCGGCTGCCCAGCCAGAGCGGCACGTCGATCCCGCCATGGACCGCGAGATAGCCCCGCGCGCCGCGGCGCGCCATGGCGCAGGCGAGCACGGCGCCGTTGCGCAGGAGGAACGACGACCAAGGCGGGACGGGCGCGCCGTCCACGGTGGCATTAAGGTCGGCGCCGGCGAGGGCCACCGCGTGGTCCTCCGTCGCGCGGAGCTTCAGCCGGCCGAGGACGATCTCGAGCCCGGCGGCGCCCGGGTCCGCGCGCAGCACGAGCGGGCCGCCGGGCGGGTTGCCGACGAGCAGATTGGCGATCCTGAGGGCGAACCCGTCCTGCGCGCCGGACGGCGGGATGCCGAGGGCCTGGCCGCCGCGCCGGCCCATGTCCTGGACCGTCGTCTGGATGCCGCCGTCGAGGACCTCAAGCACGGGGCGGCCCCCACGCGCTTTCCGGATCACGCTTCTCCGCCGGTTCGCCAGACTCGGCGAGCCAGTCGCGATAGGCTGCGCAGTCGAAGCGTCCCTCCTCGATCCGGTATTCGTAGGTCCCCGCCTTCACCGCCGCGCGAATCGCGTCGTATTCCTCGCGCGAGATCGAGACGTAGCGATGGCGATCGCCGGCGCGAGCGAGCACGGGGCTGCCGGCGAAGGCCGGGTTTCGCGCCTCCGGATCGAAAATCTCGATCGGCGTGCGGCCGAAGAGCTGGCCGCCGCCGGGCACGCAGATCGGGTAGATCGTCGAGGTCAGGCCGCCGAAATTGAGCAGCCTGGCGTGGGTCCAGGTACGCGGCGTGCGATAGAGCGGCGCGCCGAACCGCTTCCCCGGGTCCATGGCGTAGGACATGAAGGCGCCGGGCACGAAGCCCACTCCGGTGACCCAGTAGTCGCAGGCGGTGTGCGTTTCGATCACCTGGGCCACGGTCATGCCGTTGCACTCGGCGACGTATTCGATGTTGTTGCGAACCCCGAAGGCGTCCGCGCATTCCCTGGACCACGGGTCGTCGTAGAGCGCCGGGACGATCAGCCGGCGGCTCGGCAGCACCGACACCGCATCCTGGGCGGCGATCAACGCCTCGAGGTGGGCCACGATGCGCCCGCGCGTGGTCGCCAGCGGGTCGAAGACGAGGCCGAGGGTGCGCACTTGCGGGTTGGTCTCGACCAGCCCCTTCGGGCGGTCCACGCGCAGCGCCAGATCGAGCGCCAGGATGCGGAAGTTGAGGGGAATGCTCGATTCGTCGCCGAACTCGACGTTGATCGCCGTATCGCCCAAGGTCCTGAACACCGGCGCGGCGTAGATCATGCCGGCCCGCCTCCGCCGCCCGGCGGAGGCCGCGTCTCGGCGTCGATCCAGGCGAGATAGTCCGCGTTGCCGCCCGTGATCGGGAGCGCCACGATGCAGGGGCAGGCATAGCCGTGCCGCGCCTTGACCAGGGCCGTCAACGGCGCCACGAGGTCGGCGCGGGTCTTCGCCCACAGCATGGCCTCGGTGCCCTCGCGGAGCGCGCCGTCCCAGCGGTAGAGCGAGGAGACACGCGGCACGACGTTGACCGCCGCGGCGAGCCGCGCCTCGACGAGGGCGCGGCCGATGGCCTCGGCCTCCGCCTCCGACGCGGCGGTCACGCAGACGGCGGCGTGCGACACGATGCGCCCGCTCCCCGCCCGGCGAGCGGCAGGCCGAGGAAGAGGACGCCGGGCGCCGCCGGACGACACGACGCCGGGCGATAGGGAGCGATCGGCGTGAAACCGAGGCCGCGGTAGAACGCGCAGGCGGCGGCCCAGCGGTCGAGGGTGTGCAGCACCGCCTGCGCGAAGCCGGCGGCGGCGGCATCCGCCAGCACCGCCTCGACCAGCGCGCTCGCTATGCCACGGCGCCGCCGGGCGAGCCGTACGAACAGCCGCTCCAGCTCGATCCGGCCCCGGCCCAGGGGGCGGGCGCCGAGACAGCCGGCCGGCGCGCCGCCGGAAAAGGCGAGCAGGAACCGCGCCGCGTCCGCCGCGCCCGCACCGTCCGCGAGCCTGGCGAGATCCACCTCGACCTGCTCCCGGCAGAACGGCGCGTCGAGGGCGCGCGCGTATTCCGCGAGCAGCGCCCGGAGGGCTCCCGCCGCCGCCGCATCCGCCTTCAGAATGCGCGGGCCGGCCTTTTCGCCGCCGCGGCGGGCGCGGTTGCCGGCGGCGCCCGCCTGCGATAGGGTGCCGCGGTCGAATCGGTATACGGAGCGCGCCATCCGGCTTTCAGAATGGCGCGGAAGCGCGAAGAGGGCAAGGCGGTCATGCAGGTCATCCTGGCGGAACCGCGGGGCTTCTGCGCGGGCGTCGAGCGGGCGATCGAGATCGTGGAGCGGGCCATCGAGGTGTTCGGCCCGCCGGTCTACGTCCGCCACGAAATCGTGCACAACAAGCGCGTCGTCGACGATCTGCGCAAGAAGGGCGCCGTCTTCGTCGAGGAGATCGATGAGGTCCCGGACGGCGCGGTCACCATCTTCAGCGCCCACGGCGTTTCCGAAGAGGTGGAGAACGAGGCGGCCCGGCGCGCCCTGCCGGTGATCGACGCGACCTGCCCGTTGGTCGCCAAGGTCCATATCGAAGCGCGGCGCTACGAGCGCGAGGGCCGGGAGGTGATCCTCATCGGCCATGACGGGCATCCCGAGGTCGAGGGCACCAGCGGGCGCGTCAAGAATGGCGTCCACATCGTGGCCACGCCGGGCGACGTCGCCAGGTTGCGGGTGGCCAACCCCGAGAAGGTGGCCTACGTCACCCAGACCACCCTCAGCGTCGACGACACCCGCGAGGTGATCGAGGCGCTCGAGTCGCGCTTTCCGAGCATCTCCGGCCCCGACGTGAAAGACATCTGCTACGCGACGCAGAACCGCCAGGCTTCGGTGCGCAAGCTCGCCGAGGAGGTCGAGCTGATCCTCGTGGTCGGCGCGCGCAACAGCTCGAACTCCAACCGGCTGCGGGAGATCGGCGAGGAGATGGGGGTTCCGACCCACCTGATCGACGACGCGCGCGATCTCGATCCGGCGTGGTTCGCCGGCGTGCGGCGGGTCGGCGTGACGGCCGGCGCTTCCGCGCCCGAGGAGCTGGTGCAGGATCTGGTCGCGCGGCTGCGCGAGATAAACCAGGTGGAGCTCCACATCCAGGACGGCATCAAGGAGCGGGTGCGCTTCAAGCTGCCGACGGAACTGGTCGAGGCGAGCGACCACGACTGGGCGCCGAAGCCGGCCCCCGACGCCACCCGGGACGCCGCGGGCGCCTGACGCGCACCGCGCCGCCGCGAGACCGCGAGGAACGCGCGATGTCCGTCCCGTTGACCCAGCAGCTGCGAGTCGGCGCCTACATCCTGGGCAGGAGGCTCCGGCGGGAGAAACGCTACCCGCTGGTGCTCATGCTCGAACCCCTGTTCCGCTGCAACCTCGCCTGCCCCGGCTGCGGCAAGATCGACTATCCGCCGGAGATCCTGAACCAGCGGCTGAGCGCCGCGGAGTGCCTGCGGGCGGTCGACGAATGCGGCGCCCCGATGGTGTCGATCCCCGGCGGCGAGCCGCTGATCCATCCCGAGATCGGGGAGATCGTCGCCGGCATCGTCGCGCGCCGGAAGTTCGTCTATCTGTGCACGAACGCGCTGCTGTTGGAGAAGAAGCTCGCTCTCTTCACGCCGAGCAAATATCTGACGTTCTCGGTCCATCTCGACGGGCTGGAGGAGGAGCACGACCGCGCGGTCGACCAGCCGGGCACGTTCGCGCGCGCCGTTTCGGCGATCGCGGCGGCGAAGAGCCGGGGCTTCCGGGTCAACGTCAACGCCACGGTGTTCGACGGCCACCCGCCGGAGCGGCTCGCCGCCTTCTTCGACTTCGTCTGCGGCGAACTCGGCGTCGAGGCCGTCACCGTCTCGCCCGGCTATTCCTACGAACGCGCGCCGGACCAGCAGCACTTCCTGAACCGCGGCAAGACCAAGACGCTGTTCCGCCGCGTCTTCGCCCTGGGCGCAGGGAAGGGCTGGCGGTTCAGCCAGTCGGGCCTCTATCTGGATTTCCTGGCGGGCAACCGGAGCTACCGGTGCACGCCCTGGGGCAACCCGACCCGCAACGTCTTCGGCTGGCAGAAGCCCTGCTACCTGATCGGCGAAGGCTATGCCGGGAGCTTCCGCGCGCTGATGGAGGAGACCGACTGGGATTCCTACGGCACGGGCCGCTACGAGAAATGCGCCGACTGCATGGTCCACTGCGGCTACGAGCCGACGGCGGCCGCGCATGCGTTCGCCAAGCCGTGGGCGGCGCTGGCCGTCCGGCTGCGCGGCATCCGGACCCGCGGCCCGATGGCGCCGGAGATCGACCTGAGCGGGGCGCGGCCGGCCGAATACCCGTTCGAGCGGCACGTACAGGAGAAGATGCGCGCGCTCCGCCGCGCCGAGGCGACCTCAGCCGAGGCGGCCTCAAAGGTCGGCGAGAAGCGGCGCCGCCCGGCGGCCGACGCGGCGTAGCCGGCGCATCGCGCGGCCCGCGTCGAGCGCGAGCGGGAGCAGATCGAAACATTCCCACGGGCGCAGGAGCAGGGCGCGCGTCATCGCCCGGCCGTCGACGCGCCCGTCCTCGGCGATGCCCGCGAGCGCGCAGCCGGGGATCGTGCGGTTGCTCGGGTCACCGACGACGCGGAGCACGACGAAGGGAATCCCGGCGGCCTGCGCCGCGCGGGCGACGGCGTGGCTTTCCATGTCCGCGCCCAGCGCGCGGGTCCGCGCGAACAGGGCGAGCTTGCGCTCGGGGCGCATCACCGGCGCATCGACGCCGGCGAGGAGGCCGCCTTCCACCCGCCCGCCGAGCGCTCGGCGCAGGGAATCGCGGACGGTGCGATCCGTCGGCAGAGGGGCACCCTCCGGCGGCGGCTCCGCCGGCCGCTCGGCATCGTCGCCCCGGTTGAACGCCACCAACCGTTGCAGCCGGTCGCGCACCCCGCCGGGCGCCGGCGTCTCGACGGGGCCCTCATGCGGGAGGATCGCTTCCGGAAGCAGGACGGCCCCGGGGCCAAGCCGCGGATCCAATCCGGCGGCCAAGCCGTAGCTCACGAGAAGCCGGGCGCCGCCTTCGATCATCGCACGCGCCGCCTGCGCCGCGCGCGCCGGCTCCGCCGCGGAGACGGCGACGTGGAACGGGCCGGGGCCGAGAGTCGCCGCCTCCGTCGCCAAGCCCGTGACGATGCCGATCCGGGAGCCGGGGCGGCCCCGGACCGGTCGGGAGGACGTGGCGCTACATGCCGTGGCGCGGGCGGCGGTCATTGCCGCACGACAGGTTGCGGTAGCGGGCGAGCGCCCAGAGAGGGAAGTAGGCGCCGTAGCCGTGGTATCGGAGGTAGAACACGCGCGGGAACCCGACTGCGGTGTATTCGTCCTCCCGCCAGCGGGCGCCCTGTCGTTCAGCCCGGCAGAGCCAGGCGACGCCGCGGCGGACCGACAGGCTTTCAACCTCTCCCGCCGCCATCAGCGCCAGCAGGGCCCACGCGGTCTGCGACGGAGTCGAGGCCGATTCGAACGACCGTTCGATGCGTTCGCGGTAGTAGCTGTCACCGGTTTCGCCCCAGCCGCCGTCGGCATGCTGCCGGGCCTCGAGCCAAGCGACGGCCTTGCGGACGGCGGGGGAGGCCGGGTCTTCGCCCGCGGCGTTCAACGCCGACAGCACCGACCACGTCCCGTAAATGTAGTTGGTTCCCCAGCGGCCGAACCAGGAGCCGTCCTCCTCCTGCTCGGCCAGCAGATAGGCGACGCCCCCGGCGACCGCGTCGCGGTGCCTCGCGGAGCCGATCTGGCAGAGGAAGCTCACGCAGCGGGCGCTCACGTCGGCGGTCGGCGGATCGAGCAAGGCGCCGTGGTCGGCGAAGGGGATGTGGTTCAGGTAATCGTATTCGTTGTCGACGTCGAAGGAGCCCCAGCCGCCGCGCGCGCCCTGCATGGCGACGATCCACTTCGCGGCCCGCTCGATCGCGGCGCCATGGCCGGCCGGAGCCGCGCGATGGAGCGCCATGGCCACGACGGCGGTGTCGTCCACGTCAGGATAGAAATCGTTGCGGTACTGGAAGGCCCAGCCGCCCGGTGCGACGCCGGGCCGCAGCGCCGCCCAGTCACCCTCCACGTCGCGGATCTGCCGCGCGGCAAGCCACGGGAGGGCGCGTTCGGCCGCGTCGCGGTCGGCCTCGCCGCCGCACTCCATGAGGCAGAGCGCGGCGAGGCCGGTATCCCAGATCGGCGACACGCAGGGTTGAAGGTACTGGCTTCCGCCTTTCGGCGCGGCGAGCAGGCGATCGATGGCGCGGCGGGCGGTCGCGCGCGCCGGGTGGTCGCGCCCGTAGCCCAGGGCGTCGAACGCCATCAGGACGTTCGCCATGGGCGGGAAGATCGCGCCCAGACCGTCCTCGCCGTTGAGGCGGTCGGCGCACCAGCCGAGCGCCTTGTCGATCGCGCGGCGCCGCAAGCCGCGCGGGGCCGCGTAGTCCCACAGCCGGAGCGCGCGATCGATCCCGAAGAAAAGCCGCTGGAGACCCGCCGGCCGCGGGAAATAGCGCCGCTCCCGGTCGGGCGGCGTCGCGAACAGTTCGGCGACCCCGACTCCCCGCGGATTGCGCGCCCGCGGCCTGAGCGCGAGCAGGATCATGAGCGGTACGAGCGTGGTGCGGGACCAATAGGAAATCTTGCTCAGATGGAAAGGGAACCAGCGCGGCAGAAACACGATCTCGACCGGCATCGACGGCACGGCGCGCCACGGCACTTGGCCGAAGAGGGCCAGGGTGATCCGCGTGAACACGTTGCACCGCGCCGCGCCGCCCGCCGTCAGCACGGCCGCGCGCGCCCGCGCCATGTGCGGCGCCCCCGGATCGTCGCCGATCAGCTTCAGGGCGTAGTAGGCCTTGACCGTGCAGCTCAGGTCGAAATCGCCGCCGTGGAACAACGGCCAGCCGCCGTGAACGGCTTGGCGGGCGCGGATATAGGCGCCGAGCCGCGCTTCCGTCGCCGGGTCGATCTCGTCCAGGAAGTGGCCGAGGAGGATGTACTCGGCGGGAATCGTCGCGTCGGCTTCGAGTTCAAACAGCCAGTGGCCGTCGCCGCGTTGCAGAGCGCGGAGGCCGGCGGCGGCCTCGCCGATCGTCCGTCGGACGCGGGCGGAGAGAGCCGCGCCGCCGTCTTCCGCCACGCGGCCGGCGGCCGGCCTCTCCTGGCGCGGCGCGGCGCGCGCGGGCGCCGGCGCTTCGTCAGGCACGCCGCGCCGCTGCCGCGGAATTGCTGCCGAGAGCCGAGAGCGCCGTGTCGACGATGTGACGAGCCGTCAGCCCGGCATCCTCGTACATGCCGTCCGGCGTGCCGTGGGCCACGAAGCGATCGGGCAAGGTCATCGGCCGGATCTTGAGGCCGGTATCGAGGAAGCCGGCCAGCGCCAGGAACTGCATCACATGGGCGGCGAAACCGCCGATGGCTCCCTCCTCGACGGTGATCAGCACCTCGTGCTCCCGCGCCAGCGCGCGGATCAGATCCTCGTCCAGGGGTTTCGCGAAACGCGCGTCGGCGACCGTCGTCGACAGGCCGCGGGCCTGGAGCTCGTCGGCGGCGCGCAGCGCCTCCCGCAGGCGGGCGCCCAGGGAAAGGATCGCAATCGCCGTGCCCTCGCGCAGGAGCCGCCCCTTGCCGATCTCCAGCATGGTCGGCGTCTCGGGGAGCGGCAGCCCGGCGCCTTCTCCCCGCGGGTAGCGGAAGGCGCTGGGGCGGTCGTCGATCATGGCCGCCGTGTGGACCATGTGGACGAGCTCCGCCTCGTCCGCCGCGGCCATGATCACGAAGCCCGGCAGGGTCCCCAGATAGGTGACGTCGAAGCTGCCCGCGTGGGTCGGCCCGTCGGCGCCCACCAGGCCGGCGCGGTCGATGGCGAAGCGGACCGGAAGCTTCTGGATCGCTACGTCGTGCACCACCTGGTCGTAGGCGCGTTGCAGGAAGGTCGAGTAGATCGCGGCGAAAGGCTTCAGGCCTTCCGTCGCGAGCCCGGCGGCGAAGGTCACGGCGTGCTGCTCGGCGATGCCTACGTCGAAGATGCGATCCGGATGGGCCTTGGCGAACTTGTCGAGGCCGGTGCCGGACGGCATCGCGGCGGTGAGCGCCACGATCGCCGGGTCGCGATCCGCTTCCTTGATCAAGCTCTCGGCGAAGACGCCGGTATAGCTCGGCGCCTTGGCCGCGCTCTTCTTCTGCGCGCCGGTGAGCACGTCGAACTTGCCGAGCGCGTGGCCGCGGTCCGCCGCGCTCTCGGCGGGCTCGTAGCCCTTGCCCTTGCTGGTCACGACGTGCAGCAGCACCGGCCCCGGGGTTTCGTCGTTGCGGACGTTGCGCAGAACCGGGAT
Source organism: Alphaproteobacteria bacterium (assembly GCA_965242855.1). Taxonomy (GTDB): domain Bacteria; phylum Pseudomonadota; class Alphaproteobacteria; order UBA828; family UBA828; genus WTGU01. Next base: position 2,496,640 of record OZ251509.1, read on the forward strand.
CAGGTGTTCGAGATTGTGGCCGTCGATCGGCCCGATGTAGAAGAACCCGAGCTCCTCGAAGAGCGTCCCGCCCGTGACCATGCCGCGGGAATATTCCTCCGCCCGCTTCGCCGCCTCGCCCATGGGCCGCGGCAGCTTGCGCGCCCACTGCTTGCCGAGCTCCCGCAGGCTGCGGAAGGAATGGCTCGACAGAAGCCGCGAGAGATAGGCGTTCAGCGCGCCGACGGCGGGCGCGATCGACATCTTGTTGTCGTTCAGGATGACGATGAGCCGGGGTTCCATCGAGCCGGCGTTGTTCATGGCCTCGTAGGCCATGCCGCCGGACATGGCGCCGTCGCCGATGACGCAGACGACGTTGCGCGATTCGCCCTTCATCCCGCTCGCCACGGCCATGCCGAGGCCGGCCGAGATCGAGGTGGAGGAATGCGCCGCGCCGAAGGGGTCGTAGGCGCTCTCCGACCGCTTGGTGAAGCCGTAGAGGCCGCCGGGCTGACGTATGGTGCGGATGCGATCGCGCCGCCCGGTGATGATCTTGTGCGGATAGGATTGGTGACCCACGTCCCAGATCAGGCGGTCGTGGGGCGTGCGGAACACATGGTGGAGGGCGACCGTCAACTCGACCACGCCGAGGCCTGCGCCGAGATGGCCGCCCGTCGCCGAGACCGCGTCGATCGTTTCGGCGCGCAGCTCCGCGGCGACTTTCTTGAGCTCCTTGATCGAGAGGCCGCGCAGATCCGCGGGGTCACTCACGCGGTCCAGATTCGGCGTCTCCGGCATCGTCCTCCCTCGACGGTTCCCGCCGGGCGGCCCGGTCCGATCCTCCCGAATCCGGGCCGCGCGAAGCGTACTACAACGAGCAACCGCGTCAAACGGGCTATCGGGGCCGCCGGGCGACCTCCCGGGCACGCGCGCCGGGCTTCGCGCGCCGGAACGGGGCTTCAGACGCAGCCGTTGGCCCGGAACCAGCGCAGCGCGTCCGCCAAGCCCCGCTCGGCGGGACGCGCCCTGTGGCCCAGGACCCGGGCAGCCTTCGCGGACGAAAAAAACATCGTCTTGCGCGCCATGCGCAGGCTGTCGCGGGTCAGCCGCGGCTCCCGGCCCATGAAGCGCCCCCAAGCCTCCCCGGCGAGCGCCGCCGGCACCAGCACGCCATGGGGAAGCCGGACGCGCGGCGCCGGGCGCCCGGCGAGGCGCGCCAGGCATTCGAGGATCTCGCGCAGCGTCAGGTTCTCGCCGCCGAGAATGTAGCGCTCGCCGACGACGCCCTTCTCCAGCGCCCGCAGGTGACCCGTCGCGCAGTCGTCGACGTGGACGAGATTGAGGCCGGTATCGACATAGGCCGGCATCCGGCCGGTCGCGAAGTCGACGACGATCCGCCCGGTGGGCGTCGGCTTGACGTCGCGCGGCCCGACCGGCGCGGACGGGTTGACGATGACCGCCGGCACGCTCTCGTCGCGAACGAGAGCGCGCACCGCTTCCTCGGCCAGATATTTCGACCGCTTGTAGTGGCCGATCATGGCCGCCTCGGTGACGGGCGTCTCCTCGTCGGCCGGGGACCGGTCGGCGTTGAGGCCCAAGGTGGCGACGCTCGAGGTGTAGACGATCCGCGACGCCCCGGCGGCGGCGGCGGCGCGGAGCAGGTCACGGCTGCCGTCCACGTTGGTGCGGTAGATCGCCGGCGGGTCGGGGACCCACAGGCGATAATCCGCGGCCACGTGGAACAGGGTGTCGCAGCCCCGCGCCGCCCGTTCGAGCGAGCGGCGGTCGGTCAGGTCGCCGGGCGCCTGCTCGATCTCCAAGCCATCGATGTTGCGGGTATCGGCTCCCGGCCGGACGAGTGCGCGCACCGCGCGGCCCGAGTCGAGCAGCGCGCGCGCGACCGCCGAGCCGAGAAAGCCGGTGGCGCCGGTGACCAGGGCGGTCACGACGATTCTCCCGGCCGCCTGCCGAAGAGCAGGGCGCGCTCGCGCCAGGCGACCCACAGGGCGTAGAGCGGCGTCAGCCCGACTCCGGCGAGCAGCAGCACGATCAGGCCGCCGCACCAGGTGATCGGGCCGACGAAATACATCACGTCCTCCAGGTGGAAGCCCTTGTATTGCGGCTGCCGCGCCAGCCGGGCGCCTGCGCGCCGCTCGATCCGCCCGAACATAAGGAACAGCGCCGAGACGGACACTCCGGCGACGAGGCCGAGGAACGGCGCCCAACCGCCGATCCAGCTCCCGCGCAGGCCGAAGCCGATCGAAACGAACAGGGCGACATGGATGAAGGCGTCGCAGGCATTGTCGTAGTGGTGGCCGAAACGGCTCGACTTGCCCGAGAGTCGCGCGAGCTCGCCGTCCATGTGGTCGACGAAGTTCGAAGCCATGAAGAGCCCGGCGGCGTAGAGGATTTCCGGCCGCGTGCCCATGGCGAACAGGCCGCAGGCCGCGAGGCCCAGGAGAAGCCGGAAGGTGGTGACGTGGTTCGGCGTGACCGGCGTGCGGGCGAGCGGCCGGACGATGAGGCGCGCCAGCCGCTGATCCCATGCCGCCGGACGCGCCGCGCTTCCGCCGGCGGACACGGCGCCGGGCGCCGCTGCGTTGCGCTCGGCCATGGCGCGTCTTATAGCGTGCGGCCGGGCCGTGACAACCACCGCGCGGCCAAACCGTGGTCACTATCGCGCGGCCAAGCTGCGACAACACCGGACTCCGCGCTCGAATGCGTGCCGTCATGCTCGCCGCCGGCATCGGCCGGCGCCTGGGGATCATGAAGCCGAAGGTGCTGCTGCGCATCGGCGGGCGCACCCTGCTGGAGCGCCATCTGGCTGTTCTCTCGGCGCTCGGCGTAGGTCCGCCGACCGTCGCCATCGGTTACGAGGCTCTCGCGGTCGAACGCGCGCTCGCGGCGCTCGGGCGGACGGACGTCGCGACCGTCCTCAACCCGGACTACGAAGCGGGCAGCATCGTCACGCTGTGGCGCCTGCGCGAGGCCCTGACGGCGGGCGGCGACGTCCTCCTGATGGACGGCGACGTGCTCTACGATCACCGCGTCCTGGCCCCCCTGCTCTCCACGCGCCACGCAGATTGCCTCCTGGTCGACCGCGCCTTCGAGCCGGGCGCTGAGCCGGTCAAGCTCGGCCTCCGAGATGGCGCGCCGGCCGATTTCGGCAAGACGCTTGATCCGGGGTTCGCGCCGTATGGCGAATCGGTCGGCTTCTTCCGCCTGAGCGAGGCGACCGCGCGGCGCCTCGTCGCCGAAGCCGGGCGGGCGCTCGAGGAAGGCGGCGCGGAGCGCCCCATGGAAGACGCCTTGCGCGCCGTCCTCCGCACCGCCGCACCACCCTTCGGCTTCGAGGACGTGACCGGCCTCCCCTGGATAGAAATCGACTTCCCCAAAGACGTGAAGCGCGCGGAAACCGAGGTCCTGCCCCGCCTCCTGGCGCGCGACCGCTGAACGCTCTCTCGGTGTGCGAGCCTCTCCAGGCCCGCTGTTTCTTTTCTCGCTTACCCCTGACAGTCACCCAATGGAATGCGAGGTTTTCTCGATATTCCCAACCGGAATGTCATGGCGCCGCCGATCGTCCGGCCCGTTCTTTGCATGACTTCCCGATCTTAGATGCGCTATCTCCTCCCCCCAGGGGGGAGGCCAGGAGGGGGAGCCGCAGAGACACGCTATCGCGTGCCGACGGACATTAGCGGCGCATCGAGTGGGAACGCGCCTTCGCGCGGCGCAGATAAAGCCGCGGAGTCATTGCAGGACGAACCATTGCCCGGCGTCGTTCCAGCAGGCGAAGGCCGGCTTGAGGCCGCCTTCCAGCGGGCGGCATGCGTGGGCTTCGCGGATGGCGCCGGTGCGTTGGGCTCCCGTGTCCGCGCCCGCCGCACTGCCAAACCACGAGCTACCGCCGGGCGGCGCCGTTGCGAAGCCCGGAACCGGGGTCTGCTGACTGTGGCCGAGTCGGTGCCCAGACCGTATCTCGTAGCCCCGGTTGGCGCGGTCAAGGCTACGCCCGATGTCGGCGCCGACGGCGACCCCGATGAGGGTTCCCGCGGCGGTGGCGAGCACTTGGCCCGAACCGCCTCCGATGTCCTTGCCGACGAAGGCGCCGCCCACGGCCCCGCCGAGCGCGCCAACCGCTTCGCGCGGCCCCGCGGCATCGGACAGGCACCCGCCGAGCGGGAGCGCCAAGGCCAGTAGCAGCGTCGCGGCGATGCGGAGCGTCCGCCGCCCCATGGCGTCAGGCCGCCTCGTTGCCAGCCGCAAACACCCGCGCCAGCGCCTCCATGGCCTGGGCGGCGAGGATGCGCCCCATCCGTTCGAGATCGACCTTCCGGTCCTTCTCGACCTGGACGTATCCGCCCCGGACGGCGGTCCACTTCTTCCCGCGTTCGCCCTCGAACACCGAGTCGTCGAGATCGACGCCCTCGACCGGGACGTAACCGCCCTGGGTAGCAGCCCATCCCTTCCTGGCGTTCTTCCTCTCAAACGTCGCGTCGTTGAAGAAACTCGCCTGAATCCTCCCCGTCTTCACGTCGACGACCGAAACGTGAAAGAAGGTCCCGGTCGTGGACTCGCCCGAGGGGGAGAGCGCGATCTGGATCAGGAGGTCGGCATGCTCCATCAACGCGGCCGTCTCGACCAATTGCCGGTCCGCGACGTTTCCAGCCGGATCGTCGGCGAGCGCGCTCCGGGCTTCCGTCAGCCGCATGACCGCGGCGCGGTCGACCACGGCCGCGCCCGATTCGATCAGGGGGGTGAGAAAGCTGGTCTGGAACTTGAACCCGGCGATTTCCGACAAAGGCTCCGGGCGCGCTCCCTCCCGCCGGATCTCGAGGCTCGCCGTCCAGCCGCCCCTGTCGCGCTCCCGCGAGGTCTTGCCGGCCTCATCCTTCCGGACGTCGCGGCCGCCTTCGACGACGAGTCGGCTTTCCGCCTCCATCTCGCGCAGGCGGTCGTCGAAGAGGCGGTTCCAGAACACGGCCAGACGCGGGGAACCGGCCTGTCGGTACGCACGGCGAAAAGCGTCGCGCGCCGCGGCCGACGGAATTGCCGTCCGGCGAACCTCCTCGGCAGGTTCCAGAACCGTCGGCGTTCCCGACCGGTAGAGATTCTTCCCGCTGTCTTCTGCCGCTGCGGCCGCGACGCAGAAGACGGCGATGCCCGCGAGTGCGGCGAGCGGGCGCGAAACGGGGCGCAGCGTCACCGGCCTTCCCGGAGCTCGATCAGGTAGCTTTCGACGGCCGCGCCGGCGGTCGAGCGCGCCGAATAGCTCCCCAGTGCCCGCGCCGGAAGATGGACTCGGCTCCAGGCCGTGACCGGCTCGGCGTCCGCCTGCCCGGCATCGAGGAAATGGGTGCGTCCCTCGACCTGTAACGGGTAATCGGTGCAGTTCACGAGCCGGGCGAAGACCTCGATGTCGCCGCCTTCGGCCCGTCTCGCGTTGTTCACCTGCACCATGATCTTGTTGGTGATGGCCATGTCCGTGATGTTCACGGCGTTCAGCGGTATGTGCGTGATCGATCCGGGAATCTGCGACACCAGGATCGGCCCCTCGAGTGGCGCGGCGTGTTTGACGGCGCGGAAGTCGCATTGTGGCTTCGGCGGCACGTGCGCCGGGTGCTGGCACGCCGCGACCGCCAGCGCGGCGAGGAGCGCTGGAAGGATGCGCACCCTGCAAACGCCTTTCCCGCTTGCCGCGGCCCTCATTGTTCGATTGCCTCAAGGCGGGCGATGAAATCGGCGGGAGGGAAGTTGAACATGGCATTCTTCCCCCAGGTTTTTCCTCGAACAACAAGAACGTTTTCCCTGAATTCACCGACCCCATATGCATCCCAATATCCGGAAGTAAAGGGGGCGCTCTGCGATTCTCTCAATATGACCTTTCCTTCCTCTACGCGCCAATCGTTAAATGACCATTTCCCTCCACCATGCCCTCCGAGGGCAACAGAAATAGGAGTATACTTCCCGGACCGGGAGAATGAAATTTCGATTTCTCTAGTCTTACGAGCCCCAAAAGCATTACTACGATGATTTATATCTCCCCTATAGGTTTTTCCGGCGACCCTTTCCCATATATCGTCGGTGGAGGCGCCGTCTTGCGACCGGGCCCAGACGACCGCGCAGGCCTCGTCACCGCCGCGATGCGTCGGCCGGGCGTTCGCCGAGCCGTCGTCGAATTCCACCTCCGGCATGGAGACGGAGTCATCCCGACGATAGGTGCCGTAAGCCACCTTCTCCGGCAGGTTGTCCCACTGGCGCGTATCGGCGGCCGTCTCGGTGGCGCTCGATGCGGCACCCGCGATCATTGAAACCAAGCCGGCAACCGCCCCGACCCCGGCCATCGCCCCGGCTAGATCCCGGTCGCCCAGCGCCGCGGCGGACCCCGTGGCGGCGATGGCCGCCGTCGAGACCGCCATCCCCACTTCCGCCACGTCTTCGGCAGATTCCTTGAAGTGCGCCTTCCCCTCGAGAACGAAATCGAATTCCCGCTTGCCCCGCGTCACCGCCTGCCGAAGGACGCTCTCGCCGTTGGCGAGCGGCTCGGCGTGCCCATCCAGGCGGACGGCAGCGGATTCCGGACCGGCCTTCGCGTTACCCCTGATCTTCAGAAGCTCGCCGTGCTCACCCGCCGCGTATTTGACCGGTGCATAGCCGAGCTCGGCCAGCACCAGCAGGTTGTCCGATGCGTCTGGGATGCCTAGCGCGTGATTATGCGACCTCGCCAGCGCGTAGGCGTCCCTCGCGAGAGCCATGTCGCCGTTGCACTGTGAGGCCCATCCCCTCAGATAGTCCAGCAGCGCGAAGTCCTCCAGGTATTCCTCCTGTTCTGCCAGAGTGTCTTGAAGGATGCCGGACGTGAAACTGGCGCGAGCGTTCTCGTAGTCGCCCTCCTTCAGGTAGAGAATGCCCCGATAGTAGTAGGCCATGGCACGCTCGTAAGGTTCACCGCGGAACACTTTCCTGTCCTCGGCGTTGAACAGGCTGCGGGCCTTCGCGGCCTCTTCGTCGCCGCCGTATAGCGTCTCGATGGTCAGCAACGCCTCGTCGAACGTCCGTGCGGCCAGTTGGTCATGCCCCAATTCCATCGCGGCCACGCCTGCACGCAGGTTGTTCAACACGTGGTTACGCTCGCCTTCCGCGACGAGCCTCGTGAACAAGGGGTGTAGCTCCTCCGGCTTGTCTTGGAGATGGGCGACGAGTTGCTTCTCGTCGATCTGGTGCAGAGAGTAAGTGGCCCCGCACCCCGACAGGACGAATGCGATGGCGAAGAGAAACCCGAGGCTTCGTTTCACGGCTTTTCCGCTCGAATGTTTCGACAATTTCCGGATCTCCCTCTTACCGGTAGATGACGTCGTCCTGCCCAGCCTTTTCGAACCCGTACTGATTCGCCCAGACGAGGATGCCGTTCTCCAGGTCCGTCATACGGAAGACGATCTGCATATGCCGCTCGATGGCCCCGTCGGGGGTGCGTGCATCCAGCGACGTGATGCGCCCGCTGAGGCGATAGTCGGCACCCGCCACAGCCTCCGTCAGCCCGGTCGTCCCGACGTCGGTCACGCCTTCCCGCTTGAGCTTGCGTTCCTTCTCCACCATGTCGGCGTGTTCCCGATCGACAAACAGGATCCGCCCGTTGGCGGCGATCTGGAGCTGGATCGCCAGCCGGTCGATGAGGAGGTTCTTGTTCAGCCGCTGCGAGCTCTGGTTCTCGAAATAGGCGGCGTCGACGATCACCCGGGGAGGAGTGGCGGCGTCGGCGAGCACCGGGTCGGCAAGCATGTGGCGGACCATCTTGTCCGTCATGCCCGCGATGTCCTGGGACTCGATGCCGGTGCCCCGGACCAAGCCCGAGGTGCCGACGTCCTGATACGCGGTGGGTGTGCCCGGCGCGTTTTTCACGCCCGTCGGGGCGCAAGCGGCGAGGGCCGAAACCGCAATGGCGAGTGGGAAGAGGAAGCGCGGGGCGCCCGCGCCGCCGAGGCTACTTAGCCGCCACCCGGGCCGCGGGGGGGGGGGGTATGAAGATTATGCATGACGGTGTGAGTGTGGGTCGCTCGACGGAGCCTTGTCAAGGATTAATTTGCCGTACCCCTCCCCCGCACCGAACAGCCGAAACCGTCGCGAGCGGCGGGCGGGGTCTCACCCTCGGATTCTCGTATGAGCGATACGCGAGCACCCCGCCGGTGCGCACCGCTCGGAGCGGAGTGGAGAACAGCAGCGATTTTGATGCGCCAGCCTCCAGGCCCGCGCCCCGGCGGAGTCGCTATATCCGTTCCGAGAGCCAGATGGCGACCCTGGTGCCGCGCTTGATCGCGGCGCTCAGCGCCCGGTAGCCGGGCGCACGTTCGGCGCCGTGGGCGAGGCCTGTTTCACGGTGCCGCGCCTCGTCCGCCCCGAATTCGCGCAAGGTCCGGGCTAAATCCGCCTCGTCCGCGCCGAGGCGTTCGATCTGGGTTTGGTAATGCGCCTCGATGACGTCCTCGACGGCGACGGTGCACGCCATCGCGGCCCGGTCGCCCAGCAGCGCCGTCGCCGCGCCGAGGGCGAAGCCAGCCATATGCCAGAGCGGCGAGAGCGCCGTCGGGCGCACCCGGCGCTCGACCAGGAGCCTGTCGAAGGTTTCCAGATGTGTCCGCTCCGCCGCTGCCATCTCGCGGATCGCCGGCGCGACGGCGCTCCGCCCGAGCACCGCCAGCTGGCCGTCATAGATGCGCCGGGCGCCATACTCGCCGGCATGGTCCACCCGGATCATGCGCGCGATCAACGCCTCGCGCGTCGCATCGCCGGGCAGGCGGTCCTCGCCGGTGCGCGCCGGCCCGGTCACGCGCCGGCCCGCCACAGGCGATGCGCGCCGAGGAGGCTCGCGAGCACCGCCGCGAAGGAGACGAGGGCATTCCAGCCGGCCAGCGAGACACCAGCGAGGGCGAACGGCACCTCGTCGCAGCGGTTCGCCGGGGCGGCCATGAGGCGCGCCTTGATGTCCGCGATGTCCGTCACGCCGGCACCGGCGAGCGGCGACGCGCAGCCGCTCGCGAACCAGCCCTGCTCGACGCCCACGTGATAGGCGCCGTAGCCGGTGGTCACCAGGAAGGCGACGCCGCAAAGCGCGACGAGCGCCGCACGCGCGCGGCCCGGCGCGGCGAGGGCCACGAGGCCCAACGCGAGCACCGCGAAATGCGGCCAGCGCTGCGCCAGGCACAACGGGCAGGGCGCGAGGCCGCCCAAGTGCTGAAACAGGTAGGCGCCGAGCAGCAATGCGCCGCTCACCAGAGCGAGCGCGAGAATGAGAAGCCGCCCCGCCCGCGCGCCGGCGGCAGGCCGGTCGTCCGCCCACCGGGAAAGAGCGAGAGGCCGCATCACCCGCCGGCGCCCGGCGCGCGGCGCAGGATTTGGAGGCTGACCATGGTCATCACGGGCTCGTCGCGCTGGTTGAGGACCTCCAGGCGATACCGCATAACGCCGCGGTCCGGCTTCGAACGCGACGGCTTGGCCTCGAGTATCTCGCCGCGGCCGCGCAAGGTGTCGCCCGGCCGCACCGGCCGCAGCCAGCGGACCTCCTCCAGTCCGGGCGATCCCATGCTGGCGTCGGGCGCGAAGACCTGGGCCTGGAGCATCATGCGCAGCCCCACGGCCATGGTCTGGAGGCCGCTCGCGATCAACCCGCCGAACGGCCCCTCCTTCGCGCCCTCGGCGTCGATGTGGAACGGCTGCGGATCGTAGCGGAAGGCGAAATCAAGGATCTCCGCCTCGCTCAACGTCTTGGCGCGCGTCTCGAATGGGGCGCCGGGCTCCAGATCGTCGAGATACCAGTTGTACACGGGCAACCTCCGGGAGTGAGCCGGGGCACTCTATGCGCGCGCGACGGAACGCGCCATCGATTCCTCACCGCTGGTGCGTGAGCCTCGTCGCGCATGAAGTGCACGCCTGTCGGCCGCCATGTGCCAAGTGCGCGCCTGTCGGCGCGACGCCCGCATCGCGCGAAGCGCGAACCGGCGGAGGGGGGTCGAAAAAACGCGCGCCACGGCGCGTAGCGCGATCGCACGGCGCGCGCATACGCGCGAATCCTGCCGCTCCTCCGGCGCATCCAGCCGTCGATGAGCGCGCTGTACGAGCAGGAGACGAAGCCGACTTCATCTCCCTCGACCACTCCCGCGAAGTCTGCGATCTCTTCCCGGTGCCCTGCCCTGTCCGCATTGCGGATCGGTTTCCCGCTCGTCGGCCATGAGCGCGGTTCCGCGTATAGGTAAAAGAGGATCGGAACGAGTCTGCGGCGCCGGCCGCCGCGACGGCGACTCTCCGTCCGCAACGAGAAGGCGTGCTTCACCAGTTGCGCCGCATCGATGAAATCGTACAGACGACCATCTTCGCGAAGACGGTCGCGCACGCTTTCATAGCCCTTCATGGCGCTCCCCCAACAGGAGCGCCAGTACGCATCGGAAAACGAGGCGGGGCGCTTGGTTCTGAACGGCTCGAACCGCTTGAATTCCACGCCTATGAGCGAGGAGGAGGTCGCGATCAGGCAATCCAGAACGGGATGTCTCTCGCCGGACCACGGAAATCGGACCGTCGCCTCCAGCGCCAACGACCGGGCCGGCCACCCCGCCTCCGGGCAACCGGGAAGCGCGGAAGAGCCTCCTCCCGCCCGAGAAAATACCCGAAGGTGTTGGACCAGCGCGGCGGACGATTCCGGGTGGTCGAACTTCCCGCTCCCGATCTCGTTACCCGGCCCCGCCCTGTATATGCGCTCTATTTCTTGCTCCGAAACGCCGGAAAGAAACCGTCGAACGTTCATGACGCAGGCCATGGCGGTGCCAACGCCCCGAAGGCGTCGCGGACCATTCGGGCTTCATCCGTCAACGCGCCCTGCGCGCATTTCAGGCAAGCGTCCTTTCCGTCCCGGAACGGTATTCGATCGAACGTTCTTGGGAAGGCGAGAACGCGCGGCGACATCGATAGCGCTTCGCCGATCTTCGACTTCGCGAGCTGGTCGAGTTTCCTGCTTGTCTCCGCCACGAAACTCCATCCGTCGAAGCCGCGATAGTACGACCGGGGCGCCACGACTTCAAGCGCGACATGCCGGGTGTTCATCAATCGCCGGGTACGAACGGGCAATTCACTCCGATGTACGCGACAAAACAAGTAAAACATGCCGTATCGAAGGATTTGTTGCAACGCAGAGAAAGGTTCGTCGCTCTTCCGTTTCAATTCTATCAGGCGGGCGCGGCAATCTGATGCAGACCAGTGAACGATGTCGACGTTGTTTCTTTTCAAAGCATCAACGTCGAAAATTCCTGTGGCGACGGGACATTGGTTGAAGCACCCCGGCATGTGGCGGTTTTCCGCCAACATGGAGACGGATTTTTCGAGGATCGTTTCCGCAGAGAGATTGTGAGAAGCGATACGCGATGCGCGCCGGAGCTGCCAGAGTTTCCTGGAACGGGAGACGGGGCGTCCGCGATAACGCGCTTCGACGCGGTCGTATAATGCCTTGGGGTAGGTCTTCATTTCCGACATCTTCTTCAGCGACTCCCGGCGGCGGTCCGGGCCGCCTCCCAGGCCAGCATGACGCGCTTGCGGGAGCGGCCCCATTCGTAGTCGGAGAAGCGGCCGGATTTGCGGATCACCCGATGGCACGGGATGAGATAGGAGACCGGGTTGGCGGCGACGGCGCCGCCGACCGCGCGGGCGGCGCGCGGCCTCCCCAGAGCCCGCGCCAGCGCCTCGTAAGAAACGATCCGGCCGGGTGGGATGCGCAACAGCGCCTCCCACACCTTGAGCTGGAGGTTGGTGCCGGCGGCCGCCAGCCTGATCGGCGCGCCGGGCGCCGCCGGCCGTGCGAAGACGCGCGCCGCGATCGCCTCGGTAGCCCGGCGGTCCTCGCGGAAACGGGCAGCGGGCCAGCGCCGCTCGAATCGGACGCGGACCGTTTCCGCGTCCGCGTCCGCGAAGCCGAGAGCGCAGACGCCGCGCGCGGTCTGCCCGATCAGGCACGGGCCGAAGGGGCTCGGATGCACACCGTAGGCGATGTCGATGCCCGCGCCGCCGCTCTTGAAGGCGCCGGGGCTCATCGCCTCGCAGGCGACGAAGAGATCGTGCAGCCGGCCGGGACCGGAAAGACCCGCGTCGTAGGCGGCGTCGAGGACGGAGGCCGAGTCGGCGAGCCGCGCCTTCGCGTAGTCGAGGGTCAGGAATTGGCCGAAGCGCTTGGGCGAAACCCCCGCCCAACGCCGGAACAGGCGCTGGAAATGCCAGGAGCTCAGGCCGACTTCCCGCGCCACGTCGCCGAGTTCCGGCTGATCGCGAAAACGACTCTCCAGATAGGCGATCGCGGCTTCGACCCGGGCGTAGTCGCGGGCGTTCCGCTCGATTTCCGTTCGTTCGGACGTCATGGCGTGCCTCCCGAGCCCGGACCGTAGCGAGCGCGGGGAGACCCGGCCACCCGATAATTGCGCCCGCCCTCACGGCAAGGCGGGCGTCACCGTCACCCCGTGGTCGACCGGGCCGTGGCCGGCGCCGTAGCCGGGAGCGTTCGCGATCGCCGCCCGGAGATAGCGCCGCGCACGCGCCACGGAGTCGACGAGCGTCATCGCTTGCGCGATTCCCGCGGCGACGGCGGCGGCGAGCGTGCAGCCCGTGCCGTGGGTATGGCGGCTCGCGATCCGCGGCGCCTCGAAACGCTCGATGCCGCCCTCGTGGCTCAGGAGGTCGGTGATGCGGTCCGCATCGAGATGGCCGCCGGTGACAAGGACGGCGCGCGGCCCAAGTGCGTGGATCCGTTCGGCCGCGCGGGCCATGTCGTCCACCGTGGCGATGGAAAGGCCGCCGAGCCGTTCGGCTTCCGGGAGGTTGGGAGTCACGAGGTCGGCGCGGGCCACCAGCCGCGTCCGCAGCGCGTCCATGGCCTCGTCTTCGAGGAGCGGCGCGCCGCCCTTCGCCACGAGGACGGGATCGACCACCAGTGGAATGCCGACCCCCTCCCGCGCGGCGACTTCGGCGACCGCCTCGGCGATCGGCGCGCTGTGGATCATCCCGGTCTTGATGCAGTCGGCGCCGATGTCGGCGAGGACGACCCGCATCTGCGCGGCGACGAAATCGGCGGGGACGGTATGGACGCGATGGACCGTCCGCGTGTCCTGGGCGGTGAGGGCCGTGATCGCGGTTGCGGCGTAACCGCCGAGCGCGGTGACCGTCTTGATGTCCGCCTGGATGCCGGCGCCGCCACCGGAATCGGAACCGGCGGCGATGAGCACGCGGCCGTTCATCGCGCCGCCGCCTGCCCCTCTCCCGCTCCTTCCGTCGCCTCGGCGACGGCGGCGGCGATGTCGTCCACCACGGCCGCCACGAGCGCCGCGTCGTCGCCCTCGGCCATCACGCGGATCACCGGCTCGGTGCCCGATTTGCGGATCACCAGGCGGCCGCGCTCGCCCAGCCGCGCGTTGCCGTCCCGGATCGCCGCGCGCGCGGGGGGGCGCGCGAGCGGATCGACCCCATCGACGCGCACGCTGCGCAGCGCCTGCGGCAGCGATTCGAAGAGGCCGGCCACGTCGCTCGCCCGGCGCCCCGTCGCCGACAGTGCCGCCAGGGCCTGGAGGACCGCGATCAGCCCGTCGCCGGTCGTCGAATAGTCGCTCATGACGATGTGACCCGACGCCTCGCCGCCAAGATTGAAGCCGTGCTCCCGCATGTGGGCGACGACGTGGCGGTCGCCGACGCTCGTGCGCGCGAGAACGAGGCCCAGGCCGTCCAGATAGCGCTCGAAGCCGAGATTGGACATGACCGTCGCGACCACGCCGCCGCCGCGCAGGCGCCCGGCGGTGGCCCAATCGGAAGCAATCAGGGCCATGACGTGGTCGCCGTCGAGCACGGCACCGCCCTCGTCGCACATCACGACCCGGTCGGCATCTCCGTCCAGGGCGATCCCGAGATCGGCGCCGTGGGTTATGACCGCCTCGCGGAGCGCGGCCACGTCGGTGGAGCCGCAGCCCCGGTTGATGTTCAGCCCGTCGGGGCTGACTCCGAGGGGGATCACGTCGGCGCCGAGCTCCCACAGCACCGTCGGCGCCACCTTGTAGCCGGCGCCGTGGGCGCAGTCGACCACGATGCGGCGGCCCTCGAGCCCGAGGCGCTCGGGAAAACTGTTCTTGACGAACTCGATATAGCGGCCCTCGGCGTCGTCGAGGCGTCGCGCCCGCCCCAGCGCGTCGGGTTTCGCGGCCGGGCTCCCCCCGTCGGCGACGACCGCCTCGATCCGCGCCTCGACATCCGGCGAGAGCTTGTAGCCGTCCGGCCCGAACATCTTGATGCCGTTGTCGGTGAACGGGTTGTGCGAGGCGGTGATCATGACGCCGAGGTCCGCCCTGAGGGCGCGAGTCAGCATCGCCACCGCCGGCGTGGGCAGCGGACCGACCAGGATCACATCCATCCCGACGGCGATGAAGCCGGCCGTCATGGCGGGCTCGAACAGGTAGCCCGAGAGCCGGGTATCCTTGCCGATGACGACGCGGTGGCGGTGCACGCCGCGCAGGAAAAGCGCGCCGGCGGCGTGCCCGACCCTCAACGCGATCTCGGCCGTCATCGGCGCCCGGTTCGCGACCCCGCGAATGCCGTCGGTCCCGAAAAGCTTCATCGCCGCGGCCCGCTCCGAGATGGCGCCGGGGGGTTCACCGGGCGGCCTCCGCCAACCCGGCCGGCTCCCGGACGCCGCGCCAGACCGCCAGCGCCTGGCGGGTCTCCGCCACGTCGTGGACCCGCAGGATATGCAGCCCCTCGCCCAGCATGTGAAGCCCCGCCGCCAGCGAGCCGGGCAGCCGCTGCTTCGGCTCCTCGCCCGCGCTCAGCCGCGCGACGAAGCTCTTGCGCGAAACGCCGGCGAGGAGCGGGCAACCGAGCCCGTGAAACAACGCGCAGTCGCGCAGGATCTCGAGGTTGTGACGGACGGTCTTGGCGAAGCCGATTCCCGGATCGACGACGATCCTGCCGCGCGCGATCCCGGCCGCCTCGGCGTCACGCACCCGCGCCTCCAGCGCGTCGAAGACGTCGAGGCTGACGTCGTCGTAGCGGGACGCCCGTTGCATCGTCTCGGGCGTGCCCCGCATGTGGGAAAGCACGACCCAGGCGCCGGCCCGCGCGACGACCTCGGACGCCTGCGGGTCATGGCGAAGGGCGCTCACGTCGTTCACGATGCGCGCGCCCGCCGCGAGCGCCGCCGCCATCACCGCCGCGCGGCGGGTGTCGATCGAGACCACCAGCCCTTCGGCGGCGAGCCGGCGAACGACCGGAACGACGCGGCGCAGCTCCTCCGCCTCGCTCGGCGGGCGGGCACCGGGCCGGGTCGATTCGCCGCCGACATCGATGATGTCGGCGCCCGCTTCCGCCATCGCCCGGCCGTGGGCCGTCGCCGCCTCGGGCGCGGCGTAATCGCCGCCGTCGGAGAAGCTGTCCGGGGTGACGTTGAGGACGCCCATCAGGCGCGGCCGGTCCAGCGCGATGCCGCAGACGGGGCCGCGGGGCGCGACGAGCCGAGCGCTCAGGGCGGCGATCTCGCCGGCGAAATCCGGGGCGTTCCTCCCGGCCCACGTCCCGAGAACGGCCCGTTGCAGCCTGACTTGGTGCCGCTCCGGCGCGCCGCGAAACACCACGTCCACCATGTCGAAGGCGAGGGTCTCACTCGGGACCGGGTGGCGCGGCCGCAGATAGACGGCGCGCGGCGCCGGGAGGGCGTCCTCCGGCGGCGGGCGTTTCAGCGGTACCGCCGGCACGGCGGCCTCCGGGCCGTCACACGCCCGGCTGGGGAGTGGGTTCGAGATCGGGCGCGGCCTTCCCCTTCCGGCGGCTGGAGGACGGGACCGTCCCGCGCCGCTCCCGGGGGACCACCGGCTCGTCGTCGTCCGGGCGCACCACGGATTCGCCTTTCATCACCGCGCCGATCTCCTCGCCGCTGAGCGATTCGTACTCGAGCAGCGCGTTCGCGATCCGGTGCAGCGACTCCAGGTTCTTGTCGAGGATGCCGCGGGCCCGCTTGTAGGCCTGCTCGACGATCCGGCGCACTTCAAGGTCGATCTTGTGCGCCGTTTCCTCGGACACGTTCTTCTGTTGGGTGATCGAATGGCCGAGGAAAACCTCCTGCTCGTTCTCGTTGTAGCTGAGCGGGCCCAGCTCGTCGGACATACCGAACTG
Organism: Alphaproteobacteria bacterium; assembly: GCA_965242855.1. Taxonomy (GTDB): domain Bacteria; phylum Pseudomonadota; class Alphaproteobacteria; order UBA828; family UBA828; genus WTGU01. The sequence goes on from OZ251509.1 coordinate 2,512,792, forward strand.
CGTGACCATGCTGCGCGCGATCTGGGTCGCCATCTTGAGATCGGACGCGGCGCCGCTGGTCACCTTCTCGCGGCCGAAGACGATCTCCTCGGCGATGCGTCCGCCCATGGCGACGGTGATGTCGGCCTCGAGCTTCTCGCGGCTCACCGAGATGCGATCGCCTTCCGGCAGGCGGACCACCATGCCGAGCGCCCGCCCGCGGGGAATGATCGTCGCCTTGTGAATGGGGTCGGACGCCGGCATGTGGGCGGCAACCACCGCGTGGCCGCCCTCGTGATAGGCGGTGAGCCGCTTCTCCTCGTCGGTCATGACCATGGAACGCCGCTCGGCGCCCATCATGACCTTGTCCTTGGCGTCCTCGAACTCGACCATGGTGACGACGCGCTTGCCGCGCCGGGCCGCGAGCAAGGCCGCCTCGTTGACCAAATTGGCGATGTCGGCACCGGAAAAGCCCGGCGTGCCCCGCGCGATGGTGCGCGGCTTCACGTCGGGCGCGAGGGGGATCTTGCGCATGTGCACCTTGAGGATCTTCTCGCGCCCGAGCACGTCGGGATTCGGCACCACGACCTGCCGGTCGAAGCGGCCCGGCCGGAGCAAGGCCGGATCCAGCACGTCCGGCCGGTTGGTCGCCGATATCAGGATCACGCCCTCGTTGGCCTCGAATCCGTCCATCTCGACGAGGAGTTGGTTCAAGGTCTGCTCGCGCTCGTCGTTGCCGCCGCCGAGGCCGGCGCCCCGGTGCCGGCCCACCGCGTCGATCTCGTCGATGAAGATCAGGCAGGGCGCGTTCTTCTTGCCCTGCTCAAACATGTCGCGGACGCGGCTCGCGCCGACGCCGACGAACATCTCCACGAAGTCCGAACCCGAGATCGTGAAGAAGGGCACGTTGGCCTCGCCCGCGATGGCGCGCGCCAGCAGCGTCTTGCCGGTGCCGGGCGGGCCGACCAACAGCACGCCCTTGGGAATCTTGCCGCCGAGTCGCTGGAACTTCTGCGGGTCGCGCAGATATTCGACGATCTCCTCCAGCTCCTGCTTGGCCTCGTCGATGCCCGCCACGTCGTCGAAGGTCACCCGGCCCTGGCGCTCCGTCAGCAGGCGCGCCCGCGACTTGCCGAAGCCCATCGCCTTGCCGCCGCCCGACTGCATCTGGCGCATCATGAATATCCAGACGCCGATGAAGAGCAGAAGCGGGAACCAGGATATGAGAATGCCGACGATGCTGAGCCCGCCCTCCTCGACCGGGACGGCGGCGATCTGCACACCGTGCCGCCGCAGCGTCTTGACCAGATCCGGATCGTCCGGCGCGTAGGTGTTGAAGGCGGCACCGTTGGTGTAGTGGCCGGTGATGGTGTTGCCCTGGATCGTCACGTCCTGGACCTGCCCGGACTCGACTTCGGCCATAAATTGGGAGAACGCCAGATCGGTGGAGGTCTGCCGCGAGGACGACCCCTGGAAGACCTGGAAGAGCGCGACCAGCACCAGCCCGATGATGATCCAAAGCGCCAGATTCTTGCCGAAATTACCCACCGCTCGGCCTCCGGTTGTCTCCCCGACGGCTGCCGCCCGGCAACGCCGCCGTTATCGGCCGCGCCGGCGCGCGGGATGCCCCGCCGCACGCCAGTCTACACGACATTCGCCTCATGAGCGACCGCTCGTTCCGGCCCCGTCGCCGCCGACGCGAAGGGTCGCCGGCAGCCCCGGCGCCAGCGGCCGCGGCGGGCGGAACGCCGCCTCGAAGCGCACGGGCGCGGCGCGGCGCGCCTCCCGCCCGAATCCCAGATGGGGGACCGCCAGCGGCTCGTCAAGGCCGAACAGGGCGGGCAGGGACGGACGCGCCGGGGCAGGAACGCGGTCGGTGTGGAGTGACCTGCCCACCTCCCGCGCCAGCGCGCGAATCCGGGCTAGGCCGTCCACGCCCAGCCGGCGCACGCGGAACGGCCCGCGCCCCTCCGCGGGCCCCAGGGAGACGACGAAGCGGCGGTCCCAGAGCGCGCGTTCGCCGGGAGCCAGGGAACGGACATCGGACGCCGCCGCCGGCTCCCGGCAAACGACGATGCCGCCGCCCTGCGGGACCAGACGACATCCGCCGAGCGTCGCCGCCTGCGGGTCGGTGCCCAGCAACCGGGGCGCGAGCCGCTCCAGCCGTTCCTGCCGCGGCGGATGGAGCGCGCCGCCGACCGTGGCGATGGTGCGGGCCAGCGCGCGCAACGCGAGCGCCGACGGCGCCGCCCGCAACGCGCGCCGCTCCAGGACCACGAAGCCGGCCGGCGACGGGCGGGCGCAGCGGGCCAGCAGAGCGCCGCAGAGCCGGTCCAGAGCGGCGCGGTCCGCCGCCGCGCGGCCGGCGGTGCGCGCCAGCCGGGCCGCGCTCATCCCCTCGGCTTCGAGCAGGGCCTCGACGCGCGCCAGGCGCGGGCGTGCATGGCGCGCGTCGCGGTTGGAGCGGTCGTCGATCCACGGCTGGCCCCACAGGCGGAGGGTCGCGGTCAGCGCCTCCCGAGGCACCGCGAGGAGCGGCCGCAGCAGGCGGACGCCGCCGCCGTCGGCCTCCAGCGCGAGGCGGACCGGGGCCATCGCCGCGAGCCCGTCGACGCCGCTGCCATGCGCGAGGCGTTGCAGCACCGTCCCGGCCTGATCCTCCCGCTGATGGCCGAGGAAGAGATGGAGGACGCGCGCGCGCCGGCACCAGTCGGCCAGGAGGGAGAGGCGGGCGGCGCGCGCCCTTTCCTGGAGCCGGCCGCCGGGCCGGGCGCCGGACCAACGCAGCGTCTGGTGGGCGATGTCGCGCGCCGCGAGCCAGCACCGGACCTGGACGGCTTCCGCGCCCGATTCGGGACGCAGGCGGTGATCGACGGTCAGCCCGTACACCACGCCGCCGCGGGCCCGGGCCCAGCGCGCGGCGAGCAGGCACAACGCCAAGCTATCCGGGCCGCCCGAGACCGCGACGGCGATGCGCGGCGCCGGTTCGAACGGGCCGAGCGGCGCCAGCAACGCCTCGAAGGAACGCGCATCGACCGGAGCGCCCGTCCCCGCCCCGTCGGGCGCGACGATGCGAGGCTTGGCCATGCGCGGCGGCCTCGCCGGGCTCAGGAGCAGCCGGCTTGCGTCTGCCCCTGCCGTGCCGCCCGTCGAATGTTGACGGGCATTTCGGGGAAGGTCTGATCGAGCTGGGCGAAGGTCCGGCACGCCTCCGCGGCGCGCCCGTCCTTGAGCAGCGCCAAACCGAGCTTGACCATGTTGTCGGGCGCCTTGCGCCCCTCCTGCCCGAAGCGTCGGATGTTGAGCGCGTAGGCGCGCGCCGCGTCGGCGAACATCTGTCTGGCGTAGAAGGTCTCGCTGCGCCAATAGGCCGCGTCTTCCGCGAGCGGGTGTTCGGGATTCTCCTCGACGAAGCGCGCCAGCAGGTCGTGGGCTTCCTCGTACCGCGCCTCCTGGAGCAGGCCGAACGCCCGGTCGTATCGCTCCTCCGGCGTTCCCGTCGTCGACGCGGCGCTCCGCGCGGACGGCGCGGCCTCCGCGCCTCCCTCCTCCGGCGGCGGCGCGCCGGGATCGCGGGACGCGGCGGAGGGCGCGGTGCCTGCCTCCGGCGCGTCCGTCCCGACCGGCGCTTCCGGCGCCCGCTCGAGCGCGGACAGCCTCACGTCGACGTCGGCAACCAGGCGCTCGATACGGCCTTCGAGGCGGCGGATCATGTTTTCGAGCTCGTCGAAGCGGCCGGCCGCGTGCCGCCGCCATTCCTCCGCTCGGTCGCTCGCCGTCTCGGCCACAGCCAAGCGCCGGCTCAACCGTTCGTAGCGCCCGTCGGGCGGCCCTTCGCCGGAGGCGGCGCGGGGCGGTAGATCCGCGTCGCGGTAGATCACCCGTTCCACGTCGACGAGCCGCTCGCGCAGGCCGTCGATCTGGTTTTTGAGGTCGTCGTCCAGATCGGACGCCAGCCCCGCCCCGGCGGTGGCGCATGTCAGAGCCGCCGCCAGCACCGCGACCGCCCTCCGCGCCCGCGCGCCGACCGTCGCTCCGCCGCGCATCACACCCCCGGCCGCGGGCGCCCCGCCCCTATTCGATGACGGACACGGCGCGCCGGTTGAGCGCCCATGCCTCTTCGTCGTGGCCCAGGGCGTAGGGCCGCTCCTTGCCGTAGGAGATCGTCCGCAACCGCGACGGCGCGATTCCGTACGTGATCAGATATTCGCGCACCGCGTTGGCGCGCCGCTCGCCCAACGCCAAGTTGTATTCGCGCGTTCCGCGTTCGTCACAATGGCCCTCGATGACGAGTCGAAGCTCGGGGTAGAGCCCGAGCCATTCGGCCTGCCGCTCCAGCGTCTGGCGGGCGTCCGGCAGGAGGACGGCGCTGTCGAGGTCGAAGAAGATCCGGTCGCCGACGTTATGGACCAGCTCTTCCTGCGTTCCCGGCGGTGGCCGGCTCGGGTCGAGGGCCGCGACCTGTTCGGACTCGACGCCCGGCTCCCCCGCCGTCCCCTCCTGGCCCGTCGCGGCGCCGCCCTCCATGTCGGAGATGGACGCGCCCGCGTCCCCGGTGGCACCGTCGGGGCGCGGGGAGCCGCTCGGCGCGCTTTGGCAGGCGGCCAGCGCAAGAGCCGCCAGAAGCGGCAGGATCAGTCCTCGTGACATTCGCTCGCTCCCTTTCGTCAAGAGAGAACCGGCATCCGACAGCTATAACTTTGCGCCGTCACGGTATCAAGGGCGACCAGGCCGGGTCCGACGCGGCGGTCGTCGTGAAGAGGATGCGTTCGTTGCGCCCGGTCACGTCGATGGTCACCAGCTCGGCGCTGTCGGGAGAACGGGAGCTCTGCCGGAAGAACATGAGAACCCGCCCGTTCGGCGCCCAGGTGGGGCCTTCGACCAGATAATCCTGCGAGAGGATGCGCTCGCCAGAACCGTCCGGTTCGATGACCCCGATCGAGAACACACCGCGGTGGCTCTTGGTGAAGGCGATGAGGTCGCCGCGCGGAGACCAGACCGGGGTTCCGTACCGCCCTTCGCCGAAGGTGATGCGCCGGGCGTCCGTCCCGTCGCGCCGCATCACGTAGATCTGCTGGCTGCCGCCCCGGTCCGATTCGAACACGATGAATGCGCCGTCGGGCGCGTAGGACGGCGCGGTCTCGATCGCCGGGTTGTCCGTGAGCCGCGAGACGTTTCGCGACCGCAGATCCATCTCGTAGATCTCGGAATTGCCGTCCCGCGCCATGGTCATGACGACGCTGTTGCCGTCCGGCGAAAAGCGCGGCGCGAAGGTCATGCCCGGGAAATCGCCCAGAAGCTCCTGCTGGCCGGTGTCGATATCGCGCAGATAGACCTTGGGAACGCCGCGCTCGTAGGAGAGATAGGTGATCTCCTGGGCGGTCGGCGAAAACCGGGGCGTCAGCACCAAATGGTCGCCGTTCGACAGGAAGCGCAGATCGTCGCCGTCCTGATCCATGATCGCGAGCCGCTTGATCCGCCGGTCGAGCGGCCCAGTTTCGGCGACATAGACGATGCGGGTGTCGAAATAACCGGTCTCGCCGGTCAGCCGCTCGTAGATCGCGTCGGACATCTTGTGGGCGATGCGCCGCCACGCTTCCGCCGCGCCGCTCAGGCGGAGCCCCAGCAGGTGCTGCTCGGCGAACACGTCCCACAGGCGGAACTCGACGGAGAGCCCTCCGGCCTCGCCGCCCTGGACTTGGCCGGTCACGAGCGCCTGCGCGTTGACGAGACGCCAATCCGAGAATCCCGGCCGACGCGCCGGGTCGTTTTCCTCCCGGAGGAAGGCGGCCGGATCGAGCGGGCGGAAAAGGCCGGAGCGCTCGAGGTTGCGCGCGACCACCTCCGCGATCCTGCGGCCCGTCTCCGCCTCGGCGAGACCGGTGATCGCGATGGGCAGGGGCTCCACGTGGCCGCGCGTGATGTCGATCGTCAGATCGGCGCGAGCATCGGCGGCGAACCCGGCGAGGAGCAGCGGCAAGGCAAGGGCGGCCGCACGCGGCATGCGGCAGCCGGTCGCGCCGGCGAAAGACCGGATCATCTTCGGCAGTGGTTTCATCGTCGGACCATCATTCCTTCTTCGGGTCGAACCGGGAGCGGCGCTCGTCATACCGGTGGCTCGAACGTCATCGTGATGTCGCTCCACTGTTCGTAGTCGTCGCCGTGCGGTGTCAGGACTTCGAACGGGCTGGCCGTCAGCACCGCGCGCCGGGCGCTCTCGGCCATGATGCGGAAACTGCCGCCGGCGGCGCGGCCGTCCTCCACGATCTCGGTGCTGAGAACGGTGCCGTCCCGGGCGAGCTGGATGCGCAGCGTCACCACCATCCGGGCGGCGTCGCGCACGCCCGCGGGCACGCTCCAACTCGCCTCGACCTTCCGCTTGATGGCGCCGGCCAGGGTCTGCCACAATTGTAGGTCGTCACCGGGCGTCGCCTGTTTCGGGACGGCGTCGGCCTCTCCTTCCCCTGGCAAGGCGACCTCTTCGAGGAGTTCTTCGAAAGACGAGTCCTCGTCCAGCGGCGGCGCGGCGGGCGCCTCGGCGTCTTCCTCGGCGATGCTCTTGAGCAGCGTGTCGAACGGCGCGGGCGGCTTGGCGGACGGCGGGAGCGGCGGCGGCGCGACGGGCGGAGGCTCCGCTTCCGGTTCCGCAGCCGGCGCGGGCGCCGGTTCCGGTGCGGGCGCGGGAACGGGCGGCTGCGGTTCGGGCTCCGACGGGAGCGCCGCCATCTGGGGCGGCGGCTCGGGAAGAGATGTCGGTTCCGGTTCGGGCGCGGGTTCCGGTGTCGCGACCGGCGCCGGTTCGGGGACGGGCGCAGGCTCGGGGGCCGACGCCGCAACCGATTCGGGAGCAGGTTCGGGCTCGGGGGCTGGCTCCGTGACAGGCTCGGGCACCGGCGCAGGCTCGGGGACGGGCTCCGCGACCAGCTCGGGAACAGGCGTGGGTTCAGGGGCCGGCTCCACGATCGGTTCGGGCATCGGCGCGGGTTCCTCGGCCGGCGGCGGTTCCGGCGTCGCGCGCGACTCCGGTTCGAGCTCCGGCGGCGACGCTTCATCGACGATCGCGACCACGCTGACGACGATCGGCTCGTCGAGCGCGTCGCTCTCGAAGAGACTCGGCAGGCCAAGCACGACGGCGAGCACGACGCCGACATGCAGGAGGACGGAAAAGAACCAGCCGCCCTTACTCATCGCCCGTCTTCCGGGGCGGTTCGGTGACCAGCGCCACGTTGTGGAACCCGGCGCCGTTCACCGCGCTCATCACCTCCATCACGCGCCCATAGGCGATTTCCCGGTCGCCGCGGACGAAGATGCGGAGGTCGGGGCGGCGTTCGAGGATCGCCTCCAATTTGGGGATCAGGTCGTCCGCCGTCACCTCGATGTCCTGGAGCCAGAGGGTTCCGTCGCGCGCGAGCGTGATCGCGAGCGGTTCGTCGTCGCCGGCGACCGGCGGCGCGTCGGCCTCCGGCAGATCGACCTCGACGCCCACCGTGAGCAGCGGCGCGGTGATCATGAAGATCACCAGCAGCACCAGCATGACGTCGACGAAAGGCGTCACGTTGATCTGGCTCATCGGCGCCCGGCGGCCGCGGCGGCCGAACGCCCTGCCCGGCGTGGCCGCCATCAGACGGCGCGCTCCTCGAGCTGGCGGCCGAGAAGCGCGCGGAACTCGGTGCCGAACGCTTCGAGCCGGGTGGTGTAGCGATCGAGATCGCCGCTGAGCTTGTTATAGGCGACGACCGCCGGGATCGCGGCGACCAGGCCGAGGGCGGTCGCGAACAGCGCCTCGGCGATGCCCGGCGCGACCACGGCGAGCGAGGTGTCCTTGCTCGCCGCGATCGACTGGAAGCTGTTCATGATTCCCCAGACCGTCCCGAACAGGCCGACGAACGGCGCGGTCGAGCCGACCGTCGCGAGGAAGCCGAGATAGCGCTCGAGCCGATCCACCTCGCGGTTGAGCGCCACGTCCATGGCGTGGCCGATGCGGCGCTGCAAGCTCTCTAGCCGGTCCGCCGACATCCGCGTACCCCGGCTCGCGAACCGCCGCCACTCGCCCATCGCGGAGGCGAAGAGCATGGTCATCGGGTGGCTGCGCCGCCCGACGATGCTCTCGTAAAGCTGCTCCAGGGAGCCGCCGGACCAGAAATCGCGCTCGAACTCCTCCGCCAGCCGGCGCGCCCGGCGGTAGCGGAGGGACTTGTCGAAGATGATCGCCCAACTCCACAGGGACGCGAGCAGAAGGGCGACGATGACGGCCTTCACGACGACGTCGGCCTGCATGAACAGGCTCCACAGCGACAGGCTGTCGGCCATGGCGCCGGCGCCGATTTCGACGGCGCGCACAAAATCGGATTCCATCGTCTCCCCGCTAATGCCGGTCCGCTCGTTCCAGTCGCGACAACGCGCCGCGCACCGACGCCGGCAGCCGAACCGCCCGACCCCGGCGATCGACGCAGCCGAGCTTCAGGCCGATCGCGACCAGCAGAGCGCCGCCACGCACCACGTGCTGATCGGCGTCGATGTGCGCGCCCGCCACCTTGCCGATGGTGGTGCGCACCTGGATCGCGTCGTCCAACACCGCCGGCGCGCGATAGTCGGCGACGCAGCGCCTGACGACGAAGGCCACGCCGCTCTCGTCGCGAAGCGCGCCGTGCGCGACGTTCGCCGCGCGCATCATCTCGGTCCGCGCGCGCTCGGCGAATTTGAGGTAGTTGGCGTAATAGACGATGCCGCCGGCATCGGTGTCCTCGTGATAGACGCGGAGCGGATAGACGTGCTGGGCGCCCTCGAACCAGCCGGCACTCCCGGCGCCCCGCGCGGCCGCCGCGCCCGCTTCAATCGCCCGCGTCATGGGCTTCCCCGAGCAGCGCGAGCTGGCCTGCCGCCGGCGGCGCCGACAGCCCCAGATGGCCGAAGCCGTGCAGGGTCAGCTGCCGGCCGCGCGGCGTACGCTGCACGAAACCGAGCTGGATCAGGAACGGCTCGACCACCTCCTCCAGCGCGTCGCGCTGTTCCGAAAGCGCCGCGGCGATCGTCTCGATCCCCACCGGGCCGCCGTCGTAGTTTTCCGCGATGCAGGCGAGATAGCGCCGGTCCATCGAATCGAGGCCCCGCCCATCGACCTCGAGTCGGTCGAGTGTCCGGTCGGCAAGGGCGGAATCGATCCTTTCGGTTCCGGCGACCGCCGCGAAGTCGCGCACGCGCCGCAGGAGTCGGCCGGCGATGCGCGGCGTGCCGCGCGACCGCGCGGCGATTTCCGCCGCCCCGTCCGCGCTCAGCGACACGCCGAGAAGGCGCGCGTTGCGCGTCACGATCTCGACCAGATCCTCCACGTCGTAGAAATCGAGCCTGAACGGGATGCCGAACCGCTCGCGGAGCGGCGTCGTGACCAGGCCCGTCCGCGTCGTCGCACCCACGAGGGTGAACGGCGGCAGGTCGATCCGCACCGAGCGCGCGCCCGGCCCTTCGCCGATGATCAGGTCGAGCTGCGCATCCTCCATGGCGGGATAGAGGATCTCCTCCACCGCCGGGTTGAGCCGGTGGATCTCGTCGACGAACAAGACGTCCCGATCGCCCAGGTTGGTCAGGATCGCCGCCAAGTCGCCGGCGCGGGCGACGACCGGCCCGGAGGTGACCCGCAGGCCGACGCCGAGCTCGCGGGCGATGATCTGCGCCAGCGTAGTCTTGCCGAGGCCAGGCGGCCCGTGGAACAGGACATGGTCGAGGGCTTCCCCGCGCTCCACGGCGGCGGCGATGAAGACCCGCAGGTTCTCGCGAACCGGCCGCTGCCCGATGAAATCGTCCAGCTTCTGCGGTCGCAGGCCGACATCGAACCGGTCGTCGGGCTCGGCGGCGCCGGCCACGATCCGGGATTCGCTCATTGCGCGAGCTCCTTGAGCCCGGCCCTGATCAGCGCCTCGACCGGCGTGGCGCCGTCGAGCTTGCGGGCGGCTTCGGCAACCGCGCCCTGGGCCTCGCTCGGGCGGTAGCCGAGATTGACCAGCGCGGCGACCGCGTCCGCGCCGGACGCGCCGGCAGGCGAGGCGCCGGCGGCCGACGCACCCGGCGCAGCCGGCTGCGCCGGCACCTTGTCCCTGAGCTCGGCGAGGATGCGGGCCGCGAGCTTGGGCCCGACCCCAGGCGCGCGCGCCATGCCCGCCCTGTCCTGCGCGGCGATGCAATGGGCCAATTCCTGAGCGGGGAGAGCACCCAGAATCGCGAGGGCTAGGCGCGCGCCGACGCTCTGCACCGTCTGCAACAGCCGGAACCACGCGCGCTCCTGCTCGCTCGAGAAGCCGTAGAGGTGGATGTGGTCCGCGCGGACCACGGTCTCGACGGTCAGGCTCACCGTCTGTCCGGGCGCCGGCAGTTCGGCTAAGGTGCCGCTGGAGCAATAGGCGAGATAACCCACCCCGCCCACGTCCACCACGGCCCAGCCGTCGCCGATGCTGTCGAGGACCCCGCGCAGCTTCGCGATCATCCGTCCGCCTCCGCGGCGGCGGCCAGCGCGGCCGCGTTCCAGCGCACCTGCGTGCCGGCCAGATGCGCATGGCAGATCGCGGCGGCCAGCGCATCGGTCGCGTCCGCCGGCGCTTCGCCGAGACCGGCCAGCAGACGGCGGACCATGAGCGCGACCTGCGCCTTGTCAGCGTGCCCGGCGCCGACCAGCGCCTTCTTGATCCGGTTGGCGGCGTATTCGTAGACCGGCACGCCCGCGAGCGCCGGGACGAGGAGGACCACTCCTCGCGCGAGTCCGAGCTTGAGGGCCGATTGGGGGTTCCGGTTGACGAACGTCTCCTCGATCGCGGCTTCGTCGGGCGCGTAGCGGGCCACGACCCGGGTCAGGTCGTCGTGCAGCGCCCGCAGGCACTCGGGCACGCTCTCCGCGCCCTCCGTCGCCACCACGCCGTGGCCGACGTGCCGCAGGCGGTTGCCGGCGGTCTCGATCACGCCCCAGCCGGTCCGGCGGAGGCCCGGATCGAGGCCGATGAGACGCCGCGCGTCGCTCATCCCCGGCTCAGGCCGAGAGCCTGTGCAGGACATCCTCGGCCACGTCGTAGTTCGCCGATACCCGCTGGACGTCGTCGCTGTCGTCGAGCGCCTCGAGCAGCTTGAAGACGTCCGCCGCCCGGGCCTCGTCGATGGGCACCGTCGTCTGCGGGCGCCAGCCGATCTCGACGCGCTCGGGCGCGCCGAACCGCGCGGACAGCGCCTCGCCGATCTCGCCCAGCGAATCCGGCGCGCAGGTGATCTCGTGCCCTTCCGGATCCAGTTCGCAATCGTCCGCGCCGGCCTCCAGGGCGGCCTCGAACATGGCGTCCCCGCTCGCCGCCTCGAGCGGATAGCGGATCGTGCCGACGCGCCGGAACAGGTAGTTGACGGAGCCCGACTCGCCCAGCGAGCCGCCGTGCCTGCCGAAGATCGAGCGTAGCGCGGCGGCGGTCCGGTTGCGGTTGTCGGTCAGCGCATCGACGATGACGGCGACTCCGCCCGGCGCAAAGCCCTCGTAGCTCAACGAGGCGAGGCGCGCGTGTTCGGAGTCCCCGCCCGCGGCCTTCTTGAGCGCGCGCTCGATGTTGCCCCTGGGCACGCTCTGCGCCTTCGCCGTGGCGACCGCCGCGCGCAGCCGGGGATTGTGCTCGGGGTCGGGCGCGCCTTCCCTGGCGGCGACGACGATCTCGCGAACCAGCTTGGTGAACCGCCGGGCCCGCTTCGCGTCCTGCGCGCCCTTGCGGTACATGATGTTCGCCCATTTGGAATGGCCGGCCATGGGGCGTCACTCCGCCGGGGTGGGGAACGGCCGCAGGTATGGCGACTCGACGGTGCCTCGCATCGCTCCGTATAGGACGGTCATTGTGGCCGGAATAGGGCGATTCGCCCGAAGGGTTACACCGGCGTCCCCACCGCCGTCACCCCAAAACCGCACCGCCGCCATTCCGGCGCGCGGGTCTCAGGCGCCGTCGGCCTTCACGGCGACGAAGCGAAGCCGCGTGTAGTCGGCGATCCAGCGACCCGCCGGACAGAGTCGGGCGCGGCTCAGCGCGACCGTGCGCGCGACCACCGCCCGGGCCCGCCCCGCCGGCGCCGCGTCGGTGAAATTCCGGCCAAACATGGCGATCCAGTCGGCGAGCCCGTTCGGGCAATCGTCGAGCGGCGTCGGGCGGGCGAAGTAGCGCATGTAGGCCACCTCGAAGCCGCCGTCCTCCAATTGGCGCGCATAGCGGCCGGGACTCGGGAAATACCAGGGAAAACCCACCGCCTCGGCCGCCACTCCCTCCTCGGCCAGCGCCTTGTAGAGCGCGTCCGTGATGGTCTTGACGTTCTTGTAAGCGCCCATTTCGGCGACGAACCGCCCGCCCGGCCGGAGCGCCCGGGCCACGCGGGCGATCACCCGTCGGGGCTTCTTCATCCAGTGCAGCGCGGCGTTGGAGAAGACCGCGTCGGCGCGGCCGTCGATGGCGAAATCCCGCCCGTCGGCATACGCGAAGGCGAGACCGGGATGGCGGGCGCGGGCGCGGGCGATCATCGCCGCGTCACCGTCGATGCCGGTCACCGACGCGCCGCGCGCGGCGATCGCCGCGGTCAGCGCGCCGGTTCCGCAGCCCAGGTCGACGACGCGCTCGCCCGCCTTGGGCGCGAGCAGATCGACCATGTCGGTGCTCATGGCCGAGACGAAGCCGAACGAGCGGTCGTAGAGGGCGGCGTCCCACGCCGCGCCCGCCTCCGCACGGGCCCGCCTGTCGGCCAACGCCGTCATCGCCGCGAGGCAGCCCGCCCGGACGACGCCGCGTCGGAATTACGGCCTGCTTCGCACCGTTCGCCCGCCGCCCGGTTCCGCGCCGGTTTCTTCATCGGCATCGCGCAGTCCCGCTCGCTCTCCCGGCGGAAGCTCCCGGTCACGCGCGCCGCCTTCCCGGGCCGCTCACTCGTCCGCGTCCTGATGCGCGCGGGCGGCGTCCATCATGGCGTGGATCATCCGGGGGCGGGGCAGCGCCGGCCGGGGATGGGCCACCGGGCTGTGGCGGTGGCCCAGGCCCAGCACCGTCTCCACCATCTTGAGGGCGAGCGGGCCCGGATTGACCACCGGCACCGGCAGGTTCTGCGAGAGATAAGGCCCCGCCTGCGAGAGCGTCGTCGAACCCAGGACGATCACGTCGGCGCCCTTGGCGAGGCCGTTCTCGCAGGCCGTCTTCATCTTCGGGAAGACTTCCGCCTCGCGGCCGGTGAACAGCGCCTTCATGTCCGACCTGGCCTCGAACAGCTCGATCGAGGCGCAGAACTGCGAGACCTCGAACTTCTTCATGAGGTTCTTGTAGAAGGCCAGCCCGGCATCCGTGTACTGGGGATAGGCGGGGTCGGTCTGCACGATCACCGAGAACCGGCTGCCAAGGGTGAGCGCGTAGAGAAACGACGCCTTGCCGTTCGAGACCACGGGGATGTCCAGCACCGCGCGCAATTCGGCGATCCCGGAATCGCTCAGCGTGTTGACCGTGATGGCGTCGTATCCCTCCTCGGCCAGGGCGATCCCGGCCTCGAAGATCGCGAACTCGATGAGCATCTCGTCGTGGCGGCCGAGGAAGTGCTTCGGCCCCGCCTTGAGCGGCTTGTAGTCGAAGGTGATGTCCGGCGAAAGCCGGACTTGCGCCATCTCGGCGCGCCTGTAGTCGAGGCCCTCCTCGTCGAACGGAAACGGCACGATCACCGCGGCGCGTGGCATGGCTGAACCCTCCCTCTGGCCGTTCTCCCCGGCGCGCCGGCGCAGGCGGCTACACGGGATGCTCCGCGAGCCAGCGCGCATAGCCGCGGAGGCCCTCGGCGAAGCCGATCCGGGGCCGCCAGCCCAAGGCGCGCGCGGCCGCGGAGATGTCGAACCGCCCGTGGCTCTGATCCTCCGGGTCCGCGCCCGCGCCGAGTTCGATGCGGGCCTCGGGCAGCACGGCGCGCACCGTCTCCGCGATCTCGGCGAAATCCAGCCGCGCGCCCCCGGTGACGTTGAACGCCCGCGACGGCCCCACCTCGCCGGCGTCGAGGGCCGCGATCACGGCGCCCGCCGCGTCGTCGATATGGACGTACTGGCGGGTGAATCCGCGGCCGTAGGGAAGGCGGGTCGGCCGCCCGGCCCGCGCGTCCCCGATCATCCGGCGCAGCACGCAGGGCGTCCGTCGGCGCGGGCCATAGACCCACGAGAAGCGCAGCACGATGGCGTCGAGGCCGGTCTGCGCCGCGTAGGCGCGGGCCAGGATGTCCCCGGCCGCCTTGGTGGCGCCGTAGATGTCCGCGCCCGCCAGCGGCGCTTCTTCCGGCACCGGATCGAGGCCCGCCGGCGTGTCGCCGTAGGCCGAGGTGGACGAGCAGAACACCAGACGCGCGCCTCTCTGGCGGGCGATTTCAAGCAGGTTGGCGGTGCCGGCGACGTTGGTCTCGATCACCGCGCGCGGGTTGTCGCGCCCGAGCATCGGACCGGAGACCGCCCCGCAATGGACGATCGCCGCGACGTCGCCGGCGCAGATTTCGTGGAGCTTGTGAACGTCCGTGAGCGCGGCCTCGATCGACCGGAAGCCGCCTTCTTCCCGCGGCGCGATGCAATCGGTGCCGATCGCCGCGCGTCCGGCGCGGGCGAGGCGTGCGGCGACGGCGAACCCGATCAGCCCCGCCGCCCCGGTCACCACGACCGCCGCCTGCGCCATGCCGCCCTCCCATGCTCCGGCGCGCGCCAGCCTGCGGCGCGGCGGGCGGGCGCGTCAAGGCTGCGGCGCCCGTTGTCCCCGATTTCCAAAACGGAATTTTCGATCACGGGCGCCCGCCCGCGCAGCGCAAAGCGGCGCCTTCGCTTCTCGCGGGCGGCGGACTACAATCCGCTCATGCGCGGTGAGGAGAAGATCAGGCGGCGCCTTCAGCGGGAGCGCGACGCGCTGCTCGCCCTCAGCGATTCGGCGGCTGACGAGCGCCGGCCAGTCGAACTCGATCAACAGAGCGTCGGCCGACTCTCGCGCATGGACGCCATGCAGGTCCAGGCGATGGCGCAGTCGGTCGAGGCGCGCCGCCGCGCGCGGCTGCCCCTCATCGCGGCGGCGCTGCGCCGCCTGGACGAGGGCGCATACGGCGTTTGCGCCGATTGCGGCGAGCGCATCCCGGCCAGGCGCCTCGCCATCGACCCGACCATCGACCGCTGCGTCGACTGCGCCGGCTGACCCGGCCTCAGCCGCCGACCGAGATGCGGGCGTCCATGTAGAGCACCGCCCGGCCGGCGATGGAAACCCGCTCCCCGCGATCTTCGCAGACCATCCTCCCGCCGCGCGCGGAAAGCTGGCGCACCGAGAGCCGCCGCTTGCCGAGCCGGCGGGCCCAATAGGGCGCAAGCGCGGTTTGCACGTTGCCCGTGACCGGGTCTTCCGGCACCGCGTTCTTGGGCGCGAAGAAGCGCAGGACGTAATCGGCGTCCTCGCCCGGTGCGGTCGCCACGACCCCGCGCAGGTCGAGCCGCGTCAAGATGCCGGAATCGGGGCGAAGCCCGGCCACCGCCGCCGCGTCGTCGAACACCGCGATGTAGTCGGCGCCGGCGAGCACCGCGGCCGGCGCCGCGCCGAGGCCGCGCGCGAGCGCCGGCGCCGCCGCCGCCGGCCGCGCCGGTTGGGCGGGGAAATCCATGACCAGATCGGCGCCCGCGCGGGCCACCGAGAGCCGCCCGCTCCGGGTCTCGAAGGCGACCCGCTCGCTGCCCGGCCGCAACTCCTCGAACACGACGAAGCCGGCGGCGAGGGTGGCGTGGCCGCAGAGATCGACCTCGACGTTGGGCGTGAACCAGCGCAGCCCGTAGCCCTCCCCCGCGGGCACGAGAAAGGCCGTTTCCGACAGGTTGTTCTCGGCCGCGATGGCCTGCATCGTGGCGTCGTCCAGCCAGGAGTCGAGAGGACAGACCGCCGCCGGATTGCCGCCGAGCACCCGGTCGGTGAAGGTGTCGACCTGGAGCAGCCGGAGGGTCACGATCCCTCCCCGGCGGCAGGCGACGGCGCCTGCCCGAGGCGGGCCCGGCCCGCTTCTACCACTCCGCGTGCTTGTACCGGCCGGCCCAGTCGACGCCCTGCCAGGTGAGTCGCTTCTCCGGGCGCATGAAGAGGAGCCAGCGCGGCTCCACCAGGGTCGGCTCCAGATATTTCGGCCCGTTCTCGCCCAGATAGCGGAGGGACATCGCGGTGGCGATCTCCACCCAGCGGCCGCCGGTGTTGGGTTCCTCGACGACCTCGGCGCGTCCCCTGGCCATCACCTTCTGCATCGTCTCCCAGATGTCGATGCAGAGATGGACCCGCGGGTCCCGCTGGATGTGTCTGGCCCAGACGGAGCGGGCGCGCGGGACGATGTAGAAGCCGCCGTCGCGATACTCGTACCAGACCGGCACGATATAGGGCCAACCCTCCTCGTCCAGGCAGGCGAGCCGGCAAAGGTGGGGCTCCTTGAGGAACGCCTCGACCTCCGCGTCGCTCATTCCGCCGACCTTGCCGCGCCATGCGTCGCCTTCCGCCATGTCTCCCTCCCCCGACGCTGGAATCGCCGCGGCCCGGCCGGCCGCGCCTGCACTGCCCATGATAGCATGAATGGTTGGGAGAAGCGCCCGACCGACTCACGGGAAAGCGGAAGCGATTCCATGCCTGCAAGCGGCCGCGCCGCCATCGCCTTCCTCTGCGCCCTCGCCCTCGCACCGCCGTCGGCGCTGGCGGCGGGCGCGGGCGCATCCCCGGAGCCCGGCCCCGCCCGCGCGTCCGCCGCCACCCCGCGCCTCGCCCAGGCGGAGGCCGCGCCGTCCCGCGCTCTCGTGCGCGCGGTGCAGGTGGGGCTGGCCGCGCTCGGTTACGATCCGGGCCCCATCGACGGCGTGGCCGGGCCGCAGACGCGGGCCGCCATCGGCGACTTCCAGGCAGCAGTCGGGCTCGCGCCCAACGGCGGCGCCTCCCCGGCGCTCCTCGCGCGCCTGAACGCGGCCCTGGAGGAGGTCGAGACGGAAGCCACCGAAGCCGCCGCTCCGCGCGCGGAAGAGACGGCTTTCGTCGCCGCGTGGCTCCTCGGAACCTGGCGCACGGATTGCGCGCGCGACGACCCCGGGCTGGTGTTCGACCGCGTCGCTTACGACAAGACTTGGTCGGAGGAATGGACCGTGACCGTCGACGGCGCCGAGGTCGCCGTCTGCCGCGAGACGGGGGGCCGTTTCTGCTACCATTACCGGCGGCTCGGTGATTCGCGGCTGCTCTACGACGGCTATGTCGGGCGGACGAGCCGCGGCGCGCGTAATATCGAGGTCGAGAAATGCGGCTGAGCGCCGCGGGCCGGCGGCGGCGCGCGGCACCGGCCGAGGGAGGCTCCGCATGCGTCTGGGCGTCGTCTATCCGCAGACCGAGATCGGCAACGACCCCGCGCTGGTGCGCGATTACGCACAGGCCGCCGAGGGGCTGGGCTACCGCCACGTCCTCGCCTTCGACCACGTGCTGGGCGGCAACGCCGCCACGCACACGCTGCGCGGCCCCTACAAGCACACCGACGCGTTCCACGAGCCGTTCGTGCTGTTCGGCTTCCTCGCCGCCGCCGCCCCGCGGCTCGAATTCGTCACCGGCATCGTCATCCTGCCGCAGCGGCAGACGGCGCTGGTCGCCAAGCAGGCGGCGACCCTCGACGTCCTGTGCGGCGGCAAGCTCAGGCTGGGCGTCGCCGTCGGCTGGAACCACGTCGAATACGAGGCCCTCGGCATGGACTTCCGCGACCGCGGGCGCCGGATCGAGGAGCAGGTCGCGGTCCTGCGCGCGCTCTGGACCAGTGAACTCGTGACCTTCGACGGGCGCGACCACAGGATCACCGACGCCGGCCTGAACCCGCTGCCGGTCCAGCGCCCGATTCCGCTCTGGTTCGGCGGCCACGCGGAGGCCGGCCTGCGGCGCATCGCGCGGCTGGGCGACGGCTGGTTCCCGCTCTTCGCGCCGGACGACGCGGGCGCGGCGGAGGTGGAGAAGTTCCGCGGCTACGTCCGCGAAGCCGGCCGCGAACCTTCCTCCGTCGGGATCGAGTCGTGGCTGAACGTGGGCGGCAAGACGCCCGAGCGCTGGCAGGCCGAGGCGACGGGCTGGCAGGCGCTGGGCGCCACCCACTACTCGGTCAACACGATGGGCGCCGGCCTCGACTCGCCGCGCGCCCACATCGCCTGCATCGAGCGGGTCAAGAACGCCCTCGCGGACCTCTGATCGCCGGCGCGACGGGCCCATGGGCGCGGCCGGCGCAGGTCCCCTGGGCGCAGGCCCCCTGGATGATCGCGCGCGCGCCTTCCTGCGCCGCCGCCGCGTCGCGCATCTGGCGACCGCCGACGCAGCCGGCGTGCCCCATGTCGTGCCGGTCTGCTTCGCCCTCGCCGACGAGACCGTCTATATCGCCATCGACCGGAAACCGAAGAGCGGCGCGCCGCTCAAGCGCCTGCGCAACATCGCGGAGAATCCATCCGTGGCCCTCGTCGCCGACCGTTACGACGACTCCGACTGGAGCGCGCTCCGCTGGGTCATGGTGCGCGGGCGGGCGGAGACACTCGAGAGCGGCCCGGAACGCGACGACGCGCAGCGGCGGCTTCGCGCCAAGCACCGGCAGCTCGCGGCGATGGACCTGGCCGCGCTCCCCGTGATCGCGATCCGCATCGAGCGGATCATCGGCTGGAGCGCGCGGGCGCCATGAGCGCCGCCGCCGCGCGCCCGCTCTCCCTCTTCGCGTTGCCGGGCATTCCCATGGTTCGGCCGGGCGACGATCTGGCCGCCCTCGTCGCCGACGGCTTCGCCCGCGCCGGCGCGGCGGCGGAAGCGGGCGACGTCCTGGTGGTCGCGCAGAAGATCGTCTCCAAGAGCGAGGGGCGCTACGCCGATCTGGCCTCGGTCGTGCCCGGCGCCCGCGCCCGCGCCCTCGCCGCGCGCACGGAGAAGGACCCGCGCCTGGTCGAATTGATCCTGCGCGAATCGCGGCGCGTCCTGCGCCATCGCCCGGGGGTGATCGTCGTCGAGCACCGCCTCGGCTTCGTCATGGCGAACGCCGGGATCGACGGTTCCAACGTGGAGCCGGCGGGCGCCGACGAGCGGGTGCTGCTGCTGCCGCGCGACCCGGACGAAAGCGCGCGGCGCCTGCGGCGGGCGCTGGCGGC
This sequence comes from Alphaproteobacteria bacterium, assembly GCA_965242855.1. Lineage (GTDB taxonomy): Bacteria > Pseudomonadota > Alphaproteobacteria > UBA828 > UBA828 > WTGU01. The sequence goes on from OZ251509.1 coordinate 2,531,927, forward strand.
GCGGCTGGGCGCCGCCTGCGCCGTCATCGTCAACGACAGCGTGGGCCGCGCCTGGCGGGTGGGCACGGTGGGCCTCGCGCTGGGCGCCGCCGGCCTGCCGGCGCTGCTCGACCTGCGCGGCCGCGACGATCTCTTCGGCCGCCCGCTGGCGGTGACCCAGGTCGCCCTCGCCGACGAACTGGCCGCCGCCGCCTCGCTGCTCCAGGGGGAGGCGGACGAGGGCACGCCGGCGGTGGTGGTCCGCGGCCTTGCCGCTCGCGGTCTCGCCGCTCGCGGCCTCGCCGACGCCGGCCCCGACGCCGCCGGCGCCGCCCTGATCCGCGCCGAAGCCGATGACCTCTTCCGTTAGCCGCCGCTCCGCCCGCGGCGAGGCGGCGCGACCGCGAGACCGCGAGCGGCGAGACGGCGGGACCGAGCGGGCCACGAGCGGGCGCATCGTCGCGCTGTCCGGCGGCGTCGGCGGCGCCAAGCTGGCGCTCGGGCTCGGCGCCGCGCTGGAGGATGCGGACGGCCTCGCCATCGTCGCCAACACCGGCGACGATTTCGACCATCTCGGCCTGACGATCTGCCCGGACATCGACACCCTGCTCTACACGCTCGCCGGCCTCGCCTGCCCGGAGACCGGCTGGGGGCGGGCCGGCGACAGCCGCGCCTTCATGGACGCGCTGGCCGCGCTCGGCGGCGAGACGTGGTTCTTCCTCGGCGACAAGGACCTGGCCCTCCACGTGGAGCGCACCCGCCGGCTGCGGGCCGGCGAGAGCCTGAGCGCGGTCACCGCGGCGTTCCGCGCGCGCCTCGGCATCCGCCCGCGCATCCTCCCCATGAGCGACGATCCGGCGCCCACCGTCGTCGAGACGCCGGACGGCCCGCTCGCGTTCCAGCATTATTTCGTGCGGCAGCGCTGCGCGCCGCCGGCGCTGGGCTTTCGCTACCACGGCGCCGGGCCGGCGCGGGCCGGCGCGGCGTTCCTCGACGCCCTGGCGGCGCCCGGCCTCGCGGCCGTCGTCCTCTGCCCGTCGAACCCCTACATCAGCATCGACCCGATCCTGGCGCTCCCCGGCGTGCGCGCCGCCCTCGCCGCCTGCCGGGCGCCGGTGGTCGCGGTCTCGCCCATCGTGGGCGGGCGGGCGCTCAAGGGGCCCACCGCGAAGATGATGCGGGAGCGCGGGATCGAGCCGGGCGCGGCGGCGGTCGCCCGCCACTACGCCGGCCTGCTCGACGGCTTCGTGATCGACGAGGAGGATCGCGCGCAGGCGCCGGCCATCGAGGCCGGCGGCCCCGCCGTCGCCGTCGCGCGGACGGTGATGACCACGCGACCGGAGAAGGAAGCCCTCGCCCGCGCCGTGCTCGCCTTCGCGCGGCGCCTCGCTTCCCGCGCCGGGGCCAGGCGCGCGGTCAGTCCTCCGCCTTGTTGTAATCCCAGGTGAGCCAGTCCCGCGGCGTGATGGTCACGATGGTGCGGCCTTCCGCCATGACGGGTTCGGCGTATTTGTCGGCGTCCGCCGGGCCCAGCGCCTTCTTCAGGACGGCGAGGGTGACCTCGCGGATCAACGCCTCGTCGCGGGAGAGCGTGGCCGTGCCGCGGCACATGATCGCCCAGGCGCCCGCCGCCAGCCCCCGGGCTCCCTCGTCGACGCGCGGGTCCCGGTCGATCAGGATGGAGACGCGCGGGTCCCGCGCCAGGTTCTTCAGGTGGATGCGGCCGGCGCCGAGCGTGAGACGGAACGCGCGGCCGTTCCAGTCGAACCAGATCGGCGTGAGATGGATCATCCCGTCTTCGCGATAGCTCGCGAGCCGGGCCAGCGTGCTCGCCGCCAACCGCTCGTCGATCTCCTCCCTGGAAAGGGCGTTCTCCGGCGTCGCGGTGGTCTTCGAACTCATGGCGTCCCCTCGGGCAAGGCGTGGCGGCTGCGCCCGCATGATAGCCGTTTTCCGGCGCGCGGATAGATGTACTTCGACCGTCGGCTGTGGGCGTTCACCGAGGGGCTGCGGCGGCGCATCGCCTGGAGCGCCCTGCTCGCCCTCGCGTCGGCCGCGGCGGGGGTCGCGCGGCTGGCGGCGCTCGGCTGGCTGCTGGCGCGGGTTTTCCGCGGCGAGGGGCCGGACGGCCTGGTCGTTCCGCTGGCGGCCGTGGCCGCGCTCATGCTCGCCCGCGGCGCCCTCGAATATCTCTGCGCCATGGCTGCGCATCGCACCGCCGCCCTGGTGCAGCGCCGGCTCCATGCGCGTCTCCACGACAAGATCGTCTCCCTCGGGCCCGCGCATTTCGACGAGCGGCGCTCGGGCGAGACCCTCCTCGCGCTGGTCGACGGCGTGGAGCAGCTGGAGACCTGGTTCGGCGCGTATCTTCCGCGGCTCTTCGTCGCCGCGGCCACCCCGTTCGGCATCTTCGCCTTCGTGGCCTTCCTCGATCTGCCGCTGGCCGGCCTCCTGCTCGGCTTCGCCCTGCTGACTCTCGTCGCCCCGGCCGCGTTCCACCGGTGGGACCGCAAATCGGCGGCGGCGCGGCAGGCGGCCTACGCCGCCTACGGCGCGGAGCTTCTGGATTCCGTGCAGGGGCTGGCGACCCTCAAGGCGTTCGGCCAGAGCGCCGCGCGCGGGCGCCTCCTCGCCGACAAGGCGCAGGCGCTCTTCCGCAGCACGATGTGGGTGCTGGCGAGCAACTCCGCGTCGCGGGGAATCGTCGACACGGGCATCGCCGTCGGCGCGGCGGCGGCCCTCGGCCTGGGCGCGGCGCGCGTCGCCGACGGGAGCATCGGCATCGAGGTCCTGCTCGTCGTCCTCATGATGGGGGTCGAGGTCTTCCGCCCCATGCGCGACCTGCGCGCGCTCCTGCATCAGGGGATGCACGGGCGCTCGGCGGCCGCGAGCCTGTTCCGCCTTCTCGACGCGGCGCCCGCCGTGGCGGACGCGCCCGGCGCCGCGGACGATCCCGGCCTCGCGCCGGCCCTCGCCTTCCAGGGCGTGCGCTTCGCCTATCCGGGCGGTCGGCGCCCGGCCCATGACGGCCTCTCCTTCGCGATCGCGGCCGGGGAGCGGGTGGGCGTGGTGGGCGCGAGCGGCGCCGGCAAGTCGACGATCCTGCGCCTGCTGCTGCGGCTCGACGATCCGCAGGCGGGCCGCGTCCTGCTCGGCGGGCGCGATCTGCGCACGCTCCCGCGCGCCGCGCTGCGCGCCCGCTTCGGCGTCGTCAACCAGGACGCCTGCCTGTTCCACGGCACGGCGGCGGAGAACATCCGCTTCGGCAAGCCGGACGCGCGCGCGGGCGAAGTGGAGGCGGCGGCGCGCGCGGCCAACGCCCATGAATTCATCCGCCGCCTGCCGCAAGGCTACGACACCGTGATCGGCGAGCGCGGGATACGCCTCTCGGGCGGCCAGCGGCAGCGCATCGCCATCGCCCGCGCCCTGCTCCGGGACGCGCCGATCCTGCTCCTCGACGAAGCCCTCTCCTCGGTGGACGCGGAGAACGAGGCGGCGATCCGGGAAGCTCTGGACCGGCTGATGAAAGGCCGGACGGTCCTGATCCTGGCGCATCGCCTGTCGAGCGTGATCGACGCCGACCGCATCCTCGTGCTCGCCGGCGGGCGCGTGGTCGAGAGCGGCCCCCACGACGCGCTGATGGCGGCGGACGGGGCCTACCGCCGGCTGATGGCGGAGCAGGCGCGGGACGGGCCGGTCGCGCCGCCGCCCGCCGCGCCCGCCGCGCCCGCCGCCCCGCCGCCCGAGGACGAAACGCCCGAGGACGAAACACCCGAGGGCGAAACACCCGCGCCCGCACCGCCTGCGCCCCGCGACGAGCTGCTGCGCGCCGCCGGCCTCGGCTGGTGGAGCGCGTGGGGCCGCCTGCTCCGCCTGGCCCGTCCCTTCCGCGGGCGCGTCGCCCTGGCCTTCCTGCTCGGCGTGGCGCGGGTGACGGCCTTCGTCGGCGTCGGCGCGGCGAGCGCGCTGGTGGTCGCCGGCATCAAGCAGCAGGCGCCGGTCGGCGAACTCCTGATCGCGCTCTACGCGCTGGCGCCGCTGGCCGGCCTCCTGCACTGGCTCGAATCCTGGGTCGCCCACGACATGGCCTTCCGCCTGCTGACCGACATGCGCATCGCCCTCTACGACAGGCTGGACTCCCTCGCACCGGCCTACCTCCTGCGCCGGCGCACCGGCGACGTCGTGAGCGTGGCGACCCAGGACGTGGAGCTGGTCGAATACTTCTTCGCCCACACGATGGCGCCGGCGCTGGTCGCCCTGCTGGTCCCGACGGCGGTCATGGCCGTGCTGCTGGTCCACGGCTGGCCGCTGGCGGCGGCGCTCGCCCCCTTCGTCGCCCTGGTGGGGCTGAGCCCGTTCCTCATGCGCAGGCGCCTGGACCGGCTGGCCGGCCGGGCGCGCGAGATGCTGGGCCTGCTCAACGCCCACGCGGTGGACACGCTCCAGGGCCTGACCGAGATTCTCGCCTTCCGCCAGGAGGCGGCGCGGCGGGCGGCGTTCCTCGCCGCCGTGGCGGCGCACCACCGCGCGCGGCTGCCCTATTACCGCGACCTCACCCTCCAGACCGCCCTGATCGAGGCGGCGACGGGGCTGGGCGGCCTCGCCGTGGTGGCGGCCGGCGCCCACTGGAGCGCCGCCGGGCGGCTCGACGCGGCCCTGCTTCCCCTCCTCGCCATGCTGGCCATGGCCTCGTTCCTGCCGGTCTCCGAGATCGCCCATATCGGCCGCCAGCTCGCCGACACCCTGGGCGCGACGCGGCGCCTCCACGCCGTGCACGACGCCCGCCCGGCGGTCGTCGACGGCCCGGGCGCACGCGGCGATGCGGACGCGCCGGCGCTCGAAATGACCGACGTCGGCTTCACCTACGAGGGCGCCGCGCGGCCGGCGCTGCGCGGCGTCACCCTCTCCGTCGCCGCCGGGCGGGCGCTCGCGCTGGTGGGCCCCTCGGGCGCCGGCAAGACGACCGTCGCCCATCTCCTCATGCGGTTCTGGGACCCGTCCGAGGGAGCGGTCCGCCTCGAAGGCGTCGACATGCGCCGCTGGAGGCTCGACGACCTGCGCGCGCGGATCGCCCTGGTGTCCCAGGACACCTGGCTCTTCAACGACACGCTGCGCGCCAACATCCTGATCGCGCGCCCCGGCGCCTCCGAGCGGGCGCTCGCGGAAGCGGTCCGCCGCGCCGCCCTCGAGGAGTTCGTCGCATCCCTGCCGCAGGGCCTGGACACGCCGGTGGGCGAACGGGGGACCCGGCTCTCCGGCGGGCAGCGCCAGCGCGTCGCCGTGGCCCGCGCCTTCCTCAAGAACGCGCCGATCCTGATCCTGGACGAAGCGACCTCGCATCTGGACGCGGTGAACGAGGCCCAGGTGCGCCGCGCCCTGGCGGCGCTCATGGCGGACCGCGCCACCGTCGTCATCGCCCACAGGCTTTCGGCCGTCCGCGACGCCGACCGCATCGTCGTTCTCGCCGACGGCCGCGTCGTCGAGGCCGGGACGCACGCGGCGCTGCTGGCGCGCGGCGGCCTCTACGCCCGCCTCGCCGCCCGCCAGCGCGGCGTCGCCGCCGGGCGCGGCCCGTGACGCCGCTCCCGCCGCCCGCGCTTGCGGGCAGGGCCGCGCCGGCGCAAGGAACTTGCGCCGGTCGATCGCGCCGTCGATGAGCCGCGCGCGGTAGAGGCTGCGGATTTCCGGGGGTTTGGCGGGAGACAAGGCCGGTGCCCGCGCCCGGATTCGAACCGGGACGACTTCGAGAAGTCGGCGGATTTTAAGTCCGCTGCGTCTGCCACTTCCGCCACGCGGGCCCGGCGGACGATAGAAGCGCCCGCCCGCCACGGGCAAGAGTCACCGGCGGGGCGGCGTCTCCGGCGCGCCGCCGAGTTCCCGCAAGGCGGCGCAAAGCTCGGAGGCGGCGCGGGCGAGCGCGTCTTCGTCCGTCCCGCGCAGGACGAGCGTCGTGCCGAACGCGCCGTCGCGCACGAAGGGGTAGCTGCCGATCTCCAGCGCCGGGTAACGCGCCTGCAAGGCGGCGAGACGGGCCGCGACGTCGCCCTCGCCGAGCAACACCGCGACCTCGCGGGAGGCGACCCTGGCGCCCCCTTCCAGAGTCGGCGCGAGGGCGGCGAACATGCCGCGCATCACCGCCGGGATGCCGGCCAGCACGTGGACGTTCTCGACGCGGAAGCCCGGCGCCCGGCTCACCGGGTTGTCGATCAGCTCGGCGCCCTCCGGCGTGAAGGCCATGCGCATCCGGGCCTCGTTCAACGCCCGGCCGGAGCCGTCGTAATACGCCTCGAGGATGCGCCGCGCCTCGGGATTCAACGCACAGGCGCGGCCGAACGCCCTGGCCACCGCCTCGCAGGTGACGTCGTCATGGGTGGGGCCGATGCCGCCGGTCGTGAACACGTAGTCGTGGGCCGCGCGCAGCGCGTTCACCGCCGCCACGATCGCCGCCTCCTCGTCCCGCACCATGCGGACCTCGGCGAGGACGATGCCGAGCGCGGTGAGCCGGCGCGCGAGCCAGGTCACGTTCGCGTCTTCCGTGCGGCCCGACAGGATCTCGTTGCCGATGACGATCACGGCGGCGGTGACGGCGGCTTCCGGCATGGCGCGGCTCTCGCTCGACGGCGGCGGGCGCGAAGGATAGACCGCCCCGCCCGCCGCCACCACCGCTTGCGGCGAAGGCCGAAGCATGGCAGGCACGCTTCATGGACGAACGGCCTCCTTCCGCCGCGCGGGCGCACCGCCCCGGCCCGTGAATCGTGCGTTTCCCCGCCCCTCTGCGCCGCGCGACCCTGCTGCGGCGCTACAAGCGCTTCCTGAGCGACCACCGCCTGGCCGAGGGCGGCGGCGCCGTGACCGCCCATTGCGCGAACCCCGGCGCCATGACCGGCCTCGTCGATCCGGGGCTGGAAACCTGGCTCGCGCCGGCCGCCGACCCCCGGCGCAAGCTCCCTTACGGCTGGAAGCTGGTGCGGGCCGGCGGCGGCCTGGTCGGAGTCGATACGGCGCTGCCGAACCGGCTCGCGGAGGAGGCGATCGCCGGCGGCGCGATCCCGGCGCTCGCGGGCTATGACGGCATCCGGCGGGAGGTCCCCTTCGGCGCCCGCACCCGCATCGACCTTCTGCTCGAGGCCCGCGACCGCGCGCCCTGCTACGTGGAGGTCAAGAACGTCCATCTCGAACGGGACGGCGCGGCCGCCTTCCCGGACAGCGTCACCGCGCGCGGCGCGAAGCACCTGCGCGCACTGGCGGCGGCGGCCGAAGGCGGCGCCCGCGCCGTGATGCTCTACGTCGTGCAGCGCGCGGACTGCGACCGCTTCACCCTCGCCGCGGACATCGACCCGGCCTATGCCGCCGCCTTCGCCGATGCGCGCGGGCGCGGCATCGAGGCGCTTTGCTACGCCTGCCGGCTGAACACGACGGAGATCGTCGTGGACCGCGCGCTCCCGATCGAATGGGAGCCGTGACCGCGCGCCTTGGAACGCCGGCCGATATGCGTAGAGTGCCGCGCGGCGGGCGCGCCTTCGGGCGCGCGCCGCCCCTGGCGAAACGGACGAGGCCGATGGAGAGCGATCCGAGGCGCCCGCCTGCGCATCTCTCCGCCGCCGCGAGCGGGGCGCGCGGGCCCGAGCGGAGCGTCAAGCTCCACGGGCCGGACGCCTTCGCGGCGATGCGCCGGGCCGGGCGCCTGGCGGCGGAGGTGCTCGACGCGCTGACCCCGATGGTGGAGCCCGGCGTCGCCACCGAAGCCCTCGACCGCTTCTGCCACGACTACATCGTCGCGCGCGGCGCGGTGCCGGCGCCGCTCGGCTATCGCGGCTTCCCCAAATCGATCTGCACGTCGGTGAACCACGTCGTCTGCCACGGCATCCCCGGCGGCAAGCGCCTGCGGCGGGGCGACGTGCTGAACGTCGACGTGACGGTGATCCTCGACGGCTGGCACGGCGACACCAGCCGCATGTTCCACGTCGGCGCGCCGGGCGTGAAGGCGCGCCGCCTGGTCGACCTCACCTACGACGCCATGATGCGCGGCATCGCGGCGGCCCGCCCGGGCGCGCGGCTGGGCGACGTGGGCCACGCCATCCAGAGCCACGCCGAGGCCGCCCGCTGCGCGGTGGTGCGCGACTTCTGCGGCCACGGCATCGGCCGCATCTTCCACGACGCGCCGAACGTGCTGCACTACGGAACCCCCGGCACCGGCCTCGAGCTCCGCCCCGGCATGTTCTTCACCGTCGAGCCGATGATCAATCTGGGGACGCGGGAGGTCAAACTGCTCAAGGACGGCTGGACCGCCGTGACGAAGGACCGCTCCCTTTCCGCCCAGTTCGAGCACACCGTGGGCGTGACCGAGGAGGGCCCGGAGATCTTCACGCTCTCGCCGCGCGGGCTGACGAAGCCGCCCTACGCCCTCTGACCGCCGACGCGATGACGGAGAAGCCCCACTACCACGGCCATCGCGAGCGCCTGCGGCGGCGCTTCGCCAAATCGGGCGCCGACGCGCTGGAGGACCACGAGCTGCTCGAACTGCTGCTGTTCGGCGCGCGCCCGCGCGGCGACATGAAGCCTCTGGCGAAGAAGCTGCTCGCGCGCTTCGGCGGCGTCGGCGCGGTGCTGGGCGCCGACCGGACGGCCCTGAAGGAGGTGGACGGCGCCGGCGAGGCGGTGGTCCACACGCTCAAGCTCGCCGAGGCGCTCGCGGTGAAGACCCTCGAGGACAAGGTGATGGAACGCCCGGTCATCGCTTCGTGGCAGGCGCTTCTGGATTACTGCCGGCTGCGCCTGGCGCACCGCCCGACGGAGCATTTCCGCGTGCTCTACCTGAACAACCGCAACGCCCTGATCGCCGACGAGGAACAGCAGCGCGGCACCATCGACCGCGTGCAGCTCTACCCGCGCGAGGTCATCAAGCGGGCGCTCGAACTCGGCGCCGCCGCCGTGATCCTGGTGCACAACCACCCGTCGGGGGACCCGCAGCCCTCCCGCGCCGACGTCGACATGACGCGGGAGGTCGCCGCCGCCGGCGCCAAGCTCGGCGTCGCCGTCCACGACCATCTGGTGATCGGCCGCGCGGGCCACGTCTCGTTCCGCAGCAAGGGCCTGCTGCCCGGCGGCTGACGGCGGCCAGCCCCCTACTCCGACCGGAACGCTTCGCGCAGGGCGGCGACGGCCTTCGCGTGGGCGCGGGCGGCGGCGTCCATGCGCGCGGTGGCGGTCCAGAAGCCGTGGATCTGGCCTTCGTATTCGACGTATTCGGTGGGCACGCCGGCGGCCGCGAGCCTCTCAGCATAGGCGCGGCCTTCGCCCACGAGCGGGTCGTGGCTCGCGGTGACGACCAGCGCCGGCGGCAGGCCGCCGAGAGCGGCGGCGCGGAGCGGCGCGGCCGCCACGTCCGCCCGCTCTTCCGCGTCGTTGAAGTAGCAATCGAAGAACCACGCCATGGCCTCGGTCGTGAGAACGTAGCCCTCGCCGAAGGCCCTGTAGGAGTCCCCGTCCAGGCGGGTGTCGGTGACGGGATAGACCAGCAGCTGGAAGACGAGCGGCGGCCCGCCCTCGCGCCGGGCCCGCTGCGCCGTCACGGCGGCGAGGCAGCCGCCTGCGGAATCGCCGCCCACCGCGACGCGCGCCCGGTCGCCGCCGATGCGGGCGCAATTGTCGGCGACCCAGAGCAGCGACGCCCAGGCGTCGTCGGTCGGCTTGGGGAACTTGTTCTCGGGCGCCTTGCGGTAATCCACGGCGACGACGATGCACCCGGCGCCCTTGCACAACGCGCGGCACACGTTGTCGTGGGTGTCGATGCTCAGCACGACGTAGCCGCTGCCGTGGAAATTGACGTAGACCGGGAGGGGAACCGCCGGGTCCGCGCCTTCCGGCCAGTAGAGCCGGAGCGGGATCGGCCCGTGCGGCCCGGCGACGGCGCGGTCTTCGACCCGCCCGACCTCAGGCCCCGGCGCCTGGAGCGCCATGACCTGCTCATGGAAGCCCGCCCGCACCTTGGCGAGCGGCAACGCCGCGAGCGGCGGCTTCTCCGCCGCGTTCATCTCGTCGACGTATTCCCGAACCTGCGGATGCAAATCCATCCCCCATCCTATCGCATACGGCGCGCGCCCGCGCGGGGCGCGAAAACATCTGACATGGATTCCCGCTTTCGCGGGAATGACGGGGGAGGAGGTAGGAGCGACGGGGAAGGAGGCGGGAAGGACGGGGAAGGAGGCGCCGCGTCTCCTCGCGTCGATGGCCTTCCTCGGACCGCCATTCCCCGCTTTCGCGGCGGCAGGCTCCGCGGGCGCGGGCCGTCGTCATTCCCGCCCTCTACATCCGTCATTCCCGCGCAAGCGGGAATCCAGGCGGCGCCCCGGTTTGCAACCGTCCTGGTTTGCAACATGGCGCTTCGGGCGTGGCGGGGGTATGGAACGGGCTCCCTCCCGCCGGAGCGCGCATGGAGAACCTTTCCCGCGGCGGCCTGTTCGCCGACGACTTCCTGTGCGGCACCATCGCCGAATCGGCGGATTGGCAGGCGCTCGACGACGCGGCGCTCGACTCCCTCGAACGCGACCTCGGCGCGCTCCTCGCGTGCTTCCCCATCGAGGGCGCGCCCAACGAGAGCCAGACCGAGGACGACCTGATCTGGCCCGTGCTCGCCTGCCTCGGCTGGACGCAGAGCCTGCGGCAGCAGAACCTGAGCGCCCGCGGCCGCGCCGACGTGCCGGACGGCCTGCTGTTCGCCGACGAAGAGGCGAAGGCCCGCGCCAACGCCCTGCCCGAGGAGTGGAAGCGCTACGGGCTGGGCGCGGCGCTGGTCGAATCCAAGCGCTGGCGGCGCCCGCTCGACCGCCGCTCGGACAGGCGCGGCGAGGAGACCGCGCCCTCGACCCAGATGCTCCGCTACCTGCGGCGGGTGGAGGACCTGACGGAAGGCAGCCTGCGCTGGGGCATCCTCACCAACGGCGCCTGCTGGCGGCTCTACTGGCAAGGCGCGCGCTCCGTCTCCGAGCAGTTCTTCGAGCTCGATCTGGCGGCGCTCTTCGATCTGCCGGGCGCGCCGGGCGCGGTCGGCGACCTGCTCGCCCCCGCGCCGGAGGACCGCCGCCACTGGCTCAAGGTCTTCGCGCTGGTGTTCCGGCGCGCGGCCTTCCTGCCCGGCGCAGAAAGGCCGGCGAGCTTCCACCTTTACGCCATCGACGAAGGCCGCTTCCACGAGGAGCGCGTCGCCGGCGATCTCTCCGCCAAGGTGTTCGAGCGGGTCTTCCCGCAGCTCGCCCGCGCCATCGCCGCCGCCGCGCCGGACGCGCCGCTGGCGGAGGTGCGCGAGGCCGCGCTGATCCTGCTCTACCGCCTGCTCTTCATCCTCTACGCCGAGGACCGCGACCTGCTGCCCGTCCGCGACAGGCGCTACGACGATTACGCCCTGCGCGAGAAGGTGCGCGGCGACGTCGGGCGGCGCATGGACGAGGGCGACGTCTTCTCCGAGAGCGCCGCCCGCTACTGGTCGGCGGTCGACGATCTCTGCCGGGCCATCGACGCCGGCGACCCCTCCATCGGCCTGCCGCCCTACAACGGCGGCCTGTTCGACCGGGCCCGCACGCCGCTGCTCGGCCGCGTCCGGCTGGGCGATGCGGTCATGGCCGACGTCATCGACGCGCTCTCCTTCGAACGGACGGCGGACGGGCGCCGCAAGTACATCAACTACCGCGATCTCGGCGTCCGCCAGCTGGGCTCCGTTTACGAACGCCTGCTGGAGCGCGCGCTGGCGGCGGAGGGCGAAGGCGTCGTCGTCCGCCCCGACGTCTTCGCGCGCAAGGAGTCCGGCAGCTACTACACGCCGGACGATCTGGTCGGCCTGATCCTCGAGGAGACGCTGGGGCCGCTCGCCGCCGCGCCCATGGAGGCGTTCCGCGCCCGCGCCGAGACGCTGGCGAAGGATCGGCGCGACGCCGCGCCTCGCATCGCCGAATTGCGCAAGATCGATCCGGCCGAACGCCTGCTGGCGCTCAAGGTCTGCGACCCGGCCATGGGCTCCGGGCATTTCCTGGTCAACCTGGTGGACCGGCTCGCCGACCGGACCATCGCCGCCATGGCCGAAGCGGAGGCGGCGGTCGACTGGGGCGCATACCGTTCGCCGCTCGCCGACCGCATCGAGGCCATCCGCGACACCATCCGCGCCAACGCCGAGGCGCACGGCTGGAGCGTCGCGCCCGAACGCCTCGACGACCGCCACGTCGTGCGGCGCATGGTGCTCAAGCGCTGCGTCTTCGGCGTGGACAAGAACCCGATGGCGGTGGAGCTCGCCAAGGTCTCGCTCTGGCTGCACACCTTCACCGTCGGCGCGCCGCTCTCCTTCCTGGATCATCATCTGCGCTGCGGCGACAGCCTGTTCGGCGCCTGGGTGCGCGCCGGCGTCGACAAGGCGGTCGAATACGGCACGCCGCTGCTGCTGCACGATTCGATCGCCCGCGCCGACGGCGCGGCGCGGGGCATGGCGGAGATCGAGGCGCTGACGGACGCGGAGATCGCCGAGGCGCACCGCTCCGCCAAAACCTTCGCCGAGGTCGAAGCGAAGACCGGGCCGCTCGACCGGATTCTCGCCCTGGTCCACGCCTTCGACTGGCTCGGCCTGCGCGCGCCCGAAGACCGGACGGCGCTCCAATCCTTCTTCGCGGGCCGCTTCGGCGACCCCGTCGCCATCGCCGCCGGAACGGCGGACCCGCTGCCGGAACGCGCCGAGGGCAGGCGCTTCGCCGAATTGCTGGACCGGGCGCGGGCGCTGGCCGCGGAGGAGCGCTTCCTGAACTGGCAGGTGGCCTTCCCCGGCGTCTGGTCGCGATGGGAGGGCGCCGAACCGCAAGGCGGCTTCGACGCCGTGATCGGCAACCCGCCCTGGGACAGGGTGAAGCTGCAACAGGTCGAGTGGTTCGCGGCCCGCCGCCCGGAGATCGCCCGCGCGCGGAGCGCCGCCGACCGCCGGCGCATGGTCGCCGCGCTGGAGAGGGGCCCGCGGGCCGAGGACCCGCGGGCCGAGGCCCCGCTCGCCCGCGATTTCGCGCGGGCCGGCGCGCGGGCGGCGGACAGGGCCCGCATGGCGCGGGCCTGCGGCGACTATCCGCTGCTCTCCGGCGGCGACGTGAACCTCTACAGCCTGTTCGTCGAGCGCGCCCTGGCGCTGGCGAAGCCGGAGGGCGTGGTCGGCCTGCTGGTGCCCTCCGGCATCGCCTCGGACAAGACCGCCGCCCGCTTCTTCAGAGGCGTGGCGACGGGAGGCCGGCTGCGGGCGCTCTACGATTTCGAGAACCGGCGCGCACGCCACAAGGCGCCGCCGTTCTTCCCGGATGTGCACAACAGCTTCAAGTTCTGCGCCTTCGTCGCCGGGCGGGCGCCGGCGCCCGCGCCTGCGCGCTGCGCCTTCTTCCTGCAAGCCGTGACCGAAATCGAGGAGCCTGAGCGGCGCTTCCCGCTGGCGGCGGCGGATTTCGCCCGCGTCAACCCCAACACCGGCACCGCGCCCGTCTTCCGCAGCCGCCGCGACGCCGAACTGACCGTGGCCATCTACGGCCGCTTGCCGGTGCTGGTCGACCGCTCGGCAGGCAAGGAGGCGAAGGCGTGGCCGGTGCGCTACACGACCATGTTCCACATGGCCAACGACTCCGGCCTCTTCCGCACCCGCGCGCAGCTGGAGGAGGAGGAAGGCGCGTGGCCGGTCGGCGGCAACCGCTTCGCCAGCCCCGCCGGGGAATGGGCGCCGCTCTACGAAGGCAAGATGGTGCAAGCCTTCGACCACCGCGCCGCCGGCATCGTCGTGAAGGAACGGAACCTGTTTCGCCCCGGCCAACAGGAAGCCGCCGAAGCCTCCCGGAAACGAAACCCCGCCTATTTCCCGACCCCCCGCTACTGGGTCATCGACGATCCCAAGCGATGGAATTGGAGCGACCGGTGGGTTGTCGCCTTCAAGGACATCACCGCCGCCACCAACATGCGCACCATGATCGCGGCAATCGTGCCACGCGCCGGAGCCGGACACACCCTTCCCTTGCTACCGCTGGAAGACGGCGCGACGGATCGGGCCTCTCTGGCTTGTTCGATCGTCGCGAACCTGAACGCCGTGGCGTTCGATTTCGTCGCCAGACAGAAGGTTCCGACGACACACTTCACCTGGTACGTTCTGGAGCAACTTCCCGTGGTCCCGCCCGCGCGCTACGAAGCCGTCCGCTTCGGGCCGAAGACGGCGGGCGCGATCGTCCGCGAATCGGTGCTGGAACTCACCTACACCGCCCACGACATGGCCCCCTTCGCCCGCGCCCTGGGCCACGTGGACGACTCCGGCGCCCCGCCGCCGCCCTTCCCCTGGGACGAAGACCGCCGCCTGGCGCTGCGCGCCCGCCTCGACGCGCTCTTCTTCCACCTCTACGGCGTGACCGATCGCGACGACGTGCGCCACGTCTATTCCACCTTCCCCATCGTCGAACGCCAGGAGCGCGCGGCGCACGGCCGCTACCGCTCCCGCGACCTCTGCCTCGCCTGGCTCAACGCCCTCGCCGCCGGCGCCCCGGACGCGGCGATCGAGGGGTGACGGGCCGCGCCGGCCGGGAAGCGAGATTTGACTTCCGATTCGCCGTGTGATGGACTGAGAACGTCCGCGCCGCGCGCCATCGGCCACCGTCAGCGCGGACGCTTCCTTCCGGTGGAGGCCAGACGGTGAGCGCGCACGAGACGACAGGGGGCGGCGCCCCGTCGGAGGAAATCGAGGACCTGGATCCCGAGAGCGGATCGTGGGGCGAGTATCCCATCGACGAGCTTCTGATCCGGCAGGAAAACCGGACGATCCACGGCGTCATGCGGCGGATCGACCGGGACGCCTACATCCTGGATCCCGATTTCCAGCGTGAATTTCTCTGGGACGACGCCAAACAGAGCAAGCTGATCGAATCCGTCATCATGCGTATTCCGCTGCCGGTGTTCTACATGGCGGAGGACGAAGAAGGGCGGATGGTGGTGGTGGACGGTTTGCAACGCCTGTCCACGTTTCGGCGGTTCGTGAAGGACGAATTGCCGTTGCGTCTTCCGGATCGACACGAACTGAATCAGAAACGATTCTCGGATTTACCGCCCAAGCTCAAGAACCGCGTCGAGGATTGCAACCTCACGTTCTACATCATCGACTCGAAGGCACCGGAGCGCGCCCGCCTGGATATCTTCGAACGGGTGAACGGCGGTGTGCCGCTCACGAGGCAGCAGATGCGCAATTGCCTGTTCATGGGCGCGGCAACCAAGTTTCTCAAGGAGGAATCGCAAACCGAAATTTTCATACTGTCGACCGGTAGAAGCCTGGACAGTAAGACCATGCGCGACCGGGAGTTCGTCAACCGCTTTTGCGCCTTTCGACTTCTTGATCTCGACGACTATAGCGGCTACATGGATGATTTTCTCGCCAAATGCCTGCGTTGTATGAACGAAATGGACGAAACCGGACTCTCTCGGCTGTCCGGGCAATTCCGCCGAAGCCTCGCCAGCAATCACAGGCTATTTGGACGACACGCCTTCAGGAGATCCAGGGAGCCTGACCGGCGCAGCTTTCTCAACGCCTCGTTCTGGGACGTGATGTCCACCGGCCTGTGCCGGTACACCCAGGACCGGGTCGAAGCGCGCGCCGACGATCTTCGCGATGCCGTCCACCGGCTTCTCGACGACGAGGAGTTCAACACCGCAATCACCTACAGCCCCAACGACTCCAGGAAGGTGAAGCATCGCTTTCAGATGGCCCGAAACATGTTCGAGGAGATCTTGGGTGCTCACACGGATTGATCTTCGACATTTCAAGTGTTTCGGCGAATTGAAGCTGCCCCTTCGACCGCTCACGCTTCTTTCCGGCACCAATGCTTCGGGGAAATCGACGGTTTTGCAGGGGCTGGCGCTTATTCACCAGACGATGCGGGAACATGAATGGTCGCCGCGGCTGATGCTGAACGGCACGGCCGTCCGCCTCGGCACCGTCGCCGACGTGATCGATCAAGTCCAGGGGCGCCGCGAATGCGAAATCGGCCTGCTGGATGGCGATACGGTCTTTCGATGGACGTTTACGGGTGAACGCGAAGACATGTCGATGGACGTCGCCCGCCTCGTCGCCGCCGACACCGAGCATGACCGTCCGACCGGTCTTCGCCACTTGTTGCCACCTCCGCACGAGGATGGCCGGTTGGCGCAACGGCTTCGGACGCTGACCTACCTGACGGCGGAACGGCTGGGTCCGCGCGAAACTTATCCTTTGGAAGATCCGCAAGGCGCGCCGGTCGTCGGCTCGCGAGGAGAGCATACCGTCAGCGTTCTCCATGCCGGCCGCGACGCCGACGTGCCGGACCGCCTGCGGCTTCCGGACATGCCCGGCACCCGGTTGCGACAGGTCGAGGCGCGGATGGCCCGGTTCTTCCCCGGTTGTGGACTGGAGGTCAGGGAAGTCGTCGGCGCCAATGCGGCGATGTTGGGGCTTCGCACGTCCAGCGATATGGATTTCCACCGCCCGGCTCACACCGGCTTCGGCCTCACCCAGGTGCTTCCCATCGTCGTCGCGGCCTTGTCCGCGGACCAGGACGGCCTGCTGCTGATCGAGAACCCGGAAGTGCATCTCCACCCCGCCGGACAGGCGGCGATGGGGAAGTTCCTGGCCGAAGTCGCGGCGGCCGGCGTTCAGGTTCTTCTTGAGACGCACAGCGACCACGTCCTGAACGGCATTCGCCGGGCGGTCAAAGACGAGACGCTGTCCGCCGGCGCCGCCGCGGTGCATTTCTTCCGGCCGTATCGCGACGACGGCCGGGGCGGCGTGGCCCAAGCGCAGAGCCTGGCCCTGGACGAGGCCGGCAACGTCGACTCCTGGCCCGACGGATTCTTCGACCAGTTCGACAAGGACATGAACTACTTCGCCGGCTGGAGTTGACGTGGAGCTTTTCGTCAACGACAAGTCGATCCACGGGCAATTCCACGACCTGCAATCGTTTCGCGGCGCTTTCGGCAGGCTGATGGTGCTGCACGCGGCCGCCCGGCGCCACGAGCGTGATATTCATTGCCCCCGCGCGCTGTTGGCCGTCGAACCGTTGCCGGGCGTTTCGATGCAGCAGACGATCGGGCATCTGTCGGAAAGCGAACGCCGTTCCGCGATGCGCTGGCTGACGCAAGGCGGTCCGTTCTGGGACGATCTGCGCCGGCATGGGCCCGACGACTGGCTGGAGTGTCGAGGCGACGTCGTCACCGACTCCGCCGTCGGCGAAGCCGCGTACCGGAAACTTCACGGCGTCGAATGCGGTCTCGTCAGTGTCGTCCCTTCCGACTGGGACTTCTCGCCCGTGGAGGTGGCGTGGCAGCGGGAGGCCGAGGGACTGGCTGATCGACGGACGGACCTCGAAAACTGGCGCGACCCCGCCGCCTTGGAAAACGGGCTGCGCGCCGCGGCGCCGCCGGTCCAATCGTGGGGAGATTTGCGGAACGTCTCGGTGCGCCGTTTCACGCGCCTGACCTTCGCCGACGACGCCTTCCAACCCCTCGACGGGACTCCGTTCTCCGCGAGCGCGTCGGAGCGCATCGTGGTGCTGCTGGACATCCTGGACCGTCTTGCGCGGGCGTTCGATCCATCCGGCAAGCGGACGCCAGAAGGAAACCGCCTCCATCAGGACCACTTCAGGGGCCGCAACGCACTGTTTTCCGATTCGTCCCCCACGGAGAGGCACGATTTCCGCAACGAATTGACGTTCCCCGATCCCGGTGGTTCCGGTAGTTCCTTGTTCTGCCCGTGGCACGGCAAGGTACGAAGATCGGTCTTGCGCCTGCACTTCTCGTGGTCGTTTCGCTCCGGAGAGCCGGTCTGCATCGTCTACGTTGGGCCGAAGATCACTCGCCGCTGAGGTCGAAGCGGCCCTCACCACGCCTTGCCGGGCGGGGGCGGGGCGCACACAATCGGGCGCAGGGAAACCGGCTCCGCCCATGCTGACCTTCCTCGTCCGGCGCCTGCTGATCATGATCCCGACGCTGCTCGCGATCAGCATCCTCGTCTTCATCATCATCCAGCTGCCGCCCGGCGACTATCTCAGCGTCCACATCGCCGAGCTCGAGGCCCAGGGCGAAGGCGCGAACGCCGAGAAGATCGAGTTCCTGCGCCGGCAGTACGGCCTCGACCGCCCCCTGGTCGAGCAATACGGCATCTGGCTGTTCGGCCTGCTCCAGGGGGACATGGGCTATTCCTTCGAATACAACCTGCCGGTGAACGAGGTGGTCGAGGACCGCCTGCTGCTCACCTTCATCGTCTCCTTCGTGACGATCCTCTTCACCTGGGCGGTGTCCTTCCCCATCGGCGTCTATTCGGCGACCCATCAGTACAGCTGGGGCGACCACGGGCTCACCTTCCTCGGCTTCCTGGGCCTGGCGACGCCGAACTTCCTGCTCGCCCTCGTCCTCCTCTACGTCGCCAACGTCGCCTTCGGCACCTCCATCGGCGGCCTGATGGACCCGGAATATCTGGGCCAGCCCTGGAGCGGCGGCAAGCTGCTCTCGGTGCTCGAACATCTGTGGGTGCCGGTGGTGGTGATCGGCACCTCCGGCACCGCCGGCATGATTCGCCGGCTGCGCGCCAACCTGCTGGACGAGTTGCAGAAGCAATACGTCGTCACGGCGCGGGCGAAGGGGCTGCCGCCCGGACGGCTGCTGTTCAAATACCCGCTGCGCATGGCGCTCAACCCGTTCATCGGCGACATCGGCAACCTGCTGCCGCAGGTGATCTCCGGCGCGGCGATCGTCTCCGTCGTGCTGTCCCTGCCGACTACCGGGCCGATGCTGCTGGACGCGCTGCGCACGCAAGACATGTATCTCGCGGGCTCGTTCCTGATGTTCCTGGCCTTCCTGACGGTGATCGGCGTCTTCGTCTCCGACATCGCGCTGGCCGCCCTCGACCCGCGCATCCGGCTGAGCGGCGGCGTGACCCGATGACGGAGCGGGAGGGGGGGCGGCTCCGGCACTACGTCTCGCGGGAGCCGTTCGACCCCGGCGCGGCGGAAGCCCTGACGCCGGAGCAGGAGCGATTCTACATGGCGTCCCAGTGGCGCATGATGTGGTGGAAGCTCAAGCGCCACCGCGTCGCCGTCGCCGCCGGGATCTTCCTGCTCGCCCTCTACGCCTCCATCCTGGTCAGCGAGTTCCTGGCGCCCTACGGCCTCCATTCCCGCCACACGGATTCGATCTACGCCCCGCCGCAGGCCGTCCAGCTCTTCCACGACGGCGAATTGCGCGCGCCCTTCGTTTACGGCTTCAAGTACAAGCTCGACATGGACACGCTGAAACGGGTGTACGTCCGGGACGAAAGCCGCATCCACACCATCCGCTGGTTCTGCTTGGGGGACGCCTACGAATTCTGGGGCCTCGTGGAGATGCGCTTCCACATCGTCTGCCCGGCGGAGGACGGGACGCTCTTCCTGCTGGGGACGGACAGGCTCGGCCGCGACATCCTCTCGCGCATCATCTACGGCGCGCGCATCTCGCTCACGGTGGGGCTGTTCGGCATCGCCATCAGCTTCCTTCTCGGCCTCGTGTTGGGCGGCCTCTCCGGCTATTACGGCGGCTGGGTGGACGCGATCGTGCAGCGCGTCATCGAGGTGATCCGCTCCTTCCCCGAACTGCCGCTGTGGATGGCGCTGTCGGCGGCCCTGCCCGTCACCTGGTCGCCGATCGTGGTCTATTTCGGGATCACCATCATCCTCGGGCTGATCGACTGGACCGGCCTCGCCCGCGCCGTGCGCTCGAAGCTGCTGGCGCTGCGCGAGGAGGATTTCGCGACCGCCGCGATGCTCATGGGCGCCCGCCCCGGGCGCATCGTCGCGCGCCATCTGGTGCCGAGCTTCATGAGCCACCTCATCGCCTCGGCTACGCTTTCCATCCCCTCGATGATCCTGGGAGAGACGGCGCTTTCCTTCCTCGGGCTCGGCCTGCGCCCACCGATCACCAGCTGGGGGGTGCTGCTGAACGAGGCGCAGAACATCAACGCCGTCGCGCTCTACCCGTGGCTCATGCTGCCCGTGGTTCCGGTGATCCTGGTGGTCCTCGCCTTCAACTTCCTGGGCGACGGGTTGCGCGACGCGGCGGACCCGTACAAATGACGGCGGCATGGCAGAGACGGCGGCGGAGGAAGGCATGAACAAGCGGCGCATGGTCCTGGTGGGCTTCCTCCAGGCGCAGAACTGCTCCAACTACACCGCCTCCTGGCGCCATCCGGAGGCGGCCGGCGACTTCCTCTCCGCCGACTACTACCGGCGGATCGCCAGGATCCTCGAGGCCGGCAAGTTCCATCTCGCCTTCTTCGACGACAGGCTGGCGCTGCCGGACATCTACGGCGGCGACCACGCGGACGCGGTGCGGAACGGCGTGCGGGTGGTGAAGATGGACCCGATCCCGGTGCTGTCGATCATGGCCGCCGCGACCGCGCGCATCGGGCTCGGCGCCACCTGCTCCACCACCTACTACCCGCCGTTCCACGTCGCCCGCACCTTCTCGACCCTCGACCACATGAGCGGCGGGCGGGCGGCCTGGAACGTCGTCACCTCGCTCAACGATTCCGAGGCCGCGAATTACGGCGCCGAATCGACGGTCGAACACGACGAACGCTACGACCGCGCCGACGAGTTCATGGAGGTGGTGCTGGGCCACTGGGATTCGTGGGACGACGACGCGATCCTTCTCGACAGGGAGGGCGGGGTCTTCGCCGATTCGGCCAAGGTGCGCCGCCTCGACCATCGGGGCCGCTTCCTGCGCTCGCGCGGGCCGTTCACCGTGCCGCGCACGCCCCAGGGGCGGCCGGTCGTGATCCAGGCGGGCCAGAGCGGGCGGGGGCGGCGCTTCGCGGCGCGCTGGGCCGAGGTGATCTTCGCGATCTTCCCGACCCTCGAATTCGGCCAACGCGCCTACGCGGCGACCCGCGCGGCCGCCGTGGAGGCCGGGCGCGACCCCGACGGCTACCGCCTGACTCCGGCGATCTACGTGACGGTGGCGGAGACGCAGGCGGCGGCCGAGGACAAGGCCGCGTTCGTCGCCGGCCTGGCGCGCCCGATCGACACCCTGGCGCTGCTGTCCGAGGCGCTCAACTACGACTTCGCGGCCAAGCCGGCGGGCGCGCCCTTCACCGACGCGGAGATGGCGTCCATCGGCGGCCTCCAGGCGATCCGCGACCGCGTCGTCGCGCTGAGCGGCAACCCTCACCCGACGGTCGAGGATTTCGTGGCCTACAGCCGCCGCGGCACGGTCGACGAGATGCCCCATTTCGTGGGCACGCCGGAGGCCGTCGCCGACCGCATGGCCGAATGGTTCGAAGGCGGAGCCTGCGACGGCTTCGTCGTCGCCGCGACCCACGTGCCGGGTTCCTATGAGGACGCCGCGCGCCTCGTCGTCCCCGAACTCCAACGCCGCGGCCTCTTCCACCACGACTACGCCGGCCCCACCCTGCGGGAGAATCTCGGCTTCCCACCCCTCCGCCCCCGCTAGCGCCAATCGGATGGAGCAGAGAGGCGCCGCCTGCACGACACAAATCAGTTGTCAACGAAAAGGTTGACAACTGATTTGTTGACACCCATCATACGACAAATCCGTTGGTATTGAGAGGCGGGCCATGAAACCGGCTACCGGCCGTTGGGTGAGCGGCGACGACTTCTGCGGCCGCGAAACCGAATTGGGCATTTTGGAAACGCGGGCCCGTGAGGGCAACCATACGCTGCTCACCGGGCAGCGGCGCATGGGGAAGACCAGTATCGCCCGCGAGCTCGGGCGGAGGCTGGAGGGTGCCGGCTGGACCGCGCTCTTCGCCGACGTCGAGGATGCGGCGTGCGCGGAAGACGCGATCGCCGAGATCGCCCGGGCCGCGTACCCGGTTCGCTCCATCGTGGCGCGCGTCGCCGCCAGCGTAGCGCGCGTCCGGGACATCCGCGGGAAGGTCGAGGTCGGAGCACTCGACTTTCGCGTGAAGTTCCGCGCCCGCCTGGACGCCGGAAACTGGCGGCGCCACGGGGACAGCCTGATCCGCGCCTGCGCCAAGCACGAACAACCGGTTCTCCTCGTCGTCGACGAACTGCCGATCCTCCTCACGCGCATGCTTCGCGAAGAAGACGGCGCGCGGCATGTCGACGACTTCCTGAGCTGGCTGCGGCGCGCGCTCCAGGGGCTGGAAGGCGGCTCTCCGGTCGTCATCCTCTCCGGCAGCATCGGCCTCATGCCCCTGGTGGCCCGGCTCGGCATTCCCGACCGAGTCAACTACCTTGATTCCTTCCGCCTGGGACCCTGGAGCCACGACGAGAGCATCGCCTGTTTCGAGCGGCTCGCCGCGCGTTGCGGCTTGCAGGTCGAGGACGGCGTTGCCGGCGCCGTTTACGACACCCTCGGCATCGGCATTCCCCACCACGTGCAGTCCTTCTTTGCGCGTTTGCGGGAAGCCGCCGCGATGCGGGGGCGCGACCGGATGACGAAGGCGGACGTTGGCGAGGTCTACCGCACGGGGCTCCTCGGACCATCGGGGCAGAGTGATCTCCTGCATTACGAGACCCGCCTCGCGGATGCGCTGGACGACGAAAGCCGCAGGATCGCGATGGAGATCCTCGCCGAGGCCGCGGTCCAGGGTGTGTTCGGCGCCGATGCGCGGCGCGCCATCGAACGGTCTTACACGCCGTTGTTCCCGGATGCGCCCGCCCGCGTCGTTGCGGCGCTCGACGTGCTGGGGCACGACGGCTATCTCGAACCCGGCGCCGACGGTTATCGCTTCCCGTCGCGCCTGCTGAAGGACTGGTGGGCGACACGCTTTCGCGATCACCATATGCCGCTCGCGGAGCGGGGCGCCCGGCCATGACCGCCCCGAACGCCCGGACGCTCCGCAAGTTCAATCCCGGGCTGTTCCAGTCCGACCGCGAGGTGATCGAACAATTTGTCGTCCGGCACCGCGAGCTCGAGAGGGTGCTCGAGATCCTCCGGGGAAACGTCGACTCGCCGTCCTGCCAGCACGTCCTGGTCGTCGCGCCGCGCGGCCGGGGCAAGACCATGCTGCTGGCGCGCGTCGCCGCCGAGCTCCGGACCGACGAAGCGCTCTCCCGGCGCCTGTTGCCGGTGCGGTTCATGGAGGAAAGTCATGAGATCCTCGGTCTCGCCGACTTCTGGCTCGAAGCGCTGTTTCACTTGGCGCGGGAGACCGATGTCCCGGCTCTCTCGCGGGAGTTGCGTGACACCCATGCCGACCTGAAATCCCGCTGGCGCGAGCGCGAACTGCCCGACCGCGCCCGCGCCGCCGTCGTCGAAGCGGCGGAACTCCTCGACAGGCGGCTGGTCCTCATGGTCGAGAACCTTCAGGCACTCTGCGACTCCGTGGACGACGATTTCGGCTGGGGGCTTCGCCAAGCGTTGCAGTCGGAGCCCCGGATCGTGCTGCTGGCCACCGCCACCAGCCGCTTCGCGGCGCTGGACGATGCGCGCCAGCCCTTCTTCGAACTGTTCTGGCAAGTCTCTCTGGAGCCGCTGGACAGGGAGGCATGCCGGCGCCTGTGGCGCGCGGTCGCCGGGGACGGCAGGAGCGATGGCGAAATCAGGGCCTTGCAAATCCTCACCGGCGGCAGCCCCCGCCTGCTGGTCATCGTCGCGGAATTCGCGCGGCATCGCTCCCTGCGCCGCCTGATGGACGAACTGGTGACCCTGATCGACGACCACACGGAGTATTTTCGCGGCCACCTGGAGAGCCTGGCCAGGACCGAGCGCCGGGTCTATCTGGCGGCAGTCGATCTCTGGCGGCCGTCGAGCACCGGCGAGATTGCGGCGCGTTCCGCGATGGACGTGCGCCCCGTCTCGACCATGCTCGGCAGGCTCGTCGACCGCGGCGCGATCGCCGTAGAAGGAACCGGCCGCAAGCGGCGCTACGCCGCCGCCGAGCGCCTCTATTGCATCTACTACAAGCTGCGGCGCGAACGCGACGAAGCGGCCGTCGTGCAAAACCTGATCCGCTTCATGGCGGTCTTCTACGGCCGCGACGAACTGGCGGACCTGTCCGGCCTGCTCCGCGCCGAAGCGATGCAGTCGGCAATCATTCGCGAGGGGATCGAACGCGCGATCGCCGAAGCGCCGGAAATCGGAAGCATCTTCCCCGGCGAGACATGGCCGAACATCGCCCGGCCGGCCGGCTTGGCCGAAACAAGCGAGATCGACCTCGCGGCACTCGTGAAGAAGGCGGCCTCGCACGTGGAGCGCGGCGAATCCGAGGCAGCGGTCACAACATGCGACCAAGTGATCGAACGCTTCGGCGACGACGACACGCCGGAAATCCGAGCGCAGGTCGCCTGGGCGTTGACCTGCAAGGGTATTACGCAAGGCAAGCTTGGCGAGACTGAGGCAGCGATCGCAACATGCGACCAAGCGATTGAACGCTTCGGTGACGACGACACGCCAGAAGTACGGCCGGCGGTTGTCATAGCGCTGGTCCTCAAGGGTATTACGCAAGGCAAGCTTGGCGAGGCTGAAGCGGAGATCAAAACATACGATCAAGCGATCGAACGCTTTGGCGATGACGACACGCCAGAAGTACGGCCGGCGGTTGTCGTAGCACTGGTCCTCAAGGGTATTACGCAAGGCAAGTTCGGCGAGGCTGAAGCGGAGATCAAAACATACGATCGAGCGATCGAACGCTTCGGCAATGACGGCACGCCGGAAGTTCGGGCGCTGGTCGCCAGGGTGCTGGTCAACAAGGGCATTGCCCAAGGACAGCTTGGCGAGTCCAGGGCGGAGATCACGACATACGATCAAGCGATCGAACGCTTCAGCGACGACGGCACGCCGGAAGTTCGAGCGCTGGTCGCCTGGGCGCTGGTCCGCAAGGGCATCGCGCAAGGGCGGCTTGGCGAGTTCGAGGCGGCAATCGCGACCTACAACCAAGTGATCGAACGCTTCGGCGGTGACGGCACGCCGGAAGTCCGGGCGCCGGTCGCCGATGCGTTGGCCAACAAGTGTGCGGTGCAAATGAGAATCGGCCGCGCGGAAGATGCTCTGGATACCTTTCGCCTCGCGTATGCCGCATTCGCTCCCGACGATCAGGCGATGCTGGGTGCCATGCAGGAAACCGTACCGGCGTTGATCGCCGGCGGCCTCCTCGAGCGCGGCCTCATCGAGATACTCGAGGAGGACCGCGAGAAAGCGGACGCTCTGGCGCCGCTCATCGTGGCCCTGCAACAGCGCGCCGGCGACAGCGTCCGCGCGCCGGCCGAGGTGCTCGAAGTCGCGGCCGACATCCTGGAACAAATCGAGGGGAAAAGCACGGTGCCGGCCGCTCTCCCGGATTCGTGATCGCGGACGATCGGGCAACCGCCCGGCGGGCGTTGGCAATCATGCGCCGATTGGCCTAGGGTGCGGGGCGAGTGGAGGTCGAACGTCGAGGCCGGTGGCGATGGGCCATGGCTGATCCCGGATCCCGAGAAAACCCCTCGATGGAGGAAATCCTGGCCTCCATCCGCCGGATCGTCGTGGAGGAAAGCGGCGCTCCCGCCAGGGACGGCGACATCCTCGACCTGACCGACGTCGTGGACGAGGAAGGCAACGTCGTCGCGCGGGAAAGCGCCGCGAGCGGCCCGCTTCCAAGCGCCGGGCCGCCGCCCCCCTGTCTGGACACGCCGCTGGTGTCGCCCTCCGTCGAGGCCGAGGTCGCCCGAGCGCTCCGGCGCGCGGGCCCGGACGCGCCGCCACCGGCCGGCGCGGACGACCGGGCCATCGAGGACCACCTGCGCGCGATGCTGCGACCGATGCTCCAGGAATGGCTGGACAAGCACCTGCCGGGGATCGTCGAACGCCTCGTGCAAGGCGAAATCGCGCGCATCGCGCGCCGCTCCGGCCCCGGATAGGGCGCCGGGCACCGGCGCGCCGGCCCCACCCCACGGAAAGAACCCCCGGACGACGATGCTGGACAAGACCTATCGGCCCGCCGAGTTCGAAGGCCGACTCTACGAGGCCTGGGAACGCGGCGGCGCGTTCGCCGCGCGTCCCGGCGGGGCGGGCGGGGCGCAGCCTTATTGCGTCATGATGCCGCCGCCCAACGTCACGGGCAGCCTCCATATGGGCCACGCGCTCAACAACACCTTGCAGGACGTGCTGACCCGCTACCGGCGCAAGACCGGTCGCCGCGCGCTCTGGCAGCCCGGCATGGACCACGCCGGGATCGCGACCCAGATGGTCGTCGAGCGCCAGCTGGCGGAGGAAGGAAGCGACCGCCGGCGCATGGGCCGCGAGGCGTTCATCGAGCGGGTTTGGGCCTGGAAGGCGGAATCGGGAGGCGCGATCCAGCACCAGCTGCGCCGCCTCGGCGCCTCGCCCGACTGGACGCGCGATCGCTTCACCATGGACGAAGGCTTGAGCCGGGCCGTGGTCGAGGTCTTCGTCGCCCTCCATCGGCAGGGCCTGATCTACCGGGACAAGCGCCTCGTCAATTGGGACCCGGCGCTGCGCACCGCGATCTCTGACCTGGAGGTCGTCCAGCGCGAAGCGGCGGACGGCAGGCTCTGGCACATCCGCTATCCCCTCGCGGACCGGCCGGGTGCCCATGTCGTGGTCGCCACCACCCGGCCCGAAACCATGCTGGGCGATACCGCCGTGGCCGTCCACCCGGAAGACCCGCGCCACCGCAGCCTCGTCGGCGCCGAGGCCGTCCTGCCGCTGGTCGGCCGCCGCCTGCCGATCGTCGCCGACGCCCATGCCGACCCGGAGCAGGGATCGGGTGCGGTGAAGATCACCCCCGCCCACGACTTCAACGATTTCGAGGTGGGCCGCCGGCACGGCCTCGAGGTCGTCAACCTGTTCGACGAGAACGCCCGGCTCAACGAGAACGTGCCCGAAGCCTATCGCGGCCTCGACCGCTTCGCCGCGCGTGAGCGGATCGTCGCCGATCTTCAGGGCCTCGGCCTGATCGAGAAGATCGAGCCCCATGCCCATGCGGTGCCCGTCGGCGACCGTTCGGGCTCGGTCATCGAGCCCTGGCTCACCGATCAGTGGTATGTCGACGCCGCGACCCTCGCCGGCCCCGCGATCGAGGCCGTCGAATCCGGCCGCATCCGTTTCGTCCCGGAGCGGTGGGCGAACACCTATTTTGAATGGATGCGCAACATCCAGCCCTGGTGTATCTCCCGCCAGCTCTGGTGGGGCCATCGCATTCCGGCCTGGTACGGCCCCGACGGCCAGGCGTTCGTCGCCGCCGACGAGGCCGGCGCGCGGGAAGCAGCGGCGCGCCATTATGGCGAGCCCGTGGCGCTCACCCGCGATCCCGACGTGCTGGACACCTGGTTCAGTTCCGCCCTCTGGCCTTTCTCCACCCTCGGCTGGCCGGAGCGCACGGAGACGCTGGCGACCTACTATCCCAACGACGACATGATCACCGGCTTCGACATCATCTTCTTCTGGGTCGCGCGGATGGTCATGCTCGGCATCCACTTCATGGGCGGGGTCCCCTTCCGCACCGTCTATATCCACGCGCTGGTGCGGGACGAGACGGGGCGGAAGATGTCCAAGAGCCAGGGCAACGTCATCGACCCGCTGGCGCTCATGGACGAATACGGCGCCGACGCGCTGCGCTTCACCCTCGCCGCGATGGAGGCGCAAGGCCGCGACATCAAGCTCTCCGAGAGCCGCGTCGCCGGCTACCGCAACTTCGCGACCAAGCTGTGGAACGCCGCGCGGTTCTGCGAGGCGAACGAATGCCGGCCCGCTCCCGGCTTCGCTCCGGCGGGATGCCGGAGCGTCGTCAACCGGTGGATCGTCGGCGAGGCGGCGCGGACGGCGGAGGCCGTTACCGCCGCGCTCGATGCCTACCGCTTCAACGAAGCGGCGGGCGCGGTCTATCGCTTCGCCTGGGGCGTGTTCTGCGATTGGTACCTGGAGTTCGCGAAGGCGCCGCTGGGCGGCACCGACGGGCCGGAGAGGCGGGAAACCCGCGCCGTCGCCGGCTGGGTGCTGGACACCGTCCTCGGCCTGCTCCATCCGTTCATGCCGTTCGTCACCGAGGAGCTGTGGGGCAGGCTCGACGAGAGCCGGGCCGGTGGTCTGATCGCGGCCCCCTGGCCGGCGCCCGGCGCGGACGTCGCCGATCCCGCGGCCGATCGGGAGATGGATTGGGTGGTGCGACTGATCTCGGCGGTCCGCGCCGTGCGCGCCGAGATGAACGTGCCGGCGGGAGCGCGAATCACCCTCGGCCTGCGCGGCGCGGCGCCGGAGACGCTGGACCGGCTGCGGCGGCACCGCGCGGCCGTCACGCGACTCGCCCGACTGAGCGAGGCCGCGGCGCTGGAAGGCGCCGTGCCGCGCGGCGCCGTCCAGGCCGTGCTGGACGAGACGACCGTCGTCCTGCCGCTCGCCGGCGTGGTCGCGTTTGAGAAGGAGCGTGCGCGCCTCGAGAAGGAGATCGGCCGGCTCGAGGGGAGAATGGCCGGCATCGAGAGGAAGCTCGGCGACGAACGCTTCCTCGAGCGGGCGCCGGCCCATGTCGTGGACGAGCAGCGGGGACGCCTGCAAGAGGCACGGGACGCGCGGGCGCGCCTGGAGGAGGCGCTGGCGCGAATCGCCGCGTCTTCGTGAGACGGCCCGCGCGCGGCTTGACCGGGACCGGCCGGGGCGGGTAAGCGGAGCGGCGCGGGCCGGGGGAGATCGCGATGAGCGCGAAGTTCGACAAGTCGAAGCTGCCGAGCAGGCATATCACCGAGGGGCCGAAGAGCGCCGCTCACCGGTCGTTCTTCTATGCGATGGGGGTCTCCCGGCAAGCGATGAGCCGGCCCATCGTGGGCGTCGCGACGACCTGGAACGAAACCGCCCCCTGCAACATCACGCTGCGCCGGCAGGCGCAGGCGGCGAAGGCGGGGGTCGAGGAAGCCGGTGGCACGCCGCGCGAATTCACCACGATCACCGTGACCGACGGCATCGCCATGGGCCATCAGGGGATGAAGTCCTCGCTGGTCTCGCGCGACGTGATCGCCGATTCCGTCGAGCTCACCATGCGCGGGCATTCCTACGACGCCCTGGTCGGCATCGCCGGCTGCGACAAATCGCTGCCGGGCATGATGATGGCGCTGGTGCGGCTCAACGTGCCCGGAGTCTTCCTCTACGGCGGTTCGATCCTGCCCGGCCGTTTCCGCGGCCGCGACGTGACGGTCATGGACGTCTACGAGTATTACGGCAAGCTCAGCGAGGGTGCGGTCAGCGAGGCCGATCTCGCCGAGCTCGAAGCGGTGGCCTGCCCCTCCGGCGGCTCCTGCGGCGGCCAGTTCACCGCCAACACCATGGCCTGCGTCTCGGAGGCGATCGGCCTCGCCTTGCCGCATTCGGCGGGAGCGCCCGCGGTGTACGAATCCCGCGACGAGTTCGCCGTGGCCTCCGGCAACCGCGTCATGGCGCTGATCGAGAACGACATCCGCCCCAGGGACATCGTGACGCGCAAGGCGCTGGAAAACGCCGCGACGGTGGTGGCCGCCACCGGCGGCTCGACCAACG
The DNA here is from genome assembly GCA_965242855.1 of Alphaproteobacteria bacterium. Lineage (GTDB taxonomy): Bacteria > Pseudomonadota > Alphaproteobacteria > UBA828 > UBA828 > WTGU01. The sequence continues at coordinate 2,561,402 of OZ251509.1, forward strand.
CGGGGCTCCACCTTCCGGCGATCGCCAGCGAGGCCGGCATCGATTTCGACCTGTCGGCGGTCGCCGAAGTGTTCGGGCGCACGCCCTATATCGCCGATCTCAAGCCCGGCGGCCGCTACGTCGCCAAGGACCTGTTCGAGGCGGGCGGCGTGCCGATCGTGCTCAAGGCGCTGCTCGACGGCGGCTACCTGCACGGCGACTGCCTCACCGTCACCGGGCGCACTCTCGCCGAGAATCTGGCCGACGTGGCGTTCCCACGCGAGCAGGACGTCGTGCTGCCCACCTCGGCGCCGCTCTCGCCGACCGGCGGCGTGGTGGGGTTGAAGGGCAATCTCGCGCCCGAGGGGGCGATCGTGAAGGTCGCCGGCCTCTCCCGCCTGCGCCACGTGGGCCCCGCCCGCTGCTTCGATAACGAGGAGGAAGCGATGAAGGCCGTGGTCGGGCGCGATTATCGCTCGGGCGACGTGATCGTGATCCGCTACGAGGGGCCGAAGGGCGGGCCGGGGATGCGCGAGATGCTCGCGGTGACCTCGCAGATCTACGGCCAGGGCAAAGGCGAGGAGGTCGCGCTGATCACCGACGGGCGCTTCTCGGGCGCAACGCGCGGGTTCTGCATCGGCCATGTCGGGCCGGAGGCCGCGGTCGGCGGCCCCATTGCGCTGATCCGGGACGGCGACGAGGTGACCATCGACGCGACGCGCGGCGCGCTCGGCGTCGCGGTCTCCGAGGCCGAGCTGGCGAAACGCCGCAAGAGCTGGAAACCGCGCCCGACGGATTATCAGTCCGGCGTGCTCTGGAAATACGCGGCGACCGTCGGGCCGGCCTATCGGGGCGCCGTGACGCATCCGGGCGGCGCGGCCGAAACCCACGTTTACGCCGACATATAGCCCGTGGCCATGGCGAAGGAGGAAGACGCGCCGGCGCCTTACCGGGCCGACACCCTGCTCTCCGTCCTCGGGCGGGACCCGGCGGCCAATCACGGGGTGGTGAACCCGCCCGTCTATCACGCCTCGACGGTCCTCTACGAATCCACCGCCGCGCTTGAAGCGGCGACGACCGGCCCGCGCGAATACGGGAAGACCTATTACGGGCGGTTCGGCACGCCGACGACGTTCGCCCTGCAAGACGCGCTCGCGGCGCTCGAACGCGGACACCGGACGTATCTCTTCGGCTCCGGTAAAGCGGCGATCGTGGCCGCGCTGCTGGCCTTCGCGAAGAGCGGCGACCACGTCCTGATCAGCGACAGCGCCTACGGCCCGACGCGGGCGCTCGCCCGCGGGCTCCTGGCCCGTATCGGTGTCGAAGCTACGTTCTACGACCCGCGCGCCGGCGCGGGCGTCGCAGAGGAGATACGGGCCCGCACCAGCGTCGTGTTCGCCGAATCGCCCGGTTCTCTCACCTTCGAGGTCCAGGACCTGCCGGCCCTCGCCGAGGCCGCCCACGCGGCGGGCGCGGTGCTGATCGTCGACAACACCTGGGCGTCGCCGCTCCTCTGCCAGCCCCTGGCACTGGGGGCCGACGTTTCCATCCAGGCGGCGACCAAATACATCGTGGGTCATTCAGACGCCATGCTCGGCGCGGTCACCGCGGCGGAGGCCCGCGTCGAGCCGGTGCGGCGCGTCTTCGAGGAACTCGGCGCCGCGCCCGGGCCCGACGATTGCTATCTCGCGCTGCGGGGGCTGCGCACCCTCGGCGTGCGGCTGCGCCGGCACGAGGAGACGGGCCGCCGGCTCGCCCGCTGGCTGCGCGCGCGGCCCGAAGTTCGCCGGGTGCTCCATCCCGCGCTCGAGGACGATCCGGGCCACGCCCTCTGGAAGCGGGATTTCGCGGGCGCCTCGGGCCTGTTCGGCGTCGTCCTGGAGCCGGCTTCCGAAGCGGCCGTCGCCGCCTTCCTGGACGGTCTTGCGCTCTTCGGACTCGGCTATTCGTGGGGTGGCTACGAAAGTCTCGCCCTGCCGACCCATCCCCACCGCATCCGCGACGCGACGGCCTGGGACCCGTCCTGCCCCACGCTCCGCCTGCACGCCGGCCTGGAGGACGCGGAGGACCTCGTCGCCGACCTCGACCGGGGCTTCGCCCGCATGGCCCGGACGCACGCCGGCGGCGCTTGAAAACACCCCCGCGCAGGCCTGGAGATCCGCGCACCGTGGCGGTTCCATTGACAGCGAGCGGGCGGCTGCTGTAGAGGATCGTCGCCTGTGGCCACGGGCGACGCGCGGCGGGAGCCGGGGGCGAGACGTGAAACGGACCTATCAGCCGAGCAACATCGTCCGCAAGAGGCGGCACGGCTTCCGGCAGCGCATGAAGAGCGTCGCCGGCCGCCGCGTGCTGGCGCGGCGGCGCGCCAAGGGGCGCAAGCGTCTGACGGTCTAGGGGCGGTGCCGATGCGCATCGCCATCCTCAAGAAGCGGCGGGACTTCCTGCGGGTGCGCGCGGCGCGCCGCCGCTGGGCGGCGCCGGGGCTGGTCCTCCAGGCGGCGCCCGCGGCGGAGGCCGAGCCCGGGCGCGTCCGCGTCGGCTATACGGCCAGCAAGAAGATCGGCAACGCGCCGGCGCGCAACCGCGCCAAGCGCCGATTGCGCGCGGCGGTGGCCCATGTTATGCCGGAACGTGCGCGGCAGGATCGCGACTATGTGGTCATCGCGCGTGTCGCCACGTTGACCCGACCGTTCGACGCACTGATCGGCGATCTGGTCGCCTCCCTCGCGCGAGTCGACGCGAAAGCGGGCGGACGACGGCGCGCGGAGCGCGTTTGAGGACCGGAGAAGCATGAAACCGATCGCGTCGCTGACCGTCGGCTTGATTCGCGGCTACCAACTGTTCGTCTCACCCTTCCTGCCGCCGGGCTGCCGGTTCGAGCCGACCTGTTCGCACTACGCCGCGACCGCGGTGCGGCGCCATGGCGCGCTCGTGGGTCTCGCCTTCGCTGCCTGGCGCATCGCCCGCTGCAACCCGTTCTTTTCCGGCGGCGTGGATCCCGTTCCCGACCGGCCGTTCCGACGCCCGCGGAACGGCCCCGCCCTCCCCTGAACGCGCGAACGGCGCATGTTCGGCGAAGACAAACGCAATCTCATCATCGCGATCGCCGCGATCTTCGTGATCCTGGTGGGCTGGCAGTTCCTGATGCCGGTGCTGTTCCCGCCCGCCGAGCGGACGGCGCGCGTCGCCGAAGCGCCGGCCCTGGACGCGCTCCCGGCGGAGCGGGTCACGGTCGAAGTCGTGGCGGGCGACGGGCCGGGAGCACCCACCCAAGCCCGGCAAGCCGGCATCGGCAGCCCGCGGGTCGCGATCGACTCGCCGCGCATCCGGGGCTCGATCTCCCGGCTCGGCGGGCGGATCGATTCGGTCACGCTGCGAGACTATCACGAGACCGCCGCCGAGGAGAGTCCGGAGATCGTCCTGCTCTCGCCACGCGACGCGGCGCGGCCCTACTTCGCCGATTTCGGCTGGGCGAGCACCGGCGACGACATCGCGCTCCCCCGCGCCGACACCCTGTGGGAAGCCGACCGCGTCGTCATCGACGCCGGGAGGCCGGTCACCCTGCGTTGGAACAACGGCGCCGGACTGTCGTTCACGCGCCGCATCGCGATCGACGACGGGTTCGTCTTCACCGTGACCCAGTCGGTCCGCAACGAGACCGACGCGCCGCTCACGCTCGTTCCGTTCTCGCGCATCGCGCGGTTCAGCACCTCGTCTGAATCGATGCTGCCCTTCAAGCCGCTCTTCCTCTTCCAGGACGGCGCCCTCGGCGTGTTCGGCGGGGATTACCACGAGGCCGACTACGAGGACATGCTGGACGCCTACGACGCCTTGGGGCGCAACCCCCGCGCGCTCGACGAATACCGCTACCGGGCCTCCGGCGGCTGGCTCGGGATGACCGACAAATACTGGCTGGTGGCGCTGATCCCGGACCAGGAGACGCCGTTCCAGGGCAGCTTCGAATACGTCCCCGTGGACGACGGCGAGACCGATTCCTTCCAGACCATCTACGAGGCGGCGCCGTTCACGGTGAATCCGGGCCAGACGGTCTCGCTCACCTCGCACCTCTTCGCCGGCGCCAAGGAGATCAACCTCCTCGACCGCTACGAGGAGACGCTGGGCGCGGAACGCCTGGACTTGGCCGTGGATTTCGGGCCGACGTGGTTCCTCTCGAAGCCGCTGTTCTACGTCATCGACTTCTTCAACCGGGCGACGGGGAACTTCGGCGTCGCCATCCTGCTGCTCACGATCTGCGTGCGCGTGCTGCTGTTCCCGCTGGCCAACAAGGCCTACGCCTCCATGAGCCGGATGCGGAAATTGCAGCCGGAGATGATCCGTCTGCGCGAGCGTTTCAAGGACGACAAGCAGCGGATGAACAGCGAGCTGATGAAGCTCTACCGCGAGCAGAAGGCGAACCCGGTCGCCGGCTGCCTGCCGCTGCTGGCCCAGATCCCGGTGTTCTTCGCGCTCTACTACATGCTGTTCGTCACCATCGAAATGCGCCACGCGCCGTTCTTCGGCTGGATCGATGATCTTTCGGCGCCCGATCCGATGACCTTCATCACCGGTTTCGGCCTGCTGGAGTGGCCGGCGCCGGAATTCCTGCTGATCGGCATCTGGCCGCTCCTCTTCGGCGCCACGATGTGGCTCCAGATGAAGCTCAACCCGCAGCCGATGGAGCCGATCCAGCAGAAGATCCTGATGGCCCTGCCCATCGTGTTCCTGTTCCTGTTCGCGCGGTTCCCGGCCGGGCTGGTGGTGTACTGGACCTGGAACAACGTGCTCTCCATCGGCCAGCAATGGCTGATCATGCGCCGCATGGGCATCACCCGGCAGAGCCTCGCCGAGGACGCCGAGAAGATCCGCAAGATCAAGGAGGCAGCCGAAAAGGGCACGCTGGTCAAGCCGAGCCGCTCGCCCCGGAAGGAGCGCGCGCGCGCGGGCGAGCCCGACACCGCGCCGCGCCGTGCCCGCAAGCCGGCCGCGCGCCGCAAGACCGCCGCACCGGAGCCGGACGCTGCCGCCCGCGCGCCGACGAGCGAACGGAAGGGCCCGCGCCGCGCCGCTGCGGCGGGCGGCGGCGCGCGACGCGAGAGGACCAGCGCCAAGCGCACGGCGGCGGCGCGCGACGAGGCGGCCGATGCCGCGCGCGGGCCGGCGAAGCGCAAGGCGCCCGCGCACCGCAAGCCCGCGCCGCGAAAACCGGCCGCCGCGCCCCGCGGGCGAAAGCCCGGGACCCGGCGCAAGGCGGCTCCGCCGGGCGCGGCGCAGGTGAGCCTGCTCGAGCGCGTGAAGGCCGGCTTCGGCGGGAGCACTCCCCCGCCGAAGCCGGAACCGAAGGAACCGCCCCGGAAATCGCGCAGGCAACGCAAGGCAGAGCGCGCCGCCGCGCAGGCCGAAGGAGCCGGCGAGAGCGCGACGGCGGAACGGGACGCCCCCCGGGACGAACACACCGACGACGGCGAATGGGCGGGACAGAGATCGGCCGGGCCGAGGCGGACGAAGGCGCGGAAGCGCGCGAGGCCGCGCTAGAAGCCGGGCGCCGGCTGTTCGCCCAGCCCTGCCGCTTCGTTTCAGGCGCCGCCGTCCTCGCCGCACTGCCCGCGCCCGCCCTGCCGGAAATCGCCTTCGCCGGGCGCTCCAACGTGGGCAAGTCGAGCCTCGTCAACGCCCTCACCGGCCGTCGCGCACTCGCCCGCATCTCGAACACGCCGGGACGCACGCGGGAGCTGAATTTCTTCGACCTGGCCGGCCGCCTGATGCTCGTGGACCTGCCGGGCTACGGCTACGCCGCCGCATCCAAGCGGAAGGTCGCCGCGTGGACCCGCCTCGCGGACGCCTATCTCCGCGGCCGGCCGACTCTGAGACGGGTCTGCCTGCTGCTCGACGCGCGGCGGGGCATCGCGGAGGCGGACGCGCCGCTCATGGCCGCGTTCGACCGGAACGCCGTGCCCTTCCTCGCCGTGCTCACCAAATGCGACAAGCTGGAGCCGGCGGCGCTGGCGGCCACGGCGGAGGTGCTGGAAGCGGCGCTCGCCAAGCACGTCGCCGCCTATCCTTCGCTGATCGCCACCAGCGCCCGCACCGGCACGGGCGTAGCCCAACTCAGGGCCCATCTCGCGGCGCTGGCCAAGGCCGAGGGAATCGGTTAGTGATCCGCCGCCGGCGGGCGCGAGACTCCGCCGGGCAGGCGCCTCCCCGAGCGATCCGGCACATGCCGAACATCGGCGACACCAAGCACTGGCTGCGCACGGCGGCCACGATCTCCGAGGCGCTGCCCTACATGCGGCGCTTCGCGGGCCGGAGCTTCGTCATCAAATACGGCGGCCACGCCATGGGCGATTCGGCGCTCGCCCACGGTTTCGCACGCGACGTGGTGCTGCTGAAGCAGGTCGGCATCAATCCCGTCGTGGTGCATGGCGGCGGCCCGCAGATCGCCCGCATGCTGTCGAAGCTCGACATCGAGAGCGATTTCGTCGACGGCCTGCGGGTGACGGACGAAGCGACGGTCGAGGTCGTTGAAATGGTGTTGGCCGGCAGCATCAACAAGCGCATCGTCACGACGATCAACGAGGTGGGCGGCACGGCGGTCGGCCTCAGCGGCAAGGACGGCAGGCTCATCGAGGCGACCCGGCTCGCGCGCCGGACGCGGGATCCGGAGACCGGCGGCGAGCGGACGGTCGATCTCGGTTTCGTCGGCGAGCCCAGGCGCGTCAACGTCGATCTGCTGAATCATTTCTGCGCGTCCGACATCATCCCCGTCGTCGCACCGACAGGCGTGGGCGCGGACGGCGAGACCTACAACATCAACGCCGACACGGCCGCCGGCGCCATCGCCGCCGCGCTTTCGGCCGCCAAGCTTCTCCTGCTGACCGACGTGGCCGGCGTGCTTGACGAATCGGGCACGCTCATCAGCCGCATGACCGCGGACGAGGCGCGCGCCCTCCTGGCCAGCGGGGCGGTCGGCGGCGGCATGATCCCGAAGCTCGAGACCTGCCTCGCGGCGCTCGAGCACTCGACGGCCGCCGCCCACGTCCTGGACGGCCGCGTGCCGCACGTGCTCCTGCTCGAAGTGTTCACCGAACACGGCACCGGCACCATGATCGTGCCGGCGTAAGGCCCGCGCGCGGCTCCGCACAGGCGGGCGTCACAGTCCGGTCCGCCGCCCGCCTTCTTGCGGGCTTCCGTGAATACCGCTCACGACAGACGCTCTCTGCCTGAGTCGGGTGGAAATCCGACGAACGAGATCGTCCTTGGGAGGCAATCTCGTATTCGTCATCCCCAGGTTCCTGGCCAAAATCGCCAGTTCTTTCTTGACCGTCATGCGCCGGAGCTCGCTTTCGATCTGTTCGCCGCCTTTGGCTCGCTCCGTCAATCGATCGACCATGCGCCGCGCGGCGGTTTCATCCATGGGGGAGCTGCGGTCGGTCTTCGTGGTTTGCCTGGACGGCGGCAGTGCCGCCTTCACACGCCTTTCGATCCGCGACACCTGCCGGGACAGCTCACGCAGAACGTTCCTGAATTCCGATATTTCAAGCGCGAGAAGCTCCAGTTCATCCGCATTTTCAGCACGCATGTCTTCATCGATGTTCACAGCACCCCCCTCGCTTCACTCCAAAGTGACTTGAAGCTCTGTTCAAGTTCCAATGGCGTACTTTGATTGGTTATTGCGTCGCGCAGGGAAGCACGGTCGGGAATCCACGTGTCCATGAAGTGAATATGTAGATTGTGATCCTTACTCGCCTGTTCACACGCCAATCGAACGTCGTTTATCCAGCCCTGTGCTACCCGCGTAGGCCGACCGCCATCGTCTTCATCACCGAACGCTAACCCTTCTCGCCCAGGGGATGTCCCCGTCGCGCCCATGCGGAAGAGCATTGGTACTTCTGTACAGGACGTCATCGCAGGCGAAGCATGGCGGGTAGGGTGTCACACATACGGCCGCTTGTGGAGCGGTGGTCGCGCGTTGACGTCGGCACCATCCGCCTCCGGCTTGGCAGCGCCGCCAAGCGGGCGTCGGAGGAGACCGGGTATTCGGCTGACTGCTGGCTGCGGATCGTGCTCAGCCTCAATATGCTTCAGGCTCTCAGAGGCCGAGATAGGTGGCCTTTACCGCCGGGTTGTCCTGGAGTTCCGCCGCCGTGCCTTCGAGGCCGATGCGGCCATTCTCCAGGATGTAGCCGTAGCCGGCCGTGGCGAGGGCCATGTTGGCGTTCTGCTCGGCAAGGAGGACAGTCACCCCCTCCTCTTCATTGAGCCGCCGGACCGTCTCGAAAATACGGGCCACGACCTGGGGCGCGAGACCCATCGACGGCTCGTCCAGGAGCATCATGGCCGGCCGCGACATCAGCGCCCGCCCGATAGCGAGCATCTGCTGCTCGCCGCCGGAGATGAACCCGGCCTGGAGCCGGCGCCGGTCGGCGAGCGAGGGGAAGTGGGCGTAAACCCGTTCGAGGTCGTCGCGCACCCGCGCTTTGCCGTCCGTCCTGGTGTGGGCGCCGGTCAGCAGGTTCTCGTGCACCGTGAGATGGGCGAAGCAGCGGCGCCCTTCCATGACCTGGACGATGCCGCGCCTCACCAGAGCCGACGGCGCCAACCGGTCGATGCGCTCTTCCCGGAAACGGATCGTGCCCGCGGTGACATCGCCCCGCTCCACCCGCAGCAGGTTGGAGATCGCCTTCAGCGTGGTGGTCTTGCCGGCGCCGTTCGGCCCGAGGAGGGCGACGATGGCTCCCTCGGGCACGGCGACGGTGACGCCGCGCAGGACGGAGATCACATGGTCGTAGACGACCTCGACCCCGTCCAGTCGGAGGAGCGTCGGGACGGTCACATCTCCTTCGCGCAGTCGCGCGGCGTGATGCCGTTCTCTTCCGCGAACTTGGCGGCCGCCGCCTCGATCATCGGGCGCACGACGTCGCGCATGGGCGCGATCCAGTCGCTGACGACGTTCCAGGCGCCGCCGTCCCACTGCTGGATGATCACCGGCCCGCTGCCCTCGTGATCCTCGCAGGTGACCTTGATCGGCTTGGTGAAGCCGGCGAGGCCCAGTTCCGCGAGCCGCTCTTCCGTCAGATCGAGGTTCTCGAGGCCCCAGCGGACTTCCACGCCCGTCAGCGACCGGTTGCCGTATTTGCCCATGGCCGTGCGGATCGCCTCGACGTTCAGAACGGCCTGGAAGACACCGCGATTGTAGAGGACCTCGCCGAAATTGTTCTCGGCCGCGGCTGCGCTGTCGCCGCCGTAAAGGTGCTGGAGGATGTCGTCGTGGAGGGAGAATCCCGCGCCCGGCGAGTGGAACGACGCGCCCTTGTAGCCCTTGGCGTCTTCGCCCGTCGGCACGACGTCCGATTCGCTCGCCGACCACCAGACGCCAATCAGGCGGTCCATCTGATAGCCGATTCCGGCGGCCTCCTTGATCGCGACCTGGTTCATCACGCCCCAGCCCCAGAGGAACGTCCAGTCGGGCTTGAGCCTGCGGATCTGCAACCATGTCGCCTTCTGCTCCTGGCCCGGATGGTCGACCGGCAGCAGCTCCAGGGCATAGCCGTATTTCTCCGCCAGCACCTGGAGGACGGGGATCGGCTCCTTGCCGTAGGGGCTGTTGTGATAGACGAGGGCGATGGTCTGGCCCTGGAGCTTGTCCATGCCGCCCGACTGCGCACCGACATATTTGATGAAGGCCGAGGCTTGGCTCCAGTAGGAGGTGGGGTAGGTGAAGGTCCACGGGAACACGCGCCCGTCGGACGCCGCCGTCTGCCCGTAGCCCATCGAGTGCACGGGAACCTCGTCCACCGGCGCCCTGGGATTGAGCTGGTAGGTCACCCCGGTCGAGAGGGGATTGACCACCGATGCCCCCGTGGGCCCCTTGTTCTTGAGCCGCTCGTAGCACTCGACGCCCGCCTTGGTGTCATAGCGGAACTCGCATTCCTCGAAGGTGAGCACGACGCCATTGATGCCGCCGTCCCGTTCGTTGACCAGCTTGTAGTAGTCCAGGGCGCCGTTCGCCGCCGGGATGCCGTTCGGGGCGTAGGGCCCCGTCCGGTAGACGAGCAGCGGGATGAACTGCTCGTCGGCCGCGCGGGCCTCGCTACCCGCGAGCCCGGCCGTCGCCGCCGCCGCGGCGAGGCCGCCGGCGACGAGCGCCGCGGCGAGCGCGCCGTTGATACCGTGACGAAGACTCCTCCTGAACGCCATGTCCGTCCTCCCGTCATGCAGCCGCGCCGGCAAGGCGCGCGCCGCTCTCTCTTCCCCCGAGCCTAGCACGGCGCGCCGCCCTCGGTCACACCGAATCGGAGCGCCGGGATAACTTACGGCTCGGTCTTGCGCGGGGCTGAACGGAGGCGGTCGAAATCGGCGTCTTCACCCATATCCGGCATGGCGAGCAGGTGATCGACGAAGCCGGCACCCTCCTCCGACAATTCCCAGACGCCGCGCGGCGAATCGTCCCGGAGGTAGCCTTCCTCCTTCAAAGCGTTCCGTTCAAAGCAAACGAGGTTCCACCATCGCGGCTGGCCCGAATTCACGGACCCCAGATCGACAGGAGGCAGACGGGGCTCCATACGCTTCTCCATGGCCGAGCGCAGATCGCGAACATGCGCCCTCCCCCCATGTCGCGGAGAACCTCCAGGAGGGGTCGGCGGTATTCCTTCTGAAGAAGCCTGCCCCGTGGAAGTCCAGCCGAAACCGTGTACACCCTAGAGCCCGAGTCGCTCCCGCGTGAGGCGGATGAGGCGGGCGAGGCCCAGGGGCTCGACGATCAGGAACAGGATGATCATGCCGCCGAAGATGATCACTTCGATGTGCTTGGCGAGGTCGGAGGCGATGTCGATGCCGGTGAGAGAGGGAATGTTGGTGAGGAAAATCGGCACGATCGTGATGAAGGCGGCGCCCAGGATCGAGCCGGCGATCGAGCCGAGGCCGCCGACGATGATCATGAAGAGCACGAGGAAGGAGACGTTGACATCGAAAGCCAGGGTCTCCGCGCTCCCCAGATAGAGGAAGACCAGGAGCGCGCCGGCGACGCCGCACAGGTAGGAACTCACGGCGAAGGCGAGGAGCTTCGTGCGCAGCAGCGGGATGCCGACGATCTCCGCCGCCACGTCCATGTCGCGCACCGCCATCCAGGCGCGCCCGAAGCGGCTCCGCACCAGATTGCGTGCGACGAAGACGAAGAGTGCGACGAAGGCGAGGGCCGCGAGATAGCGCACCTCGGCCGTGGCCTCGGGACCGGTGACCATCACCCCCGCGAAGGTGCGCGGCGGTGCGGAGATCGTGCCGGAGGGATTGTGATTGTAGAACCAGGGCACCCGGTTGAACAACCAGATCAGGAAGAACTGGGCGGCCAGCGTCGCCACCGCCAGATAGAAGCCCTTGATGCGCAGGCTCGGCAGCCCGAACAGGATGCCGACTCCGGCCGCGAAGAAGCCGGAGAGAAAGAAGACGGCGATGACGTTGAGCTCGGGCCAGCCGGTCGCCATCTTGTAGGCGGCATAGGCGCCGACCGCCATGAAGCCGCCGGTGCCGAGTGACAGCTGCCCGGCGAAGCCGGTGAGCAGGTTCAGGCCGAGGGCCGCCACCGAGAAGACCAGGAACGGGATCAGGATGGCCTGGAGCCAGTACTCGTTCGCGACCAGAGGCACCGCGACGAAGGCGAGCACCGCGACCAGACCCACGAAGCCCATGTCGATCGCCCGCGAGCGGCCGGCGAAGAGCGAGCCGAAAAGCGCGGAAGCCGCGGCGCGCATGGCCGGCTTCACACCCGCTCGATGAGCTTTTCGCCGAACAGGCCCTGGGGCCGGAACAGCAACGCCACCATGGCGATCATGTAGGCGAACCAGTTCTCGATCGCGCCGCCGATCACCGGCCCCCAATAGATCTCGGCGATCTTCTCGCCGCAGCCGATGATCAGACCGCCGACGATGGCACCGGGCACCGAGGTGAGGCCGCCCAGGATCAACACCGGCAACGCCTTGAGGGCGATCAACGACAGGCTGAACTGCACGCCGCTCTTGGCCCCCCACATGACGCCCGCCACGATGGCGACGATGCCGGCGACCGACCAGACGACGATCCAGATGGTCCGCAGCGAGATGCCGATCGAGAGCGCCGCCTGCGGATCATCGGCCACGGCGCGCAGGGCGCGGCCGATCGGCGTGTGCTGGAAGAGGAGCGCCAGGGTCGCGACGAGCGCCGCCGCCACGGCCGCTGCGATCAGGTCGAACTCGTTCAGCAGCATCCCCGCGATCTCGACCGGCCCGTCCGGAATCCCGATGTCGAGCGCCTTCACGTTGGCGCCCCATGCCCATTCGCCGGCACCTTCCAGAAGGAAGCTCAGGCCGATGGTCGCCATGAACAGCGTGATCGGCGGCTGATTGATCAGCGGGCGCAGGACCCCGCGCTCGATGCCGACGGCAAGTGCCACCATGACGGCGGCCGTGGCCGGCACCGCCGCCCACACCGGAAGGCCGTATTCCATCAGCCCGACGAGGGTGAGCGCCGCGAAGAGCACCATGGCGCCCTGGGCGAAGTTGAAGACCTGGGACGCCTTGAAGATGAGGACGAAGCCGAGCGCTACCAGGGAATACATCACGCCGGTCAGCAGCCCGGTGAGCGCGACCTCTCCGAAGAACATCGGATAGGCGATCATGTCGAGGAAGGGCGCGACGAAGAAGGCCTCGAGCGCCCCCATCACGCGCCCCCTTCGTGCACCACCCCGAGATAGGCGTCGATCACGGCTTGGTTCGCGCGCACTTCGTCGGGGCTTCCGTCCGCGATCTTGCGGCCGTAGTCGAGCACGACGATGTGGTCGGAGAGCTCCATGACGACGCCCATGTCGTGCTCGATCAGGGCGATGGTCGTCCCGAACCGCGCCTTGGTATCGAGGATGAAGCGACACATCTCCGCCTTCTCGCCGGCGTTCATCCCCGCCATGGGTTCGTCGAGCAACAGCAGGTCGGGCTCCGCCGCCAGCGCGCGGGCGAGCTCGACCCGCTTTTGCAGGCCGTAGGGCAGGCGGCCCACCGGGGTGTCGCGGATCGAATCGATCTCGAGGAAGCGGACGACCTCCTCGGCCGCCGCGCGGTGGCGCGCCTCCTCCGCCCACGCCGGGCCCGCCGGCAACATGCAGGCGAGGAAATTGCTCCGCATCTTGAGGTTGCGCCCGGCCATGACGTTGTCGAGCGTGCTCATGCCCTTGAACAGCGCGACGTTCTGGAAGGTGCGTGCGATGCCCGAGGCGGCAGCCTCGCGCGGGCGCATCCGCCGGCGTGTGCGCCCCTTGAAGACGATGACGCCGCCAGTCGGCTGGTAGGCGCCGTTCAGGACGTTGAGCATGGAGGTCTTGCCAGCACCGTTGGGGCCGATGATGGCGCAGATTTCGCCGCTGGCGATGGTGAAGCCGACTCCGGCCAAGGCCTGGACGCCGCCGAAGCGGAGGGTGACGTTCTCGACGGTGAGCAGCGGCTCTCCCGGCGCGGGGCGGTCCGGCACCCCCCCCTTCGTCATCCCGCCGAGGGCGGCGCGGACCGAGGTCCAGGCGCCGGCGGCGCTCCCCGTCACGCGCCTTCCTCCGCTGCGCGGATGCGCGCTCGCCGTGCCGACGTGTTCCCTTCTCCGCTCGGCCGGCGTCGCGTCAAAGGCGCGGCTCAGGCGTCGGGCAGATCGAAATTGTAAAAGCGCGCGCAATTGTCGCAGGTGATGTCGCGGCGCGTCCGTTCGTCGAGATGGCCGAACACGCGGTCGATGACGGCCCGAGTGTCGGGATAGGTGCAGCGCGCGTGGGGGAAGTCCGATCCCCACATGATGGTCTTCGGGTCGATCACGTCCAGCACCTTGTCCAGATAGGGGTCGTCGATCAGCCCATGGTAGATCTGCCGGAGATACTCTTCGACCGGCTTCCTGATCTTCGGGATGTCCAGCGCCGGGCCGAAGTCGTTCTGGATTTGCCTGGCGCGGAACAGCCAGTAGGGAAGCCAGGACACCTCGTATTCCGACAGGACCAGCTTCAGCCGTTCGAAGCGGTCGAGAATGCCGCCGAAGATGAACTCGTTGGCGAGCACGGGGCCGGCCTCGGCGAGCACGCCGATGGTGCGCCGCGCCATGTCGATGCGGTCCGGCCCGTGCAGGGTGAAAGGGTCGACCTCGTTGCCGGTGATGATGTGGAGCGTCACCGGCTGCTCCAGCTCCTGGGCCCGCGCCCAGAAGGGATCGTAGCGCCGATCCTGGAAGCGCGGCCATTCGGGGCGGGCGTCGCAGTTGATGATGACGCTCTTGAGGCCGCGCTTCGCGGTGCGCTCCAGCTCCCGGCAGGCCCAGTCCACGTCCGCCAGATGGATCATCGAGGTGCCGTAGAGCCGCTTCGGTGCGTGGCCGCAATATTCGGCGAGCCAGTCGTTGAACACTTGGCAGAGGTCCTGGACGAGGCGGTCGTCGCGCGCCCGCATGGCGTAGAGCATCCAGGTGGAGTTGACGATCTCGCCGTGGACGCCGTCCTCGTCCATGCAGCCCAGGCGGATCGCGGGGTCGGTGCCCGAGCCGACCAGCTTCTTCTGCAACTCCTCGTCGCCTTCGACGATCTCGTCCACGCGGACGTATTCGATGCCGGTGAAGAAGTGGTCGGCCCGGACGCCGGCATGTTCGCTCACCATGCGCGGCACGGCGTCGCCGTAGCGGGCGCCCAGCGGCCTGGTCCAGAGGTCCGCAGGCTCGATGACGTGCGAATCGCCGGAAATGACGAAGGAGGCGCCGTTCCCTGCCATGTTCCTAGTCCCTGAGCATGAGGAGCAGTTTCTGCCGGTAGTTGTCGGCGATCACCGCAAGGATCAACAGGATGCCGACCACTACCATCTGCAGATAGGAACTCATGCGCAGCAGGTTCATGCCGTTCTGAACGAGGATGATGAAGATCGCGCCCAGGACGACGTTGGGCAGGCGCCCGGTGCCGCCGAACAGGCTGACGCCGCCGATCACGCAGGCGGCGATCGAGAGCAGGGGATATTCCTTGCCGATGTTGCCCTCGCCGCTTTCGAGGCGGGCCGTCAGCATGAGCGCCCCGATGGTGGTGATGCCGGCGCACACGACATAGGCCATGAAGAGATAGAAGCGCGTGCTGATGCCGGAAAGCTGCGAGGCCTTGAGGTTGCCGCCGAGCGCGTAGAGGTAGCGCCCCATCCGCGTCCAGTTGAGGAAGACGTACATCAGGATGATGAAGCCGATGGTGATCCACACCGGAACCGGGAGCATCAGCTTGCCCGGCCAGATGCCGTATCCGAGGAAGTTCGCGAATTCGTCCGGCATTCCGTAAACGGGCGTCCCGCCCGTGATCATGAGGGCGATGCCGAACACGATGGACGACATGGCGAGCGTCATCATGAAGGGCGGGACCCGGAAAACCGCCACCCCGATGCCGTTCAGCACCCCGATTCCCGTGCCGGCCCCGAGCCCGGCCAGACAGCCCACGATGATCGCGACCGTGGCCGCGCTCTCGCCGTCCCACATGCCGACCATGGCCATGGAGGTGATCACCGAGACCATGGCGAACATGACGCCGACGGAAAGATCGAGGCCCGCCGTGAGCAGCACCACCATCTGCCCCATGGACACCATCACCAGATAGGTCGCCTGGCGGACGACGTTGATGAGGTTCCGCTCGCTGAAGAAGTTGTCGGTGCTGATGGCGAAGAAGATGATCGCGACGACCAGGAACCACGGCAGCACGCCGGCGCGCACGAACACGAGCGTCGCCAGATGCTCCGCCCTCTCCAGCGGCGTCGGCTGGTCCCGCGTGACGTCGGCCATTATCTCCCTCCCCCGCTCACGCTGCGGCCTCCTTCTCGAAGAAGTGGCTCAACACCGTCTGTTCGGAAATTTCCGCTTGGTCGAGCTCGGCGCGCAGCTCACCCCGGTACATCACATAAGCGCGATGCGTGAGGTGCAGGATCTCCGGCAGGTCCGAGGAGATCAGCAGGATGCCCGCGCCGGCCTCGCAGAGGTCGCGAATGAACTCGTAGATCGCCACGCGCGCGCCGACGTCGACGCCGACCGTCGGCTCGTCGAAGACGAACAGCTTGACGTCGCGCACCAGGGATTTCCCTACCAGCACCTTCTGCTGGTTGCCGCCCGAAAAGTGCTCGAGATCCCGTTCGATGTTGAGCGGCATGAGGTCCAGGTCGCGCGCGATGTCCTTGACGATCTTCCGCTCGCTGGCCCGGCGCAGGAAGGCGCGGTTGGAGAACTTGGAGAGGCCGAGCGACGGCAGCGCCACATTCTCCCGGACGTTCTGCATCATCACGAGGCCCTCCTCCCGCCGGTTCGACGGAAGGTAGTAGAAGCCGCGGTCGAGCATCTTGCGGGGGCCGAGCCTGTTGATGCGGCGCTCCCGGTCGTAAACGACCTTCCCGTCGAAGGCGATGGAGCCGGCCATGATCCGTTCGAGGCCGAAACAGGCGCGCCCGATGTTGGACTTGCCGGAGCCGACCAGCCCCGCCAGCCCCACGACCTCGCCGCGCCGCACGCTGATCGAGACATCGTTCACGGTGTGCTTCGCCGTGACCAGCCCCTCGATCTCGAGCAGCGTCTCGGCCGGCTTGCGCGCAATCGCCGGGAAGATTTGCTCGATCACACGCCCGGTCATGAGCGAGACCAGCTTCTGGTCCGTCGCCTCGGCGACGGGAAGGGTATCGATATGGAGGCCGTCGCGCAGCACCGTGATGCGGTCGCCGATCCGCTTGATCTCGTTCATCCGGTGCGTGATGTAGATGATTCCGATGCCCTCGGCCTTGATCTGCTCGATCAGGTTGAACAGCCGCTCGGTCTCCCGCTCCGTGAGCGAGGCCGTGGGCTCGTCGAAGATCATGATCGAGGGCCGCGTGCGGAACGCCTTGGCGATCTCCACCATCTGCTGCTCGGCGCGCGACAGGTACATCACCTGATCCCGCGGCCTGAGCGGAAACCCGAGCCGGTCCAGGGTCTCCCGCGCCTGCCGGGCGAGCGTCGCCTTGTCGAGCAGGGGACCGCGGGTGAGCTCGGAGCCGAGGAAGAGGTTCTCCTCCACGGTGAGCTGGGGAACTAGGGAAAACTCCTGGAAGACCGCGCTGATGCCGAGCTCGCGGGCGTGGTGCACGGAGCCGATCGTGGTCGGCGCGCCGTGGAGATGGATCGTCCCGCCCGACGGCCGGTGGACGCCGGCGACGACCTGGATCAGGGTCGATTTGCCGGCGCCGTTCTCGCCGAACAGGACATGGACCTCGCCCCCGCGCACGTCAAAATCGACGCGGTCGAGCGCGAGCGTGCCCGGAAACTGCTTGGAGAGTTTCTCCAGCCTCAAGAGAGTGTCCCCGGAACCCGCCGGCTCCGGGGACGTCTCACGCGCAACCGCCGATGGTTCCGCCACGATCACGGGCCTCCATCGGTCTCGTTCTCGTTTCCGGCTCGATCCACCGCGGTCAGTCGGTGCTGAACACCGGCGTCCAGCCCTTGGGCGCCAGGGTCGTCGTGGTGTCGAAGTCCTTGATGTTCTCCGGCGTGACCATCGCCGCCACCGGCTGCACGTGCTCGATCGTCCGGCCGGTGTCGTTGAACTCGGGCCGGCCGCCGGTGGCCGACGGCTTGCCCTCCAGGAGCCGGACCGCCTGGTCGATGGAGATCCGCGCCTGGATGATCATCTGGTCGGTCGGCGCCATGGCGACGCTGCCGCGCCCGACGAACTGGTGCATGCCGGGCGTGTAGTAGTAGGAGACGAGCTTGACCTGATCCGCGATGCCCATGTCGCGGAGCGCGGCCATGCCGCCCTCGATGGCGGGCGCCACGCCGACGATGTAGTCGAGATCAGTCTCGCCGCCGGAGGTCTGCGCCTGGATCACGTTCTCGACGAGCGACAGCTGGGCCTCCTTGCTGGTCTGGGCCCACTTCGTCGAGATGATCTCGGCGTCGCTGCCCTTGACCGCATCGTGGCAGCCGTTGTTGCCGGCGACCGACCAGCTCGCGCCGGGAGGTCCGGGGAACCACGCCAGCTTGACCTTGCCGCTGCCGGCCGGGTGCTGGTCGGCGATCCATTTGCAGGCGATCCGGCCCATGCTGTAGTAGCTCTCCAGCGACTTGGCGTCGACCTCGGTGTTGATCCCGTTGATCAGGTCGACCACCGGAATCCCCTTCGCGCGAATCTCGTCCACCTGCTTGATGTTGCCCTCGCCGGAGATCGCCGAGAGAACGAGGGCCTCGGCGCCGTTGGCGATGCAGTCCTCGACCTGCGCGATCTGCCGCTCGAGCTTGTCGTAGCCGCCGGCCTCGATGAGGGTGATCCTCTGCCCGAGGCGCTTGCCCTCCTCGATGATGCCGTAGGCCGCGCCGACCCAGTACGAATCCACGAGATGGGGGAAGGACACGCAGATGTTGTGCTTCGCGTCCACCTCGTCGGGCATGAGCGGCACGTAGTCCACGATCTCGAGAGTGGCGTTGGCCGGATCGGTCCAGCACTTCGGATCGCCGTCGGTGCAGGCCGGGTTGTAGATCTCCACCTTGGCCGGCCACCAGACGCCTTCCGTTTCATGACTGTCCGCGCGCGCATCGGACGCGGCGAGGCCGGCGAAGGCCACCCCCGCCACGAGCGCGGCGCCAAAGGTCGGTTTCCACATGTTTCGGTTCTCCCTGGATCGTGGACACACATCGGCGTATCGGCGCGCCTCGTTCGACGACGCGCGCCGCCACGCCTCCGTCTCGAACGGAGGCATCATAGCGCATCGGCGCCGGGCGCCGCAAAGCCATTCATCGGAGGGCGCGCGACGCCCCGGCGCGCGGGTCTTCGGGCCCGCGCGCCAAGAGTGGGAATCGGGAATCAACGGGCGGGGGCGCGCATGTCCTCCGGCACGAGCGCGCCGCGCGCGACGATCGGCTCGTCGTCGAGCCAGAGCGAGCAATCGCGCATCGGCAGGTCGAGGTGGCAGGCGGTGTCGTTGGCGCCGCCGAACTCGGTGTCCGGTCCGAGCGAGAACAGCACGTTGCCGTAGTGGGCGCGGCCGTCCATGCCGATCCCCGGCAGGTCCGGCCGCCAGACGCAGAGGTGGTTCAACCCCCAGCCGATGTGGGAGACCGCGTAGGCGCGCGGATCGTCGTAGCTCTCCATGAAGGCGCGGAGGCGAGCGGCGCGGGCCCCGCCGCCGACCTCCGTCACCGCGCCGTCGCGGATCTCGAAGGCGATCCGCTCGCCCGCGTATTCGCGGAGCGGGAAGACGATGTCGTCCTTCTCCATCACCACCCGCCCGTTCACGCCGCCCTCGGCGCCCAGGGTCGCGAGGAAGCCGCCCGGCCAGTGGTCCCAGCGCCCGGGCTCGGTGGTGTAGCCGTATTCCGTCAGGATCGGCTTGCCGTCCAGCCTGTAGGTGACATCGGTGCCGGCGTCGTTGACGAAGCGCAGCCGGCGCGCCTCCTTCAGGCGCCGCTCGCCGGCCTCCACGCGCGCGCGCATCTCGGCGGTCGGAAGCAGCCGCTCCAGGATTTCCACCGGCTCGACGACGAGCAGGATGCGGGTCCCGGCCTTCTGCATGGCGATCTGCTCGTGAGAGAACAGGAGAAGCATGTGGTCCACGACCATGTCGGCGTCCAGGCAGGTTTGCAGCGCCTGCGGATGGGCGCCCAGGGCGTTCTGCCCGATATTGGCGATCCTGACGCTCGCGTCCTCCGCGCCGGCGGACGGGAGGTGGACGTGGGCTGCGTCCGCGCCGAGCGCACGCGCCGCGGCGAGCGAGGCCCGCGCGTAGTCCCGCAGCTGGTCGCCCTCCGAGAGGACGGCGACGGTCTGGCCCGGCCCCACTTCGCAGAGTTCGAGATTCCGCCGGAACAGATCGGTCAGCCGCGCGCCGTCTTCCTTGCCGCCCATGATCGCTTCCTATTCCGCCCTACTCCGCCGCGCCCAGCGCCGCCGCGTAGCCGCCGTCCCGCGGCGCCGGGTTGCGCGCCGCGCTTTCGCCCGCCGCCGCTGCACCGTCGCGACGGCGGCGGGCGCGGGCCGCGTCGTCGGCGCCGAGAAGCTTGTCGAGATAGTAGTTGAGCAGATGGTGGATGGCGCGCTCCAGCTTGACGGTCGGCCCCGGACGGAAGGCGCGGGAGCCGACTCCGTTCTGCAGCGATTCCAGCATCGCCCGGTCCTCGTTCGCGACCAGCCGGATGAAATCGGCGTAGATGCGGTTCTTCTCCTCGAAGGCCGGCGCGTCGAAATAGTCGGCCGGCAGCTGGGTGTAGATGGTGATGCGGGTGGTGCGGTGGTCGATCGGCAGGGCCACCCAGGGCTGGATCAGGTCGTGGCGGCCGAAGACGTTCATCGTCGGCCTGACCCAGGTCGTGCAGGCGAACCTGTCGGTCACCTTCCCGCGCAGCCAGGGCATGGTGTCGAAGAGCGTGGCCCCTTTCGGCGCCATGGTGAAGCTCTCGTAGGCGGCGTTGTACCCGTTGTTCACCAGGTTGAAGCGGAAATCGTTGACCGGGAAGTGTCCGCCGAAGGAATCCTTGTGGATCACGCCCACGTGGTACATGTCCATCAGGTTCTCGGGGATGAACTTCCAGTTGCACGGCACGTCGAAGACGTATTTGTCCGACATGCGGGTGTTCTCCGGTTGCAGGAACGCGGCGAACTCCCTGACTCCGTCCTCGTCCAGGCAGTCCGCGAGGCTGCGGCAGTCCGCGTCGAAATTGACGAAGACGTAGCCGCCCCAGGTGTCGAGCCGGACCCGCGGCAGGGCGCAGTCGGCGAAGTCGTAGCCCTCGACCTCCCTGCTGTGCGGCGCGCCGAGCAGCTTGCCTTCGAGATCGTACACCCAGGCGTGGTAGGGGCAGCGGAAGCTCTTCAGCGTTCCCTCGCCGGTCGCGACCTCGACGCCGCGGTGCTGGCAGACGTTGCTGAAGGCGTTGAGCGCCCCCTTCTCGCCGCGGCAGACCAGCAGGGGCTCGCCGGCGATCCTGAGCGCCCGGTAGTCGCCGGCGTTCTCGAACTCCTCGACCCGGCCGACGCAAAGCCACTCCTTCATGAAGATGGCGTCGATCTCGTGTTCGAAGATCGCGGGCGAGGTGTAGAGGAAGCCCGGCAGGTGTCGCGCCGCGCGCAGGCCCCGGCGGGTCTTCTCGATCTCGGCGAGGACGGCCTCGTCCAGCCCGAGGCTCCGCTTCCGCATGGCCGGCGCCCTTCCGTCGTTGCCCGTGCGCGCAGTATAGCCGCCCCGGCCGCCCGCCGCATCCCGGTCCGTTCTTCGCGCCTCGCGCGAGCGTCTTGCCCGCAAGCGTCTTGCCTGCGCGCCGCGATGCCGTAGGGTGCGCGCCGCGCCATCGGACGCCCACGCCCGTCGCCCCTTGGGGCGCCCATGCTCGCCGTCCCTTGGGGCGCCTGCACCCCCCATGACCGATCGCTCCCCACCGTCCGCCCATGTCGAAGCGCTCGGCAAGAGCCGCGTCGCGTGCATCGGCGACCTGATGCTGGACCGCTTCGTCCACGGACGGGTCGAGCCGCATCTCCTGGTCGAACGCGGGCACCTCTCCACCGAGAAGACGCGCTTCGTCGCCGACGGCCAGCAGCTCCTGCGCGCCGATTCCGAGACCACCGAACCAATCGCCGCGCGCGCGGCGGAGAGCCTGGCCGGCCTCGCCCGGGACGCGCTGGCGACCTGCGACGCGATGGCGCTCTCGGATTACGGCAAGGGGTGCTCACGCCGGCGCTGGTGCGCCGCCTGATCGCCGTCGCGCGCGAAGCGGGCCGGCCGGTGGCGGTCGCTCCGACGGGCCGCGATTACGCCCCCTACGCGGGCGCCTCGGCGATCGCCCCGAATCGCGCCGCGTTGGGGGCGGCCGTCGGCGCAAGCGTCGAGACCGACGCGGCCGTCGCCGCCGCCTGCCGGCGCCTCGCCGCGCGCTACGGGGTCGGAGCGATTCTCGTCACCGGCGGCCGCGACGGCGCGGTCCTGGTTTCGGCCGACGGGCACCTCGAGCGGCTGCCGCGGGCGGCGCTGGCGACGCTGGCCGCCGCGCTTGGCCGGGGCCTCGACATGGCCGCGGCCGCGGTGCTCGCCGACGCAGCCGCCGGCGTCGCCGGCGGCAAGACGGGCACCGCCGCGGTCGGGGCGGACGAGCTGCGCCGCGCCGTGGACGAAGGCGCGGGCCCGGCCGTCCGGAAGAGCGCCGCCGTCTGGCCCGCCGGCGCGCCGGGCCGCCGGTCAGACGCTGCCGGCGGGCCGGACGAAGCTGTCCACGACCTTCTTCCTCCCGGCCTTGTCGAACGCGATGTCGAGCTTGTCGTCGTCCACCGCGCGGATGCGCCCATAGCCGAATTTCTGGTGGAAGACGCGGTCGCCGACCGCGTACCCGCCCGGCCCGGCCGCGCGGCGCGGCGGCGCGGCGGCGGCGCGCGTGCGCGACCCCGGCACCCGGGGCGCGGGGCGCCCGCGGAGGCCGATTTCGCCGGCGCGCGCCGGCGGCTCCGCGGCGAGGGCTTCGGAGGCGACGACGTTGTCGGGCGCGAGTTCGTCCACGAAGCGCGACGGGATGGCGCTGACCCAGCGATTGTACACGAGGCGGTTCGCCGCGAAGAGAATATGCGCCCGGCGGCGGGCGCGGGTGAGACCGACATAGGCGAGACGCCGCTCCTCCTCCAGGCCGGCGGCGCCGGCGCCGTCGAGCGCCCGCTGATGCGGGAACAGCCCCTCCTCCCAGCCGGGCAGGAACACCGTGTCGAATTCGAGGCCCTTGGCGCCGTGCAAGGTCATGATGTTGACCATCTCCGCGGCCTCCTCCTCCCGCTCCGTCACCAGGCTGACGTGATCGAGGAAGGCCGGGAGGTCCTCGAACTCGGAGAGCGCGCCGACCAGCTCCTTCAGGTTCTCGAGCCGGCCCGGCGCCGCCGGCGAACGGCTCTTCCGCCACATGTCGGTATAGCCCGATTCGTCGAGCACTCTGCCCGCGACCTTCTCGTGGGGCGCGTCGCGAAGCGCGCCCCGCCAAGCCCGGAACTGCTCCAGGAGCCGCGCCAGCGCCGTCCGCGCCCGGGGCGCGAGAGCGTCGGCCGAATAGCCGAGATGGACCTCCCCGGGCTCGGTCCGCACCCGAGGCGCGAGGGCGTCGCTCCCCACCAGCGCCTCCGCCGCCCGGTAGAGGGAGAGAGCGCGCGCCCGCGCCAGCCCGCGGACCGCGTCCAGCGCGCGCTCGCCGAGGCCGCGTCTCGGGAGGTTGACGATGCGCTCGAACGCCAAGTCGTCGTCGGGGCGGACCAGGACCCGAAGATAGGCCACCGCGTCGCGGATTTCCTGTCGCTCGTAGAAGCGCAGCCCGCCGATCACGCGGTAGGGCATGCCGATGGCCAGGAAGCGCTCCTCGAAGGCGCGGGTCTGGAAGCCCGCGCGGACGAGAATGGCCATGCCGTCCAGCGTTTCGCCGTCGCGTTGCAGCGCCTCGATGGCCTCGCCGACCGCGCGCGCCTCCTCCTCGCCGTCCCGGGTCTCGGTGACGCGGATTTTCTCGCCGTCCTCGCCCTCCGTCCACAGGGTCTTGCCGAGCCGCCCGGCGTTGTGGGCGATCAGCCCCGACGCGGCGGCGAGGATGTGGCCGGTGGAGCGGTAGTTGCGCTCCAGCCGCACCACGACGGCGCCGGGGAAATCCCGCTCGAAGCGGAGGATGTTGCCGACCTCGGCGCCGCGCCAGCCGTAGATCGACTGATCGTCGTCGCCGACGCAGCAGACGTTGCGGTGCTTCTGCGCGAGCAGCCGGAGCCAGAGATACTGGGCGACGTTGGTGTCCTGGTATTCGTCCACCAGCAGGTAGCGGAAGCGCGCGTGGTACTCGCCGAGGACGTCCGGGTGCTGCGTGAAGACCGTCAGGTTGTGCAGGAGGAGATCGCCGAAATCGGCGGCGTTCACGCTCCGCAGCCGCTCCTGGTAGGCCGCGTAGAGCGCCGGCGCACGGCCGTCCGCGTAGTCCGCGCCGTCGGCGCCGGCGACTTTGTCGGGCGTCAGCCCCCGGTCCTTCCAGCGCTGGACAATGGTGGAAAGGGTCCGTGCCGGCCAGTGCTTCTCGTCCAGGTTCTCCGCCTCCAGGAGCTGCCGGAACAGGCGGATCTGGTCGTCCGTGTCGATGATCGTGAAGTCGGGCGCGAGCCCGGCCTGCGCCGCGTGGCGGCGCAGCATCCGCGCGCCGACCGCGTGGAACGTGCCGAGCCAGAGGCCGGCGGCGGAGCGCCCGATCAACGCCTCCACCCGGCCGATCATCTCGCGCGCCGCCTTGTTGGTGAAGGTGACCGCCAGCACCGCGCCCGGCCGGGCGCGCCCGATCGCGAGAAGGTGACCGAGCCGGGTGGTGAGGACGCGGGTCTTGCCGGTGCCGGCGCCGGCCAGCACGAGCAGCGGCCCGTCGAGCGTCTCCACGGCCCGGCGCTGCTCCGGATTCAGGCCGGCGAGATAGGCGGGCGCAGGCGCCGGAGGGGAAGAAGAGGCTGATTCGCTCATGGCCAGCGGCGGGTGACCGCGCCAGAGTACCACACGCGCCGTTCGCGCGCGCGGGCCACGCGGGCCACGGCGCGGTTTCCGAAGGCACCGGCGGCGCGCCTAGCAACCCGCGTGTGCGCGAAGCGCGCACGAAGAAGCCTGCGGGCTTGGAGACTCGCGCGCCGGGGGGTAGACTTCGGTTCGCCATCGGCCCCGGCGCGGGAGGATTGGACATGACCCCGGAACTCATCGGCGTCGTCGCGGTGGGCGTGGCGCTGGCTGGCCTCGTCCTGGTCTCGAACCGCGAGACCGCCCGCGTCCTCCGCGCGGAGATCAAGGCCGTGCGTGCCGAGATCAAGGCCGAGCGGGAGGAAAGGAACGCGCAGTTCGAGGCCGCCCGGGAGGAAACGAACGCGCAGTTCGAATCGGTACGCGCGGAGATCAAGGCCGCTCGGGAGGGAACGAACAAGCAGTTCGAATCGGTGCGCGCGGAGATCAAGGCCGAGCGGGAGGAAAGGAAAGCGCAGTTCGAATCGGTACGCGCGGAGATTGCAGCCATGCGTTCGGACATGGCGGAGTTGCGGGAGCGGATGGCGCGGATCGAGGGGATGTTCGAAGGGTTTCTGCGGCGGGAGCGGGAGCCGACGCCGGCGGCGGCGTGAAGAGCCGATCGAATGCGACTCGATCGATGCATCCAGCGTGCTAAGAGATAGAGCGAGGCCGATTACGACGCGGCGTTGGCCGCGATCGACGGCCTGACGGGTGCCGCGCCGGACACGCTCGAGGGTGACGCGCTCGGGCCCTCGTCGTCCTCGTGGAAGCCTGCGAAGCCGAGCGCTGGCCGATGGAAGCGCCGGACCCGGTTTCCGCGATCGAGCACGTCATGGCGGCTGTTGACACTCCTCCCCCTGGCAGGGGGGAGGCCGGGAGGGGTGCCGCAGGGACGCGCAAGGCCGCCGACGGGATTGATCGGAAATGGATTCCCGCTTTCGCGGGAATGACGGCCCGAGGAAGGCCATCGGCGCGAGGGGCGTGGCGCGGCGCCGAAGACCCGTCATTCCCCGCGAGACCTGCCGTTCCCGCCCGCCTCATTCGTCATTCCCGCGAAAGCGGGAATCCAGAAACCTTGATGGAAATTCCCCGTGGCGCCACCCTGAAGGGCCGCGCCCGCCCGGCTCTTGTGGCATTTTCGCAACATGGTTGAGAAAAAGTGTCGTTTCGGCCCGGTAGGGTGTTGACCTTCGATCTCCCTTGCCTATCTTCGGGGCCATCGGAGCGGCCCGCGTCGGTCGGCGCCGCCATGCAAGGAGAGTGAACATGAAGAAGGTTCTGTTGAGCACCACGGCTCTGGTCGCCGCAGGCATGATGGCGGGGGCGGCGCAGGCCGAGGAGATGATGGAGGAGCCGATCTCGCTGAGTGTCGGCGGCTACTACCGTGCGGCCCTCGGCAACGTGAGCGGCAACGACGGCCCGGGCCAGCCGCAGGCTGACCGCCACAGCACCGGCATCGCGCAGGACTCGGAGATCACCTTCTCCGGCAGCACCACGCTGGACAACGGCCTCACCGTCGGCGTGAATGCGCAGCTGGAGGTGGTCGACGGCGGTCGCCTCGGCGGCGGTCCCCGCGTCATCCTCCCCGGCGCCGGCGCCAACACCAGCGGCGCCGTCGACGAGGTGTGGCTGTACTTCAAGGACGACTTCGGCCAGCTGCGCCTGGGTTCGGTGGAGAGCGCGCGGCAGGAGATGACGAACTTTGCGCCGAACGGGGCCTACAACTTCGGCGTCAACTCGCCGTTCTTCACCTTCGCGAGCGGCAGCTGGCTGGCCACCTACGACGACGGCCTCGGCAACGAGGATGCGGCGAAGCTGGTGTACTTCTCGCCGACCTTCAACGGCTTCCGGCTCGGCCTGAGTTGGGCGCCGGACGACAGCGACGGCGGCCAGCAGTACGACAACAACAGCTCGGCCAACATGGGGCAATACCAGAACCAGATCGCGGTGGCTGCGGAGTTCTCGCAGTCCTTCATGGAGGGCAGCAGCATCCGCGTGGCGGGCGGCTATGAGACCTACGAGGCCGAGGACTCGGCCGCCACCCCCTGCACCGACTCGATGGCCATGAACTGCGAACCCAGCTCGCTGCATCTGGGGACGACGGTCAGCTTCGATCAGATTTCCGTCGGCGGCGGCTACCTGAAGGTCGAGCAGGGCAACAACCAGGATCGGACGGTCTACGACCTCGGCCTGCGCTGGTCGGAAGGCCCGATGGCGGGCGGCATCCTGTGGGGCCAGAGTTCGGCGAGCGCGGCCAGCGGTCCGGACACGGAGATCACCCGCTACGCCGTCAACGGCACCTACGTGCTGGGTCCGGGGATCGACCTGCAGGCGCAGATCGACTTCGGCGAGAACGACGGGGGCGGCAACATGACGGCGGCCAACGACTGGACGCAGTTCATGCTGGGCACCGCCATCTCCTTCTGATCCCACTCACATCGCACAACCCAAAGGGGGCGCACGCGCGCCCCCTTTTTCACGCCGCCCGGGACGTCATGCCGGCCACTGACCCCCCTCCCCACAGGGGGGAGGCCACTTGCACTCCTCCCCCTGACAGGGGGAGGCCGGGAGGGGGGCCGCAGGGATGCGCGGACGTCGGCAGGGCACGCACTTCGTGCGCAGCGAGGACTCCCGGATCGTCGGGTTCTAATCCATCCCGGCGCGAGGGGTATCGCCCATGTCGGCTTCCTCGAGCTGCGCCTGGAGCAGGCCGGCGATATATTCCTCCATTCGACCGAAGTCGAGATGGCCATCGTCCCAAGCCCGGTCGGCGGCGACGAGAGCCGCTTCGTATTCCGCCCTGCTTTCCCGTATTCGCTCCGGGACGATTCTTTTCCCAGGCAGCAGGCCGCCTGCTCGCACGCAGAGAAGAAAATAGCTCGTCGCGCGCGCGGTTCGACCGTTGCCTTCGATGAACGGGTGTATCCAGTTCAACCGCCAGAGACCATAGGCAGCCAGCGCCGTTGCGCTCCAATCGTACCAGTTCTCCTGGACGGTCGTAATAAAGCAGTCAATCCAGTCGTTTACATCGTTGAAATGAGGAGGAACGTGATCGCCTACATAGACCGGTCCCTTGCGAAACCGCCCACCGAATTGCGAAATGTTGGCAACCGCGGTGTGATTCAAAACCCAAAGTAAATACTTGTCGAAAGAAGAGGGGCCTTTCTCGACGCCGATCCGGATGCAATCCTCCAGAAGTTCGTACTGCCGATTCAGATTCCGTTCCTGAACGCGACCGAAGAGCTCTCCATTCTCCGCTTCCAGGATGAACACGGTCGGTTCGCGCCGGGACTCGCGCGCTACGAACGAGTCGGGACGAGTCGCAGCCGGCGGACGGCCTCTCGAGCGGATTCCTTCGTGATCCGCGCGCCCTTCGGGGCGTTGCCGTAGACAAAGCTCACCCGCTGTTCGAACAACTCCTCGTCCGTCAGCGTCACGGACTTCGCGCGCTCCAGGAGCGCCTGCAGCGCGGGCCGCTCGGGGGAGCGCCTGCAAGGTCCCTTGCGTTCCACCATTTCTCGTCCCTCCTCCTGCACCGCCAGTTGGGCCAATATGTTATCTCGCACCGCCACCAGCAAGGGCCGTCATTGTCCATAGCGTCGGGAATCCGGGCAGTATGGCATGGCCGCCACGCGCCGTTCTTCAGCCCGGGGGCCGGCGGTCGGTGCGGGCGAGGGTGGCGGCGAGGGCGAGGCCGGCCAGGGAGACGGCCGGCATCAGCCACCAGGACGCGGCCCAACCGCCCAGGCCCTCGACCGCGCCGGCCAGCACCGGCGGCCCGAGCAGGCTGCCCAGCGCCGCGCCCTGCACGACGAAACCGCTCGCCATCGCCACGAAGGCCGCCGCCGGCGCGTGGACGGCGGCGCCCGCGATCGCCGCCGCCGGCAGCAAGCCGCCGACGGCGCTGAAGGCGAAGGCGAGCGCGATCTTCAGGCCGCCCGGCGCGCCCGCGAGGAAGACGCCGGCCGCGGCCCCGCCCATGACCGCGAAGGCGACGGAAATCAGCACCCAGCGCGGCGCCCGCCGGTGCATGAGCCAGGCGGCCGCGAAATTGCCGAGCGCGTTGACGCCCACCACCGCCGCGCCCCAGACGGCGGCGCCGGCCGGCGTGCGGCCCTGCGTCTCGATCAGGAAGGTCGGCAGCCAGCTCATGATGGCGAACCACTGCAAGGTGTAGAGGGCGAAGCAGAGGCCGAAGAGCCAGAGCGCGGGCTGCACCAGCGTCGCGCGCACGCCGCGCCGGTCGAGCGCGCGGGATTCGAACACGGCCGGCCAGCACCGCGGGCGCAGCCGCCACGCGAGCGCCGCCATGAAGAGCGCAACCAGCGCCGCGCTCGCCAGCCAGAAGCCGCGCCAGCCGACGGCGGCGAGCAGCGCCGGCGCGAGCAGCATGGCGATGGCCATGCCGAGCGGCATGTAGGCGCCCCAGATGCCGAAGGCGAGGCCGTGATCCCGCGGCCGCGCGGCGGCGGCGATCAGCTTGGGCGCGGTCACCGTCACCCCGACGAAGCCGAAGCCCTCCAGGAAGCGGGCGACGAGCAACAGGGCGCCGTCACCCGCGAGCCCGCCCATCAGGCTGCCGGCGCCGAGGAAGGCCACGCCCGCCAGCATCAGGCGCCGCGGCCCCGCGCGATCCGAAAGCAACCCCACGGCGACCGCGAAGACGGCGCCGATCGCGTAGTAGATCGAGGTGAGCCAGCCGGCGGTCACCAGATCGAACCCGAGCGCCGAACGCAGGACGGGCAGCGCCGGCGGCACCTTGCCGACCTGGAAGCCGGCGAGGACGCCGGCCCCCAGCGCCATCAGGACGACGTCCCAGCGGGTCGGCGGCGCGGGGCCGCCGGTGCCGTCGGCGGAGGTCACCGGGGCGCCCCGCGGACGACGTCGCGGACGGCGCCGGCGATTCGCGCGACCGTCGCCGCGTCGAGGTCCGCGTGCATCGGCAGGCAGAGCACCCGCCGGCTCAGCCGCTCACTCACCGGCAGGGACCCCGGGCCCTCGCCGTAGGCCGCATAGGCCGGCTGCTGATGCATCGACAGCGGATAGTGGACGGCGGTCGGGATGCCCCGCGCCCGGAGCCGCGCGGCCACGGCGTCCCGCCGGTCGAGGCGGATGGCGTATTGCGCCCAGGTCGACCGGCGCCCGGGAAGCCGCGCCGGCAGGTCGACCACCCCGGCCAGCGCCGCATCGTAGCGCGCCGCGACGCGCGCGCGCGCCGCGAGCTCGTCGTCCAGGGCCTCGAGCTTGGCGAGCAATATGGCGGCCTGGAGCGTATCCAGGCGGCTGTTGAGGCCGATGCGGACGATGTCGTATTTGCCGTCGCCCCGCCCGTGTTCGCGGATCGAGCGGCAGGCGTCGGCCAGCGCCGCGTCGGCCATGAAGAGCGCGCCGCCGTCGCCGTAGCAGCCGAACGGCTTGGCGGGATAGAAGCTGGTCGTGGTGACCGGCGCGAGGGCGCCGACCGGCACCCCACCGCTCGCCCCGCCGAAGCTCTGCGCCGCGTCCGCGATCAGCATCATCCCCGCCTCGTCCGCGATCCGCGCCAGTGCGGCATGGTCCGCCGCCTGCCCGAACATGTCCGGCGCGATCACCGCCCGCGGGCGCAGCCGGCCCGCCGCCGCGACGCGCGAAACCCGCGCCGCGAGATCGGCCGGGTCGATCAGGTAGCTCCGCTCATCCACGTCGACGAACACCGGCGTGGCGCCGAGCAGCGCCGCCACCCCCGTGGTCGCCGGGAAGGTGAAGCCCGGGACGAAGACCGCGTCCCCGGCGCCGACGCCGGCGGCCATCAGCGGGATCAGCAGGGCGTCGGTGCCGCTCGCGCAGGCGACCACGCGCCCGCCGCCGGCGCGCGCCGCGAGGGCCGCTTCGAGTTCGCCGACCGCCGGCCCCATGACGAACCGGCCGTCGGCCAAGGTCCGTTCGATGGCGGCGTCGATGCCGGGCTTGAGGCGGCGGTATTGCGCCCGCAGGTCGATGAACGCGATCGGGGCGTCGCCGCCACCCGGCGGCGCGGAATGATGGTCGCCACCCGGCGGCGCGGAGTGATGGCCGTCGCCCGGCGGCGCGGAGTGATGGTCGCCGCCTGGGACACCGGGCGGGGCGGGGTCGTCCGGTGGCGTCGGGCGCCGCCCGTCGGGCACGGTCCGGAGGCTCCTATACCGGGCGGACGAGCGCGTGGCGCTTCCTGCCCGCGGAGAGCTTGATCCGCCCGTCCGCGTCCACGTCGTCCATGCCGACCTCGCGGGTTTCGGACTCGACCACCGCCCCGTTGATCCGCGCGCCGCCGCCCCGGATCAGGCGCCTGGCCTCGCCGCCCGACGCGCACAGCCCCGCCGTCCGGAACAGGCTGACGGCGGAGACTCCGGCCGCCATCGCGCCGCGCGGCATCTCGACCAGCGGCAGCTCCGCGCCGGCGGCGCCTTCCTCGAAGGTCCGGCGCGCCGTCTCCGCGGCGTCACGCGCCGCCTCGGCGCCGTGGCAGAGGCGGGTGGCCTCGGTCGCGAGCAGCTTCTTCGATTCGTTCAGCTCGGCCCCCTCCAGCGCTTCATGGCGGGCGATCTCGTCCGCCGGGAGCTCGGTGAAGAGGCGCATGAAGCGGCCCACGTCGCGGTCGTCGGCGTTGCGCCAGTACTGCCAGTAGTCGTAAGGGGAGAGCCGCGCCGCGTCGAGCCAGACGGCGCCTTGTGCGGTCTTGCCCATCTTCGCGCCGGAGGCCAGCGCGATCAGGGGAGAGGTCAGGCCGAACAGCGCGCGGCCGTCGACCCGCCGAGCCAGTTCGACCCCGCCCACGATGTTGCCCCACTGGTCGGAGCCCCCCATCTGGAGGCGGCAATCCCGGCGCCGGGCCAGTTCGAGGAAGTCGTAGGCCTGAAGGATCATGTAGTTGAACTCCAGGAAGCTCAGCGGCTGTTCGCGCTCGAGGCGCAGGCGCACGCTGTCCAGGCTCAGCATCCGGTTGACCGAGAAATGCCCGCCGACTTCCCGCAGAAACGCGATGTAGCCCAGGGAATCGAGCCAGTCGGCGTTGTCGACCAGGAGCGCGTCGCCCGGCCCGTCGCCGAAGGAGAGGAAGCGCGCGAAGCAGCGCCGGATGCCGGCCTTGTTGGCGGCGATGGCGTCGTCGTCCAGCAGCGCCCGCACCCGGTCGCGGCCGCTCGGGTCGCCGATCTTCGTCGTGCCGCCGCCCAGGAGGACGATCGGCCGGTGGCCCGTCTTCTGGAGCCAGCGCAGCATCATGATCTGCACCAGGCTGCCCACGTGCAGGCTGTCGGCGGTGC
This sequence comes from Alphaproteobacteria bacterium, assembly GCA_965242855.1. GTDB lineage: Bacteria > Pseudomonadota > Alphaproteobacteria > UBA828 > UBA828 > WTGU01. Next base: position 2,593,161 of record OZ251509.1, read on the forward strand.
AGTCGAAGCCGATATAGGCGGCGATGCGCCGGCGCGCGGCGAGGGCGTCGAGCGCCGCGTCGTCGGTGCATTGATGGATGAAGCCGCGCTCCGACAGCACGCGCATGACATCGGAGGTGAACACTCGATCCGCTCGCTGTCGCTCCGGCCGCCCGCGTGATGTAACACAGGCACCGGCGGCGGACAACGCGCGCCGGCGGAGCGGCGCACCTCGAGAATTTCAAACCGAGGCACTACCAGGCGGAACGACATGAAGAGCACGGTTCGCGCTCTCGGCCTGATGAGCGGCACCTCCCTCGACGGGGTCGATGCGGCGCTGATCGAGAGCGACGGAATCACGGTGGCGGCGACCGGCCCGTGGCTCACCCGTCCCTATCCCGCGGCGCTCGGCGCACGCCTGCGGGAAGCGGTCCGGCGCCGCCTCCGAGCCGGAGAAGAGAGGCGCCGGACGGAGCGTCTGTTCACGGCGTTCCACGCCGAGGTCGCCCGGGCCCTGCTCGCCGCGGCCGGGCTGCGCGTCGGCGACGTCGCGCTCGTCGGCTTCCCCGGCCACACGATCCACCACGATCCGGCCGCGGGCCGTACCGACCAGCTGGGCGACGGCGCCGCCCTCGCCCGCCGGCTCGGGATCGACGTGGTGGCCGACTTCCGCGGCGCGGACGTGCGGGCGGGCGGGCAGGGCGCGCCGCTCGCGCCGCTCTACCACGCGGCCCTGGCCCGGCGGGACGGGCTCGCCCTGCCGCTGGCCGTGCTCAATCTCGGCGGCGTCGCCAACGTCACCTGGATCGGCGGCGTGCGCGACGACGACCTGCTGGCCTTCGACACCGGCCCCGGCTGCGCCATGCTGGACGACTGGGCCCGCGCGCGCACCGGCGCGCCGATGGACCGCGACGGCCGGCTGGCGCATGCCGGGCGGGTGGATCGCGCCGCCCTCGACGCCCTGCTGGCCGCCCCCTTCTTCACGGCGCCGCCGCCCAAGTCGCTGGACCGCGACGCCTTCGACCCGGCGCCGGTCGGCGGGTTGGCGGCGGCCGACGGCGCGGCGACCCTCGTCGCCTTCACGGCGGAGGCCGTGGGCCGCGCCTGCGCCCATCTGCCCGCGCCGCCCGCGCGCTGGCTGACGACCGGCGGCGGGCGCCGCAACCCGGCGCTCATGGCCGCCCTGCGCGCCCGCCTCGGCGCGCCCTGCGACCCGGTGGAAAGCGTCGGCTGGCAGGGCGACGCGCTGGAGGCGCAGGCCTTCGGCTTCCTCGCCCTGCGCGCCCGCCGCGGCCTCCCTCTCGGCCTGCCGCGCACCACCGGCGTCCCCCGCCCCCTGAGCGGCGGCGCCTTCCACCCCGCCCCGCGCCCCGGCGAGCGGGTTGGATGACGCGCCGCCGGCCGACGCCCGCCTACGCGGTCGTGGGCGCGGCGGCGAGGCGTGCGCGAGAAACGAGCGTCGGCGAGCGCCTTGTCCGCCCGTTCAGGAACGATCCCCTTCTATGCGATCGATGATGGGGGCGGCAATATTAATTATGTTCGTAAACCTCTCGACGAAGTAGCACATGATCTCGCCGCCTTCCTCTTGCAACTCCCGGTGCATCTCGGGAATGAGCGAGTCCCAATTCCGGTATCTCTCGTCAACCCAATCCCACCATAGCCAACGATTGGCGGATTTTCCGCCACTCAAATTCTTCCCCAATTCGTCTTCGATCTGTTGACGCCGGAGTTTGTCACTTTCCTCCATTCGCGATTTTTCCAACGGTGATACAACAGCGACGCACCAACCATTTGGTCCTCTTGCATATGTTTCCAGAACGATACAAGTTCGTCTCTGTTCCCCATCATCCGGATTTTGGTACTCCTTCCAATGATTGCGATAGGCGCCCACCCGGCACGCGACCCCCTTTTCTCCATATCTTGAATTACAAAGCATATCTTCCGGTATCCTGGTCGATATCTCTTTCAAAAGCTGTTTCAAAAACCGTTCGCAAATATCCTTTTTGATGCCGGGCCACGATTCGTAGACGGCAAGGGCGATCTCCGTGTTCCGATTGTCGGCAAGCACGAAATCCTTGACCGTGTGTTCAGTCTTCGGCATGGCACTCCCTCCGAATTGCGTTTGGCAAAAGGTCTCGGCTTCGCGCAGGAACAGGCGCAGCCGGTCCACATCGCAGTCTCTTCGACAGTCCGCCAGCCAGTCCACGAGGGAGACCGGCAGGCGGAAGCGGTTGAACGCATCGTCCAGGTCGGCAGCTCCGTAGTATGGCATGATGGCGAAGCGGCGGAGCCTTTCGTATTCGTCGAGATCGGCATCCCCTGTGCTGTACGCCGTCGGACCTTCGCCTGTCGGCGACAGGTAGATCAACATGTGCTTGTCGTACCGTTTCAGCCAATCGAGGTAGTCCTTCACCTGATTCGGCTGGTCGCCAGCATAAGGCTTGTTTTCAATGACGAGACAGTGGTGTTTGTCGATTTCCACGGCGATATCGAGACGGAGCTGATTCTCGATCGTCAATTCGACGTCGACTCGGCTGTCGCCGATGTCGATACCGCCGCCGACCTCGAACCCCACCTTGTCCAGGAACCCCACCTTGTCCAGAAAACACCGGAGAAACGCGGTGCCCTGCCCGTGCTTCTCTTCAGGGTTCAGCAGGTCCGCGACGAACCGCGACAGCCCCAGTTCATCCGTACGCAAATAGTCAAATACGTTGAACCGGCGGGCCAGCTGCCGGTCCAATTCCCGCTCCAACACGCGCGCCGTCTCCAGGCGCGGCGCCAACTCGGCGAAGAACCGGCCCAGCCTTCGGCGGGCGTCGTCCGCGGCTTCTTCCAACCGCGCGTTCAGCGCGCCGAAGAAGCGCCCGAGATCGTCGCTCATGCGCCGCGCCGACGGCATTGCCCGTCCGTCATCCCCCTGCGCCTCCCGTAGGCGCGGCGGCGAGGCGGCGGGTGAGGTAGCGGTCCACCGCCTCCGACAGGGCGTCGACGTCGGATTCGTAGAAGTGGCTGGCGTTCTCGATGACGCTGTAGTCGACCTCGATCTGCCCTTGGTCCTGCAACCGCTTCGCCAGGCCTGCCACCTCCGCCTCGGGAACGAGACGGTCGGCGGCGCCATGGACGATCAGCCCCGAGGAGGGGCACGGCGCCAGGAAGGTGAAGTCGAAGATGTTGGCGGGCGGCGAGACCGCGACGAAGCCCTCGATCTCCGGCCGCCGCATGAGGACCTGCATGGCGATCCAGGCGCCGAAGGAGAAGCCGGCGATCCAGCAGCGGTCGGCGGAAGGGTTCTGCACCTGCATCCAGTCGAGCACCGAGGCGGCGTCGCTCAACTCGCCCTCGCCCTGGTCGAAGCCGCCCTGCGAACGGCCCACGCCCCGGAAGTTGAAGCGTATGACGGAAAACGACTTCCGGAGGAACACCTGATAGAGCGCGTACACGACCTTGTTGTTCATCGTGCCGCCGTGCTGCGGATGTGGGTGCAGGATCAGGGCGATCGGGGCGTGAGAGTCGTCGGCCCGGTGATAGCGCGCCTGGAGGCGGCCTTCCGGGCCGCTGATCATCACTTCCGGCATCGTCGGGTGGTTCTCTCCCTCTGTCTCATCCCGTTGAAAACGCTTGGCGATCTCCCCCGACTCCGGGGCCGGGCCGGGGCCGGGGCCTTGACCGCCCGGGCCGGGGAGCCTATATCCGCCGGGATGCCGGCCCGCGGGCGCGGCTCGCGCGCGGCGTTCGCGCGGGCCATTGGTATACGAACGGGTGCATCATGTTCAAGCGCATTCGGGAAGACGTGGGCTGCGTGTTCGGCCGGGATCCGGCCGTCCGCTCCCGGATCGAGGTCTTCTTCTGCTATCCGGGCTTTCACGCACTCCTCTTCTACCACGTGGCGCACTGGCTCTGGGAATGCCGCTTCCGGCTTCTCGGCCGCTTCGTCTCCCATGTCGGGCGGGTGATCACCGGGATCGAGATCCATCCCGGCGTCCGCATCGGCCGCCGATTCTTCATCGACCACGGCATGGGCGTGGTGATCGGCGAGACCTCCGTCGTCGGCGACGACGTGACGCTCTATCACGGCGTGACCCTGGGCGGCGTCACCTGGTCGCCGGGCAAGCGCCACCCGACCATCAAGGACGGCGTGGTGATCGGCGCCGGCGCCCAGGTTCTGGGCCCGATCACGGTGGGCCGCAACGCGCGCATCGGCGCCAACGCCGTGGTCCTGAAGGACGTGCCTCCCGGCGCGACCATGGTCGGGATTCCGGCGCGCCCCGCGGCCGCGGAGAAGACGCGCGGGCGGCGCTTCGACGCCTACGGCACGCCGTCGCCGGACATCGCGGACCCGACCGCACGCGCCGTCGAGCTCCTGGCGGAGGAGGTCGGCGCGCTGCGGCGGCGCCTGGCGGAGCTGGAGAAAGACCCGGCCCTCGCCGACGACGGGGAGCCGGGCGGCGGCGAGGCGGCGGCCGCACCGCCGGCCGGCGGCTTCGCGCGACGGGCCGCCGGATGAGCGACGACACGCCGATCTACCTCGACTACAACGCCACGGCGCCGGTCAAGCCGGCCGTGGCGGAGGCGATGGCCGAGGCGCTGCTGGCGCCGGGCAATCCGTCGTCGGTCCACGGCTTCGGGCGGGCCGCGCGCAAGCGCGTCGAGGATGCCCGCGAGCGCATCGCCGCGCTGGTCGATTGCGCCCCGGCGGAGCTGATCTTCACGGCCGGCGGCACGGAAGCCAACAACACCGCGCTCAAGGGCGCCGGCAGGCGGGCGATCGTCGCCAGCGCGATCGAGCACCCGGCCGTCCTGCGCGCCGCCGAGGCCCGCGTCGGGACCCTCGTCCTCCTGCCCGTCGACGCGGAGGGCCGGGTCGACATGGCGGCGCTCGACGGCGCCCTCGCCGCGCACGGGCCGGACGCGCTGGTCTCCGTCATGCTGGCCAACAACGAGACCGGCGTGATCCAGCCGGTGGCCGAGATCGCCGCGCGGGCGCGGGCCGCGGGCGCGCTGGTCCACTGCGATGCGGTGCAGGCGCCGGGACGCATCCCGCTCTCCTTCGCCGCGCTCGGCGTCGACATGATGAGCCTGTCGGCCCACAAATTCGCCGGCCCCAAGGGGATCGGCGCGCTGGTCGTGCGCGCCGGCCTCGACGTGGCGCCTCTGGTCCACGGCGGCGGGCAGGAGCGCGGTCGGCGCGGCGGCACGGAGAACGGCGCCGGCATCGTCGGCTTCGGCGCCGCCGCGGCGCTCGCCCGCGAGGACCTCGCGCGGGCCGGAGAGATCGCCGCCCTGCGCGACCGGCTGGAAGCCCGCCTCCGCGAAACGGAACCGGCGGTGCGCGTCTTCAGCGCGGGCGCCGCGCGCCTGCCCAACACGAGCTGCGTCACCATGCCGGGGGTGCAGAGCGAGACCCAGGTCATGGGCCTCGATCTCGCCGGCGCCGCGGTCAGCGCGGGCTCCGCCTGCTCGTCGGGCAAGGTGGAGCCGAGCCACGTGCTGCGCGCGCTCGGCGCCCCGGACGAGGTCGGCGGCTGCGCGATTCGCGTCAGCCTCGGCTGGGCGACCACGGAGCGGGAGATCGACCGTTTCGCGCGCGCCTGGCGGGCGCTCTACGCCGGCCTGAGCAGCCGCTGGAAGGCCGGCGTCTCGGCCGCCGCCGGGTGACGGGCGGCGCCGTGCCGCGGATGACCTTCATCGCGCCGGACGGGACGCGCCGCGAGGTGGACGCGCCGGTCGGCGATTCCGTGCTGGAGATCGCCTGGCGCAACGACGTCGACATCGAGGGCGCATGCGAGGGCGCCATGGCCTGCTCGACCTGCCACGTCATCGTCGACAAGGCCTGGTTCGGCAGGCTCGCCGCCATCGACGAGGACGAACGCGACATGCTGGACCTCGCCCTGGGCCTCACCCGCACCTCCCGGCTCGGCTGCCAGATCGTCATCGACGAGTCGCTGGACGGCCTCATGGTAACCTTGCCGGACGAGACCGGCAACATGATGGCGTGAGCCGTCCGGCTCCGGACGGCGAGCGGGGGACATGAGCGGCAGCTTCTTCGCGGCGTTGCGCGACGCCGCCCGGGCGGACTGGCGGCGCTACGTCGAGCATCCTTTCGTGCGCGGCCTGGCCGACGGCACCTTGCCGGAGGCCGCGTTCCGCCACTATCTGGCGCAGGACTACCTGTTCCTGATCGATTTCGCCCGCGCCTACGGGCTAGCCGCCTACAAGGCGGGCGGGCTGGACGAGATCCGCGACGCCGCCGAGGGGCTCAAGGCCATCGTCGAGGTGGAGATGGCGCTGCACGTCGCCTTCTGCGCGGAATGGGGCGCGGACGCCGCCGCCCTGGAGGCGACCGAGCGGGACTCCGCCACCCTCGCCTACACCTGCTACGTGCTCGAGCGCGGCACGGCCGGCGACCTGCTCGACCTGCGGGTCGCGCTCGCGCCCTGCATCCTGGGCTACGGCGAGATCGGCGCCCGCCTCGCCGCCGACCCGGCGACCGTGACGGCGGGCAACCCCTACGCCCGCTGGATCGAGACCTATGCCGGCGCGGCATACCAGGCCGCCGCCGAGCGGGAAGCCGGGGCGCTCGACGCCCTGGCGGCGCGGCGCGGCGGGGAGGCGCGGTTCGACGGGTTGGCCGCGATCTTCCGCACCGCGACCCGGCTCGAGGCCGGGTTCTGGCGGATGGGCCTCGACGCCGCCCGGAGCGGCGCGGCGGCGGGCGCGCGAGGAGCCCCGTGAGCGCCCGCTCTCCCGCTTCCGGTGCGACGCGCGTGGTGGCGGCCATGTCGGGCGGCGTCGATTCCTCGGTAGCCGCGGCGCTCCTGGTGGAGGCCGGCCACGAGGTGATCGGCGTCACGCTGCGGCTCGCGGGCGCGGGCGCGCCGCAGGCGCGGACCGGCGCCTGCTGCGCCGGCGAGGACATATACGACGCCCGCCGGGTCGCCGACCGGCTCGGCATCGCGCATTACGTCCTGGATTACGAGGCGCGCTTCAAGCAGGCGGTGATCGACGATTTCGCGACGTCCTACCTCCGGGGCGAGACGCCCATCCCCTGCGTCCGCTGCAACGAGCGCATCAAGTTCCGCGACCTGCTGGCGCTCGCCCGCGACCTCGGGGCGGAGGCGCTGGCGACCGGGCATTACGTCCGCCGGGTGGAGGAAGCGGACGGGCCGGCGCTCCACCGGGCGGCCGACGGCGCGCGCGACCAGAGCTATTTCCTGTTCGCCACGACGCCGGCGCAGCTCGCCTTCCTGCGCTTCCCCCTCGGCGGCCTGGCCAAGGAGCGGGTGCGCGCGGAGGCGGCGCGGCGTGGCCTTCCCGTCGCCGCCAAGCCGGACAGCCAGGACATCTGCTTCGTGCCGCAGGGCGGCTACGCCGCCGTCGTCGAACGGCTACGCCCCGACGCCGCCGAGCCGGGAGACATCGTGGACGCGCGCGGCCGCGTGCTCGGACGCCACGGCGGCATCGCCCGTTTCACCGTGGGCCAGCGGCGGGGCCTGGGCCTCTCCGGCCCGGAGCCGCTCTACGTGCTCGCGATCGACGCCGCGCGGCGCCGGGTCGTGGTCGGCCCGCGGGCGGCGTTGCTCCGCGACCGCATCGTCACCGGCCCGCTCAACTGGCTGGGCGCCGCGCCGCCCGCGCCCGGCGAGGCGCGCCCGGTGACGGCCCGGCTGCGCTCCAGCCACCCGGGCGCGCCGGCGCGGCTGGTGCCGGACGCGGGCGGCGGGGCCACGGTCACGCTCGACGCGCCCGAGCCGGCGACGGCGCCGGGCCAGGCCTGCGCGCTCTACGACGGCGACCGTCTGCTGGGCGGCGGCTGGATCCGCTCCACCGGCCGCAGCCCCGCGCTTGACGGCGCCGAAGCCGCCGCGTATAGCGATGCGCCTCCGGGGGCGGGGTAGCTCAGTCGGTAGAGCAGTGGAATCATAATCCATGGGTCGGGGGTTCGAGTCCCTCCCCCGCTACCGTTCGACGAACCTCCGGCGCGCCGGCCTCTGAATGCGCGCGAGCGCCGGAAGGCGGCGTCTCAGAATTGCACGGAAATCTGCGCCGAGCCGAACTTGTCGGCCTTTCTCTGCCCGTCGAATTCCTTTCCGCGCCAGACGAAGGCGAACGACAGCATCGCCGGCCGGGGAAGCTGGCCGAAAACCAGGGAAAGACCGGCGCTGCCGTCCAGGACGAAGACCTCGCGATCGACCGATAAACTCTCCTCGAACGTATTGCCGTCCAGAAACAGGTTGCGCAGAACGGCCCGCGCCGACGCGCCGGCGAACACGGACCAGTCGATCCGCTTCGCCCGGCTGTCGAAGCGCGCCGAGAGCCCCGACAATCCCGGCGCGAGCCGTTGTGGAACGTCCCGTTCGAAAAGCGCGGAGCCGAGCCGGAGCAGCGCGCCAGCGCCGGCCTCCGTGACGACGTTTCCCACGCTCAGGCCGACGCGCGAGACCAGATCCGATTCGAGGGCGCCGTCGTTCGCCAGCGGCGTGAACCAGCTCCGCCTCCACCGCAGCAGCAGCGCCGGCTCGTCGTTCAGCTGGTTGCGCCACCCTCGCGGCTTCGCGTCCCCCGTCAGGTCGTGCAGCAGTTTCTGGGTGGTTTCTCCCAGGGCCGCGGGGCCGACCACGCCGAGACTGAGGGCGAGCCGCTCTTCCGTTCCGGGCGCGTGCGCGGTCGTCGATACCGCGCCGTAGAGCCAGCCGGCGAACGGCCTGTCGTCCGGCACCGGCGCGGACCGGGTGAAGGCCTCGGGGGTGTAAAGGTTCTGGCCGACGGCGATGTCGTATTCGCGGCGCGCGGCGCCGGCGTCGAGCGGCGCCAGGCGGCCCAGCCAGCGCAACCATTCCGGCTGCCGGCCCCTGGGGAAGCCGTAGGACAACGCCATGCCGTTGGTGTAATGCCTGTCCTGCCGCGGCGGGGCGTAGTTGTCGTTCTCCAGGATCAGGGTGAGGAACCGCGGGTTGTCCGCCTTCGGGGCGGGCGGCGCGGGCGTTTCGGCGTGCGCGTGCGCGGCGACCAGCAGCCCCGCGACCAACGGCGCGCATCGGACGACGCGCAGCGCTTCCTGCCAGCCGCGCATCGCCGAGCCTTTACGCATCGAGCCGGTGCGCGCCCCTGAGGAAAGGCGCGCCGCTGGCGACGAAGGGCGGATTGACGAAACCGGGCTTGCCGTAGCGCAACGCGCCGCCGTCCGCGGTGCGAACGTCGCCGCCCGCCGCGGCGAGGACGGCGTGCCCGGCCGCGGTGTCCCATTCCATGGTGCGGCCGAAACGGGGATAGAGGTCGGCCGCGCCCCGCGCGAGAAGGCCGAATTTGAGGGCGCTCCCGGCGCGCGCGATTCGCGACGGCCGCCGCCCGGCGATGAACGCATCGGTTTCCGCGTCGCGATGCGCGCTGCTGGCGACCACCACCGGCCCTTCCTCCGGCGCCGCCCGCGCGCGGACGGGCCGCGGCGCCGCGGCGCCGACGATCCGCACCGCTCCTCCTGTGCCGTCGGCGACGTAGGTCTCGTCGAGCGCCGGGGCATGGAGCACGCCCAGCACCGGCCGGCCTCCTTCGATCAAGGCGACGTTGACGGTGAATTCACCGGTGCGTCCGATGAATTCCTTCGTCCCGTCGAGGGGGTCGACGAGCCAGAAGCGCCCGCCGGCGGGCGCCCGGTCGGCGCCGGCGCTTTCCTCCGAGACCACCGGGACGTCCGGGGCGGCTTCGCGCAGCCCGTCGACGATCAGGCGGTCGGCCGCTTCGTCCGCCTCCGTCACCGGCGACGAATCCGCCTTCGTGCGGACCGCCGCGCCGCTCCGGTAGAGCGCCATGATCGCCCGCCCGGCCTCGAGCGCCAGGCGGTGGGCGACGGCGGCGAGCGGGCGGCGGGCGCCGCTCATGCGCGGGCGGCCCGGGGCCGGGCGGGGCGATCGAACGCGAGCACGTCCTCGCGACGAGGGCGCATCCGCCCTTTCCATCGGCCGCCGCTCTCCATCATTATTCCGCCCGGCTCCGCGCGCGCGGAGCCCGAGTGAACGAGGAGGAGAGCCATGATCAAGGAAACCGTCGTCGCCGTGACCGTCGTGACCATGGCGGCGGGCGCCGCGCTGGCGCCTTCGGCCGCGTCCGCGGGCGAGAAGCCGATCGTCGTCGCGTCGTGCAACCCGTGCAATCCCTGCAACCCATGCGCGGCCTGCAACCCCTGCAACCCTTGCGCCGCATGCAACCCGTGCAACCCGTGCGCGGCCTGCAACCCGTGCAAGCCTTGCGGCGCGTGCAACCCCTGCAATCCCTGCGCCGCCGACTGACGGCGCCCGCCGGGATCGCCGGCCCCCCGGCGGGAGCGGGCTCTCCCGCCGGGGCTCGCGCGCGAGGCCGCTCGCGCCTTCATGCGCCGTCGAGCAGGGTGGTCACCAGCCGCTCCAGTTCGGCGGCGACGCCGTGTTCGGCGAGGGCGGCGCGGATGCGCCGGCGGGCGCGGGTGAAGTACATGCCTTCCTCCAGCGCGACGGCCTCCGCCACCTCTTCCGCCGTCCGGGCCGCCTTCGCTATCCGGCGGTGCAGCGCGATGCCGCCGTCGAAGCGCGGAATCGGCAGGTTGAAGACGTATTTGTCGAAATGCCGCGCGCCCCACTGGCCACGCGACTGATAACGCGCCACGCCGGCGCGCAGCACTTCGCTGTTCAGGATGCCGCAGAGATAGCGCGCCTCCGCGACGTTCTCCGCCGCCGCCCAATAGAGCGTGTGATCAATGACCGCCGTTTCGTCGAAGACCACCGCCGCCGCGAGGTAGGTGCCTGACGCCGTGTACACGACCCGGATCGGCGCGATCGGGAACTGACGTGATAGCTTTCCATAATAGTCGCATTGTTCGAGGAGACTCATCGCTCTCGTCTTGTGCCGCTCCCACAGCGCCTCGGTCCTTTCGAGCCACTGCGCCAGCCTCGGGAAGCCGCGGCCCGCGGCCTTTTCCGCGTCCAGCAATTCGCCCCGCTCCCAGGGGACGACGGCCCGCTGCGGCGCGAGAACGCGGAACGGCGTGATCGACTCGCCGAGCAGGACGGGCCGCAGGAACGCCTTGTCCATCGTGCCCTGCGGTGGCTCCACCTCTTTCCAGGGCGCCTTGTCCTGGCTCCCCACCCGCCCGTGCACCAACGGCGCCTCCGGATTGGGCGGCAACATTCCCGTCACGGGCACCGGCTCGACGAGCACCAGACGCCTGGGGAAGAGCGTCGCGCCATTGCGAAAAACGCTCCGGTAATGCGAATCCGGTCGATCGTCGGCCATCCCCGGCCAGGGTGAAGGTGTGTCGGTCAGGTTCGCGTCCGCCTCCGCTTCGTCGGCGTCGCGTCTCGGAAGCCTGCCGGCGAATGCGTTCACCGCCTTGGGCAGCGGCGCAGGCGTCGGGCGGTCGTGACGCGCGGCGAACAGTACGCAGCTCGGCACCGGGAAGAGGGGCTGCACCTCCGGCCCGAAGGTCCAGGCGCGGGCGAAGCGGAGGCGGAACGCGAGATGGCCGAGTTGCACCGCCTCGCCCTTGCGGAACGCCGCATAGGCTTGGCGCGACATGGCGGCGTAGGGCATGACCAGGGCGACCTTCCCGGTCTGCCGCATGTAGAGCAACGCCGTGCGCATGTAGAAGTAGCCTGAAAGGTCCTGCTGCGTCGCGACCTTGCCGCCCACCCACAACCCGGCGGCCCGGCACTCCTCGCGGAAGCGCTCCTGGAACGCCGCGCTCATGTAGCGATAGGACACCCAGGGCGGGTTGCCGATCACGACGTCGGCCTTCTGCGCCTCCGCCGCGAGCCACACCGGGCGCGCCAGATTGCGGGCGATATAACCCCAGATGTGGTTGCGGCCTTCGCCCTGAAGGCGGCGCATGACCTCGTAGGTCTCGCGCAGGACGCAGCGGTCTTCCGGCCGGCTCGCCGCGGCCTCGCGCTCCATCCAGGCGGCGAAGTTGGCGCCCGGCTCCGCCCGCGCGGCGGACCGGATCATGGCGTTCAGCACCCGGTCCAGAAGCCCGGCGTCGGCGGCCACGGCCGCCGGGAAGCGCAGCGTCGCCGGGGCGAGCCGCCGGGTTTCCGGCTCCGTCACCGTGACCGGCGGGACGAAGATCTCGAGTACGTTGTCGCCGGCGAGCATGTCGGGTTGCCGCCCCTTCTCTCCCGTCCGGGCCAGGTTCCACTGCAAGGCGTCGCCCAGATAGACCGGCACGGCCATCTCGCCCGGATGTTCCCGGCGCAGCGCCGGCACCAGCGCAAGCAGCCAGGTGGCGCGGGAGAAGATGACGGCGACGGGGTGAATGTCGATCCCCGCGACGTTCCGCGCCGCGCGCCGCGCCGCCTCCGCCGGGGAGAGGCCGGCGGCCTCGGCGGCAGCGAGCACGGCCTGCACCGCGTGGAACAGGAACGTCCCCGAGCCGCAGGCCGGGTCCATGACCCGCCGTTCCAGCGGATCGTCCACGGCGGCCGCGACCATGCGGGCGGCCAGCCAGTCGGGGGTGTAGTATTCGCCGAGATCGTGGCGGGTTCCCGGATCGATCAGGCTCTCGTAGAGCACCTTGAGAATGTCGACGCGGACGTCGCGCAGGCGGAAGCGGTTGACCTGCCGGGCGATGCGCATGACCAGCGCCGCGCCCGCCGGATCCGCCAGCACCCAATCGAAGAAGTCGGGTTCGCTCTGGCCGGCGATGCCGAGGTTCGAGAACGCCTTGTCGTGGAGCAAGGCCGCCGCGTCCGCAGGCGGCGCGCCGATCAGCGCCCCCCAGGCCACCGCCTTCGCGACGGCGACGAGATAGGTGTGTTGCAGGAACAAGGCGTCGTCGCCCACGTCCACGCCGTAGGCGAGGCCCAGGAGGCGCTCCCACAACGCCCGCTTCAGGCGCGCCTCGGGCGTCTGCCCGATGCGGGACCACAATTCGCCGAGATCGTTGAGGGCGCGCCGCGCCGCGAGGCTTTCGCGCCCGAACTCGCGTTCGACGGTCTGCGGGTCGGGCGACAAATCCGCGCCCGTGGCGACCGCGCCTTGCAACCATGCCGTCAAGGCGCGCGGCTCCCTTACGTCCGTTCGGCAGGCGCCGATCTCGACCGGGACGCCGCCCTTGAGAAGGAACGCGACGAAATCCGCGCCGTCGGTGGCGATGCCGACATAGGTCTCGCCCGTCCGGCTCTCGCGCTCCGCGAGATAGCGCGCCAGACCCTCCTCCGCGTCCTTGCGCTCGCGCCGGAGATCGGACTTCAGCTCGAACACCGTCCGCCCGAGCAGGGCGTCGATCCGCCCGCGCACCTCGGGCGCCGGCTTCTCGAAATCGATGGCGCGGCTGTCGGCGCCCAGGTCTTCCACGAGGAGGCGGTGCAACAGGGCGCGGACCTTCTCGTGGCCGGGCCGCGCGGCCAGCTCCGCGACCAGGGCGCTGCGGCCCGAAGCCGTCAGCACAAGCCGCGGCCCCGGCGCGCGTTCACCCGGCGGCCCGGGAGCGCGCGGCGAGACCGCGCGCGGTGAGACCGGCCGCCGCGGCGGCGATCTGGCCCTCCACGTCGATGTCCGCCTGCGCGGCGATTTCGAGGCGGCGATCCTCGAGGACGTCGCCGCCGGGGTTGCGGGCGCGCCAGTCCTCGATCACCGCGTCGCGCGCCTTGAGCAGCATGACGACCTGCGGCCAGAACAGGCGGACCATCGCGCTCACCCAGCGGTTGGCGGGCCAGGAGGGCCGCGCGTGGTCGATGGCGAAGCGGCCGACGACCTTGCACACGTCGGCGGCGCGGTACCACGTCTCCCCGGTGACCCAGCGGTTGGTGGTGAAGAGCCTGAGCGGCAGGCCCTTCGCATCCATGGAGATGGCGACGATGTGGGTGAGCGCATCCGCGCCCGCGGGCCAGCACTCGCGATTCGGGTGGCGGGCGGGCTTCATGCCGCGCGGCATCCCCTTGGCGCGCAGGAAGGTGTGGAAATGCCCGTGCTCCTTGTCGCGCAGGCCGCCGGGATGGGCGTGGTAGAAGTATTGCGAATGGCTCTCCCGGTCGTAGACATCCCCTTTCGGGTAGTGGTCCCACTCGTAGAACGTCCCCTGCCCGCGCAGCAGTTCGCCGACCACGTTGTCCCCCGTCCTGCCGAGCACGCGGAGCACCTCGCGCACCTCCTCGCCGGCCGCCAGCATCGCGCGCAGCCGCTTCACCGGCTGCGTCGCCATGTCGAGATGGTGGGTCCGTTCCTGCCGCCCGGCGGCGGCCGTCGGGGGGTGCGTCACGCCGTCGCTCCGCTCGCCGCACATCGCTCGCCCCGAAGGATAGAGGCGCGGCGCCGGCCTTTCCAGCGCGCCCGCCGGTCACTCCCCGTCGCGCGGCGCCGCGACCAGGCGGAAGCCGATCAGGATGTGCTTGACGCCGGCGGGCCGGGCATGGCGCGCGGCGGGCCGGCAGACGCCGCAGCCGCGGTCGTCCCACGATCCGCCCTTGACGAGGAAGCGCCCCGGAGCGCCCGGCGACGCCGTCCACTCGAAGACCTGGCCGGCCGCGTCCTGCACGCCGTACACGCTGGCACCGGCCGGGAAGCCGCCGACGGGCAGCGTATCGAAAGGCCCCGCGTCATGGCTGTTGAGCAGCGCGGGATCGAAGCGGTCGCCCCAGGGAAAGCGCCGCCCGTCCGGGCCGCGCGCGGCCTTCTCCCACTCGAGCGCCGTCGGCAGGCGCCACGCGCGCCCCGTCCGGGCGGAGAGCCACGCCGCATAGGCCGTGGCGTCGCCGTGCGAAACGAGGACCACGGGATGGGCTTCCCGCCCGGGCGGCGGGGCGCCGTCGCGCCAGGCATGGCGGCGGGTGCGCGCGAAAGGATGCACCAGCCGGTAGCCGCGCCAGGTCGCGGCGTCGACGTCGGGCGCCCGATGGCCCGTGTCCGCCACGAAGGCGGCGTATTCGCGGTTCGTGATCGGCGTGCGCGTGACGAAGAAGCGCCCCAGCCGGCGTGCGCGCCGCGGACGCTCGCGGTCGTACCACCCGCGCCTGCGGGTCCGGTCGTGCCCGTAGGCCGCTTCGTCGAGGCGATAGGCGGCCTCCCGCTCGGCCGCGTCGGAGCCGGCGACGAAGGCCCCGGCGGGAACCTCGACCAGGGCCGGAACGGGAATCCCGGCCGGCCCGGCGCCCGCCGCCGCGACGAGAAGACAGAGCGCCGCGATCATCGCGCCAGACTACCCGGTTTTCGCCGCGCGGGCGCACACGCACCGGGCGCGGCGCCGCGGCGGGTTGTCCCGCGCCGGAAGTCACGACAATTTGAGGCCGGGAGCGTTGGCGCGCGAACGGGCCGCGGCGACAATCGGCAAGAGGACGCCTACGACGGGAGCCACGATCATGCAGCGCAGGAACAACTTGCTGGCGGGGACGGTGATCCCCGTGGTCATCGGGTTCGGGGTGGCGGCCGGAAGCGGCCAGGGATCGGCCGGCCTGCCTGAGGGCGAAAACCCGACCGCCGTTCCCCGGCCCTACGACGCGGGGGCGTTCCAGTCGGCCTCCTGCAACCCGTGTGCCGCCGCTTGTAACCCTTGCGGACCGTGTAACCCGTGTGCCGCCGCTTGCAACCCTTGCGGACCATGTAACCCATGCGCCGCCGCTTGCAGCCCCTGCGGGCCGTGCAACCCGTGTGCCGCCGCTTGCAACCCTTGCGGACCATGTAACCCATGCGCCGCCGCCTGCGGCCCCTGCGGGCCGTGCAACCCATGCGCCGCCGCCTGCAGCCCCTGCGGGCCGTGCAACCCGTGCGCCGCCGCCTGCAGCCCCTGCGGGCCGTGCAACCCGTGCGCCGCCGCTTGCAGCCCTTGCGGGCCGTGCAACCCATGCGCCGCCGCTTGCAGCCCTTGCGGACCATGTAACCCGTGCGCCGTTGGCGCCGCCGTCGGCTCGGAATGCGTGGTTCCCCGCCTCGTCTCGACGTGCAACCCGTGCGGCACGCGCAACCCGTGCGGCGCTTGCAATCCCTGCGCGGCGGCCAATCCGTGCGATCCTTGCGCCGCCAATCCCTGCGCCGCCGCAAACCCGTGCAGCCCGTGCGGCGCCTGCAACCCTTGCGCGACGGCCAACCCGTGCGGCCCGTGCGGCGCCGACGCGGTGGCGTTGACCGACGCCGAAGCCAGGGGCGCCTACGCCTGCATCCGTGCGGCGATGGTCGAGGGCTACGCCGAATCCGGCAACCGCTGGGCGGCGGCGTATTCCTCCTGGAAGACCTACGCGGCCCGGCCCTACGTCTCCGATACCCACGGCGCGCGCTTCGTCAACAACTACGCCAACGAGCGGGGCGCGGCGAACTACGGCCTGTTCGAGAGCGCCGGACCGGCGCCGGAAGGAACCGTCCTCGCCAAGGACAGCTTCACCGTCAAGGGCGGCAGGGTGGCTGCGGGGCCGTTGTTCCTGATGGAGAAGATGGCGGCCGGATTCGACGCCGACACGCGGGATTGGCGCTACACGCTGATTCTGCCGAGCGGCAAGATCGTCGGCACCACGGGCGGCGCAGGCACCGGCAAGGTCGCCTTCTGTGCCGAATGCCACCTCTCCGTCGAGGAGCAGGACAGCCGCTTCTTCCTCGACGAGGCGTACCGGGCGGAGTAGCCGCGGGGCCCGCGGCGCCGCCTTGAAAGGGCCGGACGCGCGCCCTATCCTCCCGCTCCCTCCTGCTTCCGGGGAGACGCTCCGTGCGCACTCGACACGTCCTCGCCGCCGCGCTGGCGTCCGCCGTCCTGGCGGCGGGCGCATCGGCCTTCGCCGCCGACGCGGCCAAGGGCAAGAAGGTCTTCAAGAAATGCAAGGTCTGCCACACGGTCGAGGCGGGCGGCAAACACAAGATCGGGCCGAACCTGCACGGCCTCTTCGGGCGCACCTCCGGGACGGCGGAGGGATTCAAGAAATACTCGGCGGCGATGCAGGACGCGGCGATCGTCTGGAGCGAGGAAACCGTCGCCGCCTACGTCGCCGACCCCAAGGGCTACATCCCGAAGAACAAGATGGCGTTCAAGGGAGTGAAGAAGGAAGCCGACCGGCTGAACCTGATCGCCTACCTCAAGGAGGCGACGGCAGCCGAGTGAGCCCGGACCGCGGCGCCATCGACCTGCGGGACCACATCCGCCAGATACCGGACTTCCCCAAGCCCGGCATTCTCTTCCACGACGTCTCGACGCTGCTCGCCCATGCCGGGGCCTGGACGGAAACGGTCAGGCGCCTGGCCGAATCGGTCGAGCGCCACGAACCCGACCTGCTCGCGGGGATCGAATCGCGCGGCTTCCTGGTCGCGGCTCCCCTCGCCTACGCGCTCGGCTGCGGCTTCGTGATGGTGCGCAAGAAGGGGAAGCTGCCCGGCGCGACGGTGGGCCACCGCTACGCGCTGGAATACGGCGAGGACGAGGTGGAGGTGCAGGCCGACGCCATCGTCCTGGGCCAGCGGGTGGTGCTTCTCGACGACCTGCTGGCCACCGGCGGCACGGCGGCGGCGGCCCACGCGCTGCTGCGCCGGGTCGGCGCCGAGGTCGCCGCCGCGGCCTTCATCGTCGAACTCACCTTCCTGGGCGGCCGCGCCCGCCTCGACCTGCCGATCTCCTCCCTCGTCGCCTACGACGAATAGCGGGGTGGCCGTGACGATCGCCGTGATCGGGGGGACGGGCCCCCAGGGCAGGGGGCTGGCGCAGCGCTGCGCGCTGGCCGGAATCGACGTGGCGGTGGGCTCGCGGGACGCGGCGCGCGCGCAAGCGATCGCCGCCGCTCTCCGCGCCGGCGTGCCGGACGCGCCGGGCGCGATCGCCGGCGCCGGGAACGCCGAGGCGGCCGCGGCCGCGGAGCGGATCGTCGCGCTCGCCGTGCCGTGGGCGGCCCACCGGGCGACCCTCGAAGGACTCGGGGATTCGCTGCGCGGCAAGATCCTGCTCGACATGGCGGTGCCGCTCGCGGACGGCAATCCGCGAAAGGCCGCGATGCCGCCCGAGGGCTCGGCGACGGAGGCGGCGCAAGCGCAGCTGGGCGGCGAAGTCGCCGTGGTCGGCGCGCTGCACAACGTCTCCGCCCAGGTGCTGGCCGCCCTCGACCGGCCGATCAACTGCGACGTCCTCGTCTGCGGGAACGACCGCGACGCGCGGCGCGCGGTGGTGGAGCTGGTGGAGGCCATCGGGGCGCGGGCCTACGATTGCGGCCCGGCGGAGAACGCCCGCTGCATCGAGGCGCTGACCCCCCTCCTCATCCGCCTCAACATGTCGAAGGCGACGGCCTTCAGGCACGCGGGGATCCGCGTCTGGCCGGAGGAGCGTTAGGACCATGGAATTCGCCGTCACCTTCCGCGGCGACATCGACAAGCGGCGCGTCGTCGCCCTCTGCCGACAGGCCGAGGCCGCCGGCTTCGCCTACGCCTGGTTCTTCGACAGCCACGTGCTGTGGCGTGATCTCTATCCGCAGATGGCGGTCGCCATCGAGCACACCGAGCGGCTCCGTTTCGGCCCCTGCGTGACCAACCCCGTGATCCGCGACTGGTCGGTCGCAGGCAGCCTGTTCGCCGCTCTGGCGGTGCAATCGGACGGGCGCTTCGACATGGGCGCGGGCCGCGGCGACAGTTCGGTGCGGGTGATCGGCAAGCGCCCGGCGACGGTGGCGCGCCTCGAGGCGTTCTGCCGCGCGATGAAGGCGATGGTGCGGGGCGAGGAGGTCCGCTACGACGGGGCGCCGGCGCCGGTGCGCTTCGACTGGACCGGCGGCTGCGAGATGCCCGTGTGGGTCGCGGCCTACGGGCCGCGGGCGCTCGCGGCGGCGGGCCGGGTCGGCGACGGCCTGATCGCGCAACTCGCGGACCCCGGCCTCTGCCGGTGGATGGGCGCGCAGGCGCGGGAGGCCGGCGGCGCGGCGGGGCGCGACATGGCGGGCTACCGCGTCATGTCTTGCGCGCCGGTCTGGGTCGGCGACCGGGAAACGGGAATCGCGCGGACCAAGTGGTATCCCGCCCTGGTCGGCAACCACGTGGCCGACATCGTCAAGCATCACGGCGTGGACGGCGCCCTCGTGCCGCGCAGCTTGACTGCTTACATCGAGGGGCGCGTCGGAAGCGGCGCCGACGAGGGATACGACTACAGCCGGCACACGGCCAGGGACTCGGACAACAGCGCCTACGTGAGCCCCGAGATCACCGAGGACTTCTGCGTGGTCGGCCCGGCCGCCGCGCATGTCGAGAAGCTCCGGGCGCTCGCGGACGCCGGCGTCACGCAGTTCAACATCTATCTCGCGAACGGCGGCGAGGAGCGGATCGTCGCGGCCTACGCCGACGAGGTGATCCCGCATTTCCGGTAGGCGCCGCTCCGACCGCGAGTCAGTGGATCTCGATGTATTCCTCGCGCTCCCACGCGGTGACGTGGGCGTTGAAGCGGGCGAGCTCGGCGCGCTTGATCGTGGTGAAGACCGAGACGAACTCCTCGCCCAGCATCTCCACCACCGCCCGGTCGGCCTCCAGCGCGGCGAGCGCCGCCTCGAGGGTGGCCGGGAAAGGCGGGCGGCTCGGATCGTCCTCGCCGGGCCCTGAGGACTGCGCCACCAGGGGGCGCTTCTCGGCTAGGCCCAGGAGCCCGCAGGCGAGGGTGCCGGCGGCGCAGAGATAGGGGTTGCTGATGGCCGAGGCGGCGCGCATCTCCACGTGCATCCCCGGCTTTCCCGGCTGCTTGATCCGCACCATCGCGCTCCGGTCCTCCGCGCCCCAACTGAGGTTGGAGGGCGCGAAGGTGTGGGGCTTGAGGCGGCGGTAGCAATTCGGCGTCGGGTTGAAGAGCGCCATGCAGGCGGCGCCGTGGTCGATGATGCCCTGCACGAAATGCCGGAGCGTGGGCGTCAGCGCCTGCGCATCGTCCGGGTCGTAGAAGGCGTTCCGCCCGCTCTCCCCGTCGATCAGGCTGACGTGGTAGTGGCAGCCGGAACCCGCCATCCCCGCCGCCGGCTTGGCCATGAAGGTGGCGACGTGGCCGGCGTGCTGGACGATCTCCTTGACCGCGTTCTTGAAGGTGAAGCCGTTGTCGATTCCGGTGATCCCGCCCACATGGCCATAGACCAGCTCGAACTGGGACGGCGCGTATTCGGCGTTCGCCGTGAGGATGGGGATGCCCGCCGCGCGCAGGCCGTCGACGACCGCGCGGATCGCCGGGATCTGCTCGTTGCGCAGGTTGTTGAAGATGTGGACGCCGCCGAAGAGCGGCTGGTGGGTCTCCCGGTCGAGCACGTAGAATTCGTATTCGTGGGCGCTCTCGATGCCGAAACCGAGCGCCGCCGCCTTGTCGAGCAGGCCGCGCGCGACATGGCGCGGGGCGGCGCCGAGCGGCGCGCCGTCCTCCCATTCGGTGTCGCAGATGACCTTCGCCGTCCGGTCGAGCCACGGCACCGGCGCCAGCGTCGAAAGGTCGGGCCGCAGCGTCTGGTCCTTGTATTTGACTTCCTCGTTGTAGCGCGAACCCGGGATCACGTTGGACGCCGTATCGAAGGCGACGATGCCGGCATACATGCTCAAGCCCGCGCGCGCGGTCTCGGCGAAGCGTTCCACCGGCACCTGTTTCGAGCGCGCCGAGCCGTGCATGTCCGGCAGCTCGAAACGGACGTGCTGGACGCCGTCCCGCTCGAGCGCCGCGCGCGCCTCTTCCACCGGATCGCCGGCGGCGCCCCGCGTCGCGTCCTGGGTCACGGCCGTCCCCTCTCCCGCTGCCTCCGCCCGCACGATGCGGCCCGCGCCCGGCGAGTCAAGGCCCGCGGTCGCCGCGGCGGGCGCGGGCGCCTCCACAAACGCTTTGTCGCGCCGGCCTCCGGCGGGTATGCTGCGCGCGGCGGCGGGGCCCCGCCGCCGGTGCCACAGGAGGGAAACGTGCCCTCGGCTTCGCTCGCGATGACGGTCAACGGCGAGAAGGTTGCCCGCGAGGTGTCGACCCGCACCCTGCTGGTCGAGTTCCTGCGCTACGACCTGGGCCTCACCGGGACCCATGTCGGCTGCGACACCAGCCAGTGCGGCGCCTGCAACGTGCATGTGGACGGCGCATGCGTGAAGTCCTGCACGATGCTGGCCGTCCAGGCGGACGGCGCCGATGTGCGCACCATCGAAGGCGTGGCCCGGGAGGACGGCACGCTGCATCCGATGCAGGCGGCGTTCAAGGAGCATCACGCGCTGCAATGCGGCTTCTGCACGCCCGGCATGGTCATGTGCGCGCTGGAGCTGGTGGCGCGCAACCCACGCCCGAGCGAAGGGGATATCCGCGCCGGGCTGGAAGGCAATTTCTGCCGGTGCACGGGCTACCACAACATCGTGGAGGCCATCGCCGCGGGCGCCGAGGCGATGGCGGGCCGCGGCGAATCGTGAGGAGACGAAGGGAAACGCCCGGCGGGTTCGCCGACCCGTGCATGGCGGGCGCCGAGTGGTGTAGAGTGACGGGGAGCGCCTGCGTCTGGCGCGGCAGGAGGTGACGATCGTGCTGAAATCACTCCATATCGATCCGGGCAAGTGCACCGGGTGCCTGCAATGCGAGCTGGCCTGCTCTTACGAGAACGAGGGCGTGTTCAACCCGGCCAAGTCCCGCATCAAGGTCTTCAACTTCCACGACCAGGGGCGCATGGTGCCCTATACCTGCACCCAGTGCGACGAAGCGTGGTGCATGCAGGCCTGCCCGGTCGACGCGATCACGCTGGACGCCGAAACCGGAGCCAAGGTGGTCTCCGATTCGCTCTGCGTCGGCTGCAAGGTCTGCACCATCGCCTGCCCCTTCGGGACGGTGAACTACAACGCCTCGACCGGCAAGGTGATCAAGTGCGATCTCTGCGGCGGCGACCCGGAGTGCGCCAAGGCGTGCCCCACCCAGGCGATCACCTACGTCGACGCCAACTGGACGGGCCTCGACAGGATGCGCCAGTGGGCCGCCAAGACCGACGCCGGCGCGCAGGCCGAGGCATAGGGAGGACTCGATCATGGCATGGGCGAGAAATCTGCTGCGGGTGAACCTGACGGAAGGCACCTGCAAGAACGAGCCGCTGAACATGGAGTGGGCGCGGAAATATCTGGGCCAGCGGGGGCTCGCCACCAAGTACCTGGTCGAGGAGACCGACCCGAAGGTCGATCCGCTGGCGCCGGAGAACAAGCTGATCATGGCCACCGGCCCGCTGACCGGCACCTGCGCCTCGACGGCCGGGCGCTATTCGGTGGTGACCAAGGGGGCGCTCACCGGCGCCATCGCCTGCTCCAACTCCGGCGGCTTCTTCGGCAACGAGATGAAGAACGCCGGCTACGACATGATCGTCTTCGAGGGCCGGGCGCCGAAGCCCGTCTATCTCCTCGTCGAGAACGACAACGCGCGCCTGCTCCCCGCCGACGACTTCTGGGGCAAGTCCGTCTGGGACACCGAAGAGGGGATCAAGGCCAAGCACCAGGACCCGTTGATCCGCGTCGCCTCGATCGGCGTCGCCGGCGAGCAGGGCGTCAAATACGCCTGCATCGTCAACGACATGCACCGCGCCGCCGGGCGTTCCGGCGTGGGCACGGTGATGGGGTCGAAGAACCTCAAGGCGGTGGCCATCCGCGGCACGCTCGGGGTTGCCGTGGACGATCTCGGGCGCTTCATGCAGGCCACCGCCGAAGGCAAGAAGGTGCTCGCGGAGAACGCCGTCACCGGCCAGGGCCTGCCGACCTTCGGCACGCAGGTGCTGATGAACGTGATCAACGAGGTCGGCGCCCTGCCGACGCACAACCACCGCGACGTGCAGTTCGACGGCGCCAAGAACATCTCGGCGGAGGCGATGGCGGAGCCGCGCAAGGACGGCAAGCCGAACCTCGTGACCAACGCCGCCTGCTTCGGCTGCACCATCGGCTGCGGGCGCATCTCGACGGTCGAGCGCAGCCACTACACGGTGGCCGAGCGCCCGCAATACCAGATCGCCTCCGGCGGCCTCGAATACGAAGCCGCCTGGGCGCTCGGCGCGGCCACCGGCGTGGACGATCTCGACGCGCTCACCTTCGCCAATTTCGTCTGCAACGAGCAAGGCCTCGACCCGATCTCCTTCGGCGCCACCGTCGGCGCGGCGATGGAGCTCTACGAGGAAGGCGTCATCGGCGACAAGGAAACCGGCGGCATCGAGGCCCGCTTCGGCTCCGCCAAGGCGCTGACGGCGCTCGCGGAGCTGACGGGCAAGGGCGAGGGCTTCGGCGCCGAGGTCGGCCTGGGCTCCAAGCGGTTGTGCGAGAAATACGGAAAGCCCGAGCTCTCGATGTCGGTCAAGGGGCAGGAATTCCCGGCCTATGATTCGCGCGGCATCCAGGGCATGGGCCTCGCCTACGCCACGGCCAACCGGGGGGCCTGCCACCTGCGGGCCTACACCGTCTCCTCCGAAATCCTGGGCGTGCCGGAGAAGACGGACCCGCATGTGACCGAGGGCAAGGCCGGCTTGGTCAAGGCGTTCCAGGACGCCACCTCGGCGGTCGATTCCTCGGGCCTCTGCGTGTTCACCACCTTCGCCTGGTCGCTCGACGACATCGCGCCGCAGATCGACGCGGCCTGCGAGGGCGAGTGGACGACGGAGCGTCTCCTCGAAGTCGGCGAGCGCGTCTGGAACCTCGAACGGCAATACAATCTGGCCGCCGGCTTCACCGGCAAGGACGACACCCTGCCGGCGCGCCTCCTGAAGGACGCCGCGAAGACCGGCCCCGCCGAGGGCCTGACCAACGGCCTCGACAAGATGCTGCCGGAATATTACGAGGTGCGCGGTTGGACCGACGACGGCGTGCCGAGCAACCAGACCATGGAGCGGCTCGCGCTTTAGGCCGGGCCGCCCCGCCTCCGCGCCGCTCCGGGTGGGGCGGGGCGGAGAACCGAGCGGGAGCCGCCATGCAGCACGTGATCGTTGGCGCCGGGCCGGCCGGCGTGATCGCGGCCGAGACCTTGCGCAAGGGAGACCGGTCCGCGCAGATCCTCCTGATCGGCGACGAGCCGGAGCCGCCCTATTCGCGGATGGCGATCCCTTACGTCCTCGACGGCTCGATCGGGGCGGGCGGCACCCACCTTCGCAAGGCGGAGGGCCATTACGACCGCCTCGGCATCCGCTACCGGCAGGGCAGGGCCGAATCCGTCGCCGCGGCGGACGGCATGCTGGCCCTGGAGGGCGGCGAGAAGGTCGCCTACGACCGCCTCCTGATCGCCACCGGCGCGGCGCCGCTGAAGCCGCCGATCCCCGGCCTCGACTCGCCGGGCGTTCACAACTGCTGGACGCTGGCGGACTGCCGCGCGATCGAGGAACGCGCCACGGGCGAGTCGAACGTCGTGCTGATCGGCGCCGGTTTCATTGGCTGCATCATCATGGAGGCCCTCGCCAAGCGTTGCGGCAGGCTCACCGTGGTGGAGATGGAAGACCGCATGGTCTCGCGCATGATGGACGCGACCGCCGGCGGCATGTTGCGGCGCTGGTGCGAGGCCAGGAACATCCGGGTGCTCACCTCGACGCGGGTCGCCCGCATCGAATTCGCCGAAGGCGGGACCGGCGCGGGCGACAAGGCGGTCGTGCTCGACGGTGGCGAGAGACTCGACGCCCATCTCGTCGTCCTGGCCGTGGGCGTCGCGCCCAACACGGGCTTCCTCGAAGGCAGCGGAGTCGAGACCGACCACGGCGTGCTCGTGGACGCGCATATGCGCTCCAACGTGGCCAACGTCTTCGCCGCGGGCGACGTGGCCCAGGGCCTCGATTTCTCGACCGGCGGCTACTCGGTGCACGCCATCCAGCCGACCGCCACCGAGCACGGCCGGGTGGCGGCGCTCAACATGCTGGGCAAGCGCGCTCGCTACAAGGGCAGCCTCAACATGAACGTGCTCGCCACGGTCGGCCTCGTTTCGAGCTCCTTCGGCAGCTGGGAGGGGGTGGACGGCGGCGAAAGGGGCGTGGCGGTGGATGAGGACGCCTTCAAGTATCTCCGGCTCGAATTCGACGGCGACCGTCTGGTCGGCGCGCTCGGCATCGGCCTGACGGACCATGTGGGCGTGATCCGCGGGCTGATCCAGGCCAGGACGGCGCTGGCCGACTGGAAGACCAGGCTGCTGGAAAACCCGCACCGCGTGATGGAGGCCTACGTCGCCCACAGCCAGGCGTGAGCGACGCCGGCGGCCGCGCCATGAAGGTGACCGTCAAGCTCTACGCCTTGCTGAGCGACTACCTGCCCGCCGGAGCGGTGGACAACCGGATCGAACTCGACCTGCCCGAAGGCACGACGCCGGAAGCCGTCTTCGCGCGCTTCAACCTGCCGCGCCAGTACTGCTCCATCGTGCTGGTGAACGGCCTCTACGTCGAGCCGAGCGCGCGCGGCGGCCACGCGCTGCGGGAGAACGACACCCTCGCCGTCTGGCCTCCCGTGGCCGGCGGTTAGCCCGCGCCGGGGCGAGCGACCCGCGCCGCCCGGCATGGCGTCGGAGCCGGTCGTCTTCGAGAAGGAGATGGCGATCACCCATCGCGATTTCCTGCGCCTCCTGCGCCGGGCGCTCGGGGGGCGGGAACTCGCCGTGCGCGGCGGCGCCGTTACCTTGGACGAAGGCGACCGCACGCTCGAAATCACACTCGCGCCGGAGTCCGAACGGCGCATCGGCGTGCTTGCGCTCCCGGTGACCGCGGTGCGGTTCCGTTATACCGGCTACGCCGACCCCGCACGGCACCTCGCACGGCTCGAACGCTCCTTCCAACGGGGCGGGGGATAGCCTCCGCTCCATGAGGCGCGCGTGCCGCGTCGCGCACGCAATGTGCGTTCGCCGGTGCATCTCCCGCCACTTTCGCGAAGGCGGGGCTTGGCGCATATAGCGCAGCCATGACCGATATCGGGGATGCCTTCGCGGCGGCCTTCGCCCTCGTGTACCATCTCGATCGCGACCTGGGCGAGATCGTCCGCCTGTCGTTGCAGGTGAGCGTCGGCGCCGTCGCCGTGGCGAGCCTCGTCGGCCTGCCCCTGGGCGCAGCGGCGGCGTTGTTCCGCTTCCCCGGGCGCGGTGCGCTGGTCGTCCTGCTCAACGCCCTGATGGGGCTGCCGCCGGTCGTCGTCGGCCTCGTCGTCTATCTGCTGCTCTCGCGGGCGGGGCCGTTCGGCGTCCTCGGGCTCCTGTTCACGCCGACCGCGATGGTCGTCGCCCAGGTGCTGCTGGTGGCGCCCATCGTCGCGGCGCTCGCGCGGCAGACGATCGCAGACCTGTGGCGCGAATACGAGGAGCAGCTCCGCTCGCTCGGCGCCACCCCGCGCCGCGCGCTCACGGCGCTGCTCTGGGACGGGCGCTACAGCCTGCTCACCGCCGTGCTCGCCGGCTTCGGCCGGGCCATCGCCGAGGTCGGCGCGGTGATGATCGTCGGCGGCAACATCGACCACGTGACCCGGGTCATGACGACGGCCATCGCCCTGGAGGTCTCGAAGGGCGATCTGGCCCTCGCCCTGGGGCTGGGCCTCGTCCTCGTGACCCTCTCGATCGCCGTGAGCGCCGTCGCCTCCCTGTTGCGCGGCACCCTGGCGCGGGAGCGGCCGTGACCGTCGAACAACCCACGATCCTGCCCCTCGAGCTGCGCGGCGCGAGCGTCGACGGCGGACGCCAGCGGCTGCTGAAGGCGGTCTCCGCGCGCCTCGACGGCGGGCCGAAGACCATCGTCCTCGGGCCCAACGGGGCGGGCAAGAGCCTGCTCCTCCGCCTCTGCCACGGCCTCATCCAGCCCAGCGCAGGCGAGGTGCTGTGGCGGGGCGCGCACGGCCGCGACCCGCGGCGCTTCCAGGCGATGGTGATGCAACGCCCGGTCATGCTGCGCCGCTCGGTCGCCGCCAACATCGATTTCGCCCTCTCCTTGCGCGGCATCGCCCGCCCGCTGCGGCGGCGGCGGATCGCGGAGGCGCTCGAACGGAGCGGCCTCGGCGCCTTCGCCAGGACGCCGGCCCGCGTGCTCTCCTTCGGCGAGCAGCAGCGGCTGGCGCTGGCGCGATCCTGGGCCTTGCGGCCGCAGGTGCTCTTCCTCGACGAGCCGACCGCCAATCTCGATCCGGCGGCGACCCATGTGATAGAGGAGACGATCGTGACGATGGCGGACGAAGGCACCAAGATCGTCATGACCACCCACGATCTCGGCCAAGCGCGCCGCCTCGCCGACGAGGTGATGTTCCTGCATCGCGGGCGCCTGCTCGAGCGCGCCGCCGCCGGCGCGTTCTTCGCCGGGCCGGCGGACCCGCTGGCCCGGGCCTTCCTGCGCGGCGAGCTCCTGTGGTGGGAGCGCCGCGCGTTGACCCCGCCGTAGGAAGCGCCGTGGCCGTGCGCAACCCGCTCTCCCGCCGCTCCGTCGCCTGCGGCCTCGCCTTCGCGCTGGCCCTCGCCGCGGGCGCGGCAGACGCGGCGGGCGGCGGGTTCATCGTCCTCGCCTCCACCACCTCGACCCGCAATTCCGGCCTGTTCGACCACATCCTGCCGCTCTTCGAGGCGGAGACGGGAATCGCGGTGCGCGTGGTCGCGGTCGGCACCGGGCAGGCGATCCGGCTGGCTCGCAACGGCGATGCGGACGTGCTGCTGGTGCACCATCGGGCCTCCGAGGAGGCGTTCGTCGCCGAAGGCCACGGCACGGCGCGCTTCGACCTGATGTACAACGACTTCGTCCTCGTGGGCCCCGCGGACGATCCGGCGGGGATCGCCGGCATGAGCGACGCGGCCGCGGCGCTCCGCGCCATCGCCGACCGGGAGGCGCCGTTCCTTTCCCGCGGCGACGACAGCGGCACGCACGAGCGCGAACGCACGCTGTGGGAGGCCGCGGGAAGAAACGCCGCCGCCGCCTCCGGAACCTGGTACCGCGAAGCGGGGCAGGGCATGGGCGCGACCCTGAACACGGCGTCGATGATGGCGGCCTACACCCTCACCGACCGCGCCACCTGGCTGAAGCAGCGGGAAGCGCTCGATCTGCGCCTGCTGCTCGCGGGCGACCCGCGCCTGCGCAACCAGTACGGCGTGATCGCCGTGAACCCGGCCATGCATCCGCATGTGCGTGCCGAGGCCGCACGCCGCTTCGTAGGCTGGCTCCTCTCGTCCGCTGGCCAGACGGCGATCGGCTCGGTCACCATCGACGGCGAACGCCTGTTCACCCCCAACGCATCGCACTGACGCCCGCCCGGCCGAACCCCCGCGCCGAAAACGGAACCCGCCTGGAGGCCATCTCCCGGACGGCTTTCATGGGCAAGCAGGAAACGGAAAGAGGGCGCGGCGGTGGCGGTTCGTCGGCGGTTGCGGCACAATCGGGCGATGAAGACGGCGCGGAGCGAGGCGGCGGCGCGCGCGATCCGGGACGCTTGGCGCGGCCACGCTCCGCTCGACGCGATCCCGGAGGCATGCCGGCCGCGCACGAGCGCAGAAGGGTACGCGGCGCAAGCGGCGCTGGCGCGGCTGCTCGGCGCCCGGCCGGTCGGCTGGAAGATCGCGGCGACCAGCGCGGCGGGCCAGAAGCACATCGGCGTGGACGGCCCCCTCGCCGGGCGCCTGCTGGAGAGCAAGCTGCACCGGAGCGGCGCCGTCCTTCCGGCGGGGCATCTTCACATGGCGGTCGCCGAGGCGGAGTTCGCCTTCCGCATGGGCGCCGATCTGCCGGGGCGGGGCGCCGACTACGCGGTGGCGGAGGTCATGGAGGCGGTCTCGGCGCTCCATGTCGCGATCGAGCTTCCGGATTCGCGGTTCCGCGATTTCACCGCCGTCGGCGCGGCCCAGTTGATCGCCGACAACGCCTGCACGGAATATTTCGTGCTCGGGCCGGAGGCGCCGCCGGACTGGCGCGCGGCCGACCTGGCCGCCCATCCGGTGCGCCTTTCGATCGACGGCGCGACGGTCGCCCAGGGCAGCGGCGCCAACGTGCTGGGCGATCCGCGCATCGCCCTGGCGTGGCTCGCCAACGACCGGGTGCGCCACGGGGGCGCGCTGGCGGCGGGCGAGATCGTCACCACCGGCACCTGCGTCACGCCGGCGACGGTCGCGCCCGGCCAGCGGGTGGAAGCGGACTTCGCGGCGTTCGGGCGCGTGGAGGTCACCCTCACCCCTTAGGCGCGCCCTTTTCAGGCGCGGGCCGCCTGCCGAGGAGCCAGCCGAGTATCAGCGTCGCCGCCGTCGCGCCCACGAGCTGGGCGATGACGAAGGCCGGCATGTGCGCGGGCTGGATGCCGGAGAACGTGTCGGTGAGCGCACGGGCGACCGTCACCGCCGGATTGGCGAAGGACGTGGAGGACGTGAACCAGTAGCCGGCGGTGATGAAGAGCCCGACTCCCCAGGGCACGGCCTGCGGGCGGAAGCGCAGGCACCCCAGGATCGTCGCGACCAGGCCGAAGGTCGCGGTGAATTCGCCGAGCCATTGCGGGAAGCCGGTGCGCGCGGTCGCCCCGGCCGCGACGAGAGGCTCCGCGAACATGCCGTGGGCGAGCAGCACCCCGCAGACGCCGCCGCACAGCTGCGCCACGAGGTAGAGGCCGGCGTCGCGCGCCCCGATCTCGCGGCGCAGGACGAAGCAGAGCGTGACGGCGGGGTTGAAATGCGCGCCCGAAACGGGGCCCAGCACCAGGATCAGCACGACCAGGATGGCGCCGGTGGGCAGGGTGTTGCCGAGCAGCGCGAGGGCGACGTTCCCGCCGGCGAGCCGCTCGCCCATGATCCCGGAGCCGACGACGACGGCCAGCAGAAACAGGGTCCCCAGCCATTCCGCGAACAGGCGGCGCGCGAGGTCGAATCGATCCATCCCCGTCCCCCGATTTT
Source organism: Alphaproteobacteria bacterium (assembly GCA_965242855.1). GTDB lineage: Bacteria > Pseudomonadota > Alphaproteobacteria > UBA828 > UBA828 > WTGU01. The sequence continues at coordinate 2,622,865 of OZ251509.1, forward strand.
CGGCTCCTCCTACATGGCGCCGCGCCGACCGGCAACGCGCGCCGCGTTTGACCGGCACCGGCCGCCGTGAATAATCGCCGCCGGCAATCCGCGCGGAGACGCAGGTGGGACGGCTCGCGACCGACATCGGCGGGACCTTCACCGATCTGGTGCATCTCGACGAGTCGACAGGGGCGCTCACCGTCGCCAAGGCGCTGAGCACGCCGCGCGATCTCACGCGGGGCGTGCTGGACTCGATCCGGCAGGCGCGCCTCGACGCCGCGGCGGTCACCTCCTTCGTGCACGGCGGGACGACGGTGATCAACGCGGTCACCGAGCGGAAGGGCGTCAAGACGGCGCTGGTCACCACCGAGGGCTTCCGGGACGTGCTGGAGATCGCGCGCGGCAACCGCCCCGATCTCTACAACCTGCGCTACCGCAAGGAGACGCCGTTCGTGCCCAGGCGGCTCCGCTTCGAGGTGCGCGAGCGGGTCGACGCCGAGGGCCGCGTCCGCGTGAAGCTTCATTTCGAGGACCTGGAGCGCGTGGTCGAGGTCTGCCGGGCCGAGGGCGTGGAGGCGATCGCGATCCAGTTCCTCCACTCCTACGCCCGTCCCGCGCACGAGGCCGAATGCGAAGCTTGGCTTCGTGCGCGCCTGCCCGGGGTCGGCCTCACCGCCTCGCACGCGATCACGCGGGAATGGCGCGAGTACGAGCGCGCCAACACCGCCGTGCTCAACGCCTACGTCCAGCCCATCGTGGAGCGTTATTTCGGCACGCTGGAGGCCGGGCTTCGCGCTCTCGGCCTCGACTGCCCCTGCATGGCGATGCAGTCGAACGGCGGGACCACGAGCTTCGCCTGGGCCAAGGCGCATCCGATCACCCTGCTCGAATCGGGCCCCGCCGCCGGCGTCAACGGCGCCGCCCTGATCGGCCGGCTCTGCGGCGAGCCGGACGTGATCTATCTCGACATCGGCGGCACGACCGCCAAGTGCTCCACCATCGAGGGCGGCGCGCCCAAGGTCACCACCGACTACCGGCTGGAGGCGACGCGGCTGCGCTACGGCTACCCGGTGCGCGTCCCGGTGGTGGACATCGTCGAGATCGGCGCGGGCGGCGGCTCGATCGCCTGGTTCGACGCCGCCGGCGCGCTCCGCGTGGGCCCGCGCAGCGCCGGCGCGGACCCGGGCCCCGCCTGTTACGGGCGCGGCGGAGCCGAGCCGACCGTCACCGACGCGAAGCTGATCGCCGGCGTGCTGAACCCCGCGAACTTCGCGGGCGGCCAATTCGCCCTCGACGCCGGGCGGGCGCGGGCGGCCATGGACAAGATCGCCCGCGGCCTCGGCTGCGGCGTCGACGAGGCGGCGGTCGCCGTGATCCGGCTGGTCGACGCCAACATGATCAACGCCCTCAAGCTGGTCTCGATCCAGCGCGGCCACGACCCGCGCGATTTCGCCCTGATGGTCGGCGGCGGCGGCGGCGCGATGCACGGCCCGGCGCTGGGGCGCGAGCTCGGCGTGAAGGAGATCGTGGTGCCGCGCCATCCCGGCCTTTTCTCCGCCTGGGGGATGCTCGCGACGGCGCCCCGCCGGGACCTCACGCGCACCGTGCTCATGCGCGCCGAGACGCTGGAGATGGAGGCGGCGCGCGCGCTCTTCGCCGAACTGCGGGAGGAAGCCGGGCGCTACTTCGCGGCGGACGGCCACGGCGGCGCGCTGTCCGCCGCCTGCCACGTCGACATGCGCTATCTCGGCCAGGAGCATGCGGTGACCGTCGCGGTGGACCCGGCGCGGGCGACGCGGGACTCGCTCCTCGACTCCTTCCACGCCGCCCATGCGCGCGCCTATACCTTCCGCCTTGCCGACACGCCGGTCGAACTCGTGACCTTCCGGTTGACCGCCACGGTGGAGGTCGTCCGGCCCAGGCTGGAGCCGTGGTCGGCGGAGGGGCGTTCGCCCGCGGCGGCGGCGCGCGGCGCGCGCGCGGTGGATTTCGGCGAGGAGGGCAGGCACGAGTCGGCGATCTACGACCGCGACCTCCTGCCGCCCGGCTTCGAGGCCGAAGGGCCGCTCGTCGTCGAGGAGGCGTCCTCCACCACCCTCGTCTGCCCGGGCCAGCGCCTCCGCGTGGACGACCTCGGCTTCCTGTGGATCGCCGAGGGGTGAGGTGCGCGGCCACGAACGGCGGCCGGTTCCCCGGCGCGAATCCGGTATCCTGCCCGGGCTGTCGGGGCGCGACGGAGCGATGGTCATGCTGAAGCGGCTGAAGCTCTGCAACTTCAAAAGCTGGCCGGAGGCAGACTTGGCCTTCGGCCGGATCACGGGGCTGTTCGGCGCGAACTCCTCGGGCAAGTCGAGCCTTCTGCAATTCCTGCTGCTCCTGAAGCAGACCAAGGACTCCAGCGACCGCGCCGCCGCGCTGGATCTCAACGGCCGGTTCGTCGAACTCGGCACCCCGGCGGACGTGATCCATGGCCATGACGAAGACCGGACGCTCCGCTTCCGACTCGACTTCGAGAGTGAATCCGATGTCGAGGTCGCTACGCCAGGGGACGGGACGATTGCCTCTTCGAGAGTGCTCGCCGTGCGCGCGGAGGCCGATATCCACGAACAGGCGTTCCGCAGCCGGGTGCTGGTGTATCGCGTGTATCGCGCCAGCACTGCCCGCGGCCGCTATGCCCGATTCGCGCTGGAGCGAGAGAAAGACAGCCCTACCGAATTCAAACTCACCGCCCAGGTTCCGGGCCCAGACTTCTCGTTCACCCGCACCCGTGAACGGGTGTGGAAGCTACCCGGCCCCGTCAAGACCTATCGTTTTCCCGACGAGGCGCGGACCTATTTTCAGAACAGTGGCTTCCTGCTCGATCTCGAGGCGGCGTTCGAAGCGGCGCTCGACAAGCTCCACTATCTCGGTCCGCTGCGGGAGCACCCGAAACGCGATTACCTCTGGGCCCGCTCGCGTCCCACCGACGTCGGCGCAAGGGGGGAGCGGACCATCGACGCCATCATCGCGGCGCAGGCCACCGGCAAAATGCAGAACCTTGGGTGGAAGCAACACCGCCGGCCGTTCCCCCACATCGTCGCGCACTGGCTGCGCGAATTGAGACTCGTCCACGACTTCCGGGTCGAGGAGATCGCGCCGGGGTCGAACCGCTGGCAAGCGCGCGTGAAGACGCACGCCGGCGGGGCCGAGGTCATGCTCACCGACGTGGGCTTCGGAGTCTCCCAGGTGCTGCCGGCGGTCACGCTGCTCCACTACGTTCCGGAAGGCTCGACCGTGCTTCTCGAACAGCCGGAGATTCACCTCCATCCGCTGGCGCAGGCGGGGCTCGCCGACGCGATCCTCCACGCGGCGACCCATCGCAAGGTGCAGGTCGTCTTCGAGAGCCACTCGGAGCACCTCCTCCTTCGCCTCCAGCGGCGCATCGCCGAGGAGCGGATCGATGCCGCCGACGTGGCACTCTACTTTTGCGGTGCGACGGGCGGCGCATCCAGGATCGAGTCGCTCGACCTCGACGTATTCGGCAACGTCCGCAACTGGCCGGACAACTTCATGGGCGACGCCTTCGGCGAGACCGCGCAGGCCGAGCGCGCGCGTCTTGCCCGCATGAAGACCGCCGCCGAATGACGCGCTGGACCATCGACACCAACGTCCCGGTGGTGGCGAACGGACGCGGCAGCGGCGGGCGGCCCGTCGCTCCGGCGTGCCGCGCAGCCGCGGTCGATTTCCTCACGCGCATCCTCGACGAGAGGGAGGGCGTCGTTCTCGACCGTGACGGCGAGATCGAGAAGGAATACCGGAGGCATCTGAACCCAGGCGGACAACCCGGCGTCGGCGACCGGTTCTATCAAGCCGCTCTCCAGCAGGGCCGGTGCGAATGGGTCGATCTCCCCATGCAAGCCAACGGCGAGTATGCCGATCTTCCGCAGCCGGTCATCAACGCCGGATTCGATCGCGACGATCGGAAATTCGCCGCGCTGGCCAAGCGTGAGGGCATCCCGGTGGTCAACGCGGTGGACGAAGATTGGCTCGCGGCGCGCCAGCTTCTGGCGAACAACGGCATTCGCGTGAAGTTCCTGTGCGGCCGCAATCATGCGCGTTGGTTCGCGCCGTAGGGAATGAGCGGGGCGGCGCTGCGGGCGATGGTGTTTCGGGGCGTCGGCCGCCCGCTCGCGTTGGAGGAGCGGCCGGTTCCCGCGCCCGGGCCGGGGGAAGTGCTGGTGCGGGTGGCGGCCTGCGGGGTCTGCCGTACCGATCTCCACGTGGTGGACGGCGAGCTCGCCGAGCCGCGTCTGCCGCTGGTGCCGGGGCACGAGGCGGTGGGCCGGGTCGCGGCGCTCGGCGCCGGCGTCGAGCGCCTGCGCGTGGGCCAGCGCGTCGGCATCCCCTGGCTCGGCTGGACCTGCGGCGCCTGCCGCTTCTGCCGCAGCGGGCGTGAGAACCTGTGCGCGGACGCGCGCTTCACCGGCTACACGCGCGACGGCGGCTACGCCGACCATTGCGTCGCCGACCAGCGCTACTGCCTGCCGCTGGCGGACGGGCGCGGCGACGCGGAGGCGGCGCCGCTGCTCTGCGCCGGGCTGATCGGCTACCGGGCGCTCCGCATGGCGGGGGAAGCGGAACGCATCGGCCTCTACGGCTTCGGCGCGGCGGCCCACATCGTGGCCCAGGTCGCGCGCCATCAGGGGCGGCAGGTCTTCGCCTTCGTGCGGCCGGGGGACGAGGCGGCGAAGCGGTTTGCCCGCACCCTCGGCGCCGTCTGGGCCGGCGATTCCGACGCGGCGCCGCCGGCGGAGCTCGACGCGGCGCTGATCTTCGCGCCCGTCGGCGCGCTGGTGCCGTCGGCGCTGCGCGCGCTCGCGCCGGGCGGCGCGGCGGTCTGCGCCGGCATCCACATGAGCGACGTTCCGTCCTTCCCCTACGAGCTCCTGTGGCGGGAACGGCGCGTCGTCTCGGTCGCCAACCTGACCCGGCGGGACGGCGTGGAGTTCCTGGCGCTGGCCGCCGCAACGGACATCGCGATCAGCGTCGAGCCGATGCCGCTTGCCGACGCCAATCTCGCCCTGGACCGGCTGCGCGGCGGGCGGCTGCTGGGCGCCGCCGTCCTCACCATGGAAGATGCCTGACCGGCGGCCGCGCAGGCGCGGTCAACCTCCGCAAGCACCGCCGCGCCAGTAGGGCGGAAGTTTCGTGAAGCGGCGCCACTTCCCAGCGATGGCGGCAAGGCTCCCCGATCGCGCGACGGCGTTCCAGCCGACCACCTGCCCGGCGCCCAGCGCGAGCGCCGCGTCCCCGGCGCCGCCCGCGCGCGAGCGGAGGAGGCCCTCCAGGAGTCGCTCGGCCACGGCGGCGTCGTTCAGCCGGCCGAAATCGTCCTGGAGCCGGCGCGCCGCCTTGACGTGGCGGCGGGTCGTCGCGCCGGGGAACTGGGTCGCGAAGAAGTCGCTGGCGTAACGCAGCTTCTTGAGCGCGATGCGGAGCCGGTGGCGCCGCTCGTCCGACTGCCGCTGCAGGCCGCGCCCGCGTTTCAGGACGCGGCCGTGGCGTTCGTCGAGCAGGGCGCCCGCGAGGCGCGCCAGGGGCCGGTCGAGCGCGGCCCCGCCCGCGCCGTCGCGCCACCCGGCGGTTTCGATCCAGCGGCCGAGCGCGAGGAGGAACGTGGTGTAGCCCGGCGCGTGCAACGCCTCCGCCCGCTCATAGGCGCGGCGGCGCGCCGCTTCGGCGGCCGCGGCGAGCGCCTCCAGGGACGAATCGCGCGGGCGGGCGGCGCGGACGGAGGCGAGCGTTTCGGCGACGAAGACGTCCCAGTCGCGCGCCGGCCCCAGTGCGTCGAGGAAGCCTTTCGCCTCGCGGTCCAGCCGGGCCACCTCCGCGGACGGCAGGACGGCCGCGAAGACCGCGAAGGCGGAGCGGAGACGGCGCAGCGCGACGCGGAATTGGTGCACGCCTTCCGGGTCCGTCCCGGCGAGCACCGCGTCCTGGTTCGCGACGCAGTGATCGAGGCAGGCGCGGAAGATTCCGTCGAGGGCCCGGTCCACCGAAATCCCCGGCTCCAGCGCGGGCGCCCGCGCCTTGTGCCCGGCATAGCCCTCCCCCGCGGCGAGGACGTATCCGCGCTTGGCCTTGCTCGCCGTCTGGATGCGCAGCGGGGCGCGGGACTGCACCGCCATGGCGAGGTCGTAGAGCGCGCTCGGCGGGCCTTCGCGCAGTTCGAGCTCCAGTTCGGAAACCGGCGTGCGTTTGCCGCCCGCCGCGATCTCGCCGCTGTCGCGCGCGACCTCGACCACCGCCCCGGCGCGGCCCGGCGCATCGACGCGGATCGTGGCCGTCCGCCGCAGCACGTCGGCGGAGAAGGCCGGCGCCAGTTCGGCGGGCCGGATCATGCGCATCGCGGCGCGCACCGCCGGGTCCGTCGCGGCGGGAAGGCGCGGCGTGAAGCTCTCGACCGGCTGCGACCATTCGCGCCGCCGGAGCGCCGCCCCGCTGCCCGGCGCGGCCTCCGCCTTCAAAGTCTGAATCAGCCGCTCCCCCTCCGCGCGGATGCGCAGGGTGAAGCCGCGCCGGCGCAGGCGGAAGTCGCCGGTATCGAAGTAGGTGCTGCGCAGGCGTTCCGTGCGCTCCGCACCGCCCTCAGGCACCGCCGCGCGCCAGCCCCGGTCGAGCGCCGCTGCGTCGCCGCCGAGCTTCAACTCCGTTTCGACGGAACGCGCGCCGGAGCGCCCGCCGCCTTCCGCGCCCATCGGCCGCCGCGTCGCCTCAATCGGCGCGCGGGACGACCGGGCGGTCGTCCTCGGGGAGGTCGAGAGGCTCGAGGTCGTCGGAGAAGTCGCTTTCGCCCGGCAGTTCGAGCGGGTCGGCGGCGACGGGCGCCGGTTCCGCCTCGCCCGCTGCGTCCAGCACCGAATCGCCTTCGCTCCAGCCGCCGGAGAGGATCGCGAGCACCAGGCTCAGGATCATGAAGAGCGCGCCCAGGACGGCCGTGGTGCGGGTGAGCAGGTTGGCCGTCCCCCGCGCCGAGAACATCGCGCCCGGCCCGCCGCCGATGCCGAGCGCGCCGCCCTCGCTCCGTTGCAGCAGCACGATGCCGATCATCGCGACGGCGATGACGATCAGGATCACGAGCAGGATCGTTTCCACGGGCGTTCCTCGGTCATCCCCCGGCAGGCGCGCGGGAACAGGCCTGGCGGATCGACCGGAATGCGTCGACCGAAAGGCTGGCGCCGCCGACCAGCAGGCCGTCCACGCCCGGAACGCCCATGATCGCGCCGACGTTCCGCGCCTTGACGGAGCCGCCATATAGCACGCGGAGCGCGGCGCCGCCCCCGGAAAATCGCGCGTCCCAGCTTTCCCGAACGCGCGCGTGCGCGGCGGCGATGTCCGCCGGCGCCGGCGTGCGCCCGCTGCCGATGGCCCAGACCGGCTCGTAGGCGACCGCCGTGTTGCCGGGCGTCGCGCCGGCGGGCAGGGATTCCCGGACCTGCCGGCCGATCGCGGCGAGCGCTCGCCCTTCGTCCCTCTCGCGGGCGCTCTCGCCGACGCAGACCACGGCGACGAGGCCCGCCGCATGCGCGGCCGCCGCCTTGCGCGCGACCGTCTCGTTGCGCTCGCCGTGGCCGGCGCGGCGTTCCGAATGGCCGACGACGACGTAGGCGCAACCGGCGTCGGCCAGCATCGGCGCGCTCACGTCCCCGGTATGGGCGCCCTCGGCCGCGGCGTGGCAATCCTGGCCGCCGAGCGCCACCGGCCCGCCGGCGAGGACGGCGCCGACCGCGGCGAGCAGCGTCGCCGGCGGGCAGAGGGCGACGTCGCAGGCATCGGCCCCGTCGCCCGCGTCCGCGGCCAGCGCCCGGGCGCGGGCGAGGCCGTCCGCGCGCAGGCCGTGCATCTTCCAGTTGGCGAGCAGAAGCGGCCGCCGGGGCCGGGGCGTGGACGACATGGCGTTCGCGGGGCGCGTCTCGGAGCGCCGACGTTTAGCACGGCCGGCGCGCCCGGGCCAGCTGCGCCGCGGGCCATGCATCGCATGTTTGCGCCGCGGGGCTTTCCGCTGCGCGGGCGTTCCGTGTTGCCCGGGTGGAAGGGGCGCTTCTATTATCCGCCCCGCGTCGCGCGCCTTCTACCGCACACGGGCTTCGCCATGCTCCGATCCATACGCCAAGCCACCAAGTCGTGGGCGAGCCGCGGCATCATCGTCATTCTGGCGTTGAGCTTCGGCGCCTTCGGCATCAACGACGTGTTCACCGGCGGCAGCCGCTCCGCCATCGCCACGGTGGGCGGCGTCGAGGTGCCGACAGTGCTGTTCGACCGCCAGTTCCAGCGCGCGCTGCAACGGGAGCGGGAGCGCTCCGGCCGGCGCGATCTCACGCGCGAGGAGGCCCATCGCAACGGCCTCACCAGCCAGGTGCTCGGCCTGCTCGTCCGCCAATACCTGCTGGACGCCGAGGCGAACGCGCTCGGCCTGCGCGCCGCCGATTCCAGCGTCCGGCGGGAGCTGGAGAACGCCGACGCCTTCATGAACGAGGACGGCGCCTTCGACCCCACGCTCTACGACCTCATGCTCGAACGCAACGACATGACCCGCGCCGAATACGAGGACCTGATCCGCGCGGACCTGCTGCGCGCCCAGCTGCTGGACACCGTGAGCGCCGAGCGCGCGGTGCCGGACGCCCTGGCCGGCGCCCTCCACCGCTACCGGGCGGAGCGGCGGGACGCCGTCGTGGCGACGGTCGCGAGCATCGGCATGGCCGGCGTTTCCGAGCCGGGCGACGGTGAAATCGCCGCCTGGTACGAAGAGAACGGCGCGGCCTTCATGGCGCCGGAGCGGCGCGACGGGGTGCTCGTGCGGCTCACGGCCGAGGCCATGGTTTCCGAGATCGAGCTCAGCGACGACGACGTGTATGCCGAATACGAGGCGCGGATCGACGAGTTCGAATTGCCGGAGCGGCGCGCCGTCATCCAGATCAACGCCGGCGACGAGGCGTTGATCCGGGACGGCGCGCGGATGCTGGCGGAGGGCCGGCCGTTCGAGGCCGTGGCCGACGCTCTCGCGGGCCGCGGCGCCACCGTGTTGACCCTCCCGGAATTCGAGCCCGGCGGGCCGCTGAAGGCGGCGACGGAGGCGATCTTCGCGCTTTCCGCCGGCGAGGCCAGCGCGCCGGTCGAGACTCCGTTCGGCTGGCATCTCTTCAAGGTCGAATCGGTGACTCCGGCGCAGCGCCAGGGCTTCGAGGAGGTGCGGCAGGCGCTGCACGACGAGATGGCGCTCGATCTCGCGGGCGAGGGGTTGTTCCGCCTCTCGACCGTCCTGGAGGACGAGCTCGGCGGCGGCGCCTCGCTGGAGCGGGCCGCGGCGGCCGTCGGCGCCCAGGCGACGCCTTTGACGGCTGTCGACCGCGCCGGCCTCGACCGGGCGGGGGGGCCTGCCCTCGACGACTTGCCGGAGCGCGAGGAAATCTTCGCGCTGCTGTTCGCAACGGAGGAAGGCGCGGAATCGCCCCTGACCGAGCTCGCCGACGGCAGCTTCGCCATCCTGCGGGTGGACGGCGTGACCGCGCCGGCGCCGCGGCCGCTGGCGGAGGTGCGGGGCGAGGTGCGGGCGGCGCTCGTGGCCCAGGCGGAGGCGCAGGCGGCGGAGAAGGTGGCGGAGGCGCTGGCGGAGCGGGTTCGGGCCGGTGAGAGCCTGGAGGCCGCCGCCCGCGATGCGGGCCTCGCCGTGAGCCGGCTGGAGGGCGTCGCGCGTGACGGCAACGGCGCCGACCCGGAGGTTTCCTTCGCGCTGCTGCGGGCGCTGTTCGCGCAGGCGGAGGGGGACGCGGCGCCTATCGTCGCGGAGGCGCCGGAGGGCTGGGCCGTGGCCGTCCTCACCGCCGTGCGCGAGGCGCGCGGCGCCGAGGCGGACGCGGAGCGCGCCCGGCTCCGCACCCGGCTCGCCCGCGCCTGGAGCGACGACGTGGCGACGGTCTATCGCAACGCCCTCTACGGCCACCACGAAATCGAGGTCAACGACACCGCCGTCGCCGCCCTCTTCGGCCCGCCCTCGCAATGACGAGAGTTTTTCCGGCGCGCGCCGGCTTGCGGCCGGTGCGATGAAGGGATAGCGTCGCCGCATGGCAAACGCGCTCGCCTTCGACACGCTGGCCTATGCGCGCAGGCTCAAGGAAGTCGGCGTCGACGACGCCCAGGCGGAGGCGCATGCCGAGGCCGTGCGCGATGCGGTCATGGAAGGCGTCGCCACCAAGGCCGACCTGGAAACCTCCATCGCCGGGCTTCGGACCGATCTCAAGGCCGACGTCGCGCGCCTCGAGGGCAAGATTGAGAACATCGACGTCAAGATCGAGAACGTCGAGGCCAAGATCGAGAATTGCGCCACCAAGGCCGAGATCAAGAGCATCGACGCCAAGATGGAGCGCTTCGCCACCAAGGCCGAGATCGAGAACGTCGAGGCCAAGATGGAGCGCTTCGCCACCAAGGCCGAGATCGAGAGCATCAACGCCAAGATCGAGAATTGCGCCACCAAGGCCGAGATCGAGAGCATCAACGCCAAGATCGAGAATTGCGCCACCAAGGCGGATATGTATCGTCTCCTGTGGATACAGACCGGCACCATCGCCGGAGTGATCGTCGCCGCGTCCGGCGTCGTCATCGCCTTGGTCAGACTGCTTCCGTAGAGCGCTGGGGAAGCCTGCGCACCGACGGTCGGGACCGGCGCCCGTCGGTATAATCCTTTCCTCGGCGAGGCGATGCGGGAGCGAACCGTGGCACGGCGGAACGGGAGCGCCGGCATGCATCTGCGGCAGGCTCTTGCCGGCGCGTTGAAACCCGTGCTCGGGTGGGTGCGGGAGCGGCCCATTCGGGCAGGCCTCGTCGGCCTGCTGGCCGTGTTGTTCGCGTTCTTCCTGGCCGTCATGGCCTACGGCGAACCGGCATGGGCTTATTGGCTCTTCGGCGCGGGGGAGAAGTTCCGGGTCCTGGAATTCGTCGGCATCGCCATGGGCGGCGTGCTGCTCGCCATCGGGGCCGAGATCGCCAACCGGCGCGCCGTGGCGCTGGAGGATGCGGCGAAGGCGCAAGCCGGGGCGGCGCGGGCGCAGGCGGAGGCCAACAAGGGGGCGGAAGACGGGCGGCGGCAGGAGCGGCTGAAGAACGCCATCGGGCATCTGGGGCACGATTCGGACTCGGTGCGCATGGGCGGGGCTTACGAGCTCTTCCATCTGGCGAAGGATACCGAAGACCTGCGCCAGACGGTGCTGGACATCCTCTGCGCCCATATCCGCCGGACGACGGGGGAGGGCAAGTATCGGGAGAAGTACAAGTCGAAGCCTTCGGAAGAAGTCCAAAGCCTGTTGACGCTACTGTTCGTGCAGGAACACACGGTCTTCGAGGGCTGCCGTGCCAATTTGCAGAGAAGTTGGCTGAATGGAGCCACTCTCACCGGATCACGCCTGCAAAGAGCGGTTATTTCCCGGACACATCTGCAAGAAGCGGATCTTTTGTCGGGGCAGCTGCAAGGAGCAGACCTTTCTAGGACGTGGCTGCAAAGCGCGAAGCTTTTAAGAGTGCGACTGCTGGGAGCAGAGCTTATCGGGGCACGGCTGCAAGAGGCGGAGCTTTCCATGGCGCAGCTGCAAGGGGTGGACCTTACCGGGACGGATATGAGAGGGGCACAACTTTTCGCGACGCAGTTACAAGGAGCGAACCTTTCCGCGGCGAAGCTGCAAGGAGTTACTTGCCAGATTCTCGATGATTCATCGTTTGCAGCGCGCATCCGTGCGGGGGTCGGTCGGGAGAACGATCTGTCGGGTGCGACGTTTGCGGGCGGATTGAGCCGGGAGTGCGTGGACTCCTCGGTCAAGGGCATGCCCGGTGAAGAAGCGGGGGTGTTGCTGCATAGACTGCAACCGCATATAGACAAGCCGGCGAGCCACGAACCGCCGAACAGCAGCGTCACGACGAGGGCCTACACGGCGGAGGAGGCCGAGCGGTGGATTGCCGAGTATGAAGAGGCCATGCGCGGTGTCCCGGAGGGGGAAAGGGCATAACCGATGCCGACGTTGCACTGGTTGACGCGGGAGGAGGACGTCGGGGCGGCGGGGCGGGCGCCCTATCGGCTGCTGGAGGAAGCGCCGGGGCTTTCCGCCGGGGAGGCGGAGGCGGAGAACATGCTGATCCAGGGGGACAACCTGGAGGCGCTGAAGGCGCTGCTGCCGTTCTACGCCGGGCGGGTGAAGTGCGTCTATATCGATCCGCCCTACAACACGCGCTCGGCGTTTGCGCATTACGACGACAATCTGGAGCACGCGACGTGGCTCTCCATGATGTTGCCGCGGCTGGAGCTGCTGCGCGACCTGCTGGCGGAGGACGGTTCGATCTGGGTTTCCATCGACGACCACGAGGCGCATTATCTCAAGGTCGTCATGGATGAGATTTTCGGGAGGAAGTGTTTCGTCGCGAATCTTGCTTGGCAGAAAAGATACTCGCGCGACAACAACTCCGCTATAGGTGACGTACACGAACACATATTGATATACTCGATCAATCCCGATAAGTTCAAGGAGTGTCGCAACAGAATCGAATTAGACGATCGGACTAGACGCGCATACTCGAATCCGAACAATGATCCTCGTGGACCCTGGCAATCTGTATCTTTTACAGGAGCAGAATACCGCGAAAACATGATGTATCCCATCGTTGCGCTCAATGGAACTGTTCACAAACCCCCTCCCGGACGTCACTGGGCAGCGCTTGAAGATGAATACAAACGCCTATTGGCCGATGGCCGAATCTGGTTTGGGAAAGATGGGAAAGGTGTTCCGCGCGTGATTCGATACCTGAACGAGGTTGAAGGACTTGTCCCTTGGTCATGGTGGCCTCACGAAGAAGTCGGCCATACCGGGGAAGCGAAACGAGAAGCAAATACTCTTTTCGGTCGCGAAGTCAGCTTCGATACCCCCAAACCCGAACGCCTGATCCAGCGCATCCTCCACATCGCCACCGCCCCGGGCGATCTCGTGCTCGACTCCTTCCTCGGCTCCGGAACCGCCGCCGCCGTCGCACACAAGATGAACCGCCGATGGATCGGCGTCGAAATGGGCGAACACGCCGTCACACATTGCGCCCCCCGCCTCGCCAAGGTCATCGAAGGCGAACAGGGCGGCATCTCCAAGGCCGTCCGCTGGCAAGGCGGCGGCGGCTTCCGCTTCTATCGCTTGGGTCCCCCCGCCTTCGACGAGAACGGGCGCATCTGCCCGGACGTCACCTTCCCCCTCCTCGCCGCCCACGTCTGGTTCGCCGAAACCGGCCGGCCCTGGCGCGCCCCGGCGGAGCCTTCTCCCTTCCTCGGAGCGCACGAGGGCCAGGGCTACGCCCTGCTCTACAACGGCATCCTGGGCGACCGCTCCGCCGGCGGCGGCAACGTGTTGACGAAGAAGACGCTGGGCCAGGTGCGCGCGGCGGCGGGAGGCTTCGCGGGGCCGCTCACGGTTTACGCCGCGCGGACCATGCTGGGGAGCGCCGCGCTGAAGGCGGAGGAACTGGCCTTCAAGCAGACCCCCTACGACGTCGCGGCGCGGAGGTAACCGTGGAACTCAAACCCTACCAGGAAGAGACGCTGGCGGTGCTGCGGCGCTTCCTCGAAGAGGCGCGACTCGCCGGGCCGGCGGCGGCCTACGAACGCATCGTGCGGGAGCCGGAACAGGCGGCGCGGCTCGGGCGCTACGCCGGGGATTACGCGCCGCTCGAAGGGCTGCCGGGCGCGCCCTATGCCTGCCTCCGCCTGCCCACCGGTGGCGGCAAGACGATCCTCGCCGCGCACGCCGTCGCCGTGGCCCGCGACGTCTGGATTGAAAAGGAGCATCCGCTCGTCCTCTGGCTCGCGCCGACCAACACCATCCGCCGGCAGACGGCGGAGGCGCTGAAGACCCCCCGCCACCCCTACCGGCGGGCCCTGGACGACGCCTTCGCCGGGCAGGTGCGCGTATTCGACATCGCGGACTTCACCCGCATCCGCCCGCAGGACCTGCGCGACACCTGCTGCATCGTCGTCGGCACCATCCAGACCCTGCGGGTGAAGAGCACCGAGGGCCGCCGCGTCTATGCCCACAACGAGGACATGGAGCCGCATTTCAGCGGGCCAAGCGCGGGCGCGCCGGGGCTGGAGCGGCACGAAGGCGGCGGCGCGAAATACTCCTTCGCCAACCTGCTGCACCTACACCGCCCGCTGATGATCGTGGACGAGGCGCAAAACGCCGTCACCGGGCTGACGCGGGAAATGCAGGCGCGGGTGAACCCCTGCGCGGTCATCGAGTTCACGGCGACGCCGCGCCTGAAATCCAACATCCTGCACAGCGCCTCGGCCCAGGAGCTGAAGCGCGCGGAGATGATCAAGCTGCCGATCGCGCTGGCCGAGCACAACATCTGGCAAAACGCGGTGAGCGCCGCCGTCGCCGCCCGCGCCAAGCTGGCGGAGACGGCGAAGGGCGACCGCCGCTACATCCGCCCGGTGGCGCTGTTCCAGGCGCAGCCGAAGAACCGCGAGGTGACGGTTCAGGCGTTGAAGAAGCACCTGATCGAGACGGAGCGCGTCCCGGAAGAGAAGATCGCCGTCGCCACCGGCGTGCAGCGCGAGCTCGACGGCATCGACCTGTTCGACCCGGCCTGCCCCATCGAGCACGTCGTCACCGTCGAGGCGCTGAAGGAGGGGTGGGATTGCGCCTTCGCCTACGTCTTCTGCTCCGTCTCGAACATCGGCAGCGCCACCGACGTGGAGCAGCTGCTCGGCCGGGTGCTGCGGATGCCCTACGCCGAACGGCGCGCGGACCCCGCCCTGAACAAGGCCTACGCCTTCGTCTGTGAACCCAGCTTCGGCGCGGCGGCGCGGGCGCTGGTGGACAAGCTGGTCACCATGGGCTTCGAGGAGGGCGAGGCGGCGGCGCATATCGAACGGGCGCAGACAGACCTGGCCGCGGACGGCGATCTCCTCTCCCTGCGCGAGCGGCCGCCGCCCGTGTTCCGCCACGCGGTCGCCGCGCCGGAGGCGGAGCTTCCCGCCCTCGCGGAGGCGCTCCCCGAAGGCGCCGAGGCGCGGGCGGCGGACGGCGGCGCGGTGGAGGTCACGATCGCCGGCTGGCCGGACGACGCGGCGGAGAAGGCCATCGCCGAGGCGCTGCCGGCGACGGAACGCGCGGGCTTCACGGCGGCCGTGGCGGCGTTCCGCCGGGCGGAGGCGCCCCGCTTCTCGCCCGCCGAGCGCGGGGAGCGCCTCGCCCTGCCGGCCCTCGTGGCCGTCGTGCAGGGGGAACTGCAACTGGCCGACACCGAGCTTTTCATGGAGAACCACGACTGGTCGCTCGCCGGCCATTCGTTCCGCCTGGACGATTCGTTCGCGATCCGCGAGACGGCGCGCGGCTTCGAGATCGATCTCAAGGGCGGGAGCGTGACCTACGCGCAGATCGGTGCGGAGGCGCGGCTCCCCCTCGACGCGGAGGTGGAAGGCTGGACGGAGGAGACGCTGGTGCTGTGGCTCGACCGCCAGGTCCGCACGCCGGACGTCGCCCAGGGCGACCTGCTGGCGTGGCTCACGAGCCTCGTCGCCGACCTGACCGGGCGACGCAGGATGTCCCTCCCCGCCCTCATGCGCGGCAAGTCCCAGCTCAAGAGCGCGGTGCGCGGCGCGATCGACCGCATTCGCCGCAAGGAGCGGGAAGCGTGCTGGCAGCGCCACCTGATCGCGCCGGAGGCCCGGCCGGAGGTGTCCTTCAAACACGCCTTCGCCTTCCGCGACGGCATGTATGCGGGCGAGCCCCTCTACCACGGACCCTGGCGGCCGACCCGGCACTTCCTCGGCCCCGACCGGGTGCCCGCCTTCGACGGCGCCGCCGATGGTGAGGAGACCCAATGCGCCCAGGCGCTCGACGGCCTGCCCGGCCTCCGCCACTGGATCCGCAACGTCGCGCGCCACCCGGAGTCGTTCCACCTGCCCACGGCCACGGGCCGGTTCTACCCCGACTTCGCGGCGCAGCTGGAGGACGGCCGCCTGCTGGCCGTCGAATACAAGGGCGCCCACTTGGCCGACAGCCTCGAAACGCGCGAAAAGCGCACGATCGGCGCATTGTGGGAACGCACCAGCGCCGGCCGCTGCCTCTTCGCCATGGTGGAGAAGGACGCCGACGGCAAGGACATGCGCCAACAGCTGCTGGAGAAGATCGGCACCGGGTGACGGGTGCGGGAGCGGCTCGGCGCAAACGGGGTTGCAGAGGAGCGCGAGGCCGTGGACACTCGCGGCCCGGCGGCATCGGTGATACCGGGGGAGGGAGCCCGTGACATGCGGATCGAGCCGGAGATCGACGGCGTAAGCATTGTCCTGCTCGGCGATTTCAATCCAGCGATCTTCGCACCCGCGTGGTTCGCGCTGCACGGCCTCCTGCCGCAGGGCGCAACGGACGGCGCGGACGTGCAGATCGTCTGCCCGCAGGTGGCCGCCTTCACGTTCGACTGGCTCCGCCTGGAGGTCGGCGGCGACCGTTTTTTCGCCGAAACCGTGCAAGCCCCTCACGTTCGCTTGCGCGATCTCGTCCTGCGTACGTTCGAGCACTTGCCCCATACGCCTCTCAGGATACTCGGAATCAACCGCGGCGTTCATTTCCGAGTTCGGAACCCAGCCGAAAGAGACCGCATCGGGAGAACGCTGGCGCCTGTGGAACCGTGGGGCGCGTGGGAGCAGCGCCTCGAGTTGGGTGGCGAGCACGGCGGGATGACATCGCTGACGATGTCGCAGGTCAGACCGGAAGGAAGGTCGGCAGGTGACCAGATCAACATCACCGTGGAGCCGTCCACCAGGATCGACGACAGACGATTGGGAGTGTATGTCAGGGTCAATGACCACTATGCTGTTGTCGACGGTGGCCCTGAGGTCGGCGCTCGCTTGATGGAGATTCTGGAGAACGTCTTCGAGACGTCCCGGGAGCGCAGCGACGGCATTGTCGACCACGTCATGTCCTTGGCGAACGATCGGGAGAGTTAGCCGATGTTGCAGTCGGATCGGTCCACGACGGCGTTGCAAACCGGTGTGTGGGGAGAGCACGACGATTCCCGTGCAGGAGAAGTGGCGGCGGTGGATATCGCCCGGAACGCAACCGAGAGGCTCGGCTCCATGTTGAAGTACAGGCCGAACGGCGCCTTGGGAACGGGTGCGTCCAATACGGACGCGAACGTGGGTACGCCGTTGCCCTCCGGTGCCCGCGGGCAGGAGGCCGCCGACCTCACCCGGATCGTGAACCTGCCGCCGCTGCCGCGCCGGACACCGACCGCGACGCTCCATGCCCTGCAGGAATGGGAAGGATACGTCGTCGAGGTCGGCGAGGCGGACTTCGTGGCGCGCCTGATCGACCTGACGGCCGGAGCGGACCACGAAGAGGAGGAGGCGGTCATTCCTATTGCCGAGCTCTCGGACGACGACGCCGGCAAGATGCGCGAGGGGAGCATTTTCCGCTGGGTGATCGGCTACGAGCGTTCGCCGGCGGGCACGAAGAAGCGCGTGTCCCAGATCGTGTTTCGCGACCTTCCCACGATGACCGAGGCCGACCTGCGGGCCGGCGCGGCATGGGCGCGGGAGATGGTTCGATCGTTCGATCCGTGACGGACGCGGAAACGCCGCCACCAGAAGACGAATTCGAGCTCACGCTTCTCGGCCCCGGCTACGGCGAGAGCATTGTCCTTCACGTCGGCGGCGGCGTCTGGGTCCTCGTCGACTCCTGCCTCGATACGGACGGCGCGCCGGGAGCGCTGCGCTACCTGGAACGCATCGGCGTCGAGCCAGCCCGTGCCGTCGCCTTGGTCGTGGCGAGCCACTGGCACGACGACCACATCCGCGGCATGGCGCGGCTGGTCGAAGCCTGCGATAAGGCCGCCTTCTGTTGCGCCGGCGCGCTTCGTCGCGAGGAGTTCCTGTCCGTCGTCAGCGCCTTGGAAGGCCGCCCCATTTCGGCGGCCGGCTCCGGCGTTCGCGAAATCCACAGCGTGTTCGCGCGCCTCAAGGAGGCAGCATCGAAGCCGACGTTCGCCCTCGCCAATCGCCGTATCTTCGCCCGCGACGCGTGCGAAATCTGGTCGCTCTCGCCAGACGACGCGGTCTTCCAGAGCTTCCTGCGCTCCGTCGCCCGCTTGCTACCCGGCACAGGCCAGACCAAGACGCGGATCCCGGCCCTTTCTCCCAACGAAATCGCCGTCGTGCTGTGGGTCGCGGTGGGGAACGTCGCGGTGCTGCTCGGATCGGACCTGGAAAAACGGGGTTGGGCCGGCATTCTGCGGAGCGAAGAGAAGCCATCCGGCACGGCGTCGGCGTTCAAGCTGCCGCACCACGGCTCGGCGAATGCCGATGAACCGGGAGTCTGGGAACGAATGCTGGAGCCCGCCCCCGTCGCCGTGCTCACGCCTTGGCGCAGAGGCGGTCGCTCGCTGCCGAGCCGACACGACGTGATGCGCATCCTGGAGCGCACGGAAAGCGCCTATGCGACCGCGAGAACCGATTCGCCCGGACGCCTCCGGAAGAGGGGCGGGACGGTCGACCGAACCATCCGGGAATCCGGCATCCGGCTTCGAAACCTCGCGGTGCCGCCGGGCGGCGTCCGGCTGCGACGCCCGTTTAGTCCACAGGCGCAATGGCGGGTCCGGACATTCGGGTCTGCGTGCCGTCTCCAGGAATTCTTCAGCTGAAGGCCCGGTGGCTGCTCGGTTCGCAGGTGTGCGGCGCTACGGCGGGAGGCGGCGGGCGGAGAGGTAGCGCAGGATGTCGGCAACCAGAAACCTGTCCTCCACGATTTCGAAGCCGGCGGGCTCCAGGTGGCGGCGGGGGGCGCGGGCGAAGGAGGCGCCGTAGGCCCAGCGCACCCAGGGCGCCCAGAGGGCCATGGCGACGCGGCGCCAGGGACGGGCGGAAAGGGAATAATCCAGCAGGCGCAGCGTGCCGCCGGGTTTGAGGATGCGCGCAAGTTCCGCGAGGGCCGGGCGCTGGAGGCGCTCGTCGAGGACGCAGAAGACGAAGCTCGCGACCACGGCATCGAAGCTGGCGTCGGGGAAGCCCGTGCGCGTCACGTCCATCACGGCGAGGGGCAGGTTCCGCCCGAGCGCGACGCGGCGCTTCCGGGCGCGCGCCAGCATGGGGTGCGAGAGGTCGATCCCGACCGCCTGGGCGCCTGGCGGGTAGAAGGGGATGTTGCGGCCCGTCCCGACGCCGGCGTCGAGCAGGCGCCCTCCGAGGCCGGCGAAGAGCACTCCCCGCAGCGCGGCGTAGCGGCCGCGCTCGAAGGGGGCGTCCAGGAGGTCGTAGAACGGCGCGATGCGCCGGTAGGTCGCGCGGACGCGAGCGCCGCGGACGCGAGCGCCGTCGACGCGGGCGGCGGCGGTCACAGCCGCACCCGCGCGAGCCGGAGCGCGTTGGCGACGACGGAGACCGAGCTCAGGCTCATCGCCGCGGCGGCGATCATCGGGTCGAGGAGGATGCCCGCGGGCAGGAACAGCGCGCCGGCGGCGACAGGCACGCCCAGGCCGTTGTAGAGGAAGGCGAAGATCAGGTTCTGGCGGATGGTGGCGAGCGCCGCCCGCGCCAGGGCGCGCGCCCGCAGGAGGGCGCGGAGATCGCCCTTGACGAGGGTGACGTCGGCCGCGCCGATCGCCGCGTCCGCGCCCGTCCCCATGGCGATCCCCACATGGGCGGCGGCGAGGGCCGGCGCGTCGTTGATGCCGTCCCCCGCCATCGCGACGATCCGGCCCTCCGCCCGCCACCGTTCGATCGCGGCGGCCTTGGCGGCCGGCGAAAGCCCGGCCTCCACCTCCGCGATGCCGAGCGCCGCCGCCGCGGCGCGGGCCGTCAGCGCGTCGTCGCCCGTCAACAGGGCGACGGCGAGGCCCTCGCCGCGTAAGGTCCGGAGCGCCGCCGGCGCGTCCGCCTTGAGCGGATCGGCCAGCGCGACGATGCCTGCGGGCGCGCCGTCCACGGCGATCAGCACGGAAGTGGCTCCCGCCTCCCGCTCCGCCCGCGCCAGGTCGGCGAGCGGCGCGGGGTCGGTTCCCAGCGCCCGCAGCGCCGCCTCGTTGCCGAGGACGACGGCGTGGCCGGCGACCGTCCCGCTCAGGCCCTGCCCGGGATGCACGGCGACGGCCGCCGCCGGCGGAATCGACAGCCCGCGCGCGGCCGCGGCCTCGACGACCGCGGCGGCGAGGGGATGTTCGCTCATGGCTTCGAGAGCGGCGGCCCGGGCGAGCAGAGCCTCCTCGCTCCACCCCGGCAGGGCGTGGACCGCGCGCAGGCGCGGCCGGCCTTCCGTCAGGGTGCCCGTCTTGTCGAAGGCCAGCGTGTCGATGCGGGCGAGGGCCTCGAGGGCCGCGGCGTGGCGGATCAGCACGCCCGCCCGCGCGCCCCGGCCGAGCGCGACGGTGACCGCCATCGGCGCCGCGAGGCCGAGCGCGCAGGGGCAGGCGATGATCAGCACGGCGACGGCGTTGACGAGCCCGTAGGCCCAGCTCGGCGCAGGCCCGAACAGGCCCCAGGCCAGCGCGGTGACCACGGCGCCGGCGACGACGGCGGGCACCAGCCGCCCCGACACGACGTCGGCCAGGCGCTGGATCGGGACGGCGCTCCGCTGCGCCTCGCCCACCAGCCGGACGATCTGCCGCAGCAGCGTCTCCGCGCCCACCCGCTCGGCGCGCATGGCGAAGGCGCCGGCGCCGTTCACGGTGCCGCCCGTGACCGCATCGCCCGGCGCCTTTTCCGCAGGCACCGGCTCGCCCGTCATCATCGCCTCGTCCACCGCGCTCCGGCCTTCGATGACGACGCCGTCCACCGGCACCGTCTCACCGGGCTTCACCAGCAGGCGGTCGCCGGGCCGCACCGCGTCGAGCGGGCGCTCCCGCGCGCCGTCGGGGGTGAGGACATGGGCGGTCGCCGGCGCCATGGCCAGCAGGGCCCGGAGCGCGCGCCCGGTGCGGCGGCGCCCGCGCAGCTCCAGCACCTGCCCCAGCAGGACGAGCGCCACGATGACCCCCGCCGCCTCGAAATAGACCGGCACGCCGCCGCCGGCGCGGAAGGCGGCGGGGAACAGGCCGGGCGCGACCAGGGCGGCGACGCTGTAGAGCCAGGCGGCTCCCGTGCCCAGGCCGATCAGGGTGAACATGTTGGGGGCGCGGTTGCGCACGGACCGCCAGGCGCGCAGGAAGAAGGGCCAGCCGCCCCACAGCACGATCGGCGTGGCCAGGGCGCACTGGAGCCAGAGCCAGAGGGGGCGCGGAGCCAGGGCCGCGAGCGGCGCGCCGGGCAGCGGCTCCAGCATGGCGACCGCCAGCAGCGGCGCGCCGAGGACGACCGCGACCCGGAGGCGGCGGGTCATGGCCGCGAGTTCCGGATCCTCGACGGAAGCGGCGGCGGCCGGATCCCGCGCCTCCAGCGCCATGCCGCAGACGGCGCAGGCGGCGGGGCCGGCGGCGACCTCCTGCGGATGCATCGGGCAGGTCCAGACCGCCCCGCCCGCCTCCGCGCCGCCCGGCGTGCGATGATCGTCGCATGGCATGGCGGCTCTGTGCGGCTTCGGGAAGGCACGGTCAAGGCCCGCTCATCCGCGCGCCTCACCCGGCGGCGGGCATTCCGCATGGGAGGGATCACGGGCGCCGCCGTTTGGTCCGCTCATACTCCCCCCGGCAGGGGAGGCCGCCTGCGCTCCTCCCCCCTCACAGAGGGGAGGCCACCTAATGCTCCTCCCCCCTGCCAGGGGGGAGGCCGGGAGGGGGGTGGATCGCGACCCCGGAACCGGACGACCGCCTCTCCCCGCCGTTCGGCGCGGCGCCCGCCAGCGGCCGCCGGGACCGGGCGCGGACAAGCGAAGCCACAGGCGAAGCCGCCGATGGGAGAGCACGGCCGCCATGGCGTTCCGCTCGGGAATATCGCGAAAACTCCGCGCCCGTCCGCCGATCGCGATGCGCGTGGGTGCCGGTGCCGCAGGGCCGTATACTGGGCTCCCGCAACGCGAGCCGGGAGGAACCGTCCATGATGTCCGACATCGACCGGCTGTTCGATGCAGCGAAACACGGGAATGCTTCCCAGGCGAAGGCCGCGTTGCTGAACGGTGCGGACGTTGCCGCGCGTGACGAAGACGGTTCAACGCCGCTTCATGTGGTGACGTATGGGCGCGGCAGCAGCCTCGCAGTGATCGCAGCGTTGATCAAGGCTGGCGCGGATCCCGGCGCGCGCGATGAAAACGGCACAACGCCGCTTCATGCGGCGGCGAGCGGCGCCGCCATAATCGGCATAACAATGAGCAGCGGCGCCAACTCCGCGGCGGTCAAGGCGTTGATCAAGGCTGGCGCGGACCTCGACGCGCGCACCCAAACCGGCGCCACGCCGCTTCATACGGCGGCGCGCGAGGGCTTTCTCGCGGCGAATGTCGCGGCATTGATCGAAGCCGGCGCGGACCTCGACGCGCGCACCCAAACCGGCGCCACGCCGCTTCATACGGCGGCGCTTCTCGGCAACTCCGAGGCGACCAGGATGTTGCTCGAAGCCGGCGCGGCCCCCGGTGCGCGCACTCGAGCCGACGCGACACCGCTTCATGCGGTGGCGGCGGCAAGGCACGGCAACTCCGAGGTGGTCGAGGCGCTTCTCGAAGCCGGCGTGGACCCAGGCGCGCGCGATGAAGACGGCAAGACTCCCTTCGACTATGCGAAAGAACACAACGGGGCGTCGTGGGAAGACGATGCCTACTGGCGGTTGAGCGAGGCCCGGTTCGCGTGACGCGGGGCCCGGCCGCCCGGCGCAGGGCGCACCCCCGCCGCCGATCGCGTAAGATGAGGCGGCGCGGGGAGAGGCGGCGCGATGGTGGAGGCGGCGGACTTCAAGGCGTTGATCGGGCGCGTCGCGGGCGGCGCGGCGCTCTCGGTTGACGAGGCGCACGCCGCCTTCGACGCGATGATGGCGGGCGCGGCGACACCCGCGCAGATGGGCGGCCTGCTCATGGCCCTCAGGGTGCGCGGCGAGACCGTGGACGAGATCACCGGCGGGGCGCGGGCGCTGCGGGCGCGGGCGCTGCGCATCGACGCCCCCGAAGGGGCGATCGACACCTGCGGCACCGGCGGCGACGGGAAGGGCACCTTCAACATCTCCACCGCGGCGGCGCTTGTGGTCGCCGGCTGCGGCGTGCCCGTCGCCAAACACGGCAACCGCGCCCTTTCCTCCCGCTCGGGCTCGGCCGATCTGCTCGCCGCCCTCGGCGTCGACGTCGACGCCGACATGGCGCTGGTCCGCGACGCCCTGCGGGAGGCCGGAATCGGCTTCCTGATGGCCCCGCGCCACCACGGCGCCATGCGCCACGTCGCGCCGACGCGCAGGGAGCTCGGCACCCGCACCCTCTTCAACCTGCTGGGGCCGCTGGCCAACCCGGCGGGCGCGCGGCGCCAGCTCGTCGGCGTCTTCGACCCGAAGCGGGCGCGCGACATGGCGCTGGTCCTGCGCAACCTGGGCAGCGAGCGCGCCTGGATCGTCCACGGCTCCGACGGGATCGACGAATTGACCACCACGGGGCCGTCGACGGTGGTGGCGCTGGAAGGCGGCGCGCTCCGCGGCTTCGAAGTCACGCCGGAGGACGCCGGCCTGCCGCGCGCCGCGCCCGAGGACCTCGCGGGCGGCGACGCCGCGCGCAACGCCGCCATCGTCCGCGCCGTGCTCGACGGCGCGCCCGGCCCGGCCCGCGACGTGGTGGTGCTGAACGCCGCCGCCGCGCTGACGGTGGCCGGCCGCGCCGAAGGCCTGAAGGAAGGCGCGGCCCGCGCCGCCCAGGCCATCGACGACGGCAAGGCCGCGGCGGCGCTCGCCAGGCTCGTCGCCGTCAGCAACCGGGGCGGCACCGGGGGTGCAGCCGGGGGCGCCGCCGGATGAGCGACACCCTCGCGCGCATCTGCGCCGACAAGCGGCGCCACGTCGCGGCGCGCAGGAAGGCCCTGCCGCCGGCCGCGCTGGAGGAGCGCGCGCGCGCCGCGCCGGCGCCCAGGGGCTTCGCGGCGGCGCTGGCGGCGGGCACCGAAGCGGGCGGGCTGGCGCTGATCGCCGAGCTCAAGAAGGCGTCGCCCAGCCGCGGCCCGATCCGCGCCGACTTCGAACCGCCGGCGCTGGCGGCGGCCTGCGCGGCAGGCGGCGCGGCCTGCCTCTCGGTGCTGACCGACGCGCCATGGTTCCAGGGAGAGGACCGGTTCCTGCCGGAAGCGCGGGCGGCGGCCGCGCTGCCCGTGCTGCGCAAGGACTTCATGCTCGACCCGTATCAGGCGGTCGAATCGCGCGCCCTCGGCGCGGATTGCATCCTGCTCATCATGGCGGCCCTGGGCGACGGCCAGGCGGCGGAACTGGAGGCGGCGGCGCGGGCGCTCGGCATGGACACGCTGGTGGAAGTCCACGACGAGCGCGAGCTCGAGCGCGCGCTCCGGCTCGAGAGTCCACGGCTCGAGAGTCCGCTGCTCGGCATCAACAACCGCGACCTGAAGACCCTCGCGGTCGATCTCGCGACGACGGAACGCCTCGCGCCGCTGGTCCCGCCCGGCCGCGCGATCGTCTGCGAGAGCGGGCTGCACAGTCATGCCGACCTCCTGCGCATGGCGGCCCTCGGCGTGCGCCGCTTCCTGGTCGGGGAATCGCTGATGCGCGCACCCGACGTGACGGCGGCGACGGCGGCGCTGCTGGGGCGCCCGGCGGCCGGGCGCGGGGGGACGGCCCGGCGGCCGGGAACGGCCCGGCGGCCGGGAGCAGCCCGGCGGCTGGAAGCGGAGGGACGATGACGCAGTTCACCCATTTCGACGAGGCGGGCCGGGCCCGCATGGTGGACGTGAGCGGGAAGGACGTCACCTTGCGCCGGGCCACGGCGCGGGCCAGCGTGCTGATGCAGCCGGAAACGCTGCGGCTGATCGAGGGCGGCGGCGTCGCGAAGGGCGACGTGCTCGGCGCCGCCCGACTCGCCGGGATCATGGCGGCCAAGCGGACCGCCGACCTGATCCCGCTCTGCCATCCGCTGGCGCTGGCCGCCGTGGATCTGGCGCTGGCCTGCGACGCTTCGCGCAGCGCCGTCGACATCGAGGCCAGCTGCGCGATCACCGCGCGCACCGGGGTCGAGATGGAGGCGCTGACGGCGGCGAGCGTGGCCGCCCTCACGGTCTACGACATGTGCAAGGCCGTCGACCGGGGGATGCGCATCACCGACCTGCGTCTCGTCGCCAAGGAGGGCGGCGCGTCGGGCGCGTTCCGGGCGCCGTGAGGCGATGATCCCGGTCGCCGAGGCGGTCGCCCGCATCGTCGCGGCGTTCGCGCCGCTGCCGGCGGAGACGGTGCCGCTCGCCGCCGCCCGCGGGCGGGTGCTGGCGGAGGATGCCGTGGCCCGGGTCACGCAGCCGCCCTTCGCCGTCTCGGCGATGGACGGCTACGCCGTGCGCGCCGCCGACACCGCGCGGCCCCCCGTCGCCTTGCGGGAGATCGGCCGGGTGCCCGCCGGCGAGCGCTTCGCGGGCGCGCTGGGGCCGGGCGAGACCGTGCGCATCTTCACCGGCGCGCGCGTCCCCGACGGCGCCGACGCCGTCGTCATCCAGGAGAACGCGACGGCCGACGGCGCCCGGATCACGGTGCGCACGGCGGCGGCGGCGGGCGCCTTCGTCCGGCCCGCGGGGCTCGATTTCCGCGCGGGCGAGGCGGGCCTGGCGGCCGGGCGGCGGCTGGACGCCCGCGCGCTCGGCCTCGCCGCCGCCATGAACCTGCCGTGGCTCCGGGTCCGGCGGCGCCCGCGCGTGGCCCTCCTCGCCACCGGCGACGAGATCGCCATGCCGGGGGATCCGGTCGGCGCGAACCAGATCGTCAGTTCCAACGCCCTCGCCCTGCGGGCCGTGGTGGAGGGCTGCGGCGGCGAGGCGCTCGATCTCGGGATCGCGCGCGACGATCGGGAGTCCGTCCGCCGGCACGCCGCCGGGGCGCGCGGCGCCGACCTCCTGATCACCATGGGCGGCGCGTCCGTCGGCGAACACGATCTGGTCCGTTCCGCGCTGGGCGATGCCGGCCTCGCGCTCGATTTCTGGAAGATCGCCATGCGCCCCGGCAAGCCGCTCATGTTCGGCGCCCTCGGCGAAACCCGCCTGCTCGGGCTGCCGGGAAACCCGGTCTCCTCCCTCGTCTGCGCCCTGGTCTTCCTGCGCCCCGCCCTCGGGCGGATGCTCGGCCTCGCCGCGGGCGCGGCGCCGGAGACGCAAACGGCGCGGCTGGGCGCCGCCCTCGCGGCGAACGACGAGCGGCAGGACTACCTGCGCGCCGCCCTCGACCGGCGCGAGGACGGCGCCCTCGTCGCCACGCCCTTCGCCCGGCAGGACAGCTCCATGCTGTCGCTGCTGGCGCAGGCCGGGTGCCTCGTCGTCCGCCCGCCGCACGCGCCGGCGGCGCGCCCGGGCGATGCCGCGGGCGTCATCCCGCTGGAGGGCGAGGCGCCGCCGCTCTGACGCTCTCCACCGTGCCGGTGTCCGCCGTGCCGGTGCCCGCCGCGCGCGCGTGGGCGACGCCGGCCTCGTCGAGAAGCGCCAGGATGGCTTCCGCGTGGACACCCACCCCGACGTTGAGGAACTGATGCAGGGCCGGCCCCTTCGGCTGCCCCGGCGCGCGCGGGCGAAAGCCCAGCGGCAGGTGGCGCGTGTGCGACTGGATCGCCCAGACCGCGCCGTCGGCGTCGAACACCGGCCCGCCGCTCTGCCCCTCGAGGCCGGGCGACGAGGTTTCGACGTACTTGCCCGGCGCGGCGCTTCCGTCGGCGGACGCGCCCGGCGGCGGCGCGGAGAGGAACCGCGTCAGCATCCCCTCGATCGGGAACAGCGGGATCGGAAACGCCTCCGGCGGCAGGACGAACGCGCCGCGCGCCTCGTCCCAGGCCGGCGCGATCTCGTGGAAGGGAAAGCCCAGCCGGCACAGGCTGCGGCCCGGCGCGTAGTCCGCGTCCGGCGTCTTGAACGCGGGGTAGCGGGCGATGCCCGTCGGCTCGAACGGCTCCAGCCGCCCCAGCGCCAGATCGGAGGCCGGCAGCAGGCGCACGTCCTTCAACGCCGCGCCGTCCGCGCCCCACCAGGCCGAGCAGTCGCGCGCCGAATCCGGCGGCGGGAGATCGAGGTGGCGCAGCTTCTCCCGGCGCGCCGTGTCGAAGGAGGTCCGCGCCCGGTCCAGGTCGCGCACCTCCGCGCGGTAGGCGCGATAGCGGCCCGCCTCCTCCTCGAGGCGGCGGAGAAGGTCGAGGACGTGCGCCGCGGTCAGCACCCATCCGTCGCGGTTGACGACCGTGCAGGCGGCCACGACGCCGCGGCACTCCCCGCGCACGGTGCGGGTCGAGATCACCACCGGCCGCGTGAAGGCGCTCGCGAGGCGAAAGGCGCGCACGAACATCGCGGCGTTATAGAAGCCCCCGCCGCGAAAGAGAACGCTCCGCCCCTTGGTCGTCGGTGAGGACGAGGGCGGCGGCGCCGATCATGCCGGCGTCGGCGCCGAGCGCCGCCCTGGCGACGTCGATCGCGCCCGCCGGCGCCAGGACCGCGCGCGCGAGGGCGCGGCGCGCGGCGTCGCGATAGAGCGGGAAATGCGCCGCGCCGAGACCGCCGCCGATGAGGATGCGCTCCGGCAGGAAGCCGTGGATCAGGCTCCAGGTCGCGGTCTCGACGGCGGCCGCGCAGCGGGCCAGGAGCGCCCTGGCGGGCGCCGCGCCGGACGCGGCGGCGGCGAAGACGGCCTCCGCGTCCGCATAGCCGAGCGCGGCGCCGGCGCGCGCCAGGGCGGGGCCGGCGGCCAGCGCCTCCAGGCAGCCGCGGGCGCCGCAATAGCAGTCCGGCCCGTCCGGATCGATCGGCATGTGGCCGATCTCGGGATGCACGCCGCGGGCGCCCCGGTGGACCGCGCCGTCGATCAGCGCCGCGCCGCCGATGCCCGTCCCGATGGTGAGCATGACCGCCACCCGCGCGCCCCGCGCCGCGCCGGCCCGCGCCTCGCCCAGGAGCGCCGCGTCCGCGTCGTTGGCGAGGCGCACCGGCGCGCCGTAACGCGCCGCGAGCGGGCCCGCGACGTCGCGGCCGTTCCAGCCCGGCAGATTGCACCAGTTGTCGATCCGCCCGCTGGCCGGATCGAAGGCGCCGGGGCAGCCCAGGCCGATGCCGGCCAGCGCGCCGGCGCCGCGCCCGGCCCCGGCCTCGGCCACGGTCTCGTCGATGGCGCGGAGCAGGCGCGCGAGGGCGGCGTCGAACCCCGCTTCCGCCTCGGTCGGGATGGTGCGGCGCGCCAGCACCGCGCCCGCGCCCGCCACCGCGCCGACGGCGATCTTGGTGCCGCCGATGTCGACGCCGACGGCCAGGCGGCTCATCGCCCGGCGGCGTCCAGGGGGAGGTCGCCCGCCGCCGCCCGGTCGCAGAGGCAGAGCGCCGCCGGGTGGAGCCAGAGGAAGGAGGCCGGCAGCGCCGGGGTCACGCGGGGCTGCGCGAGCGCCGCCAGCGGGTCGCGCTTGGCCGCGCCGGCGACGAGCAGCAGCAGGCGCCGGGCGCGCAGGATGTTCCCGAGGCCCAGGGTCAGGCCCTCGCGGACCGGCGCGGCGGCGCCCGCCAGCATGGGATGCGCGCGCGAGCGCGCGGCGAGGGTGGCGACGTGGCAGAAGGGAGCGAGGCTCTCCGCCGGCTCGTTGAGCGCGAGATGGCCGTTCCGCCCGAGGCCGAGGATGCAGAGGTCGATCCCGCCGGCCGCGGCGAGCGCGGCCTCGACGCGGCGGCATTCCGCGGCCCGGTCCGGCGCGGCGCCGCGGAAGGCGATGCGGCGGTCGGGCGCGACGGCGAGCGGGGCGAACAGGGTGCGCTCCAGGTAGTGCGCGCAGCTCGCCGGGTCGTCGGCGCCGAGGCCGGCCCATTCGTCGAGCTGGACGAAACGCGCCGCCGCCAGCCGCGCCGGCGCGCCGGCGAGACGGGCGTAGGTCGCGGTCGGCGTCGCGCCGCTGGCGAGGCACAGCAGCAGGTCGGGCTTCGCGCGCGCCGCCTCCCAGACGGCCTCCGCCGCCCGCCGGCTCAGCCCGTCTTCGTCCGGCAGGACGACGAAACGCACCGCCTTCAGCCCCCGCGCCAGAGGTCCCAGGGCCGGGCCGCGTCGGTGGCGAAGGGCAGCGCGACCTTGGCGCCGAGGCGCGCCGATTCGTAGGCCGCGAACAGCACCTCCTGCACGGCCCGCGCGTCCTCCCCCGTCACCGCCGGGCGCGCGGCGCCGCGGACGCAGTCGACGAAATGGTCGAATTCGGCCCAGAAGCCGTAGTTCCATTCCTCTTCGTAGATGGTGAAGCTCCAGCCCCGGGTGCCGCCCGCCTTCTCGACCGCGTAGTCGTAGCCGCCGCGGCTGTAGGTCTCGATCGAATTGCCGTGCAGCAGATCGGCGTAGGCGACGCCTTCGGCGCCGTGCACCTCCGCGCGGTCGTCCATGCCGCCGGGCTTGGTCCAGCTCGTCTCGTTGAGGAAGAGGCAGCCGTTCGCGAATTCGAGGATGAGCAGCGCGTTGTCCTCGCCCCTGGTCTTCTCCCCGTGGACCTGGGTCGACAGCTGCGCATAGACGGAGGCGATGGGCGCGCGGTCGAGCATCCAGCGGGCGAAGGCGATGCCGTGGCAGCCCATGTCGGCGAGCACGCCGCCGCCGGCCCGCTCCACGTCCCAGAAATGCGGCGCGTGGGGGCCGTCGTGCTTCTCCGACTGCTTGACGAGGGTGGGCGCGCCGAGGGCGCCGGAATCGAGCAGCGCCTTCAGGCGCACGTATTTCGGCGCGAAGCACACCTCCTCGGCGTACATGAAGAGCACGCCGGCCTCCTTGCAGGCGGCGATCATGCGGTCCGCCTCGGCCAGGCTCAGGCACATCGGCTTCTCCAGGACGACATGCTTGCCGGCGGCGGCGCAGTCCAGCACCAGCGGGCAGTGGGTGTCGTTGGGCGTGCCGATGGCCACCATGTCGACGTCGGCGCGGTCGAGCAGGGCGCGGTGGTCGGTGAAGTGGTGCGCCAGGCCGTACTCCCCGGCGAAGGCCTCGGCGTGGCCGGCGGAGGGCGAGGCCGCCGCGACCAGCCGCGCGCGGGGGTTGCGCCGCAGCGCGCGGGCGTGGATCGCGCTCACGAACCCGGACCCGAGGAACCCGACGCCGACCGTCTCCGCCATCGCTCAGCCTCCCTGCCTGGCTCCTTAAATTAGCGGCCGGGGCCGCGCCGCCGCAACCGGCCCGCCCGCGCGGCGGCGGCGAAATCCACTCAACCGCCGCGCACGAGGCCGAGGAAATTGTCGTAGAGGATGCGGGCGTCGCGGTTGAAGGCCGGCATCCGGCGGGCGGCTTCGGCGGCGAGCGCCTCCAGGGCGCCCGGCCCCGCGGTGCGTTCGAGGGAGGCCCGATAGGCGGGCACGGCGCCCCATTCGGCGACCGTCGCCGGCGTCAGCTCGACGTGGTACTGGAGGCCGTAGGCGCGCCGGCCCGCGCGGAAGGCCTGGATGGCGCAACGCGCCGAGCGGGCCAGGGTCTCGGCGCCGTCGGGGAGCGCGGTCACCGCGCAGCCGTGCCATTGCAGGCAGGTCACCGTTTCGCCCAGGCCGGCCAACAGCGGGTCGGCGCGGCCGCCGGCGGTGAGCGCGACCTCCATGACGCCGACTTCCGGCGCGGCCATCGTCTCCACCCGGCCGCCGAGGGCGTCCGCGAGCAGCTGGTGCCCCAGGCAGACGCCGAGGAAGGGCATGTCGCGCGCGGCCACGGCCTCCCGCACCAGCGCCTTCTCGGCGACGAGCCAGGGATGGGCCTCCTCCTCGAAGACGTCCATGGGGCCGCCCATGACGACGAGCGCGTCGTAGCCGTCGAGCGGGGGGAGCGCCTCGCCCTCGTCCAGCTCCACGGCGTCCCAGGCGATGCCGTCCGCGCGCATGAAGTCGCGAAATATGCCCGGATGCTCGACCGCGACGTGCTGGAGGACGAGGAATCGCATCGCGAGGCTTTCCCGCCGGCCGCCGAGGGCGGTCAGAGCGCGGCCGCGCGCGTGCGCAGGAGGTATTTCTGGATCTTGCCGGTCGAGGTCTTGGGAAGCGCGCCGAACACGACCGTCCGCGGGCATTTGTAGTGGGCCAGTTCGCCGCGGCAGAAGGCCACGATCTCCGTCTCGCTCACGCGCGCCCCCTCCTTCAGGGTGACGAAGGCGCACGGCGTCTCGCCCCAGGTCTCGTCGGGCCGCGCCACCACCGCGGCCTCCAGCACGGCGGGGTGGCGATAGAGCGCGCCCTCGACCTCGATCGTGGAGATGTTCTCGCCGCCCGAGATGATGATGTCCTTGGCGCGGTCCTTGAGCTGGATGTAGCCGTCCTCGTGGACCACGCCGAGATCGCCGGTATGGAACCAGCCGCCGGCGAACGCCTTCCCGGTCGCCTCCGGGTTTTCGAGATAGCCCTTCATCACCGTGTTGCCGCGCATGAAGACCTCGCCCATGGTCGCGCCGTCCGCCGGCACCGGCGCCAGCGTCTCCGGATCGGCGACCATGAGGCCGTCGAGGGTGGCGAAGGACACGCCCTGGCGCGCCTTCAGCGCCGCCCGCTCCTCCGCCGGCAGCGCGTCCCATTCGTCGTGCCAGGCGCACACGGTGGCGGGGCCGTACACCTCCGTCAGGCCATAGACGTGAGTGACGTGGAAGCCGGCCCGCTCGATCCGCGCGATGACGGCGGCGGGCGGCGGCGCGGCGGCGGTCATCACCTCGACGCGATGATCGAAGGGGACGCGCTCCGCATCGCTCGCGTTGTTCAGGAGGTTGAGCACGATCGGCGCGCCGCAGAAATGCGTCACCCCGTGCGCCGCGATGGCCCGGAAGATCGCCGCCGCCTCCACCTTGCGCAGGCAGACATGGGTGCCCCCATAGGCGCCGATCGCCCAGGTGAAGCACCAGCCGTTGCAGTGAAACATGGGCAGCGTCCAGAGATAGACCGGTCCGTGGGGCATGGCCCAGGCGATGCTGGCGCCGAGGGCGTTCAGATAGGCGCCCCGGTGGTGACAGACGACGCCCTTGGGATCGCCCGTGGTGCCGGAGGTGTAGTTGAGGGAGATCGCCTCCCATTCGTCCGCCGGCCACGGCCAGTCGTAATCGGGGTCGCCCTCTTCGAGCAGCGCTTCGTATTCGATCGTCCCGAGCGAATCGCCGCCTTCCTCGGGCGCGTCGTCGATATCGACGACCAGCGGCGCGACTTCGGCGCGGGAAAGGGCTTCCGCGATCACGGGCGAGAACGCCCGGTCGGTGAGCAGGACCCCGGCCTTCGCGTGATCGAGGATGAACGCGATGGAGGCGGCGTCGAGCCGGAAGTTGAGCGCGTTGAGCACGGCGCCGCACATGGGAACGCCGTGATGCGCCTCCAGCATCGCCGGCGTGTTGGGCGACATGATGGCGACCGTATCGCCCTTGGCCACGCCGCGTTTCGCCAGCGCCGACGCGAGGCGCCGGCAGCGCGCGTAGAACATGCCGTAATCGGCGCGGCGCGCGCCGTGGAGCCACGCCGTCCGGGTGGGAAACGCCGCGGCGGCCCGGCGCAGGAACGAAAGCGGCGTGAGCGGGACGTGGTTCGCGGCGTTCCGCTCGAGCCCGGCCTCATACGGGTTTCTGTCGGCGCGCGCACGGGCCATCATGATCTCCGGCCAGCGATGACGGGCCGGGAGTTTGAGCACGCGCCGCGGCGAATGCAACCGGAGCGCCGGTGCGACCGGAGCGCCGCCCGGAACGCGGGGAGAAACGGATGCGCCGACTCTACCTGATGCGCCACGGCAAGGCCCAGGCCGGCCTGCCGCCGGGCGGCGACCGCGCCCGCGCCCTGGTCGAGAAGGGGCGGCGGACAAGCCGCCGCGTCGGCGCCTTTTGCCGGGACCGGGAGCGGCCGCCGACCTTCGCCCTCTGCTCGCCGGCCCGGCGCGCGATCGAAACCTGCGATGCTTTTTGCGCGGGCTTCGGAAGCGACCTGCCGCGGCAGGTGGTGGACGGCCTCTACCCCGGCGGCCCCGAAGCCCTGCTGCGCGCCATCGCGGAGATCGGCGACGCGCGCGACTCCGCCCTGCTCGTCGGCCACAACCCGGGCCTCCAGTCGCTCGCGCTCGCCCTGGGCCGCCTGGAGCCGGGGCCGGCGTTGGCGCGTCTCCGCGCGCGGTTCCCGCCGGCCGCGCTGGCGGTCTTCGAGACGGGCGCCGGGGGCTGGGCCGCGTTCGCGTCCGGCGCGCGGCTGGTGGCCTATGCCACGGCGAAGGAGCTGGGCTGAGCCGCCGCCCCGGCCTCAATGCGCGCGGCCGATGCAGAAATCGACGACGGCGAGGAAGGCCCCTTTCGCGACCCCGGCCGGAAAGACGCGCAGCGCGTCGCGCGCCGCCGCGCCGTAGCGGTGCGCCCGCGCGACGGACTCGCCGAGCGCGCCGTGGCGGGCGAGGAGGGCCGCGGCATGGGCGAAGTCGCCGTCTTCCTGCGCGCCCTCCTCCATCGTGCGGCGCCAGAACGCGCGTTCGCCTTCGTCGCCGCGGTGGAACGCCAGCACCACCGGCAGCGTGATCTTGCCGTCACGGAAGTCATCGCCCACCCGCTTGCCGAGTTCGCCTTCCCGCGCGCCGTAGTCGAGCGCGTCGTCGACCAGCTGATAGGCGATGCCGAGATTGAGCCCGAACGCCCGCAGCGCCTCTTCCTCCGCGGCCGGGCGCTCCGCGACGATCGCGC
This sequence comes from Alphaproteobacteria bacterium, assembly GCA_965242855.1. Classification (GTDB taxonomy): domain Bacteria; phylum Pseudomonadota; class Alphaproteobacteria; order UBA828; family UBA828; genus WTGU01. Next base: position 2,656,596 of record OZ251509.1, read on the forward strand.
CGAGCCGGCAGGCGGCGGCGAAGAGCGCGGCGGTCTTCGCCGTGACCACCTCCAGATAGGCGGCCTCGCCGGTCTCGGTGTCGTTGGCGGTGACGAGCTGCATCACCTCGCCCTCGGCCAGGGTGGAGGCGGTGTCGGCGAGGACGTCGAGCACGCGCAGCGAGCCGTCGGCGACGGAGATCTGGAACGCCCGGCTGAACAGGAAATCGCCGACCAGGACGCTCGGCTTGTTGCCCCAGACCGTATTCGCCGTCGCCGCGCCCCGGCGCAGTGCGCTGTCGTCCACGACGTCGTCGTGGAGCAGGGTCGCGGTATGGATGAATTCGACGCTGGCGGCGAGGCCGATGTGGCGCCTGCCGGCGTAGCCGCAGAGGCGGGCGGCGCCTAAGGTCAGCATCGGCCGCAGGCGCTTGCCCCCGGCGGCGACGATATGCGCGGCGAGCTCCGAAATGAGCCCCACCGGGCTCTTCATGTTGTCGAGGATGACGCCGTCGACGGCGCGCAGGTCGTCGGCGACCAAGCCGCGAAGATCGTCCAGCGAAGCGCCGGCCATCTCCCCTCCCGCACTGCCCCGTGCCGTGGCGGGATTATGCGTGACGATCTCACCCACCATCAATCCTTCCGCTCGACGGCCGCGCCCGGTGCGCGCTCCCGCGCCTTGCCACCGGCGGAACGGGATATCTATACTCGTCGACGGTCTCGAACCGATGCCGGGTCGGAGCAAGCGGACGTGAAAAACGATTTCCACCCATGCTCCTTCGCTCCCCTGTCCGTGTGGGCGCGCCTCGTCTTCGAGAACCGCGGGATCGCCCGGCCTTATTGGGGCAGAGCCGCGCGCATTCTGGCCTTGTCCGCCCTGGCCGCGCCGCTGCGCGTCGCCGAGCGCTTGACATACGCCGAGCGGGTGAACGCGGTGGTTCTGGAGCCGCCGCCGCTGTTCATCCTGGGCTTCGCGCGTTCGGGCACCACCCACTTGCAGAATCTGATCACGCAAGACGCCCGCTTCGGCTATTTCACCAATTGGCAGGGGGCGGCGGCATCGTTCTCCCTGATCGGTCGCGGATGGTTGAAGCGGCTGATGAAGAAGGGCATGGCGAAGGCCAGTGGAGGGCGCGAGCAAACGCGGCCGATGGACAACGTGAAGATTTCCCTGGACAGCCCCCAGGAGGAGGATCTGGCGCTCGCCAACGAATCGCGCATGTCCTTGATCCATCAGCTCTCCTTTCCGCGGCGCACCATGCAATTGTTTGATAAATACGTGATGATGGGCACGCGCGCCGATGGGGAACCGAGCGGTGGATTGTCCCCTCGGGAGCTGTCGCGCTGGGAGCGGACGTATCTGAACGTATTGCGCAAAACGTCGCTGCTTGCCGACGGCAAGCCCTTGGTGCTCCGCAACACCGTGAATACCGGGCGCGTCGACCACCTGCTGCGCCTTTTTCCACAGGCCAAATTCATCCACATCGTTCGCAATCCATACACCGTCTATCCGTCTGTTCTGCACCTGTACCGCACTCTGTTCCCCTTGTACCAGTTGGACCACTACGACCAGGAGGAAGTGGAACGGTTTGTCGTCGAGATATACCGGCAGGTGATGGCCAAGTATCTGCGCGATCGCGCGCGCATTCCCCCGGGTCAGCTTGCCGAAGTGCGCTACGAAGACCTTGAACGCGACCCGCTCGGCGCGCTGGCGCGGCTCTACCGGGAGCTCGACCTTCCGGGCTGGAACGAAGCCCGGCCGCGGGTGGAAGCCTACCTGCGAACGCTGTCGCGTTACCGCAAGAACAGCTTCTCGATGGACCAAGCGGACCCCGATCGGGTGACCGAGCATTGGGGATTCGCGGTCGAGGCCTGGGGATACGAACCGCCTCCGGCCGGCGCGTGAGGAACGAGCCGTGCTGCGCTTCGCCGAGGAACTCCTGCTGCTGCTCCTGAACGAGGACGCCGGCGCTCCGGCCTTCGTGCCGGAGGCGGACCTGCACCACGCCCTCGCCGGTGCGGTGCTCATGGATCTGGCGCTCGAGAACCGGATCGACACGGACCTCGACCGGCTCGTGGTGGTCGACCCCGCGCCGCTGGGCGACGACCTTCTCGACCCCGCCCTGGCGCGGGTGGCGGAGAGCGAAGAGACGCACGAGGCCGGGTACTGGGTGCGCCGCCTCGCCGAGGAGGGCGACGGGCTCCGCGCCAAGGCGCTGGCGCGCCTGGTCGAAGCCGGCATCCTGCAATCCGCCGAGGAGGGCGCCATGCTGCCCTCGCCCAGGGTGGCGCGCGCACGGCGCTATCCGACGGTGGACGGCGAGGCAGAGCAACAGGAGGTGCGCCTGCGCATCATGGGCGTGCTGTTCGGCGACGACATCCCGTCGCCGCGGGACGTCGTCATCATCTGCCTCGCCGACGCCTGTGGCGTGTTCGAGCGCGTGCTGAGCAAGGCTGAACGCGACGAGGCGCGGGAGCGGATCGCTCTGGTCCGGCGCATGGATCTGATCGGCCAGGCCGTGACGAAGGCGGTGCGCGACTCCGACCGCGCGGCGGCGACCCCGCCGCGCGCCAAGGATATCCCCCTGGTGAAGGGGGCGCCGCTGCTCGGCAGCGCCCGCGAAGCGGGCGAGGACGTTCGCGGGTTTCTGACGAGGCGATACCTCGAGCGCGGCCCGGTGTTCGAGATCCGCCTGCTGCACCGCAGGGTGCTCGTGCTCGCCGGCGCCGAAGCCAACCGGTTCGTCCACCGCAAGGGACGGCTCTACCTCAGCTCCCACGACCCATGGCGAGGCTTCGCCGACGGATTCGGCGCGTCGCGGCTCATGCTCAACATGGACGGCAAGGAACACGTCGCCATGCGCAAGGCCTTCGCTCCTGCGCTCGGGCGCGCGCGGTTCCAGGCGTGTCTCGGATTGGCCAGCGAAACCGCCCGCCGGCACGTCGCCGCATGGCCGCGCGGCAAACGCATCGCACCGCTGTTCTCCGTGCAGAAAATCATCGCCGACCAGATGGGCGAAATCCTGGCGGGCGAACCGGCCTCCGCGTATCTGGAAGACATGGTCGTGTTCCTCGAGACGCTGCTCACCACCGAGGTCGCTAGGCAGCTGCCGATGTTCCTCTTCGCCCGCAAGTTCAGGAAGGCGCGCAAGCGCATCGAACAGCTGGCGCGCAAGACCTTGCAGTCCCACATGCCCGGCGGGCCGTATCACGATTCCGGGGACATGATCAGCGACCTTATCGACCTGCACCGTTCCGACCCGCAGTTCATGCCCGAGACGGACATGAACGCCATGGCGCTGAGCCCCTATCTGGTCGCCATCGAGACCGTCGCCAGCACCTGCGCGTTCACGCTTTACGCGATCCTGAAGCACCCGGATCTGATGGCGCGGGTCGTCGCGGAGGCGGACGAGTTCTTCACCGACGCGCCGACGGTGGAGGGCCTGCGGCGGATGGACGTGACGCATCGCGTGGTATTGGAGTCTCTGCGCATGTATCCGACGGCACCGGTGATCTTCCGCAAGGTGGCGAATTCGTTCGATTTCGCCGGCTACCGCATTCCCGCCGGCAAATCCCTGTTCGTGGCGACCTCGGTGACGCACCGCCTGCCGGAGTTCTTTCCCGATCCGGACCGGTTCGACATCGACCGCTACCTGCCGGACCGCGCCGAGCATCGGCAGCCCGACGCCTTCGTCCCCTTCGGCGTGGGAACCCACCGCTGCCTCGGCGGCGGCTTCGCGGAGGCGCAAACGCTGCTCACCATTGCGACCATTCTGCACGCCGCGGAACTCGAGCTGGATCCGCCCGGCTACGCGCTGAGGATGAGCAACGTGCCGACCCCGCGGCCGGCCAAAAGCTTCAGGTTCAAGCTGAAGCGGCTGCGCCAGGGGCGACCGGCCTGAGGCGACACCGACGCCGCGTCCGGCCGAGGGTTTCAGAGCCGGGAAGCGGCGTCGGCGGGCGCCTCTCGGCCGCCAGGAAGCCGCCGCTATGCGCCGTTCCCGATCTCGTCCTTGACGTCGCCGGTCTGCGGGGGCATGTGGAGAGCGGCGGCATGGTCCGCCTCCGGCGTCCGGCCGGATGCGGAGCGGGGCGGCCGGCCAGGGAGAGTCGGGGCGTATGATCGAGCTCCTGCGCACGAACGACATGGTGCGCCTGTCCTTCCTCGGCGCGTTGCTGCGGGACGGCGGGATCGAGTCGATCGTCCTGGATCGGCACATGAGCGTGCTCGAAGGCAGCGCCGTGGCGATTCCGCAACGCCTGATGGTCGCCGACGACGAAGCCGCCGCGGCGCGGCGCATCCTCGCGGAAGCCGGTGCGCTCGATGGCTGAGAGCGAACCGGCGACCGACGACTCGCTGCTCGGCGGGCGCGTCGCCCTGCGGCAGCCGGCAGCCGGCTATCGGGTCGCGATAGACCCGGTGCTGCTCGCGGCCGCGGTTCCCGCCGCTGCCGGTGAGCGGGCGCTCGACGTGGGCTGCGGCGTCGGCGCGGCCGCCTTCTGCCTCGCGGCCCGCGTCGCCGGCGTCCACGTCACCGGGATCGAGCGCGAGCGTCCCCTCGCGCTGCTCGCCGCCGAGAATGCCGCTCTCAACGAATTCGAGGATCGCGTCGACGTCCTGCTCGGCGATTTCCAGAGACCGCCGCCCAAGCTGTCGCCGAAGAGCTTCGACCACGTGTTCGCGAACCCGCCCTTCCACGAGGACGGCACGCCCTCGCCGGACCGGCTGCGGGCGCGCGCGAACGCGGAAGGAGGAACCGGGCTCGACGCCTGGCTCGGTTTCTGCCTCAAGATGGTCCGGCCGGGCGGTTCGATCACCGTCATCCATCGCCCGGATCGCCTGGCGCGTCTTCTCGGCGCGCTCGACCGCGGGCGCGCGGGCGGCATCGTCGTTTATCCGCTGTGGTCCCACGATCCCTTCGCCGGGGGACGCACGAAGAAGACCGCCAACCGCGTGATCGTGCGGGCGACCGCCGAGCACGGCGGGCCGCTGCGGCTGACCAGCGGCATGGTCCTGCACGAGGCCGACGGCCATTACACCCACGCGGCGAACAGCGTCCTGCGCCGCGGGGCGGCGCTCGCCCTCGCGGAGAAACCTTCGTGCTGAACCGGCTGGTCGCGCGGGCGACCTTTCGTCGGGCGCCGCCGGTGGTCGCCGTCGCCCGCCTGGCGGGGGTGATCGGGCGGCCCGGCCCGCTGGGCGGGCGCATCAGCCTGGAGACGGCCGGCCCGGTGCTGCGGCGGGCTTTTCGCCTGCCGGGGCTGAAGGCCGTGGCGCTGGAGATCAATTCACCGGGCGGCACGGCGGCGCAGGCGGCGCTGATCCACAACCGCATCCGCGCCCTCGCCACGGAGCGCGACGTGCCGGTGATGGCCTTCGTCGAGGACGTGGCGGCGTCCGGCGGCTACTGGCTCGCCGCGGCGGCGGACGAGATCTTCGTCGACGAGAACTCGATCGTGGGCAGCATCGGCGTCGTCTATTCCGGCTTCGGCTTCCACCGGGCTCTCGAAAAGCTCGGCGTCGAGCGGCGGCTCTATACCGCCGGCGAGAAGAAGTCTCTGCTCGACCCGTTCACCGCCGTGAACCCGGCCGACCTGGACCGCCTGCGCCGGGTGCAGGATGAAATCCACGGTAATTTCAAGAACGCGGTCCGCGCTCGGCGGGGCACGCGGCTGGCCGGCGACGACGATCTGTTCAGCGGCGAATTCTGGCTGGGCCGGCGGGCGATCGGCCTGGGGCTGGCCGATGACGTGGGCGAGATACGGGCGGTGTTGCGCGCGCGTTACGGCCGCAAGGTCGTCATGCGCCGGATCGACCGCGGGCGCGGCTGGCTCGCGCGGCGCCCGCGCCCCGACCTGCGCGCACCGGCAGGCGAAGGCGGTGTGGGTGCGCTCGCCGACGCCCTCCTCGATGCCGTCGAGGCGCGCGCCTGGTGGTCGCGTTACGGCCTTTAGGAAGCCATGCGCCGGGCGCTTTTCGCCGGGCTTGACCGGAACGCCCGCGGCCTTCACAGTAGGGGCGAGACAGAAGCGGGTCGCCGTGGCGCGCTTGCGCGAGCGGGGCGACGGGAGTGTGAGACATGTTCAGCCCGATGAAGCTGGTTATCCTGGCGGTGCTGATCGCGGCCGTATGGTTCGGATTCAAGGCGATCGGCAGGGTGCGCAAGGCCAGGGCCGCCGACGCGGTCGAGCGGGAAGACCACCGGGAGATCGACGACTCCCGTTAGCCGCCACCGTTGACCGGCGCCGGGGCAGGCGTAACGGTCCGCCACTCGATCTTCGGTTGATTCTCGATGGGCGTGAGCCGTCCCGAACGGTCGTTCCAGTCCCTCGCCTTCGCGTTGCAGACCTACTGGGCCGAGCGGGGCTGCGTCGTTCTTCAGCCCTACGACCTGGAGGTCGGCGCCGGGACCTTCCACCCCGCGACCGTGCTGCGCAGCTTAGGCCCCGACCCGTGGAACGCGGCCTACGTCCAGCCTTCCCGGCGCCCGAGCGACGGCCGCTACGGCGCCAACCCCAACCGGCTCCAGCACTATTACCAGTTCCAGGTGCTCCTGAAGCCGGCGCCGGACGACGTCCAGGACCTCTATCTGGGCAGCCTGGAGGCGCTCGGCATCGACTCCGGCGCCCACGACATCCGCTTCGTCGAAGACGATTGGGAAAGCCCGACCCTCGGCGCCTGGGGCCTGGGGTGGGAGGTCTGGTGCGACGGGATGGAGGTGACGCAGTTCACCTATTTCCAGCAGGTGGGGGGGATCGATTGCGACCCGGTCCCGGTCGAACTGACCTACGGGCTGGAGCGCCTCGCCATGTACGTCCAGGGGGTGGACGACGTCTTCGCCCTCGACTGGAACGGCCGCGGCGTCGCCTATGGCGACGTCTTCCGCCGGGCCGAGCGCGAGTTCTCGGCCTTCAATTTCGAGCGCGCCGACGTCCCGCGCCTGTTCCGCCACTTCGACGATGCGGAGGCGGAGTGTCGCGCGCTGCTGGCGGCAGCTCCCCCCCTGCCCCTGCCGGCCTACGACCAGTGCATGAAGGCGAGCCATCTGTTCAACCTGCTCGACGCCCGCGGCGCGATCGGCGTCATCGAGCGGGCGGCCTGTATCGGGCGGGTGCGCGCCCTCGCCAAGGCCTGTTGCGAGGCCTGGCTCGGGCGCCCGCCGGCAGGGCCCGCCTCATGACCCACGGCGCCGCGACGCGCGGCGCGGGCCGGCGCGGTGGCTGATCTCCTGCTCGAAATCCTCTCCGAGGAGATCCCGGCCCGCATGCAGGCGGGCGCGTCCCGCGCTCTCGAGCGGCAGGTCCAGAGCCGCCTCGAGGCGGCGCGCCTCCCGGTCGCGCGGTGCGAATCCTTCGTCACGCCCCGCCGGCTCGTCCTGTTCGCCTGCGGCCTGCCGGGCGTGCAACCGGACGTCACGGTCGAACGCAAGGGGCCGCGGGTGGACGCGCCGGCGCGGGCGCTCGAGGGCTTCCTCGCCCAGGCCGGCCTGACCCGCGACCAGTGCGAACGGCGGGAAACTCCGAAAGGGCCCGTCTGGTTCGCCGTCACGCGGGAGAAGGGCCGCGCGACCGGGGCGCTTCTCGCCGAATTGTTGCCGGCCGCGCTCGCCGCCGTCCCGTGGCCCAAATCCATGCGCTGGGATTCGAGCGGCGTGCGTTGGGTCCGCCCGGTCCGTTCGATCCTGTGCCTGCTGGACGAAGCCGTGGTGCGCTTTCGCTTCGGCGCCGTCGAAAGCGGGCGCGCGACGCGGGGCCACCGCCTCCATTCGCCCGGCGCCTTCGAGGTCGAAGCCGCGCGCGGTTACGCGGACGCGCTCGCGCGGGCCAAGGTCATGCTCGACCCGGCGGCGCGGGCGCGCACCATCGTCGAAGGCGCCGAGCGCCTGGCGCGGGCGGAGCGGCTCGCGCTCAAGCCGGACGACTGGCTCGTCTCGGAGAACGCCGGACTCGTCGAATGGCCGGCGGTGCTGATGGGGCGCATCGACGCGCGCTTCATGGCCCTGCCCGACGAGGTTCTGACGTCGGCCATGCGGGGCCACCAGCGGTACTTCAACCTGCTCGAGGGCGACGGCCGCCTGGCGCCGCGTTTCGTCATGGTCGGCAACGGCGAGACGGCCGACGGCGGCGGCGCGGTCGTGGCCGGCAACGAGCGCGTCCTGCGCGCCCGCTTGGCCGACGCGGCGTTCTTCTGGGACCAGGACAGGCGCCGGCGCCTGGAGGATCGCGTTCCGGCACTGGCGGGAATCGTCTTCCACGCCCGCCTCGGCTCGATGGCCGACAAGACCAGGCGCATCGCGGCGGCGGCCGGCGCGCTCTGCCGCTTCGTGGATGGCGCGGATGCCACCCGCGCGGCCCGCGCCGGGACCCTCTGCAAGGCCGATCTGGTGTCCGGAATGGTCGGCGAGTTCCCCGATCTTCAGGGGGTCGTCGGCCGTTACTACGCGACCGCCGACGGCGAGCCGCCGACGGTCGCTCAGGCCATCGCCGAGCACTACGCGCCGCAAGGCCCCGGGGACCGTTGCCCGACCGCGCCGGAGAGCGTCGCCGTCGCCCTCGCGGACAAGCTCGACACCCTCGCCGGCTTCTTCGCCATCGACGAGAGGCCGACCGGCTCCAAGGACCCGTTCGCGCTGCGCCGGGCCGCCCTCGGCGCGATCCGCCTCATTCTCGAGAACCGGCTGCGGCTGCCGCTCCGCGCCGTCCTGGCGGAGATGCTGGCGGGCTACGGCGCGCTGCTGTCGCCCGCGCCCGGCGCCGAGGCCGCCGCCGGCGCGGTGCTGGACTTCCTGGCCGACCGGGTCAAGGCGCATCTGCGCGACCGGGGCGTGCGTCACGATCTGGTCGGCGCGGTGTTCGCGGCAGGCGACGAGGACGATCTGCTGCGCCTGCTGGCGCGCGTCGCGGCGCTCGAACGTTTCCTCTCCGGCGAGGACGGCGCCAACCTTCTCACCGCCTATCGCCGCGCCGCCAACATCCTGCGCATCGAGGAGAAGAAAGACGGCCGCTCCTATGCCGGGCCGGCCGACGACGCGCTGTTCGCCACGGAAGAAGAACGCGCCCTCCGCGGCCGCCTCGCGGAGGTGGACGCCCGCGCCGGGGCGGCGCTGCGGGAGGAGACGTTCGAGGAGGCGATGACGGCCATGGCGACGCTGCGCGCGCCGGTCGATGCCTTCTTCGACCGAGTGACGGTCAATTGCGAAGACCCTGCGCTCCGCCGCAACAGGCTCATGGTCCTGTCGGAAATCCGCGGCTCGCTGGATCGGGTCGCCGACTTCTCGCGAATCGAGGGCTGACCTTTGAGCGGCTGGGTTTATCGTTTCGGCGGCGGCGCGGCCGAGGGCGACGCCGGGATGGGCGCCCTGCTCGGCGGCAAGGGGGCCAATCTCGCGGAAATGGCCGGCCTCGGCCTGCCGGTCCCGCCCGGCTTCACCATCGCGACGACGCTCTGCAACGCCTACTACGCCGGCGGGCACGCGCTGCCGGACGGCCTCGACGCGGAGGTCGATGCGGGGCTCCGCCATATCGAGGGGATCGCCCGGGCCGGCTTCGGCGCCCCGGAGAACGCGCTGCTGGTCTCGGTGCGCTCGGGCGCCCGCGCCTCGATGCCCGGCATGATGGACACCGTGCTCAATCTCGGGCTCAACGACGAGACCGTGCGCGGGCTGGCGCGGCATGGCGGCGAACGGTTCGCCTACGACAGCTACCGCCGCTTCATCCAGATGTACGGCGACGTCGTCCTCGGCATCGAGGGCCGCGCCTTCGAGGAGCTGCTGGAGCGGGCGAAGGAATCGCGCGGCCACCTTCTCGACACCGAGATGGAGGCCGGGGACTGGCGCCGCCTGGTCGAGGATTACAAGGCGCTGGTGCGCGCCGAGGCGGGCTGCGAATTCCCGCAGGAGCCGCGCGCGCAATTGATGCACGCCATTCGCGCGGTCCTCGATTCGTGGATGAACGCCCGCGCCGTCACCTACCGTAAGCTGCACGGCATTCCGGCGGACTGGGGCACCGCGGTCACGGTGCAGGCGATGGTGTTCGGCAACATGGGCGACGACTGCGCGAGCGGAGTCGCCTTCACCCGCGATCCGTCGACCGGCGCAGCCACCGTCTACGGCGAGTATCTGGCCAACGCGCAGGGCGAGGACGTGGTCGCCGGCATCCGGACGCCGCGTCCGGTGAGCGAGGCGAGGCGCGCGCGCGACGGCGGCGACGGGCCGTCCATGGAGCGGGCCATGCCGCGCGCCTTCGCCGCGCTGCGGGAGATCATGGCCCGGCTCGAGGCCCACTACCGCGACATGCAGGACATCGAGTTCACGGTGCAGCGAGGCAGGCTCTGGATCCTCCAGACGCGGGCGGGGAAGCGCACCGCCAAGGCGGCGCTCAAGATCGCCGTCGACATGGTCGCGCAAGGCCTGGTGAGCGAAGAGGAGGCGGTCGCGCGGGTGGACCCGCTGGCGCTCGAACAGCTCCTGCATCCCGCCCTCGACCCGGACGCGCCGCGCCGGTTGTTGGCGCGCGGCCTGCCCGCCTCGCCCGGCGCCGCCTGCGGCAAGGCGGTCTTCGATTCCGCCGGCGCCGAGGAGCGCGCAACCCGCGGGGAGGCCGTGATCCTGATCCGGGCGGAGACCAGCCCCGAGGACATCCACGGCATGCACGCGGCCAGGGGAATCGTCACCAGCCGCGGCGGCATGACCAGCCACGCCGCCGTCGTCGCGCGCGGCATGGGGCGCCCCTGCATCACCGGCGCCGGCGAAATTCGCGTCGACCGGGAAGCGCGAAGCTGCCGCATCGGCGACCGCGTCGTCGCCGAGGGCGACGTGATCACGATCGACGGCGCCGAGGGCGCATTGTTCGAAGGCGCGGTGCCGACCGTCGAACCGACGCTCTCCGGCGATTTCGCGACCCTCATGGCGTGGGCCGACCGGGCGCGGCGTCTGCGGGTCCGCGCCAACGCCGAGACGCCGGAGGATGCGCGCACGGCGCTGCGCTTCGGCGCCGAGGGCATCGGGCTCTGCCGCACCGAGCACATGTTCTTCGACGAGGCGCGGCTCGTCGCCATGCGCGAGATGATCCTGGCCGCCGATTCGGACGGCCGGCGGGCGGCGCTTGCCAAATTGCTGCCGATGCAGCGCGCGGATTTCGCCGCGCTCTTCCGCATCATGGCCGGCAAGCCGGTGACGATCCGCCTGCTGGACCCGCCGCTCCACGAATTCCTGCCCGGTTCCGAGGCCGAGATCGCGCGTGTGGCCGCCGCCGCGGGCGTCGCCGCAGACGCCTTGCGCAGCCGGATCGCGCAGCTGCACGAGACCAACCCGATGCTGGGCCACCGCGGGTGCCGGCTGGGGATCTCCTACCCCGAGATCTACGAGATGCAGGCGCGGGCGATCTTCGAGGCGGCGGCGCAAGCCGGCGGCGAGGCGGCGGCGCTCGAGATCATGATTCCGCTGGTGGCGACCCGGCGGGAGCTGGATATCCTGAAAGACGCGATCGAGGCGGTGCATCGCGCCGTGGCGGCGGAGACCGGCGCGGCGCTCGCCTTTTCGATCGGCACCATGATCGAACTGCCGCGGGCGGCGCTCCGGGCCGGCGAGATCGCCGAAAGCGCGGCGTTCTTCAGCTTCGGCACCAACGACCTCACGCAGACGGCGTTCGGCCTCTCGCGGGACGACGCGTCGGCCTTCGTCGGCGACTACGAGCGGGCCGGGATCCTCGTGCGCGACCCGTTCGTGAGCCTCGACCGCGAGGGCGTGGGCGAGCTGGTCGGCCTCGCCGTCGAGCGCGGCCGCGCCGTGCGCGCCGACCTCAAGTTGGGCATCTGCGGCGAGCACGGCGGCGACCCCGCGTCGATCGCGTTCTTCGAGACGGTGGGCCTCGACTACGTCTCCTGCTCGCCCTACCGCGTGCCCATCGCGCGGCTCGCCGCGGCCCAGGCCGCCATCGCGGTCAGGAAGGATCCAGAGGCGTGACGCGGGCATCGCCGGCCGTGAGCGGAATGCCTCGCGCCGCGGCGGCGGAGACCCGCTCCAGGCGGAGCAGGGCGATCCCCGCGCCGTCCAGGCCCGAGCGCATCTCACCCGCCTCCTTGCCGCCGGCCATGACCGGCGTGCCCGCCGGCGGCAGCGGCCCGGCGAGCGCGACCCGCATCAGGCGCTTGCGCACCAGGCCGCGATGTTTCGTGCGCGCCGTCAGTTCCTGGCCGACATAGCACCCCTTCTCGAAGTCGACGCCGTTGAGTGCGTCGAAGCCGCATTCCATCAGCGTCGCCCTGCCCACCGCCATGTCGCGGCTGCCGTCCGGCGCGCCGAGGGCGAGGCGATGGCGCTCGTAATCCGCGAAGGCGCCGCGGGCGAAGCCCCGCTCCGCGAACGCCGCCTCGTCCCGGTCGCGCGGCAGGACCGCCCGCAGGCCCAGCGCCGGGTGCCGCGGGTCGCGCAGGACCGTCCCGCCCCGGTGCGGCGCGGCGGCGGCGCCCGCCGGCAGGGTGAACGCGGCCTCCGCGCCGGCGCCGAAGAGGGCGGTCACCCGGAAATCCTCCGTCGCGTCCGCCAGCGCCACGTCGGCGCGCAGCCTGTACGCCATCAGCCGCCGCCCGAGATCGTCGATGCGCGCCCCTTCGCAATCGAGCAGGTAGCCGGAGCCGCGCTTGAGCACGAAGAAGTCGTGCAGGAACTTGCCCTGGGGGGTCAACAGCGCCGCATAGACGCAGCGCTCGGCGGACACCCTGCCCACGTCGTTCGAGACCAGCCCCTGGAGGAACGCGCCGGCCTCCGGCCCGTCGAGCGAGACGACGCCCCGGCCCTCCAGCGCCACATACAGCCTTCGGCCCATCGCCGCCCCACCACTCCCGGACACCCTCCGAATCACTATGAACGCCCGCCCCGAAAAGCAAGCGCTACCCTTTCCCGGTAGTGTCTCGGTTTGAAATATGGCGCGCTGGGCGGGCTTGCGTGCACCATGGATGCGCGGCGCTTCGCGGTGAACATGGATTCCCGCTTTCGCGGGAATGACGACCGGAGACCGAAGAGCCTGCCCCCGCGAAAGCGGGAATCCAGGAACGCGGTATCCCGGTTTGAAATGTGGGGCGCCCGGCGGGCTCGCTTGGCAAGCTCCGCGGGCGGGGCTATAAGCCCGCCATGCTGGTGACCCTGGTCGACGACTCCATCCCGTTCAACGGGATGACCCCGGCGTATCAGCCGATCGGGGGCGCGGAGAAGGCGTTCGCCAGCCTGCCCGCGGCGCTCGCCCGCCAGGGCCACGTGGTGCGCGCCGTCAACCGCTGCCCCAACAGCCTCGGTTTCGAGAACGTGAGCTGGATTCACTGGGAGGGCCGCAAGCCGCCGATCACCGAGGTGTTGATCGCCTTCCGCAAGCCGCTGCTGCTGGAGTTCACCCGGGCCACCCGCGCGCGCATCCTCTGGGTCGCCGGGCCGCCGGATTATCTCCATAGCCCGCAGGTACGCGAGGTGCTCGACCGCACCGACGCCAAGCTGGCGTTTCTGGGCAATGCCCAGTCCCAGGCCTACCACACGCCGGGCGCGAACTCCGTCTATTACCGGTCGATCGCGCCGGGGGTGCGCGAGGAGTATCGCGACGTCGAGAAGATGACGCCGGCCGACCCTCCCGTCGCCGTCGTGACGACCCACCCGAAGCACGACCTCGACTGGCTGCTGGACCTGTGGGCCGAGCGGATTCGCCCGAAGGTGCCGGGCGCCGCGCTGCACGTCTATTCGGCCGCGTTCAAGCGCGCCGAGGCGGGCGAGGCGCTGGTCGAAGACCTCCGGCCGCTCTACGACAAGGCGCGAGCGGGCGCCGCGCACGGCGTGACGATCATGGCGCCGGGCGGCGACAGGGACATGGCGAAGGCCTATGCCCAGGCGCGGGTGCATCTCTATCCGGGCTCGGAGCGGGAGATGTATTGCTCGACCCTGGCCGAATCGCAGGCGGTCGGCGTGCCCGCGGTGGCGCGGCCGATCGGCGCCGTCAAGGAACGTTTCATCGACCGGCAGTCCGGCTTCCTGGCGGGCGACGACGACGCCTTCGTCGAGAACGCCGTCGCCATGCTGTCCGACGACGACGCCTTCCAGGCCGCGAGCGACACCGCCCGCCGCGGCGGCCGGTCGCGCAGCTGGGACACCGCGGCAAGCGAGTTCGAAACGCTTTTCCGGTGAGGACCTTTGACGGACGGGACGTTTCACAAGCGCCGGGCCGACTCATTTATCGGGAAACCGTTCCGCGATTCGCCGCTCTCCCCACGGGATACGCACCGCCGCCATGGTCAGGGAGATGGAGTACCAGAGGAGCATCGCGGGCCAATTCGAAAAATAGCTCTGCGTTGCGGCAAACGGAAACAAACTGACCGACAACGCGCCGGCGAAAAACCCGGCCGCTCCTGGGTCGATCGTATTTTTCATCACCCTGCGAGCGAACGTTACAAAAATGATCACAACAAAGGCGACGAAAAAAACGAAACCGACGATACCAGATTCCGACAGGAATTCCAGATAGATATTGTGGGGATGCGCATGGCAGTGTTCCGTGTAGTGCGCGCAGACGTCCCGATAGTTCTTGAGACCGACTCCCGTCAACGGGTTATCTATAAAGATCCGCCATGCCGCGCCGAACAGGTGACCGTATGGCGATTCCTGAAAGCGCGACAGATCGGCAATTAAGTCCAGCATGCGCTGGTGAACGCGGTCTTCAAACATGATCACGGTCGCAACCACGCCAACCGACAAAAGCGATAAAGCGGCGATAAGTAACCTCCGACCGGTCGCGGTGATGAAAGCGAATAGAACAACCAACCCAAGACCGAAAATCGTCAACAACGTCATGGTGCGCTCTCCTGTGAGCAAAATGGAGAGAAAAATCACCAATCCGAGAACGGAAACAATTGAAACTCTCCACGGCGATGATCTGAAGCGGCCGACGCAGAGTAGCAGGCCCATGAGCGGAAATCCCGTTTTGGCGATGAAACTTCCGACATTCGGACGATCCAACAAACCAGTGAGGCGGATTCCCTGTATTGGTTCACCCGTAACGGACAATCCTGAGAGAGCTTGTGTCAAACAATCGATGACGGTCAACGCGATCACGCAGGCCATCCACCACATCACCAGTCTTACCGAACGGTGGTCGGCAAGCAGCCACGCGGTGATTGCAGCGTAAAACAGCAAAAAGCGAATCCAGGAGAGCGACCGCTCGAAGGATGCGGCAGAATCGACTGCCATCGGGCTGACGACGAGATTGAGGACCGCCCATAGTGCGAGCGCGGTGAGAATGACGGGGTCGCGCAGCCACTCCCAGCGTCGTCTGCGGATACTCTCGAAGAGGAACGCGAGCCCGATCAGGACGACGATGACGTCGGCGACGCTGCGAGCGGCGAGAAGGGCCAGAGGAAAGGCCAGCAGCAGCCCCATTGCCACGCGCTTGAGCGGCTCGTCTCCGAATCCCTCGCCGACCTTCGCGGCGATGGAGCGAAGAAGAGCGACTTTGGAATCAACCATGGGCGGCGCCTTGCGCCATGCGGCGGACTCTCGGCTTCGCGCGAAACCAGGCGGCGAGTTCACGCAGCACCCGATCGTCGGGAAGCGCACATCGAAATCGGTTCATGGCGTAAAGTGTCAAAATGCGACACTTGAACGCCGACATGCGGTCTTCTCTCAATGATTTCCAGGCCGCCGAGAGACACGCTCGATAAATCACTCGTCGCTGTTTCTCGGTGATCCGCGGCTCGTCCCGTATCAACAAATAGTGAGCCAGAAAGCGATCGTGATGCTGCTGAGCCGAGTTCCTGGACAGATGTTCCCCTGCGGCAGAGGCATAGCAGACGGTCTCGCGCAGATCGATGAAGCGCCGTGCGTGCAGGCCGAGTCGCAGACGAAGCGCCTCGTCCTGTATGAAAATTCGCTCGTCGCATCCTGACGCGCATTCGAACACCGTTCTGTGAACGAGCCACGTCATGCGGACGAATCCCCGGCCGATGACGGTATCGGGTGGATCGTCACTGATTCGGTAGCGCGGCTTCGAGCCGATCATACGAACGGGGGCGTCGGGAAAATCGTCCATCTTGCGTACCTTGCCGTGGACGAGATCGGCTTGGTGACGCTCAAGAAGACCCTTCATCGTCGCCATGGCATCGGGAGCCAGGACGTCGTCGGCGTCGAACAGGCACAGATAACGCCCCCGGGCATGGCGCGCGCCCTGGTTCACGCGGACGGACGGTCCGGCGTTATCGACGTTTTCAAGGATCGTGACGTTGGGCCAATCGGCGGTTCTCGTGGACAGGATTTTCAGGGATTCGTCCGTCGAAGCGTCATCGACGAATATGTACTCGACCCTGAAATCTCCTTTTTGGCCCGAAAGAGAGTCGAGAACTTGCGGCAGCACGGAGGACTTGTTGTAAACGGACACGACGTAGCTTATGTCGAAATCGTCGGCAGACATGATCATACCTTGAGGAAGATGCGGTGCAGGCCGCCTGTCACAGGACGAGTTCGAGCCCCTCGTAGGCCACCATGGAGCCGCTCGCGTCTGCGTCGAGCGCCCGCTGGACGGCGGCAAGCGCCGCGTCGGCCCGCTCCGGGTGGTGGAGGAACGCGACCAGCCGGCCCGCCCCGGCCCGGCGGCGAAGCCGCGCGCCTTCCTGCCAAGAGGAGTGACCCGCGAACCCCCCGGCCGGATGGTCGTCGTCGGAATGGTGGCAATCATAGATCATCGCGTCGGCGCCCCGGATCAGGGCGAGGATGCGTTCGTCCGGCTCCCCCGGCACGTGGCCGGTGTTGCCGACATAGGCGAGCGCCCGCCCGCCGTACTCGACGCGAAAGCCCGTCGCTCCCTGCGGATGGTTGAGCGGCGCGGTGCGGACCGCGATGCCGTCACGCGGCGAGAGCGTGTCGCCGGGGCGGAAGTCGCGCCATTCCTTGAGGCCGCCGATGACGCTCAGCGGGATGGGGAACAGCGGCGAGGTCATCAACTCGGTCAACGCCGCCTCGACGCCGCCCGCGTCCGGCGCCGCCCCCCAGACGACGAAGTTGTTTCGCGCGTCGTAGCCGGGCGCGAAGAACGGAAGCCCGCACGTGCGCTCGAAGCGGCAATGGGTCAGCAGGACGTCGGCGTCGATGGGGCAGGACGGGGCGAGCGCCGCGCCGAATGGCCGGATGCCCGTGCCTGCGTCGAAGACGAGAAGCTGGTCGCCGCAGCGGACTTCGACGCAGGCCGTGTTGCCGCCGAACGCGCGCGTCGCCGCGCACGCCGTCGGAATGCCGCCGCGCACGCCCCAGAAGCGGACGGTCAGGCCGGCCGCCGGCGCGGAGGAAGCACCGGCGCGCGCGGGCGGCTGCGACCGATCCTCCATCCCGCGCACCAAACGCGCAGACAATTCCCGCTTCAGCCTTCGCCGCTCCGAGGCGCGCGGAGCGGCGCGGTCGCGCCCTCGTCGAGCGTGCCCGATTCGGAGACGGCGACGGCGTAGTCGCGCCGGGCGGCGGCGGCGGAGACCAGCGCGTCGCGAACGTCCGCGGCCACGTCCGCGGGCGCGCGGCGGCGCGGGTCGCCGTAGCCGGCCCCACCCGGCAGCAGCAGCCGCAGGCGCCGGCCGGGCGGGATCGTCTGCTGGCCCTTGCCGCGGAGCCGCGTGCCGTCGTCGAGGGCGATCGCGCCGGCGGCGCCGTTCAGCCCGCCGCCCCGGCCGCGCGCCGGGTGATGGATGCGCTCGAACTGCGCCAGCACGCTGAAGGGCGCCCCGTCGGCGCCGCCGATCTCGATCGCCTGGCCGAGCCCGCCGCGGCGAAGGCCGGCGCCGCCGGTGTCCGGCGCCAATTCCTTGCGCCAGACGACGATGGGCGCCACCGTCTCGGTAGCCTCGGCCGGCATGGTGCGCACGCCGCTCGGAAAGGCGGTCGCCGACAGCCCGTCGAGGGTCGGCCGCGCGCCCGAGCCGCCGCTGTTGAAGAGGGCGATCTCGAATTCGGGAGGCTCCCGCTCGGCGTTGCGCCGGGCCTCGCCGTCGATCGCCGTCGCCCCGCCCCGGAGCTGCACGATCCAGAGCGAGGCCGCGCCCTCCGCCGGGACCAGACCCGGCGCGGCCTGGTGGAGGCAGCCGAACACCAGGTCGGGGAGCATGTGGCCGATGACGTGGCGCGCGGCGACCGGCCACGGGCGCTGCGCGTTGAGGATCGAGCCCTCGGGCGCCGATACCGTCAGCGGCGCGAGCGAGCCGGCGTTGTTCGGGACTTCCTTCGCGACGATGCATTTGAGGCCGAAGCAGGTGTAGGCGGCGGTGTAATTGAGCACCACGTTGATGCCGTGATTGCTCGCCGGCGAGGTGCCGGCGTAATCGACGTGGATGCCGTCGCGGGAGACGGTCATCTCGGCGGCGAGCGTGATGGGCTCGTCATAGCCGTCCATCGTCAGGCTGTGCCTGTAGGTGCCCTTCGGCAATTCGGCGATGGCGGCGAGCGTCGCCTCCCGCGACCGCTCGACGATCTCATCGGCCAGCGCGTCGAGTTCCTCGAGCCCGAATTCGTCCATCATGGCGCGCAGGCGGTCCGCCCCCGTCCGGTTGCAGGCGATCAGCGAGAACAGATCGCCCTCGAGCTGGAGGGGTTCGCGCACGTTCCAGCGCACCATCTCCAGCAGGTCCTCGTTCATGCGCCCTTCGCGGACCAGCGGCATGATCGGGATGTAGAGCCCTTCCTCGAAGACCGAGCGCGCGTCCGGCCCGAAGCCGCGCCCGCCGATGTCCACGACGTGGGCCGTGCAGGCGAAGGAGCCGATGACGCGGCCGCCCTTGAACACCGGCGTCACCACCGTGAGGTCGTGCAGGTGCCCGCAGGTGAGCCACGGGTCGTTGGTGATCAGGACGTCGCCCTCGCGCAGGCTCTCGTTCGGGTAGCGGTCGAGGAAGTGGCGCACGGCCGCCGCCATGGAGTTGACGTGCCCCGGCGTGCCGGTCACCGCCTGGGCCAGCATCCGGCCCCTGGTGTCGAACACCCCGGCCGAGAGATCGCCGGCCTCCCGCACGGTGGTGCTGAAAGCGGTCCGCAGCAGGGTCTGCGCCTGCTCCTCGACCACCGACAGCAGCCGGTTCCACATGATCTGCGCGTGGATCCGGGCGAGCCCGGCTTCGCTGCTTGCGCTCATCGGGCGTCTCCCGTTTCGCGTTTCCGGCGTTCCATCACGATCGTGCCCAGCGCGTCCACCGAGGCGGCGAAGGCCGTGCTCACGACCGCGGTCGTGTCCGTCTCCACGATCAGGGCCGGCCCGTCGACGGAGGCGCCGGGGGCGAACTCCGCGCGGCGATAGACCGCCGCCTCGACCATCTCGCCGGTGCCCGGATCGAGCACGGGCCGCGTCCCCCGCGCGGGCGGCGGCGGTGCGGGCGGCGGCGGCTCCGGACGCGCGGGCGCCGCCGGCACGGTAGTCACCTCTACGGACCAGCTCACGATCTCGAGGTCGAGCTTCGGAATGATACGCCCGTAGAGGCCCTCGTAGGCGGTTTCGAACGCGGCGCGGACCACGCCGGCGTCGTCCGCGCCCCAGACGCGGCGGGGAAGCGGCACGGCGACCTCGTGGCCCTGCCCCAGATAGCGCATGTAGGCCGCGCGGTGCTCTACGGTGGGCGCGCCTGGCGCGCCGCGCGCGACGACGGCGGCGGCCTCGCGCCGCATCTCCTCCAGCACGCGGTTGGCGGCGTCCGCGTCGAACGCGCTCAGGACCTGGTAGGCGCTGCGCACCACCTCGTAGGCGACCGGCGCGCAGAGGAAGCCTACGGCCGAGCCCACCGCCGCCGCGGTCGGGATCAGGACGCGGTCCATGTCGAGCTTCTCGGCGAGACGCGCGGCGTGCAACGGCGCCGCCCCGCCGAAGGCGATCATGGCGCGTTCGCCCAGCGTCGCGCCGATCTCGATGGCGTGAACCCGCGCGGCACTCGCCATGTTCTCGTCGACCACCTCGCTCGTGCCCAGCGCCGCCATCCGGGGCTCCAGGCCGAGCGGCGCGCCCATGTCGCGCGTCAGCGCCTCCTCGGCGGCGGCGGCGTCCAGGGCGATGCGCCCGTCCGAGAATTCGGCAGGGTCGATGCGCCCCAGCGCCACGTCCGCGTCCGTCACCGTGGGCGCCGCGCCGCCGCGGCCGTAGCAGGCCGGCCCCGGGTCGGCGCCGGCGCTCTCCGGCCCCACCGCGATGCGGCCCAGCCGGTCGACGGCGGCGATTGAGCCGCCGCCGGCGCCGATCTCGACCATCTCGATCACGGGGACGCGCAACGGCAGGCCGCTGCCCTTGAGGAAGCGGTGGGCGCGGGCGACCTCGAAGGTCCGCGTGGTCGTGGGCTGGGCGTCGTCGATCAGGCAGATCTTGGCCGTCGTGCCGCCCATGTCGAAGGAGAGCACGCGGTCGAGCCCGCAGCGGCGGGCCACGTCGCTGGCGAAGACGGCGCCGCCGACCGGCCCGGATTCGACCAGGCGGATGGGGAAGCGGATCGCCGTCTCCACGTCGGTCACGCCGCCGCCGGACAGCATGACGAAGAGCGGACAGGCGAAGCCGCGCGCGCGCAGGCCCCGTTCGAGGCCGCGCAGGTAGCGCGCCATGAGCGGCTGGACGTAGGCGTTGGCGCAGGCGGTGGAGAAGCGTTCGTACTCGCGCATCTCCGGCGCCGCCTCGGAGGAGAGGGTGACGGGCAGGTCCGGCAGCGCCTCCTGCAGCACGGCGCGCGCGCGGCGTTCGTGCGCCGGGTTGACGTAGCTGTGCAGGAAGCCGACCGCGGCGCTTTCGACGCCTTCCGCCGCGAGGCGCGCGGCGATGGCGGCCAGCGCGTCCTCGTCGAGCGGCAGGAGCGCCGCGCCCGAGGCGTCGAGCCGCTCGGGGACGGGGAAGCGCAGATGCCGCGGCACCAGCGGCACGGGCTTCTCCATCTCGATGTCGTATTGCTCGAACCGGCTCTCGGTGCCCATCTCGATCGAGTCGCGAAACCCTTCGGTGGTCACCAGCGCGGTGCGCGCGCCCTTGCGCTCGATCAGCGCGTTGGTGGCGAGCGTCGTGCCGTGGATCACCAGCGCCACGTCCTCGGGCGCCGCACCGCCGGCCTCCATCGCCTGCGCGAGACCTTGCCGCACGCCCTCCTCGGGCGCATCGGGCGTCGTCAGCACCTTCGCGGTGAACCGCGCCTCCCCGCGCTCCAGCACGATGTCGGTGAAGGTCCCGCCGATGTCCACACCGATCCGCGCCTTCGCGTCGCACTCCGTCATCGCCGCCCCGCCGTTCGGACTCGCGCGGCGATATTGCTGGCAAAACCCCGCGCCGTCGAGGGGCGAAGCGGACGCCTTGCGCGGCGGCTCCTCCGCCTCGGCGCCACGGCGTTGGAAAGCGGACGCATCCCGCCTACACTCCGCTCGCCAGATGCGGAAGATCCTCGTCACCGGCGCGCTCGGGCAGATCGGCGCCGAGCTGGTGCCGGCGCTCCGGGAGCGCCACGGCCGCGACCGGGTCGTCGCCTCCGGCTGGCGCCACCGGCCCGTGGACGCGGTCGTCGACGGCGGGCCGTTCGAGATTCTCGACTGCACGAAGCCGGACGACATCCGCGCCGTCGTCGACAAGCACCGGGTCGGGACGATCTACCACATGGCGGCGATGCTCTCCGTGCTGGGCGAGGAGCGGCCGGAAGACGCATGGGCGCTCAATCTCGGCGGCTACGCCAACGTGCTGGAGGTCGCCCGGCGCCACGATTGCGCGGTGTTCTTCCCGAGCTCGATCGGCGCCTTCGGGCCGGGCACGCCGCTCCAGGGCACGCCGCAGGACACGATCCAGCGCCCGACCACGATCTACGGGGTCTCGAAGGTCGCGGGCGAGCTCCTGGGCGACTACTATCACGCGCGCTTCGGGCTCGACACGCGCGGGCTGCGCCTGCCGGGCCTGATCTCGCACGTGGCGCCGCCGGGCGGGGGGACCACCGACTACGCCGTGGACATCTTCCACCACGCGCTGCGCGAGGGGCGCTATACCTGCTTCCTGCGCCCGGACACGCGGCTCGACATGATGTACATGCCCGACGCCGTGGCCGCCATCCTGGGGCTGATGGAGGCCGACGCCGGGCGCCTCCGCCATCGCAACGCCTTCAACGTGACGGCGATGAGCGTCACCCCGGCGGCGCTCGCCGCCGAGATCCGCCGCCACGTCCCGGATTTCACGATCGACTACGCGGTCGATCCGCTGCGCCAGGCGATCGCTGATTCCTGGCCCGATTCGATGGACGACGGCGCCGCCCGCGCCGAGTGGGGCTGGGCGCCGCGTTACGACCTGGCCGCCATGACCGCCGCCATGATCGAGGCGCTGCGGCGGAAGCGCGGGGCCTGACCGCCGCTCAACCGCCCCAGCGGCGGACCGGCCCCACGTCCAGATGGACGAAATCGGAGCGGCGATAGAGGCCCGCGCCGCCCATGCCGAGCGCGACCGCCGCCCGCCACGCGGCCTCCGCCGGGATGCCGGGGAAGCGCACGTCCGCCGCCATGCCGAGCGTGTGCAGGGAGTTGCGCGCCACGCCTTCGCTCCCGGCCCGCAGCGTCTCGTTGGTCCGGGGCGAGCGGTAGCCCGAGACCAGGCCGACCGGCGCGTCGGTGTCGAGGGCGCGGCGCAGCCGGAAGAGCTGGTCGAGGACGCCGTAGAAGATGGACGCGACCTCGCCGTTCAGCCGGTCGCGCATGAGATGGCTGTATGCGGCGAGCGCCTGCTGGTCGTAGGCGCCGTCCCGCCAATAGACGGGGCCGCCGGTTTCGCCCGTCCACAGATTGCGGATCGGCACGCGGCGCACGCCTTTGCGCCCGCCCGCCGCGCCGCTCCCCGCCGCCGCGAGGACCGCCGCCGCCGCCGCCGCCGCCAAGCAAAGCCGTCGCCGATCGATCATGCCGCCCGCCGTTCCGTTCGTTACATTCGCCAGCCTATGCTATTACAGCAAAAATCTCGAGGCGATCGAACCTTGGGTCAGGGAGGCTGTGACATGAAGGATACCCGGACGGATGACGCCCTTCTCGAGGCGCTGAAGCAAGCAGCGGGACGAGAGATGACGGCCGACGAGAGCCACAACCAGAAGGTATCTTTCATCATAGACTCTTCGGGGCCGACAGCAAGATCACCCGCGAGGTCGTCGAGGCCCAGCTTGCCAGGATGGCGGGAAAGCAGCCCGGGTCGTGATTCTCTTCGAGCTGACCGGACGGAGCGAAGACCATCCCGCATACAGGGCGCTGCACGTCTCGAACGGAGAACGGCATTACGGCTTCCTGCAATCTCTGGTGACCGCGGCCCTGAGTATAGACCGGCCTTTATCTTTCGCAAATGGTGATCAAAGCCATCAATTACCTACCACGCTATTGCCTGCATACGGAAGCGGACGAATACCGCCCCTGCCCCGTGGAAGTGGGGGACTATCAGCCGCCGGAGCATTACCGCGTAGACGCCCTGATGGATGACTTCGTGAATGTAGTGAACCGGAATATGTCAAGGCTCTCAAACAAGTCGACGAAACGGAATCGGGGGGCGGTGGGGAAATCGATCTGGCCCCGTTGCAAAACCTCATGTGGAGACTCCTGAAAGAGCAAATCGGTATCGCCGGATAGCGCGCGGTCGGTCGGCTTCGAGGGCGGTTCCCGGACGGTCGGGCCGGATGCATGGGCGCCGGTGCGGTCGGTTCGAGGCGGGCGCAGCGGCGTGGGCCGCGTGCAACCCGGCAAGCGGACGCTGTGGGCGGTTGCCGTTCCGGGGTATGATGGCGGCGACGCGGGCCGAAGGGGGCGGGCGAATGGGCGGCGGTGGCGATTGGACGCGACGGCTTGAGCGCGGGCCGAGTGGGCGCGCGGGTGCGTTGATTGCCTTGACCCTGCTTTCCGGCGCGCTTGCGACCGGCGCTTGCACGCTTCCCTACGAGATGCCCGCGCATGAAGTCTTTCCCGTACCCGCTGGCGCGCCGCCGGAAGCCGGCGCAACGCTGCTTCATGTTGCGGCGGGCTTCGGTTCCGACCCTTACATGATCAAGGCGTTGATCGAAGGCGGTGCGGACCCCGACGCTCGCGCCGACAACGGCGCAACGCCGCTGCACTGGGCGGCGGGATACAGTCGCTTCGGAACTGTGATCACGGCGTTGATCGGAGCCGGCGCGGACCCCGGCGCGCGCAATGAATTGGGTTTCACGCCGCTTGTTTACGCGGCGGCGTACAATATCAACCCTTCCGTTCGTTACGTGATCAAGGCGTTGATCGAAGGCGGTGCGGATCCCGGCGCGCGCAACGAACGAGGCGAAACGGCGCTTCATGCGGCGGCGGCGAACAATTCCAAGCCTTCCGTGATCAAGGCGTTGATCGAAGGCGGCGCGGACCCCGGCGCGCGCTCCGAACACGGCATAACGCCGCTGCATCATGCGGCGTATAATAATTCCAACCCTTCCGTGATCAAGGCATTGATCGAAGGCGGTGCGAACCCCGCCACGCGCGATGATGCCGGCAACACTCCCTTCGACTATGCGAAGGACAACGAAGCCTTGAAGGGAACGGATGCCTACTGGCTATTGAACGAAGGCCGGTTCGAGTAGGGCGGGGCGGGTGTAGGCCATGGGTGCTGATGGTGATAGGACCCCCGCCGTGGGCCGTGTGGGGGCCGTGGGCGCGCATTCCATGCCGGGCGGCGCGGCACGGTGCGCACACAACCCCCGTCACACCGGAACGACACTCACGGGCTGGCTATGGACCGTGGGCGCTTCACTGATTGGACAATGGGCAAGCCGCAATGGTAGGCGTGCATGGCCCGGCAGGGCCGGGCTCGGCCAGGCGGGGCTTGGCGTGGCCCGGCGGGGCAAGGCAGGGCTTGGCTTGGCAAGGCAGGGAACACCGTTGGACAACGAACCCGCCGCAATGGTAGGCGTGAATGGCCATGGCGTGGCGTGGCGCGGCGGGGCGTGGCACGGCTGGGCAGGGCCGGGCTAGGCGCGGCGCGGCGTGGCTGGGCATGGCAAGGCAGGGAACACCGTTACCGCCGGGCGGCGGGGTAGTTGAAAGATGAACCCCGCCGCCCGCGCCGCCGCCTTCGACCGTAGCAACGGCGTGTGCCAACTCTGTGGACAAGCGCCGGCCGCCGAAGCGCACCATTGGGCGGGAACCCCGCTTGTCGGACCCTACCCGCCCGATAGCGCCTTGACCGGCGCGGACCTTATCGCCCTTTGCGGCATATGCCACGAAATCGCGACAACCCTACGCCGCTTCACGCGACATGGCGGCGACAGGTATTCCTTCCTGTCCAAACTGAAAGAGGCCGTCGAACGATGCGATATGAAATCCACATCCAGGGTACGGGCGCAATCATCATGCACAACGGAGCGGCCGGACTCGACACGCGCTCCCCTGCCAATCTCGAAAAGGCGGAAATCGCCCGAAAGAAAGGAAGCAACCGAACCGAAACCGACGACGCACGGCTTCGAGAACTCGAATGCCAAACCAGTCTTTGGCTCGACGCGGATGGAACGCCGACAATCCCGGAAGGCGCGCTCCGAAGCATGATCGAAACCGCCGCCCGGAAGTTGAAGCAAGGCCCACAGGTTCGGGAAGGGTTGATCGTCGAACGCATCCTTTCGTTCGATTACGACCGCGAAAAGTACGGAACGGATGCCGCAACCCTTGGCAAGAAGGCGCAGTTCACGGTTGGCGTTGTCGTGCAGCGAAGCCGCGTCTTGCGCACGCGCGCCAAATTCGACGATTGGGCTTGCCGGTTCGTGATCGAAGTTGACGACGAACTTTGCGACCTTGAGCAATTGCAGACATGGCTTGACATAGGCGGGCGCCGAATTGGGCTCGGCGATTGGCGCCCTGAAAAATCCGGTTCCTACGGGCGGTTTGAAGTCAAAGAAGTCAATGCGTTGCCGGAAGATGGCTGATAGCGATTGGATGCGCGAACTGGCGCGGCGTCGCGCACATCGCGATGGCGCTGAAGATCAGGGGCGGCATCCGGGCGCACCGGCGCGCGGCTTGCCGGGCCCGGACGCATCGGTGATACTCACGGCGTCCTGGGACGAAGGGGAGTAAGGAGCCATGGCCACGGCGACCGCCGAAATCGCGAAGGGCGTCTTCCTGCAAGACTCGGCGCTCTTCCGCCAGCAATGCTATGTCGACGGGCGCTGGCTCGACGCGAAATCCGGCGCCACCATCGACGTGGTGAACCCGGCCGACGGCCGGACGATCGGCACCGTGCCCGCCTTCTCCGCCGCCGAGACCCGCGCCGCCATCGAGGCCGCGCAGCAGGCCTTCCCCGCCTGGCGCGCCAGGACCGCCAAGGAGCGCGCCGCCATCCTGCGCAAGTGGTATGACCTGATGATGGCCAACCGGGAGGACCTCGCCATCGTCATGACCGCCGAGCAGGGCAAGCCGATGGCGGAGTCGCGGGGCGAGATCGGCTACGGCGGCTCGTTCATCGAATGGTTCGCCGAGGAGGGCAAGCGCGCCTACGGCGACGTCATCCCGCAGCCGCTCGGCGACCGGCGCATCGTGGTCGTCAAGGAGCCGGTCGGCGTCGTCGGCATGATCACGCCGTGGAACTTCCCGAACGCGATGATCGCCAGGAAGGCCGGCCCGGCGCTCGCCGCCGGCTGCACGGTGGTCGCCCGCCCGGCGACGGCGACTCCCTATTCCGCGCTCGCGCTGTGCGAACTCGGGGAACGCGCCGGCCTCCCGCCCGGAGTCTTCAACGTGGTCACCGGCCCGGCGCGCGCGGTCGGCGGGGAGATCGCGGCCAACCCCGTCGTGCGCAAGCTCTCGTTCACCGGCTCGACCGAGGTCGGCAAGATCCTGCTCGAGCAATGCGCGCACACCGTCAAGAAGGTGTCGATGGAGCTCGGCGGCAACGCGCCGTTCATCGTCTTCGACGACGCCGACATGGAGTCCGCCGTGGACGGCGCCATGGCCTCCAAATACCGCAACACGGGGCAGACCTGCGTCTGCGCCAACCGCTTCCTGGTACAGGGCAGGGTCTACGACGAATTCGCCGAGAGGCTCGCCGACGCGTCGTCCCGGCTGGTCGTGGGCCCCGGCCTCGAAGGCGAGACGCAGCAGGGGCCGTTGATCGACGACGCGGCGGTCGAAAAGGTCGAGGAGCATATCCGGGACGCCGTAGACAAGGGCGCGACGGTGATCCAGGGCGGCCAGCGGCATCCGCTCGGCGGCACGTTCTTCGAGCCCACGGTGATCGCGAACGTGAACACGCAGATGAAGGTCGCCCGCGAGGAGACCTTCGGCCCCCTCGCGCCGCTCTTCCGCTTCGAGACCGACGATGAGGCCGTGCAACTGGCCAACGACACGGAATTCGGCCTGGCGGCCTATTTCTACAGCCGCGACATCGGGCGTATCTGGCGGGTGGCCGAGCGCCTCGAATACGGCATCGTCGGCATCAACACGGGGCTGATCTCGACGGAAGTGGCCCCCTTCGGCGGCATGAAGGAATCTGGCATCGGCCGCGAAGGCTCGCATTACGGCCTCGATGAGTTCATGGAGGTCAAGTACATGTGCATGGGGGACATCGACAAGTAACCCCGCTGCGCGTGTCTCGCGCCGGCATCGCGGGCGTCCTGCTCGCCGGCGGCTTGGCCCGCCGCATGGGGGGTGGCGACAAGTGCCTGCGCCTTCTCGCCGGCCGGACCCTGCTCGCGTGGGTCGTTGCGCGTGCGGCGCCGCAGGTGGGGCCGTTGATCCTCAACGCGAACGGGGACCCGGCGCGGTTCGCGGCCCACGCTCTGCCCGTGGTGCCCGACGGCGTGCCGGGCCACGCCGGGCCACTCGCCGGCATCCTGGCCGCGCTCGACTGGGCGGCCGCGCATGCGCCCCGATGCGCCCTGGTCGCGAGCTTCGCGACCGATACGCCGTTCCTGCCGACGGATCTGGTCGCGCGGCTGGCGGCGGCCCGCGCCGGCGCCGGCGCCGACCTCGCCTGCGCCGCCTCCGGGGGCCGGACGCATCCCGTCTTCGGGCTGTGGCCGGTGGCGCTGCGCGAGGACCTTCGCATGGCGCTGGCGACGCGGGGAGAGCGGCGCATCGACCGCTGGACCGCGCGCCACCGTCTGGTCGAGGTCCCCTTCCCCAGCGGCCGGGTGGACCCGTTCTTCAACGCCAACCGCGGCGCGGACCTGGCCGAGGCCGAACGCCTGATCGCCGCCGCTCCCCCGCCTCCGTAACCGGCGCCTGGAAGCCCGCGCACCGGTGATGTAAAGTCGGGGGAACGCGGAGCGGGAGGAAGCGGGATGTTGAAAAGGCACAATCCGGGCACCGTCGTCGAGGCGTTCGGCGGCGGCTACAGCCAGGCGCTGGAGGTCCCGGCGGGGGCGCGGCTGATGTTCACCGCGGGGCAGGTGGGCGTGCGCCCCGACGGCACGACGGCGGAAGGCTTCGCCGCGCAGGCGGAGCAAACCTGGGCCAACGTCATGGCGCTCCTCGCCGAGGGCGGCATGGGGGTGGCGGACATCGTGAAGATCACCGGCTACATCGTCGGCGAGGAGAACTTCCCGGCCTACGCGGCGGCGCGGAAGAAGGCGCTGGGGGGCACGCGGCCGGCCTCGACGGCGATCATCGTGCCGGCGCTGGCCGTCCCCGAATGGCTGGTCGAGATCGAGGCGGTCGCCGCTAAGGCGCCTTAGGACGAAGCCGGGATGGTCACCGGAGCCATACAACTGGTCGGCGAGGCGCGGGCCGAGATCGACAACGTTTCCGTGAGCCAGGCGCTGGCCCTGGCGGAGGGCGGCGAGGCGGTCTTCATCGACGTGCGCGAGCGCGCCGAGCACGAGGCGGGCGCGATCGCGGGCGCCCACTCCGTCCCGCGCGGCTTTCTCGAATTCATCGCCGATCCCGCCTCGCCGACGCACGACCCGGCGCTCTCCTCGGGCAGGACGCTGGTGGTCTATTGCGCCTCCGGCGGGCGCTCGGCGCTCGCGACCAGGACCTTGCGGGACATGGGCATCGCCAACGCCGTCAACCTGCTCGGAGGCTTCCAGGCCTGGTCCGAGGCCGGCGGCCCGACGGAATAGCGCGGCGGGCGCCGGTGGCCGCCGCAGCCGCTCCTCTCGACACCGCCTTCGCGCGCTCGCATTTCCCGGCGCTGGCCGGCGGGTGGGCGCTGCTGGAAAACGCCGGCGGCACCCTGGCCGCCGCCCAGACGTTGGAACGCATCCGCGCCTACATGACGGAATGCCAAGTCCAGCCGGGCGCGCCGTTCCCGGTCTCCGCGCGGGCGGCGGCGGCGATCGACGCGGGCCACCGGGCCATGGCCGCGATGCTGAACGCCGCGCCCGAAGAGGTGATGGTCGGGCCCTCGACCACGATGAACGTCTTCCTCCTGGCCCAGGCGCTGCGCCCGGGCTTCCGCGAAGGCGACGAAATCGTCGTCACCAATCTCGACCATGAGGCCAACAGCGGCGCCTGGCGCAGGCTGGCGGAAAGCGGCCTCACGGTGCGCGAGTGGCGCTTCGATCCGCAGACCGGGGCGCTCGCGCCGGAGGGCCTCGCCGCCCTGCTGACGGAGCGCACGCGCCTCGTCTGCTTCCCCCATTGCTCGAACGTCACCGGCGGCTTCACGGACGCGGCCGCGCTGGTCCGCGCGGTTCACGACGCCGGCGCCCTCGCCTGCGTGGACGGGGTGGCCTACGCGCCGCACCGGGCCATCGACGTCAAGGCGTGGGACGTCGATTTCTACCTCTGTTCGACCTACAAGCTCTACGGGCCGCATCTCGCGCTGCTCTACGGCAAGCGCGAACACTTCGAAAGGGCGGCGGCGCTCAACCACTTCTTCCTGGAAGGCGCGCTGCCGCTGAAGCTGAACCCAGGCGGCCCCAACCACGAGCTCACGGCCGGCCTCGCCGGCATCACCGCCTATCTCGACGCCTTGCACGCGCATCACGAGGGCGCGACCAAGCTGCCGCTGCGGGAGCGCCTGGCGCAAGTCTTCGCGCGGGTGGCGGCGCATGAGGAGGCGCTGGGCGGACCGCTGGCGGATTTCCTCTCGTCCCGGCGGGGAGTCCGGCTCATCGGCCCGCCGACGGCGGACCGGGCCGTGCGGGCGCCGACCTTCTCCTTCGTGGTCGAGGGCCGGGATTCCGGGGAGATCGCGCGCGCGGTGGGACGCCGCAAGGTCGCCATCCGCGCGGGCGGTTTCTACGCCGCCCGCTGCATCCGTGATCTCGGCCTCGCGCCGCAGGGTGGCGTCGTCCGCGCCAGCATGGTCCACTACAACACGGCGGAAGAGGTGGATCGCCTGATCCGCGCCCTCGACGAGGCCATCGGTTGATGGCCCCGACGGCGGTGCCCGTACCCGACCCGTATCCAATCGTGAACGTGCAGCCGGAATGGGTTCTGAACCCCGAGGAAATGGGGAGCAAGGGAAAATTCTGGTACCGCCAGCCGGGAGACGGCGAAAGCCGCTGGCTCTTCAAGTATCCTCGACAGAGTACGGGAGAACATTGGGCAGAGAAGATCGCCGAGCAGGTCGCTTCCGTACTCCGGATCGCGCACGCGCGAGTCGAGCTCGGGCAGTTTCAGAGACAACGCGGATCGGTGACGGAGTCCTTCTCTCGCGGAGGGAGAGCGCTGTATCACGGCAATCAGCTATTGGAGAGAGTCGTCCGCGGCTACGATCCCAAGAAGAAATTCCATCAATCGGACCACACTATCGTGAACATATGGAGGGCGATGGACGGTGTTTTTCCCGATCGAAAATCTGTGATTCTGGCAAAGCGTCGGCTCGCACAATACATGGTCCTGGACGCGCTGATTGGCAATACCGATCGCCATCATGAAAATTGGGGCATATTGCGCAGGCGTGTCGGCAGTGGCTGGAAAGGATTCATCGCACCTTCATTCGACCATGCGTCTTCGTTGGGCCGAGAACTCCCGGACGCTCGCCGTAACAGACGACTGGAGGAAGACCGGGTGAGAGACTACGCCGAAAGAGGACGCGGGGCCGTCTATTGGTCCGGAGACGAGCCGCACGGTCCGAGCCCGCTGGCTCTGGTGCGGCAATCCGTCCGGCGCTATCCGGAACTTTTCCGACCGGCCCTCGCAAAGCTGGAGAACGTGGATCGCACTCTCTTGAGTGCTCTCGTGAACCAGATTCCCGCTTGCTGGATGACCTCTCTGGCCCGTATGTTCGCCATTGCATTGATGAGCCATAACCTGGAACGGCTACGGGAGCTTGTCCGATGAATACCAGGACCTTGTTTCTGGCGTGGCAGGACGGAAAAACGAGGCGATGGTTTCCGGTGGGTCAATTGGATGCAGATGTCGAGGATTCGACCTATCGCTTTCGTTACATCTTTGGAGCGGAACGGGCGAAAGAAGAGGCGAAATTTCCGCCGTTGTTGGAGTTTCCCGATTTGCGCAAGGATTACCAATCCCCTGAGCTGTTTCCGCTGTTCAGAAATCGAGTCATCGCGCCGGGAAGACCCGATCGTGCTGACTATTTGCGCAATCTCGATCTCCCGGATAGCGCGGATCCGGTCGAAATCCTGTCGGTCAACGGCGGCAGCCGCGTCACGGATTCTTACGAGGTTTTTCCGAAACTCGTGAAGCATGACGGCGGATGCTTCACGTGCCGGTTCTTCCTGCATGGCTGGCGCTACACGAACCCGTCGTCCCAGGAACGGATCGATCGTCTGAAAGAGAATGAGACTCTGTATGTGACGCTGGAGTTGACCAATCCGGTGACCAGGCTCGCGGTGCAGATCCAGACGGAAGACTATCATATGATCGGTTGGGCGCCGCGCTATCTTATGGAGGATCTGGCCGCAGCGATGTCGGAGCCTCCACGTTACGCGGCGCGTGTGGCGCGACTCAATCCGCAACCGGCGCCGTCGAGGCAACGTGTCCTGATCGAGATGCAGGGCGCCTGGGACGCGCACGAACCGATGACGGGTGCGGATTTCGAGCCGTTGATTTCATAGCCCGCGTTTCCCCCGTCCCGCTTTCGGTACGCTACGGGGACGGGAGGGCGCGCGCCTGGGCGATGGGGAGGGTGGCGAGGCGGGCGAACTCGCCGGAGCGGAAGCGCGCCGGGTCCGCCAGGAAATCGCGCACGAGATCGGTCGAATCGAGGCCCCAGAAGAGTTCGCCGTGAACGGCGAAGGTGGGGACGCCGAACACGCCGCGCGCGGCGGCGTCCTCCGTGTTCCGCCGGAGCGCCGCCTTGATCGCCGGCGCGGCGACCAGGGCGTCGGCGTCGGGGAGGGCGAGGCGAGCGACCAGGGCGCGCCACTCCCGCTCAGCCGAGAGGTCGCGGCCCTCGGCGTAGATGGCGTCGAAGATCGCCCGCACCAGCGCCGCATCGGCCCCGCGGGCTGCGCCGGTCCCGCGGGCCGTGGCGAGCCTGAGCGGGCGAAGCGGGTTGAACGGATGGGCCGGCGGCATGCGGAAGGGGATGCCGTTCCGCGCCGCGTACCACTGGCACCACCTGTAGGTGTGCACCCGCTTCGCCGGGATTTCGGCCGGCCCCCGGTGGCGCCAGTGCTCGAGCAGCCCGGCGAACAGGACGGGGCGGAAGGTGATTTCGAGAGCCGGTGGCAGGCGTTCGAACCGCGCCAGTTGCAGGTAGGCGAAGGGGGAGACAAAATCGAAATACCAGTCGGCTGCGGGCATCGGTCCGTTCGCGCTGCTGGGGCGGGTTCGCGGAACGCGATTGTGCGCGGTTTCGCCGGGTTTGGCACGGAGGAAGGATGCACGACTCCGAGCGCGCGGCGCGCGTCGATCTGGCGGCGGCCTACCGGCTGGCCTGCCGCCACGACCTGAACGAGGGAATCTGCAACCACTTCACCCTCATGCTGCCGGAGCGGCACGACCGCTTCCTCCTCATCGCCTACGGCACCCACTGGAGCCGGGTGCGCGCGAGCGGCCTGCTGGTCGTGGACCTGGACGGCGCGGTGGTCTCGGGAGCGGGCGCGGCCGAGGAGACGGCGGTCCATCTTCATGCCCGCGTCCACGCGGCGCGGCCCGACTTGCGGTGCCTGATGCACACCCACCAGCCCCACACGCTGGCCCTGGCCATGGCGGAGAACGGGCGGCTGGAGCCGGCGAGCCAGACCGCGCTGCGCTTCCACCGCCGCATCGCTTACGATCGGGATTACCGCGGGCTCGCCCTGGAAGGCGGCGAGGGCGCGCGTGTCGCGGCGGCGATGGGGCGCACCGACATCCTGCTCATGGGCAATCACGGCGTGATGGTCGGCGGCCCGCACGTCGCCAAGGCCTACGACGATCTCTACTACCTCGAGCGCGCGGCGATGACGCAGCTCCTCGCCATGAGCACGGGCCGCCCGCTGGCGCGGATTCCCGACAACGTCCAGGACGAAGCCGCGCGGCAGATGTCGATCGACAACATGCACCGTTACGCGGTCGACCATTTCGAAGGGCTCAAGCGGATGCTCGACGAGACCGAGCCCGACTACAGGGAGTAGCCCCCTCCGGCGCTCCCGGCGCTTTTGCGCGCACCGGACGGGGAATCAGTAGGCGACGGGGAGGGGGTCGAGGCTGCGCCAGAGGTGCCAGACGGCGGCGGTGCGCCAGGGGCGCCAGCGCCGGGCGCAGGCTTCGATGGCCTCGGCGGTCGCGCCGGCGGCCGCGCCGTAGTGCCGGGCCACGGCCCGCCGCACGCCGATGTCGGCGAGCGGCAGCACGTCCGGCCGTTGCAGGTGGAAGATGAGGAACATCTCGGCGGTCCAGCGGCCGACGCCCCGCAGGGCGACGAGCGCGGCGATCGCCGCCTCGTCGTCGGCCGCGCGCCAGCGCGCCGGGTCGATGCGCTCGTCCGCGAAGGCGGCCGCGATGTCGCGGAGGTAGCGGGCCTTCTGCCGGGTGAGCCCGGCTTCGCGCAGCGCCTCCTCCGGGCGGGCGGCGACGCGGGGCGGCGAGACGACCCCGACGAGGGCCTCCAGACGCGCCCAGATGCTGTCCGCCGCGCGGACCGAAATCTGCTGCGCCACGATGGAGCGCGCGAGGGTGAGGAAGGGGTCGCCCTGCCCGACCAGCCCTTCGCCCCGGTAGCGCGCGCAGAGCGCCGCCATCACCGGGTCGGCGGCGGCCAGCGCGGCCAGCGCTTCCCGCCACCAGGCCGGCTGCCCGACCGGCCCGCTCGCCCAGCGCGGCATCGCCCTACCGCCGCGCGAAGCCCGGCATGGTCTCCTCGATGCCGTCGGGGTCGGCGTGGATGAAAACCTCCGCGCGCGGGAAGGCGCGGCGGAGGCGCGCCTCCACGGCGTCGGAAATCGCATGCGCCTGCAACAGGGTGAGCGAGCGGTCCATCTCGACATGGACCTGGATGAACGAATCGATGCCCGAACGGCGGGTCCTGAGGTCGTGGCAATCCCGGACCTCCGGATGCTCCAGCACGATCGCCCGGATGCGTTCGCGCTCCTCGTCCGGGAATTCGCGGTCCATGAGCTGGCCCAAGGCGCCCAGCGCGATGCGGACGGCGGCATAGATTACGAAGCCCGCGATCAGAATCGCGATGATCGGATCGGCGAGACGCCAGCCGAGAACCGTCGCCAGGACCAGCGCCACGATCACGCCGAGATTGACCAGGATGTCCGAGGCGTAATGCAGGGAATCGGCCTTGATCGCCACCGAGCGCGTCCGCCGCACGACATAGCGCTGGTAGGCCACCAGCGCCAGCGTGAGAACGATCGCGGCTCCCATGACGGCGATGCCGACGAACTCCCGCTCGATCGGCGCCGGCTCGGCGATGCGACCGGCCGCCTCGACCAGGAGGAAGATTCCGGAGCCCGCGATGAACAGGGACTGGCCCAGGCCGGCGAGCGGCTCGGCCTTGCCGTGGCCGAAACGGTGCTCCCTGTCCGGCGGCTTCAACGCCTGGCGCACGGCGAGGAGATTGATCAGGGAGGCGAGCACGTCCATGACCGAATCGGCGAGCGAGGAGAGGAGGCTCACGGAATCGGTCACGAGCCAGGCGCCGGCCTTGCCGACGATCAGCAGGGCGGCGGTCGCGACCGCGAGGCCGGTCGCCCGCCGCATCAGCCGCACCTCCGCCGGCTCGATCGCGGTCGCGGGGCGGGCGTTCATGCGGGGCGCGTTCCGGTTCAGAGGGCCGCGTGCCGGACCGTCCGCCGCGGCGGATGGATTCCGTCGCCCGCTTATAGCATACTCGCGCCCGCCGCCCGGCCGGGCGGCGGGAACGGAGCGAACGGAAGGAGCCACCGTCATGAAGATCGCCAAACTGCTTTCCGTCGGGATTTTGTCGGCCGGCATGGTGACGGGCCTCGCGTCGTGCGAGTACGGCGAATACGCCATGGGGACGAAGGAAACCATCGGGCTGCTCGGCGGCGCGGCCGCCGGGGGGCTGGCCGGCTCGCAGATCGGCTCGAACAGCGGTCGGGATGTCGCTATCGGCGTCGGTACGCTGCTCGGCGCGTTCATCGGCCAGGAGATCGGCAAGTCGCTCGACAAGGCGGACCAGCTCTATGCCGCGCAGGCGACGGGCGCGGCGCTCGAGACCGGCCAGACGGGCCAGACCACGAGCTGGACCAATCCGGACAGCGGCAACCGCGGGACGGTGACCCCGATCAAGACGGTCTATGCCGATTCGGGCGAGCCCTGCCGCGAATACCAGACGACGGTGACCGTCGGCGGAGAGACGGTGGACGCCTACGGGACCGCCTGCCGCAACCCGGACGGAACCTGGCGCATCGTCGACTGAACGCCGCACCGGCCGCGCGCGGGCGGCGCGAGGGGCACGGGATGCCGCAACCCGCCGGAAACGAGGCGCCCATGGCGGACGCGGCGCCGCTGATGGCGGGCAAGCGCGGCGTCGTGATGGGCGTCGCCAATGCGCGTTCTCTGGCCTGGGGCATCGCCCGGACGCTGGCCACGCACGGCGCCGAACTGGCCTTCACGTTCCAGGGCGAGGCCATCGAGAAGCGCGTCAGGCCGCTCGCCGAGTCGGTCGGCGCGGACCTCCTGCTGCCATGCGACGTCACCGACGAGGGCAGCATCGACGGCGTGTTCGACGCGCTCGCCCACCGCTGGGGCGGACTCGACTTCCTGGTCCACGCGATCGCCTATTCCGACCGCGAGGAGCTGAAGGGGCGCTACGTCGACACCACCCTCGACAACTTCCAGACGACGCTGCGCATCTCCTGCTACTCGTTCACCGCGCTTTGCCGGCGGGCGGCGGCCCTGATCGGCGAGGACGGCGGCAGCCTGCTCACCCTCACCTACATGGGGGCGGAGCGCTGGATGCCGCATTACAACGTCATGGGCGTCGCCAAGGCCGCGCTGGAAGCGAGCGTGCGCTACCTCGCCGCCGACCTGGGCCGCCGCAACATCCGGGTCAACGCCATCTCGGCGGGGCCGGTCAAGACGCTGGCGGCGTCGGGCATCGGGGATTTCCGCTACATCCTGAAGTGGAACGAGCTGAATTCGCCGCTCCGGCGCGGCGTCACCATCGAGGATGTCGGCGGCGCCGCCGCCTACCTGCTGAGCGACCTCGCGCGCGGCGTCACCGGCGAGATCCATCACGTCGATTGCGGCTACCACGTGGTCGGCATGAAGCACCCGGACGCGCCCGACATCGCGGTCGCGTGAGGAGCGGGCCGCCGCCGGACGCGGCGCCCGCCGCCGACCCCCGCCGCCGATCATGGCAAGCAACGGCTTCGGCACCCTCTTCCGTTTCACGACCTGGGGCGAGAGCCACGGCCCGGCGATCGGCTGCGTCGTGGACGGCGCCCCGCCGCGCCTCCCCCTGGCCGAGGCCGACATCCAGGCCGCGCTCGACCGGCGCAAACCGGGCGGGTCGCGGTTCGTCTCCCAGCGCCGGGAGCCGGACCGCGTGCGCATCCTCTCGGGCGTGTTCGAAGGCCGCACGACCGGCGCGCCCATCGCCCTCGTGATCGAGAACGAGGACGCGCGCGGCCGCGACTACGCCGCGCTCGAAGGCGTTTATCGCCCGGGCCATGCCGACTTCACCTACGACGCCAAATACGGCATCCGCGACCATCGGGGCGGCGGCAGGGCCAGCGCGCGGGAAACGGCGATGCGGGTGGCCGCCGGCGCCGTCGCCCGCAAGATCCTGGGGGAGCCGGTCTCCGTCCGCGGCGCCCTCGTCCGGGTCGGCGCCGAGGCCGTCGACCGGCGCCGCTGGGACTGGGCGGAAACGGCGCGAAACCCGTTCTTCTGCCCCGATGCCGGGGCCGTCCCCGCCTGGGAAGCGCTGCTGGACGAGACGCGCCGCGCCGGCTCGTCGGTGGGAGCCGTCGTCGAAGTCGTCGCCGAAGGGGTGCCGGCCGGCCTGGGCGCGCCGGTCTACGGCAAGGTCGATGCCGATCTCGCCGCCGCGATGATGAGCATCAACGCCGTCAAGGGGGTGGAGATCGGCGCCGGCTTCGCTGCGGCCGGGCTGCACGGCGAGGAGAACGCCGACGAGATCCGCATCGAGAAGGGAACGCCGCGCTTCCTCGACAACAGGGCGGGTGGCGTGCTGGGCGGCATCACCACCGGCCAGCCCCTCGTCGTGCGCTTCACCGTCAAGCCGACCAGTTCGATCCGCGTCCCGCGCCGCACCGTCACCCGCGACGGCGCGGAAACGGAGGTTTCGACCGAGGGGCGGCACGACCCTTGCGTCGGCATCCGCGCCGTGCCGGTAGGCGAGGCGATGATGGCATGCGTGCTGGCGGACCATCTGCTGCGCCATCGCGCGCAGTGCGGTTAGGGAGGAGGCGGGCCATGCCGACGCGACGACGCGCGCGAGGGGGGAACCCGGTCCACGGGCTGCGCCTGCCGGACCAGCGCAAGGTGGCGCCGGAGATCCGCGCCGTCTTCGCCAAATGTCTCGACAAGATCGGCTTCGTCCCCAACGTCCTCCGCTCCTACACGCTGCGGCCGCGCAAGTTCGAGCTGTTCCGCCGCTACAACAACGAGTTGATGCTCGGGGAATCGGGCCTTTCCACGTTGGAGCGCGAGATGATCGCCGTCGTCGTCTCCTGCGTGAACCATTGCCATTACTGCCTGGTCGCCCATGGCGCCGCCGTCCGCGCGCTCTCGGGCGATCCGGTCCTGGGCGACCAGCTCGTCGCCAACTACCGCGCGGCGCCCTTGAACACGCGCCGGCGGGCGATGCTCGACTTCGCGTGGAAGCTCAGCACGCGGCCCGACGAGGTGGGCGCGGCCGACCGGGCGGCGCTGCGCGCGGCGGGATTCGCCGACGCGGACATCTTCGACATCGCCGAGGTCGCCGGCTTCTACAACATGACCAACCGCCTCGCCGCCGCCATCGACATGCGCCCCAACGCGGACTACCACCGCATGGGGCGGTAGCGGCGGCCGGTCATCGCCGCGGTCCACCGGTCGCCCCGACCTGCCGAACCCCCCACTTCGCCATGAATCGCCGGCGATCCATCTCCCGTTCCCTGTCGCGCATGGTCGGGTGCGTGTAGCCGCCGGGATCGTGCGTGAAGGTCGCCCGATGGGTGGCGAACATCCGTACTCCCCCCCCCCCTACGCATTGCATCCCGAAGTCGTACAATTCGAACCAGAAGTCATATCGCGGATCGAAGTTCACACGTTCGAAAACCGCGGTCCGCGCCAGCATCTGCGAGCTTGGGATATCCGACGCGATCATATCGAGGCCGAGTCGATCAAGATCCTGCGGCCACGTGAACGTCTTGTGCACCGTTCTTTCTTCGCCGAGCCGGCCAAACGCGATGTGTTGAGCCAGATCGCGCCATTTGCCGTCGTTCACATTGCGCTGTGCGCCGAGGAGAATATCGATGTCGTCATGCAGCCTCATCAAACGCATCATTTCCGCGATCGCGCCGTCGTCGGCGCATTTACTGTCGTCGCTGAAGAACAAGAACTCCGTTTCCGCCCGTCCGGCGAGCTGGTATCGCGCTTCGCTCGGGCCGGTCAGACGGCCCGCCTCGATGACGGAAAGGGCGGGGAACTCGACGGCAAGCTGGGAGAGCCGTTCGCACGGATTCGGGGCGCTGTTCCAGACGAGGACCCGATCAACCAAGCCGTCCGCGAGGCATGCTTCCACGCATTTGCGCAACTTGGCCGGTCTGCCGCATGTCGGGATCGCCGCCGTCACGCCCGGTTTAAAACGTTTTCGCCAGCGGAACATCGATGCATTTCCTCCTCCGTCGAGGCGCCGCCTACGCCGTGCCGTCTTCCTCGGGCGCGAGGGCCTTGAGCGACAGCGCGTGGACTCGGTCCTTCAGCTCCTGCGCGAGAACTTCGTGGACCAAGCGTTGGCGGGCGATGCGGGAGAGGCCGGTGAAGCGGGGCGAGACGATCTCCACCCGGAAGTGCGTCTCGCCGCCGGGCCGCGCGCCGGCGTGTCCGGCGTGCCGCGCCGATTCGTCCACGATGTCGAGGCGAAGCGGGCCGAGCGCGGCGCCCAGCTTGCGCCGGATGGAAGCCTGGACCGACATCCCGGAAGTCCCCCGCCGCGTCGTCGCGCGCGCCCATCCTGGCGCCGGCGCCGCCAGCCGGTCAAGGTTGCCCCGCCCGGGCCCGAGCGGCATAGTGGGCCGCGGGACGGGAGCCGGAGGATGGAACGCGGCACTTGGTTCGAGGCGGAAGACGCGCGCGTCCGCTTGTGCGAGGTCCTCGGCTGCAACCGCCCGGCAGACCACCGGGCGCCGCGCGCGCCGAACGATCTGCGCTCCTACCGCTGGTTCTGCCTCGACCACGCGCGCGACTACAACCGGTCGTGGAACTTCTTCGCCGGATGGAGCCAGGGCGACATCGAGCGCTTCCAGCGCGACGACGTGACCGGCCATCGCCCGACCTGGCCCATCGGGCGGACCTCGGACGGGAGCCTGCGGGAAGACCTCGACGCGGCGTTCCGGACCTTCCGGCGCGAATGGCGCGGCCCCGACGAGGCGCGGGAGGAGCGCCGGGCCGCCGCCGTAGACGCGGGCGGCGCGCGGCGGGCGGCCCTGGCGGTGCTCGACCTGGCGCCCCCCTTCGACCTGGAGGCGTTGAAGCGGCGCTACAAGGCGCTGGTCAAGCGGCACCACCCGGACGCCAACGGCGGCTCGCGGGAGTCGGAGGAGCTTTTGAAACGCATCAATCACGCCTATAATTATTTGCTGAAGGAATGCTCGTAGGCTGGAGCCGCGGCGGCGGCTCGGCCGAGATTGGCGCGGCCGCCGGTGGCGGCCTTCTTTATGCAGGGGGGGTCATGGGCCAGAGCGAGGCAGAGGCGAGCGACGGGGGGCCGCGGGTGCCGGACATCCGGGTCTCCATCCGCCAGACTTTCGGCATCGATACGGACATGGAC
The DNA here is from genome assembly GCA_965242855.1 of Alphaproteobacteria bacterium. Taxonomy (GTDB): domain Bacteria; phylum Pseudomonadota; class Alphaproteobacteria; order UBA828; family UBA828; genus WTGU01. The sequence continues at coordinate 2,696,859 of OZ251509.1, forward strand.
GCGCCGGCCTTCTCGGAGCTGTCCGACCACGTCCCGGAGGTCGACACCGCCTACCGCTTCGACCGCGACACGACGCTGACCATCCTCGCCGGCTTCGCGCACAACCGCCGGGTGATGATCCAGGGCTATCACGGTACGGGCAAGTCGACTCACATCGAACAGGTGGCGGCGCGCCTCAACTGGCCCTGTATCCGCATCAACCTCGACAGCCACATCAGCCGTATCGACCTGATCGGGAAGGACGCCATCGTCGTCCGCGACGGCGTGCAGGTGACGGAGTTCCGCGAGGGGCTGCTGCCCTGGGCCCTCCAGAACCCGACGGCGCTCGTCTTCGACGAGTACGACGCCGGCCGCCCGGACGTGATGTTCGTGATCCAGCGCATCCTGGAGGTCGACGGCAAGCTGACCCTGCTCGATCAGAACCGGGTGGTGCGGCCGCACTCGGCGTTCCGCATCTTCTCGACCACCAACACGGTGGGCCTCGGCGACACGACCGGGCTCTACCACGGGACGCAGCAGATCAACCAGGGGCAGATGGATCGCTGGAACCTGGTGGCGACGCTCAACTATCTCGGGCACGACGAGGAAGTGAACATCGTGCTGGCGAAGGTGCCTTCCTACGACACCGAGGAGCGCCACAAGCTGATCCACGCGATGGTCGAGGTGGCGGCACTCTCCCGCGCGGGCTTCATGGCGGGCGACGTCTCCACCGTCATGTCGCCGCGCACGGTCATCCACTGGGCGGAGAACGCGGACATCTTCGGCGACGTGGGCTACGCCTTCCGCACCACCTTCGTGAACAAGTGCGACGAAATGGAACGGCCGATCGTCGCCGAGTATTTCCAGCGCTGCCTCGGGATGGAGCTTCCGGAATCCTCGGCGCCGGCGGGGGCCAGGGCCTGAGCGGGGCCGCGCGGCGTGTCCCAGCGGGAAAGCCCGGTCGAGACCTTCCAGCGCGCCGTCGGCTCCGCCTTGCGGGCGATCGCCGGCGAGGCGGGAAGCGCGCTTCAGGTCTCGTTCGACGCGGACCGGCCCCAGGTCGCGGGCGGCCATGCCCAGCTCCCGTTCCCCGCGCGCGAACTCAACCCGCTGGACGTCGAGCTGGTGCGCGGCTCGGCAGACGCGCTGGCGCTGCGCCTGCGCCATCACGACGAAGCCGCCCACGCCCGGGCGCGCCCGCGCGGCCGGACCGCGCGCGCGATCTTCGACGCGATCGAGCAGGCGCGGGTGGAAGCCGTCGGCGCGCGACGGCTCGCGGGCGTCGCGGTCAATCTCGATTCGGCTCTCGAACAGAGCTGCCGCCGCAAGGGGCACGGCCAAAGCGCCGCCCCTGAGGAAATCCCGATCGCCGAGGCGCTGGCCCTCCTGATGCGCGAGACGCTCACCGGCCGGACGCTGCCGGCGTCCGCCCGCCACATGGCCGACCTCTGGCGGCCCTGGTTCGAGTCGAAGGGCGGCGCGCGGGCGCGGCACCTCGCGCGCGCGATGCACGACCAGGCCACGTTCGCCAGGCACGCGCGGCTGCTGATCGAGGATCTGGACCTCGCGGACGAAGACGTCGAAGACCCGGACGACACGGAGGAGCAATCGAGCCCGGAGCAGACGGAAGACGACGACGCGAGCCAGCCGGGCGAGGCCGAGCGCGGCGAGGAGATGGACCCGGACGGCGAGAGCGAGGCCGACGCGGAGGCGGGCGAGGACGCCGACGCCGCGCAGGAGGCCGATGACGACGCGGACGCCTCGATGAGCGAAGGCGAGGACGACGGCGACGAAGCCGGCCGCCGGCGCATGTATCCCGGCGCGGAGCCGGGCCAGAGGCGGGAGCCGCCCTACAAGGCCTATACCGTCCAGTTCGACGAAATAGTGACCGCCTCCGAGCTCTGCGACGCGGAGGAGCTGACCCGGCTCCGCCACCAGCTCGACCAGCAGCTTTCGCAGCTCCACGGAGTCATCAGCCGCCTCGCGAACCGGCTGCAACGGCGCCTGCTTGCGCGCCAGACGCGCTCCTGGGAGTTCGACCTCGAGGAGGGGCTGCTGGACACCGCGCGGCTCGCGCGCGTGGTGACCAACCCGCTCCACCCGCTTTCCTACAAGGCGGAGAAGGAGACGGCCTTCCGGGACACGATCGTGACGCTGCTGATCGACAACTCCGGCTCGATGCGCGGGCGCCCGATCATGGTGGCCGCGATGAGCGGGGACATCCTGGCCCGCACGCTGGAGCGCTGCGGCGTCAAGGTGGAGATCCTGGGGTTCACCACCCGCGCCTGGAAGGGCGGCCAGTCGCGCGAGCGCTGGCTCGCCGAAGGGCGGAAGCGCGGCCCCGGGCGTCTCAACGATCTCCGCCACGTCATCTACAAGAACGCCGACGAGCCGTGGCGCCGGGCCCGCCGCGGCCTCGGGCTGATGCTGCGCGAAGGCCTGCTCAAGGAAAACATCGACGGCGAGGCGCTGCTCTGGGCGCACGAACGCCTGCTGGCGCGGCCGGAGGAACGGCGCATCCTGATGGTGATCTCCGACGGTGCTCCGGTCGACGACAGCACGCTCTCCGTCAACGCGCGCAACTACCTGGAACGCCACCTGCGCGCGGTGATCGCCTGGATCGAGGCCGTCTCGCCGGTGCAGCTCCTGGCCATCGGAATCGGCCACGACGTGACCCGGTATTACCGCCGCGCCGTCACCATCACCGACGCGGAGCAACTCGGCGGCACGATGACGGAGAACCTCGCCGCGCTCTTCGACGAAGAACCGCCCGCCCCGAAACGACTCACGTGATCCCGGCCCGCGCGCCGATGGCGAACGTTTCGATGTAGTCACAATGTAGTCTTGTTCCGGGAAACAGGACGGGACAGGGTGCGGCGACCGTCGCACCCTCGGGAAGGCCATGTCTTGGAATACGCCTTGCGCGACGCGAAGGCCCGTCTCTCCGCGCTGGTCGCCGCCGCGGAGAGCGGGGAGCGGGTGGTCATCACCCGGCACGGCAAGCCCGCCGTCGAGCTCGTGCGCTGCCGCAAGCGCGGAGGAATCGATTTCGACGCGCTGGACGACGACCGTCGGCGGCTCGGGCTGGAGGAGGAGAGGGAAGGGTGGCCCGCGGAATTCAACGATCCGGCGTTCAGCCGCCGGGTGCTCGGGCTCGACGATGCGTAGCGGGCCGGTGCCGCTGCGAGTCCTCCTCGACACCTCCTACCTCTACAACCTGGCGAAGGCGGCCGGGACTCTCTCCGCTGCCGAAAGGCGGTTTTTCGCGGAACGGGAGATGCGGCTCTGCGCGAGCGCCGTGTCGATCTGGAGATGCGGCTGAAGCACCGGGCCCGTCACCCGTCGGGCGCGCGCAAGAGCCCGTTCGACCCAAACTCCGTCGTCGCCTTGCTCCGGCGGCAGGAGATGACGTTTCTGCCGTTGACCATGCGCCACGCGGCGTGCGCGCTCGAAACGCCCCTCGCGCACAAGGACCCGTTCGACGAACTGCTCCTCATCCAGGCGCAGGAAGAGGGGTTGCAATTTCTCACCGTCGACCGGCGGATCGTCGGGCATCCGCTGGCGGTCGCGGCGTAAGGGGGAACGGCCGCGCAGGCGCCCGCGCCCCGCGCGGAGGAGGAAGAGCATGAGCGGCGGAAACGCGAAGCGGCCCCGGACCGGCGGCGCGGCGCTGGTCGAGACGCTGGCCGCCCACGGGGTCGATACCGCTTTCGGGGTCCCCGGCGAGAGCTATCTGGCCGTGCTGGAGGCGCTGCGGGCGGCGCGGCGGACGATCCGGTTCGTCGTCACCCGCCACGAATCGGGGGCGGCCTTCGCGGCCTGCGCCCAGGGGCGGCTCACCGGGCGGCCCGGCATCGCCTTCGCGTCCCGGGGGCCGGGAGCGACCAACGCCGCGATCGGCATCCACGTCGCGCGCCAGGATTCGGTGCCGCTGCTGCTCTTCGTCGGGCAGGTGCCGACGGCCCAGCGCGGCCGCGAGGCCTTCCAGGAGGTCGACTACCGCGAGATGTTCGGGCCGCTCTCCAAGGCCGTGTTCGAGCCGCAGGCGCCGCGGGAGGTGGCGCCCGCGGCCGCCGAAGCCCACCGGATCGCGCTCGCCGGGCGCCCCGGCCCGGTCGTCGTCTCGCTCCCGGAGGACGTGACGGAAGGCGCCGCCGGGGAGTCGCCGGTTCCCGCACCCGCGCCCCGGCGCCCCCGCCCGCCCGCGGCGGACGCGCTACGCGCAGCCGCGGCGCGCCTCGCCGCCGCCCGCACCCCCGTCGTGATCGCGGGCGAACAGGTGAGCTTCGAGGGGGCGAACGCGCGCCTCGCCGCCTTCGCCGAAGCCCAGGCCTGCGGCGTCTTGAGCGCGTTCCGCCGCCAGGGGATGCTGCCATGCGCGCACCCGTCCTGCCTCGGGACGCTCGGCCTTACCCTCGCGCCCTACCAGGAGGCCCTGCTGAAAGAGGCGGATCTCGTGCTCGCGCTGGGCACCCGGCTCGACCTCGCGACCACCGTCGACGACGCGGTGCTCCGCGAGAGCCGATTCACGATCCACGTCCATCCCGACCGCGAGGCCCTCACCGCCGCCGGCGCGGAGCTGCGCATCCACGCCGACTCGGCGCCGACGCTCGACGGCCTGCTGGCCGCCGTGGCGCCGGCGTCGCCCGAGCGCCGCGCCTGGCTGGCGGCGCATCGCGCGGCGTTCGAGGCCTATCGGCGCGGCGACGGCGCCCCGGCGCTCGGCGCCGTCGACCTCGTGGCGGTCGTGCGCACCCTGGCGGAGACGCTCCCGGCGGACGCGACGATCGTCAACGATGCCGGCAATTTCTCGACCTGGCTCCACCGCCACTACCCTTACGAACATCCGCTGGCGCAGGCGGCGCCGGCCTGCGGCGCCATGGGTTACGCCGTGCCCGGCGCCGTCGGCGCCCAGCTGGCACGCCCGGACGCGCGGGTGGTGGCGCTCGTGGGCGACGGCGGCTTCGGCATGACCGGGCATGAATTGATCACCGCGGTCTCGAACCGGCTGCCCATCGTCGTGCTGGTATGCGACAACGCGGCCTACGGGACCATCGCCATGCATCAGTATCGGCGCCACGGCCGGGAGGCGACCTACGGCGTCGCGCTCGACAGCCCGGACTTCGCGGCGGCGGCGCGGGCCTGGGGCGCCAGCGCCTGGACGGTGGAGACCACCGGCGCCTTCGCCCCCGCCCTGGCGCGGGCGCTGGACGCCGGCGGCCCGGCGCTGATCCACCTCAAGACGGACCTGCGCGACCTCGCGGCCTCCGGCCTGAAGATGGTCTGAACATGGAAGCGGGCGGGGAGGCGGGCGGCGCCCTCGAAGCCCACGTCCTTCCCTCGATCGGCGCGGTGGCGCCCGCCGACTGGGACCGCTGCGCCGGCGCCGCCAATCCGTTCATCCGCCACGCCTTTCTCTCGGCCCTGGAGGAGAGCGGCTCGAGCGCGGCGGAGAGCGGCTGGCTCCCCCGGCACGTCGTCCTCAAGAACGGCGCCGGCGCCGTTCTCGGCACCGTGCCGATGTATCTCAAGAGCCATTCCTACGGCGAATACGTCTTCGACCACGGCTGGGCCGGGGCGTTCGAGCGGGCCGGCGGCCGCTACTACCCGAAGCTCCAGATTGCCGTTCCCTTCACGCCGGTCACGGGGCCGCGCCTGCTGGCGCCGGAGGGGCCTGAGGCCGGCGCCGTGCGGGCGGCCCTGCTCGGCGCCTGCGTCGATCTCTGCGGGCGGCTCGGCGCCTCCTCGCTGCACGTCACCTTCCCCACCGAAGCCGAGTTCGACCTGATGGGCGAAGCCGGGCTCCTGCGGCGTACGGGGGTGCAGTTCCACTGGCTCAACGAGGGCTACGACAGCTTCGACGATTTCCTCGACAGCCTGGCGTCGCGCAAGCGCAAGCAGATCCGCAAGGAGCGCCGCGTCGTCGCCGAGGCCGGGCTCTCCATCGAGACCTTGTCGGGCGCCGACATCGAGGAGCGCCATTGGGACGCCTTCTTCGCCTTCTACCGGGAGACCGGCAGCCGGAAATGGGGCGTCCCCTATCTCACCCGCCCGTTCTTCAGCATGCTCGGCGAAAGGATGGGCGATGCGGTGGTCATGGTCATGGTCGAGCGGGCCGGACGGCCGGTGGCCGCGGCGCTCAACCTCGCCGGCGCGGATACGCTCTACGGGCGCAATTGGGGCTGTATCGAGGACCACCGCTTCCTGCATTTCGAGGCCTGCTACTACCGCGCCATCGACTACGCGATCGCGCGCGGCCTGAAGCGCGTCGAGGCCGGCGCCCAGGGCCCGCACAAGCTGGCGCGCGGCTACCTGCCGGTGCCGACCTATTCCAACCATTGGGTCGCCGACGAGGGCCTGAGAGACGCGGTCGCGCGTTATCTCGTCCACGAGACCCGGCAGGTCGACGCGGAGCTGGCGGTCCTGGAGAAGCACGGGCCGTTCCGACGGGAGCCGGACGCGCCCGGGTGACGGGGTGTGGGAAGTCGAAAGTCGTTAGCGATTTGAGGGGGAAGCGGGATTCTGCGGGATTTGGCGGGAGGAAAGTCATAAAAGTCTCGGCCGCTCGGTCAAGGGCGGTGAAGACGCCGGGGGCGGCCTCGGCGATGGCGGCCTGAATGTCGCGGCGTGCGTGGCGGAGCAGGCGGCGGACCTCGGCGTCGGTGTCGCGCTGGATGCGCGGGAGCGCACGGGAGGCGGCCGAACGCCTTCGGCCGGCTTGCGCGTGGCGCGGCGGAGGCCCAGGATCGCCGTCGGCAACCGACCCGGGGAGAGCGAGCGGATGGCAGCTTCCAATCTCGATACACTGACCCGCGACGCGCTGGAGCATTACCTGTTCCCGCTCGCGAGCAAGCAGGACGTGCGGGCGGACGGCCCGATGATCTTCTCGCGCGCCGAGGGGCTCGAGATCACCGACGCCGCAGGCAAGACCTATCTCGACATGATGAGCTGCCAGACCAGGGCGGGCGCGCTCGGCTACGGGCAGGAGCGCATCGCCCGCGCGATCCACGACCAGCTGATGGCGCTCCACTACGCCGGCACCTTCACCAACGTCGCCGACGTGACGGTCAGGCTCGCGGCGAAGATGGCCGCGCTCGCCCCCGGCTCCCTCGGCGCCACGGCGTTCGGCGGCAGCGGCTCCGAGGCGAACGAGATATCGATCAAGCTCGCCAAGCAATACCACGTGGCGAAGGGCGACAAGCCGCGCGCCCACAAGATCGTCTCGCGCTGGAACGCCTATCACGGCGCGACCATGGGGGCGATCGGCGGCACCGACTATCTGGGGACCCGCGCTATCACCGAGCCCGGGGTGCCCGGCTACAGCCGCATCCCGGCGCCCACGCTCTACCGCACGCCGTTCGGCATGGACCCCTCCGAGGTGTGCGATTTCTGCGTCGACTTCCTGGAGCAGCACATCCTCCACGAGGGGCCGGAAACGGTCGCCGCCTTCATCGCCGAGCCGGTCATGCAGGGGGACGGCGTCCAGGTGCCGCCGGACGATTACTTCCCCCGCGTGCGCGCCGTCTGCGACAAATACGACGTGCTCCTGATCGGCGACGAGGTGATCACCGGCTTCGGCCGCACCGGGCGCTGGTTCGCGCTCCAGCACTGGGGGGTGGAGCCCGACATCATGAGCACCGCCAAGGCGATCACCGGCGGCTACTTCCCGATCGGCGCCTCGACCGCGAGCCGGCAGGTCACCGACGCGCTGCCGGTCTTCAACCACGTCCAGACCTACCAGGGCCATCCCGGCGGTTGCGCCGCGGCGCTCGAGACGATCGCCATCATCGAGGAGGGGAATCTGATCGAGCGGGGGCGGGAGAACGGTGCCTACTTCCTCGAGGCCATGCAGAGGCTGCGGGCGCTGCCGATCGTCGGCGACGTGCGCGGACTCGGCATGTGGACCTGCGTCGATTTCACCGCGGACAGGAAGACCAAGGCGCCCTTCGCCGACGATACGGTCAAGGCGATCACCCGGCGCATGGCCGATCTCGGCGTGTTGGGCGGCGAGGAGGGCACGGCGATCGAGTTCAGCCCGGCCCTGGTCGCCACCCGCGCGATGCTGGACCGCTGCGTCGACGTGACGGAGCAGGCGATCCGCGAAATCGCGGCGGCCCGGAACCTCGGATCGTGACCGCCGCCCGGCCCGCGTTTCCCTTACGGCGCGCGCATCGGAGCGCGCCGCTCCTCAAGGCGGGAGGATCACGCCCGGGTTGAGGATGCCGGCCGGATCGAGGGTCGCCTTGAGGCCGCGCATGAGGGCGATCTCCTCGGCCGTGCGGGAGAACGACAGGTAGGCGCGCTTCATCACGCCGATGCCGTGCTCGGCGCTGATGCTGCCCCCGCGCGCACGCACGATGCCGTAGATCGCGTCCGCGAGCGCGGCCTCCCGGGCCCGGAAGTCGCCGTCCGCGACGCCCGCGCCCTGCGCCATGTTGACGTGCACGTTGCCGTCGCCGAGATGGCCGAACAGGATCGGCTCGACGCCGCCGACCTTCGCGGCGACCGCCTCCATCTCGCCCAGGAACAGCGGGATGGCGCCCGGCGGCACCGTCACGTCGAATTTGTGGGTGAGGCCGCGCCGGCTCACGATCTCCGGCGGCGCCTCGCGCACGGTCCAGATCGCCTGCGTCTGGGCATCGGAGGCGGCGACCGCGGCGTCCGCGATCAGCGCGTCCGCGGAGAGGCTTTCGAGCCGGCCCACGAACGCTTCGCGCGCAGCGTCGTCGTCGGCCGCCGCTTCCTCCTCGATCACGACGTAGCTCCCCTGCCCGCCGGCGAGCGGCAGGCGGAAGCCCGGCTCGGCCCGCTCGACGTAGGCCACCGTCCGCCCGTCGATGAACTCCAGCGAGGAAAGGCCGGGGAAGCGGGCGCGCGCCGCCGCGAGCAGGGGCGGCAGCAGGTCGCGGCGGGCCACGGCCAGCAGCGCCGTCCGGAAGGCCGCGGGCACCGGCCGCACCTGGAGCACGGCGCGCGTGACGATGCCGAGGGTGCCTTCCGAGCCGATGAAGAGCTGCTTGAGGTCGAGCCCGGTGTTGTTCTTCTTCAGGGTATTGAGGCCGCGCAGCACGGTGCCGTCCGCGAGCACGACCTCGAGGCCGCGCACCTGCTCGCGCATGTGGCCGTAGCGCAGCACCTTCAGGCCGCCGGCGTTGGTCGCGATCATGCCGCCGATCTGGCACGAGCCGCGCGCGCCCAGGTCCACCGGCATCGTGTGGGCGCGTTCGGCGAGGAAGCCTTGCAGCGCTTCCAGGACGACGCCGGCCTGGACCCGCACCGTCGCCGCGCTCTCGTCGAAATCCTCGATCGCGGCGAGGCGCTCGGTGCTGACGACGACCTCGCCTGCGCGCGGCACGCCGCCGCCCACCATCCCGGTATTGCCGCCCTGGGGCACCAGCGGGACGCCCAGTTCCGCGCAGGCCGCGAGCACGGCCGACACCTCCTCGGTCGAGCGCGGGCGCACCACCAGGGGCGTCGCGCCGACGTGCTTGCCGGGCCAGTCCCTGGCGTAGCGGGCGGTGTCGGCGGGGGCGTCGAGATAGAGCGCCGGGTCGCCGAGCCTCTCCCGAAGCCTCTCGTGCGGAGCCGTCATCCCGTATCCTGTGCGGCGGTCGCGGCGGTTTTGCGGCAAGACGGCGCCGGCGTCAAACCACGCCCGGCGGCTTCGAGGGCGGCGCCGATCGCGCTTGCGCCGCGTGGGCGGATGCCCTAGCAACGGGCCTCCGGGTGCCGACGCGCGAAGCCTACATGGTGCAATGCGTGCGCTTCGCACGCGGCGCGCCGTTGTTCCGGGTGTACGGGCCGAAGCCGAAGCCAGTTCCGCGTGAAGGCGCGGACCTTCCCTGCATCGCGTCGTTCGGCGTTGCCGTCGTTCCCGGCGCGCCGGCATTCGCGTTGTGGGACGCCTTGCACGCCATGCCGGACGCGGCGGGCGCGGCGTTGTGGCTTGCGGACTTCGAGCGGTGCATCGCGTGGACCTTGTGGGAGCAACACCATGGCCAAAGGCACTGATCCAATCCGCTTGATCTATCGTATTCTGTCCATGCTCTTGCTGTTCCGGGCGGCTTCGAGGGGCGGGGCTTCGGGCGCGGCGGGGTTCATGGTGCGGCGCTATGCCCACAAGACGCTTGCGCGCGCCATGCGCCCGCGTGGGCGCCGGGGCGGGTGGTAGGCGTTGATCGCATCCGCCCGGATGGGCCGGCACAATCAAAGGAGAAGAGCCATGAAGTATCTCGCGGTCGCATTGATGGCCACCGCGCTGGCCGGCTGTGTGCCTGATCCGGCAGTCATAGCGGACCTGGAAACGGACAAGGTGATCGTGCATTCAGGATATGGCACGTCGGCGGATGCGATTGTTGCCAAGGCCGTTGAAGGCTGTGCCATGCATGGCCGCGTTCCGTGGGCGCTAAGCGAGCAATGCCTAGATCGATATTGCAGCTACAAGAACCACCTATTCGCGTGCCTTGAACGGTAGCTATGACCGCCGCCGTGGGCCGTGCGGGGGCCGTGGGCGCGCGTTCGAGGCCGGTGGGCGGCCACGACGGGGCCGGGCCGCCCGGAACGGCAATCGTGAGCGCGCTATGGGTCGGTTCGAGTAGGGCCGGGGCGGGTGTAGGCCATGGGCGCTGATGGCGATTGGATGCGCCGGCTTGGGCGGGTGCCCGAAGACACGGGCGCGGCGCGCACGGAATGGGCGCGCCGAGCGAACATGCGGCCGGGCGAAACGCTGGCGGCGGCGCGCAAGCGCTGGCGTTCCGAAGGCCGCGGCTTGAAATCCGCCGCTCTTGGTCGGGCTGTGGGCCGCTGCTTCCCGTCCGGTCGGGCCGTGTGGGCGGCGTGAGCGCCGCGGCGGAGGGAGCACGATGCGCGTCGCGGCGCTGTTCCTCGATTACGACGGCGTGATCGCCGACAGCATGACGGCGAAGGCCGAGGCGATGGCCGACGCCTTCGCGCTGCTCACCCGCGAACGCGGCGCCGTCGTCGAGGGCTTCAGGCGCCATGCCGGAAGCGGCCGCGAACTGGTCTTCGACCGCATCCACGAGCACCTGACGGGAGAGCCGCTGCCGGCGCCGGCGCGGGAGCGGATCGAGGCGGCGTTCCTCGGCCGCATCGACGCCATCAACGCCGCGGTCGGCCTCTTCCCCGGCGTCCGGGACTTCATCGCCGCGCAAGCGGGGAAGCGCGCGGTCGCGGTGGTGACCGGCGTGCCGCAGGCCGAGATCGAGCGCCAGCTCGAGCGGCTCGGCCTGCGCCGCTTCCTCGCCTCGGTCCACGCGGCGACGCGGCAAGCGCCCAAGAACGTGCTCATGCGGGGCTTCCTGGAGGCCCGCGGGATCGCGGCGCCGGACGCGCTCTTCGCCGGCGATTCCCGGACGGACATGCACGAGTCGGCGCTGGCCGGAGTCCCCTTCGTCGGCATCGGCGCGCCCGCCTTCTTCGCCGGCGGCGCGCCGGTCGCCGTTGTCGACCGCCTGCCCGCCATGGCCCGCCTGCTCGAGGATTGAGCGCGCCCCGCCGCCCCGGTCACGACGGCCCGCCGCCCAGGCGGTTGAAGACGGCAAGCGATTCCTCGATCCGCGCCCGCTCCAGGCCGCGCACGATGAACACCACGCGCGAGCGGCGGTCCGCGTCCGGCCAGGCGTCGAGATGGATCGGCGGATGGACGACGTGCTGCACCCCGTTGATCACCACCGGCGTGTCGGCGCCCGCGACGTTCAACAGGCCCTTGACCCGGAGCACGTCCCCGCCGTGGGTGTGCAGAAGCAGGGTGAGCCAGATGCCGAAGGCGGTCCAGTCCACCGGCTCGTCGTGGGCCAGACAGAAGGAATGGATGCGCGCATCGTGCCGGTTGGCGTCATGCCGGTGCCCCGCCGCGGGCCGCGCGGCCTCCGCCTCGATCCAGCGCAGCACCTCGCGGCCCTTGGCGGCCGGGTCGTAGACGTCGGCGCGGAGCAAGGGTTCGGCTTCGGCACCGCCGTGGCCGGCCACGAGGATTTCGGCCGACGGGTTGAGCCGCGCGAGGCGCCCGCGCAACGCCCCCGCCTCCGCCGGCTCGGCGATGTCGGTCTTGGTCAGCACCAGGCGGTCGGCCACGGCCGCCTGCTTGACCGATTCCTCCTGGCGGTCGAGATGCGCCCGGCCGTTGACCGCATCGACGGTGGCGACGACCGTGGCGAGCCGGTAATGGTGGCGCAGGGACACGTCGTTCATGAAGGTCGCCAGGATCGGCGCCGGGTCGGCCAAGCCGGTGGTTTCCACGATCACGCGGCCGAACGGCGGCACGACGCCCCGCGCGCGCTTGTCGTGAATCTCGAGGACGGCCTGTTTCAGGTCGTCGCGAATCGTGCAGCACAGGCAGCCGCTGGAGAGAAGGACGGTGCTCTCGTCCACCGTCTCGACGAGTTGGTGATCGATGCCGACCTCGCCGAATTCGTTGACGAGGACGGCGGCGTCGCCCAGCGCGGGATGGCGCAGCAGGCGGTTGAGCAGCGTCGTCTTGCCGCTGCCCAGGAAGCCGGTCACGACGAGGACCGGGGTGAGCGCGGTATAGGCGCTCATGGCGGCGGTTCCGGCTCCGCCGCGCCCGCTGCGCCCTCCGTTTCGCGGCTTCCCTTGCGCCGGTGCCGCCTAGCCTCCTCGGCGACCGCGGACGCATCCGCGTCGTACACGAGGCGCCCGGCCCCGGAAAGCGCCACGAAGCGCTTGCCGCGCGCGCGGCCGATCAGGGTGAGGCCGGCCCGCCGCGCCAGTTCGACGCCCCAGGCGGTGAAGCCCGAACGCGAGATCAGGATCGGGATCTCCATAGTCACCGTCTTGATGACCATCTCGCTCGTCAGGCGCCCGGTGGTGTACATGATCTTGCCGTGCCCGCCGATGCCGTGCCGGAACATGTATCCGGCGATCTTGTCGATCGCGTTGTGCCGCCCGACATCCTCCATGTAGATCAGCGGCCGGTCCTGCGCGCAGAGCACGCAGCCGTGGATGGCGCCGGCCGCCAGATAGAGGCTCGGCTGGCGGTTGATCGCCCGGCTCAGGGCGTAGAGCCACGACGTCCGGAGACGGGCGTCCCGATCCAGCACCACCGCGTCGAAGCGCTCCATCAGATCGCCGAAGACGGTGCCCTGGGCGCAGCCGGAGGTCAGGGTCTTCTTGCGCAGGGTCTCCTCGTAATCGGTCGCGCGCGTCGTGCGGACGACGACGGTCTCGACGTCCTCCTCGTAGTCGACGGCGGTCACCGCGTCGTCCCGGCGCAGCATGTTCTGGTTGCGCAGGTAGCCGAGGGCCAGATAGTCCGGGTGGTCGCGGATCGTCATCATGGTGACGATCTCCTGCCCGTTGAGGAAGAGCGTGAGCGGGCGCTCCTCGACGACGCGGGCGGCTATGGCCGCGCCGTCCTGGTCCACCCCTTCGAGCGCGCGCGTGAGCCGCGGGTCCTCCGGGTCCGGCTTGACGGCGAAGGTCCGCATCGCGCAGCGCGCCTCAGCCGCCGGCGGCCTCGACCGCGACCTCGACGCCGTGCACGCAGCTGCTCTCGCCCATGTCCGACTTGCGCCCCGGGTTCAAGGCGTTGACGTTGGCCCGCGCGCCGCGCTCCCGGCGCGGCCAGCGGCCCTTGGGGGAGAGAGCGACGCCACGCGGAATCGAATCGGCGACGGCCAGCGCGAGCTCCAGGCTGCCGGTCTCGTTGGCGAGGCGCACCCGCTGCCCGGCCGCCAGGCCGCGCGCGGCGGCATCGTCGGGATGCAGGGTCACCGTCGCCGGGCCGAGCCGCTCCGCGATGCGCCCGTCGTTGGCGTAGGAATCGTTCATCAGCCACGGCGAGGCGGGGGAGAGCAGGCGCAGCCTTCCCGCCGCCGGCCGCGCGTCGGCCTCCGGTGCGGGCAGCCGCGGATGCCCGTCGGCCTCGGCGCGCGCAGAGGCGATCTCGATCTTGCCGCTGGGAGTCGGGAAGGCGAGATCGGCGAACTGGATCACCGGCTTCGGTGAAGGGAACACGGTGCCGGCCGCCTTGAACTCCGCGAACGAGCCGGCGATGCCGACCTGGCCCATGACCGCCTCCATGATCGACTCGTCGCTCTCGAACAGCGCCGGCTCGGTGTAGCCCATGGCGCGGGCGAGGCGGCGGAAGATCTCCTGGTTGGGCAGCGAATCGCCGAGCGGTTCCTGGAGCTTGGCCTGGGCGGAGAAGGAGAGGTTGAAGTAGCCCGAGACGAGGTCGTCGAACTCGAGGAAGGACGCGGCGGGCAGGACGTAATCCGCGTAGTCGGCGGTGTCGGTCTGGAACAGGTCCACCACCACGGTGAAGAGGTCTTCGCGGGCGAGCGCCGCATGAAGCCGCGCCTGCTCGGGGCTGGAGGCGGCTGGATTGATGTTCCAGCAGAGGAAGGCGTGGACGTCCGCCGGGTCTTCCAGGCGCGCCGCCAGCTCCATCTGGCTGAAGCTCGGCGGGCTGCGGTTCAGCGCCGCGCCGCTCAGATAGTCGCCGTCGACTCCCTTCCGGCCGCTGCCGTTGAGGTAGAGCAGCCCGGCGCCGGGCTTGCCGAAATTGCCGGTGGCGGCCGGCAGCAGCGCGCAGGCGCGCACCACGTTGCCGCCGCGCTTCTGCCGTTGCAGCCCCTGGCCCAGCCAGAGCAGGGAGGGGCCGGCGCCGTAGAGGCGCGCCGCCTCCTCGATCAGGGGCGCCGGGACTCCCGTCCGCGCCGCGCCCCAGGCGGGGGTGCAGGGCGCGAGCGTCGGCTCCAGCGCGCGCCAGCCGACGGTGTGGGCGTCGAGGAACGGCCGGTCGATCAGCCCATCACGGGCCAACACGTGAAGCATGGCGAAGGCGAGGGCGGCGTCGCTGCCGGGGAAGGGCTGGAGGTGCAGGTCGGCCCGTTCGGCCGTGGGGTGGCGGACGGGGTCGACGACGACCACCGCGCCCGGCGCCTCCTTCAGCCAGTGCTTGTGCTGGTGCGGGGCCGAGGCGGAAGGGTTCGCGCCCCAGACCACGATGCAGCGCGCGTCCCCGGCGGTGCGCGGGTCGAACCCGATGACGGAACTGCCGATGACGTAATCGAGGGCGACGTGGCCGGCCATGTTGCAGACGGTGTCCGGCTCGACCTCCCGCGCGCCGAGCCGCCCCAGGAAACGCAGCGGGAAGTTGCCGGCGATGAGGGAACAGGTGCCGGTGTAATGCGCGTGCACGATCTTCTCCGCGCCGGCGCCTCCGGCGATCGCTTCGAAGCGCGCCGCGACGGCCCCGATGGCCTCGTCCCAGGCGACCGGCGTGAAGCGTCCCTCGCCCTTGGCGCCGACGCGCTTCAGGGGGCGCAGGAGCCGCGCTTCCGGGTCGCGGAACACGCCGTTGTAGGCGAGCGCGCACTTGCCGCAGAGGGCGCCGCGGCTCACCGGGTGGTCCGGGTCGCCCAGCACGCGGGTGATCCTGCCGCCGCGCCTGATGGCGACGATGCCGCAGGCGTCGTAGCAATCGCGCGGGCAGGTGGTCTTGAGGACTTCCTTGTCGTCGGGCATGGCGCTCCTCCCGATCTCGCGGCCCATCCTACGGTGCCGGGCCCGGCGCCGGAACCCCGGCCCGCGTTTCTCACACCATCCCCACTCCTCCCCCTGCCAGGGGGAGGGGTTTAAGTGGGCCTTTCCCCTGGCAGGGGGGAGGGGACGGCGCATTGGGTGGCTTTCATGGACAAGCGGGAGCCTCGATCCTCCACCGGTATGGGAAATGCGGGGCGGCGGGCGCCGTGGGGGTAGCCTTGCCAGGGGGGGGGGGGTAACTTCGCCTTCCTTTCCCCGGCAGCTTCGGAGAAGCGCGATGAATGCGGCCCCCGGTCGGATGGAGCCTGGATTCGGAACGGGCGCCGCCGCGCTCGCCCTGGGGCTCGCCCTCGCCCTCGGCGCGGGAGAGGCGGCGGCGCAGAACCTGTGCGCGGGCGACGTCGTGACCGGCCGCACGACGATCGTCGTATGCGACCGCGGCGCCAGCGAGACGAGAGACGTCCACATCAACCTCCGCAATCCCGACATCGCGCTGACGGGCCACAACGAATCTCCCATCACCGCCGACACCTACGGCATGGGGAGCGTCACCATCGAGGTGACGGGCGGCTCCCTGTCGTCCTCGGGCAACTGGGCGAAAGGCATCCGCAGCTGGAGCAGCGGCGGAAGCGGCGACGTCGCCGTCACGGTGAAGGACGTCGACATCACGACGGCCAACGACAACGGCAACGCCGTATACGTCCGTCGCCAGGCCGGGACGGGCAACATCAGGATCGACGTGTCGGGCGGCGTCCTCACGACGACGGGAGGAGGCGTCAGCCAGGGCATCACCGGCTGGGTGCAGGTCGCGGGCGACATCGATATCGACGCGAAGGACGTCGTCATGAGGACGGAGGGAGCCAACTCCCTCGGCATCTTCGGCTATCAACAGGGTCCGACGGGAGACGTCGACGTCGCCGTTCAGGGCGGCTCCATCGAGACGAACGGCTTCCTCGCCCACGGCGTCTATAGCGGGAAAATCGGCGGGACCGGAAACGCTGGCTTGAGCGTGTCGGGCGCCGCCGTCACGACCAGGGGCCGATTCACCCGCGCCGTCAACGGCGTCTCATCGGGCGAGGGCGACGTCACGGTCGACGTATCGGGCGAAGCCGTCATCGTGGCGGAAGGCGAGGGCAGCGTCGGCGTCTATCTGCTTCACGCCGGCAACGGCTCCGTCCATGCGACGGTCGGCGCGGAGACGCGGACCGCGGCGCCCTTCGCCAACGGCGTCTACGGCCGGCTGATGCCCTCCGCGAACGCGGCGGGGCGCATCGTCATCGACGCGCGGGGCCGGATCGAGGCCCGGAACGCGGGCATTCTCGCCTGGGCCGAGCCCCGGAGCGGCTCCACCTTCGGAGAGGGAAACGAGGCCGCGGACGAGACGGCCGGAACCACGCCCATGATTCACGTCACCTCCAGCGGCGACGTCACGGTCGGCGAGGGCGTGATGGACGCTTATGTCCGCGCGGCGGTCGCGGGCGACGACGGGACGCTTCAGGCGGGCGAGCAGGCCGTTCTGAACGCGATCGAGGGAGACGATTCGGACGCGCTGGACACGGCGCTGGGCGCGCTTCCCGATGATTACGACGACGCCTGGAAGGCGCGCATGCGGGCCTTCCGCGCCGCGCGCGGCGCGGAGCGGACGGATCACCATGGCTCCCAGGGAAACGCTCCGGGGGCCAACGCCAGACTGGCGGAGGAGGCGGCGGTCGAGATTCTGGACATCCCCCGGGCGGGTATCCGCGCCATGGCGCTCTCCCACACCGAGATAGCGGATTACGTCCGGCGCGGCGGCCTCGGCGGGTCGCTCTCGGACGACGAGCGGACGGTGCTGGCGGCCGTCCTGACGGGCGGCGACCTGGAGGCGGCGCTCGCCGCGCTTCCCGCCGCCTATACGGACAACTGGAAGGACGGCGTCCGGCTGCGCGCCATGAGCTACAACGCGGGCGACATCCAGGTGGACGTCACCGGCGGCACGATCACCTCCGAGGGCGACGGCGTTCATGCGCGCTACGTCGTCCCGCACGACCGAAACGGCGCCATCGCGGTGAGCGTGGCCGAGGGAGCGAGCGTCGCCGGCGGACGCCACGGCATCTTCGTCGGCGGGGCGGGCCTGGACGACGACGGCCTGCGCGACCAGACGGTGACGGTGAACGGCGCGGTCATGGGCGGGACCGGCGCGGGCGTCCACCTGGCCGGCGGCGGGACGGTGACCGTCGGCAGGACCGGGCGCGTCGGCGCAACCTCGGGCGACGCCGTCCGCTCCGACGGCGCGAGCGACCTGACGCTGAATGTGATGGCGGGCGGCATCGTCACCGGCGCGATCGGCAACGAGGCGGGGGATCTGTCGGTGACGGTGGCCGGCAAGGTGGAGAGCGACGACCTTCGCGCCCCGGCCGGCGGTGCGTTGACGCTGAACGTGATGGAAGGCGGCGCGGTCACGGGAACGGTCCACGATCCCGTCGGGCCGCTGACGGTGGCGGGCAGCATCGGACGGCTGCTCTACGGCAACGGCGGCACGGTGACGGTGGCCAGGACGGGGCGGCTCACGGGCATCGAAGGCGAGACCGAGGCGCTCCGCAGCGAGTCCGGAGACCTGGACGTGACCGTGGCCGGCTCGGTCGCCGGCGACCTTCGCGCCCCGAGCGGCGGCGCGTTGACGCTGAACGTGATGGAAGGCGGCGAGGTCACCGGCACCGTCCACGACCCGGCCGGGCCGCTGACGGTGGCGGGCAGCATCGGACGGCTGCTCTACGGCAACGGCGGCACGGTGACGGTGGCCAGGACGGGGCGGCTCACGGGCATCGAAGGCGAGACCGAGGCGCTCCGCAGCGAGTCCAGAGACCTGGACGTGACCGTAGCGGGGACGGTCGCCGGCGACATCCGCGCCCCGAGCGGCGGCGCGTTGACGCTGAATGTGATGGAAGGCGGCGCGGTCACGGGAACGGTCCACGACCCCGTCGGCCCGTTGACGGTGCGCGGCAGCATCGGACGGCTGCTCTACGGCAACGGCGGCACGGTGACGGTGGCCGCCACCGGCAAGCTCACGGGTATCGAAGGCGAGGCACTCCGCAGCGCGGCCGGGGACCTGGACGTGACCGTGGCGGGAACGGTCACTGGCGATGTCATCGAGGAGGGCGACGGCGACCTGAGCGCGACGATCTCGGGCGCGGTCGAGGGCAACGTTTTCGGCCGCGGCGCAGGCGAACACACGGTCACGGTGGCTGCGGGCGGGACGGTGACGGGCGTCATCCATCTGTCGGCCAGCACGGTGAGGGTGGACGGCGCGGCGGGGCGCGTGCAGTTCGACGAGGGCGGCACGGTGACGGTCGGCGGGGCCGGCCAGGTCACGGGCATCGAGGGGGTGGCGGTCCGGAACGCCGCCGGCGCTTTGAGCGTGACGGTAGCAACCGGCGGCAGGATCGAGGGGAACGTCATCGATCTTGGGGATCGTCCCGCAAGGATCACCGTGGAGGCCGGCAGCGCGGTCACGGGAACCATCGACGTGGCCGGCAAAGGCAGCGCGGTGACGGTGGACGGCACGGTCGGGCGCGTGCGGCTGGATGACGGCGGCATGGTGGCGATCGGCGAAGACGGCCGGGTCACGGACGAGGGCGAGGCCATCGCCAGCGCGCAAGGCGATTTGACGGTGGTGATCGACCGGGGAAGCGAGGAGACGCAGGCCGCCGCCCTTGTCCGGGGGGTCCGGGGCAAGATCGTCGAACGGGGCGGCGACGGCGTACCGGCGATCCTGATCGGGGAAGAGGGCGAAGATGCCCGCCCCGTGGGCGCGCCGGGGACGGCGGCCTCGGCCCCGGACGGCGCCTACGACCTGGGCGTGGTGGCGGACGAAGATGGCGTCCGACTGAGGCCCGCCTACGCGCCGCGTGCGCGGGTTTACGAGGCGCTGCCGTCGGTCCTGTTGGGGCTGAACGGCCTGCCGTCGGCGGACGAGCGGTTGGCGGCGGCGCGCGGCCCGCGGGGGACATGGGGCCTCCTGGAAGTTGCCCGCGGCAGCCGGAAGGCGGCCGAGTCGGAGACGGGGGCCGGATACGACCATCGCCGGTACGGGGTCCGCGCGGGCGTGGAGCTTCCGGTGGGCGAAGACGGGTCGGCGCTGGGCTTCTCGCTGCACCACCGCCGGGGGTCGGCCTCGGTGCCGCGCGGCGGCACGATCGAGGTGCAGGGCACCGGCATGGGGGTGTACGGGATGTGGCGCCGTGGGCGCCTTTATGTGGACGCGGAGGCGGCGGCGACGCGGTACGAAGCCGCGCTGGAGTCGGCGTCGCGCGGGCGCCTGGCCGAGGAGGTTTCGAGCATCGGCCATGCGTTGGGGCTGGAGGCCGGGCACCGGTTCGCGCTGCGCGTGCCCGGCGCGGGCGAGGTGACGGTGACGCCGCGTGCGCGTTTGGTGCGTTCGGCGGTATCGGCGCCGGATTTCACGGACTCGGTGGACGCGCGCGTGTCCCTGGACAAGAGCCGCCGCCTGACGGGGCGCGCCGGCGTGGCCGTCGAGAGCGCGACTCTCGGTGACGAGGGCCGTCTGTTCGGCTCGGTGGACGTTGAGCGGGCGTTCGAGAGGGAGACGCGCGTTTCGGTATCGGGGACGTCGCTGGCGTCGAAGGCGGAGGCGACCCGCTATCTGATCGGGCTGGGCGGCGTCCGCGACTGGTCCGGCGGCCGGTACACGGTTTCGGGCAAGGTGGGCTACGCGGCGATCGGCGGGGGGAGCCGCGAATACGGCGGCGGCGTGAGCCTGACGGTGCGCTTCTGACCCCCGCTTTCGCGGGAGCAGGCTACGCGGGCGCCCGCCCGGAGCGCGGGGCGAACGCCGGACTCCGTTGGCAACGCCTCCCGGATAAGCGGAGCAGGAATTGCCGACCGGGGAGGACGCCATGCGGAAGGTGAGGCTGCCGTCGGGGGATGCGGTCGCGGCGCTCGGCCAGGGGACGTGGCGCATGGGCGAGCGCCGCGCGGCGTTCGACGCGGAGGTCGCGGCGCTCCGCCACGGCATCGATCGCGGCATGACGCTGATCGACACGGCGGAGATGTACGGCGACGGCGGCTCGGAACGGGTGGTGGGCGAGGCGATCCGCGGCCGGCGCGACGCGGTCTATCTGGTGAGCAAGGCGTTGCCGCAGAACGCCGGGCGCAAACGCTTGGCGAAGACGTGCGAAGCCAGCCTCGAACGCCTGGCGACGGATTATCTCGACCTCTACCTGCTGCACTGGCGCGGCGGCGTGCCCCTCGCCGAAACCGTCGAAGGGTTCCTCGCCCTGCGGGAAGCCGGCAAGATCCGCCATTTCGGGGTCAGCAATTTCGACACCGACGACATGGCCGCGCTGTGGGAGACCGCCGGCGGCCCCGCCTGCCAGACCAATCAGATTCTCTACAACCTCACGCGGCGCTGGCCGGAGGCGTCGCTGCGCGCCTGGTGCGAGAACCGGGGCCTGCCGCTGATGGTGTATTCGCCCCTCGAACAAGGGCGGCTGCCGGAAGACGGCGCCCTCGCCGCCACGGCCCGGAAGCACGGCGCGACGGCGATGCAGGTCGCTCTCGCCTGGACGCTCCGGCACGCGGATGCGTTCGTCGTGCCCAAGGCCGCGCGGATCGCCCATGTGGAGGAGAACCTCCGCGCCCTCGACATCGCCCTCGACGCGGACGACCGCGCCGCCCTCGACGCCGCCTTCCCCCCGCCGACCGGCACCGCGCCGCTCGAAGTCCTGTAGGAGCGGGCCGGCCCGCCTTTCCCGGCCGCGCTGCCCTCTCCCCCGGGAGAACGGCAAGGTGGCGAGGCTTACGGACCCGTCAACGTCGCTGGCTCCGCTGTGGCCTCGACCAGCCCGGCGGCACGCCGCCGCTGTTCGGCGACGAGGGATAGCGGATCGAGGGTGCGCACGATCCGCTCCCGCATCGCAAGGGGATGGGCCGCGCCGCGGCGCCGCAACCCCGTCCCCCGCTTTCGCGGGGGCAGGCTTCCACGACTGGCCGGATGGTGTGCCGGCTCACCGACCGGGCCCGCCTGGCCCTCGGCGCGGTGGCGCGGCCGGACGGCCGGGCGGGCTCAGGCGGGCGGGCGCAGGTCGACGGGCGCGCCCATCACCGAACGCGCGGCGGGCGTCGTCTCGGCAACCAGCCTGCCGCGCTTGAGGACGTGGGTGCAGGCCGGGTTGAGGCGCAGCACGTCGGCCTTGCTGGCGGCGTCGAACACGACCAGATCGGCGCGGCAACCGGGCGCCACGCCGTAGCCTTCCAGCGCGAGGATGGCGGCGTTGCGCCAGGTCACCATGTCGAAGCAGGCGTCGATCTCGGCCGTGCCGGACATCTGGCAGACGTGCAGCGTGAGGGACGCCGCCTGGACCATGTCGCCTCGGCCGAGCGGATACCACGGGTCCATGATCGAATCGTGGCCGATGCCGACGGTGACGCCGGCCTGCCAGAGTTCCTTCACCCGCGTCATCGAGCGCCGCTTCGGGTAGATGTCCTCGCGCC
Organism: Alphaproteobacteria bacterium; assembly: GCA_965242855.1. GTDB lineage: Bacteria > Pseudomonadota > Alphaproteobacteria > UBA828 > UBA828 > WTGU01. The sequence goes on from OZ251509.1 coordinate 2,718,858, forward strand.
CGAGCAAGATCAGGTTGTCGAACGGGTTGGCGATGACGTTCAGGCCGCCCTTTTGCAGCCAGCCGAAGAGGCGGAAGGCGTAGGCGTTGGCGTAGGAATGCATGGCGGCGCAATGGCTCGCCGTGACCCGGCCCTGCATCCCGCGGTAGTAGGATTGGTGGGCCATCACCTCGGTGAAGCGCGAGTTCGGGTCGTCGATCTCGTCGCAATGGACGTCGATCAGGAGGCCGCGCCTCTCGGCCTCGTCGAAGATCAGTTCGAGGCTGGCCACGCCCGCCTCCCGCGTCGCCTCGTTGTGCGGAATGCCGCCCACCGCATCCGGCCCCATGTCGAGGGCGCGGCGGAAGAGTTCCGGCCCGCCCGGATGCGAGTGGATGCCGTCCTGGGGGAAGGCCACGACCTGAAGGTCGACCCGGTCCGCCACCTCTTCCTTGACTTCGAGGAGCGCCCGCATCGACAGCTGGCTCTCGTCCGAGGTGTCGGCATGGGTGCGGATGAAGCCCACGCCCTGGGCCACTTCCCAGTCGATCGCCTGCCGCGCCCGCGCCTTGACCGCCTCCAGGTCGCGGGTCTCCTTCTGCCGGCCCCATATGGCGATGCCCTCGTGCAGCGTGCCCGAGACGTTGGCTTCGAGGCTCGCGGTGAGCACGGCGTCGAGATGGACGTGCGGGTCGATCAGCGGCCCCGAGACGAGGCGCCCGTCGCAATCGATCACGGTGCCGGCGTCCGCCGCGATTCCCGGCTCGACCGCCGCGATGCGCCCGCCCTCGATGGCGACGTCGGCGCGCCGCACCGGCCGGTCCTCGTGCGCGACGAGGGCGTTCTTCAGAATGACGTCCATGCGCGAAGCCTCCTTCTCCTTCGGCGGCATTCCCGCTTTCGCGGGAGTGACGGAGAACCACGGGAATGCCGGGAAGCACAAGACTAATACCAACGGGCGCGGTTTTCAGGTGCGCCCCCCGCTTTCGCGGGAGCAGGCTCCGCGCCGGGCCCGCTTTTCGCCCGGCGCGCATCGGCCGGCCCCGCGACCGTGATAGCATTCCCGCGCGGCGCGTTTCATCGAAGGCAGGGCATGGCGGCGGATGGCAGCAGGCGAGGGACCTCCGCTTTCACGGGGACAGGCTTACGCGCGGACGGCCCGCCCCGCGATGTCGCCGACCCGCGTTCGCGAGGCGGTGCGGCGGGCCGCGCGCTACCGGCGGACCGGCCGGCTCGAAGAGGCGCGGGCGCTCTATCGCGGCGTGCTCGCCGCGCGGCCCGACCACCGGGAGGCGCTGAAGGCCTGCGCCGTGGTCTCGCTCCAGCTCGACGATGTGGACCAAGCCGTGGCGCTGCTGCGCCGCGCGGTCGCGCTCGACCAGGGCGACGCCGGCGCGCACAACGACTTCGGCAACGCGCTCCAGGCGGCGGGCCGTCTCGACGAGGCGGCCGCCGCCTACCGCCGCGCGGTCGCGCTCGCTCCGGCCCTGGCGGAGGCGCATCTCAATCTCGGCCACGCGCTGCGCGGCGCGGGTGATCTCGACGGCGCCGCCGCGTCTTACGCCGAGGCCGCCCGCCTCCGCCCCGGCCATGCCGGAGCCGTCCTGCATGGCGGGCTGGTCCACCACGCCCGGGGGGAGCCGGAGCCGGCCGCCCGCGCCTTCCGCCGCGCCATCGCGCTCGACCCGAAGAACGCCGAGGCTCGCTTCGCCCTCGGCAACGCCCTCTACGCGCTGGGCGCGCTCGACGACGCGGTGCGGGCCTACGAGGAAGCGGCGGCGCTGAGAGCCGACATTCTCGATGCATCGTTCGAGGTGGGGAAACCCCGCCACGTCCACGCCCATCTCGACAGGGGCGACCCGCGCGCCGCCGTCGCGGCCTGCGACGATCATCTCGCCCGCCGCCCCGGCGCCAGCGGCGCGCTGGCGATGAAGGCCATCGCTCTCCGGGAGGGCGGCGACGCGGCGGCCGCGCGGGCGCTGCTCGATTTCGACCGCTTCCTCCGCCCCGTGCGCCGCGCGCCGCCGGCCGGTTTCGCGAGCGTTGCGGCTTTCAACGAAGCGCTGGCCGCCCATGTCCGCGGCCATCCGACGCTGCGGGACGCGCCCGCGAGTTACTCGATGGAAGGCGGCAAGAGCACGGGCGAGCTCCTGCCCGGCGCCGCGCCCGCCGTCGCGGCGTTCCGGGAGGCGGTCGCGCGGGCGGTGGAGGAATACCGCGACGCCCTCCCCGCGGCGCCGGACCATCCGTTCGTGGCCGCCGCGCCGGCGCGCTTCAAGGCCACGGCCTGGGGAGTCGTCCTCGACGCCGGCGCCTGCCAGGTGCCCCACATCCACCCGTCGGCCTGGCTGAGCGGCGTCTATTACGTGCGCCTGCCGGAGGCCGTCGTCGACCCCGGCACCGCTCACGCCGGCTGGATCGAGTTCGGCCGCCCCTATTGGGATTTCGAGAGCCGCGCGGAGCCGGAAACCAGGTTGGTGAAACCCGAGGAGGGCCTGATGCTGCTCTTCCCCTCCTACATGTTCCACCGCACCCTCCCCTTCGCGGGCCCCGGCGAGCGCATCAGCATCGCCTTCGACATCCTGCGCGAGGGGTGAGGGCACGATGCGGGCGGGGCACCCACACACCCGGCTTTATGAGTTGGCGTGGGCGTCCCGGATGATGGTTTCAAGGGTTTTCGCGTTTCGACAGGGCAACACCCATGAGTTCGGAAAAGTCGCTTTCCGAGAGTATCTGAATATCCGCTCCTTTCCCGATCAGCGTTTCCGCCTTCCGATGTTTGTTACTTTTATCGTAGCCGTTCATCCTTCTCTTGTCCTGAACACCCACCACAATCATGGTAACTTTTTTGGTGACGTTGTCGATTACATTACATCCGGCCGCCGCAGCCATATCGGCTGCTCCCCGTCGTGAAATACCGAGCTTGCCTGTGAATACGATTGTTTCGCCGTACAGCGCTCCCTCCACACTTCCCACTCGCTTTACACTTCCCACTCGCTTTTCTGACGGCGCACCCCTGGAAGAAGACGGGAAAATGGGACAGTCAACCCGGCGCAGCCATTCTTCGATGTTTGTCACCCCGGCGGTTGCACATGCACGAAGCACAATCTCCGCGGCTGCTCTCGCGTCTTCCATCGCGTCGTGATGCTTGAATGAGATGTCGAGACCCCTTGCGATATTATTGAGACCATAGCCACCGCGTCCGTATCTTTCCGGCCATGCGCGGCGAGCGATCCTGGCGCTATCAAGCCATGTAACCTGAAGTTGTTCGAGGCTGTATCGCGTCATGGCGCGTTCAAATGCAACACGATCGAATGAGGTATGACTCACCAGGACAGAGCCACGCAGCCGAGATCGCAACTCATCACGCACCTCCGGGAGGGTAGGGCTGTTCCTGACGTCGTTTTCTCTGATTCCGTGAATTGAGACATTATGCGGATCGAACCAGTCTTCCGGATCAACAAAGGTTTGCCACTGATCTTTGATTTCACCGTCCCGAACGTGAACGATGCCGATCTGGCAGATGCTCGCGCGATCAGCGTTGGCTGTTTCCACATCGATCGAGTTGAACGTCAGCATATCCGGTTATTCCTTGGTGCCATCGTCAAACACTTGCTCCATCCCACATCTCGGTGCCAATGCGTTCTGAATCGCTTAATTGAGGATAGGAGGTATCGCCGCTTCGTGTCAACGGGCCGTCACGGCTTACCCCCGGTCCAGCCGCGCGAAGAGGAGCCAGAAGAAACCGCCCAGGATGGGCAGGGTGGCGCCCAGGATGATCGTCGAGAGGGAGAAGATGATCGGCACCTGCGATTGATGCGAGGCCGTCATCGTCCAGTTGTAGATTGGCATCGTCGTCTCCGAGCCGCGCAGGAAGATCGAGCGCAAGAGCTCGTTGAAGGAAAGCAGGAAGCCGAAAATCCCCGCCCCGACGATGCCGGGGCGCAGAATCGGGAACTCGATGTCCCAGAAGCGACGCCACGCGGTCGCGCCCAGATCCTGCGCGGCCTCCAGGAGACGATGGTCGAAGCGTGTCGCGATGATCAGGACGAGGAGCAGCGAGAACGGCAGCGACCACACCAGATGCCCGATGAAGATCGACCACAGGCCGAGCCGCAGGTCCAGGAAGGAACGGATGAAGATGAAGAGCGCGGCGCCCATGGTGAGGCCCGGCACGAAGAGCGGGATCAGCGCGATCAGCATCACCCCGCCGGGCTTGCGCATCCGCGGCATGGCGCGCCCGACCGCGGTCGCCACGACCATGCAGACGAGGCCCGTCACCACCCCCATGGCGACGCTTTCGTAAAGCGGCTCCCCCCACTTCTCGAACCCGCCCATCAGCTCGTCGTAATGCTCCATGGTGAGCGGGTAGGGGATCCCCGAAAGCGGCCGGCCGCTGAACGACATCACCGCGAGCCACACCAGCGGGATGTACATCAGCAGGATCACGATCAACCCGAACCACTTGGCGAGCGCCGGCCAGAGCGGCCAGCCCGAAACCCGGCGCCAGAGCAGCGCGCCGCCGTGGCCGATCTGGCCGTCGATGGTCGCGGCCACCCTCTGCGGCGCCGTCCCGCTCATCGTCGCAACGCCAGGAAGACGTCGCCGATCGAGCCCAGGCGGCGCGTCGCCAGAACCAGCAGAGTGAGGAGCACCGCCAGAAGGAAGATGACGAACACCGAGAGCGCGGCGGCCGTCGGGTATTTCAGGTTGCGGATCGCCGCCTCGACCGAGGGCCCCAGCAGGTTGACGAAGCCGCCGCCCAGCATTTCCGGCTCTACCCAGGTCGCCATCAGCGGCACCATCGTGAAGACGGCCCCGGCGACGATGCCGGGGAGCGAAAGCGGCAGGATGATGTGGAACAGCACATGCGCCTTGCTCGCCCCCAGGTCGCGGGCCGCCTCCAGATATTCGTCGTCGATGAGGCTCACGACCAGGAAGATGGGGAACACCATCGTCGGGAAATAGGGCGCGAGCATCCCGAAATGCACCGCGAACTCGGAGAACAGCATCCACTCCATCGGCTCGGCGATGACGCCGGTCTCCATCAGCACGGTGTTGACGATGCCGTTCTTGCCGAGTATGGCGCGCCAGATGATCGTGCGCGAGGAGGGGTCGAGGAAGAAGGGGATGGTCAGCAGCGTGATGATCACCGCCTTGGTGGCCTTGGACTTGCAGACCTTCGCCAGCCACAGCGCGAAGGGGAAGGCGATCAGAAATTCGACGACCGTGAGCATCAGGACGACGCGCAGCGTGCGCACCGCCGCGATCCAGCGCCCGGAATCGATCAGGGAATCCCAGGTCTTGAACGAGGCGTCGTAGGACACCTGGTAGTTCTTCATCTCGAAGAAGCTGTGGGCGATCATGATCAGGAGCGGCAGGATGACGAGGATCACCCATGCCGCCACGAACGCCGGCACCACCCACCCGCCTGAGAAGAGGTTGGTGTAGCGGGCGCGGAGGGCGCCGATCCAGCTTTCAGGGGCGGTTTCCGACATCGGTCGCCGCGCGGACCGCCCCGGCGCGCAGCACCGGGGCGGTCGTCACCTCGCCAGCGGAGCGGTCAGGCGTTCAGGAACCGCTGCCACTCCTCTTCCATCACGTCGGAATTCGGCGCCGCCGGCTTGCCGAAGAACGGCTTCTCGAACTTCCGGTTGACCTTCACCTCGGTCCACTTGAGCTCGTCCACCTGCTCCTGCGGCCAGCCGTTCTCTTCCGCGTATTTCACGCCGAGGTCCATGTTGGGGCCGGCGTAGCCGCGCTGGATCGCCTGATAGGCGCGGTACTCGCCGGTCATGTAGTAGTTGAGCACCTTGTAGATGTTGTCGACGTTGTCGCGCTCCAGCGCCTTGGTATGGACGTAGGCGCCGTGGCCCCATTTGTAATAGCCCTCGACCGTGAAGGCGTAGATCACGGTGCCCGGGCCCAGGATGTTGTTGGCCTCCTTGGTGGCCGGCTCCCAGCAGTTGATCAGGTCGATCTCGCGGTTGCTGAGGAGCTGCACCTGCTCCTCGAAGGCCGCGTGCAGGGAGCGGAACTGCCCGGCGCGCTTGCGCTCCGCCGCGAAGTCGGCGACCACCCGTGCCTCCTCGCCCGTCATGTTGGCGACATCGGCGATCTCCGCCCGGCCGTGATGCTTGAGGTAGTTGGCGACCTCGGGGCTGGAAAGCAGCCAGCTGCGGTCCAGCGACACGCGCCCCTTGGTGTCCTCGTCCTCGAACATCTTGCTCCAGCCGATCTCGTCGAGGCCGTTGGGGTTGGCCCCGATCGCCTCGGGGAAGTAGCCGAAGCTGTCCGCGTTGCCGATGACGGGGACGCCGTATTGCCTGCCGTCGTTGTCCTGGAGAAGGTCGGTGCGTTTCCAGTCGTCGGAGGTGCGTGCCCAGAGCGTCAGCTCCGGGTGGTCCTCGATGACTTCGGCGTAGTAGCCCTGCGGCCCGAGCACGTCCTCGGTGCCGCCGTCGAAGATGAAGATGTCGTGGGTTTCGCCGAGATCGTTGGAGATGACGTCACGCATGAACACGCCGATGTCGGCGTTGGTTCCGGTGAACTCCATCGTGATGCCGATGGCCTTCTCCATGATGCTCCAGTCCTTGAGCTGCGACGTGGTGACGCCGTAGCCCTTGACCGTCGTGGACGCCGCCCGCGCCCGCCCCGATACGGCCAGCGGGCCGCTCGCCGCGACGGCCACGGCCGCGGTGGCCGCCGTGCCCTTCAATATGTCCCGGCGCGATATGTCGGGTTTCCCCCTCGTCTCGCTCATGCCGCTCCTCCCGTTCCTTCGCGAGTCTGGCCCCGGCTCGGTTCCCGCAGCCGCCTCGCACCCCGACTCTATACCGGATGGCGCGGCACCGGAACACCGGCCGCGCGGCGGCCATGGCGTCCTGCGAAGGCCGGCTCCGGAACAGCACGTGGGCGGCGAAGGCGCGGCGGTGTCGGATGTCGGCTTGGCCGAACTGCGCGATGGCGGATTCCGCAGCGTCGACTTTCGCGAGGCCGTCCGCCTTGTTAGCAGGCTTGGCCGTCGAGCGCGTAGTCCGCTTGATGCTGCTCTCGCCGCAAAGTGACGAAGGCGCGGATTTCCGAAGGAAACCGTTCCATCGTCTGTTTCTGCCGGCAGGCCTTCGTGGCAGCTCCGCGCTCCAGGGCGCGGTACACCCGATGCCACGCCGGGCCTCATGTTCTGCCGATGAGCAGATCGGCTGCGGTGCCGGGAGTCCCGTCCGGGATGGATCATGGGCTTCGTCGCCGCCGCGTCCCTTCGTACTCCCCCCCCGTACTCCATTGGATGACTTCCATGGATAAGCAAGAAACCATCTATCAGGTCCTGAGCCCAACAAGCCGATGATCTGCAAGTCGTTCGCCGTCGGGAGCGCGGGGCGGGGTCGAGCCCGGCCTTGGTCCCGGCCGGGAGCCGCCACCGCGCGGCCACAGTCACCGGATACGGCATCTTGTGGTTCCGTCGCGACTCCATCGCAAAATATGGTTGACAAGGGGCGCACCCCTGGGGTCTCATGCTACCCCTTGTGGTCGTGCTCCCTGGTGCACCCAAGATTTCGGCGATTCCGGTTCGGGCGGAGGGCGAGGACATGCGCATCGCGCGCCATTTCACGGTGGAAGGCGAATCGCCCTACGACGGAATCGCATTCCGGGAAACCACCTGCGAGATTCGCAATCCGGACGGGTCCGTGGTGTTCCGGCAGGAGGGCGTGGAAGTCCCCGCCGGCTGGTCGCAGGTCGCCTCCGACGTCCTTGCCCAAAAGTATTTCCGCAAGGCCGGCATCACCAAGCGGCGCAAGCCCGTGCCCGAAGAGGACGTCCCCGCTTGGCTGCGGCGGAGCGTGCCCGACGGCGCCGCACGCGGGGCGGGGGCAGACGCGGCCGCCGAAGGCGAGCGCTCGGCCCGGCAGGTGTTCCACCGCATGGCAGGCACCTGGACCTATTGGGGCTGGAAGGCCGGCTATTTCGACCGCGAGGCCGACGCCCGCGCCTTCTACGACGAGCTCACGGCCATGCTGGCGCTCCAGGTCGCCGCGCCCAACTCGCCGCAATGGTTCAACACCGGGCTGCACTGGGCCTACGGCATCGACGGGCCGGCGCAGGGGCATTATTTCGTCGACTTCGAAAGCGGCACGTTGAAGGAGGCCGAGTCGGCCTACGAGCATCCCCAGCCGCATGCCTGCTTCATCCAGAGCATCGACGACGACCTCGTGAACGAGGGCGGGATCATGGACCTCTGGGTGCGCGAGGCACGCCTCTTCAAATACGGCTCCGGCACGGGAACGAATTTCTCCAATCTGCGCGGCGAGAGCGAGCCGCTCTCGGGCGGCGGCCAGTCCTCCGGCCTGATGAGCTTCCTCAAGATCGGCGATCGGGCGGCGGGCGCCATCAAATCCGGCGGCACCACGCGGCGCGCCGCCAAGATGGTCATCGTCGACGTGGACCACCCCGACATCGAGGATTACGTCGACTGGAAGGTCACGGAGGAGCAGAAGGTCGCCGCATTGGTGGCCGGCTCGCGGCTCCTGCACACCCACCTGAACCGCATCGTCGCCGCCTGCCACGCGGGAGAAGGGGAGCGGCGGTTCGACCCCCGCGTGAACCCGGCGCTCCGCAAAGCCGTCCGCGCGGCGCGCAAGGCGCCGGTGCCGGAGGCCTGCATCCGCCGCGCCATCCAGTGGGCCGGGCAGGGCTTCACCGAAATCGACTTCCGCGTTTACGACGCCGACTGGCAGTCGGAAGCCTATCTCACGGTATCGGGGCAGAACTCCAACAACACGATCCGGGTGACCGACGCGTTCCTCGACCGGGTGGCGAGCGGCGGCGCCTGGGACCTGGTCCGGCGCACCGACGGCAAAGTGGCCAGAACCATCGACGCGCGCGCGCTCTGGGACAGGATCGCCGAAGCGGCCTGGGCGTCGGCCGATCCGGGGATCCAGTTCGACACCACGATCAACGCCTGGCACACCTGCCCGGCGGGGGGGCGCATCAACGCCTCGAACCCCTGCTCCGAATACATGTTCCTGGACGACACCGCGTGCAACCTCGCATCACTCAACTTGGCGGCGTTCCAGCGCGACGACGGCGGCTTCGACGTCGCGCGCTTCGAGCACGCGGTGCACCTGTGGACGATCGTGCTCGAGATCTCGGTGCTGATGGCCCAGTACCCGTCCCGCGAGATCGCCCGGCGCTCCTTCCGCTACCGGACGCTGGGCCTGGGCTTCGCCAATCTCGGCGGCTTCCTGATGTCGCGCGGCCTGCCCTACGACAGCCCCGAGGGCCGGGCGTTCGCCGGCGCCGTCAGCGCCCTGATGACCGGCGTCGCCTACGCCGCCTCCGCCGAAATGGCCGGCGCGCTCGGCCCCTTCCCGGCGTTCGGCGACAACCGGGAGGCCATGCTGCGGGTCATGCGCAACCACCGGGCCGCCGCCCGCGGCGAGGTCGAAGCCTTCGAGGGGCTCGCCATCCCGCCCGTGACGCTGGACCGCGCCGCCCTCCCCGACCGCGCCTTGGGCGAGGCCGCCCTGCGGGCCTGGGATCGCGCGCTGGCGTTGGGCGAGCGGCACGGCTACCGCAACGCGCAGGCCACGGTGGTTGCGCCGACCGGCACCATCGGCTTGGTCATGGACTGCGACACCACCGGCATCGAGCCCGATTTCGCGCTGGTGAAGTTCAAGAAGCTGGCCGGCGGCGGATATTTCAAGATCATCAACGGCAGCGTCCCCAAGGCCCTGAAGGCGCTCGGCTACGCCAAGCCGGAGATCGACGCGATCGTGCGTTACGCCGTGGGCTACGGCACCCTCGCCGGCGCGCCGGCGATCGACCACGAGGCGCTGGCGCGGAAGGGCCTCCCGCCCGGGGCTGTCGCGCGCATCGAGGAGGCTCTCGGATCGGCCTTCGACGTGAGTCTGGCTTTCAACAAATGGACCCTCGGCGAGGAATTCTGCACCGGCGCGTTGGGCCTCGACGAGGCGGCGCTGGCCGAACCCGGTTTCGACGTCCTCGGCGCCCTCGGCTTCGACGCCCGCGACGTCGAGACCGCCAACGTCTATTGCTGCGGCGCGATGACGCTGGAGGGCGCGCCTCATCTCGACCCGGCGCATCTGCCGGTCTTCGACTGCGCCAATCCCTGCGGGCGCACCGGGGCCGGGCGCTGCCTCTCCACGGAAAGCCACGTGCACATGATGGCCGCAGCCCAGCCCTTCATCTCCGGCGCCATCTCCAAGACCATCAACCTGCCCGCGAGCGCCACGGTCGAGGATTGCCGGGAGGCCTACGCGCTCTCGTGGCGCCTGGGGCTCAAGGCCAACGCCCTCTATCGGGACGGCTCCAAGCTTTCCCAGCCGCTCAACGCGCTGGCGCTGGGCGACGAACCGGACGATGTCGCGGAGGAGCCGGAAGCGCCGGCCCGGCCGGTGGACCGGCGCGATCCGTTGCGCGCGGCCGAGCGCATCGTCCGGCAGATCGTGCGCCAGGGCGAGCGGCGGCGCCTGCCCCACCGCCGACGCGGCTACACCCAGAAGGCCACCGTCGGCGGCCACAAGGTCTATCTGCGGACCGGCGAATTTCAGGACGGCTCGCTCGGCGAGATCTTCGTCGACATGCACAAGGAGGGCGCGTCCTTCCGCAGCCTCATGAACAACTTCGCGATCGCGATCTCGATCGGCCTGCAATACGGCGTCCCCCTCGACGAATACGTCGATGCCTTCACCTTCACCCGGTTCGAGCCGGCGGGGGCGGTGCAGAACAACGACGCGATCAAGATGAGCACCTCCATCCTCGACTACATCTTCCGCGAGCTCGCCATCTCCTATCTCGGGCGCAGCGACCTCTCCCACGCCGAGGCGGAGGACCTGTTGCCGGACACCATCGGCGGCGGCGAGGAAGAGGCGACGCGCGCCCCGCGCAGGGAGGAAGGTGACGGTTCCGCGAACGGCCTCTCCGACGACCCCGTGAGCGCCGGCTACGTCCGTTCCAACCTCCTGGTCCTCACCGGCGGTGCCAACGACGACAGCGCGCGCGCGAGCGCCGCACCGCAGGAGCGCGCGCATGGCGGGGCGACGGTCGCGCTCCACCCGGCGGCCGCGGCCGCGCCGGCACCGGCGCGCGCCGGTGCCTCGACGCCGCCCGCCAGGCGCGCAGCGCCGGTTACGAAGGCGAGGCCTGCGACGATTGCGGCAACTTCACGCTGGTCCGCAACGGGACCTGCATGAAGTGCGTGACCTGTGGCACCACCAGTGGCTGTTCCTGACGACCGTCCATCTCCCGCGGTCATGAGCCACTGGCACCTGGGGGTGCGTGCAACACGCACCCCCTTTTTCCTTCTTGCATCGGCCCGCGGGCAAGGTCGCCCGGCCCCCTTGGTGCGCGTCGCAATCCATAAGCCTGGGATGCGGTTGCCCTGGGCGACGGAGGATCCCGGATAAGCGTCGCCATGCGGCTCTACGCCATCTGTTCCCTGGCCGCGGCCTCGGCGCTCGGCCTCGCCGCCTGCCAGCCGCAAGGGGCGGCGACGCGCATCGCCGCCGAAGGGCCGGACGCGGGCTTCGCGGCGTGGCTCGCCAAGCCGGAGGGCGACGGGCCGTTCCCCGCCGTCGTCCTGCTGCACGGCTGCACGGGGCTGGAGAGGGATACTCCCCATCGGACGATGTGGCGCGGCCTCACCCGGCATGCCGCGCTGCTCAACGACAACGGCTACGTCACGCTGATCGTGGACAGCTTCGGCCCGCGCGGCATCGCCGACGCCTGCGAGCGGCCGCGCCTTTCCGAGCAGACGAACGACGCGCGCGCCGCCTTCGACCGTCTGGCCTCCCTGCCCTTCGTGGACACCGCACGGATCGGCGCCGTCGGCTTCTCGCACGGCGGCACGACCGCCCTTTCCCTGGCGATGAGCGTCCGGGGTACCGCCAGCGGTACGAACGGCTATGCCGCCTACGTCGCCTATTACCCCTATTGTCGGGCGGCCTTCGTCGACCGCCCGGTCCTGATCCTGATCGGCGCCAGGGACGATTGGACGCCGGCGCCCCTGTGCCGTTCCCTGCTCCGGCAGAACGAGGGTCTGATCACCCTGAAGGTCTATCCGGACGCCTATCACTCCTTCGACATGCCGGTCGGTGGGTCGTTCGTCTTCAAAGGCCACAGGGTGGAGGAGAACGTCGCCGCGCAGCGGGATTCGCAGGCGCGGATGCTCGCCTTCTTCGGGGCGCATCTGGGGCCTGCGCGACCGGAGTGAAGAGATGGAGCCCGACACCTTCCGCGCGCTGACCTTCGACTGCTACGGCACACTCATCGACTGGGAGAGCGGCATCCTCCGGAGCTTGCGCGCGGGCGGGCTGGAAGCGGATGACGACGCGCTGCTCGCCGCCTTCGCCCGCCACGAGCACCGCCTGGAAGCGCTGCGTCCGGTTCTCCCCTATCCCGACGTGCTGCGCCGCGCCTTCGCCGCGATCGCCGGCGATTTCGGGGCCCCGGCGTCGGAGGGCGACGCCCGCGTCTTCGCCGCGTCGATCGCCGACTGGCCGCCCTTCCCGGATTCCGCGGAGGCGCTGGCGTCCTTGCGGGAACGGGCGGTGCTGATGGTTCTGTCGAACGTCGACCGCGCGTCCTTCGCCCACAGCGCCCGGCGTCTGGGGGAGCCGTTCCACGCCGTTGTCACGGCCGACGACGTGGGCAGCTACAAGCCGGCGCCGGCCCATTTCGAACGCGCCGCGGCGCTGCTGGCGGAACGCGGCATCGCGCCGGACCAGGTCCTCCACGTGGCCCAGAGCCTCTTCCACGACATCGGGCCCGCCCATGTTACAGGCTTCGCCACCTGCTGGATCGACCGGCGCGCCGGCCGCGAAGGCGGCGCCACGCCCACGGCCGACGCCGCGCCGGACATGACGCTTCCCGGCCTCGCGGCGCTCGCGGCTTGGCGCCGCGGCGGCTGAGCCTATTCGTGGGTCTCGAAGCGGAAGGACTTGGAGACGATCTGCCAAGCGCCACCGACCTTGATCAAGGTGAGGAAGTCGGTGAAGTAACGCGGCGGGATCGCACATTCGCAGGTCACGGCGGCGGTGTTCGCATCCGCCATCTCGATGGAGACGATCCGGTCGTGTCGCGCCAGCCCCCGCGCCGCCGGCGACTTGCGCCCGTTCACGACCTCGAACCAGTGCGCACGCGACCAGTCGAGAAGCGTGCCGTCTTCGTGGGCGAACAGGTGGCAGGCCGGGTGGAATACAGAGCCGAGTTTCTCCGTGTCGCCCTCGTGGAGCCCGTCGAAGTAGGTTTGCACCGTCCGCGTGATCTCGTCGTAGCTCTCGCCCATGCGTGGCCTCCCTCGCTCTACCCTTCCCGCTCCGGCGGCGGCTCTCGGCGGGGCGGGCGCGCCAGCGCGAGGCCGAGTCCCTTCAGATGCCGGGGCGGCACCGGCCCCGGCGCGCCCATCATCAGGTCCTGCGCCGTCTGGTTCAGCGGGAACATGATGACCTCGCGGATGTTGGGCTCGTCCGCGAGCAGCATGACGATCCGGTCGATCCCCGGCGCGATGCCGCCATGGGGCGGCGCGCCGTAGCGGAAGGCGTTGTAGAGCGCACCGAACCGCCGCTTCACCTCGTCTTCGCCGTAGCCGGCGACTGCGAACGCCTTGACCATGACGTCGAGACGGTGGTTCCTGATCGCACCGCTGGAGAGTTCCACGCCGTTGCAGACGATGTCGTATTGCTGGGCGAGCACGGCGAGCGGGTCGCCGCCCTCCAGGGCCTCCAGCCCGCCCTGCGGCATCGAGAACGGGTTGTGGCTGAAGCCGATGGCGCCGGTCTGCGGGTCGCGTTCGAACATCGGGTAGTCGACGATCCAGCAGAAGCGGTAGGCGTCGGACGCGACCAGATCGAGCCGCTTGCCGAGCTCCGCGCGCACGGCGCCCGCGTAGGCCGCGGCGGCGTCCGGCAAGTCGCAGCTGAGGAACAGCGCGTCCCCGTCGCCCAAGCCGGCCGTGGCGCGCAGCGTGCGCTGGACGGCGTCGGGGACGAACTTCGCGATCGGCCCCTTGCCGGCGCCGTCGGCGAAGACGATGTAGCCCAGGCCCGGCGCGCCGAGGCCCTGGGCGAAGCCGATCATCTGGTCGAAGAAGCTGCGCGGCCGGTCGGCGACACCCTTGACGGGAATGCCGCGCACCACTCCGCCTTTCGCGATCGTGCCCTTGAACGCCTTGAACGCGACATCCTCGCGCGCGAACGGCGCGGTCACGTCGACGATCTCGATCGGGATACGCAGATCGGGCTTGTCCGTGCCGTAGCGCAGCATCGCTTCGGCGTAAGGGATGCGCGGGAAGGGCGGCGGCGTGACGGCGCGATCGGAAAACTCCGCAAAAACCCCGTGCATGACCGGCTCGATCGCCTGGAACACGTCCTCCTGCTCGACGAAGGCCATCTCGACGTCGAGCTGATAGAACTCGCCCGGGGAGCGGTCGGCGCGGGCGTCCTCGTCGCGGAAGCAGGGCGCGATCTGGAAGTAGCGGTCGAAGCCTGAGGCCATGACCAGCTGCTTGAACTGCTGGGGCGCCTGCGGCAGCGCGTAGAAGGAGCCGGGATGGAGCCGGCTCGGCACCAGGAAGTCCCGCGCGCCCTCGGGCGAGCTGGCCGTCAGGATCGGGGTCTGCACCTCGAGGAACCCCTGCTCGATCATGCGCCGGCGGATGCTGGAGACGATCGCGCTGCGCAGCACCATGTTGCGGTGCATGCGCTCGCGCCGGAGGTCCAGGAAGCGATAGCGGAGCCGGGTCTCCTCGCCGTAGTCGGGTTCGCCGTGGACGGGGAGCGGCAGCGTTTCCGCGGCGTTCTGCACGACAAACTCGTCAATGCGTATCTCGACGTGCCCGGTCTCGATCTTCGGGTTCACCGTTTCGGCGTCGCGGGCCGCGACCGTGCCGCTCACCGTCACCACCGTCTCCGGCTTGAGCGCGGCGACCGCGTCGAACGGCTGCGCGCCGGCCTCCGCCACGCACTGGGTCACGCCGTAATGATCGCGGACGTCCACGAACACGAGATGGCCGTGGTCGCGCACCCGGTGCACCCAGCCGGAGAGGCGCGCCGTCCGGCCCGTGTCCGAGGGCCTGAGCGCGCCGCAGGTATGGGTTCTGTATCGGTGCATGAGTGGGCCTCGTGGAGCGCGACCCGCACCCGGACCGCGCCGGAAAAGCGCACGGAACCGGCCAGTTTGTCAAGCGCGGGGCATCTCCGCACGGCCTTGAAGGGGAAACCGCGATGCTTAAGATTACGAGCGGGACGGGTGTCCCGAAAGTCCTCGGACGGACCCGACGGCGCCGGAACCCACCGGAAGGCGAACCCGGTGGCTTTCCCGCCGTTCCTCACCGCCCGACACGCTTCGAATGGAGGTTCGAGTCATGAACGCACGCGCTCTGGGAGCCGTACTCGCGGCGGCGGCCATCATCGCATTTTCGGCGACGGCGGCACGTACCGCCGAATACCGGATCGACCCCGGCCACAGCTTCGTCCAGTTCAAGATCTCCCATCTGGGATATTCCTGGATGATAGGGACCTTTGACAAGCTGTCGGGCAGCTTTACCTTCGATCCGTCCGCCGGCCCGGCCGGACAGAAAATCTCGGTCGAGATCGACACGGCAAGCATCGATACAGGTCACGCGGAGCGCGACAAGCACCTGCGCTCGCCGGACTTCCTGGATGTGGATAAATTCCCCAAGGCGACGTTCGTCAGCACCGCCTACGAGGGCGATGCCCAGGGCGGCACGATGAAGGGAAACCTGACGCTGATGGGAGTCACCAAGCCGATCGCCATCGACATAAGCAAGGTGGGCGAGGGTGACGACCCATGGGGCGGTTACAGGGCCGGTTTCGAAGGCAAGGTGGCCCTGAAACGCAGGGAATTCGGCGCCGGCATCGACCTGGGTCCGGCGTCCGAGTCCCTGGACCTCTTCCTGTTCATCGAAGGCATACGGAAGTAGGCCGGCGCGCCGCGAGATTGCGGACGGATGCCATGTGGAGGAACGGCGAAGACCACTACGGCCTCGTTTCCATATCCTTCCACTGGACCATCGCCCTTGCCGTTATCGGGCTCGTCGGGCTCGGAGCCTGGATGGTGGATCTCGCATATTACCATCCCTGGTATCACGACTCCCTCGCTCTCCACAAGGCGATCGGGATCGTGGTTATCGCCCTCGCATTGGCTAAATTCGGTTGGCGGTTCACCGAACGGAAGCCCGGATTCGAGCCAGAAGTCAGGCCTTACGAGCGGGCGGGCGCCACCGCCATGCACTGGCTCCTGAGCGCGCTCATGCTCCTTCTACCGGTCACCGGCTACCTGATCTCGACTTCCGAAGGCGCCGGCGTTGACATATTCGGATTGTTCGAGCTGCCTGCGCTGTTCGAAATATCGGAGCCAGTCCGCGACCTTGCGATTGAAATCCATTTCTATCTGGCTTACGGCGGCATCGCCTTGGTTGCCATCCATGCCGGCGCGGCGCTCAAGCACCATTTGGTGGACAAGGGATCGACCTTGGCGCGGATGCTGATCCCGCGCCCGCCCTCGCGCCGGATCGACGGAAAAGGCCGCTCGTCCGGCCCGTAGGTGGCGCACGCTCTCCAGTGCGCGGCTCCCCGGACCGCACGGATCGCTTTGCGTGCTTTGCGCGATGCGGGCGGGACGCCCGCGCCCCGAGTCGTCCAAGCATTTTCCCTGGGGAGGACTCTCATGGATAAGGGGGCAAGCGACTGCCCAGCCAGTGGCCCTTGCTGTCGCCGTCGGGCGATGGTCCGGTTGGCCGGCGGCACCGGTTTGGCGTAAACACGGGGTATGCACCCGATTCTCGCCATCGCCTTCGTCCGGCGCCCGGCCGTCCCGGCCGGCAGGCGGGGCCGGCCACGGGCCGACAGCGGGCAGGCGGCGGGCCGTGGGTGAGCCGGCGGTGATCACCGGAAGCGCGGCGCTCGCGGCGCGTTGCGTGGCGTGGCGCGACGCGGATTTCATCGCTGTCGATACCGAGTTCATGCGGGAGCGCACCTACCGGGCCGAATTGTGTCTGGTGCAGATCGGCGCACCCGGCGGCGAGACGGTCGCCGTGGATCCGCTGGCCGACGGAATCGATCTCGCGCCTCTCTACGCCCTCCTAGTGGAGGCACCGGTCGTCAAGGTCTTCCATGCGGCGCGCCAGGACGTGGAGGTGCTGCTGCCGCTCGCCGGCGGCATCCCGCGGCCGCTTTTCGATACCCAGATCGCCGCCATGGTCTGCGGCTTCGGCGATTCCGTCGGCTACGAAACGCTGGCCGCGAAGCTGGCGGGCGCGCGCATCGACAAGACGCAGCGGTTCACCGACTGGTCGCGCCGGCCACTCACCGAGCGGCAGGTCGACTACGCGCTCTCTGACGTGAGCCACCTCAGGACGATCTACGAAAAGCTCGCCGCCGAGCTGGAGAGGACGGGGCGGCGCCCGTGGCTCGACGAGGAGTTCGCCGTCCTGACCGACCCGGCGACCTATCGGAGCGACCCGGACGAGGCGTGGCGGCGCGTCAAGGTTCGCGGTGGTGACCGGCGGTTCTTCGCCGTCCTGCGCGCGCTCGCGTCCTGGCGCGAGAGGGAGGCCCAGCGCCGCAACATGCCGCGCCCGTGGGTGCTGCGCGACAATGCCTTGACCGAGATCGCGGCGCAGCGCCCAGCCACGGCCGAGGCGCTGGCCAAGCTCCGCTCGGTGAGCGAGCGCACCGCCCGCGGCGCCACCGGTCGGGCGCTGCTGGGGGCGGTCGCACAGGGCTTGGCGCTGCCGGACGAGCGGTGCCCGGAGCCGCCGCAACGCCGCCGGGCGCCGCAGGGCCACGAGGCGACGACGGCCCTGCTCAAGGTGCTGCTGACGCTCAAGAGCGAGCGCACGGGCGTCGCCGGACGGCTGATCGCGAGCGCCGAGGACCTGGAGCGGATTTCGGGCGGGGACGAGGTCGGCATTCCCGCCCTGCGGGGCTGGCGCCGCGACCTCTTCGGCGCCGCCGCCCTTGATCTCGTGAACGGCCGCCTCGCCCTCGCCGTAGAACGCGGCCGCCTCCGCCTCGTGCCCCGCGCGCCGGGGGAAGGTCACCCGCGGTCACCCGCACCGAGCGAGCAACCATAGGAGTGCCTATTGACTGATGGTCCCTCTGTGCTAACATCCGTCAGGGCCAATCAGGAGGTCATCAATGAAATGCCTGCTGGAGGAGTTGAGGAGACTCGACGCATTGCGCGATGGCGCTGCCGGCAATGATTGCGTTACCGAAGGGACGTTGGCTGCCATATCGCCGACCTACGCCGACAGGGAGGTGTTCGACCGTCTGTCTTCGACATTGGTCGACGCCTTGCGCAAGCGCGGTATCGATCGTCTCTATCAACATCAAGCAGAGGCGATCCTGAAAGCTTTGGACGGGAAAAATGTCGTTTTACAGGCACCCACAGCCAGCGGAAAATCTCTCGCTTTCCAGGTGCCGATGATAGAGACGCTTTTTCATGAACCCAAAAGTCACGCGCTCATGCTCTACCCTACCAAGGCGTTGGCGCTCGATCAGCGGGATCAGCTTAATAATCTTGTGAACCATATCCAAGGCCGAGAGATCAGCTCGTGGTGGTATGACGGAGATACGGATCGGGAGCATCGTAAGCCGCTCAGGGAAAATCCACCGAATATTCTTATCACCAACCCGGACATGCTTCATAACAGTTTTCTGGGACACGCCGATCAGTGGCATAAGTTCTTCGATGGTTTGAAATGGATTGTTGTTGACGAGATTCACGAATATCGAGGTTATTTCAGCTCTAATGTCTCGATGATCTTGCGGCGTTTCTCTCATCATCTTTCTCAGCGGGATATACGCCCTCAATTTTTTCTGAGCTCGGCAACTTGCGCGAACGCCGGAGAGCATGCAAATAATCTCACGGGATTGTCATTTGCAGAAATTAAAGCAGGTAGCAGTATCCGACCGCAGAGGAGATTTTATTTTGTCCAACCGAATATTCCAGATCACCAATATTGGGACATCCTACAGCTAAGGACGGTTAAAGCAGGCCTCGCTTGCCTCCGGAGCGGGAAGTCTGTCTTGGCCTTCTGTCCGACGAGGAAATTTGCGGAGGCTTGCCATCCAATTGCAATGCAAGAGATTGGCGAACTTCATCAACCGCATATCGACCCCGAGGCAATCAAGGTGTTCCGGTCAGGTCTCGGCACGGATGAACGCCATGGTATTCAGGCCGGCCTCAAAAACGGTTCGGTGCGTTTGGTGTTTACCACTAATGCGCTCGAACTCGGGATCGACATCGGCGGCCTTGATGGAGTCATTCTCGCGGGATTTCCCGATAGCATGATGTCCGCATGGCAGCGCATCGGACGTGCCGGACGCAACTGGGAATCCGAAGCATTTGTTCTCTATTATGCCCGCAACAACCCTCTTGACCGATTCTATGCATCTAACCTTGACATGCTTCTGAACAAGCCTCTTGACGACTTGGTCGTCAACCCAGGAAACGAAGACTTGATCGAGAAGCATGTCCCGTCACTTCTGTTTGAAACCGATAATCTTGACGGGGGAAGTGATATTTTGGGTCAGGCTCTGTACAGTGCCGCCGTCGACAAAAAGAAACGCGGAGCGCGGCCGGTACGGAGTGGAAAATGGCGGCCTCACTCCACCGTTGATATTCGAGGTGGCGGAAGTGGTAGCTTCAAGCTTCAGCACGAATCAAGAACGATCGGAACGTTATCCGGTCAACAACAATTCCGCGAAGCATATGAGCGGGCGATCTACATGCATGGTGGAAAAAAGTTTCGCGTTGAAGGTATATCTTTAACCGGCAGCGGAGGCGAAATCACTCTAGGCCCTGTAGAACAGAACTTGAAGACCAATGCAGCTATGTTTACGACGATTGCCGAGCAGGAAATTTATGATGGGAAGCGATGGACATCCGGGAGCATCGTAATCAGTGCGTATTATGGTAAAGCACTGATCACAGAGGCTATCAATTCTATTGAAGAAATCGACGATCGAACTGGGGATGTAAGAGATCGGTGGCAGCCGCAGATGAATTCAGCCAAGTTTGGCCGCGCACACGCCTGCTGGATCTGCCAAGAGACGGAATCAGACGAGACAATCTCGGGCATTGCCGTTCTGCAACACCTTCTTCGTGTCGGTGCAACCTTTTCCATTCCTCTTGATGCACACGATATCTTTCCTCACGCTGTTTCCAAAGATCGGAAAGCCTATATCGTGGAGAGCTATCCTGGTGGAATCGGTATCGCCCGGAAAATTCTTGATCGATGGCAGAGCATTCTGGAAACTGGCATAAGGGTTGCGGAATCGTGCAGTTGTGGAAGAGGGTGTCCTAATTGCATTGTTCCCCCACGTTCTCGGGAGGAACTCGATAAAAATGCCGGCCTTTCACTGGCGCGCTCGCTGTTGAATGCCACACAAAACCCCTACGACTTCAAGTTCGTCAACAACCTTTGGGAACCGGCTGGCACATAGTCAACCTGGGCACCATTGATATGCCACCTCCCAAAGACAGCCGTGAGTGATGGGCGCAGATCCTACGACCAAGCGTGCCGATAGCCGGTGTGTTCGAGGGAGAGCGGGTGGCCGGCGCCGTCGAAGACGCTGACGCCGTGGCCGGCGCCCAAGGCGCCGATGCGGGCCAGCGGCAGGTCCAGGGTGCGGCCCAGCGCCGCCACCGCGCCGCGCCGTGCCGGGGGCGCCGCGAACAGGAGCTCGTAATCGTCGCCGCCGGCCAGCAGGTCCGCGATCCCGGCCTCGGGCGAGGCCAGAGCGCGGGCGGCGGCGGCGGAGAGGGGAACCGCGTCCGCCGAAACGCGGGCCGCCGTGCCCGACTCCGCGCAGAGATGGGTGAGATCGGCGACCAGCCCGTCGGAGACGTCGAGGGCGGCGGAGGCCACCCCGCGCAACCCCCGGCCCAGCGCGAGCCGGGGCGATGGCAGGCGGAAGCGTTCGGCGAGGAAGACGCGGTCCGCAGGCGCGAGCGCTCGCAGGCCGCCGCGCGCGACCCGGAGGCCGAGGGCCGCGTCGCCGATCGTGCCCGAGACGTAGAGGTCGTCGCCGGCGGCGGCGCCGGCGCGCGTGAGCGCCGCGCCTTCAGGCACGGTTCCGAAGGCGGTCAGGGACAGCACCGCCGGCCCCTCGCTCGCCACCATGTCGCCGCCGATCAGCACCACGCCGAACTGCGCCTGATCGAGGGCGAGACCGCCGGCGAAGCCCTCGATCCACGACGCCGGGAGGCTGCGCGGCAGGGCGAGGCCCAGCGCGTAGGAGAGCGCCTCCGCGCCCATCGCCGCCAGGTCCGAGAGGTTCACGCGCAGGAGCCGCCGGGCGACGGCCGCCGGGTTTTCGTCCGGCAAGTAGTGCACGCCGGCCACCATCAGGTCCTTGCTCACGACGAGGGTTGCACCGGCGGGCGGCGCCACCGTCGCGCCGTCGTTGCGCAGCCCGAAGGCGCCCGGCGCGGCGCGGCTCAACGGCGCGAACAGGCGGCGGACGAGGTCGAACTCACTCCCTCGGTGGCGGCTCGTCATCCTCCGTCGCCTCCGCCATCTCGACCGCGCGCAGGCGCCGCGCCAGGGTGTCGAGCGCGCCGTTGACGAAGGCGGGCTCGCGGCCGGAAAAGAAGGCGCGGGCGAGTTCGACATATTCGTCGATGACCACGCGGGCCGGCACTTCGGGGCAGGTGAAGAGCTCACACGCGGCCGCCCGCATCAGGGCGCGCAGGACCGCTCCCAGCCGCTCCAGGCTCCAGCGCTCCGCGAGACTGTCCGCCACCAGGGCGTCGATCTCCCGGGCCCTTGCCGACGCCTCGCGCACCGTGTGCTCGAAATGGCGGCGGTGGGGCCTGACGAAGCGTGCGCCGTCGAGGTCGTGCCCCACGCGGTGACGCAGGAACTCCTCGATCACCGAGTCCGCCGGCCGGCCGGACAGTTCGATCTGATAGAGCGCCTGGACGCTGGCGAGCCGCGCGCCGCTGCGCCGCGGGCGGGAGGCCGCTTCGTCCCGGTCGGCGCCGGCCGACACCGCGCCTATTCCCGCGCCCGCGCCGCGAGGACGCCGCGCACCGCCATCATCGCGAGGCAGGCCCGTGCCGCGGCGGCGCCGCAATTCCGCTGGTCGACCGCCGCCCGCTCCCAGGCCTGATCGCGGGTCTCGGCGGTGATCACGCCGAAGCCGAGGGCGATGCCGTGGCGCGCGGAGAGGGTGGCGAGCCCGCCCGCGCAGGCGGCGCAGACGTGATCGTAATGGCTGGTCTCCCCGCGGATCACGCAGCCGAGCGCGATGAAGCCGTCGTAACGGTCGCCCGGGAGCGCCAGCGCCAGCGCCAGCGCCGCCGGGAGCTCGAAAGCCCCAGGGACGCTGATCCGCTCGTGGCGCGGCGCCTCCGGCGCGGCGTCCAGCACGGCGACCGCGCCGGCGACCAGTTGATCGGCGATGTCGCCGTAGAAACGCGAATCGAGGACGAGAACGCGCGCCCGCTCAGCCATGGCGCGCGTCCAATCCGGCGCGCCGCGCCCCGTCCGGGAGCGGCCGCCGGCCCGCGACCTTGAGGCCGTAGCCGTCGAGGCCGACGATGGTCCACTGGGTGTTGTGCAGCAGGATCAGGTTGCGGACGCCGAGATCGATGAGGATCTGCGCGCCGACCCCGTAATCCCGCAGGCCGCCGGCGTCCTGACCGTCGCGCCGGGCGGGAAGCGGATCCGGGATGGGCGACCCGCGCCGCTCGCGGATGACGATCACGACTCCGCGGCCCTCCTTGCCGACGGTCCGCAGCGCGGCCTGGAGCTTGCCGGTGTGCTCGCTCGCGGCGGCGCCGAGGCCGTCGTCGAGCAGGTTGAACGCATGCACGCGCACAGGCACCGGTCCGCCGTCCGCCACGTCCCCCTTCACGAGCGCGACATGCTCGATCTTCTCGATCGTGTCGGCATAGACGAGCATGCGGAAGGGGCCGCCATGGTGGGAATCGAACGCGGTCTCCCGCACCCGCTCGACGATCGCGTCATGGCGCAATCGGTATGCGATCAGGTCCGCGATGGTCGCGATCTTTATCTCGTGGCGTTGCGCGAAAGCCACGAGATCCGGCATCCGCGCCATGCTCCCGTCGTCGTTCATGATCTCGCAGATCACCGCCGAAGGGTTGAGGCCGGCCAGGCGCGCGATATCGACGCTCGCCTCCGTGTGCCCGGTGCGGACCAGCACGCCGCCGTCGCGGGCGGCGAGCGGAAAGACGTGCCCCGGCGATGTCAGGTCGTCCGGCCCGCGGTTGGGGTCGATGGCGACGGAAATCGTGCGCGCGCGGTCCGATGCGGAGATCCCGGTGGTGATCCCCTCGCGCGCTTCGATGGAGACGGTGAAGGCCGTGTCGTGGCGGGATTCGTTGCGCTTCGGCATCAGTTCCAGGCCGAGGGCGCGCACCCGCTCGGCGCTCAGGGCGAGGCAGATCAGGCCGCGCCCGTACCTGGCCATGAAGTTGATGGCCTCGGGCGTGGCCATCTGGGCGGAGATCACCAGATCGCCCTCGTTCTCCCGCTCCTCGTCGTCAGCGAGGATGATCATCCGCCCGTTGCGGAATTCCTCGACCGCCTCCTCGACCGACGAGAGGTTGTACGCCGGTGCGATTCGCGGCATCTGGACCATCAGCTCCGTGCGTGCAGACGCGCAACGTAGCGCGCGATCAGGTCGACCTCAAGGTTGAGCCGGTCGCCCGGCGCGCGGGCGCCCAGGGTGGTCACCGCCCGGGTGTGGGGGATGAGATTGACCCCGAACGCCCCGCCCTCCACCTCGTTCACCGTGAGCGACACCCCGTCGAGGGCGATCGCGCCCTTGGCCGCGATCAGGCTCTCCAACGCCGCCGGGGCGCGCACCGACAGGCGCAGCGAGCCGCCGTCCGGCGCCACGGCCTCGACGACCCCGAGGCCGTCGACATGGCCCGTGACCAGATGCCCGCCGACCTCGTCGCCCAACCGGAGGGCGCGCTCCAGGTTGACCCGCGTGCCCGCCCGCCAGCCGCCGACGGTGGTCCGACTCGCCGTCTCGCCCGAAACGTCGACGGTGAACCACCCCGGCCCCTTGTCCACCACCGTGAGGCACGGCCCGGAACAGGCGATGGACGCGCCGATGGCGATGGTTCCGGTGTCGTAGGCGGTTTCGATTTCGAGCCGCCGGTCGCCGCCTTCCGCCGCGGTCACCGTGCGCAGCAAGCCGATATCGGTGACGATCCCCGCGAACATCACCCGGACGCCGGAACCAGAATTTCCATCACATCCGGGCCGACGTGCTCCGTGGAGACGCGCGCGAAGCGCGGCGCTTCGGCGACCCGCTCCACCCCCAACGCGGCGAGCGCCGGGGCGCCGTCGCCGCCGATCAGGGCGGGTGCGCGGAACCAGGCGATTCGATCGATCAGCCCGGCCCGGAGCAGCGCCGCCGCGAGGCGGCCGCCGCCCTCGACCAGGACCCGGGTGAGGCCGCGTGCGGCCAGCTCCTCGAGCGCGGCCCGGAGGTCCACCCTCCCGTCGGCACCCGCCGCCACCTCCGCGACGCAGGCGCCGGTATGCGCGTAGGCGGCGCGGCGTTCCCGGTCGAGGAGCGTCGGCGTGGACAGGATCCACGTCGGATGCGCGCGTGCATCGGTCAGCAGTCGGTGGCCCGCGGGCAGGCGGGTCGTGCCGTCGATCACGACGCGCACCGGGCTGCGGTCCGCCATGCCGGGGAGGCGGCAGGTGAGCGCCGGGTCATCGGCCACGGCGGTGGCGCCGCCCACGACCACCGCGTCGTGGCCGGCGCGCAGCATGTGCCCGCGGGCGCGCGCCGGCGCATCGGTGATCCAGCGGCTGTCGCCGGAGCGCGCGGCGATCCGGCCGTCGAGACTGCTCGCCGTCTTGAGCGTCACGAGCGGGCGGCCGCGCTCCATGCGCGACAGGAAGCCCGCGTTCACGGCACGCGCCTCGTCGGCCATGCAATCGCGCGCCACCTCGACTCCGGCCGTCTCCAGCGCGGCGATGCCGCGGCCGTCGACTCGCGGGTCCGGGTCCGGGAGCGCGACCACGGCGCGGGCGATTCCCGCCCAGATCAGCGCATCCGCGCAAGGGCCGGTCGCGCCGCGATGGGCGCAGGGCTCCAGCGTGACGTAGCAGGTGGCGCCGCGGGCGGCTTCCCCGGCGCGGGCGAGCGCCTCGGTCTCCGCGTGGGGCCGGCCGCCCGGTTGGGTCCAGCCGCGGCCCACGATCCGCCCGCCGCGTGCGATCACGCAGCCGACCGCCGGGTTGGGCCACACCGAGCCGAGGCCGCGCCGTGCCAGCGCCAGCGCCAGCGCCATGAAGCGGCGATCAAGGGCCGGACCGGCCGCCGTCATCGGCTCACGCCCGTTCGTCGCTCAGGCCGCCGATGAACTCCTCGAAATCCTTCTTCTCGCGGAAGTTCCGGTAAACGGAGGCGAAGCGGACATAGGCGACCTGGTCGAGGCTGGCCAGCGCGTCCATCACCATCTCCCCTATCACGGTGCTCGGGATCTCGGCCTCGCCCAGGCTCTCGAGCCGGCGCACGATACCGGTGACGATCTGGTCGACCCGCTCGGGCTCGACCGGCCGCTTGCGCAGGGCGATCCGCATCGACCGCGCCATCTTCTCGCGCTCGAACAGCACCCGCCGGCCGCCGCTCTTGATCACCGTGAGCTCGCGGAGCTGGATGCGCTCGAAGGTCGTGAAGCGCCCGGCGCAATTGACGCATTGGCGTCGCCGCCTGATCGCCGTGCTGTCCTCCGTCGGCCGTGAATCCTTCACCTGCGTGTCGTCGTTTCCGCAAAACGGACAGCGCATGACGCTCCTCCCCGCTCAGGCGTGATCCGGATAGACCGGGAAGGCGCCGCACAGCGCCCGCACCCGCTCCCGGAGCTCCGGTGCCAGGGCCGCGCTCCCGCCTGGCGCGGCGGCCTCCCGGTCGAGCAGGTCGGCGATCCAGCCGGCGATGCGGCGAAATTCGGCCGGGCCGAAGCCGCGGCTGGTGGCCGCCGGCGAGCCCAGCCTGATGCCGGAGGTCACCCAGGGCTTCTCCGGATCGAAGGGCACGCCGTTCTTGTTGCAGGTGATGCCGGCTCGTTCCAGCGCCGCTTCGGCGCGCTTTCCCGTCAATCCCCTGGAGCGGAGATCGACGAGCAGGAGATGGCTGTCCGTCCCGCCCGAGACGATGTCGTAGCCGCGGGCGGCGAGCGACGCGGCCAGGGTCCGCGCGTTGCGCACGACACGCGCGGCGTAGTCCCTGAAAGCGGGGGTCGCCGCCTCGCCCAGCGCCACCGCCTTGGCGGCGACGACGTGCTCCAGCGGCCCTCCCTGGAGCCCGGGAAAAACCGCGGCGTCCACCCGTTTCGCCAGCGCCTCGTCGTCGGTCAGGATCATGCCGCCGCGGGGGCCGCGCAGCGTCTTGTGCGTGGTCGTCGTGACGATGTGGGCGTGGGGAAAGGGGCTCGGATAGACCCCGGCCGCGACCAGGCCCGCGAAATGGGCCATATCGACCATGAAGAGCGCGCCGGCCGCGTCGGCGATCGCGCGAAAGCGCGCGAAGTCGATGATGCGTGGATAGGCCGAGCCGCCGGCCAGGATGAGCTTGGGCCTCTCCGCCCGGGCGAGGGCGGCGACCTCGTCGAAATCGATGCGGGAGTCCGCGCGGCGGACGCCGTATTGAACCGCCCTGAACCATTTCCCCGAAAGATTCGGCGCGGCACCGTGGGTCAGGTGCCCGCCGGCGGCGAGCGACATGCCGAGAAACGTATCGCCCGGCTCCATCGAGGCGAGGAAGGCCGCCTGGTTGGCCTGCGCCCCGGAATGGGGCTGTACGTTCGCGAAACCGCAGTTGAAGAGCCGGGTCGCGCGCTCGATGGCGAGGCGCTCGCCGATATCGACGTTCTCGCAACCGCCGTAGTAGCGCCGTCCGGGATAGCCTTCGGCGTATTTGTTGGTGAGCACCGAACCCTGGGCCTCGAGGACCGCCCGGCTCACGATGTTCTCGGAGGCGATCAGCTCGACGGTGGTCCGCAACCGTTCGATCTCGCCCTCGACGGCCGCATGCACCGCCGCGTCGGCCTCCCGCAACGAGCGGGAAAAGAACGGGTCCGCCTCCGCCGCCCGGTCCCCCACGAGGGGCGAGACTGCCATGGCCGGACGATTCCCCCGCGGCGCCCGGTTCAGGAGAGCTTGGCGACGCGCCGGCCGTGGCGCCCGCCCTCGAAAGCCGTGTCGAGAAAGGTCATCAGGCATTTGCGGGCGGTGTCTTCCGGGATGCGGCGCGCGCCGAGGGCGAGGACGTTCGCGTCGTTGTGGGCGCGCGCCAGCCGCGCCGCCTCCTCGTCGTGGCAGAGTGCGCCGCGCACCGCGCGGCTGCGATTGACGGCGATGCTCATGCCGATGCCGCTCCCGCAGATCAGGACGCCGCGCTCCGCGCGTCCGGCCTCGATCGCCCGCGCCAGGGCGCGCGCGTAGTCGGGATAATCGACCGCGCCGCCGTCGTCCGGACCGAGATCGAGGACGGCATGGCCGCGCGCCTCCAGGTCGGCACGCAACGCCGCCTTGAGCCCGACCCCCGCGTGGTCGGAAGCGATCGCGATTCTCTTGTTCGGCATGGGTGCGTCGCGACGGCATTCGACGGACGGCCGCGCACGTACCGGCGGTCGTCCGGGCCAATGCTTGACAATCTTTCCGGCACCGTCAATATATCTATCGCTCACGAATCCAGTCGATAACAGTAAAACATCGGATATGAGCGATCAAATCGAAAATCCCGGCCGGAACTAGGACCTGCTGCGGATGACGGTGGACGTGGTGGCCGCCTATGTGAGCAACAACGCGGTCTCCTCGGCCGAGCTGCCGGACCTCATTCGCGACGTCCACGCCTCCCTGCGGCAGACCCAGAGCGGCACGGCGGCGGCGGAGAAGCCGAAACCCGCCATCCCGATCAAGAAATCGGTGACGCCCGACTTCGTGATCTGCCTGGAGGACGGCCGGAAACTGAAAATGCTTAAGCGCCACTTGCGCACGACCTATGGGATGACGCCCGATCAATATCGGGCGCGATGGGGGCTCGATCCCGACTACCCGATGGTCGCGCCCAATTACGCCAAGCGGCGCTCCGAGTTCGCGAAGGAGATCGGCCTTGGACAGAAGCGGGTGCCGCAGCAGCAGCGCAAGCGCGCGGCCAAGTGAGAGGCGCGGATCAACCGGCCCGCCCGCGCCCGGTCGTCGTCACGAGGAAGAGGCCGGCGAACATCAGCACGACCGCGCCCCATATCCAGGCGCTCGGCGCGTCGCCGAAGAACCAGATACCGAAGCCCATGCCGGCGAGCGTGGCGATGTAGTTGACGGTCGAGAATATCACCGGGCCGGCCCGGCGGATCACCTCGAGGACCAGGTAGAAGGAGACGCAGTTGTTGGCCATGGCGCCGAGTGTCGCCCCGTGGCCGACGCCGAACGCCCCGCCAAAGGCCCACCACTCTCCGCTTGCCGCCATCACCAGGAACGCATATCCCGCAGACGCCAGCATGAGCCCGCCGGCCAGCGGCAAGGAGCCGGTCTCCGGCGGCCGCCAGCGCGCGATCAGCACGGCGTTGACGGCGTAGGAAAGCGACGGGACGAGGCCGAGCGCCACCCAGCCCGCCATGCCCGGTGCCGGAAGGCTTGCCCGGGGCACGAGTACCAGCAGGATGCCGGCAAACCCGAGCAGGATCCCGCCGAAGCGGAACGGGTGGAAGCGGTCGAGCCGGAGCGCCAGCGCCAGCGCATAGACCATGATCGGCACCAGGGCCATGCCCAGCGCGAGCAGGCTCGCGGGCACCTTCGGCCCGAGCCAGGCGAGCAGCAGGTAGGGGAAGGCGAGGTTCAGCGCGCCGGTGGCGAGAAAGATGCGGATATGGGGGAAATCGAGCGGCGGCAGCCGCCGCAGCGCGGCCGCCATGACCATGAGCGCGGCGCCCCCGCCGAGCGACTGCCAGAAGACGTAAGACGCGAAGGGCACACCGCCGGTCGTCGCGAAGCGGTTGAGCGAAACCGCGAGCGCGAAGGAAACGCCGAGGACGAACAGCATGCCGAGCGTGACGGGGTCGGCGCGGGCGGCGGCCCCGGACTCTCCGGCGGGGCACGGGTCGGCGGGCATCGGCGGAACCTCCCGGAGATCGCGGCGCGCGGGCTTGGTGCGCCCCGGCGCGAATGCTACAACGGCGCCTCTCCGGGAGAGAATCATGGGCCAGACCGCAGCAGCAGCCAAGGCCGCCCCGCCCCCCACGAAGCCGGCCTTCCGGTGGGACGATCCGTTCCTGCTCGACGACCAGCTCCGTGAAGACGAAAGACTGGTGCGGGACACGGCGCGCGGTTACGCCCGGGAAAAGCTGATGCCGCGCATCCTCGAGGCCAACCGCCACGAGCGCTTCGACGTCGAGATCATGCGCGAGATGGGTGCTTTGGGCCTTCTGGGCGCGACCGTCAAGGGCTACGGCTGCGCCGGAGTCGGCTATGTCGCCTACGGCCTCTCGGCGCGGGAGGTGGAGGCGGCCGATTCCGGCTACCGCTCGGCCATGAGCGTGCAATCGAGCCTCGTGATGTATCCCATCGACGCCTACGGCACGCGCGCGCAGAAGGAGCGCTGGTTGCCCCGCCTGGCAGCCGGCGAGGCGATCGGTTGCTTTGGCCTGACCGAACCCGACTTCGGCTCCGATCCGGGCGGCATGGCCACCCGCGCGCGCGCCGCGGACGGCGGCTTTCGCCTCTCCGGCGCGAAGACCTGGATCACCCATTCCCCCATCTCCGACGTGTTCGTGGTCTGGGCGAAGGACGACCGGGGCACGATCCGGGGCTACCTGCTGGAGCGGGACATGGCGGGGCTGACGACGCCGAAGATCGAGGGCAAATTCGCGCTGCGCGCCTCGCCCACGGGCATGATTCAGATGGACGATGTGTTCGTCCCGGCGGAGAACGAGCTTCCCGGCGCGAGCGGCCTCGCGGGGCCGTTCCGCTGTCTCAACCGGGCGCGGCTCGGCATCGCCTGGGGCGCGCTGGGCGCCGCCGAGTTCTGCTGGCGCGCCGCGCGCGACTACACCCTCGAGCGCACGCAGTTCGGCAAGCCGCTGGCGGCCAACCAGCTCGTCCAGAAGAAGCTCGCCGACATGCAGACGGAGATCGCCATCGGCCTGCAAGCCTGCCTCCGCGTGGCCCGGCTCTTCGACGAGGGCCGCGCGACGCCGGAGATGATCTCCCTGGTGAAGCGCAATTCGTGCGGCAAGGCGCTGGAGATCGCCCGCGCCGCCCGCGACATGCACGGCGGCAATGGAATCAGCGACGAGTATCACGTGATCCGCCACGTCATGAACCTGGAAGCGGTCAACACCTACGAGGGTACGCACGACATCCATGCCCTGATCCTGGGCCGGGCGCAGACCGGCATCCAAGCCTTCGCCTGAACCATGGCGAGGCGCCGAGCCGGGGGGCCGCTGCTCGGCGCCGTCGCCGACGACCTGACGGGCGCGACCGACCTCTGCAACACCCTCGTCGCGCAAGGGATGCGCACCGTGCAGGCGATCGGTGTCCCCGACTCCGAAACCGCGGTGCCGGATGCCGACGCCGTGGTGGTGGCGCTCAAATCGCGCACCGTCGCGCCGGCCAGGGCGGTGCGCGACTCGCGGGCGGCGCTCAGCTGGCTCAGACGCGGCGGCGCCCGCCAGATATTCTTCAAATACTGCTCGACCTTCGATTCGACGAGCCGCGGCAATATCGGACCGGTCGGCGACGCCTTGCTCGATGCTCTCGACGGCAGGCTGACCATCGCCTGCCCGGCCTTCCCGGCCAACGGGCGGACCGTCTACAAGGGCCACCTGTTCGTGGGCGACGTGCTGCTCGCGAAGTCGGGGATGCGCAACCACCCGCTCACGCCGATGCGGGAGTCCGATCTCGTCAAGGTGCTGGGCGCGCAAACGCGGCGCGCCGTCGGGCTCGTCGGGTACGAAACCGTCCGCGAGGGGGTGGGTGCCATCCGCGCCGCGCTCGATGCGTTGCGGAAGGCCGGGATTGGATACGCGGTCGTCGATGCCGTCGAGGACGCGGACCTGACCGCGATCGGCGCGGCCTGTGCCGGGCTGCCGTTGGTCACCGGCGGTTCCGGCGTCGCCATGGGGTTGCCGGCGAACTATCGGGAGGCCGGGCTTCTCGTGTCGGACGGAGAGGCCGCCGCCTTGCCCGCGGCTTCCGGCCACGCGGCGGTGATCGCCGGAAGCTGCTCCGAAGCCACTCTCGTCCAGATCGAACGCATGCGAGCGCGGCGCCCGGCGTTCTTCGTCGATGCCGAGGCCCTCGCCGCGCGCAAGCGGGTCGCCGACGCCGCGCTCGCCTGGGCCGGGCCGCTCCTCGCCGACGGCCCCGTCCTGATCTATGCCAGCGCCGCGTCGCGCCGGGTCAAGCGCATTCAGCGGCGGCTCGGCGTCGCGCGCTCCGGCGCCATGGTCGAGCGCTGCCTGGCGCGCGTCGCGGCCGGCCTGGTCGAGGCCGGCGTCGGGCGGCTGGTGGTGGCGGGCGGGGAGACGGCGGGCGCCGTGGTCGGCGCGCTCGGTATCCGGGCGCTGCGCATCGGGCCGGAAATCGAACCGGGCGTGCCCTGGACGACGAGCGTCAGTGCCCCCAGGCTCCATCTGGCGCTCAAGTCCGGCAATTTCGGCGGCCCGGACTTCTTCGCCAGGGCGTTCGAGGTTCTGTCGTGAGAGAGGCGGCGCTGCGCGAGCGGATCGCGCGGCACGGCGAATCCCTGTTCGCCCGCGGCTTCGGCTGCGGCGCCTCGGGCAACATCAGCGCGATGCTCGACGACGGCCTGCTCGTCACCCCGACCAATTCCTGCCTCGGCCGGCTCGACCCGGGGCGGATCGCGAAGCTCGGGCCGGACGGCGGCCATCTCTCCGGCGACCCGCCCTCCAAGGAAGCGTTTCTGCACCATGCGATGTATCGAGAGAGGCCCGAGGCGCGCGCCATCGTGCATCTGCACAGCACCCACGCAGTCGCCGTTTCCTGCCTGTCCGACGTCGACCCGGCGGACGTGCTGCCGCCGATCACCGCCTATTACGTGATGCGGGTCGGACGGCTGCCGCTAGTCCCCTACTACCGGCCCGGCGACCGCGCGTTGGCGGGGGCGGTGCGCGGCTTCGCCCGCGCGCATCATGCCGTCCTACTCGCCAACCACGGCCCCGTGGTGGCCGGGACCGCGCTCGACGAGGCGGTTTATGCCGCCGAGGAGCTCGAGGAGACGGCGAAGCTGCACCTGCTGCTGCGCGGCGCGGCGGTGCGCACGCTCACCGATGGCCAAGTCGCCGAACTGAGGCAGGCGTTCCCGACCTGAGCGCGTGCCGGTCGGCGCGCTTCCGTGCGCGGGCCTGGAAATTCGCCCATTCTGTGGGAAGTGCGGTTTAAGCCGCCTCGGACTCCGTGGCCTCTTCCGCGTCTTCGTCGACCGGAACCGGACCGGAGTCCTTGCCCTTCTCCGCCTCGTCCCGGTCGACCAGCTCGATGAGGGCCATCGGTGCCGAATCGCCGTAGCGGAAGCCGGCCTTCAGCACGCGGGTGTAGCCGCCCGGCCGCTCGGTGTAGCGGGGTCCCAGGGTATCGAACAGCTTGCGCACCACCGTTTCGTCGTTGAGATAGCCGAGCGCCTGACGGCGCGCGTGAAGATCGCCGCGCTTGCCGAGCGTGATCATCCGCTCGACGACCCCGCGCAGGGCCTTCGCCTTGGGAAGCGTGGTCCTGATCTGCTCGTGTTTGAGCAACGCGGTCGCCATGTTCCGGAACATCGCGCGGCGATGGCTCGACGTTCGATTCAGCTTGCGTCCGCCGTGGCGGTGGCGCATGGCCGGTCTCCTCCGAAGGCCCGCGAAGCGGCACCCTCGGTCAGTAGGGCTCGTCGACCTTCCTGGCCAGCTCCTCGATGTTCTCGGGCGGCCAGTCGCCGATCTCCATGCCGAGATGGAGGCCCATGTCGGCAAGCACTTCCTTGATTTCGTTGAGGGATTTACGTCCGAAATTGGGCGTTCGCAGCATTTTGGACTCGGAGTGCTGCACGAGGTCGCCGATATAGATGATGTTGTCGTTCTTGAGGCAGTTGGCGGAGCGGACCGAGAGTTCCAGCTCGTCGACCTTGCGCAACAGGTTGGGGTTGAACGCCGGCTCGACCGCGCCCTCATGGCTAGGCAGCGCCCGCGGCTCATCGAAGTTGACGAAGAGCTGGACCTGATCCTGGAGGATGCGTGCCGCCAGCGCCACGGCGTCGTCCGGGGCAACGGTTCCGTTGGTCTCGACCTGCATCGTGAGCTTGTCCAGGTCAGTCTGTTGGCCTACGCGGGTGTTCTCCACCTTGCAGGCAACCTTCTTAACCGGGCTGTAGAGCGCATCGACCGGGATCAACCCGATCGGTGCGTCCTCGGGCCGGTTTTGCTCAGCAGGGACGTAGCCCTTGCCGGTGTGGACCGTGAATTCCATGTCGATTTCGGCGTTCTCGTCGAGCGTGCAGATGACGACATCCGGATCAACGATCTCAATGCCGTGGCCGGCCTCGATCCGCGACGCGGTGATTTCACCGGGCCCGGAGGCCTTGAGCGTCATTCGCTTCGGCCCCTCCCCGTGCATACGGAGCGCGAGCTGCTTCACGTTGAGGACGATATCGGTGATGTCCTCGCGCACCCCCGGCAGCGACGAGAACTCGTGCAGCACGCCGTTGATCTGCAACGACGTGACCGACGCGCCCTGCAACGACGACAGCAGGACGCGGCGCAGCGCGTTGCCGAGCGTCATGCCGAAGCCGCGCTCGAGCGGCTCGGCCACGATGCGGGCGCCGTGCTTCCCGTCGCCCTCCGGCGTCACCTCGAGTTTCGACGGCTTGATGAGTTCCTGCCAGTTCTTCTGCATGGCGCTGAAACACCCCGTATGATTCGGCGTCGTTCGCCCGCCCGCGGGCGCGGCGGACGAGCGCCGCGCGGCGGGAAACGATGATCAGACGCGCCGCCTCTTGGGCGGCCGGCATCCGTTGTGCGGGATCGGCGTGACGTCGCGGATCGCCGTGATCGTGAAGCCCGCGCTTTGCAGCGCCCGCAGCGCCGATTCGCGCCCGGAGCCTGGCCCCTTGACCTCGACCTCGAGGGATTTGACGCCGTGCTCGGCCGCCTTGCGCCCCGCTTCCTCGGCCGCCATCTGGGCGGCGTAGGGCGTCGACTTGCGCGAACCGCGGAAGCCCATGCTTCCCGCCGACGACCAGGCGATGGCGTTGCCCTGTACGTCGGTGATGGTGATCATGGTGCTGTTGAACGTGGCGCTGACGTGGGCGATCCCCGAGGAGATGTTCTTGCGCTCGCGGCGCCGCGTTCGCGTCGGCTTGGCCATCGTGGGCGACCCTCGTCCCTATTTCTTCTTGCCGGCGATCGGGCGGGCGGGGCCCTTTCGCGTCCGCGCGTTGGTATGGGTCCGCTGCCCGCGCACCGGCAGGCCGCGGCGGTGCCGGAGGCCGCGGTAGGTCCCGAGATCCATCAGGCGCTTGACGTTCATCGCGACCTCGCGGCGCAGGTCGCCCTCGACCACGTATTCCCGGTCGATCACTTCGCGGATGTGGATGACTTCGGCGTCGCCGAGCTGGCTCACGCGCTTCTCGCGCGGCAGCCCGACCGTTTCGCGAATCTGCCGGGCCTTGGTGCGCCCGATCCCGTGAATGTAAGTGAGCGCGATCTCCACCCGCTTGTTCGTCGGGATGTTCACGCCGGCGATACGAGCCACCCTGGAGCCTCCCCATGGCACGAAGGGCGCGCGACAATGGCTCCGCCGCGCGCCCCGAACGGCGAGCAGATTATCGCCGCCCCGGGCATCCGAGTCAACGCCGGTTTCGGCGCTCCGGCGCGCGGGCCTGCGGGTCTTCGGAGCCACGGTCGCGCGGAACGCAAGCAAGAATGCGGGCCGGGAGACCCGCGCACCGAGAAAATCCCGATGGATCACCGGGCCGGGCCGGTGTTCTCGGGGACGAGGGCCAGGGCGTCCTCGATCACTTCAGGGCCGGCGCCGGGGCGGGGGGCGTTTTGGGCGAGGAAACGGCGCCAGGCGCGGGCGCCGGGCAGGCCCGCGAAGAGCCCGTGCATGTGCCGGGCGATGGCGTGCAGCGGGGCACCGCCGGCCGTCATGCGGCGGATGTAGGGCAGCATGGCGCGGGCGACGTCGTGGCGGTCCGGCGGCGGGCGGGAAGCGTCTCCAAAGAGGCGCCGGTCGGCGGCGAGAAGCATCGTCGGGTCGCTATAGGCGGCGCGGCCGATCATGACTCCGTCGACCGCGCGGAGATGGCGCTCGGCTGCGTCGAGGTCTGCGACGCCGCCGTTGAGAACGATCTCGAGGGCCGGGAAATCTTCCTTCAGGCGATAGACCGCATCGTAGCGGAGCGGCGGCACCTTGCGGTTCTCCGCCGGGCTCAGGCCCTTGAGAATGGCGATGCGCGCGTGCACGGCGAAGCTGCGGACGCCCGCCTGGGCGACGCGCTCCACGAACGCCTTCAGGTCCTCGTAGGCGCCGCGGCCGTCGATGCCGATGCGGCATTTGACCGTGACCGGGAGATCGACCGCCCGCATCATCGCCACCGTGCACGTCGCCACCAGGGCGGGGCGCGCCATCAGGGCGGCGCCGAAGCCGCCGCGCCGCACGCGGGGGCTGGGGCAGCCGACATTGAGGTTGATCTCGTCGTAGCCGAAGGCTTGGCCGATCTCGGCCGCGCGGGCGAGCGTGTCCGGCTCCGCGCCGCCGAGTTGCAGGGCGAGCGGGCGTTCCGCCTCGTCGAAGCCGAGCAGCCGGGAACGGTCGCCGTGCAGGACCGCCTCCGCCCCCACCATCTCGCTGTAGAGGAGCGTCCGGGCGGTGATCAGACGCAGGAAATAGCGCCCGTACCGATCGGTGCACGCCATCATCGGCGCGACGCTCAGCCGGCGGTCCAGCCCGTTCATCGCGACCCTCGACGGGCGCGCGCGCGGCGGCTCCTTGACACCGCGCAGCATCTGCCCTATTGAGCCCGTCACAGCGCCGATTTGAAGCGACAGCTTGCGGGCGCTCAAGAAATGCGGCTAAAGCGTTGGGGCCCGCCCGGCAAGAGCCGCGGCGGGCATTTTGATTCGGCGCAACCATCGGGGCAAGGCGCGGTGGCGGAGCGAGACGGCACCAGGCGGGCGCCGACCGGGAGACGGACCGGGCGCCGGCGAACACGGACCGCCGGGCGCGGAGGCGCGCGGTGAGCGCCGTCGCGCCGCTTTTCACCGAAGAGCCGCCGCCGGCCGCCGCCGCGCCGCCGGCGCTCGCGGTCTCCTTCGAGTTCTTCCCGCCGAGCACGGAACGGCGCGCGGAACGGCTCTGGGCCGCCGTCGAGCGCCTCGGGCCGCTGGCACCGCGCTTCGTCTCGGTGACCTACGGCGCCGGCGGTTCGACCCGGCGGCGCACCTTCGAGACGATCGCCCGCATCGCCGCCGAGACGCGCCTGACGCCGGCCGCGCATCTCACCTGCATCGGCGACACGCGGGACGGAATCGCCGAGACGGCGCGCGAATATTGGGGCGCCGGCATCAGGCACGTGGTCGCCCTGCGCGGGGATCCGCCGCAGGGAACGGCCCGCTTCGCGGCCCACCCCCGGGGCTACCGCAACGCGGCGGAGCTGGTCGCTGGCCTCAAGCGAGTCGCCGACTTCGAGATCAGCGTCGCGGCCTATCCGGAAGGACACCCGGAGGCGCGGAGCGCGGCGGCCGATCTCGACAACCTGAAGCGCAAGCTCGATGCCGGCGCCAACCGGGCGATCACCCAGTTCTTCTTCGGCGCGGAGCGCTATCTGCGCTTTCGCGACGCGGCGGCGGCGGCCGGAATCCGCGCCCCGATCGTGCCGGGCATCCTCCCGGTGACCAACGTCGCCCGCCTGATGGATTTTGCGGCCCGCTGCGGCACCACCGTCCCGGGCTGGCTCGCGTCCCAGTTCGAGGGGCTCGACGACGACCCAGACACGCGGCGGCTGATCGCCGGATGGATCGCGATCGAACAATGCCGCGCGCTGGTGGCGCACGGCGTCCGTGAATTCCATTTCTACACGCTGAACCGCGCCGAGCTGACCCGCGCGATCTGCCACGCGCTCGGGGTCCGCGCACGGCCAGCGCGCCGGGCGGGGGACACCCCGTGACCAGCGCCCGCACCCGCCGGCGCGCCGCCCTCGAGCAGGCCGCGGCGGAGCGCGTGCTGATACTGGACGGGGCCATGGGCACCATGATCCAGAGCCTCGGCCTGGGCGAGGCCGATTTTCGCGGCGAACGGTACGCGGATCACGATGGCGAGCTCGCCGGGAACAACGACCTCCTGTCGCTGACCCGACCGGAGGCGATCCGCGACATTCATGCCGCCTTCCTCGACGCCGGCGCCGACATCGTCACCACCAATACCTTCAACGCGAACCGCATCTCCCAGGAGGACTACGGCCTGGCCCGCGCGGCGCCGACGCTCAACCGGGCCAGCGCCGTGCTCGCACGCGCGGCTGCCGACGCGGCGGCCAGCGCCGGGCGGCCGCGTTTCGTCGCCGGCGTCCTGGGGCCGACCAACAAGACTCTCTCCGTCTCCCCCGACGTGAACGACCCGGGCAAGCGGACGATCGACTTCGACAGCTTGAGCGCCGCCTACCGCGAGGCGGCGGCGGCGCTGATCGAGGGCGGAGTCGACCTCGTCCTCATCGAGACGATCTTCGATTCACTGAACGCCAAGGCGGCGCTGATCGCCCTCGAGGACGTCTTCGACGCCATCGGCGAGCGCCTGCCGATCCTCCTCTCCGGCACGCTGACCGACCGCGCCGGCCGCATGCTCAACGGGCAGACGGTCGAGGCCTTCTGGCTCACGCTCGCCCATGCCGCGCCGTTCTCCGTCGGCATCAACTGCTCCTTCGGGGCGGCCGACATGCGCCCGCATCTGGCCGACCTCGCACGGGTCGCGGACACGCGGGTCAGCGCCTATCCGAACGCCGGGCTGCCAAACGAATTCGGCGGCTACGACGAAACGCCCGACGAGACCGCGGCGCAGATCGGCGAATGGGCCGAAGCCGGGCTCGTCAATCTGGTGGGCGGCTGCTGCGGCACGACCCCCGCGCACATCCGCGCGATCGCCGCTTCCGTCGCCGGGCGTCCGCCGCGCGTCCCGCCCGAGAACGCGCCCCGGCTCCGCCTCGCGGGGCTGGAGCCGTTCGAGAGCCGCGAGGACGGCAGCGCCTTCATCAATGTCGGCGAGCGCACCAACGTCACCGGCTCCGCGCGGTTCCGCAAGCTGATCGTGACGGGGGATTATCAGGTCGCTCTCGAGGTCGCGCGCCAGCAGATCGAGAACGGCGCCCAGATCATCGACGTGAACATGGACGAGGGGATGCTGGACGCTGAGGCCGCGATGGCCCGCTTCCTCGACCTGGCCGCCGCCGAGCCCGACATCGCGCGGGTCCCCGTGATGATCGATTCCTCCCGCTGGTCGGCGATCGAGGCCGGGCTGCGCCGCGTCGCCGGCAAGCCCGTCGTCAACTCGCTCAGCCTCAAGGAGGGGGAAGCGCCGTTCCTCGAACAGGCGCGCCTGGCGAAGCGCTACGGTGCGGCCGTGGTGGTCATGGCCTTCGACGAGGAAGGCCAGGCGGAGACGGCCGCGCGCAAATTCGCCGTCTGCGCCCGCGCCTACCGGCTGCTGACGGAGGAGGCCGGCTTCACCCCTTCCGACATCATCTTCGACCCCAACATCTTCGCCGTCGCCACCGGGATCGACGCGCATAACGACTACGCTCGCGCCTTCATCGAGGCCGCCCGCCGGATCAAGGCGGCGTTCCCCCACGTCCGCGTCTCCGGCGGGCTCTCGAACATCTCGTTCTCGTTCCGCGGCAACGACGCCGTGCGCGAGGCGATGCACGCGGCCTTTCTCTACCACGCGACCCGGGCCGGCATGGACATGGGCATCGTCAACGCCGGCCAGCTCGCGGTCTACGAGGACCTCCCCGACGCATTGCGGACCGCCGTCGAGGACGTGCTCCTGAACCGCCGGGCCGACGCCACCGAGCGGCTGCTGGCGATCGCCGAAGGCTATCGCGGCACCGGCGCGCGGGACGAAGACACCGCCGCCGCCTGGCGCGAGCAGGACGTGGAAGGCCGGCTCCGCTACGCGCTGGTGCACGGCATCGCCGACCACATCGTCGAGGACACCGAGGAGGCGCGTCGGCGGGCCGACCGGGCGCTCGCCGTCATCACCGGCCCGCTGATGGACGGCATGAACGTCGTCGGCGACCTGTTCGGCGAGGGCAAGATGTTCCTGCCGCAGGTGGTCAAGAGCGCCCGCGTGATGAAGCAGGCCGTGGCCCATCTGGTGCCGTTCATCGAGGCCGAGAAACGCGAAGGCGGCGACGCGCCTTCCGCGAGCGGTCGGATCGTCACCGCGACCGTCAAGGGCGACGTGCACGACATCGGCAAGAACATCGTCGGCGTCGTCCTGCGCTGCAACAATTTCGAGGTGATCGACCTGGGCGTCATGGTGCCGGCTGTGGACATCATCGAGACCGCCCGGCGCGAGAAGGCCGACATGATCGGCGTCTCCGGCCTGATCACGCCGAGCCTGGACCAGATGTGCCGGCTCGCCGCCGAGATGGAGCGCCAGGGCCTCGCGCTCCCGCTCCTGATCGGCGGCGCCACCACCAGCCGGATGCACACCGCCGTCAAGATCGCGCCCAACTACGGCGGCCCCGTGGTCCACGTCGCCGACGCCTCCAAGGCCGTCGGCGTGGCCGTCGGGCTGCTTGATCGCGCGGAAGGCCCCGCCCTCGCCGCCGAGATCCGGCAACGCTACGAGGCGATGCGGGCCGCGCACGGGCGCGGGCGGGCGGAGAGGCGCTTCCTCTCGCTGGCCGAGGCCCGCGCCAACCGGGCGCGGCCCGACTGGCGGCGCTACCGCGCGCCGGCGCCGAGCTTCGTCGGCGTCCGCACCGTGGACGACGTGACGTCCGGCGATCTCGTTCCCTACATCGACTGGACGCCGTTCTTCCGAAGCTGGGAGCTGGCCGGCAAATACCCCACGATCCTGGACGACGAAACGGTCGGCCAGGCGGCGCGCGGGCTCTTCGACGACGCCACCGCCATGCTCGACAGGATCGTCGGCGAGGGATGGTTCGCCCCGCGCGCCGCCATCGGCTTCTGGCCCGCATGCAGCGTGGACGACGACATCCTGCTGTTCGCCAACGGCGCGCCGGCGCGCCCGGTGGCGACGATCCACACGTTGCGCCAGCAGATGGCGCGGGAGCGCGAACGCCCCAACCACGCGCTCGCGGATTTCGTGGCGCCGCGCGACTCCGGCGTCGCCGACCATCTGGGCGCCTTCGCCGTCACCATCGGCGCGCGCGTCGAGGAGGTCGCGCGCGATTACGAGAACGCGCACGACGATTACGGCGCGATCATGGTCAAGGCGCTGGGCGACCGCCTGGCGGAGGCGTTCGCCGAGCTCCTGCACGAGCGGGCGCGCAGGACCCTCTGGGGCTACGCGCCGAACGAGGCGCTTGCGAACAACGAACTGATCGGCGAGCGGTATCGCGGGATCCGGCCCGCCCCCGGCTATCCCGCCTGCCCCGACCATACGGAGAAGCGGACGCTGTTCGCGCTCCTCGACGTGGAGGCGCGCGCCGGGATCCGCTTGACTGAGAGCTTCGCCATGTGGCCGGCTTCCTCCGTGAGCGGCTTCTATTTCAGCCATCCG
The DNA here is from genome assembly GCA_965242855.1 of Alphaproteobacteria bacterium. GTDB lineage: Bacteria > Pseudomonadota > Alphaproteobacteria > UBA828 > UBA828 > WTGU01. The sequence goes on from OZ251509.1 coordinate 2,759,614, forward strand.
GCGAGCGTCTATTTCGGAGTCGGCAGGATCGGGCGCGACCAAGTGGAGGACTACGCCCGGCGCAAGGGGATGACGGTCGCCGAGGCCGAGAGGTGGCTCGCGCCGAATCTCGGTTACGAGCCGGCGGCGTCGGAGGGCGGGCGGTGACCGGCCTCCGCTTCGACTTCACCGGGCGCAACGCCTTCGTGACCGGTGCCGGCGGCGGCATGGGCCTGCGTGTGGCGCAGGAGCTGGTCGCCGCCGGCGCGCGGGCGACGCTTCTCGACGTGAAGCCGGCGCCGGACGGCCTCCCGGCGGGCGCCCGCTACGTCCGGGCCGACCTGCGTTCGGAGGAGGAAATCGCCGCGGCGCTGGCCGGGAGCTACACGGCCGCCGGGCGGCTCGACTATCTGGTGAACGCCGCCGGCGTGTTGTGGTTCGGCCGCGACACGTCCGTGATCGAGATGGACCCGGCGGTGTGGGACGACGTCCTCGCCATCAACCTCAAGGGCGCGGCGCTGACGGCGCGCCATGCCGTGCCGCTGATGAAGCGGAGCGGCGGCGGCGCGATGGTGCACGTCTCCACCATCCAGTGCCTGCGCGGCGACGCCGCGCCGCAGGATGCCTACCAGGCCTCCAAGGCGGGCCTGCTGGCGCTGTCGAAATCGCTCGCCATCCAGTTCGCGGGCGCGCGAATTCGCTCCAACGCGCTCCTGCCCGGCCCCACCCTGAGCCCGATGCAGCAGCGCTGGCGCGACGACCCGGCGATGGGCGCGGCCGTGGCCGCGGCGATCCCGCTCGGCCGGCTCGGCGCGCCCGAAGACATGGCCAACGCCATCCTCTTCCTCCTCTCCGACGCGGCCTCCTTCATCACCGGCGCCGAACTCGTCGTCGACGGCGGCCTCCTGGCGAAACCGTGAGGCATTTCGATCCTTCGCGAGGGCAGAGCTGTAACGGGATGCTCAAGCAGGGTAGCGTGAGAACAACCGAGCCCACGGCTAATCATCTATGAACGCTTTGGCCCGAAAATCAGAACGCCGATCAGAGCGTCTCCTATACGACCTGTTGGCATCTCAGGGGTGGGACTTGAGGTCCCCTCCTCGCGGAGACCTGTACCTGCAAGCGGAGTACAGAGCCGACGAGAATCTTGCGGAGGCGCTGAAGAGGGCTAGCAAGTCCGGTAGCGGATCGGGCATACCGGAAGCAATTCTCGCAGACGGGGGTCAACCGCTCCTGGTGGTCGAAGCCAAGGCGTCGCCGGGTGCTATCGACCAAGTGGTAGCGGACGCGAAAGGGTATGGCGATGCTCTGATCGCACATGGTCACCATCCGCTCTTGGTCGCTCTCGCTGGCACCGAAGCGGAGGAGTTTAGCCTGAAAGTTCTGAAGCGTGATGGTGCACAGTGGGTTCACATCACTTACGATGGACATCCGATCAACTGGATTCCGGGAAAGGTGGATGTTAGACGACTGACCGTCCCTGGATCGAGCGCTGAGATTCGACCCACACCTCCGCCCGACTATGTGCTGGCCGATAGAGCCGACGAGATCAACCGCCTGCTGCGGGAAGCGGATATCAAGGACGAGTACCGTCCTACTCATGTCGCGGCGATCATGCTCGCTCTGTGGCACTCGAAGGGTATCGTCCGACGCGATTCCCACTACATCCTCCGAGACGTGAATACGGCGTGCCGTGACGCTCTGATAGGGGCGGCGAAGGCAAGTCTCGCCAAGAGCATTCGCGTCGATGAAGCCAACAAGAAGCTTCAGAAAAACTCGATTGCCATTGCCCGAATCCTGGAGCGACTGAATGTCACCGTATTAACCGCAGAGCATGACTATCTAGGCCAACTTTACGAAACTTTCTTCCGCTACACGGGTGGGAACACCATCGGTCAATACTTCACGCCTCGACACATCACGAGAATGATGGTCGATGTCTGTGAAGCGTCCAGCTCGGATGTGGTTTTGGACATTGCGTGTGGGACAGGTGGATTCTTCGTCGCGTTCATGGATCGGCTCGTCAAGAAAGAGCATCTCTCTCGAACTGCGATGGTGAATGTCATTCAGAAACAGCTCCTGGGATTCGAGAGTGAACCAAACACTGCCGCACTGTGCGCAGCCAATATGATCCTTCGTGGTGACGGGTCAACACGGATCACCCAGGCGGACTCTCTGACGATGAAGGACTTCCCGATTGGGGAAGCTACGATCGCGGTCATGAATCCTCCGTTTCCTCACAAGAACACAGACACGCCGGTTGAGCGCTACATCGAACGCAGCCTGGAAGGGTTGCGGCAAGGCGGCAAACTGGCTGTGGTCGTCCCTTCGAGCCTGTTAGCCAAAGCGAGCAAGGGAGCATGGCGTGAGCGGATTCTGTCTCGAAATACGCTGACCGCGATTTGCCAGTTGCCAGATGAGCTGTTCCAGCCATTCGCGTCCGTTACTACATCCATCGTTTTCCTAACCAAGGGACGACCGCATCAGGCGACTCGCCGCACGGCGTTCATTCGGCTTCATCATGACGGTCTGACCCTTCGCAAGAACGCAAGGGTGCGCCGGGAATCGGAACCTGACCAAGTACCACTCGCGATAGATGCCATCGTGAACAACACGGAGACTCCGGGATTTAGCTCGACGTGTTCGGTTTCGGGCCGCGACGAATGGTCAGCGGGTGCCTACATCACGTCTGCTATGCCGAACGAAGACGCACTCCGATCCGTAATCGACGTGCTATTACGTCGTCTCACATCATTCTACGCTCGATATGCAGCGGAAATAGCCGCTCAACGTCAAGCCATAGATGACGGGGAAATAGAAGTGCATTCCTACAAGAAACTTCTGTCCCCGAGACGACGTGCAAATGCCGCAAAGCTGCCGAACGAGCACAACACTATTGGCAGTGCGTTCGACATTTACTACGGTATGAAGGAACTCCATTCCCGTGACGGCATAGCGGATGGTAAAACCCTGATTATTTCCCCAACAGAGAGTTACAATGGAACAGATGGATGGCTTGATTTCGATACCGTCATGGAACCAGGTTTCGTAACCGCTGCTCAGACCGGAAGTATCGGTGAGGCATTCGTTCAGCTTGAGCCGTGCGCTGTGAATGATGATTGCTTGGTACTCCTCCCAAAAAGCGGCCAGCACGCCAGTATCGCTAGACTGGTGATTGCGGCAGCCGTCATTCATTCAGAAAAATGGCGATTCAACTACGGAAGAAAATTGACGCCGAACAGAATCGCGCGGTTTCCTCTGCATGTATCGAAGTCAATGGAGTCGTGGGTCGAGGGACAACTTTGGAGTGTACGAAATGTGGTGTCCGCGAGTCTCGCTCCGTATTCGGATGACGAAATTTCTATTTGGTACGAAAATTGAATATGCACCTACAAGTGTACTTTCTGCAAGCGTGGTAGGGCGTTCCTCTTTTTGATCTTCCGGGCCATAGGGAGCGCCGACCGTCCGGGGCCGCATTCGCCAGAGAGCGAAATATAAAGAAACTGCGGGCCTGGAGACCCGCGCACTTAAAAGAGGGGGCCGGATTCGAGCGGCTCGACGACCTGGCCCGGCGGCAGGACGGCGAGGAGGGCGGCGGCGGTGACGCCCGTCTCGGGATGGCGCCATTCCGGTGCCGCCTCGGCGAGCGGCACCAGCACGAAGGCCCGATGCGCGAGCCCCGGATGGGGCAGGGTGAGCGCCGGTCCCTCGTCGCCGGCGGCACGGCGCATGACGCGGCCGCGATAATCCAGGAGGTCGAGATCGAGCGGCCGCGCGGCGCCGGCCGCGCTCCGCCGGCGGCCGAACCCGGCCTCGACCGAAAGCAGGCGCGCCATGAGCGCCTGCGGGGGAAGCGCGGTCTCCACCCTGGCCACGCCGTTGACGAACCAGGGGCCCGCGGCCGGCGGGAGCGGCGCGCTGCGATACCACCGGGAACGCGCCGCCGTCCTTATCCCGGCGGCCGCGAGCGCCGCGAGCGCGGCGTCCAGCCCCCGCGCCGGCGGACCGTGCCGCGCGGTCGGGAGGTTCGCGCCGAGGGCGATCAGGATCATCGCCGCTCTTCCTTGCCGCTTCGGGAGGGTTCGACGAAGGAGAAGGCGGCCGGGTCGAACACGAGGCGCCGCTGCACCGGGAAGAACCGCAGGTCGAGCCGCTCGGCGACGAGGCCCCAGAGGCCCTGCGGCGCCCGCAGCATCATGACGACGGCGGCGGCGCCCAGCACGATGAGATACCAGCTGCCGAAATCGGCGAGCAGCGCGCGCAGCAGGAAGAAGACGACCACGCCCACGATCGGCCCCTCGATCGTGCCGATGCCGCCGATCACCACGATGAAGATGACGTTGGCCGTCCAGTCCACCACGCTGAAGCCGGCCTCGGGCGAGATGCGGAGCTTGGTGAGGAAGATCAGCGCGCCCACCATGCCGGTGCCGAACGCGGCGACGATGTAGACCCAGACCTTGGTGCGGAAATTGTCGACGCCGAGGCTGCCGGCGGCGGCCTCGGAATCGCGGATCGCCGTCAACGCCAGGCCGTGGCGCGAGCGCAGCAGCAGATAGACCAGCGCGACGGCGCCGACGGCGACCGCCAGCGCCGTCCAATAGACCGCCGTCTCCCGCCACATGCGGCTCGCGGCGATGCCCTTGACCACGGCGGCGGGCAGGCTCATGCCGGAGCCGCCGCCCAAGGCGGAGACCTGGGCGAAGGAGAGCATGTACACCTCGGCCACGACCCAGGTGCCGATGGCGAAATAGGCGCCGCGCAGGCGGAAGACGACGAACGCCGTCGGCACCGCGAAGAGCGCCGCCGCGACCCCGGCGAGCGGCAGCGCGGCCAGCGGATGGACGCCGGCGTGCATCGCCAGCGCGAAGAGCGCGTAGCCGCCCAGGCCGAGAAACGCCTGCTGGCCGATGGAGACCAGCCCGGCATAGCCCGCGAGCAGGTTCCACAGCTGGGCGAGGGCGAGGTAATACGCGATCTCCACGATCGTCCGCATGTCCGCCCGCCCGCCCCAGAAAGGGAGCGAGACCAGCACCGCGAGGCCCGCGAGGCCGACGAAGGCGCCGTAGCGGCTGGCCCGCGTGCCGCGCTCGACGCGCCAGGGCGCAGGAGTCATCGGTCGCGCGTCCTGGGAAAGAGGCCGTTGGGCCGGACCACGAGCACCAGCAGGAAGGCGACATGGCCGGCGAGGAGCTGCCCGCCGGGATGGAACTTGGCGCCGACGGCCTGGGCCACGCCCAGGATCACGCCGCCGGCGAGCGTCCCCCACGGGCTGCCGAGGCCGCCGATGATCACGGCCTCGAACGCATAGAGCAGGCGCGCCGGCCCGATCGCCGGCGAGAAATTCGTGCGGATCGCCATGAAGGTCCCGGCGAGGGCAACGACCGCGAGCGCGAGCGCCATGGCCAGGGCGAAGATGTGACGGTCGTTCACCCCCATCAGGGCGGCGGTGTCGCGATCGTCGGAGGTCGCGCGGAAGGCGGCGCCCAGCCGGGTGCAGGAAAGCAGCACCTGCAAGCCGGCGATCACGACGACCGCGGAGAGGAAGACGAGGAGCGGGAACCAGCCGATCGCGATCCGCTCGCCGACGGCGATGCTCGCCGTCTCCAGCGCGCCGACCTGAAGCCGGCGGGTGTCGGCGGAGAACACCTCCAGCAGGACGTTCTGGATCACGATCGAGAGGCCGAAGGTCACCAGCAGCGGCGGCAGGATGTCGCGCCCGAGCGTGAAGTTGAGGACGCCCCGTTGCAGCGCGTAGCCGAGGCCCGCCAGCGCCGGCACGGTGACGACCAGGCTCAGCAGCGGATGGAGGCCGGTGCCCTGGACCACGGCGAGGCCCAGGAACGCCGCCAGCACGATGAGATCGCCGTGGGCGATGTTGACCAGCCGCATCACGCCGAAGATCAGCGAGAGGCCGGTCGCGAACAGCGCGTAGAGCCCTCCCAGCAACACGCCCTGGACGATGGCGTCGAGCCACTCCATCGCGCCTCAGACCCCGAAATAGGCGCGGGCGATGTCGGCGCGGGCGAGGCTCTCCGGCCGGCCCTGGAGGGAGATCAGGCCCTCGCGAAAGCAGAAGACGCGGTCCGCCGCGGAAAGCGCCCGGTCGATGTCCTGTTCGACGACGACCACCGTCGTCCCCTGCGCGACGATCCTGGGCAGGACGGCGTAGATCTGCCGGACGACCACGGGCGCGAGGCCGAGGCTGAGCTCGTCGCAGAGGAGCAGCGCCGGGTTGCTCATCAGCGCCCGGCCAATGGCGCACATCTGCTGCTCGCCGCCGCTGAGCGCGGTGCCCGGCACGGCGCGGCGTTCGCGCAGCGCCGGAAACAGGCCGTAAACCCGCTCGAGCCCCCAGAACCCCCGGCGCCCCGCATAGGCGCCCAGGCGCAGGTTCTCCTCGACCGAAAGCGAGGGGAAGAGAAGGCGCCCCTCCGGCACCAGGGCGACGCCGCGCCGGACGATCGCGTGGGCCGGAAGATGGCCCACCGCCTCGCCCGCGAAGGTCACCTGCTCCGGGGCCGAGGGGAGCTGCCCGGCCACGCTTCGCAGGAACGTCGACTTGCCGGCGCCGTTGGCGCCGACGATGGCCGCGGTCTCGCCGCGTTCGATGGCGAGCGCGATCCCGAACAACGCCTGGAAGTCGCCGTAGAAGGCGGTGAGCGCACGGGTCTCCAGGATGGTCCCGGGCGGCGCGCTCATTCGGCGCCGATCCCCATATAGACCTCCCGCACCGCGGCGCTGGCCATCACCTCATGCGGCTCTCCCTCGGCCAGCTTGCGCCCGAAATTGACGACGACCAGGCGGCTCACGATCCGCATCAGCGCGCGGACCACGTGCTCGATCCACACGATCGAGACGCCGCTCCGGTGGATCTCCGCGATGGTCTCGACCAGCGCCGCGCATTCGTGCTCGGTCAGCCCGCCGGCGATCTCGTCCAGCAGCAGCACGCGGGGGCGGGTGGCGAGCGCCCGCGCCATTTCGAGCCGCTTGCGCTCGAGCAGGGTGAGCGAACCGGCCGGCCTGTTCGCCTTTTCCAGGAGGCCCGTCCGCGCGAGGATCCCGTGGCAATCCCCGTAGCACGCCGCCTCGGAGCGGACGCCGCCGAAGGCCGCGCCGACCAGCAGGTTCTCGAACACCGTCATGTTGGCGAAGGGATGGGGAATCTGGTAGGAGCGCCCGATCCCCATCCGGCAGCGTTCATGCGCCGGCGCGCGGGTGATGTCGGCGCCGGCGAAGAAGACCCTTCCCGCGCTCGGCCGCACGCCGCCGGTGATGATGTTGAACATCGTGCTCTTGCCGGCCCCGTTGGGGCCGATCACGCCGAGCGCCTCGCCCTCCGCCAGCGCCATGCTGAAGCGGTCCGTCGCCTTGACCGAGCCGAAGCTCCTGGAGACCTCCTCCAGCGCGAGCAGCCCCGCCATGGCTGGCGGCGAGGCCCCTCCCCACCCGTCAGGCGATGGGCTCCATCGCGGCGTTCGCCGGGATCGCCGGCGCCGTCGCGTTGGAGGTGATGGCGAGATCGTAGGCGAAGGGACCGTCCGGCGTGCGTCGCCACTGGCCGCCGACCAGCGGCATCTTGGCCACGTTCTTCACCGGCCCGGCACCCCAGGAAACGGGGCCGGCGACCGTCGCGAGATCGGTCGCGACGACCGCGGCCAGCACGGATTCCGGGTCGCCCACGTCGTCGGCCCGCGCCACCGCGTCGAGGGCCACCTCGAGCAGCGAATGGCCGTAGCCCACGGGCTGGCTCCACTGCTTGCCGGTCGCTTCGGTGAAGGCGGCGGCGAGCGCGGCGCAGCTCTGGCCGGTGATGCTCGAGGCGAAGGGGTGCCACGGGCTCCACCAGACCTCCGAGCTCAGATTGTGCCCGGCCTCGCCCAGCGCCTCCACCGAGGCCGGGAAGAGCAGCGCCTTGCCCACCGTCGCCGCGCGCGGGCGGAAGCCCTGCTGGGCGGACTGAGTCCAGAAGGTCGTGAAGTCCGGCGGCAGGACCACCCCGGTGACGATCTCGACGCCGTTGTCCTTGAACTCGGAAATCTGCGCCGAGAAATCGTCCGACAGGTTCTGGTAGCGGCCGGGATCGATCAGGGCGTAGCCGGCGGCGGCGAGCGGTTTGGGGAAGCCGAGCGCGGGATCGCCCCAGGCGTTGCCGTCGCCGTCGTTCGGGAACAGTCCGCCGACCGTCTTGTTCGTCTCCACCTTGCTCCAGAGGTCGAGGAAGACGGCGACCACGTCCTCGAGGCCCCAGAAATAGTGATAGGTCCAGCGGAAGCCGGCGGCCGGGTCGCCCCCGCGCCCGAAGAAGTAGGGCTGCCAGGGGCACAGGGTGGTGATGCAGGGGACTTCGTTGATCTCGGCCTGGTCGGCGACCGGGTTGGTGGTCTCCGGCGTGTTGGCCGCGCACAGCAGGTGGACCTCGTCCGAGAGGATCAGCGCGCTCGCGACCTCGGCGGCGCGGTTCGGGTTCGACTGGCTGTCCTTGACGACGATCTCCACGTCGCGGCTCCTGCCGCCGGAGCGGACCTTGCCGCCGATCGCCTCGAGGACGGAGGCGACGTTGAACTCGTCGGCCTCGGCGAAGGGAGCCAGCGGCCCGGTCCTGGGGCTGACATAGCCGATCCTCACCGTGTCCGCCGCCCGCGCGATCGCGGGGAAGCCCGCGGCCACGGCGGCGGTGCCTGCGGCGCCGGCGATACCGGCGGTCCGCAAAACCTGGCGGCGGGTGTGGCCGGCGCGCCCCGGCTCGTGGCTCCTGCGTGTCATGGCCCGCCTCCTCCCCTTCAAGATGACTTCAGGATGACGCCTGCCCCACGATAGCAGACCCCGCCCGCCCGCGCGACGCGATGCGACATCGGCGCGATGCGACATCGGGCGCGATGCAACATCGAGAGCGGAGGCGACGGGGCGGGAGGTGCGGCCGGGCGGCGGCGGCACTATGCTGCGCCGGCGGCCCCGCGCCGCGCAGCGAAGAGCGGGAGACGACATGGCCCAGGCGCGCGTCGCCGTCGGGATCGTCATGGGAAGCCAGTCCGACTGGGAGACCATGCGCCATGCCGCCGAGACCCTGGACGCCCTCGGCGTCGCCCACGAGAGTCGCATCGTCTCCGCCCATCGCACGCCCAAACGTCTCTACGCCTATGCCGAAGCGGCCCGCGGGCGCGGGCTCCGGGCGATCGTCGCCGGCGCCGGCGGGGCCGCGCACCTGCCCGGCATGGTCGCCGCGATGACGCCGCTTCCCGTGCTCGGCGTGCCCGTGGAAAGCAGGAGCCTGAGCGGGCTGGACAGTCTGCTTTCCATCGTCCAGATGCCCGCCGGCGTGCCCGTCGGCGCCCTTGCCATCGGCCGCGCCGGCGCCGTCAACGCGGCGCTGCTCGCCGCGGCGATCGTCGCCCTCGCGGACGACCGGGTGGCCGGGGCGCTCGACGAGTGGCGCGCCCGACAGACCGCCGCCGTCGCCGAAACGCCGGCGCCGTGATCGCGCCCGGTGCGACCGTCGGCATCCTGGGCGGCGGCCAGCTCGGCCGAATGCTGGCGCTCGCGGCCGCCGCCCTGGGCTATCGCTGCCACGTCTTCGCGCCCGAGGGCGGCGGCCCCGCGGCGCAGGTCGCGGCGGCGGAAACCGTGGCGGCCTACGACGACGGGTCGGCCCTCGACGCCTTCGCCGCCGCGGTCGACGTGGTGACGGTCGAGTTCGAGAACGTCCCGGCGGCGGCGCTCGCGCGGCTCGCGGAGCGCGTTCCCGTCAGGCCGGGCGCCGGGTCGCTCCGCATCTGCCAGGACCGGATCGCCGAGAAGGATTTCGTCCGCGGCCTCGGCCTCGAAACGACGGCCTACGCCGCGTTGAACGAGGCCGCCGACGCGGAGGCCGCCGACCGGGCGATCGGCCGGCCGGCCGTGCTCAAGACCCGGACCATGGGCTACGACGGCAAGGGCCAGGCCGCGCTCGCGGCGGGCCAGGGCCTGCCGGGCGCCTGGGACGGGCTCGGGCGGCGCCCGGCGATCCTCGAGGCGCGGGTCGCGATCGAGCGCGAGATATCGGTCGTCGTCGCCCGTTCGCCGAAGGGCGCCGTGGCTTGCTTCGATCCGGTCGAGAACCGCCACGTCGGCGGCATCCTCGACGTCACGCTGGCGCCGGCCGGAATCGCGCCGGAGGTCGCGGCGGCGGCGCGGGAGAACACGGCGCGCATCGCCGAAGGGCTCGACCACGTCGGCGTGCTCTGCGTGGAGCTGTTCGTGGCCCGCGGCGGGCGTCTCCTCGTCAACGAGATCGCGCCGCGGGTTCACAATTCCGGCCACTGGACGATCGAAGGCTGCGAAACCAGCCAGTTCGCCCAGCACGTTCGCGCCGTTTGCGGCCTGCCGTTGGGCTCCGCCGCGCGGCGCGGCGGCGCCGTCATGAAGAACCTGATCGGCCGGGACGTCGAATGCTGGCCGGCGCTGGCGGCGGACCCTTCCGCCCACCTTCATCTCTACGGCAAGGCGGAGACCCGCCCCGGTCGCAAGATGGGGCACGTCACCTGGTTGTCTCCGGCGTCCGCCGCGCCGGAACCGCCGGGCTGGCCGCCCGGATGACGCGCCGCCCCGCGGACGCCCGCGGGCGCTTGCGGCCCGCGTCCTTCGCTTGGTAAACAGCGCCGCCCGACCCGGGCTCCCGATGCCGGAGCGAACCGTGAAGAGACGCGTCGTCCTCGTCACCCATTCCGAGCGCGCGGAGCCCGGCAAGGTGCGCGAGGCGCTGGCGGCCCGCGGCTGCGCGACGGAGGTCCGCTGCACCTTCGCGGGCGACGCGCTGCCGCCGCTCGCCGGCGGTCGCCCGCGGGGCTACGACGCGGCGGTGGTGTTCGGCGGGCCGATGAGCGCCTGCGACCTCGCGAACCATCCGTTCCTGGAACCGGAGACGGCCTGGGTCGGCGGCCAGGTGGAGGCGGACGCGCCGGTTCTCGGCATCTGCCTCGGCGCCCAGATCATGGCGCGCGCGCTCGGAGCCTCCATCTTTCGCCATCCCGACGGCAAGTGCGAGGTCGGCTACCAGCCGATCCGGCCGGCCAGACCCGGTTGCCCGCTGTTCCCATCTCCCATCCACGCCTATCAATGGCACCGCGAAGGCTTCGAGGTGCCGCGCGGAGCGACGCTGCTGGCCACCGGCGCCCTGTTCGACAACCAGGCCTTCCGCTGCGGCCGGCGCGCCTTCGGGATCCAGTTCCACCCCGAGATGGTGCCGGCGACCCTCGAACGCTGGGTGACGAGCGAAAAGGCGCAGGCCGATCTGGCCCGCCCCGAAGTCCCCTCCCCCGCCACCCAACGCGCCGACGCCGCCCGCTACGACCCGGCGGTGCATCGCTGGCTCGACGGCTTCCTCGACCGGTGGCTGGAACGGTTCTAGGAGCCCGTCCGGGCGGACGGGGTTCGCCCTCGCCCGTGCGGGGAACGTGGAATGCCGACGGCTGCCGTTCCGGACCGCGGGCGGGGGCGAGGGGGCGGTTCTCGCCCCGGAAGGGGAGGAGGTTCGCGCCAGCCCCGGTCGTGCCGACGGCAGCGGACCGCACGGGGCGGGCGAAGCGGCCCGAAGCGCGATGTCGGAAGCCGGATCGGCCCGCCGCGGCCCTTCCCTTCTCCTGATCGGCGGGCCGACGGCGAGTGGGAAATCGGCGCTCGCGGCCGATGTCGCGGAGCGGTTCGGCGGGGTCGTCGTCAACGCGGACAGCCTGCAGGTCTATCGCGACCTGCCGATCCTGACCGCGTGGCCCGACGCCGACTTGCGCGCGCGCGCGCCGCACAGGCTCTACGGCGTGCTCGACGGGGCGCTGCGCTGCTCGGCAGGCCGCTGGCGCGCCATGGCCCTGGCGGAGATCGAACGCATCCGGAGCGCCGGCGCCTTGCCGATCCTGGTGGGCGGGACGGGGCTTTACTTCCGGGCGCTCCTCCAGGGGCTCGCGCCGGTGCCGGCGGTGCCGGCGGCGGTGCGCGCGGCGGTCGCCGCGCTCCGGGCGCGGGAGGGAACGGCCGCCCTGCACGCCCGCCTGGCCGCGCGCGACCCCGAAACGGCGCGGCGGCTCGCACCCGCCGACACGCAGCGCGTCGCGCGCGCCTACGAGGTGCTCGAGGCGACCGGCCGGCCGCTGGCCGCATGGCAGTCCGAACGGCACGAAGGCTATGCCGGTCGCGCCGCCGCGGTGGTCCTGGATCCGCCCCGCCCCGCGCTCTACGAATCCTGCGACGCGCGCTTCGATCGCATGCTGGCGGCGGGCGCGCTCGACGAGGCGGCCCGCCTCCTCCGCCGCGGCCTGGACCCGAGCCTTCCCGTCATGAAGGCGGTCGGCGTGCCGGCGCTCCGCGACCATCTGGCGGGGGCCGTCCCGCTCGAACGGGCGGTCGCGCTCGGCCGCCGGGCGACGCGCCGCTACGCCAAGCGGCAGACCACTTGGTTCCGCCACCAGATGGCCGAAGGCGCCCGGCTGCCGTGTCTTTACCGACCGGAAGCGAAACGACAATCGCTCGCTCTCGTGGAGCGCCTGCTGTTGACCGGCCGCGACTGAAGGACTATCGTCCGCCCGCCGCCGATACGCGGCGGGGCCGCGCGCCGATCGTGGGAAGATCATCGCGGCGTGAGCCGTGGGGAGATCATCGCGGCGCGAGCCGCGGGGAGATCATCGTGACATCGAGTGTCGAGGAGCGCGCCCGCGTCGAGCTCGCCGGAGCCGAACTGGTCGTCCGCACGCTCGTCGACCTCGGCGTCGACGTCGTGTTCGGCTATCCCGGCGGCGCGACGCTGCCGATCTACGACGCGATCTTCCGACAGAACGAACTGCGCCACGTCCTCGTGCGGCACGAGCAGGGCGCCGTGCACGCGGCGGAGGGCTATGCCCGCTCCACGGGAAAGGTCGGCACCGTGCTCGTCACCTCGGGGCCGGGCGCCACCAACAGCGTCACCGGCCTGACCGACGCCCTCATGGACAGCGTGCCGATCGTCTGCCTGACCGGCCAGGTGCCGACGCACATGATCGGCAACGACGCCTTCCAGGAAGCGGATACGGTGGGCATCACCCGTCCCTGCACCAAACACAACTACTTGGTGAAGGATGCGGGCGACCTTTGCCGCGTGCTGCGCGAGGCCTATTACATCGCGGGCGCCGGCCGCCCCGGCCCGGTGGTGGTGGACCTGCCGAAGGACGTCGTCATGGCCAAGGCGCCCTACACCGACGGCGCGGCGCCGGACGACGGCCCGGCCCACCGCTCCTACCGGCCCCGGCGCAGCCCCGACCCGGACGCGATCGCGCGCGCCGTCGCGCTGCTGGCGGAGGCCAGGCGCCCGCTCTTCTACGCCGGCGGCGGCGTGATCAACGCCGGCCCGGACGCGGCGGCGAGTCTCGCGGCGCTGGTGCGGCTCACCGGCTACCCGGTCACCAACACGCTGATGGGCCTCGGCTGCTATCCGGGGAACGACGACCGGTTCCTCGGCATGGTGGGGATGCACGGCACCTTCGAGGCCAACATGGCGATGGCCGAGTGCGACCTGATGATCGCGGTCGGCGCGCGCTTCGACGACCGGGTGACCGGCCGGCTTGCGGATTTCTCGCGCGGCTCGACCAAGATCCAGATCGACATCGACCCCTCCTCGATCAACAAGAACGTGCCGGTCGACCTTGCCGTCGTGGGCGACGCCGGTTGCGCGCTCGACGCCATCCTCTCCGGCTGGAAGGCGCGCGGCGCGGCGCCGGACGCGGCGGCGCTCGCGGCGTGGTGGCGACGGATCGACGAATGGCGCAAGCGCGACTGCCTGCGCTACGCGCGGTCCGCCGGCGTCATCAAGCCGCAATACGCCCTCGAACGACTCCAGGAGGCGACCAGGGGGCGGGACGTCTACTTCACCACCGAGGTGGGGCAACACCAGATGTGGGCGGCCCAGTTCCTCAAGTTTGACGCGCCCAACCGGTGGATGACGTCGGGCGGCCTCGGCACCATGGGCTACGGCTTCCCGGCGGCGATGGGCGTGCAGATCGCCCATCCCGATGCGCTGGTCATCGACATCGCCGGCGAAGCCTCGCTCCTGATGGTGATCCAGGAGCTCTCGACGATGATCCAGTACCGGCTGCCGGTGAAGACTTTCCTGCTGAACAACGAATACATGGGCATGGTGCGCCAGTGGCAGGAGTTCTTCCACGGCGGCCGCTATGCCGAGAGCTACATGGATTCCCTGCCCGATTTCGTGAAGCTGGCGGAGTCCTTCGGGGCGACCGGCCTCGCGGCGCGCCGGCCCGAGGAGGTGGACGGGGTCATCGAGGCGATGATCGAAACGCCCGGCCCGGTGATCGCCGACATCCTCGTGGACAAGGAAGAGAACGTCTATCCGATGATCCCGGCCGGCGCCGCCCACTACGAGATGAAGCTGGGGCCCGAGCACGGCGATCTCGAGGAGCGCTCGGAAGACGGCATGGTGCTCGTCTAGCGCGGCCCGCCGCCCCGCGCCGCCGGACGAAAAGCCGAAGGAACCGCCGTGGAGGATCGTGCCGAACGCCATACCTTCTCCGTCCTGGTCGAGAACGAGCCGGGCGTGCTGGCGCGGGTGATCGGGCTGTTCTCCGGGCGCGGCTACAACATCGAGAGCCTCACCGTCGCCGAGGTCGACCGCGACAAGCGCCTCTCCCGCATCAACCTGGTGACCTCGGGCTCGCGCATGGTCATCGAGCAGATCGCGGCCCAGCTCGACCGCCTGGTGCCGGTCCACCACGTCTCCGACCTGACCGAGCAGGGCCCTTACGTCGAGCGCGAACTGGCCTTGATCAAGGTCGCGGCGACCGGCGACAAACGGGTCGAATCGCTGCGGATCGCGGACATCTTCCGGGCCCATGTGGTCGACAGCGAGATCGACTCGTTCGTATTCGAGATGACCGGCAACGGCGACAAGATCGACGCCTTCATCCGGCTGATGACGCCGCTCGGGCTGGCCGAGATCTCGCGCACGGGCGTGGTCGCCATCGCGCGCGGCAAGGGCGCGCTCCGACACGACGATCGACCGTAAGGAACGCCAACACGGAGACTGCACGATGCGGGTGTATTACGACCGGGACGCCGACCTCAACCTCATCAAGGCGAAGAAGGTCGCCATCATCGGCTACGGCAGCCAGGGCTTTGCCCACGCGAACAACCTGAAGGACAGCGGGACGAAGGAGATCGCGGTCGGCCTCCGGCCGGGCTCGGCGAGCGCGGCGAAGGCCGAGGCCGCGGGCCTCGCGGTCATGGACATCGAACAGGCCGCCCGCTTCGGCGACGTGGTGATGATCCTGACCCCGGACGAGCTGCAACGCCGGCTCTACGACGAGGTGCTGCGCGACAACATGAAGGAGGGCGCGGCGCTGGCCTTCGCGCACGGCCTGAACATCCACTTCCGCCTGATCGAGCCGCGGCCGGACCTCGACGTCTTCATGGTTGCGCCGAAGGGGCCGGGCCACACCGTCCGCTCGGAATACCAGCGCGGCGGCGGCGTGCCCTGCCTGCTGGCGCTGGCGCGGGACGCCTCCGGCAACGCCAAGGAGATCGGCCTCTCCTACGCGGCGGGGATCGGCGGCGGACGCGCCGGCATCATCGAGACCACCTTCCGCGAGGAGGTCGAGACCGACCTGTTCGGCGAGCAGGTCGTGCTGTGCGGCGGCCTGACCTCCCTGATCGCGGCCGCCTGGGAAACCCTGGTAGAGGCCGGCTACGCGCCGGAAATGGCCTATTTCGAGTGCCTCCACGAGGTCAAGCTGATCGTCGACCTGATGTACGAGGGCGGCATCGCCAACATGCGCTACTCGATCTCCAACACCGCCGAATACGGCGACTACACGCGCGGGCCCCGGGTGGTCGACGATGCGACCCGCGCGCGCATGAAGGAGATCCTGGCGGACATCCAGAACGGCCGCTTCACCACCGAATGGATGCTCGAGAACGCGGCCGGCCAATCGTCCTTCAAGGCGATGCGCACGCGCGCCGCCGCACACCCGATCGAGGAGGTCGGCGAACGCCTGCGCGCCATGATGCCGTGGATCACGGAAGGGCGGCTGGTGGATCGGAGCAAGAACTGAGCCGCCGCCGTTCGGCAGGGCTTGGCGCGGGCGAGGGACTCTCTCCCTACCCGCGCATGTTTCCGAAAGTCAGAAGCCCGGCCAGGAAGGTATCGGCCTGCACGGTTTTGCGGATGCGGCGCCAATCCGAGAAGGCTCGTTCCGCCCTGACGACCGAAGAAAGGGCGTCCAGACGCACGAACCGGCGCGCGGTGTCGTAATCAGCATCGTGCCGGGCTTCCTGGAGAACAAGAAAACTCCCGGCGACCCGGACGATCTCATCCTGGAGAGGCAGACCGTTCAGTCCGGGAACGAGCTTCGTCGAAACCTTGTCATTGGCGAATTGCCGAGCGACGTCTTTCATGGTCGCATGGGCGAACGCCCGCGCCACGCGGCCGCGCAGCGGCGCCCGGGCGTTCCCGGAGAACATGCGCGCCGTCGCTTCGCTGACCAGCAGGTGATATAGTGCGTAATACGATGCCGAGATGGCCCTGCGCAGGCTCGCCTGTTTCGGCCGCCGCGGCTCGGCGCGGGAGAGGTGACGCGCCTGCGCCAGCAAGTCGCCGTGCAGGCTCACCGCGCTCTTCCGGATTCCGGGGGCCCGGTGAAGCGAACGTACAACAACGAATCGTCGTCGATCACGCCCCCGACCCGGCTGTACACGATGTCCTGCAGTTCGAGCAGCGCCGGCACTTCCGCGTCTTCGACCTCCTCGCTTTCGAGCACGATCCAGACCCAGACTGCGGGGTCGTCCGACCAGTCGGGGCCCGCTTCGACGCGCCACGCGCATACCGGCACCGGAAGGCCGCCAGCTTGCAATTTCTCCAGTGCCGCTTCGATGTTCGCTATGTTCGCCATCGTGCCGCCTCCGTCGCACCGCCCGCGCGCCGGGCGTTCCCCGCCTCCGAACCGCGGCTGCGAAAGGTCCACGACCGGACATAGCCGGGCGGCGCGGGGCGCGCAACGCTGCGTGTATGATCCGCGCCCGCGCTTCGTTTTTCCGCTGGCCGAGCGGGGCGGGTTGGCCTAAGAGACGGGGCGGGTCAGCGACACGGCGGGCGGCGTCTTGCGCATCGTCACGATCTTCGGCGGCACCGGCTTCCTCGGGCGGCACATCGTCCAGCGCTTGGCGCAGGAGGATTGGAGCATCCGCGTCGCCACCCGGCACCCGGAACGCGCCGGCTTCCTCCGCCCCTGCGGCGACGTGGGCCGCATCGCGCCGCTCCAGGCCAACGCACGGGACGACGACTCGGTCCGGCGCGCGGTCGAAGGGGCCGATGCGGTGGTCAATCTGTGCGGCATCCTCCACGAGCGCGGGCGGCAGACCTTCGCCGCCATCCACGCGGCGGCGGCCGGGCGCATCGCGCAGGCCGCGGCGGCGGCCGGCGCCGCGCGCCTGCTCCACGTCTCGGCGCTCGGCGCCGACGCCGCATCGCCTTCGGCCTACGCGCGCTCCAGGGCGGCGGGCGAGGCGGCGGTGCGCGCGGCGTTTCCGACCGCCGCGATCTTCAGGCCGAGCCTCGTGTTCGGACCGGAGGACGGATTCTTCAACCGCCTCGCGTCGCTGCTGCGCCTCGCCCCGGTGCTGCCGCTGTTCTTCGCCGGCCCGCCCAGGCTGGAGATGGACGGGCTCTTCCCACGCTTCGCCTGCGCCGCCGGGACGACGCGGTTCCAGCCGGTCTTCGTAGGCGACGTGGCGGAAGCCGCCCATCGCGTCCTGGACGCACGCACGCCGCCCGGCGAGGTGTACGAACTCGGCGGCCCCTCGGTCTACAGCTACGCCGAGCTGACGGCGCTCGTCCTCGCAGAGACCCGTCGCAAGGCGCTGTTGCTCCCCGTCCCCTTCCTCGCCGCGGCGGCGCTCGCCCAGCTTCTCCGCTTCGCCCCGGACCCGCCGCTGACCCCCGACCAGGTGACGCTGCTGAAGATCGACAACGTCGTCGCGCCGGGCGCGCGCGGGCTCGCCGATCTCGGCGTCGCCGCCACCGCGGTGGAGCTCGTCCTGCCGACCTATCTGGACGTCTACCGCCGGGGACGCGCCGATTCCGCACCGGCGGGCTGACGAACCCGCTCAGGCCGAATAGAGCCAGCCCAGAAGGGCGGCGCCGAGCAACACCCGGTAGATCGCGAAGGGCGCGAAACTCGTTCGCCGGAGCAAGGCGAGCAACGCCGCGATGGCCGCCAGCGCGGTCGCGAACGACAACGCCGCCGCGAGCGCTGCGTCGGCGACGACGACCGCGTCGCCCCGGCGCGCCAGCTCCCAGCCGGCGGCGAGGGCGGCCGCGGCGATGACGGGGATCGACATGAGCATCGAGAAGCGGGCGGCCTCGGCGCGCTCGTAACCCAGGAGGCGGGCGGCCGTCATCGTGATGCCTGACCGGCTCGTGCCCGGAACGAGGGCGAGCGCCTGGGCGAGGCCGATGACGGCGGCGTCGCGCAGGGACATGTGCTCGACACGGCGCACCGTCATGCCGAAGCGGTCCGCGGCGTAGAGCACGACGCCGAAGCCCAGGGTGGTCCAGCCGACGATCGCCGGGTCGCGGAAGACCGCCGGGGCCAGCGCCGCGAGCGCGCCGCCGGCGACGAGGGCGGGGACGGCCGAAACCGCCAGATGGAGGCCGAGCACGCGGCCCGCACGCCGCTCCTCCCGCCGACCGCGCCGGCCGATGCTGACAGCGCCGGCGAGAACCCGCCCGAGGTCGCGCCGGAAATAGACCACTACCGCCGCCAGCGTGCCGGCATGGACCGCGACGTCCAGAACCAATCCCTGATCCGCCCAGCCGGCAGCGGCCGGAATCAGCACGAGATGCCCGGACGAACTGACCGGCAGAAACTCGGTGATGCCCTGGACGACCGCGATGACGGCGAGATGATGGAACGGCACGAGCGCCTGCCCGACGGTTGAACGGGAACGCGAAGAGGCGTGCAGGCTTATATCACCGCTTCCCGACCGCCGATAGCGACGCGATTCCCGAATTTTGTCTTATTTCGGTTCTAATGTCGAGGTGGAGGCAGGTCTCCTCGCTTGGCTTCATTGACACGATTGAAATTTCCTTCGATTAGGACATCCATATTGCCCTATAATGGGCCGAGGAACTTGACGTGAAGCACCTCGTCGCGTGGAATGGATGCGATGCGCCGAGGGGCGGAAGACCGGCGGAGGAAGGCGCGTGACCGCGGAGATGCTCAGGTTCGTGACGCTGGCGCAGCACCATCCCGACAAGCGCGCGCCGGCCTTGCGCCGCCGCGACTGGGGCGAGGTGTACGACGATTTCCACCCCGAGGCGGCGGCCGAGCAGGCGGCGCGTTGCGCGCAATGCGGCGTTCCCTTCTGTCAGATTCACTGTCCGGTCTCCAACAACATCCCGGACTGGCTCATGCTGACGGCGGAGGGGCGCCTGCAGGAGGCCTACGAGATCTCGTCGGCGACCAACAACATGCCCGAGATCTGCGGCCGCATTTGCCCGCAGGACCGACTGTGCGAAGGCAATTGCGTCATCGAGAAGGGGTTCGAATCGGTCACCATCGGCGCCGTCGAGCGCTACATCACGGACACGGCGTTCCGCAACGGCTGGGTCGCGCCGCCCGCACCGCCCGCCGAGCGGCCGCAATCGGTCGGCATCGTCGGCGCCGGCCCGGGCGGCCTCACCGCCGCCGAGGAGCTGCGGCGGTACGGCTATCAGGTCCACATCTACGACCGCTACGACCGGGCGGGCGGGCTGTTGATCTACGGCATTCCCAACTTCAAGCTGGAGAAGGACATCGTGCGGCGTCGGACGGACCTGCTGGCGGCCGGCGGCGTGCGGATGCACCTGAACGTCGAGGTCGGACGCGACTGCTCTCTCGCCGATTTGCGCGCGCGGCACGATGCACTGGTGCTCGCCACCGGCGCCTACAAGGCGCGCGACATCAAGGTGCCGGGCGTCGGTCTCGGCAACGTCTTCCAGGCGATGGCCTACCTCACCGCGAGCAACCGCAAGGGGCTCGGCGACCGGGTGCCCGCTTTCGACGACGGCGCGCTGGACGCGCGGGGGAAGGACGTCGTCGTCGTGGGCGGCGGCGACACGGCGATGGATTGCGTGCGCACGGCGGTGCGCCAGGGCGCGCGTTCCGTCCGCTGCCTCTACCGGCGCGACCGCGCCAACATGCCGGGCTCGATGCAGGAAGTGACCCACGCCGAGGAGGAGGGAGTCGAATTCGTCTGGCTGTCCGCGCCGGAGGCCGTGCTCGGCGAAACCCGCGTCGAAGGCGTGCGCGCGGTGCGCATCCACCTGGGCGTCGCCGACGCCGGCGGGCGTCAAATTCCCCAGCCGATCGCCGGCTCGAGCTACGCCATCGACGCCGACCTCTTGATCAAGGCGCTCGGCTTCGATCCCGAGGATCTGCCGGCCCTGTTCGACGCGCCGACCCTCGAGACGACGCGCTGGGGAACGCTGCTCATCGACTGGCGCACGATGATGACCAGCCTCGACGGCGTCTTCGCCGTCGGCGACATCGTGCGCGGTGCCTCGCTCGTCGTCTGGGCGATCAAGGACGGCCGCGACGCCGCCCGTTCGATCCACCGCTACATCCAGGCCCGCGCCGCCGGGGAGCCACAGCCGTGAGACGGGGCGGAGACGCGCTGCCGCGGGCGGGCCTTTACGATCCGGCGTTCGAGCACGACTCCTGCGGAGTCGGGCTGATCGCGGCGCTCGACGGGGCCGCGCGGCGCGACGTGGTCGAGGCGGGCGTCGCCGCGCTCAAGGCGGTGTGGCACCGGGGCGCGGTCGACGCCGACGGCAAGACGGGCGACGGCGCCGGGATTCACGTCGAGATCCCGCAGAACTTCTTCAAGGAGCACGTCGAGAACACCGGTCACGCGCCGCGCGAAGGCCGGCTCGCCGTCGGCATGATCTTCCTGCCCAAGACCGATCTCGGCGCCCAGGACATCTGCCGGGGAATCGTCGAGACGGAGATCCTGCGCTTCGGCCACGGCATCTACGGCTGGCGCCAAGTGCCGATCGACTCCTCGGTCATCGGCGAGAAGGCGAATGCCAGCCGGCCCGAGATCGAGCAGGTCATGATCTCGAACGAGCGCAGCGCGGACGACGACCAGTTCGAAATCGATCTCTACGTGATCCGCCGCCGCATCGAGAAGCAGGTCCTCGACCGCCACGTCTCCGGCTTCTACGTCTGCTCGCTCTCCTCCCGCTCGGTCATCTACAAGGGCATGTTCCTGGCCGAGCAGCTCACGGCGTTCTATCCCGACCTCCTGGACGAACGCTTCGTGTCCCGCTTCGCGATCTTCCACCAGCGCTATTCGACCAACACCTTCCCGACCTGGCGCTTGGCGCAGCCCTTCCGAATGCTCGCCCACAACGGCGAGATCAACACGATCAGGGGCAACAGGAACTGGATGGCGAGCCACGAGACGCGGGCCGCCAGCGACGTTTTCGGCGCCTACAACAACGAGCTCTTCCCGCTGATCGAGCCGGCCGCCTCGGATTCGATGGCCCTCGACGCGGTCTTCGAGGCGCTGGTCCGGGCCGGGCGCTCCGTTCCGGCGGCACACAGCCTCCTGATCCCGGACGCCTGGTCCAAGAAGCAGGGGATGCCGGAGAGCCACCGCGCCTTCTACAACGTCTGCAACTGCCTCATGGAGCCCTGGGACGGCCCGGCGGCGATCGCCGCGACCGACGGCACCTGGATCCTCGCCGGGATGGACCGCAACGGGCTCCGCCCCATGCGCTACAGCGTCACCGCCGACGGCCTGCTGGTTGTCGGCTCCGAGACCGGCATGGTCCCACTCGCCCCGGAGAGCGTCGTCGAGAACGGCCGCCTCGGGCCGGGGCAGATGATCTGCGTGGACCTCGCCTCCGGCCGCCTCCATCACGACCGCGAGATCAAGGACGCGCTCGCCGCTGCCAAGCCCTACGCGGACTGGGCCGCCGACGTGGTCGACGCGAGCGCCCTCGTCGCCGGCAGCACGGCGCCCCGGATGTTTTCCCGCGACGCCCTCCGCAGGCACCAGCGCATGGTCGGCTACTCCATGGAGGAGCTCGAAATGGTGCTCCATCCCATGGCGGACGACGGCAAGGAGCCCACCGGCTCGATGGGCGACGACACGCCGCTCGCCGTGCTCTCCGGCCAGTATCGCGGCCTTCACCACTACTTCCGGCAGATGTTCGCCCAGGTGACCAACCCGCCGATCGATTCCTTGCGCGAATACAGCGTCATGAGCCTGCTGACCCGGCTCGGCAACATGGGCAACGTCTTCGCCGAGACGCCGGAGCGGACGGCGGTGATGCAGCTCGACTCGCCGGTTCTGACCAACGGCGAGTTCGCGGCGCTGCTCGACCGTCTGGGCGAGAGGACGGCCTGGATCGACTGCACCTTCGACGCGGCTTCCGGCGGCCGCCAGCTCACGACCGCCATCAAGCGTGTCCGCAGCGAGGCGGAAGAGGCGGTACGCGGCGGCGCCACCCATCTGGTCCTGACCGACGAGCGCGTCTCGCGGGAGCGCGCGCCAATCCCGATGATCCTGGTGGCCGGCGGCGTCCACAGCCACCTCGTCCGGCAGCGGCTCCGCACCTTCACCTCGATCAACGTGCGCGCCGCCGAGTGCCTCGACGTGCACTATTTCGCGGTCCTGATCGGCGTCGGCGCGACCACGGTCAATCCCTATCTGGCGCTCGAAAGCGTGGCGGACCGTTGGGAGCGAGGGCTGTTCGGCGACCGGAGCCTCGCCGAATGCGAGCGGCGCTACCGGGAGGCGGTGGATTCCGGGCTGCTCAAGATTCTCTCCAAGATGGGCATTTCGGTGCTGAGCTCCTACCGGAGCGGCTACAACTTCGAAGCCGTCGGGCTGAGCCGGGCGCTGGTCGCCGACTTCTTCCCCGGCATGACTGCGCGGCTCTCGGGGATCGGCTTGAACGGCATCAAGCGCCGCGTTCTGGAGCAGCACCGCAAGGCCTGGGAGGAGAGCCCGGTGGTGCTGCCGGTGGGCGGTCTCTTCAAGTACCGGCGGTCGGGGGAAGTCCATGCCTTCGACGGGCGGTTGATCCACGGGCTTCAGGCAGCACTCGCGGGCGATTCCTACGCCGGCTACCGCAAATACGCGGAAGGCGTCCACGCGCTGCCGCCGGTCCACGTCCGCGACCTGCTCGACTTCAAGCCCGACCGGCCCGCCATCGCGCTCGAGGCGGTGGAATCGATCACCCGGATCCGCAAGCACTTCATGAGCGGCAGCATGTCTCACGGCGCGCTGTCGAAGGAGGCACACGAGACGCTCGCGATCGCCATGAACCGCATCGGTGCGTCCTCGTGCAGCGGCGAGGGCGGTGAGGACCCGGCGCGCTTCGAACCGCGCGAAAACGGCGACAACGCCTCCTCGGCGGTCAAACAGATCGCCTCCGCCCGCTTCGGCGTGACCGCGGAATATCTGAACCGCTGCCGAGAGATCGAGATCAAGATCGCCCAGGGGGCGAAGCCCGGCGAGGGCGGCCAGCTGCCGGGGTTCAAGGTCTCTGACGAAATCGCCCGGCTGCGCCACGCGACGCCCGGCGTGACGCTGATCTCGCCGCCCCCCCATCACGACATCTACTCGATCGAGGATCTGGCGCAGCTCATCTACGACCTGAAGCAGATCAACCCGCGGGCGCGGGTCTCGGTGAAGCTCGTGGCCGAAGCCGGCATCGGCACCGTGGCCGCGGGCGTGGCCAAAGCCAAGGCCGACGTGATCCTGGTCTCCGGCCACGACGGCGGGACCGGCGCGTCCCCCCAGAGCAGCGTGAAATACGCGGGCGTGCCCTGGGAGATGGGCCTGGCCGAGGTGCATCAAGTGCTGACCTTGAACCACCTGCGGCACACGACGACCGTGCGGGTGGACGGCGGCATCAAGACCGGCCGCGACGTCGTCATCGCCGCCATGCTGGGCGCCGAGGAGTTCGGCATCGGTACGGCCTCGCTGGTGGCCATGGGCTGTATCCTCGTGCGGCAGTGCCACAGCAACACCTGCCCCGTCGGCGTCTGCACCCAGGACCCGGCGCTCCGCGCCAAGTTCGAGGGCACGCCGGAAAAGGTCGTCACGCTGTTCAGCTTCGTCGCCGAGGAGGTGCGCGAGATCCTGGCGTCGCTCGGGGCGCGGACGCTGACCGAGATCACCGGACGCACCGACCTGCTCCGCCAAGTCAGCCGGGGCAGTGCCGACCTCGACGATCTCGACCTGAACCCGCTGCTCGTCCAGGCCGATTCGGGCGACCGGCCACGCCACTCGACCCGCGAGGGCAGGATCGAGGTGCCGGGGACCCTGGACGAGCAGATGATCGGCGATGCCGACGACGCGTTGGAAGTCCCGGAGAAGACGCAACTCGCCTACACGATCCGCAACACGCATCGCTCGATCGGCGCCAGGCTTTCGTCGAACCTGACCCGGCGTTTCGGCATGTCCGGCCTGCCGCCCGACTACTTCACCGTGAGCCTGCGCGGCTCGGCCGGCCAGTCGCTCGGCGCGTGGGCCGTCCAGGGGCTCAAGGTCGTGGTGATCGGCGACGCCAACGACTATGTCGGGAAGGGACTCTCCGGCGGCACCATCGTCGTGCGGCTGCCGACCTCGAGCCCGCTGGTCTCCAGCGAGAACACGATCGTGGGCAATGTCGTCCTCTACGGGGCCATCGGCGGCAAGCTGTTCGCTGCCGGCCAGGCGGGCGAGCGCTTCTGCGTGCGCAATTCCGGCGTCCGCGCCGTGGTCGAGGGCTGCGGCTCGAACGGCTGCGAATACATGACCGGCGGCACGGCCGTGATCCTGGGGCCGGTCGGCGACAATTTCGCCGCCGGCATGACCGGCGGCATGGCCTTCGTCTACGACCCGGACGGCTCCTTCGAGCGGCGGGTGAACGCCGATACGGTGGTCTGGCAGCGGATCGCGAGCCGGCATTGGGAGGACGAATGCCGCGCCCTGGTCGCGGAGCACCATGCCGAGACCCGCTCGCGCCACAGCGAGCGCCTGCTCGCCGACTGGACGCTCGAGATCGGCGCCTTCTGGCAGATCTGCCCCAGGGAGATGCTCCCCCGCCTCGCCCATCCGCTGTCCGACGAAGCGGAGGCCGAAATCGCCTGAGCGGCCCCGGCCGGCGCGCGACGAGGTTGATCGGAACCCGCGGCGGGGGCTACCATCGCCGGCAATCGACGCGGCCTCATACAGGCGGGGATCGTATGCGAAGGCACTTGGCGGCCGGCGTGGCCGGCCTGATGACGCTCGTTCTCCCAGCCCTTCCGATCGCGGCGGAGGACACCGAAACCTACCGGCAGCTCAACCTGTTCGGCGACGTCTTCGAGCGCGTCCGCCGCGATTACGTCGAGGACGTGAGCGATTCCGAGCTGATCGAGGCGGCCATCGACGGCATGTTGAGCTCCCTCGACCCCCACTCGAAATATCTCGACCCCAAGAGCTTCAAAGAAGTCCGGATACAGACCCGCGGCGAGTTCGGTGGACTCGGGATCGAGGTCACCATGGAGGACGGCTTGGTCAAGGTGATCGCGCCCATCGACGACACGCCGGCGCAGCGCGCCGGTATCGAGGCGGGAGACCTAGTAACCCACCTGGACGACGAGCCGGTGCTCGGCCTGACTCTGGAACAGGCGGTCGAGAAGATGCGCGGCCCCGTCGATTCCGAGATCACCCTGACGATCCGGCGCCGGGGCGTGGACGAGGCGCTCGACATCCCGATCACTCGCGCGGTCATCAAGATCCGTTCGGTGCGCGCGCGGATGGCCGGCGACGTCATGATCATGCGCATCTCTTCCTTCTCCGAGCGCACTTCCGACGACCTCGAACGGATCGTGGGCGACCTGAGAGACGAACAGGAGGAGCCGGCGCGCGGGGCCGTGCTCGACCTGCGCAACAATCCCGGCGGTCTTCTCGATCAGGCGGTCGCGGTTTCAGATGCCTTTCTGGAACGCGGGGAAATCGTCTCGACCCGCGGCCGCCGCCCGGACGGCGTGCAGCGCTTCAACGCGCGCGACGGCGACCTGATCGACGGCCTGCCGCTCGTCGTGCTGATCAACGGCGGTTCGGCGTCGGCGTCCGAGATCGTGGCAGGCGCGTTGCAGGACCACCGGCGGGCGATCGTCCTCGGCACGCGGTCGTTCGGCAAGGGATCGGTGCAGACCGTCCTTCCCATGGGCGACCAGGGGGCGGTGCGCCTGACGACGGCCCGTTACTACACGCCTTCCGGCCGCTCCATACAGGCGGAAGGGATCGACCCGGACATCGTGGTGGAGCAGGCGCGCGTGGAGCCGGTGACGCCGGCCCGGCAGCGGCGCGAAGCGGATTTGCGGGGGCGCCTGGACAACGACGGGCCGGACGATTCCGAGGAGGCGGGCCCGCCGCCGGACGGCGCCGCGGACGACGCGGCCGGGGCCGACTACCAGCTGGCCCGCGCCCTCGATCTTCTGCGGGGCCTCCGGCTGCTCTCCGACGCGACGGTCAATTAGCGGGGGCGGCGTGCTCCGGTGCGCGGGCCTTCAGGGCCGGCCGCCGTCATGACGGCGCACGACGCCCTCCCCTACCGGCCGGGCGTCGGCGTGCTTCTCCTCGACGCCGAGCGGCGGGTCTTCGTCGGCCGCCGCATCGACATGGCGCAGGAAGCCTGGCAGATGCCGCAAGGAGGGATCGACCGCGGCGAGACACCGCGCGACGCGGCGCTCCGGGAGCTCGAGGAAGAGACCGGGGTGGCACCGCATCTGGTGGAAATCGTTGCGGAAACCAAGGATTGGCTGTGCTACGACCTCCCGCCCGCGTTGACCGGGCGGGTCTGGCGGGGGCGCTACCGGGGCCAGGAGCAGAAATGGTTCGCCGCGCGCTTCCTGGGGACCGACGCCGACATCGACGTCGCGACGGCGCACCCGGAGTTCAGCGCCTGGCGCTGGTCGCGTACCGAAGACCTCTGCGCCAACGCCGTCCCCTTCAAGCGGGCGCTGTACGAAGCCGTGGTGGTGGAGTTCCGTCCCTTCCTTTCGCCGCCGCGCGCGCCAGCCGGCGGGCGTACAGCCTGAGGGCGCGCCACGCGAGCGCCGCGAGCGCCCGGCCCAGCCACCCCTGGGGCCTGATGCCGATGGCCTTCAGCGTCATGCCGACGCCGCGCCGGACGTGCCCCTCGCGGT
Source organism: Alphaproteobacteria bacterium (assembly GCA_965242855.1). GTDB lineage: Bacteria > Pseudomonadota > Alphaproteobacteria > UBA828 > UBA828 > WTGU01. The sequence goes on from OZ251509.1 coordinate 2,786,778, forward strand.
AGAGCGGCAGGGTCCGCCCGGCATAGGCGCGGGACGACCGGCGGCGGTCGTAGGGCTCCACGGCGCCGACGCCGCAATGGTAGGCGTAGGCGAGCTCGTCGTCACTCGCTTCGAACAGCCGCCCGAACGCCACCCGAGCCCGCCCGAGCATACCGAGCCCTTCCTTTTCCCGGTAACGCTTCATGGCGTCGTAAAAGAGCTTGTAGTGGCGAAACTCGTCGCCCGCGATGCGCTTGCAGATCTCGCGGAACACGGGCTCGGCGGCGGCGTCGCGCAGCGCGCTGTAATAGGCCGAGGTGCCGACCTCGACGATGCAGCGAGCGACGAGCTCGCCGCAGCGCGAGCCGCGGATCGACTCGCGGGCCTCGACGTCGATCGCGTGGCCGGCGACGAAGCGCGCGAACACCGCGTCGAAATCGAAGTCCGGATCCGCGAGTTCGGCGTAGCGCCTGAGCGCGCGGCCGTGCTGAACCTCTTCCTTCGCCCATTTCAGCGCGGCGGCGCAAAAGGCGGGGTCGTCGTGGAACACCCCGCACAGATACCTGCCGTAGTCGGCGCTGTGGTGCTCGACCATGCACGCCGCCTTGGCGATCTCGACCATGTCCGGATCGAGCCTGGACCGATCGAACCGCTCCCACGGGATGTCGTCGAGGGTCCACCTGCTCATGCTCGTCCTCGCCGCTCAGACAAAGCCGAGAGGGAACGGTATCGCAGCAGGAAGGGGCTGACAAGGAGCCGCCCCGTTTCGACGCAGCGGCATCGGCCTGTTCGGCGGCCGGGGAAGGCCGATCACCTCACCGATCGAGGCACTCCTCATCGCCCCCTCGCACGACGGATTGAACGCGCCCAGCGTGCCTTTGGCGGATCGTCGTGATCGGCGCTATTCTGATCGGCGTCGCCTCCGTCGACAACTGGCGGCGGCGGAGATACGGCGAAGAAGAACAACGGCCCGCGCCCATCCGGGCTTGCCCGGCCGGGTCGGCGCTTCGCCTTGCCGTCCCGGCTCTTATCCCGCGCTCGGGCACCATCGGCCGGGGGCGGCCGCGCATGACGTGGATCGAGACGATCGGGAGGTGTCGGGATGACTGACGGAAACGACGTGCCGCTTATCGACCATCATTGCCATGGCGTCGTCCCGGTCGATCTGGAGGCGGAGCGGTTCGAGGCTCTGCTCAGCGAGGCCTTCGCGCCCGCGCCGGCGGGCACGAGCCATTGGGACAAGCCGGTCGCGCTGTCCATCCGCCGGTGGTGCGCGCCGGTCCTCGACCTGCCCAGGTTCTGCGCGCCGGCGGATTACATGGCGCGCCGTCACGCGCTCGGCGCCGAGGAGGTGAACCGACGCTTCCTCACCGGCGCCGACATCGGCACTTATCTCGTGGACACCGGGAACCGGCCCGAGGAGCTCTGCGGCTTCGCGGAACTCGGCGCACTCGCCGGCGCGCCGGCCCGCGAAATCCTGCGCATGGAAGTGATCGCCGAGCGGGTCGCCTCGAGCCGGCCGTCGGCTTCGGGCTACGCGCGCGCCGTCGAGGAGGCCCTGCGCGCCGCCGCCGACGGGGTCGCCGGGCTTAAGTCGGTGCTGGCCTATCGCGCCACGCTTCGCATCGACTACGAACCGCCCGGCGCGGCAGACGTGGAAGAGGCGGCCGGGCGCTGGCTCGCCGAGATCGCGCACACCGGCAAGGCGCGCATCGTCGATCCGGTGCTGGAGCGGCATCTGATCTGGACCGGCGCCGACATCGCGCGCGAGCGCGGCTTCCCGATCCAGTTCCATATCGGCTTGGGCGACCCGGACATCGAGCTGAACCGGGTGGACCCGAGCTACCTCACGCCCTGGGTCAAGGCGGTGGAGCCGTGGGGCTTCCCGATCACGCTGCTCCATTGCTACCCGTTCCACCGTCAGGCCGGCCTGATGGCGGAGAACTTCCCCCGGGTCTATTTCGACGTGGGCTTCGCGTTGAACTGGGTCGGGCCGAGTTACCGGCGGGTCATGGACGAGGCGCTCGAGCTCGCGCCCTTCACCAAACAGCTCTACAGCTCGGACGCCTTCGGCCTCTCCGAACTCTATTATCTGGGCGCGCGGCGCTTCCGCGCCGCACTCGCCGGCACCTTCGCCCGCTGGGTGGACGACGACGAACTGCCGGGCGACGAAGCCGCGCGAATCGCCGCCCTGATCGGCGCCGGGAACGCCCGTCGCATCTACGGGATTCCGGCGCAGTGACGGCGGCGCTTCTCGAACCGGGCGATCCGCCGGCGTTCGAATCGCTCAACGAGCGGGGAACCTCCCGCGCGCTTCTGGTCTGCGACCACGCGAGTTGCGCCATCCCCGCCGCGCTCGGGACCCTGGGCCTGAGCGAGACCGCCCGCACCGACCATATCGGCTGGGACATCGGGGCGGCGGCGGTGACCCGGCGCCTCTCCGCGCTCCTCGACGCGCCGGCGGTGCTCGCCGGCTATTCCCGTCTCGTGATCGATTGCAACCGCCCCGCATCGGCCCCCGACCGCATCCCGGCCGTGAGCGATTCGATCCCGATCCCCGGTAACGCGAACCTGGGTCGGGCCGCGGCCGAGGCGCGCGTCGATGCCCTGTTCACGCCCTACCACGACGCGATCCGCGCCGCCCTCGACCGCATAATCGCCGCCGGCACGCCGCCGGCGCTGATCTCGGTGCACAGCTTCACGCCGCGCATGGCCGACGGCGTCCCGCGCCCGTGGCAGATCGGCATCTGTTGGAACAACGATCGCCGCATGGCCACGCCCATGATCGAGCGCCTGCGGGCCGAGGGGCTCGTCGTCGGCGCCAACGAACCTTACGACTTCGGCGTCCTGACCGACTACACCGTGCCCGAGCACGCCGAGAGCCGCGGCCTGCCCTACCTCCTCATGGAGATCCGCAACGACGGAATCCGCACCGCCGAGGCGGTGGATACGTGGTCCACGCGCCTTGCCACCCATCTCCGCGCGCTCCTGGAGCGGCCGGAGACGCCGCGATCGCTGGACGCGCGCGGTGCGGGGCGGTAGGGTCGGCGCGGCGGTGCGCGGCGAGGCCGACGCGCCGGCGGAGATCGTCCACGTCATGCGCCCTTCCGGCCGTCGAAGCGACGAGATGCGCGAGGCGCGCCTGGAGCCCGGCGTCAACAAACACGCCGAGGGTTCCTGCCTCGTCCGCGTCGGCGATACGCAGGTGCTCTGCACCGCGAGCCTCGAAGGGCGGGTGCCGCCGTTCCTCCGCAACAGCGGGCGCGGCTGGGTGACGGCGGAATACGGCATGCTGCCCCGCTCCACCGGTTCGCGGACCGGCCGCGAGGCGGCGCGCGGGCGCCAGGGCGGGCGGACCCACGAGATCCAGAGGCTGATCGGGCGCTCCCTGCGCGCCGTCGCGGATCTCGAGGCGCTGGGTGAGCGCCAGATCGTCCTCGATTGCGACGTCATCCAGGCCGACGGCGGGACGCGGACCGCCGCCATCACCGGCGCCTACGTGGCGCTTCACGCCGCACTGGCCGGCCTCGTCGCAGGCGGCGCGCTCGACCGGCTGCCGCTCGCGGGCCAGGTCGCGGCGGTCAGCTGCGGGATCGTCGGCGGCGAGGCGGTGCTCGACCTCGACTACGCGGAGGACAGCACGGCGGAAGCCGACGCGAATTTCGTGCTGACCGCCGACGGCGGGATCGTGGAGATCCAGGGCACGGCGGAGAAGGCGCCGTTCGCGGAGCGGCAATTCCTCGACATGTTGGGCCTCGCCCGCAAGGGAGCGGCGCGGCTGTTCGCGTTGCAACGAACCGCCCTCGCGCAGGCCGGCTGATGGCCCGTCGTCTCGTGGCGGCGCGCCTGATCGTGGCCAGCCACAACGACGGCAAGGTCGCCGAGATCGCCGCGCTCCTGGCGCCGCACGGCATCGAGGCGGTCGGCGCGGCCGCCTGCGGCCTCCCCGAACCGGCGGAGACGGGCGATACCTTCCGGGCGAACGCGGCGCTCAAGGCGCGCGCGGCGGCGGCGCGCGGGGAACCGGCGCTCGCCGACGATTCGGGCCTCGTCGTCCCCGCCCTCGACGGCGCACCGGGAGTCCGTTCCGCCCGCTGGGGCGGCCCGGCGCGGGATTTCCAGGCAGCGATGGCACGCGTCGACGCGACGCTGGCCGCGCGCGGCGTCGAGACCGTCGGCACGGCGGCATCCTTCGCCTGCGCCCTCGCCCTCGCCTGGCCCGACGGGCATTGCGAGGTCGTCGAAGGCCGGGTGGACGGGACTCTCGCCTGGCCGCCGCGCGGCGCACATGGTTTCGGCTACGACCCGATCTTCGTCCCCGACGGCCACGCGCGCACCTTCGGCGAGATGGCGCCGGCCGCCAAGCAGCCGTTGACCCACCGCGCCCGCGCCTTCGCGCGACTGGCGGCGGCCTGCCTGCCGCGCGGCCCGTGACCCCGCCGCCGCACGCGCGCGCCGTCTATATCCACTGGCCGTTCTGCCGCGCGAAGTGCCCCTATTGCGACTTCAACAGCCATGTCCGGGAGCGCGTGGACGAGCCGCGCTGGCGACGCGCGCTCCTCCGCGAACTGGACCATTTCGCGGCGCGGCTCCCGGGGGCGACGGTCGCCAGCATCTTCTTCGGCGGCGGCACGCCGTCTCTGATGCCCCCGCAGACCGCGGCGGCGGCGATCGACCGGGTGGCGTCCCGCTGGACTCTCGCGCCCGACGCGGAGATCACCCTCGAAGCCAACCCGACCTCGACCGAGGCGGCGCGGCTGCGGGATTTCCGCGCGGCCGGGGTGAACCGGGTCTCGCTCGGCGTCCAGGCGCTCGACGACGACGCCCTCCGCTTCCTCGGGCGCCAGCACGGCGCCTCGGAGGCGCGCCGCGCGGTCGAACTGGCGCGGCGCATCGTGCCGCGCGTCTCCTTCGACCTCATCTACGCCCGGCCCGGCCAGAGCCCCGCCGTCTGGCGCAGGGAGCTGGCGGAGGCGCTGGCGCTCGCCGACGGCCATCTCTCGCTCTATCAACTCACGGTCGAGAAGGGCACGGCGTTCCACCGCCTTCGGCGCGAGGGCGCGTTCGCGCTCCCCGACGACGACACGGGCCGCGCCCTCTACGACCTGACCCAGGAGCTGACGACGAAGGCCGGCCTCCCGGCCTATGAGATCTCGAACCACGCGAGGGACGGGGAGGCCTGCCGCCACAACCTCGCCTGCTGGCGCTACGAGGACTATGTCGGCGTCGGCCCGGGTGCCCACGGGCGCATCGAAACGGGCGGCGGCCGGTATGCGACGCGCCAGCACGCCGGCCCCGAAACCTGGCTCGCTTCGGTCGAGCGCGCGGGCCACGGCACCGCCGCCTCGCGGCCGCTGTCGCCCGACGAGCAGGCGCGCGAAATGCTGATGACGGGGCTCCGGCTTCGCGAAGGGGTGCCGCTCGCGCGTCTGGAACGGCGGACCGGCTGCGCGCCGGACAGGGTGATCGACCGCGACCGCGTCGCCCGCCTCGTCGCCGCCGGCTATCTCGAAGACCGGGCCTGCCGCCTGCGGGCCACCGAGGCCGGGCGGCCCCTCCTCAACCGCCTTCTCGCGGAGCTCCTTCGCTGATTCCCGAGCGCTCGGGCCCTCCGTCGCCCGGCGCCTCGGCGTCCCGGTCGAAGCGCTCGGGCGCCGGCCCGACGACGACGGTCTCGCCCCCGCCGGCGACCTCGAAGACGGCCAGGCTTCGCTCCGCCATCCCGTCCGCGTCGAAGCGGAAGAGGCCGTCGACGCCGACGAAGCCGCGGCGGCCGCCGATGGCGCGGGAGTCGAGCCCCGCGTCCGCCCGCGCCAGCACGGCGGCCAGGGCCGTCGCGTCGTAGCCGAGAGAGGCGATCGCGCCCGGCGACTCGCCGAAGGCCCGGCGGTAGCGCGCCTCGAAATCCCGCCGCGCGGCCGGGCCGGGGCCGGCGAACCAGCCGCCCGCCAGCGTCGGCTCGCCGAGCGTGGCCGGGTCCTCCCAGAGGCCCGTCCCCAGCAGCCGGACCTCAGCGGGATCGATGTCGTAATAGGGAAGCAGGGCGGCGATCTGCCTGAGCCGGGCGCCGCCGTCGGCCAGCAGAAGCGCATCGAAGGCGACGGCGCCCAGAGTGTCGCGTCTGGAAAGCCGCGCGAGTCCGCGGCGCGCGGCGGCATCGCCCCGGCGGGCGAGCGCCGCCCGTTCTTCCTCCAACGCCCGGGAGCGCCGATCGTAGTCGGCGAGGGCGCGAACCACCTGGGCCGCGTCCGACCCGTCCGGCGCATAATGGCGAACGCGCGTAAGCGAAAGGCCCGCCGCCGCCGCCGCTGCCGCCGCTTCGTCCGCGACCGCCGCGCCGTAGCGGGTTTCGGGCGCGAGCAGGGCGAGCCGTCGATGGCCGTGCGCGGCGGCGTGAGCGACCACCCGACGGACCTGGGCGCCCGGCGCATGGCCGAGCAGGTACACCCCTTCGCCCGCCACCTCCCGGTCCGTCGAGAAGGCGACGACGGCGACGCCGCGGTCGCGGGCATGGGAGGCGACGGCGGCCACCCCGTCGGCGAACAGCGGGCCGAGGATCAGGTCGACGCCCTCGCCGAGCAGCGAAAGGGCCGCCCGCTCGGCGCCCGCGGCCGAGCCTCCGGTATCGCGGGGCAGCAGCGCGAAGGCCTCGTCGGCGGCGTCGAACAGCGCGAGCTGCGCCGCGCGCAACAACGCTTCGCCTTCCGGCGCGTAGCGCCCCGAAAGCGGCACGAGAAGGCCGACCCGGACGCTGCGGGCTTCGCCCGCGCCCGCCGCCGCATCGGCACCGCGCGCGGAGGGCGATCCGGAGGGCGGCGGACTCGCGGTCTCCGGGGCCGATGCCGCGCGCGCTTCATCAACCGGCAGAGCGGAGACCGTTTGGGGCGTCCGTTCCTCCCTCGTCGCCGCAACCGCCGCCGCGGGCGAAGCACCCGCTTCGAGGGGCGCCGCCGCTTCCGGCGCGGGTGGCTGGCCCTCCTCCGCCGGCGGGGGTACGCTCGGCTGGCCGCAGGCGGCCGCGAGGAGGAGCGGCGCGATGCCGACCGCCGCGAGACCCGCATGTCGGCGCCGGCCGGCCGACGGACGAGGGCGAGGTCCGCGCATGTCCGAGGGAGCTCCCATGGCATCAGCGAGCGGGGGGCAGCCTAGTCACGATCCGTCCGATTTCCAAGGTGCGGACGGGAGGTCCGCGTGCCGAAAACGATGCGGAACCGCATGAGAAATGCGGGATAGGAGCCGCGCCCCGACGGGTGAACCGCGCGCCGCCGCCGCGCCCGGCCTGTGGCTGGTCGCGACCCCGATCGGCAACATGGACGACGTGTCGCGACGCGCCCTCTCGGTGCTCGCCGCCGTCGACCGCGTGGCCTGCGAGGACACCCGCCATACCGCCCGGCTGCTCGCGCGCCACGGCATCGACGCGCGCCTCGTCTCCTATCACGAGCACAACGCGGCGCGCGTCCGCCCGACGCTGATCCGCGCGCTCGCGGGCGGCGGCTCCATGGCCCTGGTCGCCGATGCCGGGACTCCGCTGATCTCGGATCCCGGCTACAAGCTGGTCCGCGCGGCACTCGACGCCGGCATCCGGGTGACCGGCTGCCCCGGCCCGAGCGCGCCGCTGCTGGCGCTCGTCCTCTCCGGCCTGCCGACCGACCGCTTCTATTTCGGCGGCTTCCTGCCGCCCCGCCGCGCGCCGCGGCGCGCGGCCATCGCCACGTTGGTCGCGCTCGATGCGACCCTCGTCCTGCTCGAATCGCCCCGTCGTCTGGCGGCGGCGCTGGCGGACATGGCCGAGCTTCTGGGTCCGCGCCCGGCCGCCGTCGCCCGCGAGCTGACCAAGCGCCACGAAGAGATGCGGCGCGGGACTCTCGCGGCGCTCGCCCGACACTACGCCGAGAGCGGCGCGCCCAAGGGCGAGATCGTGGTCGTCGTTGACGGTCGGCAGGAAGCGCCGGCGCTTTCCGACGCGGATCTGGACGCGCGGCTCGATACGCTGCTGGAGGCGGGAACGGTCCGCGACGCGGCGGCGGCGCTTGGCGCCGAAACCGGGCGCCCCCGCCGGGCCGTCTATGCCCGGGCGCTGGCCCGCGCCCGGGCGCGCGGTGGATGCGCACCGTAGCCGCGCGGCGGGCGGCCGAGCGCCAGGGCCGCGCCGCCGAGCGGCTGTGCGCGCTGCGCCTCAGGCTCACCGGCTGGCGCATCCTCGCGCGGCGCTACGCGACTCCGGTCGGCGAGATCGATATCGTCGCGCGGCGCGGCACCCTCGTCGCCTTCATCGAGGTGAAGCACCGACGGGACGCGCGCGAAGCCCTGGAGACGATCACCGCCCGCCAGCGCACGCGCATCGAGCGGGCGGCGACGGTGTTCTTGTCGCGTCACCCGAGATGGCGCAAGCTTGCGCTCCGATTCGACGTCATGGTGGTGACTCCCGGGCATTGGCCGCGCCGCGTGACGGATGCTTGGCGACCCGGCGGCGCGGGCACCGTCCCGTGACTCGGTGAAGGAGGCTGCATGGGAACAGGTGGCACGGTCGCCGGCCGCCGCCGGCCGGCTTCCCCGGCAGGGACCTTCCTGGCCGTCGTAGCCGCCGCGGCGCTCGGCTGCCTGTTCCTCCCCGGCTGTGGCGGGCTCGTGGCCGGGGCGACCGCGAGAGCGGGCATCGCGGTCGTCGAGGAGCGCTCCGTCGGCGATGTAATCGACGATCTGACGATTCGCGCCGAGCTCAACCACATCTTCTTCGACGACGACCTCGACCTCTATGGCGACGTGTCGTTCGGCGTGGTCGAGGGCCGCGTGCTGCTCAAGGGCTCCGTGCCGACGCGCGAGGACCGCGTGCAGGCGATCCAGCTCGCCTGGAAAGCCGCCGGCGTCCGCGAGGTGATCAACGAGCTCCAGGTGGTCCAGGGCGGGGGAATCATCGACTACGCCCGCGACACCTGGATCTCGACGCAGCTCAAGGGCCGCCTTCTCCTGGATATGGACATCCTGTCGATCAACTACGACGTCGAGTCCGTCAACAGTGTCGTGTACGTGATCGGGATCGCCCAGGACGAGGGGGAGCTCGAGAGGGTCGTCGGCCATGCCCGCGCCATCGAGGACGTGCGCCGCGTCGTGAGCCACGTGATCCTGAAAGACGATCCGCGGCGCCAGGCGACCCCCTGATGGCGGAGGCGGCGATCGAGCGGATGCTGCGCGACGCGGGCGGGCGCGCCGACGATTCGATCGATCTGGCCGATACCGCGCTCCTGCTTGGCGCCCTCGACATCCCGAACGCGCGCCTGGCGCTCTATCGCGCCCACATCGGGCGACTCGCCGGCGGCGTCGCGTCGCGCGCCGGCGCCGACGACGAACCGCCGTTGGAGCGGCGGCGCGGCCACATCAACGCGGTGCTCTTCGAGGACAACGGTTACGGCGGTGACACCGAGAGCTACGACGACCCAGAGAACGCCAACCTCCTGCGGGTCATCGACCGCCGGGCCGGCCTGCCGGTGAGCCTCGGCATCCTCTACATCCACCTCGCCCGGGCGCAGGGCTGGGCGGTGGACGGGCTGGCCTTTCCCGGGCATTTCCTGCTGCGCATGGACGACCGGGACCGACGGCTGATCGTGGATCCCTTCCATCGCGGCCAGACGCTCGAGGCCGGCCACCTGCGCGGCCTGCTGAAGCAGTTCCGCGGCGCCGACGCGGAGCTCGAACCGTCCCACTACGCGCCGGTCGGCAACCGGGCGATCCTCCTGCGGCTCCAGAACAACATCAAGACCCGCGCGCTCCAGGCGGGCGACACGGTCCGGGCCGCCGCGCTCCTGGAGCGCATGCTGCTGATCGCGCCGGAGGCGGGCGGCGTCTGGCACGAACTCGGCATTCTGCGCGCCCGCCTCGGCACCATGAAGGGTGCCGTCCGGGCGCTGGAGCGCGGCCTCTCCTGCGGCCTGCCGGACACCGCCCGGGCGCACGCCGAATCGGCCCTGGCGAGGCTGAAGACCGGCCTGCACTGAGCGGCGCGGGTACGGCATGCCCCTCGCGGTGGCCATACAGATGGATCCCGTCGAGGCCATCGACATCGAGGCGGACAGCACGTTCGCCCTCGCGCTCGAGGCCCAGGCGCGCGGCCACGCGCTCTACCATTACCTGCCCCGGCGGCTCTCGTTGCGGGCGGGCCGGGTGACGGCCACCATGCGCTCCCTTGAAGTGCGGAACCAAGCCGGCGACCACGCCACCCTCGGCGCGCCGGAGACCATCGACCTCGCCGCCATGGACGTCGTCCTGATGCGCCAGGACCCGCCTTTCGACATGTCCTACATCACCGCGACCCACCTGCTGGAACACGTCCACCCGGCGACGCTGGTCGTCAACGATCCCGTGCAGGTAAGAAACGCGCCCGAAAAGCTCTTCGTCACCCATTTCGGCGATCTGACGCCGCCGACCCTGATCGCCGCCGAGCCCGGCCCGATCGCGGACTTCCGGGCGAAGCACGGCGACATCGTCCTCAAGCCGCTGTTCGGCAACGGCGGCGCCGGCGTGTTCCACGTGGCGCCCGGGGACGAGAACCTCAACGCCCTGCTCGAGATGTTCGCCGCCTTCTCCCGCGAGCCGATCATCGCCCAAGCCTATCTGCCGGCGGTTCGCGAAGGCGACAAGCGCATCGTCCTGGTGGAGGGCGCGCCCGTCGGCGCGGTGAACCGCGTTCCGCCCAAGGGCGAGGCCCGCGCCAACCTCCATGTCGGCGCCAAGCCGCGGAAGACGGCGCTGACCGGCCGCGAGCGCGAGATCTGCGCGACGATCGGACCGGCGCTCCGCGAACGCGGCTTGGTCTTCGCCGGCATCGACGTGATCGGCGGTTACCTCACCGAGATCAACGTCACTTCGCCGACCGGCATCCAGGAAATAAACCGCCTCGACGGCGCCCGCATCGAGGCCCTGGTGTGGGACGCGATCGAGGCCCGCCGCGCGGATGCCGTGCGCGCGCCCGGCAATCCCGCCGGCGCGCGCGAATGAGCCTCGACGCCCGGGGCCGGGGCGGCGGATTGACGAACCGACAACGGAACCGCCTTTCACCGCCGGCGCTTTGCAGGACCAGCCCGTGCCGGGTGTCCGTGAACCCGTCGAGGCGTCTCGAGGAGCCGGGGATGTCGTAAGGCCTTGCCCATGATCCGGCTCATGGGAGCGCGGATGCGTCCATACGAGCCGCCCGCCCGTGCGCTTCGGCGGCGCGGAAGATAAGATCGGGAGAGCATCCGGGCCCGGCCGATGGCGGGCCGCGTCCGGGGCGGCGGCCGGGGCCGTCGGAGGCCAACGGCCGGGGGGCCGGGGGAAGGACGCCGAATGGTCGCCCATATCAACACCGTGGCCTTCCAGGGCATCGAGACGTTGCCCGTCGACGTGCAGGTGCAGATCAACGCGGGCCTTCCCGCGTTCATGATCGTCGGCCTGCCCGACAAGGCGGTCGCCGAGAGCCGGGAGCGGGTACGCGGTGCGCTCGCCGGCCTCGGGCTTTCCCTCCCGCCTCGGCGGATCACCGTCAATCTCGCGCCGGCGGACATGCAGAAGGAAGGCAGCCACTTCGATCTTCCCATCGCCCTCGGGCTGCTGGTGGCCATGGAGGTGCTGCCCTCGGAGGAGCTCGCCGGCTATGCCGCGCTCGGCGAGCTCGGCCTCGACGGCGCGCTGATCGCGGCCGCCGGCGTGCTGCCGGCCGCCATCGGTGCGAACGCGCGGGAGCTCGGCCTGATCTGCCCCGCCGCCAACGGCGCCGAAGCGGCCTGGGCCGGCGGCGGCGAGGTCGTGGCCGCACCCGACCTGCTGGCGTTGATCAACCACTTCAAGGGGCTGCAGCTCCAGGCGCCGCCGGCGCACACGATCCGCGCCGACCGGCCGCAATATCCGGATCTGGCCGACATCAAGGGGCAGGAAACGGCCAAGCGCGTGCTCGAAGTGGCGGCCGCCGGCGGCCACAACCTCCTCATGATCGGCCCGCCCGGAACCGGCAAATCGATGCTCGCCGCCCGTCTGCCCGGCATCCTGCCGCCGCTCGACCCGGAGGAGGCGTTGACCGTCAGCACGATCGCCTCGGTCGCCGGCCTTCTCGACGAAAGCGGGTTGACCAGGACGCGCCCTTTCCGCGACCCGCACCATTCGGCGTCGACGCCGGCGATGGTCGGCGGCGGCCCCCGCGCCCACCCGGGGGAGATTTCGCTCGCCCATCTCGGAGTCCTGTTTCTGGATGAGTTGCCCGAGTTCTCCCGCAACGTGCTCGACGCGCTGCGCCAGCCGGTCGAGAGCGGCACGGTGACGATCGCGCGCGCCAAAATGCATGTCCGCTATCCCGCGCGTTTCCAGTTGGTCGCGGCGATGAATCCCTGCCGCTGCGGCTATCTGTCCGACCCGGCGCGGGCCTGCTCGCGGGCGCCGCACTGCGCGCGGGACTACCAGGTGCGGATCTCCGGCCCGCTCTACGATCGCATCGACCTTCACGTCGAGGTGCCGGAACTGTCCGCCGCCGATCTCACCCTGCCGCCGCCGGCGGAAGGCTCGGCGGTGGTGGCCGCGCGCGTCGAGACCGCCCGCTCGGTGCAACGCGCGCGTTTCGAGGCGCTCGGCGCGCCTTCCGGGACGCGCACCAACGCCGAGGCCGAAGGCGAGACGCTGGAGCGGATCGCCCGACCGGACGACGCCGGCCGCGCGTTGCTCGCGGAGGCGACGGACCGCCTGCGGCTCTCCGCCCGCGGCCACCACCGCGTTCTCCGCGTCGCCCGCACCCTGGCCGACTTGGCCGGCGCCGAAACCGTGGGCCGCCTGCACATCGCCGAAGCGCTGTCTTACCGCCGCATCGGCCCCTACGGATAACCCGCGCCTCTCACCCGGCGCGCACCGAAGCGCGCGCCGGTCAGGCGGGCGGGATCATGCGGCCCAGGCGGCGGCCGCCGCAGAGGTGGACATGAAAATGGGGGACTTCCTGGCCTCCATGGCCGCCGGTGTTGGCGATCGTGCGGAAGCCCTGCCCGGCGAGCCCGAGGTCGCGGGCGATGGCGCCGACCGTCTTGAAGAAACGGCCGATTTCTTCCTCCGGGGCGTTCCGCGTGAAGTCGTCCAGCGAGACGTAAGGCGCCTTCGGGATCACCAGGACGTGCACCGGCGCTTGCGGAGCGATGTCGCGGAAGGCGAGGACGGCGTCGTCCTCGTACACGGTATCGTTCGGAATCTCGCCCCGCAGGATCCTGGCGAAGATGTTGTCGTGGTCGTAGCTCATCCGCGTTCTCCCGCCGCTCGCCCGCGCCCGCCGCGCGCCAACCCCGAAATGCCGCGCCGCTTCGACAGTTCGTCGAATACGTCGGCCGGCGCGACTCCGGTCACCGACCACAGCATCAGAAGATGGAACAGCAGATCCGCGCTTTCGGCGACGACGTTCGCCCGGTCGCCGAGCGCGCCCGCGAGCGCCGTCTCGACGCCCTCCTCGCCCACCTTCTTCGCGATGTGCTCCGTGCCGCGCGCAAAGCTTCGCGCGACGTAGGAGGCGTCCGGGTCGCCGCCCTTGCGCCGCTCGATGACGGCGAACAGCGCGCCGAGAACGTCGTCCGCCCTTGCCTCGCCCATCGCGTCGCCCTCCGTAGCAGATTCCCGCCGCCCGGTCACCGCGCCGGCTCCGCCGGCGGCCACGGGCGAACGGGAATCCCGGCCGCTCGCATATGCGCCTTGGCCGCGCCGATCGAATGGGTGCCGAAATGGAAGATCGACGCCGCCAGCACCGCCGTCGCGCGGCCGGCGCGGATGCCCTCGACCAGATGGTCCAGCGTGCCGACTCCGCCGGACGCGATCACCGGGATCGTCACCGCGTCGGCGACCGCGCGGGTAAGCGCCAGATCGAAGCCTTCCTGCGTGCCGTCCCGGTCCATCGAGGTTAACAGCAGTTCGCCGGCGCCGGCCGCGGCCATGCGGCGCGCCCAGGCGACCGCGTCGATTCCGGTGGGGCGTCGTCCGCCATGGGTGAATATCTCGAATCCGCCGCCTGCCGCCCGCTTGGCGTCGAGCGCGACGACGATGCATTGCGTGCCGAACTTCTCCGCCGCCTCGGCGACGAACGCCGGGTTCTTCACGGCCGCCGTGTTGATCGACACCTTGTCGGCGCCGGCGAGCAGCAGGGCGCGGACGTCGCCTACGGTGCGCACGCCGCCGCCGACCGTCAGCGGCATGAAGCAGGCTTCGGCGGTGCTGGCGACGACATCGTGGAGCGTCTCGCGCTGCTCGTGGGAGGCCGTGATGTCGAGGAAGCACAGTTCGTCGGCGCCCTGTTCGTCGTAGATCCGGGCCTGCTCGACCGGGTCGCCGGCATCGACGAGGTCGACGAAGCGCACGCCCTTGACCACCCGCCCGGCGTGGACGTCGAGGCAGGGGATGACGCGCATCTTCAGCATGGCGCGGATCGGGCGGCCAGGAGCGCGAGGGCGCGCGCCGGGTCGATACGGCCGTCGTAGAGCGCGCGGCCGCAGATCACGCCGGCGATGCCGTCGGCCTCGCGGGCCTTGACGGCGGCCAGATCGGCGTAGGACGCGACGCCGCCCGACGCGATGACCGGGATCGAGACCGCGCGCGCCAGCGCCGCGGCCGCGGCCGCGTCGATGCCTCCGAGCACGCCGTCGCGGGCGATGTCCGTGTGGACGATCGCGGCGCAGCCCGCGTCCTCGAAGCGCCGCGCCAGGGCCGGCGCGTCGATCCCGGTCGTCTCGGCCCAGCCTTCGATCGCGACGCGACCGTCGCGCGCGTCGATGGCGACCGCCACCCGTCCGGGAAACGCCCGGCACGCCGCGCGCACGAGGGACGGGTCCCGCACGGCCGCGGTGCCGAGCACCACCCGGCGCACGCCGCGGGCGAGCCACGCCTCGACGGTGCCCATGTCGCGGATGCCGCCGCCGAGCTGGACCGGGACGTCCACCGAATCGAGGATCGCGTCGACCGCGCCGCCGTTGACGGGTCGCCCCGCGAAGGCGCCGTCGAGATCGACGACGTGAAGCCAGGCGACCCCCGCCGCCGCGAAGGCGCGCGCCTGTGCCGCCGGATCGTCGGAGAAGACGGTGGCCCGCGCCATGTCCCCCTGCGCGAGCCGCACGCAGAGGCCGTCCTTGAGGTCGATGGCGGGCAGCAGGATCACGGCCGGTCCGGGCGTTCCGCCGGCGCCGCGCAGCGCCGGCCCGGCCGGCGCGTCGGCATCGCGCGGCTCATGGCGAGGCAGGCTCCGGCAGGTCCTTGCAATAGTAGTGCCCGGCGATCGTCTTGCCGTCGACGAAGGCGTATTTGGGGTGCGTCCCCCAGCGCACGAAGCCGAGCGATTCATAGAGCCGGATCGCCGCGTCCTGGGTCTCGCGGACGCTCAGGTTCACGACCTTGAAGCCGCGCGCGACCGCCTCGGCCTCGGCCGCCTCGAGCAGCGCCCGCGCGAGGCCGTGTCCGCGCGCCCAGGGCGCCACGAAGTGGGTGTCGATGAGGCAGGCGAGGCGCCACGCCTCCTTCTGCGGCGGCGCCGAGACGAGCTGCACCGAGCCCGCGACCACGCGGTCCAGCCGCCCGACGAAGAGGAGCCGCTCCGGCACCACCGTCACGCCGCGCCAGTAGCGCTCGAAGGCGGTGGATTGCGGCGGGCGGATCCAGCCGAACCCGGCGCCGTCGTTGATCGCGCCGGCCGCCGCGTCGCACAGCTCGGCGAGATCGCGCTTGCCCAGCCGTTCGACCATGGCGATCTCGATCCGGGGCGCCGCCGGAGAAGCCCCGTTCATGGACGCCAACGCAGGAAGTTCCCGATCACCGTCAGGCCGACCGCCTGGCTCTTTTCGGGATGGAACTGCGTGCCGATCAGGTTGTCGCGGCCGGCGACCGCGGTCACCGGCCCGCCGTAATCCACGGTCGCCAGCACCTCGCCGGCGCGGCGGCAGGAGAGGCCGTAGCCGTGCACGAAATAGGCGTGGGCGCCGCGCGTCAGGCCGCGCAGCACCGGGTGGCCGCCGGGGGCGATCTCGAGATCGTTCCAGCCCATGTGGGGGACCTTCAGCGCCGGATCGGCGGGCGTGAGCGCCGCGACCTCGCCGTCGATCCAGCCGAGCCCCTCATGGGCGCCGTGCTCGCGCCCGACGCGCGCCATCAGCTGCATCCCGACGCAGATCCCGAGGAAGGGGACGCCGCCGCGCAGCACGGCCTCCTCGAGGGCCTCGATCATGCCGTCGCGGGCGGCGAGGCCCGCCTTGCAATCGGCGAAGGCGCCGACCCCGGGGAGGACGATTCGTTCCGCCTTGCGCACCGTCTCCGGATCGTCCGTCACCAGCACCGACGGCGCGGGCGCGGCATCGGCCGCCGCGTGCGTGAAGGCCTTCGCGGCGGAGCGCAGATTGCCGGAGCCGTAATCGATGATGGCGACGGTCATGGCCCATCACGTCCAGAATCCCGGGCCGAGCCCGCCCGCCGGGCGCGCGGCCGTCGTCGGCCGCGCCGGCGCCGGATCGGGCGTCCGCTCCGCGGCCTCGGCGTAGCGGATGAGCGCGCCCGCCCGGTCCGGCGCGGCGACCACCTCCACTATGCGGTAGCCGCGCGCCGCCAGCCCGGCGCGGCGCCAGTCGTTGGCCGACAGGCCGACGAGCACGCCGTAGCCGAGGCCCAGCACCGCGGGCCAGACGGGGCCCAGGCCCAGCACCGACGGCACGGCGATCAGCGCCGCCGGCGCGGCGATCAGCGGAATCGCCGCCAGCCACAGACCCTCCGCGAGCGCCCAGAACGGCGCGAAGAAGAAGGCCGTCCAGTTGAAGCCTTCCCGCACGAGAACCGCGCGCCCGAGGGCGGCGGCACCGGGGGCGGCGTCCTCGGTCGGCAGATGGACCGTATAGAAGCGCGCCGCGCTCACCGTCGCGGGCCGCCGAGCACGCCCTTGGTCGAGGGGATCTCGCCGGCCATGCGCGGGTCGGTCTCGATCGCCTGCCGCAGGGCGCGCGCGAGGCCCTTGTAGCAGGCCTCGATCATGTGGTGGCTGTTCTCGCCGTAGAGCAGTTCGACGTGGAGCGTCAGCCCGGCCGTTTGCGCGAAGGCCTGGAACCATTCCTTGAAGTGCTCGGTGTCCATGCCGTCGATCCGCGGTTTCGCGAAGCGGACGCGCCAGACCAGATAGGGCCTGTCGCTCGCGTCCAGCGCGACTCGCGCGCACGCCTCGTCCATCGGGATCGTGGCGCTTCCATAGCGCCGGATGCCGCGCCGCTCGCCCAGCGCCCGGCTCACGGCTTCGCCGAGGGCGAGGCCGGTGTCCTCCACGGTGTGGTGCAGCGTCACCTCGAGGTCGCCCTTCGCCGTGCACTCGATGTCGATCAGGCTGTGGCGGGAAAGCTGTTCGAGCATGTGGTCGAGGAAGCCGATCCCGGTCGCGATTCGCGCGCGCCCGCGGCCGTCGAGATCGACCGTGACGGCAACGCTCGTCTCCTTCGTCGCCCGCTCGACGCGGGCCGTGCGCGCGGCCTGTTTCATGTCGCGATCAGGCAGCCGGGGAAGGCCTATTCCGCCGCGTTCGGGCGCCCGATGCCGATCGCCTGGCTCAGGACCTCGATCATGCCCTCGACCCGCGCCATGCGTTGCCCGAGCGCTCCCACGTGCTCACCCAGATCCGCCTCGACCCTGCCGAGCTCCGCCTTGAGTCCGGTCAGCTCCGTTTTGACCCTGCCGAGCTCCGCCTTGAGTCCGATCAGCTCCGTTTCGAGCCTGCCCATGCGCTCGCTCATATCGGTTTCGAGCTTGCTCATGCGCTCGCCGAGCGCGGCGATGTCGCGCCGTAGCTGGCCGTTGTCGGCCCGCATCCAGGCGAAGAGGCTGACCATGACGCCGAGCAGGGCGGCGCCGACAGCCAGGATGCCGATCAGATCAGCGCTCATCCCTCAACCCGCTCGGGCTTTTCCCGGAGTCGCGTCCCGGGCGCCATGCCCGGGTCCTCACTATAGCATCGAGGCGTGAAAAAGGGGGCGCGTGTGCGCCCCCTTTGGGTTGTGTGATGTGTGTGTGGGATCAGAAGGAGATGGCGGTGCCCAGCATGAACTGCGTCCAGTCGTTGGCCACCGTCATGTCGCCGCCCCCGTCGTTCTCGCCGAAGTCGATCTGCGCCTGCAGGTCGATCCCCGGACCCAGCACGTAGGTGCCGTTGACGGCGTAGCGGTTGATCTCCGTGTCCGGCCCGCTGGCCGCGCTCGTCGTTTTCTGGCCCCACTGGAGGCCGCCCGCCATCGGGCCTTCCGACCAGCGCAGGCCGAGGTCGTAGATCGTCGCGTCCTGGTTGCTGCCCTGCTCGACCTTCAGGTAGCCGCCGCCGAAGGAGATCTGGTCGAAGCTGATCGTCGCTCCCAGGTGCAGCGAGCTGGGTTCGCAGTTCATGGCCATCGAGTCGGTGCAGGGGGTGACGGGGATGGCGGCGACGGCGGGGATGGTTTCGCCCTTGAGGGTCCCGTCGTCTTCGACCTCAGTAACGCGGACGGTGGCGGGGATGGCGGCGACGGCGGGCATGCTTTCGCGCTCGTAGGTCTCATAGCCGCCCGCCACGCGGATGCTGCTGCCCTCCATGAAGGACTGCGAGAACTCCGCAGCCACCGCGATCTGGTTCTGGTATTGCCCCATGTTGGCCGAGCTGTTGTTGTCGTACTGCTGGCCGCCGTCGCTGTCGTCCGGCGCCCAACTCAGGCCGAGCCGGAAGCCGTTGAAGGTCGGCGAGAAGTACACCAGCTTCGCCGCATCCTCGTTGCCGAGGCCGTCGTCGTAGGTGGCCAGCCAGCTGCCGCTCGCGAAGGTGAAGAACGGCGAGTTGACGCCGAAGTTGTAGGCCCCGTTCGGCGCGAAGTTCGTCATCTCCTGCCGCGCGCTCTCCACCGAACCCAGGCGCAGCGTGCCGAAATCGTCCCTGAAGTACAGCCACACCTCGTCGACGGTGTTGCCGCCGCCGATGCTGGCGCCGTCGACCACCTCCATGTGCGCGCGCACGCCGACGGTGAGGCCGTTGTCCAGCGTGGTCTCGCCCGAGATGCGGATTTCGGAGTCCTGCGCGATGCCGGTGCTGTGGCGGTCAGCCTGCGGCTGCCCAGGGCCGTCGTTGCCGCTCACGTTGCCGAGGGCCGCCCGGTAGTAGCCGCCGACACTCAGCGAGATCGGCTCCTCCATCATCTTCGATCGATCCCGTCGGCGGCCTTGCGCGTCCCTGCGGCCCCCCTCCCGGCCTCCCCCCTGCCAGGGGGGAGGAGTGTCAACGGCCGCCATGACGTTCCGGTCGGGAATATCGAGGGAACCCCGCGCTCTACTGAGTGCTTTTCATGGATAAGCGGGAATCCTTTCGGGATGTACAGGGTCGATGCGGTCAGCGGGAAAGGCAATGGACGAGGGAGTCCGCGAGGGTGCGCATCAGGGAGAAATAGGCGTCGGCGC
Source organism: Alphaproteobacteria bacterium (assembly GCA_965242855.1). Taxonomy (GTDB): domain Bacteria; phylum Pseudomonadota; class Alphaproteobacteria; order UBA828; family UBA828; genus WTGU01. The sequence continues at coordinate 2,806,176 of OZ251509.1, forward strand.
CGGGCTCCAGGTCCGCGCCGAGGGGATCCAGCACGGCTCTTCGGGCCTCCGTTCCCTCGACGATGGCGGCGACGACGCGCGGCGGGAATTGCGGCTCGGCGAACACGCAGCGGGCGCCGGATTCGATGATCCGCGCGCGGACCTCCGCGAGGCGCCGGGCGCTCGGCGGGCGCTCGGGGTTCACGGTGATGGCGCCCACCGCATTGGTGCCGTAACGCGCCTCGAAATAGCGGTAGGCGTCGTGGAAGACGACGTAGGGGACGGCGCGCACCGGCTCGAGCGCGGCCCGCAGCGCCCGGTCGAGCGTCTCCAGACGCGCCGCGAGCGCCGCCGCGTTGGCCCGATAGCGCGGCCCGTTGGCGGGATCGACCGCGCGCAATTCGTCCGCGACTGCGGCGGCCATGCGCGCCGCGTTGGTGGGATCGAGCCAGACGTGCCAGTCATGGGCATCGTCGTGCGCGTGGTCGTGGTGCGCATGGTCGTCGTGGTGTTCCGGCTCGTGTTCCCGGTGTTCGCGGTCGTCGGGCACGGGCGCCTGCCACGGGCCGGCGTCGCGCGGCGGCAGCAGCGTGAGGCCGGCGCGCTCCGCGAGCGCCACCGACGTGCCGGGCGCCAGCCCCTCGACCACGCGCGGGAGGAAACTTTCTATCGGCGGGCCGATCCAGAACAGCCGCTCCGCCTCGGCCACGGCGCGCGCCTCCGAGGGCTTGAGGGCATAGGCATGGGGCGAGGCCGCGCCCCGGAGCAGCAGGAACGGCGCGCCCACGCCTTCCATGACCCCGGCCACCAGCGCATGGACCGGGACGATCGAGGCGACGACGGCGGGCGCGGCGAAGGCCCCCGTCGGCAGGAAGAAAACCGCGATCAATCCGAGCGCCGGCCACCGCATCGCCACCTCCTGTTTGGATTGTTATAACATATCGTTCACTGCGGCGTGTCAACGGGAACGGGCGCGATCGTCACGGCGGTATTGAGGCGCGCCGCGCCCACGGCATCGATACGGGAGAGATCGTCCGTGCCGCGGGGTGCGGCTCCGGCCGGGCCTCGGCACCCGCGGCGCGGCGGCGCGGTTCAGAAGCCGTGTTTCGCGGCCTCCTCGGCGTATTTGCGCTTCTGCTCGTCCGTGGCCTTGGTCTGGAAGGTCGCCTTCCACTCGGCGTAGGTCATGCCGTACACCAGCATGCGGGCCTCTTCCAGGTCCATGTCGATGCCCTTCTCCCCGGCGGCGGCGCGGTACCATTTGGAAAGGCAGTTGCGGCAGAAGCCCGCGAGGTTCATGAGGTCGATGTTCTGCACGTCCGTGCGCTTGCGCAGATGCGCGATCAGGGTGCGGAAGGCGGCGGCCTCCAGGGCCGTCCGGGTCTCGTCATCCATGGTTCGTCTCCCGCGATTCGGCGAGCCGCGCTTCCAGCGCCGCGACCCGCTCGGCCAGCGCCTCGCCCTCGCTCCGCGCCCGCGCCGCCATCTCCTTCACGGCGTCGAACTCGTCGCGCGGCACGAGGTCCATCCCCGCCAGGAGCCGCTCGAGCCGGCGCCGGACGAGGGCATCGATCTCGCCCCTGAGGCCGCTCGCCGCGCCCATGGCACCGGCCGCGACCCGGGCGACATCGTCGAACAGGCGGCTTTCTGTCTGCATCGGCGGTCTCCGTCGGGCGGCTGGCGGCAGTATGGCACGGCCGCCGGCGCCGGCAAGGACTTCGGGGGCGGCGGACGACGGCGGGTTCGTTTCAGTCCGCCGTCGGGCGGTCGCGCGGGGAAAGCGCGGCGTAGAGCAGGTGGTCCCGCCACGCGCCGTCGATCCTGAGATAGTCGCGGGCACGGCCCTCGCGGCGGAAGCCGCACTTCTCCAGCAGCCGGCGGCTCGCGACATTGCCCGGCATACAGGCCGCCTCCAGGCGGTGGAGGCCCAGCCCCTCGAAGCAGTGGTCGCGGACCCCGGTCAGGGCCTCGCTCATGTAGCCGTTGCGCGCGTAGGGCCGGCCGATCCAGTAGCCGACGCTGCATGACTGCGCAGCGCCCCGCTGCACGTTGCCGAGCGTCACCCCGCCCAGCAGCGCGTCGTCCGACTTGCGCAGCAGGAAGAAGGCGTAGCCGATGCCGTCCTCGCCGTCGCGGTGCTGGCGGCGGAGGCGCCGGCGGAAGGCCGCCCTGGTCAGCGCGTCGCCGCGCCAGCGCGGCTCCCACGGCGTCAGGAAATCGCGCGAGGCCGCCCGCAGCTCCGCCCAGGCCCGCCAGTCGCCCATGCGCGGCGGGCGCAGGTAGAGCGAGCGGGTCCGCAGCGCGGCCTCGCGCCACGCCTCCCGATGGGCGCGCAAGGCCGCCATCAGCCGGGAGTCCGGATGCGGAAGGAGAACGTTCCCGCCCGTTCGCTCCAGCCGAGCAGCTCGAACGGCGTCGTTTCGCAGAAATGCCGGAAGTCGATCACCGAAGCCGGGTCGGTCGCGTGCACCGCGAGCGTCGTGCCCGGCGCCAAGCCCTTCAGGATCTTCCGCGCCTTGAGCACCGGCAGCGGGCAGGCCAAGCCGCGCACGTCGAGTTCCTTCACCCGCGGGCCGGCCTCGTCAGGCGAAGCGGGCGGCCGTCGCGTCATGGCTCTCGAGCCCGCCGAGGGGGCCCAGCGCCGCGACCGTCGGGCGGCTTCCGCCGAGGATGCGGTCGGCGGCGCGGACCACCGCGGGGCAATCGATGGCGTCGACCCGCCCGATCATCTCGTCGATCGCGAGTGGACGGCCGAACGCCAGCATGTGGCGGCCGATCCGCTCGCAGCGCGCCTGGGTGCTCTCGAGGGACATCAGCAACCCCGCCTTGAGCTGCGCCCGCGCGCGCCCGACTTCCTCTTCCGTCACGGCCGCGCGCACCTTCGCCATCTCGTCCGCCATCACCGGGACGAGCTCGGCGATCTCCGCCGCGCCGGTGCCGGCGTAAACGCCGAACACCCCGCCGTCGGCGTAGCTCGAGGCGAAGGTGAACACGGAATAGGCGAGGCCCCGGCGCTCCCGGACTTCCTGGAAGAGCCGCGAGGACATGCCCCCGCCCAGCAGCGTGGAGAGCACCTGGAGGGTGTAGAAATCCGGGTCGTCGTGGGCCACGCCGTCGAAGCCCAGGACCAGGTGCACCTGCTCCAGGTCGCGCTCCCGGCGGTGCGCGCCGCCGCGATAGACCGCCGCCTCGGGTGCCGGCGGGAGGGACGCGGGAAGCGCCGTGAACGCCGCCTCGGCGCCGGCGACCAGCGCCTCGTGATCGAGCCGCCCGGCGCCGACCAGCACCATGCGCGGCGCGCCGTAATGGGCCGCCATGTAGGCGGCGAGGTCCTCCCGCCCGTAGCGGGCGACGCGCTCCGGCGGCCCCAGGATGCTGCGGCCCATGGGCTGGCCGGGATAGGCGGTTTCCTGGAAGTGGTCGAACACGAGATCGTCCGGCGTGTCGAGGACGTTCGCGATCTCCTGCATCACCACCGCGCGTTCGCGGGCGAGCTCCGCCGGGTCGAACGCCGAGTGCTGCACGATGTCGGCGAGGATGTCGAGCGCGAGCGGCACGTCGTCCTTCATCACCTTGGCGTAATAGGCGGTGCTCTCCCGCGAGGTGTAGGCGTTGAGATGGCCGCCGACCGCCTCGATCTCCTCGGCGATGTCCTGGGCGCTGCGCCGCTCCGTGCCCTTGAAGGCCATGTGTTCGAGCATGTGGGAGAGGCCGTTGGTCTCGGCCGTCTCGCAGCGCGCGCCGACGCCCACCCAGAGGCCGAGCGACGCGGTCTCCAGATGGTCCATCTTGTCGCTGACCACGCGCAGGCCGTTGGCGAGAGTCGTCGTCTTCACGCCACGCGCTCCCGCGCGCGCGTGTCCCGCGCGTGCGTGTCCTGCGCCTGTCCGCCGGCGTGTGCGCGGACGAAGCGCTTCAGCCGCGCGAGGTCGTTCGGCAACTCCGCCAGACGCTCGGGCCGACGCATGAGGTCGCCCAGCCGGGGCGGCGGGGCCGGGCGGACGCCGGTCGCCCGTTCGACGGCCTCCGGGAACTTCGCCGGATGCGCCGTGGCGAGGCAGACCAATGGCCCCGACGGCGCGCCGCAGGCGTCGGCCGCGTGAATCCCGGCGGCCGTGTGCGGGTCGACCGCGCGCCCGCAGGCGCGCCACACCCCGGCGATGGCGTCGAGGCACTGCCGGTCGTCCGCGCACGCGCCGGCGAAGACGGACCGCGCCTCCGCCAAGCGCTCCGGGGCCACCGCGCATGCGCCGTCCGCCGCGAGGCGCGCCATGAGGGCGGCGACGGCGGGACCGTCCCGCCCATGGAGGTCGGCGAGGAGGCGCTCGAAGTTGCTGGCGACCTGGATGTCCATGCTCGGGCTCAGGGTGCGCCGCACGGGGCCCTTGGCGTAGACCCCGGTTTCGAGGAAACGGGCCAGGATGTCGTTGTCGTTGGTCGCGACCACGAGCCGCTCGATCGGCAGGCCCATCCGGCGCGCGGCGTAGCCGGCGTAGGCGTTGCCGAAATTGCCGGTGGGGACGACGAAGGAGAGCGCGCGTTCCGGCGCGCCGAGGGCGAGCGCGGCATAGACGTAGTAGGCCGCCTGCGCCGCGATGCGCGCCCAGTTGATCGAGTTGACGGCCGCCAGCCCCGTTTCCGCGCGGAAGGCGCGGTCGTCGAACGCCGCCTTCACCAGCGCCTGGCAGTCGTCGAAGGTGCCGGCGACGGCGGCGTTGTGCACGTTGGGCGCGCCCGTCGTCGTCATCTGGCGGCGCTGGACCTCGGAGACGCGGCCCGCCGGGTGGAGGATCACCACGGAGACGCGGTCCAGGCCGCGGAACGCCTCGATGGCCGCGGAGCCGGTGTCGCCCGAGGTCGCGGCGAGGATGGTGGCGGTACGCCCGCGCGCAGCCAGCGCCGCGCCTGTCATGCGCGCCAGCATCTGGAGCGCGAAGTCCTTGAACGCCAGCGTCGGGCCGTGGAAGAGCTCGAGCAGCCAGCGGTCGGGGGCCAGATGGACGAGCGGCGCGGTGGCGGGATGGTCGAAGCCGGCGTAGCTCTCGGCGGCCATCGCCAGGAGCTCTTCGCGGGAGAAGGCGTCCCCCGCGAAGAGCGCCGTCACCGCGGCGGCGATTTCGGGATAGGGGCGGCCGCGCAGGGCGTCGAGGGCGGCGGCGGCGAGCCGGGGCCAGCGCTCGGGCAGGTAGAGGCCGCCGTCGGGGGCGAGGCCGGCGAGCAGCGCCTGCTCGAACGAGACCGCCCCGCCGTCCGTCCGGCGCGTGCTGACGTAACGCAAGCCCCGCCTCTCCCGCTCCCGCGTCCGCCCGCCAGCCTACACGCCGCCCCCTCCGCCCGGCAAGGAAGCGGCGCCGCCGGAGCGTCGTCGCCGCGGGGCTGGACGGCGCGCCGGCCGTTCAGGCCTCGGTGATGCGGAGGAAGCCGAAGGAATCGACGCGGAGCTTCTGGCCGGGATGGACGAGGGTCGTCGACGTGGCCTCCTCCACGATCAGCGGCCCTTCCAGGGCGGCCTCCGGCGGCAGGAGGGCGCGGTCGTAAACGGCGGCCTCGCGGCGGCCGTCCTCGGCGAAATCCACCATGCGCGGCGGCCTGCGGGCGGCCTCCAGCGACCGCCCGCGGGCCGCGAGCGGCTTCAGCTCCGGGCGCGGGACCTTGGCGGTGGCGGCCAGCCTGTAGGTCACGAATTCGACGGGCGTGTCGTCGAGGCGGAAGGTGTAGGTCTTCTCGTGCGCGTCGTGGAAGGCGGCGAGGATGCCTTCGACGGATGCCGCCTCGATGTCCACCGGCACGGTGACCGGGTGTTCCTGGCCGAGATAGCGCAGGTCGATGCGCCCGTCGAAGACGATCTCCGCCTCCGCCATGTGGGCGTCGGTGCGGAAGTACTCCTCCGCCTCCCGCCGGAGGCCGGCGAACAGGCGCCGCACGTCGGCCGCCGTCACCTCCTCGCCGCGGCGCAGGTCGGTCTGCATGAAGTCGCGCCGGGGCAGGGTGGCCAGCATCCCCCAGGCGGAGAAGAGCCCGGGGTAGAGCGGCACGATGATCTCCTTGACTCCGAGCTCGCGGCCCAGCGGCGCCCCGTGCATGGGGCCGCCGCCGCCGCCCACCACCAGCGCGAAGTCGCGCGGGTCGTGGCCGCGCTGGATGGAGACCAGCTTGAGCGCGTTGATCATGTTGGCTTCCACCGTGCGGATCACCGCCGCCGCCGCCGCCGTCGCGTCGAGGCCGAGGCCGCGGGCGACCTTCTCCATCGCGAACCGCGCCGCGCCCTCGTCCAAGTCGAACTGCCCGCCGGCGAAATTGGTGGGGTTGATGACGCCGGTGATGAGCTTGGCGTCGGTCACCGTGGGTTCACCGCCGCCGCGACCGTAGCAGGCGGGGCCCGGGTCGGCGCCGGCCGAGACCGGCCCCACCTTCAGCAGCCCCGCCTTGTCGAACCAGGCGACGGAGCCGCCGCCGGCGCCGATCTCCACGATGTCCACGACGGGGACCCGCAGCGGATAGCCGAAGCGGGCGCGGCTGTATTCGAGCCGGTATTCCGTCGTCACCTTGGGCGCGCCGTCCTCGATGGTGGTGCATTTCGCCGTGGTGCCGCCGATGTCGAGATAGATCACCCGCGATTCGCCGCACAGCCCGCCCACGATGGCGGCGCCGTTGCAGCCCGCCGCCGGCCCCGATTCCATCAGCGTGATCGGGTGTTCCTTGGCCCAGGCGAAGCTGGTGGTGCCGCCGTTCGACTGCATCGCCGCGTAGGGGCAGCGGACGCCGGCGCCGGCGAGGGCCTCCTCCAGCCGGCCGAAGTAGCTCTGGACGATAGGCTGCACGTAGGCGTTGAGGACGGCCGTGTTGGCGCGCTCGTATTCGCGCCATTCGCGGGTGATCTCGTGCGACGCGGTGACGGCGACGCCGGGCAGCCGCGCGCGCAGCCAGGCCGCCGTCTCGGCCTCGTGCCGGGGGGCGACGTAGCTGTGGAGATACTGGATCGCGACCGCCTCGACTCCTTCCTCGCGGCAGCGCCCGACGATGCGGTCGAGGTCTTTCGTCTCCAGCGGCACCAGGACCTTGCCCGTCGAATCCACGCGCTCGCGGACCTCGAAGCGCAGCAGGCGCGGCACGAAGGGGCGCTCCTTCTCGAAGCGCAGGTTGTAGAGATCGGGCCGGTTGCCGCGCTGGATCTCGAGCACGTCGCGGAAGCCGGCGGTGGTGACCAGGGCCGTCCGCGCGCCCTTCCGCTCGGTGATGGCGTTGATCACGGTGGTCCCGCCGTGGACGAAGAAATCGACCTCGGGCGGCGCGAGGCGGGAGAGGGCGATGGTGTCGAGGACGCCCTGCGTCAGGTCGCCCGGCGTGGTGAGGGATTTGGCGGTGTCGAGCGTGCCGCGGGCGGCGTCGAAATAGACGAGATCGGTGAAGGTCCCGCCGATGTCGGAGGCCAGCCGGCCCATGACGGAGCGCCGCCCGCGTTCAGGCGGGCGCGGCGGTGCGCAGCTTCGCCGTCGCCGCCGCGTCGACCGCGCGGCCGTCGGCGGCGACCACGACGCCGTAATCCTCGCGCGCCTGCGCGGCCGTGATGTAGTCCGCCCGCACCTCCGCCAGCACCTCCTCGGGCGGCCGCTCGAAGGGGTCGCCGAAGCCGCCGCCGCCGCCGGTGAACATGCGGATCACGTCGCCCCGCTTCATCACCGTGGTCGGCGCCCGCGCGGCGCGGCGCGCGTCGTTGCCGACGTGGAGGTCGAAGTAGTTGCAGGAACCTTCCCCGCCGCCCTCGCGCGCCCAGGGCTTCTCGATCGAGCGGCCGTAGCTGGCCGAGAGCACGGCGTCGTCGGCCAGGATCTCGTATTCACGGATCGAGCCGTAGCCGCCCCGGTAGCGTCCAGCGCCGACCCCGCCCGGCGTGTTGAGGGCGTAGCGGTTCACCCGCACGGGGAATTTCGCCTCCAGCAGCTCGATGGAGTAGTTGAAGGTATCGCCGTTGGTGATGGCGCTGGTGACGCAGTTCCCGTCGCGCTCGTCGGTGGCGCCCCAGCCCACCATGCTGGGCTCGATCATCACCCAGGGCTCGCCCTTGGCGCGGTCGTGGCCGCCCAGCACCGTGACGCAGAGGCTGTTGGCGCTGCCCATGCTGACCCGCCGGGGCGCCACCGGCGCCAGCGCCTTCCAGGCCAGTTCCGAGGCCTGGCCCGTGCCCTCGTAGTACCAGCCGACCGGCGCCGGCTTGGTGGCGGTGAACACCGTGCCGTCGGGCGCCGCCACCTTCAGCGGCCGGAACCAGCCCTCGTTGGAAGGCGACGCGGGATCGACGATCGCCTTGAAGACCGTCTTCACCGCCGAGACCAGGGCCGAGCGCGAGCAGTTGACGGGGCCCTGCAACTGCTCGCAGGAGCCGGAATAGTCGACGGTGATGGAATCGCCCTCGATGCGCACGGCGACGCGAGTGGGGAAGCGCTCGTTCGTGATGCCGTCGCCGTCCACCCAGTCCCGGGCCTCGTAGGTGCCGTCGGGCAGCGCGGCGACCGCCTCGCGGCTCACGCGCTCGCTGGATTCGAGGATGTGGCGGAAGGTCTCCCGCACCGCCAGCGTGCCGTATTTCTCGCAGAGCTCGAGGCAGCGCTTCTCGGCGATGCGCACCGAGGCGAGCGCGGCGTTGAGATCGCCCAGCGCCATTTTCGGCAAGCGCACGTTGGCGGCGATCATCTCGAACACCGCGTCCTGGCGCTCGCCCTCCCTGTAGACGTGGATGCCGGGGAAGCAGATGCCCTCCTGGAAGACCTCGGTCGCGTCGGCCGGCAGCGAGCCGGGGGCCTTGCCGCCCACGTCCGTCCAGTGCGAGATGGAGATGGCGAAGGCGAAGAGTTCGCCATCGACGAACACCGGCTTGATCACGCCCACGTCGTTGTAGTGGGTGCCGCCCCGGTAGGGGTCGTTGAGCATGTAGATGTCGCCGGGCCGGATGCGGTCGCCGAACTTCTCCCGGATGACGTTGACCTGGATGGAGAAGGTTCCGGTGAAGACCGTGATCCCGTTGGTCTGGGAGACGAGCTCGCCCTCTGCGTCGCAGAAGCCGCAGGCGAAATCCAGCACCTCGTAGATGACGGGGCTCATGCTGCTGCGCGCCAGCACCACCCCCATCTCGTCGGCCACCGCCAGCAACTTGCCGCGCACGATCTCGCGGGTCACCACGTCCGTCCGGAAGCTCCCGCCGCCGTTCGCCTTGCTCGCCATCGCCTGCCTCCCCGCAACGCCCCGCCGCAGTGTCTCACCGCGCAGTGTCTCACCCGGCCGCGCGGGCGGTCAATGCGCTCCCCGCGCCCGCTCCACGTAGGACTCGATCCAGTCCCTCGCCGCTTCCAGCCGGTCGAACGCCTCGATCGAGACTCCGCTCCGGGCGCGGGCCTCGGCCTCCCGCACGCGGAGCGGAACGCGAAGCCGGTGCAGGACGTTGCCGAGAACCAATACGTCGTCGCGGAATTTTTCGTCCGGACGCGCGAAGGGGATGACGTGGTAGGGAACCATCATGGTCACGGGCTGACGCTTGAACCACCGGGAAAGAAACACGCGGTCGACATGGGACTTGATCGACTTGTTCTTCCAGTCCTTACCCGTCGCCACTTGCGCCGCGGCCAGGAGGAATCCGGGAAGTCCGTCCTCTGGCTCTCGCCACGCGAAAACGTCCACCTGATCGTCCTTGGGCGCGGCCGGTGCTGATGGATCGGCCTCGACGCTCCCGTCTTTCAACACGGCCCAGATTTCGGAGAGCTTCCTGATGAATCCGCTCCCGTCCGGCCGCGGAAAATCGAAGGACCAAGCCTGCCCGCCGATCTCCGCCGCGAGCGCCGCTGTCGCGAAATACTGGAACCATTGGCGGAGCGCGTGCACCTCGTCGCCCGACGGATGTATTTCGGAACCGCCGAGCAAAGGTGAGATGGCGCTGAGATTGGACAACAGAAGCGAGAGCAGATAAGCGGTTTGACCGAGGTCCGGGTTTTCGGTGATGAAGGAGATCACGTTTCCCCCATCGTCGAGTTCGAAGGGATAAGTCGCCGCGAGCACACGCCTCCGGGACGCCATACGTGCAACAGCGCCATCTGCGATTTCCTCTCGATTTCTCATTTCGGCATCGACGTCCGAGAATTGCCGGTCAGCCGCAAGGTCCAGCGTATCGACAATATCCTGGCTGAACGATTGCCTCTCTTCGGAGAAGATCGCCTTCAATTCGAGATAGTCGGCGGCAAGGTCCGCATCCAGTTCATCAGTCGGAAGGTAGAGGGTGGTGCTCATTCGTCGCCTGTGGCGGCCTCTCGCACCTTCTTCTTCATCCGGTCGCAGATCGCCTGCGCCGTTTCGGAAATGTCCTCGGCGATGTCGACAAGCGACTCTTCCAGCCCATCGAACCCACGCAGACTGTGGGACACCTCGCGAATCTTCTTCCGTGCTTCGAGCAAGGCCTCGGAAAACCTGCGATCGGCCGGTTGCGTGCTCTCGTAGGCCTCGGAGAGCGAGGCGGTCGCGCGCAAGACTGCCAGCCCCTCGGCGCTGGCCAGGACGTCTCCCAGGCGCTTGATGTCCGGATTTTGTGATTGGACCGCCGGGGCGACGTCCTCTCCCTTCGATCCATACATCCACCTCAAGACCTCGGACAGGTGGTTCAGTCGATCGTCGGGAACGGGGGCGGGATTCGGATCGTAGCGTGACCATGCGGGGTCCAGGCCGAGGAATTGCATGTAGGGTGCGCGAGACAGCGCCGTATAGAGATGGGAGAAGCTGAAGCGCGGGTTCATGCGGTCGTCGATGCGAAAAATTTTCGCTTCTTGCGCCTGTTCGAGCACGTAGATCGCGTTGACCATGCGCTTGACCGTATCGTGCCTGTCGCCGATCTGGCTGGCGATATCCGCGAGCGGAACTCCGCCGCCGCGGTACCAGTCGGCGGCGAATTTGGCCTTCGCGTAAGAATCCCATTTCGCCGCGCCGTTTATGTGCTTGAAACCGATGAAGGAGCGCGCGTCCTCACGGCTGTTCACGCGGTAAACCGAAACGCGGTCGAGCGTGCGTCGGTGGCGCTCCGAAATGCCGGGCAGCGTGATCCGCGCCCGGCCGGCGATTCGATCCACCAGGCCCACTTCCCGAAACAGCCGGATCGCCGCCAGCCGGCGGTTGCCCTCGAGCACGGTGAGGCTTTCGCCTTCCGTCAGGACGATGAGAGGCTCGATGTCCAGATAGCCGTTGGCTGCGATCGACTGGAGCAGCTCGCCGAGGTCTTCCGAGCGATAGAGTTCCGCGATGATGTCTTCGTCCGTAGCGCTGCCGCCCGCGCCTGCCAGACGCGGGTTCTGACGATCCAGGACGAGCCGTTCCACCGGCACGGAGGAGACGGCCGCCAAGGGAATCTCCGTCGGCGCTTCGGCAGCATCGCTCATCGTCGCAATCCCCGTCGTCGGATACGTGCCGTCGTCTCCCGGCAGCGCCGAAAAACCCTAACATCGCGGAGCGTTGCCTGCCAGATCGCTGCGGAGCGGGAGAATGCCGGCGCGCCAGTGTGTCGGTGCCCGCATCCGTCCGCGCCCTCGAACCGGACCGCACGGACTCCGAAGGGGATCCTTAGCCGGCGCTTCGACGGTGTCGTTCATGGTTTCGGCCCCTGTCGCCGGGAAGCCGCAGCATCGCGGGGATTCGCCGGCCAATCGAAGAGAGCGTGCATGAAGCGCGCACGGAGAAAACGACGGGCCCGGCGCCCGCGCACAGGCGGGCGCCGGGCGGTCACACCGTCACCACGATCTTGCCGCATTGGGCGTTGGATTCCATGTAGCGGTGGGCGTCGGCGATGCGCTCCAGCGGGAAGCGGCGGTCGATCGCGGGCGCGAGGGCGCCGTCGGCGACTCCAGCGAAGATGAAATCCCGCGCCGCCGCGAAACGCCCGGCACCCTGCACGAAGTCGAGAACCTGATAGCCGACGATGGTGAGGGACCGCGCGAGCATCGGCATCAGCGGGTAGATCGTCTCGCCCGGGTGGAGCGCGCCGTATTCGTAGATCGCGCCGTGCTCGGCGCAGGCCGCGCAGAGCGTCGTCAGGAGGGGCCCGGCGACCGGATCGAAGACGACGCGCGCGCCGGACCCGTCGGTGATCTCCATGACCCGCGCCGGCAGGTCCTCCTCCCCCGTGGCGATCACGTGGTCGGCGCCGTGCGCAAGCAGCGCCGCCTTCTTGGCCGGGCGGCGGGTGGTCGCGATGGCGACGGCGCCGCGCGCCCGGGCGATCTGGATCGCGGCGATGCCGACGCTGCTGCTCGCCGCCGTGATCAACGCGGCATCGCCCGCGCCCAGGCCGCCGTAATGGACGAGCGCGCCGTAGGCCGTGAGATAGGCCATCCACAACGCCGCCCCCTCCACCGGCGAAAGCGCCGCCGGGTAGGGGACCGCGAGTTCCGCCGGCACCACCGCGCTTTCGCCGTAAACCCCCTGGCGGGTCTGGGAGAGCGCGAAGGAGGGGACGGTGGCCACGCGATCGCCTTCCCTCACGCCGCGCACGCCGGGGCCCACCGCGTCGACGACGCCGGCGGCCTCGTAGCCGATGCGGGAGGGGAAGACGGGCCGCTCGTGGTACACGCCTTCCCGCAGCATGACCTCGGCCCGGTTGAGCCCGATCGCCTCGACCCGGATCCGCGCCTCTCCCGGCCCCGGCGGGTCCTGCGGCCTCTCCTCGAGGCGCAGCACTTCCGGCCCGCCGGTCTCGTGGAACACGACGATTCGCGGCATCTCCCGCCCTCCCGCGGATTGCCTCCCGGCGCGCCGGGAGCGTAGCACGGGGCGCCCGCGCCGGGCCACGTTCCCCCTGCTTTCGCTGGAGAGGTCGGCGGCGGCCTGAAGCCTTTCCGTCCGCGTCTGACCGGCCCTCCACCCCCCTCCCGGCCTCCCCCCCCCCACAGGGGGAGGCCGGGAGGGGGCCCACATGGACAAAGGTTCTGGATTCCCGCTTTCGCGGATGCCGGCTCCACAGACGCGGGGCGTCATTCCCGCGAAAGCGGGAATCCATTCCGGTCGATCCCGTCGGGAGCGCCTCGGTTTGAAACGTCCGAGGTTTGCCGCGATGCGAAGCGCCATGCAGACGTAGCGAACGCACGCTCACTCCGTGCGTTGGATTTCAACCCGAGACACGACCGCCGGACACGGAGCCTTGACCGGAAGGGAGCCGGCGTCCAGCCTTGGGCGCGGGTCACGAAGGCGGCGGCATGGCGCGGAAGAATGACGAGACGCGGCGCCGGCGGACGGCGCGGGCCGGCGTGGGCGCCGCATCATGCTGACGCGGGCGCACATCAGGGGCTTCAAGTCCCTGGAAGACACCGAAGTGCGGCTGGCGCCGCTCACCGTGCTGTTCGGGCCGAACGCAGCCGGCAAGAGCAACCTTCTCGACGCTCTGCGCCTTCTCTCGCGGCTCGCGACGAGCGGGAGCGTCGGGGATGCCTTCGACCCTCCTCGTCGCGGCACGCCGATCGAAGCCTTCACCGTCGGGCGCGGCGGGATCGAGGCGCTGGCCGCGCGCGCGCGGCTGGCCTTCTCCATCGAGGCCGACCTGCGGCTGTCGGAGGCGATCGTGGCGGAGGTCGACCGGCGGATCGGGGCGATGCACGGCGCGGACGACGACGCGGCGGCGGCCGGCCAGGCGCTCGTCCGGGTGCGCGAGCGCAACCTGCGCTACCGGGTCCGGATCGAGATGCTGCCCGGTGCCGGGGTCTTGCGCGTGGCCGACGAATATCTGGTGGCGCTGAACGACGAGGGGGAACCGGCCATCGCCCGCAAGCCCTTCGTCGAACGCCAGGGCGAGAGGCTCCATCTGCGGCGGGAGGGGCAGGCGAATCCCGTCTATTACGACTGCCCTCTCGACCACACCGTCCTCTCGTTGCCGCACCATCCGCCGCACTATCCGCATCTGGTCGCGGCGCGGCGCGAGCTGGAAAGCTGGCGGTTCTTCCGTTCGTCGTGGCGGACGGGGTTGGCGGACGAGAGCCTCGCGGCGTTCCTCCAGGCGCTCGCGGCGCGGGACCCGGCGCGGTTCGCGGCCGTCGAGGAGTCGCTGCGCGCGGCGCTGCCCGACTTCGAAGGCATCGATCTGGCGGCGAGCGATCCCGGCCGGGTCGAGCTCCGCCTCCGGGAAGGCGGCGCCTCCCTGCCTGCGCGGGTGCTGTCCGGGGGCACGCTCCGCCTGCTGAGCCTCCTGGCGCAGGCCGGCGGCGGCGCAGCGCCCGCGCTGGCCGGGTTCGAGGAACCGGAGAACGGCGTCCACCCGCGCCGCCTCCCGCTGGTCGCAGACCTGCTGAAGACGCGCGCGGGCGCAGGCGAGACCCAGCACATCGTCACCACGCACTCGCCGGCCCTGCTCGACCTGCTGCCGGAGAAATCCCTGTTCGCCGTGCGGCGGAGCGGACGCCGGACCCGCATCGACCCCGTTTCCGCCTGGCCGCCGCCCGGCGGGGATGCCCCCGTCTCCGCCCGGATCATGCGCGGCGACTTCGACGCCTGAGGCGAAGGCTCTTCGCTTTCGCGGCGCGCGGCCTGGACCGGACGCGGCGCGGCGGCCATACTCGGTGCGCCGCGCGAAGGCGGCCGCGAGGGGGAGTGCGAATCGATGCCGTCCGTTCCGTCCGCCCTGGACATCACCCGGGAGATCGTCCGCATGGATACCCGCAACCCGCCGGGCCGGGAGGCGGAGTGCGCCCATTACCTGGGCGACATGCTCTCCGCGGCGGGGCTCGATGTCTCCTACCACGAGTTCGCCGAGGGCCGGACCAGCTTGGTCGCGACCCTCCAGGGGCGGGGCGGGAAGAAGCCGCTCTGCTTCGGTGGCCATATCGACGTGGTCCCGCTCGGCACCAAGGAATGGTCGGTCGATCCCTTCGGCGCCGAGATCGTGGACGGCAAGTTGTTCGGCCGCGGCACCACCGACATGAAGGCCGGCGTCGCGTCCTTCGTCCACGTCGCGCTGAAGCTCGCCGGCGAGGGGAAGAGCGGCGCGGCGGACATGGTGATGGCGATCTGCGCCGGCGAGGAGACGGGGTGCGAGGGCTCCCACCATCTGGGCGAGACGGGCGCGCTCGGCGAGGCCGGGGCCATCGTCATCGCCGAGCCCACCTCCAACTACCCGATCCTGGGCCACAAGGGCGCGCTCTGGCTGAAGGTGGAGACCGAAGGCGTCACCGCCCACGGCTCCATGCCGGAGCACGGCGACAACGCCCTCTACAAGGCGGCCCGCTCGGTCGCCAAGCTGGAGGATTTCGACTTCAACGCCATGCCCCATGCGCTGCTGGGCAAATCGACGCTCAACGTCGGCACCATGCAGGGCGGGCTCAACCTGAACTCCGTGCCCGACCACGCCGAATTCACGATCGACATCCGCACCCTCCCGGACCAGGACCACGAACGGATTTTCGCCGGCCTCGAGGGCTATCTCGGCGCCGACAACCGGATCGCGCGGCTGGTCGACGTGGGCGGCGTGCACACGCCGCACACCCATCCCTGGATGCAGGAGATCTATGCGGTGATGGCGCCGATCCTGGGCGAGGAGATCGAGCCGCGCGGGGCGCCCTACTTCACCGACGCCTCGGCGCTGACTCCGGCCTGCGGGCGCCCGCCCACCGTCATCCTGGGGCCCGGCGAGATGCACATGGCCCATCAGACCGACGAATACTGCCCGCTCGCCCATATCGAGCAGGCGGTCCGGGCGTACGAGATCCTGGCCCGCCGCTGGTGCGGCCTCTGACGCGGCGATACGGTTCCGGGAGGCGCGGCGCGCCAGGCGGCTCCCGGCGGGAGGAAGACGTCATGAAGATCATGATCATCAACCCCAACTCTTCGCAGGAGATGACGGAGGCGGACGCCGTGGCCGCCCGTTCGGTGGCGCGGGAGGGCACGGAGATCGCGGCGGTCACCCCCGACTACGCGCCGGCCTCGATCGAATCCTTCTACGACGAATATCTCTGCGTCCCCGGCATCCTGAACGAGATCGCGAAAGGCGACCGGCAGGGATTCGACGCCTACGTCATCGCCTGCTACGGCGACCCCGGCCTGCATGCTGCGCGCGAGATGACGGACAAGCCGGTGATCGGGATCGCCGAGGCTTCGCTCTACATGGCCTGCCAGCTGGCGGCGCGGGTGGCCATCGTCACCATCATCCCGCGCTTCCGCGTGCCGGTGGAGGACATGGTGGCGGGCTACGGCTTGGGCCACAGGGTGATCGTGCGCACCTCGCCGGTCTATGTGCTCGACGTCGAGCAGGATTACGAAGGCTCGCTGGAAAAGCTGCGCCAGGAATGCTTCCGCGCCCGCGACGAGGACGACGCCGAGGCGATCTGCCTGGGCTGTGCGGGTTTCGCGGAATTCGCCGACGGGCTCGAGGCCGCGCTCGGCATCCCGGTGCTCGACGGCGTGGTGTGCGCGACCAAGATGGCCGAAAGCATCGTCGAGATCGGCCGCAAGACGAGCAAGTACAAGACCTACCGGTTTCCGGAGCGGAAGGCGTTCACCGGGATGATGCGTCATTTCGGCACGCCCGCTCCCATCGGCGAGGCCGCCGCCGAATAACGGATCGCGGCACCGGGGAGGGAGAGATGGACGACAGGCACCTTCAGGAAAGGCACGAGCGTTTTCGCGCGGATGCCGACGCGCGCGCCGGCGCGGCCGCAGGGATCGACCGGCGCCAGTTCATGGCGGCGGCGGGGGCGACGGCGGCGGTCGCAGCAGTCGGCATGGCGACGCCCGAGGCGCGGGCCGCCTTCGCGGACCGGGTCGCCGGGATCGAGCAGGACGGGCCGATGCAGGTCATCGGCACCGGCGTCTCCGTCCAGGAGCGCTTCTTCAAGAAGTTCGAGGAGATGAGCGGCGGCCTCCAGGCCACCGGCCAGGTCGCGAGCCTGGCCGATTCGGTCCAGAAGTGGATCACCGGCGGCTACAAGAGCTTCTCAATGATCGAGACCAACGCCTTCCGCACGCCGGCGCTCCAGGAGGCGGGCACGATCGCGCCGGTCCCGATGGAGAAGGTCACGAATTGGGAGTTCGCGGATACCCTGTTCACCGACCCGGACCATGTGGGCGCCGACCACACCAACGGCTGGCCCGTCGACATGGTCTATTGGGACGACAGCCGGACCTCCTTCAAGATGCTGCCGCAGATCTACAACATGGACGCGCTCGGCATCCTGCCGCACAAGTTCGCCGACACCCAGGCGGACCGGAACACCCCCGACACGTTGGGCGTGCTCTACGAGGGCAAGTGGCGCGACGTGGACGCGCGCGGCAAGGTCTCGATTCAGAACGAGGACCTGATCGGCCCGCCGCGGGCGGCGAGCTACCTGGTGAAGAACCGCAAGATGGACCCGGTCAAGGCGGGCTTCGGCGACCTCGAGCCGGACGAGCTCGCGAACGTCGTCGACTTCCTGATCGGCGCCAAGCGGGACGGCGTGTTCCGCGCGCTCTGGACCAACTACGGCGAGGCCGTGAACCTGCTCGCCTCCGAAGAGGTCTGGGGCATCGATTGCTGGAACCCGGTCGTCGAGGACGTGAAGAAGCGCGGCATCCCGTGCTGGTACGTCGACGTCTGGGAGGGGACGTCGGCCTGGTATTACGGCATGTGCCTCTCCAGCGCGGCGCCGCAGCCCGAGGTCGCCATGGCCTATATGGACTGGTGCCTCGAGGGCTGGCGCGGCGCGGCGGACGCCGAGCAGGGCTACTACTCGCCCTGCCCCGACACGGCGCGGAACTACATGACGGACGAGGCTTGGCTGAAGTGGTACGAGGGGCGCGGGCGGGACACCGGCCCCAAGCTCCGGCGGCAGTCCAACATCGCCTACTGGATGATCTGGCCGCGCCACATCACCCTGTTCATCAAGGAGTGGAACCGCTTCCTCGCCGCGTAGGCGCGGCGGCGGCTCACGGATAGCGCGCGTGACGGGCGCGGGCGGCGCGTTCGATGGCGGCCGTGTGCAGGCGGTCGAGATCGAGGCGGTTGCGGATGATCTGGAGGACCCGCAGCTCCTCCTGCGAGAGCCTGCCGTCGGCCACCGCGATGTCGCAGGCCAGCGCGTAGGCCGTCTCGCGCAGGCGTTCCGGCAGCGCGCCCCGGACGATGCCGAGCACCGTGTCGAGCCCCTCTTCGTCCTGCAGGATCGCGGCGCAGTCGCCGGCGTCGCGCGCCAGATTGCCGGCGTCGTAGTCGCGGAAGACCGGCAACCGCTGGACCTCCTCGCCGATCGCGCGGAGCTCGGCGTCCGTCATCTCGCGGTCGGCCGCCGACACGATCACCATCACGTAGACGAGCGCGGCGTGGTGGCCGATCGCCGTCCCGTCGTGTCCCTCGTCCCCCATGGCCGTCCTTTCCCGCGCCCGCCCGTTACGCCGGCACCGTCCCTTCGAGGAGGATGCGCATCATCCGGCGCGGATGGGCGCCGTCATGGGGCGACGCCTTGTGCATCGTGCAGCGGTTGTCCCAGATCACGACGTCGCCCGCGCGCCATGCGTGAACATAGACGAATTCGGGCCGGATGGCGCAGGCGATCAGCTCGTCGAGCAGCGCGTCGCCTTCCGCGAGGGGCAGGCCCTCGATGCGGTCGATCCGGTTGGGGTTGAGGTAGAGCGCCTTGCGCCCCGTCTGCGGGTGGGTGCGCACCAGCGGGTGGCTCACCGGCGGCGTTCGCGCTTCCTCTTCCGCCGTCCGCTTGGGCACGGGCGAGACGTTGCGCCGCGACTGGTAGGCGTGCACCGCCCGCAAGCCGGCGATGCGGGCTTTGAGCGGCGCGGGCAACGCTTCGCAGGCCATGTGCATGTTGGTGAACGCCGTATCGCCGCCCGCCGGCGGCACGACGTCGCCATAGAGCAGCGTGGAGGCGCAGGGCACGGCCATGTAGGAATCATCGGTGTGCCAGTGGGCGCCGAAGGTGATCCGCCTGCCGTCGCCGAGCGTGTCGCGCTGGCCGCGCTCGATATAGGAGATCTCGGGAAACGCCTCGTCCCGGAAGGCGCCGAGCAGCTGGATCTGCGGCGTGCCGAAGACTCGCGCCAGCCGCAGAAACGCCTCCGGCGTCGCGGGCCCGCCCCGAATGCACAACACCGGACTCGCCGCATAGGCCCGCCGCAGCGCCGCGCCCGCCGCAGCGAAGTCTCCCGCAAGATCGAGCCCCGTCGCCACCGCCCCGAGCCCGGCGGCGCCCGGCGGCGTCACACACATGGTCATCGCGCCCTTCCTCGCCGGCCGCGCACCGGTCTCTCCCGACTCATGCCGGACCCCGGATGCCCTCTATATCAGCACTCCCGAACTATCCAGGAAGAATCTTTATTCCCGGTTGACCGGCGAATGGTGGGTAGACACCAACCTTTCCCGACCCATGTACGCGCGGCGTCTCGAGATCGCATGCGAGGTCGCCGGTCTTCGCTACGGCGTCGATCTCGTCCTCGATTTCGCGAACGCCCGGGAGCACGGCGATGTCCGCAAGCGCCCGTGACGCCGTGCGCCGGGAAGTCGCGAGCCGGTCGTTCCTCGATTTCGCGGCAGGGCGGGGGCGACCGGGTGAGGATTGCACCGTCGCCATCGCCGCCGCGGACCGCCTCCGCCAAGTCGGCCTCGGCGCAGGCGACCGGGACCGCGCTGTCCATCTCTCCGCCGAGACCGTCGCCGCCCACCCCCGCTTTGCCGCCTTCAACGCGAACGACTGGCAGCGCGTCCAGCGCATCGTCGACGAAGGAGAGTGGGCCGCACGCGGCGCGACGCACCGCCTGCTCTGGCTCGAAGACGCCGGCAAGCCCTGGCTCACCGTCATCAAGCGCACCGCAAGCGGCGAGGTCTACCTCCAGTCCTATAGGAGGGCGCGGCCCCAGGAGATCAAGAGAATCAAAAGCAAGCGAAAGGAGCCTGGAGGGCCACAACCTCCCCCGCCGAACATGCGTCGGGCTGGGTAAGCGACCTGACGGTCTGACTCAGGCTCCGCGATTGAGCTTGGTGCGAACCAAGGCTTGATGCAAGCGGAAAACGCGCGCTCTCAAGACGCCTCGATCTCCGGATAAAGCACCGCTTTCAGGATTTGGATGTGCGTGCGGGTACTCGAGCGCTGCGACCGGGCACCCCCGCGCGTGGCAAGGACGCCCGGTGTGTGCTACGGGGCGCGCCCGTCGGGCGACGTCAAGCCGCTGAAAGTGCCGACATAAGCGGCGTGGGAGCCGTTGCTCCAGGCGGCTTTGCCCCCGACCGTCCCGGCAACTGTCGGCGGAAGGACCGTGCCGGAATACGGAATGTTCGAGAACTTCCCGCCCCATGCGCCGCTCGACGACGTGAGCGGGTAGGTGCTGGCGTCGGGGTCCGAAAGCGTGACGGTCGCGCCCCGGAACGTCCCGTCCGCACCGACGCTTGTGCGCCCGAGGTGAATCCGTGTCGAGATCTCCGTCCCCGCCGGGCGGCGTTGCACACCGTCCGGGACGAGCCACTCGGTGAGCCTGATGTTGCCCGTGCATCCGATGCAGCCCGAGATGGAGTTGTCGGCGAAGTCAGCAGTGAGCGTGGTGGTGCCGCGCCAATCCGCGCCCACCACGGTTCCTTCAGGACGGCCGCTGGCAAATCTCGTCCCGTATTCAAGAGCGACGAAACCATTGGCCGACCCCTCGTAGCGCGCGGTTCCCTTGACGGGCAGACTCTCCGGCGGCGATCGGTACTCCGGGCCGTCGATGAACGCGCCCATTTCGATGCCCGTGACGGTCGGCGCCGAGGAAAGCAGGTTCCGTCCGGCCCAATGGAGCCAGTAGCCTTCGGCTCTCCAAGTGTTCCTGAGCGCCGCCGCCCTCACGTCGTTGGTGAACCAACTGGCGGAAATGTTGGAAACCGTGAGGCCGCTGTCGGCACCGCGCGCGGTGTCCCAGAGGCGAGTGCCAATCCCGTCGCTTGTATCGTCGCCGCCCGGATCGGAGTCGTAGAAGGCGTCGTTCGAGTCGAGGATGAGCGGGTCCTTGCCTTCGCGCGTGACGGTCACGCGCAACCGCTGCGAGTCGGCGTCGAAGCTGGCCCTGGCCCTGTCGCTGGTGATGCTGTCGGCACCGACGTTCGTCGATTGCGTGACGCTTCCGAAGCGGGGCAGGGCGTCCGTGACGGCGCGGGCGCTCCGCAACATCCGCTCGGGATCGGTCCCGGCGGCCCGGTTGCGGTCGGCTTCCGTGCGGGCCGTCGGCGCCGGCGTTTCCGGTGCCGGCGTCGGCTTCGCTTCGGGCGCCGGCGTGCTCGGTTCCTGCTCGGTGGGCGCCGGCGTCGGGTTGGCCGCCGTCGGCGGCGCACCGCCCCCGCCCCCGCCACACGCGGCGAGGGTGAAGGCGAGTCCGAGCGCGGCCACGAGGGCCGCAAGGGTTCGTCCGTGCATCTGCTTCCTCATGCGGTTGCCACGGCGCCGACGGGTGCCGGGCCGTTGCAGATACCGCACGAGTTGCGTGCTGGGATTCCCGCCTATTCGCCGGGCATGGGCGGCCAAACCCAAGCCGGATCGAGGGCTGTTGTATTCAGCGAGCGACCCGACTTGCGGGACAACTCGAACGATATCTGCAAGAGAAATCTTAACGGTGGCAGCGCGCGCGAGTCAACGGCGGCAAAGCGGTGGTGCCGACCCGCGTCGTATTGAGCTTCCATGTTGTGGTCTGAAACGCGCCGCGCCGCCGGCCCGACCTATCGAAAACCGCTCTCCGGGCCGACGAATGCGGTCGTGACGCGCACCGCTTCCGCCAAGCCGACGCGGCGGATTTCGACGCCGGGGGGGAAGGCGCCCGCCAGGCGGCTCGGCAGCGCCGGGTCGAGGAGGACGAAGACGCCGCGGTCGTCGGCGCGGCGAACCAGCCGGCCGTAGGCCTGCTTCAGCCGCAGGCGGGTCAGGCGGTCGTCATAGGCGTTCCCGCCGAAGGCGCGGCGCCGCGCCCGGTGCAGGATGTCGGGCCGCGGCCACGGCACCCGGTCGAAGACGATCAGGCGGAGGCTGCGCCCCGGCACGTCGACCCCGTCGCGCACCGCGTCGGTGCCGAGCAAGCAGGCGTCCGGCTCGGCGCGGAAGACGTCGACCAGCGTCGTCGTGCCGAGCGGATCCACATGCTGCGCCCACAGCGGAATCCCCGCCTCGTCCAGCGCGCCCGCGATGCGCCCGTGGACCGCGCGCAGCCGCGCGATGGCGGTGAACAGGCCGAGAGCGCCGCCGCCGGCGGCCACGAAGAGCGCGCGGTAGGCCGCGGCGACCTGGCCGCTCTCGCCTCGCCGCACATCGGTGACGACCAGCACGCGGGTTTGAGCGGCGTAATCGAAGGGCGAGGGGACGGCGGCGCGGACCGGCGGTGACGCCAGATGCCGGCCGCCGGTTGCCGCCTCCGCCGCGGCCCAGTCGCGCGCCTCGTCGCCCGTCCCGTCGCGCAAGGTCGCGGACGTGATCAGGGCGCCCTGGGCGCGGCCCAGCACGAATTCGGCGAAGGGAACGGTGGGGTCGAGATGGTGGCGGTGCATGCCGACGTCGACGTCGCGCCCGCCCGTCCGCTCGATCGCGAACCAATCGACAAACTCCTCCGGCGCCTCGCCTTCGCCCGGCGCAGCCGCCAGGGTCGCGAGCATGGTCTGCCAGGCGGCGAGCTGTTCACCCGCGCGGCGCTCGATGCCGCGGACCGCCGCCTCGATCCGCTGGCGCTCGGCGCTTTCGAGACGCGCGGCCTCCTCTCCCAGGAGCGCCGCCAGCCGGGCGGCGAGCAGGCGGAGCGGCCCGGCGATCTCCGCCAGCGCCGCCGACAGCGCGGCGGCGGACGCGGCAAGCGCGGCGTCGAACGGCCGCACCGGGATCTCGATTCCGTAACCGCTTCCGGGGTCAGGCGCGCGCGCGAGCACCAAGGCGCGTACCAGGGCAAGGAACCGCTCCGTCGGGCCGCGCGGGGCGCCGTCCGCGAGCCGCCGGGGCCAGTCGTCGCCCGGCAAGGCACGCGCCGCCCGCGCGGCGTCGTCGAGGGCCGTGCGGGCGGCCTCGCGCTCGGAGACCAGGTCCTCGATCCGGTTTCGCAGGCCGTGCGCCCGGCCGGGGCTGCGGCCTGCGGATTCCGGCCCCAGCAGCCAGCGCCTGAGCTCGCGCGTCTCGGCGCCGGTCAGGCGCGCGGCGAAGGCGCCGTCCGCGGCGTCGAAGAGGTGGTGGCCTTCGTCGAACACGTAGCGGAGCGGGCCGCTGGAATCGTCTCCGGAATCGAACGCCGCGCGCACCGCCTGCACCATGACCAGCGCGTGGTTGGCGATGACCATGTCGGCGCGCCGTGCCTTGCGCTGGCTCTTCTCGATGAAGCAACGGCGGTAGTGGGCGCAGGCGCCGTAGATGCACTCCCCCCGCCGGTCGGCGAGGCCCAGGGTGTGGCCGAAGCCGAGCAGGTCCGCGAGCCAGGCCGGAAAATCCCCGCCGGTCATGTCGCCGTCGCGGGTCGCGGCCGCCCAGCGGGCCATCAGGCCGAGGGCGATGCGCCCCCCCGGCACCAATGCGGCGCGCACCGCGGCCTCCTCCAGGTTGAGCAGGCAGAGGTAGTTCTCGCGCCCCTTGCGCAGGACGACGCGCGCGGCCTTGGCTTTCGCGTCCGGGTAGAGCCGGTCCAGCTCGCGGTCGATCTGGCGCTGCAAGTTGCGGGTGAAGGTCGAGAGCCAGACGACGCCGTCGTTCCGTTCGGCCCAGACGCTGGCCGGCGCGACGTAGCCCAGCGTCTTGCCCACACCGGTGCCTGCCTCGGCCAGCACGATGCGCGGCGCACCGGTCGCCTCCGCCGGGTCGAAGGCGGCGCAGGCGGCGGAGGCGAAATCCGCCTGCTCGGGCCGCGGTTCCGCATCCTCGCCCAGCAGCGCCGCCAAGCGCCGCCGCGCTTCGGCCGGCGCCACCGGCTCCCGGCCGGGCGCGCCGGGCGGCGCGGTTTCCTGCCACTCCTCGAGCCGCGTCCAGACCGCGAGCGCGCCCGCGCCGGCGGTCTGGTCCGCACCCTGCGCCGTCCGCCCGCCGGCGGCGAGGGCCGCCAGAACCGACTCACCCCAGAGCCAGCCGGCGCGGGCCATCGCCCGCGCGACCGCCGCCGCGGCGCCGGCGTCCGCGAGGCCGGGCGCGGCGAGCGCGGCGAGGAGGCGCGCCGACGCCGCCGGCAGGGTCGCCGCCTCCGCCTCCGTGCCACCCGGCAGGGGTAGCCCGAGGGCGCGCGCGAGACCGCGGGCCGTCGGCAGAGCGAGGCGCGCGGGCCACGCGAAGGCGAACAGCTCCAGGAGGTCCAGGGCGGCGAAATCGCGCAGGCCGAGCCGCCCGGCCACCGCCCGCGCGTGGCAGACATAGGGCGGGCGCGCGGCTTCCGTCACCCGCTGAGCCGCCGCCTCGAGAGAGAGCCGCGTCGCCGCGCCTTCTTCGTCGAGCCAGACCGCATGACGCGGCGCGACCGCGAGGGCCGCGGCGCGCGGGGGCGACAGATCGGGCGGCGCGCCCGGCTGTGCGGGGGCCGGCATCGCGCGGAGTATAGCGGTTGACGGGCGGTTGACGCGCGCGCATGGTCCCGGCTCTCGGACCCGCGACGATGACCGACACACCGCAAGACCTTCGCGCGCGCGCGCGCGAAGCCCGGGCGTGGCCCTTCAAGGAGGCCGCGGCGCTGCTGAAGCGGCTGGGCGGCGCGCCGCCGGCCAAGGGCCACGTGCTCTTCGAGACAGGCTACGGCCCCTCCGGGCTGCCCCATATCGGCACCTTCGGCGAGGTCGCGCGCACGACAATGGTCCGCCACGCCTTCGCGACCCTCTCCGACATCCCCACGCGCCTGGTCGCCTTCTCGGACGACATGGACGCGCTGCGGCGGGTCCCGGACAACGTGCCCAACGCGGCGCTGGTCGAGGCGCATCTGGGCAAGCCGCTCTCCCGCATCCCCGACCCCTTCGGCACCCATGAGAGCTTCGGCGCCCACAACAACGCGCGGCTGCGGGCGTTCCTCGACGATTTCGGTTTCGACTACGAGTTCAGGAGCGCGACCGAGAGCTACGAATCAGGGGCGTTCGATGCGGCGCTTCTGGACGTGCTCCGCCATTACGACGCGATCATGCGCATCATCCTGCCCACCCTGGGCGCGGAGCGGCGGGCGACCTGGAGCCCGTTCCTGCCGCTCTGCCCGAAGACGGGCCGGGTGTTGCAAGTGCCGATCGTCGGGCGCGACGAGGACGCGGGCACCGTGCGCTACGTCGATGCCGACGGCGAGACGACGACCGTCCCCGTCACCGGCGGGCGCTGCAAGCTCCAGTGGAAGGCCGATTGGGCGATGCGCTGGCATGCCCTCGGCGTCGACTACGAAATGGCGGGCAAGGACCTGATCGATTCGGTCGCGCTCTCCGGCCGCATCTGCCGCGTCCTCGGCTCGACGCCGCCGTCCGGATTCATCTACGAGCTCTTCCTCGACGAGAACGGCGAGAAGATCTCGAAATCCCGCGGCAACGGCCTGACCATCGAGGAATGGCTCGCCTACGGCTCGCGCGAGTCGCTCGCGCTCTACATGTACGCCGCGCCCCGGCGAGCGAAGCGACTCCATTTCGACGTGATCCCCCGCCACGTCGACGACCACTTGGCGCATCTCGCGAAATTCCCCGGGGAGAGCCCGGCGGAGCGGCTCGAAAACCCGGCTTGGCACGTCCACGCCGGGGCGCCGCCCGCGCCCGAGACGGGGCTCGGCTACGGCGTCCTCCTCAACTTGGCGAGCGTCTGCAACACGGAGGATCCCGCCGTCCTCTGGGGCTTCATCGCCCGCTACGCGCCCGAGGCGTCGCCGCGGACCGCGCCCATCCTCGACGATCTGGTCCGCCGCGCGCTCGCCTACTACCGCGACGTGGTGAAGCCGGCCAAGGCCTATCGCGCACCCGACGCCCGCGAACGGGCGGCCCTCCGGGACCTGCGCGATGCGCTCGCGGCCCTGCTGCCCGGCAGCGACGCCGAGGCCGTGCAAACGGCGGTCTACGAGGTCGGCAAGCGCCACCCGTTCGCGGCGCTCCGCGACTGGTTCCGGGCGCTCTACGAGATCCTCCTGGGCCAGCGCCACGGCCCGCGCATGGGGTCCTTCATCGCCCTCTACGGCCTCGCGGAAACGACGGCCCTCATCGACCGGGCCCTGGCCGGCGAAGACTTGGCGACGCAGGCGTGCTCGGGAGCGGAGCGCCCGGGCGCTCCCTAGAAGCGCGAGAACGCGGGGTCACTAAAAGAAGGCGACGCCGCTGTCGCTGTCGAAGACGTGCAGCTTGTCCGTGTCGAAGGCGATGCGGCAAGGCTCGCCCGGTCCGCCCATGGGGCCGATCTTGGCCTTGACGGTGATCCGGTCCCCGCCGACGTTCGCCTCCACCACCATGTCGCCGCCGAGCGGCTCCGTCACGAAGACCTCGCCCGGGAATTCGAGTGCGCCGTCCGCGCTGGGCGCGATCCTGAGATCGTCGGGCCGGATGCCGACACGGACCCGCGTCCCCGCCCGGCAGGCGGAAAGCCGCTCGGCCTGACGGCCCGAAAGCGGCAGGCGGAAACCCGGATGCGCGAGCGCCGGCCCGGCGTCCGTTCCCTCCAGGGTGCAATCGAGCAAGTTCATCGGCGGCTCGCCGACGAATCCCGCCACGAATTCGTTCTCGGGGTGGTTGTAGATCTCGCCGGGCGTGCCGAGCTGCTGGAGGACGCCCTCATGCATGACCGCGATCCGGTCCGCCATCGACATCCCCTCGAGCTGGTCGTGGGTGACGTAGACGGTGGTGGTCTCAAGGCGGCGCTGGAGATGCTTCAACTCGCCCCGCATGTGGGAGCGCAGCTTCGCGTCGAGGTGGGCGATCGGCTCGTCGAACAGGAACACCTTCGGCTCGCGCACGATCGCCCGGCCGATCGCCGTGCGCTGCTTCTGGCCGCCGCTCAGCTCCACCGGCTTGCGCTTGAGCAGGTCGCCGATCTCGAGCATCTCGGCCGCCCAGCGCACCCGCTTCCCGATCTCCTCCCTCGGGACCTTCCGCAGCTTGAGCGGGTTGGCCATGTTCTCGAAGACGGTCTTGTGGGGGTAGAGCGCGTAGTTCTCAAACACCATGGCGATGTCGCGGTCGCGCGGCGGCAGGTCGTTCACCCGCACGTCGTCGAAGAAGACGTCGCCCGAGGAGATGAACTCGAGGCCGGCGAGCATCCGCAGGGTCGACGACTTGCCGCAGCCCGACGGCCCCAGGATGCACATGAACTCGTTGTTCCTGATGTCGAGATTGAGCTCCTTCACGGCGACCGTCTTGCCGTAGTATTTCCACACGTCGGCGATCGAAACCGCAGCCATCGCCACTCTCCCCGGCCTATTCCCGCACCGCGCCCATGGTGAGCCCGGCGACCAGGTAGCGGCGGATCAGCAGGCCCAGGAACATCATGGGCGCCGCGGTGACCACGCCCGCCGCCATGATCATCCCCCATTGGATCTTGACCGGCTGGACCAGCTCGGCGGTCGCCACCGGCAGGGTCTTGGCCCCGCCCGAGCCGATGATCGACGCGAACAGGAAGTCGTTCCAGCCGAACAGGACGCAGAGCACGATGAAAGCACCGATCCCGGGCGCCACCAGCGGGACGATCAGCCGGAACGCCTGCCAGCGGGTGCAACCATCACACTGCGCCGCCTCCTCGATCGCGTAGGGCACGTTGTCGAAGAAGCCCTTCAGGATCCAGATCGCGAAGGGCAGGTTGAAGGTTGTGTAGGCGAGGATCAGGCCGGGCAGGGTGCCGACCAGCCCCGACGAGCGGAAGATCACGTAGAGCGGTACCATGACCGCCACGACCGGGGCCATGCGCGTCGAGATGATCCAGAACAGGAGGTCGCGCTTGCCGCGGAACTCGGCCCGCGACAAGGCGTAGGCGGCCATCGCGCCGAGCGAGACCGAGACGGCGGCCGAGCCCAGCGAGGCGATCACGCTGTTGCGCAGATAGGTGCCGAAGTGCTTCTCGGTGAACAGCTCCACGTAGTGCTGGCCGGTCGGCGCGAAGTCGAACATCACGCCGACCCCGCCCCAGTCGCCGACGGCCGGGACCTGGAACGCATCCAGCAGGTCCTTGAAGGACGAGACGACCATGATGAACAGCGGCAGCACGGTCCAGACGAAGAAGACGACGAGAAAGGCCGCCGTGAGCACCTGGACGGCGGTGCGCGCCGGCGAGCGGTAGCGGACGATCTCGCGCGAGGCCATGCCCTACTCCTCGCCGCTCGTCTTGAGCTTGCGCGTCGGGTCCTCGAACACCTTGGTGAGCACGAGGCCGAGGAGGATCGTCAGCAGCAGAAGGGTGAAGGCGATCGCCGCGCCGCGCCCGAGCTCGAAGAACTTGAACGACACGTCGAACAGGTAGGTCGGCAGGATCTTGGTGGCGTTGGCGGGGCCGCCGCCGGTCATGATCAGGATCGTGTCGATGAAGCGGAAATTATCCATGAAGCGGAGCAGGATCGCGATCAGCAGGAAGGGGTAGAGGTTGGGCAGCGCCACGCTGAAGAAATTCCGCACCGGGCCGGCGCCGTCCACCATGTGGGCCTCGAGCTGGTCCTGCGGCACGCGCTTGAGCCCCGCCAGCGTGATCAGCGCGATGAGTGGGGTCCACTGCCACACGTCGGTGGCGACGACCGCGAACATCGCCCAGAACCTGTTGCCGAGGATCGACCCGCCCTCGAGCAGGCCCAGGCTCTGCAACAGCCAGAAATACCAGCCGAAGGTCCCGTTGTAGAGGAACATGTAGAGGAATCCGGCAATCACCGGGGCCATCATCATCGGCATCAGGAAGATGGTGACCAGGACCTTCTCCAGGCGGCTGTTGTTGAGGATGACGGCGACCAGCACGCCCAGGCCGATCTCGATCGAGAGGCAGAGCGCGCTGTACTTGAAGAGCGTCAGCCAGCCGCGGGCGAACTTCTTGTCGCTCGCGAGCCGCGTGAAATTGTCGATGCCGGCCCAGACGTCCGGCTTGCCGGGCGCGAGCTGCACCTCGTGCAGCGTCATGTAGATCAGCCACCCGAAGGGGTAGAGCGAGATCGCCGCCAGCAGGAGAATCGCCGGCAGCATCAGCCACAGCAGGTAGAACTGCGGCGGGCGGCGGTTGAAGCGCACCGGCGCCCGGGCGACGCGGCGCACGCCGCGCGCGGCCTCCCCCGCGGCGGCGTCCGAGGCCAGAACCGTCATGCGCACGGTCTCCGTGCCGTCCCGCCCGCTCCCGGACGCCGGGCGCGCCTGCGCCCCGGCGCCGGGAGGGCCGAACCGATCAGAGATCGTGGATGGCGTTCAACTCGTCGCGGATGGACTCGCACGCCTCCTGGGCGGAGAGCTCGCCCGAGATGCACTGCTGCGTGCCGACGCGGACGATCTCGTGGTACTCGTTCGATTTCGGCAGCTTGGGGCCCAGCACCATGTTGGGCGAGCGAATGCCCTTGTCGTACACGGCCTCGAAGGTCAGCGCGTTCGGCATCGTGGTCGGCCGGTTGCGCGCTTCCTTGACCTCCGGCACGTCGAGCACCGACTTCCGCGTCGGGGTGCCGCCGACGCCGCGCAGCACCATCAGCTGCGTGTCGTGGCTGCACGCCCAGCTCGCGAAGATGAACGCCGCCCGCTGAAGGTCCATCGGCGCGCTTCCGTTGATGCCGATCCCGCCGATGCCGCAATTGGTGGCGTTGACGACGTTGGCACCGCCGCCCGTGTTCCAGGCCGGGTCTCCCTTCGGCCCCATCGCGTAAGCCGTCCTGCCGCCCGCGGCGACCGACTGCTCCGGATCCTCCACGGAAGCCGCGAACTCGTGGTACTGGATCTGCATCGCGATCCCGCCCGCCGCGTAGACGGTGTTCAGTTCCAGCGTGCCGTTCGTCAGGTTGTCCGGGTGGGAGACGTCGGCCAGCGCCTTGTAGCCTTCCATCGCCTTCACCGACTGCGCGTCGCCCCAATTCGTCGGGCCCGGGTTCTTCGACCCCAGGGTGTCGTCGACCGCGAAGTCGAGCCACTGGTTCTGTGCGTACATGTGGCGCTGGATGTCGAGCTGCGTCGTCCAGCCGAAGGAGCCGTGGTGCTGCGCGTAGCCGTAGGGGATCGATGCGTCGCGCTCGTGCATCTTCCGGAAGAACGCGACGATGTCGACCATGTTCCTATAGGTCGTCTCGTCGGTGAATTCGAGCCGGTAGCCGTAATCCGCCTCGAAGTCCTTGGTGAGTTTCTCGAACAGGTCCTGCCGGTAGAACGTGCACGAGACCGCGCAGTCGTAAGGGAAGGCGCGGATCGGGCCGCGCTCGTAATAGACGCCGCAGGCATCCAGGTAGTTCTCGAACCAGACCTCGTCGCCGTAGCCCTGGGGGTCGAGGGGCAGCGTGTCGTCCACGGTGAATTGGTTGAGATCGGCGTAGAAATCGGCGAACGGCGAGCCGATCGGCTTGTCCTGCACGTAGTTCAGCTGGTAGTCGCCCTGGCCGCTTCTCAGGTCGATGCCGACCTTCTGCTGCACCGTCGGCAAGCCGTCGGTCAGAATCTCGACCTCGATGCCGGTGAGCTCGTAGAACGCCGCGATGTTGTCTCGAATGGCGAAGGATGGCGGCGTGTTCTCCGACATGAAGACGAGCTTCGAGCCCTCGTACTGGCGCCACTTGGCGGTCTCCGACGACGAGGCGTAGACCGGCCGGCGCGTGATCAGCGAGTTCATGCCGACCGCCAGCGCGCCCACGCCGAGGGCGGTCGCCACGCCGCCGCCGAGCTCGAGGAACCTGCGGCGGCTGACCGGCTTGTAGAGAGCCTTTCTGGGTACGCTGAACATGGGCCTCCTCCCTGAGGTCGCGGTTGCGGAAGTTCGGCAGGGCCGCCCCGGCCGACGCTGCTCGGAGACCATCATGGAAGCCGCCCGCCCGAAAATCAAGGACAGCCGCCGACCGCAGCGGCACCGGGCCCGACCGCGCCATATTCGCCACGACTTCCGCCTCTCCCCGGCGGAGCGCGTTGACCGGCCCGGCGGGCGCGCCTACATTCCGGGGCGCGTTCACGGGGAGGAATGGGATGAGCGTCACCCAGGTCACCGATGCGGAGTTCGAGGACAAGGTCCTCAAGGCCGAGGGGCCGGTCCTGGTCGACTTCTGGGCCGAGTGGTGCGGGCCCTGCAAGGCGATCGCGCCCCATATCGAGGCGCTCGCCGGTGAGATGAGCGGCGCGCTGTCGGTGGCGAAGGTGGATGTGGACAGCAACCCCTCGACGCCGGCGAAATACGGCGTGCGCGGGATTCCGACCCTGATCCTCTTCAAGGACGGCGAGGTCGCGGCGACCAAGGTGGGCGCCATGCCCAAGGCCAAGCTCGCCGAGTGGGTGCGCGGCGCGCTCTGACCCCTTCGCGGCGCCCGGGCGGCGCTCAGGCGGCCGGAAGGCCGGCCGCGGCCAACACCCCGCCAACCAGGTGGAGCGACCCGCACGCCAGGATGCGTCCGGGCGGCTCCGCGCCCGCCGCGAGATGCCGGACGGCCTCGTCCACGCCGCCGGCCGCCTCGGCGGCGATGCCGAGGGAGCGTGCGGCGGCGCGGATGTCTTCCGCCGCCGCGCCGGCGGCTTGGCCCGGAACGGGCACGGCGCGGAGCCGGCGCGCGAAAGGGGCGAGCGGACGGAGGAAATCGGCCGGCGGCTTGGTGTCGAGCATCCCCACCACGAGGTCGAGCGGCCGGTCGGTCCAGCCCGCCGCCACGCGACCGAGGGCCCGCCCGGCGGCCTCGTTGTGCCCGCCGTCGATCCAGAACGCCCAACCATCGGGGAGGCCGGGCCAGCGGATTTCCTGCAACCGGCCCGGCCAGCGCGCTTCCCGCAGCCCCCGGGCCAGGGCGGCGCGTGAGACGTCGAACCCCGGCAGGGCGCGGGCGCAGGCCACGGCGAGCGCCGCGTTCTCGACCTGGTGCGCGCCGGCGAGAGCGGGCAGGGGATAGAGGGCGGCCCCGCGCCCGTCCCGCACGCGCAAGGCATCGCCGGCCCGCTCGAACGACCATTCGCGATCAGCCCGCGCGAGCGGCGCGCCGACCGTGCGGGCGACCCTTTCGATCGCGTCGGCCGCCGCCCGCTCCTGGCGCCCGACGACGGCGGTCACGCCGGGCTTGAGGATGCCGGCCTTCTCCGCCGCGATGAGCGCCAGCGTCTCGCCCAGATGGTGCGTGTGGTCGATCGAGACCGGCGTGATCGCGGTGAGCGCCGGGCGCGCGATCACGTTGGTCGCGTCGAGCCGCCCGCCGAGGCCGACTTCGAGCAGCAGCGCGTCCGCGCGCGCCCGCCGGAAGACGTGGAACGCCGCCGCCGTGGTGATCTCGAAGAAGGTGATCGGGGCGCCGGCGTTCACGGCCTCGCAATGGGCGAGGCTTTCGGCCAGCGCCGCTTCGTCGATCGGCGCGCCGTCCAGCCTGATCCGTTCGGCGAAGCGGATCAGATGCGGAGACACGTAGGCGTTCACCCGGTAGCCCGCCGCGCGCAGCGCCGCTTCGAGATAGGCGACGACGCTGCCCTTGCCGTTGGTCCCGGCGACGTGGATGACCGGCGGCATGGCGCGTTCCGGATGGCCGAGCGCCGCGAGCAGGCGCCACATGCGCGCGAGCGAAAGGTCGATGGCCTTGGGGTGGAGCGCGAGGAGGCGCGCGAGAATCGCGTCGCTCTCGCCCCGCGCCCGCGCGGGCGGCGGTCCGCCGGGGGCGGAAACGGGCGGCATGGGCGGGGCGGGCGACGCCGGCGTCGGCCGACGTCAGTCGGCGGGCGCGGGCGCCGCTTCGCCCACGGGCTGCGGGATGTCGAGCGCCGCCGGCGGCGCGGCGGCCTCCGCCGGCGGCTCCTTGTTGCGCAGGAGGGCGAGCAAGCCGCTCAAGGTCTCGTGCAGCTTGTGGCGGTGGACCACCATATCGACCATGCCGTGGTCGCGCAGATACTCGGCGCGCTGGAAGCCCTCCGGCAGGGTCTCGCGGATGGTCTCCTCGATCACGCGCGGGCCGGCGAAGCCGATCACCGCGCCGGGCTCGGCGAGCGCGACGTCGCCGAGCATGGCGAAGGAGGCCGTCACCCCGCCGGTCGTCGGATTCGTGAGCAGCACGATATAGGGCAGCCCCGCCTCCTTCAGCGCGCCCACGGCGATCGTCGTGCGCGCCATCTGCACCAGCGAGAGCACGCCCTCCTGCATACGGGCGCCGCCCGACGACGGGACGACGATCAGGGGCGCCCGCCGCCGCTCGGCCAGGCGCGCGGCGGCGATCAGGCTTTCGCCCACGGCGGTGCCCATCGAACCCCCGAGAAAGCCGAAGTCGAACGCCGCGATCACGACCGGCGCGCCGCCGAGCGGGCCGTGGGCGACCACGATCGCGTCGTCGTGTCCGGTGGCGCCGCGCGCCGCGCGCAGGCGGTCCGCGTAACGTCTGCGGTCGCGGAACCGCAGCGGGTCGTCGGCGACCTTGGGCAACGCGACGGTCTCGTAGCCGTCGTCGTCGAACAGGAGCGCGAGCCGCCGGTCGGCGCCGAGCCGCATGTGATGATCGCAGCGCGGACAGACCCGGAGGTTGTTCTCCAGCTCGCGGTGAAAAATCATCTGCTCGCACTTCTCGCACTTCTTCCACAGATCGTGCGGGATGTCGTGCTTGCGGAAGAGCCCGCTCACCTTGGGGCGCGCGAAACGATCGAGCCAACTCACGGGGCATCCTCCTTCCGCGCCCGGCGGACGCCGGCGGCGAGCGCCCGCACCAGCGCGCGCGCGTTTTCCCGGCAGGCGGGAGTCGCGGCGCCGGACTCGTCCAGCCCCCGCGCGATCGCGCCGACCAGCGCCGAGCCGACGACCGCGGCGTCGGCCGCCCGGGCGACCGCGGCCGCTTGCGCCGGAGTCTTGATGCCGAAGCCCACGGCTATGGGCAGATCGGTGTGGCGCCTGAGTCGCGCGACCGCGGCGCGCGTTTCCGCCCCGGCCGCGCCCTCGGCGCCGGTGATCCCGGTGATCGCGATGTGGTAGACGAAGCCGCCGGCGTTGGCCAGGACGGCCGGCAACCGGGCCTCGTCGGTGGTCGGCGCCGTCAGCCGGATGAACGAAAGCCCGGCGTCCCGCGCCGGCAGGCAGAGTTCGGAATCTTCCTCCGGCGGCAGGTCCACGACGATCATCCCGTCGAGCCCCGACGCGCGCGCGTCGGCGAGGAAGCGCTCGACCCCGTAGACGTAGATCGGGTTGTAGTAGCCCATGAGCACCAGCGGCGTGGCGTCGTCCTTCTCGCGGAAGCGCCGCGCCAGAGCGAGCGTCCCGCCGAGGGTGATCCCGGCCGCCAGCGCGCGCTGGCCGGCGGCCTGGATCACCGGACCGTCGGCCATCGGATCGGTGAAGGGCGAGCCGATCTCGACGACGTCGGCGCCGGCGCCCGCGAGCCCTTCGAGAATGGCGAAGGAGGTCTCGATGTCCGGGTCGCCCATCATCGTGAAGGTCACGAGGCCGGCGCGGCCTTCCTCGGCGAGCGCCGCGAAGCGCCGCTCGATGCGCCCGCTCACAGGTCCGCCCCGGCCGCGCCGGCGACGGTGAAGATGTCCTTGTCGCCGCGCCCGCACATGTTCATGACGAGGAGATGCTCCGCTGGCAGGTCCGGCGCCATCTTGACCACCTGGGCGAGGGCGTGGGCCGGTTCGAGGGCGGGGATGATGCCCTCGAGCCGCGCGCACAGATGGAACGCCTCCAGCGCCTCGTCGTCGGTGACCGACACGTAATCGACCCGTCCCGCTTCGCGCAGCCAAGCGTGTTCCGGCCCGACCCCGGGATAGTCGAGACCCGCCGAGATCGAATGCGCCTCGTCGATCTGGCCGTGCTCGTCCTGGAGGAGGTAGGTCCGGTTGCCGTGGAGCACGCCGGGCCGGCCGGCCGAGAGCGAGGCGGCGTGCCGCCCGCTGGCGAGGCCGAGGCCGGCGGCTTCGACGCCGACCATCCGCACGTCGTCGTCGAGGAAGGGATGGAACAGGCCGATCGCGTTCGAGCCGCCGCCGATGCAGGCGACGAGCGTGTCCGGGGGGCGGCCCTCCGCCGCCGTCATCTGTTCGCGCGTCTCGCGGCCGATGACCGACTGGAAGTCCCGCACCATGGCCGGATACGGGTGAGGCCCGGCGACGGTGCCGATCAGGTAGAACGTCGTCTCCACGTTGGTCACCCAGTCGCGCAGCGCCTCGTTCATGGCGTCCTTCAACGTCCGCGCGCCGGAGGTCACGGGGATCACTTCGGCGCCGAGCAGCTTCATGCGGAAGACGTTGGGTTTCTGCCGGACGACGTCCGTCTCCCCCATATAAACGGTGCAGGGGAGGCCGAAGAGCGCGCAGACGGTCGCCGTGGCGACGCCGTGCTGGCCGGCGCCGGTTTCGGCGATGATCCGGGTCTTCCTCATGCGGCGCGCCAGCAATATCTGGCCGATGCAGTTGTTGATCTTGTGCGCGCCGGTGTGGTTCAGCTCGTCCCGCTTGAAATAGATTCGCGCGCCGCCGAGATGCGCGCCGAGCCGCTCCGCGCGGTAGAGCGGGCTCGGGCGGCCGACGTAATGGGCGAGCCAGCGGGCGAACTCCTCGACGAAGCGCGGATCGGCCTTCGCCGCGTCGTAGGCCGCTTCAAGATCGAGGATCAGCGGCATCAGCGTCTCGGCGACGTAGCGACCGCCGAAAATGCCGAAACGACCCTCTTCGTCGGGGCCGGCCCGATAGCTCCCCGGCGCGTCGGCGGCCGCGCCGGTCATGGGGCGGCCGCGGCCGCGGCGAGAAAGGCGCCGATCCTGGCAGGGTCCTTGCGGCCGGGTGCGGTTTCGATCCCGGAGGAGACGTCGACCGCGCGGGCGCCGCTGGCGCAGACCGCCTCGCCCACGTTCTCGGCGGTCAGCCCGCCGGAGAGCAGCCAGCCCGTCGCGACCGGCGGGGCCCGCTCGAACAGCCGCCAGTCGAAGGCGCGCGCGTTGCCGCCCGGACGGGTGGCGTCGGCCGGCGGCGCGGCGTCGAACAGCATGAGGTCGGCGCAATCGCGGTAGGCGGCCGCGCCGGCGATGTCGGCGGCCGAGGAGACCTTGATCGCCTTGATGATCCCGCAACCGGTGCGGGCCCGGATGGCGCCGGCCCGCGCCGGGCTCTCGTCTCCGTGGAGCTGGAGGTAATCGGGCCGCAGGGCGGAAAGAACGCCGTCGAGAAACGCATCGTCGGGGTCGACGACGACTCCCACGGTGGCGGTGCCCGCGGGCCTGTCGGCGGCGAGCGCCGCGGCGCGATGGGGCGAAACGGCGCGGGGAGAGGGCGGGAAGAACACGAACCCCAGATAGCGCGCGCCGCCCGCCAGCGCCGCGTCGACGGCGCCTCGGTCGCTCAATCCGCAGGTCTTCACCGCGATCGCCATGGCGGGCGAGCCTACCCGATCGCCGCGGCCATTTCTTCGGCAATTCGCGCGGCGGCGGCGCGCGGATCGTCGGCCTGGGTGATCGGCCGGCCGACGACCGGATAGTCGGCGCCCCGACGCAGCGCGTCCCCCGGCGTCACGATGTGCGTCCGGTCGCCGGTCCTGGCCCAGACGGGGCGGACGCCCGGCGCGACGAGCAGGAAATCGGGGCCGAGACGCGCCCGCAGGGCGGCCGGGTCGCGAGCGGAGGTCCAGGCGCCGTTCAGGCCGCAGCGCCGCGCCAGATCGGCGAGCCGGAACGCCCGGTCCGCCGGCGCTTCCGGCCATGCCGCGCGCGGCCGCCTCTTCGTCCTCCCTGTCCGTCGGCGGCGGCGCCGCGACGATTCGCAGCCGCGGTTCGCCGCCGGCCTCCGCGACCGCCGCGACTCCGCCGAGGCGTTCTCGACCACGAACGCCGCGCCGGGCTTCACGCCGCCGACCACGCCGGCCAAGCTCTTCGCCAGGGCCCGCGCGGCGGCAGGATCGCCGGTGTCGATCGCGCAGAACAGGCGCTCCACGTCGGCGCCTTCCTATGCGGCGTCCTTCGGCGCCAATGCCGCGGCCCCGCGGCCCCGCCGCGCCGCGTCGAGCCGCTCGCGGGCCACGGCCAGTTCCCGCTCCAGCGCCCGCGCCCGGCGCCGGCTCCGTCGCGCGGCGCGGTGCCATTTGAGGTCCAGCAGCCAGCGCACCAGCGCGCCGGCCAGAAAGCCGACCGCGAGCGCACCGACCGAAAGCACCCAGACCGGGACTTCCAGAACGTAAGGAAGCGGCTCGACGCTGATCGGCACGGCGCCCCGGTTGGCAACCGCGAAGGCGATGACGACGACCGCGACCGCCGCGGCGATCGCCCAGGCGAGCAGTTTCATGGCTCTTCCCGGCGCTCCGTGCGCTCCGCCGACGGAAGGGCTCGGACGCCGCCGTCGGCGCGTGGAGCCGTGCGGCTCACGTCCGGTTCAGGCGCTCGCGCAACTCCTTACCGGTTTTGAAGAAGGGCAGGAACTTCTCCGTCACCTGGACGGCCGCGCCGGTGCGCGGATTGCGCCCGACCCGGGCCGCCCGCGCGCGGACGGAAAACGCGCCGAAGCCGCGCAGCTCCACGCGGTCGCCGCGCGCCAGCGCATCGCCGATCTCGCCGAAGACCGTCTTCACCACGCGCTCGAAGTCGCGGTGACAGAGATGCGGGTCGGGAAACCGCCCCACGAGCCGCCGCACGAGTTCGGATTTGGTCATGTCACCCGATCCGCCGCCCGTGGTCTCTCCGCCCGGCCGCTCGTCCGGTCGAGGACGCCGCCTTTCAATCCGCCGGATCAGGGTGCCAAACGGCGATCAGACCGTCAAGGGCGAGCCGCCGCACCGGCGGGAAACGCTCGAGCGCCGCGCCGAGCAGGCCGAGCAGGCCGCCCTCGTCGCGCAGGCCCACGTCGTCCGCCGGAAGGGTCTCCGGCACGCCGCGGGCCCGCGCCAGCCACGCACGGGCCTCGTCCTCGCCGCCGATGGCATCGACCAGGCCGGCTTCGACCGCCTGATTGCCGGTGAAGACCCGCCCGTCGGCCAGCGCCAGCGCCGTCTCCCGGTCGAACGCGCGGCGCTCCATCACGAGGCGCAGGAAATATTCGTGGATGTCGGCCACCACGCCCGTCACGGCTTGGCGCGTGCCCTCGTCCAGCCGTTCGAACGGCGCCGGTTTCCCCTTGAGGGGGCCGCTTCGGATCGCCTCCGCGCGGACGCCGATTTCCTCCAGCAAGGCGGTGAACTCGGCGGTCTGGAACAGGACGCCGATCGAACCCGTCAGCGACGCCTCGCGGGCCAATATCCGGTCCGCGGCGAGGGCCACCATGTACGCCGCCGAGGTCGCCGTCGTCCCCAGGACGGCGACCACCGGCTTGGCTTCTGCCAGGGACCGCAGACTCAGATGGAGCGCCTCCCCGCCGACCGCCGTGCCGCCGGCGGAATCGAGCCGCATGACCACGGCCTTGACCGCTTCGTCGTCCCGCAACGCGGCAATGATCTCGTCACGCTCCGGATCGTCCACGATCAGCCCGGTGATCCAGAGCCGCGCGACGCGCTCCCCGCCGTCGTCGGGGAGGAAGACCGCGGCGGCGCCCAGGGCAAGCGCCGCCAGCGCGGCGACGGCCAGGGCCCGCCAGACGGCGATGCCGCGCTTGAGGCGGCGGCGATCCAGCAACCGGTCAGGATCGAGGCTCACCGGCCCGCCCGCCGGAGCGGCCCCGACGCCCGGTCAGTCCTCCGGCTTCCGCTCCTCCGGCTCCTCCGCCCCGCCGGGGGGTTCGCCCGCGTCCGCGGCCTCCGCATCCGCCGGAGCCGCGCGGGCGGCGTCCTCCTGGGTCTTTCGGTCGAGCGCCGCGCCGAGGATGTCGCCGAGGCTCGCGCCGCTGTCGGTGGAGCCGTATTCCTCCATCGCCTTCTTCTCTTCCTGCACTTCGAGCGCCTTGACCGAGAGCGCGATGCGCCGGCCGGCGCGGTCGATCTTGACCAGCTTCGCATCCACCTTGTCGCCCGGCGCGAAGCGCGAGGGGCGCTGCTCCTCGCGGTCCCGGGCAAGGTCCGAACGCCTGATCTCGCCGGGCAGCGAATCGAATATCTCGACCTCGATGCCGTGCTCGTGCACCGCCGTGACGGTACACGTCACCGCCTCGCCGCGGCGCGCCTCGGCCCTGTGGAAGGGGTCGTCGTCGAGCTGTTTCAGGCCGAGCCCGATGCGCTCCTTCTCCACGTCGACGCTCAGCACCTTGACCGTCACCCGGTCGCCCTTCTTGAACCGCTCCAGGGCCTGCTCGCCCGAGGAGACCCAATCCAGGTCGGAGAGATGGGCCATGCCGTAGATTTCGCCGGGCAATTCCACGAACAGGCCGAACTCGGTGATGTTCTTGACCTCACCCTCGACGACCGCGCCCTCCGGATGGGCCTCGGCGAAGACGATCCACGGATTGTCGAGGCATTGCTTCAGGCCCAGGCTGACGCGCCGCTTCTCGGGATCAACGTCGAGCACCATCACCTCCACCTCCTGGCTGGTCGAGATGATCTTTCCCGGATGGACGTTCTTCTTGGTCCAGCTCATTTCGGAAACGTGGACCAGCCCTTCGACCCCCGGCTCGAGCTCGACGAAGG
Organism: Alphaproteobacteria bacterium; assembly: GCA_965242855.1. Lineage (GTDB taxonomy): Bacteria > Pseudomonadota > Alphaproteobacteria > UBA828 > UBA828 > WTGU01. Next base: position 2,845,688 of record OZ251509.1, read on the forward strand.
CGCCGTAGTCGGTGATGTTGGTCACCCGCCCGACGAACTTGGCGCTCACCGGGTACTTCGCCTCCACGCCTTCCCACGGGTCGGCCTCGAGTTGCTTCATGCCGAGCGAGATGCGCTGCGTTTCCGGATTGAAGCGGATGACCTGGACGTTGACCGTCTGGCCGATCTGGAGGGAATCGGACGGGTGGTTGACCCGGCGCCACGAGATGTCGGTGACATGCAGCAAGCCGTCGACGCCGCCCAGATCGACGAAGGCGCCGTAGTCGGTGATGTTCTTGACCACGCCTTCGAGCACCTGCCCTTCGTGCAGGTTCGCGATCAGCTCGTTGCGCTGCTCGGCGCGGGTATCCTCGAGCACGGCCCGGCGCGAGACCACGATATTGCCGCGCCGGCGGTCCATCTTGAGGATCTGGAAGGGCTGGTCGGTGCCCACCAGCGGCACGATGTCGCGGACCGGCCGGATATCGACCTGGCTGCCGGGCAGGAACGCCACGGCGCCGTCGAGATCGACCGTGAAGCCGCCCTTGACCCGGCCGAAGATGACGCCGGTGACGCGCTCGCCCTTCTTGTAGGCCTGTTCGAGCTTCTCCCACGCCTCCTCGCGCCGGGCGCGCTCCCGGCTGAGTGAGGCTTCGCCGCGCGCCGTCTCGAAGCGCTCGATATAGACCTCGACCTCGTCGCCGACCTTGACCTCCGCCGGCTGTCCCGGCGCCGAGAACTCCTTGAGCGGCACGCGCCCCTCGACCTTGAGCCCCACGTCGATCAGGGCGGCTTCGTTCTCGATCGCGAGAACGGTACCCTTGACGACGCCCCCTTCGAACTTCGGAGTGTCGCCCAGGAACGCATCGAGCATCTCGGCGAAGGACTCCTTCGACGAGGCGGTTTCGGTCGCTTGCGCGGTTTCTGCTGTCATCTGTTCTCCAAGACGAGCGGCGGGCGCTCGCGCCGGCGCGCCCGCTCCTAGCCGGCGGGAAGGCGCGGACCGACGATCGCCACCGCCTGCTCGAACACCTCGTCGGGGCCGAGGGCTGTGGTGTCGATCCGGCAGGCATCTTCCGCCAGCCTCAGCGGCGCAATGTCGCGCCGGCGATCGCGGGCGTCACGGGCCGTCATTTCATCCAAAACGCGGGATTCTATACCCGCGGCTCCGCGCGACCGCAACTCGCGAAGACGGCGGGCGGCGCGTGCCTCGGCGGCGGCCTCCAGATATATCTTGATCGGCGCGTCGGGGCAGACGACGGTCCCGATGTCGCGCCCATCGAGCACGGCGCCGGGCGGCCGCCGGGCGAAGGCGCGCTGGTAGCCGAGCAGCGCGCGGCGGACGGCACCATGGGCGGCCACGACTGAGGCTGCCGCCCCCACCGCCTCGTCGCGAAGCGCCGGCTCCGCGAGGTCCGCATCGGTGAGGGCCTGCGCCGCGTCCGCCGCCTGGGCGGCCACGGCCGGGTCGCCGCCGCTGCGCAACAGCCGGAGCGCCACGGCGCGATAGAGCGCGCCGGTATCCAGGTGCCGCAGCCCGTAATGCTTCGCGAGGCGCCGCGCCAGCGTTCCCTTGCCCGACGCGGCCGGCCCGTCGAGCGCGATCACCGGCGGGCGGCCTTCAGCCCGCGGCAATCGACGCTCCCAGCCGGTTCATGGCCGCGATGAAATCCGGGTAACTGGTTCCGATCATCGCCCCGTCGTCGATGCCCACCGGCTTCGCGCTCGCCATACCGAGCGTAAGGAAGGCCATGGCGATGCGGTGATCCCGCTCGCTCGCCACCGTGGCGCCGCCGGGCGGCGGCCCGCCGCGACCCGCGATGTCGAGGCCGTCGGCGCGCGTCGCGACCTCCACCCCGACGGCGCGCAGGCCCGCCGCGAGCGCGCCCAGCCGGTCGCTTTCCTTGACCCGGAGCTCGGCGAGGCCGTCGAGCCGGGTCATGCCCCCGGCGCAGGCGGCGGCGACGCTCAGAACCGGGTACTCGTCGATCATGGTCACCGCCCTCGCGGCCGGCACGCGGACCGCGCGGAGCGGCCCGGCGCGCGCCGCGATGTCGGCGACCGGCTCGCCCGCCCGTTCGCGCACCGGCCCGATCTCGATCGCGGCCCCCATCTCTCGCAGAGTCTCGAGCAGGCCGGTCCGGCCCGGATTGACGCCGACGCCGCGGACGACGAGGTCGGAACCCGGCACGATCAACGCCGCGACGAGCGGGAAGGCCGCGGCGCTGAAATCGCCCGGGACGGTGAACGTGCAAGGCGCGAGCTCGGGATGACCGGCAACCCGGACGGCGACGCTCCCGTCCGCCTCCGCCGCCGTGCCGACCCGCGCGCCGAAGCGGCGCAGCAGACGTTCGGTGTGGTCGCGGCTGGGCACGGGTTCGACGACGCGGGTCTCTCCCGGCGCGTTGAGGCCGGCGAGCAGCACCGCGGATTTCACCTGCGCCGACGGCACCGGGAGCCGGTAGTCGATGGGCAGCGGCTCCTCGGCGCCGATGACCGCGAGCGGCAACCGCCCGCCGGCGCGGGAGACGAAGCGCGCGCCCATCCGTTCCAGCGGCGCGACGACCCGGCCCATCGGGCGGCGCCGGAGCGAGCGGTCGCCGGTCATGAAGGTCGTGAACGGGTGGCTCGCGCACAGGCCGGCCAGCAGGCGCGCCGCCGTTCCGGCGTTGCCCAGATCGAGTTCGCCCTCCGGCTCGGCCAGCCCGCCGACGCCGACGCCGTGAATATGCCAGCTGCCGTCGCCGGTCGGCTCGATGGCGGCGCCGAGGGCGCGCAGCGCAGCCGCCGTCGCCGCGACGTCGGCGCTCTCCAGCAAGCCGCGAACGCGCGTTTCGCCGACGGCGAGGGCGCCCAGCATCAAGGCGCGATGCGAGATCGACTTGTCGCCGGGAACGGCGCAGGCCCCTCTCAACGGCCCCGCCGCGGACGAGATCAGAGGACGCGGCTCAGGCTCCTCGGCGCGGTTCGCACCGCGCGCGTCCGGCATGGGCGAGGGGTCGGGCACGCGCCGTCTTTAGCACGGCGCCCGGCCGCGTCAAGCGACGCGACTCCGGGTTTGGCGAGCGGCCGCAAACATGGCACTCGCCCGCGCGCCGGCCTCGGGAAGCGGAGAGAAATGCGCGTGGCGGAGCGGAAATGGAGCGCCAGGCACGGCTGTCCGGGCGGCGGTGTGACGTTCTACGACTTGCGCCGCGCGGTGCCCGCGCGCCCCGGATGCGGCGAGGCCCGCCGCCGCAGGCGCGGTGTCCGGCGGAGGGCGCATCGGACCGCGACGACGGCGGGCGCGGCGGCGGGGCGATGGACCGCATGGAGACGGCAGCCTCCTGACCGGCCGTCGTCGGCATTTTCGGCCGTTTCACTTGCCTCGGTTCGCGCGAAGCCTTGGCGCGCGGGCGCCGCAGCATACCCGGGCGGTGGTCATTGCGGCCTTGCGTCGCGCCTGCCGGAGCGCCTAGGGTTCGGCTCGTGGCCGCCCGCCGCGGCCCGTCCCTGGGGGGCCATAGCTCAGTCGGGAGAGCGCTTGAATGGCATTCAAGAGGTCGGGGGTTCGACTCCCCCTGGCTCCACCAGTTCCCTTTCGGAGATGCACGGCCTCATGCGACAATTTGCGAAGGTAAGGGGTATGAGCGCCGACCGGGACGAGGACGCGACTTGGGCGCTCGCGGAATACCTGCGGTTGGGATTGCCGGCGGGCGACCCGGACGGGCTGGAAGCGCCCGCGCGGCCGGCCACCCGGATGGTGCAGGTGCAAGACCGGCTGTGCCGCAACATGCGCGAAGGCGACACCCCGGATTCGGCGTAAGTGCACTGGCGGGCAGGGGGCCGCTGCCACAACCACGGCGAGGCGCTTGACGAAGACGCGGACGCGCAGCTGTGCGCGCTCCGTCGGGCGGTGAACGCCGGCGTCGCCAACCCGTTGCGGTAGCGGCAAACCGACTCGCGATACCGCAACGGGACCGACGGCGCGGCCGCTTCGAGGCCGGGGCATCGAGGCTGTTGGAGCGCCCTGTCGGCGCTGAACGAGACGATCACGCGGCACCGGCGCGGCCGGCTCCTCCCGTCCGGGCGGGCCAGGCCGGACGCGGCCGCTTCAAGGCAAATGGTGGTGGCTGTGGCGTTGGCGCCGGCAATGATGAGGCTGGCTGTCTCGAATGCAGTCATGGCGCGGGCCCACGGAAGCAGCTTGGTGAGCGCGACAGTGAGGCCGGTATTGGCAACGACGATCCCGATGGCGACCTTGAGCATCCGGGTTTCGGGGCGCGCGGTGTCCGCCTTTCCCCTTCCCGGATACGCCCACAGCTTCCCGAAAACCGTTGCAACCCAAGGGGGGAGGCGCTGAAAACGGCCCTTGAGCGTCGCGCCTGCCCCATGCTCGGGGAAACGGTTCCCCGACGAGCGACATGACGCTTGCTGCGGGACCGTGCCGGCGCCGGATTGCCAATCGCGCGTCCGGCCCCGCCTTCGTCAGACCACGCCGCGAGCGGCAAGGTGGCGGCGCATGGCGGCGACCCGATTCGCGTCCAGCGGGTGCGTGCTCATGAACTCCGGAAGCCTTCGGCGGCCAGCATGCCGCGCCATCGCCTCCCAGAAGCGGAGCGCCTCCGGCGCGGCGTAGTCGCCGCCGATCATGAAGTCGATGCCGAGCCGGTCCGCCTCGTATTCGTGCTGGCGAGAATAAGGAAGGAGGATGCCGAACGTCACGCCGGCACCGAGCACGGCGGCGATCTCGTCGGCGTAAGCGTCGTCGGACCGGGACAAGGCGGCGGCGACGACGGTGACGCCGGCTTGGGAAAGCATCTGCTGGCTGAACCGCTCGGCGGCATGGCGGGCGACCACGTGGCCGACCTCGTGCCCCATCACGGTCGCGACCTGGTCGTCGTTCTCCATGATGTCGAGAATGCCGGCGTAGAAACCGACCTTGCCGCCGGGCATGACCCAGGCGTTGACCTGATCGTCGCGGAAGGCCACGAACTCCCATCGATGGCGGTCCAGGCCGCTGTCGGGATATTGCCGCAGAGCGGCCGCGACGATTCGCTGCCCGACCCTCCGCAAGCGCGCATCCGCATAGCGCGGAGTCCGAGCCAGGACCTGGCGCCAGACGCCGGCGGCGAGCGCCGCCAGCTGTCCGTCGGAGACCAGCATCATCTGCCTGCGGCCCAACGCCGCGTTCGTCTGGCAGCCGGAAAGGCCGGCACCGGCGAAGGCGACGACGGCTCCCGACGCGAGGCCGGAAACGATCTGGCGCCGCGTCAGCGCGACAGGCGCCGGCGGACGGGCCCGCGCGGGCGGGAGGCGGTGACCGCCGCCGCCATTTCCACCGTCGCCTGCTCGGCCGCTCCCGCTTCCGCCGTCGCCCGTTCGGCGCTCGCCCGTATCGGCGTCATCTTGCTTCGCCATCCCTTCCTGCCTCCCGTTGCGGCCCGTCGGTCGCACGACCTTCGGAGAGCCGCGCCTATCTTTCATGTCCCATGCCCGGGAGCCAAGGCGACGCTACCTGCGGCCCGGCGCCTCGCCCCGGCTCCCTGAAACGGCGCCCTGCGCTCCCGCCGGCAAGCGCGACGATGGCGGCATCCATGGGCGCATGACGGACGGTGGCGCCGGGTCGGGCGACCCGGTAGGTTGCCGCTCGTTCCCACCCGCTCCCGCTTCCCGCGCGGGGCGGCCGTCGGGACGAACGAGAGGAGACGATTCGTGGCGGCACCCCTTGCACCCCAACTGGTCGTCGATGCCCGGATGCTCTATTTCTGCTGGGTGCCCGAGGATCCGGCCGCCGCCGCGGCGTTGCTGCCCGCGGGCTTGGCTCCGGCGGAGAACCGGGCGGTCTTCCTCAACCAATATGTCGTCGACGGCGACGAGCAGACCTCGCATTTCGGCGCCTATTCGCTCACTTACGCCGGGGTCGACCTCGCGGGCCTCGACCTCGACGACGGGACGCCGGGCCGCTGGTGGAGCCACTACCTGAACTCCAACCCGGTGATGCGGGAATACGCCACGGCGCGGGGCGTTCCGGCGGCGCCCGGCCGCACGACGCTGGCGCTGGAGGGGGATCGTCTCACCGCGACCACGTTCGTGGACGACCGGCCCATCATCCGCAGCACCGCGCGCGCGGGCATCGGGGTCGCGGATATCGCCCGCGGCCACCTGCGATACGTCACGGCCGTCGGTGGCCGGCTCATGAGCGGCAACTACGCCTATATCGGCGCGCTCGCCGAGGGCTTCGAGCTGCTGTCTCTGGAATTCCTGGCCCCGGAGCATTCGTGCTACGCGCTCCGGCCCAAGGAGCCGCTCGAGGTCACCTTCGGCTTCTACGCGCCGCGCGCGTCGTTCTGCTATCCGGGCGGGGAGGGGCCGCTCCACCCGGCCGACGCCGCCCGGCCTCAGCGCCCTTCGTAACCCGGGCAGACCGCCTCGCCCGCCCGCGCGCATCCGCCGGCGATCTCGCGCTGGCGCCGTTGGTAGGTCCAGGCGCGGACCGCCTCGTAATGGTCGGCGGCGTGTTCGACCAGGAAGTCCACCGGGTCGATGACCTCCTCGCGGCGCACGACGCCTTCACCCAGGGCGAGCGAGAGCCGGGGGACATCGGCGAGCAGGTGCGTGCGCGGATCGAGGAGGCCGTCGACGCCGAAGCCCAGCGCGTCGCGCGCCGAAGACGGGCCGAAGACGGGCAGCACGACGTAGAAGCCGTCGCCCACGCCGTAGCGGTGAAGCGTCTGGCCGAAATCGGCGTCGTCCACCGCGAGCCCGAGCCCGGTCGCCACGTCGAACAGCCCGGCGACGCCGGCGATGCCGTTGACGAGGAAGCGCCCGACGCTCCTGGCCGCCCGCGTGAAATCCCCTTGCAGGAGATGGTTCACGGCGACCACCGGCTCGGCCAGATTGGTGAAGGCGCGGCCGACCGCTCGCCGCGCCGGCGCCGGCGTCACGAAGCGATAGACCCGCGCGAGCGGATCGAAGAAGACGTAGTCGAGCGCCCCGTTGGCGTAGAAGAAAACCCGGTTCACGCCCTCGAGCGGGTCGTCGTAGCCGTCGACGCCGCCCTCGCGTGGCAGAACCGGCCAGTCCGACGGCCGCCGCTCGGGCGGCGGCACGCCGGCCACAGACGCCGGAGCAGCGCTCTCTCCCGCGCTCTCCGCCGCCGCGGCGGACCCGGCCTGCCCGGGCGCGAGTGCCGCGAGGAGCAGCGCCGCCAGCACCGCGAGCCCGTTCGGGAAACCGCGCGGCCGCCGGGGGTGAAAACCGGCTAGCGGCGCACGCAATTGCTGTAGGTTTCAGGCCGGCGATCGCGGAAGAACTGCCACGTGTCGCGGACCTCCCGGATCTGGTCGAGATCAAGCGTGGCGACCACCAGCTCGTCGTCTTCGTCGCCACCCTGCGCGAGGATCTCGCCGCGCGGATTGCAGAAGTAGCTCGATCCGTAGAAGACGTGATTACCCAGGCTCGGCTCCGTGCCGACCCGGTTGTTGGTCCCGACGAAGATGCCGTTGGCGATCGCCGCGCCGACCTGTTCCAGGTTCCACAGGTGGTCGCTCACGCCCTTGAAGGTCGCCGACGGGTTGAAGACGAGCTCGGCACCGCCCAGGGCCAGCGCCCGCCAGCCTTCGGGGAAGTGCCGGTCGTAGCAGATATAGACCCCGACCTTGCCGACGGCGGTGTCGAAGACCGGATAGCCGAGGTCGCCGTCGGCGAAGTAATGCTTCTCGTCGAAGCCCTCGATCTTCGGGATGTGGATCTTGCGGAACTTGCCGAGATACCGGCCGTCCGCGTCGATGACCGCCGCCGTGTTGTAGAACGCGCCGCCGCGGTCGCGCTCGTAAACCGGCGAGACGATCACCATGCCGTGCCGCTTCGCCGCGTCGCGCATCGCCCGGGTGGTCGGCCCGTCCGGGACCGCCTCGGCGGCCGCGAACCACTTGTCGTCGATGGTCGCGGGAAAATAGGGCGCGGTGAAGACCTCCTGGAGCCCGAGCACCCGGACTCCCTGCCGCGCCGCGTCCTCGATCAACGGCAGATGCGCCGCGAGCATCCGCTCGCGGATCGCCTCGATCGATTCGGTCGCCGGGTCCCCCTTCAGGCTCATCTGGACGAGGGCCGCCTTGATCTCGCGCATGACGTGCCTCCTCTTCGCCGCCCGTCAGGCCTGCCAGGACGCGACCGCGCCGTAGGTGTCGGGCCGGCGGTCGCGGTAGAAGTGCCACGCCTCGCGCACTTCGCCGATCATGGCGAGATCGAGATCGGCGGTGATCAGCGCGTCCCCGTCGCCCGGCCCCTGGGCCAGGATCTCGCCGCGCGGGTTGACGAAATAGCTCGAGCCGTAGAACTGGCCGTTGTTCCACGGCGGCTCCGTGCCGACCCGGTTGTTGGCGCCGATATAGACGCAGTTGGCGACCGCCGCCGCCGGCTGTTCCAGGGTCCACAGATGGTCGCTCAGGCCGCGCACCGTCGCCGAGGGGTTGAAGATCACCTCGGCGCCGTTCATGGCCAGCTCGCGCCAGCCTTCGGGGAAGTGCCGGTCGTAGCAGATATAGACGCCGACCTTGCAGAAGGCGGTCTCGAACACCGGATAGCCGATGTCGCCGGGCTTGAAGTAGTACTTCTCGTAGAAACCGACGACATGGGGGATGTGCATCTTGCGGAACTTGCCGAGATAGCGGCCGTCCGCGTCGACCACCGCGGCCGTGTTGTAGTAGATGCCGGCGGCGGCCTCTTCGTAGACGGGCACGACGATCGCCATGCCCAGGCGCCGCGCCTCCGCGCGCATCCTCTGGACCGTCGGCCCGTCCGGAACCTTCTCGGCGGCGCGGTACCACTTCGCGTCCTGCTCGGCCGGGACGTAAGGCAGGTTGAAAATCTCCTGGAGGCCCAACACCTGCACGCCCTCGCGCGCCGCCTGCTCCATGAGCGGGAGATGCGCCGCGATCATCTTCTCACTGATCCGCTCGGGCGAGTCCGTCACGACATCGCCCTTGAGCCCCATCTGGATGAGGCCGCCCTTCACCACCGCCATCGCCGCGTCTCCCGCGTCCTCGCACCCGCCGCGCAGGGTAGCGCCCGCCCGGCCGGCGGCAAAGGGAAACCGCCGCCCCGCTACGACATCATGGGGAAGGAGAGGTCGACGCCCGCGCGGATGCCGGTCGGCCAGCGGGAGGTGACGGTCTTGAGCCTGGTGTAGAAGCGCACGCCCTCCATGCCGTGCATGGCGTGGTCGCCGAAGAGGGAGCGCTTCCAACCGCCGAAGCTGTGATAGGCGACGGGCACCGGGATCGGCACGTTGACCCCGACCATGCCGATCTCGACCCGGTTGGCGAACTCCCGCGCCGCGTCGCCGTCGCGGGTGAAGATCGCGACGCCGTTGCCGAACTCGTGATCGTTGGCCAACTTGACGGCGCTGTCGTAATCGGGCGCCCGCACCACGGAGAGCACCGGGCCGAATATCTCCTCCCTGTAGATGCGCATCTCCGGCGTCACGCGGTCGAACAGGCAGGGGCCGATGAAGTAGCCGTTTTCGTAGCCCTGGAGCGCGAGGCCTCGCCCGTCGACGACCAGTTCCGCGCCCTCCTCCACGCCGAGATCGACGTATCCCCGGACCTTCTCCAGATGCGCTTCGGTCACCAGCGGCCCCATGTCCGCCTCGCCGTCCGTTCCCGGCCCGACCTTGATCCGGTCGATCCTGGGCTTGAGGGTCTCGATCAGCGCGTCGCCCACCTTGTCGCCGACCGCCACCGCCACCGAAACAGCCATGCAGCGCTCGCCGGCGGAGCCGTAGGCCGCCCCCACGAGGGCGTCGCCGGCCATCTCCAGGTCAGCATCCGGCATGACGATGGCGTGGTTCTTGGCCCCGCCCAGCGCCTGCACGCGCTTCCCGCGCGCGCAGCCCGTCCGGTAGACGTATTCCGCGATGGGCGTCGAGCCGACGAAGCTCACCGCGGCGATGCCGGGGTGAGCGAGAATCGAGTCGACGGCGGCCTTGTCGCCGTGGACGACGTTGAACACGCCGTCGGGGCAGCCGGCCTCCTTGAGCCATTCGGCGAGCATCATCGAGGCCGAAGGGTCCTTTTCCGACGGCTTGAGGACGAAGGCGTTGCCGCAGGCGAGCGCCACCGGGAACATCCACATCGGCACCATCGCCGGGAAATTGAACGGCGTGATCCCGGCGACCACGCCGAGCGGCTGGCGGGTGGAGAAGCTGTCGATGCCGGTGCCGACGGCCTCCGTGAAGTCGCCCTTGAGAAGGTGCGGGATGCCGCACGCGAACTCGACCACCTCGAGGCCGCGGGTCACCGAGCCTTCGGCGTCGGCCAGCACCTTGCCGTGCTCGCGGGTGATCGCCCGCGCCAGCGCCTCCTTGTGCCGCTCGACCAGCTCCTTGAACCGGAAGATCACGCGCGCCCGGCGCAGCGGGGGGGTGGCTGCCCAATCGGGCGCGGCGGCGGCGGCGGCGGCGACCGCCCGGTCGACCTCGGCCGCATCGGCGAAGGGCACCCGGGCGACCGCCTCGCCGGTCGCGGGGTCGTGAACGGCGCCGAAGCGCGAACCCGCACCGGGCGCAGCGGCACCGTCGATCCAGTGGCCGAGGGTGGTGGTCATCACAGCCTCCCGTTCCGGTTCGTGCGCGGAGCCTCTACGCGGCGAGCGCGCGGTCCGGCGCGAGGTAGTCGCGACCGAGGTCGAGCGCGACCGCCTCGTGCGTGACCCGGCCGCGGCAGACGTTGAGCCCGTGCATCAGATGCGCGTCGTCGCGCATCGCCGCGCGCCATCCGCGCGCGGCCAGGGCGAGGATGAAGGGCAGCGTCGCGTTGCTGAGCGCGAAGGTCGATGTGCGGGCCACCGCGCCGGGCATGTTGGCGACACAATAATGGAGGACGTTGTCCACCTTGTAGGTCGGGTCGGCATGGGTGGTCGGTTTGCTGGTCTCGAAGCATCCCCCCTGGTCGATCGCCACGTCGACGACGACGGAATTGCGCCGCATCCGCGCCAGCATGTCGCGGCGAACCAGCTTGGGCGCGGCGGCACCGGCGACGAGAACGGCGCCGATCACGAGGTCGGCATGCAGGACGGCCTCTTCGATTGCCTGCGCCGTCGAATGGAGCGTCGTCGCGCCGGCACCGAAAATCTCGTCGAGCTGGCGCAAGCGCGGAATCGAGCGGTCGACGATCGTGACCCGCGCTCCCATGCCCACCGCCATGCGCGCGGCGTGGGTTCCGACCACCCCGCCGCCCAGGATCGCCACGTCGGCAGGCGGCACGCCCGGCACACCGCCGAGGAGGACGCCGCGCCCCCCCTGTTCCTTCTCCAGGCAGTGGGCGCCGGCCTGGATCGACATGCGGCCGGCGACCTCGCTCATCGGCGCCAGCAGCGGCAAGCCGCCCTGCGTGTCGGTCACCGTCTCGTAGGCGATCGCGACGCAGCCTGAATCGATCAAGGCGTCCGTCTGGGCCGGGTCGGCCGCCAGATGGAGATAGGTGAACAGCACCTGGCCGTCCCTGAGCAGGCCGCGCTCCTCGGGCTGCGGCTCCTTCACCTTCACGATCATCTCGGCTGCGGCATAGATCTCGGCCGGTTCCTCGACGAGCGCAGCACCCGCCCGTTCGAAGTGCTCGTTGAGCAGGCCGATCTCCGTCCCCGCGTCCCTCTGCACCAGGACCTCGTGGCCGTGCTGGACGAGTTCGCGCACCCCGGCGGGAGGAAGCCCGACCCGGTACTCGTGGACCTTGATCTCCTTCGGAACGCCGATGCGCATGGCCGTCCTCATTCCTTCCCCGGGCGGTGCCCGGCGCGATCACAATTGGTGGACAGGGGCGCTACTTGAATCGAGCCCCGTTCAACCGCCGGTAGGCGTTGGCTTCCTGCAACGCCTCGTTGTCTTCTGCATAATCGAAGGGAAACCTGCCGTCTTCATCGTGCGCACCAGGATCCGCCCCGACTTCGATCAACGCTTCGATCACCGAGGCGGCGTTCTCCATTGCCGCCACATGAAGCGGCGTCCGGCCGCCATTATCGCGCGCGCCAGGGTCCGCCTCAGCTTCGACCAATGCCTTGATCACTGGGGCGTCGTTCTCCAGCGCTGCCGCATGAAGCGGCGTTCTGCCGCCATTATTGCGCGCGCCAGGGTCCGTGCCGGCTTCGATCAACGCCCCAACCACTGGGGCGGCATTCTCCATTGCCGCCACATGAAGCGGCGTGTTGCCGCCTTCATTGCTCGCGTCGGGGTCCGCGCCGGCTCCGATCAACACCCCGATCACCGAAGCGGCAGCGTCCTTCAGCGCCGTATAATGAAGCGGTTCTCTTTCGAGCATCGCCTCGGCCACCACAGCGGCGGCGTTGCTCAGCGCCGCATAATGAAGCGGTGTGTTTCCGTCTTCATCGCGCGCATCGGAGTCCGCACCGCGTTCGATCAACGCCTCGACCGCCGGAGCGGCGAGGATCGCCTTCGCCGCCCAATGAAGCGGCGTCGTGCCGTTTTCACCGCGCGCGTCGGGGTCCGCGCCGGCTTCGATCAGCGCCTCGATCACCGAAACGTCGGGGTCAAAATCCGCCGCATAATGAAGCGGCGTGTTTCCGTCTTCATCGCGCGCATCGGGGTCCGCGCCGGCAGATAGCGCTGCCCTCACTTCGGAAGCGGCCCCTTCTGCCGCCGCTCTGAACAGATCGTTCGGCACAGTTCCCTCTGGTTCGCGTTGCAGAGGCCGCCCCTGGCCCCCACCTCCCGGTTGCGGACGCGCTTCTAGCCGGCCGCGCCCGGTCGCGCGGGGCCGGCGGCGGGCGCATCGGCGTCTCGCCCGGCGCGGGCCTGGGCCTTCTCCTCCTTCTCGCGGCTCTTGCGGACCGCCTCGAGGAGCTCCGCCTCGGTGCAGATGCCGAGCAAAAGGGGGTCCTGCGGCGAGATGTTCGGGGTGTTCCAATGGGTCCGGTCGCGCACCGCGTTGATCGTCGATTTGGTCGTGCCGAGCAGCTTGCCGATCTGCGCGTCGCTCAGCGCCGGGTAGTTCTTGAGCAGCCAGGCGATGGCGTTGGGGCGGTCCTGCCGCTTGCTGACCGGCGTATAGCGGGCGCGTCGCATTCGCTGCGGAAGGTCCGTCGCCGGCCCGCTGCCCTCCAGCCGCGAGTCCGGGTTCCGCTCACAGCGGAGAATCTCCTCGCGGGTGAGCTGGCCGTTGGCGATCGGGTCGAGGCCGCGGATGCCGATCGCGACCTCCCCGTCGGCGATGCCCTGTACCTCGAGCCGGTGGAGGCCGCAGAAGGCCGCGATCTGGTCGAAGGTGAGCGACGTGTTGTCGACCAGCCACACGGCCGTGGCCTTGGGCATGAGCAGTTCCGCCATCGATGCGCCCTTTCCCCTCGCGGCGTTCCATGCCGGCCGCCGGGGGCGGGGCGCCGCGATCCCTCGTTCACATGCAGATGTTGTTGAAACGCCGCATACATATCGCCTCGTCACCGGGCGCGTAAAGCGACAAATCACGGGTTTCCCCGTTCGAGGAGGATTTTCCCGATATGCGCGCCGCCCTCCATCCGGACGTGCGCGCGGCGCGCCTGTTCGAGGGGGAAGCGGCTGTCGATGACGGGCCGCATCCGCCCCGCTTCCACCAGCGGCCAGACCGTCGCCTCCAGCGCCGCGGCGATACGGCCCTTGCTTGCGACGCTCTGGGGCCGCAGCGTCGAGCCGGTAAGCGTCAGTCGCTTCCGCATGAGCGGCATGAGGTCGAGCCGGCATTTTGCCCCTTCGAGGAAGGCGATCTGGGCCAGCCGCCCTTCCGTCCGCAAGGCGTCGATGTTACGTTCCACATAGGCGCCGCCCACCATGTCGAGGACGACGTCGACGCCTTCGCCGCCGGTCATTTCCTTCACGACGGCGACGAAATCCTCGGCCCGGTAGTCGATCGCCCGTTCGGCCCCCAGTCGCTCGCAGGCCGCGCATTTCTCGGCGGAGCCCGCCGTCGCCACCACCGTGGCTCCCAGTGCCGTCGCGATCTGGATCGCCGTCGTGCCGATGCCGCTGCTGCCGCCATGCACGAGGAGCCGCTCCCCGGCCTTGAGCCGCGCCCGCTCGAAGAGGTTGGTCCAGACGGTGAAGCAAGTCTCCGGCAGGGCGGCGGCATCGCGCAGGGAGAGCGCCGCCGGGGCGGGCAGCGTCTGCGCTTCCGGCGCCGCGCAGTATTCGGCATAGCCGCCGCCGGCCACGAGCGCGCACACGGCGTCGCCCTCCGCATAGCGACGCGCGCCCGGGCCGCGCGCCACAACGCGCCCGGCGACTTCGAGGCCGGGGATGTCCGAGGCGCCGGGCGGCGGCGGATAGCCGCCCCGCCGCTGCATCACGTCCGGGCGATTGACGCCGGCCGCCGCCACCTCGATCAGGACCGCGCCGGGGCCAACCTCGGGGAGGGGCCGCCGCGCCGGGCGCAGCACCGATGGAGCACCCGGTGCGGCGATCTCGACCACCGTCATCTCCTTCGGCAATTCGGCCATGAATTCCTCCGGGGGATCGCGCGCCGGGACTATACTCGAACCGGCCCGGCCGCCGCGGGAGAAATGCGATGGACGAGGGCGAAATCCGCATTCCGCGCGAGCGGGAATGGGCGCCGCGCGCGCTCGACGACATGTCGATCGAAGCACTGCGCGCCTATCGCGCGCAGCTCGAAGCCGAGATCGCGCGGGTCTCCGCCGCCATCGCGGCGAAGCGGGACCATCTGCGCGAGGCCGACGCCCTGTTCGGCGACTGACCGTCGGGTTTTCTTTCCTTTCCGCCGGTCGGGCGGACGCTGCTATGGTGGCGTTCCGTACACGATTCGGGAGATGAACGGATGAAGCTCATGCGTGTCGGCGAGGCGGGCGCCGAACGACCGGCGGCGCGGCTGGAGAACGGGCGGATCGTCGACGTATCAAGCGTCGTGGGCGAGGCCGACGGGGCATGGCTCGAAGGCGGCGGGATCGAATCGCTCGCCGCGCGGCTGGCGGAAGGAGGCTTCCCGACCGTCGAGCCTGCGACGCGCGTCGGCGCCCCGCTGGCGCGACCAGGGCATCTCATCGCCATCGGCCTCAACTACGCCGATCACGCCAGGGAAGCGGGGATGGATCTGCCGTCCGAGCCGGTCGTCTTCTCCAAGGCGCCGAGTTCATACAGCGGGCCGGACGATCCGGTGCTGATCCCGCGGGGCAGTTCCAAGACAGACTGGGAGGTCGAGCTCGGCGTGGTGATCGGCAAGCGCGCCGAATATCTGGCCGACGAGGCGGCGGCACTGGCGCACGTCGCCGGTTATTGCATTTGCAACGACGTGTCGGAGCGCGCATTCCAGCTCGAGCGCGGCCCCACCTGGATCAAGGGGAAGTCCGCCAGGACCTTCTGCCCGACCGGACCGTGGCTGGTCACCCGCGATGAGATTCCCGACCCGCAGGCTCTGGCGATGACGCTCACGGTGAACGGCGAGGTCCGCCAGCGCGGCAACACCAGCACGATGATCTTCGGCGTCGCCCATCTCGTCCGGTATCTCAGCCAGTTCATGGTGCTGGAGGCTGGCGACCTGATCCTGACCGGAACTCCGCCCGGCGTCGGCATGGGCATGAAGCCGCCCGTCTATCTGAAGCCGGGCGACGCGATGACACTCGAGATCGAGGGTCTCGGCCGGCAGCGGCAGGAGGTGCGTCAAGGGTGATGGAAGAGAAGAATCGTCATCGCGGCCGACGGTAAAGCGATTGCCTTGGCGCCCTTTGCGGAGCGTACCGGCGGGAAATTATGTTGGCGCGTGATCCGGAGCTTCGCCGACAAGTGCACCGCGGCTGTCTTCGCCGGTCATGCCGTTCGCAGCCTCCCGATGCAGGTCCAGCGGCGGGCGTGAGCGAAATGCTGGCGATTGAGACGGTCGTCCGACTCGACGACCGACCTGACAATTGGTGTGCTCAAACGGAAACGGGTGATCTCAAGCTATTCAATATCGGTAGAACGCCGTCTTCTAATTCGCACTCGTTCTGCCAAGTCCGCTCGATTTTTTCTAATTGCAAATCATCACATTCTAGCCAATGAAAGAAACAGGCTGTGCCTTTCTCGGTTTTCGAAATCTTTTCTGGATCGTCCAGATGGTCCCCAAGTCGACGCCGAAGGTTCTTTGTGAGCCCTACATAAAGGACGCCGAAGGTTCTTTGTGAGCCCTACATAAAGAATGTCATTCTGAAACGTTGCGAGTACATAGCACCCGGGCTTTTTAGGAATGAAGCGCTCCCGATCACGACGAAAGTTCTCTCGGTGGTTAGGAAAGGGAGTAAGGTCCCGAACCTTCACAGCTCTAGCTCTGAAGACATGGCAGGTTTATGAAGCGCTTTGCTCATTTCCCGAGCAACGATGCGTACTGCCGCCGTATTCAATCCGCTTGCCTTCCCACCACTAACCCACCATTGTGCGTGCCCTACACCGGCGTGTTCTCCCTCAATATTCTCGAAACAATCGCGAAGGAGGTTTTTCATCGTATCCACTGTGAAGCTCCTATTTTCCTGAAGCTTCGTGAAAAATGGAATAGAGAATTGGCAAAACAACTCCACACCATTGTATCTATATAGTACCGACGCGCTTCCGTCATCCAGCACATCAGAAATAGCCTTCCAGTAATTAAGGAAAATTTTCTTTTCCTTGTCAAAATCGTTTAAGGCGGATATCGGATTGTTTGCAGTCAATACGTATTTAGTAATGGCTTTCACAAACGATCGCTGATTTATGAATGATCTCTGGTTCACAGAGCCGCGGTCTTGGTTTGCCATCTTTACCCTACCGTGCCATGGCGAATCAGGAGTTTCATTCAAAAATTTCGCTATTTTAACAGCCTTCTCGACCTCCCCTCTTTCCACAACATTGAGAATCCATTTCGGCAGACTTGGGATTTCTTCGACGTCCAAAGATTCAGTCAGTCGAGCTACGATTTGTTGCTCCACTGCCTTGTCAACACTTCTCTGAGTCGTGTTGACAATTAAAAAATGGCACATTTGATGGAGTTCCGGCAGGTTCGCAGCAATGTTGACCGGCGCCGCGAACTCAAGCACTCGATCATCCTTCTTGGCAGCCATCTTCAGACCTTCCAGACGATGCTGTCCATCAACTACGCTGAATGGACCAATGATGACCGGGTCAAAACTGATCGTATTCGTAGTTGCATCAAAATCGAGGTTCTTGTCAGTCGCCAGAAACACCGATGTTGGCAGAAATGCATCCTGATTATCCTGTCCCTTCACAATATAATCCGCTAGCTTCCTGGCCCGTGCCTTATTCAGGAGCCGTTGATAGCCAGAATCGCTCTCACCGCTTGGATCCAGTGTCTCTACAGAGTAGAAATTATCCTGGATCAGCGATTTGACTTTGATCGCCGTCGAAAAGAGGGTCAAGTCACCTTGCTGCACCTTGACGGCTGGTAGCCTCAGTTCCATCGGAGAATCTCCCCCACGGCAACGCCTGAATTGCAATGAAGTTGCTTTATGGCCGAAGAGCACGGCTGTGTCAAGTGAATTCGGAAGGGGTCGTTGCTCCCGTGACCGCGTGCGTCCCCGCCGGTAGCCTCCGACCCTTGATGAGCAGTGACCCCGGAAGGATCTCCCGGTTCCGGCCGCTCACCCCGCCTCGCTTCCAGGCAACGGCCCGTCCTGCATGAAGGCGTTCAGGACGTTGGCCGTCACGCGGGAGGCGCTGTTGTCGCAATCGTTCCAGGGCAGGGCCTGGCCCCAGGCGATGGAGCTCGCGGACCAGACGGCGCCGCCGTCGGTGGTGGTGAAATAGGTCATGTCGGCGCGGACCCGGTGATCCTGGGTCCCGCCCATGCCCGGATAGTTGAAGGCGATGTCCTCCACCACGAGCGGGAAGTTGTCCGAATGGCCTTCGGAGGAGGCGAGCAAAAACGTGTGCGGCGGCGTCCCCAAGGACAGGTCGTACCGGTCGAACTCCACGCCGGCGGCGGCGCCGAAGGCGAGGCCCCGGTCACCGATGATCTCCCCCTCGACACCCTCGAAGATCCACGCCGCGGCGGGATTTTCGCTGTCCGGCATCCGGCGGTAGGGCATCGATTCGTCCATGCCCTCCGAGGTGAAGCCGGTGCCGACCAGCTTCTGCGGCGCCCGCCCGCGGGCGCGCCAGAGGCCGCCGCGCCCACCGTCGCTCGCCATGTAGTGCTCGCCCGGCGCGGCGTTCCAGGCCCGCGAACCCATGTCGAGCCGGCGGACCTCCATCACGTCGAGATCGCCTTCCCGGAAGCCGACGACCCAGTAATAGCCGTTGCCCGAGAGATACATGAGCCGCCCGCCGCCGGCCAGATAGTCCTCGGTCGCATCCATCATGCGCTCCGAATAATATTCGGCGTGGGTGGCGTTGACGACGACGTTGTGACGACGTTGTAGGGTGCGAGGCAGGCCGTCCCCTCGCGGTGCAGGTCCTCGTCGGTGATCACGTCGTAGGCGCAACCCATGGTCTCCAGCCAGTAGATCACCGAGAGGTCGGCGGGGAACTGCCAGGGGACGACGGTGCCCGCCATGCGATGCCGGGGCCGCATGTTGAAGATCGGCCGCCGCCGCGTGGAATAGCACACCCCCGCCCCGTCGGCGTGGCTGTCGTAGCAGGAAAGGCCGTATTCCGGGTGCTCGCGCAACGCGAGGTCCCACTCGTGGATGACGGGCACTTGGCTGCTCATGACCTCCGATGCCGGGTAGTCGAGGGCCAGCCGCTCGTTGGCGTAGGCGAGATAACTGCATGTCGGCATCAGCATCGCGACGGGCGCGGACGGCGCCTTGGGCCGCAGGAAGAAGACCACGTGCTCGACCGCTTCGCCCGCCGTCAGGCGCGCGGCGTAAACGCCGCTCTTGAGCGCCGGCACCTCCATCGAGAAGGTCGGCTCCCAACCGCAATCGGTCATCGCGTCGTGGTGGAAATCAATGCCGCCGAACTGCGCGGGTCGGAACCGAAAGCAGTCGTCGCGGCCGTTCCAGTTGTAGCCAGTCATGGCGCGCACCGGCCGGTTGTGGCCTTCGCCGTGAAGACCGTGGGGGCCGGTGTCGACGACGCGGTCGCCGATGCCGGAGTCGGTATAGCCCGCGGTCGTGTCCCAGGCGGCGAGCACGGAATCGGCCGGGGGCGCGCCGTCCCGCCGCAGCCGGTCGAGCACCGCTCGGTCCAGTACCGCGCCGGCGACGCCGCAGCGGTCGATCTTGCCGTCGTAGAGCAGCGCTGCGAAATCGCCCCGGTCCGCGTCGCGGCCGCGCGCGGCGGTGCCTTGCGCAGCGGCCCACAGGAAGTCCACCGCCGGGGCCGCCGGGGCCACGTCCAGCGCCGTCGCCTCGTGGCAGGAAAGCGTGAGCGGCACGATCTTCGAGAGGTGGTTCGCGTAACGGTTCGCGACCGGCTCCTGGTAGAGCGCCGCCGCGCCGCCCGCCGGGTCGAAGGACGCCGCGACCAGATACCACTGGCGCGGCAGCAGTTTCACGGACGCCCGCACCGCCGCGACGGCCCGGCCGTCGCCGACACGGAACTCGAGCGCGCCGCCTGCTCCGATGCCGAGCGCGTAGCCGCTCCGCCGGGCGACCGGCCATCGGGTCAGCAGGCTCTGGGGACCCCGCTCGGGCGCCCGCGGCCAGACGAACGCCCACAGGGTGAAGGGGCCGGAGGGCGCGAGCTGGCCTTCCGGGTCGGCGACGCGGACGAAGCTGCCGACCTGCGTGTGCTGTGTGCGCACGGCGTGGACGCCGTTTATCGACGCCTCGACCGGGCGCTCGATGAAGCCCGGCCCGTCCGGGTTCTCGTCGCCGTGAATCAGGCGCACGAGCCGGACCTCCGCCTCCGTCGCGCCCTCGGCGCTCACCATGAAATCGAGCCGCTCCCCCGGCTTGGCGCTGAAGCGATCGCAATAGCCCGCCAGAGTGGTCTTCGCCATCGTCCGTGCCCTTCCCCTCAGGACCCCGTTTGGAATTTATACATGATTAACCAGCATTACCGAAAGCATGACTGATCATGTATTTGGTTTTTAGTTTCATTGCCTTGTCGGAACCCATCCCTCTGTTTCCGCATACTTGCGCCTTCGACGCCATTCCCACGGCTCCATGACCTCGCCCGAATGGATGTTGATTCCCTTGCGTTTCGCGATCCATTCATCCCTTTCGTACTGACGTCCATAATAACGATAGGCGAATGCATGACCCTCCCGGACCATCCATGCATTCACGTCCGTTCCGTCCTCCAGAAAGAGTGTACCGAGTGCGCGTCCGTACAGGCAAGTTCCCTCGATTTTGCAAAGGATATCGCGGTCCCTCAGCCTGTTACGAAGTGCCTTCGTCGCGATCTCGCCGGGACGGTACCACTTCCCGTTCCGGGTCTTTCCCCATTGCTGTATCTCCGGCGCATCAATCCCGGACAGCCGGATCTCGATTCCTTGAATCACAACGGAATCGCCGTCAATTACCTTGGCGAAACCCCGCACATGATATTCGTCATGAGTCGCATTTATTGCGGGACGATTGAGATACTTGAGGATTCGAAACGCCGCCCAAGTGATCACAAATATGGCCAATACAGCCAACGACGTAGGCCCGATAATTCCCTCCATTTCTAGCTCTCCCCGTTTCTCATCATGAGAATTTCTGAAGCTACTTCTTCGTTGTTACACTGTCGACAGAATCTATTTAATCATGCGTATCATTACCTAACCAGTTTTCATCAATTCTTCGACACGCTTGAGGAAGACGGCGTGCAAGGCGTCGTTCTTGTTCGTGTAGACCGGGTCGCCCACGTCCCTGGGCGGCCCGCCGTCGCGGGCCGTGGTCGCCACGATCCTGTACTTCCGGTTCGGCTCCAGTTCGAACAGCGCGTATTTGCCGTCGAGCGGCGCCCGGCGAAAGTAGTTCAACACGCGCTCCAGCGCGTCCGAATGCCGGCCCACCGGATTGGCGCGGTGCTCCGCGATCAGCGCCGGCGTGACCAGGCTCCGCAGATGGGCGCGGTGCCGTGCGTCGAACCTCCGCTGGTAGATGCGGTCCCTGTCCCGGACCTCGGCCGTCTGCCCCGACATGCTCTCGCTCCTTCCCCCGTCGCCATCGCGTTCCGTGGCGCGCCCCCGACCCTGCCTGGATCGAGTGACCGCCGGTTCCATGCTACCCTCCCGCGCGTGGAGTCGACGAGAGATCGGGAATCGAGGGGCATGAAGGACATCGGCAGGCTCGGGATCTGGATATTTCCGGACTCGCTTTCCGCCCGTGAGATCGCGGCGCTTGCACGAGACGCGGAGCGGCTGGGCTACGACGCGCTCTGGTATCCCGAAGCCACCGGCTTCGAGACCTTCAGCTTCGCCGGCTTCGTGCTGTCCGAGACGGACCGCCTGCGCGCGGCAAGCGGCATCGCGAACATCTACGCCCGCGACGCGGTCTGCGCGGCGGCCGGCCACGATTCGCTCAACGCCTTGCACGGAGATCGCTTCGTCCTGGGGCTCGGCGTTTCACACGTCCCGCTGGTGGAAGGGGTGCGCGGGCACCGCTACGGCAAGCCGGTGGCGACGATGCGCGCCTATCTCGACGCCATGGACGCGGCCGCACTCTCCATCTCGGCGCCGGAACGGAACGTCGTCCTCGCCGCCCTCGGCCCGAACATGCTGGCGCTCGCCGGGCAGCGGACGCGGGGCGCGCATCCCTACAACGTCACGCCCGAACATACGGCGCGCGCCCGGTCGATCCTGGGTCCGGAGACTTGGCTCTGCGTCGAGCAGAAGGTCTGCCTCACCGCGGACGCCTCCCAGGCCCGCCGCGTCGCCGCGGAGACGCTGGCGCTCTACCTGCCGCTCCCCAACTACCGGAACAACTGGCTGAGCCTCGGCTTCACCGAGGCGGACCTGAGCGGCCGCGGCAGCGACCGCTTCCTCGACGCCATGGTCGCCTGGGGAAGCGCCGATGCGGTGCGTGCGCGAATCGCGGAGCATTTCGACGCCGGCGCCAGCCACGTCTGCGTCCAGCCGCTCGACCCAGGCGGGACGGCGGCGCCGGATCGGAACGCACTCGAGGCCATAGCGGCCCTCTGACCGCTGGCGCAGGGGAGTCGGGAGCGTGACCGGCGCCGATCTCCTGGTGCGGATCCTGAAGGCGGAAGGCATCCGCCAGTGCTTCTGCTTCCCCAACAGCCCGATCATCGAGGCGATGGCGCGGGCCGGGCTCCGCGTGATCACCACGCGCCAGGAGCGGGTGGCCGGCAACATGGCGGACGGCGTCTCCCGCTCGACCAATGGGCGGGAGATCGGCGTCTTCACCGTGCAGGCGCTCGCCGGCGCGGAGAACGCCTTCGCCGGCGTCGCCCAGGCCCACACCGATTCGACGCCGGTGCTCTTCCTCCCCGGTCATCCCGGCACCTCCTACATCGACCAGCCGCCGACCTTCGACAGCACCGCCAATTACGGCGCGACGACGAAGATGGCGCGGAAGGTGCTGTCTCCCGCGCAGCTTCCGGGCGCGCTGCGCCAAGCCTTCACGGCGCTGCGCTCGGGTCGACCCGGGCCGGTGATGCTCGAACTGCCGGGCAACGTCTGCGCCGCGCCGCTCGAAGGCGAACCGCCGCCTTATGCGCCGGTCAGGCGGATGCGCGCGGCCGCCGACGAAGGCGCGGTGCGGGAGGCCGCCGAGCGGCTGGCGGCGGCCGAAACGCCGCTGATCTGGGCCGGCCAGGGCGTGCTCTACGCGGAAGCGAGCGCAGAGCTGCGGGAGGTCGCCGCGCTCCTCGGCGCGCCGGTGGCGACGACGCTGCAAGGCAAGAGCGCCATGCCCGAGGCGCACCCGCTGGCGGCCGGCGTCGGCGCCTATTCGACGACCGCCATGACGGCCCATTTCCTCCAGGCGAGCGACACCCTGCTCGCGGTCGGCTCGAGCCTCACGCGGGCACCGTTCACGCCGGTGATCCCGGAGGGGAAGACGATCGTCCACGCGACGGCGGATCCGATCGACATCAACAAGGAATATCCCGCCGCCGTCGGGATCGTGGCCGACGCCAAGCTCTTCCTGGCGCAGCTCGCCGCCGCGCTGCGGCGCCTGGTCGGCGACGGCCGCGCCGCACGCCGCGCGGAAACCGAACGCACGATCGCCCGCCTCAAGCGCGCCTGGCGCGCCGAATACGAGCCGCTCTTCGCCGACGAGTCGGCGCCGATCAACGGCTACCGCATGATGCGCGAACTGTGGGCGCTGCTCGACCCGGACGCCACCATTCTCACGCATGAATCCGGCGCCTCGCGCGACATCCAGAGCGTCTTCTACGAGGCCGCCGCGCCGCGCGGCTATCTCGGCTGGGGCCAGTCGTCGCAACTCGGATTCTCGCTCGGGCTCGCCATGGGGGCGAAGCTCGCCAACCCGCACAAGCTCGTCGTCAACGTGATGGGCGACGCCGCTGTGGGCATGACGGGGATGGACTGGGAGACCGCCGCGCGCAACGGCATCCCGATTCTCTCCGTGGTCAAGCACGATTCGATCTTCTCCGGCTACGACCGCAACATCCCCGAGGCGGCGGCGCGTTACGGGGCGCGGACGCAGCACGGCGACTACGCGGCGATCGCCGCCGGCCTGGGCTGCCACGCCGAGAAGGTCACGGAGGCGGCGGTGCTCGGGCCCGCGCTGAAGCGCGCGATCCGCGCCGTCCGCGACGGCCGCCCGGCGGTGGTGGACGTGATCACGGCGGAAACCCGCAAGCTCTCCCGCCTCGCCCCAACCTCGATTGGCTGACACGGCGGCGGACCGGCCGCCCAACGGAAACCGACAGTGTTTAGTAAAGACTACTCATGTTGCGTCTTCGCGTCTTCCACTTCGCATTTGGCATATAGAGCTGCTTGCCGCGCAAACAAAGTCGCCTCGTTAGCGAATTCCTGAACCTCTGATACGAACGAGGCAATCTCGTCGATATGGTCGTTCACTTCGTCGATGTAGCCTTCAATCTCCCAATCACTGCAAGTATGTGATCCACTCCACGAGCAATCGCTCAGGCAGTGAGGGATGCCAGGGCGAGAATAGGAGGGTGGACCCGGACTGTGTCCATAGAACGAAGATGTTGAAACAATAGCCCCAGACGACAGATGCGATGGCGAAACCGACACCGATGGTGAATACGACCAAGACAATTCGCGTTTGTGCCCTCGAAAGCTTTCCTGCCAATATGGGAGAGGTTGAGTCACGCAATATACGTTGTGGTTACGTACAAGCCTGCTCAGCCAAATGATCAGCAAACGAATGCGCAGCAACAGACTCCCGGCGGACAGGACGCGATTCTCGCGAATCGCTCCCGCCGGATGTGCCGCAGCCGATCGGAGGAACCCGGTCAGCCGTCCCACGCCGCTTCGCGGCCGTCGCTCATCCATATCCCTTCGACGGCGGGTTCGGCGGTGGCCACGCCGGTGATGGGGGCGACGAAGGCGCGGGTGACGAAGGCCGGGGCGCGGAAGCCGAAGATCACCGTGTCGCCCACCGAGACACGCCGGCCGAGGCCCGGTCGGAGCTGGCCGTAATAGTCGATCGCCACCGGTTCGGTGATTTCGGCAGGCGCCTCTTGGGAAAGCGCGGCCTCCGGATCCAGGCCGACGAGCGCCATGAGTGGGTAGGGTGCGAACATCGGATCGACGTCGAGGCCGCCGCCGAGGCAACAGGCCCGGCCCTGGTGCAGGTGCGAAACCTCCGTCAGGTAGAGCAGGGCGCTCGGGCAAGGCACCCGCCGCGCGGAGCGGGGTGGTGCCGGTCGGGCCGTGCCACTCGGGTCGCGCTGCCGTCCGCCAACGCCGCCAAGGCCCGCGCGGACGTCGTGCCGGGCGCGTCGATCGCGAGGCCTTCCCGGCCCAGCCGGGCGAGGCGCTCGGCGGCGCGGTGCATGGTCCGCAGATTGGGCGTGGGGCGGACGCCCCCGGCCGCGCGATCGTAGAGCAGGGCGGGGAAGGTCGTGAGGCCGGCGAAGCGGCCGCCCGGCACGCGGTCCAGCACCTCCGCCGCTTCCCCGATCGCGGCGGTGTCGAAGCCCCCCTCATGGCCCGGATGGAAGCGGTCGCCGGGCGCCTGGACCCGCGCCAGCAGCGCCTGCGCGTATCCCGCGTCTCGGGCGGCGGGCGCCGCCTCGGCGGCCTTCTCGGCGTTGAACACCGTCCGGTGGTCCGAGCGCATCCGGGCCGCCGCCGCGGCCTCGCGACGGGGAACCTGGTTCGGATGGCCGAGATGGCCGCGCCGGTGCCCGCGCCCGTGGATCGGTCTGGCGCAGGCCATGTCGACGGCGACGAAACGCTCGATGCCGCCCCGCCGCCATGGCGCCGAGATCAAGGAGACAGGCGTTGGCCGGCGCCGCACCCGCCTGGTGCAAGGCCACGGGCGCTTCGAGGAAGCGCGCCGGTTGCGGGCCAGCAGCGCTTTCAGAAACGTCCCGCGCCTCCGCCGCGGCCCCGAGTCTCGCGCCGGTTTCCGGCTGCATGGTACGCTGCGCCGCCCGCACCGCCGAGCGCGCGGCCGCTACGTGGAAGATGCATGAGCGAGACCGGCCAGACGACGCCCGGCGCGGCGGCCCCTCTCTATCCGCTCGTTCGTCTCGCCGCGGCGCTGCTGCTGGTCACCGTCGGCGGCGCGGCCATGTACGCGACCATCGTCGCCCTCCGCCCGGCGTCGCTCGAATTCGGCGTGGGGCGCGGGGTCGGCTCCGTTCCCTACATGATGTTCATGGCCGCCTCGGGAGTCGGCGGGGTCATGATGGGCCGCCTGGCCGACCGCTTCGGGGTCGTCGTGCCCGCCCTGATCGCGAGCGTCGCGATCCCCGCCGGGCTGGTGGCGGCGGCCCATGCGGAGGCGTTCTGGCAGTTCTGCCTTGCCCTGGGCGTGCTCTCCGGCCTGCTCGGCACCTCCGCCATGTTCGCGCCGATGGCCGCCGACATCTCGCTGTGGTTCGCCCGGCGGCGTGGCCTCGCGGTCGCCGTCGTGATCACCGGGAGCTACCTCGCGGGCGCGGTCTGGCCGCCGGTGGTGCAGGCCTCCCTCGACGCCCGCGGTTGGCGCGAGAGCTTCGTCGTGATCGGCGTCTTCGTGTTCGCCGCGATGCTGCCGCTCTCCGGGCTGCTCCATCGCAGGCCCGCCCTGCCGCCGCCGCCCGCCGGCGCGGGCACGGGCGCGGCGGCGTTCCGGCCGCTCGGCGTCGCCCCCGGCACGCTCCAGTCCCTGATCTGCCTGGCCGGGATCGGCTGCTGCGTCGCCATGTCCATGCCGCAGGTGCATATCGTGGCCCATGTGACCGACCTCGGCCTTGCCGCCCGGCGCGGTGCCGAGATGCTCTCCCTGATGCTCGGCTTCGGCGTCGTGAGCCGGCTCTGCTTCGGCTGGATCTCGGACCGCATCGGCGGGCTGCGCACGCTGCTGCTCGGCTCGGTCGCGCAGGCCGTCACCCTGGCCGCCTTCCTCGGCGCCGACACCCTGACCGCCCTCTACGTGGTCTCGGCGGCGTTCGGCCTGGCGCAAGGCGGCATCGTGCCGTCCTACACGATCATCATCCGGACGTTCTTTCCGGCGAGCGAAGCGGGCCGGCGGGTCGGGCTGTCGATGCTCGCCACCTTCATGGGCATGGCGCTCGGCGGCTGGATGGCGGGCGCGCTGTTCGACCTGAGCGGCTCCTACACCGCGTCGTTCGTCAACGCCATCGCCTTCAACGTTCTCAACATGGCGATCGTGGCAGCGCTCATCCGCCGCCAGCGGGCGCGGGCCGCCTGACCGCTGCGCCGCGCTTCCGCCGCAGCGCCTCGGTCGCCGGCAGGTCGACGGAGAGGGAATCGTCCTCTTCCGCGCCGGCGATCGCCACGCCGTAGAGCGCCTGTGCCTGGGTGCGCGAGACGTAACGCTCCTGCACGTCGGCGAGCACGCGCGCCGGCTCGCGCTCCAGCGGATCGCCGTAGCCGCCGCCGCCGTTGTCGATCGCGTGCAGCCGCGCCCCCGGCTCGAGGCGGCAATAGGCGTCGGTTTCGTAGACTTCCCGCGTCCCGTCCGCCGCGATCTTCTCCTGGCGGCCGGCCTGCGAGGGGAGGCCGCCGCGGACGCCCCGGGGCACGATGACGAGCCCGTTGCAGATGTTGATGACGAGCATCGGGTCGCGGCGCGGGCCGAAGATCACCTCCGAGGCGGGGCCGCCGCGGCGGCGCCCGGCGCCGCAGGAATCGGTGAGCGCCCGCACGCTCTCCACCTGGAACGGGAAACGCTGCTCGTTGACCTCGATGCTGTCGCGATAGACGAGGCCGACGCTGACGGGGTTGACCAGGCCGTGCATCCCGTCGGTCTCGGCCGAAGCCGGCATGCCGCCGGCCGACATGAACATCTGGTTCACGTAGGGCGCGCCGCCGCGCCGCCAGTCCTTGCCCGAGCAGACCCCGGTGCCAGCGCCGTTGCAGAAATTCCCCTGGCTGAAGCCGTGGCCGTCGCCGAGCGAGGCGAAGGCCGACTGGATCAGGTTGATGATCATGTCGGTCATGTTGGTGGTCGCGACCGAGCAGCTGTGCGGAAAGCGCGGGATGCCGACCACGCAGTTCTCCCGCAGCAGCACCTCCAGGCGGCGGAAACTGCCGGCGTTGTGCGGAATGTCGGGATCGAGGCAGGCGAAGACGGCCTGCGCCGCCGCCATCGTCGACGTGACCCGGGTGAGGTTCATGCCGGCGTCGACGCAATCGGGGTTGTCCCGCAGGTCGACCGTGACGAAGCCTTCCTCGCCGTCGATGTCGACCGCCACCTTGACCGGGATGCCGTCGGGCAGGAAGGGCCGGATCGGGTCGTGGCGCCCTTCGTTCTCGAGGCGGCCGCCGGGCAGGGCCCTGATGGCTTCGCGCGCGCGGCGCTCGGAATAGTCGAGCCATTCGCGCACGAAGGCGCGGACCGCGGGGGCGCCGTATTTCGCGATGAACGCCTTGAGCCGCCGCTCGCCGATCCGGGCCGCGCCGATGGCGGCGAGGTAGTCGCCGAACCACTGGTCGGGCACGCGGATGCGGCGCCGGCACATGCGGATCACGTCGCCCGCGTCCGCGTAATCGCGCTGGACGCGGACGCAGGGGAAGATCAGCGCGCCTTCGTGGTAGACGTCCCGCGCCGCGGCGAAATAGGTGGTGGGCTGGCTGTTGCCGACGTCGGCCTGATGAGCCTTGACCCCCACCGTGAAGACGTGTTCGCCCTCGTGGAACACCGGCACCAGGATCGTGTGGTCGGCGGCGTGGCTGTTGCCGCCATAGGGGTCGTTGTCCAGGAAGGCGTCGCCCTCGCGGAAATCCGGATGGCGCTCGCTCATGATCCCGGTCTGGATGTTCATGCCGAAGACGTGGATCGGCATGGCCTCGGCCGTGGCGAGAACCTCGTGGTCGGCGGTGACGATCGCGCAGGAGAAGTCGCGGGCGATGCCGATGACCGCCGAGCGCGCGCTGTGCAGCACGGTGTTGGTCATCTCGCGGCAGATCGCGTCCATGCGGTTGGCCATGACCGCGAGATGGAGGGCGCCCACGGAGTCCCCGCGCGCCGCCGGACGGCCGGCCGTCGATGCTTCGCTCATGGCGCGCCTCCCCCGGTGCCCCTCCAGCGTAGGTCATTCCCGCCCGCGCGGAAACGCCCGCCCCCCGCCCTTGTCCGGCAGCTCCGAACCGGTCACCATGAAGGGGGTGGCCGGTCCCCGCGTCGCCGCGGTGCGCGGAGCGGCGGCCGCGCCGCCCGGAGACGGCATGTGCGCGGAGGACACCGATGAAGAACGGCACGGGCAAGCACGGCAAGCATCTCTACTTTCCGCTGTCGCGGCGCGACGTCATCAAGGGCGCGGCGGGGGCGGCGGCGATCGTCGGCGCGCCGGCGGTGCTCAAGGGTCTGACCCGCCGGGCGCGGGCGCAGGAGAAGGGCGTGATCCGCATGCTCTTCACGGCGCCGACCATGATCCCGGGCGACTGGACCCGCTTCGAGCAGGACACCGGGCTCAAGATGGAAGACACCGTGATCAAGGACGATCCCGGCATCTTCCTGACCGAGGTCGAGGTGAACGACGCCGGCGACCGGTTCGACCTGATCTCGACGCTCTCCGGCGTCGAGCAGAGCCTGATCGACGGCGGCTACATCATCCAGGCCGAGACCGGCCCGGTCGGCAACTGGGCCGGGATGCCGGACAGCATCAAGGCCATCCCCTACCTGGTGCGCGACCTGAGCCCCGACGGCGGCAAGGTCTGGGGGATGCCGCTCGCCATGAACGCGGACAGCTTCGGCTACCTTCCGGCCAAGCTGAACGAGCCGCGCCCGCCGGAGGAGGCGTCGTGGTCCCTCGTCTTCGACAGCGAGAAGACCATGGGCCGCTCGTCCACCGGCGACAACTACATCTATCTCTGGGAGGCGCTCGCCTACCTCAAGAACATCGGCAAGCTCGAGGTCAAGGACATCCTCAACCCCTCGCCCGAGGAAGCGAGGGCGACGGCGGACTTCCTGATCGAGCGCAAGCAGGCCGGGCAGTTCCGCAACTTCTGGAAGATCTTCGACGACCAGGTGGCCGACATGAAGAACGGCGAGGTCGACGCCATCCGTTGCTGGGAGCCGGCGGTGCGCGAGGCCAACAAAGCCGGCGGCGACTGGGTCTACGCCAACGCCAGGGAGTTCTACACCAAGTGGCTCCACGCCGCCTACATCCCGGCCCAGGTCGAGGACCGCGGCAACCTGGAAGAGGTGTACACGGCGCTCGACTGGTTCCTGAGCGGCGGCTACGCGGCGACGATCACGCCGCTCCGGGGTTATCTCAACGGCCGCCCCGACCTCGCCGTCGAATACGCCGGCGCCAGGGGCATGGACGACATCTCGACCGAGATGGAGGCGGCCCAGGCGAAGATGAAGCTCAAGTTCGCCAAGGAGGATTTCTGGTTCAGCGCGGTGCCCGAGCACCTGCAGGAAATGCAGGCGCAGATGGACCGGGTCCTGAACGCCTGATTCCGCCTGCCGCCGGGTCAGGCCCGCTCCGCCGGGAATCGCGCGGGGCGGGCCGCATCCGCGCTCCTGCCCGCGATGACCGCCGCCGCGCCGACCGCCCTGGAGAGATTCCCGCGCCGCCTGCTGCCGCGCCTGCCGGCGGGCGTCTGGTCGCTTTCCGGGTTCGGCGTGGTCTGGTTCGGCGGCATCGTCATTCCGCTGCTCGCCATCATCCTGGTCTCGTTCCTGCAAGGCCGCGGCATCCGCATCAATTTCGACCCGACCTTCCTGCAATACGAGAGGTTCTTCTCCTACGGCGGCGGCGAGCTGCTCGCCCGCTCCGTCCGGATCGCCGCGACCATCACCTTCATCGAGCTCCTGATCGCCTTCCCCTTCGCGCTGTGGCTGGCCAAGGGCTGCAAGAACGGCACGGTCCGGCTGCTCACCTTCACCGCGTTGACCGTGCCGTTCTTCCTGAGCCCGGCGGCGCGGGTCATCGTCTGGCGCTCGGTCTTCGGCATCAACGGAGTGGTGAACCAGGCGCTGCTGGCGACCGGCGCGGTGGACGAGCCCGTCACCTGGCTGATCTTCTCCGAGTTCGCCGTGCATTTCGGCTTCCTCGGCGCCTTCTTCCCGACCATGGTGTGGCCGATCTTCCTTTCCATCAGCCTGATCGACGACGATTTCCTCGAGGCCAGCAACGACCTCGGCGCGAGCCGCCTGCGTACCCTGATCCACGTCATCGCGCCGCTCGCCCTGCCCGGCGTCGTCGCCGGCATCGTCTTCACCTTCATCCCGATGCTGGGCGACACGGTGGTGGCCCAGCACATGGGCGGCAACAACGTGCTGATGCTGAGCGCGCAGGTGCAGAGCCTGATCGGGGTCTCCAACTTCCTGGTGGCGGCCGCGCTGGCCGCGGTGGTGCTCGGCATCATGCTGGCCTTCCAGGCCCTGCTCTGGGCCGCGCTCCGCCCGGTGGGCGGGCTCAACGAAGTGTTCGCGAGCCTGCGCCGATGACGACGCGGGGGGAATGGAGCGCGGGCGCCGCGCCGATGCGGGCGCCGTTCCTGTACCGCCTCGCCGACGCCCTGCCGCGGGGCGCGAGCCTGTTCTTCGGCTACGGCGTGCTCTTCATCCTCTACCTGCCGATCGTCTGGTTGATGATCCTCTCGATCAGCGGCGAGCCGCTGACGGGCATTCCCGGCGCCTGGACGCTCACCTGGTACGAGGACGTGATCTACGCCGACATCGCCCGGCGCGACGGCGAGGCCTACGGCAGCAACTTCCGCGTCGGCGACCCGCTGATCCTCTCCATCATGCTCGCCTTCGCCACCGCGGCGGCCTGCGTGATCGGGGCCCTCGTCGTGGGGCCGGTGCTGCCGCGGGTGAAGCGGCGCGGGCCTCTGCTCATAGGCTTCCTGATGCCGCTGATGGTGCCGGGCATCGTCGCGGGGGTCGGGCTCTTCATGTGGTATCGCCTCGTGGTCCAGGTGAAGATGGGGATCTGGTCGCTGGCCCTGGCGCATTTCGTCTGGGCCTTCCCCTTCGCGCTGCTCGCCATGCTGGTCGTCGCCTCGCGCTTCGACGACCGGCTCATGGAGGCGGCGGCGGACCTGGGGGCCACGCGCTGGCAGCGCTTCTGGCAGATCGAGGTGCCGATCCTGAAGCCCGGCATCTTCGCCGCCGGGTTCTTCGGTTTCCTGCTTTCCTTCAACGAGCTGCCCTTCAGCATCTTCATGCGGTCGGGCCAGGACACGCTGCCGCTCTATCTCTGGATTCAATCGGGCGCGCACAACACCACCGTGCCGCTGATCTACGCGATGAGCACGCTGGTGACGATCGCGAGCGTCGGCTTGACCTTCCTCGCGATCAAGCTCGCCTTCGGAGGAGGCCGCCATGGCAAATGACGAACCGGTCGCGACCGGGCAGATCCTGCTGGTCGAACACGCGACCCACCGCTTCGGCGACGTCGTCGCCCTCGACGACGTGTCGATCGCGGCGCGGCGCGGCGAGTTCCTGACCCTGCTGGGGGAGAGCGGCTCGGGCAAGACGACCCTGCTCCGCATCGTCGCCGGGCTCGAACGGCCGACCCGGATCGCGCGGATCGCCATCGACGGCGAGGACGTCTCGGCGATCCCGGCGTCGCGGCGGAACTGCACGACCGTCTTCCAGCATTACGCGCTCTTCCCCCACATGTCGGTGGGGCAGAACGTCGAATACGGCCTGCGCGTGCGCGGCGTGGGCAGGGACGAGCGCCGGCGGCGGGCGGAGGACGCGCTGGGCCTCGTCCGTCTCCTGGACAAATACGGCCGGCGGGTGCACCAGCTCTCGGGCGGCGAGCGCCAGCGGGTGGCGCTGGCGCGGGCGCTGGTGACCGAGCCGGCGATCCTCCTCCTGGACGAGCCGTTGGGCGCGCTCGACGAGAAGCTCCGCGTCGACATGCAGGTCGAGCTCCTGGACCTCCACGAGAAGCTCGGCCTCACCTTCATCTACGTCACCCACAGCCAGGAAGAGGCGCTCACCATGAGCGACCGGATCATCCTGATGCGGCGCGGCCGGATCGTGCAGGAGGGCCCTCCCACCGACCTCTTCGACCGCCCGGCGACCCGCTTCACCGCGGATTTCATGGGAGTCGAGAATCTGCTCGAAGGCACCGTCGAGAGCGTGGCCGACGGCACGGCCGCGGTGCGCATCGGCGCGCATCTCGTCAACGGCGCGTGGAGCGGCCGGGGGCGGGCCGAGAAGGGCGCGCCGGCCTGCGTCGCCGTGCGGGCGGAGCGCATCCGGCTGGCCCCGGACGGCGCCGCCGCGGGCGAGGCCGGCGTCAACCGCCTGCCGTGCAAGACCGGGACGACGATCTACAAGGGCAAGTATCTCGACCAGACGCTGGAGACCGACATCGGCCCGATCAAGGCGCGGATCTGGGACCGCGCCGTCGACCTCGCCGGGTCCACGGCGCTCTGGTGGCGCGAATCCGAATGCGCCGTCACCTCCGCCGACGACCCGGCCGACGCGCCGGCCCCGCCGCCCGACGGCTGAGCCGCCCGCCCGCCGTCACGGCGCGGCGGCGGCGAGGGCCTCGATCTCGATCAGCCAGCGCGGGTCGGCGAGGCCGGCGACGATCATGAGGGTCGACGCCGCCCGGTGGCCGTCCAGGTGGCGGTCCCTGACGGCGCGGTAGGTCGCGAGGTGGGCGCGGTCCACCAGCAGCGCCCGCACGACGACCAGATTCCGCATCGTCATGCCGGCGGCGCCGAGGATGGCGGCGACGTTGCGCCAGACCTGCTCGTTCTGCGCCCGGGCGCCCTCCGCGAGGGTGCCGTCGGGGGCGGCGCCGACCTGGCCGGAGACATGGAGCCAGCGCGCGCCCGGCCCGACTTCCGCCGCGTGGCTGTAGAACGAGGCGGGCGGCGCGACCTCGCCCGGGTTGTGAAGCGTGATCATCGGCGTTCTCCCTGTGCGAGCGGTGCGGGACTCCCGCGCCCGCGGTTCGAACGGGGCGTCAGTGCAGCGTCCCCGGCGCCCGTTCCGCGCCGGAGGGCGGGGCCGCGGCGGGGCCGGCCTGATGGTGGACCATGCGCCAGCCGCCGGCCTCGCGCGCGAAGGCGTTGGTGGCGGCGAGCGCGCCCCGCCCCTCCAGAACCTCGCGGCAGACCACGAAGGCGCCGGCGCCGAGCGGGAAGGCACGAGGCGCCTCGCAGCGGATGCGCGGCGCCCCCGAACCGCCCAGAATGGCGGCCCAGCTCGCCATGACCGACGCGCGCCCCAACAGCGGCTCCCAACCCGGATGAACGCAGGCCACCGGCGTTTCCCGCGCCCACAGCGCGTCCATGGCGGCGAAATCCTGCGCGGCGAACGCGCGGTAGAACGCCGCGTTGGCGGCGAGCACCGCCTCCCCGACCTCCCCGCCGCGGGTCATGCGCCGCCGCGGGTCATGGACTTCACCGGTCCGGCGCGCATGTCCGATACCCCGGCGCCGCGAAACCGCGCGTCTCGTTTCAAGACGGCCGCCGCGGGCGCTCCCCGAAAACCGCCGTGCCGACCCGCACATGCGTGGCGCCGAAGGCGACCGCCGTCTCGTAATCGGCGGACATGCCCATGCTGAGGCGGTCGAGGCCGTGGCGGGAGGCGAGCTTGCGCAGCAGCGCGAAATGCAGGGACGGCTCCTCGTCGATCGGCGGAATGCACATGAGCCCGACCAGGGGCA
Organism: Alphaproteobacteria bacterium; assembly: GCA_965242855.1. Classification (GTDB taxonomy): domain Bacteria; phylum Pseudomonadota; class Alphaproteobacteria; order UBA828; family UBA828; genus WTGU01. Next base: position 2,879,769 of record OZ251509.1, read on the forward strand.
GCGCCAGTTCGTCGCGGCAGAGCGCGATCAGCGCCGCGAGGCCTTCCGGCAACACGCCCGCCTTCTGCGGCTCGGCGCCGGTGTTGACCTGGATGAAGCACGCCGGGCGCCGCCCCTGGCGCTCCATCTCGCGGGCCACGGCGGTCGCCAGCCTGGCCCGGTCGATCGCGTGAATCGCGTCCGCGAGCGCCACGGCGTCGCGCACCTTGTTGGTCTGGAGCGCTCCGATCAGATGGAGCGCGGCGTCCGGCCATGCGGCCCGGAGGGCGCGCCACTTGTCCGCCGCCTCCGCCACCCTGTTCTCGCCGAAGGCCGTGTGCCCGGCGGCGAGCGCCGGCGCGATCCGGCTTGCGGAATGCCCCTTGGAGACCGCGATCAGCGTGATCTCGGCGGGGGCGCGGCCGGCCGCCCGCGCCGCCGCGCCGACGGCCTCCCCGGCGGCGGCCAGATTGGCCGCGACATCGTTGGCCGCGCCGGCGGCGACCGGCGGGCGCCCGCGACCGCCGGCGGGCCGGGAGGGCCGGGAGGCCCGTGCGCCCGGGGCCGGTCGCAAACCGGACGATGATGCTGGCATAGTGCGGAGCGAACACCGAGGTGAGCGAATGGCGGGAACGTTAGCAGAGGCGGCCGCGGGTCTCAAACGCGCGGCGGGAAGCGCCCTCCCGGCACTGGTCCTGATGACCGATTCCGCACGCCTCGCCGACCCGCTTCCCGCCGCCCGCGCCCTGCCGGCCGGGAGCGCCGTCATCCTGCGCCATTACGGCGCGCCGGATCGCGAAGCCCTCGCCCGGCGCCTCGCGGCCCTGGCGCGCCGGCGCGGGCTGCGCCTGCTGGTCGGCGGAGATCCGGCGCTCGCGCGGCGGGTCGGCGCCGCCGGCGTCCACCTGCCCGCGCGTGCGGCGGCGCACGCGCGCTCCGTCCGCTGGCGGGCGGAGTGGCTGGTGACGGTCGCCGCCCACGCGCCCGCCGCCCTGGGGAGGGCCGCCGCCGCCGGCGCCGACGCCGCGCTGCTGTCGCCGGTGTTCGCGACGGCCAGCCATCCGGGGGCGCCCCCCCTCGGCCCCCACCGGTTCGCCGCGCTCGCGCGGGCGAGCGCGCTCCCGGTCTACGCCCTCGGCGGAATCGCGCCTGCGCGCACGCGCCTCCTCCGGGGCAGCGGCGCCGTCGGCATCGCCGCCATCGGCGGGCTCGTTCCGCCGACGCGCGGCTCTCCCAACCGGGCCTGACCCGGCGGGCGCTCAGACGTGCCCGAACGCCAGCATGGCGTCGGCGACCTTGACGAAGGCCGCGACGTTCGCGCCCGACGAATAGTTCACGGCGCCCGCTTCCCCGGTTCCGTAGCGGACGCACAGATCGTGGATGCCGCGCATCATGGTCTCGAGATGCCGGCGCAGGGTTTCGTCGTCCCAGGCGATCCGCGCGCTGTTCTGGCTCATCTCCAGGCCGGAAACGCCGACGCCGCCGGCGTTCGCCGCCTTGGCCGGCCCGAAAAGGACGCCGCTCCGGATGAACGTATCGACCGCCTCCTTCTCGCTCGGCATGTTCGCGCCTTCGCACACCGCCTTGAGGCCGTTGCCCACGAGGGTCTGCGCCTCCGCGCCGCCGATCTCGTTCTGCGTCGCGCATGGAAACGCCAGATCACATTCGACGCCCCAGGGGCGTCCGGGCCGGAACACGGCCGTCCCGGAGCGCGCCGCGTATTCCCGCAAGCGGCCGCCGCGCCCGGTCTTCAACGCCTTGATCCGCTCGACGTCCTCCCGGGAGAGGCCGTCGGGTTCGAAGACGAAACCCTCGGAATCCGAAAGGGTCAGCGGCGTGCCGCCGAGCTGGAGGATTTTCTCGGCGCAATGCGTCGCCACGTTGCCGGCGCCCGACAGGACGCAGCGCTTGCCCTTCACGCTGTCGCCCACGTGGTTCAGCATGTTTTCCATGAACAGGGCGCAGCCGTAGCCGGTCGCCTCGGTGCGCATCCGGCTGCCGCCGAAGGCCAGGCCCTTGCCCGTCAGCACGCCGGCGAAGCGGTTGGTGATCCGCTTGTACTGGCCGAACATGTAGCCGATCTCCCGCTCGCCGACGCCGATGTCGCCGGCAGGGACGTCGGTGTTCTCGCCGATATGCCGGTGGAGCTCGGTGATGAAGGACTGGCAGAAACGCATCACCTCGTTGTTGGACTTGCCCTTCGGGTTGAAGTTGGCGCCGCCCTTGCCGCCTCCCATCGGCAGGCCCGTCAGGCTGTTCTTGAACGTCTGCTCGAAACCGAGGAACTTGAGGATGCTGAGATTGACCGACGGATGGAAACGGATGCCCCCTTTGTAGGGGCCGATCGCGCCGTTGAATTGCACCCGGAACCCCCTGTTGTTCCGGACGTTTCCCCGATCGTCGGTCCACGGCACGCGGAAATAGATCACCCTGTCGGGCTCCGCCATCCGCTCGAGTATCTGCATCTCGCGATATTTCGGCTCGTCCGCGATGTAGGGGAAGATCGAGGACGCCACCTCCTGGACCGCCTGGACGAATTCGGGCTCGTGAGGGTTGCGCTTCCTGACGCCCGCCATGAAGCGGTTCAGGGATTTCTCCGTCTCCGCGGCGGCGCGAATCCCCGGCATGGCGCTGGCTCCCCGTCGCGCGCTAATGGCGGAAGTGACGGAGGCCGGTGAAGACCATGGCGAGGCCCGCCTCGTCGGCGGCCGCGATGACCTCGGCGTCGCGTTTCGACCCGCCGGGCTGGATCACGGCGGTCGCGCCGGCCTCGGCGGCGGCGCGCAGACCGTCGGCGAAGGGAAAGAACGCATCCGACGCGACCACCGCGCCCTCCGCGCGGGACCGCGCTTCGCCCGCCGCTTTCGCCGCCTCGGCGGCCTTCCACGCCGCGATCCGGGACGCATCGACGCGGCTCGCCTGGCCCGCGCCGATGCCGACCGTGGCGCCGTCCCTGGCGTAAACGATGGCGTTCGACTTCACGTGCTTGCAGACGGCGAAGGCGAAGAGGAGATCGGCCCGCTCCCGCGCGCTCGGCGCACGCCTGGTGACCGTCTCGAGGGCGTCCGGCGCGATGCTGCCCTCGTCGCGCGACTGCACCAGGAAGCCGCCCGAAAGCGCGTGCACGGCGAGCGCTGGCGCACCACCAGCCGTGTCGGTCAGGAGGACGCGCAGAGCCGGCTTCCCGGCGAGGACGGCGCGCGCCTCCTCGTCCGCCTCGGGCGCCACCGCCACTTCCGTGAAGATGCCGACGATGGCGCGCGCGGCCGCGCCATCGAGCGGCCGGTTGACGGCGACGACGCCGCCGAAGGCGCTGACCGGATCGCAGGCGCGCGCCTTCCCGTAAGCGGCCGCGAGCGTGCGGTCGAGGCCGACTCCGCACGGGTTCGCGTGCTTGACGATCGCGGCCGCCGGGCGTTCGAACGCGCGCACCAGGGCGAGAGCGGCGTCGGCGTCGGCCAGGTTGTTGTAGCTCAACGCCTTGCCCTGGAGCCGGCGGGCCTGCGCGATGCCCGGCGGCGCCGCCGGGTCGCCGTAGAGCGCCGCCGCCTGATGGGGGTTCTCCCCATAGCGCAGCACCGCGCGGCGCGTGCCGCCCAGCACGAAGTGCGAGGGCAGCAGATCATCCACGGCGCCGGCGAACCGGCGGGCGATGGCGGCGTCGTAGGCCGCCGTCCGCGCGAAGGCCGTCGCCGCCAGGCGCCGGCGCAGGCCGCCGCTGGTGGCGCCGTTCAAGGCCGCCATGTCGTCCGTCACGGCGGCGTAGTCCTCGGGCCGCACCACCACGGCGACATCGGCGTGATTCTTGGCCGCCGCCCGGATCAGCGCGGGGCCGCCGATGTCGATTTGCTCCACGCAGGTCTCGAAGTCGGCGCCGCGCCGCACCGTCTCGGCGAAGGGGTAGAGGTTCACCGCGACGAGGTCGATACCGGCGATCCCGTGCGCCCGCAGCGCCGCCCGGTCGTCCGGGTCGCTCCGGCGGGCCAGGATGCCGCCGTGGATCGCGGGGTGCAGGGTCTTGACCCGCCCGCCCATGACTTCCGGGAAGCCGGTGTGCGCGGACACGTCGGTGACGGCGATGCCCGCCGCGCGAAGCGCGCGCGCGGTTCCCCCCGTCGAAAGGATGGCGACGTCGTGTTTCTCGAGCGCCGCCGCGAAGGGCGCGAGGCCGGTCTTGTCCCAGACCGAGACGAGCGCGCGGGCGACGGGACGGCCGCTCGCCTCGGTCATCGGCGGGCGCCGGTCAAAGCGCCGCCGCCCCGGCGTCGGCCGCGACGGGCGGAGGCCGGCCGCCGGCGCGGTATTCCGGCACCAGCGCCGCGACCAGGGCCAGCGCCTCCCCGGTGCGGCGGCCGCGCGCGGCCGCCTCGAGCCGGTCGAGTCGGCGCCGCATCAGCGCGAGGTCGGAGGAACGCGACTCGGCGCGCAAGATGCCGGGGGCGTCGGTCGCGACCAGCGGTTCGGACGGGTGGAACAAGGTCTCGTGCCTCTTCTCGCCCGCGCGCAGCCCGGTGAACACGATCCGGACGTCCTTCTCAGGCGTAAGGCCGGCGAGACGGATCATCTGCCGTGCGAGATCGACGATCCTGATCGGCTTGCCCATGTCGAGGACATAGATCCGGCCGCCCTCCTCAGCGACACCGAGCGCCGATGCCTGCAACAGGAGCTGGACCGCCTCGCGCGTCGTCATGAAGTAGCGCGCGGCCTCGGGGTCGGTGACCGTCACCGGGCCGCCGGCGGCGATCTGGCGCTGGAAGAGCGGCACCACCGAGCCGGAGGAGCCCAGCACGTTGCCGAAACGCACCGTCACGGCGCACAGGCCGCCGTCCGTCCGCGATTCGGCGAGCGCCTGGCAGTAGCACTCGGCGATGCGCTTGGTGGCGCCCATGACGCTCGCCGGCGCGACCGCCTTGTCGGTCGAGACCAGGACCATCACCGCGACGCCCGCGGCGGCGCAAGCGTCCGCGACGTTGCGGGTCCCGATGGCGTTGGTCAGCACGCCCTCGTTGGGGTTGGCCTCGACCATGTGAACGTGCTTGAGGGCCGCCGCGTGGAACACCAGTTGGGGCCGCTCGCGGGCGAAGGTCGATTCGAGGCGGCCCGGGTCGCGCACGTCACCGAGGATCGCGGCGCGCGGCATGTCGGGACGGGCCTCGGCGAGGTCGCGGTCGATCCGGTAGAGGTTGTGCTCGGCATTGTCGATCAACGTCAGGCTCGCCGGCGCGGCAGCGGCGATCTGGCGCGCGAGCTCCGCACCGATCGTGCCGCCCGCGCCGGTGACGCAGATGCGCCTTCCCTTCACCAGGGCGCGCAGCGCCGCCCGGTCCAGCACGGTCTGTGGGCGTCCGAGGAGGTCTTCCAGGCGGATCTGCCGCACGGCGATTTCGCGCGCGTCGCCGGCGCGGAAATCGGTCAGCGCCGGCAGGCGGGAGAACGAAAGGCCGAGCCCCTCGCACGTCGCGAGCAGGGCGCGAACGCGCGCCGGGTCGGGATCCCGCGCCGTCAGGATCAGCCGGCGCGGCTCCACGCCCCGCGCCCGCAGCTCCCGGACGATGGCCGGCAGCTCGGCGGTCGTGCCCCGGATACGGATGCCGTGGATGTGGCGTTTGGCCTTGCTCGCGTCATCGTCGACGATGCCCACGACGCGGTAGCGGGACGACGCGCCGCGCGTGGTCGCCCTGATGAAGAGCTCGGCGTTGTCGCCCGCCCCCAGCAGCAGAACCGGAACGCGCTCGGCAACGGCGACGCCGCGCCGGAAGACGCCGCTCAGGCTGCCGTCGAAGACCGCCCGGTAGAGCACCCGCGGCCCCAGAAGGAGCGCGATCAGGACGAACCAGGTGATGAGGAGGGCCGAGCGCGGATAGGCATCGAGCCGGTTCAGCGCGAACAGGAGCGGCAGGAAAATCAGCACGGCGAGGATCACGGCCTGCACCACCAGCACCACGTCGCGCAGTGCGATGTACCGCCAGAACCCGCGGTGAATTCGCATGCGCCAGAAGACGAACGCGGAGACGGCCGAGAACAGCAGCGCCCCTTCGACGATGAAGCCGCTTGAAGCCTCCCAGAACGCGTCGTGCCCCCGGCGGAGCAACAGGGCGAGCACGAACGCGGCGCCGGCCATGGCCGCGTCGTGAAGCGCCACCGCGTAGGCGCGGTTGGTAATGAGGCCTAGTCCGATGCGCCGCATGATGCCCGAGCCGCGGCGCGAAAATACCACAGCAAGGCCGCCACGAGAATCGCCCCCGCCGCGAGCGCCGCCGCGCCGGCGGCGGCGCCGAGCTGCGGCGCCAGCGCCAGCCCGACCAGCAGCGCGTTGGCCCCGGCGATGATCGCGGTCGTGCGCCCGTGGCTCCAGCCCGCCGCGACGACACGTTGATAGAAGTGCTCGCGATGCGCTTCCCAGATGCGCCGCCCGCGGAGCAGTCGGCGGCAAAGGGTCAGCGTCGCGTCCGCCAGATAATAGGCGGGCAGCAGCAGCGCGGCCTGCCAGGCGCCGCCGGCGGCCAGCGCCAGCATGAGCCAGCCGGCCAGATAGCCGAGCGGCACGCTGCCGACATCACCCAGAAAGATTTTCGCCGGATGCCAGTTCCAGAGGAGAAAACCCGCCGAGACTCCGGCCAGGGCGAGCCCGAGCGGCCCCAGGCCCGGCGCCGCCGCGCCCAGCGCCGCGAGCAGGAATGCCCCCAGCCCGAGGCTCGCACCCTCGGCACCGCTGATCCCGTCGATCCCGTCCATGAAATTGAACAGATTGACGAACCAGAGCCAGAGCATGGCGGCAACCGCATGATCGATGACGGTGGGAAGCAGGCCCTGAAAGACCAAGCCTCCGCCGGGCAGCGCCTGGATCCCGGCGCCGACCGCCGCCGCCATCGCGAACAGGCGCGGCAGGGCCGGGAGGCCGCCCCGGAGGTCGTCGAGCCAGGAGAGAACCGCCAGGGTGAGGGCGCCGACCAGAGGCACCCAAAACAGGCTCGCGCGATCGGCGCTCGCGCCAGAGAGCCAGAGCACGAACCACGCCGCGAGCAGCACGCCGACGACCGCGATTCCGCCGCCGCGTGGGACTGCCGCCGCGTGGCTGGAGCGCGCGTTGGGCCGATCCATCACGGCGTAATGCCGCAGCACGCGCAGCACGAGGCCCGTCAAGGCGGCGGTCGCCGCCAGACTCGCGCCGCCCGCCGCAAGGGAAGCCGTGAGGTTCACCGGGTCCGGACCGCCGCCGCGCCGCTATCCGCCCGCGGCCTCCGCCCCGCGGTGGCAGTGGCGCGCGCGATGTGCCACAATGACGCCAAGTTCGGGAACTGAAATTCTCGAAGCACCGCGGAACGACGATCTCCAGGCGAGCGTAGAAAGACCCACGGACAGATGTATTCGCGGCTCGACCCTCTTGCGCCGATCGTGGAAATCGGGGTCGACGATTATCTTGCCACCCTTGCCGCGAGACATGCCGGGCTCGAAAGGGCGATCGACGAGGAGGTGCGCCGCCCCGCGCCCGACGGCCTCTCGCTGACCGATCTGAAGCGCCGGAAGCTCAGGGTGAAGGACGAAATCGCGCGGCTGCGGACGAGACCGGTGGGCATCCCCCGCCGCTCCGGCGCGGGCAGCCGGCGCTGACGGCAAGCCGTGACTTGAGAAGCGATCGCCCTCGACCCGACGCCGGCACCGGCGGCGGACACGTCGCAGGCGTTCCCGCCGGGTCGACCGCAGACCGTGGCAGGTTCTTCCCTCGGACAAGCCCAAGCGCTGAAAAAACAAAGCACTTCCCCTCGTGGCCGGCGATTGACAAAGCGCCACAGTGCCATCACGGTCGCCGCCCGGGAACGGCGTCGAGTCGGATTATCCGATACACGCACCGGCCTTGGCGACCGTTCGCCATCATCACCCGGAGGCTGGCCTCGGACATGCGCCACGGAACTCGCCGGTGGATTCGTGCGATGGCGGTTCTCGCGCTTGCCGTGGCGGCCGCCGTGGCAACCGGTACTTCGTCGGCGGAGGCGGTGACCGAAGCCGCATCCGACGGGCGAACCTCGCTTGAGACGCTGCGGGTCGAACGCGGCGATACCCTGTCCGCCATGCTGACCGGGGCCGGCGTAGGCGCGGCCGATACCGACAACGTCAGCAAGGCGATCCGGCGGAAAACGAACCTGCGCAACATGTCCGTCGGGCGCCAAGTCAGGCTTCTCTTCGGAACCGACGGCGCCAAGCGGATCCTGCTCGCGGCGAGCGTCGAAACGAAGCCGGGCCGGTTCGTCGAGGCGACCCGCGCCGCGGACGGCCGCTACCGCGCGCGCCGCACCGCTTTCCCCCTCGTCCGCGCCCTTCCGGCGCCCGCCCGCCCGGCCGGCGGCGAGGAACGGGTTCTGACGGTGCGGCGTAACGACACGATCGGCGGGACCCTGCGCAATCTCGGGATCGCCGACCGGACCATCGACGCCGCCGTCGAAGCGCTCCGCGGCCAGTTCGATCCGCGTCGTCTGATGCCGGGTCACTCCATCGCAGTTACGGCGAACCGCGGCGCCGACGGCGCGTTGCGGCTGGACGGCTTCGCCGTGCATCTCGACGACGGATCGGCCGTCACGGTGACGCGGGCCGAGGGCGGTGGCTTCGCGACGCGCCGGACGACCGGGAGTGCGCCACCGGCCGCCCCGGCCCACGCGGCCGCCAAGCGCACGCCCCCGGACGATGATCGATCGGCAGGCGGACCCGACGCCGGAGGCCTTACGACCGGCGGAGCCGGGACGGCGGACGCCGCGCCAAGCCCGCGCCGCGCGCTTCGCCCGCCGCATCTCCGCCAGGGTATCGCCGCGCGAATCGTGGAAGCGCCGGAACGCGGCGCGGCGGCCGACCCGACGCGGTCCCGCGGCGCGCACGCGGGAGTCGGCGACACCCGGGTGGGGCGCGCCCATTCGGGACGCCGCCTCGGCCGAATCGCGCGCGCGCAGGACCCGCGCCCGGAACTTCCGGCCGAAGCCGTCGTGGCGAGGAGCGGCGGCGGTTCGACGGAGGAGACGGTCACGTCGCGCACTGATCCGGTGCCGCTTCCGCCGGAGTTTCCGCCGTCGTTCGAGAAGCACGTCGAAGTGCGCGCGGGCGATACCTTGATGGCCATTCTCAGACGGCACGGGATCGACCGCCGGGAGGCGGACCAAGCCATTCGTGCGACGCGCAAGCTCTTCAACCCGAGGCGGCTGCGGATCGGCCAGGAGATCGTCCTGGTGACGGGTGTGGACCGGACCGGCGCGGATTCCCTGGAGGTCGTCGGTATCCGCACCGACACGGATCAGTTCGTCAAGGTGAGCCGTGCATCCGGCGGGACTTTCAAGGCGGCGCGCGTGGCGGTCATCGAAACCGGCATCGACGCCTCCCCGGCTGCGGCCGTCGCGGCGGCCCCGCCGGCGGAGGACGTGCGGCGCGCGGGCGGGGCGGACCGGACCGGTAACGGACAGCCGACGACCGGCGCCGCGGTCGCGGGAGTGGCGCCGACCATGCCTGCCGACGAACCGCGCGATGCGATCGCCGCCGCTCCGGGCGGCGCGGTGCCCATGCCCGGCGATCCGGACATCGCTGACGACGGTTTGATCCGGAAGGACGTCGTCATCGGCAAGGGCGACACGCTGTCCATCGCGCTGACGCGGGCCGGCTGCACGCGGGCGGACGCGGAGGCCGCGATCGGCGCCTTTCGCGCGGTTCACGATCCGCGCCGGCTGCAGATCGGACAAACGCTCTCCGTCGGGTTCGAACCTGAAAGCAAAACGAGCGGCGCCGTTCGGCTCGCCGCGTTCACGCTGGGCGTGGCGCCGGATCGAGACGTGGTCGTCACGCGCGGAGACGACGGCGTCTTCCTGTCTCACGAAGTGGAGCGGCCGCTCGATCGCGTCCTGCGCAGAAAGGTCGGCGTGATCGAAACCAGCCTGTACAAAGCCGCGCTCGCCGTGGGCGTGCCGAGCCAGGCCGTGGCGGAGCTGACGCATATCTTCAGTTTTGATGTGGACTTCCAGCGCGATATCCAGCCGGGAAACGGCTTCGAGATCCTCTACGAGGCCGCCTACGACCGGAACGGCGATTTCGTGGAGAACGGCCCTCTGCTCTACGCCGCACTCGAAGCCGGCGAGCGGGCGTTCGCGCTCTTCCGCTACGAACCCGACGACGGGCCGGCGGACTATTTCGACAGCCACGGGAAGAGCGCCCGCAAAGCCCTCATGCGCACTCCGATCAACGGCGCCCGCCTTTCCTCGGGCTACGGGATGCGCAAGCACCCGATCCTCGGCTATTCGAAAAAGCATCTGGGGGTCGATTTCGCGGCACCGCGGGGCACGCCCGTTTTCGCCGCCGGAGACGGGACGATCGAGCGCGTCGGCCGCGAGGGAAATTACGGGAAGTATGTCCGTATCCGGCACAACGGCACTTACAGCACCGCCTACGCCCACCTCAGCGGCTACGCGAAAGGCATGAGCAAGGGCAGGCGGGTCCGGCAAGGCCAGATCATCGGCTATGTCGGCTCCACCGGAATGTCCACCGGCCCGCATCTCCACTACGAGGTGCTACGGAACCGCAAGCGGATCAACCCGACGACCCTCAAACTGCCGACCGGCCGGAAGCTGGAAGGAGAAGAACTCGCCGCTTTCCGCGGGCAAGTGGGCAAGATCAGGATATTGCTCGCCCAAACGCCATCGACGACGCGCCTCGCCCACCGTTAGCCCGGACGGCCTCCAAACTCCCGTCCCCGGGAGAAGGGCGGCACGGTTACGCCGCGCTGGCGAGCGAGCCTGTTGATTCCCCGTTGATGACGAGGCCGCTTCGGTCGGCCGAGATCCGCACCGCTTCGCCTTCGTTCACCTCGCCGGCGAGGATCATGCCGGCGAGCGGGTCTTGCAAATTGCGCTGGATGGACCGCCTCAGCGGTCGCGCGCCGTAGGTCGGGTCGTAACCCGCCTCGCCGAGCCAGGCGCGCGCCGCGCCGTCCAGCTCCAGCGTGATCTTGCGGTCGGCCAGCCGACGGGCGAGACGGGCGATCTGGATGGCGACGATCGCGTCCATATGCCGGCGGTCGAGCCTGTGGAACAGGATGATCTCATCCAGGCGATTGAGGAATTCGGGTCGGAAGCTTGCCCGCACGGTGTCCATGACCGGGCCGTGCACCGCACTCGAATCCTCCCCTTCCGGCTGGGCCGCCAGGATCTCGCCGCCGAGGTTGGACGTCATGATGATCACGGTGTTGCGGAAATCGACCGTGCGCCCATGCCCGTCGGTGAGGCGCCCGTCGTCCAGCACTTGCAGCAACAGGTTGAAGACGTCGCCGTGCGCCTTCTCGATCTCGTCGAACAGGATCACCTGATAGGGCCGGCGGCGCACCGCTTCCGTGAGCGCCCCGCCCTCGTCGTATCCGACATAGCCCGGCGGGGCGCCGATGAGGCGGGCCGTGGCGTGCTTCTCCATATACTCCGACATGTCGACACGGATCATCGCCGCCTCGTCGTCGAACAGGAACGCGGCGAGCGTCTTGGCGAGTTCCGTCTTGCCCACGCCGGTCGGGCCGAGGAAGAGGAAGGATCCGGTCGGACGGTCCGCATCCTGGAGCCCCGCTCGCGCCCGGCGGACGGCGTTGCTCACGGCGGTCACCGCCTCCTCCTGGCCGACCACCCTCTCGCGCAGCGTCCGCTCCATGTGCAGCAGTTTCTCGCGCTCGCCTTCGAGCATCTTGTCCACGGGGATACCGGTCCAGCGTGAAACCACACCGGCGATATGGGATGACCGGACGGCTTCGTCGAGCAGGCGTTCGTGCTCGGTCTTTTCGAGCGCGCCGAGTTCCCGCTCGAGTGCGGGGATGACCCCGTAGGCGAGCTCGCCGGCGCGCGCGAGGGCGCCGTCGCGCTGCGCGATTTCGAGCGCGCTCCGCGCGGCGTCCAGCCGTTCCTTGATCTTCTGTCCGCCCGCGAGGCGCTCCTTCTCGGCCCGCCAGACGGCCGTCCGGTCCGCCGACTCCTTCTCGAGCGCCGCGAGCTCCTGGTCGAGCGCCTGCAACCGGTCGCAGGAGCGCTCGTCCGCCTCCTTCTTGAGCGCTTCGCGTTCGATCTTGATCTGGATGATGCGCCGGTCGAGCTCGTCGAGCGCCTCGGGCTTGGAATCGATCTCCATCCTGAGCCGGCTGGCCGCCTCGTCCACCAGGTCGATCGCCTTGTCGGGCAGGAAACGATCGGTGATGTAGCGGTTGGAGAGCGTGGCGGCCGAGACGATCGCGTTATCGGTGATGGCCACGCCGTGGTGAACCTCGTATTTCTCCTTGAGGCCTCGCAGGATCGACACCGTGTCGTCGACGGTGGGCTCCGACACGTAGACCGGCTGGAAGCGCCGCGCGAGCGCCGCGTCCTTCTCGACGTGCTTGCGGTATTCGTCGAGCGTCGTCGCGCCGACGCAGCGCAGCGCGCCGCGCGCGAGCGCCGGCTTGAGCAGGTTCGATGCATCCATCGCTCCTTCCGCGGCGCCCGCGCCGACCAGCGTGTGCAGCTCGTCGATGAACAGCATCGTCGCGCCCGCCGCCACATCGATCTCGGCGAGGACAGCCTTCAGGCGCTCCTCGAACTCGCCGCGGAATTTCGCGCCGGCGACCATGGCGCCGAGATCGAGCGCCAGCAGCCGCTTGCCCCGGAGCGACTCGGGAACATCGCCGTTGACGATGCGCTGGGCGAGGCCCTCGACGATCGCCGTCTTGCCGACGCCCGGTTCCCCGATGATGACCGGGTTGTTCTTCGTCCGCCGCGACAGGACCTGCATGACCCGGCGAATCTCGTCGTCCCGCCCGATCACCGGGTCGACCTTGCCCTCGCGCGCCGCCGCGGTCAGGTCGCGGGCGTATTTCTCGAGAGCGTCGTAGTTGTCCTCGGCGGAGGCGCTCTCCGCCTTGCGCCCCTTGCGCAGGTCGTTGATGGCGGCGTTGAGGGTCTGGGGCGTGATGCCGGCCTCGGCGAGGATGCGGGCGGACGGTGCCCCCTTGGCGAGCGCGAGGGCGAGCAGGAGGCGCTCGGCCGTGACGTAGCTGTCGCCGGCCTTCTGCGCGATCCCCGCGGCGGATTCGAAGAGCCGCGCCGTTTCCGGCGCGAGATAGATCTGCCCACTGCCGGCGCCTTCCACCCGCGGCAGCTTGTCGAGCGCCGCACGGGTCTTCTCCAGAGCGTCCGCCGGGCGTCCGCCGGCCGCCCGGATCAGATTGGCGGCGAGGCCCTCCGAATCGTCGAGCAGCACCTCGAGCAGATGTTCCGGGGTGAAGCGCTGATGTCCGCGCGCAACCGCGCGTTCCTGGGCCGCCTGCACGAAGCCGCGCGACCGTTCGGTGAATTTGTCGAACGCCATGCTCCTTCCCTCGTTGGCCATCCGCCGCCGGAAGCCGGGTCGGCCCGCACGCCACGGGGGCTCCGGTGGAGCGCCGTGTTCCGAAGCGGTCGATCGTCATATGGGTTGGCCACTGCGGCGCGGCAAGAGCGCGCCGGCCGCGGCCAGGGGCCGGCGCCACGCCCGTCCCATACCCGGCCCGCCGCCCTCCGGCGCCACCCTCGCCGGATGGGATAGGCCGTGGACGGAGCGGTCGTCTTCAGGGCGCGTGCAGATCGTCCAGGTCCGGCACCGGACCGTGGAGGGTGGCGTCCCGGTACCAGCTCTGCCGGGAAGCGGCGATAATCCGTTCGCGCTGGCCGGGATCGTCCGGCACGAAGCTGATCCAGAACTCCGCCATCTCTTCGTCGGAACCCCAGCCCCAGGTCACCGTCTTGGGCGGCAGGGTCGGGTTGTAGGGGTTGGCGGTGGTGTTGTCGAAGCGGAACCAACCGTCGATGCGGCTGCCCGCCGGCAGATGCACCGGCTCGCGGAAGGCGTAGAGGTTCTGCCAGCGCAGATCCCATTCGGGGATATGGATCAGCGGCAGCTGGCTGCCGTCGGGCAGGGTGGCTATCGCCTTGGATTCGGCGCCCAGGTAGTGCATGTGCGGCAGGATGTCGATCAGCGTGAGGCCGGCCGGCACGTCCATGCGCACATGGCGCCAGTAGCCGTCGCTTTCGGGCGGGATGGCGAGTTCCTGGGTGCCGATCAGCATGCCGTCCACCCAGTGCCGCACCGGCCCGTCGCCGAAATGGAGGCCGACGCTGCTGCGGTCTTCGGCCGCCTTGCCGGTGGGGTGGTAATGGACTTCGAGCACGAGATCGCCTGCGCCTGCCGGCAGCCACACGGCGTGGCCCTCGGGCAGTACATAGGGATCCATGCCCGGCACATAGCCGCCGATGCCCCAGGTCTCCCCCTCGCCGCTGTAGTCGAAGAAGCTGCCGGTGCCGAAGACTGAAAAGCCGGGTTCCGCATCCTCGCCATCGCGGCGGCGCGCGCGCCCGGAATAGTCCACGAACAGGTTGGCGTGATGCACCACGCCGATGTCGCCGGGCAGGAATTCCACCGCCGTCAGCGCCCGCGCCCGTTCGAGCTCGAAGGGGACGACGAAATAGCGGTAGATGTCGGGGCCGCCGGCCGGCACCGGAAAGGCTTGCGTCATCTCCAGCACCATGTCAGGGGCACCGGCGCGCCAGACGATGTCCGGCCAGACGGTGGGGGGCAGGACGTCTTCCGGGCGCCCGCGCGGCGTCCCGGCCTCGGCCCAGGCGGCGATGAGCGCCACTTGGCGGTGGGACAGATGGCGCTGGCCGCGGAAGGTACCGAAACCCTCCGCAGCGCGCCAGGGGGGCATGATGCCTTCGGCGGTGACATGGGCCATGGTGCGCGCCCGGAAGGCCGCCAGCGCATAGCTGTCCAGCGCGAAGGGCGCCACCGCGCCGGCCCGGTGGCATTCGACGCAGTTGGCGGCCAGCAGCGGCTGGATGTGGCGGTTGTAGGTGACGTCGTCCGGCAGCGCCTCGCCCCAGGCTTCGAACACGCAGCCCACCGCTTGGGTGCGGCGCGGTGCCGGCGTTCGGTCCTGGCCCAGCGCGTCCAGCACCGCTTGCAGATCGTGATGCGAGAAGCTGTTGCGCAAGACGCCGATGGCAGCGAAGCGATCGTCGATGCGCCCGCGGTAGATCGCCCGGTCGTCGGGCGTGACCACGAAGGCCTCCGGCGTGATCTGCGGGCCAAGGCGCAACGCCAGATCGCCGCCGCTGTCGAACAGCACCGGGAAGGCAAGGCCGTAATCGGTGACGAAGGCCCGCGCCTCGGCCGCCGTCAGCAGCGGGCCGGAGACGACGCCATAGAAGGCGACCCCGGCCGCGCGGGCGCGGTCGTAGAGCGTGTTCAACTCCGGCGCGTAGCGGTTGGAAATGGGGCAGCCGGGATTGATGAACACCAGCGCCAGCGGCCCCGGCTCGCCCGTCACCTCGCCCAGGCGGTGGACGCGCCCGGCGAGATCGGCGACGCGCACACCGTGGAGGCGGACCCGCTGCCCCGCCCATTCCTCGCTGTGCGTGGCGGCGGGCGCGGCCGTGTCGTGGGTATCCTGGGCCGCCGGCACGCTGAAGGCGAAGGCGGCGAGGGTTGCGAGGGCGGCAAGAGCGAAGACGAGGCTTGCGAGTTTCATGGTTCTCTTCCTCCTCCGATTTCACCCCCTATCCGCAAGTAGCGCCCACAGTGTCCGGCAGCGCCTCGAACGACCGCGCCGACAGGGTTGCGGCCCGGCGCACCGGAAGGATGGTCAGGACGCTTGCGGCGCGTGCTCCGCGGGCGAACCGGGCGCGTCGGCACCCGCCGGCGGCCGCTCGGCATGTGCCGCCGGCGGCTCCCGCTCCTCGATCGGCTGTTGTTCCTCGCGGGGTTGGGGGCCGCCTGGCTGGGCCGGCGCGCGGGGTTGTCGCTGATCCCAGCCATTGGCGGCGACCACGCGATGATAATGCTCGGCGTGCTGGAAGAAGTTCTCCGCGCCGATGCGGTCCCCGGCCGAGAGCGCGTCCCGCGCCAGCGCCTGATACTTCTCGATGACCTGGAACGCCGTCCCCCGGATCTTCCCTTCGGGGCCGTTGCTCTCGAAGGTCGAACCCCGCCCGTGGAAGCCGGGGCGCCGCCCGTTGCCTCTGTGTCCGCGTGAGCGCCTGTTGCTGTTTGGACCTTTCATGCCGATTGCCTTCCGCCCCTCAGAGTCCGTCTTGAAACGAGTGAAGTGGTTTCAGTGCGTCGTCCCGGCTCGGTTCACACTGCGATCGCCCGCGCTTCGCGGACCGGGTGAAATGCACGGCGCGTTCCGGGACGGACATTCACGCATGGCCATGCGACAAGCCCCGATGCGCAGGTTTCGGTCGCGTATGCCAGCTTTGTCGCTGAGCGACTCGACGAGGCCGCCCAAGCGGCCGCGATTCGGGAGTCCCGCAGACCCTAACCGGGACGGCGTGGTTTGCAACCCCTTATTTCGCAGGCGCGCGAGGACGGAGCGACGAGGCGCTCGGTCGCCCGAAAGCCCCGGCGCCGGCTTCCGGGCGAACAGCAGGCACCGTTCGATGCCCGCCAGATCCCGCCGGCGGCCGGTTTCCGCAAGACCGGCCGCTTCGAACACCGCCGCGACTCCGGCCGCCATCCCGGCGCCGACCTCGACCGCGAAGATGCCCTCGGGCGCGAGAAGGCGAGCGATGTGCGGTGCCAGTCGTCGGTAACAGTCGCGCCCGTCCGACCCGCCGTCCAGCGCGCGCTGTGGCTCGTAGCGGGCAACGTCCGGTGCCAGAGATGCCATTTCGGCGGCGGCGACGTAGGGCGGGTTGCTCACGATGACGTCGAAGCGCCCGGCGAGCGGCTCCCCCCAATCGGCGGCGAGGAACGACGCCCGGTCGCCGACGCCGAGGCGGCGGGCGTTGTCGCGCGCGAGGGAGACGGCGTCGACGCCGGAGTCGATGCCGACCCCGACGGCGCCGGGTAGTTCGTGAAGGAGAGCCGTGAGCAGGCAGCCCGAACCGGTCCCGAGATCGAGCAGAAACGGGCGCGGTGGAAGCGACCCGGCCCGTTCCAGGATCGCCTCCACGACCGTTTCAGTCTCCGGTCGCGGCACGAGCGTCGAGCGGTCGACGGCGAAATCGAGGCTCCAGAATTCACGCCGGCCCGTGATATGGGCGATGGGCTCGCGGGCGGCGCGACGCCGCACGAGCGCCACGAGCCGTTCGGCCTCGGCGTCGGTGAGCGGGAGGTCCGGGGCGACGAACAGGGCTTCGCGCGTCAGTCCCAGCGCGTGCTGCATCAGCAGGCGGGATTCGCGGGCGGGCCCGGCAACGCCCGCCGCCCCGAGGCACCGGGTCGCCGCCCGCATCGCGCCGGCGCGCGTCGCGGCGGGCGCACCGCTCATTCCGCCTCCGCGAGGCGGGCCGCCTGGTCCGCCGTGATCAGCCGGTCGATGACCTCATCGAGCGCTTCGCCGCTCAGCACCTTGTCGAGCTTGTGCAGGGTAAGGTCGATGCGGTGGTCGCTCACCCGCCCCTGCGGGAAGTTGTAGGTGCGGATACGCTCGGAGCGATCGCCGGAGCCGATCTGGCCGCGCCGCGCGGCGGCGCGTTCGGCCTCCCGGAGCGCGCGCTCCCGATCGTAGAGCCGCGCGCGCAGCACCTTCATCGCCTTGGCCTTGTTCTTGTGCTGCGATTTCTCGTCCTGTTGGGTAACCACGATTCCCGTCGGCAGATGCGTGATGCGCACCGCGCTGTCCGTCGTGTTGACGCTCTGGCCGCCCGGGCCGCTCGACCGGTAGACGTCGATCCGCAGCTCCTTCTCGTCCACCGCGACATCGACGTCCCCGGCCTCGGGCAGAACGGCGACCGTCGCCGCGGAGGTATGAATGCGCCCGCTCGCCTCGGTCTCGGGCACCCGCTGGACGCGATGCACGCCGGATTCGTATTTGAGCCGCGCATAGACGCCGCGTCCGCCGACCGATCCGACGGCCTCCTTGACTCCGCCGAGGCCGGTCTCCGACACCGACATCAACTCGAATTTCCATCGGCGCGCCTCAGCGTAGCGTTGATACATCCGCAGCAGATCGCCGGCGAAAAGCGCCGCTTCTTCACCGCCGGTTCCGGCGCGGATTTCGAGAATGGCGTTGCGTTCGTCGGCGGCGTCCTTTGGCAGGAGGAGCAATTTGAGCGCGTGTTCCTTCTCGAGGATCACTGCCCTCAGCGTGTCGTACTCCGCTTCGGCGAGCGTACGCATCTCCGGCTCGCTCGCAGGATCGTCGGCCATCGCGCGGAGATCGTCGGCCTCCTTGCGGGCGGCGCGCAGCGCGGCGATCGCCTCGACGATCGGCGAAAGCTCGGCATACTCTCGCGAGAGTCGCGCGCGCTCTTCCCGTGTCGGCGCCCGTTCGGCCGAGAGCGCGGCGGCGAGGGCGCGATGGCGGGCGAGCACCCGATCCAGGCGCTCCTGGAAGCCCGCGCCGCCGTTCACCGCGCGCCCGTATAGCGGGCCAGAAAGCCGTTGAGGTCCGCGCGCGCGATCTCGACCTGCTCGCCGCGATCGAGATCGCGAACGGTCACCACGCCCCGGTCGACCTCATCGTCGCCCAGGATGACCGCTGCGGCCGCACGCGCCTGGTCGGCCCGTTTCAGGCGCTTCGAAAGATTGCCGCGATAGGTGAGCTCCACCGTGAAACCGCCGTGGCGAAGCCGGTGGGCGATCCCCAGCGCCGCGGTTTCGGCCCGCTGGCCGAGCGGCACGACGGCGATCGGGCGGACGGGCGCATCGACGGCGCCGACGAGGGCGGCCAGCCGTTCGATGCCGGCGGCCCAACCGACGCCGGGCGTCGGCGGCCCGCCCATGGTCTCCACCAAGCCATCGTAACGGCCACCGGCCAGAACCGCGCCCTGGGCGCCGAGCGCGTCGGTGGTGAATTCGAACGCCGTATGGCAGTAGTAATCCAGCCCCCGCACGAGCCCGGCATTTCGGACGAAGGCGACGTCGAGCCCGGCGAGACCATCGCGGACGGCCTGGAAAAACGACGCTGCCCGCTCGCTCATGTGAGCGTCGATCTCCGGGGCGCCGGCCAGGATCGTCCGATCACCCTCGTCCTTGGAATCGAGAATTCGCAGTGGATTACGCCGCAGACGCCCCCGGCTCTCATCGGAGAGCGCGTCCTCGCGGCTCAGGAGATAGGCGACGAGTGCCTCCCGCCAGGAGCGACGACTCTCCTCGTCGGCGAGGGTGTTCAGCTCGAGGGTGACCTTGTCGAGCACGCCCAGATCCGAGAGGAGATGCGCGCCAAGCGCGATCACCTCGACATCCGCGAGCGGCTCGGCGACTCCCATCAATTCGACGCCGATCTGATGAAACTGGCGAAGTCGGCCCTTCTGCGGCCGCTCATACCGAAACATCGGCCCGGCGTAAAAGCTCTTGACGGGCAAGCGCTGGCCGAGCGCGCCGCAGACCAGGGCGCGCGCCACGCCGGCGGTGTTTTCCGGCCGCAGCGTCAGCTCGGCACCGCCGCGATCCGGGAAGGTGTACATCTCCTTGGTCACTACGTCGGAGGTGTCGCCCAGGGTGCGCCGGAACACCTCGCTGAACTCGAAAATCGGCGTCGCGATCTCGGCGAAACCGTAGCGCGCGGCGAGCGCGCGGCAGCGCTCGATCACGTGGCGGTGGCGGCGCATGTCGTCCGCCGCAATATCGTGGGTTCCGCGAACCGGCAGCAGTTTGCGCACGAAGGGATTCCCGGGCGGCGCCCGCCGACGAGCGGACGGCGGCGGGGCTAACGGCTCACACCGACGGTTCCGGCAAGTACGGCCGGGCGCCCCGGCGGTCAGTTCCCGACACCGCCGGCCATCAGACTGTCCGGGGCGAGCGCGATATTCCGGCGGACCACCCCGACGGGTCCGAGCGCCGGCACCAGCGCGTCATCGACGCGGATCTCGAGGCCCCCCGCGTTGCCGGTCACCATGACGAGACCGGGGCGATCGGGCACATGGTAGGAATCGCCCGGACGCAGGATGCGGGTCAGGAGCAGTTCGTTGTCCGGTCCCTGGATCTGCACCCAGCTATTCGCGAGCGCCGTGATGACCACGCGGGAATCGAGGTTTCCGCGCCCAAAGACCCTGGGGACGTAGGCCAGTGCGGCGGCCGTCTCGGCGCGCGTCGTCTGCTCTTCTCCGCGCGACGCCTCGGCCGTCGCGTCGGGAGCCGCGGGTTCCACGAGCACGACCGTCTCCACGGCCTCCGCAGCCTCCGGCGGTTCGCCACTCGCGGGCGTTCGCGCCGGCGCCAAGGCCGGATATCCCGAAGCCGTCTCGGGTGGAGGCGTGTCGGTCAGGCGCGTCGCGGTCGCGGTGGGCGCGCTTTCGATCGTCGCCTCGTCGGGCGCGGGTGGCATAACGGCAGCCGTCTCCTCTTGCCCGGGCGCTCCCGCCGTACCTCCCACCGTATCGACAATCGGCGGCACGACCGCAGGGGTTTCCACCAGCTCCGGCAGGGTGCGGGCTTCCACAACGTGGCGTGGACGAGGCGCGGCCACGGACGTTTCCGCCGACTCCGGCGGAGCCGTCACGCTCTCGCCGGCGGTTTCGATCGCGGGGGCGACTGCATCCGGCGGCGTTTCGACGCTCCCTCCTTCCGGGACCGCCACCGGCTCCTCGTTCCCGCCGAGGCCGGCCGCCACGGTCAAGCGGCTCGACACGTCGGCAACCAGATCGGCGGCGATGCGGCCTTCGCTCGCGTAGTACTGCCATCCCCCATAGGCGAGGCCAGCCAGCACGAGAACGACCAGGATGAGCCAGAGGCGGGGCCGTGGAGCTTCCTTGACGGGCACCGGGAAGGCGAGTCGCTGTTGCTCCAGGGCGAGCGCGCGCTCGTGCTTGTAGGTGCCCACGATCTTGTCGGCGTCGAGGCCGAGGAAGCCGGCGTAGCTGCGCAGGAACCCGACCGCGTATGCCGTGCCGGGAAGATCGTCGAAGCGGCCTTCCTCCAGCGCCTCGAGATAGACCAGCTGGATGCGGAGCGCGTTGGCGACATCGGGCAGGTCATAGCCCGCCTTGAGTCTCGCCTCGCACAGCACGGCGCAGACGCTCGGTATCGGGCTGCCCTGACGCTCGCCCACTTCGCGCAGAAACGGCTGTCCGGTCAGGGCCGGTTCGATCGGCTCGGACAGTGCCTGGTGGGGCTCGTTCATGGTGCCCGTCCCACGCCCGAATGGATGGCCGCACCGCCGCACGGGCCGACGGCGGCGTTCCGTCGTGTCGCGGGTCGATCCTCGTTCCCGCCTCGCGCCGTGGTCGCCCCACAGCGCCCAGGCACAGCGCAAGACGGTTGTTCGTTCAGACCGTTACGGCGACTCGTGAGTTATCACAGATCATTCCATCGCGCAAACACAAATAAGCACTGGCTGCAAATAATTCCTGCCTTGAAGCCGGTCAATCCATCGCCCCGGGCTGCGCGGCCGCCGCGATCACATCCACGGCCTGATCGACCAGTTCGGCGATGATCGTGCTCGTCGGCTGCTCGGCGTTCACCATGCCGACGCTCTGGCCGGCCATCAGCGAGCCGTTCTCGACGTCGCCGTCGATCGCGGCGCGGCGGAGCGCGCCGGCCCAGAAGTGTTCGATGGCGAGCCGCGCCTCCTTGTGCTCGATCTCACCACCGCGAAAGCGCGTGATCGTTTCCCGCTGGAAGGCCTCGAACCGCTCGGTTGCGCCGTTGACGACCGCACGCACCGGGATCACCGGAAAATCGGGGTCGATCTGCACCGATATCTGCGCGTCGCGCGCGCTCGCCCGGATCATCGCCTGCTTGAACCGGGGGTGGGCGATCGATTCCGTCGCGCAGACGAAGCGCGTTCCGAGCTGGCAACCGGCGGCGCCCATCGCCAGATAGAGCGCCACCGCATCGCCCCGCCCAATCCCGCCGCCGACGAAGACCGGGACCTCGTCGAAATGGGGGAGCACCTCCTGTGCCAGCACGTTGGTCGAAACCGGGCCGATATGGCCGCCCGCCTCCATGCCCTCGATGATGAGCGCGTCGATGCCCTGCCGGGCGAGCCGCCGCGCGACCGGCAGCGTGGGCGCGAAGGCAATCACGCGGGTGCCCGCGTCCTTCAGGGTCTCGACCGCGCGCCGCGGCGGAATCCCGCCGGCCAGGACCACATGCCCGACGCCCCGGTCGATGCAGGTCGCGATCAGCGCGTCCAGCGCGGGATGCATGACGATGATGTTGACCCCGAACGGCTTGTCACAGCGCTCGTGGACGCCGTCGATTTCCGCCGCGAGTTCATCGGGGCTGAGCGAGCCGGTCGCGACGACGCCGAAACCGCCGGCGTTGGAAATGGCCGCCACCAGATTCCGCTCGGAGACCCAAGACATCGCGCCGCCCATGATCGCGTAGCGGGTCCCGAGGAAGGCCCGCCCCCGCGCCCAGCAGGCCTCGAGCCGCCGGCGCGCGCGCGCCTCAGGGCTCACGGCCGTCCAGCCCGTAAGCCGCGTGCAACGCCCGAACCGCGAGCTCGGTATATTCCTCCGCCACCAGGACGCTGATCTTGATCTCCGATGTCGAGATCACCTGGATGTTGATGCCCTTGTCGGCGAGGGCCGCGAACATCGCCTGCGCCACCCCGGCGTGGCTGCGCATCCCGACCCCGATCACCGAAACCTTCACGACGTTCCGGTCGGCGACCAGGCGGGCGAAGCCCACGTCGTCCTTCGCGCGTTCCAGGACGGCGATCGAGCGTTCCAGGTCGGCCTCGGTAACCGTGAAGGTGAGGTCCGTCGTGCCGTCTGCGGAAACGTTCTGCACGATCATGTCGACGTTGACGTCGTCGTCCGACAGCGGCCCGAAGATGCGCGCCGCCACGCCGGGGCGATCGGCGACGCCGACCACGGTGATCTTCGCCTCGTCCCGGCTGTAGGCGATCCCGCTGACACGCTCCTGTTCCACGATCTCGTCCTCGTCGACCACGAATGTCCCGGCGGCATCGGTAAAGCTGGAGGAGATCTGGAGCGGGACCCGCCGCTTCATCGCCAGTTCGGCGGCGCGGGTCTGCAAGACCTTGGCGCCGAGCGACGCCAGTTCGAGCATCTCCTCGTAGGTGATCTTAGTCAGCTTCCGCGCCGTCGCAACGATACGCGGATCAGCGGTGAACACGCCCTCGACGTCGGTGAAGATGTCGCAGCGGTCCGCGTCCAGCGCGGCGGCCAGAGCCACGGCGGAGGTGTCCGTGCCGCCGCGCCCGAGCGTGGTGATGCGGCCGAGCGGTCCGATTCCCTGGAAACCGGCGACGACCGGGATCTCCCTCCGCTCGACGCGCCGCCGCAGCTCCCCGGTTTCGATCGCCTCGATTCGGGCCTGCCCGTGCCCGCCATCGGTGCGGATCGGGAGCTGCCACCCCAGCCACGAGCGGGCGGCGACGCCGCGGCTCTGCAACGCCAGGGCCAACAGGCCGGCCGTGACCTGCTCGCCCGACGCCGCCACGGTGTCGTATTCCCGCGCGTCGTGGAGCGGGCCGGTCGCACGCACCCAGGAGATGAGCCGGTCCGTAACCCCGGCCATGGCCGAGACCACCACGGCGATCCGGTCGCCGGCGTCGGCCGCCGCCTTGACGCGGTCGGCCACGACGTTGATCCGGTCGAGGTCGGCCAGCGACGTGCCGCCGTATTTGTGGACGATCAGCGCCATGGAGCGAGGCCGACCCGCGTGCGCCGGGGAGGAATCCCGCCGCTTGTCGATGATGGAATTGCCCCTGCATACTGCCTCGCTTCCGGGTACGCAAGCGGGTGGACGGTGCTCGGAGGGAAGGGAGGTCGATGGTCGAAGGACCACGGGACGAGGCGCCGCCGGGCGCCGGAGACCGAGCCGGCGCGGCCAGCGTCGATGCGGCTGAGATCGCGCGCTTCGCGGCGCTTGCGGAACGCTGGTGGGATCCGGACGGGCCGTTCCGACCCCTGCACACGCTGAACCCGGTGCGCATCGCCTGGGTCCGGGACGCCCTGGCCGCGGACGGCGGGCGCGACGCGGCGGCGCTCCGGCCGCTCGCCGGCCTCGGGCTCCTGGATGCGGGCTGCGGCGGCGGCCTCCTGGCCGAACCGATGTGTCGGCTCGGCGCGTCGGTGGTCGCGATCGACGCGGACGCGCGCACCATCGAGGCGGCAAGGCACCACGCGGACGCGGGCGGGCTCGCGATCGACTACCGCTGCGCCACGGTGGAGGCGCTCGCAGCCGGCGGCGAACGGTTCGACGCGGTGCTCGCCCTCGAAGTCGTGGAGCACGTCGCGGACCTCGACGCCTTCACCGCCGCCTGCGCCGCGCTTCTCGCGCCCGACGGAACGCTGTTCGTCGCGACGCTGAACCGCACCCTCGCGGCTTACGCGCTGGCGATCGTCGCGGCGGAACGCATCCTCGGCTGGCTGCCGGCGGGAACCCACGACTGGTCGCGCTTCGTGCGCCCGGCCGAGATGGTCCGCCTCCTGCGGCGGCACGGGCTGGCGGTGGCCGACATGCGCGGCGTTTCCTACAACCCGCTGGCGCGCCGCTGGAGCCTGAGCCGGGACCTGTCGGTGAACTACATGGTGCGCGCGCGCAAGCCCTCGGCGTAGTCGCCGCGGCGGGGCGTGTTTATGCGTCGTGCCGCGGCACCCAGGGGATCTCGCCGATTTCGATTCCCTCGTCCTCGAGCGAAACGACCTCCTCCCGGGTCGCATCGCCGTAGATGTTGCGGCGTTCGACCTCGCCGTAGTGAATCTTGCGCGCTTCCTCGGGAAAGCGTCCGCCCACATGGTCGAAGTTACGCTCGATGAACGAACGCATCTTGCGCAGCGTCGCGACCGCCTGGGCGCCCTCCGGCGGCGACGGCGGTCCCGGCCGGCGCGCCGGCGCGCGCTTCGGCGGCGCTTCGCGTTTACCCCCGCCGCCGACGGCGATGTTCGGTGCCATCGGCGCCTTGGCGACCCGGCTGTCGCCGCAGACGGGGCAGGCGACCTCACCACCCTTCGCCTGCGCCTCGTAGGCCGCCGTATCGGCGAAATACGCCTCGAAGACATGGTTCTTCCGGCATTTGAGATCGAAGACGATCATACGACGGTATCCGGCTGGCCGCGGGACGCACCGAAGCCTAGCACAACCCGACGTGGAGTCGACGGCGGGCGCGGGAAGGGCGGCCCTACGCCTTCATGACCCGTTCGTTGATCGCATTCACCGCCGCGTGGGCCGCGTGGGCGGCGCCTTCCTGCCATCCGGGGAGGGCGGTGATCTGGTCGCCGGCGAAGTGGATCGCCCCGTCGGGCTTCCGGAGCGCCGGCGGCGACTTGCTTTCCGGCCAGCCACCCTTCTGGAAGGGCGTCGTAGGCCAGGACCGGCTGATCCCGGATTCGAGCTCCGCTCCGTATCCGGGATGGATGCGCTCGCCCTCCGCGATGGCGGCCTGCAGCCGCTCCGAAGGCGTCATGCGCGCGAAGCGCAGCCCCTGGCCGGGCCGTTCGTCCCAGATGTAGGCGCCGATGACGATCCCCTTGTCGCGGTGATAGCCGTAGGCCGGATACCATATCTGCGTGATGTCCTGGTCGGTCCAGGAGATTCCGCCGTAGATGGCGTGGTCCTCCTCCCAGAAGCGGCGGCGGGCCTGGAAGGCGATCTTGACGGCCGGGACGAAGGTCAACGATTCGAGCGTCTCCCTGACCTCCGGGGAAAAGTCGTTGGGGATGTCCTTCAGCACGGGTGCCGGGATGGTGCAGATTGCGAAATCCGCCGCGAGGGCGGCGCTCGCACTCTGCCCGGCCGCCCTGTAGACGATGCGGACGCCCCTCGGCGTCTTGCGGATCTCCTCGACGACGGTGCGGTAGCGAATGAGCGGGCCGACGCGCCTTTCGAAAGCTTTCGCGATCGCGTCCATCCCGCCGACCGGTTGCAGCAGCGTCGGGTTTTGGTTGAGGAAATCGTCGAAGTGGAGCTTGAACCGCCAGAAGTCCGATTTGAGCAGCTCGCTGAAGTCCAGAGGGTCGTTCAACGCACCAGCCTCGAGGCCGGCGTTGACCCCCCCCCCCGGTAGCCGCCGCGGGACGAGCCGACATAGAGGCGATCCGGGTTCAGGCCGCCGTAGGCGGCGAGCATGTCGAGGACGCGCTCCTTGTCCTCGCCGGTCAGGGCGTCGTCCAGAGCGTTGCGGTCGACGGCCTTGGCGAGCAACTCGGCGATGTATCCGCGGGTATCGGCCAGGACCCGGCGGGACACGACAGGGCTGCCGCCGAAGCGCTCCACGTTGTGGAAGAGGGCGGCGCGGTTGTCGTTCGTGAAGACCTCGAGCGCGACGCCGAACGCCTTGCAGTAGCCGAGGATCGTCCTGTGGTGGTGGGGAATACGGGCCGGCCCGAGATTCGCGTACAGGTCGTCCCGGTCGTCGAAGCCTACCCATTGCCGGCTGTTGAATTCCTCGATCACGTCGCCGCCGCGGGCCGTCAGATTGCGGCCACCGGCGCGGGCGGTGGCCTCCAGAATCGTGCAGCGGTAGCCCGCCTTCGACAGCTCGTAAGCGGCCGCCATGCCGGAGATGCCGGCGCCCAGAATGACGACGGTCCTTCCGTCGCCCACGCCGCGGGGCGCGTCGAGCGCGGACGCATGAGCGGTGCCGTCCTCGGAAAGCCCCAGCGCCGTCATGGTCCGGTAGACGGCCCCCACCCCGGCGGCGGCGCCCACGGCCTGGAGAAAGCGTCGTTTGGTCATACGCATCGGCGTCTTTCCCCTGGCGGGACGCCGGGGCGTAAACCGGCGCTCCGATGTGGTCAGAAATCCTTGAAGAAGAACAGCATACTGGCGGCCGCGATGGCCCACACGGCCGGATGGATCTCGCGGACCTTGCCGGTCAGGGCTTTCACCACAACGAAGACGGTGAAGCCGACGGCGATGCCGTAGGCGATGCTGAAGGTGAACGGCATGACCACGGCGGCGAGGATCGCCGGGCCGTAGTCGCTCACGTCCCTCCAGTCGATGTCCTTGAGGTTGCGGGCGAAGAAGGTGGCGACGAAAACCAGCGCGGGCGCCGTCGCCCAGGCGGGGATGGTCTTGGCGAGCGGCGCCAGGAACAGGCACAGCAGGAACAGCGCCGCGCAGGTGAGCGCCGTGAGGCCCGTGCGCCCACCCTCTTTGACCCCCGCGCCGCTCTCAATGTAGCTGGTGGTGCTGCTGGTGCCAAGCAGGCTGCCCGCGGTGGTGGCGACCGAATCGGAAAACACCGCGCGGCCGATGCCGTCCACCGTGCCGTCCTCGCGTACCTTGCCCGACATGTTGGCGACCGAGGTCAGAGTCCCGGCGGTATCGAAGAAATCGACGAACAGGAAGGTCAGCACGACGATGATCAGGCCGACCTCGAACACCGAGACGATGTCGAGCGCGAGGAAGGTCGGGTCGAGGCTCGGCGGCAGCCAGTCGCCGCCGCCCCACGTCGCATCGCCGGTAATCAGGCCGATCAGCGTGATGCCGATGATGCCGATCACGATGGCGCCCGGTACCCTGCGCGCGTCGAGCACGAGCATCACGATGAAGCCGAGGCAGGCGAGGGCCACGGTCGAACCGGTCGGATCGCCGACCGTCACCAGGGTCACCGGGTGATCGGCCACGATCCCGGCGTTCTTCAGCCCGATGAGCGCGAGGAAGAACCCGATCCCGGCGCCGACGCCCAGGCGCAGGCTCTTCGGCACAGCTTCAATGACCCATTGGCGGAACTTGGTCGCGCTCAGGACGATGAACAGGATGCCGGAGCAGAACACCGCGCCCAGTGCCACCTGCCAGGCGTGGCCCATTCCGAGGACCACCTCGTAGGCGAAGAAGGCGTTGAGGCCCATGCCGGGCGCCATGGCGACAGGCCAGTTCGCCCACAGGCCCATGATCACCGTGCCGATGACCGACGCGAGGATGGTGGCGGTGAAGACGGCGCCGAAATCCATCCCCGCGTCCGAGAGGATCAACGGATTGACGACGATGATGTAAGCCATCGTCAGGAAGGTCGCTGCCCCGGCGAGGACTTCCTGCCGGACCGTCGTGCCGTTCTCCTTGAGCTTGAAGAGGCGATCGAGAACGTCCATCGGGCTTCCCTCTCGGTGTCTGGCCGGGACCGTCGCGGCGGTGGGCGGCAGGCATCAACACCCAGCTTGCCACACCCAGCTTGCCACACCGGACCATACACTTTCCGTCTCCGGTTTGTCACCGTCACCCGTCGCGGCATGCGCTTCCGGCGTGCCGCCGACACCGGGAGCGGATACCGCGAACCACCTGACGTGGGGCCGTCGGGTGCCAGGTACGCGGGCGCCCTGCCCGCACTGGATGACGCCCCGGATACGCCGGCACTCTCAGGGGCGCGGCGCCTGCACGACGATTCCGGTGCGCGTCATGGCCGCGCATTCGCTCGCTTCGTAGCCCAGCTCCCCGAGGATCTCGGTGCTGTGCTCGCCCAAAGCCGGCACTCCGGGCGCGATCCGGCCGGGCTCGTCCTCGAACTTGATGGGGATGCCGAGATGGGCGGCGCCGTCCTCGTCCCGGCGTTGCACCATGCCGCGCGCGGCGAGGTGGGGGTCCTCGAACGCCTCGTCGAGGGCGAGGACCGGCGCGAAGCAGATGTCGCGGCCGGCGACCCACGCGATCCACTCGGCCTGGGTCCGCCCGGCGAAGGTTTCCTCGAGGAAAGCGTGCAGCGGCGCCTGCGCCGGGCCAGCGGGTGCCCGCCCGAGCGGGATCAGGTCCGGGCGCCCGACGGCTTCCAGGAAGTTGGCCACGAATTTGATCTCGCTGCCGGCGAGGGCGACGTAGCGGCCGTCCCTGGTGCGGTAAGGGCGGTAGAACGCCGCCCCGCCCAGGGTGCGCTCGGCGCGGGGGTCCGGCGCCCGGCCATGGGCGAACACCGTGCCGGCGAGAGGCGCCGTCCACGGGACGACCGCATCGAACATCGCGAGGTCGATATAATCGCCCCGCCCGCTAGCCTCGCGGCGCAGCAATGCCATGAGGATGCCGGCGAGGGCCATGAGCGCGCCTGCCATGTCGGAGGGCGGTGGGCAGGGGATGGCCGGCGCGCCGTCCCGTCCCACGCCGAGGCTGGCGACGCCGGCGAGCGCGTTGACGCCGAGATCGTGGGCCGGGCGGTCGCGATAGGGTCCCGACTGGCCGAATGCCGAGATCGAGGCGTAGACGATTCGAGGCGCGCGGGCACGAACGGCCCGGTACCCGATGCCCAGGCGGTCCACCACGCCGGGGCGGAAGCTCTCGACGATCACGTCTGCAGTCTCGGCGAGACGCAGGAAGGCCTCGCGCCCGGCGGCGCTTTTGAGGTCGACCGCGAGGCTTCGCTTGCCGCGGTTGGCGTTGCGGAAATAGACCGTGGTCCCGGCTTCACGCGGTCCGATTTCGCGCGCAGGATCGCCGCCCTGCGGGTCCTCGACCTTGATCACGTCGGCGCCGTGGTCGGCCATCGCCCCGGCCAGATACGGCCCCGGCAGGAACCGCGAGAGATCCAGCACCCTGATACCGTCGAGCTTCATCGTCCGCTTCCCTGTCGCCCCATTCGCCGTGCTTCCACCGGCTCGGCCCGCCGGCAGCCCGCATTATGGCGCGGATTGCGGATTAACGACGGACACCGGGCTCGGCGGCGGGCCGGAAGGGAAGCCGGGGTGGTAAAGCCCCGGAAACCACCGGAAGACCACGAAGTACAGCAGCGCGAGCCTGGCGCTTCAATGAGGCCGGGGCGGTAAAGCCCCGGAAACGATGCGCCGACGTGGGTATGCGCGCCGCGCAGACCAGCTTCAATGAGGCCGGGGCGGTAAAGCCCCGGAAACCGCCGCAACCACGTCGCGCCCAGGGTCCACGATCCGTTCGCTTCAATGAGGCCGGGGCGGTAAAGCCCCGGAAACCTCATCTTCATATCTTCCCGCAACCCATTCCCGCAGCGGCTTCAATGAGGCCGGGGCGGTAAAGCCCCGGAAACCGGCGGCGCGGGCGGCGCTCGCCTGCGCGTCATGGCCGCTTCAATGAGGCCGGGGCGGTAAAGCCCCGGAAACCACCGCCGAACGAACCCACAACCGCATCGCCATCACCGCTTCAATGAGGCCGGGGCGGTAAAGCCCCGGAAACCTTCGCGGGATGCGCTCGACCCGGCATTGGCCGGGAGGCTTCAATGAGGCCGGGGCGGTAAAGCCCCGGAAACCACTTCACTCGCTATGTCCAGCGTGTGCACCGTGCCGTGCTTCAATGAGGCCGGGGCGGTAAAGCCCCGGAAACCCCCGCTTCCGGGCCTCTCTGCAATCTCCGAGGAGCCGCTTCAATGAGGCCGGGGCGGTAAAGCCCCGGAAACCCGGGCGAGAGGGTAAACGCCCCATGCCGCAACCCCTTGCTTCAATGAGGCCGGGGCGGTAAAGCCCCGGAAACCTTGCCGGCGACCGGGTGCTTGGCGAAACTATGGCGGGGCTTCAATGAGGCCGGGGCGGTAAAGCCCCGGAAACCGGCGACGGATTCGGGACCGGGTCCCGAAGGGCCAACGGCTTCAATGAGGCCGGGGCGGTAAAGCCCCGGAAACCGTCGGCTATCAGACAATCCGGCGCCCCCCACGTCTCGCTTCAATGAGGCCGGGGCGGTAAAGCCCCGGAAACCGGCCACGCGCTCGGCGCCGATCTTGCGGTGATCGACGCTTCAATGAGGCCGGGGCGGTAAAGCCCCGGAAACCGTGCCCAGTACGCCGGCCCTGCGCTCTCGCCAGGGAGGCTTCAATGAGGCCGGGGCGGTAAAGCCCCGGAAACCGGATCGTTCCTTGCGCGCCGCGCCTTGGCGGTCGCCGGCTTCAATGAGGCCGGGGCGGTAAAGCCCCGGAAACCGGATCGTTCCTTGCGCGCCGCGCCTTGGCGGTCGCCGGCTTCAATGAGGCCGGGGCGGTAAAGCCCCGGAAACCCGATCGTGCTGGACGTTCAGGGCCGGGGTCGC
The DNA here is from genome assembly GCA_965242855.1 of Alphaproteobacteria bacterium. Taxonomy (GTDB): domain Bacteria; phylum Pseudomonadota; class Alphaproteobacteria; order UBA828; family UBA828; genus WTGU01. The sequence goes on from OZ251509.1 coordinate 2,910,594, forward strand.
CCACTCGCTTCAATGAGGCCGGGGCGGTAAAGCCCCGGAAACCACGGAAAGGGTCTGGTCGGCGAGCGCGCGAGAGGCGGGCTTCAATGAGGCCGGGGCGGTAAAGCCCCGGAAACCCCCACTTCTACATCTCGGAGGTCGCCAACAACACGGGGCTTCAATGAGGCCGGGGCGGTAAAGCCCCGGAAACCCCGTCGGGACGAAGGCGAGGGTCTTGACCGGACCCCCGCTTCAATGAGGCCGGGGCGGTAAAGCCCCGGAAACCGAAGCGGATCGAAGGCGACCCTCTACCCATGGCCGGGCTTCAATGAGGCCGGGGCGGTAAAGCCCCGGAAACCCACGCGGGGAGTGTCGGACGGCGCGATCACCGAGCCGCTTCAATGAGGCCGGGGCGGTAAAGCCCCGGAAACCCCAATGCATGGGGCTGATCAATTGCGAGGTGCTGGTGCTTCAATGAGGCCGGGGCGGTAAAGCCCCGGAAACCGCGCCGAAGCAATCGCGAGCGTAACGGCGCTCACGCAGCTTCAATGAGGCCGGGGCGGTAAAGCCCCGGAAACCCATGCGGAGCATCGCGCAGGTCAGGACGACGCAGGCGCTTCAATGAGGCCGGGGCGGTAAAGCCCCGGAAACCGGGGCGCCGTGCGCATCCGCCCATGCCGTCCAAGCTGCGCTTCAATGAGGCCGGGGCGGTAAAGCCCCGGAAACCTCCGCATACACGGCTGCCACGCGGAGACGGTGACCATGCTTCAATGAGGCCGGGGCGGTAAAGCCCCGGAAACCACGGAAAGGGTCTGGTCGGCGAGCGCGCGAGAGGCGGGCTTCAATGAGGCCGGGGCGGTAAAGCCCCGGAAACATAGGCTTGAGAACGCCCCACAGCATCATGCGCCCAGCTTCAATGAGGCCGGGGCGGTAAAGCCCCGGAAACCCGCTCCAGACGGAAGCGATCGGCGAGCGGCCCCAGGCTTCAATGAGGCCGGGGCGGTAAAGCCCCGGAAACCCGGCGGCGGCGCGCAAGGAGCCGAACTGCCGAACCGGCTTCAATGAGGCCGGGGCGGTAAAGCCCCGGAAACCGACGAACTCGTGACCCTCTGCTACCCGACGTCGACGCTTCAATGAGGCCGGGGCGGTAAAGCCCCGGAAACCCTGTCGTTGGAGTGTATCCGGTAATGTGGCCTTTCTCGGCTTCAATGAGGCCGGGGCGGTAAAGCCCCGGAAACCAACGGTACGGCCGGGGGGTGAGGCTCACCGCAGACGCTTCAATGAGGCCGGGGCGGTAAAGCCCCGGAAACCAGCGGCGCCTGGACGGACGGCGTTCGGGGCGCGCTCTGCTTCAATGAGGCCGGGGCGGTAAAGCCCCGGAAACCCCCGTCTGGTCCCATTATCTGCCCGAGGGGGGGGCGCTTCAATGAGGCCGGGGCGGTAAAGCCCCGGAAACCTTTGAGATGCGCGGCATCAAGGTCTGGCATCCGATCGCTTCAATGAGGCCGGGGCGGTAAAGCCCCGGAAACCCATCGGCGTGGAGGACTCCACGGTGCGGAATTGGATGCTTCAATGAGGCCGGGGCGGTAAAGCCCCGGAAACCGGCGGCGCCGGAACGGCGTTGACGGGCGCGGAATCCGCTTCAATGAGGCCGGGGCGGTAAAGCCCCGGAAACCGTCGCCAGTAGAGACGATGGAATCCCGCAAGCCTGCGCTTCAATGAGGCCGGGGCGGTAAAGCCCCGGAAACCGGCTCCCGTCCAGGTACGGATCGACATCGAAGTCGTCGCTTCAATGAGGCCGGGGCGGTAAAGCCCCGGAAACCGATGATCGTCAGATCGCCCTCCCGCGCGAACCCCTTGCTTCAATGAGGCCGGGGCGGTAAAGCCCCGGAAACCGGCGCTCTTGGGCGCGGACCCGGCGACCGGGGCCGTCGCTTCAATGAGGCCGGGGCGGTAAAGCCCCGGAAACCCGCCCGGATTCGGAGCGTATGCCGGGATTCCGCGGGCTTCAATGAGGCCGGGGCGGTAAAGCCCCGGAAACCTTCGGAGCGTATGCCGGGATTCCGCGGGAATAGGCGGGCTTCAATGAGGCCGGGGCGGTAAAGCCCCGGAAACCTCCTTCACCTTCTCGTGCATCCCGATGTAGGGCCGCAGCTTCAATGAGGCCGGGGCGGTAAAGCCCCGGAAACCAATGAGAGCCGCCCCTACGTGGTCGAGATACGCGAGCTTCAATGAGGCCGGGGCGGTAAAGCCCCGGAAACCGACGCCAACGACTTCCACATGGCGCCGCGGGGCGGCCTGCTTCAATGAGGCCGGGGCGGTAAAGCCCCGGAAACCCGAGATCGACGGCCGGATCTACCGCGCCGACGAGTGGCTTCAATGAGGCCGGGGCGGTAAAGCCCCGGAAACCGCTGAAGAGCCGGTCTGGGTGGAATTTTGGGTAAAGGGCTTCAATGAGGCCGGGGCGGTAAAGCCCCGGAAACCGTTGGGGCCTTGACCGCTATGGCCGCCGTATTCCCCGCTTCAATGAGGCCGGGGCGGTAAAGCCCCGGAAACCCCCGCCCGAGATGGCCGCCGGGATCGACCGGCTCCTGCTTCAATGAGGCCGGGGCGGTAAAGCCCCGGAAACCGATGGACTTGGCGATGAGCGGGCGCGTCGTCGAATTGCTTCAATGAGGCCGGGGCGGTAAAGCCCCGGAAACCTGCGAGGCTCGCCAGCGGCGCCCGTGCACGCCGGCGCCGCTTCAATGAGGCCGGGGCGGTAAAGCCCCGGAAACCGGCGAGGTCGGCATCGTGTGCGGGGTCGCGGCGTACGCTTCAATGAGGCCGGGGCGGTAAAGCCCCGGAAACCAAGGGCGGGGGCGGGGGCGATCCCCTTGCCGGCGTGGCTTCAATGAGGCCGGGGCGGTAAAGCCCCGGAAACCGGAGCATACGGCCTGGGTCGAGAGCGACCCCGGCCTGCTTCAATGAGGCCGGGGCGGTAAAGCCCCGGAAACCCCGCCCGTCGGGTGCACCATGTATGTGACAGGCGCACCGCTTCAATGAGGCCGGGGCGGTAAAGCCCCGGAAACCGCCCCGGACGGAGCAACCCCCGCCGGCATGGCCCAGGTGCTTCAATGAGGCCGGGGCGGTAAAGCCCCGGAAACCTCCAAGAGCGCCTGCCACTGAAACTTCTCCCGGAAGCTGCTTCAATGAGGCCGGGGCGGTAAAGCCCCGGAAACCGGCGGGCGAGCGGCTGGTGGCGCCGGGCTCGGCCGCGCTTCAATGAGGCCGGGGCGGTAAAGCCCCGGAAACCGCGCCGCGCTCCGCGAGCCACGCCTCCAGCCGCCGAGCTTCAATGAGGCCGGGGCGGTAAAGCCCCGGAAACCTCGCCTGGTCAAAGGAGGCCAAGGAGTACAGGTCCAAGCTTCAATGAGGCCGGGGCGGTAAAGCCCCGGAAACCCCAGGGCCAGCGCATCAGCCGGCCTGGTCCTGATGGATGCTTCAATGAGGCCGGGGCGGTAAAGCCCCGGAAACCCCCTTGAAGATCTTCTTGAAGAAAGCGGGCCTCTAAGCTTCAATGAGGCCGGGGCGGTAAAGCCCCGGAAACCCATGGGTCTGTAAGAGCGCATGAATGACACTGACGTCGCTTCAATGAGGCCGGGGCGGTAAAGCCCCGGAAACCGAAGCGCGGCCATAGACAGGCACGCCGGCAATCGCCGCTTCAATGAGGCCGGGGCGGTAAAGCCCCGGAAACCCTGGCACTCGTGGTCTACTGCCGCACGTGATCTTATCCGCTTCAATGAGGCCGGGGCGGTAAAGCCCCGGAAACCGCCGCAGGCGCGGTCGCGCCGTGGCGCGACCGGATGCCGCTTCAATGAGGCCGGGGCGGTAAAGCCCCGGAAACCGTCGCGCTCAGGTCGACGGCGCCCTGGACGGACGCCGCGCTTCAATGAGGCCGGGGCGGTAAAGCCCCGGAAACCCCCTTGAAGATCTTCTTGAAGAAAGCGGGCCTCTAAGCTTCAATGAGGCCGGGGCGGTAAAGCCCCGGAAACCCATGGGTCTGTAAGAGCGCATGAATGACACTGACGTCGCTTCAATGAGGCCGGGGCGGTAAAGCCCCGGAAACCGAAGCGCGGCCATAGACAGGCACGCCGGCAATCGCCGCTTCAATGAGGCCGGGGCGGTAAAGCCCCGGAAACCCTGGCACTCGTGGTCTACTGCCGCACGTGATCTTATCCGCTTCAATGAGGCCGGGGCGGTAAAGCCCCGGAAACCGCCGCAGGCGCGGTCGCGCCGTGGCGCGACCGGATGCCGCTTCAATGAGGCCGGGGCGGTAAAGCCCCGGAAACCGTCGCGCTCAGGTCGACGGCGCCCTGGACGGACGCCGCGCTTCAATGAGGCCGGGGCGGTAAAGCCCCGGAAACCCCCTTGAAGATCTTCTTGAAGAAAGCGGGCCTCTAAGCTTCAATGAGGCCGGGGCGGTAAAGCCCCGGAAACCCATGGGTCTGTAAGAGCGCATGAATGACACTGACGTCGCTTCAATGAGGCCGGGGCGGTAAAGCCCCGGAAACCGTCGGCAGCACGCCGGCGACGTCTGCCTCAGTCTGGGCTTCAATGAGGCCGGGGCGGTAAAGCCCCGGAAACCGGGCCATGCGCACGCACGCCGAGGCCGCAGCGCCGGCTTCAATGAGGCCGGGGCGGTAAAGCCCCGGAAACCCGTGGCGACGGCCGGAGACTCGCCAAGCGCCTTTCAGCGCTTCAATGAGGCCGGGGCGGTAAAGCCCCGGAAACCTGGCCAAGGGGGAAGACGAATGACAACCGAGAGACTGGCTTCAATGAGGCCGGGGCGGTAAAGCCCCGGAAACCCGAGGTCGCCATGCTGGCGACCCTTTTCCTCGAAAACGCTTCAATGAGGCCGGGGCGGTAAAGCCCCGGAAACCGACGATCATGATCGACGATCGCGTGCACATCACCGGGGCTTCAATGAGGCCGGGGCGGTAAAGCCCCGGAAACCAGCGCTACCTCCGTGCCACCTGGTCGCCCGGCGCGGGCTTCAATGAGGCCGGGGCGGTAAAGCCCCGGAAACCGCTTCCATGGCCGCCTGCTCATCGCGCTGGGCGCGCGGCTTCAATGAGGCCGGGGCGGTAAAGCCCCGGAAACCCGCGTCGATCATCACCCGGCCCTCCTCCACCCGAGGCAGGCTTCAATGAGGCCGGGGCGGTAAAGCCCCGGAAACCATCCTCGGATTCGGCGAGGGTCGCCAGCAGACGCCCGCTTCAATGAGGCCGGGGCGGTAAAGCCCCGGAAACCGCTGGCCGAAGACGATCTGGAAAACATGACCTTGATCGCTTCAATGAGGCCGGGGCGGTAAAGCCCCGGAAACCGAGCGGGGCGCCAAGCGCGAGCTCGAGGCGGCGGAGGCTTCAATGAGGCCGGGGCGGTAAAGCCCCGGAAACCCGCGCTGTGCTTGAACTGCGGCGCCGCTCAGGCCACGCTTCAATGAGGCCGGGGCGGTAAAGCCCCGGAAACCATATCCTATAGACAGCAAGGCAATGGTGCCTTGGCGGCTTCAATGAGGCCGGGGCGGTAAAGCCCCGGAAACCTTCCTCAAGCCTCTGTGCGGTCGCATCGTTCTCAACGGGCTTCAATGAGGCCGGGGCGGTAAAGCCCCGGAAACCGCGGATGGTGGCATGATCTTGTTCGGCGTGGTTCTCACGGCTTCAATGAGGCCGGGGCGGTAAAGCCCCGGAAACCAAGCCCACGAGTTCGGAGACCGACATGGACCCCGCCCGCTTCAATGAGGCCGGGGCGGTAAAGCCCCGGAAACCGTGGTTGGCCGGGAAAGGGAGCCTGAGCATCCACCGCGCTTCAATGAGGCCGGGGCGGTAAAGCCCCGGAAACCGACCGGGTAGGGGCGCCTTGTCATGGTCGCATAATACGCTTCAATGAGGCCGGGGCGGTAAAGCCCCGGAAACCGCCGCTGATTTCAGCGGACCGGAAGGGGTGGTCCGTAGCTTCAATGAGGCCGGGGCGGTAAAGCCCCGGAAACCGAGTTTCGCGCGTCCGCTCTGCCGCGCCCGCGTCCAGCTTCAATGAGGCCGGGGCGGTAAAGCCCCGGAAACCGTCGGCGAGCTCCTGGTAGACGTTGAGCAAGGGCTGGCTTCAATGAGGCCGGGGCGGTAAAGCCCCGGAAACCGATCGCCGCCGATGTGGCGACGCTGAAGAAGGGCGAGGCTTCAATGAGGCCGGGGCGGTAAAGCCCCGGAAACCCTGGCGAAGAGCCGGGCTTCAAGCCTCCAATTCCCCTTGCTTCAATGAGGCCGGGGCGGTAAAGCCCCGGAAACCGGCGCAAGCTCCGGATCAGTCCCAGCCGATAGTGTCCGCTTCAATGAGGCCGGGGCGGTAAAGCCCCGGAAACCGTAGGGTTTTCCGGGACCATCGATGTGGACGCGGGGGCTTCAATGAGGCCGGGGCGGTAAAGCCCCGGAAACCCACCGCGATCGTGACCCACGCCTCGACCCCGAGCGCGCTTCAATGAGGCCGGGGCGGTAAAGCCCCGGAAACCGCGCGGTGATGAGGAGGCCAAGCGCGTCGTCAAGGAGCTTCAATGAGGCCGGGGCGGTAAAGCCCCGGAAACCTTGGAACGCGCGCGCCCGCCCGGCTACATCCGAGGCGCTTCAATGAGGCCGGGGCGGTAAAGCCCCGGCTACATCCGAGGCGCTTCAATGAGGCCGGGGCGGTAAAGCCCCGGAAACCATCCGCCTTATAACTCCTTGTGGGCCATGGCGCATTTTGCGCGTTTTCGAGCACGTCCCTTTTCATGTCCGACAGGCGTCCGGATCGTCATGGTTTCAATCTTCACGATGTCAACAAGCCCAACGGGAGCAAGGTCCCCGGCGTTTTCGAACGCCCCCCGACCGCGCCGCGCCCGCGGGCCGCTCGAATCCGCACGGCGGGACCGCCCCCGCCGCGCTCCAATCGGGCACATCATATCACAATCGCCTGTCTTTCTATAGCCGCGAACGTCTTGCCGATGCTCGCGACGGCGAGTTCCGTTTTCTCCGCCGGGCCGATGTCGATCAGCAGGACGTGGTCCTCGCCCGTCTTGATGATCTCGCGCAGGCGTGTTTCCAGCTCCGCGCGGCGGCGGCGCGACAGGCGGCACTGGAACACCGAGAGTTGCAGCCATTCGCCGAAGCCGTTCATGGTCTTGAAGACGCGGCGCCATCGCCGGGCGTCGGCGATGTCGTAGGCTACGATGTAGGTTCGTTCGTCGTTCATGGCGGCGCGCCTCACCGAGGCAGGTAGTGGGGATAGTGCGGGAGCTCCCCGAGGAGATGCCGGGTCAGCAGCCGCGCCTGCATCGTCAACAGCCGGCGCATGCTGAGCCGGTAGCCGAAGACGGGATGGGTCGTCTCCTGCGACAGGCGCCGTTCGAACGCGGCGACGAAGCGGCGACGCCCCGTGGCGGTCAGCGCCGTTCCGGTGGCGGCGACGATGAAATCGCCCGACGAGACCTCGCCCGTGTTGACGGCCGAGAGCACGACCGAATCGGCGACCAGCGGACGAAACGGCTCCATGATATCCAGCGCCAGGGAGGGCCGGCCGTAGCGCGGCGCGTGGAAGAAACCGCGGTAGGGATCGAGCCCGACCGTGGCGGCGGCAACCGTCACATGTCGGGTCAGCATGGCATAGGCCAGGGACAGCATGGCGTTCACCGGATCGGGCGGCGGGCGGCGGTTTCGGGATTCGAAGCGGAACGGCGCGGCGCCGCCCGATGCGCCGGAGCCACCGGCTTCTCTACCCGACTCGGGCGGTGCCAGCAGGCCGGCGAAGGCGCGGAAATAGGTCGCGGCGGCGTCGCCTTCGAGGCCCAACAGCGCGTCCAGAGAGCCGGCGCCGGCGGCGGATTTGCGCGCCGCGTCGAGCCGGCCGAGCACTGCGCCGCGGGCGTTCTTCTCGCCCCGCCAGTTGCGCCGCAGAATGGTCCTCTGGTTGACGATCTTGGCGGCGACCAGATCGCGCGTGAAGCGGAGGCGGAAGCCGTCGTCGAAGCTCGACCGGTATTGCGCGATACGGACCTCGACATTGCGGTGGCCGACGCCGTGGGCGACCCCGCGGAACCAGCCGCCGTGGCTATGGAAGGCGACGGGGATCTCGCGCTCCATGCAGGCCGCCAGCGCGGGCGCGGTGATCGAGACGTTGCCGAACAGCGCGACGTCGGACACCTCGTTCAGGCGCACCGTGGTCTCTCCCTGTTCGTCGTCGGCGATCTTGAGCGTGTCGCCCTCCTTGGCGATGCGCGCCCGCTGGGATTGGATCACGAGCGGCAGCGCCTCGTCGGCGGGGATGGCGATCGGCCGCGGCGCGAGGTCCGAGCCGCCGAGCGCGCGTACCTCGTCGGGAAGACAGATCGAGACCAGGGCGCAACGCGGGCATTTGGGGCTGTCGCGAAGCGGCGGCGGAATGCGGCCGTTGGAGACCGTGAGCCGCAGTCGACTTACCGCGTCGCGCGCCGCCGCGCGCAAGTCGCCGTCGAGTGTGACGCGGACCCGCTCGCGACTCTCCGCGTACCAGATCGCCCCCTCCTCCACCCGGTAGCCGTGCTCTTCCAGCAGCAGCGCCTGGAGGCACACCTGGACGCGCTCGGGCTCGTAGGCCCCGCGGGCGACGTGCGGCCGCTTCCCCCGCTTGTAGTCGACGGGCGTGACGGCCCCGTCCTCGGCCTCGGCGATATCGATCTTCGCGATCACGCCGAGCTTTTCGGAGGACAGCGTAAGCGAGCGGCTGACGATCTTCTCCTCCCCGCTTTCGCCCTCCAGCGCCTCGGGCGCGGGCAGCGGCTTGCCCGCCCGATCGACCCGGGCATGGACGCGCCGCCCGTCCACGGTATCGGCGCTTTCCGCCCATTCGGCTTGTCCCCACATCAGATAGGCCAGACGCGGGCAATAGACGAATTCGTTCACCATCCGCGCCGGAACCAGCGGCGAGTCGCCGATCGCCGGCGGCGCGGGGAGGTGGAGTTCCAATTGCTGGGAGGTCATGGAGCGGCTCCCGGCGCTTGCCGCGTTTCGGCGGGCTTGCAGTCGCGTTGCCTCGGGTGGCGAAGCCGGACGGACGTCGCGGAGTATCGAGAAGACATGCCGCGATGTCCAAACGCCAGGGGAACGACCCCGAACGCCGGAGCACCCGGGAAGGCACGCTCGCCTCGGGCATTCCGGAATGATCGGCAGACGAAAGGCGTTACGTCGGCAGTGCCCGTCATAGGCGCCGGCGAGTCTGCCGATTCCGACGGCCGTGCCCGTGAAGCCGTGTCGGGGAGAGGCGGAGACTACCGCGGTTACGCGCCCAGCCGCGAAGATCCGGGCCGGCGCGGCGTGATCGAGGAATGGCGCAAGTGACGCCCGGCCTGTTCACGATGACGGCGAACGGCCGGCTTCCCACCATGATCGAAGACCCCGACCGCCGGGAGTTTCGCCACGGGTTCCTCTTGCCGGTGGAATTATGGCGGTTGCGACGAGAGTCGGGCGACCATCGGAAAGGAAGGTCGACGATCCCCGCAAGCCCCTCTACAACCGACCCGTGCGCCGGAGCGAAGCCGGCGTCTTCAACCACATCTTCGAGACCCTGGCCGCTTCTCGCGATATGTCCCCATCGTGCAGTCCTCGAGGGGGCAGGATCGGCCTCCGGGTCATTCGCGAGCGCCTCGTTCTCCTCGCCACAGGCGTCGGCGTTGAGGACGCCGGCGTAGCGAGCCTCGAACTCGTCCTGGTCCACCGCCAGCATTTTGCGCGCCTCGGCGGCGGCGGGGCTTTCTTCCTTTCGCAGAGCTTCCGCGAGCCACGCGCGCTCTTCTGCGGCCAGTGTCCAGCCATCACTCGACCTCTCTCATACAGATCACGGCTTGGCCTTCCCGCTGTTCCACGTCCAGGGCCTTGAACCGCGAGTCCGCCGCGAACAGCCTTTCGTCCTCCATCGAGTGCTTGGAATGTTGCCCCACGTCCGACAGCAGCGCCCGCGCGGCGATCTCCACTCCCTGGCACGGGCGCGCGCCGTCGACGACGTGGTCGCCCGGGGCGGCAATCGCCGGGCGATCGTGCGCGTCGCCGAGGAGACTCTCCACCGCCGGCTCCGGGCGGACCTCCGCCCCCGCTTCCGTCGCTCGAATCTCTGGCACTCCGACTGCCGCACGGGCACGCGGGAATGGCGCGAGGCCATCGCCATGCTCGGCGGCCGCTCCCGCGGCCTGACCGTCGTGCGCACCGAGTTGGGCCGCGCCTACTCCGTCGCCGGGCAGGCGCGCATGGCCCAGGCCATGGAGGAGCTGCCCGGCCTCCGCAAGCAGTGGCGCCGCAGCGGCAAGATCCACTCCCGCCTCACCCACCCCGCCTTACCCACGATCTCGCCGACGGCCAAGTCCAGCCCGTCGACGAGCCGTTCCGCGTGAGCGGCACCCGCTTCATGTTCCCGCGCGGTCTCGCCGGCCCGCCCGGCGAGACCATCAATTGCGGCTGCCAGTCCCTCCCCTGGATGGAGGAATGGGACATCCAGCACCCCGGACGCCGCGCGTACACCGCGCGCGAGCTCGCCCTCGACCCCCGCAAACGCGACCTCGCCGACGCCCTCGCCGCCCCTCCTTCTTCTTCCTCCCCCCGCGCGGGGAGGCCACCTTCTTCCTCCTCCCCCCTGGCAGGGGGGAGGCCGGGAGGGGGGCAGCCGCCCGCGCAAGTCTTCGGCGGCGACACCGGCCTCGACTCCCCGCCGATGAACGCGAAGAAATTCACCGAGCGGCGCGATTACCGCGATCGTCGCGACCTGCCCGGCCATGCCGAGTACTACTACGGAGACGACTACCGGGCGATCAACGCGGCCATGCGCGAGGGCCGCTCCCTCGAGCCGCGCCTCGACAAGATCAGGCGCGACATGCAAGCCGCGATGCAGGACGCGACCGAGGACCTCGAAGTCTGGCGCGGCTCCGGCAGGACGCACAATTACAAGATCGGCGAGATCATCGAGGACAAGGCTTTCCGCTCATGGTCGACCTCCTGGGGCGTGGCGGAGAGCTTCGCGCGGCAGGGGCGCGGCGACGGCACGATCGTCAAGGTCAGGCTCCCGAAGGGGACCAGCACCGTCGTCGAGAACAAGATGGAGAGGGAGGTCACGACCACCCCGGGGCTGCGCTATCGCGTGGTCGAGCGCGTCGATGTCCGCGACCGCGCACACGAGAATTACGCCGGCCCCAAGCAGGTGTTCGTGGTAGAGTTGGTCGATTGATCGGGAGGGCGCGATGAGCGGCATGGGCGACAGGATGGACCTGGACGACTGCCTCGTGTGGAACCCGGACGGCACCCTGAAGTCCGCCGGCTCCGATCCCCTCCCCGACGACGAGACCCTCGCCCGCCTCAAGAAGCAGGGCGAAGAGTACCGCCGCCGCTTCCCGCCACCGCCCGGCACCCCCTCCGCAGGCCCCCTCCAATACCGCCGCCGCTCCTCCGAGGAGTAGCCCCTCCGCTCGACCCTCCCGCCCGTCTTCAACGGCGTCGACGGCCCCCGGGGGAGCCCGGCGAAGACCTCTACGGCCCCGACGGCCGCCTTCTCCGACCACCCCTCCGCCCGCAGACTTTGGACTCGACTTTCGTCTCCCCACACTCGACCCGGTCGGCGCTGCCGGGCCACCGGAGGATTCGTTCCCGCCCGAGATGGCCGCGGAGCGGCGCGAATTCGGCCTTCTCCGATACGACGGCCCGTTCCGTGCTACGCTCCGGGCGCGGCGCGCGGCGGGGAGGGCCGAGGCATGAGCGGGACGGACTGGCGCATCAAGGGCGACTACTTCGAGACCTGTAGCTGCGACTACCTCTGCCCCTGCATCTACACCAACATGACCGCCATGCCGACCGACGGCGTCTGCAAGGTGGCGATCGTGATGGACGTGGCGGAGGGGCATTACGGCGACGTCCGGCTGGATGGCGTCGCCTTCGTCACCGCGGCGATGGTCGAAGGGCCCATGGCCGACGGCGGCTGGACGGCCGGGATCATCGTCGACGACGAGGCGAGCGACGCGCAGGTCGAGGCCATCGGCCGTATCTGCTCCGGCGAGGAGGGCGGGCCGATGGCGTTGATGGCGCCGCTGATCGACACCTTCGCCGGCATCGAGCGGGCGCCGATCGCGATCGAGCGACGGGCGATGGGCTTCTCGATCACCGCCGGCGCCCTGCTGCGCCACGGGGCGGAGGGCGTCCCCAGCCTGCCCGACCCGGCGCGGCCGATCCACATTGACGACACCGGGCACCCGGCGAACAAACGCCTCGCCCTCGCCAGGGGCACACACAGCCACCTCCACGCCTTCGGCATCGACTGGGACGACGCGACGGGCGGCCACAACGGCCATTTCGCTCCCTTCGACTGGCGCCCGAATTAGCCCGCGCACCGACCGGCGCCGCCGTGCAGCTTTACCGGGAGGCAGGGGCTTCGGGAAGGGTCAGACGGAAGCGGGCGCCCCGGACGACGCCCGCCGGATCGACGTGGTTGGCGCAGGTCAGGCGACCGCCATGGGCCTCGGCGATGTGGCGCGAAATGCTGAGCCCCAGGCCCGAATGGGCGCCGAACGCCTCGCCCTCCGGGCGCAGCGTGTAGAAGCGCCGGAAAATCGCCTCCTCCATTCCCGCCGGCACGCCGGGGCCTTCGTCCGCGACGTCGACCTCGACATCGGCGCCGCGCCGCCGCAGGCCAAGGCGGACGGGCGCCCCGGGCGGGCTGAAGGAGCGGGCGTTGCCGATCAGGTTCTGGAACACCTGCGCCAGGCGATCTTCGACTCCGAGCACGACGAACGGGCCGGCGCCCTCGACTTCCAGCCGCACGGCACCGGCGGCGCCGTGGACCTCCGCCAGGGTCGCGAGCATGGCGCCGAGATCGACCGGGCGCGGGCGGGCGCGGGACATCTCGGTATCGAGCCGGGAGGCGTCGGCGATCTCGCTCAACAGCCGGTCGAGCCTCTTCACGTCCTCGCCCACGATCGCCAGCAGTTTCGCGCGCTTCTCCGCATCGCCCACGCGCCGCGCGGTGTCGACGGCGCTGCGCAGCGAGCCGAGGGGATTCTTGATCTCGTGAGCCACGTCGGCCGCGAACCGCTCGATCGCGTCCATGCGCACCCAGAGCGCCTCGGTCATCGCGCCGAGCGCCGCCGAGAGCCGCCCGATCTCGTCCCGACGCCCGGTGAAGTCGGGGATGGCCACCTGCCGCCCGCCGGCCGCGCGGACCCGCTCTGCGGCGCGCGCCAAGCGGCGCACCGGGCGGGTGATGGTGCCGGCGAAATAGAGGCTCAGAAGCACGGTGATGCCGAGGGCGATGCCGAACGCCTGGAGGATGGCGAAGCGGACGGCGCGGACGCTGTCTGAAACGTCGCCCGCGTCGGCGGCCAGCAGCAAGGCCCCCTGGACCCGGCGGAGCGGCTGAACCGGCACCGCCGCCATCGCCACCAGCCGGGAGTCGGCCGTTCGTCGCATCGCTCGGCCGGCGGTGCCGGCGAGCGCGCCCGCGGCCTCGGGGAAATCGGACGCCCGCGGGTCTGCCGGCTCCGCGTGAAGCGGCACGGTGGCGCGCGGCGGCAGGCGCGCGACGATCCATTCGTAGACGGAGTCCGCTGCCCGGCCGAAGGCGTCGCCCGGCTCCGGAGCCGGCAGCTCGGTCGCGCGGACGGGCGCCGCCGGCAGGCGCCGCGAATCGACCGCCAGCGCGCCGTCGGCGTCGAAGAGCAGGGCGCGGGTGTCAACCGGCAGGTTCAGCCGGTGGATGAGCGTGGCGGCCGCGGCGCGGTCGAGCCCGGCGCCCCCGGCGGCCGCGCTTTCGCCGAGCGCCGCCGCCAGTAACCTGGCCTCGCGCGCCAGCGCCTCCGTCCTGCCGTCCATCAGGTCGTGCTGGTAGCGGTCGAGATAGAAGAAGCCGGCGACCAGCACCGCCAGGGCCATGACGTTGATGGCGAGGATGCGGGCGGTGAGCGAAAAGACCGGCCGGCGCCGCGCCGGTGGCCGGTCACGGCGCGGTGTATCGGTAACCGACACCGTAAAGAGTCTCGATCTGCGAGAAGCCGGGATCGATCGATTTGAACTTCTTGCGGATGCGCTTGACGTGGCTGTCGATGGCGCGGTCCTCGACGTAGATGCGGTCGCCGTAGGCGGCGTCCATCAGTTGATCGCGGCTCTTGACGTGACCGGGGCGCAGGGCGAGCGCCTTCACGAGCAGGAACTCGGTCACCGTGAGAGGGACGACCGTCCCGCGCCAGGTGCAGAGGTGGCGTTCTTCATCCAGCGCCAGGGCGCCGCGCGCCACGACGGCACCGCCGCCGTCCGGATCGGCGCGCCGCAGGACCGCTCGCACCCGCCCGATCAGAAGGCGGATCGAAAAGGGCTTCGTCACGTAGTCGTCCGCGCCCTGGCGCAAGCCGTGGAGCTGATCGTCCTCCGCGTCCCTGGAGCTCAGGAATATCACCGGCAGCGCAGAGCGCTTCCTGAGCCGGGCGAGCAGCTGCAGACCGCCCATGCGCGGCATCTTGATGTCGAGGATCGCGAGGTCCGGCGGCCGGTGCAGCAGGCCCTGCAACGCCGCCGCCGGGTCAGCGTAGGCGCGCACGGCGAAGCCCTCCGCTTCGAGGGCCATGGCCACCGAGGCCAGGAGATGGCGGTCGTCGTCCACGAGAGCGATGGTCGATGGCACCGGTTCCCTCCCCGCCCGGCGCGACTATAGGCCGATTCCGGAGATTGCGTCGGATTTCGCCTTTCCGGCCCGGGGGCGCTGAAGGCCGCGCGCAAGCGGCGGAACATGACCCGGATACGGCTCGCCGAGAAGGTGGAGTGCACCAAGGACACGGTCAGCCGATGGGAGCGCGGCACGACGCGCCGCATTCGCGCCCGGCTCCGCGAGAAGCTGTGCAAGGTGCTCGCGGTCGGGTGGCAGAGCCTGATCGAGCCGCCTCGTCAACACAAAGAGCCGGAGAAACTCCCCGGCTACGTCCACATGAGGTTCCGTGTCGCAAAGAAGGTACAAACGGCGTTTCGTCTCGTAACGATGCGTTACAGCGTCACCCCTCATGACGTGATGACGCTTGCCCCTCTTCTCTTCCTGATCGTCGCAGAAGGAAGCCTGCTGGAGCGCAAACGGCGGCTTAATGAGCTCAATGAAAAGATCGGGGGAGGCAAACCGCTGCCTTGATCAGGGCTTGAGAACATCTGGAGGGCCGGGTCGCCTCTCGCAACAGCCACGGGGAGAACCCCGAGGACGATGAGCGGGTCTCTGTCGAGTCCAGAGACATTTTCGGCCGAAAACTGACAACTCCGGGATGGGACGCATCGGAAGAGAAAGATTGGATGCAGCAAGCGAATCCCTTCGTCAATTTCATCCGCGATCTTGCGAAGGAATTTTCGAAGAACGCGGTGGATTCGGTGGAGAGTTATGACGAAGAAGTAATCGACAATTACTGAATAGCCGGCGACACCCTGTGCGAATGCACGGGAATATCCGAAAAGGACGACCGGGGCGAAGAGCTTCTCGATCACATCTGGAACGGATATATCGACCTCGCCACATGCCCCCGTGTCAAACGCGACCGGGACGAGGCCGGTTATCGCCAGTGGCTGGCGGACGAGTTGGTCGAGCATAAGAGAAAATTCGGCGTCATTTCCCTGAATCTGGACGGCTTGGCAGTTTCGGAGCACGCGGTGCTCGGCGGCGGCTCAATAGCGCGCGATCGGGCGGCGGGCGATGGCCAGGAAGCGCAGGGAGAGCAGGCCGCTCGCGGTCAGCGCTCCCGCCAGGATACCCCACATGAGGCCGTCCACGCCGACGCCGAAGGCGAAGGCCAGCACGTAGCCTAGCGGCACCGAAACGCACCACCAGGAGACGAGCTGGAGGCCCGGCGGCACCCAGACGTCGGCGACGCCGCGCAGCGCGCCCATGAGCACCGCCTGGATGCCGTCGAAGACCAGGATCACGCCGCAGATCGCGATCAGCGACGCGGCCGCCGGTATCACCGCAGGATCGTCGATGTACAGCGTGGCCAGCGCCGTATCGAGCCCCAGGAACGGCCCGGCGAAGCAGGCCATCACGCAGACGATGAAGAAGACCCCGGCCCAGCCCGCGCGCGCCACGTCGGCGGCGTTGCGCCGGCCGACCGCGTTGCCCACGCGGACCATGCTGGCGGCGGCGGTGCCGATGGCGCACATGAAGACGAGCCCGATCAGGTTGTAGCCGATCTGATAGGCGGCGAGCGCCTCCGTGCCGAGATGGCCCGCCAGCATGACCAGCGCCGCGAACGCCGCCGTCTCCAGGCCGCGGGCGGCGCCCAGCGGATAGCCGATGCGCCGCAACCGGCGGGACACCGCGCGGAAGTCCACGACCGGCGCGCGCACGCGAAGGGCGCCGGCGTCCGGCAGGCGCAGCACCACCAGGACGAGGGCGGCGAACATGAGCCAGCGCACCAGCGAAGTCGCGATCGCCGCGCCCTCCGCCCCGAGCTCCGGCCCGCCGAGATTGCCGAAGATGAAGACCCAGTTGAGCAGCGCGTTGAGGAGGACGGCGCCGAGCATGACCATCATGCCGGGAAGCGGCCGGCTGAGCCCTTCAAGGAAATGGGTGCACGCCACCCACATCATAAGCGGCGGCGTGCCCCAGGCGATCATGTCGAGCACGGCCCCGCCGTCGGCGGCGACCGCAGGCGCCTGCCCCGTCGCCTCCAGGATCCAGCGCCCCAGCAGGCAGATCGCGCTCATGACGAGGCCCAGGACCGCGCCGTGGACCATGCTGACCCGCCAATAGGCGCCGCAGGCCGCGTCGTCGCCAGCGCCGCGCGCCTGGGCGACGAGGATCACCGTGCCCTGGAGCAGCCCGACGCCGATCAGGACCATGACCACCTGCGCCGCGTTGGCCGCCGCGTAGGCGGCGAGCGCCTCCGTCCGGTAATGCCCGAGCATCGCCGAATCGATGGCGACCATCACCAGGAGACCGGCACGTGCGGCGATCACCGGGGCGGCGAGCCGGGCGGTGCGCGCGAGGTGGCGGGCGAACGGCATCGCCGCGCCTCCGCCCGCCTCCCTTCCCATGGCCATGGGCCCCTCGTCGTTTGCCGGAACCGCGCCGGCCCGGCTCCGGGATGCGGACGCCGATGGCCGCCGATGTTATCCGAAACGCGCGAATCGCCGAACGGTTGTTGAATCGGGGGGAAGATGGATGTTAGGTGGAGGCCGCGATTCGTGGCGCGGGCGAGCGAGCGGATGAAGCAGCACGGCTTGCACATCAGCCGGCACGGCGTGGAGCGGCACGGCGTCCGCGAGCCGGCGGTGATCCACTGGAATTATCCGCGGGCGGTTCTCTACGAGGAGGCGATCGGGCGCGACGAGGCGCGGGTCGCCGAGGGCGGCGCGCTGGCCGCCATGACCGGCGACCACACCGGGCGCTCGCCCAACGACAAATACGTCGTGCAGGAGCCTTCGTCCGAGGCGGACGTCTGGTGGGGCGCCGTCAACCGGCCGATGTCGCCCGACGTCTTCAACGACATTCACACGCGGATGACGGCCTATCTTCGCGGCCGGGAGCTCTTCGTCCAGGACTGCTACGCCGGCGCCGACCCGGAATACCGGCTGCCGATCCGCGTGATTTCCGAATACGCCTGGCACAGCCTGTTCGCGCGCAACATCTTCATCGCGCCGGCGCCGGAGGAGCTGACCGAGCACGAGCCGCAATTCACCGTCATTCAGGCTCCGGGCTTCAAGGCGCGGCCCGCGACCGACGGGACCAACTCCGAGACCGTGGTGCTGCTGAACTTCGCGCGGCGCCTGGTCCTGATCGGCGGCACCGCCTATGCCGGCGAGTGCAAGAAATCGGTCTTCACCGTCCTGAATTACCTGCTGCCGGCGCGCGACGTGATGCCCATGCACAGTTCGGTCAATGTCGGGGCGGACGGGGCGCCGGCGGTCTTCTTCGGCCTGTCGGGCACCGGCAAGACCACGCTATCGGCGGACCCGCGCCGGACGCTGGTCGGCGACGACGAACACGGCTGGGGCGCGAACGGCCTGTTCAACTTCGAGGGCGGCTGCTACGCCAAGGTGATCCGGCTCTCCGCGAGCGCCGAGCCCGAGATCCACGCCGCCGCGCGACGCTTCGGGACCGTGCTGGAGAACGTGGCGATGGACCCGGACAGCCGCACCCTCGATTTCGACGACGGGAGCCACACCGAGAACACGCGCGCGGCCTATCCGCTGGCCTTCATCCCGAACGCCAGCCCCGCCGGGACCGCCGGGCATCCGACCAACATCGTCATGCTGGCCGCCGACGCCTTCGGCGTCCTGCCGCCGATCGCCCGCCTCACCCCGGCGCAGGCGATGTACCACTTCCTCTCCGGCTACACGGCCAAGGTCGCCGGCACCGAGCGCGGCCTGGGCAAGGAACCGCAGGCCACCTTCTCGACCTGCTTCGGCGCGCCCTTCATGCCGCGCCACCCCACCGTTTACGCGCGGATGCTGCGCGCGCGGCTCGAGGCGAGCGGTGCCCGCTGCTGGCTCGTCAACACCGGCTGGACGGGCGGGGCCTACGGCACCGGCGAGCGAATGCGGATCGCGTACACGCGCGCCCTGCTCCGCGCCGCCCTCGAGGGCGCGCTCGAGGGCGTCCCGGAATCGCGCGACAACCCGTTCGCGCTCGCGGTGCCCGCGCACTGCCCGCAGGTGCCGGACTCCGTGCTGGATCCGCGCGGCACATGGCCTGACAAAGGCGCCTACGACGATCAGGCCCGCGATCTGGTCGGCCGTTTCCGCGCCAACTTCGCCCAGTTCGAAAACCAGGTCGGCGAGGAGGTCCGGGCGGCCGCGCCGCACGCCGCCTGACGACGCGGCCGGGCTCCCGCTTCTCCCCCGGCCCGCCGACGACACGAGGTTGCCATGAAGATCGCCTTTTCGAAGATCGCCGCGCCATCGGCGGGCGCGGTCGCCGTCGGCGTCGCGGAAGACCGCGTTCCGGGCGAGACCGCCCGGCGTCTGGACGAACGGAGCGGCGGCGCGCTCACCCGCGCACTCGCGAGCGGCCGCTTTCGCGGCAAGGAAGGCACGGTGACCGCCGTCGTCGCGCCGCACGGCCTCCCGGTCGACACCGTCCTCCTGGTGGGGCTCGGCAAACCGGCCCGCCTCGGCGCGCGCGGGCTGCGGACGGTTGGCGGCGCCGTCGCCGGCCATCTCGACGCGCTCGGCGCGAAGGCCGGCGCCATCGCCGTGGAGGCGGTGGAGGGCTGCGCCATGACACCGGCCGAGATGGCCGCGGAGATCGCCCTCGGCGCGCGCCTCGGTGCCTATCGCTTCGACAAGTACCGCACGAAGAAGAAGGACGAGGACAGGTCCACCCTCGCCCGCCTGACCGTGATGGTGGACGACCCGAAGGCGGCCCGGAGGGCGTTCGCGCCCAACGACAGTCTGGCCGACGGCGTCTTCCTCGCGCGCGATCTGGTTTCCGAGCCGAGCAACGTCGTCTATCCGGAGACCCTGGCGAAGAACATCGAGTCCCTGGCTGCGGACGGGATCGAGGTCGCGCTGCTCGACCGCGCGAAGATGGCTTCGCTCGGCATGGGGTCGCTGCTCGGCGTGGCCCAGGGCAGCGCGCGCGCGCCCTATTGCGCGATCATGCGATGGAACGGCGCGCCGAAGGGCAGGAACCGCAGGCCCGTGGCCTTCGTCGGCAAGGGCGTCACCTTCGACACCGGCGGGATTTCGATCAAACCGTCCCAGGGCATGGAGGAGATGAAATACGACATGGCCGGCGCCGCCACCGTCGTCGGCCTGATGAAGTGTCTGGCGGGCCGCCGGGCGCGGGTGAACGCCGTCGGGGTCGTCGGGCTGGTCGAGAACATGCCGGACGGCAACGCGCAGCGCCCGGGCGACGTCGTGACCTCGATGTCCGGCCAGACCATCGAGGTCGTCAACACCGACGCCGAGGGCCGGCTGGTGCTGGCCGATGCGCTCTGGTACACGCAGGCGACCTTCAAGCCGCGCATCATCGTCGACCTCGCGACGCTCACGGGCGCGATCATCGTCAGCCTCGGCACCTACCGGGCCGGGCTGTTCAGCAACGACGACGAACTCGCAGACCGGCTCATGGCCGCCGGCGAGGAAAGCGGCGAGGAGGTCTGGCGCCTGCCCCTCGGCGCCCGCTACGACAAGGACATCGACTCGGCGATTGCCGACATGAAGAACGTCGGCAAGGGCCGGGAGGCGGGCAGCGTGACCGCCGCGCAATTCCTGCAACGCTTCGTCAACGGCGTGCCGTGGGCGCATCTCGACATCGCCGGCATGGCCTGGATGAAGCGCGGCGACGATCCGATCGTTCCCAAGGGCGCCACCGGCTACGGTGTCCGGCTGCTCGACCGGCTGGTGCGCGTGCACTACGAGGCCTGACCGCCGGCGCGATGGCTGCGCTCGCCTTCTACCGGCTGCGCCGCACGCCGTTGGAGAAAGCGCTCCCGAAGCTTCTGGAGAAAGTGCTCGAAAGCGGCCGCCGTGCCGTGGTGATCGGCGCCTCGGAGGAGCGCATCGAAGCGTTGAACGCCGCGCTCTGGACCTACGAGCAGGGCTCGTTCCTGCCCCACGGCACGGCGCGGGACGGCTGCGGCGAGCGGCAACCGGTCTTCCTGACCACGGGCGACGACAACCCCAACGGCGCCCGGATCGCGGTCATGGTGGACGGCATCGCTCCCGGCGATCCGGACCGCTTCGAGCGCTGCCTCGACATCTTCGACGGCGCTGATTCGGCGGCGCTCGAAGCCGCGCGCGGGCGCTGGCGAGAACGCCGCGCCGGCGGCCACGACGTCACCTTCTGGGAGCAGACCGCGGACGGCAAATGGGAGCGGCGGGACCAGGGGTGAGCGGCCGGGAAACGTGGCGGACAAGATAAGAGCAGACCTCTGCGTGATCGGCGCCGGTGCCGCCGGCCTGTCGATCGCCGCCGGCGCCCGCCGGCTGGGCGCGTCGGTGATCCTGATCGAGCAGGCGCGGATGGGCGGCGAGTGCCTCAATACCGGCTGCGTCCCCTCCAAGTCCCTGCTGGCCGCCGCGGCGCGGGGCGACGGCTTCGCCGCCGCCTACGACCACGCGCGGCGGGTCATCCGCGCCATCGAGCCGCGCGATTCGGCCGAGCGCTACCGCGCGCTCGGCGCCTGCATCCTGCGTGGCAAGGCGCGGTTCGTCGCCCCGCGCTTCCTGGAAGTGGGCGACACGAGCGTGACCGCACGGCGGTTCGTCGTCGCGACCGGTTCGGTGTCCGCCATTCCGCCGATCCCGGGGCTCGACTCCGTCCCTTACTTCACCAACGAGACGCTGTTCGACGCGGCCCCGGAGCCCGCGCATCTGATCGTGCTGGGCGGCGGCCCGGTCGGGGTCGAGATGGCGCAGGCCTATCGCCGGCTCGGCGCCAGGGTCACGGTGCTCGAGGCCGCGCGCCTGCTCGGGCGCGACGACCCGGAGCTCGCGGCGGTGGTGCGCGCGCGGCTGGTCGCGGAAGGAGTCGAGATCGTCGAGGACGCGCGGGTGAGCGCCGTCGAGGCGACCGGCGGCGGCGTCGCGCTCGCCTGCGAATCGGGCCGGCTACACGGCTCGCACCTCCTGGTCGCCGCCGGGCGAAGGCCGAACGTCGCCGGGCTCGGCCTCGAGAGCGCCGGGGTCGGTTTGCGCGACGGCGCGCCCATCGTGGACGGCGGCCTGCGGACCACCAACCGGCGAATCTATGCGATCGGGGACGTCGTCGGGCCTTATCGCTTCACCCATATGGCCGACCATCAGGCGCGGGCGGTGCTCATGAACGCGCTCTTCCGGCTCCCGGTGCGGCTCCGCTACGACGCGGTGCCGTGGGCCACCTATACCGACCCGGAGCTCGCCCATGTCGGCCTCGACGAACCGGCGGCGCGGGCCGCCGCCCGCAGGATTCGCGTCCTGCGCGTTCCCTTCGGCGACAACGACCGCGCTCTCGCGGAGGACGCCGCGGAAGGCCTGATCAAGGTCGTGGCGACGCCGCGCGGACGGGTGCTCGGCGCCTCCATCGTCGGCCCCCATGCCGGCGAGTTGATCCTCCCCTGGGCGCTCGCCGTGCGCCGACGGCTCGCGCTCGGCGCGCTGGCGCGGGCGGTCGTGCCCTATCCGACCTTGAGCGAGGTCAGCACGAGAGCGGCCGGGAGTTTCTACGCGGCGGCCCTGTTCGGCGCGCGGACGCGCCGTCTGGTCCGCCTGCTCGCCCGCCTGGGATGAGGCCGCCCGGCATGGCACGGGCCGGGCGGCGGTTCTATAGTCGGCGGAGAGGGACAATCGTAACCGCTTGCGGGGCGCCTTGCGTACCTCCCCCCTCTCCCGTCTTTCGGAGGCCGCCCGCGGCCTGTCGGCGCGGCTGCTGGCGTTGACGGTGCTCTTCGTCCTCCTCGGCGAAGTCTTCATCTACGTGCCCTCGATCGCCCGCCACAGGCTGGTCTTCCTCGAGGAGCGGATCGAAGCCGCGCGCTTGGCGACGCTCGCCGTCGAGGCGGCGCCGGACCGGGCGGTCGCCGATGCACTCGGGGCCGCGCTCCTGGCCCGCGCGGGCGTCGCGGCGGCGGCGGTCGAGCGACCCGACGGCCGCAAGACGATCGTGGGCGGCGGCACGGAGACCGAACTCGACGCGCACTTCGACCTGCGCGAGGCGACCTTCCTCTCTTTGATCGGCCACGCCTTCGACACGCTCCGTCATGGCGGTGCCAGAACCATCCGGGTAGTGGGGACGGCGGCCGGCGAGCCGCCGGGCACACTGGTCGACATCCGGCTGCCGGAGGCGTCACTTCACGCGGCGATGATCGACTATTCGGGGCGCATCCTCGCGCTCTCCCTGGTGCTCGCCTTCATCGTCGCCGGGTTGGTCTATCTGTCGCTGCACTGGCTCATGATCCGCCCGCTCGGCCGCATGACCGACAGCCTGATCTCGTTTCGACGGGCGCCGGAAGACGCCGCCGCCACGATCGCGGTGAGCGGCCGGCGCGACGAGATCGGTCTCGCGCAGCGGGAACTGCACGTGATGCAGCGGCGCGTGCGTGCCGCGCTGCGGCAGAAGGCGCGGCTCGCCGCGGTCGGCGCCGGAGTCGCCAAGATCAACCACGATCTCCGCAACATGCTGGCGACCGCCGCGCTGTTCTCGGACCGCCTGGCGGACGCCCGCGACCCGGACGTGCGGAAGCTGGCGGCCCCCATGGTCTCGGCCATCGACCGGGCAGCCGCGCTGTGCACCCAGACGCTGACCTACGCCACCGCAGGCGTGCCGGAGCCGCGCCGGTCGTCCTTCGCCCTGGCGCCGCTCGTCGACGAGGTGAGGAGCGCGCTTCCCATCGCCGCCGGCGGTGCCATCGTCTGGTGCAACGACGTGCCGCCTGGCCTCCGCGTTTCGGCCGACCGCGACCAGGCTTATCGCGCGGTCACGAACCTCGCGCGGAACGCGGTGGAGGCGCTGGCCGGCCGCGCGGAGGGCGGAACGGTGCGCATCGGCGCCCGGCGCGAGGCGGCGGACACGATCGTCGAAATCGCCGACACCGGGCCGGGCCTTCCGGACGAGGCGCGCGACCACCTGTTCGAGGCGTTCTCCGGCGCAGGTCAAAGCGACGGCACCGGCCTCGGCCTCGCCATCGCGCGCGACCTCATGCACAACCACGGCGGCGCGATCAGCCTCGACCGCTCCGGCCCGACGGGCACGGTCTTCAGCCTCCGCTTCCCCGACCCACCTGCCGGCGAGGAAGCGAAACCTTACAGGGCATGAGAAATACGGGTTAGAATGCGTGTTCAGGCTCGGCCGGTCGGAGAGCGTATGATCAAAGCGCCGGATTTCGGGGCCGTCGCGCTGCCTCCGAAGGGCATCGCGCTGCCAAAGGACGACAACACGTCCGCAGGTCTTCGAATCCTGCGGGCAGCCAACGAACGGTTCCGCCGGACCGCGTGGCCGCCTCCCTTCGACCGGACCGCGCATACGCTGCGACAGGGCGACGCCCGCGACCTGTCGCATATCGAGGACGAAACGGTCCATCTGGTCGTTACGTCCCCGCCCTACTGGACGCTTAAGGAATACCCGGAAACCGCCGGGCAGATCGGTGCCATCGAGACTTACGAGACGTTCCTCGACGCGCTCGACGAGGCATGGCGCGAATGCGCGCGCGTTCTGGTGCCGGGAGGGCGCGTCTGTTGCGTCGTCGGCGACGTATGCATCCCCCGTCGAAAGTTCGGGAAACACGTCGTCATGCCGCTTCACGCCGACATCCAGGTCCGCTCGCGCGCCCTCGGACTCGACGTGTTGACGCCGATCTTCTGGCACAAGATCGCGAACGGCGTCACCGAAGCGAGAGGGAACGGCGCCGGATTCTACGGGAAGCCGTACCAGCCTGGAGCGATCGTGAAGAACGACATCGAGTATGTGCTGTTTCTGAGGAAGGGCGGCGCGTACAGGAAGACGACCCCTCTGCAGAAAGCGCTGTCCATGCTCACCAAAGAGGAAATGCAAGGGTGGTGGCGGCCCGTCTGGACGGATATACGCGGCGCTTCGACACGCAACGGTCACCCCGCCCCATATCCTCCCGAACTCGCGGAGCGCCTGATCCGCATGTTCTCGTTTGCGGGAGACGTCGTTCTCGATCCTTTCGCCGGAACCGGCAGTACGACGGTCGCCTCGGTCGCGTCCGGCCGGAACTCGGCAGCCGTGGAAATCGACCCAGGCTATGTGGGGATCGCGGCGGACAATATCCGAAAGGCGATTGTGAAGGGACGCGATACGGGAACCGCCCGCGCCGAATTCGACAATTTCGCGGAACGATGTGCTCGCGCACGGGGTACGAATTGAGTACTCGTCTTCTAGACACATTCCGGAGCCTTTTCGAGGGGAAAGCCTATCTTCATAGGAAATCCAACCTCGGCGATTTTGTCGCGATGCATTTATACGAGGATCTGTACCGACTCGGACGGTCGAAAGGATATGTTGATCGTGTCGACAGCGGTCTTTCCGTGCTGAACACACAGAACCGTCTCCGAGGTATCCAAGCGCGTCGAGGCGACGGCAGTTTCGGTGAGATCGTTCCGAATGCCGATGCCATAAAGGACGACGGTTTCCTCGTTCGTCGTGGACCAATTGCCACCATTGAGATCGGGATCGAAGTCAAAATCCTGATGAAGGCGATGATCAAACAGATCGATCGCGTGATAAATGATTTGAAGGGACAGGCTAGCCAATTTCGTTCACGCGGAAGAAATCCGATTTGTGTTGGATTGGTTGGCATTAACCACGCCCCCTATTGCACAACCTATGAGGGCAGCCGATCCTTTCGCACGGATGGAAAGAAATACAAGAATCCGGTAGACGAAGCCGACGACGCGGCGGAACGATTGCGGAGACTTGCAGCTCTTTCTTTCGACGAGTTTCTTATTCTTCGCTTCGAAGCTGTCAATGAACTACCTTACGTCTTCTCCTGGTCCGACGAAGAAGCGACGAAGCTGGATTATGGTGCGGCTCTCGTCCGGATCAGCCAGCAATACACGATACGCATATAAACCGATTGTTTCGGCACTACACTGGCAGCCGGAATACCGACCGCTGGTGCCCTACGGTGTGCGGGTCTGGAGGCTCGCGCACCGGGGCGCTCGTTCGGCTCGCCTTTCCGCCCGTTTGGACGCATAGTGCGGCGGCTTCTCACCGGCCAACGGAGTGACTCCGCCCAGGCAGCCATGCGCATCGCGAGCTGGAACGTCAATTCCGTCCGCCTGCGAGCGGAGGGACTGCGCCGCCTGGACGCGGCGGTGGCTCCCGACGTGCTCTGCCTCCAGGAGACCAAGGTCGAAAACCGGCACTTCCCGCACGAGATTGCCGACGCGCTCGGCTACGCGCACCGGCTCGTCCACGGCCAGAAGGGTTATCACGGCGTGGCCATCCTCTCTCGCCTGCCGTTCGAGCGTGCCGAGACGCGCGACTGGGCGGGCCGGGAGCAGGCGCGCCACGGCTATGTGACCATCGGCGCGCCGGGAGGAAAGGCCCTCGAGATCCACTGCTTCTACGTGCCGTCCGGCGGCGACGAGCCCGACCCGGCGGTCAACGAGAAGTTCGCCCACAAGCTCGCCTTCCTCGACGAGATGGCGGACTGGTTTTCCGACCGACGCCACCCGAAGAACCGCTTCGTCCTGGTCGGAGACCTCAACGTGGCACCGCTCGAAACCGACGTCTGGTCGCACAGGCAATTGCTGTCGGTGGTCAGCCACACGCCCGTCGAGACCGCCGCCCTCGCCGCGGTCGCGGCGTCGCATGGCTGGATCGACGCCGTGCGCCGGTTCGTGCCGCCGGAGCGGAAGCTCTACTCCTGGTGGAGCTACCGCGCCCGCGACTGGTCAGCCTCCGACCGCGGCCGCAGGCTTGACCACATCTGGGTTACGCCGGCGTTGGAAACGGCGCTCCGCGACGCCTTCATCCTCCGCGACGCCCGCGGCTGGCCGAAGCCGTCGGACCACGCCCCCGTCACCGCCGAACTCGCGTTCCGCTAGCGGCGGCCGCCGCGCGCGACCGCTCGCCCGGCGCGCGGCTCAGTGAATCTCCTTCACCTCGCGCAAGAGCCGGGCCATCGTCTCGGCGGAGAAACCGGGCTCCTTGCAGGCCGCGAGGATCGGCGCCTCCCGGCGCTGGCAGAGCGCGGCGGCGGCCGGAACCTCGCGCACCGCCTCGCGCGGAATGACGACCGCGCCGTGGCGGTCGGCATGCACGAGATCGCCGCCGTGCGTCACCATGCCGCAGACATCGACAGGCCCGCCGTGGGAAACCACGTGGACCCAGGCGTGCGACGGCACGACGGTGCCGGAA
This sequence comes from Alphaproteobacteria bacterium, assembly GCA_965242855.1. Lineage (GTDB taxonomy): Bacteria > Pseudomonadota > Alphaproteobacteria > UBA828 > UBA828 > WTGU01. The sequence continues at coordinate 2,937,417 of OZ251509.1, forward strand.
AGAAACTGGAAGCCGTCGGCGATGGCGTCGAGATCGCGCACCGCGCCGTTGGTCACGACACCGAGCGAACCGAGGGCCTGATGCACGTTGGAATGCACCTCCCCCCACCAGGAGGCCGCGCCGGGCCGCGAATCGATGTCCTGGATCACCATGATCGACGGCTTGGGGCCGTCCTCCACATAACGGTAATAGGCGATGCGGTCGGCGATGACCGCGTCGTCGTCCGCCGCCGGGCGTTCCATCGCGCGGATCGTCGCGGTACGGGCGTAGCCCACCATCGGCGCCAGCGCCGGGAACGCGCAGATGAGCGTCCCGGTCGTGAAACCGAGGGCCCGGCGCTCGGGACACACGATCTCGAGCGCGTTGCAGATGGTCGGTGTGTCGAAGGCGCGCAGGGCGGCGAGCGCGTTTTCGTCGAGCGGTTCATCGGTCACCGGTGGTCTCCCTCGTCGAAGGCGCCGGATCATCGCCGATGGAGAAGAGCCGGGCAAACGAAAGCCGCGCCGGCTCACGCAGGGGCGCCCTCCCCGGCCGATTCCTCCAGCGCCTTGAGTCGCCCGGCGGTCTCCCGAAGCCGCCGGTTGGTCTGTTCCAGACGGCCGGCGAGCTCGCGCAGGAGCTCCACCGATATCTGCGGGAACTGGGTGATCAGCTGGAAGAACACGTCCTTGGCGATGCGCAAGGTCACCAGCTCTTCGGTCGCCGTGATCGTCGCGGTGCGCGGCACGTCGCACAGAATCGAGATTTCACCGATGAAATCGTTGCGCTTCACCGTGGCGACGGTGAGCGGCCCGGCGGTGCTCTCGATCGTTACCTCGGCCTCGCCGTCGACGATGATGTAGGCGGCGTCGCCCATGTCGCCCTGGTGGAAGAGCGCGTCCCCGGGCGCGAAGACGAGCCGCTCGCTGGTGAAGGCCAGCAGCTTGAGCTTCGCCGAATCGATGTTCCGGAACAGCGGAATGTTCCGCAGCAAGTCGACGTCCTGTTGCAGATCCATGACCTGCCTCCTCACGGGGCCGCGCCCCTATTCGTTCGCCGCCAATTCGCGAAGGACCGTCCCCTCCGCGTCGATTTCGTCGTAGCGGCCCTGCTCGACGACGCGCCCGTTCTTCATGACGAGGACGCGGTCGAAGCGCGCGGCGAGATTCGCGCGGTGCAGGGACCAGATCACGCCGCGGCCCTCGAACGCCTTCAGGATGTTGTCGAGGATGCGGTTCTGGGACGCCGCTTCGAGCGCCGCCGTGGCCTCCGACACGATCAGCACGTCGGGCGCCTTCATGACCGCCCGCGCGATGGTGAGCTTCTGCCGCTGAGCGCTCGAGAGCCGGGCGCCGGCGATGCCCGCCTGATAGTCGAGCCCGACCTCCATCACGGTCGGCCGCAGCCCGCGGTCGTCGATCACGTCGGAGACGAGCCGGCCGATCTTTTCGGCCGCCTGCGCCTGCCCGTAGGCCACCTTGCCGAAGAGGACGTTGTCCTGCACGGTCGCCGCCGCGTTGTACGTCTCGGGATCGAAGAACCCGACCGCGCCCGCGAGCGCCGCCGGCAGCGTCTCCATGAAGCGCTTGCGGGCCGCCAGAACCTTCGTCTGCACCTCCTCGTCGAGCAGACCCAAGCGATGACGCGCCGGGATCAGCCGGAACGGCAGGGACAGAAGCTTCGTGCGGTCGGCCGCGTCCAGCGCGTCCAGCCGCTCCTTGTCCACGCGCGCGACGAGCGCCTGATAATCGGGCAGGTCGTCGGCGTCGATGAAGCTGAAGCGCTGGAACAGCTCGTGGTCGGGCGGCAGGTCGGCGAAGAGTTCGATCATGGTCGCGGCGAGCCGGTAGCCCCGCGAGACCAGAGCCTCGATCAGGTCGGCCTCATCGAGCACGGCCAGAACGTGCGCGTTCTCCGCCAGGCGGTCCATTTCCAGCGTCTCGTCGGTCGGCGTGCCGAAGATGAGGTTCTCGGCAAGCGTCGCGTTGGTGTTGTAGCGCTCGGGATCGAAGGTCTCGACCAGGGCGCGGTAGCGGGGCTCCTCCAGCCGCTCGGCGAGGGCGCGGCGGACCTCGAGGACGCGCCGCGCCGCATCCGGGCGAGCGGCGGGATCGAGGGAGCCGCGAAGGCCGAGCCGGTACACGTCCTCGGCCATGTCCGCGATGTCGAGGGCGCGAAGCGCCGGGCCGATGGCGTCCTCGGGCCCGCGCGCGCCCGCCGCGCGATAATCCACCCAGTCGGCGAAGACGTCGTCGGTGGAGTTGCCGGCGCGCTCCGACTCCGCCTCCCAGTCTGCGCGCGCCGCGGCGTCCCCTGCAGCACCGGCCGGCCGGCGCTTGAGCCCGTAGAAGAGATTGTCCCGGAGCGAGGTCTGGAACACGAAACCGTTCTGTGCCACGAAACCGATCCGCCGCCCGGTCACGGATTCGGGCAGGCCGGCGAAGTCGGCGGCGCCGACGCTCAGACGGCCACCGGTGGGCGCGACCAGCCGCGCCAGCATCAGCATCAGCTCTTCCTTGCCGCTGCCGGCGCTCCCCACCACGGCGACGCGCTCGTTCAGCGGCAGCGTGAAGCTCACCCCGCTCACGATGCTGACCTGATCGTCGTCCTGGAGGGAGAGATTGGCCGCGACCAGATCGCCGTCGAGCCTGTCCAGGCCGGGCGCGGCCGTCTGCTTCTCCTCGTCGAGCATCCCCTGCGGCTCGAACTGGGCGACCACCTGCTCGTACTTGATTCGCGAGTCTTCCTTGATCTGGTAGAAGGCGAGGAGCTCCTTCCAGGGCGGCGACAGATCCTTGTAAGCGGCGAGAATGGCGACCAGCGAGCCGAGCGTCAGATCGCCCTCGATGACAAGGACGCCGCCGATCGTGAAAAAGAAGAACGGCGTGAGCTGGGCCAGGAAGTTGTTGAGGAACTTGATGAAGAACTTCTTGTTGTAGATCTGGTAGCGGATATCGAAGATCTCGCTCAGGCGCTGCGAGAAGTCGGAAAGCGCGTAGCGCGAGGCGTCGTGGGCGTGTATCTCGCGGACGCCGGCGACCGACTCGCCGATCCGGTCCGACAGCCTGCGCACCGCCCGGACACGCGCCTTGGCGAGTGCGTTCACCCGCCGCTGAAGCCTCGGGATGATGTAGCCCTGGATGGGATAGAGGGCGATCGCGGCCGCTCCCATGAGCGGATCCTGGGCGAAGATGAAGAAGATCGCCGTCAGCAGCAGGCCCCCCTGCAACGCCGGCAGGGCGAAGGCGTCGCCGATGAAGCCGCCGAGCGGCTCGACCTCGGCGGTGATCATGGGAATCAGCTCGCCCTGACTGACCTTGCGGAAATGCGGCAGAGGAAAGCGCAGGATCCGCGCGTAGAGCATGTAGCGCAGGCGGCGCAGCATGCGCTCGCCCAGGCGGCCCTTGTAGATGTTGATGTACAGCTTGAAGCCGCCGTTGACGAACACCAGCGCCAGAAAAAGGATGCACAGCGTCAACAGAAGCCATATCTGCTCCAGCGCGAACAGTTCGAACCCGAAGATCGTCAACGGCCGGGGAAACTCGTCCCCCTGGAGCGTCGGATCGTCGGCGTCGAGCGCGTGGTTGACGATGAGCTTCGGGATTTCGAGGGAAACGTAGTAGAACGGGAGCGAGCACGCGGTGACCAGCAGGATGTAGATCTGCTGCGCCCTGGTGTGGCGAAAGGTGAACCTGAAGATGCTCTTGTCCATGAGCAGAACCGGACTCCCGCCGCCGCCCGGGGAGGGCGCCGCGCACCCTAAAGGAGCGTCCACTGCGGGGAAACCCGGCCCGCGCGTGCCGGGGCGCCGCCGCCCGACGGCCCACCGTGACTAGCGCCGTCGGCTTCGTCCTCAAGGGCTATCCGCGGCTGTCGGAGAGCTTCATCGCGCAGGAGATCCTGGCCCTCGAACGGCGCGGCCTCGTCATCCGCCTCCATGCGCTGCGCCGCCCCGCCGAGAGCGCCACCCATCCGGTCCACGACGCGATCGCCGCGCCGGTCCGCTACCTGCCCGAGTATCTGCACCGGGAGCCGGCGCGGGTCCTCCGCGCCTGGCGCGCCCTCCGCGACACGACGGGCTACGCGGACGCCCGCCGGCTCTGGCGCGCCGACTTCGCCCGGGACCGCACGCGCGGGCGCGTCCGCCGGTTCGGCCAGGCGCTCGTCCTCGCCCATGAACTGAGCCCGGACACGGGCCGGCTTCACGCCCACTTTCTGCACACGCCGGCGTCGGTCGCGCGCTATGCGGCGGCGCTCCGCCGCATCCCCTGGTCGGTCTCCGCACACGCCAAGGACATCTGGACCTCGCCCACGTGGGAACTCTCGGAAAAGCTCGCGGACTGCGCCTGGGCCACGACCTGCACGGAGGCCAACCGGCGCCATCTCGCCGGCCTCGCCCCGCCCGGCCGGGTCGCGCTCGTCTATCACGGGCTCGACCTGGAGCGCTTCCCGCCGCCGCCCGAACCGCGCCCGCCGCGCGACGGAAGCGATCCCGCCGATCCGGTGCGCTTCCTCTCGGTGGGCCGCGCGGTGGAGAAGAAGGGCTACGACGACCTGCTCGCGGCGCTGGCGGCGCTGCCCGAAACCCTCGCCTGGCGCCTCGACCATATCGGCGGCGGCGCGCTTCTCGGCCGCCTGCGAGCCGCCGCCCATGCGCGCGGCATCGGCGGGCGGATCGTCTGGCACGGCCCCCGGCCCCAGGGCTTCGTGCTTCGGGCCTTCCGCGGCGCCGACCTGTTCCTGCTCGCCTGCCGCGCGGCCGCGGACGGCGACCGCGACGGCCTTCCGAACGTCCTCATGGAGGCGCAGAGCCAGGAGCTCGCCGTCGTCTCGACCCGCTTCTCGGCGATCCCGGAACTGGTGCGGGACGGGGCGACCGGCCGCCTGGTCGAGCCCGGCGACAGGCCGGGGCTCGCCAGGGCGATCGCGGCGCTCGCCGCCGCGCCGAGCCTGCGCGCCCGCCTCGGCCGCGCCGGGCGGGAGCGGGTCCACGCCCGCTTCGCCCTCGACGCCTGCATCGAGCCGCTCGCCGCCCGCTTCGGGCGCGCCCGCGCCGCGGCTTGAGATGCGCGTCGCCTTCTACGCGCCGCTCAAGCCGCCCGGCCACCCGGCACCGTCGGGCGACCGGCGCGTGGCGCGGCTTCTCTGGCGCGCGCTCGAGGCCGCCGGCCACACGCCGGTCCTCGCCTCGGACTTCCGCAGCTACGAGGGAGAGGGAAACCGCGAGCGGCAGCGTGCGCTGGAGCGCGCGGCGGCCGCGGCGGCGGCGCGCGTCGTGGAAGAACACCGGGCGCTGCCGCCCGCCGAGCGGCCGGGCGCCTGGCTCACCTACCACCTCTACCACAAGGCCCCGGACTGGCTGGGGCCCGCGGCGGCCGAGGCGCTGGCCATCCCCTATCTCCTGGTCGAGGCGTCCTACGCGCGCAAGCAAGCCGGCGGCCCGTTCGCCCGCTGGCTTTCCGAGACCGCCCGCGCCATCGCCCGCGCCCGCGCGGTGCTCTCGTTCACGGCCGAGGACGAGGAGGGGATCAGGCCCCTGGTCGGCCGCGCAACGGCCCTTTACCGGCTTGCGCCGTTCCTCGATCCCGCGCCCTACCGGTCGCTCGACCGCGCCGCCGCCCGGCGCGCGCTGGCGGCGTCCCTGCCGCTCGATCCCGCGCGGCCGTGGCTCCTGACGGTCGCGATGATGCGGCCGGGCGACAAGCTCGCGTCCTACCGCCTGCTGGGCCGCGCGCTCGGCCTGATCGCCGCGCCGTCGTGGCAGCTGCTGGTCGTCGGCGACGGCCCGGCCCGCAGCGCGGTCGAGGACGCGCTGGCGCCGCTCGGCGAGGGCCGGGCGGTCTTCGCCGGCGCGCATGAAGGGAGCGCCCTGCCCCGCTTCTACGCCGCCTGCGACCTTTACGTCTGGCCCGCCTGGAACGAAGCCTTCGGCATGGCGATGCTGGAAGCCCAGGCCGCCGGCCTGCCGGTGGTGGCCGGGGACTGGCGAGGCGTCCGCGAGGTCGTCGCCGACGGCAGGACCGGCGTGCTCGCGCCCCGCCACGACGATGCGGCCTTCGCCAGCGCGGTGGTCGACCTCTGCGCGCGAGCGGACGAACGGCGGGCGATGGGCGCGGCGGGCGCGGCCCGGGTGCGCGCGCGGCACGGCCTGGAGACCGCCGCCGGCACTCTGCGCCACGCGCTCGACGCCGCCTGCGCCGGCCCGTAACCGCCCATGGCGCGCCGTCTGGCCCTGATCCGCCACGGGCCGACCCGGTGGAACGACGAGGGCCGCATCCAGGGTTGGACCGACATCGGCCTCGGCGCCCGCGGCCGCGCGGCGGTGACGGCCTGGCGCTTGCCGCCGGCGCTGCGCGGCGCCGCCTGGACGGCGAGCCCGCTGCTGCGGGCCGTCCACACCGCGGCGCTGCTCGCCCCCGGCGAGGTGACGTTCGAGCCGCGCCTCGTGGAGATGCGCTGGGGCGCCTGGGAGGGCAGGACCATCGCCGCGCTGCGGGCGGCGGATCCGGCGGGCCTCGCGGAGGTCGAGGCCCACGGCCTGGATTTCCGCCCGCCGGGCGGCGAGAGCCCGCGGGCGCTGCAAGCCCGTCTCGCCCCCTGGCTCGCCGAAATCGCCGGCGACGACGGCGCCCGCGCCGCCGTCACCCACAAGGGGGTCATCCGCGCCGTGCTGGCGCGGGCGCTGGACTGGGACATGACGGGCGCGGTGCCGGTGGCCCTGGATTGGGCCTCCGCGCATCTCTTCCGGCTGGAGGCGGACGGGAGTCCGCGGGTCGAACGGCTCAATATCGGCCTCGCCCGCGATGCGCGATGACCGGCGCGCGAGTCTTTTTCTGGGTCCAGCACCTGCTCGGCATCGGCCATCTCCGGCGCGCCGCGCTGCTGGCCTCCGCGATGGCGGAATCGGGCTTCGACGTCCTGCTGGTGTCCGGCGGCCTCCCGCTCCGCCATCTCGACCCGGGCGGTGCCCGCGTCGCCCAACTGCCGCCGGTGAAGGCCGCCGACCGGCATTTCTCGGCCCTGGTCGACGGCGCCGGCCGGCCGCTCGACGCGACCTTCGACGCCGCGCGCCGGCGCCGCCTGATGGACCTGTTCCACGGCCACCGGCCGGACGCGGTGATCACGGAGATGTTCCCTTTCGGGCGCCGCCGGTTCCGCGCCGAGCTGCTCCCCCTGCTCGACGCCGCCCGGCGGCGGCGGCCCAGGCCCGCGGTCCTCTGCTCGGTCCGCGACGTGCTCACCACGAAGGCGGCGCCCGAACGCCACCGGGAGATGGCCGCCCTGGCGCGTGAACGCTTCGATCGCGTCATGGTCCACGGCGACCGGGCGCTGATTTCCTTCGACGCGACCTTCCCGGAAGCCGCCGGCATCGCCGGGCGGATACGCTACACCGGCTACGTGGCGCCGCCCCCGCCCGGCGGATGCGCCACGGGGGCGGCGGGCGCGGTGGTGGTCTCCACCGGCGGCGGCGCCGTCGGCCGGCGCCTTCTGGAAACGGCCCTGGCGGCGCGGTCGCTGTCGCGGCTCGCGGACGCGCCGTGGCGCCTGCTCGCCGGGGAGGCACTCGCGCCCGCATCGTTCGCCCGCTTGCGGGCGCAGGCGCCGGCCGGAGTCACGGTCGAGCGGGCGCGCGCCGACTTCCCGGCGCTGCTCGCCGGCGCGGCGCTTTCGATCTCCCAGGCAGGCTACAACACGGTCGCCGACCTGTTGCGCGCCCGCGTGCCCACCGTTCTCGTGCCCTTCGCCGAGGCGCGTGAGACGGAACAGACGGTTCGCGCCCGCGCCCTCGCGACCCGCGGCCTCGCCCATGTCGTGGCTGCGGAGGCGCTGTCCCCGACGCGCCTCGCGGCCGCCGTCGATGCCGCCTTCTCGGCCGGACCGCCGGCGGAGAGCGGCGTGCGGCTCGACGGCGCGCGGACCGCCGCGCGCCTCCTGGGCGAGGCGCTCGCCGAGTGAGCGGCGACGCCGACTGGGCGGCGCTCGCCCGCGAGCTCGACGCCTGGCGCGCCGCGGGCAGGCAGGCGACCCTTTGGTGGCGCGACGACGACGCCGGCGCGGATTCGAGCGCCCTCGCGCGCCTCCTGACGCTGGCCGAAGCGCGGCGCGTTCCCGTCGCCCTCGCCGCGGTGCCGGCGCGGCTCACGGTCGCAGCGGTCGCCCGCATCCGTCGTTGCCCGGCGGCGGCGATCCTCCAACATGGCCACGCCCACCGGAACCACGAGCCTGCCGGGCGCAAGAAGGCGGAGTTCGGCCCGGCGCGAGAGGAAGCCGCCGCCATCGCCGAGCTGCGCGCGGGCCGGGCGGCGCTCGCGTCCCGCGACGCCGGAGCGCTCCCGATCCTGGCGCCGCCCTGGAACGCCATCGCCACCCCCCTCGTGTCGCGCCTCGCATCCATCGGTTTCGCCGGCCTGTCGACCTGCGGAGCGCGGGCGGCGCGGCGCCCGGCGCCCGGCCTGGTCCAGGTCAACACCCATGTGGACATCGTCGACTGGCGCGGGACCCGCGGCTTTGTCGGCGAACGGGCGGCGCTCGGTCTGCTCCTCTCCCACCTGCGCCGGCGGCGCCTGGGCCCCGGCGACCCGGCCGAGCCGACCGGCCTCCTGACCCACCACGCGGTGCACGACGCGGCCGCCTGGCGCTTCATCGATACCTGCCTGCGAACCACGACGGCCCACCCGGCCGCCGCCTGGCCCCCGATCGCGGCCCTGTTCGCAGGCGACGAACCGACGACGCCCGCAGGCGAACGGCCTCGGGGTGGATACGAGCGCCTCGATTTCTGAAGGCGAGACGCGCACGGCATCCGCGAGCCGACGGTCGACGACGACGACGCCGTCGTCCGCGCCGGGGGCGGGCCGGCGAGCGGCGATTCGTCGATCCGCAGGTCGTCGGTACGCCGTAACGAACGAGCGCGGTGTCGTCGGGCGGGAGTCCGGCGTCCTTGACATGCGCGAGCGGCGCCGGAACACAAAGCGCCGGCCCGGCCGAGCGACAGGCGGCCGCGCCTGCCGGGCGCCGGCGCGGATACGGAGCGCCGCGATCCCGGTCCTCCGCCCTCGTGCTACATTCGCGGAGTGTGGCGCATGATCCGGGAAGTCTTCTCGTTCGGAGCCGTCACCGTCGCGCTCGTCGCGGCGGCCATGTTCGCGCTCCTGGCCATCGGCATCGCGGTGATCAACGCGATCTGGTGACGGCGGGCTGGCGGGTCGGGCGCCTGCCTCCTGCCCTTTGCGGAAGCCCCCGGCCGGGGTGACGCGGCCGCTCCCGCCGGGACCGCGGCGCCGGGCGGCGGTTTCGATGCTATGGTGGGCGCGGGCGGATGAGGCGGGCCGCCCGGGCGGGACGGACGGAGCGGATGAGCCATCTTCGCCTGCGTGGAGTAACCAAGAGCTACGGGGCCGTGGACGCTCTTCGCGGCCTCGACCTCGAGGTCGAGGAAGGCGAGTTCTTCGTTCTGTTCGGGCCGAGCGCGGCGGGGAAGACCACCACGCTCAGGATCGTCGCCGGGCTGGAGACGCCGGGCGGCGGCACGCTCTTCATGGACGGCCGCGACCTGGCCGGCGTCCCCGTCAAGCGGCGGGACATGGCGATGGTGTTCCAGAGCTTCGCCCTCTACCCACATCTCACGACCTGGCAGAATCTCGCCTACCCGCTGCGCGAGATGAAGCTGCGCCGCGCCGAGATCGATGCCCGCGTGCGGGAGACGGCGGAGTTGCTGCGCATCGTCCACACGCTCGCCCGGCGCCCGGCGTCGCTCAGCGGCGGCGAGCAGCAGCGCCTCGCCATCGGGCGCGCCATCATCCGCCGCCCCCGGCTCTTCCTCTTCGACGAGCCGCTCACCAACCTCGACGCGAAGCTCCGCCACGACATGCGCGCCGAGTTCAAGCGGCTCCACCGCGAGATCGGCACCACCATGCTCTACGCGACGCCGGACCAGTTGGAGGCGCTCGGCGTCGGTGAACGCATCGCCGTGATCCGGGACGGCCGGATCGCCCAGTGCGCCGACGCCGACCGCCTCTACGACGCACCGGCCGACCGCCACGTCGCCGCGCTGGTCGGCGACCCGCCGATCAACCTCGTCAAGGGAAGGTTGAAGCCCGGCGCCGCCGGGCGGCCGGCGGTCGTCCTGCCGTTCATGGAGCTCGACGCCCGCGCCTGGAGCGCGCGCCTGCGGGCGTTGCCGGCGGAGGCCGAGCTCCTGGTCGGCATCAGGCCGCACGACCTCGTCCTGGCGGCGGACGGGGAGGGCATCGCGGCCACGGTCGCGATCACCGAGCCGCAGGGCGACGTCACGGTGCTCGACCTCGACGCGGGCGGAACGGCGCTCCGCATGGTGGTGCCGGAGGCGACCGGCGCGGGCTACGCGCCCGGCGACGGGATACGCATCGCCTTCCCGGCCGCCGCCGCGCGACTTTTCATGAGCGACTCCGGCATCCTGGTGGCATAGGATAGGCGCCGCGCCCGGGGACCCCCGGCGCGGCATGACCGATACGGGAGACGAAGATGAAACCGATGGCGAAGGGAAAGGCGGCGCTTCTCGCGGGCGCCGCGGCGCTCCTCTGCGCCGGCCTGTGGGGCGGCGGCGCCCAGGCGAAGGACATCACCATCAACATGGCGGCCCCCGACTGGCCGCCGACGCGGATCATGCAGGACCTGGCGAACAAGAACTACAAGGCGCCGAGCGGCAACAACGTGAAGCTGGTGATCGACTTCATCCCCTGGCCCGACTACTACACGAGGCTCGCGGCCTCGCTGACCTCGGGCGAGGAGAAGTATCAGATGGCGGTGAGCGACAGCCAGTGGCTCGGCGCCAACATCGAGGGCGGCTACTACATGAAGCTCAACGAGTTCATCGACGCCGACCCCGAGCTGCAGGCGATCTTCAAGGACCTGCACCCCAACCTGGTGGCCTCCTATTCCACCTACCCGCACCGGACGGACAACTATTACGGCTTCCCCCAGATGCCGGACGTGCTGGTCGTCTATTACCGCAAGGACCTGTTCTGCGACGCCGGCGAGATGGCGGCGTTCAAGGAGCGGTACGGCTACGACCTGCCGTGCGATCCGCAGGCGATGAACGAAGCCGACTGGGACATGGTGCGCGACTTCGGCGCGTTCTTCCGCCGCAAGTCGGGCGACATGCTCGCCGGGGAGGCGTTGAACGACGATTTCTACGGCATCGCCTACCAAGCCGGGAAGGGCTACGACTTCTCGAGCATGCAGATCAACGGCTTCATCTGGCAGCACGGCGGCAACATCTGGGACGAGACCAGGGAGCCGGAAGGCCAGGCCCTCGGCGTGGTCAACTCCGACGCCGCGGTGAAGGCGTTCGAGCACTACCTCTCGCTGCTCGAACACATGCCCCCGGTCGTCAAGACGGGCACGATGGACATCTTCAAGGTCGACGAGCTGTTCCGCGAGGGCAAGGTGGCCTGGATCATCCAGTGGATCGGCTTCGGCGAATCGGCGATCTCGCCCGACACCTCGAAGGTCCACGACAGGGTCGACTTCGCGCGGATGCCCGGCCTGAAGGTGGGCGACGAGATCGTGCGCTGGTCGAACATCGGCGGGCAGCCCTTCGTGCTGACCACCTGGAACAGCGACGAGATCGTCCGCGAGGCGGTGGACTTCTGCAAATGGTGGCTCTCCACCGAAGTGCAGAACGAGTTCGCCAGCCGCGGCGGCCAGAGCGGCCTGAAGAGCGTCTATTCGACCGATACCTACATGACCTACCGGCCGTGGAACCACGCCTTCGGCCCGAGTCTGGACTGGCAGAAGGACGTCTGGCACATCCCCGAGTTCTTCGAGCTGCTGGTGCAGCAGCAGGAGGAATTCGACAAGGCCATCACCGGCCAGATCACGGCGAAGCAGGCGCTGGACAACATCGCCGCGTTCCAGGACGAGCTGCTGCGCGACGCGGGCCGCATCGAGTAGCGACCCGTCCGATGCCGGGGCGGCCGCCTGCGGAGGCCGCCCCCTTTCCTCCCCGCGCATCGACGCCGCAGCGGGCGCCGCGACGGGCGTCGTCGTCATCCGCATCCCGATGGGCTGACGCCCCCGGTGCGCGCCCCCCGAACGGTCGCGGCGGCCCCGGCGGTTTGGATCCCGAACGCACCCGGTATAGGATCCGCCCCCGTCGGGCGGCCCCTCGTCCGGGGATAATTCGTTGATCCATAACGCGATTTCGCAGGCGGAATCCCGATGCCCCCAACCGGTTCGAGACATCCGGGCCAGATCGAGCCACGGGCCGCGCCGTAAGCATGGCCGCGCATCACGCCGAGCACGGGACCTTCCTCGAGCGCTTCTTCGCGCGCAACCGGGGGCCGCTTCTGGTCGCGCCGGCGCTCGCCGTGCTCTTCCTGATGAACATCTTCCCGCTGCTCTGGTCGTTCGGGCTCAGCTTCTACCGCTATCGGGCGAACCGAACGAAGGAACCGGAATTCGTCTGGTTCCGGAACTACGAGAAGGTGCTGACGGACCCGGTGGTCTGGGAGCGCTTCCAGACGACGGCGCTGGTCGTCGCGGTGGACGTGCTGCTCCAGCTGGTGGTGGGCTTCCTCCTCGCGCTGCTGTTCGAGAAGACCTTCCCCGGCCGGCGCGTGCTGCTGATGCTGGTGCTGACGCCGATGATGCTGAGTTTCGTCGCGGTCGGCGCCTTCTTCCGCTACTACTACGAGCCCACCTTCGGGCTCCTGAGCCAGGCGGTGAAGGCGGTCACCGGCGAGCCGTTCATCCTGCTCGGCTCGGAGACGGGCGCGCTGGCCGGCATCATCTTCGCCGACGTCTGGATGTGGTCGCCCTTCGTGATGCTGCTCGTCCTCGCCGGCTTGGTGAGCGTGCCGAAACACCTCTACGAGGCGGCCGAGATCGACCGCGCCTCCTGGTGGCGGCGCTTCTGGACCATCACCTTTCCCTACATCCGGGGGCTCCTGCTGCTGGCGATCCTGTTCCGCACCATCGAGGCGTTCAAGCTCTTCGACATCGTGTTCCTCATCACCGAGGGCGGGCCGGGGACCTCGACCGAGACCATCGCCGTTTACGTCTACCGGGTGGCGTTCCAGTACTTCAAGACGAGCCAGTCGGCGGCGCTGGGCTACATCCTTCTCTTCGTCGTCATCGTGTTGACGAACCTCTACCTGTTCTTCGTGCGACGAAGGGCGCAGGAGGCTTGAGCCATGGCGCGCAGGCGGGCCGAGATCGGCAAGGCGGGATGGCGGCGGACGGCCGTCTCGACGGTCATCAGCTTCATCTACTTCTTCCCGGTGCTGTGGATCATCCTGACGGCGTTCAAGACGCATACGGACGCCCTGTCGACACCGCCCAAATTTGTCTTCACGCCGACCCTGGAGAATTTCGCCAACGTCTTCTCCCGCGCCTACGAGCGCGGCGGCGAAGCGGTGGATACCGGCTTCGACCTGTTCTTCTTCAACAGCGTCTTCATCGCCGGCGCGTCCGTTGCGGTGGCGCTGGTCATCGGCACGGTCGCAGCTTACGGGTTCTCGCGCTGGCCGCTCCGGGGCAACGACACCTACATGTTCATCATCCTGACGACGCGGATGCTGCCGCCGATCATCGTCATCATCCCGATCTTCATCATGTTCCGCGTGAGCGGGCTTTCCGGCAGCTATATCGGCATCATCCTGCTCTACGCCGCCTTCAATCTGCCGTTCACGATCTGGATGATGAAGAGCTTCTTCGACGAAATCCCGCGGGAGGTCGAAGACGCGGCGCGCATGGACGGCAGCTCGGAGACGAAGATCTTCTTCCGCATCTGCCTGCCGCAGGTCAAGGCGGGCATCGCGGCCACGGCCGTGTTCGGCCTGATCCTCACGTGGAACGAGTTCCTCTTCGCGCTCCTGCTGACCGGGCGCGACACGCGCACGGTGCCGGTCGCCATGGCCCAGACCATCGGCGGCGACATCGGCGTGCGCTGGGGGCTGCTGGCCGCGATCGAGACCCTGTTCCTCATCCCGGTGGTGATCGTCACCTTCCTGCTCCAGAACCAGCTGCTGCGCGGCGTCACCTTCGGCACCATCCGGCGGTAGGGGACGGGCGATGGCCGACATCGAGCTCAGGCGGCTGACCAAGCGCTTCGGCGCACTGGCGGCGGTGGACCGGATCGACCTCGACGTCGAGGCCGGCGAGGTGATGTGCCTGCTGGGGCCGTCGGGCTGCGGCAAGACGACGACGCTGCGCATGATCGCGGGCCTGGAGGACGCGACGGAAGGGGACATCTCCATCGCCGGAAGGCGGGTGAACGACCTGGCGCCCGCGCAACGCGACATCGCCATGGTGTTCCAGTTCTACGCCCTCTATCCGAGCCTCACGGTGGCCGAGAATCTCGCCTTCCCGCTTCACGCAGAGCGGACGAGCAAGGCGGAGATCGACCGCCGGGTGCGCGAGATCGCCAGCCTGCTCGACCTGACCCACGCCCTGGACCGGGTGCCCGGGCGCCTCGCGGAGGGCGAGAAGCAGCGCGTCGCCGTGGGCCGCGCCATCGTCCGCGATCCGCAATGCTTCCTCTTCGACGAGCCGCTGAGCCGGCTCGACATCGCGGTGCGCCAGGAGATGCGCGGGCAGATCAAGCGGCTCCTGAACGGCCTGCGCAAGGCGACCGTGATCGTGACCCACGACCAGATCGAGGCGCTGACGATCGCCGACCGCATCGCCGTCATGCGCGAGGGCATCATCGAGCAGGTGGCGAGCCCGCACGACATTTTCGCGCGGCCCGGCAACGTCTTCGTCGCCGGCTTCATCGGCACGCCGCAGATGAACCTGATTGAGGCGCGCCTGATCCGGGCCGAGGAAGGCACCTGGACGGTGCGGATGCTGGGCCAGGAGGTCGCACTGCCCGTGGAGGGCGCCGCCGCGGGCGGGGACGGCGTTCTCACCGTCGGTGTGCGCCCGCGCGGACTCGCGCTGGGCACCGAGGCCGGTCCGGCCACGATCGGCGGCCGCGTCGACCTGGTCGAGCCGATGGGGGCGGAGACCCTGGTCCACCTGCGCATCGGCGAGGACGACCTCAGGGTCGTGACGAGCCGGGACGTCCGGGCGGCGGTGGGAGGGACGCTCCATGTCGCGCCGGTCGCGGGACAGATCCATCTCTTCGACCGCGATGGCGCGAGGATCGCCTCGTGAGCGCGACGAAGGCGCGCCCGACGATGTCCCGCCGCACGGCGCGGCTGATCGTGCTCGCGATCATCGGGCTCTGCCTGCTCGCCATCGTCTTCATCTTCCAACCCGTGTGGCGGCCGCTTTATTCGGCCGGCTGCGTGATGGTGGTGGCCGGCGGTCTCGCCTTCAACCTCGTGCCCTTCGCCAACACCCGAAACCCGCTCTCCCGGGTGCTGCGCGTCGGCGCCATCGTGCTGGCGATTCTGATCGCCGCCGTCCTGGTCGCCATCGGTTTCGTCGAGGTGCTCCTGTAGCCCGCATTTTTCGGTCCCCAACCCCGGTGCGTGGGCCCCGTTCAGGCGGCGCCTTCGGCATCCGCGGGCGGTGCGCCGGTTTCCGTCTCGGCCTCTGCGCGGAGCGCGTAGAGGAGATCCAGGGCGGCGCGCGGCGTGAGGCCGTCGAGGTCCGCCGCCTCCAGGCGGGCGCGGAGCGGGTCCGGCGCGGCGGCGGGCGGGGCCGCCGGGCGGGCGGCGAAAAGGGGAAGGTCGTTCGCGAGGCGGGCGGCGGTGCCGGCTTGCTCCCCTTCCTCCAGCAGGGCCAGCACCTGCTCCGCGCGGGCCAGCACGGGCGCGGGCAGGCCGGCCAGCCGGGCCACGTGGATGCCGTAGGAGCGGTCGGCGGAGCCGGGCGCGACCTCGTGCAGAAACACCACCGCACCCTGCCACTCCTTGATTCGCATGGTATGGCAGGCGAGGCGGTCGAGCTTCCGCGCGAGCGCCACCAGCTCGTGGTAGTGGGTGGCGAAGAGCGCCCGGCAGCGGTTGGAATCGTGCAGGTGTTCGATCGCGGCCCAGGCGATGGAAAGCCCATCGTAGGTCGCCGTGCCGCGCCCGATCTCGTCGAGGATGACCAGCGCCCGTTCGCCCGCCTGGTTCAGGATGGCGGCGGTCTCGACCATCTCGACCATGAAAGTGGAACGGCCGCGAGCCAAGTCGTCGGCCGCGCCGACGCGGGAGAACAACCGGTCGACCACGCCGATGCGAGCGGCCTCCGCAGGGACGAACGAGCCCATCTGGGCCAGCACCGCGATCAGCGCGTTCTGCCGCAGGAAGGTGCTCTTGCCGGCCATGTTGGGGCCGGTGATCAACCAGATGCGCGCGTCCGCACCGAGATCGCAATCGTTGGCCACGAAAGAGGAGTCCGCGCCGCCGCCGAGCGCCTCCACCACCGGGTGCCGGCCGCCGCGGATCTCGAAGGCGCCCGTCCGATCGACCACGGGCCGCGCGTAGCGCCTCTCGCCCGCGAGCTGCGCCAGCGCCTGGGCCACGTCGAGCGCGGCGAGGGCGCCGGCGGCGCGGGCCACGTCCTCCGAGCGGCGCAGGACGTCCGCGCAGAGGTCGTCGAAATGCGCCCGCTCCAAGGCCAGCGCCCGGTCGGCGGCGCTGTTGATCCGACCCTCGAGTTCGCCCAGTTCAACCGTCGAGAAGCGCACCGCGCTGGCCAGGGTCTGCCGGTGGATGAACGCCTCGGGCAGACGCTCCGCGCGCCCCGGCGGCACCTCGACGTAATAGCCGAGCACGTTGTTGTGGCGCACCTTGAGCGCGTTGACGCCGGTGTCGGCGCGATAGCGCGCCTCCAGAGCGCCGATCAGGCGCCGGCTCTCGTCGCGCAGCGTCACCGTCTCGTCGAGGGCCGGGTCGTAGCCGCGGGCGATGACGCCGCCCTCGGCGACGCTCGGCGGCGGGCTCGCCACGAGCGCCTTCTTCAGACGGTCGACGATGGCCTGGTGGTGGCCCAGCGCGCGGGCTTCCCGTTCGAGGGCCGGCGGCAGCGCCCGTAGCGCGCCTGCGGAGTCCGCGCCGAGGGCGACGCGGAGGGTGGGGACCGCACCCAGCGCGTCGCGCACCGCGGCGAGATCGCGCGGCCCTCCGCGCCCCAGGCTGAGCCGGGAAAGCGCGCGTTCGACGTCGGGGCATTTGCGCAAGCCCTCCCGCAAGCCCCGCCGGGCGGCCTCGCCCTCGACCAGGAAGGCCACCGCGTCGAGCCGCTCGCCGATGGCGGCGGGATCGGTGAGCGGCGCCGTCAGCCGCGCACGCAGGAGACGGGCGCCGGCGCCGGTGACCGTCCGGTCGATGACGGCGAGGAGGCTGCCGGCGGCGGCGCCATCCAGCGCGGCCGTGAGTTCCAGATTGCGGCGGGTCGCGGCGTCGATCGTCATCGTCTCGCTCTCGGACGCCGCGCGGAGCCGGCCCAGCCGGGGCAGTTTGCCCTTCTGGGTCAGGCGCAGATAGGCGAGGACGGCGCCGGCGGCCGCCTTCTCGGCACGGCCGAAATCGCCGAGGCCGTCGATGGAGGCGAGGCCGTACAGCTCGGCGAGCGCCCGTTCGCCCGCGGCGCTGTCGAACAGCGCGCGCGGCTGCGGCGTGAGCGCGCGTTTCCACTCGGCGAAGAGCTCGAAGAGCGACGGCGTCTCGAGCAAGGGCTCGGGCACCAGTAATTCGCCGGGCTCCAGGCGGGCGAGCGCCGCCGGCAGCGACGCCTCCGTGACCGCTGTCACGGCGAACTCGCCGGTCGACATGTCGCTCCAGGCGAGGGCGAGCCGGCCTTCGGCGCGGGCCAGCGCCGCGAGATAGTTGGCCGCCCGCGCGTTGAGCAGCGCGTCCTCGCTGAGCGTCCCCGGCGTGACCAGCCGGACGACCTCGCGGCGGACGACGGCCTTGGGGCCGCGCTTGCGCGCTTGGGCCGGGTCTTCGGCCTGCTCGCACACCGCGACCTTGAAGCCCTTGCGGATCAGGCGTTGCAGGTAACCTTCGGCGCTGTGGACGGGCACGCCGCACATCGGCACGGCGCGGCCCTCGTGGGTGCCGCGCTCGGTCAGCGCGATGTCGAGCGCCTCGGCGGCGCGCGGCGCGTCGTCGAAAAAGAGCTCGTAGAAATCGCCCATCCGGTAGAACAACAGGTGGTCCGGATGGGCGCTCTTGATCTCGAGATATTGCGCCATCATCGGCGTCACCGGCTCGCCGCGCCGCGCCCGCGTCTTGCCGCGCGCTCCGGCGGCGCCCGCTCTCCGCTTTCCGGCGTCCTCCGGCATGAGGCGAACCTAGCACAGGCCGCCCGCGGCGCCGGTGCGCGGTTTCATGTTCCCGTCATCGAGGGCGGGGCGGCGTTTGGTAAGCTTGCGGGCGGTAACCGCGAAGGAGCCGCGACCGGTGGCACCTCGCTCCCTCTCGCCCGGCCGATGGGTGCGTTCGAGCCTTGCCGTGGCGCTCGCGCTGGCGCTCGCGCTGCTCGTGCCGGCGGCAGCGGGCGCGGTCCCGCTCGTCGTGGCCGTCCCCGTCTGGGCGGGGCTCGGGCTGATCGCGGCGGCCGGGCTGGGCCTCCTCCAGGCGGAGCTCGCCGCGCTCGCGCGCTACGTCGAGGCGGCGCTCGAGCGCGAGGACGGAAACGGGCGCGAGAGCGCGCCCGCGGGCTTGTTCACCCGCGCGCTCGCGGCGGTGGCCGAGCGCCTCGTCCGCGACCGCGCCCAGGGCAGGGCGCGGCTGGAAGGCGAGCGCGCGGCGCTCGAACGCGCCCTCGACGCGCTGCCCGAACCTCTCCTCGTGCTCAGCGGCGAGCGCAAGATCGTGCGCGCCAACCGGGCGGCGAACGAATTGCTGGGCGGCGACGGGGTCGGGCGCGACATCGCCGCCGCGCTGCGCGACCCGGCGCTCATCGCGGCGATCGAGGAGGCCATCGGCGGCGGCGGGAGCCGCGACATCGAGTTCACGCTGCAAGCGCCGGTCGAACGCATTTTCGCAGCCCGCATCGCGCGCCTGCCGGAGCCGGGTGCCGACGACACGGGCGTGCTGCTTGCCCTCGTCGACCTCACCTCGGTGCGCCGGACGGAGCAGATGCGGGCCGATTTCGTGGCCAACGCGAGCCACGAAATGCGCACCCCGCTGACCACCTTCGTCGGCTTCATCGAGACCATCCAGGGCTCGGCGCGGGACGACGCGGAGGCCCGCGAGCGCTTCCTCGCGATCATGGGCCAGCACGCGAAACGAATGACGCGCCTCGTCGACGATCTGCTCTCGCTGTCGCGCATCGAGATGAACGAGCACACGCCGCCGACCGACGAAGTGCGGCTCCCGACGCTCCTGGCCCATGTCCGCAACACCCTCGCATGGCAAGCGACACAGCGCGGCGTCTCCATCGCCGTCGAGACGGAGGAGGGGTTGCCGCCGATCGTCGGCGACGGCGACGAGCTGACCCAGGTGTTCCTCAATCTGGTCGACAACGCGATCAAATACGGGGACGCCCACGGCACCGTCGCGCTGCGGGCGCGACGCCTCGCGCAAGCGCCGGACGCCGCCGGCTGGCGGGCGGCGGGGAGCGGCGCCATCGCCGTGTCCGTCGAAGACCACGGCGCGGGCATCCCGCGTGAGCACCTGCCGCGGCTGACGGAGCGCTTCTACCGCGTCGACAAGGCGCGCTCGCGCGAACTCGGCGGCACGGGTTTGGGCCTTGCCATCGTCAAGCACATCGTGAACCGCCACCGCGGCGCCCTCGCCATCGACAGCGTTCCCGGCGAAGGCAGCACGGTCACCGTCTATCTGCCGCCGGCGGAAGGCGGACCGGAGCCGCCGCCCCGGAACGCCGCCTGACCCGTCTTTCCCACGTCCCGTTGTCCGAACGGACGGTCAAGGGAACATCGTAGCGCCGGAAGACTCGCCGGACCGATCGTGGCGGGACGATGATGCAAGCCAACATAAAGCGACCGCAGGCGTCGGTGATCGTCAGGGAACCGCGGCGTTCGCCGTCGCGGGTGCGGAACCAGTCCTTGAAGCCGACACACCAGACATCGTTAGGCGCGGCGACGGAGCGCAACGGCCAGACCGGCAGGCCACCCGACGACGCCGGCGGTGGCGTGCGAGAGCGCTTGATCGGACTCTCCGGTCCAAACAGTCGCCTGTCTGTCTGGTCCGGATTTATCTTGCGTACCCCCCCCCCCGTGTTAGGGACGTGCCGTCCTCACATCGGGCCGGAGGAGGAAGCGATGTGCGGCGCACTGCCCAAGGAGATCGACGAACTTAAGCCTTGGTCCCAACGCATAAGTCTTGGTGACGTGATGACGCCAGGAAATTGGGATGTAGAACGGCAAGCTTACTTTTTGATGGAAGAAGCACCGTGGCCTGTTTCAGGGCGTATTCTGGATGCTGGAGCCAATGCTGGGGGAATCGCTATCTATCTTCAGCCTACCGCGGATACAATCGTTTGTGTTGAATCCAATGTTCGCTATGCAAATCAATTCAGATTTATTTCCTCGCATGTGGACACCGGGAAAATCGAATATCGACGAGAATCGCTCTATAAATCACACAGACTTGGTGAATTTAGTGTAATCCTCATGTTGGGATTAATCTATCACTTCAGGTATCCTCAGTTGTTTCTCGATTATTGTTCGAATTTGAAGGCCAAAAGGTTTATCTTTTCGACACAGCATATTCTCGGAGATAACTTGATATTACGTAATCGTAAAGACAGATTTGGACCCCGTTACAATCATGTTATGATGGGTTGGGAGCCAACCCAACCGGCAATGATCGGCATGTTGAAGAACGCAGGATTTGTTGTGGATAAAGTTGTTCCCGCCGCCTGGAAAGATGGTTTCACCAATACTCTCTATCTTTTCTGTACTCTTGAACAGTCCTTTCGAACAGACATTGAATCCATTTCTCGACTTTCTGAGCATTTCTCGACTTTCTGAGTACGAGGTTTTCACCTGAGTGGAAAGGTTTCACGGATTTTTCTGGTTTCTTGCGTATTCCCAAGCTCAGATTTCGACGTAATCTGCGTTATTCGTATCGGCTGCGAAGGCTGGACCATCCGGCGCTTGGGGTGCTCGATCAACATCGATAGGTCGGTCGGATGCGAGGGCGCGGCCTTCCCCGGCGGGCTACCCTCGCTATCGGCACCGCTTCCTGGCGCGACGGCGCGGGGAGTCTTCACGCCTCCGTACCGGTGTGCTATAGAGTGCACACGCCAATCAAGGCGTCGCGCGAGCCGAAGGAGGCGGAGGAAGGAGCTTGGTACACGTCGTCGTAAGAGAGAACAACGTCGATCAGGCGTTGAAGGCGCTCAAGAAGAAGATGCAGCGGGAGGGGATCTTCCGGGAGATGAAGATGCGTCGCCACTACGAAAAGCCCTCGGAGCGGCGCGCGCGGGAGCGGTCCGAGGCCGTCCGCCGCGCCAGGAAGCTGGCCCGCAAGCGCGCACAGCGGGAGGAGTGAACCGCCGCGGGCCGGGCGCGCGGCGGCGTCAGAGCACCTTCACGACCTCCTCGACCATCTTCTTGGCGTCCCCGAACAGCATCATCGTGTTGTCCCGGTAGAACACCGGGTTGTCGATGCCGGCATAGCCCGGGGCCAGCGAGCGCTTGACGAAGAGCACCGTCTTGCACAGCTCGACGTCGAGGATGGGCATTCCGGCGATCGGGCTCCCGGGATCGGTCTTGGCCACCGGGTTGACGACGTCGTTGGCGCCGATCACGAAGGCGACGTCGATGTTGGGCATGTCGCTGTTGATGTCCTCGAGCTCGAAGACCTCGTCGTAAGGGACGTTGGCCTCGGCCAGCAGCACGTTCATGTGGCCCGGCATCCGCCCGGCCACGGGGTGGATGGCGTAGCGCACCTCGACGCCCTTCTTCTGGAGAAGACCGGCCATCTCGCGTACCGCGTGCTGGGCCTGGGCCACCGCGAGGCCGTAGCCCGGCACGATGACCACGGAGCCCGCGTTGCTCATGATGAAGGCCGCGTCGTCCGCACTGCCCGATTTGTGGGTCCTGTCGGCGGCGGCGACGGGGCCGGACGAGCCGGTGCCGAAGCCGCCGAGGATGACGCTGGCGAACGAGCGGTTCATCGCGCGGCACATGATGTAGCTCAGGATCGCGCCCGAGGAGCCGACCAGCGCGCCGACGATGATCAGCACCGTGTTCTCGAGGGTGAAGCCGATGCCGGCCGCCGCCCAGCCCGAGTAGGAATTGAGCATCGAGATCACGACCGGCATGTCGGCGCCGCCGATCGGGACGATCAGCAGCACGCCGAAGAGCAGGGCAAGGCCGGTCATGACCCAGAACGCGCTCTCCTGCTGACCGATGCCGAAGACGACGCCGGTGGCGACGATCGCGACCGCGATGGCGAGGTTGATCGCGTGCTGGCCGCGGAACACGAGCGGCGCGCTCGTCATCAGCTCCTGGAGCTTGGCGAAGGCGACGATCGATCCGGTGAAGGTGAGGGCGCCGATCACCACGCCGAAGGCCATCTCGATCCGGCTGATGAGACGGATGTCGCCGGGAACGCCGATGTGGAAGGTCTGCGGCGCGTAATAGGCGGCCGCCGCGACGAGGACGGCGGCGAGCCCGACCAGGCTGTGGAACCCGGCCACGAGCTGCGGCATCGCGGTCATCTGGATGCGCAGCGCGATCACCGTCCCGATCAGCCCGCCGATCGCGATTCCCACGATGATCCAGAGATAGTCCTCGACTCCCGATTGGCCCAATGTGGTGCCGACGGCGATCACCATGCCGGCGATGCCGAACAGGTTGCCGCTGCGCGCCGTCGCCGGCGAGGAAAGGCCCCGCAGGGCCATGATGAAACAGACGCCGGCGATCAGATAGAGGATCGCCGACAGATCGGGGGTCATGAAGGCGGCCCCTGTTTCTTTTTCTTGAACATCGCGAGCATGCGCTGGGTGACCGTGAACCCGCCGAAGATGTTGACCGCCGCGAGGCCCACGGCGATGCCGCCGAACATCTTGGCGAGGCCGCCTTCCGCGGGCGTCGCCGCCAGCAGCGCGCCGACGATGATCACGCTCGAAATGGCGTTCGTCACCGACATCAGCGGCGTGTGCAGCGCCGGAGTGACGCTCCAAACGACATAGTAACCGATGAACACCGCGAGGACGAAGATCGTCACCGCGATGACGAGCGGATGCAGGGCCAGGACGTGCTCCATGGTCAGGCCCCTTCTTCCTCCCGAAGCGCCGGATTCACCACCACGCCGTCCCTGGTCAGCAGCGCTCCCTTGATCACCTCGTCCTCCCAGTCGATCGCGAGAGCGCGGCTCTTCCGGTCGATCATGGGCGCGATGAAGTTGAACAGGTTGCGCGCATAGAGCGCGCTGGTATCGACCGGAACCCGCGCCGGGTAGTTCGCGTGGCCGACGATGGTGACGCCGTGGCGCACCGCCACTTGGTCGAACGCGCTCAATTCGCAATTGCCGCCCGTCTCGACGGCGAGATCGACGATCACGGAGCCGGGCTTCATGTCCGCGACCATCGCCTCGGTGATCAGCACCGGGGCCTTCCTGCCCGGGATCTGCGCGGTCGCGATGCAGATGTCCTGGTTCTTCAACGTCTCGTGGATCAATTGCGACTGGCGCCGCTTGTAGTCCTCGTCCATCTCGCGCGCGTAGCCGCCCGCGGTCTCGGCGGCACCGGCGTCCGCATCGATGGAAACGAATTTGGCGCCGAGGCTTTCGACCTGCTCCTTGACGGCGGGCCGCACGTCGAAGGCGGAGACCAGCGCGCCCAACCGGCGCGCCGTCGCGATCGCCTGAAGCCCGGCGACACCCGCGCCCAGCACGACGACCCGCGCGGGCGCCACCGTGCCCGCCGCGGTCATCATCATCGGCAGGATGCGGCCGAAACGCCCGGCCGCGTCGATCACTGCCTTGTAGCCGGCGATGTTGCTCTGCGACGACAGCGCGTCCATCGATTGCGCGCGGCTGATGCGCGGCACCAGCTCCATCGCAAAGGCCGTCACGCCGCGGGCAGCGTAGCGCGCCACCTCGGCGCGGTGCTGCAACGGCGCGAGCAGGCCCACCAGCACCGCGTCGGGCCTGACGAGCGCGAGTTCGTCGGCGCCGTTCCCGTCCCGGAGCGGCGCGCGGACCTTGGCCACCAAGTCCGCCTCGCCATAGACCGCCGCCGCGTCCGGCATGATCCTGGCGCCCACACCGGTCAGCGCCTCGTCGGACATCTGCGCGCCGGCCCCGGCGCCGCTTTCGATCAGCACCTCGACATCCAGGGCGGAGAACTTCTTGACGGAATCGGGAGACGCGGCGATCCGGGTCTCGCCCGGCGCGATTTCCTTCGGAACACCGATCTTCATGCCCGCGTCACCTTCCGGCCCTCCGGCGAGGGCCGCACAATGCCCCGCTGGATGGCGTTTGCCAAGCCCGGTTCAGGCGGCGCCGGGCACGCCATGGCGCGCGAGGGCGGCGGCTTGGCGGCGGGCCAGCGCGTCCGCGTCGAAGCCCGCGATCAGGGCCTCGAACAGCCGATGCCAGTTGAGTTCTGCCTTCAGGTGCAGGAAAACGGAGCCGAGCCCGATGGCCGCGCGGTCCATCAGGACGAATTCGCGCGGCGGCGCGACTCCACCAAGGCGGCGGAGCTCCTGATGCACCTTGGCGGCGACCGCCCCGCCGAAGCGGCCGCTCCCGGATTCGTCGATCAACCGGGTCCGGTCATCGATCAGCGGGCCGTAGATGTAATCGGCCCAGATGGCCAGCGCGTCGATCGTCTCGTTCGACAGCCCGACGAAACCCCAGGTCTCGAACGCATGCACCATGAGGGCGCGGTCTCGATCCCGGACCGCGCGGTAGAGGTCGATCACGCCGCGCACGAAGCTGCTCCCGAACACGCGGATGCAGCCGTAATCGAGGAGGTTGACCGAGCCGTCCGGGCGGACGGTGTAGTTGCCGGGATGGGGGTCGCCGTGGAGTATGCCGTAGCCGTAGAATGGCACGTACCAGGCGTGGAACAGGCGTCGCGCGATGGCGTTGCGCCGGGCGGCCGGCGCGTCCCTGGATTGCAGCAGCGGCGCGCCGTCGAGCCAGCGCATGGTCAGCAGGCGTCGCGTCGACAGGCGCGGCTCGACCGCCGGCACGTGGATGTCCGGCGTCTCCTTCAGGACCTCGCCGTAGAGGGCCATGTGGCGGGCCTCGCGTTCGTAGTCGAGCTCCTCGCGAAGCCGCGCCGCGATCTCGGCATGGATCGGGCCGGTGTCGAGCGCCCGGTCGTAACGCGCATAGAGCGCGAAGACCAGCTTGAGCTGCCGGATGTCGGCTTCGACCGCCGAGGCCATGTCGGGATATTGCAGCTTGCAGGCGAGCGGCATACCGTCGTGGCCGGTGGCGCGGTGCACTTGGCCCAGGGATGCGGCGGCCGACGCTTCCGGCTCGAAGCCGGCGAAGGCGCCGCGCCAGTCGGAGCCGAGCTCCGCGGCCATGCGCCGCTTGACGAAGCCCCAGCCCATCGCGGGCGCCTGCGCCTGGAGCGTGCGCAGCGCCTCGGCGTATTCGTCCGGCAGGCCGCCGGGGACGGTCGCGAGCAATTGCGCGACCTTCATCAGCGGCCCCTTGAGGCCGCCCAATGCGCGCTTGAGTTCGGCCGCGTTGCGCTCCCGGTCGGCGGGCAGGCCGAGATAACGCTGGCCCGCCATGCGCGCGGCGACTCCGCCCACCGACGCGCCGACGCGCGCATAGCGGCGCACCCGCCCCGTCAGCCTGTTGCCTTCGCGCTCCGGCACCGCCTCGCCCGTCCGCTCCCCGGCCCAGTGTAACAGCCGCGCCGGGCGACGAGGGTATCGCAGAATCGTGACTTGACCGGCCCGGGCCGTCGTGTGAAGTGCGGCGGGCATCGCCCGAGGGAGGAGTCGATGACGCTCCCATTTCACGCGGCGCCGGGAAAATTCGCGGATCCGTTCGTCACGGCGGACGGCAGCCCGCGGGCGGCCGTCCGGCTGGCCGCGCTGCGCACGCTCTGGTTCAACACCGGGACGCTCTGCAATCTGGCGTGCACGAACTGCTACATCGAATCGAGCCCCCGCAACGACCGTCTGGCCTATCTCACTCCGGCCGACATACGGCCCTATTTGGACGAGGCGGCCCGCGACGGCCGGCCGCTCGAAGAGGTCGGCTTCACCGGCGGCGAGCCGTTCATGAACCCGGACATCGCGGCTCTTCTCGACGAGGCGCTCGGCCGCGGCTTGCGCGCTCTGGTGCTGACCAACGCCATGCGCCCGATGATGAAGTGCGCCGCGCCGCTCCGGCGGCTGCGCCGCCGCCACGGCCGCCGGCTCTCGATCCGGGTCTCGCTCGACCATTACACTGAGGCCCTGCACGCGCGCGAGCGCGGCGCGCAAAGCTGGGAGCCGACGATCGAGGGGCTGTGCTGGCTCGTCCGGAACGGCTTCGCGCCCGCGGTCGCCGGGCGCACGCGCTGGGGCGAGGACGAGGCCGGCCTGCGCCGCGGCTACGCCGCCCTGTTCACGCGGTTGGGGATTGCCCTCGACGCCTGGGACCGGCGCCGGCTGGTGCTGTTCCCGGAAATGGACGCGACCGCGGACGTGCCGGAGATCACCGAGGCCTGCTGGGGCGCGCTCGGCGTGCGCCCGAACGCGATGATGTGCGCGAGCGCCCGCATGGTCGTGAAGCGCAAGGGCGCCGACCGGCCCGTCGTGCTTCCCTGTACCCTGCTGCCCCACGACGCCGCGTTCGAGATGGGCGCGAGCCTCGCCGACGCGGCCCGCGAGGTGCGGCTCAACCATCCCCATTGCGCGCGCTTCTGCGTGCTCGGCGGCGGCAGATGCGGCGGCGCGGAGTCCGCGCCCGCGTGAGGCGGGCCGGGGCGGGCGAGCGGCCCGATCAGCCGGCGAGGAACGCGCGGAAACGCCGTGCCACGTCGCGGGGCGCGATCGTCGGGCGCCCCAGTCCGCCGAGGGAGCCGGGCGCGATTAGCGCATGGACCAGCGCCGGCTTGGGGCCTGCGGCGGCGGCTTCGAAGGCGCGGGCGAAGCCGTCTTCGTCGTCGCAGCGCCAGGCGCGCGGATAGCCGCAGGCGCGGGCGACGGCGGCGAAATCCACGTTGGGCGCGACGGTCGCCTGGCCGCCGGTCGAATCGTGGACGCCGTTGTCGAGCAGGACGTGGACCAGATTGTCGGGTGCGCGGGCGCCGATCGTCGCCATGGTGCCGAGCTTCATCAGCGCCGCGCCGTCGCCGTCCAGCACCACGACCGGCCGCGCCGCCGTGAGCGCGATGCCGAGGCCCATGGCGGCGGCGCAGCCCATGGAGCCGACCTGGTAGAGCTGCTGGGCGCGATCCTCCAGGGTGAAGAGCTCGCGGCCGGTCTTGCCGGTGGTGGCGACCACGGCGGCGTCCGGCGTCACCAGGTCCTGCACCCGGCGCAGGAGTTGGACCCGCGTCGGCCGGGCGCCGCCGGCCCGGAGGTCTTCGATGGCGCCGCGCGGGTGGATCGCCGGGGCCGGCTGGTCGAGGCCGTCGTGGCGCACCGCGCCCTTCTCCATGACGAACGCGAACGGCAACGCGGACGCCGCCATGGCGCGCTCCGCCGCGGCGAGCGCCGCCGGCACCGCGCTGGCCTCCTTCGGGAAGCCGGTATGGGAGACCCCGACGAGATCGAGGAGCGATTCCGTCACCCGGCCCATCAGCGCGTGCTGCGGCTCGTCCCGGAGCCCGGGTCCGCCCCGCCAGGTGACGATCATCAAGGTCGGGATGCGGAACGGATGGTTGAGCGAGGTCAGCGGGTTGACGGCGTTGCCGAGGCCGGAGTTCTGGCACATCACCACCGTGCGCCGGCCCGCGAGCCAGGCGCCGGCGGCGATCGCCACCGCTTCGCCTTCGCTCGCCGCCCCGACATAGGCGAGGGCGGGGTCGGCAATCACCCGGTCG
The DNA here is from genome assembly GCA_965242855.1 of Alphaproteobacteria bacterium. Taxonomy (GTDB): domain Bacteria; phylum Pseudomonadota; class Alphaproteobacteria; order UBA828; family UBA828; genus WTGU01. Next base: position 2,965,236 of record OZ251509.1, read on the forward strand.
ATCAGCGGAGTCAGGAAGGAACAGGGGACGCCGGTGTAGAAGTCGAAGCCCCGCGCCCGCGCGGGTTCGAGGAAGGCGTCGGCCGGCATCATGGGCGTCGCTCCGGGCCGCCGACGCGGCGGCGGCTACACCAGGTTGCGCAGGCTGGCGAGGTCGAAGGCGTCGTCCACGTCGAGCCAGTGGCCGGTGACGTAGAGGACGTCGATGACGACGCCGCGCGCCAACAGGTGGGCGAAGAGATCGGGCAGGTCGGCACCGTCGAGGGCGCCTTCCGCGGCGAGCGAGTCGAGCCCGGTCCGGATCGCCGCCGCGCCTTCCGCCGTCGCCTTGACGAGGCCGATGAACTCGCCGTGGGCCGCGTCTGCGTCCGCGCCAGCGCTCCAGATCGCCTCCAGAGTCACGCGCGCGTCGTCGAGATAGCCGCCCGTGAAGGGCCGCGAGCAGCGCACCCGGTCGACCTGCCGGTCCGGCGCACGGGCGTTGCCGGCGCGGCCCCGGGCATCGACCACCGTCACGATGTCGCCTCGGGCCGCGAGCAGGGCGTCGAGGATGTGGCGGCGGAACAGGATGTCGCCGTAAGAGATCACGCAAGGGCCGTCGAGCCTGCCCGCCGCGCAGGCGAGGGAGGCGGCCTCGCCGGTCTCGCCGTAGCGGTCGTTGTCGACGGCTTCCACGTTCGCCAGGGCGAGCGCTTCCTTGCGGTAGCCGCGGACCACCGTGATCTCGCGCAGGCCGCTTTCGTTCAGCGTTCCGACCAGGCGCCGGATCAGCGGCGCGCCCCGCACGTCGATCATGCATTTGGGACGGTGCTCCGTGAGCGGCCCGAGTTTGTCGCCGCGCGAGGCGGCGAGCAGGATCGCGCGGTGGCCGCCGCGGGGGGTGAGGTAGCGGGCTTCCGCCGCCGCCAGTTCGGCCTGGCCCGTGAGATCGAACACGTCGCGCACCGGCGCGATGTCCGCCTCCACGGCGGCGAGCGATTCGCCTTCCCTGACGCGCCGGCTGACCGAGCGCATCGCCGCGACCGCCGCCCGCATGTTGTGGTTGGCCCAGATCGCGAGGGAGACTCCGGCGGCGCGGAAGACCCGGGTCGGCGTGCGGTGGTACGTGGTGGGCACGATCACCACCGGCGCCCGCCCGTCCCAGGCGGCGCAGAAGCCGACGATCTCCTCGGCGGTGTTCTTCTTCGAGTGGATCAGCACGGCGTCGGCGCCGGCCTCGCGATAGGCCTCGGCGCGGCGCAGCGCCTCGTCCATGCCCCGGCCGGCGATCAGCGCCTCGATTCGCGCCACGATCTGGAAGTCCCCGTCGCTCTGGCTGTCCTTGCCCGCCTTGATGCGGCCGCAGAACTCGTCGATGTCCGCGAGCGGCTGGTTCTCGCCGATGAACGAGTTGGTCTTGGGGAAGAACTTGTCCTCGATGCAGACCCCGGCGATGCCGCGCTGGCAGAGCTTCCGCACCAGGCGGCGGACGTTGTTGAAGTTGCCGTAGCCGGTGTCGCCGTCGACCAGGATGGGGATGGCCGTGGCGTCGGCCATGAATTCGAGCATTTCGAGGACCTGGGTCCAGGAAGCCTCGTTGCTGTCGCGCACGCCGAGGCCCGCCGACATCGCCAGTCCGGAAGCCCAGATGCCCTCGAAGCCCGCCTCCTCCACGATCTTCGCGGAGAGCCCGTTATGCGCCTCCATGATGAAGGAGAGCGCGGGCGCCTGCAGGAGCGCGCGCAGCCGCGCGGCCTTGGAGGGCGTTTGCGCCCGCGCGGGCGCGGGGCCGATGGGGAGGCTCGTCGCCATGGTCGGGGTATCGTTCGCCGACGATTCCACCGCGTCGCGGTGCCGCGAAAGGGTAACGGTCCGCCGCTCCCGCCGCAACGCGGCCGTTCGCATCGGTGCGGCGTTTCCGATGTGCCGGCCGCGCCGGTTCCCGCCCCGGCGCGGCCTGCGCTAATGCGCGGCGGCCCAGTCGGCGCCGGTGCCGATCTCGACCGCAAGCGGCGGGTCGAGATGGGCGGCACCTTCCATGACCCGCTTGACGGCCGCGCCCGTCGCCACGACCTCCGCCTCCGGCACTTCGAAGACCAGCTCGTCGTGCACCTGCAACAACATGCGGGCGTGCAGGCCCGCGCCTTCGAGGGCGGCCTGCATCGGGATCATGGCCCGCTTGATCACGTCGGCGGCCGAACCCTGGATGGGCGCGTTGATCGCGGCCCGCTCCTGGAAGGCACGGTGCGCCGGGTTGCGGTCGTTGATCCCCGGCAGCCGGCATTTGCGCCCGAACAGCGTGGTCACGAAACCCTGGGCGTGGGCCGCCTTCTTGGCGCACTCCATGTAGTCCGCGATTTCGGGGTAGCGGGCGAAATAGGCATCGATGTAGCGCCGGGCCTCGGGCTGGGGGACGCCGATCTGACGCGCCAGCCCGAACGCGCTGATGCCGTAGATGATCCCGAAATTGATCGCCTTGGCCGAGCGGCGCACCATCGGGTCCATGCCGTCGAGCGGCACGCCGAACACTTGGCTCGCGGTCGAGGCGTGGACGTCGACGCCATCGCGGAAGGCCCGCTTGAGCGCGCCGACGCCGGCGACATGGGCGAGGATGCGGAGCTCGATCTGCGAATAGTCGGCCGAGAGCAGCACATGACCGGGCGGGGCGCGGAAGGCGCGGCGGATGCGGCGCCCCTCCTCCGTGCGGATCGGGATGTTCTGGAGATTGGGGTCGTTCGAGGAGAGCCGTCCGGTGCTGGCGGCGATCATGGTGTAGGTCGTGTGGACCCGACCGGTCCGCGGATCGATGCGGTCGGTCAGGGCGTCGGTGTAGGTGCTCTTGAGCTTGGTGAGCCGGCGCCAGTCGAGCACCCGCGCCGGCAGGTCGTGGCCCTGGGCCGCCAAGCTTTCGAGGATGTCCGCGCCGGTGCCGTAGGCGCCCGATTTGCCCCGGCGCCCGCCCGTCAGGCTCATCTCGTCGAACAGCACCTCGCCCAGCTGCTTGGGCGAGCCGATCGTGAAGGGATGCCCGGCGAGGGCGTGGATTTGCCGCTCCAGCCTCTCGATCCGCGCGGCGAAGTCCGCCGAAAGGGCGGCGAGGGCGCCCCGCTCGACGAGGATGCCCGCGGACTCCATGCGCGCCAGCACCGGCACCAGCGGGCGCTCGATGCGCTCGTGGACCGTGGTCAGGCGATCGGCGACGAGGCGCGGCCGGAGGGCGGCGTGGACGCGGAGCGCCATATCGGCGCGCGCCGCGGCGACGTTCCGCAGCGCCTCGGGCGGGAGCTGCTCGATGGCCGCTCGTTTGCGGCCGCTGCCCAGCAGGTCGGCCAGGGAGGGCGGCGCACGGTCGAGGTGGAGGCGCGCCAGATCCTCGACGGTATGGCCGTGCAGGCTTCCGTCCAGCACCCAGGAAACCAGCATCGGGTCGTCGATGGGTGAGAGCCCCTGGTCGTAGCGGGCGAACAGGCGCAGCAGCCGCTTGGCGTCGAGGCAGAGCTTGAGGACGCCGGCCTCGGTCAGCACCGGGGCGAGCGCGCCGAGCACCGCGCCCGTGGCGCGCTCGGGATGCGACGGCTCGAGGGGCACGTAGCAGGCGTCGCCCGGCGCCGTCGCCAGCGCCAGGCCGACGAGACGCGCCTCCTCCGGCGTCCCCGCCGTCGTGAACGCTTCGAGCGCCAGCAAGCCGCTCTGCCGCGCCCGCTCCACCCAGGGGCCGAGCGCGGCGGAGGCGTCGACGAGCGGGTAGGAGTCGGGGAAGCCCGCGGCCGCGTCGGCGGCCGTTTCGTCCGCCGGCCCGGCGTCCTCCGATACGGCGATCCGCGCCGCGACGGATTTGAAGCCGTTCGCGCCGAGGAAGGCGAACAGGGCGTCCCGATCCGGCTCGCGGCGGACCAGCGCGGCGAGGGGAAGCGGCAGAGGCGCGTCCCGGCGCAAGGTGACGAGCGTCCGGGAGAGGCGCGCCGTCTCCGCGTGCTCGGTTAGATTCCGGCGTCGCGCGGGTTGCCTGATCTCGCCTGCGCGGTCGAGCAGGCGGTCGAGGTCGCCGTAGTCGTTGATCAGTTGCGCCGCCGTCTTGACCCCGATCCCCGGCACGCCGGGCACGTTGTCGGTGCTGTCGCCGGCGAGCGCCTGCACGTCGATCACACGCTCCGGGCCGACCCCGAAGCGCTCGCGCACCTGCTCCGGGCCGATCTTCCTGTTCTTGAAGTAGTCGTACATCGTCACCCGGCCGTCTTCGACGAGCTGCATCAGGTCCTTGTCGGCCGAGACGATGGTGACGCGGGCGCCCGCGTCACACGCGGCGTGCGCGTAGGCGGCGATCAGGTCGTCGGCCTCGAAGCCGTCCAGCTCGATCGCCGGCAGGGCGAAGGCGCGGGTGGCTTCGCGGACCAGCGGGAATTGCGGGATCAGCTCCTCCGGGGTCTCCCGCCGGTTGGCCTTGTAGTCCGCGAAAAGGTCGTTGCGGAAGGTGCGCCGGGCGCTGTCGAAGATCACCGCCGCGTGGTCGGCGTCGGTCTCGCGCAGGATTCGCCAGAGCATGTTGGTGAAGCCGAGCACCGCGTTGACCGGCGTGCCGTCGGGCCGGGTCAGCGGCGGCAGCGCGTGGAAGGCGCGGAACACGAAGCCCGAGCCATCGACCAGATAGAGGTGACGGACGGCGGAGGCGGTGTCGCTCACGGTCGGGGCTCCGGCTCTGCGCTCTCGGGAACGCGGGACTTGCGGCGGGCGGCGCGCGCCACTATGCCACGCTGGCGGGGCCGCGCACAGACGGCCGGCCCTGCCGGAGCCCATGCCCCCTCCCGCCCCCGCCCCCGGCGCCGTCCCCCATGCCGCGGCGCGCATTTCCGCCTTTTACGCCGCCTATTTCCTGGTGGCGGGGATCGCGCTGCCGTTCTGGCCGCTCTTCCTGGAGGCGCGCGGGCTCTCGATCGCCGAAATCGGCCTGACGCTGGGGCTCACGCTGCTGCTCCGCGCCGCCGCCGGCCCCTTCATCGGCCGCTTCGCCGACCGCCGGGGCGGCGCCCGCGGGACGCTGATCGCCTGTGCCCTCGCCAGCCTGCCGACCGCGGCGGCCTTCTATTGGACCTGGGGATTCTGGCCCGTCTTCGTCGTCAGCGCCGCCTTCACCCTGGCCTATGCCGGCGTGTTGCCGCTCGGCGAAACCATCGCGCTCCGCACGGTCCCGGCCGAGGCCGGCTATGGCCGGGTCCGGCTCTGGGGCTCCGTCTCCTACCTCGCGGCCGCCGCCGCCGGCGGGGCCGTCCTGGAGATCGAGGCCGCGCCCTCCGCCGACCTGATCGTGACCATGGTGCTGGCCGCCACCGCCCTGCTGGCCGCCGGCGCGCTGACGATGCCGGAGCGGCCGGGCGCGGGCGCCGCGCCGACGGCGCCGATCCTGGGCCTGCTGGGGGAGCGGCGGTTTCGCCTGATGGTCCTCGCGACCACCGCGATCAGCGGTTCGCACGCGGTGTTCTACGGGTTCTCCGCCCTGCACTGGATCGGCGCGGGAATCGCGGAATGGATCGTCGGTCTCCTGTGGGCGGGCGGCGTCGTCGCCGAGGTGGTCCTCTTCTCGTGCGGCGGATCGGCCGTCCGCCGCCTGGGGCCGGTCGGGCTGATCGGGCTCGCCGCCGCCGCCGGGGTGGTGCGCTGGGCGGCGCTCGCCGCGACGACCGAGCTCTGGGCCCTGGCCCTCGCCCAATGCCTGCATGCCTTCACCTTCGGCGCCATGCATCTCGGCGCGATGGCGTTCATCGCGCGAACGGTGCCGGCCGCCTCGGCGAACACCGCGCAGTCGCTGTTCTCCGCGCTGACCGGCGGCGTCGGGCTGGGCGCCGGATTGCTGGCCGCGGGCGCGCTCTACGCCGCCTGGGGCGCCGACGCCTATTGGGCGTGCGCGGCGGTCTCGGGGGCCGGCGGCGTCTCGGTGCTGATCCTGTGGAGGGCGACCCGCGACGCGGCGCGGGCTCAGCCGCCGGCCCCTTCGCGGGCCAGCACGAAGCGCCGGTCGCAATAGGGGCAGTCGACCGCGCCCTCGCCCTCCAGGTTGAGGAACACGCGCGGGTGGCCGAGCGCGCCGCCGCCGTTGCATGCGACGGTGGTGTCGGTCACCTTGATGACTTCGGGCGGATCGATGGGCACGGGCGGTTCCCCGACATTGACGCCGCCGACGGGGCGATGATACCCGTCGACCGGCGCCGTTCAACCGGGCGCCGCGGCGCGGGGGTCTCGCGAACATGACCGAGGACGCCACCGGGGCGCCGGGCGAACGGCCGGAGCGGCGGCGCGCGAGTCGAGCCATCCCCTTCGTCCGGGAGCTCGACTTCACCTACGGCGAGGCGGCGCAAGTCGCGCCGTCGATCCGCCGGGTGGTCGCGCGCAATCCGAGCGTCTTCACCTTCCACGGCACCGGCACCTACATCGTCGGGCGCGGCGCCGTCGCCGTCATCGACGCCGGCCCCGACCTGACCGAGCATGTCGATGCCGTGCTCGACGCGGTGCGCGGCGAGACCGTGACCCACCTCGTCGTCACCCACACCCATATCGACCACTCGCCCGCGACCCGCCGCCTGAAGGCCGCGACCGGCGCGCCGACCTACGGCTACGGCCCGCACGGCGGCGGCGGGCCCGCCGCCGAGGAAGGGGCAGACCGGGATTTCACGCCGGACCATCGCCTCGCGGACGGGGCGGTCATCGCCGGCGCGGGCTGGACGCTGGAGGCCGTACACACGCCGGGGCACACCTCCAACCACCTTTGCTTCCTGCTCGCGGAGGAGCGGGCGCTGTTCTCAGGCGACCACGTGATGGGCTGGTCGACCACGGTGGTCTCGCCGCCGGACGGCGACATGGGCGCCTACATGGCGTCTTTGCGCAAGCTCATGGCGCGCGACGTCGAGACCTACTGGCCGACCCATGGCGCGCCCATTGCGGAACCGGCCCGGTATGTGCGCCGCCTCCACGACCATCGCCAGCGGCGGGAGGCGGAAATCCTGGCCTGCATCGGCGCCGCCGGGACGACGATCCCGGAGCTCGTCGCCAAGCTCTACCGCGGGCTGGACCGGCGGCTCCACAAGGCCGCCGCCCGCACCGTGCTCGCCCACCTGATTCATCTGGTGGAGGCCGGCCGCGTCGTCTGCCGCGGCGCGCCGGGAGAGGACTCCCGCTACACGACGCCGTGAGCCTGCCGGCTTGCTGAATGCCGTGAGCCTGCCGGCTCAACAAACGCCGTGAGCCTGCCGGCTCAACAAACGCCGTGAGCCTGCCGGCTCAACAAATGCCGTGAGCCTGCCGGCTCAACAAATGCCGTGAGCCTGCCGGCTCAACGCCTCTTCGGCGGGTCGTCGCGGAAGCCGTCGACCTGGGTGCAGGCGGCACCTTGCAGCAGGCGCGCGTCGCTGCCGGCGATCACCATGTCGTAGCCCTGCTCGAAGGTCCAGTTGACGGACTTGCCGGGCCGGGGGACGGTGCCGAGCAGCTTCCCCGTCGCCCGCATCTCGCTCTCGGCGCGTTCGATCAGGTCGGTCACCGCCGGTTCCTCGAGCCGGAGCATGTGGCCGATGCTGGCGGAAACGTCGCTCGGCCCCAGGAACAGCATGTCGACGCCGTCGACGGCGGCGATCTCCGCGATATTGCCGACCGCTTCTTCCGTCTCGATCTGGCAGGCGATCAGCAGGTTGTCGGGCATGGCGTCGAGATAGTCCTTCAGGCGCGCCCCCCAGCGGGAGCAGCGGGCGGCGTGGGGCGCGACGCCGCGCACGCCGACCGTCGGATAGTGGCAGGCGGCGACGGCGGCCTCGGCCTCGGCGGCGTTCTGCACATAGGGCACGATGATGCCCATGACACCGATATCCAGTGCGCGCTTGATGTAGACCATGTCGTTCCACGGCACCCGCATCATCGGCGTCACCCCGGATCCGGCCGCCGCCTGCATCAGGCCGACGGCGTTCAGGAGATCGCCCGGTCCGTGCTCGTGGTCGATGACCACGGCGTCGTAACCGGCGTTGGCGACGATCTCGGCGGCGATGGGGCTCCCCATCGAGAGCCAGGCGGCGAGCGCGGGCTCGCCCGCGAGCATCTTCTTCTTGCAGCGATTTTCGAAAGTCATGGCGGTGGCTCCCGATGGCGTGGAAGGACGAAACGTTCGCGGCGGGCGGCGGACTTCACCCTAACATGGAGGACGGGCGCGAGACAGGGCGCCGCCCGCCGCCCCACCCCGGATACGCCGGCGCATGCGGGGAGTCGTATCGGCAAAGGGAGCGCGCTTTACGCCATGGCGCACGCCCGTTAGCGTGCGAACCGTATCGACGCCGGCCGCCCGCGCGGCGGCGGACGAAGGGGAGGATCGGCCATGCCTCGCATCTCGCGCATTCTCGACCGGCCGCGCCGGGCGGCCTGGGCCTTTCTCGCCGTTCTGCTCGTCGTGCCGGCGGCCCATGCCGGCGAAGGGCACGGCACGGCGGCGGAGGCGAGGGCCATGGTGGCCGCGGCTGTCGCCTATTACGACGAGGTCGGGGCGGAAGCGGCGTTCGCCAAATTCACCGACGATCCGGCGCCCATGTTCCGCGACCGCGATCTCTACGTGTTCGTCATCGACGAAGACGCCGTGACCGTCGCCATCGGCCAGGACACCGCGCCTTCCCGGATCGGCCGCAGCTCGCTCGGGTTCATGGACGCCGACGGCGTCGACATCGGGCGGGCGGTCCTCGCCGCCGCCGCGCCGGACGGCGGATGGGCCCGTTACAGATGGCGCAACCCGGCGACCGGCGAGATCGAGCCCAAGGCGAGCTGGGTCGTCTCGCACGATGGCTACGTCTTCGGAGTCGGCATCTACAATCCGTAAGCGCCGCGCGATCGGCGCCGGCCGTGCTTCGGGGAAGGGGAACCGCATGACGGAACGCGAACGGCGGGCGGCGGTGCTCGCCGACCGACTCTTCGCCGAGCACGCGGAACGACGGCCGTTCCGCCCGCTCCGGGATGCCGAGCGGCCCGGTTCCCTCGAAGAGGGCTATCTGGTCCAGCGTCTGCTCAACGAGCGCTACGCCGCGGCGGGGCGCGGGGCCATCGCCGGCTACAAGGTCGGCCTCACCTCCGAGGCGATCCGGGCGCTCTGCAACATCGACCAGCCGATCAGCGGGGCGATCTTCGCGCGCACCGTACGGCGCTCGCCGGCGCGGGTCGCGCGCGCCGACTTCGTTCATCTCGGACTCGAATTCGAGCTCGCCGTCGAAATCGGCGGCGCCTTTCTCCCCGAAGACGCGCCGTTCTCGCTGGGTGACGCCGAAGCCCGCGTCGAGGCATGCATGCCTGCGTTCGAGCTGATCGACGATCGCCACGCCGACTACGGCGCCCTCGACGCCCTCTCCGTCCTCGCCGACAATTCGTGGTGCGGCGGCGTCGTTCTGGGCCCGCGCCGCACCGATTGGCGCGCGCTCGACCTCGCGCGCAACCCGGTGTCGCTGCGGGTCAACGACGCGCCGCTGGAGCCGGCGGTCACCGGCGCGGCCATGGGGCATCCGTTGCAATCCCTGGTCTGGCTCGCCGACCGGCTCGCCGACCGGGATACGGCGCTCGCGCCCGGCATGATCGTGATGACGGGAAGCACGCTCGCCACGCGGTTCCCCGACGCAGGCGACCGCTTCGCCTACGAAATCGCCGGGATCGGCACGGTCCGGGTCGAGGTCGTTTGACGGCCCCGCCCCGGCGCGTCGCCTATGGCGGGCCGGAGGCCGATCTGCGCGCGATGGGAACGTCGCGGTGGACATGGACGCAGATCAGGAAGCCGAAGCCCAGCATCAGGCTGACCATGGCGCTGCCGCCGTAGGACATCAGCGGCAACGGCAGGCCGACGACCGGCAGCAATCCCATCACCATCGCGATGTTGAAGAAGACGTGGAAGAAGAACGTGACCGTCACTCCCATGCCGAGGAGGCGGCCGAAGTGGTTTTCGCTTCGGGCGGAAATCACGATCCCGCAGGTCGCTATCGAGAAGTAGAGAAGAAGGACGAAGCCGGCGCCGAGGAAGCCGTATTCCTCGGCCACCATCGTGAAGATGAAGTCGGTCTGCTTCTCCGGCAGAAAATTGAGGTGGCTCTGCGTGCCCTTGAGGTAGCCCTTCCCGAGCAGGCCGCCGGAGCCCAGCGCAATTTTCGACTGGATGATGTGGTAACCGGTGCCGAGCGGATCCGATTCCGGATCGAAGAAGGTGAGGACGCGGGCCTTTTGATAATCGCGGAGAAACTGCCAGGCGACCGGCACGGTGGCGAGGGCGGCGGCGACGGCCGCACCGAGCTTCCAAAGCTTCAACCCCGCCAGAAACAGCATGACCGTGCCGCAGAGCACGAGAAGCACGGCCGTCCCGAGGTCCGGCTGACGCAGGACGAGCGCCGCGGGCGCGAGGATCATCAGGACCGGCGGAACGAGCACGCGCACGCGGCGCATGTCGTCGAGCGATATGCCGTGGAAGTAGCGCGCCAGCGCGAGAATCAGCGCGGCTTTCATGAGCTCCGATGGCTGCGCCTGGACCACACCAAGGTCGACCCAACGCTGCGCGCCCATGACCGTCGCCCCGAGCAGCTCCACGCCGACCAGCAGGACGAAGGTGAGGCCGTAGAACGCATAGGCGAGGCGCAGCCAGAGGCGAATGTCGGTCACCGACACCGCGATCATCAGGACCAAGCCGATGCCGAAATGAATCGCCTGCCGATGCGCCCACGGTTCGACGGAGCCACCCGCCGCCGAGAGCAGCATCGTGATGCCGGCCGCACCGATGCCGCAAATCAGCAGGATCACGAGCCAGTTGAGACGAAGGACGCGCTCCGAGAAGGTCAGGCTTCGCTGGTTCCGGATGTCCGCCTGCGCCATGGTCCCGTTCTAGCCGGCCGCCGGATCGGCACGGGTCGGCGCGTCGTCCCGCCCCGACGGGTCCCGGCGTTGGACCTCGCGCATGATGTCGCGCGCGATCGGCGCCGCGACGGCGGAGCCGCTCCCGCCATGTTCCACGATGACGGCAGCGCCGTAACGCGGCCTCTCCACCGGCGCGTAGGCGACGAAGAGGGCGTGATCGCGCTCCTCCCACGGGCGCTCCTCGTTCTTGAGCACGCGGGTCCTGCGTTCGTGCTCGGAAATCCGACGAACCTGCGCGGTTCCCGTCTTGCCGGACATCGCGAAGGCAGGTTCGTCGATCCGCGCGCGATAGGCCGTCCCGTCGGGTTCGTTGACGACTTGGCGCATGCTCTCTCGGACGACGTCGAAGTGGGCGGGAGAGATCGCCAGCGAAGGGAACGCCTCGCGCCGCCGTGCGACCGGTTGCCCGTCGCGGACGACGCCGCGCACGAGACGAGGCGCGACCGCGATGCCGCCGTTCGCGATGCGCGCGACCATGACCGCGAGCTGAAGCGGCGTCGTCAGCACGTAACTCTGGCCGATACCGACCAGCAGCGTCTCGCCCATCTGCCAGCGCTCGCCGCGCACCGCGCGCTTCCACTCTCGCGTGGGCATCAAGCCCGGCCGCTCGCCGGGGAGCGCGATGTCGAGCTTCCCGCCAAGGCCGAACCGCACGGCCATCGCCCCGATTCGATCTATGCCGACCCGCTTGGCCACCTCGTAGAAGTAAACGTCGCACGATTCCGCGATGCCGCGCACCATGGCGACGCTCCCGTGCCCGCCACGCCGCCAGCATCGGAAGCTGTGGTTGCCCACTTCGAGAAAGCCCGGGCAGTAAAAGCGCTGCTCCGGCCCAACCGCTCCGCTCTCGAGCGCCGCCAGCGCCACGACCATCTTGAACGTGGAACCTGGAGGATACTGGCCGGCGATCGACTTGTTGTTGAGCGGCAGGCGGGGATGGCTGATCAGGGCGCTCCACTCCCGCCGGCTCAAACCGGTGGCGAAGGCGTTCGGGTCGTAGCTGGGGACCGACGCGAGCGCGAGGAGCTCCCCCGAATGGACGTCGATGACGACGGCGGAGCCGCTTTCGTCGCCGAAGCGGGCCATGGCGTATTGCTGTAGCCCGAGGTCAATCGTCAGCATGTGGTCGTCGCCCGGCTGGCCGTCCTGCCGGGCGAGCTCGCGGACGATGCGGCCGTAGGCGTTCACCTCGACCTGCCGGGTGCCGGCCTTACCGCGGAGGGATTTCTCCAGCACCTTCTCGGCACCGCTCTTCCCCACGCGGACGCCGGGCAGGGCGAGCATTGGATCGTCTTCCATTTCCGCCTCGCCGACGGCGCCGATATAGCCCACGACGTGCGCCGTATCGGGGCCGAAGGCGTAGCGGCGGCTCCGCCCCACCTCGATCATGACCCCCGGCAGATTGGGGACGTTGACCTCGATCCGGGAGACTTCCTTCCAGGTCAGGTGTTCGCGCACCATGACGGGGACGAAACTCCGTTTGCGCCGGACCTCGCGTTCGATCCGCTCCCGTTCGTGGGCGTCCAGCGGCACGAGGGCCGCGACCCGTGCCAGCGCCACGTCGAGGTCCGACACCGCCTCCGGAATCAGCACCAGCCGGTAGTTCAGGCGGTTCCCGGCCAGAAGCTGCCCGGAGCGGTCGAAGATGCGGCCGCGCGGCGGCGGCAGGAGATGGATGTCGATTCGATTCTCGTCGGCCAGCATCGTATAGCGCTCGGAATCGACGACCTGAAGCTGGTAGAGTCGGCCGGCGAGACCGGCGATCAGCAGCGTCTGAAGGCCGCCCACGAGGAACGCACGCCGCGTGAACAGGGCGGAACGTCCGATTTCGCCCTGCATCTCAGCCTGCCGGGCGCGCGACCAGAGCGCCGACGCCGTTGAGCAACGCCGCGAGCACCGGGAAGAGAAGTATCGTCAGGACGGTTTGCACGACGATCGGAAGCGGCGGGACGATCGCCTGGAAATAGGCCGAGGCGATGGCCCACCCCATGAGGCCGGCCGCCGGCATGACCAGCGAGAAGCCCCACCAGACGACGATAAACGGCTTGCCGCGAAAGAAGGTGTGCTGCGAAGCGACGACGCCCTGGACGGCAAGAAGCACCAGCGCCGTCATCCCGGGCGGGGTGCCCGTGAGCAGGTCCTGGACGAGGCCGATGCAGAAGGTCGCGGCAAAGGGCAGACAGTCCGGCCGATTGACGGTCCAGTGGAAGACGGCCACCACGGCAAGGGCGGGCGTGACCTCGACGAAGAGAGGCAGGTGCCAGGGCAGGGCACTCGCGACGACGAGCAGCAGCGTGACGGCCGCTGGTATCGAGCCGCGCAGAATGCGGTCCACCCGGTGCACCCAACGGCTCTTCATCGGAGGTTCCCCGTGCGCCCGGTGCGGCGGGTCTCGGGCAGGACTCCGGGAATGACGTAGTCGAGAACCGTAACGTATTCGAGCCGGTTCCAGACGACGAAGGGTTGGACCGCGGCTCGTCCCTCATCGACCGAAGAGACGATGCCGACGGCGAGCGCCGGCGGGAACATGCCGCCCTCGCCGGAGGTCACGATACGGTCGCCGGGCTTGACCCGCGCGTCGGCTTCCAGGAACGCAAGCCGGGGGCTCGGGCCGTTATCGCCCTTGAGGATCGCGCGGGTGCGACTCGTTTCGAGGACCACCGGGACTCGCGAGTTCAGGTCCGTCAGAAGGAGGACGCGCGCCGTGTGTTCTCCCGCCTCCAGCACCCGGCCGACCAGACCCTCGTGGTTGATGACCGCTTGGCCGTTGCGGACGCCATGGGACTGCCCCGCGTTGACCAGGACCATGTGAACGAACGGCCCCGCGGAATCGGCGATGACCCGAGCGGTGACGAAGCGCGCCTGTGGATCGGGAACGGCCTTGAGGAGATCGCGGAGCGCGTCGTTCTCATGGGCCAGCTGTTCCGCCACCGCCTGCCACTTGCGGAGTTGGGCGTTGTCGTGCCGGAGGCGCTCGTTCCGCGTGTGGACCGCCAGCATCGCGTCGAGTTCGTCCAGCCCGTCGGCCACGCTCGCCGCCGGGCGCGAGAAGAACCCGAAGACCGGGCCCGCGGCGTCGGCGACGCCCGTCCGCAAGGTCTCGATCACGCGCGGCTGCGTCTGGCTCAGGATCATCAGGGCGGTCGCGGCGAGCGTCAGAAACGCAAAGACGAGGCGCGGGGCGTATCCCCCGACCGATACGGCTGGAACGAAGAGGCGTCCGCGGCCGACTCTCACTCGAACCTCTTTCCGGAGTCAGACGCCTCCCGGACGAAGCCGGTCGGGACGGATATGGCGACGCCTAATACGCCTCGTGGAGGGCGCGCTTGAGGGTCCGCATCTGTTCGAGACAGCGGCCGGTTCCGAGGACGACGCACTGCAAGGGATCGTCCGCGATCGAGACGGGTAACCCCGTCGCGTGGCGTAGCACGTGGTCGAGATCCCCGAGCAGTGCGCCGCCGCCGGTGAGGACGATGCCCTTGTCGACGATGTCCGCGGCGAGCTCGGGCGCGGTGTTTTCGAGCCCTACCTTGACGGCGTCGATGATGGCCCCGACCGGCTCGGCGAGGCTCTCGGCGATCTGCCGCTTCGAGATGACGATTTCCTTGGGCACGCCGTTCATCAGATCGCGCCCCTTGATGTTCAACGTGTCCCCGTCGCCGTCCTCCGGCGGACATGCCGATCCCACGAGTGTCTTGATCCGCTCGGCGGTGGTTTCGCCCAGAAGCAGGTTATGGGTCCGACGCACATAGGCGATGATGCTTTCATCCATCTTGTCGCCGCCGACCCGCACCGATCGCGAATAGACGATGCCGCCGAGCGAGAGCACGGCGACCTCGGTGGTGCCGCCGCCCACATCGACCACCATCGACCCGGTCGGTTCGGTCACCGGCAGGTCAGCGCCGATGGCGGCGGCCATCGGTTCCTCGATGAGGAAGACCCGCCGCGCGCCCGCGCTTTCCGCCGATTCCTGGATCGCGCGCCGCTCGACCGCGGTCGAGCCCGAGGGAACGCAGACGATCACCTGCGGGCTCGCGAAACTGCGCCGGTTGTGCACCTTACGGATGAAATGCTTGATCATCTCTTCGGCGACTTCGAAATCGGCGATGACGCCGTCCCTGAGCGGGCGGATCGCCTCGATGTTGCCGGGCGTGCGCCCACGCATCCGTTTGGCCTCGTCGCCGACCGCGAGGACCTGCTTCTTGCCTTTCCGCGTCGCCAGGGCGACGACCGACGGTTCGTCGAGCACGATCCCTCGAGACTTGACGTAGACCAGGGTGTTCGCCGTCCCCAGGTCGATCGCCATGTCGGCGGAAAGAAACCCCGTCAACTTCGAGAACATGCGCCGTGCCTCCTTCAGATACCGGTTGGTGCCCGCCCGACTTCAGCGGCACTCGCGACCGTTCCTCATGCCGACAGAGCCTCCGGCGCCGTCTTCTGCCTCTTGACCACGAGCTTGTTGAGCGCGTGCACGTAGGCCAGCGCCGAGGCGACGATGGTATCGATATGCGCGCTTTGTCCGTTCACGGTGCGCCCGTCTTCCTCGAGGCGAACGCTCACCTCCGCCTGGGCATCGGTCCCTTCCGTCACCGCGTGGACCTGATAGAGCTGGAGCCGCGCATCATGCGGATAGATCGCCTTGATGGCGTTGAACGTCGCATCGACCGGGCCGTTGCCGGTGGCGCGGGCCTCGCTCTCTTCGCCGTCGACATCCAGCACCAGGACGGCTTCCTGCGGCCCCGACGAGCCGCAGGAGACCGAGAGGGAGCCGAACCTGATCCGGTCGTTCGCGCCAGCGACCTCGGTGTCGACAAGGGCCACGATGTCCTCGTCGAACAGTTCTTTCTTCTTGTCGGCGAGATCCTTGAACCGCGCGAACGCCTCGTGAAGCGCGTTGTCGCCAAGGTCGGCGTAGCCCAGGCTGCGCAGCTTCTCGCGAAAGGCGTGTCGGCCGGAATGTTTGCCCATCACCAGGGTGGACTGCACGAGCCCCACCGATTCCGGGGTCATGATCTCGTATGTCTGCGCGTCCTTGAGAACGCCGTCCTGGTGGATTCCCGCTTCGTGCGCGAACGCGTTGGCTCCCACGATCGCTTTGTTCGGCTGTACTGCGAAACCGGTGATCGCCGAGACGAGGCGTGACGCCCGCATGATGTTCCCGGTCTTGATGCCGGTTTCGAAATTCAGGAGATCGTTGCGCGTCCGAAGCGCCATGACGATCTCCTCCATCGCGGCGTTTCCGGCGCGCTCTCCGAGGCCGTTGACGGTGCACTCGATCTGGCGCACCCCGGCGCGCACGGCGCTGAGCGAATTGGCGACGGCGAGGCCCAGGTCGTTGTGGCAATGCACCGACAACACGGCGCGGTCGATATTCGGCACCCGATCGAAAAGCATGGCGATCAACGCGCCGAACTCCTCGGGAACAGCGTAGCCGACCGTATCGGGGATATTGATCGTTCCTGCGCCGGCCTTGATCGCGGATTCCACGCAGCGGCAGAGAAAATCGTGTTCCGTGCGCGAGCCGTCCTCGCACGACCATTCGACATCGTCCGTGAAACGACGCGCGTAGCGTACGCTGTCGATCACGGCGGCATGCACCTCGTCCGGCTCCATTTGCAGCTTGACCCGCATGTGGAGCGGGCTGGTCGAGATGAAAGTGTGAATGCGCGCCGCCGCCGCCGGTTTCAACGCTTCGGCCGCCCGGTCGATGTCCCGCCGCGCGGCGCGGGCGAGGCCGCACACGGTGCTTTCCCGCACCGTCTTGGCGACCTCGTGGACCGCTTCGAAATCGCCGTTGGAAGCAATGGGGAAGCCGGCCTCGATCACGTCGACGGCCATCTCCTCGAGCACTTCCGCGATTCGGAGCTTCTCTTCCAGATTCATCGAAGCGCCCGGCGATTGCTCGCCGTCGCGCATCGTCGTGTCGAAGATTCGAACCCGGTTCGGTGCATCGGTCATGGTAAACAACCTTTCAACCCGATATTGCGACGGAGTTGCGCGCCCCCTGAACGATGCCGGTCGAACACGGCGTACCGCTCAGGGGCGGCTAAGTCGCCGCCCGGGCGGACCGGGACGAGCCGCGGCGGAAACCGCGCACCCTCCGGGCATGCTCTCGCTCCTGCGGTCGAAACGCGCCGTCATCGGACGATTGGACACGCGCCCCTTACCTGCACCAACCCGACAAGCCCGTGACGCGGTTCCGCCGTTTCGGGCCATGGAGGCGTCATGGCGAATCCGCATCTCGCAATGGAGGCTATCTTACGTCCGAGTCATCCAAAAAGGCAACAATGTCGGCGAAGCGATAGCGCCGGCCCGGGAGCCGGGCCGTGCGTCCGAGTGGCCGGGTTGAGGCGCGGGCGCGCTCGGGGATAGGGTGGGGCACGGTATCCGGCGCCACCGGGGGAGGTGCGGATGGGCCGGCCCGCCCATGGTCCGGGCGCTGCTCTCGCGGCGCTGCAATATGGCGACAGTTTCTTTCCGAGCGGGGCGTTGTCTTTCTCGCTCGGGCTGGAAACCCTTCATGCCGACGGCATCGTGACCGACGCCGCGACTCTCGTCGTCTTCCTCTCGGAACAGGTGTTCGAGCGCTGGGCCTCGTCGGAACGCGGGTTCCTGGGCGCCGCCCACCGCGCGTTCGGCGACTGGCCGGCCGTCGCCGAGATCGACTCCTTGCAGGAGGCCATGACACTGCCCCGGGAGCTCAGGGAGGGCTCGCGCAAGGGCGGGGCGGCCCTGCTCGGCGTCCACGCGCGCATGGGCACGCCGGGCGCGGCGGCCTATCGGGACGCTCTGCGCGCCGGAGCGGCGCATGGCCACCTCGCCGTCGTGCAGGGCGTGGTGCTGGCGGGCGCCGGGCTCGATCTGGCGGGCGCCGAGGCGGTCTCCGTTCACGGCTTCTGCGTAACGATTCTGGGCGCCGCCCTCCGCCTCGGCTTGATCGGCCATCTCGACGGGCAGATCATGCTGCGCGACCTGCGGCCGAAGATCGCGGCGTTGCTCGCGGAACCGGCGCTTCCGCTCGCCGAGGCCCGGGCCTACGTGCCTTTGGCCGACGTCGCCGCGGCGCGCCACGAGAGCGCGGAGGTGCGCCTGTTCGCCAACTGATCGAGGGGGCCCGCGATGCTGCTGACACCGACGGAAACCGAGCGGCTGATGATCTTCAGCGCGGCCGAGCTGGCGCGCAAGCGGCGGGCGCGGGGTCGCGCGCTCAACCACCCGGAGGCCGTGGCGTTGATCAGCGACGAGATTCTCGAAGGCGCGCGCGACGGGCGTTCCGTGGCGGCGCTCATCGAATTCGGCGCGACCATCCTCTCCACGGACGACGTCCTGCCGGGCGTCGCGGAGATGATGCCCGTGCTCCAGGTCGAGGGGACGTTCCCGGACGGCACGAAGCTGGTCACGGTCCACGATCCGATTCGCCCCGGCAGCAAGGACCGCACCGGGCATGTCCGCCCGGGGGAGATCATCCCGGCGGAGGGCGAGATCGAGATCAACGCCGGTCGCGCGGGCGCCACGGTGACGGTAACCAACACGGGCGACCGCCCCGTTCAGGTCGGCAGCCACTACCACTTCTTCGAGGTCAACAAGCATCTCGATTTCGACCGTGCCGCCGCCTTCGGCATGCGCCTCGACATCCCCGCCGGGACCGCGGTGCGTTTCGCGCCGGGGGAGAGCAAAGACGTCACCCTGGTCGAATTCGGCGGCAGCGGAGAGATGGTCGGGCTCAACGACCTGACCCGCGGTTCCCGGCGCTCGGAAAGCGTCAAGCAGGAGGCGCTGGCCCGCGCCCGCGCCCGCGGCTTCAGAGGAGCCTGAACCATGGCGAGGATGAGCCGAGCCGAATACGCCGCGCTCTACGGACCGACCGCCGGTGACTGCGTGCGCCTGGGCGACAGCGCGCTGCTCGCGGAGATCGAACACGATTACGGCGTGCCGGGCGAGGAGTGTCTGCATGGCGGCGGCAAGACGCTGCGCGACGGCATCGGCCTCGTCGCCGGGCTCGACAGCGCCGCCGGTTCCCTCGACATGCTGATCTCGAATGCCGTCGTCATCGATCCTGTGCTGGGGATCGTCAAGGGCGACATCGGCATCAAGGAAGGCGCCGTCGCCGGCGTCGGCAAGGCCGGCAACCCGGCGATCATGGACGGTGTCGACCCCGCGTTGCTCTGCGGCGCTGCGACCACCGTGCGCGACGCGGAAGGGCTGATCGCGACGCCCGGCGGCATCGACGTTCATGTCCATTTCGACAGCGCCCAGCTCTGCGAGCACGCCATCGCGAGCGGTATCACGACGATGCTCGGCGGTTCGCTGGGGCCGATCACCGTCGGGATCGATTCCGGCGGCGCCTGGAACGTCGGCAAGATGCTCCAGGCGGCGGACGCTTGGCCGATCAACTTCGGGTTCCTCGGACGCGGAAATTCGTCCAGGCCGAACGCGCTGGTCGACCAGATCGCCGGCGGCTGCATGGGCCTCAAGATTCACGAGGACTGGGGGGCGATGCCGGCAGCCATCGATTGCTGCCTGGGCGTCGCCGACGAGATGGATTTCCAGGTCCAGCTCCACACCGACACGCTGAACGAAAGCGGGTTCCTGGAGGAAACGCTGGCCGCGATCAACGGCCGGACGATCCACATGTACCACGCCGAGGGAGCGGGCGGCGGCCATGCCCCGGACATCATCCGCATCACCGGTGAGCCCAACTGCCTGCCGTCCTCGACCAACCCGACCAACCCCTACACCAGGAACACCTTCGACGAACACCTCGACATGATCATGGTGTGCCACCACCTGAACCCGGCGGTGCCCGAGGATGTGGCCTTCGCCGAAAGCCGGGTGCGCGCGCAGACCATCGCCGCGGAGGACGTGCTGCACGACATCGGCGCGATTTCGATGCTCGGCTCGGACAGCCAGGGGATGGGCCGGATCGGCGAAGTGATCTGCCGCACTTGGCAGCTCGCCTCGAAGATGCGGAGCCAGCGCGGGCGGCTGCCGTCCGAGCGTTCGGCCAGGGGCGACAACGAGCGCATCAAGCGCTACATCGCGAAATACACCATCAACGCCGCGCGCACGTTCGGCATCGACCGCCATGTCGGTTCCCTCGAACGCGGGAAGCTGGCGGACCTGGTGCTATGGCGCCCGGCGTTCTTCGGCATCAAGCCGGAACTGGTCGTCAAGGGCGGCTTCATCGTCTGGTCGGCGATGGGCGACAGCGCGGCCTCGCTGATGACCTGCGAGCCGCTCCTCATGCGGCCGCAATGGGGCGCCTTCGGCCGCGCCAGGGAGGCGCTCGGCCTGAGCTTCGTCTCCCAGGCCGCGATCGAGGCGGACGTCGCCGGGCGGCTCGGCCTGGGCAGCCGCACCGTTCCCGTCGGCGGCACGCGCAAGCTCTCGAAGGGCCACATGCTGCACAACGACGCCTGCCCGGAGGTTTCCGTCGACCCGGAAACTTTCGAGGTGCGCGTCGATGGCGCACTCGCGACCTGCGAACCGGCCGACGAACTGCCGCTCGCCCAGCGCTACATGCTGCGCTAGGCGCTCAGCGCGGGAACCGGAAAGCCGCAACACTCGTGTTCCGGGGGCGTGGAAAGGAGCGCGGATGGACCTGATCCTGCGCGGCGGGCGTGTCGCCGGCGGCGGCGGTGCGCGCGTCGACATCGGCATCGCAGGCGGGCGCATCGCCGCCGTTGCGCCGGCCGTCGATGCCGATGCGCCGGTCCTCGATCTCGCCGGCCGCCTCGTCGCGCCCGGCTTCGTCGAGACCCATATCCACCTCGACAAAGCCTGCATCCTCGATCGCTGTGAAGCGGAGAGTGGCGCTCTCGCGGAGGCGATCGAGCAGGTCGCCGCGGCCAAGCGCGCCTTCACCGAGGAGGACGTGAACCGGCGGGCACGCCGCGTGCTCGACAAATGCATCGCGCAGGGCACGACCCACCTGCGCACCCATCTGGAGGTCGATCCCGGAATCGGCATGCGCGGCTTCGACGGCGTTCTGCCGCTGATCGACGAATACCGCTGGGCGATCGACATCGAGATCTGCGTCTTTCCGCAAGAGGGGCTGCTCAACAATCCGGGCACCGACGACCTCATGGTGCGGGCACTGGAGCGGGGCGCGCGGGTGGTCGGCGCCGCGCCCTACACCGACAGCGACCCGCACGGCCAGATCGACCGCGTGTTCGCCCTCGCGCGCGCCTACGACGTCGACATCGACATGCATCTCGACTTCGGCGAGACCGCCGACGCATTGGACGTCGATTACGTCTGCGCGCTGACCGAGCGCTTCGGTTACGGCGGACGGGTCACCGTCGGCCACGTCACCAAACTCTCGGCCGCCGCGCCCGCGCGTCTGGCGCGGACGGCGGAGCGCATGGCCGCCGCCGGCGTCGCGGTGACGGTGCTGCCCGCGACCGATCTCTTCCTCATGGGGCGCGGCGACGAGGCCAACGTGCGCCGCGGAGTCACGGCCGCGCACAGGCTGCTCGGCCACGGAGTCAATTGCTCGCTCTCGTCGAACAATGTGTTGAACCCGTTCACGCCGTTCGGCGACTGCTCGCTGATCCGCATGGCGAACCTCTACGCCAATGTCTGCCATGTCGGGGCGCGCTCCGAGATGCTCGACTGCTTCGACATGATCACCCGCCGCTCGGCGCGCATCCTCGGCCTCGACGACTACGGCGTGGCCCCCGGCAAGGCGGCCGACCTCGCGGTGCTCGACGCGCGCGATCCGGCCACCGCCGTCGCCGAACTGGCCCCGCCGCTCCACGGCTTCAAGCGCGGGCGCAAGACCTTCGAGCGCGCACCGGTCAAACTGCTGCGGCCGTCGTAGCGCGCCGGTCCGGCGCTCGCCGCGCGGCGCTTCCCACTTGGCGACCGGCGGACGCCGCGGCTACACTCGGCGCCCGATAACCTCATGCCGGGGAGCGGTCGGATGGCGGAAGAGCTTTCTCGCGAAGACGAAGTCAGGCAGGCGCTCGAGACCATCTTCACCGCCGATTCGGAGATTTACCGGGCGCGGGGCTTCCAGCGCCGGGTCGGCTTCGGGGCGCGGCCCGCGCTTCTGATCATCGATCTCGCGAACGCCTGGACCAGGCCCGGCCACCGGTTCACCTGCGACAACATGGCGGAGATCATCCCGGCCAATCAGCGGTTGCTGGCGGCGGCGCGGGAAAAGGACATTCCGGTGATCTACACCACGACGGCCTATCAGGATCCGAAGGGTCCGCGCTCCGACACCGGGCTCTGGCACATGAAGATCCCGGTCGAGACCCTGCGCGAGGGGTCGCCTGAGGCGCGGATCGACGAGCGCATCGCGCCGCTGCCGGAGCGCGGCGAACAGGTGATCGTCAAGAAGCGCGCGAGCGCGTTCCACGGCACCTATCTTGCGGGTTATCTGCGCGCTCTGCGGGTCGACACGGTGGTGATCACCGGCGTGACCATGGCGGGATGCGTCAGGCACACGACTGAGGACGCGATCGCCGAAGGCTTTCGCCCGATCGTGGTCAGGGAAGGCGTCGGCGACCGGGTGCCCGGCGTGGTCGAATGGAATCTCTTCGACATCGACGCCAAGTTCGGCGATGTCGAGCCGCTGGACCGGGTGTTGGGGTATCTCGACGGGATCGAGACCCGCGGCAACGAATAGCCGGCGCAGCGGCGCGAAGGAGAACCGGCCATGACCGCCGACCTCGACCTCTGCTACATGAGCGCCATCGACGCGCTGGCGGCGTTCAAGGCGCGGACCCTGTCGCCGGTCGAGCTGATGAGGGCGGTGATCGCCCGCTGCGAAGCGGTCGGCCCGGCGCTCAACCTCGTGACCTGCGACTATTTCGACCGCGCCCTGGAACAGGCGAAGGCGGCCGAGGCACGCTACGGAAAGGCGGACGGGCGGCTGCGCCCGCTGGAGGGCCTGCCCTTCGCGAGCAAGGACTACCACGCCATCAAGGGCGAGATCACCACGATCGGCTCCCGGATCATGGAGCACAACCGCCCGGATCACACCTATCCGGTCACCGAGCGCATCATGCGCGCGGGCGCCATCCTCCACGTCCGCACGACGACGCCCGAGTTCGGCTACGCCGGGACGACGCACAGTCCGCTCTGGGGCGTGAGCCGCAATCCCTGGAACCCCGATTACACGCCGGGCGGGTCGTCGGGCGGCAGCGGCGGTGCGGTCGCCGCCGGCATGACGACGATCGCCGACGGCGGCGACGGCGGCGGCTCGATCCGGATTCCGGCGTCGGCGAACGGCGTCTTCGGCTTCAAGCCGCCCTACGGGCGCAACCCGAACGACACCACCGCGCCCCATGTCTTCCTCGTGCAGATCGGCGTTCTGACCCGCACCGTCGCCGACTCCGCCCTGCTTCAGAACGTCATCTCCGGCCCGCACGACGCCGACATCGCCTCCCTGCGGACGCGGGTTCGCCTGCCGCTCGCCCACGCGGGCATCAAGGGCTGGAAGATCGCCTACTCGCCGGACCTGGGCTATGTCGAGGTCGACACGGAGGTGCGGGAGAACACGCTGAAGGCGCTCCAGGTCTTCCGCGATCTCGGCTGCCGGGTCGAGGAGGTGGCGCTCGGCTGGACATCGGGCGTGTTGAGCCAGTACCTGCGTCTCTTCGGGGTCTTCTTCGCGAGCGCGCTCGAGGACCACCTACCCGAATGGCGCTACGAAATGGACCCGAAAGTCGTGGACCTCGTCGAGAAAGGCCGGCGCGTCAGCGCCGTCGAGTTCGAGCGGGTCAGCCGCACGCGCGGCTGGATGTACCAGAAGCTCGCTCCGATCCTCCGGGATTACGACGTCATGGTCTGTCCGACCCTCGCGGTGCCGGCGGTCGCGGCGGACCACACGAATATGGACCCGGCCTTCACGATCAACGGCAGGACGGTGGAGCCGCACATGGGCTGGCTGCTGACCTACCCCTTCAACATGATGAACCAGTGCCCGGTCGCCAGCGTGCCGACCGGGTTCGCCCGGAACGGCGTGCCCACCGGCTTGCAGATCGTCGGCCGCACCTATGACGACGGGCGGGTGTTCCGCGCGGCGGCGGCGTTCGAGGCCGCGACGAACTGGCCGCGCCACCGCCCGAACCTCGGAGGCGCCTGAGGATCGCGCCGCCCGCGAACGGCGCGCGCGCCGCGTCCGGCCCCAGGTGCGCGGGCCTTCCCCCGGGGCGGGGCATGAGGAATGGGCGCCGGCTTCACGAAACCGGAGCCGAACGGCGGCCGGCGCGGCCATTCCCTTCCCGCGCCCCCGGCGCGAGCCGATATAATGCCCCATGTCCCGCCATCAACGATACATCCTGCGCCAGCTCGTCGGCCCATTCGTGCTCGTCGCGTCGGGGCTCATGGCGCTCGTCTGGCTGACGCAATCGCTCCGCGTCATCGATCTGATCGTCAACAAGGGGCTGTCGCTGGGCACCTTCCTGTTCATGAGCGTGCTGCTGCTGCCCACGTTCATGGGGGTGATCCTGCCGGTGGCGCTCTTCTGCGCGCTGCTGTTCGTCTACAACAGGCTCGCCGCCGACAGCGAGCTGGTCAGCCTGCGCGCCGCCGGGGTCGGCCCGTGGGCGCTGGCGACGCCGGCCATCCTGCTCGCCACGACGGTCGCCGTCCTCTCCTACGCGTCCACGATGTATCTCATGCCCAACGGCCATCGCGCGTTCAAGGAGCGGCAATTCGTCCTGCGTGGCGACCACTCGTCGGTGCTTCTGCGCGACGGCGCCTTCAACGCGCTCACTGACGATCTCACCATCTACGTGCGCGCACGGGGCGCCGGCGGCGTTCTCGAGGGCATTCTTGTCCACGACAGCCGAACCCCCGGGAAGCCGGTCACGATGATGGCCGAGAGCGGCGTCCTGGCGCGCACCGACCAGGGGCCGCGCTTCATCCTGGCGAACGGCAACAGACAACAGGTCGACAGGAAAACGTCGGCGCTCTCGTATCTCCACTTCGAACGCTACACGATGGATCTGGGGGGCGTCTTCGAAGCCGCCGGCACGCGCTGGCGCGAGCCGCGCGAGCGCTTCATTCACGAGCTGTTCAGCCCGATGGAAGACGATGCGACCACGCGGCGCCATCGCGGCAAGTTCCTCGCCGAGGCGCACAACCGGATCGTCTCGCCCCTCTTCGCCTACGTGTTCGCCGCGATCGCCCTCGCGGCCCTGCTCTCCGGCGAGCGCGATCGGCGCGGACAATGGCGCCGAATCCTCGCGGCGAGCGGCGCGGGCATCGCGGTCCAGGTCGCGGGCCTCTTCCTGGTCAACGCGGTCGCCGGGAACGACCGCCTGATCCCGCTGATGTATCTCAACGTCGCCGCCGCGGTCGGTGCGGCGGTGTTCGTCCTGCACCGCGGCGCCCGCGGGGGCGGCGCCGCCGTTCTTCCGGCCTCTTCCGGCGGACCGTAGGGGCCGCGGGCAGGTGCGCCTTTCGCCGACGATGTCGTTCTACATCGGCAGGCGGTACCTGCTGAGCGTGGCGCTCGTCTTCCTGGCCGTCATGGCGACGATCGTGATCGCCGACATGATCGAACTGTTGCGCCGCGCCTCCGGTCCGGGCAGGACGGCGACCTTCGGCATCGTTCTTCAGATGGCGTTGCTGCGCGTCCCGTTCATGGCCCAGAAGGCGCTGCCGTTCGCCGCGCTCGCCGGCGGCATCCTGACGTTCGCGCGGATGACGCGGAGCCGCGAGCTGATCGTGGCGCGGGCGGCCGGCGTCTCGGTCTGGCAGTTCCTGTTCCCGGCGCTTCTCGTCTCGATCCTGCTCGGCGGCTTCGCCATGACGGTGGTCAACCCCTTCGCCTCGGCCGCGGTGTCGCGCTACGAGCGGATGGACGCGGCATATCTGGGCGGCGACGCGAGTCTGCTCGCGCTCTCGAAATCCGGCATCTGGCTCCGGCAGGGCGACGGGGACGGACGGTCCGTGGTGCATGCCGAACGCATCGACCCGGAAACGATGACGCTGCATTCCGTGATCATCTTCCTCTATGCCGGAGAGGACCAGTTCGTGGGGCGCATCGACGCCGCGGAAGCACGGCTCGCGGACGGATACTGGAACCTGAAAGAAGCCCTCCTCAGCGCTCCGGACGAGGAAGCGCGGTATCGGACGACCACCCGCATGGCGACCAACCTCACCGTGGAGCGGATACGGAACAGCTTCTCGCCGCCCGAAACCCTGTCGTTCTGGGCCTTGCCGGGTTTCGTCGACGTGCTCGAAGAATCCGGCTTCTCGGCGACGAAGCATCGCCTGCACTGGCATTCGCTGCTGGCCGGGCCGCTCCTGCTTTGCGCGATGGTTCTCGTCGGGGCGGCGTTTTCGCTGCGCTTCACGCGACGCGCCACCTGGATGCTGGTCACGAGCGGCCTTCTCGCCGGTTTCCTGCTCTACTTCGTCTCCGACCTCGTCATGGCGCTCGGCCTGTCGGGCAAGATTCCGCCGACGCTGGCGGCCTGGGCCCCGGCCGGCATCTTCACGCTGCTCGGCGTCGCGAGTCTCTTCCATCTCGAGGACGGCTAGAGCCGGGGCGTGAGAACCCTCCTCCGGTCCGTCCTCGCAGGGCTTCTGGCGCTCGTCGCGATACCCGCGGGCGCGCAGACGACGGCCACCGCCGCGGCCGACTCCGCGAACGAATTCGCGGGCGCCGTCGTGGTGACCGCCGACGCGCTGGTTTACGACGAGGGCAGCGATACGGTGATCGCCTCCGGCAACGTCGAGATCGCGCAGGGCGGGCGGGTTCTGCGCGCCGACCGACTCCGCTATCGGCGGCGCGAGGGGACGGTGACGGCATCGGGCGGCGTCGCTCTGCTCGAACCGGGGCGCGCCGCGTTGTTCGCCGACGAGGTCACGCTCACCGACGACCTGCGGAACGGCGCGGTCCACCGGCCGAGCATGTTGCTGGCCGACCGCTCCCGCGTCGTCGCCAACGACGCCGAGCGCCGG
Source organism: Alphaproteobacteria bacterium (assembly GCA_965242855.1). Taxonomy (GTDB): domain Bacteria; phylum Pseudomonadota; class Alphaproteobacteria; order UBA828; family UBA828; genus WTGU01. The sequence goes on from OZ251509.1 coordinate 2,992,046, forward strand.
GACGGGAATCGCACGGTCATGCGCAAGGCGGTCTTCTCCCCGTGCGACCTGTGCCCGGAGGACGACGCGCGCGCACCGCTCTGGCGGATCAGGGCCGGCAGGGCGGTCCATGACGAGGCGGCGCGCACCATGACCTACCGCAGCGCGTCCCTCGAATTGTTCGGGGTCCCGATCGCCTACACGCCCTATTTCCGCTATCCGGACCCGACGGTGAAACGCGCCTCGGGCCTGCTCGCGCCGAAATACAGGATGTCCAGCGCGCTCGGCATGGACATCGAAACGCGATATTTCTGGAACATCGCCCCCCACCGGGACGCGACCTTCTCGCCGCGTTTCACCTCGAGCGAAGGCATCGTGCTGGCCGGCGAATACCGGGAGCGCACGCGCGGCGGCTTCTTCGCAATCGACGGAAGCATCACCCGCCCCCGTACCGAAAGCCCGGACGGGCGGAAGTTCCGCGGCCATCTTTTCGCCAACGGCGCCTTCGATATCGATCCGGCGTGGCGTTGGGGGTTCGATCTGAAACGCGCCCTCGACGACACCTACCTTCGCCGCTACGACATCTTCCCGGACGACAAGCTGGTCTCCAACCTGTTCGCGGAAAGTTACGATGGGCGCAGCGTCCTGTCCGGCGACGGGTACTGGTTCCAGGGTCTCACCACCGGTGACGATGACGACCGCACCCCGATCGTCCTGCCCTTGCTCGACGCGAACATCGTGCGCGCTCTCGACGACGCCGGCGGCTACGTCACGCTGGACGGCAACGTCATGATCCTGGAACGCCAGAACGGAACCGACAGCCGGCGGCTCTCCGTCACGGGCGGCTGGAACCGGCCGTTCGTCTCGGAAGGCGGCCATGTGCTTCGCCTCGATGCGAACCTGCGCGGCGACCTCTACCACACCGCCGTTCCACTCGATCCCGCACGCCCTCTGGGGGCGCGGGAAACCCGCGTGACCGGGCGCCTGATCCCCGAGGCGGCGGTCGAGTGGCGCTTTCCCCTCGTTGCCCGGATCGGCGCGGCGCGGCAGCTGGTCGAGCCGATCGTCCAGGGCATCGCGAGCCCGCGCGGCGGCAATTCCGGCGAAATCCCCAACGAGGACAGCCGGGCGCTGGACTTCAACCACGCCAACCTGTTCAGCGCCAATCGCTTCGCCGGTTTCGACCGGGTCGAGGGAGGCCCGCGCGTGAATTACGGGGTGCGCATCGGTTTCCACGGCCGCGACGGAGAGCGCGTCGACGCCCTGCTGGGGCAGGTCTTCCGGCTGAAGGAAGACCGTTCGTTCGACGCGGGCAGCGGGCTCCGCGGCCGGCTGTCCGACTATGTCGGCCGCGTCTTCGTGCGCCCGTTGCCCGCGACGGATTTCGTCTATCGGTTCCGCATCGACCGCCACGATTTCTCCGTCCGGCGCAACGAGGTCGATCTCGCCGCGCGGTTCGACTGGCTGCGCGGCAGTCTGACCTATGTCGACGTCGGGCGGCGGCATGCGGGGAGCGGGACGGTGCCACCCGCCAACCGCAAGGAAATCGCCCTGGGCGGTGCGGCCACCCTTCCCGACGGCTGGACGCTCTCCGCCGGGACCCGTCGGAACCTCGCAGGCGACGGCACCGCAATCGATTGGAACGTCGGTCTCTCCTATCGGGACGAGTGCGTTCTCGTCGACACGCGGATGGTCCGCTCGTTCACGCGCGATCGCGATGTCGAACCGGACACGCGATTCCTCTTCACCGTCCTCTTGAAACACTTGGGTTGAGACCGGCCATGACCTTCTCCTCCATCCCCAGGATCCTGTTGTTGGCGCTCGGGCTGGTTCCGGCGCTCGTCGGACCGGCCGAGCGGGCAGGCGGCCAGGAATCCTTGCGAATCGCCGCGGTGGTCAACGACGAGGTGATCTCCGTTTACGACCTCGTGGCCCGGATCGACGTCGCGATCACCGCGTCCCGTTTGCGGGACGGCCCGGAGCTTCGCCGGCAGCTGGCGCCGCAGGTCCTCCGCTCCCTGGTCGACGAACGGCTGAAGATGCAGGAGGCCGAACGTCTGGCGCTGACCGTCGGCGAAGCGGAGCTGGCGCAGGCGATGCGGATGATCGAAGAGCGCAACGGCATCGCCCCCGGAGGGCTCGGCGCCTTCCTGCAGAGCAGGGGTCTCGACGACGCGGCCGTCGCGGACCAGGTGCGCGCGGACGTCGTCTGGTCCAAACTCGTGCGGTACCGCTTCGGTGCGTCCGTTTCCGTCGGCGAGGACGAGATCGACCAGGCGATCGCCCGTCTCGAAAGCCACCGGGGGCGACCGGAATACCGGGTCGCGGAAATCTTCCTCGCGATCGAATCGCCCGACCAGGAAGGCGCGGTGCGCGTGGCCGCCGAGCGTCTCCACGACCAGCTGGCCGACGGCGCCAGCTTCGCCCGGATCGCCCGGCAGTTTTCCCAGAGCGCCACCGCGGCGGTGGACGGCGATGTCGGATGGGTCGTCGAGGGCCGGCTCCCGAGCGCGATCGACGCCGTCCTGGTGGATATGGAGCCGGGAGCGATCTCCCGCCCGATCCGTGCGCTCGACGGCTACTACATCGTCTCCCTGGTCGATCGCCGGACGGTGCTCTCGGACGATCCGCTCGACGACAGGGTGCGTCTGGCCCAGCTCGTCGTCGAGCCGAACCGGGTCGAGGCGCTCCGTGCGATCGGCGCCCTGGAGCAGCTGCGGGAGATCGACGGTTGCGACGCGCTGCTCGCCCGCGCGCGCGTGATCGGCTCCGACGAGTCCGGCGCCTTGGGCCAAGTCGCCTTGCGCCGACTTCCCGCCGATATCCGGGACGTCGCCGCCGCCCTGCCGGTCGGCCGCGCCAGCGCGCCGCTTCCCCACGAGGGCGGCGGCCTGCGGTTCCTCATGGTGTGCGAGCGGGACGAGGCGCGGGCCGAGCACCCCGACCGCGATGCCGTCCGGCAGGACATCGCCGGGCGCAGGATGGAGATGCTCGCGCGCCGCTACCTGCGCGACCTGCGCCGTGCGGCGTTCGTCGACATCCGCCTCTGAGACGGCGCCGGCCGCCCGTCGCGCCTCTCTCGGCGCGGTCGTCGCCCGCCACGATCTGCGCCCGCGGCGGGCGCTCGGGCAGCATTTTCTGCTCGACCCGAACCTGTGCCGCCGCATCGTCCGCGCCGCCCGCCTGCGGGACGGGGCCACGGTCCTGGAGGTCGGCCCCGGGCCCGGCGGGTTGACCCGCTCTCTCCTCGCGACCGGCGCGGCCCGCGTCGTCGCGCTGGAGAAGGACCGCCGCTGCGGCGCCGCCCTGCGCGCGCTGGCGGCGGACTTTCCGGATCGGCTCACCGTCGTCGAGGGGGACGCGCTCGCGTTCGACCTGGCGACGCTCGGCCGCGGACGGTTCGCGATCGTGGCGAATCTCCCCTACAACATCGGCACGCGGCTGCTGCTGCGCTGGCTCGAACGGGTCGAGCGGCTGGAGAGCATGACCCTGATGTTCCAGAAGGAAGTCGCCGCGCGAATCACGGCGACGGGCGGACGGAATTTCGGCGGCCTGTCCGTGCGCGCGCAATGGCTCTGCAGCTGCGAGAGGCTGTTCGACGTGACCCCGAAGGCGTTCCTGCCGCCGCCCTCCGTCGTCTCGACCGTGGTTCGCTTCGTCCCCCGGGCCGCGCCGCTCGCGCCGGCGGAACCGCGGGCGCTCGACGCCGTGACCCGCGCGGCGTTCGGCCAGCGCAGGAAGACGCTGCGCCGCGCCTTGCGGAGCCTCACGGCGGACCCGCCGGCTCTGCTCCGCGACGCGGGGCTGCCGCCGGATTCGCGCGCGGAAGAGCTTTCGATCGGCGATTTCTGCGCGCTCGCGCGCGCCTGGGCGGCGACGAAAGAAACGGGAAGACGGTGAGCGCCGTCGCTATCGCCCCGCCGGCGGAGCCCGGCGTCGGGAACCCGGAGCGATGACCTCCGTTCGCCCCGAGCGGCCGCAGGACGGCCCGTCGATCGAAGCCCTTCTGGACCGCGCCTTCGGCGCCGCCCGCCGCGCGCGTCCGTCATACCGCCTGCGCGCGGGCGTCGCGCCGGTCCGCCGCCTCTGCCTGGTCGCGGAGGCGGGCGGCCCCCTTCTCGGGACGATCCGCTACTGGCCGATCGTCGTCGGCCCGGCGTGGCCGGCGCTGCTGCTGGGGCCCGTCGCCGTCGATCCGGCCCACCGGCGGCGCGGGATCGGCCGCCTCCTGGTTCGAGCCTCCCTCGAAGAGGCGGCGGCGGCCGGCCACGAGGCGGTCGTCGCCGTGGGAACGCCGGCCTATCTCGGCCGCTTCGGCTTCGCGCCCGCAGCCGACCGCGGGATCGACCTTCCCGGCCTCGACGAGCCGGGCCGGCTCCTCGCCCTGGCCCTCGCCCCGGGCGGCCTCGACGGCGCCCGGGGCGCGGTCGCGCCGATCAGCCCGCCGGCCGCGCGCCGGACGTGAGCCGCTCGACGAAGCCGGCGAGCGCGCCCAGACGGCGGCGGCGCAGCCGCTCCGCGCGGAGGACGGACCGCACCTCCCCGACGCTCCGCTCGAGGTCGTCGTTGACCACGACGTAGTCGTACTCGTCGTAGTGGCGCATCTCGTCGGCGGCGCGGTTCATGCGCGCCGCGACGACCGAGTCGTCGTCCTGCGCGCGCCGCCTGAGCCGCTCTTCGAGCGCCGCGAAGGACGGCGGCAGGATGAACACGCGGACCAGCTCCCGCGGCACCGCCCGCGCGAGCTGCTGGCCGCCCTGCCAATCGATGTCGAACACGACGTCGCGCCCGGCGCCCACCGCCCGTTCGACCGGCGCGCAGGCGGTGCCGTACCAATGGCCGAACACTTCGGCCCGCTCGAGAAACGCGCCGTCGGCGTGGAGCCGGGCGAAGCCTGCGCGGTCGACGAAATGGTAGTCGCGCCCGTCGTCCTCGTCGGGCCGCTTCGGCCGGGTGGTGTGCGAAATCGAGACCGACAGCCGGTCGCCTTCGAGCGCGCGCAGGCGGCGGGTGATCGTCGTCTTCCCGGCGCCCGAGGGCGAGGACAACACCAGCAGAAGGCCGCGCCGCCCGAGGTCCGGAGGATCGCCGGAAACGCGCATCGGTCACTCGACGTTCTGGACCTGCTCGCGGAAGCGATCGACCGCGGACTTGATCGCGAGGCCGACATCCGTGAGCGCCGTGTCGGACGCCTTGGCGCAGAGCGTGTTGGCTTCCCGGTTGAACTCCTGGGCCAGGAAATCGAGCTTGCGTCCGATCGCCCCGTCCTCCTTCAGGTGGCGCGCCGCCGCCGCGCAATGGGCGGTCAACCGTTCGATCTCCTCCGTCACGTCGGCCTTGACCGCCAGCACGGCGAGCTCGGCGGCGAGGCGGTCCTCGGGCAGCGGCGCCCCGGCGCCGAGCAGCGCCGCCACCTGCGCGCGAAGCCGCTCGCCCATCGGCGCCAGGCGCTGCGCCGCCCGTTCCTCCGCCTGCCGCGTCAACGACTCGATCTCCGCGATCCGGTCGGCGAGGACGGCCGCGAGCGCCGCGCCCTCGGCCCGCCGCTCCCGCACCAGCACGGCGAGGGCGTCGTCCAGCCCCCGGAGCATGGCCGCTTCCTGCCGTTCGTATCGAGCCTCGTCGCGCGCCCGATCGGCGGGTTCGATCACGCCGCGCAACGCCAACAGGCCGTCGAGGCGCGGCTTGGCGACGCCCGCCGCGTCGCGATATTCGGCGGCGACCGCGATCAACTCGTCCAGCAAGGCCCTGTTGATGCGCACCGCGCCTGCACCCGGCGCCTGCGCGAGCCGGAGCGCGACGGTCACGCTTCCGCGGCGGAGGCGGGACGAGACCGCCGCGCGCACCTTCGGGTCGAGCCGTTCCATCCCCGGCGGCACGCGGCAGCGGATGTCCAGGCCGCGCCCGTTCACGCTCCTGACTTCCCAACTCCATTCGAGGGCGGCGTCGCGCCCGTCCGTGCGCGCGAAGCCGGTCATGCTGGAGACGCTCAAGCCGGGGCCCTCCCCCGCTATTGCCGGGCGCGTCGCTCGCGGGCGCGCCAGCGCGCGACGTTGCGGTTGTGCTCGTCCAGCGTCGCGGCGAACGCATGGCCGCCGGAGCCGTCGGCGACGAAATAGAGCGCGTCCGTGTCGGCGGGGTGCAGGACGGCGGCGATCGCCGATCGTCCGGGGTTGGCGATCGGGCCCGGCGGCAGGCCGCCGTGGCGGTAGGTGTTGTAGGGGTCGTCGACGGCGAGGTCGCGCCGGGACAGGGACCGCCCCAGCGGCGCCTTCCCCGCCGTCAGCGCGTAGATCACCGTCGGATCCGATTGCAGCCGCATGCCTTTCCGCAGCCGGTTCAGGAACACCGCGGCGACCATCGGCCGCTCGTCGGCGACGCCCGTCTCCTTCTCCACGATCGAGGCCAGCACCAGAGCCTGGTACGCCGAGTCGAGTCCGACCGCCGGGTCGCGCCCGCGCCAGAGCGCATCCAGCGCGCGCGTCATGTCGTCCCGCATACGGGCGACGAGCCCGGCCCGCCGATCGCCCAGGGCATAGTGGTAGGTCTCGGGCAGGAGCGTCCCTTCCTCCGGCGGCGTCGCGACCGCGCCGACGAGCCCCGGCGCGGCGTTCACCCGGGCGACGATCTCGGCGCTGGTCAGGCCCTCGGCGATGGTGAGGCGCCGCGCGACCGTCGCGCCCGCGACCAGCTTTTCCATCACGCCGCGCGGCGTGACCAGCGCCTCGAACGCATACTCGCCGGCCCGGAGCGCGCGCTCCCGGCCCTCGAGCCAGACGCCGGCGGCGAAGAGCGCCGCGTCGCCGACGACGCCCGCTTCGGCCAGCCGGTCGGCGATGGCCCAGGCGCCGAGCCCCTCCGGCAGAACGACCGTGCGGTCGTCGCGCAGCGGCCCCGGGCGGTCGAACGCGCTCCTGACGTGGAGCCAGCCGGCGGCCAGCAGGACGAGCGCGAGGCAGGCGATGCCCGCCATGCCGAGCAGCGGCCACCGGACGACGCGCCTCATGCCGCGCTACGAGAGCCGCCCGACGATCACCGTGGCGTTGGTGCCCCCGAACCCGAAGGAGTTGGACAACGCCCGCGCGATCTTGCGCTCCCTGGCCTCGTGCGGAACCAGATCCAGATCGCAGCCCGGCGAGGGGTTGTCGAGATTGAGAGTCGGCGGCACCACACTGCGGTCGATCGCGAGAATCGAGAAGATCAGTTCCACACTGCCCGCCGCCCCGAGGAGGTGGCCAATCGACGACTTGGTCGACGACATCGACAGGTGACGCGCATCGCGCCCGAAAAGACGCTTGACGGCCTGAAGCTCGATCTCGTCGCCGAGCGGCGTCGAGGTGCCGTGCGCGTTGACGTAGTCGATCTCGTCGGTGTTCAGCCCGGCGCTCCGCAAGGCGCGTTTCATGGAGCGGTAACCGCCGGAACCGTCCGGCGCCGGCGCGGTGACGTGGTGCGCGTCGCCGCTCAGCCCGTAGCCCAGGATCTCGGCGTAGATGCGCGCGCCGCGCGCCTTCGCGTGGCCGTATTCCTCCAGCACGACCAGACCGGCGCCTTCGCCCATCACGAAGCCGTCGCGCGCCTCGTCCCAGGGCCGGGACGCCCTCTCCGGTTCGTCGTTGAAGTGCGTCGACAGCGCCCGCGACGCCGCGAATCCGGCGACGCCGACCCGGCACACGCCGGCTTCGGTGCCGCCGGCGACCATGACGTCCGCCTCGTCGCACTGGATGAGGCGCGCCGCGTCGCCGATCGCGTGGGCGCCGGTCGAACACGCGGTCACCACGGAATGGTTGGGCCCCCGGAAGCCGTATCTGATCGAGACTTGGCCCGAAGCCAGGTTGATCAGGCTCGACGGGATGAAGAACGGGCTGAGCCGGCGCGGACCCTTCTCGTGCACCAGGATCGCGCCCTCCTCGATGGTCTTCAGGCCGCCGATCCCCGAGCCGATCATGACGCCCGTCCGCTCCAGGCTCTCCTCGCCCTCGGGCCGCCAGCCGGCATCGTCCACGGCCTCCGCCGCCGCGCCCATGGCGTAGACGATGAAATCGTCCATCTTGCGGAGGTCCTTGGTTGAGGCGTAGTCGGTCGGGCGGAAGGCGCCGGTTTCGCCTTCCGCCGGGATCTCGGCCGCGATCTTGACCGGCAGGTCGGCGGGATCGAACGACCGGATGCGCCGGACGCCCGAATGGCCGGCGATCAGCCGCTCCCAGCTCGGGCAGGCGCCGTTGGCGAGAGGCGAAACCATCCCGATGCCGGTGACCACCACCCTGCGTGACCGGTCAGCGGTTCGCATCGCGGGCTCTCCGGTGATCGCCATCCCGCGCGGGGAGCGTTCCCGCCATCGGCCCCTCCGGCCGCGGGCTCAGGTGATCTGCTCGATGTGGTCGATGGCGTCCTTGATCGTGAGGATCTTCTCGGCGGTATCGTCGGGAATCTCGCAGCCGAACTCTTCCTCGAATGCCATCACGAGCTCGACCGTGTCGAGACTGTCCGCGCCGAGGTCGTCGATGAAGCTCGCGTTCTCGGTGACCTTGTCCTCGTCGACACCGAGATGTTCGATCACGATCTTCTTGACGCGCGCGGCGATGTCATTGTCGCTCATGTAACCTTTCCCTCGCACGATTCCGTGAATTCGGAGCGGTGACCGAACCATCGGACGGCACCCCCGCGCACTCACCGCGCGCCTCGATCCCCACCGCTCAGCCGGACGGGGCGGTTGGTAACACATTTCCCGGCCGTACTCCATATGCCCGGGAGCGCGCGCCCGCGGTCAGACCATCGCCATCCCGCCGTTGACGTGGAGCGTCTGCCCGGTGACGTAGCGGGCCTCCTCGCTCGCGAGATAGACGCATGCGGAGGCGACGTCCCGGCCCTCGCCGAAGCGCCCGGCGGGGATCGTCCCGAGGAGTGCCTCGCGCCGCCCGTCGGGCAGAGCGTCGGTCATCGCGGTCTCGATGAAACCGGGCGCCACGCAATTCGCGGTCACCCCGCGCGCCGCCACCTCGGCGGCGATGGCCTTGACCATCCCGCCGAGCCCGGCCTTCGACGCCGCGTAGCCGGCCTGCCCCGCGTTGCCGGTCGTCCCCACCACCGAGGTGATGAAAATCAGCCGACCCCAGCGTCGCCGGACCATGTCGCGGAGGCAGGCGCGGGCCAGGAAGAAGCCCGCATCCAGATTGACCTCCAGGACGGCCCGCCAGTCTTCGTCCTTCATGCGAAGGGCCAGGCCGTCGCGGATCAACCCGGCGCAGTGAACGAGGATCGTGACCGTCCCCAGCGCCACCGCCGCCTGCGCCGGCAGCGCCGCGCGCGCGTCCCGGTCGGAGAGATCGCAGGGCAGCGGGCGGGCGCCGGCGCCGAGGCCGGAGGCGAGGCTCTCCAGGGCGTCGGCCCGCCGGCCCGAAAGGGCCACCGCCGCGCCCTGGGCGTGGAGGGCCGCCGCCACGTCCCGCCCGATGCCGCCCGACGCGCCGGTGACCAGCGCCACCTTTCCCGAAAGATCGAACATCCCTCGCTCCCCGAGTATCCCCGCCGTCATGCCTGCGCGAGCAACGCCTCGACCTCCGCGACCGTCCCCACCGAGCGCCCGCGCAGCGCCCGGTCGATCCGTCTGGTCAGGCTGGTGAGCACCCGACCGGCGCCCACCTCCACCAGCTCCTCCACGCCTTCGTCGCGCATATGGAGCACGCTCTCGCGCCAACGGACCATCGCCGTCACCTGCCGGACGAGCAACGCGGCCACTTCCGCGGGCGCGTCGATCGGGCGGGCGGTCACGTTGGCGACCACCGGAACGGCGAGCGGCATGAAATCGACCCGCTCGAACGCTGCCGCCATGGCCTCCGCCGCCGGCGCCAGCATCGGCGAGTGGAACGGTGCACTCACCGGCAACACCACGGCGCGCTTGACCCCGTGTTGCGGCGCGATAGCGACGGCGCGCTCGACGGCCGCCGCGGCGCCGCTGACGACGATCTGGCCCGGCGCGTTGTCGTTGGCGACCACGCAGACCTCGCCGCCCGCCGCCGCGCGGGCGAGCGCCTCGGCCTGGCGAAGCGCCGCGCCGATCAACGCGGCCATCGCGCCGGCGCCCACCGGCACCGCGCTCTGCATGGCGTCCCCACGGCGCCGGAGCAGGCGCGCCGCGTCCGTTATCGACAGGCAACCGGCAGCGGCAAGCGCGGTATATTCGCCCAGGGAATGGCCGGCGACGAACGAGGCCCGCTCCGCCAGCCGCCAGCCGCCTTCGTCTTCGAGCGCGCGGAGAGCGGCGATCGAGACCGCCATGAGCGCCGGTTGCGCGTTTCTGGTCAACGTCAGCTCGTCCGCCTCGCCCTCGAAGATCAGGCGCGAGAGATGCGCGCCGAGCGCCTCGTCGACCTCCTGGAAGACGGCGCGGGCGGCGGGGAACGCATCGTGCAGATCGCGGCCCATGCCGACCGCCTGCGAGCCCTGTCCGGGAAATACGATGGCTCTCTTCATCCGTCCGCCTTCGGGGCGGCGACCCGCCGCGGGGCCGTAGTGATCACGCGGCCCGGGCACTGTCAAGCACGCTTGCGCCGCCGCGCCGATCCTGTATAGTCCGCGGCTCTGGGCGAGTTCCCCGCCTCGCGGCGGGAAGAGGAGGGTCGCTTCGACTCGCCCGAGGTCGGCATCCGGGAGAATGCGCCTCATGCCGCTCTATGAGAGCACCTTCATCGCACGTCCCGACATATCGTCCCAACAGGTGGACGGTCTCGCCGAGCAATTCCGCGAGGTTCTGGAAGGGGCTGGCGGAGAGGTGGCGCGAACCGAATATTGGGGACTGCGCAATCTGGCCTACCGGATCAAGAAGAACCGGAAGGGCCACTACTACTTCATGAACATCGCGGCACCGCCGGCCGCGGTCGGCGCGATGGAGCGCGCGATGCGGATCAGCGAGGACGTCATCCGCTACCTGACCGTGCGGGTCGACGAACTGGATCCCAATCCGGCACCGCTCACCCGCTCGCGCGACGGACGAGGGCGCGGGCGCGGCGGGGAAGGCAGGCGCGGCGAGAGCGAGCGGCCGCGCGGCGACCGGCGCGAGGTCGCCCCGCCGCGCCCGGACGAGGGCGCGGAGACGGCCAAGCGCTCCGACGAGGGCACCCCCGCCGAAGATGGCAAGGCCGGGGAGAGCGGCGATGGCTGAAACTGAACAGACCGCAGCGAAACCCGCCGGTGAGGCGCGACCGCCCCATGCCGGCGGCTCCCGCGGCGAGCCGCCCTACGGGGGAGCGCGCCGCGGCGGCGGTCCGGGCGGCGGGCGCGGCGGCGGGGTGCCGATGGTTTCCTTCCCGCGCCGGCCGTTCTTTCGCCGCAAGAAATCCTGCCCCTTCAGCGGAAAGAACGCGCCGAAAATCGACTACCGGGACGTCAAGCTCCTGCAACGCTTCCTCTCCGAGCGCGGCAAGATCGTACCGAGCCGCATCACCGCCGTCTCGGCCAAGAAGCAACGCGAGCTCGCGCGGGCGATCAAGCGCGCGCGCCATCTGGCGCTCCTGCCCTACGTCATCAAATAGGCGCCCTTCGCGAACGATCGCCAACCGGAGGACGAGGCATGGACGTCATCCTGCTCGAGAGAATCGAGAAGCTCGGCGGCATGGGCGACATCGTCGCCGTCAAGAACGGCTATGCCCGAAACTTCCTCTTTCCGCAAAGGAAGGCGCTTCGCGCCACCGAGGAGAACAAGGAGCGCTTCGAGAGGGAGCGCGAAGCGCTGGAGAAGCTGAACGGCGACCGCCGCGACGCGGCGCTTTCGGCGGCGGAGCGGCTCGACGGCCAGAGCATCGTTCTCATCAGGCAGGCGAGCGATACGCTGCAACTCTACGGCTCGGTCAACGCCCGCGACGTGGCCGAGGCCGTGACAGAGCGCGGCGCGGAGATCAAGCGGCAGCAGGTACGCCTCGACCGCCCGATCAAGGCGCTCGGCGTTCACGATGTGCGGGTCGCGCTGCACCCGGAAGTGATCCTGACGGTCAAGGTGAACGTCGCCCGTTCGCCGGAAGAGGCCGAGATCCAGGCCCGCGGCGTCACCATCCTCGCCGCGGGCGAGGACGGTGACGAGGCGATGGCCACCGAGGACGACTTCGACGAACGGACGCAGGCGACGGCGCCCGCCCTCCCGGAGGATTCGGCGGCCGAGGCGGAGGAAGCGGCGGATGCCCCCGAGACTGCCGCGCACGCCGACGCGGGCGAAGAGGACTCCCGCGCCTAAGGCCCGCTCGACGGAGAGGCCCGCCGGTGCTCGTCGCCCCCCTGCTCAGGACGCTGATGAAGCGGGGCACGCTCCGCGTGGTCGACGCGCGGGGCAAGCTCCACATCTTCGCCGGCGCGCCGGGGCCGAGCGTGACCATCCGGCTGCACGACAGGGCACTGCACTGGAAGCTGCTCTGGAGCCCGCGCCTGATCGTCGGCGAAGCCTACATGGACGGCACACTGACCGTCGAGGACGGCGCGACCCTCTTCGACTTCATGGATCTGGTCGGCGCAAATCTCCATCTGCTCGACGAAAACACCGTAATCCGGCTACGCAACTGGCTCTCCCGTTGGGTCCGCCCGCTCCAGCAGCACAACCCGGTCGGCCGCGCCCGGCGCAACGTGGCCCATCACTACGACCTCTCGGATGATCTCTACGACCTCTTCCTCGACCCCAACCGGCAATATTCCTGCGCCTATTTCGACAGTCCCAACCACACGCTCGAGCAGGCACAGCACGCCAAGAAGCGGCATCTCGCCTCGAAACTCCTGCTTGACCGGCCCGGGCTCACGGTGCTCGACATCGGCTCCGGCTGGGGCGGCCTCGGCATCTATCTGCACCGGGAAACCGGGGCGGCGGTGACCGGCCTCACGCTGTCACGCGAGCAGCAGGCCCATGCGGCGGCGCGGGCCAGGGCGCTCGGCATCGAAGGCTCGGTCGCCTTCCATCTTCGCGACTACCGCGAGGACTCGGGCCGCTACGACCGGATCGTCTCGGTCGGCATGTTCGAGCATGTCGGCGTCCGGCACTACCCGGAGTTCTTCCGCAAGCTGGAATCCCTGCTCAAGGATGACGGCGTCGCCCTGCTCCACACCATCGCCCGCTGGGACGGGCCGAGCGTCACCAACCCCTGGCTCCGTAAATACATCTTCCCAGGCGGGTATTGCCCGTCGCTGTCGGAGGTGTTCGCGGCGCTCGAGAAGACGGGGCTCAAATCCCTCGACGTCGAGCTGCTTCGCCTCCACTACGCGGACACCCTCAGGCACTGGTCGCGCAATTTCAAGGCGAGCCGCGACAAGGTGAAGGCGCTCTACGACGAGCGGTTCTGCCGGATGTGGGAGTTCTACCTCGCGGGTGCCGAAACCGCCTTCCGCCATCAGGACCACATGGTGGCCCAGATCCAGCTCGCCCAGCGGCAGGACGCCGCGCCGCTCACGCGCGATTACATGCTCGACTGGGAGCGGGCGCACCCGGCGTGAGGCGCGGCGCGCGTTCCGGCCTTCCCATGATGTTGTACGGACAGCCGAATCGGAGACGCATCCCGATACACACAGGGTGTGGACAGGTTTGACTCCCGTGATTCTCGCCCTCCCCGGTGGAGCGGCACTCCACCGGGGTGTATTAGGGGGGCATGGCGACTCGCGTTCCCCTTGAAGAGGCATCGTCGCAGGCAGCGGGTTACCGTTCGCTGCCCAGCAACCTCGAGGCTGAGCAGGCGCTCCTCGGCGCGTTGCTGATCAACAACGAGGCCGCCAACCTGGTCGGCGCCTTCCTCCTGCCCGAGCATTTCTTCCTGCCCGTGCACGGCCGCATCTTCGAGGCCGTCCTGCGCATGGTGGAGCGCGGACAGATCGCCAATCCGGTAACGCTCAAGCACTATTTCGAAAACGATTCGGCTTTGGAGGAGGCTGGCGGCGCCCGCTATCTCGCACGCTTGGCCGGCTCCGCCGTCACGGTGATCAACGCCGAGCACTACGGGCGGGCCATACACGACCTCGCGCTGCGCCGTTCGTTGATCACGATCGGCGAGGAGGCGGTGAACGACGCCTACGATTCGCCTCTCGATCGGCCCGCGTCGGAGCAGATCGAGGCGACCGAGCACAAGCTCTTCCGGCTCGCGGAGGACGGCCGGGTGGACCCGGGCTTCCAGCAGTTCGCCGCCTCGCTCACCGGCGCCGTGGGGATGATCGAGCAGGCCTACAAACGCGACAGCCATCTGACCGGCGCGCCGACGGGCCTCACCGATCTCGACCGCCTTCTCGGCGGGCTGCTCCCCTCCGACCTGATCGTCCTGGCGGGGCGCCCCGGCATGGGGAAGACGGCGCTCGCGACCAATATCGCGTTCAACGCGGCCTCGCGCTACCGGGTGGAAGAGAGCGGCGGGGGCGAGTCGAAGGTCGTCGACGGAGCAAAGGTGGGATTCTTTTCGCTGGAAATGTCGTCGGAGCAGCTGGCAACGCGCATCCTCGCCGAGCAGACCGAGATCCCGTCCGACAAGCTGCGCCGCGGCGAGGTACGCGATTCCGATTTCGGCAGGATCGTGCGGGCGAGCCAGGAGATGGAGACGCTGCCGTTGTTCATCGACGATTCGCCCGAGCTCACCGTCGCCGGCCTGCGGGCGCGGGCGCGGCGGCTCAAGCGCCGCCACGGCGTTTCGTTGATCATCGTCGATTACCTGCAACTCATGCGCCCGACCTCGAGCATGAGGCTGAACAACCGGGTGCAGGAGGTGTCGGAGATCACGCAGGGGCTCAAGGCGCTCGCCAAGGACCTGGACGTGCCCGTCCTCGCCCTCTCGCAACTCAGCCGCGCTGTGGAGCAGCGCGACGACAAGCGGCCGCAGCTCTCCGACCTTCGGGAATCGGGCTCGATCGAACAGGACGCGGACGTCGTCATGTTCATATACCGCGAGCAATATTATCTCGTCCGCCGGCAGCCGGCCGACGGCACCGTCGAGCACGCCGAATGGCAGGAGAAGATGGATCACGTCCACAACCAGGCGGAGGTCATCGTCGCCAAACAGCGGCATGGCCCGATCGGCAAGATCGATCTCTACTTCAACGACCTGTTGACCAAATTCGGCAATCTGGACAGAACCCACGCACCGCCGCCGGGCGACGAGGTGCCGTTCTGAACGGGCTCGGGCCGAGCGGCCGCGATGGAAATGCGCGTGACGGGCAACCCGCTGCAAGCGATCGGCCACGGCCTCCTGACGCTATTCGGAGCGGTCGGGCACCTCGCCCTCTTCGCGCTCGAGGCGACGTCGCACTGTGTCCGCCGGCCGTTCTACCCGCGCCTGTTGCTCCGCCAGATGGTCGAGATCGGATTCTATTCCCTGCCGGTCGTGGGGCTGACCGGCCTGTTCGCCGGCATGGTGCTCGCACTCCAGAGCTACACGGGGTTTTCCCGCTTCTCCGCCGAGAGCACGATCCCGACGGTGGTGGTGATCTCCATCACCCGGGAGCTCGGCCCCGTCCTCGCGGGCCTGATGGTCGCCGGGCGTGTCGGCGCCGCGATGGCGGCGGAGATCGGCACGATGCGCGTCACCGAGCAGATCGACGCTCTGACCGCGCTCTCGACCGACCCCTACAAATACCTGATCGTGCCGCGGCTCCTGGCTGGCTTCCTGATGCTGCCGCTGCTGGTTCTCGTCGCCGACGTCGTCGGCGTGTTCGGCGGCTATCTGGTCGGCATCTACAAGCTCGGCTTCAACCCCGACGCCTATATCGGCAACACCTTCGCGTATCTGGAGGCGATGGACGTGGCCTCCGGCCTCGTCAAGGCCGCCGTCTTCGGTTATCTGATCGCCCTGATGGGCTGTTATCACGGCTTCCTTTCCCGGGGCGGCGCCCAGGGCGTGGGGAAGGCGACCACCAACGCCGTCGTCTCCAGCGCGATTCTAGTGCTGATCTTCAACTACATCATCACCGAGGCGTTCTTCTCCCGATGAGAGCCGCCACGCCCAAGATCGCGCTCCGCGGACTGTACAAGGCGTTCCACCGCAACGTCGTGCTGGACGGCATCGACCTCGAGATCGGCGCCGGCGAATCGGTCGTGGTGATCGGCCGCTCTGGCGTCGGCAAATCGGTCATGATCAAGTGCCTGCTTGGCCTTCTTCGGCTCGACCGGGGCAGCGTGACGATCGACGGAGAGGACGTCTCGAACGACCGTGCGGATCGCGCGCGCGCGATCCGCAAGATCGGCATGTTGTTCCAGAACAGCGCCCTGTTCGACAGCCTGCCGGTCTGGGAAAACGTGGCGTTCGGGTTGATCGAGGCCCAAGGCACGCCGCGCCCCGCCGCTCGGGAGATCGCTCTGTCGTGCCTGGCCCAGGTCGGCCTCGGCGCGGATGTCGCGGACGTCTATCCCGCCGCGCTCTCCGGCGGGATGCGCAAGCGGATCGGCCTCGCGCGCGCGATCGCGACCCGGCCCGAGATTGTCCTTTTCGACGAGCCGACCACCGGGCTCGATCCGATCATGGCCGACGTCATCAACGACCTCATCATCGAGTGTACGCGCGATCTGGGAGCGACGACGCTCACGATCACCCACGACATGGCCAGCGTGCGCAAGATCGCGGATCGGATCGCCATGATCCATGACGGCAAGATCGTCTGGCAGGGTCCGGTCGGAGACGTCGACGACAGCGGCAATCCCTATGTGGACCAATTCGTCAACGGCCGGGCGGACGGCCCCATCGACCTCGCGGTCGCGCCCACCGGCTGAGCGGCGCCCCCTGCCGGTGCCTCCGATCGGCTGACGCGGCGTGGCCCGCCCCGAGAAGCGCTACGTTTGCGGCGCCTGCGGCAGCGCGCATGCGCGCTGGTCGGGCCGGTGCGACGGCTGCGGAGCATGGAACAGCCTGTCGGAAGAGGCGCCGCGCGAGGCGCCGCCGCGCGGCCTGGGCAAGGCCCGGGGCCGCCGGATCGATCTGGTCCCTCTCGATGGCGCCTCGGGCGCGCTCACCCGGCGCCGGAGCGGCATCGTCGAGATCGACCGCGTCGTGGGCGGCGGGCTCGTACCGGGCTCGGCCGTCCTGCTCGCGGGCGATCCCGGCATCGGCAAGTCGACCCTTCTCCTGCAAGCGGCGGCGGCGCTCGCCGCGCGCGACGTGGGGTGCGCCTACATCTCGGGCGAGGAGGGCATCGAACAGATCCGGATGCGCGCGGCGCGGCTCGGCTTGGCCGAAGCGCCCGTCAAGCTCGCCGCCGCCGTCGACGTTCGCGACGTCGCGACCAGCCTGGAAGAAGGGGGACCGTTCGACCTGGTCGTCGTGGACTCGATCCAGACCATGTATCTCGATACGCTCGATTCCGCACCCGGCACGGTGACTCAGGTGCGCGGCAGTGCGCAGGAGCTGATCCGGCTCGCCAAACGCATGGGGACGGTTCTGCTCCTGGTCGGCCACGTCACGAAAGAAGGGCAGATCGCGGGGCCCCGCGTGCTCGAACACATGGTCGATTGCGTGCTCTATTTCGAGGGCGAGCGCGGCCATCAATTCCGAATCGTGCGCGCCATCAAGAACCGCTTCGGGCCGACCGATGAGATCGGCGTCTTCGAGATGACGGATCGCGGTCTCGTCGAAATCGCCAATCCGTCGAGCCTGTTCGTCGATCCCGAGCGCGGCCCCGTTCCCGGCGCCGCCGTTTTCGCCGGTGTCGAGGGATCGCGCCCCGTCCTGGTCGAAATCCAGGCCCTGGTCGCGCCCGGCCCGGCCGGTTCACCGCGCCGCACGGTAGTGGGTTGGGACGGCGGCCGTCTCGCGATGGTGCTCGCCGTCCTGGAAGCCCGCGCCGGCCTGCGGCTGAGCACCTGCGACATCTATCTCAACGTCGCCGGCGGCCTGCGCATCACCGAGCCCGCGGCCGATCTCGCGGTCGCCGCGGCCCTCACTTCCTCGGCGGCGGACCGGGCGCTCGACCACGGCGCCGTCATCTTCGGCGAGGTCGGCCTCGCCGGCGAGATCCGGCCGGTCAACCAGAGCGCCGCGCGCCTCAAGGAGGCGGCGAAACTCGGGTTCACCCACGCCCTTACGCCGGAGCCGGGTGGCGCCAAGGGTGAAGCGATGCCGCCCGCGATCACCGCGAAAAGGCTCGCCCATGTGCGCGATCTCGTCGCGCTCTTTCCCGCCGCGGCGCGGCGCGTGTCCTGATCGCCGATGGCCGACCTTCCCGTCAATCTGATCGACATCCTGGTCGTCGTGATCATCGTGCTCTCGGCGCTTCTCGCCTTCGCGCGCGGCCTTGCACGCGAAGTGTTCGGGCTCGGCGCCTGGATCGTCGCCGGCATCGCGACCTTCTTCGGCTTCCCGCACGCCCGCCCGATCGCGCGCGACCTGATCCCGGCCTCCGAACTGATCGCCGACGTGGTCGCCGGGCTCGCCATCTTCGTCATCGTGCTCGCCGCCCTGACGATCGTGGGCCAGATCGTTTCCGGCCACATCCAGCGCGGCGCGGGCGGCGCCCTCGACCGCACGCTCGGGTTCATCTTCGGCGTTCTGCGCGGCACCGTTCTGATCTGCCTTGCCTATATGCTGTTCGGCTCCTTCGTCCAGGAGGACGAATGGCCTCCCTGGGTCGACGAGGCGAAGACCATGCCGTACATCAGGCAAGGCGTGTCCGCGATCCGCGAGGTGGTCCCGCGGGAGGTCGCCGACGAAGGAACCAGGCGGATCGAAGAGACGTTCGAGGACGGCCGCGAGCGGAGCGTGCGAGAACTCACCGACCCGGTACCGGAGCCGCGCGAGAACGAGGAGGACGAGACCGGCTACAGCGACCGGGAACGCCGCCAACTCGACGGCCTGAGCGAGACCGTCGACGAGACCGACGAATGACCGCGCCGCCCGCAGGAGCCCGGAAGGCGACGCGCCGCACTCTGCCCGACGGCGACAAGCCGCGCGAGGCATGCGGCGTCTTCGGCATCTTCGGCCATCCGGATGCGGCTGCGCACACGGCGCTCGGCCTGCACGCGCTTCAGCACCGGGGCCAGGAATCGGCCGGGATCGTCAGCACCGACGGCGCACTCTTCCATTCGCACCGGGCCCTCGGCCGAGTCGGCGACATCTTCGCCTCGGGAGAAGTGATCGATGCTCTGGGCGGCGGGTCGGCGATCGGCCACAACCGTTACTCGACGCGCGGCGCCCCGGAAACCCGCAATATCCAGCCGCTGTTCGCCGACCTGGCATTCGGCGGACTCGCCGTCGCCCACAACGGCAACCTCACCAATGCGCTCGCGCTCCGCCGCGATCTCGTCGAGCGCGGTTGCATCTTCCAGTCGACGTCCGATACCGAGGTCATCGTCCACCTCGTCGCGATCAGCCGGCGCAGCAGCGTGACCGACCGCATGATCGAGGCGCTGGGCCTCGTCCACGGCGCCTACTCGCTGGTCGCACTCACCAGGGAGGCCCTGATCGGCGTGCGCGACCCCCACGGCGTGCGGCCCCTGGTTCTCGGCCGGCTCGACGACGCGACGATCCTGGCGTCGGAGACGGTGGCGCTCGACATCATCGGCGCGTCGCGCGTGCGCGAAGTCGAGCCGGGCGAGCTCGTGGTGATCACCCGGGACGGCCTCGAATGCTTCAAGCCGTTCCGCCCCGTGCCGCGGCGTTTCTGCATCTTCGAATACGTTTATTTCTCGCGGCCGGACAGCGTGGCCGAGGGGATCGGCGTGTACGAGGCGCGTCGGCGGATCGGCGCCGAGCTCGCCCGCGAGGCGCCGGTCGAGGCCGACGTCGTGGTGCCGGTTCCCGACTCGGGCGTGCCCGCGGCGATCGGCTACGCTGCGGAGGCGGGGCTTCCGTTCGAACTCGGCATCGTTCGCAACCATTATGTCGGGCGTACCTTCATCGAGCCGACCGAGCGGATCAGGCATCTCGGTGTCAAGCTCAAGCACAACGCCAACCGCCAGACGATCGAGGGCAAGCGCGTGGTCCTCGTCGACGACAGCATCGTGCGCGGCACGACCTCGACCAAGATCGTGGAGATGGTGCGTTCAGCCGGCGCGCGCGCGATCCATATGCGAATCGCCAGCCCGCCGACAAGCCATTCCTGCTTTTACGGCGTCGATACGCCGGCGCGTGACCAGCTCCTGGCCGCGCGCCACGACGTGGCCGGAATCGCCCGTTCCATCGGCGTCGACAGTCTGGCCTTCCTCTCCATCGACGGCCTCTATCGGGCGATGGGCGAAGAAGCACGCGATCCGGTGCGGCGGCGGTATTGCGACGCCTGTTTCTCCGGCGATTATCCGATCCCCCTGTCGGACGGGCGCGGCGACGAACCGCCGGCGCAGCTGTCCCTGCTGGCCGGGGGCGGGTAGCGTGGCGCCGCCGCGCCTCTCCGACCGCATCGCCCTCGTGACCGGCGCCTCCCGCGGCATCGGTGCCGCCGTCGCCCGGCGCTTCGCGGCAGAAGGCGCGCGCCTTATTCTCGTCGCGCGCACCGTCGGCGGGCTCGAGGAGGTGGACGATGCGGTTCGGCGCGCGTCGGGCGCGGCCGCCACCCTCGTTCCCTTCGACCTGCGCGACGGCGACCGCATCGACCGTCTCGGCGGTGCCATCGCCGAGCGCTTCGGGCGCCTCGACATCCTCGTCGCCAACGCGGGCATCCTCGGGCAGCTGAGCCCGGTGGGGCACTACCCACCCGAGACGTGGGAGGAAACACTGGCGCTCAATCTCGGCGCCAACTGGCGGCTGATCCGGAGTCTCGACCCCCTGCTGCGGGCGTCGGAAGCGGGCCGGGCAATCTTCGTCACCGCCGCCGCCGCGCGCGAGACGCCCGCCTTCTGGGGCGCATACGCGGCGAGCAAGGCGGGTCTCGAAGCGCTCGTCCGCTGCTACGCAGCGGAGGTGCGGCGCACTGCCCTGCGGGTCACTTTGCTGGACCCGGGGCCGGTCGCGACGGCGCTCCGTGCGCGCGCCTATCCGGGCGAGGAGCAGAGCACGTTGCCGGCACCCGATGCGATCACCGAAGCCTTCGTCGGGCTGGCGGAGGCATCGTCCGAACGGCATGGCGTCCGCGTCGGCCCGTGCGGCGCAGCCTGATCGGAGCGCATCGCGGCCGGCGCGGGAGGGAGCTATGAAGGTCGGGATCGTCGGCGCCGGCGCCATGGGCTGCGTCTATGCCGCGCTCATGGCGGATGCCGGCAACGAAATCTGGGCGGTCGATACCTGGCAGGCCCATGTCGATGCGATCGCGGCGAACGGGCTCCGGCTCGAAGGCGCGAGCGGGCGCCGCACGGTCTCGATCGAGGCGACGACCGATCCCGCCGACGTCGGCCCCTGCGACCTCGTCATCCTCGCCACGAAGGCACCGCAGGTGGAGGAGGCGGCGGCCTCCGCGCGCGCCCTGCTCGGCCCCGAAACCCCGGTGCTGACCATCCAGAACGGGCTCGGCAGCGCCGCCAGGGTCGCCCGGGTCCTGGGCCGGGAGCGCGTGATCGTCGGCGTCGTCGCCGGTTTTGGCGCCTCGATCGCGGCGCCGGGTCGCGCCCATCACAACGGCATGGAGCTGGTGCGCCTGGGCGAGCCCGGGGGCGCGGTCACGCCCCGTCTGGAGCGCGTCGCCGCGCTCTGGCGCGACTCCGGATTCCCCGTCAAGTGCTTCGACGACATCGACCAGCTCGTCTGGGAGAAGCTCGTCTGCAACGTGTGCTTCAGCGGGACGGCCGCGCTCACCGGCCTGACGGTCGGGGAAATCATGGCGTCCGCCGACGCTTGGTCGATTGCCGCGGGCTGCGCGCGCGAGGCCTATCGGGTCGCGCGCGCCAGAGGCATTCGCCTCGAATTCGCAGACCCGGTGGCCTATGTGCGGGACTTCGGCGCGAAGATTCCCGGCGCCCGCCCCTCGATGCTGCTCGACCACCTCGCCGGCCGCCGTTCGGAGATCGACGCGATCAACGGCGCCATCCCGCCGGAAGCCCTCGCGCTCGGCCTCGAAGCGCCCTACAACACGGTCGTCTCCGCGCTGGTCCGGGCCAGGGAGGCGCGCTTCGACGAGCGGCGGCCGAGGGAACGACCATGACCGACGGCGATCACAAGGCACTCCTCGCGGCCTGTCGCCAGCTCTCGACCGCCAACCTGTCGGACGGGCTCGACAAGGCCGGCGTCGCCGGCACCCCGCACGGGATCGGCCCGCTCTGGAGCGGCTGCGGCAAGATCATGGGACCCGCCGCGACCCTCAAGCTGGTGCCCGCCGGCGAGGCGGAGGAATCGCCCGTCCTCGGGACCCTCGAGGCGATCAAACGCGGCAATCCCGGCGACGTGCTCGTCATCGACCAGGGCGGGCGGATGGACGTGAACAGCTACGGCGGCGTGGCCGGCTTTACCACCCGGCAATTCGGCCTCGTCGGCACCGTGATCGACGGCGTCACCCGTGACATCGATGAGTACAAGGCGCTGAACCTGCCGGTCTATGGCCGCGGCTTCATCCAGCAATCGATCCGCAACCGCTGCGCCGGCGCCGGCTACGGCATCGGCGTGCGGTTGGGCGGCGTCCCGGTCGCGCCCGGCGATCTGATCGTGGCGGACGAGAACGGCGTCTGCGTCGTCCCCGCGCCGCGCATGGCCGAGGTCGTCGAACACGCGACGCTCTTCAAGAGCATCGAGGACGGCATCGTCGAGGCGGTGCGGCAAGGCATGGATCCGGTGGAGGCGCACGACCGGGTCCGCTACGACGTGATGACGAAAGCGGGTGCCGGATCGTGACCACCCGACGGGCGTGGGCCGTCCCGAGGGCACCGACGGCGCATCGGTCATCAAGGTTTTGCACAAGGTTATCCCCAGCCCGCCGGCCCCGTTTCACACCGCGCCGCCGGGCGGGGCCGTCCTCCGTGCGGCGCGGCACCGACGGCGGCGATTCGCCCTGGAACCGGCGGCACCCGCGCGATTCGGGAGTTGGCAAGAAATGATGGTCGACGGGCGGCCGTATCGGAGCATCTGGCTCGACGAGGATGGATGGTCGGTGGTCGTCATCGACCAGACGCGACTTCCCCACAGCTTCGCGACACGCCGGCTGTGCAGCGTCGGGGACGCGGCGCGCGCCATCGAAACGATGGAAGTGCGGGGCGCGCCGTTGATCGGCGCGACCGCGGCCTACGGGGTGGCGCTCGCTCTCCGCGCCGACCCGAGCGATGCGGGCCTGGAGGGTGCGGTCGCTCTGCTCGGCGGCACCCGCCCGACGGCCGTCAACCTGCGCTGGGCGCTGGAGGAGCTGGCGCGCCGCCTGCGTCCGCTCGGCGCGAACGCCCGCGCCGCGGCGGCCTACGAGCGGGCCGCGGAACTCTGCGATGAGGACGTCGCGATCAATCGCGCGATCGGCGAGCACGGCCTCGCCTTGCTCGCGCGCGCGGCCGAAGGAAAGGATGGCCCGGTCAACGTGCTGACGCACTGCAACGCCGGCTGGCTGGCCACGGTCGATTGGGGCACGGCGCTCGCCCCGCTCTACAGGGCCCATGACGAAGGCCTGCCGCTCCACGTCTGGGTCGACGAGACGCGGCCGCGCAACCAGGGCGCGGCGCTCACCGCCTGGGAGCTGGGCCGCCACGGCGTGCCGCACACGGTGGTCGTCGACAACGCCGGCGGCCATCTGATGCAACGCGGCATGGTCGATCTCTGCATCACCGGCACGGACCGCACGACCGCGCGCGGCGACGTGTGCAACAAGATCGGCACCTATCTCAAGGCGCTCGCGGCCCGCGATAGCGGCGTGCCTTTCTACGTCGCCGTGCCGCACCCGAGCATCGACTGGACCATGCGGGACGGCTTGGCCGAAATCCCGATCGAGGAGCGGGACACGGGCGAAGTCCTGACCGTTGGCGGCCGCGATTCGGCCGGCCGCGACACGCGCGTGGCCCTCGCGCCCGTCGGCAGCCGCGCCGCGAACCCCGCCTTCGACGTGACTCCGGCGCGTCTGGTGACGGCGCTCGTCACCGATCGCGGCGTGTGCGAGGCGTCCGAGGAAGGCCTGCGCGGGCTGTTCCCGGAGCGCGCCGCGCCCGCCCGGCCTGCGAACTGACCCGCACTCCCCATTGCGGTGCGCCGTCGAACGCGCAGGCCGGCGCTAGCGCAGGCCGAGCGGCGGCACGTCGGCGACCTTCACGGGGCCCACGAACAGCGTGCCGTCCCGGGCCGTCACCGGGATGCCCCGCAACACCGGCGGCCCGCCGTCCTCCGGCTTGTCGGCCAGCAGGTTGAAGGCGACCTTGGCGATGAAGGCATCGCCCAGGGGGATCATGTTGCTCATGATCAGCGCGTCTATCACGTCGCCGTAGCCGATGACGTCGGCGGTCAGGTCGCCGACCGGGCGCATCTCGCCGTCGAGCGCGACGGTCCCGTTCGATTCGATCCCCAGCGGACCCCAGCGGACCCGGAAATCGTTCAACTTCAGAGTCCCGCCGGCATCGCGCCAGGCGGCGACGGTCTCGCCCGCCCGCTCTCCCTCGCCGACCGGCCCGACGACGCGCGCGTCGATATCCAGGAAGGCGAGCGTCTCGCCCAGCTCCTCGCCGAGGTCGTCCGGGAGCGCGAGGTCGCGCAGGGCGAGGGTGATCCCGAAAGCCTCGCCGCGCTCTCCGTCGTCCGCGAGGGCGGTGCCGCTGGCCCGCAGGCTCTCGACGCGGGCCGCCCCGCGGCGCCACACGCCTTCTACCGAGATCCCGCGCAATTCCAACACGGCGCCGCCGATGCGCCGCGCCTCGTCCAGACGGAGAACGAGCCGCCCGTCGTCGGCGCGCCAGTCGATCCTGCGCCATTCGCCGCCATCCCGGATCCGAAGCACGTTGTGGCGGTCGGGGAAGACGGTCACCGCGCTGAAATTCCACGGGCGCATCCGCGCACGGAGCGCGTCGGCTTCCCAGCCCCATCCGCTCGCGGCGTCGCGAACGCGCGGTTGGGAGAGGACGACGTCGAAGCGGAGCGGGAATCCCGCCACCCGGGTGCCCGCGCTCTCGACCTCGAGGCCCCGCGCCCGCTGCGTCTCGGCCCAGGCCTCGATCCGGTCCCCGATCTCGCCGGCGGCGACGAACCAGTATCCCGTATAGCCGGCCGCGGCGATCGCGATGCCGCCTACGATGCCCGCGGCGACGGGGAGGAGCCGCATCGACAGCCCTCGTCGCTGGTCGTGACAGGGGCCGAACGGTAGTCGCCGCGCCACGCGGGTTCAAGCGTGCCACCGCGGCAAGGGAACAACGATGATTCGCATTCTCAAAGTGATTGACCATCATTCGCATTATCATGTACCGTCATGTCGGGAGGTGGCGTCGATGTATGTGTGCGTGTGCAACGCCTACCGCGACGCGGAGATTTCCGGCGTCGCGCGCGCGGGCGTTCGCTGTGCCCGGCGGGCCTATTCCCTGCTCGGCGCCGGGCCGCGCTGCGGCCGCTGCCTGCCGACGGCGCAGGCGCTGATCGACCGGATCCACGGGGAGGAACCGGCGGACGGAGGCGGTGCGCGATACGGGGCGCGGCGCCCCGATCGGGGGCTGGAATGCTCTACTGGCCTTCCCTGAAGCCCCGCGACATCGTCGCCGCGGCGGAGGCGGTTCGCGGTATCCTCGCGAGGGTCGCGCCGGCCCCTCCGTCGCGGTCCGAAGCGGCCGGCGCCGGGGTTGTCCCGGAAGCGCCCGAAGGCGCGGCCGCTCCGCCCCTGCGCGGCGGCAAGGGCGAATAGCGCCCCGCGCGGGCGGTGCCGGCCGCAGCGGCTCCTATTTCTCGCCCGGCTCGCTCTGGAGCTGGACGTAGTTTTCCATGCCGACCCGCTCGATCAGCGCGAACTGCGTTTCCAGCCAATCGACGTGCTCCTCCTCGCCCTCCAGGATGTCGCGCAGGAGGTGGCGGCTCACGTAGTCGCCGGCCTCCTCGCACCGGGCGATGCCGTCGCGCAGGACGGGTATCGCCGTGGTTTCGAGTCGGAGGTCGCATTCGAGGATCTCCTTGACGCTTTCGCCGATCATGAGCTTGCCGAGGTCCTGAAGGTTGGGCAGGCCCTCCAGGAACAGGATGCGCTCGATCAGCCGGTCGGCGTGGCGCATCTCGTCGACCGATTCCTCATAGTTGTATTTCGCGAGCTTGACGACTCCCCAGTTCTTGAGAATGCGGGAATGCAGGAAATACTGGTTGATCGCGGTCAGTTCGTTCTTCAGGACCGCGTTCAGTATGCCGATGATCCGTTCGTCGCCTTTCATTCAGGTCCCCTTTCGTTCGTGCGCGAGAGCCGTCGCGCCCCGGAAGAGCCGCCAAGGCAAGCTATCCGCCGGCCGGAGCCTCTTCAACCGTTCCAGGCCCCGCCGCGCGGGAACGGCGAAGGGCGTTGTCAGGACGGGGCGGCGCGGTCATGGTGCGGCCTGAGGAAACGGGCGAGGCGGGAGGAGGCCATGGCCGTCGCGGGTCGATGCGACGTCCTGTTCAAGGGCGGTACGGTGGTCGACGGCACCGGGGCGCCGCGGGCGCGGGCGGACGTCGCCGTCACCGGCGATCGCATCCTCGCGGTCGGCGCGCTGGAAGGCCTGACGGCCGCGCGCACGGTGGACGCCGCGGACCGGATCGTTTCCCCCGGGTTCATCGACGTCCACACCCATGACGACAACCTGCTGCTGGTCGATCGCGACATGACGCCCAAGACCAGCCAGGGCGTGACCACGGTGATTGCCGGCAATTGCGGGGTGAGCATGGCGCCGCTCACGCTCGGCGGCGCCGTGCCGCCGCCGCTGGACCTGCTCGGCGGGCGCGAGGCGTTCCGCTATCCGCGCTTCGCCGACTACGTGGCGGCGCTCGACGAGGCGCCAGCCGCCGCCAACGCCGGCCTCCTGGTCGGCCATTCGGCCCTCCGCCTGGACACGATGGACGACGTGGACCGCCCGGCCACGGCGGGCGAGATCGACGCCATGCGCGCCTGCCTGGCCGAGGGCATGGCGGCCGGCGCGCTCGGCTTCAGCACCGGGCTGATCTACGGCCCCAACAAGGCGGCCACGACCGACGAGGTCGCCGCCGTCGCCGAGGTCGCCGGCGCGGCCGGCGGCCTCTACGTCACCCACATGCGGGACGAGCACGACGGCGTCGAGGAATCGCTGGAGGAAGCCTTCGAGATCGGTCGCCGCGCCGGCGCGGGCGTCGTGATCTCGCACCACAAATGCGCCGGCACGCGCAATTTCGGGCGCAGCGCGCGAACCCTGGCGCGGATCGACGCGGCCCGGGCCCGGCAGCCGGTCGGCCTCGACGTCTATCCCTACAACGCCGGTTCCACGGTGATGCTGCCGGAACTCGCGGCCGAGGTGGAGCGCGTCATCGTCACCTGGTCCGAGCCGCATCCGGAATTCTCGGGGCGCGACCTGGACGACGCGGCCCGCGCACTCGGCCTCGATCGCGTCGCGGCGGCGGCGAAGCTGCGCCCCGCCGGCGCGATCTATTTCATGATGGACGAGGCGGACGTGCGCCGCATCATCGCCTACGAACACAGCATGATCGGCTCCGACGGCCTGCCGCACGACAAGCATCCCCATCCCAGGCTGTGGGGGACCTTCCCCCGTGTCCTGGGCCACTACGCGCGCGATCTCGGCCTGCTGACGCTCGAGGACGCGGTGCGCCGCATGACGGGCCTCGCCGCCGGGCGGTTCGGCCTCGCCGACCGCGGCGCGGTGCGCCCCGGCGCCTGCGCCGATCTGGTCGTGTTCGA
Source organism: Alphaproteobacteria bacterium (assembly GCA_965242855.1). Lineage (GTDB taxonomy): Bacteria > Pseudomonadota > Alphaproteobacteria > UBA828 > UBA828 > WTGU01. The sequence goes on from OZ251509.1 coordinate 3,019,676, forward strand.
CCCGGAGACCGTCGCCGACCGGGCGACCTTCGAGAGCCCGACGCAGCCCGCCGCCGGCATCGATCTCGTGATGGTCAACGGCGCGATCATCCGCGAAGGCGGCGCGCCCACCGGCGCCCGCCCCGGCCGCGTCCTGCGCCGCTGAACGGCGCGCACCGGCTCTCCCCGGATTTCAGATCTCCGGACCGTAGAGCTCGATGCGGAGCCGGTCGAACGGCGCGCACCGGCTCTCCCCGGATTTCAGATCTCCGGACCGTAGAGCTCGATGCGGAGCCGGTCGACGTGCCGCCTGACGGCGGGCATGTGGGGGTGGTGGCGCAGCGCTTGCCGAAAGGCTTGAAGCGCCCGTTCCTTCTCGCCGCGCGCGAGGCGGCAGAGGCCGAGCCCCGAGAGCGCTCCGAAATGCCGGGGCTCCCGCGCCAGGGTCTCGGCAATGTCCTGGATCGCGCCCGCGTAGTCGCCCATCAGGTAACGCGCGGTCGCCCGCCGATTCCACCCCTCTGCCATGTCCGGCCGGCGCGCGACGATCGCGTCGAAGAGGGAGAGCGCCTCCCGCAGGCGCCCGCGCCCGAGCGCGACCCCGCCGCGTCGGAACATCTCGTCCACCGCCGCGGAGCCCGAGCTGAACCAATGCCCCCAGATGCGCGCTTCGATCGCGCCGATCCGCCGCGGATCGTCCGCGGCCTTGAGCGTCCGAAACAACGCGCCGAGTTCCGGATGCGTCTGGTCGGCCCGGCCCGCGTCCGCTCCGCCGAGAGCCAGCGACAGCGCCAGGAGGAGCGCGGCCGGCCAGCGGCGGAAGACGCACGACATGCCCCAGCGTAGCCCGCGCCGCCACGCCGCGCCAGCCGGCTCGATGGTGTGAATTTTTTGAATTCCGCTCGTAGGATGCGTCCGAATATGACGCATCCATGCGGTAGCGTCCCTCCACGCGACGAATTGGGAGAGGACCATGCCGACCGCATACGAACGACATCTGATCGCGTTCTACCTCGCGAACGCCGCCGCCCGCCTCCACCACCGGGACAAGGAAGCGGAGCAGCTGGCCGAATGGGTCACCGACGGCGACAACCGCGTGGCGTTCGGGCGAAAGAGGAATTCTCCCTTCGCGGACGGGGCGGAGGCGGACTTCGACGAAAGGATGTCCGAAAGCATGTGGCGCCGTCTCCGGCAGGCCTTGCAGGACGAGTGCGCGGCGACGAAGCGGGCGCCCCGCGACCAGGCGGCGCGGCGTCTCCGGTGCCTGGCGAAGACGATGGACCTCTCTCGAACGGACGTCGCCATCCTGGAGCTCCTGCTGCGCTACGAGACGCAACCGTTCATCGAGTCGATGGTCGACGACGTCCTCCTCCACCGCTCCGGAAGGCATCACCGCTTCAATGTCAAAGGTCTGGCCCTGCCCGCCCTCCTCGGCCTGTCGGTCAACACGGTCCGGAGCCGCCTCGCCGGGGACGCGCCGCTGGTCCGGTCCGGGCTCGTCTCCATAGACGACGACGGCGATATCGAAGTCGTCAAGCGGCTGCGCCGGCTGAACACCGCCCCGGACGCCGACGGGCGCGACGTGACCGGCCTGCTGCTGGGCGCGGCGTCCGCGAGCGAACTCGAATGGTCGGACTTCGACCACCTCGGCCAGGATCGGGACCATATCGAAGAGCTGATCGGATGCGCCCTGCGGACCGGCGAGACGGGCGTCAACGTTCTCCTCTACGGGCCGCCGGGCACGGGCAAGACCGAGTTCTGCAAGGTGCTCGCCGCCCGGCTCGACACGGCGCTGTACAGCGTCGGTGAAGCAGACGACGACGGCACCGACCCGCGTCGCCGCGAGAGGCTCCAGGAACTCCGGCTCGCGCAACGCCTGATCGCCGGGGACCGCAAGTCCCTCCTGCTCTTCGACGAGATGGAGGACCTGCTTTCCGACCCGTCGCCCGGCTTGGCGCTCTTCGGGCTTCCGTTCTCTGCTGGCGCCCGGCACGGCGACTCGAGGGTGTTCATGCACCGGCTGCTGGAGCGGACGCCGGCCCCGACCCTGTGGACGATGAACCACGCCCGGTCGGTCGACCCCGCCCTTCTGCGGCGCATGATGTTCACCCTGGAGTTGCGGCCGCCGACCCCGGCCGTGCGGGCGCGGATCTGGGCGCGGCAGCTGGAGCGCCACGGCATCGAGGCGACGCCGGAGGATGCGTCCGCCCTGGCCCGGGAGTTCACGGCGACCCCCGGCGTGGCGGCCGGGGCCACCGCCGCCGCGCGGCTCGCCGGCGGCGGCCTCGGGTCGGTGCGGCGCGGGGTGCGGGGGCTCTCCCGCGTCCTCGCATGCGCGGCGCCGCCCCAGGCGACGCCGGCTTCGTTCGACCTTTCCCTGGTCCGGGCGGACACCGATCCGACCGCGCTCGCCGAGCGTCTCGTCCGCGGCGGAGAGCGCCGCTTCTCCCTCTGCCTGCAAGGGCCGCCGGGGACGGGCAAGAGCGCGTTCGTCCGCCATCTCGCCGAGCGCCTGGGCCTGGAGGTGGCGCAGAAGCGCGCGTCCGACCTGATGTCGATGTGGGTCGGGGGGACGGAGCAGCGGATCGCCGACGCCTTCGCCGAAGCGCGCGACACCGGCGCATTCCTCGTTTTCGACGAGGCCGATTCCCTGCTCGCCGACCGCCGCGGCGCGCGAGCGAGATGGGAGGTGAGCCAAGTCAACGAGATGCTGACCTGGATGGAGAGCCACCCTCTGCCCTTCGCCTGCACGACCAATTTCGGCGATCTCCTCGACGCGGCGACGCTGCGGCGCTTCGTCTTCAAGATCGCGCTCGACTACCTCTCGCCCGAACAGGCGGAGGCGGCGTTCCGTCGCTTCTTCGGCCTCGCGCCGCCGCCTCAGGTCGCTTCCCTCGCCGCCCTCACGCCCGGCGACTTCGCGGTGGTGCACCGGAAGGCCCGTATCCTGGGGCTGTCGCGGGAGCCGGCCGCGCTGGCCGAGATGCTGGAAGCCGAATGCGCCGCCAAGCCGGACCGGCCCCGGGGAGTCGGCTTCCGGCTTCCGGCGCGGGAGGCCGGATGATGCCGGGAAACCACCGAACACGCATGCCGGCGCTTCGCACCCTGCACGACGCGGCGGCAGGCGGATCCCCCGCCGAGGTCGAGGCTTTGCTGTCGGCCGGCGCCGACCCGAACGCGCGGTGCAAATACGGTACGACGCCGCTGTACAGGGCGGCAGAGAAGAACGAGAACCCGGCCGTCGTCGAAGCGCTGCTCGCGGCCGGCGCCGATCCGAGCACGCGGAACAGATACGGCGTGACGCCACTGCACAGGGCGGCAGCGCACAACGCGGCCCCCGCCGTTGTCGAGGCGCTGCTCGCGGCCGGCGCCGATCCGAGCGCGCGAACCGCAGACGAAGCGACGCCGCTGCACTGGGCGGCAAACATGAACGGGAACCCGGCCGTCATCGAGGCATTGCTTGCGGCCGGCGCCGACCCGAACGACCGAAATGCTGTCGACGGGCCGCCACCGCTGCACAGGGCGGCAGAGAAGAACGAGAACCCTGCCGTCGTCGAAGCGCTGCTCGCGGCCGGTGCCGATCCGAACGCGCGGTGTAAAGACGGTACGAAGCCGCTGCACTGGGCGGCAAATATGAACGGGAACCCGGCCGTCGTCGAAGCGCTACTCGCGGCCGACACCGACCCGAGCGCACGAACCGCAGACGACGCGACGACGCTGCACTGGGCGGCAGAGAACAACGAGAACCCTGCCGTCGTCGAGGCGCTGCTCGCGGCCGGCGCCGACCCGAGCGCGCGAACCACAGACGGCGCGACGCCGCTTCATCTCGTGACCCGCCGCTCGTTTCGTTCTTTCATCTGGCTCACCGTCGAGATTCTTCTCGATGGCGGCGCGGATCCGAAGGCGAAGGATGATCACGGAAAAACACCTTTCGATTACATAAGGGGCGAGGAGGGGTGGAAGAAAACCCGCGTGTATCGGCGGTTGATGGCCTCCAGTTGGCGGTTCGTGCCTCGCGTGCGTCGCTGGTGCCGTTCGCTGCGGCGCCATGCTTCCCGACGGTGACACCCGCGCCGTTCCGCGGTGTGGACGCGCCCGCTATGGTGGCCGGGGGCGGAACCGAGGCGGAGCCGGAGAGGGCGGGATGCGCTACGAACGCTTGGCGGACATCGTGGACTTGGCCGTCCGCCTTCAGGGATCGCGCGGCGGGGTGACGCTCGCCGACATCCAGGAAGGGTTTGCCGTCAGCCGGCGGACGGCCGAACGCCTGCGCGACGCCGTGGAGGCGGCCTTCGGGCCGCTGGAACTCCCCGAGATCGGCGGCGACAACAGGCGGCGTTGGCGGCTGCGGTCGGACGCCCTGCGCCGCCTCGTCTCCGTTTCCGCCGGGGAACTGGCGGCGCTCGAATCCGCGGCGGCGGCCCTGGAGCGCGCCGGCTTCGGGGAGCACGCGGCCGCGCTCCGGGTGCTGGCCGTCAAGCTGCGCGCCGTCTTGCGCCCCGACTCGCTGGAGCGGCTCGAGGCCGATCTCGAAACGCTGGTGCAGGCCGAGGGCCTGGCCATGCGGGCGGGGCCGCGCCCTCGCATCGACGCCGGCCTGCTGGCGCTCCTGCGCGAGGCCATCGCGACCCGCTGCGTCGTCGATGCGGACTACCTTTCCCGTACGACGGGGCGGCGGAGCCGGCAGCGCATCCGGCCCTACGGCCTGCTTTACGGGAACCGCGCGTTCCTGGTGGGGCCGACCGACTGGGCCGGCGACATCCGGCTGTGGCGGCTCACAAACGTGAGCGCCGCCCGCCTCGGCGTCGAGACCTTCGAGCGGGACCCGGCGTTCGACCTGGAGGCGTATGCGCGGCGCTCCTTCGGCACCTTCCAGGAAGAGCCCGTCCGGGTGGTGCTGCGGTTCGACGCCGGGGCGGCGGCGGATGCGGGCGCCTTCCTCTTCCACCCGGGCCAGAGGGTGGAGGAGAACGCCGACGGCACGCTGACGGTGCGGTTCGAGGCGGGCGGCATCGACGAGATGTGCTGGCACCTGTTCACCTGGGGGGAGAGCGTCACGGTCGAGAAGCCCGCCCGCCTGCGGCGGCGCTTGGCCGCGATGTGTGCGGCCCTTGCGGCGCATCACCGAGCGTCGTAGGATACACCGTCGGCGGATGGGTATATCGAGCACTCGGGAAGGTCTGGACGCGATGGAGTGCGAGGTATCACATAACGATCTCGAACGCTTTTTCCTCGAGTTGGCGCCGCGGCTTGAGACGGCGCGGGTGCTGGACCGGGAATTGGACCGGCAGTTGGCTCGTCGCTTCAATGCGCTTGACTATCTGCGCAAGGACGAACTGGGCCTGTCGCGAATCATCGCGGACCTGCTGAATCCCGAAGGGAACCATGGGCAAGGCGCCGTTTTTCTACAGCTTCTGTTGGACAAGGTGGGGTTCAAGGTCGCCGGCAAAATCGACGACAGCCGAGTCGACGTGGAATTGACGATCGGGGATCAGGGTCGCCTCGACATCGCCGTGCAAATCGACGAACGCCATTGTCTCGCCATCGAAAACAAGCCTTATGCCGGTGATCAGCATAGGCAAGTCGAAAAGTATCTGGAATGGCTGGATAAAGAGTATGACAAGCACATGTTGGTTTACCTGTCACGGACGGGCGAGGGGCCGACGGAAGACAGCATCGGAAAAGCCGATCTCGCGATCGGATTCGCGATCATGCCATACTACAGGGACCGACGAGCCGCTGATCTGAACGACGAGTTCAAAGATTTCCGCATGGAACACTCCCTCGCGGACTGGCTGGCGGACTGCCGAAGAAACTGCGACGTGGATCGGCTGCGCTGGTTCCTGCGCGATGCCGAGACCTTTTGCCAACAGGAGTTCGGAGGAAACACCATGACGTCTGACGAAAGTTGTGTGGTCAAGAATTTCATGCTTGGCGATGGCCAAAACGTGGAAACTGCCTTTGCTGTCCATGAGGCATGGCCCGCCGTCAGAAAGGATATTTGTGAGCGGTTCCTGGAGAGGATCAGGAGCAGCTTACAAAATACCATGGACACTCTCGTGATCAGTGCAGCATACAGCGAGGAGCGTTACTTGAGCCACATAAGCGCGCACTCCGACCATTGGCCGAAGTACAGTAACGGAGGCCGAACTTCCATTGCCCTTGGGACCGAGGGTGAAAGAGGGAATAATTGGATTATCGGCGTTCAGTCTCCACTGCTCTCCTCGGAAATGGAGGAAAAATACGACCAGCTTCGCAGAGAACGTCTTGAAGAAGCGTTGGGCAAGAAATTCGGTCGTCGTGGATATGTGACTCCGTGGTGGCCATGGTGGGAGCGGGTCGAACGCAGTTACCGATGTTGGGACCCATTGATCCCTATGATTAACTGGGAATTGGAAAACCGTGGCGGTGAGATCACGGATTATTTTGTCAAGAAATTTACCGAAATAGCCGAAATTACCATCCCCATCATCAACCTCTCCGAGAAGGACTCTCGTGGATAAGCAGCTTTCCCTTATTGCGACAGCGCCCCGACGAGCCGATCCGCATACGCCTCCATGGGGATCCGCCCGTCGCGAATCTCTCCGACGTGCGTGCGCCAGTCTTCCGGAATACCCTCCAGGCCGAATTTGGCGCCTGTGACCGCTCCCACGGCCGCGCCGTTGGTGTCCGTGTCCCCGCCTCCTTCGACGACCGCCCGCAGCGCCTGCTCCACGCTTTCCGAATCCCGATACGCGACCAGACACGCCTTGAGCGTGAGCAGCGTGTACCCCATGTCCTGCACGTCGGTCACCAGTGTCCGCATACGGGTTTCCTCGGCTTCTTCCACCGTTTCCCGCACGCTCGTGGGCGCCTCCACGGTGTATCCGAACTGCCGAAGCTCTTCGACCGACGCTTCTACGCCGCCCTGCGCCTGTTCCATCAACGCACGCCCGCCCAATTCCTCCCCGCGCAGAGCCCCTGCGATCACCAGGTTCGCCAACGCACACGACCAGCCGCAACGCGGGTCCCAATGGGTCGGCACGGCGCTGACGATGCTTTCCCGTACAATCTGCTCCGGCTCCGAGGCCCATCGCACCGCGATGGGAGCGCAGCGCATGATCGCCCCGTTGCCGGCGCGCGACCCCGCCCAGGCCTTGCGTGAAGCGTCGGTCACGCTCACGCCGCTCGGCTTCCGGGCTCTTCCCCGCCACCGATTGCGGGCGAGGCGCTGAGGTTCATAGCCGCCGAAACAGGTGAGAGCGTCGCGGGTCAGACCGCCCATTCCGGCGCCGTTGACTTCTCCCCAATACCAGAACCTTCGCGCCAGATCGTCGAGTTGCAGAGGCCCCTCGGCCGCCGCCTCGGCGATGACGATGGCCTGTCCCAGATCGTCGTCGTCGGGCCATCCGTTGCTCGCCTCGATCGCATGCACGCCGTCGGGATAGAGTTGCGCGATCTGTTCCCGACTTCTCCCTTCATGGCGTATCCCCAACAAGTTGCCCGTCGCGAGCCCGACCAGGGCGCCGCGCGCCCGGCTTGCGAAACCGGTTTTCCCGTTTTCCATCCTGCGCCTCTCTCCCCCAGGCCGGGTCGCCCCCGCCCCCGCAATTCTCGTCCCGCTTGCACACGAAATTTCGCCAACGAAGTCCGGTGTCTTCTCGGCGCTTTCGGCCCGCGGGCGACGCGGTCCGATTGCGCGCCGGTCACGGAAAAGCAGGTGCCGAAAGCCGCCGGCGAGACGACCATCGGCCCGTTCAGGCCGGCGCGGGCGGGCGGGCGGGGCGCGCGAGCGGCGCGTCGGCGATCGGCCAGTGCAGCGCCGCCGCCAGCACCCCCAAGCCGCAGGCCGTGAGCCAGACCGCGTCGTAGGCGCCCGTCAGGTCGAACACGAAGCCGCCGAGCCACGCGCCCAGGAAGGCGCCCACCTGGTGGCTCAGGAAGACGATGCCGAACAGCGCGCCCAGATAGCGCGGGCCGAAAATCTGGGCGACGAGGCCGCTGGTGAGCGGCACCGTCCCGAGCCACAGCAGCCCGATCAGGGCGGCGAAGACGAGCACGCTCGTCTCGTTCAGCGGCGCCACGACGAAGCCGCCGATGACCAGCGCGCGGGCCAGATAGAACAGCGAGAGCACGTGCTTCTTGCGATGACGCCCGCCCAGCCAGCCGGCGGCGAAGGTGCCGACGACGTTGCCGAGGCCGATCACGCCGAGGGCGGTCGCGCCCAGCATCGGCGAAAGCCCCGCGTCCGTCAGGAACGGCGGCAGATGGGTCGCGATGAAATAGACGTGGAAGCCGCAGACGAAGAAGCCGCCGCAGAGGAGCCAGAAGCCGCCATGGGCGCGCGCCTCCGCCAGGGCCTCGCGCAAGGTCTGGGCCTCCCCCTCCGGCGGGGCGTGGTGGCCGCGCATCCCGACCAGGCACGGCACCATCAGCGCGGCGAGGGCGACGTAGATCAGCAGCGCCGCCGACCAGCCGAAGCCGCCCAGCAGGGCGCCGCCCAGCGGCGCGAAGACGAACTGCCCGAACGACCCGCCGGCGGCGGCGATGCCCAGCGCCATGCTGCGCCGTTCGGGCGGCACCGCGCGCCCGACCGCGCCCAGCACGACCGCGAAGCCGGTGGCGCTGATGCCGAGGCCGACCAGCACGCCGGCGCCCATATGCAGCCCGAGCGCGCTCTCCGCCGACGCCATCCAGGCCAGGCCGCCCATGTAGACGACCGCCCCCAGGGCGACGATGCGGCTCGCGCCGTGGCGGTCGGCGAGGGCGCCGAAGACGGGCTGGCTGACCCCCCAGACGATGCTCTGGATGGCGATGGCGAGCGCGAACACCTCGCGCGAGACCGCGAGATCGAGGCTCATCGGCGTGCCGAAGAGGCCGAAGGTGATGCGCAGCCCGTTGCTCAGCGCCAGCACCGCGGCGCCGCAAAGGACGAGGAGGGCGAGCCCGGCGGCGGGGCGGCTCATGCGCGGCGCGCGAGCGCGCGCTCCACGATGCCGGCGGCGCGGTCGAGTTCGGCGTCGCTCGTGCAGAACGGCGGCACGAAGCGAAGCACGTTGCGATGCCGGCCGCGCACCGAGAAGAGCAGGCCCTGGGCCAGGCAGTCGCGATAGACGTCCCGCGCGAGGTCGGGCGCAGGCTCCTTGCCGGCGCGGTCGCGCACCAGTTCGACGCCCTGGAGGCAGCCGCGCCCGCGCACGTCGCCGATGGCGGGGAAGCGCTGCCGCAGAGCCGCCATGCGCGCCCGCCAGCGTTCGCCGATGGCGCCCGCCCGCGCCGGCAGATCCCGGGCCAGGATCTCCTCCAGGCTGGCGAGGCCGGCGGTGCAGGCGATGGGGTCGGAGGAATGGGAATGGCCGAAGGTGAGGCCGCCCGCGAGGGCGCGCTCGGCCACCGCGTCCGTCGTCACCATGGCGCTGATCGGCAGCCCGCCGCCGAAATGCTTGGAGAGCGTCATGACGTCCGGCACCACGTCGTGTTGCTGATAGCCGTACAGCGTGCCGAGCTTGCCGAGCCCGGTCTGCGCCTCGTCCAGGATCAGAAGCGCGTCGCGCTCGGCGAGGCCCGCCTTCAGCGCCGCGAGATAACCCGGCGGCATCTCGATCACGCCGCCGGCGCTGACCACCGGCTCGACGACGACGGCGGCGAGGTCGCCGGGGCATTCGCGGTCGAGCAGGTCGAAGCTTATCGCCAGCAGCGGCGCCCACCAGTCGGCGTCCTCGGTCCCGACCGGCGAGCGGTAGGCGCAGGGCGTGGGAATCGCGTGGACGTCCGGGATCGTCGGCCCGTGGCCGCGGGCGGCGGCCGCGAAGCTCATGGCGCGGGTCGCGTCGGTATAGCCGTGGAAGCCCAGATCGAGCGCGCCGACGCCGTGCCGGCCGGTCGCCCGCCGGGCGAAGAGCACCGCCGCCTCGTTGGAATCGGCGCCGGACTGGATGAAGAGCGAGCGGGCGAGCGGGGCGTCGAAGGTTTCCGCCAGGCGGGCGGCGAGGCGGAGCTGCGGCTCGTTGAAATAGACGGAACTGGCGTGGGTCAGGATGTCCAGCCCCTCCCGCACCGCCGCCGTGACCCGCGGGTTGTTGTGGCCGAGCGCCGCGCACATCTGCCCGGAATTGAAGTCGAGATACGCCTTGCCCTCGGAATCGAAGATTTCGGCGCCGGCGGCGCGGACGAAGACCGGCCCCTCGGCGGCGGGCACGACGTCCAGGAGCAGCTCGCCCTGGATCAGATGGCGCGCACCGGCGGCGCGCAACGCCGCGGTCACGCCGGCCCTCCCCCGCGGGCGGGCGCACCGCCGCGGGCGGAGACGCCGGTCGGGGACGACAATCTGTTGGGGGTCACCGCCGAATACCCACGATATGTCGGAATGTCGTTGGAATGCACCGCCACCTCCCCTATCATAGTCCCGGCCCCGCCGCAGGTTCAACGCACCGCCCGAGCCGCATGGCCGATTCCCCCGACCTGTTCGACCGCCCGGCGGCGCCCGCGCACGGCGCGAAACGCAAGGCCGCCCGCGCCGGCCGCGCGCCGGCGCCGCGGGATTCGACAGAGAAGCGCACGGCGCCGCGGGATTCGACGGGGGAGCGGGGCAACGGCTACACCGCGCGCGACATCGAGGTCCTGGAAGGCCTCGAGCCGGTGCGGCGGCGGCCGGGCATGTATGTCGGCGGCACCGACCGGCGGGCGTTGCATCATCTCCTCGTGGAGCTGGTCGACAACGCGATGGACGAGGCGCTCGCCGGCCACGCCAGCCGCATCGAACTGGCGCTGCACGAGGACGGAACGGCCTCGGTCGCGGACAACGGCCGGGGCATCCCCGTCGACCCGCATCCCGGATACGCGAACCTGTCCGCGCTCGAAGTGATCCTGACGACGCTCCATTCCGGCGGCAAGTTCGGCGACAAGGTGTACGCGACCTCCGGCGGCCTTCACGGGGTGGGTCTCTCGGTGGTCAACGCGCTGTCCGAATCGCTCGTCGTCGAGGTGGCGCGCGACCGGCGCCTCTGGCGGCAGCCTTACGCCCGCGGCCGGCCCACCGGCCCGCTGGAGGACGCCGGTGAAGCGCGGAACCGGCGGGGCACTCTGGTCCGCTTCCGCCCCGATCCCGAAATCTTCGGCGCCGACCGCCGTTTCTCCCCGGCGCCGCTCTACGAAATGGCGCGCACCCGCGCCTACCTCCATCGCGGCATCGAGATTCGCTGGTCCTGCGACGCGGCCCTGCTCGGCGGCGCCGGCGCGGTGCCGGAGAAGGCCGTCCTGCACTATCCGGGCGGCCTGTCCGACTATCTGGGCGCCGTCCTGGGCAAGCGCCACGCGGTGACTCCGGCGCCGTTCGCCGGAAGCGGCATGCTCGCCGACGGCGCCGGGCGGATCGAATGGGCGCTCGCCTGGCCGGAGGACGGGGAAGGCTTCGTCGCCTCGCACTGCAACACCGTGCCGACGGGCGAGGGCGGCACCCACGAGGCGGGGATGCGCGCCGCCCTGGTTCGCGGCTTGCGGGCCTATGGCGCGCTCGTCGGCAACAGGCGGGCGGGCCAGATCGCCGCGGACGACGCGCTCGGCGGCGCCTGCGCCCTCCTCTCCGTGTTCCTGCGCGAGCCGCAGTTCCAGGGACAGACGAAGGAGCGGCTGACCTCGCCCGAGGCCGGGCGCCTGGTGGAGAACGCGCTCGGCGACCATTTCGACCACTGGCTTTCGGCCGATCCGGGCGCCGCCAACCTGTTGCTCGCCCGCGTCGTCGAGCGCATGGAGGAGCGGCTCAAGCGCAAGAAGGATCGCGAGGTCGCACGCAAGCGGGCGGCCCGCAAGACGCGGCTGCCGGGCAAGCTCGCCGATTGCGCGCGCGAGGCCGCGGGCGGCACCGAGATCTTCCTGGTCGAGGGGGATTCGGCGGGCGGCTCCGCCAAACAGGCGCGCGCCCGCGAGACCCAGGCGGTGCTGCCGCTGCGCGGCAAGATCCTCAACGTCGCTAGCGCCAGCGCCGACAAGCTGCGCGGCAACAAGGAGCTCGACGATCTGGTCCAGGCCCTGGGCTGCGGCACCGGCGGGCGCTTCGACGCGGCGGCGCTCCGCTACGAGCGCGTCATCATCATGACCGACGCGGACGTGGACGGCGCCCATATCGCCGCCCTGCTCATGACCTTCTTCTACCGCGAGATCCCCGGCCTGATCGACGGCGGCCACCTGTTCCTGGCGCAACCGCCGCTCTACCGCCTCGCCCGCGGCGCCACCACCCGTTACGCCCGCGACGACGCCGACCGCGACCGCCTCCTCGCGACCGTCTTCAAGGGCGCCGGCAAGGTCGAGATCGGCCGCTTCAAGGGCCTGGGCGAAATGCCGCCGGCCCAGCTCAAGGAAACCACCATGGACCCGGCCCGGCGCACGCTGTTGTGCGTCGGGATAGATCCGGCGGCGGCCACGGCCGTGGCGCGACGGGTCGAGGACCTCATGGGCCGCCGCCCCGAATCCCGCCTCGCCTTCATCCAGGCCCACGCCGACAAGGTGACCGAACTGGACCTCTGACGGCCCGCGCACCGGGAGCGGGCCGGGATCAGGCGCGCGCCATGTGGTCGCGGATCAGGTTCTCGGCGATCTGGACGGCGTTGAGGGCGGCGCCCTTGCGCAGGTTGTCGGAGACGATCCAGAGGGCGAGGCCGTGTTCGACCGTCGGGTCGCGGCGGACACGGGAGACGAAGGTCGCGTCCTCGCCGGCGCAGTCGATCGGCGTCGCGTAGCCGCCGTCCACCGGCCGGTCGACGACGACGACGCCGGGAGCGCCGGCCAGCGCTTCCCGCGCTTCCTCCTCGCCGAGCGGGTCGTGGAACTCGACGTTCATCGCCTCGCCGTGGCCGATGAAGGTCGGCACGCGCACGCAGGTCGCGCCGACCGCGATCTCCGGGCCCAGGATCTTCCGCGTCTCCCGCGCCATCTTGGCCTCTTCCCCGGTGGAGCCGTCGGCGAGGAAGTCGCCGATCTGGGGCACGACGTTGAAGGCGATGGTCTTGCCGAAGGCGCGCGGCTCCTCGCGCCGGTTCATGTAGATCGCGCGGGTGTGGTCGAACAGCTCGTCCATCGCCTTCTTGCCGGCGCCGGAGGTCGATTGGTAGGTGGCGACGACGACGCGCTTGATCCGCGCGCGGTCGTGCAGCGGCTTGAGGGCGAGCACCATCTGGATGGTCGAGCAGTTCGGGTTGGCGACGATGTTCCGCGCCCGGTAGCCGGCGAGCGCCTCGGCGTTCACCTCCGGCACCACCAGCGGCACCTCCTCGTCCATGCGGAACTGCGAACTGTTGTCGATGACGACGCAGCCGGCGTCGGCCGCGCGCGGCGCGTGGACCTTGGAGACGGCCGAGCCGGGCGAGAACAGGCCGATGTCGATTCCCGCGAAGTCGAACGCCGCCAAGTCGCGCACCGCGAGCGTGACGTCCTCGCCGAAGGAGACCTCCTTGCCGATGGAATCCCGCGAAGCGAGGGCGATGACCTCGTCGGCGGGAAACGCCCGCTCGGCGAGCACGGCGAGAAGCCGGCGCCCGACGTTCCCCGTAGCGCCGACGACCGCGACACGATAGCCCACGGCCCGCCCCCGCCGTCAGGCCGCGAGCCTGTCGAGGGCGCCCAGGACGGCAGCGCCCATGGCGGCGGTCGAGACCGCTTCCTCCCCCTCCCCGGCGATGTCGGCGGTGCGCGCGCCCGCCGCCAGCACGGCGCCCACGGCGCGCTCCACGAGGGCGGCGTTCTCCGCCTCGTCGAACGAATGACGCAGCATCATCGTGAAGCTGAGGAGCGCCGCGATCGGGTTCGCCGCATCGCTGCCGGCGATGTCCGGAGCCGAGCCGTGCACCGGCTCGTAGAGCGCCTTGCGCCGCCCGCTCTCGTCGGGCGCCCGAGCGAGGCCGAGGGCAGCATCCCGAGCGAGCCCGTCAACATCGCCGCGCAATCGCTCAGAAGGTCGCCGAACAGGTTGTTGGTGACGATGACGTCGAACTGCCCGGGCCGGCGGACGAGCTGCATCGCGCAGTTGTCGGCGTACATGTGGTGCAACGCCACGTCGGCGTAGTCGGCGGCGTGAAGGGCCGTCACCTCGTCGCGCCAGAACTTGCCCGATTCCATCACGTTCGCCTTCTCGACCGAATGCACCTTGTTGCCGCGTTTGCGCGCGAGCTCGAAACCGACGCGGCAGACCCGGTGGATCTCCGGCGCGCTGTAGACCTCGGTGTCGAAGGCCCGCCGCGTTCCGTCCGGCAGCGTCTCGGCGCCGCGCGGCTCGCCGAAATAGATGCCGCCCGTCAGCTCGCGCACGATCATCAGGTCGAGGCCGCGGACCACCTCCGCCTTGAGGGTCGAGGCCTCGACCAGGGGGTCGAAGACCAGCGCCGGCCGCAGGTTGGCGTAGAGGTCCATCTCCTTGCGCAGGCGCAGGATGCCCATTTCCGGCCGCGCGCTCCGCGCCACGTGGTCCCATCGGGGGCCGCCGACCGCGCCGAAAAGCACCGCGTCGGCGGCGAGCGCGTCGGCAAGCGTCTCGTCGGTGAGCGGCGTGCCGTGGGCGTCGCAGGAGGCGCCGCCGACCAGACCCGCGCTCACGTCGAAGGAGAGGGAGCGCCGCGCCGCCAGCCATTCCATGACCCGCTCGACCTGGCGCATCACCTCGGGCCCGATGCCGTCCCCGGCGAGGACCAGGACCCGCCGGCCGGCGCTCATGGGGCGCCCCGCCCGTAGAGCCACGGTTGGGCGACCCTCTGCCGGGCCTCGAAGGCGTCGATCGCGGCCGCCTTCCCCATCGTGATGCCGATGTCGTCGAGCCCGGTCAGAAGCCGACGCTTGCGGAACGGCTCGATCGCGAAGCCGATGGCATCGCCGTTCGACCGGGCGATCGTCTGGGCTTCGAGGTCCACCGTCATCCTGCAGGTCGCGGGGGCGCCGGCGTCGGCCATCAGCCTGTCCACGTCGCGAGCGGGCGCGGCGATCAGCAGGATCCCGTTCTTCATGCAGTTGTTGAAGAAGATGTCGGCGAAGCTCGGCGCGACGACGCAGCGGATGCCGAAATCCTCGAGCGCCCAGGGGGCGTGCTCGCGGCTCGAGCCGCAGCCGAAATTCGCGCCCGCGACGAGGATGCGGGCGTCGCGCCAGGGCGCCCGGTTGAGCACGAAATCGGGGTTCTCCCGGTCCTCCATGTCGTAGCGGAAATCGTGGAGGAGGCCCTTGCCGAGCCCGGCGCGGGTGATCGCGGTGAGGTACTGCTTGGGGATGATCTGATCGGTGTCGAGGTTGATCGTCGGCAGCGGCGCGGCCGGCCCCGAAAGGGTGGTGAAGCTGCGCATCCGCGCCTCCTACGACACGAGTTCCCGGACGTCGACGAAGCGCCCGCTGACGGCGGCGGCGGCGGCCATCGCCGGGCTCACCAGATGGGTGCGCCCGCCGCGGCCCTGGCGGCCCTTGAAGTTGCGGTTCGAGGTCGAGGCGCAGCGTTCGCCGGGCGCCAGCCTGTCGTCGTTCATGGCGATGCACATCGAGCAGCCCGGCGCGCGCCACTCGAAGCCCGCCTCGAGGAAGACGCGGTCGAGGCCCTCGTCCTCGGCCTGGCGCTTCACGAGGCCGGAGCCGGGCACCACCATCGCGCCGACGCCCTCCGGCACCTGCCGTCCCCGGGCGACGGCGGCGGCGGCGCGCAGATCCTCGATCCGCCCGTTGGTGCAGGAGCCGATGAAGACGCGGTCCACCGCGACGCCCTCGATCGGCGCTCCGGGCTTCAGGTCCATGTAGTCGAGGGCCTGGGCGATGGCCGCGCGCCGGGTCTCGTCCGGCGCGGCGGACGGGTCGGGCGTGCGGCCGGTCACCGGAATCACGTCCTCGGGGCTGGTGCCCCAGGTGATCTGCGGCGCGACGCGGCGCGCGTCGATCGTCTCCTCCTTGTCGTAGCCGGCGCCCTCGTCCGAGGGCAGGGTCTTCCAGTGGGCGACGGCGGCCTGCCAGTCGCCGCCCCGGGGCGCCATCGGCCGCCCTTCGAGATAGGCGAAGGTGGTCTCGTCGGGGGCGATGAGACCGGCCCTGGCGCCGCCCTCGATGGTCATGTTGCAGACCGTCATCCGGCCTTCCATCGAGAGGGCGCGGATCGCCGGCCCGACATATTCGACCACGTGCCCGGTGCCGCCGGCCGTCCCGATGACGCCGATGATCGCGAGGATCATGTCCTTGGCCGTGACGCCGAACGGAAGGTCGCCCTCCACCGCAATGCGCATGTTGCGCGGGCGCTTCTGGCTCAGGGTCTGGGTCGCCAGCACGTGCTCGACCTCGCTGGAGCCGATGCCGAAGGCGAGGCAGCCGAAGGCCCCGTGGGTCGCAGTATGGCTGTCGCCGCAGACCAGCGTCGCCCCCGGCTGGGTCAGCCCCTGCTCCGGGCCGATGATGTGGACGATGCCCTGCCGCGCGTCGGCCAGCGGGATCAGCGGCACCCCGAACCGTGCGCAATTCGCGACCAGCGCCTCGACCTGGGCGCGCGCCAGCGGGTCCGCGATGCCGGCCGCGCGGTCCCTGGTCGGGATCGCGTGATCGGGGACGGCGAGGGTCGCGTCCGGGCGGCGCACCGCGCGCCCGTCCTCGGCCATGCGCTCGAAGCCGAGCCAGCTCGTCACCTCATGGATCAGGTGCTTGTCGATGTAGAGCAGCGCGGTGCCGTCGTCGTTCTCGGCCACCACGTGGCTCTCCCAGATCTTGTCGAAGAGCGTCCTGGGACCGGCCATCGTTCCCTCCTCCGCGCGCGCCGTCCGTGGGGCGCGACGCGAACCCTCAGTCGTCCGCGTCGGCGCGCGCCGCGGCCTTGCGCGCGCCGCGGTCGTCGCGCTTTTCGGCGATGCGCGCCGCCTTGCCCCGCCGGCCGCGCAGGTAATAGAGCTTGGCCCGCCGCACGGCGCCGCGTTTCATCACCTCGATCCGGGCGATCCGCGGCGAGTGCAGCGGGAAAACGCGCTCGACCCCCTCGCCGTAGGAGATCTTGCGAACGGTGAAGGAAGAATTGAGGCTGCGGTTCTTGCGGGCGATGCAGACGCCCTCGAACACCTGCACCCGCTCGCGCGAGCCTTCCACCACCTTGACATGGACGCGCAGCGTGTCGCCCGGGCCGAATTCCGGGACTTCCCGCTCCGCCTCCAGCCTCGCCACGGCCTCGGCGTTCAGTCTCTCGATCGTGTTCACGGCATCACCCTCGCGATTCCATGGCCGCTCTATGGCCGCCGTGCCCGGTGCCGCGCCCAGAGATCGGCGCGTCGGGCCCTGGTCAGCCGTTCCGCCTGCTCCCTGCGCCAAGCGCCGATCGCCGCGTGGTCGCCCGAAAGCAGGACCTCGGGCACTGCGCGGCCCTCGAACAGGCGCGGGCGCGTGTAGTGCGGATATTCCAGCAGGTCTTCCTCGAAGCTCTCCTCGGCCAGCGACGATCCGCGGCCGACCACGCCGGGCAGCAGCCGCACGCAGGCGTCGATCAGCGCCATCGCCGCGATCTCGCCGCCCGAGAGGACGTAGTCGCCCACGCTGATCTCGGCGGCGCCGCGGCTCTCCAGAACCCGCTGATCGACCCCTTCGAAACGGCCGCACACCAGCACGATGCCGCGGCCGCCCGCCAGTTCCTTCACCCTCTCCTGCGTCAACGGCGCGCCGCGCGGCGAAAGGACGGCCAGCGGCGCACACGCGGAACCCCGACGGGCCGAGTCGATCGCGGCGGCCAGGACGTCGGGGCGCATGACCATGCCCGGGCCGCCGCCGAACGGCTGGTCGTCGACGGAGCCGCGTTTATCGCGCGCGAAGGCGCGAATGTCCACCGTTTCCAGCCGCCAGAGGCCCGCGGCGCGGGCGCGCCCGGCGAGGGAAACGCCGAGCGGCCCGGGGAAGACCTCCGGGTAAAGCGTGAGGACCTGCGCCAGCCAGACGGACGGCGCGGGCGGGGCGGCCATTACGCGGCCTCCTCCGGCGGGGCGATCACCATGCGCCCGGCGCCGATATCGACGGTCGGCACATGTGCGCGGGTGAACGGCAGGAAGACCGAGGGGCCGTCGGGCCGCCGGATTTCGACGATGTCGCCCGCGCCGTGGTCGTGGATCGCGTCGACGCGGCCGAAGGCGGCGCCGTCTTCGGTCTCCGCCCGCAAGCCGATGAGATCGACGTGGTAGTACTCGTCGTCGTCGGGCGGCGGCAGCGCCGCGCGGGCGATGTGGAGTTCCGTGCCGCGCAGCGCCTCGGCGCCGTCGCGGTCCTCGACGCCCTCGATGCGGGCGAGCAGGGCGCCCTTGGCGCGGCCCGTCACGGCGATCGCGAAACGCCGCGCGCCGTCGCGGGTGCTCAGGGGGCCATAGGCGGCAAGGCCGTCCGGCTCGGCGGTGTAGCTCTTGATGCGCACCGCGCCGCGGACGCCATGGGCGCCGACGATCCGCCCGAGGCAGACCGTTCGCGCCCCCGGTTCCGCCCCCCGCGCCGCGGCGCCGGGCGCGTCAGCCTTCGGCCCGGGCCGAACCTTCCGTGCCGGCATCGCCGTCGCCGCCGGCGGGCGCGGGCGGGGAGTCCGCTGACGCCCCGGCCTTCTCCTCCCGCACCGCCCGGCGTTCCAGCGCCCGCGCCTTGGGCTTGCCCTTGTTCGGGTTGTTCCGCCGCGGCGGCATCGGGGTGATCTCCGCCGCGCCGAGGAAGCGGGCCACCCGCTCCGACGGGCGGGCGCCCACCTCGAGCCAGTGGCGGATGCGCGCGGCGTCGAGGCGCACGCGCTCGGGATGATCCCTGGCAAGCATCGGGTCGTAGGTCCCGAGCCGTTCCAGAAAGCGGCCATCGCGCGGGCCGCGGCTGTCGGCCACGACGACCCGGTAGAACGGGCGTTTCTTGGCACCGGCGCGAGACAGGCGGATTTTCAGAGACATTTCGTTCTCCTCGTCAGCGGGGCAGCGCGAGGCCCGGCATCCCGGCCCGCGCGAGGCCCTTCTCGCCGAGCTTGCCGGCCCGCTTCATCATGACGTTCATCTGTTTGACCTGTTTAAGCAGACGATTGACGTCCTGCACGGAGGTCCCCGAGCCGCCGGCGATCCGCCGCTTGCGCGAGCCGTTCAGCAGTTTCGGGTTGCGCCGCTCCGCCGGGGTCATGGAGCCGATGATCGCCTGATTGCGGTCGAGCACGGCGAGGTCGACATTGGCGTCTGCGAGCTGCTTCTTGACCCTGCCGACTCCCGGCAGCATCCCGAGCAGGCCTTCCATGCCGCCCATCCGGCGCATCTGATCGATCTGCCGGGAAAGGTCGTCGAGGTCGAAGCCTCCCTTTCGGGCCTTGCGGGCGAGTACCGCGGCTTCCTTCCGGTCGATGCTTTCCTGCGCCTTCTCGACCAGAGAGACCACGTCGCCCATGCCGAGGATGCGCGAGGCGATCCTGTCCGGGTGGAAGGGCTCGATCGCGTCGAGCCCCTCGCCCGTGCCGATCAGCTTGATCGGGCGCCCGGTCACGGCGCGCATGCTGAGCGCGGCCCCGCCCCGACCGTCGCCGTCGACCCGGGTCAGGGCGATCCCGCTGAGGCCGACCCGCTCGTCGAAGGCGCGCGCCACGTTGACTGCGTCCTGGCCGGTGAGGGCGTCGGCGACGAGCAAGGTTTCCGCCGGGCGGCAGGCGTCGCGCACCGCTTCCGCCTCGGCCATCAGCGCCTCGTCCGCATGCGTGCGTCCGGCGGTGTCGAGCAGGACGACGTCATAGCCCTCCCGCGCGCCGGTCTTCATGGCCCGCCGGGCGATCGCCACCGCGTCCTGCCCGGCGGCGACGGGCAGGACGTCCACCGCCGCCTGCCCGCCGAGGATGGAGAGTTGCTCCATCGCGGCGGGCCGGCGCGTGTCGAGGGACGCCATGAGGACGCGCTTCCGCCGACTGTGGCTCAGGAAGCGCCCGAGCTTGGCGGTGGTGGTCGTCTTGCCGGAGCCCTGGAGGCCGACCATGAGCACGGCGGCCGGCGGAGCAGCGGCGATGTCGATCTCGGCGGTCGTCCCGCCCAGCATCTCGACCAGGCGGTCGTTGACGATCTTGACGACCTGCTGGCCGGGGGCGACGCTCTTCAACACCGTCGCGCCGACCGCCTCTTCCGCGACCCGGGCGGTGAAGTCCTTGACCACCGGCAGGGCGACGTCGGCCTCGAGCAGCGCGATGCGCACGTCGCGCATCGCCTTCGCCACCTCGGCCTCGCCCAACGCGCCGCGCCGCGTCAGCCCGTCGAAAACTTGGCCCAGCCTGCCGGACAGGCTGTCGAACATGATCGACTCCCGTGTGGAAGACGGAGCCGCCGGCGCACGCCTTGCGGGAAGCCGGCCCCTCAGCGCGGCCACCGGCGGCCGGCAGAACCTAGGCCGCGGCCCCGATCGAGTCAATGCGGCGCGCCCTCTCCTTTGTCTTCAAGTTGTTTCGTGTCGGCCTTGTGGTTGGGCTCTCCGTGGCCTGTGCCGGGAGCACAGTCTGTACCGGGGTTGTCTGCGAAGACTTTGCCGGGCGTTGGCCCGGCTCGCTTCATGGCGATGGTCCGTCGGCTTCGCCGTCCCAAGGAGCGCGGCGCGCTGCCCTGACAACACTCCGAACTCGCCTGAATCCTCCGCCGGCGACAGGTTTTCGAGCATCGATCGGAGGCATGCCCAGTAGACCCCGGTCGAAACCGTGTGGCTCAATGGCGGATCAAATTACCTGAGCCGAATGACTCTGACTGATCGATCATCACCTTCGACCTTCATCTTGTACCCACCGTCAGTTTGGTAGATGAGAACATCAAGCCGTCGATAGGCAAAGCGATAACTATAATAATACTCCGCCTGCTGCCATATCTGTCCGTTAGTGAGCTTGACTATAGTGTCCCCGCGCCACCCTTCAAACGTGCCATCAATCTTGGATTCGATTACCATCCTATCTTGTTGACCGTTTCCTTGAGAAAGAGGAACGACATCAATCTGCACGTCTCCAACAATCAACTTGTTTATGCTGGGGCATATTATAACGCTGGGATTGTACTCATACAAGTACTCATACGCATGTTTGACCTGCCAAATACTACCATCTCCCAGCTGGAATATCTCTCCATGCTTTCCCATGAATGGTCGGGGAGTCCGAATAAAATCCTCGTTGCAACTATAAGCCGGAGTCGCGCCTAAATAAGCAGTGAGAACAACTAGAGAGAACAAAAAAACTCTGTTCATCTTACCCCTCTCCCCCTGAAGCGCGGAGAAAATACGCAGGAACAAGCGCCATCCCAGCTCGGAACCCAAATTACCCGGCGGCGCGGAGCGCGCGCCAGACGCGCTCCGGGGTGAACGGCATCTCGACGTGGCGGACGCCCAGGTGCCAGAGCGCGTCGACCACGGCATTGCCGATGGCCGCCGGCGGGCCGGACGTGCCGAGCTCGCCGACGCCCTTGACTCCGAGCGGGTTGGTCCCGGTCGGGGTCACATGCCCGTCGAGGGCGAAAGCCGGGAGGTCGTCGGCGCGCGGCATGGCGTAGTCCATGAAGGAGCCGGTGAGAAGCTGTCCGGACGGGCCGTCGTAGCGCACCTGCTCGAACAACGCCTGCCCGATGCCCTGCGCCGCCGCCCCGTGGCGCTGGCCGTCCACCACCAGCGGGTTGATCACCAGGCCCGCGTCCTCGACCGAGTAATAGCCGGTCAACTGCACTTGGCCGGTGTCCGGGTCGACGACGACGGTCGCGACATGGGTCCCGTAGGGATAGTTGAAATCCTCCGGGTCGTGGAACGCGGCCTCCTCGAGCCCGAGCTCAAAGCCCTCCGGATAGTTCGCGCCGCGATAGGCCATGTCGGCGATCTCGGTGAACGACATCCGCCGGTCCGTGCCGCGCACGGCATAGGCGCCGCCGCGAAAGTCGACGTCGCCCTCGGCGCATTCCAGGAGGTGGGCGGCGAGCCTTCGGCCCTTGTCGACGATCCGGTCGGAGGCCAGGGCCAGGGCGGTCCCGACCACGGTGATCGAGCGCGAGGCCCAGGTGCCGAGGCCGTGCGGGATGCGGTCCGTGTCGCCCTCGACGACGTCGATGTCGTCGAGGGCGCAGCCGAAGCGGTCGGCGACGATCTGCGCGTAGGTGGTGGCGTGCGACTGGCCGTGGCTGTGGCTGCCGCAGAGCACGGTGATCTTGCCGCCTGGGTGGACCCGCACGGTGGCCACGTCCCACAGTCCCACGCGGCTGCCGAGGGCCGCCGCCAGCCGGCTCGGCCCGGCACCGCCCGAGCGGACGAAGGCGGCGAAACCGACCCCCATCAGGATGCCATCCCGGCGGAGCCGGCGTTGCTCCGCCCGGAGCTCCCCGAGTCGCGCGAGGCGTCGCGCCTTGTCCAGCACGGCCGGGAAATCACCCGTGTCGTAGGTGACGCCGGCCGCGTTGGCGTAAGGCATCCCGGCGGCGGGGACGAGATTCCGGGCGCGCGTCTCGACCACGTCGCGCCCGAGTGCGCGGGCGCCGTTCTCGAACAAGCGCTCGAGCACGTAGGTGATCTCCGGATTGCCGGCGCCGCGATAGGCGTCGACCGGCGTGGTGTGGGTGTACACGCCGCGCACCCGGCAGTGGACCGCCGGGATCGCGTATTGGCCGGAGAGCATCCCGCCGTAGAAGATCGACGGGATCGCCGCGCCGAACTGGCTCTGATAGGCCCCGAGATTGGCGATGGTGTCCGCCTCGACCGCGGTGACCCGGCCGTCGCCGTCGAACGCCATGCGCGCCTCGGTCACGTGGTCGCGGGCATGGATGTCGACGAGGAGGGTCTCGGCGCGAGTCGCGGTCCAGCGCACCGGCCGGCCCACCAGCTTCGAGGCCCAGAGAACGCTCGCCTCCTCCGGGTAATGGTAGGTCTTCTGGCCGAAGCCGCCGCCCACGTCGGGCGCGATCACCCGGATGTCCTGCTCGGGCGCGCGCAGGGTATCGCGCGCGAGCCACTGGCGGACCAGATGCGGGTTCTGGGTGGTCGTCCAGAGCGTATAGCGGCCCCGGCCGTGATCGTATTCCCCGATGACGGCGCGCGGCTCGATGGCGTTGGGAGCGAGGCGGTTGTTGCCGAGCCGCAGCGCGGCGACGTGCGCGGCGGCGGTCATTGCGGCGTCGACCGCCGCCCGGTCGCCGATCCGCCAGTCGTAGGAGGCGTTGCTCGGGAAGCGCTCGTGTACCAGCGGCGCTTCCGCCGCAACCGCCGCCGCCGTGTCCGTCACCGCCGCAAGCGGCTCCCACGCGATCTCGACCGCCGCCGCGGCATCGAGCGCGACGTCCCGGTCTTCGGCGACGACGAGCGCCACCGTATCGCCGACATGCCGCGCCGTGCCGGCGGTCAGCACCGGCCGGGGAGCGGTGGCCATCGGCGCGCCGTCGTGGGAGGCGACGTCCCACAGGACGGCGGTGTCGCCGCCGCCTGCGCGGTACCAGTCGGGGCCGGTGAGGACGGCGAGCACGCCCGGCATGGCTCGCGCACGCGCGACGGAGACTGCACCGATGCGGGCATGGGCGTGAGGGCTGCGCACGAAGGCCGCATGCGCCGCGCCAGGCAGGCGCACGTCGTCGACGAACCGGCCGCGCCCGGTCAGGAATCGGTCGTCTTCCTTACGCGCCAGCGCTTCGCCGACATGGGTCACCGGCCGCTCCCCGCATCCGACAAGGCGGGCGATGATAGCCCGGATTTCTCTTGTGCGGAGTCTCGGCTCTTTCCTTCCTCCCGCGCTTCGTGCGGAGGGCGCGAAAGACCTGCGCCGATACGTGTTACCCTCGCGCGCCTCGGGCGGCCCGGAGGATGTCGTGCGCAGACCGGATGGCGACGCGCTCCCGTCGCGCCTCGGCGAATTGTTGAACGACCATGTCGGGCGCGGCGTGGTCGGCGCCTCACTCGCCATCGCCCGGCCGGGCCGGGTCATGGCGACGGCCACCGCCGGATACGCCGACCGAGAGACGGCGAGCCGGCTCACGCCAGGGCACCTGTTCAGGACAGCCAGCACCAAGAAGACGTTCACGGCGGCGGCCGTGCTGGCGCTGGTGGCCGAGGGCCGGATTTCCCTGGATCGGACGATCGAAGGGTGGTTCCCGACCCTGCCGCGCGCGGCGGAGATACGAGTCCGGCACCTGCTCAACCACCGGAGCGGCTTGCCGGAATACGAGGCGTTCATGCCGAAGCGCGCGGCCGACGACTGGACGCCTCGGCGGATCGTCGACTTCGCCCTGGCTGGCTCCGAACAGCGCGCCCCCGGCCAGGAATTCGCCTATTCCAACACCGGCTACGTGCTCGCCGGCGAGATCGTCGCGCGGGAGCGTGGCGAAACGCTCTCCAGCTGGCTGCGGCGCGAGGTCTTCGAGCCGGCGGGAATGCGGGATACCTGGAGCGGCGGAGACGAGCGCTTCCCGCGCGAGCGACTCGCCCGGGCCTATTTCTTCGATTCGGCGAATCCGGATGCGCCGCCGGAGGAATCGTCGGACTGGTTCCCCTTGTCCGGCATTGGAGCGGCGGGTGATCTGGTCACGACCCCGCGCGACCTCGCGACGGGCTTCCGCGCGCTCTTCACCGGCCGGGTCCTGGACCGGGCCGGACTCGACCTCCTCGCCGCGCCGCTGCTCCCGGCCTCGTATCCGGGGACCCGCGTCGCCCATTGCGGCCACGGTGCCCTGGTCTCCCACTTCGGCGATCTGGCGATCGTGGGCCATATCGGCCAGCTGCGCGGCCACGTCACCATGGCCGGGCATCACGAGGGGAGCGGGATTACCGTCGCGCTCTGTCAGAACTCGGCCTCGAGCGACCTCGAGGCGTTCGGCTCCGCCGGTATCCACGACGCATTCGCCGCCGCCTTCCGCCTGGCGGGCGCGTGATCGCCGGCCATCGCTCTCGACCGGCGCGCGAGGGTGGAGGCGCCGCCCGCCGCGCGGTTTTCGTCGGCGGGCGGCGGCGCGTCAGTCGAGCGTGTTCAGCGCCTTCTGGAAGCGCCCGGCGTGGGATTTCTCGGCCTTCGCCAGAGTCTCGAACCAGTCGGCGATCTCTTCAAAACCTTCGTCCCGCGCGGTGCGCGCCATGCCAGGATACATGTCGGTGTACTCGTGGGTCTCGCCGGCCACGGCCGCCGCGAGGTTGTCCCGCGTCGCGCCGATCGGCTTTCCGGTCGCCGGGTCGCCCGTTTCCTGAAGGAAGTCGAGATGGCCGTGGGCGTGGCCGGTTTCGCCCTCGGCCGTGGAGCGGAAGATCGCGGACACGTCGTTGTAGCCTTCGACGTCGGCCTTGCGCGCGAAATAGAGATAGCGCCGGTTGGCCTGGGACTCGCCGGCGAAGGCATCCTTGAGGTTCTGCTCGGTCTTGGTTCCGCCCAATGCAGGCATGGTCTTGTTCCCCTGGCTGTCGGATGAGTCTCGTAGGCGGCCGTTCCGGGGAACGACCGCCGCCGCTGCCTGTATGGCGCAGCGGGCGGGCGCCGTCAATGAAATTGGAACAATTCCAATGTAGCCAAGCGCCGGCCGGGCCGCCGTCGGCTAACGCGCGCCTGCGTCATCCCCTTCGGCGCATCCCCCCGTCACCCGGATGACCACGTCGACCCGCGTGATCGTCGTTCCCGGCGGCGGGGGCGGCAGAGCGCCCACGGTCACGCTGTCGCCCGGCACGTCGATGAGCGCGCCGGTCTCCTCGAAGAAGAAGTGGTGATGGTGCGCGGTGTTGGTATCGAAGAACGAGCGCCCCGCGTCCACCACCAGCGCGCGCAACAGGCCGGCCTTCTCGAACAGACGCAAGGTGTTGTAGACCGTCGCGAGCGAGACGCCCGTTTCGTCCGCCAACGCCTCCGAATGAAGCCGCTCGGCCGTGACGTGCCGGTCGCCGCCGGCGAAGAGGCGCCGCGCCAGGGCGATGCGCTGGCGAGTCGGGCGCAGGCCCGCCTGTCGCAGCTTCTCCAGCGCCCGCGTCGGGTTTTCGTTTTCCGGCGAAGCGTCCGTCACGGGAGGCAATCTAGCGCACCGCGCGAGCGCGGCAAGTCAATTGGCCTACCGTTCAATTGGCCCGTCGCTCGGGCGGCGTGGTCAGTCACCGGTGAGCAGACGCTCGATCAGCTGCCGCACGCTGGGGACGAACCGGTTGCTGTAAAAGGGATCGCGCGCGAACCGGTAGGCGCCGTGCCCCGCGAACATCAACTGGTTGTCGACGTCGTCGCCGTGGATGATGTTCTGCAGCGTCTTCTGGATGCAGTAGCTGCGCGGGTCCGCCTTCTTGCCCGTCGCGCCGCGCGGGTTGGTCGCCCAGTTGCTGAAACGGCAGGCGCTCAGGCACCCCATGCAGGCCGCCTGATCGGCCCGGATCTCGCGTGCCTTTTCTTTCGTGACGAACATGAGCGTCGTGTCGGGAGTCCGCATCGCGGTCGTGAAGCCCTCTTCGATCCAGCCCTCGGCCCGCGCCCGGTCGCCGTTCGTCAAATAGCAGACCCGCCCGCGCGGGCCGTCGACGAAGAGCTGCTCGTGATCACCGATCGGCTCGAGGGTGTAGGCGACCTGCCGCCGCTCGCGGGCCGCGAGCTCCTCGATGAAGGCGTTCCGCACCGCCGACGAGTAGAAGCCGGTCGGGCTGAAGCGGTTCAGATTCACGTCGCCTTCCTTCATCGTGAGCAGCTTCCGCTTCCACTCGTCGGAGATCGGGCTTTCCGTGGTCACGAGCGGGCGCGTCCCGAATTGAAAGACGATGGGCCCGAGTTCCGGGTTGTCGATCCACTGCTGCCAGTCACGCAGGTACCAGACGCCGCCCGCCATCACGATCGGGACGTCGTCCAGGCCGAATTCGCCCATCAGCCTGCGCAGCGCCAGGACCCGAGGGAAGGCCGGCTCCGGCGCTTCCGGATCCTCGCTGTTGGAAAGGCCGTTATGGCCGCCGGCGCGCCAGGGATCCTCGTAGACGACGCCGCCCAGCCAGTCGGAGAAACGGTGATAGGCGCGCTTCCAGAGCGCGCGGAAGGCCCGCGCCGACGAGACGATCGGATAATAGTGCACGTCGTATCTGGCGGCGATCTCGGCGATGCGGTATGGCATTCCGGCCCCGCAGGTGACGCCGTGGATCAGGCCGCGCGTGGCTTCGAGAATCCCGTGCAGGACGCGCTCCGCGGCGGCCATTTCCCACAGGACGTTCATGTGGAGGCGCCCTTCGCCGCGCGATTCTTCATGGGCGATGCGCGCCTGCGCGATGCCGCCCCTGATCGCGTAGTCGACGAGCTCCTCGTGGCGCTCCTTGCGGGTGCGGCCGCGATAGAGCTGCGGGATGGCCCGACCGTCTTCGTCGTGGGAATCGGCGTTGACGCCCGAGAAGGTGCCGACGCCTCCGCACGCCGCCCAGGCGCCGGAACTCAGGCCGTTGGTCACGCCGATGCCCTTGCCTCCCTCGATGAGCGGGAGGACATCGCGCCCCGACAACCTGATCGCGTTCAGCGGCTTCACCGTCGCGTCCCCCGCCGGTCCACCCGGTTCGTCCGGCCCGGCATGATGCGCGGCCCCCGC
The DNA here is from genome assembly GCA_965242855.1 of Alphaproteobacteria bacterium. Lineage (GTDB taxonomy): Bacteria > Pseudomonadota > Alphaproteobacteria > UBA828 > UBA828 > WTGU01. The sequence continues at coordinate 3,047,119 of OZ251509.1, forward strand.
CTCAGCCGGCCCGCGCCTCTTCGCCGGCCTCGCCGAGATCCTCGCCGCTTTCCTGGTTCACGGCCTTCATGCTCAGCTTCACCTTGCCGCGGTCGTCGATCCCGAGCACCTTCACCTTGACGCTGTCCCCTTCGCTGAGCACGTCGCTGACGTTCCTGATCCGGCGGGGCGCGATCTCGCTGATATGGACGAGGCCGTCGCGCTTGCCGATGAAATTCACGAAGGCGCCGAAATCGACGATCTTGACGACCTTGCCGTCGTAGACCACGCCGACCTCGGGCTCGGCAACGATGTCCCGGATCATGTCGATCGCGGCCTGCGCCGCCTCGCTCTCGACGGCCGCGACCTTGATAGTTCCATCGTCCTCGATGTCGATCTTGGTCCCCGTGGCCTCGCAAATCTCCCGTATGACCTTCCCGCCCGGCCCTATGACCTCGCGGATGCGGTCCTTCGGGATCGCAAAGGTGGTGATGCGCGGCGCGTTGTCGCTCACGCTGTCGCGCGAGACCGCCAGCGCTTTCGCCATTTCGCCGAGGATGTGCAGCCGTCCGTCGCGTGCCTGGGCGAGGGCGGTGCGCATGATCTCGGCGGTGATGCCGGTGATCTTGATGTCCATCTGGAGCGAGGTGACGCCGCGCTCCGTGCCCGCGACCTTGAAGTCCATGTCGCCGAGATGATCCTCGTCACCGAGGATGTCCGAGAGCACCGCGAAGCGGGTGCCCTCCTTGATCAGCCCCATGGCGATTCCGGCGACTGGCCGGGGGAGCGGGACGCCGGCGTCCATCATCGAAAGGGAAGCGCCGCAAACCGTCGCCATCGATGAGGAGCCGTTGGATTCCGTGATCTCCGAGACCACGCGAACGGTGTAGGGGAACGATTCCGCGTCGGGCAGCAGCGGGTGAAGCGCCCGCCAGGCGAGCTTGCCGTGGCCGATCTCGCGCCGCCCGGGGCCGCGCAGGAACCGCGCCTCGCCGACGGAGTAGGGCGGGAAATTGTAGTGCAGCATGAAGCGCTCGCGATATTCGCCCTCGAGCACGTCCATGATCTGCTCGTCCTGGCCGGTCCCGAGGGTCGAAACGACCAGCGCCTGGGTCTCGCCGCGGGTGAAGAGGGCCGAGCCGTGGCTGCGCGCCAACACGCCGACATCGCACTCGATGGCGCGGATATCGGTGGTGGAGCGGCCGTCGATGCGCGCGCCTTCGTCCAGGATGCGGCCGCGCACGATGTCCTTTTCGAGCGCTTCCAAGGTGCTCGCGACGGCGCCGGCAGGGATTTCCTCGTCGCCGAACCGCTCGGCGGTCTCGGCCTTGATCGCCGCGACCCGCTCCTGCCGTTCGGTCTTGCCGGCGATGGCGTAGGCTTCGCGAAGCGCATCGCGCGCGGCCTCGCCGATGCGCGCGGCGAGCGCCGGGTCCGCGCCGTTCTCGGCGATTTCCCAGGGCTCCTTCGCGCAGGCCTCGGCCAGGTCGACGATGGCGTCGATCACCGGCGCGATCGCCTCGTGGCCGAACGTCACGGCGCCCAACATCTGACTCTCGGAGAGTTCCGACGCTTCCGATTCGACCATCAGCACCCCGTCCCGGGTGCCGGCCATGACCATGTCCAGGACTGACGAAGCGCGCTGTTCGTAGGTCGGGTTCAGGACGTAATCGCCGTCGATCAGACCGACCCGACACCCCCCGATCGGGCCCATGAACGGCAGCCCGGAGATCGTCAGGGCGGCGGAGGCGCCGACCATGGCGACGATGTCGGAATCGGTGATCAGGTCATGCGAAAGCACCGTGCAGATGACCTGGGTCTCGTTGCGAAACGATTTCGCGAAGAGAGGCCGGATCGGCCGGTCGATAAGCCGTGAAACCAGGGTTTCCTTCTCGCTCGGGCGCCCCTCGCGCTTGAAGAATCCGCCGGGGATCTTGCCCGCGGCGAACGCCTTCTCCTCGTAGTTGACCGTCAGCGGGAAGAAGTCCTGCCCCTCCCGCGCACTCCGCTGGCCGACCACGGTGCACAGCACCGTTGTCTCGCCATAGCTCGCGAGCACGGCAGCGTCCGCCTGGCGGGCGATGCGGCCGGTCTCCAGGACGAGCTTGCGCCCGCCCCATATGACCTCACGACGCGTGATATCGAACATGATCTTTCCTTCGAGCCTTTCGGCAGGCCGCCCATTCGGCCCACCCCATCGCCGGTGCCGCGAGCAGGCGTCGCGCCCGGCTTCCACGACACCTCGCACCGCCGCGCGGTGCCCTCCCGGAACCCCAGGGACGCCGAATCTACTTGCGCAAGCCCAAGCGGCGAATCACGATGGCGTAGCGATCCTCATCCTTGCGCTTGAGATAGTCGAGCAGACGTCGTCTTTGACTGACCATCTTCAAGAGGCCTCGCCTCGAATGGAGGTCCTTCTTGTGGATGCGAAAATGGTCGATCAGGTTGTTGATCCGCTCGGTCAGGATCGCGACCTGGACCTCCGGCGAGCCGGTATCGTCGGTCTTGGTCGCATATTCCGATATCAGCTCGGTCTTCCGCGCCGCGGTAATCGACATTCCTTGAACTCCGTATGTCACATGTTGAAGACCCGCAACGGGCGAATCCGGTCGGCGTCGACCTCGGCAAGAGCCACGAGCCGGGAGCCGACGACGACCCGGACCTTTCCCGGAGCCGATCCGCGCGCGAGCACCCGTTGGCCATGGCGCAGCCGGTCCGCCTCGCAAGCGGCCAATTGCAGCGCCGGGATACCGGCCAGCGCCGCGTCGACCGGAAGCAGGCTTTCGGTGAACGCCGGACTATGCCCGAGTTCGCGAAGATTATCCAGGGGAATCGCGTCGTGCTCGGTGAAAGGCCCGACCACCACGCGGCGGAGCCAGTGGACATGCCCCACGGTCCCCAGCGCCCGGGCGATATCGCGGGCCAGCGCCCTGACGTAGGTGCCCTTGCCGCATTCGACCGTGAAGGCCGCCTCGCCGTCCGCGACCGATACGGCCCTGAGGCTCTTCACCTCGACGGTCCGCGGCGCGAGCGTCGGCGGCCGGCCCGCCCGCGCCCGCGCATAGGCGCGCTCGCCCTGGACCCTGATCGCGGAAAAGGCGGGCGGGACTTGCTCGATGCGGCCCACGAACGCGGGCAGTGCGCCAACGATCGCCGCCGCACTCGGGCGCACGTCGCTTCTCTCGACCACCGCGCCTTCGGCGTCGTCGGTATCGCGCCTCTCGCCCCACCGCAGCCCGAAGCGGTACCGCTTCGGGCCTTCGATCATGTACGGGATCGTCTTGGTGGCCTCGCCGACGGCGACCGGAAGAACGCCGGTTGCGAGCGGGTCCAGGGTTCCCGCATGGCCGGCCTTCGCGCCGCGAGCGAGTGATCTGACCCGTGCGACCGCGGCCGCGGAGGTCGGTCCGCGAGGCTTGTCCACGATCAGCCAGCCGTCGAGTCCGGGGACGGCCGCCCGCTCAGCCATGCGAGCCACCGCCCCGGTCGAGCAATGCCCCGATCCGTTGCGCCTGGTCGAAGCTGCCGTCGATCTCGAACCTCAGCGCCGGCGAGAACTTCAGCACGACCCGGCGGTTCACCTCTCCTCTCAGATACCCCGCGGCGCGTTGCAGCGCGTCGATCAGATCGCCCGCCCGCTCGCCGCCCAACGGCATCACGTAGACCCTGGCGGAGCGCAGATCCGGCGCGGGGCGGACCTCCGTCACGGTGATCCGCGCTTCGTCCAGCAGCGGATCGCGAAAATGGCCGCGGGTGAGCGCTTCCGAAAGCGCCTCCCTGACGAGCTCGCCGACCCGCCGCTGCCGCTGGCTCGGTTCGCCGGCGGCATTGCTTCCTCTCGCCATCGCTGCCGATTCCGGCCCGCGTCGCATCGCGGCTCACGCGTCGAGGGTGCGCGCGACCTCCTCGATTTCGTAGAACTCGACCATGTCGCCCTCGCGCAGGTCGGAGTGGTTCTCGAACGACATGCCGCACTCGTAGCCTTCCTTCACCTCGCGCACGTCGTCCTTGAACCGCCTCAAGGTCTTCAACGCCCCGTCGTGAATCACGACGTCGTCGCGAAGGAGCCTGGCCTTCGCGCCCCGGCGCGCCAGACCGCCAGTCACCCGGCAACCCGCGACCTTGCCCACGCGGCCCACGTCGAACACCTGCAGCACCTGGGCATTGCCGACGATCCGCTCGCGCGCCTCCGGGCGGAGCATCCCTTCGAGACCGGCCCTGATCTCGTCGACGACGTCGTAGATGACCGCATGGTAACGAAGCTCGATACCGCTGCGCCGCGCGAGCTCCCGCGCCTGCGCGTTGGCGCGGACGTTGAAGCCGATGACCGCCGCCTCGGAGGCGGCGGCGAGGGTCACGTCCGATTCCGTGATTCCGCCGACCCCGGCATGGAGCACGCACACCGCCACCTCGTCGGTGCCGAGATTGCGCAGCGCGCCGCCGAGCGCCTCGGCCGAGCCGCGCACATCGGCCTTGATGACCACCGGGAGCTCGCCCTGCCCATCCTCTTCGATCCTGGAGAAGAGCTGCTCGGCGCTCAACGGCGCGCCGCGCACCGCGTCCTTCTCTCTGGCCCGCGCCTGGCGGAACTCGGAGACCTCACGCGCCCGGCGCTCGTTCTCCACTGCCACCACCTCGTCGCCGGCTTCCGGCACGCCGCCGAGCCCGAGGATCTCCACGGGCGCCGACGGCATGGCCGACGTGGCGGCAGCGCCCCGGTCATCGTACATGGCCCGGACCCGGCCCCATTGGGCGCCGGCGACGACGGTATCGCCCACCCGGAGCGTGCCGCGCTGGACGAGCACGGTCGCCACCGCACCGCGCCCCCGATCGACCTTGGCCTCGATCACGACGCCCTCGGCCGGGCGGTCGGGGTTGGCCCGCAACTCCAGGACCTCGGCCTGTAGCAGGATCGCCTCCTCCAGCTTGTCCAGGTTCCGCTTCTCGGTCGCGGAGACCTCGACGGCAAGCACGTCCCCGCCCATTTCCTCGGTCACGATCTCGTGCTGGAGCAGGGCTTGGCGGACCCGCTGGGCGTCGGCGTCGGGCCGGTCGATCTTGTTGATCGCGACGAGGATTGGAACGCCCGCAGCCCGCGCGTGGTTGATCGCCTCGGCGGTCTGCGGCATGACCCCGTCGTCGGCCGCGACGACGAGAACGACGAGATCGGTCGCGCTCGCGCCGCGCGCGCGCATTTCCGTGAAGGCGGCGTGGCCGGGCGTGTCGATGAAGGTGATGCGGGCGCCCTTGTCCGTTTCCACCTGATAGGCGCCGATATGCTGGGTGATTCCCCCCGCCTCGCCGGCAACGACGTTGCTCGAGCGAATCGCGTCGAGTAGCGAGGTCTTCCCGTGGTCGACATGCCCCATGACCGTGACCACCGGCGGCCGGGGCGCCAGGGCATCGCTCTCATCGCCGGCGCCCTTGAGCCCGATTTCGACGTCGGCCTCGCTGACCCGCTTGGCCTTGTGGCCGAACTCCTCGACCAGCAGTTGCGCCGTGTCGGCGTCGATCGATTGGGTGACGGTCGCCACCGTGCCCATTTCCATCAGACGTTTCACCACCTCGGCGCCGCGCACGGCCATCCGGCTGGCGAGCTCCTGGACGGTGATGGCCTCGGGGATCACGACCTCGCGCACCACGGGCTTGAGATCGTCGGCGTGGAGCCCCTGCTGGGCGAGGCGCTTCTCGCGTTCCCGCTGGCGCCTGAGCGAGGCGAGGCTTCTCCCGCGCTCCTCGCCGACGCTGCCGTCGAGCGCCTGCGAGAGGGTGATCTTGCCGCGGCGCCTGCGCGGCTGGTCCCGCCGCGCGGCGCCGCCCGGCCGCCGCTGGTCGCCGCGCCGGCGCGGACGCCCGCGCTCCTCCTCGGGCTGGGTCGCACCGGGTCGCACCCGCGCCGAAGCCGCCCCGGCGGAAGTCTCTTCCCCTCCCTCCGCCTCGCCCCCCTCGGAGGGCGAAAGCCGGCGCGCGGCGTCCTCCTCCGCTCGCTTGCGGGCGTCCTCTTCCGATTTCCGGCGCGCCTCTTCCTCGGCCTTTCGCCGCTCGGCTTCGGCGTGCTCCGCGGCCAGACGCTCTTCCTCCGCGGCGCGGCGGCGGGCTTCCTCCGCGGCCTGTGCCCGCTCCTGCCGCTCCGCGCGCACGGCATCCTCGACGGCCCGCGCGCGCGCCGCCTTCTCGTCGCTCGTCAAGGTCCGGAGGACGACGCGGGTCCGCGGCGCCGCGGACGTCTGCTCGACCCCGTCGGCAGCGGGCGGCGACGGATCGGCGGCCGGTGGCGAAGGTTTCTCCAGCGGTGCCTTCGGCGCTGCGGCCGGGGGCGTGTCGGTGCTCGGGGATCCGGTGCCCCGCTTGCGGGTTCGTTTCTTGCGCACCTCGACGGCTACTGAGCGGCTCCGGCCGTGTGAGAAGCTCTGCCGAACCTGCCCGGCTTCCACCGTCCCCTTCATCTCGATACGCCCCGGGCGATTCAAGGACAGCGACCTGCGCTGCTCCCGGTCGCCAGCCTTGCCATCGTCGCTCATCGCGTCACGTCCCGGTCGCCGGCGCGCGCGCCCTCGTCGGAGCCGGCCTCCTCCATCGGCCGCACGCCGTCCAGGCGCGCGCATTCGCGCGCGAACCTGTCCGCGAGTGGCCCCGGTGCCAGAGCGGCGTGCACCACATTGCCGCGGCCCACGCTACGGCTCAGCGCATCCCGGTCGAACCGGTCGACCACGGGAAGACCCCGCGCCAGGGCGCCCAGACGCGCGCGCCCGTGCCCGGCCCCGTCGCGCGCCTCGATCAGGACGGCCACGCGCGCCTCCGCGAGCGCCTGCCGCACGCGCTCGAAGCCCGCCGCCAACGCTCCGGCACGGCGCGCCAGCCCGAGCAGGTTCAACGCGCGCGCGGTCAACCGCCGCTCCACCTCATCGACCAGATCGGGTGCCACCGCGACCGGCCGGCGCGCGGCGCGCGCGAACAGCGCGCGTTCGCGGGCCCGCGTCAACGCGGCCCGCTCGGCCGAGATCCACATGCCGCGCCCCGGCAGGGTCTCGCTCAGATCCAGGACCAAGGCGCCGCCGGGGCCGATCACGAAGCGCAACAACCCGTCGCGTGGGGCGCTGCGGCCGCTGACGATGCAGCGGCGGCCGCCGTCGACCTGCGGTCTGTCGCCCCGGCGATTCCGTCTCCCGGTCCGCGCGATCACGCGCTCACTCCCTCCCGGTCTCCGACGTCGTCGTCCGGCGCGGCAGCCTCCGCATCATCCGGCTCGTCGTCGAACCAGTGAGCCCGCGCCGCCATGACGATGGCGTTGGCCTCCTCGATCGACGGCGCCGCGTCGCCGAGGATCTCGGCCAGCTCGTCGCCCGCGAGGTCGCCGAGGTCGTCCAGCGTCCGCACGCCGGCTTCGCCGAGCGCGACGAGCATTTTCGGCCCCAGTCCCTCGACCGCGGCCACGTCGTCGCCGACGCCCAGTTCGATCCGGCGTTCGTTCAGCGCCTTGTTCACCGCCTCGACATGGGCCTTGGCCCGACGTATCAGCTCCACGGCCAGCTCTTCCCCGAAGCCTTCGATCGCGGCCAACTCGCCCGCCGGCACCTCGGTTATCTCTTCGACGTCCGCGAACCCCTCGGTCACCAGCAGATGGGCGATCACCTCGTCCACGTCGAGGGCTTTCATGAACGCCTCGGAGCGCGTGCGGAACTCTTCCTGCCGCCGCTCGGACTCTTCATCCTCCGTCAGGATGTCGATATACCAACCCGTGAGATTGGAGGCCAAGCGCACGTTCTGCCCGCGCCGGCCGATCGCCAGCGAGAGCTGCTCGTCGGGCACGACCACCTCGATCCTCCGCGCCTCCTCGTCGAGCACGACCTTGGTGACCTCGGCGGGGGCCAAGGCGTTGACGATGAACGCCGCCGGGTCGGGCGACCACTGGATGATGTCGATTTTCTCTCCCTGAAGCTCGCCGACCACCGCCTGGACGCGGGAGCCGCGCATGCCGACGCAGGCACCGACCGGATCGATGCTGCTGTCGTTGGAATGGACGGCGATCTTGGCCCGGCTGCCGGGATCGCGGGCCACGGCGTCGATCTCGATGATGCCGTCGTAGATCTCCGGCACCTCCTGCGCGAACAGCTTGGACATGAATTTGGGATGGGTCCGCGACATGAATATCTGCGGCCCCCGCGGCTCGCGTCGCACATCGTAGATGTAGGCGCGCACGCGGTCGCCGTTGCGGAAGGATTCGCGCGGCAGCAGATCCTCGCGCCGGATCACCGCCTCCGCCCGGCCCAGATCGACCGTGAGCCCGCCGAAATCGGTCCGCTTGACGAGGCCGTTGGCGATCTCCTCCACCCGGTCCTTGTATTCCTCGTATTGCCGGGCGCGTTCGGCCTCGCGCACCTTCTGGACGATCACCTGCTTCGCGGTCTGCGCGGCGATCCGGCCGAAGTCGATCGGCGGCAGGGGATCGGTCACGATGTCGCCGATCTGCGCCGCGGGATTGCGCTCCTGCGCCTCGCTCAGGGTGATCTCGGTGTCCCCGTTCTCGACCGCCTCGACGACCTCGAGGTAGCGCATGAGCTTTATCTCGCCGGTCTCGCGATCGATATCGGTGCGGATGTCGTGCTCCTGGCCGTATTTCCGCTTGCCCGCGTGGGTGATCGCCTGTTCCATGGCCTCGATCACCAGCTCGCGCTCGATTCCCCTCTCCCTGGCGACCGCGTCCGCTACCTGGAGCATTTCGAAACGCGCGAGGCCCCCCGCTTCGCGATCCATCGCCGTCACCTCCGCCCGGCGCCCGCCAGCAATTCCTCGGTGAGGGCGAGCTTGGCGTTGCGGATCGCCGCATAGGGGAGCGATACGTCCCGGTCGTCCACCGTCATGCGCACTTGTCCGTCGTCGGCGCCGAGAAGCCGGCCGCGGAACCGGCGGCGTCCGTCCAGCGGCTCCGCCATCTCCACCTTGGCCTCGAATCCCGAAAAGCGGTCGAAGTCGCCGAGCCGCACCAGCGGACGATCGATGCCGGGCGAGCTGACCTCCAGCGCGTAGGCGCCGGCCGCAAACGCCTCGACCTCGAGGCGTGCCGAGACGGCGCGGCTGGCCGCCGCGCAATCCTCGACCGTCAACACCCCTCGGTCGGACCGCTCGATCATCACCTGAAGCACCGGCCGCGCACCGCCGCCGAACCGGATGCGGACGGCGTCGTAGCCCAGCGCCGCGAGCACCGGCGTGATGACCTGTTCGATCTTTCGTTCCGACTCCACGTCCCGACTCTTCGTCAAGCCGCGAGGCCCGGCGCGAAAATAAAATGGCGGGCGCCTGCCCACCACGACGTTCACGCGCAAACCTCGGGCGTTCTCCGCGCCGCGCTCCTCATGCCCCGTCGAGGCGCGCGGCGGGCAAAGCCTATCGCGTTTCGCGCGGATTCATCAAGGTGTTTAATGCGGTTCCGCGTCCTCCTCGCGCCTGCAACACTGGGAAGCATATGCGCTTCCCCGGGCTGTTTTCACGGGCGGCGCGACGCCCCCGATCCTTCGCCTTCGGTTCCAGGGCGGCGGCGTTCATGTCGAATGCCGCGACGGCGGGGGCCTCCGGCGGCGCGGGCGAAGCGGAGGAAGACGGGCGCCCGGCCGGCGGCATGCGCCTTCCGTTCGTAGCGCGTCTCCGGCCAGTCGTCGGGGCGGTCGCGCCAGTCCCGGGCGGTCTCCGCGAGCCACGCGAACGCCCCGCTCGCCATGACGCATTGGAGCGTCCAGCGGACATAATCCGGCTCGTCGGAGGCCCAGCGGAACTCGGCGCCATCCTTCAGAATGCGGGCGAAAGCGGCGACCGTGCCGGCGTCGATCAGGCGGCGCTTATGGTGGCGTTTCTTGGGCCAGGGATCGGGAAACAACACGAACAGCCGGCCCACGCAGGCGTCGGGCAGCCGTTCGATCAGAAGCCGCGCGTCGTCGGGAAAGACGCGCATCCGGTCGGCGGTGCCGTCGGCCTCGAAATAGCCCAGGGCGCGGGCGACGCCTCCGAGAAACGGCTCGCAGCCGATGAAGCCGACGGCCGGGTTGGCGCGCGCCTGGTGTGCGAGGTGCTCGCCCGCGCCGAAGCCGATCTCGAGCCAGAGGTCGCGAACCGGCCGCGGGAACAGGTTTTGGGGGCCGATCCGCGCGCCCTCCGGAAGCGCGAGCGCCAAACGGGGAAGCACCTGCTCGAGCAGCGCCCGCCGCGCCGGGCGAAGCCGGTGGCCTCGCCGGCGCCCGTGGACCCGGCGCCGACGATCCTCCATGGCACGGTCAGGAGAACGCCGAGCGGAGCGCGCCCGCGAGGTCGGTCTTCTCCCAGGAGAACCCGCCGTCGGCCTCCGGCGCCCGCCCGAAATGGCCGTATGCCGCCGTCCGGGCGAAAATCGGCCTAGCGAGCCCGAGATGCTCCCCGATGCCCCGCGGCGTCAGGTCCATGACCTCGCGCAGCACCGCGGCCAGCCGGGCCTCGTCGACCGCGCCCGTGCCGTGGGTATCGACATAGACGGCCAGCGGATGCGCGACGCCGATGGCGTAGGCGAACTGGATCGTGCAGCGCGAGGCGAGACCGGCGGCGACCACGTTCTTCGCCAGATAGCGCGCGGCGTAGGCCGCCGAGCGGTCGACCTTGGTGGGGTCCTTCCCCGAGAAGGCGCCGCCGCCATGGGGCGCCGCGCCGCCATAGGTATCGACGACGATCTTGCGCCCGGTAAGCCCGGCGTCGCCGTCCGGGCCGCCGATGACGAAGCGGCCGGTCGGGTTGACGTAGAATTCGTCCTCGCCGCACATCCAGCCGTCGGGCAGAGCCTCGACGACGTGCGGGCGCACGATGGCGCGGACGTCCTCCTGGGTGAGATCGGGAGCGTGCTGGGTCGACACGACGACGGAGGCAGCTCGCACCGGCGCGCCGTCTTCGTATTGCAGGGTGACTTGGCTCTTGGAGTCGGGGCCCAGGCCGGGTTCGGTACCGGCGTGCCGGGCCCGGGCCAGCGACGCCAGGATCGCGTGCGCGTAATGCAGGGGCGCCGGCATGAGGGCGTCGGTCTCGCGGCAGGCGTAGCCGAACATGATGCCCTGATCGCCCGCGCCCTGGTCCTTGTTGCCCGCCCGGTCCACTCCCTGGGCGATGTCGGTGGACTGGGCGTGGACGTGGACGGCGACATCGGCCTTGGCCCAATGGAAGCCGTCCTGCTCGTAACCGATCTCGCGGATGCAGGCGCGGGCGACCTCCTCCAGCGTGCCGGCGTCGATCGATTCGGGCCCCCGCACCTCGCCGGCCAGCACCACGCGGTTGGTGGTGGCCAAGGTCTCGCAGGCGACGCGGGATGCCGGATCGCGCGCCAGATAGGTATCGACCACCGCGTCGGAAATCCGGTCGCACAACTTGTCCGGATGCCCCTCGGACACCGACTCGCTGGTGAAGAGATAGTCGCGTCGGCTCACGTTTCCGCCCCGTTTTCAGACGGCGGCCCACGCCGCCGGGCGGGGTTTTCGCAACCATCGCCGGCACCGTCAAGGGCGCCTCCGATCCGGTGCGCCTGCTTCGCGCTTGAGGGCGGAGGCGGCGCGTGCCACTATTCGCCCGCTTGGAGCCGACGGCGTGCCCCGGGCTGCTGGCCCGGACTCGCGGAGGAGGGGGATCGATGGATCGGCCGAGAGTCGTCGTCGATCAGGCCCATCTCGACTGGGAAGGGTGGAGCGATGGCGGCGTCGCCGCCAGGAGCGCGATCCGCTGGAAGCTGCTGATCGCCGGCGAACGCACGGAGAGCCGCGGCCTCGTCACCGGCATCGCCGAGATCGCGCCCGGCGAGCGGCTCCCTCTGCACCACCACGAGCCGGACGAGACCTACTACATCGTCGGTGGCACCGGGCGCCTGGAGATCGACGGCCAGACGTCGGAGGTGGGGCCCGGATGCGCGGTCTATATCCCCTCCAACGCCAAGCATGCCCTGCAATGCACCGGCAAGGAGCCCCTCGTCCTGGTGTTTTCCTTCCCGCGGGACCGCTTCGACCAGGTTCATTACCGGTTCGACGAGTAGCGCCCCGCGACGACCGTCAAGACGGAGGTATCGCCATGGCCCGCGCGACGCGATCGACCGAAGACCCGAACGCCGCAGACCCGAACGCCGCGGTCGACGCGCCCATGCGGGCGGGCACCGTATGGACCATGCCCGCGCGGTGGTACGGCGATCCGGACATCCACCGGGCGGAAAGGGAGCGCATCTTCTCCCGGCAATGGCTCTGGGTCGGCCGTGAGGAGACGGTGGCCGAGCCCGGCCACTACCTGACGGCCGCGCCCGCTGGCTTCCCCCTCTTCGTGCGCCGCGGCGAGGACGGCATACTCCGGGGCTTCCACAACGTTTGCCGGCATCGGGCCTCCATGCTGCTGACGGAGCCGAACGGGCGGTGCGACACCATCGAGTGCCCCTATCACGGATGGCGCTACCGCTCGGACGGCGCGCTCGATCATGTCCCGCCCTTCGGCGCGGCGACGGACTTCCCGAAGGACGCGCTCTCGCTGTTCCCGATCTCCGTGGAGACCTGGAAGGGCCTCGTCTTCGTCTGCCTGGATCGCGCGGCTCCGCCGCTGGCCGCGTGGCTCGGGCCCGTCGCCCGATCGATCGATCGGGCCGCGCCGGCGCGGATCGTCTTCGACCGGGAGGCGGAGTTCCTCGTGGAGTGCAACTGGAAGACCTATGTCGACAACTACCAGGAGGGCTACCACATCCCGCCGCTCCACCCGGGGCTGAACCGGGACCTCGACTGGAAGCGCTACCGCGTGATCAACGACGAAGGCGGCAGCACGCACGAGGCGCCGGCGAAGAAGCGCTCGGCGCATCCGGGCGTCTTCGGCTGGCGCTTTCCCAACTTCGCCTTCAGCTCCTACGCCGAGGGGCTTTCGTTCCTGCGGATGGAGCCCGTGGGGCCCGCGCAGACGCGCATCGTCTATCACTTCTACCGGCCGAGCGACGTCAGCGCCGCGGATTTCCAGCCGATGGTCGACTATGGAATCCAGATATCGGAAGAGGACCAGTGGATCGTGCCGCTCATCCAGCGGAACCTCGACGCCGGCGTTTACGAGCGGGGACCGCTGAGCCCACGGTACGAAAACGGCGTGTTCCACTTCCACGAGATGGTGCGTGCCGCGCTCGGCGCCGACGGCCGCGCGGGCGCCGGATGACGCCGCCGCGGGTGGGCGTTCCCGAAGGGGTTGGCTAATCGTCGGGCAACGCTTAGTATGGTGGATGGGGTTCGCCGTCCTGGAGGACCCGAAGGGAGAAACGCCGCAGCCGGACGGATGCGGCACGAGAAGGGGGACGGTTCGATGGCGAGAATACCGATTTCGTTCGTGGCGGCGCTCGCGCTGCTCGGTGCCGTGGGCCTTGCGCAAAGCGCCGACGCGGCCTGCGGCAAGGTGACCATCGCGGAGATGAATTGGGACTCGGCGAGGGTGGCGACGCACGTTCAGGACATCATCCTCACGCAAGGATACGGCTGCGAGACGGAGGTGGTGCCCGGCGACACGGTGCCCACCGTCACGTCCATGACCGAGAAGAATGAACCCGACATCGCGCCCGAGATCTGGATCAACTCGGCGCGCAAGGTGATCGAGGAGGCGGTGGCGGAAGGCCGCCTCAAGATCGCCGGCGAGATCCTGTCGGACGGCGGAGAGGAAGGCTGGTGGGTTCCGGACTACGTGGTGAAGGACAATCCGGATCTGACCACCCTCCAGGCCGTGCTCCAGAAGCCCGACCTGTTCCCGGACAAGGAGGAGCCGGGCAAAGGTCGCTTCTACACCTGCCCCTCGGGCTGGGCCTGCGAAATCGTCAACGCCAATCTCTACAAGGCATACGGCCTGGACGAAGCCGGCTTCACGCTCTTCAACCCCGGCTCCGGCGAGGGGCTGGCGGGGGCGATCACCAGCGCCTACGAGCGCGGGCAGCCGATCTTCGCCTATTACTGGGCGCCCACGTCGCTGCTCGGCAAATACCCGATGGTCAAGCTGGGCGGCATGACCCACGATCCGGAAACCTGGGCGTGCGTGATCGACAAGGACTGCGCCGAGCCGATGCCGAACATGTATCCCAAATCGGCCGTCTATACGGTCGTCACGAGCAGCTTCGCGGAGCAGGCGCCGGAGGCTTACGAATTCGTCTCCAAGGTCTCCTGGCCGAACGCGCTCGTGGGTCAGGTCCTGGCCTGGATGGAGGACAACCAGGCGACCGGGCGGGAAGGTGCGGAATACTTCCTGAAGAACAACGAGGACGTCTGGAGCGCCTGGGTGTCGGCGGACGTCGCGGAGAAGGTCAATAAGAGCCTGAAGTAACCGGCCGGAGGGCGGCGCGCGTCTCGGTTCGCGCCGCCCTTCCCACCGGCCCGCCCCGCGGCCCGCGCGCGCTTCGGCAGTATAAGGGGAATCCGCGTGCCCGACTGGATCCAGAATTTCCCGACTCTCGACGTGGCAGCGCTGCGCGCGCTCCAGAAATCGATCGACGCGGCCTACCGATCGTTTTCGCGGAATTACGGCGACGCGATCGAGAGCGTCTTCGATCCGCTGCTCTACATCCTCATCCAGTTCGAATGGATCCTCCTCAACGCGCCCTGGTGGGTGGTGATCGCCGTCATCGCCGGAGCGTGCTTCGCGGTAAGCCGGCGCCCACTGCTGACCTTCGCCGTCATCGCGGCGTTCTTCGTGATCGGCTATCTCGGCATGTGGGACAACACGATGCGCACGCTGGCGATCATCTTCGTCTCCACGATCATCGCCATCGCTATCGGCCTCCCGATCGGGATCGCCATGGCCCGCTCGAACCGGGTGCAGGCGGCCGTGATGCCGGTTCTCGACGTGATGCAGACGATGCCGGTCTTCGTCTATCTGATCCCGGTGGTGATGCTGTTCGGCCTCGGCAAGGTGCCGGGCCTCATCGCCGTGGTGATCTACGCCGTGCCGCCGGTCATCCGGCTCACCAATCTCGGCATTCGGCTGGTGGACAAGGAGGCCCTGGAAGCCGCCGATGCCTTCGGCGCCAACAACTGGCGGCGGCTCTTCGGGGTGCAATTGCCGCTGGCGCTTCCCAACATCATGGCCGGCGTCAACCAGACCATCATGATGGCCCTGTCGATGGTGGTCATCGCTTCCATGATCGGCGTCAAGGGCCTGGGCCAGCCCGTGCTCCAGGCCGTCACCAACCAGTATTTCGCGCTCGGCCTGTTCAACGGCGCCGCCGTCGTCGGGCTGGCGGTCGTGTTCGACAGGATCACGCAGAGCTATGGCCGGCGCGTGCAGGCCAAGCGCCAGGGGTAGCCCGATGGACGACGCGGGCATCCACATCAACGGCCTGTACAAGGTCTTCGGCGACAACGTGAATGCGGTGATGCCGCTCGTCCACGAGGGCATCACGAAGAAGGACCTGCTGGAATCGCACGGCCACGTCCTCGGCCTGCGCGACATCAACCTGAGCATCGCGCCGCGCAGCATCCAGGTGATCATGGGCTTGAGCGGCTCGGGCAAATCCACCGTCGCCCGCCACATCAACCGGTTGATAGACCCGACCGAGGGCGAGGTCCTGATCGACGGGGAGGACGTGCGCGCGCTCGACCGCAAGGCGCTCCAGCATCTCCGCCGGCACAAGATCAGCATGGTCTTCCAGCGCTTCGCCCTGTTCCCCCACCGGACGGTGATGGAGAACGTGTCTTACGGCTTGGCGATACAGAAGGTCCCGCGCGCCGAGCGGGCCGAGCGGGGCGAACGCTGGATCGAGAGGGTGGGCCTCTCGGGCTATGGGGATTCCTACCCGCACCACCTGTCGGGCGGGATGCAGCAGCGGGTCGGCCTCGCCCGCGCCCTCGCGACCGATGCCGACATCCTGCTGATGGACGAGGCGTTCAGCGCGCTCGACCCGCTGATCCGCGCGGACATGCAGGTCCTTCTCCTGGAATTGCAGCAGGAGCTGCACAAGACCATCGTGTTCGTGACTCACGACCTCGAAGAGGCCATCACCGTCGGCGACCGGATCGCGATCCTGCGCGACGGCGAAATCGTCCAGAACGGCGATTCCCAGGAGATCGTCTTGCGCCCGGCCGACGACTACATCGCCGACTTCACCAAGAGCATCAATCGGGGCCGGGTCATCCGCGTCGAATCGATCATGGCGCCTGCCGAGCCCGATACGGACGGGCCGTGCTGCCCCGGCGACATGACGCTGGAGGATGCGCTACCCGAAGTGACGGCCACGCCCTCCGGGAAGGCCCGGGTCGCGGACGCGAAGGGCGCGCCGATCGGCACGATCTCGGTCGACCGGCTGATCGGGGCCCTGCGCGGGGGAGACCGGACCGGCACCCGCACGCAAGCCTGACGGGGCCGCCCGCCAGGCCCGCCGGAGACCCATGGGCCCGCTTCGAGGCGTGAAGATCGTGGAGCTCGCGGGCATCGGGCCCTGCCCGATGTGCGCGATGCTGCTGGCCGAGCTGGGCGCCGACGTCGTCCGCATCGACCGCATGGTCGAGTCCGGCCTCGGCATCGGCATGGCGCCGGAATACCGCCTGCTCAACCGCAGCCGGCCCGGCGTCGCCCTCGACCTCAAGCATCCGGACGGCGTGGCGGCGGTGCTCCGCCTCGTCGAGGGCGCCGACGCCCTGATCGAGGGGTTCCGGCCCGGCGTCACCGAACGGCTTGGGCTGGGGCCTGCCGACTGCGCCGCGCGCAATCCGCGGCTGGTGTACGGGCGGGTCACCGGGTGGGGCCAGGACGGGCCGCTCGCCGGGGCGGCCGGGCACGATCTCAACTACATCGCGCTCACCGGCGCGCTGGACGCGATCGGCCGGCCCGGCGGCCCGCCGACGCCGCCGCTCAACCTCGTCGGCGACTTCGGCGGCGGCGCACTCTACTTGGCGCTCGGCGTCGTCGCGGCCCTTTACGAGGCGCGCGAGTCAGGCCGGGGCCAGACCGTCGACGCCGCGATGATCGACGGCGCGGCGTCGCTCATGACCGCGGCCTACGGGTTGCTGGCGGCCGGAATCGGCGGCGCCCCCCGCGGCGAGAACCTCCTGGACGGCGGCGCCCACTTCTACGATGTCTACGAGACGAGCGACGGGCGGTACGTCTCGGTCGCCGCGATCGAGCCCAAGTTCTACGCGACCCTGCTCGAGAAGATCGGTCTCGACCCGAACGACGCGCCGCACTCCCCGGACGGCGCGGACTGGCCCGCGGCCAAGGCGCGGCTGGCGGCGCTCTTCCGCACGCGCAGCCGGGACGAGTGGTGCGCAGTCCTGGAGGGGACCGATGCCTGCTTCGCACCGGTGCTCGGCATGGACGAGGCCCCCCGCCACCCGCACAACGCCGCGCGCGAAACCTTCGTCGAGCGCGACGGCATCATGCAGCCGAACGCGGCACCGCGCTTCGATCGCACGCCCTCCGGGATTCGCCGGTCGCCGCCGGCCGCTGCCGGAACGCGCGCGACGCTCGCCGACTGGGGCTTCGCGCCGGCCGAGACCGACGCCCTCGCCGCCCGCCGGATCATCGCCTCCGATTAGAGTCGTTTTCCGGCTTCGCGCGCATACGGGCCGGGAACCCGCACCGGGGGGCGATGGACGGAGCGGGGGAAGTTTGGCAAGCTCGGGCGATGGAGGAGAAGCTCGCACCCGGCCCGGCCCCGCCGGATTTCGATCCGATGCTGCTCGCGGTGCTCTCCAGCCGCTTCGGCGCCATCCTGCGCGAGATGAGCAATGGCGTGTTGCGGGCGAGCAAATCCGGCGTCATCAAGATCGCGCGCGACATGTCCTGCGCGATCCTCACCTACGACCACCGGCTGCTCTGCATCGAGGAGTGCATTCCCGTCCACGCGGCGGCCATCGACCTGACGACACGGCCCCTCACCGAGTTCTTCGACGACATCGCCGAAGGCGACGCCTTCCTCAACAATTGCCCCTACACCGGCGTCACCCATCACGCGGATCTGACGCTGTGCGTGCCCGTGTTCTGCGGCGGCAGGCCGCTCTTCTGGACCGTCTCCCGCGCCCACCACGCCGACGTGGGAGCGCCGATCCCCTCCACCTACCTGCCCTACGCCAGGACGATCTACGAGGAAGGGCTGCATTTCCCGTGCGTGCGCGTGGAGCGCGGCTACCGCGAGCTCCGCGACATCATCCGCATGGCGAAAATCAAGGTGCGAGTGCCGGACCTCTGGTACGGCGACTATCTCGCCCAGGTCGGCGCCTGCCGCACCGCCGAGCGGCGCATCCGGGAACTCGTGGAGAAATACGGCGCGGCGGCGATCGTGGAATTCGTCGAGGCCTGGATGGCCTACGGCGAGAGGCGGGCCGCCGCCGCGATCCGCTCCCTGCCGGCGGGCACCTGGCGCTACGAGAACCGGCACGATCCGCTCCCCGGCATCGCCGACGAGGGCATCCCCGTCAAGGCGGCCGTCACCGTCGATCCGGCGGAGGCGCTGGTCACGGTGGACGTGCGCGACAACATCGACTGCATTCCCGGCGGCCTCAACCTGAGCGAGACCTGCTCGATCGCCGCCTGCCGCGCCGGCGTCTTCTACAATCTCGACCACACCATCCCGCACAACGAGGGCAGCGCCCGGCGCATCCGGGTGCTTCTCCGCGACAACTGCATCGTCGGCCGCCCGCGCTATCCGGTCGGCACCTCGGTGGCCACCACCAACGTCACGGACCGCCTGGTGAACGCCGTCTCCTGCTGCTTCGCGCAGATCGGGCCCGGCCACGGCATGGCCGAGGGCGGCTACCAGCAAGCGCTCGGCCTCGCCGTGATCTCGGGCGAGGACTCGCGCCGCGGCGGCCAGCCCTACGTCAACCAGATGTTCATCGGCTTCGGCGGCGGGCCGGGGCTCCCCGGCTACGACGGTTGGCTCACCTTCGGCGGCCCGGTGGACGGCGGGATGCAGATCCTCTCGCCCACCGAGGTGGACGAGAGCATGTTTCCGATCCTCTTCGAGTGCCGCGAGCTCGCCATCGACACCCTGGGTCACGGCGAATGGGACGGCGCGCCGGGCACCGTGGCCGTCTACGGCCCCACGGACGGCGCCATGACCGCCGTCTATTGCAGCGACGGCGACACCTATCCCTCCCGCGGCGTGCGCGGCGGCGGCGACGGCGCGCCCTCGATCAACCAGAAGAGAACCGCCGACGGCGCGCTCGTCACGCTCCCCTCCTTCCATGAAGAACGCTGCGCGCCCGGCGAGGCGTTCCGCTTCGTCACCACCGCCGGCGGCGGCTACGGCGATCCGAAGCGGCGGGACCCGGCGGCGGTCGCGCGCGCGGTCGATCGCGGCTGGCTCGGCAAGGAGAAGGCCGAGGCCGCCTACGCCGTGGCCCTGCGCCGCGCGGAGGACGGCCTTTCCCACACGGTCGACGAGGCGGCGACGGCGCGCCGCCGGCGGGCGGCGAAGGCCGGCGCGTAGATGGCCGGCGCCGCCCCGCCGGGACGCTACCGCGTCTGCATCGACATCGGTGGCACCTTCACCGACTGCGTCGTCGCCGACGACGCGGGGCGCGTGCGCATCTTCAAGACCCCATCGACGCCGGACGCCTTCGAGCGCGGCTTCATGGACGCGCTCGGCCTGGCGGCGCGCGGCCACGGGCTGGACCTGCCCGCCTTCATGGCGCGGGTGGGGGAAATCGTCCACGGCACCACGGTTTCGACCAACGCGCTGCTGGAGGGCAAGCTCGCCCGCGTCGGTCTGATCTGCAACCACGGCTTCCGCGACGTCCTCACCTTGCGCGAGGCGCCCCGCAAGCCACCGTTCCACTGGCGCCTCGCCTATCCCGAGCCCTTCGTGCCGCGCGTCAGGACCCGCGGCGTGCGCGGGCGGATCGACGCCGCCGGCGCCGAGCGTGAACCGCTCGCGGAAGAGGACGTGCTGGCGGCGGTCGCGGATTTCCGCAAGCTCGGGGTGGAGGCGGTCGCCGTCTGCCTGCTCTGGTCGGTCGCCAACGGTCGCCACGAGGAGCGGGTGCGCGACGTGATTCGCGGCGTCTGGCCCGAGGTCCCGGTCGCGCTCAGCCACGAGATCAACCCGATCGCCCGCGAGTACCGGCGCGCCGTCTCCACGGCCATCGACGCCGCGTTGCGACCCGTGGTGGGCGCCTACGTCCGCGCCCTCGAGCGGGCCTTGCGCGCGACCGGCTACCGCAACGAGCCGATGATCG
Source organism: Alphaproteobacteria bacterium (assembly GCA_965242855.1). GTDB lineage: Bacteria > Pseudomonadota > Alphaproteobacteria > UBA828 > UBA828 > WTGU01. The sequence continues at coordinate 3,067,266 of OZ251509.1, forward strand.
CGAATTGTCTGGGCGGCATGATGCCGCCGCGCGCGATCGCCGCGCGGCCGATCTTCAGCGTGATGTCCGGCCCGACGCTGGCGCCGGTCGCGGCGCGGCGACTCGCGGACGCGCCCGACTTGGTGATCGTCGACATGGGCGGCACCTCCTTCGACGTGTCCGCCGTGCGCGACGGCCATGTCGTCGTCTCGCCCGAGGCGATGGTGACGGAGTTCGACATGCTCGGCATTCCCAAGATCGACGTGCGCTCGGTGGGCGCCGGCGGCGGCTCGATCGCCCATGTCGACGCCGGCGGCCTGCTCCGGGTCGGCCCCGAGAGCGCCGGCGCGAAGCCGGGGCCGGCCTGCTACGGCCTGGGCGGCACGCGGCCCACCGTGACCGACGCCGACGTGGTGCTGGGCATCGTCGATCCGGACTATTTCCTGGGCGGCGGGATGCGCCTCGACAAGGCGGCCGCGGAGGCAGCGGTCGGCGGCATCGCCGCCGCGCTCGGCATCGACCTGCATGCCGCGGCCCAGGCGATCGCGAGCACGGTCGACCACACCATGATCGCCGCGATCGAGGACATCACCGTGCGGGAAGGGATCGACCCGCGGGAGAGCTATTTCGTCGCGGGCGGCGGGGCGACGGCCGTGCATATGGGCCAGATGGCCAGGGCGCTCGGCATCGGAGCCTACATGGTGCCGAAGTTCTCGGCGGGGCTGAGCGCCTTCGGCGGCCTGATCTCGGACGTCGTGTGGGAGGAGACCGCGACCCTGGTGACCGACGCCGGGCGCTTCGACCTGGAGGGAGTCAACGCGGCCCTCGCCGCCCTGGCCGGGCGGGGCCGGGCCTTCCTGGAGCGCGCGCGGCCGGCCGGCGCGGCGCAACGCTTCGAATACGCCTTTCTCGGGCGCTACCGCTATCAATCATGGGAGATCGAAGTCCCGTTCACGCCGACGGACGGCGCGCTCGCGGCGGGCGACGCGGCCCGGCTCGCCGCCCTCTTCCATCGGATGCACGAACGCATCTACACGATCAGGAACGAGAACGACCTCGTGGAGTTCACCACCTGGAAGGTGCGGGCGATCGGGCCGACGGCGATCGACCTCGCGCCGGCGTCGGACGCGGCGCTTGGCGCGGCGGCGGCGGGCACGCGCACGGTCCACCTCCCCGGCGGGAAGGCGCCCTGCCCGGTGCCGGTCTATCGCGGGTGTGACATCGGCACCGGCGCGCGCATCCCCGGCCCCGCCATCGTCGAGGAGGCGACCACCACCATCCTGCTGCCGCACGCCGCCACCGCCACCGTCGACACCCTCGGCAATTATCGCGTGACCCTGGAATAGCAAGGGGCGAAGCGCGCCACGCCCGATCGCCGGCGGCCGCCGGATCGGTCGGCGTGACCGGAAGGCCCCGGCTTCGACCCGTCCGGTAATCGCCGGCGCCGGCGCCGAAACGAGCCCCATGATTTCGGCGCGTCGTCCCACCTCGGTTCAGGTCTTCGCCCATGCCCGGCAGCGCTCTGTGGAGTGGCGAGCCCACCCTGGTCCGAGGGCTGGGTGCTCTCTGCGCACGCATCAAGAAGCGCAGCCGGGGGAACTGCGCAGTGTCCGTCGTGTCGAATGGTCGGCGCCTTCGGGAGTTGATCGAAGGCTGGGGACAGCGGATCGACTGGGTCGCGCTGTCACTGGATTCCGGCAACGACCAAGTGAACGTCGCTCTGGGACGAACCCGGAAAGACGTCCCGTACACATCGCGCATGCTGGCGCTCGGAGACGTTCTGAGAAACCACGGCGTCCGGGTCAAGTGCAACACGGTCGTCACCAAGTGCAATGTCGGCGAAGACATGAGCACGGTGATAAGGCGGCTGGCTCCCAAACGTTGGAAGCTGTTTCAGGTGTTGCCGGTGAGCGGCGAAAACGATCGCACGGTCGACGATCTGGTGATCACGAAGCAGGAATTCCAAGCGTTCGTCGAGCGTCACCGGCCTCTGCGTGACGAAGGGGTGGAAATCGTTCCCGAGGACAACACACTCATGACCAATTCCTATTACATGGTCAGCCCCGACGGGCGATTCTTCTGGCACACCCCGCGAGGAGAGTCGAGAGGGCTGAAATACGGCGATCCCATTCTGAAGGTGGGATTGAAGAAAGCACTGCGACAGGTTCGTTTTTCGGAGGAGAAATTTCGCGCCAGGGGCGGAGTGTACGATTGGCACGGACGCGGCCGATACCCGCGCGATGCCACGTGACGGGTCGGCGATAACCGAAGGGGCAACATCGATCGTCCCGCTGCGAAGCGACTCGGCGGCCGGCGCGCTCGCGCCCCAAAGCGCCGCCGCAATGGGCGGGCCGGGCGTTCATGCTAACCTGGAGGCTGCGCAGGCGAGGATAAAGGCGGCTGGAGACGGGCCATGGGAGACAGGGGGCGGCTCGCGGACGCGGACGTGGTGGTGATCGGCGCCGGGATCATGGGGGCAAGCATCGCCTTCCAGCTCGCCGGGCGCTGCGACCGCAAGGTCGCGGTGGTGGACGCGCGGCCGCCGGTCGGCGGCATGTCGGGCCGCACCTTCGGGCAGATCCGCCAGCACTACTCGAACGCGCTCATGGTGCGGATGGCGATGCGGGGCTTCGAGGTGCTGAACGACTGGGGCGCCCAGGTCGGAGTCGGCGACCCGGGCTACGTCAGGCTCGGCTACCTGCTGCTCGTCGCCCAGGCGCAGGTCGAGGCCTGCAAGCGCAACGTCGCGCTGGGCCGGAGCCTGGGCGTGGACACGCGGTTCGTGCACCCGGACGAGATCGCGGCGCTGGAGCCGGCGCTCGTCACCGCCGATCTCGCCGGCGGCGCCTACGAGCCGAACGGCGGCTATATCGACGTGACCCGCATGGTGCTGAGCTGGCTGGGCGCGGCGCAGGCGAACGGGGCCGTGCTCCATTCCGGGCTCGCGGTGGAAGCCATCGCCACCGAGGGCGGCAGGGTCTCGGGAGTCGTGACGGCGCGCGGCCGCATCGACGCGCCCGTCGTGGTCGCCGCCGCGGGCGCCTGGACGACCGACCTGCTCGCCCCTCTCGGAATCGACGCGCCCATCGCGCGGCGGCGGCTCGACATGGCCTTCCTCAGGCAGCCGCCGGGCAAGCCGCAGATCCGCACCTGCATCACCGACGGCAACTCCAACGTGGTCATGCGCCCGGACATGGGCCCCTACCTGCTGGCCGTGGCCTACCCGGAGGAGATGCCGGAGGTGACCGATCCGGCGGCGCCGGCGCCGGCCGCCGACGAAGCGCGCCATCGGACGCGCCTCGACAAGGCGCTCGCCGAGCGGCTCCCGGACGTCGCCGGCGCGGAGATCGTGCGCACCGTCTCCGGCGCCTACGACATCACGCCGGACTTCCATCCGCTCCTGGGCTGGGCGGACGGGCTCGACGGGCTCTATCTCGCCGCAGGCTTTTCCGGCCACGGGCTGAAGCTCTCGCCGGCCGTCGGTGAATGCGTGACCGCCGCCGTCACGGGCGGGGAGCCGCCCTTCGACATCGCCCCGCTGCGGCCGTCGCGCTTCGCCGAGGGGCAGCCGATGTATCTCGCCTACGGTCCGTCCGCGCGGGCGTAGGCGGCGCGCACCGTATGGCAGGGGCGCGGGCTTACGGGTCGCGGCGCAAGCCTCCGGCTTCCAGGGCGTCGAGATAGGCGCGCCAGATTTCGTCGCGGCGTCCGGCCAGATGGCGGAGGTAGCTCCAGGTGTAGATGCCGGTGTCGTGCAGATCGTCGAAATGGATGCGCACGGCGTAGTTGCCGACCGGCTCGATCAGGGTGATGCCGACATGGCGGCGGCCGGCGACGATGGTCTTCCCCTCGCCGTGGCCCCTCACCTCCGCCGACGGGCTCTCGACGCGGAGCAGTTCGGCGGGCAAGCGGCAATCGAGGCCGTCGTCGAAATCGATTTCGAGGACCTTCTCCGCGCTCCTGTAGCGGAGCTCCGTGGGCCGGGGCGGAGCCGCGAAGGGCGTACTCACCGGACTTCGTCGTCCTCGAGGGGGCGCGCCTCCTCGGCCAGCATGATCGGGATGCCGTCGCGGATCGGGAAGGCCAGACGCGCCTTGTCGCTGATCAACTCCTGGCGTTCGGAATCGTAGCGCAGCGCTTCCCTGGTCACCGGGCAGACCAGGATCTCCAGCAATTTCGGATCGACGGTGTTCCGTTCCTCCGCCATTCCGCGAACCCTCACTGGACGCGCTGCGGCGGCCGGCCCGGCGCGTGAACCGCCATCCGCAGCAGCGCCTCGATCATGCGGACCCGCTCGGCTTCGCCCCGGCATTCCAGCAGCGCCTGCTTCTCGTTCGGCGCGAAGGGGCAGGCCATTGCCAAGCCGGTGATCAACGCCTCGTCGCCGGCCCGGTCGATGGCGTCCCAGTTCACGGTGAGTCCGTGGCGCTCGAAATAGGACTTGAGCGCGGGAACGAGCCGCTCGCGATCGACCGCGAGGGGCGGGGGCGCCGCTTCCGGCAGGTCGCCGGCGAAGCGGCGGTAGTCGGCGCGGACGCGCCGATAGAGCAGGCCCTCCGGTTCGCGCTCGTCCGCGATCTCGAACCGGCACACCCCGGCCAGGGTGATCAGGAAGCGGTTGTCGGGCGTCTCCGAAAACGAGACGATCCGCCCGAGGCAACCGGTCGGATAGACCTCGGGCGCGGCAAGGGCGGCCTGCGGATCGGTGGGTTGCACCATGCCGATCATCCGGTGCGACCCCATCGCGTCCTGGACCATCTGGAGATAGCGCTTCTCGAAAATGTTGAGCGGCAACCGCCCGCGCGGCAGGAGCAGCACCCCCGGCAGCGGGAAGATCGGGACGACGGGCGGCAGGTCGCGGACGTCGTCCGGGCCGGCGGCTTCGCCCATGCCGCGCCTCAGGCGAACAGGATCGCCGACAGCTTGCGCCGGCCCGCGACCGTCAGCGGGTCGGCATGGCCGAGGGCCTCGAAGAGCTTGACGAGCTGCTGGCGCGCCGCCTGGTCGTTCCAGTTCCTGTCGCGGCGGACGATCTCGACCAATTCGTCGATGGCCTGCTCGTTGCGCCCGGCTCCGTAATGGGCCATGGCGAGGTCGAAGCGGGCCTGGTGGTCGTTCGGCTCCCCGGCGAGTCGCGCCTGGAGGGCACCCGCGTCGCCCGCGGCCTCGCCCGCCTGTTCGGCGAGGGCGAGCGCGGAGACGGCGCTTTCGACGCGGGAATCCTTCAGCGCCTCGTCGTCGAGCCCGTCGGCCATTTCGCGGGCCGTGTCCAGTTCGCCGGCGGCGACGTGGCAGCGCAGGAGCCCGGCGATGGCCGCCTTCTCGCCCGGCGCCTGGCGCAGAATCTGGCCGTAGATGTTGGACGCGGCGACGGGGTCGCCCTCCTCCAGGGCGCGATCGGCCTGTTCCAGCGCCTGTTCGACCGGCGACGGGCCGATGGGGCCGGTCAGCCGTTCCACGAAGCGCTTGATCTGGCTTTCCGGCTGGGCGCCGATGAAGCCGTCCACGGGCTGGCCCCGGTGGAACGCGAACACCGCCGGGATCGACTGGATGCGGAGCTGCTGCGCGATCTCCGGGTTCTGGTCGATATCGACCTTGACCAGCTTCACCTTGCCGTCGGCGGCCGCGACGGTCTTCTCCAGGATGGGCGCGAGCTGCTTGCAGGGGCCGCACCAGGGCGCCCAGAAATCGACGATCACGGGCGTGGCGTTGGACGCCTCGATCACGTCGGCGGCGAAGGTCTGGGTCGTGGCTTCCTTCACGGGCGGCGCGGCACCCGCCCCCTGGCCGATGATGTGCTCCATCCCCCATGCTCCCGCCTGCGAACGGTCCCCCTGAATGGCAGCTTGCGCCCGCCCTTGCAAGCCCGCCCGGCGCGAACGGTTTGCAAAATAATTTGCCCCCCCCCCCCCCCCCCCCGCGGTAGAAGGCCGCTCCCTTTCGGGCTGGAGGAGGAATCGATGCGTTCCAAAGTAGCGATGATCGTTGCGTGTGGTGCGGTGCTGGCGCTCGGGGCCTGCGAGCGGAGCGCCGTGATCGGCGACACCGCCGCGCTCGAAAGGGAGCTCGCAACGGCCCAGACCGCGCGCGAAGCCGCCGAAGCCGCGCTCGGGCGGGCGCAGAATGCGTTGGCCGATGCCCAGCGCGTGCTGGACGCGGCAACGCCGGGCGATCAGCAGGCGGCGCAGGAGAGGGTGCGGGAGGTTCTCCAGACCGCCGAGGAAAACGTGAAGACGGCGGCGGATGGCGTCGCGGCGGCGATCGAGACGGCCGCGCCCGACCAGCGAGCCGGGCTGGAGGCGACCGAGAAGGCGCTGGCCTCGACCCGGACAGCGCTCGCGTCGGTGCGGGCGCTGTTCCCCGAATCGGCCCGAACGGACATGCACACCCCGCTGGCCAGGGCGCGGACGGCCCTGGCCCAGGCCCGGACGGATCTGGCGGCCGCGGACAGGGCGCTCGAGGCGACGCCGAACCGGGCCGCCCAGGACGCGCTGACGGAGGCGCGGAACGCGATCACCACCGCGCAGCTCTCGCTGCTCCCCCGCATCGAGCAGGAACTGGACGCGGCCGAAAAGAATTCGGCGACCCGCGCCACGGAGCGCGACATCGCCCGGGCCGAGATCGCCCGCCTGACCCTCTCCTTCGGCAAGGACCTGGCGGCCGGTGGTCGCGAGGCATCGCGAGTCTCGCCGGCCGACGACGCCGCGGTCACCCTGACCCCGCGCCGTTCAGGCGTCACGTGGTCGGTCCAAACCGGCTTCGAGGCGACCTCCCCCTCATGGGGTGTCCGCACCCACTACACCATCGAGAACTACGGGACCGCGAGCGCCGACCGGCTGGCGATCGCGCAGGATCCGGTTCCCTACCGCGCCGACGGCGGGATGGTGATCCCCGGCGCGGGCGACGACCCGGCGGCGAACGAGTTCCCCGGGCGCGGCCAGGTCTTCCGCGGGATCGGCTACGACCACCGTGATTTCCAACTACCCCGCCAGGGGTCCTACGGCTCCACCTACGACGGGATCGCCGCGGGCGCCATCCCCCGCTTTGCTCCGCCCGCGGGACGCACCGGCCTGCGCGGCAATATGAGGGGCCACGCGATCTCCTCCTTCCAGTACCGCGAGGACGGCGGGCTGACCATGAAGTTCGGCGGCCTGCCGCCGGACCGGAAGCCCGACGACGCCCCCGAAGAGAGCAAGGGCAGCCTGATCTTCGGCGACCTGGAGGCGCTCACCGCCACGGGCCGCTACAATTGCGGGCCCGGCGACCCCGGCAGCGAGGCCTGCGACGAGGCCGGCACCCGGGACCTCACCGTCTCCTTCGGCGCCCCCTCCCGCGATCCGCTCGGCGACCCGGTCTATCACTGGACCGTCGACGTCCCCGACCCCAGACTGACCATCGCCGCCGGCGCCACGGCCAGCCTGGACGAGGCGGAGCGCGCCGACCCCGACGGCACCATAGGCCGATACCAGATGCTGCTCGCGAACCATGCCGGCGTGGACGACAAGGGCACGGAGGCCACGAGCGACGACAGCGAACGCTATCTCCGCTACGCCGCCTACGGCCTGTTCCAGTTCATCGACTACCAGCTCGCCAACGCCCGCCCCGGCCGTATGCAGACCTTCCATTACGGCTTCGATGCCTTCGGCACCCACAACCCGATTCCCGCGGCGACGGCCGACTCCATCGCCGCCACCTTGAAGGGGCGGACCATGGCCTGGCTGGCGACGTCCCACGCCGGCGGCGTGATCAACGGGCTGGACAGGATGCGCGCCAACGTCACCCTCCATGCCTGCATCGGCGGCGCCGGCTGCCAGGAGAGCGACTTCACCGCGCCCGCCGGCGCGGCCAAGCCCACGGGTGCCAACGCGCTCACCGGCGCCATCCACGACCTGGAAATCGAGATGCCCGGCGGCGCCTGGGGCGCCGGCAACACCGCCGCCCACGGAAGCGGCCACTACGCCTTCGGCGGCGACGTTCTGCTGCGCGGCGCCATCGAGGCCAGCGGCGCCTTCGCGGGCACGGCGCGCCCGGACACCGCCCCATCCGACGGCCAGTGGTCCGAAGGCAGCAGGACCGACGGTCCGGACACCTACGGCTACACCAAACGCTTGCTGGGGGGCGACCGTGCGATGAGCGCCCATTGGGCGCATGGCGCGTTCGAGGGCGTCTTCTACGGCCCCGCCGACGCCCTGGAAGCCGCCGGCACCTGGTGGCTGCCCGCCGTGGGATCGGATGCGGGAGAAAGGGGCATCATGGGCATCATCGGCAGCTTCGGCGCCGTCTGCACCGACTGCGAATAGGCGCCGCGCCGAGCCTTGTCCGAAGGGCGGCGCTCTCCGCGCCGCCTCTCTCCTCCATCGCCTTCGGGTCTTTGCGGATGCGCGAGCCCGGAGCCCGCGCATCTTGCAAGCGAAAGCGAACACCCTTGCGCGGAAGGAGGGCTTGCGCGACGATGGGGGCACGGGAAGGCGCGGGCGGGCGTAGCTCAGGGGTAGAGCACAACCTTGCCAAGGTTGGGGTCGTGGGTTCGAATCCCATCGCCCGCTCCATTCCCCCGGCCGGCGCGCGCGGAGAAAGCGAAAGCCAGTGCCCGCGTTCGTCGCCCATACCGGCGGTTGCCACTGCGGCGCGGTGCGGTTCCGCTGCGAGGCGCCGGCCGCGATCGAGGTGCTGGACTGCAACTGCTCGATCTGCCGGATGTCCGGCTACCTGCATCTGGTGGTGCCGAAGCGGCGCTTCGCCCTTCTCTCCGGCGCCGCCGGCCTGCGGCGCTACCGCTTCCACACCGCCACCGCCGAGCATCTGTTCTGCGCGGTCTGCGGCGTCAAATCCTTCTACGTGCCGCGCTCGGAGCCGGACTCCATCAGCGTCAACGCGCGCTGCCTCGACCCCGGCACCGTGACGGGGCGGACGGTGGTCCCGATCGACGGGGCGGGCGCGTTCTTCGCGGAGGATTGACGCCCGGCGCGTTCCGACGGAAAGGCGCGCCGCCACCAGGTCGGCGGCGCGGCCCCTGTCAATCGCTATCGATCGCGCGCGCCGAGTGGCGCGCCGTTGATGTCCGCCGAAAATGCGCCATGATCGAGACCGCCATGAGCGCGCGAAAGAAGATCCTGATCGTGGACGACGACGCGGCGCTGCGCAGCGCGCTGGCGGAGCAGCTGCATCTGCACGAGGAGTTCGCGGCGCGCGTAGCCGAAACCGGGCGGGCGGCGCTCGAGGCCGTCGGGGCCGAGCGTTTCGATCTCGTCCTGCTGGACGTGGGCCTCCCCGACCTCGACGGCCGCGAGGTCTGCAAGCTCATGCGCCGGCGCGGGGTGGACGTCCCCATCGTCATGCTGACGGGTGCCGACAGCGAGGCGGACGTCATCCTGGGCCTCGATTCCGGCGCCAACGACTACGTGGCCAAGCCGTTCCGCCTGGGGGCGCTGCTCGCGCGCATCCGCGCCCAGCTCCGCCAGCACGAGCGGAGCGAAGGCGCGGTCTTCGCCATCGGCCCCTATGTCTTCACGCCCGCGGCGAAGCTCCTGACCGGGCCGGACGGGAAGGACAGGATACGGCTGACGGAGAAGGAAGCCGCGGTCCTCAAATATCTCTACCGGGCGGGCGGGCGGGCGGTCGCCCGCGACGTCCTCCTGAACGAGGTCTGGGGCTACAACGCCGGCGTTTCGACCCACACCCTGGAGACCCACATCTACCGTCTGCGCCAGAAGATCGAGGTCGACCCCTCCGACGCGCAGCTCCTGGTGACCGACAAGAACGACGGCGGCTACCGCCTGATCGCGTAGCCCGGCGTCGCCGCCGCGGCGTTGAGGCGGCGGCGGGGAGCGATTAGGCTGGCGGCGTTGCTTCGGCGGGGAGCCTCGGGGCGTGGCGCGGAGCGCGGATTTCTGGGTGCGGTTCTGGGGCGTGCGCGGCAGCATTCCCTGCCCCGGCGCGGCGACCGCGCGCTACGGCGGCAACACCGCGTGCATCGAGATGCGCTGCGGCGAACGGCGGCTCGTCTTCGACGCCGGCACCGGATTCTACCAGCTCGGCAGGAGCCTGGCAGGGCAGGGCCCGTTCGACGCGGACCTGTTCCTGACCCACTCCCACTACGACCACGTCTGGGGCTGGCCCCATTTCGGCCCGGCCACGGAGCCGGCCACCCGGCTGCGCGTGCGCGCCGGCCATCTGGGCGGCGCGGCGGCGCTGGAGGCGCTCATGACGGGCCTCCTCGACGACCCGCTCACCCCGCTCAACCGCCGCACCCTGCGCGCCCGGATCGACTTCGCGGATTTCCGGATCGGCAGCCGCCTCTCGATCGGCGACGGCATCACGCTCCGCACCGGCCCCCTCAACCATCCCAACGGAGCGTCCGGTTACCGCGTCGAATTCGGCGGCCGGGCCGTCTGCTATCTGACCGACCACGAGCACGGGCCGGAGGGCCCGTCGCCCGTCCTTCTTGGTCTGGCGGACGGCGCCGACGTCGTGATCTACGATTCCACCTACACGGACGAGGAGTTCCCCCGCCACGTCGGCTGGGGACACTCGACGTGGCAGGAGGGCGTGCGCCTGTGCGAGGCCGCGAAGGCGGGCACCTGTGTGGTGTTCCACCACGATCCGGCCCACGACGATCGCTTCATGGACGGGGTCGCGGCCCGGGCGGAGGCGCTGCGGCCGGGCACCGTGGTCGCGCGCGAAGGGCTGGTCCTCCGCCCTTGAGGACCTCCGCCCGCGCGCTCCTGGCCCTGTCGACGGCGTTGGGCCTCGGCCGCCGGGGCTTCTTCATCCCCTGCCGCTACGCTCGGGAGCTCCCCGCGCCGGGCGAGCGCCCGCCCTACGGCGCGCTCGCGGCCGTCCTCGACCGGCACCGGGCGGATTTCTCCGGCGTGCTCGCCGAAATCGAGCGCTGCGCCGGCGCCTTGCGCGCGATCGGCGAGGAGGCGCCGCCGCCGGCCCCGCGCTGGCGGCAGGACTGGTTCCCCGGCCTCGACGCGGCCGCGGCCTACACGCTGATCCGCGCGCGGCAGCCGCGCAGGATCGTCGAGGTCGGCGCCGGGCATTCGACCCGCTTCGCCGCGCGCGCCGTCGCCGACGGGGGCTTCCCCTGCCGCATCGTGGCCATCGATCCGGCGCCCCGCGCGGCGCTCGACGGGCTGGCGGCGGTGACGCTCGTGCGCGCGCCGGTGCACCGGGCCGGGGCCGCGCCCTTCGACGCCCTGGAGGCCGGCGACGTGCTGTTCGTCGATTCGAGCCACGTCCTCATGCCCGGCACCGACGTGGACTTCCTGCTCAACCGGGTGCTGCCGCGCCTGCCGCCCGCCGTCCTCGTGCACTTCCACGACGTCTTCCTGCCGGACGACTATCCGGCGCGCTGGGCGTGGCGCGGCTACAACGAGCAGCTCGCGGTCGCCGCCCTGCTGACCGGCGGCGGCTACGCGCCGGTCTTCGCCAGCCACTACGTCGCGACGCGGATGCGCGACTCCCTGCGCGGCTCGGCGGCGGCTTCCCTGCCGCGCCCCGAGGGGGCGATCGAATCCTCGCTCTGGCTCCGGAAGCTTCAGGGCGGGATGCGCGGGCCGGGAGACCCGCGCGCCAGAATCAAGGAGAGGGGCGGGGCTGTTCGGCGAGGAAGCGCTTGAGGGCGTCGAGGGTTTCGTCCGGGGCTTCGTCCTGCATGATGTGGCCGGCTTCGGGGATGACGACGGCGGTCGCATCCGCCATGAGATCGGCCAGGGCGAGGCCGCGCCGCGCCGGGGTCATGGCGTCGCGGGCGCCGATCACCAGCAGCGCCGGGCAGGCGACGGCCGCCGCCGCCGCCGCGCCGTCATAGGCGTTCGTCGCCGCCAGATCGGCATGCAGGACGCCCGGGGCCGCGCGTTCGAGGGTGCGCAGGCCGCCGCCCGTCATCCAGATGCCGGGCATCCGATGGCCGCCGTAGCGCGCCCGCCGCCCGTACCCCCAGGCGGTCAGCAGTTCGAGTGCGCGGCGGTCGCCGGCAGCCGCGCCGTCGAGCAGCACGCGGTTGACCGGGATCGCCGCCGCGGCGCCGAGAAGCGCGACCTTGCGAACGGCGCCGCCGTGGCGGGCGGCGGCGTCGAGGACGACCAGCGCGCCCATGCTGTGGCCGACCAGCGCGGCCTCCCGGACTCCCGCCGCCGCCAGGAAGGCGACCAGCCAGTCCGCCATGGCCGGGATGGACGCGAGAGGCGGGCCGTCCGAGCGGCCGTGGCCCGGCAGATCGACCGCCAGCACGCTGCCGCCGTGCCAGGCGAAATAGCGCGTCTGGAGCTTCCATGCCGTGCGGTCGAAGGCAGCGCCGTGCACGAAGACGGTCACGGGCAGGCGCGGATCGAACGGCCGGCCGCCGGTGGCGGCGAAGGCGCGCGCGCGCCCGACCCGCAACTCCACGCTCAGCCCGCCGCCGCGCGGGCGGCCGCCTTGAGCCCGCGGTTCAGGTCCGCGATCAGATCGTCCGGGTCCTCGAGCCCGATGGAGAGCCGCACCATGTCCTCGCCGATGCCCGCGGCTTCCAGCGCCGCCGCGTCCATCTGTTGATGGGTGGTGCTGGCGGGGTGGATCACCAGGCTCTTCGCGTCGCCGACATTGGCGAGATGCGAGAGGAGCTCGACCGCCTCGATGAAGGCGCGCCCCGCCGCGCGTCCGCCCTTCACGCCGAAGCAGAAGACGGCGCCGGCGCCGTCCGGCAGCAGCGCCTTGGCCCGCGCGTGGTCGGGGTGGGAGGGGAGCGCCGGATGGCTCACCCAGGAAACGCCGTCGTGGCGATCGAGAAACGCCGCGATCCGCCGCGCGTTGGCCACGTGGCGCGCCATGCGGACGGGCAGGCTCTCGACGCCCTGGAGGATGTGGAAGGCGGTGGTCGGGCTCATGCAGGCGCCGAAGTCGCGCAAGCCCTCCGCCCGCGCGCGGGCGGCGAACGCGGCGGTCCCGAACTCCTCGGCGAAGTCGATGCCGTGATAGCCGGCGTAAGGCTCGGTGAGCGTCGGGAACTTGCCGGACGCCTCCCAGTCGAAGGCGCCGCCGTCCACCAGCACGCCGCCGATGGCGACGCCGTGCCCGCCCAGGAACTTGGTCGCCGAGTGCATCACGACGTCGGCGCCGTGCTCGAACGGCCGGCACAGGCAAGGCGTGGCGAAGGTGTTGTCGATCATCAGCGGGACCCCGGCCGCGTGGGCGATCGCGGCGACCGCCGGCAGGTCCATGACCTCAAGGCCGGGATTGCCCAGGGTTTCACCGAAGACGAGGCGGGTCTCGGGCCGGATCGCCCGGCGAAACCCCTCCGTGTCGCGCGGGTCCACGAAACTCGTCTCGATGCCGAAGCGCGGCAGGGTGTGGGCGAACAGGTTGTGGCTGCCGCCGTAGATCGCGGCCGAGGAGACGACGTGCCCGCCGGCGCCCGTCAAGGTCGCGATTCCGAGATGGAGCGCGGCCTGCCCGCTCGCCGTGCAGACGGCGCCGACGCCGCCCTCGAGCGCCGCGATCCGTTCCTCGAGGACGGCGACGGTCGGGTTCGAGATGCGCGAGTAGATGTGGCCGGCGCGTTCGAGGTTGAACAACGAGGCGGCCTGCTCGGTGTCGTCGAACACGTAGGAGGTGGTCTGGTAGATCGGCACCGCGCGCGCGCCGGTCGCCGGGTCCGGCTTCTGGCCGGCGTGGAGGCTCAAGGTGTCGCGCCTGAAGCCAGGCGTTTCGGCCATCGAGAGGCACCGTCTTCCGATTCCACGCCGCCTTTATCGCGCATCCGGCGGCCGCGTTGAAGGGCCGGAGGGCCGGTTGGGGGGCGCGGTGCGCGGGTCTCGTTCGGTTGTCCGCCACTCCCGCGCTCCCTATGCTGCCCGGTGGGCGAGCGGAAACGCGGGGGGCGCGCCATGCTGAAGATCACGGCCTATTCGGACCGGCTCAGCGTCCGGCCGGGCGAAAGCGTCCGGTTCATGGTCAACTGCGAGCATCCGACCTATCGGGCGGACATCGTGCGCCTGATCTGCGCGGACAACACGCCGGCCGGACCGGGATACAAGGAAACGCCGGTGCGCACGCCGGTGAGCAAGCGGCACAAGGGGCGCCGGCAGGCCATCCACGCGGGCTCCTACGCGCTCGTGGAGAGCCGGCCCCTGCTGGAGGCGTTGGGCAGCTTCACCGTCCAGGCGATGATCTGGCCGACCACGCCCGGCAAGGGCAGGCAGGGCATCGTCACCAAATGGGACGGGCGCGCCGGGCGCGGCTTCGCGCTGGCGATCGACGAGTCCGGCGCGGTCGCGCTGACCGTGGGGACGGAGGGCGGCGGGGGCGAGACGGGGTCCGTCGAGACGGTATCCGTCGGCAAGCCGCTGCTGGAGCGCCACTGGTATCTCGCCGCCGCCAGCTATGACGCGGCGACGAGGACGGTCACCGTCCACCAGGAGCCGCTTCACCGCTATGCCCGGGTGGACGACGCGGGCACCGCCCGGCGCACGCTGGCGCGCCCCGCCGCGCCCGGCAGCGGCGCGCCGCTCGTCATGGCCGGCGTCTTCGCGCGGCGGACGAAGGGCCGGGTTCTGGCCGACGGGCTCTACAACGGGAAGATCGATTCGCCCCGTCTCGCCTCCCGCGCCCTGGACCGGCTGGAGATCGAGGGCTTGCGGAACGCGGCCGTCCCCGCGGTGCTCGCGCCGGACGTCCTCGGCGCCTGGGATTTCTCCCGGGACATCACGTCGGTCAAGATCTCGGACCGCTCGGCGCACCGTTTCGACGGCGCGATCGTCAACCTGCCGGCCCGCGGCATGACCGGCTGGAACTTCACGGGGAAGGAAATGTGCTGGCGCCACGCCCCGGAGGAGTACGGCGCCATCCATTTCCACGACGACGACCTCTACGACGCCGGCTGGGAGGTCGATTTCGAATGGACGGTGCCGGCGCGGACGAAGAGCGGCGTCTATGCCGCCCGGCTGCGGGCCGGAGATTCCGAGGAATACGTTCCCTTCGTCGTGCTGCCCGCGCCGGGCCGCGCGGCGCGGATCGCCTTCCTGTTGCCGACCGTCGAATACATGGCCTATGCGAACGAGCACATGGCCTTCGACGGCGCGCTCGCCGAGCTCCTCACCGGCCAGCTGCCGACGCTCACGCCCAACCAGCTCTTCCTGAACGAGCACCGGGAATACGGCGCCTCGCTCTACGACAGCCATTCGGACGGCAGCGGCGTCTGCTACTCGTCCCGGCTGCGCCCGATCCTCAACATGCGGCCGAAGGTGGAGACGCCGTGGGCCTGCGCCGGCGAGGACGCGACCAACGCGCGCGAGTTCATCCTCGACATGTACGTGGTGGACTGGCTCGAACATTTCGGTTTCGCGCACGACGTCATCACCGACGAGGACCTCCACCGGGAGGGCGCCGACCTGCTCGCGCCCTACACCGTGCTGATCACCGGCGGTCATCCGGAGTATTACTCGAAGGCCATGCGCGACGCCGTGCACGGCTTCACCCAGCGGGGCGGGCGGTTGATGTATCTCGGGGGCAACGGCTTCTACTGGCGGGTGGCGATGCACCGGGAGCTGCCGGGGGTGATCGAGGTGCGCCGGTGCGAGGCCGCGATCCGCACCTGGGAGGCGGACCCGGGCGAGTACTACCACAGCTTCACCGGGGAGTATGGCGGGCTCTGGCGCCACCAGGGGGATACCGCGCCGCAGCGGCTCGCCGGCGTCGGTTTCGTCGCCGAGGGTTTCGACAAATCCTCCTACTACCGGCGCATGCCCGACGGCTTCGATCCGCGGGCGCGCTTCGTCTTCGAGGGCATCGGCGCGGACGAGTTGATCGGCGACTTCGGCTATCACGGCGAGGGCGCGGCCGGCAACGAGCTCGACTACGCGGACCGGCGCCTCGGCACGCCGCCCCACGCCCTGGTGCTCGCCCGCTCGGAGAACCACACCGATCTCTATCTGGTGGTCAACGAAGAGGTGCTGGTGAACCATTCGGGCCTGGGCGGCACGGAGAACGAGAAGGTCCATGCGGACATGGTCTTCTACGAGACGCCCAACGGCGGCGCCGTCTTCTCGGTGGGTTCGATCTGCTATCCCGCGAGCCTGCCGTGGAACGGCTACGACAACAACGTCGCCCGGCTGACGACCAACGTGCTGCGCCGCTTCGCCGACCCGACGCCGTTCTGACTCCGCCGTCCGGAGCGGGTCCGACATGTCGATCCTGATCAGGCGCGTCGTCCCTCGGAACTACAAGAGTATAGCCCACCATTGACGGCCAAAATCTCCACGGAGTCACGGAAATGAGTTTTGAATCTATTGATGCGCTCCAGCGGTCTTTAGCGGATACTGTTTTCGGTTATGCGTCCGACCGTAAGAAGGCAGCAGGGCGTGCTTTAGGTACGCTAGTCGAGTTAGTCACTTACTACACACTCCGATCGTGGAATCTCTCAGATCACATTGTCATTGAACGTAGAGTTACAGAGTTTGCAAACCCCGACATTATGCACAATGTGGAGTTTTCTCTGCACTATGTTAAGAACCGTTACGAAGTAAAGATAATTCCACTTTCCTTACCGCTAACCGCGACGAAAATCAAGAATCAATTGCTCTCTTTGCGAAATGAACAGGTTAAGTCAACTCAAATTCTTTCAAAGGATTATGTCAAACGCAATTCCACGGTACTTGTAGAGCGGAAGAGGGAACCAGTGGTGGCTAACATTGATTCGCTGCGCAGAACCGAGTGTAATCTGGTCGTATGCGGACTCTCTTCGGATCCCTTCGCAATATTTGAATGTAAACGTGTGGGTGTAGAGGAGGGTATGAGAAAAGGACCCCAGACAATTGAAAAGGCGAAGCAGGGAGCCTATGTCGCCCGATCAATTTCCTCGCTGCAAAAGGTTCGGTTGCGTAACGGTCAATTTCAGGGAATAATCGAAAAATCGGACGGAAGCTTCAAAACTGGACCGTATCAAGAAGTACTGAGAGAGCTGATTGATATACCGTCTCTTCTCGATTTTCCAGGATTTGTGCTTACTGTCGGCGTGGTCAGCAATCATGGAAATTGGTTTACATCGGATAATCACAACAAAGAGCTTCGAGTCTTAGCTCAATCATATGATTGGCTTTTGTTTCTTACCGATCATGGGTTGTCTGAGTTTATCAATAAGCTTATTTTGCACCCATTACGCGGTTTAGAGATAGTTAGAGATTCGTTCCTGAAGAGTTATTCCGGAAAGCGTGGTATGAATCGTTTCACCAAAGTGCGTATTGATGCCGAAGCCGATGAGGCGCTACAGCGATACTTTGCGGAGAACAAGGCAAAGATAGAATCCTGGTATAACATAATCTCTCCAGGAGGAGGAACGCTAAACGTTCTGAGAAAGGATTTGGAAATGCTTGCTGGCAAGAGACCAGGGGTAAAACACAAATGACCGCCGGGCGAAACAATTCTAACTCTCTTAGCCAACACTGGTGCACACCGCCAAAATATGTTGACGCAATTCACGAATTCTTGAAAGAGGTAGAACTTGATCCCTGTTCCAATCATCACTCTATCGTACAGGCGAAAACTAAGTATTCCTTACCTGAAACTGATGGACTGACATCATCGTGGAATTACCGAACAATCTTCGTCAATCCTCCATATGGTCGCGATAAAAAGCGAGATACTTCTATTCGAGATTGGCTTCGGAAATGTGCCGAGTCCCATGCCATATATGGCGCCGAAGTACTGGCGCTGGTTCCCGTCGCTACCAACACTCGGCATTGGAAAGAGTTCGTGTTTGGTATGGCGGCGGCTGTTGCATTCCTCTATGATACTCGTCTAAAGTTTCTTGAGAATGGAAAGGATAGAGGCAAGGGTGCCCCGATGTCCTGCGCCATGATTTATTGGGGTACTCAGTATGAGAGATTTGAAAATATTTTTCTTCGATTTGGAGCGGTTGTAGATCTGCGTCATTTGTACGAGAAGCCTATTGGAGTGCAGGAACACATGTCTTTCTTATGAACGAAGAGAACAGATGGTGTGGGAAGCGAAAGCGGGATCAACCTAGACATATAATCCCTTTTCGATAAGCTGTGGCGCGACCTCGAAGCGTTGTTTCGACAGGGAGACGTTCCATGCCCGGCTACGTGATCGCCGACGTGACGGTGACCGATGCGGAGGCCTACGCCGACTATCGGGCGCTGACTCCGGCCACGATCGACGCCTTCGACGGGCGCTTTCTGGTGCGGGGCGGCGCCTGCGAAGCGCTCGAGGGCGCGTGGGCGCCGGGCCGGCTGGTCCTGATCGCGTTCGACGGCGCGGCCCGCGCCGCCGCATGGTACGACTCGCCCGATTACACGAAGGCGCGGGCGATCCGGCAGCGCGCCTCGACCGGAAGCCTGGTCCTCGTCGGCGGCGCGGCGCGCGGGGCCGGCGGCGCTTATCTGATCGCCCGCTTCGGCGCCGCCGACGGTGCGGACGCGGAGCCGCCGGGCGTCGCCGGCCATGGCGGGCGTGCCCTGGTCTGGGAAGGCGTGCCCGAGGTCAGGGAAGGCGCGTGGCCGGGCGAGCGGGTCGCGATTCTGGAATTCGCCGACCCGGCGGCGGCCAGAACCTGGTACGGATCGGAAGCGTACCGGCCCGTGCGGGAACGGCGGGCCGCTTCGGCGCGGGTGGAGGCGATCCTGGCTCAGGGAGTCTGAGCCTCCTCCGACGCCCCGGCGACGATGCCGCGGTCGTGCAGCCGACCGATGGCGCCGTCGCCCAGGCCCAGCAATTCGGCGAGGATCTCGTCCGTGTGCTGGCCGAGCCTTGGCCCCGGCGCGACCGTGCCGCGGGGCGCGGCGCCGAAATCGAGGGGCGAACCCGGCGTGAGCAGCGGCCCGATCCCCGGCTGGTCGATCCTCTGGAAGAGAGGATTGGCCGTCGAGCAGAACGGGTCCTCCGCCAGCATCTGGCCATAGGTGCGGAACGGGCCCCAGAGAATGCCGGCCGCGCTCAGGCTCTCGCCCGCCTCTTCGAGGGTGCGCGCCGCGAACCAGGGCGCGAGCAGGGCGCGCAGCGCGTCGCGTACCTTCCAGCGGTCCGCCTCGTCCGCGAGGTCGACTCCCCGCGCCTCCTCGAGCGCGGCGAACGCCTCGGCCAGCCCGGTGGCCCGGCCGAGCGCCCGGACATGGCGGGGAGTCACGACCACCAGCATGAGCCGCCTGCCGTCGCGCGTCGGGAAGTCACCGCCGAAGGTGCCGTACATGTCGTTGCCGATGCGTGGACGCTCGGCGCCGTTGATCTCGGCGTCGCCGATGCAGCCGAGCGAGCCGGTGATGTGGTAGGCCACGTCGGCCAAGCTGAGCCGCACCTGCTGCCCCTCGCCGGTGCGCGCGCGGTGGCGCTCGGCCGCCAGCAGGCCGACGGCGGCGGTCAGGCCGCAGGTCAGGTCCCAGCCCGGCAGGACGTTGTTGACGGGTTCGGCGAGAGAGGCCGGCCCGGTCACGAAGGGCCAGCCCATGCGCGCGTTCACGGTGTAATCGACCGCCACCGTGCCGTCCGGGTTGCCGACGATGCGCAGCATGATGAGGTCGGCGCGCCGGGCGCGCAGGGCCTCGTAGGAGAGCCAGTCCCCGACCTGGAGGTTGGTGAGGAAGATCCCGGCCTCGGGCCCCGGCGCGGCGATGAGCGCCGCGACCAGCTCCCGCCCCTCCGCCTCGCGCAGGTTGACGGCGAACGAGCGCTTGCCCTTGTTCATCCCGGCCCAGTAGAGGCTGGCGTTCGCGCCGGCGACCGGCCAGCGCCGATGATCGAGGCCGCCCTCGAGCGGGTCGAAGCGGATCACGTCCGCCCCCATCTGGGCGAGCGTCATGCCGCAGAGCGGCGCGGCGACGAAGGCCGAGCCCTCGACCACGCGCAGGCCCTCCAGGATCGCGTTCATGGCGGCTCCCGTTCCAGGCTGCGCACGCTACCCGATACCGGGGCGCTTGTCGCCGCCCGCCACGCTGCGGTCGTCTCATACCGGCTTCGTGGTCGCGCTTTCCGTGGCCCCTGTCGGGGGCACGGTCTCCGCCGGGGACATGCCGGGGGCGCGGTCGTCTGCGAAGACTTCGCCAGCCGTTGGTTCCGCCGCCGCGGAACCGTGCCGTATCCACGGCGCAACCCGCACACGCCCCGTTCCTCGTCCCGCCCTCATCGCAGGGCGAGCCTCATGGACAGGCGGAAGCCGAAATGCGCGTGCCTTGGCGGGCGCGGGCTATTCCGTCCGCCGGCTACCGCCTCCGGCCAGCGGGTGCCCCGCCTGGACCAGGCGCTTCAGCCGCTCGTCGAGGACATGGGTGTAGATCTCGGTCGTCGCGATGTCGGCGTGCCCGAGCATTTTCTGGACCGCCCTCAGGTCCGCCCCGTGCGCCAGCAGATGGCTGGCGAAGGCATGGCGGAACGCATGGGGCGAGACGCGCGCAGGCTCGATTCCCGCCGTGCGCGCCAGCCCTTTGAGCAGCTGCGCGAGGCGGTGCCGGGTGATGTGCCCGCTCGTGCCGCGGGAAGGGAACAGCCAGCGGGAGGGAGCGCCCGCCAGATGGTCCTCGCGCACGGCGATATAGGCCTGGAGCGCCTGGCGGGCCGGGGCACCGAGCGGAACCAGGCGCTCCTTGTCGCCCTTCCCGCGCACCAGCAGGCTGTTCGTTTCGGCTGTTATCGCCTGGAGCGGCAGGCCCACCAGTTCGGAAACGCGCAGGCCGCTGCCGTAGAGCAGCTCGACCATCGCCCGGAGGCGGAGGCCGTCGGCCCTGCGCCGGGAGGCGCCGGCGGGCGGGCCGTCCCCGGCCGCCGGGCCGTCCTCGGCCGCCGCGAGCAGTCTTTCGACCTCGTCCTCGGTGAGGACGCCGGGCAGGGCGCGCGGGAGGGCCGGCGTGTCGACGGTGGTCGTGGGATCGTCGTCGCGCCGGCCCTCCGAGAGCAGGAAGCCGTAGAACTGGCGCAGGCACGAAAGCCGGCGCGCCGCGGTGCGGGCGGACACGCCCGCCTCGTGCTGCGCCGCCATGAACCCCCGCAGGTCGGCGGTTTCCGCCGCCTCCAGCCCGACGCGGCGCGGCGCCAGATGAGCGGCGAAGCGGGCCAGATCGCGCCGGTAGGCGTCGATGCTGTTGCGCGCGAGGCCGCGTTCGGCCGCCAGCATTTCGAGAAACGCTTCGATCGCGGCGCCGTCGCGCCGGGCGGTTTCCGGTTCGGCCGCCACGGCGGGGCGCGGCTCAGAGGCCCGCCGCGAGCGCCGCCTCCAGGGCGATCGCCCGCGCGTCCTCCCGGAGCCCGACGGCGGCGAGACCGGCGACGACCAGCCCGGCGGTCGCGAGGTCCGCCGCCGCGGGGCCGCCCTCCCCCAGGGCGATCAAGGCCAGCGACGCGGTTTCGCCGAGCCGGTTGTTCCCGGCCGCCGCGCGCAGCGCGTGCGCCAGCGCCGGCGCCGGACCGCGCGCCTCCCCGCCCGAATCGTCCGCCAACAACCGGTCCCAGACCGTGGGCGCCACTTCGTATCCCAGGGAGCCGAGCAGGACGGCCAGCCAGTGCGCCCGCACCGGGAGGCCGGCGTCGTCCGGGACCGCTTCCCGCGCGAGCCGCGCCGGGAGGGATTCCTCCGCCGGGCCGTCCTGGCCGCCGCGCAGGAACGTCAGCGGCCGGAGCCGCCGCTCGGCCCCGGCCGCCTCCTCGTCGAACGGCGCCCGCTCGACGAGGAGGCCGTGCCAGGCATCCGCCGCCGCGCGGTCTTTCGCCGCGATCAGCGCCCGCCCGGCGGTGCCGCCGAACCAGGCGTATTCCGGCGCGACCGGGATCGTCCGCACGAGTTCCGCGAGGACGCGCGTCATCGTCCCGTAGGCGCCTCCCTCCTCGGCGAGGGAGAGCGCGGCGGCGAGGAGCTCGGCCCGCGTCGTCGGGTTCTCCTCCGCCTCGACGGATTGCAGCATCAGCGCGCGGCCCAGGGGCGGCTCCAGCGAATCGAGCAGCCGCAGCGCATCCGCGCGCTCGTCCGGCGAAAACGCCATCTCCCGGTAGATCCGGCGCAGCGTCTCGACGGGTAGGACGCCGACGGCCTCCGCCCGCTCCGCCGCCAGAAGCCGCGTCCGCGGCGGCGATTCGGGCGCGCCGGCGATCGCCGGCAGAAGGTCCGGCGCGGCCGCGGCCACCGCCGCCGCGGGGATGGGGATCTGCGCGAGCCGCAGGGCCGCGACCAGGAGCGGGGTCGGCGCGCCGAGCCCGTCGATGGCCGGTTCCGTCAGCCCCGCCATGGCGCGAATCGTGTCGTCGAAAGCCGGATCCGGCGGGGCGTTCGATTCATGCAGGAGCTCCAGGCCCAGCGTCGCGGCTTCGAGCCGGCCGGCCTGCGCCTGGCAGAGGACGAGCGCCCGGCGCCAATGGGAATCGCGCGAGCGGCTCTTCATGTCGGCGACCTGCCGGCAGGCCGCGTCGTAATCGAGCGCCGCCAGCAGGCGGTCGGTCTCGAGCCGGGCGACGGCCTCCTCGGCGCCCCCGGCTGCGGGCCGGGCGAGAAGAGCGGCCGCGTGGTCCCGCGCGCCCATGGCGGCGAGGCGCCCGGCCCGCAGCGCGGCGAACGCGCCCGGCGCGCTTCCCTTCGGCGGGTGCGTCGGCGAGGCGAGAAGCCGCAGCGCCAGCCGGCGCATGGCGGGAGACGGCGGGGCCGCCGGCAGGCGGGCCATCAGGATGGCGACCCGCTCCGGCCGCGCGCCCGCCCACGAATCGACCGGGAACGGCTCCATCCCGGGCAAGGGGATGCCGATCGCCGGCGGCTCAGGCTCGATCGCGTCGAGCGTCCCCACCACGATCCCGTCGCCCGCGGGAGGGGCGAATTCGTCGCCCGCGGCCGGTTCCGCCGGCGCCGCGTCTTCGCTCGCGGGAGGCGCGTCGGCTTCGCCGGGTTCCTCCTGCTGAAGGGGAATCAACCGCAGCGGTTCGTCGTCCTCCTGCCCCGCCGCCCCGCCCGCGGCGAGGGCGAACAGGACGCCAGCGCAAACCGCCAGGCCGCGAGAAGCGCTATGAATCGAACCGTTCATTGGGCAGCACTTTCTCGATCGGCCCGGGCGGCGGCGGAATGTCCCAGGTCAGCAGGAAGGCGAGCCCGCCGCCGACGACGAGCAGGAGCAGAAGCAGGATGATGCGCAGGTAGATGGGCTTGTCCTCCCGGTCTCGAAGAGCCGGCGGGTTTTCGCAGCGTGGTTATGGTAGAATAAAAATATGGCGACAAAACGGCAGTTTACCGGCGCGCCCGCGGCGTTTCAACGGTGCGGATGGTGGACGCGCCGCGGCGCGCCCGGGCGATGACGGCCGGGGCGGCGTGCCCGCGCGCCGCGCGTTCGATCGTCTTCGTGGGATCGATGGGCGCGGGCAAGAGCGCCATCGGCCGCCGGCTCGCCGCGCGCCTCGGGATGCCCTTCGTCGATGCCGACGCCGAGATCGAGCGCGCCGCCGGCTGTTCGATCGAGGACATCTTCGCGATACACGGCGAGCCGGCGTTCCGCGACGGGGAGCGGAAGGTCATCGCCCGGCTGCTGGCCGGGCCGCCCCACGTCCTGGCGACCGGCGGCGGCGCGTTCATGGATCCGGAGACCAGAGCGGCCATCCGGGCGGCGGGCGTTTCGATATGGTTGCGGGCGGAGCTGGACCTCCTCGTGGCGCGGGTCTCACGGCGGAACGGGCGCCCCCTGCTCGCGAAGGGCGAGCCGCGCGAGGTGCTGCGCCGGTTGATGGACGAACGCGATCCGACCTACGCCGAGGCCGACATCGTCGTGGACAGCGTGGACGGGCCGCACGAGCGGACGCTGCAGGCGGTGCTGCGCGCGCTCGACGCGCATCGCGGCGCGGCGCCATGAACGCGCCGGACCCGGAGCCGGGCCGACGAACCGAAACGGTGCGGGTGGCGCTCGGCGGGCGCGGCTACGACGTCCTGGTCGGAAGCGGCCTCCTGCGCGAGGCGGGGCGCCACGTCGCCTCCCGGCTGCCCGGGCGGTCGGCGGTGGTCGTCACCGACCGCGCCGTCGCCCCGCTCCATCTCGATGCGGCCGTGGATGCGCTGCGGGAGGCGGGCTTCGCCTGCTCGGACCTGATCGTCGAACCCGGCGAGGGCAGCAAGGATTTCGCCACCCTGGGCGCCGTTCTCGAGACCCTTCTCGGCCGCGGAATCGAGCGGACGACGATCCTGGTGGCTCTCGGCGGGGGGGTCGTCGGCGATCTCGCCGGCTTCGCCGCCAGCGTCCTTCTGCGCGGCGTGCCCTTCGTCCAGATCCCGACCACGCTCCTGGCCCAGGTCGACAGCGCCGTCGGCGGGAAGACCGGCGTGAACAGCCGCCACGGCAAAAACCTGATCGGCAGCTTTTACCAGCCCGCCCTCGTCCTGGCCGACGTGGAAACCCTGGAGACCCTGCCGCGGCGCGAGCTTCTGGCCGGCTACGCCGAGCTCGCGAAATACGGCCTCATCGACGACGCCGCCTTCTTCGGCCGGCTCGAGCGGCGCGGGGCGGCGTTGATCGACGGAGACCGGACGCTCCGGCGGGCCGCGGTGGCGTATGCCTGCCGCGCCAAGGCGCGGGTCGTCGCCCAGGACGAGCGCGAAGCCGGGAAGAGGGCGCTGCTCAATTTCGGCCATACCTTCGCGCACGCCCTCGAAGCCGAGGCGGGTTACGACGGCTCCCTGCTGCACGGCGAGGCGGTGGCGTTCGGCCTCGTGCTCGCCCATCGTCTCTCCGCGCTGCTCGGCCATTGCGATGCCGGCGACGCGGAGCGCGTGGCCGCGCATTTCCGCGCCGTCGGATTGCCCGGCGACGCCGGCGCCCTGCCGCGCCGCCGGTGGCGCACGGAGGCGTTGATCGAGCGCATGGGGCGGGACAAGAAGGCCCGGGGCGGGAAGACGACCTTCGTGCTGACGCGCGGCATCGGGTGCGCCTTTCTTGATCGCGACGTGCCCCGGCAGGCCCTCGAAACCGTGCTCGATCGCGCGTTCGGCGCCCCGCCCCGCTCCGCCTGCTGATCTCCCACCACGATTCGCGACACGACCATGACGACGACGACCGCCATCACCATCGGCGCGATCGGCATCCTGATCGCGCTGTCCGGTTTCTTCTCGGGCTCGGAGACCGCGTTGACCGCGGCGTCCCGCCCGCGCATCCACCACCTCGCCCGCGCCGGCGACAAGCGCGCGCGGGCGGTGGCGCGGCTCACGGAAAACCGCGAGCGGCTCATCGGCGCGATCCTTCTGGGCAACAACGCCGTCAACATCCTGGCCTCGGCGCTCGCGACCAGCGTGCTGATCTCGCTCGTCGGCGACGCCGGCGTGGCCTATGCGACCGTCGGCATGACGATCGTGATTCTGATCTTTGCCGAGGTCCTGCCCAAGACCTACGCGATCCGCGACGCCGACCGCGCGGCGCTCCGCGTCGCGCCGCTGCTGGGCCCGGTCGTGTGGCTCCTCTCGCCCATGGTCGCCGCCGTGCGCCTGATCGTCTCCGCCGCTCTGCGGGCGCTCGGCGCCCCCCGGCGGTCACGGTCGGCGGACGCCGCCCAGGAGGAGCTCCGGGGCGCGATCGCGCTGCACGCGCAGGAGGGCGCGGTGGTCAAGCACGAGCGCGACATGCTGGACAGCATTCTCGACCTCGAGGAGGTCGAGGTCGGCTCGGTCATGACCCACCGCAAGAACATGGAGATGATCGACGCCGCCGCGCCGCCGGGCGAGATCCTCGAGCGGGTGGTCCGCAGCCCCCATACGCGGCTCCCGGTCTGGCGGAACGGGCCGGACAACATCGTCGGCGTCCTTCACACCAAGGACCTGCTGCGCGCGGTGCATGCCAATCTCGACGCTCTCGGCCGGCTCGACGTCATGGCGATCGTCGCGCCGCCGTGGTTCGTGCCGGAGACGACGCCGCTCGGCGAGCAGCTCCGTGCGTTCCGCGAACGGCGCGCGCATTGCGCGTTCGTCGTCGACGAATACGGCTCGCTCATGGGCCTCGTGACCCTCGAGGACGTCATCGAGGAAATCGTGGGCGAGATCGCGGACGAGCACGACGTGGCCTCCGGCGGCGTGGTCGAAAGGCCGGACGGCTCGTTCCTGATTCCCGGGACCGCCGGGATCCGCGATCTCAACCGGCGCCACGACTGGGACCTGCCCGACGAAGAGGCGGCGACCATCGCGGGCCTCGTCCTGAACGAAGCGCAGGAAATCCCGGAGGTCGGCGACGCCTTCGCGCTGCACGGCTTCACCTTCGAGGTTCGCGCCCGCCAGCGAAACCAGATCACCCAGCTGCGCGTCGTCCCGCACGCCGACGACGAGCCGGACCGCGCCCCCTGAGCGGCCCGGCTTTCGCGTGGGCGGGGCGAGGCGCGTGAGGAGGGCGGCGCGCGGAGCGATTCCGGCGCTGCTCGGCGCCCTCCTGCTCGCCGGCTGCGGCGGCGGTGGCGGGGACGGTCCACCGGCGGCGTCCACCGCGACGCCCCGGCCGGCGCCCGCCGCACCGCCAACAAAGCAGCCGCCGGCGGCGACGCGCGGGGGCCTCGTCGTGCCCGGCATCGAGCGGATTCCGCTCCACGCGATCCGGGCGACTCGGGCCGAGGTCGCCCGGATGTACGCGATTGCGGAGTACGGGCCGCCGAACGACCTTCACGCGAACCAGGTGCGCAGCGTCGCCTGCCGGTCGTACATCGTGCACGGCGATTGCGACGATCCGCGCGCCGCCATGCCGTTCACGCTCCACGGGACGGAGGAAGTGGGGGACGCGGCGCAGACCCGGGATCTGCGCCTCCGCATCGGCCCCGCCGTCAAGCTGGTCTCCGTGTCGATCAGGCCCTTGGGAAACGACATGGTCGGATCGGAGGGCGCCTCCCTGCCGTTCGCGGTGGTGCAGAGCGCCGGCAACGACGAGCGGGAGGCATTCTTCCCCCTCGACGAGGTTGCTCGGAATTCCGCGATCGTCCGCAACGTCCGCGCCGCCGTCGCGGCGGACAAGGTGCTGTATGTCGGCGGCTACAGGGCGAGCGGCGACGGCGGCGTCGAGCGCCATCCGGAGTCCACCGGATGCGCCGGCGTGGACGAAGGCTGCCTCTACGCGCCCTATGCGTTTCCCGTCGGCACGGTTTCCGTCTCCGGCACGTCCTACGGCGCGCCCAACGTCGCGTCGGCGCTCGCCTCCGTTCTGGCGGTCTTCCCCGAAACGAAAGGCGCGGACCTGATCCGGCTGGCGAAGGCGTGCGCGCGGGCGGAGCCCGGACTTTCCGGCCTGGGCCGCGCCGACTTCTCCTGCATGACCGAGATGGACGAGAACGGTGAGTGGCGGGTGGTGGGCGTGGGCGCGATCGTCTCGCCGGCCGCCATGAACCGCCTGTCGTTCCCCGGAGAGGCCCGGATCGGTGGATCGTTCACCGGAAGCGGCGGGGCGCCGATCGCACTCGCGACCGTGCGGCCGGGCCTGTTCGCCGCCTCCGGTTTTTCCGCCGGCCTCCCGGCCGGGGCGTCCGCGGCGCCCGACGCAAGCGGATTCTTCCCCGTCGCCCTGGAGGGCGCCGGTGCCGACGCCTTCGGCGGCGGCTACGCGACGGAGGACGGGCTCTTCGCCGCGGCCGCCTACGGGAGGCGGCGCGGATTCTTCGGTCTCGACGGGGCGTTCGGCTGGGACGGCGCCCACGCCCTGGATGCCGACATGGGGCACCGGAACGTCTTCCTCCGCCTCTCCCGGCAGTGGTCGGCAGGCCGGCTCGTGCGCGCCGCGCGAGGAACGGCCCTCGGTCTGACCGCACGCAAGCGCTTCCGCCTCGCGCCGGCGGTCGCGCTGGAGCTTTCCGCGACCGCCGACCGCTTCCTCGGCGGCAGCGCCGAGACCGTCTTCGGCCCGGTCTCCATCGCCGGCAGCGACTGGAACGAGGCCGCGTCCGCCGCCCTGCGCGTCACGCCCGACGGCGGCGCCGTCTTTTCCCTGACGGGCCGCGCCGACCGCC
The DNA here is from genome assembly GCA_965242855.1 of Alphaproteobacteria bacterium. Lineage (GTDB taxonomy): Bacteria > Pseudomonadota > Alphaproteobacteria > UBA828 > UBA828 > WTGU01. The sequence goes on from OZ251509.1 coordinate 3,095,160, forward strand.
GCCACGCCTCCCTGCGGGCGCGATGGTCCCGCAACGTCGGTCTCTCGCCCTGACCGACACGGGCTACTTCCGAATGAAGCCGAAATAGACGTAGAGCGCGGCCAGGGCTACGGTGACGCCGATGCCGATGTCGCCGTAGAAGGGGGCGACCTGGAGCCCCAGAAACATGGCGCCCGAGAACGCCAGACAGAGGCCGGCGAGGGCGGCCATATGAGCGAGTATCTTCAGCGCCGTCCCGGCTCTCATCGGCTCGTATGCGGTTTCGCCCAGCGCCGCATGGTCGTCCCGCTCCGGGCGGCGACGCAAGGGGCGCACCGGCGGAGGCCGGACAGGGAGTTGGCGTCATGACGCGAGGCCCGGCCATGCGCGCGCGAGTCGAAGTCTTCGAGGGCGACATCGCCACGCTGGCGGTGGATGCCCTCGTCAACGCGGCGAACAGAGCGCTGCTCGGCGGCGGCGGGGTGGACGGCGCCATCCACCGCGCCGCGGGGCCCGGGCTTCTCGAGGAATGCCGCGGCCTGGACGGCTGCGAGACCGGCGACGCGAAGATCACCGGCGGCTACCGCCTGCCGGCCGGATACGTGATCCACACCGTGGGCCCGGTCTGGCAGGGCGGCGGGCAAAACGAAGCGCGCCTGCTGGCGCGCTGCTACCGCCGCTGCTTCGCCATCGCGGACGAGAAGGGCTTGGCCTCCATCGCCTTCCCCGCCATCAGCACGGGCGTCTACGGCTACCCGCTCGACCAGGCCGCCCGCATCGCCGTCGCCGAGAGCAGGGATTACATGGAGCGCGGCGGCGGGCTGGAGCGGATCGTCTTCGCCTGCTTCGACGCGGAAGCGAGGAACATGTATGCCGCCGTGATCGACGAGGTATTCCCGGGTTGACGGTTTAGGATTCCGGATATCCGGAGCCGAATCGTATCAGATATTTCGATCAGATTTTATTCATTGTGGAATCGATCTCCGTAGCCATGCATTTTATCATGTCAACCCATTGATCGACGACTTTCGTGCATTCAACCGGATTTGCTACGTCGGTAAGAGAAACTCTCATGTGTTTCCATATTATCGCCCATCCTTTATCGCGAACTCCCTCTATACTCGCAGACTTATAGGATTTCAATTTTCGAAGGTCTTCCACAAAAAATTCCTCCCTTCCCCTCAAGTGTTGCTGGGCAAAATCAACATCGAGATTAACGTAGGCTCGCTCAAAACATTCGCCTTCTGCCGATAACCTGATACCTGTCTTGCGATCCGTATCGGTGTATCCACGCCAACTTCGCTTTCGCAACGTTATGAGGGGGGTGTATTGTTTCATAACTCGTTGATCTCTGTAAGGTGAGAAAATTACCCACTCTGTCGAAAATTTCCTTTCGACACCCTCCAAGATTTTTCTAAACAGACGTTGTCGGACCACTGGCATCGCCTTTTCCACGCATAAGGCGAGCGCGACGTGTTTCTCGTCGCGGATGATGTACTCCACAGTTGCTTCGTCGATGACGTCCAACGTCATGGCCCGGTTTCTCCTCGTTACGATTTCGGCCTGTCCGCCAGATCAAAGTTTCCCTCGATGTACTCAAGAAAGTCCTTCAGGAACCAGCGTACTCGTTCGGCTTCGCATTGCTCCCCGCATCGACGGATCCAGTTTTCGAGCGACGGCGGCTTTCCGTCGCGGGTTCGATAGGGTATTGTCAAGCAGCGTTCTCTACCTTCACCTTCTTTCGGCAAAGTCTCCGGGTCGTTGCCGTTGCCGCTCAAGTACAAGATCCACGCAGCTTCTGTCTTGGATCGAAGGTCCCTCATATAATTCTTGATTTGGTCCGGCTGTTCGACAGCCCATGGCTTGTTCTCGATCCCGATCCAGCGGTTGCCGGGCATTTCCAGAACGATATCGATTTTACTGTCATTCACCGAATACTCAAGATGAGCTTTACATTCCTTGGTATCCGGATGCGGAAAATCTTCACGCAAGTGGATCTCGTCCAGGAACAGCTGAAGAAACGTGTTGCCTTGCCCGTGGGCGCCCGCCGGGTCGAGGAGCCCGCGGAAGGCGCGCGAAAGGTCGGTTTCCCGTTCCTTGAAGTAATCGAAGACGGAGAACCGCGGCGCGACTCTGCGGTCGAGCACCGCCTGCGCGCACCGCGCGACCTCGACCACGGGGCCGAGGCCGGCGAAGAATGCCGCCAAGCGCGCCTCGTGGTCCCGGCGCGCGCCGACGATCGCGGAATCGAGGCCGGCGAAGAAATCCGGCAACGCAACGTCGTGATCCGTCGTCATGCGCGGGACCATACGCCCGGACGGGGCGGCCGGCAACATCAAGCGGCCGGCTCTCCTGCGGGGCTTCCCGCCGCGGGCGGGATGGGGCATGATGCGAGGCGACGGAAGCGCGCGGGGAGGGCGGGGCATGACCGGGACCTTCGACATCAACATCGATTGCGGCGAGAGCTTCGGCAACTGGACCATGGGCGCGGACGAGGCGCTCATGCCCCACGTCACGACGGCGAACGTCGCCTGCGGCTTCCACGCCGGCGACCCCGTCACCATGCTGAAGACCGTCGACCTCGCCCGGGAGAACGACGTGGCGGTCGGCTCCCATCCGGGACTGCCGGACCTGATGGGCTTCGGACGCCGGGTCATGGCGATCACGCCGGAGGAGCTCTACGCCTACGTCGTCTATCAGACCGGCGCGCTCCGCGCGGCCCTCGAGGCGCGCGGCATGGCGCTCCACCACGTCAAGCCGCACGGCGCGCTCTACAGGATGCTCAACGGCGACGAGGCCCTGGGCGAGGCCTTCGCCCGCGCCGTGATCGACCTCTGCCCGGCGCCGATGATCTACTACCCGGCGCCGGTCGAGCGCCACGCCGTCACCAGAATCGCCGCCGACATGGGTATCGACGTGGCGCCGGAGCTCTATTTCGACCTGCCCTACGACGACGACGGCACGCTCGTCCTCAAGCGTTCCAACGAAGGCGCCGACCTGGACGAAACGCGCCGCAAGCTCGGGCGCTTTCTGGAGAAGGGCGAGACGCTCAGCCTCGACGGCGCGCCGGTGCCCATCTCGGCGCGCAGCATCTGCCTCCACGGCGACGGACCGAACGCGGTCGATCTCGCGCGGGTCATCGGCGAGACGCTGTCGGAGAGGGGGTACGCATTGCGGCCGCTGGCGCCCGCGGTGCGCGCTCGCGCAGCCGCCGAGTAGGGCTGGCGCCGCGGCGCCCCTTGGTGCACTGTTGCCGCGCGCGCCTTATGCAGGGAGGGTGGAGCGATGAGCGACGAGCACGGCCCTTCGCTCGAAGAGTTGACCCGGGCACGGATTCCCTATGTGGCCGCGCTCGGCTTGGTCGTCGTGGCCATCGCGGTCCTCGCGGGCCTCTCGGCCGGCGGCCTGGTGCCTTGAGCGGTCGAGGCGGGGTGACGCCGGCGCCGGCGCACCGGCGGCATCCGTTCGGAGAGAGCGGGTCGCCGGATCGCGCCGCGCGCCCCCGGGGCCGTGCATCGGGAGGGGGAACATGCACCTCACCGTAAGGGAAGAGGAGCGGATCCAGCTCTGGGCCGCCGCCGAAATGGCCCGGCGCCGGCTCGACCGCGGCGTCAAGCTCAACTACCCCGAGGCGGTCGCGCTGATCTGCGACGAGATCCTCGAGCGGGCGCGGGAGGGCAGCATTCCCATGCTGACCGACATGATGGAATACGGCGCCACGATCCTGAAACGGAAGGACGTGATGACCGGCGTGCCGGAGATGATGAAGATCGTGCAGGTCGAAGCCCTGTTCCCGGACGGGACGAAGCTCGTCACCGTGATGAACCCGATCCGCGATTAGGTGCCCGCGCGAAGCCAGGAGAGACGCGATGGCCGAGAGGAAATGGCGCCCGCCACCGCCGCCGGAATCGGTCGTGCCGAAGGAGGCGTTCGCCGTCGGCGAGCCGGAGAAATGCGGCGCGGTCGACTTCGCGCGCGGCGCGATCGAAATCAACGCGGGCCGCCCGGCGCGGGAGATCGTCATGGTCAACACCGGCGATCGGCCCATCCAGATCGGCGCCCACTACCATCTCGCCGAGTGCAACAAGGCGATGGCGTTCGACCGGGCGGCGGCGTTCGGGATGCGCCTCGACGTGCCGAGCGGCAGCGCCGTGCGCTTCGAGCCGGGGCAAAGCCGCAAGGTGCGGATCACCGGCTATGTCGGGCGCGAGGTCGCCTACGGCATGAACAACATGACCAACGGATCGGTCCGTTCCGGCATCGTCCGGGACCGGACGATGCGCCGCCTGGCCGCCGAAGGCTATTGCTTCGAGGGGGACCGCTATCCGGTTTCGACGCCGCCCGACCGGAAGTTCGGCGGCAAGGGCAGGACCGCCGGGCGCAAGGCACGCAAGGGGTAGCCGGGGCGGCGACGGGGGAACGGCGGCATGAGCACGAAAATCGCGCGCCCGGACTACGCGGCGCAGTACGGGCCGACCACCGGCGACAGGATTCACCTCGCGGACACCGGCCTGGTCGCGGAGATAGAGCACGACTACACGACCTACGGGGACGAGCTCGTCTTCGGCGGCGGCAAGACCATCCGCGACGGCATGGGCCAGGCGTCGAAGTGGAAACAGAGCGACGGCGGCCTCGACATGGTCGTCACCAATGCCGTGATCGTCGATCCGATCCTCGGCGTCGTGAAGGGCGACATCGGCGTCCTCGACGGCGAGATCGTCGGCGTCGGCAAGGCCGGCAACCCGGATACCATGAACATCACCCCCGGCCTCGTCGTCTCACCCAACACGGACATCCTTTCCGTCGAAGGCCTGATCTGCACGCCGGGCTTCGTCGATATCCACCCGCATTTCGATTCCGTCCAGCAGCTCTACGAGTACCAGAACGCCGGCTTCACCACCGTGATCGGCGGCGGCTCGGGGCCCAAGACCGTCGGCATCGAGTGCCCGGGCGTCTTCAACATCCAGCGGATGCTGGAGGCGATGGCGGACGTGCCGCTGAATTTCGGCAATTTCGGCAAGGGCAACGCCGCGACGCGGGGGGCGCTCGTCGAGCAGATCCTCGCCGGGGCCACGGGCCTGAAGATCCACGAGGACTGGTCGTCCTCGCCGGCCGCCATCGAAACCACCATGGAGCTCGCCGACGAGTTCGACTTCCAGGTCCAGATCCATGCCGATACGTTGAACGAGACCGGCTATTACGAGGATACGATCGCGGCGATCAACGGCCGCGTCATGCACATCTACCACTGCGAAGGCGCCGGCGGCGGCAACGCGCCGGACATGATGCGGGTCTGTGGCGAGCCGAACCTCCTGCCGAGCTCGACCAATCCGACCAACCCGTTCTCGATCAACACGTACGACGAAGAAATCGACATGTTGATCACCTGCCACAACCTGAACAAGAACGTGCCGACGGACATCGCCTTCATCCAGGGCCGCGCCCGCGCCGAGACCATGCGCGCCGAGGACGTGCTGCACGACATGGGCGCGATCAGCATGATCGGATCGGACAGCCAGGGAGTCGGCCGGGCGGCGGAGAGCGCGCAACGCTCGTTCCAGCTCGCGGCCGTGAACAAGGTCCGCTTCGGCAGGCTCCCGGAGGACGGCGCGGGCAACGATAATTTCCGTATCAAGCGCTATCTCGCCAAGGTCACGATCAACCCCGCCATCTGCTTCGGCGTGGATTCCTATGTGGGCTCCATCACGCCCGGCAAGCTCGCGGACCTCGTCTTCTGGCGGCCGGAATTCTTCATCGCCAAGCCCGAGGTCACCCTCAAGGGCGGCTTCATCTCGCACTCGGTGATGGGCGATCCGGCGGGGTCGCTGATGACCGGCCAGCCGCTCAAATACCGGCCGCAATACGGCTCCCTCGGCGTCAACCCGCGGCGGACCAGTTACTCCTTCGTGACCAGGGCGGCGCTCGACAACGGCCTCGAGGACAAGCTGGAGACCCAGCGGCTGAAGCCCGTCAAGCGCTGCCGCACGATCTCCAAGCGGGACATGATCCACAACGACGCGCTGCCCGACATCGAGATCGATCCCGAGACCTACAACGTCTATGTCGATGGCGAGCGCGTCACGGTGCAGCCGGCGAAGACGCTGCCGCTGACGCAGCTCTTCTACTTCCGCTAGGCGCGGCCTCGCCGGGGCGTCGCGCCCATGGCGGTGGTCACGGCGATCCTCGGCACGGTCGAGACGCTGCGCGACAGGATCACGGCAGAGGATCCGATCCTGCTGACGTCGGAGGAACGCGCCAGCGCCCACTTGGCCGGGCGCTCCCGCGGCGGGCGGCGCGTGCGCATCTCGCTCCCCCGCGGCAGCGAGCTCGCCGACGGCGACGTGCTGGCGATCGACGGGGGGACGGCGCTGGTGGTGCGGGCCGCGCCCGAGGCGCTTTACTTCATCAGCCCCGGCGACGCCCGGGGCTGGGGCGTCGCCGGCTATCAGCTCGGCAACCTGCATCGGCCGGTCCGCTTCATGGACGAGGGCATGTTGACGCCGGCCGATCCCATGGTGGCGGATCTGCTCGGCCGCCTCGGAATCGCCTTCGAAGCGCGGACCATGCCGTTCGTCGGCCGGCGCTACGGTGCCCACGGCGCCCATCATCGCCATGACCCCTGACGGCGCGGCGCGGCTCCTGTACCTGCTGCAGGTCGCGAATGCGTCGTTTCCCACCGGCGCGTTCAACCATTCCTACGGCTTCGAGACCTGGATCGACGGCGGCGTCCTCCACGACGCGGCAGGTTTCGACCGCGCCTGCCGGGACTGGCTCCGCCATGGCGTCGCGTGCGCCGACGGCGCCGCGGTCGCGCATGCCTGCCGATACGCCGCGGCGGGCCGGGTCGACGCGCTCGTCACGCTCGACCGAACGGTCGGCGCCCTCAAGCTGAGTCGGGAATCGCGCGAGGCGTCCTTCAAGACGGGCCGGGCGCTGCTCGGCGCGCTGCGCGCGGTCTTTTCCCCGGGTTCCCTGGGGCCGCTTGCCGCGGCGATCGGCGACGGGCGCTGCGAAGGCCACCAGGCCGTCGTCTTCGGCGCGGCGGCGAAGGCGCAAGGCCTCGGCGAGCGGGACTCGGTCCTCGTCTTCCTCCAGACCGCCCTCTCCAACCTGGTGAGCGTCGGCGTGCGGCTGATCCCGCTCGGCCAGATCGAGGGGCAGCGGATCGTCCGGAACGCCTGGCCGCTGCTGACGGACGCCGCGGCGGCGGCATGCGCGACGGGGATCGACGATCTCGGCAGCGCGACCGCCGGCCTCGACATCGCCAGCATGGCGCATGAGCGCCTGCGCACGCGGCTCTGCATGTCGTGATAGGATGGCCGGAACCGGAGCCAGGGAGTCTTCCGAATGCGCAAACCGGTAAGAATCGGAATCGGCGGGCCGGTCGGCTCCGGCAAGACCGCGCTCCTGGTGGCGCTCTGCCGCGAGATGGGAAGCGCCTATTCCCTCGCGGCGATCACCAACGACATCTACACCAAGGAAGACGCGGAGTTCGTGGTCAGGAGCGGGGCCATCGCGCCGGAGCGCGTCGCCGGCGTCGAGACGGGAGGATGCCCGCACACCGCGATCCGGGAGGACGTCTCGATGAACGCCCACGCCATCGCGGAGATGGCGGGCCTTTATCCCGATCTCGACATCGTGTTCGTGGAGAGCGGCGGCGACAATCTCGCGGCGACGTTCAGCCCCGAGCTGGTGGACAGCTACATCTACGTGATCGACGTCGCCGAAGGCGACAAGATCCCGCGCAAGGGAGGGCCGGGCATCACCAAGTCGCCCCTCCTCGTCATCAACAAGATCGACCTCGCGCCGTTCGTCGGCGCTGACCTGGGCGTCATGGAGCGCGATTCGAGAAAGATGCGCGGCGCCCGGCCGTTCATCCTCACGAACATGCGCGCGGGCGAGGGCTTGGCGGCGGTGGTCGATTGGATCAAGCGCGACGTTCTGTTGCTGGAAGGGCATGGCGAATCCGGGCACCGCGCCGGCGCAGCCTGACCCCGCCTGGATCGTCGGCAAACACGCCTTGATGAACGTGCGCGCGTGCGCGCGCAACGGGCGCACGGAGATCGATCCGCTGCGCTGGCGCATCCCCTTCCAGTGGCAGGGCTATCACTACCAGGATCACGACGACGAGCCGTTCATGCTGATCGTCAACAGCGGCGGCGGCTTCGTCGAAGGCGACGCCGCGCGTTTCCACGCCGTGCTCGATCCCGGCACCCGCGCGCTCTTCACGACCACCGCATCGAGCAAATTCTACAAATGCCCGGGCGGCGACGTGTCGCGCGAGATCGTGGACCTCCACGTCGGCGCCGAAGCGCTTCTGGAATTCTGCCCCGACGAGGCGATCCCCTACGCGCGGAGCCGGGTCCATCGGACGACCCGAATCGCGATGGCGCCCTCATCCCGCCTGTTCGCCACCGACATGATCTCGGCCGGCCGGGTCCACTACGGCGATGGCGAGATCTTCGCGTTCGACCATCTGGTTTCCGAGTTCCGTATCACCATCGAGGGGCGCCCCGTCGCGCTCGACCGGCTGGTCGCGACGGCGCCCGAGACCATCGCCGCGTTGGACAGGCTGTGGCGCAGGCGCCGGCACATGGCGACGGTCTTCGCGCACGCACCCGACCTTCCGTCCGGCGCCGAGGATGGCGTTCACGATGCCGTAGCGGGCGTCGAGGGCACGGACGCGGGCGTCACCCGGTTGGGCGACCTGGTGATCGCCCGCATCCTGAGCGGCGAGACGTGGCAGGCCCACGAGGCCATTTTCAAAACGTGGGAAGCGCTCCGCCCGGCGGTCGCCGGCAAGCCGGCCCGTCCGATCCGCAAGTGCTGAGGCGGCGCTCGGGCCCGCGCGCGGCTCCCGGCGTCGTTGACAGGGTAGGGGCGCTCGCTTATCTGTCCGGCGGCGGTCGCCGATCCCGAAGCGACCGTGGAGTGTCGAGATTCCGCCATGCTCCAGGGGCTGACCCGGAAGCTGTTCGGTACGGTCAACGAACGTATCGTCAAGACCCATGCCCGCCAGATAAGCGCCATCAACGACCTCGAGCCGTCGCTCGAGGCCTTGAGCGACGGCGACCTCCGCGCCAGGACCGAGACGTTCAGGAAGCGCGTCGCGGCGGGTGAGACCCTCGACGACCTGCTCGTCGAAGCCTTCGCCACGACCCGGGAAGCGGCCAAGCGCACGCTCGGGCAGCGCCACTACGACGTCCAGCTGATCGGCGGGATCGTCCTCCACGAGGGCAAGATCGCGGAGATGGCGACCGGCGAGGGCAAGACCCTCGTCGCCACCCTACCGGTCTATCTGAATGCGCTCGAGGGCAAGGGCGTGCACGTGGTCACGGTCAACGACTATCTGGCCCGGCGCGACGCCGCCTGGATGGGCGCGATCTACGAGTTCCTGGGGCTCACGGTCGGCTGCATCGTGCACGGCCTGGACGACGTGGAGCGGCGCGCCCAGTACGAGGCGGACGTCACCTACGGCACCAACAACGAGTTCGGCTTCGATTACCTGCGCGACAACATGAAGTTCACGCTCGAGACCATGGTCCAGCGGGCGTTCAACTTCGGCATCGTCGACGAGGTCGACAGCATCCTGATCGACGAGGCCCGCACGCCGCTCATCATCTCCGGCCCGTCGGAAGACAGTTCGGAGATGTACCAGAAGGTCAACCGCGTGATTCCTGGGCTCGAGGAAGACGATTTCGAGATCGACGAGAAGGCCCGCGCCGCGACCTTGACCGACGCGGGCGCCGAGCGCGCCGAAACCCGGTTGGCCGAGCTCGACCTCCTGCGCAGCCCCAACCTCTACGACATCGAGAACGTGTCGGTCGTCCACCACGTGAATCAGGCGCTCCGCGCCCACAAGATGTTCGAGCGCGACACCGACTACATCGTCAAGGACGGGCGCGTCGTCATCATCGACGAATTCACCGGGCGGATGATGCCCGGGCGCAGGTTCTCGGAGGGTCTGCATCAGGCGCTCGAAGCCAAGGAAGGCGTGCCCGTCCAGCAGGAGAACCAGACCCTGGCCTCGATCACCTTCCAGAACTACTTCCGCATGTATCCGAAGCTCGCCGGCATGACCGGCACGGCGGCGACCGAGGCCGCGGAATTCGGCGACATCTACGGCCTCGACGCGATCCAGATCCCCACCAACGAGCCCTGCATCCGCGACGACCGCGACGACGAGGTCTATCGCACCTCGAACGAGAAGTGGGACGCGATCATCGCGCTTCTGGAAGACTGCCGGGAGCGGGGCCAGCCGGTGCTGGTCGGCACCACGAGCATCGAGAAATCCGAGCTCCTGTCCGAGCGGCTGAAGAAGAAGTCGATCTCCCACAACGTGCTCAACGCCCGCTACCATGAACGGGAAGCGCATATCATCGCGCAGGCCGGCCGCGCCGGCGCGTTGACCATCGCGACCAACATGGCCGGGCGCGGCACCGACATCCAGCTCGGCGGCAACGCGGAATTTCGCATCGCCGACGAGCTGAAGGACCGGGAGGACACGGACGGGCGCGAAGCCGCCCGTATCCGGAGCGAGGTGGCGGGCGAACGCGAGCGGGTGCTCGCCGCCGGCGGCCTCCTCGTCGTCGGCAGCGAGCGCCACGAGGCGCGGCGCATCGACAACCAGTTGCGCGGGCGGTCGGGCCGGCAGGGCGACCCCGGCGCTTCCCTGTTCTTCCTCTCGCTCGACGACGACCTGATGCGCATCTTCGGCTCCGAGCGCATGGACGCGATGCTCTCCAAGCTCGGCCTCAAGGAGGGCGAGGCGATCGTCCATCCATGGATCAACAAGGCGCTCGAAAAGGCGCAGCAGAAGGTGGAGGCGCGCAACTACGAGATCCGCAAGAACCTCCTCAAATTCGACGACGTGATGAACGACCAGCGCTCGGTCGTCTACGAGCAGCGCAAGGACCTGATGCGCAGCGACGACGTTTCCGGCACCGTCGCCGACATGCGCCACGAGGTGATCGACGCCATCGTCGACGACCACATCCCGGAGAAGGCCTACCCGGAGCAATGGGATCTCGACGGGATGCACGACTCCTGCCGGCGGCTCCTCGGCATCGATCTGCCGATCAAGGAATGGGCGGACGAGGAAGGCATCGCCGACGAGGAGATCCGCGGCCGCATCGTCAAGAGATCGGACGCCCATGCCGCAGCCAAGACGGCCAACTACGGGGCCGATGTCTGGCGCGTCGCCGAGAAGAGCCTCCTGCTCCAGATCCTCGACCAGAGCTGGAAGGATCACCTCCTCACCCTCGACCATCTCCGGCAGGGAATCGGCCTCCGGGCCTACGGCCAGCGCGACCCTCTCAACGAATATAAGCGCGAAGCCTTCGAGATGTTCGAGAACATGCTGGGCAACCTGCGGGAGCAGGTCACCCAGATATTGAGCCACGTCGAGTTGCGGGTGGCCGCGCCCGAAGAACCGGAACCCGCCCTGCCGGCGCGGCCCGCGCAGAAGACGCTGGAAACCCGCCGCGATCCGGCGCTGGTCGGCGGCGACGCGCTCCCGCCTGCCGGTGACCGGGAGCCGGAGCCCGTCGGCGCCGGCGGCCGCGCGCCCGCGCCGGGGGAGGCGGAGAGTGCGCGGCAGCCGGGGGCCGGGGGAGGCACCGTCCGCCACGCCAGGTTCGACGCGAACGACCCGGCGACCTGGACCAAGATCGGGCGCAACGCCCCCTGTCCGTGCGGCTCCGGCAGAAAGTACAAGCGCTGCCATGGAAAACTCTCCTGACCGCCCGGGCGCGCCCTTCCTTCCGACGTGTCTCCGCCCCGGTGGACTCGGGCGATCGAATACGCCTAGACTTCGGTCGGGGTTGGCCCGCCGCCGGGAGCCCCGACAACGATAACGACCAAAGCACCGCCCCCGGCGCGCGACGGGCCGATGAAGCGGTGTCCAGGGAGGGAAGGCGATGCGTGGAAAAACCCTGTTGGTGGGCGCAAGCGCGCTGATCGCGGCGCTCGGTCTGGCGGCGCCGGGTCACGGCGCGGACGACGATATCATCATCGGTTTCGCGATTGCCCAGAGCGGATGGATGAACGCCTATGACGGGCCGCCGTCGAAATCCGCGTTGATGGCGATCGACGAGATCAACGCCGCCGGCGGCGTTCTCGGCGGCCGCGAATTCTCCGCCACCTTCTCCGACACCAAGTCGGAGGCCGCCGAAGGGGCGCGGGCCGGGCAGGAGGTGATCGGCAACGGCGCCGATTTCATGATCGTCTCCTGCGACTACGACATGGGCGCGGCGGCCGCGACCGTCGCCAACGACAACGGGATGGTCGTTTTCTCGCTCTGCGCCTCCGACGCCAAGATGGGCGTCCAGGGGATCGGCCCCTACGCCTTCACCATGTCCAACTCGTCGCTCACCAGCGGCGCGGTGATCGCCGAATGGGCGTGGAACAAGAAAGGCTGGCGCACCGCCTACACCATGCTCGACACCTCGATCGAGTACGACAAGGCGATCTGCGCCGGCTTCAAGACCCGCTTCGAGAAGCTCGGCGGCGCCATCCTGGGCGAGGACACGTTCAAGCAGGACGACGCTTCCATCGCCTCGCAGATCACCCGCTTCAAGCAGGTGACGGCGGAGAAGGGAGACGCCGACCTGTTGCACGTCTGCTCCTATGGCGCCGGCGCGGTCGGCGCCATCCGCCAGATTCGCGCGGCCGGCATCGACACGCCGATCTCGGGCGGCGATTCCATGGACGGCGACTACTGGACGGAAGGGATCGGCAAGCTCAACGACCATTACACCGGCACCTACGGGTCGGTGTTCGGCGACGATCCCAGGCCCCGGGTCAACGAGTTCTTCGACCGCTACGAGGCCAGGAACGGCGAGCGGGTGTGCTGCTCGTTCGCGCTTTCGGGCTACAGCGTGGTGGAGGCGCTGGCCACCGCCATCGAGCGTGCGGGCACGATCGAGAGCGATGCCGTGCTGGCCGTGCTCAACGAGTTCGACGAGGAGCCGTTGCTGGTCGGGCCGACGACCTTCACCGAAGATCTCCACATCAACCTCGAGCGGCCGCAGGCGATCATCGGGATCAGGGACGGCAAGGGTTACTTCGTCGACCTGATCCAGCTGCCGGAGCCGCCGCCGCTTCAGCTCATCTTCAAGTAGAGCGGACGGGCGGTCCGCGGTGCGGCGCATCGCGGGCCGCCGTCCCGTCCTCGCCGACGGCGCGGCCGGCGGCCGCGGCCGAAGCCCGGGCGCCACCTCGCCGTCGCAAGGGTCTTCCCGGTGCAAGCGGTCGTCCAGAACGTCATCGATGCCCTGAGCCTCGGGAGCCTGTTCGCCCTCACCTCCCTCGGGATCGGGCTCATCTTCGGCATCATGCGCCTGATCAACTTCGCCCACGGCGACCTGATCATGATCGGCGCCTATGCGCTGATCGTGCCCTCCGCGGCGGTCGCGCCGCAGCTCTTCATCGGCGCCTGGCATCCGGCCGCCGTGGTCGCGGCGATCGTCGTCGTCGTCATCCTGTTCGCCGTAGCCTGCGAGCGGCTCGCCTTCCGGCCCTTGCGCCGGGCCGATCCGTCGGTGCTGCTGATCGCCTCCTTCGCGCTCAGCTTCTTCCTCCAGAATCTGGTGTTGCTGATCTACGAGGGCCGTCCGAAGGGCGTCGATCTGTGGCCGGTCCTGGTCGAGCCGTTCCTGCTCGGCGACATCCGCCTGCCGCGTCTGCAGCTGGTGATGATCGGCGCCACCGCCGCGCTGCTGGCGCTTCTGGTCCTGTTCCTGAAGCGCACGGCGATCGGGCGCCAGATGCGGGCGGCGTCGGAGGATTTCATGATGGCCCGCTTCCTGGGCGTCCGGGCCAACCGGGTGATCGCCGCGGCCTTCGCCATTTCCGGCCTTCTCGCGGCGGTCGTCTCGCTCCTCTTCGTGGTGCAGAACGGCGTGCTGAAATTCGACATGGGCGTGCCGCTGGTCCTCGCCGCCTTCGTCGGCACGGTCGTCGGCGGCATGGGCAGCCTGGTGGGCGCGGTGATCGGCGGCTTCGTGGTCGGCGTCGCGAGCGTCTTCTTCCAGATCGTCCTGCCGCTCGACATGCGGCTCAACCGGGATGCCTGGGTGTACGGGCTGATCCTGGTAATCCTGCTGCTCCGGCCGGGCGGACTCGTGAAGGTGAAAGCGGTCGAGGAACGGATCTAGCCGTGTTCCGGGAGCGCCGCCCGCAGGCCGTCGGCCGCTATTTCTGGGAGCCCGCGTCCCTCGCCCTCGGGCTCCTTCTGCTCACCCTGGTCATCTGGGGAATCGGAGACAAGGTGATCGAGCGCACGCTCACGGTCGCCTTGATCAACACCGTCATGGTGATCGGCCTTTACATCTTCATCGGCAATTCCGGCGTGCTCGCGTTCGGCCACATGGCCTTCGCCCTGATCGGCGCCTACGCCGTCGCCTGGTTCACCATGAGCCCGTTCAAGAAGAGCTTCGCCCTGGACCTCCCGGCGTTCCTCGCCGAGAACACGCTGCCGCTGCTGCCCTCCGCGATCGTCTCGGCGCTGCTGGCCGCCATCGTCGCGCTCGTCGTCGGCATCCCGCTCATGCGCCTGAGCGGCATCGCCGCGAGCATCGGCACCTTCGCCGTGCTGATGATCTTCTACACGCTCTATTCCAACTGGGATTCATGGACCTTCGGCGCGAGCACCCTGGTCGGCGTCCCGATCTACGTGAACTTCTGGGTCGCCCTCGCCTGGGCGGTGGTCGCGCTGCTGGCCGCCACGATCTACCAGAAGTCCCGCTTCGGTCTGGCGCTCCGCGCCTCGCGCGAGAACGAGGCGGCGGCGCGCGCCGTCGGCATCGACGTGCCTGCGCAGCGCCTGATCGCCTTCGTCCTGAGCGGGTTCTTCATGGGGCTCGGGGGCGTCCTCCAGGCCCATTACGTGGGCTCCATCGTGGTGCGCGGCTTCTGGCTCGGGCCGACCTTCGTCGCCCTCGCGATGCTGATGATCGGCGGCCAGCGGAGCCTGACCGGCGCCGTGACCGGCGTCATCGTCGTCTCGGCGTTGCAGGAGGCCCTGCGCCAGATCGAAGGGGTCATCGCGCTGTTCGGCCTGAGCCAACTCGTCATCGCCCTCCTGATGCTGATCATCCTGATCGTCCGGCCGGACGGTCTCGCGAAGGGGAGGGAGATCCCGTGGCCGTTCGGCCGGCGCGCGGACTCGCCGTCGCTCCCGGCCGGGCCGGCCGTCGCGGCAGCGGGCGGCGACAGGGACGAGCAGCTGGAAGCGCGCGGCGTCTCGGTCAATTTCGAGGGCATCGCCGCGATCGACGGGGTCACGCTGTCCCTGGGCCGCCGCGAAATCTTCGGCCTCATCGGGCCGAACGGCGCAGGCAAGACCACCATGGTCAACGTCCTGACCGGATTCCAGACGCCCACCCAGGGGACCGTCACGCTGGGCGGCATCGACGTCACCGGCTGGCCGCCGCACAGGATCGGGCGCAAGGGCCTGGCGCGGACCTTCCAGGCCGTGCGCCTCTACCCGGACATGACGGTGAGCGAGAACCTGGAGGCCGCCGCCGTCGGCACCGGCCTGAGTCGTCTCGAGGCCGCCCGGCGGGCGCGGGCCATCCTCGAATGGATGCGCTTCGCGGGGAAGGCCCACCGCCACGCCGACACCCTGCCCTACGGCGACGAGCGCCGGGTCGGCATCGGGCGCGCCCTCGCCATGGCGCCGCGCTTCGTCCTGCTGGACGAGCCCGCCGCCGGCATGAGCGACGCCGAGTGCGACGACCTGATGGCGCTGATCTCCCGAATCCCTCGGGATTTCGGCTGCGGGGTGCTGCTGATCGAGCACAACATGCGGGTCGTCATGGGGGTCTGCGATCGCATCCACGTGATCGACAGCGGGCGGACCATCGGCGAGGGAACGCCGCGCGAAATCCAGGCCGACCCGGCGGTGATCCGCGCCTATCTCGGATCGCGATCGGAGCGGGACGATGCTTGAGGTGGACGACGTCAGCGTCAGCTACGGGCGCATTCCGGCCGTTCGCGGCGTGAGCCTTCATGTGAACGAGGGGGAGATCGTCACCCTGGTCGGGCCGAACGGCGCCGGCAAATCGACGACGCTCATGACGATCGCGGGCGCGCTCACGCCGACCGGCGGCGCCGTCCGCCTCGCCGGCGCGTCGATCGTCGGCAAGGGGCCGGAGAACATCGCCCGGCTCGGCGTCTCCTTCGTGCCCGAGGGGCGCCACGTCTTCACCCGCCTCACCGTCGAGGAGAACATCCGCCTGGGTACGGACATGCGGTCCGACAAGCGGCAGGTCGAGCGGGATTTCGAGCGCGTGCTGTCCTATTTCCCGTTCCTCCGCGAGCGCCTGTCGACCCCCGGCGGCAAGCTCTCCGGCGGCGAGCAGCAACAGCTCGTCATCGCCCGCGCGTTGATGACGGCACCCAAGATCATCCTGGTGGACGAGCCGTCCCTGGGCCTCGGGCCGATCATCGTGGATCGGGTCTACGGCATCCTCCAGGCCCTGCGCGAGGCGGGCAACACGCTGCTGGTGGTGGAGCAAAGCACCCACCGCGCCCTCGAGAACGCCGACCGCGTCTACGTTCTGCGCAGCGGACGGATCGAACTGTCGGGCCGCAGCGAAGACCTCACCGACGCGCAGCTCGAGCACGCCTATTTCGGTTTTGCAGGCGCCCCATCGCGCGAAGACGCGCATTTCTGAACGATCGCAGGCGGTCCCGCATTACCGGCTTCCCTCCGGGTTGTCCGACTGCGGCTTCGCAGCCGCGCCCTCCGTGGTCTTTGTCCGGGCCTCGTCTCCGCCGGGGGCAGGGGTGTCTGCGAAGGCTTTGCCAGCCGTTGAGCCGGCCTGCTTCATGATCGAGATGCGCCCCGTGCAGCCCACCCCGCCCGACCGCCGGCGCCGTCCCCGCCCCCGTTGTAGCGGCTGGACAAGCGCGGCGAGAGGCGCGCATCATGGGGAGAGGAGGAACGGCGATGGCGATCGAGCGCGTGCGGACGCCCCATGTGGCCGAGCCCGGACCGGGGCTCTGGTCGAACTGCCTGCGCCACGGCAACCAGGTCTGCATCGCCGGCCTCGTCGCCGTCGACGCGGACTTCAACGTGCTGGCCGCGGGTGACGCGGCCGAGCAGTCGCGGATCGTCTTCCGCAACATCCGACATTATCTCGAAGCCGCCGGCGGCGGCCTCGGCGACGTGATCCGGATGCGCGTCTATCTCCAGAATCTCGCGCGCGACCGGCCAGCCTTCCTGGCGGCGCGGCGGGAGTTCTTCACCGGCGACTTCCCGTGCTCGACGCTGGTCGAGGTGTCCGCGCTGGTCTCGCCGGAGATGCTGGTCGAGGTCGACGCCGACGCGATCATAGGCGCCGGTCGGCGCGGCGGGACGTAAACAGGGAGAGGACGATGATCGAGGTCAAGTCACCGCGCCTTCTGGACCTGGTGGCGGAGGACGCGGCGGTCGAGCGGGTGGGCGCGGGCTTCCAGTTCACCGAAGGGCCGATCTGGCACCCGCGGGAGCAATGCCTCTATTTCAGCGACATCCCCGCCGATACGCGCCGCCGCTGGAGCGCCGCCGACGGCGCGAGCGAGGTCCGCCACCCGAACAACAAGGGCAACGGCATGACCCTCGACCGCGCTCTCAACCTCTATGTCTGCGAGCACGTCACCAGCGCGCTGGTCCGCGAGACGCCGGCGGGCGAGCGGCAGGTGCTGGCGTCGCACTGGCGGGGGAAGGAGCTGAACAGCCCGAACGACGTGGTGGTGAAATCCGACGGCGCCGTCTATTTCTCCGATCCGACCTACGGGCGGATGCCGGTGTTCGGCCTGGAGCGCGAGCAGGCGCTCGACTTCCAGGCGGTCTACCGCATCGCCGCGAACGGCGAACTCCACTGCGAGGCCGACGATTTCGACCAGCCGAACGGCCTCTGCTTCTCCCCGGACGAAAGCTTGCTCTACGTCAACGACACCACGCGCGCCCACATCAGGGTGTTCGACGTGCGCGCCGACGGCGGGCTCACGAACGGCCGCATCTTCGCCGAGTCCATCGGCACCGGCGTCCTGGAGGAAGGCGTCGTGGACGGCATGAAGTGCGACGAGCGCGGCAACGTCTACGTGACCGGGCCGGGCGGGTTCTGGGTCTTCGCGGCCGACGGCGAGCATCTGGGCGTGCTGGGCATGGCGGAGAACGCGGCCAATCTCAACTGGGGTGGCCCCGGCTGGAGCGACCTCTACTGCACCTGCTCCACCTCGGTCTACCGGATCGGGCTCAAGGTCGCCGGCAACCGCCTGGGTTACATGTAGGAGACGGCCATGGCCCTCGCAATCGACCCGCGCAGCAGCGCGCTGATCGTCCAGGACCTTCAGAACGACGTGATCGCGGAAGGCGGCGCCTTCGCCGAGTCCGGCGCGCCGGCGCACGCCAGGGCGCAGAACGTGGTGGCGAACGTCGTCTCCCTCGCGCAAGCCGCGCGGCGCGCCGGCATGGCGGTGATCCACGTCCACTACGTCGTGGAAGAGGGCGCGCCGGGGCTGAAGTTGAACGCGCCGCTCTTCCAGAGCGTCGCTGAAGCGAAGGCGCTGGTGCGCGGGACCTGGGGCGCCGCGCCGGTGGAGGGGCTGGAGCCGCAGGCGGGCGACCTCGTGGTCGAGAAGATGCGCATGAACGCCTTCCACGACACCCGCCTCGACACGCTGCTCAAGGGGCTCGGCGCGGCGACCGTGATCATCGCCGGCGCCTGGACCAATTTCTCCGTGGAGCACACGGCCCGGCACGCGGCGGACGCCGGCTACCGCGCCGTGGTGCTGACCGACGGCACCTCCACCGTGGACGACGAGTGGCAGAAGGCGGGCATGGAGTATGCGCTCCAGAACATCGCCGAGCGGGTATCCTGCGCCGACATGGCCCAGGCGCTCGCGGGCTGAGGGCGCGCACTGCGTTCCGCTCGCGGCGCGAATGCGGGCCTGGAGGCCCGTGCGCCGGGGCGCGCCGAGGCGCTCAACCTTCGAGCGGCGCCAGCAGGTCGTTCCGTCCGCGGAGGAAGTTCACCACCACCCGCAGGTTCTCCTCCGTGTTGTCGAAGAGCGTCGAGTGGTTGGAGCCCCGGATGACGTGCCTGACGGCGTTCGGGATGTTCTCGGCGAGCCAAGTCTGCCCGGCGCCGTCCGGCCCCACCTCCCAGGGCGTCATGACGTCCTCGTCGCCACCGATCACCAGGGTCGGCGCGGCGATGCGGGCGGCGAAGGGCCGCAGGTCCATCTCCATCATCGCGCGGCAGGCGCGCTGATAGACCTCCTTGCGGTTGGAGCGCTCGAGGATGTCCTGGATCATGTCGATGGCGGCCGGGCCGTCCGGCCCGTCGAGGAAGCGCCGCGACAGGGCCTGAACGGCGATCAGTTCCGCGAGCGGACGCCCGCCGCAGCCATAGGCCTCGGCGAGGTCGATCCAGGTCTGGAAGGTGAGCCGCCCGGCGCGGTCGAGCTTGGCGGCGGAGCAGTTGACGACGAGTCGGTCCGTCCGCCCGGCGTATCTGGCGCCGAAGACCTGGGCGATCATCCCGCCCATGGAGGTGCCGTGGATATGGGCGCGTTCGATGCCGAGGGCGTCGAGGAGCCCGGCCACGTCGTCCGCCCAGACCTCCATGTCGTAGTGCTGGAGGGGACGGTCCGAGCGCCCGTAGCCGCGCAGGTCGAAATCGATGCAGCGGAAGTAGCGCGAGGCGACGGGCGTCGCCGTGGCGAAGTTGAAATGGCCGAAGCCGGCGCCATGGATGTGGACCACGGGCGCGCCTTCGCCCGTCGTCTCGTACCAGAGCCTGACCCCGCCCACCTCCGCGAACGCCATGGCGGCCTCCTCTCCCTCCGTTCCGCCCGATTCTAGCGCACGCCCCGGACCGTGTTGAGAGCACGCCCGCCGCGCGCCCCCGGGGCGCGGGACCCTTGCCGTTCGCTCGCGTCGTGACAAGAATCCGCCCGCCTCGCGGGACGGGCGCGGCGGGGAAGGCGCGAAGCATGGCGGAAGACCGGAGCCGGGAGGCACGCGGCGCGGCGCCCGGAAGAGGCGGGAAGGATGGGCTCTACGGCCTCACCCCCGGTCTCGTCCGCGCGGTGGGCGGGGCGCTCGCGGACGCCGACGGCGCGCGGGTCCGCGCCCTCTTTGCGCCGCTGCACGACGCCGACACCGCCGACCTGATCGAGCGCTTCCGCCCGGACGAGCGCCGCCGTCTGGTCGCGCTCGCCCACGACGTGCTCAGCGGCGACGTGCTGGCCCATGTCGAGGACGGCATCCGCGAGGAGCTGATCGCCGAAATCGGCGCCGAGCGGGCGGCGGAAGCGATCGCCGACATGGACAGCGACGACGCCGTGGCCGTGCTCGAGGACCTCGACGCGCCGCGGCGGGCGGCCATCCTGGAAGCGATCCCGGGCGCGGAGCGGGCCGGGATGGCGGAGGGCCTCGCCTGGCCGGAAGACAGCGCCGGCCGCCTGATGCAGCGGGAGCTGGTGGCGCTGCCGGCGTTCTGGACGGTCGGCCAGACCATCGACCACATGCGCGAAGCCCGGGACCTGCCGAGCGCCTTCTACGAGATCTACGTCATCGACCCGCGCCACGAACCGATCGGGCGCGTCCCGCTCCATAAGCTTCTGCGCACGCGCCGGCCGCTCCTCCTGCGCGACATCATGGCCACCGACCTCAAGGCGATCCCCGCCGCGACCGATCAGGAGGAGGTCGGCCACGTGTTCGACCGGTACGACCTGGTCTCGGCGCCGGTGACCGGCGAGGGCGGCCGCCTGATCGGCGTGATCACCGTGGACGACGTGGTGGACGTGATCCAGGAGGAAGCGGGCGAGGACATCCTGCGGCTCAGCGGCGTCCGCGCGCCGGACCTCCCCCGTGCCGCGCTGCGCACCGCCCGCGGGCGCTTCACCTGGCTCCTGGTCAATCTGGGTACGGCGATCCTGGCCTCCTACGTCATCTACCAATTCGACGGGACGATCGATCAGATGGTCGCGCTCGCCATTCTCATGCCGATCGTCGCCTCCATGGGGGGCAACGCGGGCACCCAGACCATGACCGTCGCCGTGCGCGCCATCGCCACCAAGGACCTCACCCTGGCCAACCTGCCGCGGGTGTTGTGGAAGGAGGCGATGGTGGGCGGCATCAACGGCGTCGTCTTCGCCGTCCTCACCGGCGGCGCGGCGGCGGCCTGGTACGGCGACGTCGCCCTGGGCGTCGTCATCGGAGCGGCGATGATCGTCAACATGCTGGCCGCCGGCCTGTTCGGCCTGGCCATCCCGACCGCGCTGTGGCGGCTCGGGATCGACCCGGCGACCGCCGCCGGCGTGCTGCTCACCACCGTCACCGATGTGATCGGCTTCCTCGCCTTCTTGGGCCTGGCGGCCGCGATCCTCCTGTGACGGCGGCGGGCCGGGAGAGGGGAGCACGACCATGATTCCGAATCGCCTGCCGGGCCTCGATTTCGGCCTGGGCGAGACCGCCGACGCGATCCGCGACACGGTCGAGGGCTTCGCGGCCCGGGAGATCGCGCCGCGGGCGGAGGCGATCGACCGAAGCAACGAATTCCCGCGCGACCTCTGGCCGCGGCTCGGCGCGCTGGGGCTGCTCGGCATCACGGTCGAGGAGGAAGAGGGCGGCAGCGGACTCGGCTATCTCGAACACGTCGTCGCCATGGAGGAGGTGAGCCGCGCCTCGGCCTCGGTCGGGCTCAGCTACGGCGCCCACTCCAATCTCTGCGTCAACCAGATCCGGCTCAACGGTTCGCCGGCGCAGCGCCGGGCGTACCTGCCGAAGCTCGTTTCCGGCGCCCATGTCGGCGCGCTGGCGATGAGCGAACCGGGCGCCGGCTCGGACGTGGTGGGGATGCGCACCCGGGCCGAGAAGAAGGGCGACCGCTACGTCCTCAACGGCTCGAAGATGTGGATCACCAACGGGCCGGACGCCGAGGTCGTAGTGGTCTATGCCAAGACCGCCCCGGACGCCGGCAGCCGCGGCATCACCGCCTTCGTGGTCGAGAAGGGGATGGCCGGGTTCTCGACCGCGCAGAAGCTCGACAAGCTCGGGATGCGCGGCTCCGACACCTGCGAGCTGATCTTCGAGGACTGCGAGGTGCCGGAGGAGAACGTGCTGGGGACGGTCGGCGGCGGCGTCCGCGTGCTGATGAGCGGGCTCGACTACGAGCGGGCGGTGCTGGCCGCCGGGCCGCTCGGCATCATGCGCAACTGCATGGACATCGTGGTGCCCTACGTCCACGAGCGCGCGCAGTTCGGCCGCCCGATCGGCACCTTTCAGCTCATGCAGGGCAAGCTCGCGGACATGTACACGACGATGAACGCCGCCCGCGCTTACGTCTACGCCGTGGCCCGCGCCTGCGACCGCGGCCAGGCCGGCCGCAAGGACGCCGCCGGCGCCATCCTCCACGCCGCCGAGAAGGCCACCTGGATGGCGCTCGAGGCGATCCAGGCGCTCGGCGGCAACGGCTACGTCAACGAGTTCGCCACCGGACGCCTGCTGCGGGACGCCAAGCTCTACGAGATCGGCGCCGGCACCAGCGAGATCCGCCGCATGCTCATCGGCCGCGCGCTGTTCGAGGAGACGGCGTAGGCGCCTCGTCCATGCGCCGCGCCCGCGCCGCCCGAAGGGTGTTGCGTCGGGCGGCGGCGGGGTCGACAATCGCGGCGCATGCGGGGCGGCCGCCGCCTCGGGAGAGCGGAGAACGGCACATGAAGGACGATCCCGTGGTCATCGTCGGCATGGCGCGCACGCCCATGGGCGGCTTCCAGGGCGACCTGAAGGACGCGCCGGCGCCGGCGCTCGGGGCCGCGGCGATCGGCGCGGCGCTCGCGCGCGGCGTCGTCGCCGGGGAGGACGTCGACGAGGTGATCATGGGCAACATCCTCTCGGCGGGGCAGGGCCAGGCGCCGGCGCGCCAGGCCTCGATCGGCGCCGGCATCCCCGAAGGCGTCGGCTGCACGACGATCAACAAGATGTGCGGCTCCGGCATGAAGGCGGCGATGTTCGCCCACGACCTGATCGAGGCCGGCTCCGGCACCGTCGTCGTCGCCGGCGGCATGGAGAGCATGACCAACGCGCCCTACCTGCTGGACCGCGCCCGCGCCGGCTACCGCATGGGCCACGGCGCCGTCCGCGACCACATGTTCCTCGACGGGCTGGAGGACGCCTACGACAAGGGCAAGCTGATGGGCGTCTTCGCCGAGGAGACGGCCCGCGAATATCAGTTCACGCGCGAGCGGCAGGACGCCTTCGCCATCGCCTCCCTCGAACGCGCCAGGACCGCGATCGAGGACGGCTCCTTCGAAAGCGAGGTCGCCCCGGTCACGGTCGCGGGCCGCAAGGGGGAGGCCGTGGTCGCCCGCGACGAGCAGCCGCCGAAGGCGGATCCGGCGAAGATCCCGACGCTCCGCCCGGCCTTCGCCAAGGACGGCTCGGTGACCGCCGCCAATTCGAGCTCGATCTCCGACGGCGCCGCCGCGCTGGTGCTGATGCGCCGCTCCGAGGCCGAGATGCGGGGCCTGACGCCGCGCGCCGCCGTCCGCGGTCACGCGACGCACGCGCAGGCGCCGGCGCGGTTCACCACCGCGCCCGGCCCGGCGCTGCGCAAGCTGCTCGACAAGACGGGCTGGCGCATGGGCGACGTCGACCTGTTCGAGATCAACGAGGCGTTCGCGGTGGTGACCATGGCGACGATGCGGGATTGCGACATCCCCCACGACAAGGTGAACGTCCACGGCGGCGCCTGCGCCCTCGGCCACCCGGTCGGCGCCTCCGGCGCGCGCATCGTCGTCACCCTGCTGGCGGCGCTCGAGAAATACGATCTCGACAAGGGCGCCGCGGCGCTCTGCATCGGCGGCGGCGAGGCCACGGCGCTCGCCGTGGAGCGCCTCCACTAGAATCGCCGGCCATGCCGGGCGCGCGCGAGACGATCCCCGCCCGGCGCGGCCGCGCGCTCCGCCTGGACGCGGGCGCGGCCGTCCGCTTGATCAACACCCACGGCACCCAGGTGGTCGACACCTGGGCCTTCAACGCCCGCGACGCCGCCGAGTTCATGTCGATGGAGCATTCGCGGGTCGCCATCGGCCGCATCGTCCCGAAAGCCGGAGACACCATGGTCACCAACGGGCGGCGCCCGGTCCTGACCCTCGTGGAAGACACCTCGCCCGGCGTCCACGACACGCTGATCGCCGCCTGCGACCGCCAGCGCTACGAACATCTCGGCGCCCCCGGACACGACAATTGCGCCGACAACCTCCGCGCCGCCCTGGCGCCGCTCGGCGTGACCGCACCTGGTACGCCCGCGCCCTGGAACATGTGGATGAACATCCCGGTCGGTGCCGACGGTTCGATCGCGTTCGCGCCGACCGTCGCCCGGCCCGGCGACCACGTGGTGCTGCGGGCCGAGATGGACGCGGTGCTCGCCTTTTCCTGCTGCCCGCAGGATATCGTCCCGATCAACGGCGCCGACTGCACGCCGCGCGACGCCGCTTTCGAGCGGCTCCGGGCATGACGGGCGCCGGCGCGTTCCTCACCGACGAACAGCGGATGATCCGCGACATGGCGCGGGATTTCGCCGCGCGCGCTCTCGCGCCCTACGCCGGCGACTGGGACCGGAACGGCGGCTATCCCGACGACCTCCTGCCCCGGATGGGCAAACTCGGGCTGATGGGAATGCTGGTGCCGCCGGAATTCGACGGCGGCGGCGCGGACCACGTGTCCTACGCGCTGGCCATGGAGGAGATCGCGGCCGGCGACGTGGGCACCTCGACCGCGATGAGCGTCAACAACTCGCTGGTCTGCGCGGGCCTGCTGGCGGCCGGCTCACCCGCGCAGAAGGAGCGCTTTCTCAAGCCGCTGGCCCGCGGCGACATGCTCGGCTGCTTCTGCCTCACCGAGCCGCAGGCGGGCTCCGACGCCGCGGCGCTGCGCACCCGCGCCGTGCGCGACGGCAACGGCTACCGGCTCGACGGCACCAAGCAGTTCGTCACCAGCGGCTCCAGGGCGGGCCTCGCGCTGGTCTTCGCCGTGACGGACCCGGAGGCCGGCAAGAAGGGCATCAGCTGCTTCCTCGTGCCGACCGACAGCGAGGGCTACCGGGTCGCCAGCCACGAGACCAAGATGGGCCAGCGCGCCCACGACACCTGCCAGATCGTCTTCGAGGGCCTGCGGCTCGCCCCCGACCTCATGCTGGGCGAACCGGGGCAGGGCTATGCCATCGCGCTCGGCAATCTCGAAGGCGGGCGCATCGGGGTCGCGGCGCAGGCCACCGGCGCCATGCGCGCGGCCTATGAGACGGCCCTCGCCTACGCGCGCGAGCGGTCGAGCTTCGGCAAGCCGCTCATCGAGCACCAGGCGGTGGGCTTCCGCCTCGCCGACATGGCGACCGAAATCGAGGCCGCGCGGCTGCTGATCCTGCACGCGGCGCGGCTGCGCGATGCGGGCCGACCCTGCCTCAAGGAAGCCTCGATGGCCAAGCTCTTCGCCTCCGAGACGGCCGAGCGCGTCTGCTCGCGGGCGATCCAGACGCTGGGCGGCTACGGCTATCTGAGCGACTTTCCGGTCGAGCGCATCTATCGCGACCAGCGGGTGTGCACGATCTACGAGGGCACGAGCGACGTTCAGCGCCTCGTCGTCGCCCGCGCGCTGGCCGCGGAATGACGGCGCAGCCCCGCGGAGGGATCATGGCCGACGCGCTCGACTTCTACTTCGATTTCTCCTCGCCCTACGGCTATCTCGCCGCCGCGCGCATCGACGCCCTCGCCGCCCGCCACGGGCGCGCGGTCGTCTGGCGGCCCTTCATGCTCGGCGCCGTGTTCCAGAAGATCGGCGGGAGCCCCCTGGTCGACCAGCCGCTGAAGGGCCCTTACGCGCGCCGCGACATCCCGCGCGCGGCGCGTCTGCACGGCATTCCCTTCGTCGTGCCCGAGCCGTTCCCGGTGGGCAGCGTCGCCGCCTGCCGCGCCTTCTACTGGCTGGCCGACCGCGACCCCACCCGGGCGCACGCCCTGGCGCGGGCGCTCTATCGCGGCTACTTCGCCGAGAACCGCGACCTGAGCAGGCCGGAGACGGTGACGGCGGCCGCGCGCGCGCTCGGCGTGGACGGCGCGGCGCTGGAGTCCGCGCTGGGCGACGCGGCGGTCAAGGAGCGGCTGCGCGCCGAGAACGACGCGGCGCTCGCGCGCGGCGTCTTCGGCTCGCCCACCGTCTTCGTCGGCGACGAGATGTTCTGGGGCAACGACCGCCTGGAGCAGGTCGACCGCTGGCTCGAAACCGGCGGCTGGTAGCGGGGCGCCGCCGGTCAGCGCGGCTCGAGGGTGACCTCGTCGTCGTAAACCCCTTCCGGCAGCGGCAGGCCGTCCAGCACGTCCGCGCCGAGCGGACCGTCGGGCGCGATGCCATGGCGTTCCAGCAGGGCCATGAGCTGGCGCGCGTGCTGCGCGGCGTGCCAGACGGTGCGCTCGAGCACGCTTTCGGCGCTCCGATGGCCGTAATAGGTGTCGAGCACGGGCCAGCGCCCGGGCGGGCCGGCGCCGCGCCACCAGGCGGCGAGCGCGTCACTCACCGTCCGCCCGTAGGCCGCGACCGCGACGGCGGAGCGCATGTCGGCGCCGGGCTTGCGCTCGAAATAGTCGAAGGCGAGCCGGGCGCCGCCCACGGCGTCGAGGAACGCCGCCGGGATGACGAAGATATGGTAGGCGAGGTCGAGGACCGTCCGATCGCGCCCCGGCAGGGCGGCGGCGAGGGCCTCCTCCGGGAACTGGCCGAGATAGCGCCGGGTGGCGGCGAGAATCAGGTCGAGCTTGCGGACCAGCGCGGCGGGCGCCGGCGGCGTCCGCTCGTGCGCCACGCCGACGAAGCGCGCGAGTTCGTCTAGGTCCTGGGCGAAGACGAAGCGCCTCCCCCGCGCCACGACCGGCACGGACCGGACGCCCAGGCGCGCGAGCGCGTCCATGGCGCCCGGCCGGGCCCGCACGTCGATCGATTCGTAAGGGACACCGTGGGCGGCCAGGAATTCCTTGGCCCGCAGGCAGCTCGAACAGCCCGGCTGCCAATACACCTTGAAGCCCTCGGCCATCGACCGATCCCCTATTCGGCGGTGTAGCCGCCGTCGATCACCAGCTCGGTGCCGGTGACGAACCTGGCCTCGTCGGAGGCCAGGTAGACGACGCCGTTGGCGACGTCGTCCGGCTCGCCGACATGGCCCAGCGGATGCAGCTTGCCGAATTTGCGGGCGCCGGCGGCGGCGTCGCCGTACATGCGGAGCGCGGTCTCCGCCATCATCGGCGTGTCGACGAAGGCGGGATGGATCGAGTTGACGCGGACGCCGCTGCCGTCGCGCGCACATTCGAGCGCCACGCATTTGGTGAAGTAGCGCACCGCGCCCTTCGACGCCGTGTAGGCGGCGAGATGCGCCGTGCCGACCATGCCCAGCACCGAGGACATGTTGACGATGGAGCCGCCGCCCGTCCGCCGCATCGCCGGGACCGCGCTCCTGGTGCCGAGGAAGACGCCGTCGGCGTTGACCGCCATGATCCGCCGCCAAGTCGCCAGCGAGACCGCGGCGAGCGGCTCCGCCCGCGTGACGCCGGCGTTGTTGAAGAGCACGTCGAGGCGCCCGTGCTCCGCCAGCACCGCCTCGATCGCCGCCCGCCATGCGGCCTCGCAGGTCACGTCGAGGGGGTGGAAGCGGGCGTCGCCGCCGGCCGCCGAGATCGCCCCGGCGACCGCCGCACCGCGCGCCTCGTCGCGCCCCGTGACCAGCACCGCCGCGCCCTCTTCCGCGAGGCGGCGCGCCGTCGCCGCGCCGATCCCGCTCGTCGCGCCGGTCACGATCGCCACCTTGCCGTCGAGCCTCCCCATGGGAGCGCCGCCTCTCCGTTCCGCCCGTGGCGCGCGCCGCGCGACCGACTATAACCCCATCGAGGCGGACGGCGCGAACGCGAGACGGGGAACCCATGACGGAACGGACCGACCGGCACCGGGAGAACGTCTACGAAGCGGACAGGAACCTGCAGGCGCTGCTGCGCCGCCGCGCGCCATGGCTGACGGAAGCGGACGCGGAGCGGCTCGCAAGCTTCGGCGCCTGGGTGGCGACGGAGGTCGAGGCGCAGGCCGACTACACCAACCGCTTCGCTCCGCCGCTCCTGGAGACCCTGGACGAGGCCGGCCGGGCGCGCTCCGCGGTGCGCCACAACCCGCTCTACGCCGCCGTCCACCGGGAGGTCTACGCACGCGGCGTCGTCGGGCTGAACCACGGGCCCGGCCGGCGCCCCTTCGCGCTCACCTTCGCGATGGGCTACCTGCTGGCGCAGGCCGACATCTCGATCCACTGTCCGGTCACGCTGACCGGCGCCGTGGCTTACGTCCTCGATCGTTTCGCACCGCCGGGCATCCGCGACGCCTGGCTGCCCGGCTTGGTGCGCATGGACGGCGCTGCCGCCACCGGCGGCACCTGGGTCACCGAGAAGCAGGGCGGGAGCGACGTGGGCGCCACCGCGACGATCGCGCGGCCCGCCGCGGGGGGCGCCCTGCTGCGCGGGCTCAAATGGTTCGCCAGCAACGCCGACGGCGACCTCGCGCTCACCCTCGCCCGGCCGGAGGGCGCGCCGGACGGCGCTGCCGGGCTCGGCCTCTATCTCGTCCCCTCCCGCCTGGCGGACGGCGCCCCCAACCGCACCCGCATCCGGCGGCTGAAGGACAAGCTCGGCACCCGCGGCCTGGCCACCGGGGAGATCGAGCTCGACGACGCCTGGGCCGCGGCGGTGACGCCGCCGCCGGAGGGCCTGAAGACGATGATGGCGGCGCTGGGCTACAGCCGCATCCACAACGCGATGGCGTCGGCCGGCGTGCAGCGGCGCGCCTTCGCCGAGGCCCGACACCACGCCGCGACCCGCGAGGCCTTCGGCCGGCGCCTCGACGCCTACCCGATGATGCAAGAGCGGCTCGTCGAACTCCTGGCGCGGTCGGAGGCGAGCACGGCGCTCGCCTTCGCCGCGGCCGAGGCGTTCGACGCAGGCCCGGCCGGGGAACCCTGGACGCGGCTCGTCACCGCGCTCGCCAAGTATCTCACGGCGGAATGGGCGATCGCGGCGGCCAGCCGCGCCATCGAGCTCCTCGGCGGCAACGGCTACACCGAGGAATATCCGACGGCGCGCCTGCTCCGCGACGCCCAGGTGTTGACGGTGTGGGAGGGACCGCCCAACGTCCAGGCCCTCGAACTGCTGCGCCTCGCGGGCGGAAGCGCGCCGGGCCTCGCGGCGTTCGACGCGCGGCTCGACGCCATCCTGGACGCGGCCGCCGAATGCCCGGCCCTCGCCCCGCCGCGGGGCCTGATCGCCGCCGCCCGCCGGGAGATCGCGGCCTTGCGCGCGCTGGTTCGGGGCACCGCGGGCGAGGGGCCGCGCCACGCGCACCGGCTGATGGCGCTCATGGCGCGGACCCTCGCGGCCGCCCTCCTGGTGGAGGAAGCCGCCGCCGACTGGCAGGCGGGGGATGCCCGCAAGGCGGTCGTGGCCCGCCTCTTCGCCGCCCGGGCGCTGGCCGCGCCGGGGCCTCCGGAACCGGGCGAGAGCGAGGGCGAACGCTTCTTCGCGCCGCTCGCCGCCCATCGCCCGATCGCACCGGCCCGCCTGCACGCGCGCCCCTCGTGCGGCGGACGGGGAGCGGGAAATCCGGGCTGAGCGGGCCGGCTCCCTTTCCTCCTCCGTCACAAATTCGTTACAAAACCGACATAAATTCGCTTGTGGTCGGGCCTACGGTTGGTCGTCGCCGGCGCGGCCGGGCGACTCCCGCAACAACGGCCGGACAGCGTGTCGCTCACCGTCCTCCTCGTCGCGATCCTAGCGCTGGCGGCTCTCGGCCTCTATCTGGGCCCCCGGCGCGCGCTCCGCGCCGGCGGCGCCGGCGGCGGCAGGCTGCACTCCATGCCGGCCTATCACGGCTGGTACGTGGCGCTCTGGTGCGGCATCCCGGCGGGGCTCGTGCTCGTCGCCTGGACCGTCGCCGAGGCGCCGATCCTCGAGGCGCTGCTGCTGTCCTCGCTCGGCCCCGAAGTGGCGGACCGGCCGCCGGCGACGATCGGCCTGCTGCTCAACGACGTGCGCAATCTTGCGGCGGGCGACGCGGTGAGCCGCGAAGTCGACCCGGCGTTGCGCGCGGCGGCCGACCGCTACGCCGGCATGGAGGTCACGGCGCGCGCGGCCGTGCTGGCGCTGGGCCTGGCCGTCGCCGTCGCCGGCTTCGGCTGGGCCTGGCGGCGCGTCGCGCCGGACCTGCGCGCGCGCAACAAGGTGGAGGGGGTCGTGAACGCGGTCCTGCTCCTCTCCTCCTGCGCCGCCATCGTCACCACGATCGGCATCGTCCTCTCGGTGCTCTTCGAATCGATCCGCTTCTTCTCGATCGTTCCGTTCTGGGATTTCCTCTTCGGCCTCAAATGGAGCCCGCAGACGGCCATTCGCGCGGACCAGGTGGGCAGCACCGGTTCGTTCGGCGCCATCCCGCTCTTCGCCGGCACGTTGATGATCACGGTGATCGCGATGCTCGTCGCGCTCCCCGTCGGGCTGTTCGCCGCCATCTACATGGCGGAGTTCGCGCGGCCGCGGTTCCGCAATTCGGTCAAGCCCGTCCTCGAGATATTGGCGGGCGTGCCGACGGTGGTTTACGGCTTCTTCGCGGCGCTCGTCGTCGCGCCTGCGATCCGGGGCTTCGGCGAACGGATCGGCCTCGACGTCGCCTCCGAGAGCGCGCTCGCGGCGGGCGCCGTGATGGGCATCATGATCATCCCGTTCGTTTCGTCGCTGAGCGACGACGCCATCGTCGCCGTGCCCGATTCGCTGCGTGAAGGCTCCCTCGCGGTGGGCGCCACCAAGTCGGAAACCGTGGTCAAGGTGATCCTGCCCGCCGCCCTCCCCGGGATCGTCGCCGCCTGCCTGCTCGCGGTCAGCCGCGCCATCGGCGAGACCATGATCGTGGTCATGGCCGCGGGCCTCGCCGCCAACCTCACGGCCAACCCCCTCGACGCGGTGACCACCGTAACGGTCCAGATCGTCACCCTGCTCGTCGGCGACCAGGAGTTCGACAGCGCGAAGACTCTCGCGGCCTTCGCCCTCGGGCTGATGCTCTTCGTCGTAACGCTGGCGCTCAACGTCGTGGCTCTGGGGATCGCCCGCAAATATCGGGAGCAATATGACTGACGCCGCCCGGCCGCCGCGCGACGGCGCGTGGCAGGATGCCGACTGGACGCGCCGCCGCCTGCGCCGCCGCTACCGCGCCGAACGCCGCTTCAAGGCCTTCGGGCTCGCCGCCGTCTGCGTCGCGCTGGCCTTCCTCGCGATCCTGCTCGGGAGCGTCGTCGCCAGGGGCTACCCCGCGTTCGTGCGGACGCAGGTCGCCCTTGATGTGACGTTCGACCCCGCGGTCCTGGGCCTGGGCGATTCGCCCACCCCGGGCGAGGTCGAGAAGGCGGATTACGGCCGGCTCCTGCGCGAAGCGCTGTTCGCCGCCTTCCCCGAGGTGACGGAGCGGCGCGAGCGCCGCAAGCTGCTCAAGCTCGTGAGCACGGCCGCGCGCTTCGAGCTCCGCGCCCTGATCCGGGACGACCCGTCGGTCATGGGCGCGACCCGCCGCGTCTGGCTCACCGCTTCGAGCGACGTGGACATGCTGATCAAGGGGCGCGCGCCGCGCGACCTGCCGGAAGACGAACGCCGCCTCGACGACCGGCAGATCGCCTGGATCGACAGGCTCGCCGCCGCCGGGGCGGTGGAGACGGTGTTCAACGCGGCCTTCTTCACCAACGCCGATTCGCGGGAGCCCGAGATCGCCGGCATCGGCGGCGCCATCGTCGGCTCGCTGTTCACGCTCCTGGTGACGCTGCTGCTGGCCTGCCCGATCGGCGTCACCGCCGCGGTCTATCTCGAGGAGTTCGCGCCCAGGAATCGCCTGACCGACCTGATCGAGGTCAACATCAACAACCTGGCGGCAGTGCCTTCCATCGTGTTCGGCCTGCTGGGGCTGGCCGTCTTCATCAACGTCTTCCATCTGCCGCGCTCGGCGCCCATCGTGGGCGGCCTGACGCTGACGCTGATGACTCTGCCGACGATCATCATCGCCAGCCGCGCGGCGCTCAAGGCGGTGCCGCCGTCGATCCGCGAGGGCGCCTACGGCGTCGGCGCCTCGCCGGTCCAGGTCGTCTTCCACCACGTCCTGCCGCTCGCCATGCCCGGCATCCTGACCGGCACGATCATCGGCATGGCCCAGGCGTTGGGCGAGACGGCGCCGCTCCTGATGATCGGGATGGTGGCGTTCATCGTGGACTTTCCCGGCGGCCCCTTCGACGCGGCGACGGCGCTCCCGGTGCAGATCTTCCTCTGGGCGGACAGCCCCGAGCGCGGCTTCGTCGAGAAGGTGTCGGCCGCGATCCTGGTGCTGCTGGTCTTCCTGATCGCGATGAACGCCGCCGCGATTTATCTCAGGCGCAAATTCGAAATCCGCTGGTAGGGGGGAGCACCGTGAGCGAGAGCGACGACGGCGGCAAGGCGGCGCCCGCGCCGCCGGTGCGGATGCGCGCCCGCGGCGTCGACGTCTTCTACGGCGACAAGCAGGCGCTGTTCGGCGTCGACATCGACCTCGCCGCCAACGAGGTGACCGCACTGATCGGCCCTTCCGGCTGCGGCAAGTCCACCTTCCTCCGCTGCCTGAACCGGATGAACGACATCATCGGCATCTGCCGGGTGAGCGGTTCCATCACCCTGGACGACCGGGACATCTACGGCCGCGACATCGACGTGGTGCAGCTCCGGGCGCGGATCGGCATGGTGTTTCAGAAGCCCAACCCGTTCCCGAAATCGATCTACGACAACGTGGCCTACGGCCCGCGCATCCACGGCCTCGCCCGCAAGGGCCGCGCGCTCGACGACGTGGTCGAGCGAAGCCTCCGCCGGGCCGGCCTGTTCGACGAGGTCCGGGACAGGCTGCACCGGCCCGGCACCGAGCTCTCCGGCGGGCAGCAGCAGCGCCTGTGCATCGCCCGCGCCATCGCCATCAGCCCGGAGGTGATCCTGATGGACGAGCCCTGCTCGGCCCTCGATCCGATCGCTACGGCGAAGGTCGAGGAACTGATCGACGAGCTCAGGCAGCACTACACCATCGCCATCGTGACCCACAACATGCAGCAGGCCGCCCGCGTCTCGCAGTTCACCGCGTTCTTTCATCTCGGCGAGCTGGTGGAGTTCCAGGAAACCGAACGGCTCTTTACCAACCCGCGCGACCGGCGGACGCAGGACTACATCACCGGGCGCTTCGGTTGAGCGCCCCGACGGCAGGAGGAGGCCCGGCAATGACGGCCGAGCATACGGTCAAGTCCTACGACGAGGAGCTGGATCGCATGAACAACGCGGTCCTCGAAATGGGCGGGCTCGTCGAGCGGCAGCTCGCCGCCTCGATCGACTCCCTCGTCAGGCGCGACGACGACCTCGCCTCCCAGGTCATCACCGACGACCGGCGGGTGGACGCGCTGGAAGCGGAGATCGACCAGCTGGCGATGCGCATCCTAGCCCTGCGCCAGCCGGTCGCGGTGGACCTGCGGACGATCATCGCCTCACTCAAGATCGCGAGCGATCTCGAACGCATGGGAGACTACGCCGCCAACGGCGCCAAGCGCACCATCGCCCTCGACGAGATCGATCCAATGCGCCTGACCCGCGCGATCTCGCGCATGGCGAGGACGGTCCAGGGCATGATCAAGGAGGTCCTCGACGCCTTCCGGGATGGGGACGTGGAGCGCGCCATGGCCGTCTGGCGGCGCGACGAGGAGGTCGACGAATCCTACAACAGCCTGTTCCGCGAGCTCCTGACCTACATGATGGAGGACCCGCGGCGCATAGCGCCTTGCGCGCACCTCCTGTTCGTCGCCAAGAACATCGAGCGCATCGGCGACCACGCGACCAACATCGCCGAGATCATCAATTACGCGGTGACCGGCACCCCCGTCGGCGAGGAACGCCCCAAGGGCGACGTCACGCCGTTTCATTCCGCGAAAGACGAAACCGGGGCGCCCAAACCATGAAACCCTACATCCTGATCGTCGAGGACGAGGCGGCTCTGCTCACCCTGCTCCGCTACAACCTGGAGAAGGAAGGCTTCGAAGTCGGCGAGGCCGTCGACGGCGGGGAGGCGCTCCTGATGGCGGCGGAGCGGTGCCCCGACCTGATGGTGCTCGACTGGATGCTGCCGACGCTCTCGGGCATCGAGGTCTGCCGGCGCATCCGGCGCCGGCCGGAGGCGCGCAACCTGCCGATCGTCATGCTGACCGCGCGCGGCGAGGAGGCGGACCGCATCCGCGGCCTGAACAGCGGCGCCGACGACTACGTCGTCAAGCCGTTCTCGCCGGCGGAGCTCGTGGCCCGCATCCGCGCGGTCCTGCGCCGCCTGCGGCCGGCGCTCGGCGACGAGGTGCTGCGTTACGCCGATCTCCGCATGGATCTGGCCGCCCACAGGGTCACCCGCGACGGTGCGCAAATCCATCTCGGACCGACCGAGTTCCGCCTGTTGCGCCATCTGATGGAACATCCGGGCCGCGTCTTCACGCGCGAGCAGCTGCTCGATTCGGTCTGGGGTCCCGACATCTTCATCGAGACCCGCACCGTCGACGTCCACGTCCGGCGTCTGCGGCGGGCGCTGAACGACGACCGGCGGCCCGACCTGATCAGGACCGTCCGCTCAGCCGGCTACGCGCTGGACGAGAACGTCGGCTGAGCGCCCGGCGGGCGTGGCCCGAACCGGCCCCTGTCGTGGGCGGCCGCCAAGTCCGTCGCCGGGCCCTTCGGCACGATGCCGGTCGGGTTGATGTCCCGGTGGCTCCGGTAATAGTGCCGTTTGATGTGGTCGAAATCGCAGGTCCCGGCGACGCCCGGGACTTGGTAGAAATCCCGCAGATAGTTGGACAGGCACGGATAGTCGGCGATCCGCCGCAGGTTGCACTTGAAGTGCCCGACATAGACCGCATCGAAGCGGACGAGGGTCGTGAAGAGGCGCCAGTCCGCCTCCGTCGGCCGGGAGCCGCACAGGTAGCGGCTGCGGGAGAGACGCTCCTCGGCCCAGTCGAGCGCCGCGAAGAGGCGACCGAACGCCTCCTCGTAGGCGCCTTGGGAGGTAGCGAAACCCACGCGGTAGACGCCGTCGTTGACGTCGCGGAAGACCCGCGCGTTGACGGCGTCGATCTCGGCTCGCGATTCCGCGGGATAGAGGGCGACCTCCGCGCGTGCGATTGCGGGGAAGGCTGCGTCGAACATGCGGACGATCTCGGACGATTCGTTGTTCACGATCGTGGCGCGTTCCTTGTCCCACAGGACGGGCACCGTCACCCGCCCGCTGAAGCGGGGCTCCGCGCGTGTGTAGAGTTCGCGCAAATGCCGCGCGCCCAGCACCGGATCCGGAACGCAGCCCGGCCCGTCCGAGAAGGCCCATCCCTGCGCCCCCATTTCCGGGTCCACCACGGAAAGGCCGACCGACCGCTCCAGGCCCTTGAGGCGGCGGGCGATCAGCGTCCGATGGGCCCAGGGGCAGGCGAGGGAAACGTAGAGATGATAGCGCCCGGCGACGCCGGGGAAGTCCGCGTCGCCGTCGGCCGTGACCCGCCCGCGGAACCGCGTCTCGGCGCGGACGAAGCGGCCGTCCGCATCCGTGCGGCGGTCGTCAGCCTGCCAGACGCCGTCGATCAGTCGTCCCATGGCTTTCCCCCGCGTATTCTCACGCCGGTGCGGTGCGGAGAGGGCGTTCGCTGGCCGGGACGAAGGCCGCGATGTCCGCTTCCGGGCGGGCGCCGAAATGCCCGATGCTCTCGGCGGCGGTCAGCGCCGCGAGGCGGCCGCAGCGGGCGAGGGCGAACCCGCGGGCGAGGCCGTAGAGGAAGCCCGATGCATAGAGGTCGCCGGCGCCCGTGGTGTCGACCGTGCGCCCGACCGGCGCCGCGTCGATCGTATGCGCCGCCTCGCCGCCGGCCACCACCGAGCCGCGGGCGCCGCGGGTGAGTGCGACGACGGCGCAATGCGCGCGCGCCAGCCGCAGCGCGGCGTCGAAGGACCCCGCCTCGTAGAGCGCCATGGCTTCGTGCTCGTTCGCGAGCAGCACGTCGACGCGGTTCTCCACCAGCTTGCGGAACGCGGCGCGGTGGCGCTCCACGCAGAACGGATCGGAGAGCGAGAGGCAGACGCGCCCGCCGTTCGCGCGGGCGATATCGAGCGCCTTGCGCAAGGCTCGCTTCGCCTCCGGCGAATCCCAGAGATAGCCTTCGACGTAGATCAACTTGGCGCGGGCCACCAGGGCGGGGTCGATGTCTGCGGGGCCCAGCTCCAGGCAGGCGCCGAGATGGGTATTCATGGTGCGCTGGGCGTCGGGGGTGACGATGACGACGCAACGCGCGGTCGCCGCGCCGTCGCGCGCGGGCGGTGTCGGGAAGCGGACGCCGGCGGCCGCGATATCGCGGCGGAAGACCCCGCCCATGGCGTCGTCGCGCACCTTGCCGATATAGCCGGCGGCGCCGCCGAGAAGCGCCAGCCCGACCATCGTGTTCGCCGCGGAGCCGCCGCACCGCTCGACCGGCGCCTCCAGGAGGCCGTGGAGCGCGTCGGCGCGGGCGGCGTCGATCAGGGTCATGGACCCCTTGGCGAGGTCGTTTTCGACGATGAAGGCGTCCTCGGCGGGCGCGATGACGTCGACGATGGCGTTGCCGATGCCGACGGCATCAAGCGCGTCCGGGCCCATGCGTCCCCTCCGGCTGTGGCGCGGGGACTATAGGCGCCCCTCCCCCGCAGGCAAGGCGCCGGGGCGTGTGCGCGCCGCGCCCCGGGACACGGCATGGGAAATCCGGGCTGGCGAGGTGCGTCATCTCCCTATACTGTCAGGCGGGCCGGCACTGGACCGGATCGCCGCCGCGACGGGGAGGATGCGATGTTCCGGCGCAAGGGAAGCGATACGGACGACGCGAGCCGCGACCGGGAGGGCGAGGCCTCCCGGGGGCGCAATTCGCGTGGCGACAAGTCGCGGCGGGCGGTGCCGGGCGACGCGACCGTCAGCTTTCACCCGGACGTGCCCCAGGGCGCGTCGGACGCGGGGCCGCACGAGATGCCGGCGCGCATGGAAACGGACGTCAAGCGGCTGACGGTCGGGCGCGAGGCCGTGATCACCGGCTGCACGAATCTCGATTGCGACCGCTTGGTGATCGAGGGCTCCGTCGAGGGGTCGATGGCGGACGGGCGCCAGCTGGAGATCGCGAAAGGCGGTTCCTTCAAAGGCACCGTGGTGGTCGACAACGCCGAGGTCTCCGGCCTGTTCGAGGGCGAGATCAGGGTGAAGAAGCGCCTGCTGGTCCGGGCCTCCGGCCGGGTCGTGGGCACCGTCCGCTACGGCCAGCTGGAGATCGAACGCGGCGGTCACCTCGGCGGCAACGTGGAATACGACCCCGCCGATCGGGATGCCGACCTTCAGCCCGTGGTGCTGTCTCCGCCCGCGGCTGCGGACGGAACCGCCGCGGGCGGCTGACGCCTATCCGGCGCCTTCCGCGGGGCGCTTCTTCCGCCGATTCCGCCGACCGGCCGGCGTCGGGGCGGGCGGCGGCTCCGTGGCCGTCTTGGCTTCGTAGCGGCAGAGATCGCGCACGACGCAGGCGGGACAGTCGGGCGTCCTGGCCTTGCAGACGTAGCGGCCGTGCAGGATCAGCCAGTGATGGGCGTGCCGCTTGAATGCGTCGGGGACGACGTGCTCGAGGCCGTCCTCGACGGCGCGCGGCGTCTTGCCGGGGGCAAGGCCGGTGCGGTTCGCGAGCCGGAAGATATGGGTGTCGACGGCGATCGTGGGCTCGCCGAACACCGTGTTGAGCACCACGTTCGCGGTCTTGCGGCCGACGCCGGGCAGAGCCTCGAGCGCCGCCCGTTCGCGCGGCACCGCGCCGCCGTGCTTCTCGACCAGCGCCCGGCTCAGGGCGATCACGTTGCGGGCCTTGGCGTTGTAGAGGCCGATGGTCTTGATGTGCTCCTTCAGGCCCGCCTCGCCCAGCGCCAGCATGGCGGCGGGAGTCTCGACCCGGGCGAAGAGCGCCCTGGTCGCCTTGTTGACCCCCTTGTCGGTCGCCTGCGCCGACAGCACCACGGCGACGAGAAGCGTGTAGGGGTTGCGGTAGTCGAGCTCCGTGGTCGGCGCCGGGATCTCCCGGGCGAGCCGCTCGAAGAACGCCGCGACCTGCGCCTTCCTCATCACAGGCGGAGGGTATCGCCGTCGCCCGCCGGAGCAAGAGCCGCGACGTGACGCGCACACACCGCCGACCGGGGCC
This sequence comes from Alphaproteobacteria bacterium, assembly GCA_965242855.1. Lineage (GTDB taxonomy): Bacteria > Pseudomonadota > Alphaproteobacteria > UBA828 > UBA828 > WTGU01. Next base: position 3,133,466 of record OZ251509.1, read on the forward strand.
ACCGTCGCCGTGGATCGTCCGCTTCGCGACTCTGATCCGGGCGGAAGGCCGCGTCCTCGACCTCGCCTGCGGCGCCGGGCGGCATGCCCGCTATCTGCGGGAGCGAGGGCATCGCGTCACCGCGCTCGACATCGACGTCTCCGCCCTGGCGGACATGGCGGGCGATCCGGGCATCGAGATCGTCCGGGCGGACCTGGAGACGGGCGGGCCGGGCCCGCTGAAGGGACGCCGCTTCGACGCGGCGATCGTAACCAACTACCTGTTCCGCCCGCTCCTCGCGCCGCTCGTCGATTGCCTGGAGACCGGCGGCATCCTGCTCTACGAGACCTTCGCCGTGGGCAACGAGCGCTTCGGCCGGCCGCGCAACCCGGACTACCTCCTCGAACGCGGCGAGCTGCTGGCGCTGGCGGCCGGGCGGCTCGAGGTCGTCGCCTACGAGCATGTCGCGGTCGCGAGGCCGGCGCCGGCGATGGTGCAACGGCTCTGTGCCCGCAAGTGACCGCCGCGCCGTCAGCCGAGCGCGCGGCGCCCGTCGGCCGACCCGCGCTCCGGCGGGAGGAACGCGCGATCGTGGTCGAGCGCCGGAATGGCCGCCCGCGTCCGTTCGACGCGCGCGAGCTCGAGGTCGGCGACGATGACGCCCGTGCCTGCGCCGCCGTCCGCCAGGACTTCGCCCCAGGGATCGACGATCAGGGAGTGGCCGTAGGTCTCGCGGCCGCCGGAGTGGCTGCCCCACATGCATGGCGCGACGACGAAACAGCCGGTCTCGATCGCGCGGGCGCGCAGCAGGACGTGCCAGTGGGCCTCGCCGGTATGTCTGGTGAACGCGGCGGGGACGGCGATCAGCCGCGCGCCGGCATGGGCGAGCGCCCGGTAGAGCTGGGGGAAGCGCAGGTCGTAGCAGACGGTCATGCCGAGGCCGCCCCAGGGGGTTGCCGCCACCACGGCCCGCCCGCCGGGCTGGAACGCCTCGCTCTCGCGGTAACGCTCGCCGGTCGGCAGGTCCACATCGAACATGTGGATCTTGTCGTAGGCGGCGACGACCGCACCGGCCGGGTCGATCAGCAGCGAGCGGTTGGCGAGGCGCCGGTCGCCGGCGGTCGCCGCCACCGAGCCCGCCAGCAGCCAGGCGCCGGTCTCCTCCGCGAGGGCGCGGAAGAAGGCAACCGCGGGATGGGCGTCGAGCGGGGCGGCGTGCGCCCGCAGCACCGTGCTCCGGTGCTCCATGAGGGCGACGTTCTCGGGCAGCGCGACGAGCGCCGCGCCGCGCGCGCGGGCCTCGCGCACCAGCGCGCCAGCGGCGTCCAGGTTGGCATCAATGTCCTGGCCGCTCGAGGGCTGGACGCAGGCGACTCGCAAGATCTCGGTCATGGGCTTCCGTCCGTGGCGCATCCCGTCATCCTGAACGATGGAGGGGGCACCCGCGTAAGGGTGGCGACATCGACCGCGGCGGCGCCGGCCCGCAGCAGGGTGCGGGCGCATTCGGAGATGGTCGAGCCGGTGGTCAGCACGTCGTCCACCAGCAGGATGCGGCGCCCGGCCACGTCCGCCGCGCGCCGCACCGCGAAGGCGCCCCGCACGTTGCGCCGCCGCTCCCGGCCGGAAAGCCCTACCTGGGGAGGCGTCCGCCGCTCGCGCACGAGCAGGTCGGGCGCGACGGCCTTTCCCGCCCGCCGGGCCACGAGCCGCGCCAGAATCGCCGACTGGTTGAAGCGCCGCCTCAGAAGCCGCCAGCGATGCAGCGGGACGGGCGCTACCAGGTCGGCGTCCGCGAGCAGCGGCGCGGCCGCCCGGTGGAGCCACTCCGCGAGCCTCGGCGCCAAGTACGAGCGGTCGGCCACCTTGAACGCGAGGACCAGCTCCCGCCCCGTCCCCTTATGGAGGAACGCCGCCCGCGCACGGTCGAAGACCGGCGAATGCTTGGCGCAGACGGCGCAGACCGCGCGCGCGTCCGTCCCCAGCAGCAAGGGCAGGCCGCAACAGGCGCAGCAGGGCGCGGTGATGAAAGCCATCCCGTCCCAACACGCCGGACACAGCGTCCCCGCAGCGGCCGGTGCCTCGCAAGCGAGGCAGGAGGGCGGCAGGACGAGTTGAATGCCGGCGTGGGCGATCATGCGCCCGGTCGCCACCAACCGTCCCGCCATCGTTCGTTCCGCCAGCGTTCGTTCCGGCATGGCCAAGGCGCTTTCCGAACCCCCGGCGATCATGACATAACCGACGCCATGGCACAGCGGGAGCGGCGGCCGGACCCGGCGGCGGTCTTCGACCGCACCGCCCTGCGCATCCATCGCGACCGCGCCGCGCCCGGCTTCGACGGGGGCGGCGACTTCCTGCTCCGCGCGGTGGGCGCGCGGCTGGCCGAGCGGATCGACGACGTGAAGCGCCGCTTCGCCCGCGTGCTCGATCTGGGATGCCACACCGGCCAGCTGGGGCCGCTCCTGCGCGCTCGCGGCCCCCTCGACCTGCATGTCGAGGCCGATCTCTCCCACGCCATGGTCCGCCGCGCGTCCGGCCCGCACCGCCTGGTCGCCGACGAGGAACGATTGCCGCTCCGCCCGGCCTCGCTGGACCTCGTGGTCAGCGCCCTGGGCCTGCATTGGGTGAACGACCTGCCCGGCGCGCTGATCCAGCTCCGGCGCGCGCTCGTGCCCGACGGCCTGTTGCTCGCGGCGCTGCTGGGCGGCGAGACTCTGTTCGAGCTGCGCGAGGCGTTCCTGCATGCGGAATCGCGCCGTGAGGGCGGCGTTCGCCCGCACGTGTCCCCCTTCGCCGATCTGCGGGACGCGGGCGCCCTCCTCCAGCGGGCGGGGTTCGCCTTGCCCGTGGTGGACGGCGAGCGGATATCGGTCACCTACGAGAGCCCGTGCGCGCTCATGCGCGACCTGCGTGCCATGGGGGAGGGCAACGCCGCGCGCGGACGGGGGCTGCGTTTCGCCCGGCGTGAAACCTTCCGCGCGATGGCCGCCCGCTACAAGGAGGCGTTCGGCCTGCCGGACGGCCGCGTCCCGGCGACGTTTCACGTCCTCTACCTCACCGGCTGGCGGCCCCACGAATCGCAACAGAAGCCCGCCCGCCGCGGCAGCGCCCGCACCTCTCTCGCCGCGGCGCTGGCGTCCGAATCGGCGCCCCCGCCCGTCGGGGGGAGCGAGGGGAACGCACGACGACGATGACCGGTTACCTTCGCGCCAAGCGAGAGCCTTCCGGGAGCGCCGGCGTCTCGCCGGCACGGCAGGCCGGAGGCCCACGCTCTTCCCGGACAGGGCACCACGCCGGGAAGGCGTGAACGGCGGCGGCCCGTGCCCGCCGCCGACGCTCTCGCAGGCGCGGGTCAGGCCTTGCCGAAGACGCTTTCGACCGCCTCGCCGAAGATCGCCACCGTTTCGTCCACGTCCCGGCGCGAGAAGGTGAGCGGCGGCGAGAAGGCGTTGACCGGCAGGAAGGGCAGCGCCCGGGTGAGCAGCCCGCGTTCCTGCGCGGCGGCCGAGATTCGCTTGTGGGCCGGCGGGTTCATGTCCGGTGCGGCCTTGCTGCCGGGGCCGGCCACGTATTCGACGCCCAGCATGAGGCCGACGCCCCTGATGTCGCCCACGTTGGGGTGGGCGCCCAGGCGCTCGACCAGGCAGCGCTTGAAGTAGGGGCCGACCTCGGCGGCGTTCCCCACCAGGTCCTCGCTCTCCATGATCCGAAGGTTGGCGAGGCCCACCGCGCCGCCCACCGGATGGCCGGAATAGGTGAAGCCGTGGGCGAACATGCCGACATCGGCGGAGCCCGCGGCCAGTACCTTCCAGATGTCGTCCGAGACGGCGACCGCCGACATCGGGAAATAGGCGCTGGTCAGCCCCTTGGCGAAGGTCATCAAGTCCGGCTTCAGGCCGAAATAGGAGGAGCCGAACCAAGTGCCGAGACGCCCGAAGCCGCAGATCACCTCGTCCACGATGAAGAGGACGTCGTGCCGGGCGAGGACGGCCTGCACCTTGTCGTAATAGCCGCCGCCCGGGACGATGACGCCGCCGGTGCCCATGACGGGCTCGGCGATGAAGGCCGCGACGGTCTCCGGCCCTTCCTTCTCGATCAGCGCCTCCAATTCGTCAGCCATGCGCTGCGCGAACGCCTCCTCGCTCTCGCCGTCCCGGCCCTCGCGCCAGTAATGCGGGCAGGCCGTGTGCAGCACGCCGTCGAACGGCAGGTCGAACGCCTTGTGGTAGAGTGGGATGCCGGTGAGGCTCCCGGCCGCGCCGGTGACGCCGTGATAGGCGCCGCTGCGCGAGACGATCTTCTTCTTCTCCGGCCGGCCGCGGAGGTTGTTGTAGTAGCGGACGAGCTTGAACTGGGTGTCGTTCGCGTCCGAGCCCGAGAGCCCGAAGAAGATCTTGCCCAGATGGTGGCAGTCGGCGTGTTCGTGGAGCAGGCCGAGAAGCTTCTCGGCGAGCCTGATCTGGGGTTCGTTCGAGGCGGCGCCGAAGCTGTGGTAGAAGCCGATGCGCGCCATCTCGTCCGCCGCCGCCTCGGCGAGCTGCGTCCGGCCGTAGCCCACGTTCACGCACCAGAGCGCGGCAGCGCCGTCGATATAGGCGTTGCCGTGCCGATCGTGAACCTTCACGCCGCCGCTCTTCCGGTAGACGACGGGGCCGGTCTCCTGGTGCTCGGCGATCGAGGTCACCGGATGGAGCAGGACCTGCTTGTCGAGCTCCTCGAGCGAGATGTTCTGGGCGGTATCGAGCGACATGGGACTCTCCTCATCGGTGCGCGCTTCTCAGTGTACTCCGGATCCCCCCATCCTTGAACCCGCGCCGAGGGGCGGCGGGATCAGCCGATGGGCGGGGTGCGGACGGTCATCTTGCCGTGCAGCACGGGCGGGGTCTCCGCCTCGGGCACCGCGCCCGTGGGGCTCGCCCGGTAGGCGCGGGCGTAGGCGAGGACGGCGGCGGCGTCCTCCGGGGCGAGACGGCTGAAGCGCAGGTGGTGCTTGCCTGGCGCGCGGAAGGCGACGTTGCACGGGCTCCTGCAGCCGTTCAGACAGTGGACGGCGCGCAGCGCGAGGCCCTCCGGCAGGGGATCGGCGTCCGCGGTCTCCCGCACCGCCTCCAGCAGGAAGGTGCCCTGGCGCTTGCCGTCGCGCTCGCGCGCGGCCTCCGACCAGACGCAGGAGCGGCAGATATAGATGGTCGCGTTCGCGGCCACGGGCGGCCCGGTTCGCGGCCTAGTTGTGGTAGAAGTTGAGGAGCGCGGCGGTGACCTGCGCCGGCTTCTCGATCGGCGCCCAGTGGCCGCAGCCGGTGAGCACGATGAGGCGCGCGCCGGCGATGCGCCCGCCCAGCGCCTTGACGGCCGGCGGCGGCGAGACGGCGTCTTCGTCCCCCGTCAGCAGCAGCGTCGGGCAGCGAACCTTATCGAGGGCGGCGCTCGTGGCGGCCGCGAGCGCCTCGCAGGTGCGCGCGTAGCCCTCCGCGTCCTGGCGCATGAGGATCTCGCGGACGAAGGCCGCAGCCGCCGGCTGGTGCGCCCTGGTCTCGGCCGAGGTCGCGGCCTGCACGAGGGCGTCGGCGACCGGCGCCATGCCCTCCTCGCGGGCGAGCGCCGCGCGCTCCCTTATGGCGGCGCGCGCCGGCTCCGGCGGCTCCGCCAGCGGGCCCACGAGTGCCAGGCTCTTCGCGCGCTCCGGCCGGCCGGCGGCGATGTGCTGGCAGACGATCGTGCCCATGGAATGGCCGCAGAGATGGGCGGCTTCAATGTCGAGCATGTCCATGGCCGCCGTCACGTCGGCGGCGAAGGACTCGATCGAGAGGGCGCCCGTGGCCGGCGAGCGTCCGGAGCCTTCGAGATCGAGCCGCACGACCCGGAAGAAACGGGCCAGCGGCGCTGCCTGCGGGAACCAGCTGTTGCCGGTGCCGCCCAGGCCGTGGACCATCACCACGGCTTCTCCCTCGCCCTGCTCCTCGACCGCGATTTCCTTGCCGTTCACGTCCATCGCTTCCTCCCCCGCTACGCACTCCCGCACATACCACGCCCCCACCCCCGGCGCACCTTCAGGCGCACCTGCCGGCGCGCTGCCTGCATTTCGGTGGACCCTCAAGAACAAGCAGGAAGGGACTTCTGCCTAAGAGTCTGTCCCGGAATATGTTGTCGATTTGGTTTGACTCGTGATGCGGACGCCCCCGAGGGGGCCGGAAGCGCATGGAGTGCCGGGCATTCCGGCTCCGAAGCCGAAGCGAACGGCGCCAACCGTGCCATGAGCGGCCCGGCGAGGCCGGCAAGGGCGTTGCGCGAGGGTGCGGGACAGACCCCTCCTCCGGACGGAGCGCAAACCGAAGGAATCGGCCGGCTTCTACGGCGAAAGGAGCATGGGGAAAGCGCCTCGGCCGCACGGCATTCACCCCGGGATACGCGGTCCGCAACGGAGCGAGCGCGAGGTCGTCGTAACCCATCCCGGGGACGAGCGCCGGCAGCACGTTCTTGAGCGAGAACGAGCCGCGGAATGCGGGGTGGTAATAGCCGCTGCGCACCGCGGTTCGAGCAGGTCGAAGAGCCGTGCCTCGATGGCGCGGAGCGCCACAGCGCGGCCGGGGAGGGCCGCGGCCAAAGCGCGCAATATCCGCCGCTCGTAGCCGGACCAGACGCAGACGGCTCCTTCGCGCCCGAGCGCCTCGATCAGACGGGCGGCGAACGGCGGGCGCGGATCGTCCTCACCTTCGCTGTGCACCGAGAACAGGAAAGGGATCGCGTCGTAGGGGCGCGTGCCGGCGAAGCGCGGGACGGCCGGGGCGAAGGTCTCGAAATCGAGATGGCGCACCGGCGGGGCGAACCGGGCCAGGGCGCGCGTCCCGCCGCCATGCAGCAAAGGGCGGCCTTCGCACACCGCCCGGCGGACAACGCGCTGCAGGTGGGTAAGCGAGGAATCCGCCGGAACGTCGCGGATCCCCTCGATCCCGGCGGCTTCGAGCGCGGCGCGGCTTTCGGCGGCGAGTCGCGGCAGTTCGTCGACGCCGTGTTCGGGATGTGCGAGGCCGCAGGCGCAATGCGCGTGGTACGGGCAGGCGTAAGGGTGGAAGCAGTGATCACCCGGCGCGATCTCGGGTGCCGCCGGCCGGGCGAGCATCGCCAGCATCGCACGCGCCTGTGCCCCGACCTCGGCCAGCATCGCGCTTGCCCGGTCGAAGACCGGGTGCAGCCGGAACAGCGCGCCGAGGTCGAGCCGTACGCCATCGAAGATGTAGCCGCGGTCGAGAGTGAGCACACCGGCCTCGCGCACGTCGAGCCCGGCGCCTTGCAGCACCCACAGCTGGATGGCGACGTCGCGCAGAAAGACGTCCTTGAGCCGGGTGGTCGATTTCACGTCCTCCAGCCGCCAGCCGCCGTCCGGCAGGCGCTCGATCACGTCGACCCGGATCAGCACGCCCTCATGTTCGAAGGCGGCCTCGAAGAGAACCGGCGTGGTTCCCGCATCGACGACCTGCTGCGTCTCGTCGAGCGCCTCCCGGATGTGCAGATGGTCGCGTGCGACCAGATGTCCGCCGGGATAGCGCGCGCGGGCAAGCGCGCCGACCTCGTGACCGGTATCGAACACCGCCCGAAGGGCGGCGTCGGGGGGAGAGGCGAGACGGCGTTCGTAAGTGTCGTACCAGAGCCGCAGATGACACTGCGTCCCGGAGACGAAACGGGATTTGGAGAGGCGCGGCCGGTTCATGGCGCGATGGTTTCAAGGTTGATCGGCCATCCCGGAACGTCTATCGTGGCATCGCAGGGAGGAGCTGATCATGACTACACGCGCCGGCGTCGGCGAGCCGCCGGGTGCTACCGGCAGATTCACGTTGCTGGATAAGTGATGCCAGCTACCTGCCTATCAGCTCGAACGCCGTGCGGATATCTTCTTCGCGCTCTTTCTTCCTAAGGTGTTGGAATGTCACTGCAAGATCAATATCAATCCACTCATAATTCACCGAGTTCTCCTCAAGCGTGAAGAGGACAATCGAAGCAGCAAAGCGGATTATTTTGCATTGTCGAAGGATCGAGGAAGAAATCGCTAAATTATTTGCATGTTATCTCGGAAAGTGGGCTTGTGAAAAAGCTGGGAGCGCGCCTCCCTTCCCACATACTGTCTCCCAGGTGTGCGGTTCAGCGCCGTAAATCGATCCCGGCTGGTGATATATGATCCTCCATCCAAGCCCCGCCGCCGCTAATGCGAGAGGATCTGGCCGAGGAACAGCTTGGTGCGGTCGGAGCGGGGGTTGTTGAAGAATTCGTCCGGCGTGTTCTGCTCGACGATCTGGCCAGCGTCCATGAAGATCACGCGGTCGGCCACCTGCGAGGCGAAGCCCATCTCGTGCGTCACCACGAGCATGGTCATGCCGCTCTCAGCAAGATCGACCATGACTTCCAATACCTCCTTGATCATCTCCGGATCGAGCGCCGAGGTCGGCTCGTCGAACAGCATGATGGTGGGCCGCATGCATAGCGACCGCGCGATCGCCACACGCTGCTGCTGGCCGCCCGAGAGCTGGCCGGGATACTTGTCCGCCTGCTCGGGGATGCGCACCCGCTCCAGATACTCCATGGCGATGCGCCGGGCCTCCGCCTTCGGCGTCTTGCGCACCCAGATCGGCGCCAGCGTGCAGTTCTCCAGCACCGTCAGATGCGGGAACAGGTTGAACTGCTGGAAGACCATGCCGACCTCGCGGCGGATGGCGTCGATGTTCTTCAGGTTGTTCGTCAACTCGGTGCCGTCGACGACGATCCGGCCCTCCTGGTAGGCCTCGAGCCGGTTGACGCAGCGGATCAGCGTCGATTTGCCGGAGCCCGAGGGCCCGCAGATGACGATACGCTCGCGGCGGGCGACCGAAAGGTCGATGTCGCGCAGCACGTGGAACGGCCCGAACCACTTGTTGAGGCCGGTGATGCGGATGATCGGCTCTTCCCCGCCCGCAACTTCCGTTTCGCCCGCCCGCATGGCGCCTCTCCCTAACGTTTCGTCGTGTCCAGGCGCTTTTCGAGATTGATCGAATAGCGCGACATGCCGAAGCAGACGACGAAGAAGAACAACGCCGCCAACACGAAGGTCTCATAGTCCACCTTGCCCAGCCAGTCCGGGTTGGTCTGGAGCAGGCGTGCTTGGCCCAGGATGTCGAACAGGCCGATGATGATGACCAGCGTGGTGTCCTTGAACAGGCCGATGAAGGTGTTGACGATGCCCGGAATGGAGATCTTCAGCGCCTGCGGCAGGATTACCAGCCGCATCGACCGCCAGTAGCTCAGGCCCATCGCCTGCGCGGCCTCGTATTGGCCCTGCGGGATCGCCTGCAAGCCGCCGCGGATCACCTCGGCCATGTAGGCGGAGGCGAATAGCGTGATCATGATCATCACGCGCACGAGCTGGTCGAGCGAGACCTCCGGCGGCAGGAAGAGCTGGAGGATGACGATGGCGACGAACAACAGGGTGATCAGCGGCACGCCTCGGATGAATTCGATGAAGGCCACCGAGAAGACCCGCACCGCCGGCAGGCGCGAGCGCCGGCCGAGCGCCAGCAGGATGCCGATCGGCAGCGACAGCACGATCCCGGTCAGGCCGGCGACGAGATTGAGCATGAAGCCGCCGAACTTGTCCGTGGTCACGCCTTCGAGGCCGAGACCGCCGACCAGCAGGAACGCCGCGATCACCGGATAGGCAAGGGAGAACCAGCGCCCGTAGCGCACGAAGGGCAGCCTGTCGCCGAACAGCAGGTAGGCGAGCGCCGGCACCAGCAGGGCGACCGAGAGGTTGACCCGCCAATAAGCGTCGGCCGGGTAGAAGCCGTAGAGGAACTGCTCGATGCGCTGATCGAGCCAAGCCCAGCAGGCGCCGTCCGTGGTGCAGTCGGTGCCGCTGGCGCCGGTGAAGTCGGCGTCGATGAAGGCCCAGTCGATCAGCGGCGGCACGATCAGCCACAAGAGGGCGAGCGCCGCCAGCGTCAGCGCGGTGTTCCAGGGGCCGGAGAAGAGGTTCGCCCGCAGCCAGCCGAGCGGGCCCACGCTGGCGAGAGGCGGCGGGCGCGCCGGCAGCATCTCCGCCTGGGAGCGGTGGAAGGGGCGCTCCGTCATCGCTCCACCAGCGCGATGCGCTTGTTGTACCAGTTCATGAAGGCCGAGGTGAGCAGGCTCAGCACCAGGTAGAAGGCCATGTAGATCGAGATCACCTCCAGCGCCTGGCCGCTCTGGTTCAAGATGGTGTCGCCGATCGAGACGATGTCCTGGTAGCCGATGGCGACGGCGAGCGAGGAGTTCTTGGTCAAGTTGAGATACTGGCTGGTCATCGGCGGGATGATCACCCGCAGGGCCTGGGGCAGGATGATCTTGCGCATGGTCAGTCCGCGCCGGAGGCCGAGCGCGCCGGCCGCCTCGGTCTGCCCCTTGGAGACCGAGAGAATACCGGCGCGGACGATCTCCGAAATGAAGGCACCGGTGTAGGTGGAGAGCGCCACCCACAATGCCACCAGTTCCGGCGTGACACTCAGTCCGCCCTTCAGGTTGAAGTGCTGGGGGACGGGCTGGTCGAAATCGAGCGGCTGGCCGAGGATGAAATAGACCGCCAGCGGGACGCCGGCGATCAGCCCGAGGCCGGTCCAGCCGACGGGGAAGGTCCGGCCCGTCGCGTCCTGGCGCCGCCGGGACCAGCGGGAGACCGCGAAGGTCCCGGCGACGCCCGCCAGGATTGCCGCCAGCACGAAGGCCGAATCCTCCTCGAAGATCGGCGCGGGGACGCGCACGCCCCGGTTGTTGAGGAAGACCGAATCGCCGATGGCGAGGCTGTCACGCACCGGCGGCAGCGCCAGCATGATGAGCCACCAGAAAATGATCTGGAGCAGCACCGGGACGTTGCGGGTGAACTCGACATAGACCGCCGCCGTGCGGCTGATCAGGAAATTGTTGGAAAGCCGCAGTACGCCGGTCACGAAGCCGATGACCGTGGCGGCGACGATGCCCATCGCGGCGACGAGGACGGTGTTGGCGCCGCCGACGATGAAGGCGCGCCCGTAGGTGGAGGTCGAAGAGTACTCGACGAGCCGCTGATTGATGTCGAAGGAGGCGGTGTCGAGCAGGAAGCCGTAGCCCGAGGCGAGGCCGGCGCGCTGCAAGTTCGCGATGGTGTTGGAGACGACGAAGGCGATTAGCAGCGCCAGCCCCAGGACCAGCAGCAGCTGGAAGATCACGCCACGGGCACGCTCATCCGTCCACACCCGGCCGATGTCGATCCCGCCGCCGGCGCTCGCGGTCGTGGGCACGATCGTGCCGCCCTACATGGCGCGGCGTGGGCCCCGAGCGGCGCGTCCCGCCCGGGACGGCCCGGGCAGGACGGCCGTGTCGTGGACGCTAACGGATCGGAGGCGAATAGAGGATGCCGCCGTCCTTATAGAGAGCGTTGAGGCCGCGCGCCAAGCCGAGTGGGGTGGCGGGGCCAACGTAGCGGTCGAAGATCTCCGCGTAGTTGCCCTCGGCCGCGATGGCACGTACGGCCCATTGCGCGTCGAGGCCCAGCATCTCGCCCATCGATCCCTCGGAGCCCAGCATCCGGTTCACCTCCGGATTGTCGGTGCCCTTGGCCATCTCCATGACGTTCGCCTGAGTCACGCCGAGCTCCTCGGCGCTGATCAGCGCGTTCAGCACCCAGCGCGCGATGTCGGCCCACTGGTCGTCGCCCTGGCGCACCAGCGGCCCCAGCGGCTCCTTGGAGATGATCTCCGGGAACACCATGTGCGCGTCGGCGTCGGCGAAGGTCGTCTTGGTCGCGGCGAGGCCCGAGGCGTCCGTGGTGTAGACGTCGCAGCGCTCCGCCTCGTAGGCGGCGCGCGCCTCGGCGTTGGTCTCGATCGGCACCGGTTCGTAGGTGATGTTGTTGGTGCGGAAGAAGTCCGCGAGGTTGAGCTCGGTGGTGGTGCCGGTCTGGATGCAGATCGACGCGCCGTCGAGCTCCCTGGCACTGGTCACGTCCAGCGACCTGCGGCCGATGAAGCCCTGGCCGTCGTAGTAGTTGACGCCGATGAAGGTGAAGCCCAGGTCGACGTCACGCGAGAGGGTCCAGGTGGTGTTGCGCGACAGCACGTCGACCTCGCCCGAGGCCAGCGCCGGAAAGCGGTTCTTGCCGGTCAGGTTGACGTAGGAGATTTTGCCCGCATCGCCCAGGACGGCGGCGGCGAGCGCCTTGCAGTAGGCGACGTCGAAGCCCGTCCAATTGCCGTCGTCGTCGGTGAAGGCGAAGCCCGGCAGGCCCGTGTTGATGCCGCATTTGAGCGTGCCGGCCGCCTTCACGTCGTCGAGCGTCGCCGCCTGGGCCGGCATCGCCCCGGCGAACGCCAGCGCGCCGGCCGCCGCGATGGCACCGGCGATGTTCCTGAGCTTCTTCATCGTCGTCTCCCGTTCCGTTGGGGGTTTTTAGTTCCACGCTTCCTTCGCCGCCGCGAGCGGTGCGCGCAGCAGACCCTAGCGTTTGCGCGCACGCCCGTCAACGCGCTCATTCCCGGTGCGCGGGTCTCCCGGCGCGTCCGCCACTCTCAGCGGCGGTTCACTCCGAGGCCGCGGCGCCGGAGCCCCGGCCGCCGGCGATCTCGCCGAAGAACCGGAAGAACTCGCTGTCCGGCGACAGCACCATGGTGGTGTCGGAATCGCCCAGGGACTCGCGATAGGCCTGCATGGCCCGGTAGAAGGCGTAGAACTCCGGATCCCGGCCGTAGGCCTCGCGGGAGATGCGGTTCGCCTCCGCGTCGCCGTCGCCGCGCAGGATCTGCGCCTCGCGCTCGGCCTCGGCGAGGATCACCACGCGCTCGCGATCGGCGCGGGAGCGGATACGCTGCGCCTCCTCCTCGCCCTGCGCGCGGAACTCCTTGGCCTCGCGCTCGCGCTCCGTTTGCATCCGCTGATAGACGGCCTGGCTGTTCTCCTCCGGCAGGTCAGCGCGGCGAATGCGCACGTCGATCACGTCGACGCCGAAGCCGGTGGACTGGCGATTCACCTGGTCTCGGATTTCGGTCATGAGCTTGGCGCGCTCGCCCGAGAGGACGGTGATCAGTTCGACCTTGCCCAGGACCTGCCGGGTGCTGGCGTTGAGGATCGCACCCAGGCGCGCCCGCGCCACCGCCTCGTTGCCGACCGACTGGAAGAACCTGAGCGGATCGACGATGCGGTAGCGGATGAAGGCGTCCACCACCAAGCGCTTCTGGTCGCCCAGGATCATTTCCTCCGCCGGCGCGTTGAAATCCAGCACCCGCTTCTCGAAATACTCGACGTTCTGGACGAACGGCGTCTTGAAGCGCAGGCCCGGCTCCTCCGTGCCCCAGCGGTTCACCACCTCGATGGGTTCGCCCAGCTGCAGGAGGATCGCCTGCTGATCCTCCCGCACTTTGTAGGTCGAGATCAGGATCAGCACGATGGCGGCGAGGATCACCGCGCCCGCGATAAGGAATTTGGCCCGTGTGCTCATGGCCTACTGCCCCGCCTGTGCGCCCGCGCCCCGGCGGCGTTGCAGCTCCGGCAGCGGCAGGTAGGGGACGACGCCGGATTCGCTCTCCGCCGCGGAATCGATGAAGACCTTGTCCATCCCGGCCAGCACCGACTCCATGGTTTCCAGATACATGCGGCGGCGCACCACGACGGGATTCTGCGTGTATTCGGCGTGGATGGAGAGGAAGCGCGCCGCCTCGCCCTGGGCCTTGGCGACGACCTCCTCCTTGTAGGCCGTGCCTTCCTGGACGAGCCGTTCCGCCGCGCCACGGGCGCGCGGGATGATGTCGTTGCGGTAGGCCTCGGCCTCGTTCTTCGCCCGCTCCTGGTCCGCCCGCGCCGCCTGCACGTCGCGGAAGGACGCGATCACCGCCTCGGGCGGTGCGATGTCCTGCGGCTCCACCTGGGTGATCTCGATGCCGGCACCGTAATCGTCCAGGATCGACTGCGTGAGCTGGTGCGTCTGCTGCGCCAGCAGCAGCCGCTCCTCGGCGAGCGCCGATTGCAGGCGGGATTTGCCGATGACCTCGCGCATCGCGCTTTCCGCCGCATCCTTCACCGTGCGCTCCGGCGCCTGGATGTTGAAGAGGAACCGCCCGGCGTCGCGGATGCGCCAGAACACGGTGAACTTCACGTCGATGATGTTCTCGTCGCCCGTCAGCATCAGGCTCTCGTCCGGGACGGGGCGTGTCACCGCGCCCCGGTTGGAATCGATCAGGGTGCGGTAGCCGATCACGGCGCGGTTGATCTTGGTCACCTTGGGGCGGACGACCGTCTCGAACGGCCAGGGCAGGTGGTAGTTGAGGCCGGGCTGGGTGGTCTGGGTCCATTCGCCCCAGCGCAGCACGACGCCTTGTTCGTCGGGCTCGACCCGGTAGAAGCCGGTGAGCAGCCAGATGCCGATCGCCACCAGGACGAGCAGCAGGATACCGCGCGCCCCCCGCAGCCCCGGCATCCAGCGGCGGAAGCGATCCTGGCTGCGCCGCAGCATCTCCTCGAGGTCGGGCGGGGGGGGAGGCTGGCGGCGGCCTCTGCCGCCGGGCGGCCGCCCGCCGGGGCCGCGCCCCCACGGGCCGTCTCCACCGCCGCCTTGACTGGACCAGGACATGGATGGGCCTTCCGCTCAAAGGCTATGCAAGCCGCAACCCGCGTCTTATAAATCAACTCGTTCTTTCGCGCAACGGCGCGTCGCGGGCGGAGCGGAACGATGGCGGCGGTCACCGAAAAGGATGTGCTGGCGGCGCTGGCCGGCGTCGCGGACCCGGCGCGCGGGCGCGACGTGGTGGCGCTCGGCATGGTCTCCGGCCTCGTGGTGAAAGGCGGCAACGTGGGTTTCGCGCTCGAGGTGGAGCCGGACCGGGGCGCGGCGAGCGAGCCGCTCCGCAAGGCCTGCGAGGCGGCGGTCGAGCGCCTGCCGGGCGTGCTCTCCGTCACCGCCGTGCTGACGGCCGAGCGCGCCCCCGCCGCCTCCGCCCGGGGTAGCGGCGCGGCGGGCGCGGGCGGGCACGGGGCCGGGCGGGCGCCGCCGCCGCTGCTGCCCGGCGTGCGCAGCGTCCTCGCCGTCGCCTCCGGCAAGGGCGGCGTGGGCAAGTCCACCACCGCCGTCAACCTCGCCGCCGCCATGGCGGCCCAGGGCGCGCGCGTCGGCCTGCTCGACTGCGACATCTACGGCCCCTCGATCCCGCGGATGCTCGATCTCGCCGGGCGGCCCGAGATGGCCGGGGAGCGCCGCCTGCGGCCGTTGGCCAATTACGGCATCGCCTGCATGTCCATCGGCTTCCTCGTCGCCGAGGACACCGCCATGATCTGGCGCGGCCCCATGGTCATGCAGGCGCTCGAACAGATGCTGCGGGACGTGGAGTGGGGCGCGCTCGACGTGCTGCTTTGCGACCTGCCGCCCGGCACCGGCGACGCCCAGCTCACGATGGCCCAGCGGGTGCCGCTCACCGGCGCGCTGATCGTCTCGACCCCGCAGGACGTGGCGCTGGCGGACGTGACCCGGGGCATCGCCATGTTCCAGCAAGTGGACGTGCCGATCTTCGGCGTCGTCGAGAACATGAGCTACTACGTCTGCCCGGAATGCGGCCACCGCGCCGATCTCTTCCACCATGGCGGCGCGCGCGAGACGGCGCGGCGGCTGGGCGCCGATTTCCTCGGCGAGATCCCGCTCGACATCGACATCAGGACGACTTCGGATTCGGGCCGCCCCATCGTCATCGACCGCCCCGACGGCCCCCACGCCCGCACCTACCGGCGCATCGCCGCCGCGCTGATCGACAAGGCCGCCTCCGCCGCCGCCTCCGCCGACCGCGCGCCCCCCCGCATCGTCATGGCCTGACGCCCGCCGGCCCGGCGGCCTGCGCGCCGCGAAAAGAGAATCACAAAGCCAGATTTTGCAGGCTTGGCGGCGGCCTTCATGGACCGCCTCACAGGCGGAGGGGAGCGTCGCGAGGCATGCCGTGATCCGTTCCTTCGTCGCGGCGGCCGTCCTGACGGTCGCGTTCGCGGCGGCGCCCGCCGGCGTCCGGCCCGCCGCGGCGGAAGATTACGGCGCGGCGACGCTGGCCGCGTTCGCGGCGGCCGTCGTCGAGGTCAGCAGGCGAATCGAGGAATGGCGCCCGCGGATCGAAGCCGCGGCGGACGAGAACGCGCGGGCGGCGTTGGTCGAGGAGGCGGACGCCGATTTCGCCCGCGCGGTCGCCGCGATCGAGGGAATCACCTGGGAAGAGTACCGGGAGATCTACGCCCGCGCGCGGCGAGACGAGGCGCTGCGGGCGCGCATCGCCGCGCTGCTCGCCGCCGGCGGGTGAGCGCGCGGCGGCGCGCATGAGGGGAGGAAGCCGGTGAAGATCGAGACCATCGAGGCGGCCTGGGTGCGCGCGCCGATTCCGGAGGCGCGGCGGCATCGGAGCGACCTCGGCGTCGCCGACGCTTTCGACGCCACCATCGTGCGGGTGGAGACCGCCTGCGGCCTCGTCGGCTGGGGCGAGGCGAAGGCGTCGGTCGGCAGCAAGGGCGACAACGCGGCGCTCGCGGCGGCGATCAACCGCGAGCTCGGCCCGGCGCTGGTCGGGGAAGACCCGCGCGATCCGCGGCGACTCTGGGAGATCGGCTACAACGGCGCGCGCGCCCCCCTCGCCCTCGAACGCGGACGCGGCTTCCCTGTGCTGGGCCGGCGGGGAATCGGGATCGCCGCCATCGGGGCGATCGACATGGCATGCTGGGACATTCTCGGCCGCTCCCTCGGCGTCCCCGTGTGGCGCCTGCTCGGCGGCAAGTGCCGCGACACCATGCCGGCCTACGCCTCCGGCGGCTGGGCCCCGGCCGAGGCCATCGGCGCGCAGCTCGCAGGCTACGTCGCGCAAGGCGGCTTTGGCGCGGTGAAGATGCGGGTCGGCGCTGGCGACGGCGACCTCATGACGTCAGTCCGGCGGGTGCGGGCGGCGCGCGCCCGTCTCGGCGCCGACGTCGACATCATGGTGGACGCCCACGGCACCTATTCGGTCAAGGAGGCGATGCGTTTCGCGCGCCTGGTGGAGGACTGCGCCCTCGCCTGGTTCGAGGAGCCGGTGAACGCCGACAACAAGCGCGGCATGGGCGTCGTGCGGGCCGCGACCGACATCCCGATCGCCGCCGGCGAGAGCGAGTTCACCCGCTTCGACTTCCGCGAGCTGGTCGAGCACCGGGCGGTGGATTACTTCCAGCCCGACCTGGCGATCGCCGGCGGCATCACCGAAGGCATGCGGATCGCGGCGCTCGCGGAAACCCACGAGATCCGCCTCGCGCTCCACCTCTGGGGCGGCGCGATCAACTTCGCCGCGGGCCTCCAGGTCATGGCGGTCTCGCCGGCGGCGGTCATCGTCGAATATTCCCTCGGCGCCAATCCGCTGCTCCACGATCTCGTCGCGGAGTCGTTCTCGGTGGCGGACGGCCGGATCGCGATTCCCGACCGCCCCGGCCTCGGCGTCACCGTCGACCGGGCGTTCCTCGACGCCCACAGGATGGAATAGCCGCGCCGGCGCCGGCTATGATACCCGCCCGCCCGCGGCGAAGGCGGCCGCCGGCGCGAACGGACGGAGGCGCGGCGATGCCCGGCGAACTGTACGAGAAGGGCCTAAAGATCCGGCGCGAGGTGCTGGGGGATGCGTATGTCGAGCGGGCGCTCCAGGGCGCCGACGACTTCAACCGCGACTTCCAGGAGCTCCTCACCGAATACTGCTGGGGCGCGGTCTGGGGCAGGCCCGGCCTGAGCCGCAAGCAGCGCAGTCTCAACAATCTCTGCATGTTGGCGGCGCTCAACCGGAGCCACGAGTTCGAGCTGCATCTCAAGGGTGCCCTCACCAACGGCGTGAGCGTGGAGGAGATCAAGGAGACGCTGATCCAGGTCGGCGTCTATTGCGGCGCGCCGGCGGCCGTCGAAGCGTTCCGCATCGCCCGCAAGGTGCTCGCCGCGCGGGAGCGGACGGAGGCCGGCTGATGCCGACCCTGGGCTTCATCGGCCTCGGCAGGATGGGCGGGCCGATGGCCCGCAATCTGGCGGCGGCCGGCCACGAGGTGGTGTGCCACGACGCCGCCGGCCCCGCCGCCCCGCCGCCGCCGGGCGCGCCCGGCGCCAGGTCGGCGGGCGAGGTCGCGCGGCGGGCGGCGGTGGTCTTCCTCTGCCTCCCCGACGGGCCGACGGCGCTGCGGGTCGCGCGCGCGCTGGCCGAATGCCCGGCGCCGCGCGCGGTGGAGATCGTGGTGGACAGCACCACGGCGGGAATCGCCGACGCCCGCGCGGCCCACGCGCTCCTGGCCGAGGCCGGCATCCGCTACGCCGACGCGCCGGTGAGCGGCGGCACGGCGGGCGCCCGGGCCGGGACCCTCGCCATGATGGTCGCGGCGCCCGACGATCTGTTCGCGGCGATCGAGGAATATCTCCGCCCGATGGCGAAGAACGCCCGCCGCGTCGGGAGCGCGCCCGGGCAGGGCATGGCGATGAAGCTCCTTAACAACTTCCTTTCGGCGACGGCGATGGCGGCGACCAGCGAGGCGGTCGCTTTCGGCGTCTCGCAGGGCCTCGACATGGCGACGATCCTCGAGACCGTGAACGTCTCGACCGGGCGCAACACCGCGACCACGGACAAGTTCCCCAACCGCATCGCCAACGGCGCCTTCGATTCCGGTTTCGCGACCCGGCTCATGGCGAAGGACATGCGCCTCTACGAGGCCGGCGCCGGCGCCGCCGGCACGCCGCGCCGCATCGCCCGCCTGCTCCGCGAAATCTGGGACGACATGGAGGCCGCCCGCCCGGATTCCGACTTCACCGAGATCTACCGGCACCTGCGGGGCGCTCCGTAGGGGCGCCGGGCCGCAGCGGGGGGCTTGGCGCACAGCGCCGGCGGAATTAGCCTTTTCGCATGGAGGGCGCGTTTCCGACCTGTTACCTGGTGGTCGAAGGGCTGGCGGGCGAAGGATCGACCTGGCGCGTGGTCCGGGCCGAGGAGCCCGCCGGAGGGCGGCGGTTCTACGCCTTCGTCGGCACCTGCCAGACCCGGCGCGCCGCGCTCTCCCTGGCGCGGGCGCTCAACGAGAAGCGCGCCGTCGGCCCGGCGACGCTCCGCGCGGCGGCGCGGGAGCGGGCGGCGCAATCTGCGGGCCCGGGCCGCGCCCGGCCGGCGCCCGCCCCCTGTCGGCTCAGGCCCTCCTGCTGACGCGGCGCGCCGTCGGGTGGGCCACCGTCAGGTGGACCACCGTCAGGTGTTCCGCCTGCGGCTCTCCTCGATGTAGGCGAGGACCCGCTCGGACGAGACGACGTCGGCGTAGCGGCGGCCCACGTCCCGCAGATTGTCCCGGTGCGGTCCTTCCTCCGCGTCGCCGACGCAATCCTCCGGCACCATCGTGCGGTAGCCGTTGGAAAACGAATCCACCACCGACGCGCGGATGCAACCGCTGGTCATGCAGCCCATCACGATCGTCGTATCCACGCTATGCCTGGTGAGGAAGCTCGCGACCGGCGTCTGGAAGAAGATCGACGGCGCCGATTTGCGGAAGATGTAGTCGTAGTCCGGGTCCGACGTCCGCGGCTCCATCCCGGTGCAGGGAGCGCCCTCGTAGAAGGACTCGCGGACCGGGCCGATCTTCCAGTACGGCATGTCCCGCTCGGAGCCGTAGGCGGTGTAGCAGTTGGCGACCGGGAGGTGCGCGCGCCGGGCGGCCGCCAGCACGCGCGCGGCGTTGTCCACCGCGCGGTGGACCATCGCACAGCCGCCGAGGGGGAAGCGCGGATCGGTGAAACCGACCTGGAGGTCGACGACGAGGATGCCGGGGCGTGCGCCGAAACCGATCTCCGTCGCCTCGTAGCCGATGTCCCGGTAGGTGTCGGTCATGCCCTCCTCGCCGCGCGTGCTCCTCGCCGCGCACCGTTCGGTGAAGCCTACCGGAAAACACGGCGCGGAACAGCCCGGCGGGAGGCGGTCACGGCGCCCGGGTTTCGTCCGGCGGCGGCGCGGGCTTCAACCCGTGGCGCATGGCGGAGGCCGCGCACACCGCCGCGACGATCCGCGCGTCTTCGCCGCAGCGGCACGGATTGCCGCGCAGCGCGCGACGCACCTCCGCCGCGCTCGGAGCGATGTTCTCCTCCAGGAAATCCACCATGTTCGTCAGGATGCCGTCCGTGCACGCGCCGCACCGGGCGGCGCGACAGCGGCGGAGCGCCTCCCGCAAATGGCGCGGCGTGCCGCGGCGGGCGAGGCCTCCGGCGGTGGTCACGGCCTTGTCGTCGAGCTGCACCGCGAGCTTCAGGCAGGATTTGCACGCCTTGCCCTCGATCAGCACCGTGCAGGCGCCGCACCGTCCCTCGTTCGCGCAGCCGTCGGCGGGCGTCCCCGCGCGCCTGCCCGAATCGCGGATGAAATCGACCAGCAGGAGGCCGAGCGGCACGGTCCGCGTGTGCGCCGCGCCGTCGATCGTCACCGTGACGGTCTTGCGCATGGCGTCACCCCTTCGCCGCGCGGGCGTGGGCCGCGGCCAGGGCGTCGCGGCCGAGGGTGCGGATCAACGCCTTGCGGCGGGCGGCGCTCGCGGCGGCGTCCGACTGCGCTTCGATGGCGTCGGCGGCCGCGGCGGCGGCTTCCGCGAAGGTCGCGCGCGCGCCCGGCCGGCCGCGCAACAATGCGTCGATCCCGCCGAAGCGCCGGGCCGTCGGCGCGACGCCGCCCACGGCGAAGGCGGCGCCGGTGCAGCGCCCCGCCGCGTCCACCTCGACGGCGGCCGCGACCCCGACGACCGGCGGGCCGTCCGGCGTGACGCCGTGCTTGCGGTAGGCGCTGCCGACGCCCCGGTATTTCGGCGGGGGGAAGACGATCTCGACCAGGAGCTCGTCGCCCCGCCGCGCCGTCTCGCGCGGCCCGGCGAGGAAGGCGTCGATCGGCACGGCCCGCGCGCCGCCCGCGGCCGAAGCGAGCACCAGCGTCGCGCCGAGGCAGAGGCAGACGGCGGGCATGCAGGAGTCGACGGCGTTCCAGCACAGGCCGCCGCCGATGGTGGCGGCGTTGCGCAGCTGCCGGTCCCCCAGGGCCGCCGCCGCGTCGCCGATGGCCTGCAAGGCGCCGTGCAGGCCCGAGGTGGCGGCGAGCGCGCGACAGCGCGTCATCGGACGCACGGTCAGGCCGCGCGGCCCGCGCGCGAGGCCGCTCAACTCCTCCACCGCGTTCAGGTCGATGACGGCGCGCGGGGCGGCCAGCCGCGCATTCACCGTCGGCATCAGGCTCGTGCCGCCGGCGAGGAACGCCGCGCCGTCCCCGGCCCGGGCGAGGCACTCGAGCGCCTCGTCGATGGTCTTCGGGGCGTAGAACGCCTCGATCGGCGCGGGCTCCATGACGCGGAGGTTATGCCGGATCCCGAGCCGATCGAAACGGCGCGGGGCGGGTCGGACGAGAGGGACGCGATGCGGTTGACGCGAGGCCGGAGCGGCGAATGTGACGAAATTACGAGCCAGACCTTACGGGGAGAGGAGCGGTGAATCGGGAAACGAATCGGGAGCGACTCACGCGGGAGGCCGCCGCGAGCGGCAAATACGCGCCGCTCCACCGTCATCTTCTTGCCCTCGGCGCGGAACGGGAATGGCGCACCTCCTTCGGCGCGATCGAGACAATCCTCGGGTTTCGCCTGCCGAACTCGGCGCGCCTATACCGTCCTTGGTGGATCAATCCGAACAACAGCGTCGCCCACAGCCAGGGAATCGCGGCCACCATGTATCGTGGTCACCATGTATCGTGGGTCACCATGCTTGCTCACGGCGAACGGCGCCTGTTGACCGTCGACGCGCGGGATTTTCGCCGCTACGGCGACCGACCGGAGCCGATGGCCGTGGGGGCGGCGTGACGATCATCGGCGCTCGGCGCACCGCTACCGGTTGGCGCCGGGGAGCCAGAGCACGTCGGCGGCGCCGTCCTCGTTGAGGTGGCGGGCCAGGACGAAGAGGTGGTCGGAGAGGCGGTTGGCGTAGGTCAGGGCCAGCGGGTTCACCGGCTCGGCCGCCGCCAGCGCGACGATCAGCCGCTCGGCCCGGCGCGCCGTCGTCCGCGCGAGATGGAGGGCGGCGGCGGCGCGCGAGCCGCCGGGCAGGACGAAGGAATCGAGCGGCCGGAGACGCGCGTTCATGGCGTCGATCTCGCCCTCGAGCCGGTCGATCTGGGATTGGGCGATGCGCAGCCCCTCTTCGAGCGGCCCCGGCCGGCAAAGGTCGGCGCCGAGATCGAAAAGGTCGTTCTGGATGCGGGCGAGCATCGCGTCCGCCGCGCCGCCGGTCTCGCTCCGCGCCACGCCGATCGCGGCGTTCGCCTCGTCGACCGTTCCGTAGGCCGCCACCCGCCGGTCGTGCTTGGCCACCCTGGCCCCGCCGCCGAGGGAAGTCTCGCCGGCGTCGCCGCCGCCGGTGTAGATCCGGGTCAGCTTGACCATTATTCCCGAATGACGAACACCAGCAGCGCGAGGAGCGCGATCGCCGCGAACTGGAGGCCGACCCGCCAGCGCATGAAGAGATTGCTCCTGCTCTTCTTCCCGCCGCCGTACATCGCGCCGAGGCCGAGCGCGAGCGCCACCACCACGCCCCCCATGAGGACGTAGACCGCGATCTCGACGATGTCGGCGAGGGTGCCGGTCATGGCGCCTCCACCCTTCCGTCGGGGGGCGCGCCGGCAGGCGCGCGGAGGATGACTCTAGCGCGCCGCGTCTTGTGCCGGAAGGACGTCGAGGCCACCATCGCCGCCGGCCGGTCATCAACGGCGGAGCAGGCGGCATGAGCGGCACGCACATTCTCGACGGCCCCGAGCGTCCGCCGACGAACGGCGGGCCGGCGCGCAGGCTCGTCCTCCTGCTGCACGGCCTGGGGGCGGACGGCAACGACCTGATCGGGCTTGCCGACGCCTGGGGGCGGGCGCTGCCCGACGCCCTCTTCGCCGCGCCCGACGCGCCCGAACCCTGCGACATGATGCCCTCGGGTATGGCGCCAGCGGGCCGGCAATGGTTCGGCCTGGGCGACCGCGCGCCCGAGCGGATGCTGGCCGGGGTCGCGCGCGCGGCCGCGGCGCTCGACGCCTATGCCGACGCCAGGTTGCGCGCGCTCGGCCTGGGCGCCGGCGATCTGGCGCTGGTCGGGTTCAGCCAGGGCACGATGACGGCGCTCCATGCCGCCTACCGCCGCGCCGCCGCCTGCGCCGGCGTGCTCGGCTTCTCGGGCTCCCTGATCGGCGGCGAGCGTTTGGCCGGAGACGTTCGCGCCCGCCCGCCGGCGTTCCTGATCCACGGCGAGGCCGACGAGCTGATCCCGGCGGGCGCCCTGTTCGAGGCCGCCGCCGTTCTCGGCGCCTGCCAAGTCCCCGTGCAATGGCACGTCAGCCGGGGCGTCGGCCACGGCATCGCGCCGGACGGGATCGAGATCGGCGGTCACTTCCTGCGCGACGCGCTCGCCGGCCCGTAACCCGGATGTCTCGGCCCCCTCGGGTGCGCCGGAGTTCCGCCCACGCGCCGGCTCCGATACGCTGGCCTCCGGGCCGACACTTTCGAGTCCGGCCTTCGCGCGCGAACCGAAAGGACCCGCCATGCGCAGCATCCGAACCGCCCCGACGTTCGCCCTGGCGCTTGCCGGTGCCTTGGCGCTTGCCGCGCCGGCTTACGCCGACGCGACGGACGACCTGTTCGAGGCGGCGGGAAGTGGGACCGCTTCTGAAGTGAAGGCCGCGCTCTCTGCCGGTGCTGACCCCAACGCGCGCAATGAAGGCGGTTGGGCGCCACTGGATTTGGCGGCGGAGTACAACGATGCTTCAGTGGTTACGGCGTTGATCGAAGACGGCGCAAACCCCAATGCGCGCGATGAAGACGGTTGGACGCCACTCCATTGGGCGGCGGAGTACAACGATGCTTCGGTGGTTACGGCGTTGATCGAAGGCGGCGCGGACCCCAACGCGCGCGATGAAGACGGTTGGACGCCACTCCACTGGGCGGCGGAGTACAACGATGTTTCGGTGGTTACAGCATTGATCGAAGGCGGCGCGGACCCCAATGCGCGCGATGAAGACGGTTGGGCACCACTCCATTGGGCGGCGGAGTACGACGATGTCTCGGTGGTTACAGCATTGATCGAAGGCGGCGCGGATACGTTTGCTGTGGTGAAGGACGGACGCACTCCGTTGGCGATGGCCAGCATCAACGAGAATCCGAAAGTTTATGGAAAAATCCTAGAGTACCATCTGCCCCAGAATACGGACAACATCAATACGACGACGCCGAGTCTACTCCCCGTTCGGTGTTGGTTCGACGACGAGAGCGGGCCGATGAAGGAGTGCTTCTTCATGGTCGTCTCCGAGGATCCTGACGATGCAACGAGCGCTCGGATCGGCTTTCCCGTCGTGAAGTTCTTTACTCGTCATCCATCCACGAAGAATCCGGTCCTGCACTTGGGAGGCGGTGGTCCCGGAAGTGCGATGGGGCTCGGTTATCCCTCCGAAATCTGGAATGAGTACAAGAACTTGGTATCGCGATCGGGCCGGGATTTCTACGTCATCGACCCCCGCGGCGTCGGCATGGCATCTCCAAGGCTGTCGTGCACCAAATTCTTTGCGCCGATCCGGAAAGCTCTGGGCAAACCTATGACCCGAAAAGAGGAGGGTGAACGCTGGATGGAGGTCCAACGGAACTGCAAAGAGAGGCTGGACGAGTGGGACCGCGATCTGTCACAATACAATAGCAGAGTCGTGGCGCGGGACGTCGAGCTTCTGCGCCACGCTCTGAAGATAGAGAAATGGATTTTGTATGGAGTTTCCTATGGGTCCCGCTACGCCTTGACGATCGCGCGAGACTTCCCGGACAGCGTGGAGGCAATGATTCTCAACGGCGCGGTTTTCCCGAATCTGAGATACGAGACTTCATCAGCGGAGATAGTGGCCTTAGCATTTGACAAAGTGTTTTCTTGGTGCGGAAGTTCCAGCGTATGTAACCCTCAGTCGCTGCGAAAGCGTTTCCAGGTTTTGATCGATAATTTGGATGATACACCCTACGTTGTCGATGCGCTCTCCCCGGAGATTGCAGCTTACTATGGCGTGGAACGTTTCGTTTTGACCGGATCAAGATTGGTCCAAGTAGCGTTCATTGCACTCTATGACGCAGAGTTTTTTCCAAAATTCGCCACTCTGGTGAGCGAGCTGGAACGCGGGGAGACGAAGGCCCTGGAAGACGCTCTCGTATATTATTTCTCACAGTATCTCGACCCAGGCTTCAGTCATCCCGTTAACTACGCTCATTACTGTGCAGAGGTGTACCCCTTCGCGGACTACGACGAAATGATGCGCCGAGCGTGGATCTCTCCTTTGTATATTCGGAAGCTATACAGAGATTATACATTGGAGGAATTTCGGTCTGAATGCCGGCTTTGGAATGTCACCGCCGCGGATTCGGTGGAGGGCGCAGCGATCGCGACGTCCATTCCCACGCTGTTCCTGCAAGGCGCGCTCGATCCCGTGACTCCGATCGACCATCTGGACGAGCAATTGCGTTACTTTGACCATCATGCGCTGCTCGTGTTCAATGACAGTTCGCACTTTGGCCCGGTCCACGGTACTTGCGCGATGGATGCGGCCGCCTACTTTATCAAGCACAAGCAGCTCGATGAGGAGCATGCCCAATGCGCTCAGTGAGCCCTTTACACCTACCGCCTGCGCTGCGCTCCCTCGGCACCGTGTCGTTGAGCGCACCTACTGGCGGTTGAACGAAGGCCGGTACGAGTAAGGCCCGCCCCCGTCGCACCGAGAGGAGCGCGATAGCCGGAATCAGACGACTCCGTCTGCGCGGAGGGCGGCGATGGCGGCGGCGTCGAGGGCGAGCCAGTCGCGCAGGATGTCGTCCGCGTCCGCGCCGAGCAGGGGTGCGGCGCGCGGGTAGTCGACCGGCGTTTCGGAGAACTTGATCGGGTTGGCCGGGTGCTCCACCGCGACGCCCGCGCCGTGCGGGATCGTCACCCTCATGGCCCGCGCGGCGACCTGCGGGTCGGCGAAAACCCGGTCGATGGTGTTGATCGGCCCGCAAGGCACGCCGGCGGGCTCCAGGGCGGCGATCCAGGCGTCCATCGTCCGCGCGCGGGTGACGTCGTTCAGCAGCGGAATCAGCGCATCGCGGTTGCCGACGCGCCCGGCGTTGGTGGCGAAGCGCGTGTCCTCGGCAATCTCCGGCCGTCCGGCCACCGCGCAGAATTTGCGGAACTGGCCGTCATTGCCGATCGCCAGGGCGAAATGCCCGTCGCGCGTCGGGAACACGCCGTAGGGCACGATGTTGTGGTGCTCGTTGCCCGTGCGCGCGGGCACCATCCCGCCGACCAGATAATTCATGGCCTGGTTGGCGAGCCACGCCACCTGGGTGTCGAGCAGCGCGAGATCGATGTGCTGGCCGCGACCCGTCCGCGCGCGACTCGCCAGCGCGGCGAGGATGCCCGTTGCCGCGTACATGCCGGTCATCAGGTCGGCGGCGGCGACGCCCACCTTCTGCGGGCCGCCGCCCGGCAGGTCGTCGCGCTCGCCGGTGACGCTCATGAGGCCGCCCGCGCCCTGGGCGACCAGATCGTAGCCGGCGCGCGCGGCGTAAGGCCCGGACTGGCCGAAGCCCGTGATCGAGCAATAGATCAGGCGCGGATTGATCGCGCGCGTCGCGGCGTAGTCGAGGCCGTATTTCGCGAGGCCGCCGACCTTGTAGTTCTCGATCAGGACGTCGGCGCAGCGGGCGAGCCGGCGGGCGAGCGCCTGGCCCGACGGGGCCGACAGGTCGAGGGCGATCGAACGCTTCGCCCGATTGGCGGACATGAAATAGGCGGCGTCGGTCGTCTCCGCGCCCGCCGCATCGCGCAGGAAGGGCGGCCCCCAGGAACGGGTGTCGTCGCCGCTGCCGGGGCGCTCCACCTTGACCACGTCGGCGCCGAAATCGGCCAGCAGCTGCGCGGCCCACGGCCCGGCCAGGATGCGGCTCAGGTCGAGCACCTTGAGGCCGGCCAGGGGGCCGCTCCTCCGGCGCGGCATGGAGGGGGAACCGGTCACGGTCCGCTCGGTATCCGCGCCGTTTACGCGGCGGCCCGGACGAAGTGGCCCGCCTCCCGCTCCACCAGGCCGGGGCGCGCCTCCCGGTCGACCGTGAACGGCGCCGGCCAAGCGGCGGGCTCGGAGGCCTTGCCGGCCATCAGCGCCGTCAGATCGAGCGGCGAATCGAGAGTCGGTTCGGGCACCGCCGCGACCAGGGCCCGGGTGTAGGGATGGAGCGGGTTGCGGAAGAGGGCCTCCCGGGGGGCGATCTCGACGATGCGGCCGGCGCACATGACGGCGATGCGATGGGCGATGTAGTCGACCACCGCGAGATTGTGCGAGATGAACAGATAGGTCAGCCCGAGCGTCTCCTGGAGGTCTTTCAGGAGGTTGAGGATCTGCGCCTGGATCGAGACGTCGAGGGCCGAGACCGGCTCGTCGCAGATCAGCAGCGCCGGCTTCAGCGCGAGCGCGCGAGCGATGCCGATGCGCTGGCGCTGGCCGCCGGAGAAGCTGTGCGGGTAACGCCGGAGGAAGCGCGGGTCGAGGCCGACCAGCCGCATCAGCTCCCGCACGATCGCGCGCCGCTCGGCGGGCGCGCCGGCGCGGTGGATGACCAGCGGCTCGGCGATGATGTCGAAGACGGTCATGCGCGGGTTGAGGGAGCCGAACGGGTCCTGGAAGATGAACTGGACCTTGCGCCGGAAGGGAACGAGCTGGCGGGCCGAGAGCGCGCGCACGTCGATGTCCTCCGCGCCGTCGCGGAAGACGATCGCCCCCCGGTCGGCCTGGATCGCGCGCAGGATCAGCTTGCTCAGGGTCGTCTTGCCGCAGCCGCTCTCCCCCACCAGCCCGACGCATTCGCCGCGGCGCACGTCGAGGCTCACGTCGTCCACCGCATCCACACGCGCCGCCGTCCCTCCGCCGAACAGGCCCCGCTTGCGGATGGTGAAACTCTTCCCCAGGCCGCGCACGCTGAGCAGGGGCGCATCGCTCCGCTCCGGGCGCGTCCCGCCGGCGGAGAGGAAGGGGCCGGTCTCCGCCTTGATCTCGCGGAGCGGCACCAGCCGCGCGCCGGGCGCCATGTGGAAGCGCGGCACCGCGTGCAGCAAGGCGTCGAGATAGGGGTGCCCGGGGGCGCGGTAGATGTCTTCGACCGCGCCGCGTTCCATCACCTTGCCGCGGTACATGACGACCACCTCGTCGGCCACGTTGGCGACCACGCCGAGATCGTGGGTGATCATCAGGATGGCCATGCCGAGCCGGGCCTGCAGGTCCTTCATCAGCTTGAGGATCTGCGCCTGGATGGTGACGTCGAGCGCGGTGGTCGGCTCGTCGGCGATCAGCAGCGCCGGCCGGCAGACCAGCGCCATGGCGATGGTCGCCCGCTGCCGGAGGCCGCCGGAGAGCTCGAACGGATAGGTGCGCAGCGCCTTGCCGGGATCGGGGAAGCCCACCAGCCCCAGCATCTCCGCCGTGGCCCGGCGGCCTTCCTCCCGGCCGCCGCCCCGGTGCAGCCGGTAGGCCTCGCCGATCTGGTTGCCGATGGTGTGGAGCGGCGAGAGCGCGGTCATCGGTTCCTGGAAGACGATCGAGATGCGCCGGCCCCGGATCGCCCGCATCGCCTTGCCGTCGGCCTTCAGGGCGGTGAGGTCGACCGGCGGGCCGTCCTGCGCCGGGTCGTCCAGCGTCACACGCCCGCCGGCGATACGGGCCACCTTGGGCAGGATGCGCATGATGGTCTGGGAGACCACCGACTTGCCGGAGCCCGATTCCCCGACCAGGGCCACGGTGCGCCCGGCGGGGACCGAGAACGAGACGCCGTCGACGGCGCGAATCGTCCCCTCGGCGACGCGGAAACGGACCTCCAGGTCCTCGACGGAAAGGAGCGGGCGCACGGGGCGGGGGAGACGGGGCGGGGCCGTCAGCCGGCGTCCGGCGCGGCCCCGGAAACGCCGAGGGCGCGGAGGTTCTCGACGGTGGCGGGATCGAGGGCGAGGCCGCGCGCCCGCGCCGCGGCGGCGGCATGGCGCGCGATCGTCTCGAAGCCCTCGATCCGCGAATCGATCCGCAGGCTCCGGGTCTGCGCCTCGAGCTTGAGCTGCATCCACCCGCCCCGACGGTCCCGCCTGGTCGAATAATAACCGAGGGAGCAGCGAGTCAACCGCTCCCACGGCAGATGGCGGGGAAGTGGCCCGTCGACGGTGAGGCCGCGTTCGGAGAGGCGCAGGCAGGTACGGTGCCGCAGCAGCGCCCGCGCGCCGAACGCCGCGAACAGCGCGCCGAGGGCGGCGAGAACGCCGGCGACCGGCGCCAGCGGCGTCGCCACCGCGAACGGGCCGAGGGCGAAGAGGAGGCCGAGCGCGGCGCAGGCGTATTCCGCGAGGACCGCGCGCGGCGGGTAGTGGTGGCGGCTCTCGCCCGCGTCCGGCGCGCCGCCGTTCACCGCGTCCGCCCCAGCCGCTCGCGCTTGACGCGGATGCCGGCGGCCTCGCGGTCCCAGCTCTCCGCGGTGATTCCGTCCGCGCGCAGCCTGTGCTTCTCGACCTTTTCGGTCGGAGTCTTCGGCAGCGCGTCGACGATCCGTACGTAGCGCGGGATCATGAAATGGGCGAGGCGCGGCTGGAGGAACGCCAGCAATTCCGCCGGATCGAGCCGCCGTCCCGGGCGCAGCGAGACCACGGCCATCACCTCGTCCTCCCCCAGTTCGCTCGGCACCGGGACCACGGCGGCCTCGCGCACCGCCGGATGGGCCGCGACCTCGATTTCGACCTCCAGGGAGGAGATGTTCTCGCCGCGCCGGCGGATCGTGTCCTTCAGGCGGTCGATGAAATAGAGATTGCCGTCCGCGTCCGCGCGGCCCGCGTCGCCGGTGTGGAACCAGCCGTTGCGCCAGGCGCGCGCGGTCGCCTCCGGCTCCTTGTGGTAGCCGTGGTTCATGGCCCAGGGCGTGTCCGAGCGGACGACGAACTGGCCGACGGCGCCGGCCGGCACTTCGCAATCGTTCTCGTCGACGATCCTGATCTCGCAGCCCGGCCGCACCCGCCCGCAGCTGCCGGGCACCGTCATGGGCACGGTCGTCATGACCGGGCAACAGAGCTCGGTCATGTTGTAGATCGAGTAGACCGAAACCCCGAAGCGCGCCATGAACCCGTCCACGTCGTCCACCAGAGGCACCATGCCGACGGTGCGCAGGGGGTGATCGCGATCGTCCGGGGCGGGCGGCTCGGCCTCCAGGAACGACGCCATGACGCCGAGCAGGAACGCCGAGGTGACTCCCGTCTCGCGCACGGTCTTCCAGAACGATTCCGTCCTGAAGGACTCGACCACCGTGATCGAGGCGTGCTGGCACAACATGCCGTAGGCGATGGTGGCGCCGCCGAGATGGAAGAGCGGCAGGCTGATCAGATAGCGGTCCTCCGGCGTGATGAACCGCCAGGTGTCCGGCCCGAAATTGGAGAAGGCGTGGACGTAGGAGCTGAGCACCGCCTTGGAGGGGCCCGTGGTCCCGGACGTGAAGATGATGGACTGGGTGTCCCAGGGGGCGATGGGGCGCTCCAGGGGGCGCAGCGCGCGGCCCGCGGGGCGGAGCGCCGCTTCGGGCAGAGCGGCGAGGCCCTCGATGGCGGGCGGCGCGCCGCCGACGGCCACCAATGTCTCGAGGGAGGCGCGGTCGACGGCGGCGAGGCGGGGCGCCAGCGCCGCGTGGGCGACGATCACGCGGGCGTCGGACCTGGCGACGACATGCTCCAGGAGCCGGCCCTTGTAGGCGACGTTGATGGGGACGTAGACGGCGCCCATGTAGTTGGCGCCGAAGAACACGCGCAGCGCGGCGGCGCCGTTGGGCAGCCAGGAGAGGACGTGATCCCCCTGGCGCACGCCGAGCGCCTGCAAGCCGATCGCGGCCCCCATCGCCTCGTCGCGCGTGCGCGCATAGCTCCATGCGGAGCCGCCCTCGAAGATGCAGAAGGTCTTGTCGGGCGTCTCCGCTGCCAGCCGGTCGAGCAGGTCGCGCAGCACGCACCGCTCCGCCGCCGGGATCCGCGGATCACTGTGGGAAACCGCCATCGAACGCTCCGCCAAGGGCCACCGGCAGGACTATAGCCCGCGCGCCGGCCCCTTTGCCCCCTGGAAAAGGCGCCGCCCCGAGGCCCCGTTTCGGTGCGGGACCTGTGGAGAAAATGACCTGCGCCGGCCGGGTCGCGCGGCGGCTTCCTCGGCGGCCGGTGGAAGGTCGTTCTTGATGTTCAAGCAAAGTGCCCATCGCGCGCCCCTGCGGCCAGGCAACGACGGGAGCGCCGCTGTCGCATCGCGCATCAAACGGGCGGCGGTCAGGTCACCTGGAAGCCGTGGGCGAAGGGGTCGTCCTCGTCCACGAAGATGGTGTTGATCCCGGTTACCCGCGCCCAGCCCTCCACGCTCGGCACGATGGCGTCGCGGCCGCCCACCCTGGCGGTGCGCTCGACGCGGCAGTGGAAGAGGCTGCCGACGATGCTCTCGTGCACGAACTCGTCCCCCGGCGCGAGCCGTCCCTTCGCCGCCCATTGCGCCATCCGCGCGGACGTGCCGGTGCCGCAGGGCGAGCGATCGAGCGCGCCGGAGCCGTAGAAGACGGCGTTCCGCCCGTGGGCGCGCGCGTGCCGCGCCGCGCCCGTCCACATCACGTGGCTGACGCCCGCGATCGATCGGTCGTCCGGGTGGACGCAATCGACGGCCCGGTTGCAGGCTTCGCGAAGCCCCGGGCTCATGGCGACGAGCGTCGCCGCCGAGAACGCCTCCAGCCCCGCATAGTTCGGCTGCGGCTCCACGATGGCGTAGAAATTGCCGCCATAGGCGATGTCGACGGCGAGCGCGCCGAGGCCGGGGCATTCGACCTCCACCTCCGCTTGAACGAGGAAGCTCGGCACGTTGACGATGCGCACGGCCGCGATGCGCCCGCCCTCGCGGCGGTAGCGCGCCTCCACCCGACCCGCCGGCACGTCGAGCACCGCCACGCCCTCCGTCCGCGGGGCGACGAGGCCGTGTTCGAGCGCGATGGTGACCGTGCCGATGGTGCCGTGGCCGCACATCGGCAGGCAGCCCGTGGTCTCGATGAAGATCAACGCCAGGTCCGCGTCGGCGGAGAGCGGCGGATAGAGCAGCGCGCCCGACATCAGATCGTGGCCGCGAGGTTCGAACATGAGCGCGCGCCGGATCCAATCGTGATCGCGGCGGAACTGTTCGCGCCGCGCGCTCATGGTGGCGCCCGCCAGCGGCGGCGCGCCGCCGGCCACCACGCGCACCGGATTGCCGCAGGTGTGGCCGTCGATACAGAAGAACGTATGGCGCGCGCCCATGGCCGGGCTCAACGCGCGACTGCGACCCATGCGCCGGACGCGGCGGCCTCCACCAGCGCCTCCACGACGGCGATGCCGTGCACCGCCTCCGCGGGCGCCACGGAGAAGCGCGCCGTGCCGGCGCAAGCCGCGGCGAACTCCTCGAGCTCCTGCCGGAGCGTGTCTTGCGGCGCGACCGGCTCTTCGCGCGCCTCGCCCTCCGCCGGCTGGACGGTGAGGCGGTTGCCGTCGATCCCGGCGCGGGCGTTGCCGCCGGTGCCGTAGACGTTGATGAACGAGGTGTGGGGGCAGGCGAAGAAGGTGCCGAGATAGGCCGAGACGCCGGACTCGAAGGTGAACAGCGCCGAGGTCGTGTCGTCGATATCGACCGGGACGGCCCGCCGATGGGCCTGCGCCGCGACCCGCGCGACCGGCCCGAGCAGATGGATCAGGGCGTCGATCATGTGGATGCCGAGCGCCGTGATCGACCCGGCCGGGCTCTCGACGCGGCTGGCGCGCCACAGGTCGGGCGGGTAGGTCAAGGCGCTGGGGACGGAGAAATTCGCCTCCGCATGGAGGATCGTGCCGAGGGCGCCCTCCTCCAGCATCGCCTTCAGCGCGCGCGTCGCGCCGTGGTAGCGCCGGTTGTGCCCGACCGCCAGCACCACGCCCGCCGCCGCGCAGGCGTCCGCCGCCGCCTGGGCGCTCGCCCGGGTCAGGGTGAACGGCTTCTCGACGAAGACGTGCTTGCCCGCCGCCGCGGCCGCCGTCACCTGCTCCGCGTGGAGCGAATGCGGCGTGGTCAGGAGGACGGCGTCGACGCCATCGTCGGCCAGCACCGCCTCGTAGGAGTCGTGCGCGGCCGTCCCGTATTTCCCGGCGAAGGCCGCGCGCTTCCCGGCCGAGCGCGTGAAGCAGGTGACGATGCGGATCGTCGCGGACTTGCCCTGCACGGCGTCGGCGAGCGCATCGGACCACCAGCCCATTCCGATTGAGGCCGCGCGCAGCATGGCTTACACCCGCTTCCGTGAAGGCCGGCCCGACACTATCACCGCGCCCGCCGGGGGCGAACCGGATTCCGGTCGATGGCCGGTAGCGGGCCCGTCGAGGCGCTGGTCGGCGCCGCGCTGCACACGCCCGACGGGTTGCGGAGCGGGCGGGCGCTGCTCACGGCGGGCGGCGCGATCCGCGACATCGTGCCGGCCGATTCCGTCCCCGCCGGCGCGCGGGTGACGACCCTCGCCGGCGGCACGCTCGCCGCCGGGTTCATCGACCTCCAGGTCAACGGCGGCGGCGGCGCGACCTTCACCGACGCGCCGAGCGTGGAGACCCTCGAGATCATCGGCCGCGCGCACCGCGCCTTCGGCACCACGGGCTTCCTGCCGACCTTCGTCTCCGGCCCGCGCGCCGGCATGGTCCGGGCGATCGAGGCGGTCCGCACCGCGCTCGACGCGGGGCTGCCGGGAGTCCTCGGCATCCATTTCGAGGGGCCGCACATCAACCCGGCGCGGCGGGGCGCCCACGACGCGGCCGCCGTGCGGCCGCTCGGCGCGGGCGATCTGGACCTGCTGGCGGCGCCGGGCGCCGGCCGAACCCTGATCACCCTGGCGCCGGAATGCGTCGCGCCGGGCGACATCGCCGCCCTCGTCGCGCGCGGCGCGGTCGTCGCCGCCGGCCACACCGAGGCCGACGGGGCCATGCTCGACGCGGCGGCGGCGCGCGGCCTGACCGGGGTGACGCATCTCTTCAACGCCATGCGCCCGCTCCACCACCGCGCGCCGGGCACCGTCGGCGCAGCCCTCGCCCGCGACGGACTTTTCTGCGGCATCGTGGCCGACGGCGTCCACGTGCATTGGGACGCGGTGCGGATCGCCTGGCGCGCGAAACCCCGCGGCCGGCTCTTCCTGGTCACCGACGCGATGGCGCCGGTGGGGGCGCGGGAGCGGATGGGCGAATTCCGCCTCGCCGGAAGGCCCGTCAGCGTGGACGGGGGCGCCTTGCGCGATTCGGAAGGCCGCCTCGCCGGCGCGCTGCTCGACATGGGGCGGGCGGTGCGGAACTGCGTCTCCCGCGCCGGCATCCCGCTGGAGGAGGCGCTCGCCATGGCGGCGGCCTGGCCCGCGGATTTCCTGGGCCTCTCCGAAGAGCGCGGCCGCCTCGCGCCCGGTCTGCGGGCGGATCTGGCATGGCTCGACGACGCGCTCCGGGTCCGCGCGACCTGGATCGCCGGCGCGCGCGTGCACGGAGCGGAAGCCGGGTAAGCGGGCGCCCGGCGCGCACGCATGCGCTTGGGACGCGGCGCGGCCGTCCGTAGGGACGCCAAGGTTTCGCGTTCGGACCGCGCCGGCAGGGTTGGACGGCGCGCGCGTATCGGACGCCGTGGGGCGGATTATGGCGCGCGCGTTCGTGGGGCTTGAAGGGACGGCGCGGCTATTACGGTTGCCGCTTTGCGCCGAATGCGCCGGTTATGTGTTCATATTCGGCATGGGTAATGTTGCGTGAGAATGTGCCGCCCACCTCTTCAAATGATGGGCCGTAGAATGTGCCTTCAAGGGTGCCGTCATCTCCCCTCCGGCTAATATGGAAGCCTACGGAGTTTTCGCCGCTGGCCTCCACGACACGGGTATCCCATTTCCAACCTTCATAGGTTTTCCCTGTTACGGAGTCGGCAATGTTTGAAAAGGCAATTGTTCCCGACAAACTATCGGACTCGCTGGAGTAAATCTCGGTTTTGAATTCCACATTGCCGACCAGCAAATTGTTTTCCAATGCTGCGGCTTGGTCGTATGTGCATTCCCGGCAAGGTGCGGGTGCGCTACCATAATAGCCGTCTAACATTCCGATCATGCCGCCTTTCCATGTGGCAGTTGGAACGTTTTCAAGAGGGGAGAGGCCGTCGGCTTCAGTGCGTGTCCCGATGGATAGGGCGCTGCTAGGTATTGGATGGATGGAGATGTTACCGCTAGGGAGCCCGTTGAGATCGCCATAGTCTGCATAAAAAACGTCTTTGCCGGGGCCGCCCCTCTTTGCTATCGACAGGATTCGGTTTAGGAAGAAGGCGCTATAGTCAAGGTAGCCCATCGTTGAATCGTGGAAATGCAGATGTTCGTTTGCCCTAAACTCCCCGCGTGCGTTTATCATGCTCTCTTTCAGTTCTGCGGGGTTGTCGGATTCGCAGCTTCCCCAAGATGCACCACTGAAGATTGAAGATGTGCAATGCCTTCCTGTGCGCGCCATAAATATGTTTGGCCAACGGTTGTTATACCTCTCAAGGATCCCAAGAGAATTATAAAGTTTATCGAAAACAACCTTCCTCTTATTGAGATTCTGTTCGGAAATAAGGTCGGGCTCATGCGCGGGGAGCCCGAAGGTTAGGTAAAGATAGTTTCGATATTCTTTGTCGGTCCGGGTTTCGGGGTGACTATCGCCAAAATTCCACGTGCTTAGCCGGGACACCCCTTCCGCGTTATTGCTGCGGTTGGCGAGGCGATCAAAGGCCGCTTGCGCCGTGAGGGAAGACGTCAAGGGCGTCCGTAGTTCCGGCGCGCCCCCGTCCATGTTGCCGGGTGCCGGGGTTGGCGTTGGCGTCGGTTCCGGTTCCGGGTCGTCCATGGCCATCTTTGCCGGCGTTCCCCCGCCGCCTCCCCCGCAAGCGGCAAGGGCGAACGGGACGGCAAGGCAGAGCATGGCTGCGAAGGCTTGGACGGCGCGCATGGTGCTTCCCCCTGTGGGCTTGGCGGGAAGCACGCTAGCGGGGGGGGGGGGGGGGGCGAGTCAAGCGTTTTTTCCGCCTTGCCTTCGACGGCGCGCAACTGCCCGTGGGCTATGGGCTTTCGGGTTGGAGCCTCGCCTTAGCTTGCCACCATTGCCGGGCCGTGGGCGCGCCGTGGGTGCGCGTTCGGGTTGTGCCGCGTGTTGGGACGCGCGCGCCGGCGTGCGCGGCTTGGCGGGCTTGTTCGACGCCGCCGGCGCGCGTTCGAGACTGGCGGCTTGAAGGATGCGCCGCCGGCGGGACGGCGCGCCGTGGTAAGCCGTGGGGGTGCCGTGGGCGTGCGATAGGCGCGCGTCGGTAGGGGTTCGCCGGCTTGGGACGCGCGCCGTGGGGCGGATTATGCGCCGCCGTATCGGAGCCTTGCGACGGCGCCCCGTCCCGCAAGCTGTATGCGGGCCGGGAGACCCGCGCCCCCGCGGCGGGCATTCAGGCGCGCGACGCGACGTCGTAGGGGGTCTGCTTGAAGGCCAGCCCCTCCGCCTTCAGCGCCGCGCTCCCCAGCATGGTCCGCGCGGCGTAAACCGTCAGCGGCCCCGCGAAGCCCCCCGCCGCCGCGCGCACCTGGCCCAGCGTCTTCTTCGTCAACACGTTGCCGCCGCCGGCGGAGCGGTCGCCCAGGATGCCGTTGTAGAGCAGGGCGTAGCCCCGGCCCTCGTGCGCCCCGAGGAAGGGAGAAGGCTCCGCCGGCGCGCGCCAGGGCCGGCCGGTTTCGGCGAACCAGACGTGGGCGGCGAGGAGGGGGAAGGTGACGTCCGGGCAGATGCGCCCGTTCTCGTCGAAGGCGGGCGGGCCTAAGCGATAGAAGCGGAAGCCGCCGCCGCCCTTCCAGCCGACGGCCTTGGAGATGCCGCCTTGCTCGCCTTCGATGACCTTGGCGAGGCGGGGGGCGCAATGGGTGACGGCGTGTTCACCCATTTCGACGCCGATCCATCGGCGGTTCATCTTGTGTGCGACGGCGGCGGTGGTTCCGGAGCCAAGGAAGGAGTCGAGCACGAGATCGCCCGGGTTGGTGGCGATTTCGAGAATGCGCCCCAAGAGCTTCTCAGGCTTGGGGGTGTCGAAATAGGCACTCGGCAATACTGCGCGATTCTCGTTCTTGGCATCGTGGTTGCTACCGAACTCGTCGTACAACCACACCGTGACAGGAACGATCGTTTGCTTCACTTGCGACAGATACGACTTTCGCGAAGGTGTTGCATTTCCCTTCGCTCCGAACCACAGTTGCCCGGTGCGATCAAGCTCTGCGAGTGTGTCTCTACTGAATCGATGGTAGGTGCCAACTGGAGGAGTCCAGGTGACTCCGTTGGAGAAAGTGTAGGAATATCGATTCTTGTCCGTTCCGCTTTTCGCGTGCAACGGAGTCGATTTCCATGGTCCACGAGAATCGCTATCCGGGTTCTTGTATGCTTTGTTCTGCTTTGTGTCTCTCTGTATCCCTCGAAAAGACGAGCGTTCACGGTCTTTAGAGAAGCAGATTATATGGTCATGGTTGTCGCTCACGAACGTCGCATCATTCGCGCGCGTGTATTTCTTTTGCCAAACGAAATTCGCGATGAAATTGTCTCTTCCAAACACTTCGTCCATGACGACCTTGAGATAATGCGCCTCGTGGTCGTCGATGGAAACCCAGATCGAACCGTCCTCCGCCAGCAGGTCGCGCAGCAGCTCCAGCCGCGGCCATATCATGGAGAGCCACGTCGCATGCTCCAGGTTGTCGTCGTAATGCGCAAACGCCGAGCGCGTGTTGTAGGGCGGATCGATATAGACGCACTTCACGCGGCCCGCATAGAACGGCAGCAGCGCCTTCAGCGCTTCCAGGTTGTCCCCCTGGATCAGCATGTTCTCCGCCTCCGCCTCCCCGGCGGAAAGCCCCGGCGCCTCCTCCAGCAGCCGATAGGGCGCCCGCCCCGCCGCTCCGACATCCTCCTCCCGCGTCAACCAGTGCAACGTCGGCATCGCCTATCCTCTTTCCGCCTTCGGAACGCCGCGCATCGCTTCCTCGTATTCGGCAATCCACCGCGCTGCCTCCGCCGCCGTGTAGGTTCCGAGAATGGCACCGCTACCTTCCGGTGGTTCGTAGCTCGCTGGCTTGCCGATATGTGGTTCCAGCCTCCGCCGCAACCTGTTCGCTACTTCGTCGGGTATGCCTTCGATGAAGGAGTCCAAATCTCCTCGGCTCAACCCACCCGTGAACATCACTTCCGACAGATCGCTTTCCCGACCGATCCTCGCGTGTATGCGTGCCGCATACGACGACTCCT
Source organism: Alphaproteobacteria bacterium (assembly GCA_965242855.1). Classification (GTDB taxonomy): domain Bacteria; phylum Pseudomonadota; class Alphaproteobacteria; order UBA828; family UBA828; genus WTGU01. Next base: position 3,171,819 of record OZ251509.1, read on the forward strand.
CAGTGAGCTCGCAAGTGGTCCCTTGTAGATGCGCCCCGAGAAGAGATGCCCCTTGCAGTTCCGCATCAAAAAGATAGGCCCCTTGTAGATGCGCTTTGTTAAGACTTGCCCCTTGCAGAAGCACACGGGGAAGGAGTGCCCCTTGCAAATGCGCGTCGGCAAGGATCGCATCTTGTAAACGCGCTCCGTGGAGAGATGCCCCTTGCAAGTGTGCACCGATAAGGTTCGCACTCTGCAAATATGGGCGGGAAAATACTACCCCTTGGAGGTATGAATCCCTAAGGTTTGCCTCTTCTAAATGTGGCCCTAAAAGCACTGATCCTCGTAGATCTGATCTAAAAAGGTTTGTTTTTTGCATATAGGTATCGACCAGATACACTCCTTGCATATGCGCCCCAGAAAGGTCCACCCCTGGCATCCACGCTTCAGAAAACTCTGCTTTTTGCAGATGAGATTGGCTTAGATTTGCTTCCTCCAGACGCGCTCTCCGGAGAACAGCCCCGTTCAGCCAACTCCCCTGCAAATCAACTCGAAAACCCTCGAAAATCGCATATTCCCGAATGAATAGCAGCGTCAACAGGCTTTGGACCTCTTCCGAAGGCTTCGACTTGTACCTCTCCCGGTATCCGTCCTCCCCCGTCGTCCGGCGGATGTGGGCGCAGAGGATGTCCAGCACCGTCTGGCGCAGATCTTCGGTGTCCTGCGCCAGATGGAAGAGCTCGTAGGCCCCGCCCAGGCGCACGGAATCCGAAGCGTGGCCCAGATGCTCGATGGCGTTCTTCAGCCGCTCCTGCCGCCGCCCGTCCTCCGCGCCTTTGTTCGCGTCCGCCTGCCGTTTCGCCGCGTCGGCCTGCGCCTCCGCCGCCCGCGCTTGCGCCTTCGCCGCTTCCTCCAGCGCCACGGCGCGCTTGTGCGCGATCACGGCCCCGATGGCCAGCAACACGCCGCCCATGGCGACACCGAGAAATTCCAGAACCCGGAATTTCTCCGCCGGGCCGAAGAAACGATCAACCCATGCCGGGTCGTCGAAGCCCCCGACGGCCAGAAAGACCACGAGCAGACCGATCAGCAGGCTAACGAGAACCGGCAGAAGGGGAATGGATTTCAGCGCCGTCACGATCCGGCTCCGCGCGCCCACCGCCGGCGCGCCTCTCGCGTTACGACGGGAACCGCCGGCGGAAATCGCCCGAGCGGCCCGCGTTCAGGACGCGCCGCCGATGAGTTCGATCAGGGCGACCGTCAGGGCGACGGTCAAGGTCGTCTGCGCCACGACCACGCCAAGCGCAACCTTGAACACGTCCGCCTTGGTGGCGCAGCTCTCGATCTTATTTTCAAGACCTTCGATCTTGCCTTCGAGGCTCCCGACCCGGCCTTCAAGGCCCCCGATCCTGCCTTCAAGACGCATGACGTCGGCCTTGAGGTCGGCCCGAAGTCCGGCGATGGAGGTTTCCAGGTCGGCCTTGGTGGCGACGCCTTCCGTGACCGCGTCGCGCACGGCCTCGGCGTGCGCCTCCGCCTGGGCGTCGTTGACGCCGGCTTCCTTGAGCCGGCGCGCATAGGCCAGCGTGTCGAAGGCGAGAACGTTTGCCATGCGGTGACGCTACCCCTCCATCGCGCCAAGCGCAAGCTGGCTTGCCCCACCATGGTTCGGTGCGCGGGTCATTCTTTCGGCGCTTCCCGGCTCCTCCCGGCGCCGTATCAATGTATCTGCGGGCTCTTGAGGAACTCGTCGCGGGTGGCCGAGAGGATGGTGACTTCGTGGAGCGCGCCGTCGCGCATCACCGTGAGCGGCACCGAGACCCCGGCCTTGCCCACCGCCCAGACGCCGCGGAACAGCTCGGCCAGGCTCGCGACCGGCTGCCCGCTCACCGCGAGCACCACGTCGTCGACCTTGAGCTCCGCCTGTTCCGCCGGCCCTTCCGGGGCGAGGCCCGCGACCACCAGATCGTCGTCCGCCTCCGTGACGTAGGCGCCGAGCCAGGGCCGCGCGGGGCGGCGCGTCCGGCCCGTGGCCCGCATGTCGTCCAGGATCGGCTTCAACAGGTCGATGGGGACGATCATGTTGCCGTCGAGCGAATCGTCGCCGCCCGCGCCCGCATGCTGGACCAGCAGCGAGCCGATCCCCACGAGCTGGCCATGGCGGTCGATCAACCCGCTTCCGCCCCAACTGGGATGCGGCGGCGCGGTGAAGAGCGCTTCGTCGAGCACGTATTCCCAATAACCCGCGAACTCGCGTTTCGCGGTAATCCGGGCGCTCAGCGAATGCCGGCGACCGCCCTCGCCGGCGACGATCACGAAATCGCCGACGTCGAGCGCCGACGAATCGCCGATCTCGATCGGCGGCACGTCGAAGCGGCCGAGCGCCTGCACCAGCCCGAACCCCGATTCGAAGTCGTAGCCCAGCGCGTGGCCGGAGAGCACGCTCCCGTCGCTCGCCGTGAGCCAGACCGATTCCGCCTCCGCGATCAGATAGCCGATGGTCAGCACGAGGCCGCTGCCGCCGATCAGGACCCCGCTGCCCGTCCTCTCCGTGCCCAGGATGCCGGCCGTGAAGGCGTCCTCCGGGACGGTTGCCCGCAGGCTCACCACCGAGGCGAGCGCGCGGTCCAGGTCGAACGACACCTGGTCGGGCTTCGGTTGCGCCGAGCGCGGGATCTCCCAATCGAACTCTTCACTCATGCCGCCGTCTTCCGCTTGCCCGCGCGACTATCCCGCCCCCGCCGCACCCTGGCAAGAGCGGATCAGGCAGGCCCTCGCCGCCGCCGCGCGCGGGCGATCAGGAACATGTAGCCGCCGAAGAGGATGGTGATCGCACCGAAGACCGAAAGCGCGCCCATGGTCGGGATCATCGGCGTGTAGCCGGAGCCCATCTTCGTATAGAGCCACTCGGTGACGGTGCTGTCGGCGCCGGTGGTGTAGGTCGAGAGTGGGAAATTGCCCCAGGAGAGCAGGAAGGCGAAAAGCGCGCCGGAGAGCAGGCCGGGCGCGAGCGCCGGCAAGGTGACCTCGCGGAACGCCTGCCAGCGGTTCGCGCCCAGGTCGTAGGCCGCCTCCTCCTGCGTCGCGTCGAAGCCGTAGACCTGGATCGAGATCACCAGGGTCACGATGGGCACGATCCAGACCAGATGGGCGAAAACCGCCGCCTCCCAGCTCGGCAGCGCGCCGACATAGGTGAACCAGAGCAGGAGCGCCAAGCCCAGCACGGCCTGGGGGAAGAAGATCGGCAGCATGATCAGGCGTTGGTAAAAGCGGCGGCCGCGCCAGTCGTAGCGCGCGAAGGCGAGGGCGCCGAAAAAGCCCAGCACCACCGAGATCAGGGCGACGCAGCCGGCGACGTAGAACGAGGTGAGGTGCAGCTCCGAAGTCAGGTTGGCGCCCAGGGTCTGGTCGTACCACTTGCCGCTCCACGCCTTGACGGGAAAGCGGAAATAGCGCGGCTTCGCGAAGGACGTGACGATCACCGAGAAGATCGGGATGTAGAGGAAGAGCACGATCGCGGCCGTCCAGACGGCGATCAGGCCCGCGACCCAGCGCCTGCTCTCCATCTCAGCCCCCGCCCGCGGGCGCCGGGGCGGCGCAGCCGCGCCTCATCGGCGGCCGAGCAGCCGGTCGAGATCGAGCCGGCGCATCACCAGCACCACGAGCACGCCCGTCACGACGATGGTCAGAACGGAGATCGCCGAGCCGAGCGGCCAGTTCTGGGCGTAGGTGAATTCGTGCTGGATGTCCTGGGCGATCACCGGGGTATTCTGGCCGCCCAGAAGCTTGGCCTCCGAGATCGCGCCCACCGCGAGCACGAAGGTCAACAGCGCCCCGATGAGAATGCCGGGCATGGCGATCGGCAGCTCGATCTCGCGGAAGATCTGGAACCGCCCGGCGCCCAGGTCGCGCGACGCCTCGACCTGGTCGCGCGGCACCATGGAAAGCCCGAGCACGGTGGGGAACAGGGTGAACGGCAGGTAGACGTAGATCATCCCCATCAGGATCGTGCCGGGCGTGTACAGCATCGAGCCGGTGTCGATGCCGAAGGTCTTGAGGCCACCCGCCAGGATGCCGCCGCCCTTGAGCAGGAAGAGATACCAGCCGAACAGGCGCACGTTCTCGGAGACGAAGAGGGGAATCACCAGGATCAGGGTGACGGGCGCCGCCCAGCGCCCGAACAGCTTGGCGAGGCCGTAGGCGATCGGATAGCCGATCAGGAGGTTGCACGCCACCGTCAGGCCGGCGAGGGCGAACGACCAGACGAAGGAAATGTAGTAACTCTCCGAGAAGACGTGTTCGTAGTTCTCGGTCGTGAACGCGCCCCCGAGCCCGAAGGTGCGCTCCGGCGCGAAGCTGAAGCCGAGGACGATCACCAGCGGCCCAACGAACCCGATCAGGAAGAACGCGAGGATCGGCGCCGCGTTGAGCGCGCCCGGCGAACGCAGCCACCCCAGCAGCAGCGAGAGCGTGCTCGGCCGGGGGATGGTCGCGGTTCCAGCCTCCGTGGAAGCGGCCATCAGTCGGTCACGAGCACGCTGTCGCCGGCATCCCAGCCGATCAGAACGGCGTCGTTCAACGCGCCCCGGAAGGCCTGTTCGCGGAGCTTCTCGACGACGAACATCGTGTCGCCGACGCTGACGTGGTATTGCACCCGGGAGCCGAGCGCGTATTCGTTGAAGACGGCCCCGTTCAGATGGTTCTCCGCCTCCGCCGGGTCGTTGAGGAAGCGCATCGACTCGGGGCGGATCACGAGATAGCCGTCGGTGAAGCCGTCGGGCCGGGCCGGGCTCGTGAAGCGGCGATCGAAGGCCGGACAGTCGAGGGAGCCGTCTTCCCCCGCCCGCACGACGAGGGTGTTCACCTCGCCCATGAATTCGGAGACGAACTTGTTGCGTGGGCGCAGGTAGATCTCGTTGGGCGAGCCGATCTGGATCAGCCGCCCCTCCCGCATGATCCCGATCCGGTCGCTCATCACCATGGCCTCTTCGAGGGAGTGAGTGATGTAAACGAAGGTCTTGCCGGTGGTGCGGTGGAGATCCTTGAGCTCGACCTCGAGCAGCTTGCGCAGCCGGTAGTCGATCGCGGAAAGCGGCTCGTCGAAGAAAAGGATGTCCGGATCGGAGGCGAGCGCCCGCGCCAGCGCGACCCGCTGCCGTTCGCCGCCGGAGCATTTCGTCACGGATTTGTCGTAGTAGTCCTCCGGCAGCTGGACCACTTTCATCAACGAAAGGCCCCGCCGGCGGCGCTCGGCGCGGGGTTCGCCCCGCATCTTCAGGGAGAACTCGATGTTCTGCCCGACCGTCTTGTGATTGAAGAGCGCGAGCGACTGGAAGACCATGCAGGTGGGGCGCTTGTTGGCCGGCAGATCGTTGACCCGCTCGGCGCGCAGGAAGATGTCCCCCACCGTCGGCTTCTCCAGCCCGCCGAGCATCCGGAGAAGGGTCGTCTTGCCGCTGCCCGACGGCCCGACGATGGTGAAGAACTCGCCCTCCTCGATGTCGAGGGAGACGTCGTTCACGGCGAGCAGCTTGCCGAACTGCTTGGTCAGGTTGACCATGCGCAGAATGGGCGCGGCCTGCACCATGGCGCCTTTCCCGGTTCCCTCTCCGCCGGAGCCGCGTCACGGGCTCCCGGTCGGAACGGCCCACCGCGCGGAGACCCGCGCGGCGGCGCCGTCCCTGTGGCCGGGGCGCTATGCCTTCTCGCGCCGCGCCGCCGTATAGATGTCGTAGAGCCGGTTGTAGTCCGGCACGACGTCGTATTCGACCGAGTGCTCGATGCGGTAGTCGAACTCGTCCCACTGGAAGGAATCGAGCTCCTCCGCGGTGAACTTCTCCAGGAGCTCGGGTTGCGCCATCTGCCCGACCGGCAGGAGGAAGCCCCCGGCGGTGGCGACCCAGTAGGAGGTCTCGGGCTGGAGGATGTATTCCATCCAATCCATCGCCTTCGGGTGAAGGTCGGGATTGTTGACCACCGAGCTGAGCTCGATCCAGTTGATCCCGCCCTTGCCGTCCGCGGGGCCGCTCTTCGGGACTACGTGGTAGAGGTTCGTGAGCCCGTCGAGCCGCGCCGCCGAGATGGAGTAAGTCCCGCCGCCGAAATACATGTCGATCTCGCCGTTGATCACAGCGAGGTTCATGGCGACGAAATCATCCGAGACCATCTTGGCGCCGTTGATCAGGCGCCGCGCCGCCTCCTCGAAGGTGGCCACTTGGTCGTCGGTCTTCTCCTTGAACGGATGCAGGCCGGCGGCCATGCAGATGTGCATGATGTTCCAGTTGTCGTAAGCGAGGATGCCGTAACGGCCGGTCATGTCCGAGTTGTTGAACAGGTCCCAGCCCTCGTCCTTCGCCATGTCCGCCGAGATCACATCGGTGTTGACCACGAAATCGAAGGTATCGACGCGCTGGCAGACCCCGAGGAGATGCTGGTTGTCGAGGCTCATCGCCCATTTGTAGGGCGGCTTGAACATCGGCAGCATCTGCTCGAAATAGGGATCGAAACGCGCCCGGTCGAGTTCGACGATCAACCCCTCGGGCCACATCATCTCCCGCGCCCACGGGTTGTTCAGGTTGATGATGTCCCAGATCCTGGTCTCACCGGCGCGCAGTTTGTTGACCGAATCCGGATCCGACGTGTGCAGCTCGTAGTCGATCCCCGTGTCGTACTGGTCGGTGAAGCCGTCCAGCACCCGCGGATCGACGTAGCCGTCCCAGGTCAGCATCGCGAGGTTACGCGCGGCCTGTGCCTTGCCCGCGAACGCACCGCCGGTGCCCAGGGCCAGCGCGCCCGCGCCCAGGCCCTGGAGCACCTGGCGCCGGGTCGCGCGCGCGCCGCGCACCGGGTCGTTCCGCACCAGCCGTTCGAGAAGCTTGTCTTCGTTCATGGTCTCTCCCTCCGATTGCGCCGCCTCCCGAAACTCCCGAGCCGGGGGCGGCGTTTCCATCATCGCGCACACGCCGCCTTCTCGCCTGTGCGCGGCGGCGGGCGCATCTAAACACAACCGGGGCGCCGTCTCACCCCGAAACCGCCGCGGCGGCGCTCATGCGTCGGCGAGCGCGGCCGGGCTCTCCGGCAGGATCTGCCCGCCGTCGAGCACCAGCGCCTGGCCGGTGATGTAACGCGCCTGATCGCTCGCTAGATAAACCGCGGCGTAGGCGATGTCCGTGCTTTCACCGATATAGCCCGCTGGAATGACGGCCTTGATCTCCTCGATATGCGCGCCGCCGAGCTCCATGAGACCCTGGCTCATAATGGTCCCGGGTGAGATCGCGTTGACCGTGACGTTGTACCTGGCGAGCTCCAGCGCCGCGCCGGCGACGAAGGCGTTCACGCCGCCCTTGGAGGCCATGTAGTGGGAGAGCCCCGGCCAGCCGACATTGGGGCCGGTGATCGAGGAGATCGCGACGATGCGGCCGCCGCGCTGCGCCTTCATCTGGGGAATGCAGGCGCGCACCCCGTAGAAAACGCCCTTGAGATTGGTGTCGATCACCTCGTCCCAGGTCTCGTCGGTCATCTCGGCAATGTGCGCGGTGGGATAGACTCCGGCGTTGAGGCAGAGGACGTCGATCGCGCCGTAGCGCTCGACGCAGGTCGCCGCCATGCGCTCCATGTCGGCGCGGTTCCTGACGTCGGCCTGCAGGAAGGACGCCTCGCCGCCGCACGCCTGGATCTCCGCGACCGCTGCTTCCCCGGCCTCGGCGCCGCGGTTCACCGCCAGCACGCGCGCGCCTTCGACGGCGAACACCGTCGCGATCCCCTTGCCGATGCCGCGGCCCGCGCCGGTCACGATCGCCGCCTTGCCGCGCACGCCGATCCCCATGTTCCTTCCTCCCCGGAGTCGAAAGCCTCGCGCTGCCGGCCGAATCTATCCGGCGGGGACGCGGGTCAGCCACCCGCGGTCGTCGTTCGAGCGGCCGCCGACGATGTCGGCGAAGCGCCGCTGGACGCGCCGGGTGACCGAGCCGATCCCGCCTTCGCCGATCGCGATCCGATCGACGGAGCGGATCGGCGTGATTTCCGCCGCCGTTCCCGAGAAGAACAGTTCGTCGGCGCAATAGAGCGCTTCGCGCGGCATCCGGCATTCCCGCACCGGGATGTCGAGGTCGCCGGCGATCGTCATGACCGCGTTCCGCGTGATGCCGGAGAGGTTGCTACCGTCGATGGGCGGCGTCAGGAGGGCGCCGTCCACGACCGCGAAGAGGTTCTGTCCGCTGCCCTCGCTCACCAGGCCGTCATGGGTGAGCGCGATCGCCTCGACGAAGCCGTTCTCCAGCGCCTCCAGCTTGATGAGCTGGGCGTTGTTGTAATGCCCCGTCGCCTTGGCCATGCCGGGGAAGGTGTTGGGCGCCGCACGGTTCCAGGAAGAGACGCAGACGTCGACCCCTTCCTCGAGCGCCTCGTCGCCGAGATAGGCGCCCCACTCCCAGGCGGAGATGCAGGTTTCGATCGGGCTGCCGATGCCGTCCATCCCCATCGCGCCGTAGCCGCGATAGACCATGGGCCTGATGTAGCAGGCGGAGAGCGCGTTGCGCCTCACCACCGAGAAGCACGCCTGGACCAGCTCGTCGTCGGTATGGGCGAGCGCCATGCGGTATATCCGGCAGGAGTTGCGAAGGCGCCCGAGATGCTCGCGCAACCGGAAGATGGCGGGCCCGCCCGGGGTGTCGTAACAGCGGATGCCCTCGAAGACGGAGGAGCCGAACTGGACGGCGGTAGCCAGGACGTGGAGCGTGGCGTCGCGCCAGCGGACGAAGCCGCCGTCGCGCCAGATCCATTCCGTCTCCTTGATCGTCTTGCTCATCGTCGCTCCCGACGGACTCGCATCCCGCGCCGGCGCCGGATGGTAGCCCGGATTCCGCGCCGCCGGCAATTTCCGCGCCGACACGGGCCATACCAAGTGCATATGGAAGCGGCCCAGGCGGGGCGTTGACTCCGCCCGGCTCCGGTGCGATACGGGCGGCCGGGCGGGCGCATAGCTCAGTTGGCAGAGCGGCTGACTCTTAATCAGCGGGTCCCAGGTTCGAGTCCTGGTGCGCCCACCAAGCGGTTACGGTGCCGGCATGCCCGTGCCCTGGAAGCCCGGATCCCGCTCGAACAGGTATTCGCAGACGGCCAGCGCGCAGGTGGCAGAGAAGCCGCTGACGGGGCCCGTGACGGTGCCGGCGACGACGTCGAGCGGGGCTGTGCCCATCTCCTCGGCGGCGGCCTCCCTGGCGGCGGCCAGATAGCGGGGCGCCGTGGAGAGGGGGCCGGCGATCACCACGACCTCCGGTGCGACGAACTGGGCGAAGCGCGCGACGGCGCGGCCCAGTTCGCGGCCCGCCCCGGACATGGCCTCGGCCACGGACGGGTCCCCTTTCCGGTCGCGTTCGATCGCGGCGAAGAGCCGCTCCACCCTCTCCCGCCCGTGCGGGAGCCGGAGGCCGGCGCTCTCGTCGCCCAGGGACCGGAGGACGGCGAACCCGCTCGCCAGCCGGTCCAGTGCCGCCGTCGCGCCGTCGGCATCGGTCGCCGGCGATCGCCCGATTTCGCTGGCCGAGGAAACGCGCCCCTCGACCAGGCGTCCGTTCAGGATCAGCCCCGCGCCGAGCCCGAGACCGCAAATGAACGACAGCGCGTCGGTCCACCCGCGCGCCGCGCCGAAGCGCATTTCCGCAAGTCCGACGGCCGCCGGCAGGGCTTCGATCTGCATCGGCAGGTCGAGAAGGCCCGCCAATCGCGCGCGCAGGGGCATGTCGTTCCAGCCCGCTCCCATGTAGAGCGAGCGCCGCACGATGCCGCGACCGCCGTCCACCCAGCCGGAGATCATGAGGAAGCCGCCCAACAAGCGACGGCGGTCGGCGACGTGGGCGTCGATCAGCCGCCGGCTCTCACGGGCCAGGCGGGCGACGACGGCATCCGCGTCGTTCACGGGATCGAGGATCAGCTCCGTCCCGGCGATGGTCCGGTTCTTGAGGTCGGCCAGGGTGATCGTCTGGAGGGCCGACGTGACGCCGATCCCGAGCACATATCCGCCCTCCGGCGCGATGTCCAGGGGCACGACACGGCGGCCGGGCGCCGCGCGCGGCTCCTCCGGCAACTCCCGCACCAGGCCCGCGTCCAGGAGTTCGCTCGTGACGCGCGACAACGCGGCGCCGGTCAGGCCGAGCCTTCCGGCCAACGCCGCTCGCGACTGCGGCCCGCGCAGCACGAGCTCCCGCAGCACGTCCCGGCGGTTCCCGTGCCGCAGGCCGACGGCGCGCCGCGAGAACAGCGCGCCGTCCATCATGCCGCCCTGCGCCGCGTCATGCCCGAGCGCGGGGAAGAACAGGGTTTCTACCCCCCCCCCCCCCCGCGACAGGCATCGGGGGCGGCGCGTCGCCCGGGCGGGCGGCGCCCCCGGTGGCGCGCGGAGCGTCGGGGGAGGGGGGGCGTTCGGTCACGCTGAGGGCTCGCCTTCCGTCGCGCGGAGATTTTTACCGCGGATGGGAATAATATCCAAACCGACGCGAAGCCGACGGGCCGGCGGTATCGGCGCGGGACGCCGGATCGGCTACCATCGACGCGAGCCGGCTTCGAGGAGGGAGCGCCATGCCGAGCGAATTCGTCGCCACCGCCTGCCCGCACGATTGCCCGTCGACCTGCGCGCTCGAGGTGGAACGCCTCGCACCGGACCGGATCGGCGCGGTGCGGGGGGCGCGGGAGAACGACTACACCGCCGGCGTGATCTGCGCCAAGGTCGCGCGCTACGCCGAGCGCGTGCATCACCCCGACAGGCTCACGCGCCCCCTGCTGCGCACCGGCGAGAAGGGCGACGGCGCATTCCGCCCGATCGCGTGGGACGACGCGCTCGACATCGTCGCCGAGGCGTTCGTCCGCGCCGCCGGGAAGCACGGCCGGGAGTCCGTCTGGCCTTACTTCTACGCCGGCACCATGGGGCTGGTGCAGCGCGACGGGATCAACCGCTTGCGCCACGTCATGGGCTATGCGGGGCAGGACCAGACCATCTGCGCCCGCCTTTCGAGCGACGGCTGGCAGGCCGGCGCCGGCGTCTTCCTGGGCAGCGACCCGCGCGAGATGGCGAAGTCCGACCTGATCGTCGTCTGGGGCTGCAATCCCGCCTCGACCCAGGTCAACGTGATGACCCACGTCGCGCGGGCGCGGAAGACGCGAGGAGCGACGCTCGTCGTGGTCGACCCTTACGAGACGCGCACGGCCAAGGTCGCCGACCGCCACGTCGCCCTCCGCCCGGGGACGGACGGCGCGCTCGCCTGCGCCATCATGCACGTGCTCTTCGCGGAGGGCTTCGCGGACCGCCCCTATCTCGCGCGCTACACCGATTGCCCGGACGAGTTCGAAGCCCATCTGCGGAGCCGCGGTCCCGACTGGGCGGCCGGCATCACGGGCATCCCGGCCCCCGAGATCACCGATCTCGCGCGCCTCATCGGCCGGACGGGGCGGACCTACATCCGCCTGGGCTACGGGTTCACCCGCTCCCGCAACGGCGCGGCCAACATGCACGCGGTCACCTGCATCCCTGCGGTCACCGGCGCCTGGCGCCACGAGGGCGGCGGTGCCCTGTATTCCACCAAGAGCGCGTTCGGCATCGATTCGACGTTGATCGAGGGGCTCGACGCCCTCGACCCGAAGGTGCGGTGCCTCGACATGTCGCGCATCGGCCCGGTGCTGACCGGCGATCCGTCGGACCTGGGCGACGGCCCCCCGGTGACCGCGACGATCATGCAGAACGTCAACCCCGCGGCGGTGGCGCCGGAGTCGGCCAAGGTGCGCGCCGGCCTGCAAAGGGAGGACCTGTTCCTCGCCGTGCACGAGCAGTTCATGACCGACACCGCCCGCTTCGCCGACGTCGTGCTGCCCGCGACCATGTTTCTCGAACACAACGACATCTATGTCGGCGGCGGCCACGCCTATCTCCTCATGGGCGCGAAGGCGATCGAGCCCCCCGCCGAGGCGCGCTCCAACCACGAGGTCGTCTGCGCCCTGGCCGAGCGGCTCGGCGCCGACCATCCGGGCTTCCGCATGACCGCCTGGGAGCTGATCGACGCGACGCTCGCGCGCTCGGGCCTGCCCGACGCGGCGACCCTCAAGGCCAGGCGCTGGCACGACTGCATGCCGGATTTCGAGACCGCCCATCACCTGAAGGGCTTCGGCTGGCCGGACGGGCGCTTCCGCTTCAAGCCGGACTGGGCGTCGATGGGGCCGCACGGCGCGCGGATGCCGAGGTTTCCCGACCACATGGCGGTGATCGACGCGGCCGACGAGGATCACCCCTTCCGCCTCGTGACCGCGCCGGCGCACAACTATCTCAACTCGAGCTTCACCGAGACGCGCACGAGCCAGGCCAAGGAAGCGCGCCCCAGCGCCCTCATCCATCCCGGCGACGCCCGCGATCTCGGACTCGCGAACGGCGACCGCATCCGCATCGGCAACGAGCGGGGCTCCATCCTGCTCCATGCGCGCGTCGCCGGCGGCGCCCAGCAGCGCGGCACCGTGATCGTCGAAAGCATCTGGCCCAACACCGCCTTCGAGGAGGGGATCGGCGTCAACACGCTGACCTCCGCCGCCCCCGGCTACCCCAACGGCGGCGCCGTCTTCCACGACACCGCGGTCTGGATGACGGGGGCGAATTAGCCCGCACCCGGCGCCCCGCAGGGACCTTCGCCATGCCCGACTCCATCCGCGCGGCGGTCAACTACCTGCTTCCCACCGGGCGGCGGCCGGTCACGCATCTCGCGCCGCCCGGCGCGGACATCGTGCGGCGCGACGCCGACTACCGGGAGGTCACGGTCACGATCCGCGACGGGCGGGCGCAAGCGGAACGCTTCACCCTGGAGCGCGAGGGCTTCGCGCTGGCCAGGAGGGGCAGCGCCGTCGCCGACTTCTTCGACGAGACGGAGGTCGCGGCCGTCTATTACCCGGAGCTCGAGCGGCTGGTGAAGGACTACAGCGGCGCGGCGGAGGTCCTGGTGTTTGACCACACCATACGGATCAACGCCCCGGCGGGCGAAACCCCCGGCAAGGTGCGGGAGCCCGTGCCCGTCGCCCACAACGACTACACCGAGCGCTCGGCGCCGCAGCGGGTGCGCGACCTGCTGCCGGCGGACCGCGCCGAGCGCCTGCTCGCACGCCGGTTCGCCGTGGTGCAGGTCTGGCGGCCGCTCGCGGGGCCGGTACGCGACATGCCGCTCGCGATCTGCGACGCCCGGAGCATCGCGCCGGACGATCTGGTCGAGACCGATCTCGTCTACGAAGACCGCGTGGGCGAGGTCTTCCAGCTGCGCCACAACTCCGGCCACCGCTGGTTCTACTTCCCGGAGATGGAGCCGGGCGAGGCGCTGGTCTTCAAATGCTACGATTCCCTCGACGACGGACGGGCGCGGTTCACCGCCCACACGGCGTTCGTCGATCCCGCCACGCCGGCCGACGCCCCGCCGCGGCGCAGCATCGAGGCCCGCGCGCTCGCCTTCTTCGCTCCGGAATGACGGCCCGCCCCGGCGGCGCACGCATTGACGCGCCGGTGCCCGGGGGCGAGCATCGCGGGCGAACCCGGACAGAAGCCTTGCGGAGGGATGCTCCATGGCGCGCACCGTCTTCACCAACGTCAACGTCTTCGACGGCACCGGCGAGAAGCCCTATGCGGGCGAAGTGGCGATCGAGGAAAACCGCATTCGGAAGGTCGCCAGGGGAGGACGCCCCCTGCCGCGTCGCGGCGCGACCGTGATCGACGGCGAGGGCGCGACGCTCATGCCCGGGCTGGTCAACGCCCATTGCCACATGAGCTACACCGGGCCGCAGCCGATGTCCGAGATTCCGCCCGAGGAGCACACGCTCATCACCATGCACAACGCCCGGACGATCATCGACCACGGCGTGACGGCGGCGGTGGGCGCCGGCGCCGCCAAGCCGCGCCTCGACATCGTGCTCCGCAACGAGATCGACGCCGGCCGCGTCCCCGGCCCGCGTTATCGGGCCGCCTCGCCCGAGATCACCGTCACCGGCGGCCTCGGCGACCAGCGCATGATGCACTACTACAAGAACGACCTCTCGCTCTTCGCCGACGGGCCGGAGGAGATCCGCCGCGCCTGCCGGGAGCTGATCCGGGAAGGCGTCGACATCATCAAGCTCATGCCGTCCGGCGACCATCTGATCGTCGGCTCCTGCGACGCCGAGCAGAGCGCCATGGACGAGGACGAAGTGGCGGCCGGCGCGCGGGTGGCCCACCAGCGCGGGCGCCGCCTCGCCGCGCACGCCCGCAACCCGGAATCGATCAAGCTCTGCATCAAATACGGGATCGCGCTGATCTACCACGCGACCTACGCGGACGAGGAATCGCTCGACCTCCTGGAGGCGCACAGGGATTCGCACTGGGTCGTCCCCGCGATCGGCTTCACCCACGCGACCGCCTACGAAGCCGCCGAGTTCGGCATCACGCCGGAGGACGCGGCCTCCTGGGGCTTCGTCCGCGAGCTCGAGGTCGCCTCCGAGACGCTCGGGAAGATGCATGCGCGCGGCATCAAGGTGCTGCCGTTCGGCGATTACGGCTTCCCCTGGACGCCGCATGGCGCCATGGCCCGGGATTTCGAGCACTTCACCCACTATCTCGGCATGAAGCCGCACGAGATCCTGCGCGCCGCCACCCATTACGGGGCGCAGGCGTTCAACGCGCCGGAGGAACTCGGGCGAGTCGAGGCCGGCTGCCTGGCCGACCTCCTGCTGATCGACGGCGATCCGCTCGCCGACCTGACGCTGTTCCAGGACGAAGCGAACATCCTCATGGTCATGAAGGACGGCGCCTGCCACAAGCCGCCGCAGGCACGGCGCCGGATCGTGCGGCGGGCGGCGGCCGAATAGGCCGCCGATGGCGGCGCTCGACGCAGGCACGCTGCTGGCCCGCGCCGAGGCGCTCGCTCCGGCGCTGCGCGAGCGGGCGCAGGCGACCGAGGCGCTCCGGCGCATCCCCGACGAGACCATCGCCGATCTCGTCGAAAGCGGCCTGATCCGCGCGACCCTGCCGGCGCGGTGCGGCGGCGCCGAGGTCGACTACCGCGCGATGATGGAGATCGTCGCCGCGCTCTCCCGCGGCTGCGCCTCGACGGGCTGGGTCTATTGCAACCTCGCGAGCTGCACCTTCAAGCTCGCGCTCTGGCCGGAGCGGGCGCAGGACGAAATCTGGAGCGCCGACAGGGACGCGCTGCTCACCGGCAACCTGATCTTCCCCTGCGGCAAGGCGACGCGGGTGGAGGGCGGCTACCGGCTCAGCGGGCGCTGGCCCTTCGGCAGCGGGATCGACCACGCCCGCGCGAACTTCTTCGCCGCCATGGTGGCGGGCGTGGAGCCGCAGGCGTTCCGCCTGTTCCTCCTGCCGAGGGGCGACTACGCCGTGGTCGATACGTGGCACGCCTCCGGCCTGCGCGGCACCGGCAGCAACGACGCGGTGGTGGACGGCGCCTTCGTTCCCGACCACCGGACCATCGACGCGACGGACACGCGGCGCGGCGCGGCGCCGGGCAACGCCGTCAACACCGGCGCGGTGTACCGCCTGCCGCTGTTCGCGATGTTCTTCTCCTGGGTCGGCGCCGTGGTGCTCGGGATCGCCGAGGCGGCGGTGGAGGCTTACGTCCGGGAGACGCGCACGCGGGTCGCCCGATATTCCGGGCGGCGGCTCGCCGACCACGGGACGGTTCACGTCAAGGTCGCCGAAGCCCGGGCCGCCGTCGCCGCGGCGCGGCGGCTCTATCTCGGGAACTGCGACGAGGCGATGGCCACGGCGCGCGCCGGCGCCCTGCCGGCCACCGAGGATCGCGCCCGCTACCGCGCCGAAGGCGCCTACGCCGCCCGGCTCTGCTGCCAGGCGGTGGATACGATCGTGGCGGCGAGCGGCGGCGGCGGCCTCTACGACAGCAACCCCCTCTCCCGCGCCTTCCGCGACATCCACGCCGGCAGCGCCCACATCACCCAGACCTGGGACCCGAACGCCGTCACCTACGGCCGCCTCGCCCTCGGCCTGGAGACGGACAACCCGCTTCTCTGACCCGCGCGCCGTTGCGCCGCGGGCCCCGCTTCCCGATACTGACGCGCGGCGGCGGGCGCCTTGTCGGACCGCCTCGGCGGAACCGTTTCAACGGCGAGGGCGGGATGACGGAAAAGCGGACGCGCATCGGCATGATCGTCCCTTCGCTGAACACGGTCGTGGAGCCGATGACCGCCGCGCTGCTCGCGGGGCTGCCGGAGGTGACGGCGCATTTCACCCGCGTGCGGGTGGCCCGTGTCGCGCTCGGCGAGAGCGCGGCGGCCCAGTTCGCGCCCGCGCCGATGCTCGAAGCCGCGCGCCTCCTGGCCGACGCCCGGGTCCACGCGCTCTGCTGGAACGGCACGGCCGGGAGCTGGCTCGGCCTCGCGCACGACCGGGCGCTGTGCGAAGCGATCGCCCGGGAGACGGGCATCCCGGCGACCAGCGCGACCCTGGCGCTGGCGGAATTGTTCCGCAGCCGGGGCATCCGGCGGTTCGGCCTGGTGACGCCGTTCCGGGGCGACATGCAGGCGGCGATCGTCGAAACCTGGCGGGCGGAAGGCTTCGAATGCGTCGCCGAGCGCCATCTCGACGACGGCGACGCCTTCGGTTACGCGGCCATCCCGCCGGCGACCGCGCAGGAAATGATCCGCGACGTGGCCGGCGCGGCGCCGGAGGCGGTCGCCGCGATCTGCACCAACATGAGCGCCGCCCCGCACGCCGAGGCCATGGAGGCGGAGGCGGGACGCCCGGTTTACGACAGCGTGGCGGCCGCGCTCTGGGGGGCGCTCGTCCTCGCCCGCGTCGATCCCGGCCGGATCGCCGGCTGGGGCGGGCTCTTCGCGGTCGCGCCCGAGTCCCCGTCGCGCGTCGGCGCCGGGGCGTGAGCGGGGTTCAGGCGCTCGCCGCCCGCTCCCCCGGCTCTTCGAGCAGGTCGGCGACCGGGGTCGCGTGCCAGCCCTCGGCGCGCCTGGCCCAGTAGAGGTCCGCGAGCCGGCCGGTGGCGATACCCGGCGCGCCGTTGCCGATCGGCTTGTCGTTGACCCGGACGACCGGGATCACGCCGCCGGCGGAGGACGAGATGAACGCCTCGCCGGCCCGTTCGAGGTCCTCGGGCCCGAGCGCCGCGGCTTGCGCCTCGAGCCCGATCTCCGCGCAGAGATCGAAGACGGTCTTGCGGGTGATGCCTTCGAGCAGGTTGTCGCCCGGAGTCAGCGCCTTGCCGTCGCGGACGATCCAGACGTTGAAGCCCGGCCCCTCGGTGAGATGGCCGTCGGTGGAAAGCAGGACGGGCTGGTCGGCGCCGGCGTCGAGCGCCTCGAAATGGGCGGCCGTCAGGTCCATCCGGTTGAAGTTCTTGCACCGCTGGTTGATGGCGGCGTCCGGCGCCCGGCGCGTGCCGGCGATCCAGAGATGGGCGCCCGCCTTCATCTTGTCGGCGGCGACGATCGTGTAATACGGCACCGCGTAGGCGATCAGCTCGTTGGCGGAGGTTCGCGGGTCTCCGAAGGCGACGCCGCCGGCGTAGCGCCCGCGGGTGCAGAGCACGTAGACGATCGAATCGGCGAAGCCGGCGCGGTCCACGCATTGCGCCATGACGTGCCTGATCTCCGCGTCCGAATGCGGCGGCGAGACCCGGATGTATGCGCAGGAGGCGTAGAAGCGCGCCATGTGGTCGTCGAGCCGGAAGAACGCGCCGTCGCGGACGGTCACCGCGTCGAAGACGACGTCGCTCTTGTGGAAGGCCGGGTCGAGGAGCGGGATGGATGCCTCCTCGATCGGCATGTAACGTCCCTGGCAGTAGGCGATTCCCTTCGACTCCGACATGCTCCCGGCCTCCCTCGGTGCCGCCGCGCCGCGGCGGCGTTTCCGTTCCTCTTCCACCGACGGTAAGGCGACGCCGCGACCGGGGTCAACGCCAAACCGGCAATTCCGGTGCGGTAGTCTCCAGGGCCGCGCCCCGGAAGGGCGTGAAGAATCGAATCGGGCGCCGGCGCGGAAGCGGCTATGATGGGCGCTCGAAGAAGCGGGGGAACCCGCCGACGCGACGGGTGTCACAGGAAACAAGTTGGTCCATGATGTCAGACAATCTTGCAGAACCTCCCTCCGGCTCCCAGGTCACGGCTCAGGTCAAGTGGTTCAACCCGGCCAAGGGGTTCGGGTTCCTCGTGCCCGACGACGGCTCGCCGGACGTCTTTTGCCACGTGTCCGCGGTCGAGCGGGCCGGCCACGACACGCTCCCACAGGGCGCCACCGTGACCTGCGAGGTCGTGCAGGGGCAGAAGGGCCCCCAGGTCTCGCGCATCCACGCCGTCGATACCTCGACCGCGGCGGTCGGCCCGCCGCGCAGCGAGCGCCCGCGGCGGGCCGGCCCCGGCGGCTTCCCCGGCCGGCGCCACGAAGAGCCGTCCGGCCCGACCGAGGAAATCGAGGGCACCGTGAAGTTCTACAACGTCGGCAAGAGCTACGGCTTCGTCACGCCGGACGGCGGCGGGCAGGACGTGTTCATCCACGCCAAGGTGCTCGCCCGCTCGGGCTGCGATTACCTGGAGCCGCAGCAGCGGGTGCGGCTCCAGATCGTGCAGGGGTCGCGGGGGCCGCAGGCGACGTCCGTCGAAGTCATCTGAAGCGGCGGCGGCTCCCGGCGGAGCCCGCCCCGTCAGGAGCGCAGACGCATCGTCACCTCTTCCGCGAAGAGGCGGATGCTCCGCAGCGCCGCCGCGTGGTCGATGCCCGGGACGAACATGCGGCATAGCGCGTGATTGATCCCGGCGCTCCGCTGGAGCGTCTTGAGCCGGTCGAACACGTGGTCCGGGTCGCCGATCACGAGGCGGTCGTCGAGCAGCGCCTCGAGGGAAAGGTCCGCGGCGGCGTCGCGGTGGCGGTGGAGCGCGAGGAACGCCTGCCCCGCGACCTCGATCGCCTCGCCCCGCGAGGGCGCGACGAACACATCCCGGACGACCGGACGCTCCACCTCGACCGGGCTCCGCTTCGCGCGGGCCAGGCGCGCGGCGTAGTCGGCATAGAGCGCCGTCACGCCCGCGTCGGTCTCGCTCGCGCGCGGCAGGATCGCGCAGCCGATGCGCGCCGCGAGGGCCACGGCCTCCGGCCCGTCCGCCTCGATCCAGACCGGCGGATGGGGAATCTGCACCGGCCGCGGGGTGACCGCGAGATGGGTGGTTTCGACCCCCGCCCGCTCCCAGGGCAGGCGGAACGGCGTGACGTAGGGTTCCGCCTCGAACGGCCGTTCCAGGTTCTCCGCCGCCGTCGCGGGGAAGCGCGTATAGCGCCCGCCATAGGCGAAGGCGTCGTGGGTCCAGGCACGGCGGATGAAGTCGATGGCTTCCGCGAAGCGCGGCATCCGCTCCTCGTGGGGCACGCCGAAGGCGGCGAAGCCCTCGCGCCCGCCGCCCGCCCGTCGCCTTGGGGACGTAGCCGTAGGCGACGTATTGCTCCTCGTACATCGGCAGCAGGTCCTCGTGCATGATCCGCTCCGCTTCCTCGCGGGTCTCGGCGATGCAGACGTCGCGGAACAGCGCCACCTTGACGTCGCTCTCGGGCACGCCGGCTTCGCGCGCGGCCTTCCTGTAGGCGGCGGCGTTGGCCCGGAACGTCTCCAGGCTCATGGAGGGGCCCTCCCGGAAGCCGAGTCCGTTGCGGCCGATGTTGCGCGCCTGCGCGGGGGAGCGGTTGGCGCCCACCCAGATCGGCGGATGGGGGCGCTGGAGGGGCGCGGGTTCCAGACGCAGGTCGCGGTAGTCGAAGAATTCACCCCGGTGGCTGAAGCGCTCGCCGGAGAATGCCTTCTTCATCACCGCGATGGCCTCGTAGAAGCGCTTGCCGCGGGTCTTCTTCGCGATGCCGAGGCCCTCGAACTCCTCGACGCGGTAGCCGGGCGCGAGGCCCAGGATCAGGCGCCCGTCGGAGAGCACGTCGAGGGAGGCCTTGTCCACGGCGTCGCGCAGCGGGTCGTGGAGGCCGAGGAGCGAGCAGCCCGTGCCGATGCCGATCCGCGAGGTCCGGCGCGCGAGCGCGGCGAGCACCGGCGGCAGCGCCGGGCAGTAGCCGTCGTACCAGAAAATGATGCTCGGTGAGCCAGAAGCTGTCGAAGCCCAGCGCCTCCGCCCGCGCCGCGTGCTCCACGACCTCGCCGTAGAGCCCGGCCCACGCGCGCGGGTGGACCCGCGGGCTCTGCATCCCGTAAAGACCGTACCAGAACTCCACGATGGCTCTCCCCGGCGGCGCTACAGCAATTCCTCGGCGACGAAGCGGAGCTCCGCGCGGCCCGCGCCGGAGAGCAGGAGCGCCGTCACCGCGCCTTCCGCCGCCGCCGCCTTCCACGCGGCGAGGCGCGCGCGGACGTGCTTCCGCGGCCCCACCAGGGCGACCCCGTCGGCGAGCTCGTCCGGCACCGCCCGCGCCGCGCCCTCCCTGTCGCCGGCGAGGTAGAGCGCCTGGATACGGGCGGCGGCGGCGCCGAAGCCGAGCCGGCGGGCGTAGTCGGCGTAGAAGTTGCGGCCGCGCGCGCCCATGCCGCCGATGTAGAGGGCGAGCGAACGCTTCACCCCGTGCAACGCCGCCCCGTGGTCGTCGGCGATGCGCACATCGACGAAGGGGGCGATGGCGAAGCCCGCGCGGCGCGCGCCGTGGCCGGCCTTGCGGAAGCCTTCCGCCAGCGGTTCCGTATAGACGGCCGCCCGCTCCGGCATCATGAAGAGCGGGAACAACCCGTCGGCGATCTCGCCCGCGAGCCGCAGGCCGGCCGGAGTCACCGCGCCGGTGTAGATCGGCAGCGGGTGGCGGGCGTGGAGGATACTCTTCAGCGGCTTGCCGAGCCCGCTCGCGCCGGGGCCGCGATAGGGCAGGCTGTAGTGGGCGCCCTCGTGGACCACCGGCGCCTCGCGGGCCACGATCGCACGCACGATGGAGACGTATTCGCGCAGCCGCTCCAGGGGTTTGCCGTAGGCCGTGCCGTGCCAGCCCTCGACCACCTGCGGCCCCGAGGGGCCGACGCCGAGGACGAAGCGCCCGCCGGAGAGCGCCTGCAAGGTCAGCGCCGTCATGGCGGCGCAGGCCGGCGTGCGCGCCGCCATCTGCATGAGCGCCGTGCCGACGGTCAGCCGCTCGGTCCGCGCCAGGATCCAGGCGGCGGGGGTGGCGGCGTCCGAGCCGTAGGCTTCGGAGGTCCAGACCGAACGGTAACCCAGCGCCTCCGCCTCGCGGATCAGATCGATGTCGATGGCGAAGTCCTGGCCCGAATAGCCGAGCACCAGCCCGAGTTCCAGCACTGCCCTCTCCGCCGGTCGCGGCGCATGGCTAGTCTACAACAAAGCCGCCGCGATTTTTCGGGCGTCGGTGGCCTGTGCGAGCCTTGAATTCCGCCGCCCCGCCGGGGAGAGTGCGGCGCCATGGACGAAGAGGCTGTCCGGCGGGAGACCGAGCGCGTGCGCGCCGACTGGGCCGCGCGCGGGCGCCACTGGGACAGGCGGGCGGACGAGATCGCCGAGCAGGCGGCCCGCCTGAACGCGCCGCTGATCGAGGCCGCCGCCATCGCCCCGGGGCAGCGGGTCTGCGACATCGCCACCGGCGCGGGCGAACCGGCACTGGGCATGGCGGAACTGGTCGGGGCGGACGGCCGGGTCTTCGCCACCGACCTCGTGCCGGAGATGATGCTCGGCGCCCGCCGCCGCGCCGCGGCCCGGGGGCTCCGCAACGTGGAATTCCGGACGGCCGACATGCGGGCCCTGCCCGACGCCGACGGCGCGTTCGACCGGGTGGTCTGCCGCTTCGGCCTGATGTTCTGCCCGGCGCCGGCGGCGGCGGTGGCCGAGGCGCGTCGCGTGCTGAAGCCCGGCGGGCGCGCGGCCTGGCTCGTCTGGGGGCCGCGCGACGACACCACGATGTTCGCCGTCTTCGCGGAAGCCGCCGAAGCGGTGCTGGGGCCGCTCGCTTCGATCGAGGCGATCGATTTCGTCCGCCCCTTCGCCCTCGGCGCCCCCGGCGCCCTGCGCGCGGCGCTGGAAGTCGGCGGTCTGGCGGAGGTGGAGGAGCGCGCGGTGCGTTTCGCCCCCCGGCTGCCGGCCGACGCGCCCTTCTGGCGGCCGCAATTCGACATGGCCTTCGGCCGCGCCCTCGATGGCCTGCCCGAGGCCGAACGCCGCGCCCTCGAAGAGGCCGTCGCCGCCGGCTTCCGCCGCTACCGGCAGGACGACACGCTCCATCTCGCCGTCCACACCCGCATCGCCACCGGGATCAAACCCGGCGGCTGAACCGCGCGGCCCCCGTCATGCTACCCTGGGTGATCCGTTCGTCGCAGGAAGCCTTCATGCAGAACACGCCGAGCCCGACCTTTCCCGCCATCGCGCTGCCCCAGTTCGAGGATCAGGCGCTGCCGCCGGTGATGCCGGCGGCGCTGCGCCATCCGGAAGCGCCGGCGCTGGCGGACCCGGCCGCCGCCGCCCGCGCCGCCCTCGACGAGTCGCGGCGGCTGGCGGCGCTGCCGGCCGGCGCCCGGGTGGCGGTGGCCTGCGGGAGCCGCGGCATCAAGAGCAAACCGGCGGTGGTCGCGGCCTCGGTCGCCTGGCTCAAGGCGCGCGGTCTCGCGCCCTTCATCGTGCCGGCGATGGGCAGCCATGGCGGCGCCACCGCCGCCGGGCAGGCGCGGCTCCTGGCCGAGCTCGGCTACACGCCCGAGGCGATGGGCTGCCCGGTCGAGGCCGGCATGGAGGTCACGCGGCTCGGCACCACGCGCGCGGGCGTGCCCGTCTGCTTCGACCGTCGCGCCGCGGAGGCGGACGCGGTGCTGATCGTGAACAGGGTCAAGTCGCACACCTCGTTCGACCGGGAGGTGGAGAGCGGCCTGACCAAGATGGTCGCCATCGGCCTCGGCAAGGCGGAGGGCGCGCGCTTCGTGCACAAGCTCGGCGCCCGCGGCTACCTGGAGGTGTTGCCCGAATGGGCGCGCATCGCCATCGACGCCGCGCCGATCGCCTACGGCCTCGCCATCGTGGAGAACGCGGAGCGGGAGGCGGCCCTCGTCGAGGGCGCCGAGCCGGAGGCGTTCTACGAGACCGACGCCCGCCTGCTGCGACAGGCCAAGGGCAACATCCCCCGGCTGCCCTTCGCGCAGATCGACGTGCTGGCCGTCGAACGGCTCGGCAAGAACATCTCCGGGACGGGCATGGACCCGGCGGTCACCGCCCGCCACGACATCCGCGGACGCGCCAATCCGCCGGCCCCGACGATCCACAAGCTGGTGGTGCTCGGGCTGACGGAGGAGACCCGCGGCAACGGCCTGGGCGTCGGCGCGGCCGACTTCATGACCAAGGACGCGGCCGATTCCCTCGACCTCTACGCCATGTACATGAACGCCTGCACCGCGACCTTCACGGAGCGGGTGCGCATTCCGGCGGTGCTGGCGAACGACCGGGCGGCCCTGCAGGCGGCGGTCGGCACCTGCTGGCGCCTCGACGGGGGGGATGCGCGGCTTTGCCTGATCCGCTCCACCCTCCATCTCGACACGATCCTGGTATCGCCGTCGCTCGCCGAAGAGCTCGACGGCGCGGGGGAGGTGCGCGGCCCTGCGGAGCCGCTGCGCTTCGATGCGCGCGGAACGCTCCTCACCCGCTGCCCGGCGTGACTCGCCCCGCACGGACGGCACACGCGCGCGACGATGGAATCCCCGAGACTCGACGACGAGGCGCTCGCGGCGCTCGTCGAAGAAGGCGAAGGCCCGCGGCTCGAGTTCAAGGAGACGCGCCGGACAGGCGAATGCCTGAAGCCTATGCCCGGGATCTGCAGGGTTGTTGACATCATCGGCGAACCAACCTAGAACGACCCCGCGGTTGCGCTTTCGTTCGAATCGAGGGGGAGGTTCGATGCTGACCAAGAAACAACTGGAGCTTCTGCTGTTCATCGATTCCTATCTCAACCAGCGCGGGATGGCGCCTTCGTTCGAGGAGATGAAGGAGGCGGTCAACCTCAAGTCCAAGTCCGGCATCCACCGGCTCGTCACGGCGCTGGAGGAACGCGGCTTCCTGCGGCGATTGCGACACCGGGCGCGGGCGTTGGAAGTCCTGCGGCTGCCGCCCTCCCACGCGCCGAAGGACGAGCGGCCGCAGCAGGGCGCGGGCTTCAACCCGAGCGTGATCGAGGGCGATTTCCGCGCCGGGCGCGGCGGCGTCCGCGCGGGCGACGAGCAGGCGAGCGTGACCTTGCCGCTCTACGGCCGCATCGCGGCGGGGATGCCGATCGAGGCGCTGCGCGACGAGGGCAACCATATCGACGTCCCCGGCGGGATGCTGGGCGCCGGCGAGCACTACGCCCTCGAGGTCGACGGCGACTCGATGGTCGATGCCGGCATCCTCGACGGCGACACGGCGGTGATCGAACGCGGCGAGACGGCCGACAACGGCTCGATCGTCGTCGCCCTGGTGGACGATACCGAGGTGACGCTGAAGCGGCTGCGCCGCAAGGGCGAGTCGATCGCCCTCGAGCCGGCGAACAAGCGCTACGAGACGCGCATCTTCGGCCCCGGCCGGGTCAAGGTGCAGGGCCAGTTGCGGGGCATCATCCGCCGCTACTGAGTCGCCCGCGCCTGCGGGCGCCGCAAGACCCACGGCCGCGCGCCGCGCCGGGAGGCCACGCTCTCGACGCGCGCGCCGCCCGGCTCGAGCCGGATCGCATGGCCGCCGTCGCGCCACAGGTCGAAGCGATCCACCACGGTTTCGGGCCCCCGGCACAGGTCCCGGACGGGGACGGTGGCGACCACGAGGGCGGCGCGGCGGCAATCCTCCGCGAGCGCGCGCGGATCGTTCACCAGCGCGATCGTCCGCCCGCCGCGCCGTTGAACGCAGCCGAGCGCGTCGCAGCGGACGCCTGAAGCGTCGGCGCCGTCGCCGGCCCAGGTCAGCCGCTCCGCCTGCCCGTCGCGGCGCAGCCAGACGTCCGTGACGAAGCGCCCGCGCCGGCGCGTGGACAGCCAGAGATTCCCGTCCTCGCCGCGCACCGCCACCACCCGCGCGTCTCCGTCCACCAGGATGTCCGGGCGCCGGTCGAGGGCCGCCACCAGCACGCCGCCGGCGATCGCCGCGATTCCGAGAAGGCGCCAGCGCCCGCGCCAGAGGCAGAGCCACAGGCCGCCGACGGAGATGGCGATCAACGCCGCCGCCGGCATCGCCGGAACCAGCGACACCGAGCCGGGCAGCGCCGCGACCCGTCGCGCGATCCAGACGATCGCGTCGATCCCCCAGCCCATCGGCGCGAGCGCCAGCCCCTCGAAGCCGAAGGGCACGAGGAGGAGCGCGACGAGGCCCCACGGCATGACCCAGAAGCCGGTGATCGGCACGGCGCCGAGATTGGTCAGCAGGCTGTAATCGGCGAACCGGTTGAAGTGGTAAACGGCGAAAGGGCCGGTCGCAAGGCCGGCGACCAGGGAGGTCAGGAGGATGCCGGTGCCGTAAACGAACGGGCGCCACGCCAGCCCGCCACGGGCGGCGAGACGGGCGAGAGGCTCGCGCGCCGCCTCGTAGGTCGCGATCAGGGCGGTCGCCGCGGCGAAGGACATCTGGAAGCTCGGGCCCAACACGCTCTCGGGCGCGATCGCCAGCACCACCAGCGCCGCCCAGGCGATCAGGCGCATCGACAGGCTCGTCCGGTCCAGCATGACGGCCAGCAGCACGAACCCGACCATGACGAAGGCGCGTTGCGTCGGCACGCTCATGCCGGAAAGCAGGAGATACGCCGCCGCGCCGATCAGCGCGCTGGCCGCCGCCCATTTCTTGATCGGATAGCGCAGCGCGACCGGCTCGACGAGCGCCAGCAGGAAGCGCACGGCAATGAAGATCAGGCCCGCGACGAGGCTCACATGGAGACCCGAGATGGCCAGGAGATGGGCGATGCCGGAATCCCGCATCGCCTGCAGGACCGGCTTTTCGATGGCGCTGCGGTCGCCGGTGAGCAGCGCCGCCGCGAGGGGGCCGGCCGATTCCGTCGCCCCCGCGAGGACGCGCGCCGAAACCGCGTGGCGGATCGACGAGAGGAGCGCGAGCGGCCCGCCGTCGCTCTCGCCCGCAGGCGCGGCGACAGGCGTCGGCGCGCCCAGGGAGAAGCCGATGGCGCCCAGGCGCTGGAACCACGCCCGCCGCGCGAAATCCCAGGCGCCGGGCTCCACCGGGAGCGGCGGCGGGCGCAAGCTGGCGAACGCGCGAAGCCACGTTCCGGGGAGCACGGCATCGCTCGCGCCGCGCGCGCTGATCCGCACCCGTTCCGGCGTTTCCTCCGGCCGGAGCCCTTCGATCTCGACGTGGTCGAGAAGGTAGCGCCGCGCGCCCTCGCCGGCGCCGACCCAGACCACCCGCCCGGAGACCCCGGTCGGGCCGATCGGCGCGGCGAGCACCGGCGCGCGCACCCGCTCGGTCCGCCAGTCGGCGGCGCCGACTCCCGCCGCGAGCACGGCCAATGCCGCCAGCCCCAGGGCCGGCGTCGGGCGGTTCCGCAGCAGCGCCGCGCCGAGCGTGAAGACCGCGGCGGCCAGGGGCGCGATCCAGCCGATGGGTTCCACCGGCAGCGTCAGGTAGAGCCCGCCGCCGGCACCGAAGAGCACCGGCACCCAGAGGAACAGCCGGTTGCGCTCGGCGGCCCAGGCGGAAGCCCCCCAACCGGTCGCGTGGTCCCCGAACGCGGTCCCTTCCCGCTCCGCCGCGACCGCCATTCGCTTTCCCGCGCGCCCGACCGCGCCGGCGGCGGCCCTTCGCGCCCCGCCGGCCGATGTGATAAAGGCTCGACCGATGCCGTCCTGAGGCAACCCTAACGCCTTCCGCGAGGGGTGAGAAACACATGGGCGTCGTCACCCGCTTCGCCCCGTCGCCGACCGGGATGCTGCATCTCGGGGGCGCGCGGACGGCCCTCTTCAACTGGCTCTACGCCCGCCACCACGGCGGCGCCTTCCGCCTGCGCCTGGAGGACACCGACCGCAAACGCTCGACGCCCGAGGCGGTCGCCGCGATCGTGGACGGCCTGACGTGGCTCGGCCTCGACTGGGACGGCGCGATTGTGCGCCAGTCCGAGCGGCGGGAGCGCCACGCCCGCGCCGCGCGGGACCTCCTCGCCGCGGGCAAGGCCTACCGGTGCTACTGCACGCCCGGGGAACTGGCGGCGATGCGCGAGGCGGCGCGGGCGGGCGGGCGCCCCGTCCGCTACGACGGGCGCTGGCGCGACCGCGACCCCGCGCAGGCGCCGCCGGGCATCGCGCCGACGCTCCGGTTCAAGGCGCCGCGGGAGGGTGAGACCGCGATCGACGACATGGTGCAAGGCCCCGTCACGGTCGCGAACGAAACGCTCGACGACATGGTGCTGCTGCGCGCCGACGGCACGCCCACCTACATGCTCTCGGTGGTGGTGGACGACCACGACATGGGGATCACCCACGCCATCCGGGGCGACGACCACCTCACCAACGCCTTCCGCCAGACCCGGCTCTTCCGCGCCCTGGGCTGGGAGCCGCCGGTCTATGCCCATATCCCGCTGCTCCACGGCCCGGACGGAGCGAAGCTCTCGAAGCGACACGGCGCGCTCGCCGTCGCGGCCTACGCCGAGGGCGGCATTCTGCCCGCCGCGATGCGCAACGCCCTGCTGCGGCTGGGCTGGAGCCACGGCGACGACGAGATCATCGACACCGCGCAGGCGGTCGAATGGTTCGACCTGGACGGGGTGAACCGGGGCGCCGCGCGCTTCGATGCGGAGAAGCTGCGCAACCTGAACGGCCATTACATCCGGGAAAGCGCCGATGCGGACCTGCTGGCCGACGCCCTGGCGCGGCTGGCGGCGCGCCACCCGGCGGCCTCCGGCGCAAGCGGGCGCCGCCGCGTCGCCGCCCTGCTGCCGGAGATCAAGCCGCGGGCGAAGACGCTCGTCGAACTCGCCGACAAGCTGGCGTTCCTGGTCGCCGAGCGCCCCCTGACGCCGGGCCCGAAGGCGGCGCGGTTGCTGGATGGCGCTGCGCGCGCCCGCCTCGCCGGCCTGGGCGCGGCGCTGTGCCCGCTCGCCGACTGGAACGCTTCCGCGCTGGAGGAGGCGGTGCGCGCCTTCGCCCGGCGCGAGGCGGTCAAGCTCGGCGTCGTCGCGCAGCCGCTGCGGGCCGCGTTGACGGGCTCGGACGCCTCGCCCGGGATCTTCTCGGTCATGGCGGCGCTCGGCCGTGACGAGACGCTGGCGCGCCTCGCCGACGCCGCGGCGCCATCGCCCCGCCGCCCCTGACCGGCGCCCCGGCGGCCTGGAGCGCCGGCGGCGGCACTGCTACGGTCGGCGCGCAAAGGCGCGGAGAAGGAGCGGGGCGGACGATGACCGCTGGCCGGGTCGATCTGGCGATCGCCAACGCGCGCGTCTGGCCCGAGACGGCGCCGCGCGACCTCCTGATCAGGGACGGGCGCTTCGTCGCCCCGCCCGAAGGCGGCGCGGCGCGGGCCGACGAGACCATCGACGCCGGCGGCCGCCTCTGCGTGCCGGGCTTCCTGGAGCCGCACATCCACCTCGACAAGGCGCAGATCAACGACGACGCGAGGACCAACTCGTCGGGAACCCTCGCCGAGGCGATCGAAATCGTCTGGGAGCGCAAGCGGGCCTATCGGGTGGAGGAGATCGCCGCCCGCGCGACGCGGACGATCCGCGCCGCCGTCGCCAACGGCGTGACGCGCTTCCGCAGCCATGTGGACGTGGACGGCATCGGCGGCCTGCGCCCGCTCGAAGGCGTGCTCGAGGCGCGCCGGCGCACCCGCGACATCGCGGACCTCCAGATCGTCGCCTTCCCGCAGGAAGGCATCTTCAAGGAGAAGGGCACCGACGACCTGATGTGGCGGGCGATGGAGGCCGGCGCCGACGTCGTGGGCGGGATGCCGTTCAACGAGAAGGACCGGCGGGACAGCGCCCGGCATGTCGCCTTCGCCTTCGAGGTCGCCCGCCACCACGACGCCGACATCGACATGCACGTGGACGAGACCGACGATCCGGACGCGAAGACCCTGGAGATGCTGGCCGAGGGAACCATCGAGAACGGCTGGCAAGGGCGGGTCACGGCGGGGCATACCTGCGCCCTCGCCGGCTACGACGAGGATTACGCCGAGCGGGTGATCGAGCGCGTGCGCGCGGCCGGGCTGCACATGATCGTCAACCCGCCGACCAACCTGATGCTCCAGGGCCGCGACGACCCGCAGCCGAAACGGCGCGGCATCACCCGCGTGAAGGAACTGCTGGCGGCCGGGGTCAACGTCTCCTGCGGGCAGGATTGCATCCGCGACCCCTTCTATCCGTTCGGGCGGGGCGATCCGCTGGAGGTCGCGCTCCTCGCCAGCCATGTCGCACATATGAGCCAGCCCGACGAGATCGAGACCGTCTTCGCCATGCAGACGCACGCCGCCGCGCGGGTCATGGGGCTGTCCGACTACGGCGCGGAACCCGGCTGCGTCGCCGATCTCGTCGTCATCGACGCGGCGGACCCGCTCGACGCGCTCACGCGGCAGGCCGACCGCAGGCACGTCGTCAAGCGCGGCCGCGTCGTCGCGGAGACGGTGACCCGGCGCGTGACGGCCTGGTCCTGACCCATGGCCATCGACGTCGCGAAGGTCGAGATCGCCTCCGTCTCCGACGCTTCCGGCCTCGAGGCGCTGATCGACTCGGGCCGCATGACGGCGGATTCCGTGGTCGCCGTGATCGGCAAGACGGAGGGTAACGGCGGGGTCAACGACTTCACCCGCATCCTGTCCGACGCCGCCTTCCGCGGCGTCCTCGCGCGGCGCGGCGCGCGCGCGGAAGCCGAAGTCGGCGCCGTCCCCATGGTCTGGTCCGGCGGCTGCGACGGCGTGATCACGCCGCATGCCACCGTCTTCGCGCGCGACGACGGAGCCGGCCCCGCCGCCGCCCTCCGCCTCGCCATGGGAACGGCGATGAGCGCGCCGATCCGGCCCGAGGACATCGGGCGTCTGGCGATGGTCGAGAAGATCGCTGAGGCCGTGCGCGCGGCGATGGCGGACGCCGGCATCGACGACCCCGCGGACGTGCACTACGTCCAGACCAAGACGCCGCTGCTCACCATCGACACCGTCCGCGAGGCGCACGGGCGGGGCGCGAGCGTGGCCTGCGCGGTGCACGAATCGATGGGCGTCTCCAACGGCACCGCCGGCCTCGGCATCGCCGTCGCGTTGGGCGAGGTGGCCGGGCTGCGGGAGGAGGACGTCTGCCGCGATCTCGATCTCTATTCCTCCGTCGCCTCCTGCTCGTCGGGCGTCGAGCTCGACCGCGGGCAGATCGTGTTGTTCGGCAACGCGCCGGGCGCGGGCGGGCGCTACCGCATCGGTCACGGCGTGATGCGCGACGCCCTTGACGTCGACGGCATCTACGACGCGATTCGCGATGCCGGCCTCGCGCTGCCCGGACGCCCGCGCGCCGCGGATCTCGGCGGCCGGCTCGTCAACTGCTTCATCAAGTGCGAGGCGGACCGGACCGCCAGGCTGCGCGGGCGCCGCCAGATCATGCTGGACGATTCGGACGTCCACCACCACCGCCACGCCAAGGGCGCCGTCGGCGGTGTCGCGGCGGCGGCGATCGGTGATCCCGCCGTCTTCGTCTCGGTGGACGCGATGCACCAGGGCCCGCAGGGCGGCGGCCCGGTGGCCGCGATCGTCGACCTGGGCCCCTGACCGGGGCTCACGCCTCCCGCGGCCAGTGGCGCAGGCCGGCCGATTCGAGGGTGCCGTCCGGCATCGCCGTGGCGTCGAGGGTGGCCTGGCCGAAGAAGGCGTCCGCCACCTCCGCGCCGCGGAAATCGGCGCGCGTCAGGTCCGCCTCGCGGAAGTTCGCCTCGCGCAGGCAGGCGTTCGCCAGATCGGCGGCGGCCAAGCGCGCGCGTTTGAAGCTCGCGCCGGAGAAGTTGGCCGCGCGCAGATTGGCTTCGGCCAGCACCGCTTCCTCCAGCTTGGCGAGACGCGCATCGGCCTGGCCGAAATTCGCGCCGGCCAGATCGGCCAGGCGCAGGTCGGCGCAATAGAGTTCGGCGCCGCTGAAATCCGCGCCCCTGCATCGGGCGCCGGCGAGTTCGGCCTGCGCGAGGTTGCATCGCGCGAGCACGGCGCGTCCGAGGTCGGCGACCTTGAGGTCGGCGCTCCAGAGGTCGGCGCCGCCGAGCCGCGCCCCGCCGAGGAGCGCGCCCTTCAAGGTCGCGAGGCGCAGGTTCGCGGCAGTCAGGTCGGCGCCCGTGAGGTCGGCGGCCCACAGGTCGACCGCGCGCAGGTCGCTGCCCGCGAAGGTCGCGTTCCGCAGGTCCGCCTGGCGGAAGCGGAAACCGCGCAGGTCGAAGCGGGAGAGGTCCGCGTCGGCGAGCGCCCCGGCGCGGATCTGGTCGCCGTTGGGGCGCCAGCGCGTCATTCCGCCCGGACCGGCGTCCCCACCCGCAGCCCGAACGCGCGGGCGGCGGCGCCGCGATTGACGGCGATCTCGGCCAGCCCGTTGGCGTTCTCGTACCAGAAGGCCGCACCCGGCGGGACGTCGGAGAAGGTACGGGCGCGCCGCAGGCGACGACCGGCGGCGGCGAGCACGGCATCGGCGGGAAGCCGCGCGGCGCGCAACCCCGTCATGGCGTTGCCGTAGGAATCGACATAGACGACGGCCGGGCGGTCGTCCGGCCAGTCGCCGCCGACCGTCCGCGCGGCGTCGAGCAGCGCGCCGAGGGTCGCCCCACCGGGAACCGGCTCGCCGGGAGAGGCGTCGCCGCGCGCGAGCCGCGCCGCGACGGGCGCGAAGAGGTCGCGCCCGTGAAAGGAGGCGGACAGCACCGCCGGGCGCCAGTCGATGGCGAACCAGCGCGGGGCTTCGGAACGGCGGGCGGCGAGCGCGAGGAGGCCGTTGTCGGGGCCGACGAACCAACGCCCGCCGGCATCGAGGGCGACCGGCGCCCGGGCGCCGCCGACGCCCGGATCGACCACGCAGAGGAAGACCGATCCGCGCGGGAACGCCGGCGCCAGCGCCGCCAGCAGATAGGCCGCGGGCGCCGGATCACAGGGCGGCAGGTCGTCCACGAGATCGACCACGGGGACGCCGGGTGCGTCCCGCGCAAGCACCGCCTTGACCTGCCCGACATAGGGGCCGCCCGGCCCGAAATCGGTGAACAGCACGATCATCGGCGGGCGGCGGCGTCGAGATCGTCCATCCCCATATAGGTCTCGAAGCCCGCGTCGATTCCGAGAAGCTGGCCGGAGATATGGCGCCCCGCCTCGGAGCAGAGGTAGAGCGCGAGATCGGCGATCTCCCGTTCGGTGACGCCGGTCCGCATGGCGATGTTGCCGAGGACGGCCGCCTTCATCTCCTCCACCGTGCGCCCGGCGGCCTCGGCCTTGGCGCGGATCACCCGCTCGCCGCGCGCGTTGAGAACGTAGCCCGGCAGGATGGCGTTGACGCCGATATGGGCGGGGCCGAGCTCCAGGGCGAGGGTCTTGGTCAGGCCGGTGATCGCGAATTTGGAGGCCGCGTAAGGGACGCGCAGCGGGAAGCCGAGCCGGCCCGCGGTCGAGGAGATGTTGACGATGGTCCCGCGGCCCGCCCGCCGCATCGGGGGGACGGCGCGACGGGCGCAATAGAACTGGCCCGAGATGTTGACCGCGATCGTGCGGTCCCAGTCGGCGGGCGCGATCTCCTCGATTCGCGCCGTCGGGCCGGCGATCCCGGCGTTGTTGATCAGGACGTCGACGCCGCCCATCGCCGTTTCCGCCGCCTCGAACAGCCGGTCGACGGCCGCGGGATCGGCAACATCCGCCACGACCGCGCCGATTCCGGCGCCTTCCGCCGCCGCGACGAGGTCGCGGTCCACGTCACAGGTGAACACCGCCGCCCCGTTGGCCGCGAGGGTCTCGGCGATGGTCCGCCCGATGCCCGAACCCCCGGCGGTGACCACCGCCCGTCGCCCCTCGCACGAAATCCTCATGGCGCGCCTCCCCGTCCCCATCCGGCAACCCTAACCGAGCCTCGCGCGC
This sequence comes from Alphaproteobacteria bacterium, assembly GCA_965242855.1. Taxonomy (GTDB): domain Bacteria; phylum Pseudomonadota; class Alphaproteobacteria; order UBA828; family UBA828; genus WTGU01. The sequence continues at coordinate 3,204,828 of OZ251509.1, forward strand.
CGCGCACCGGGCGCGCCGGCTTCACCGCCCGCCGGCAACGCCCGCGGCCGGCCGTTTTCGTCGATGGCGACGTAGACGAAGGTGCCTTCCGTGACCTTGATCTCCGCGCCGGTCGAGCGCCGCCGCGCCCAGGTCTCGATGGCGACGGTGATGGAGGTCCGGCCGCTCCGGGTCACGCGCGCGTAACAGGTCACGAGATCGCCGACGGCGATCGGCGCGTGGAACCGCATCGCCTCGACCGCGACCGTGACGACCCGGCCCTCGGCGCGGTCCAGCGCCGGCACGGCGCCGGCGAGGTCCATCTGCGCCAGCACCCAGCCGCCGAAGATGTCGCCATTGGCGTTGGCGTCGGCGGGCATGGCGAGGGTGCGCAGGGCCGGTTCGGCCTCGGGCGGCGCCGCGGACGCGGTCATTTCCTCCTCCGTCGAAAGGCCGGCGCGGACGATACGCGCTTGCGTAGAGGGAGCGCACACTATCACCGCCCCGCACGTCCTGGATCCTCCGGGTATTCCCGAAGAACCACGTTCACCGAAGAGTTTTCTTCGAGCGTCTGCTCACCGTCACGGGCCGCTGGATGTGGTTTATTGTGAGGGATTCTCAAGTGGTGCAAACACCGGTTACTATTTCCCATTTCGTACGAAGCCATTCGGGAATCCATGTGTGCACAATAGAGTCTTCCAAAAATTCCAAAAGTTCCTTCTTAGTAATGCAAGTTATATTTTTAGAAGTAGGGCCTTCATAGATATTTTGCGGCTGAAAGAGAAACACCTTCATATTACTGTAGTACAGTTGTAATTCTCCTCTGTTAATGACAGAGTTTCCTGTCTTGACTTGCGTTATACCTTTTTCTCCGCTTTGTGGATTGACTATGAAAAATTCGTAGCGCATCGTATCTTTTTTACGCGAGTTGGGTATTACATGCCAGCCCTTTGTTTGAAGGTAGAGGAGAAGCAAATCTTCCGTCTCCTCATCATCGAGCATCATGAAAATATCTGCGGAGTCCAGGTGCTCGATTTCATAAGTTTGTTGATCCGAAAGCTTGTTCCACAGATATCGGGAATACACTCCCGCCTTGTCGTCACCAATCATCTGGACAGTTCTTCTCGGTCGAAAACATGCGACAACTTTACCTGGAACCAAGTCTATCGATTCAATCTTCTTCCAATCGCACTTTCGGATGTTGACGACATCTTCCTTTATGTGCTCAGGGGTAGCACAATATGAAGCGGTACCTAGTATTCTTCCAAGATAATAAATACCACTCGGGCTTCTACTCCAGCAAAGGTCATTGATCGCCATTCTCTCATAAATAGCACGAACCGCAGGCCACCAACTACGATCATCATTGTTGTAGTATTCTTCCACGCCCAGATCGCGGTAGCTGCCCCAGTCTAAATTATCTTTGCCTGTCTTTACGGGCCAGCCTACTCCCAGAATGTTTCTTCTAATGCAAAAGTCGTGAGGCCGATCACCATCGGTCTTAATATGCAACCTCCAAACATTGCACGAATTCATCATCGCGAATCTCCTCTGGTTTAGGGGTGATCGAAGGCGACATGCCAGAATCACCTCCCCGCATTGATCATACATGCAGGCTGCTGTGAAACCCTAATACCCGATCCACTGCCTCTACCCCGGCTATGGCTTCGCACCCCGATCGCAGCACGGTAGGCGGCGCCCCGGCGTCTGTCAAACGACATTTCGCCGCCCACGCCGCCCATGCTGCCGCATCGCTCCTCACCGAAAGCCGATCCGTTGCGCCTCCCCCGCCTCGGCCTTGCATTCGGTCCGCCGCGCGGCTCGCTCCCGCCCGGTTACGCCGAAGCCGCGGCCGGCGCGGCGATGATGCGGATGCCGCCGTCGCGCGCCGCGTGAAAGAAGCAGGCGGGGCGCCCGGTGTGGCAGGCCGGGCCGGTCTGCTCGACCAGCAGAAGGACCGCGTCGGCGTCGCAATCGAAGCGCAGCTCGACCAGACGCTGGACGTGGCCCGAGCTCTCCCCCTTGCGCCAGAGCCGCTTGCGGGAGCGCGACCAGTAGCAGACGAAGCCGGTGGCCAGCGTCTCGCGCACCGCTTCCGCGTTCATCCAGGCGAGCATCAGCACGTCGCGCGATTCATGCGCCTGCGCGACCGCGGGCACCAGACCGGCCGCGTCGAAGCGAAGCCGCTCGATCACCTGCCGGGCCATGTCGGCGTTCGCCGCCATCGGCACCTTCTCCGGTCTCACGAGGCGGGCCCGAGGCTAAGCGCCCGTCCGCCGCGAAGCAACGACGCGGACGGCGCCCGCCGCGCCGACGCAGAGGTTGAGTGCGAACAGCGCCAGCGCGGCGACCACGATGGACGGGCCGGACGGCGTGTCCCAGGCGAGCGAGCCGTGGAGGCCGCCGACCACCGAAGCCGCGCCGGCCGCGCTCGCGAGCAGCGCCATCTGCTCCGGCGAGCGGGCGAGGCGGCGCGCCGCCGCCGCCGGGACGATCAGCAGGGACACGATCAGGATCAGCCCGACGACCTTCATGGCGATCGCGATCGTCAGGGCGATCAGGAGGGTGAAGGCGAAGCGCACCGCGCCGACCCGCACCCCTTCGGCGCGCGCGAGTTCCTCGTTCACCGTGATCGCCAGAAGCGGGCGCCAGAGCAGCGCCGTCGCCGCGAGGACGCCGCCGCCGCCGCCGTAGATCCAGACCAGATCGGTGCGGTTGACGGCGAGGATGTCGCCGAACAGATAACCCATCAGATCCACCCGCCCGAGCTCGACGAAACCAAGGGCGACCAGGCCGAGCGCCAGCGCGCCATGCGCGAGAATCCCCAGCAGGGTGTCGGCGGCCAGCCGCCGCTGCCGCTCGAGCAGGAGAAACAGCAGGGCGAACGCCACGCAGGCGATCACGATGCCGGCGTTGAGGTCGATGCCGAGCGCGATGCCGAGAGCGACGCCGAGGAGGGCGCCGTGCGCGACCGAATCGCCGAAATAAGCCATGCGCCGCCAGACCACGAAACAGCCGAGCGGTCCGGCCACGAGCGCCACGCCGACGCCGCCGACGAGGGCGCGGACGAAAAAATCGTCGAACATCAGGACACCGCGTCGCCGCGCCCGCCAGCGTCGATCGGCACCACCGCGCCGGAGAGGCCGTGGCCGTGGTCGTGGGCATGGGTGTAGACCGCGAGCGCATCGGCCGCGCGCGGGCCGAACAGCGCGATGTATTCGGGATGGCGGCCGACCGCCTCCGGCTCTCCGGCGCAGCAGACGTGGCCGTTGATGCACACCACCCGGTCGGTCGCGCTCATGACCAAGTGAAGATCGTGGGAGATGACCAGGACGCCGCAGCCGTGTCGATCCCGCAACCGCCCGATCAATTCGTACATGGCGAGCTGGCCGCGGAAATCCACCTGCTGGGCCGGCTCGTCCAGGACCAGGATGTCCGGATCACGCAGCAGGGCGCGGGCGAGCAGGACGCGCCGGAACTCGCCGCTCGAAAGGCCGCACAGCTGCCGGCCGATGACGCCCGCCGCGCCCACCTCTGCGAGCGCCGCGGCCGGGTCGGCGCGCCGGCGGCGCCGCGCCATCTCCAGGAACCTGCGAACGGTGATCGGCAGAAGCGTGTCCGGCGCGATGCGCTGCGGGACGTAGCCCACCACGACACTCGGCGCGTGCCGGACCGCGCCGGCGTCCGGCCGGATCAGGCGGAGCAAGGCGCGCACCGCGGTGGTCTTGCCGGCGCCGTTCGGCCCGATCAGGCTCACGACCTCGCGGCGCCTCACCTCGATCGACACGCGGTCCAGGATCGCGCGCCCGCCACGGCGCACGACGAGGCCCTGCCCCGAGACCAGGAGCGCACCGGCCGCGCCCTGCGACCGCCGCGTCAGGCGCCGGGCGGCGAAGCCGTGCACTGCGGGCATGTGCCGTGCAGTTCGACGATCTTGCGGGAAAGCGCGAAGCCGGCGTCGGTGGCCCGGGCGGCGATGGCGCGTTCGATCCCGGCGGCGTCCATCTCCAAGACCTCGCCGCAGCCGCCGCAGATGAGGAACTGGGCGCTGTGCCCTCGTTCGGGCCGCGGACAACCGACGAAGGCGTTGAGGCTGTCGATGCGGTGGACCAGGCCATGAGCCATCAGGAAGTCGAGCGCGCGATAGGCCGTCGGCGGCTTGACCGCGCCGCGGCCGCCGCCGAGCGCGGCGAGGATGTCGTAGGCCTTGACCGCGCGATGGCCGCGCCACACCAGCGCCAGCACCCGGCGCCGCAAGGGCGTCAGGCGCGCGCCGCGGCGGCGGCAGACCTCTTCGGCCCGCGCGAGCGCGCCGTCGATGCAGGCGCCATGCGCGTGCCCGCTCCCGTGAAAGGCGGGGCCGATGCTGCTCGGAGACACCATTCGCTTTCCTGCCGTTCCGGCGATCGCGGCGCGCCACATGTTATGTTATATCCATCGCGTGCCCAAGAGCGGGCATCACGGCGCGGGACGGTCGCTTTTGGAATTCCGGATTTCGGTGCGCGGAACGTCCGCTCGCGGAACGCTCGAGTGCACGCCGTGATCGGCGGAGCGGCGCTCATGGGGGTCGGCGCGGCGGCGAGTTGGGGCGTCTCCGATTTCACCGCCCGGTTCGTCGGCCGGGCCGTCGGGGTCCCGCAGGCGCTCCTCGGCATCATGGCGATCGGCGGGCTCGTCGTCGGGCTCTACGTCGTAGCGGACGGCACGGCCCTCCATTGGGAGCTCTCCGGGCTCTGGCTGCTGGCACTCAACGGCGTCGCCACCCTGGTCGCGACGCTGATGCTGTTCGACGCGCTGACCCGCGGCCCGGTCTCGCTCGGCTCGCCGATGGTCGCGAGCTATCCGGCGTTCGCCGTGCCGATGACGGTCGCGTTCGGCGCTCGCCCGGAGATCGCCCATTGGATCGCCATGGCCGCCACCCTCGGCGGCATCTGGCTGGTTGCCCTCGCGGTCTCGCGAATCAAAGGCGGCGACAGGCCGGAATACGCGCCGGCGGTGCTGCGGCGCGCGATCCTCATGGCGGTCGGTGCGGCGCTGTCCTTCGCCGTAGCCCTGGTCGCCGCGGATCAGGCGATCGAGCGGTACGGACTCGCGCAGACGCTCCTGGCGGCGCGCCTCGTCGGCGCCGCGCTCATGGCCGGCGGGATGCTGATCATGCGCACGGCGCCGCGCCTGCCGGTGAAAGCGTGGCCGCTGCTCATCGTCCTCGCGTTGATGGACAGCGCCGGCTACGTGTTCGTCTATGGCGGGCTCACCTTCGAGAATGGCGAGTTCGCGATCGTCACCAGCTCCGCCTACACGGTGGTGACCATCCTGCTGGCGCGGGCCTTTCTCCGCGAGCGGATCGCCCCGCTGCAATGGCTGGGCGTCGGGATCGTCGTCGCCGGGATCGGAACGCTCGCGGCGACGGGTTGACCGGCCGCGCGAACGGCGAACGACCGGGAGGAACCGCATCCGTGCCAGAGACCATCCAGGTCGCGCGGGAAGGGCCGGTGACGACGATCGTCTTCGACCGGCCGGCGGCGCGCAACGCGCTCGACCGCGCGATGGCCGACGAGACGCGCGCCGCGCTCGCCGCCTGCAACGCGAACGGGGATTGCGGCGCGGTGGTGCTGACGGGAGCCGGCGACAAGGCCTTCTGCGCCGGCATGGACCTCGCGCTGACGCGCGGGTTCGACGAGGCGGGCGTGCGCGAATGGCTGGTCTGGCTGCGCGCCTTCTACGAGTCGATCCGGGGGCTGGACAAGCCCTGCGTCGCGGCGGTGAACGGCGTCGCCGCCGCGGCCGGCTACCAGATCGCCCTGCTCGCCGATTTGCGCATCGGCCATGCGGGCGCACGCATGGGGCAGCCGGAAATCGACATGGGCTTGGCGAGCGTGCTGGGCGCCCATCTGATGGCGGCCCATCTCAGCCATTCACGCACGGTGGAGCTGACGCTGAGCGGCCGGCTGATGGACGGCAGGGAATGCCACACGCATGGGCTCTTCCACGCGCTCGTACCGGAGAAGGAAGTACGCGCGGCGGCCGTCGCGGCGGCCCGTTCCCTCGCCGCGAAGCCGCCGGCCGCGATGCGGCTGACCAAGCGGCGCCTCCGCGAAGTCACGCAGCCGGGATTCGACGCCGCGTTCGAGGCCGCCTTACGGCTCCAGCCGGAAGCTTGGCGCTCGGGCGAACCGCAGCAGGCGATGGCGGCCTTCCTCGCGAAGCGGAGGCGCGGGTAAACGACTGATTCTTCCCTATGCGAGAGCCCGCCCGTGCGCGTTCCACCGGCACGCTTTTCGGCGGACTGGTAGGATACCCAAAAGAAGGCTGTCATCCTCCCGCTTGACGTGAATCCAAAAGTGGCGCAGGTTTCTTTCCAGGGCCGCGTTCGGCCCGTCCACCAGGAAGCAATTGCCCCGAGGGCAATGAAGCCGAGTGACTATGGACCTGCTACCTTGCGAGATTCGCCCAAAGGCGCCTCCCATCAAAACGCAAGGGATCAAAACCAAGGTCGTTCCTCTCATAGCACGTTCGATCAGGTGGTGCGGAAACGGGCGATGGATAGAACCTTTTCTCGGCTCCGGCGTTGTCGCATTGAACATCGCCCCTCAAAGAGCGATTCTTTCGGACACCAACGAGCACATCATCAATCTATATCGCAACATCCAGAAAGGGATAATAAACGGTCACATCGTTCGTCTGTATTTGCGGCGTGAGGGCGCTTTGTTGCTTGAAAAAGGAGAGCGTCATTATTATGCGGTAAGAGACCGATTCAACGAGACAGGCGATTCGCTAGATTTTCTCTTCTTGAGTCGTTCCTGCTTCAATGGGATGATGCGATTCAACCGCACTGGTGGCTTCAATGTGCCGTTCTGCCGAAAGCCGGAACGATTCCGCCCCGCTCTCATAACGAAGATAGTCAATCAGATCCAATGGGCACGTTCCGTTATGGATGGCAAAGACTGGCAATTCGTCGTTCAAGACTGGCGCACCGCGCTTGCAGAAGCACAACCTGCTGATATGGTTTATTGTGATCCGCCATATATCGGACGTCATACCGACTACTATAACGGTTTCACGGACAACGATGGCAACGAGTTGGCCAGGACGCTAATCGATATGTCGGCGAACTTTGCATTGTCTATATGGCTCGAAAACAAATACCGAAGGAATACATATGTAGATTGTTGGTTTTCCTGTTTCCCGCAATATACCATGTCACACTTCTATCACGTGGGATCGCTGGAGAGCTTACGCAATGAGATGACGGAAGTCGTTGTTGTTTCCGAAGGCGCTGCGGTTCTACCTTGTAAGCCTTCCATTCCATCACTGACGTTGTTTGAATCTGCGGAACTCACTAATGTTCGAAAAATCCGTGCGAGTATCCGCGGTTCGTCCGTGTAGTCGCCAATACTCGAGAAATTCTTCTTCCGATTGAAACGGTCCATTTCCATTGCGAAAATCATCAATTAACCCATAGATACTGCCGATATTCGCAGTGTTACCACTACCGGCTTTGTCACTTGCTATGCGCCACTTATCTTGGACGAAGAATTCTACATTATCAAAGGGGAAGGGTATGTTCTGCAATTGGTCCAGAGCATATTTATGTTCCAATACAAATTTCTTTCCGACAATCCTGTTATAGACGAAGCCCACCACCAGATGCGTCGCATATTCGTTGAAAGGAAAGACGATGTTCTTCTTTTCGTTTCCTGGTCGAATAAAACTTGTGTAACTTCCCAGCGTATAATTGAATTTATTCTTGACGTTATGTCGATAGGTGGTTTTCACGTCAACTGCTATCTTTTTTACGTCATTGCGACTGCCGCATTAATGTGAAGTCTGGATAGTGATTTTGAGCCGTAGGTTCTACAACGCCGTAGTCAAAAGCCTTTCCGATGGAGTGGATTGCTGGTCGACTAATCAGCTCAAATACGGTGCTTAATACTTTCGTGTCTGAGCCAATCGGGTAGATATCCCTTTCACGGTTGATGAAACCATAAACAGCGTAACTATTTTCAAGCCTTTCGACTTCAGTAATGAGCGCGGCTTTTATATCGGTGACAGACACAGTCGCGCCTCACACCACGTGCTCGCTCGCCGGGTCGATGAGAACGGCCCGGTTCATGTCCACGTCAAGAGCCAGCGTTTCTCCCGGCCGTTCGGCGGCGGAGCCGTCGAGCCGCACGAGCAGCGACGTCCCGCCGAGATGAAAATTGACCAGGGTGTTCGCACCCATGGGTTCGACGATTTCGACCGTGGCGGTCAGCCGCCCGCAATCCGGCCGCGGGGCGGTGCTCGCCGCGCGGTACATGTGTTCCGGCCTGATGCCGAGCAGGATTTGGCGGCCGCCATCGCCCGCGTGGCGCCCGGCCCGCGCCAGCGGCAGGGTCAGGCGATGGCTATCGTCGATGCGCACCGCGACGGCGCCGTCCGCGGCTTCGATGCGCGCCGGGACGAAGTTCATCGCCGGCGAGCCGATGAAGCCCGCGACGAAGCGAGTCTCGGGCCGTTCGTAGAGCTCCAGCGGCGGCCCCTCCTGCTCGATTCGGCCGTCGCGTAGAAGCACGATCCGGTCCGCCAGCGTCATCGCCTCGACCTGATCGTGCGTGACGTAGATCATGGTCCGCCGCATGTCCTGATGCAGCCGTTTGATTTCAGTGCGCATCTCGTCTCGCAGCTGAGCGTCGAGATTACTGAGCGGCTCGTCGAACAGGTAGAGCTTGGCGTCGCGCACCAGCGCGCGGCCCATGGCGACGCGCTGGCGCTGCCCGCCGGAAAGCTGGCGCGGCTGCCGGTCGAGGAGGTCGGCGATCCCGAGGGCGGCCGCAGCCCGCTCGACTCGCGGGCGGATCTGGTCGGCGGGCGCCCCGCGCATACGCAGCCCGAAGGCAACGTTTTCGAACACCGACATGTGGGGGTAGAGCGCGTAGTTTTGAAACACCATCGCCACGTCGCGGTCCTTGGGGCGGACGTCGTTGACCACCGCGCCGTCGATCTCCACCGCGCCCTCGCTCACCTCCTCGAGCCCGGCGATCATGCGCAGGAGCGTGCTCTTACCGCAGCCGGAAGGTCCTACCAGAACGGTGAACGCGCGATCCGGTATTTCGAGGTCCACGCCGCGGACGGCATGGACCTTGCCGAAGTGCTTGTGCACGCCGCGGAGCCTGACGCCAGCCATTCGCCCCCCTAACCCTTGACTGCGCCCATCGTGATCCCCCGCACCAGAAAACGTTGCAGGGTGGCGACGGCGAAGAATACCGGCAGCGTGCCGAGCACCGACATCGCCGCGATCTTGGACCAGAACGTCGATTGGCCGCCGAAGTAATGCGTGACCTGCACTGGAAAGGTCAGCACTTCCGTCCGCGTGAGGATGAGCGCGAAGACGAATTCGTTCCAGGCAAAGATGAAGGTGAAAACGGCGGTCGCGAAGATTCCGGTGCGCGCCATAGGGAAAACGATCTTGCGCAGGGCCTGCCAGCGCGAGCAGCCGTCGGTGAGCGCGCTTTCCTCGACCTCGACCGGGATGTCCTCGATATAGCCCCGCATCATCCAGATTACGTAAGGCAGGTTGAACGCGATGTAGAGGAGGATCAGACCGACATAACTGTCGATCCAGCCGAACCAGACGAAGAGCAGGAAGATCGGGAAGACAATCACGATCGGCGGGATCATGCGTTGGGAGATGATCCAGATCGCGAGGTTCTGCCCGCCGGTCCTGAAGCGCGCGATGCTGTAGGCAGCCGCGGTGCCGAGCACCATCGCGGCGACGGTCGAAACGGTAGCGATGATCAGGCTGTTGTAGATCGCCCACACGTCTCCGTCCTTGAACAGCACCCCAAAGGCACCGAGATCGGGCTCCTCCGGATACCAGACCGGCGGCCGGGCGAAGATGTCGCTCGCCGATTTGATCGAGGTGATGAACAGCCAGTAGACCGGAAACAGGAAGACGAAAAGGAACGCCAGCGCGGCCACGAAGCGCAGCACCGCACGCCGCTGGGCGCGGGTCAAGCGAGACGGGCGGTAGGCGGGCGCGGCATTTGTCATCGCGCGATCTCGACGCGCTTGAGGGCGAAGATGACCAGGACCGAAAGCAGAATTATGACGAGGAACGCCAGCGCGCCGGCGTAGCTGGTCTCGAACTCCCTGAACGCGGTGATGTAGGCATAGACCGAGATCGTCTCGGTGAGGTTGCCCGGGCCGCCCTTGGTCATCGTCCAGATGATGTCGAAGATCCGGAACAGATCGAGCGCCCGGATCAGGATGGCGATGACCAGGACCGGCTTGATCACCGGCAGCGTGACCTTGAAGAAGATCTTCCAGAACGAGGCGCCGTCGATCTCCGCCGCTTCAACCAAGCTGCGGTCCACGTTGGAAAGCGCCGCCAGCAGGATCAGGAACATGAACGGCGTCCACTGCCACACTTCGCAGATCAGGATCGCGGGATAAACCCATTCGGGGCGCACCAGCCACAGGATCGCCGTCGGCTCGCCGGTGAGCCAGCCGATGATCTGATTGATCGGGCCGTACTGGTTGTCGAACATCAGCCGCCAAGTCGCACCCGCGACGATCGGCGAGATCACCGTCGGAATGATCAGCAGAGCGACGAATATCTGCTTGAGCGGCATCTTCTCGAGGAAGAGTTGCGCCATCAGGAGGCCAAGCACGAGCTCGATGGGAAGCGCGAGGGCGAGGATCAGGAAGGTATGCCCCATCGACTCCCAGAGGCGGCCGTCGGTGAAGAGCGCGCCGTAATTGTCGAAGCCGGCCCAGGAAGTGTCTTCCGAAAGCATCGTGATCTGCTGGAAGCTCACGATGCCCGTGTGGATCAGCGGGTAGAGCCCAATCAGCAGGAGCACGATGATCGAAGGTGCGACGACGAGCCACTTGAAGTGCCTGTCGGCGAACACGTTGGCGTGCTGGGCCATGCCGCCGTATCTGGCCGTGGCGGTGGTCATCACCGGCCTTCCACCCCTCGCCGCGACGGGAACCTGTGGAAAGAATGAGGGGGACGCCGTGCGCCCCCCTCGCAGCGAGTCTCAGTTGGGATAGGCGTTGGGCTTGGACGCCCACTCCCCATACGCCGCCTTCTGCTTGTCGACACCGACCTTCTCAGTGATGCCGTCCCACTCCTCGGCGACGCCGTCGAGGGCCGCTTGCGGATCCTCGCCGGCGAGCGCCGACTGCAGGCCGCGGGCGAGCGCGTCCTCATAGGCGAAGGTGTTGATGATCGACAGGTCCAGGATCCCGGTCTTCGCCGCCTCCTGAAGCGCCGACAGATAGTGCTCGGCATCGCCCCAGAGCGCTTTGTAGGAAGGCGCCTCGAAGTGCGACTTGCGGAACGGGTCGCGCAGCGCGTAGGGGAGCTGCACCCGCTTCAGGCTGGTCTCGATGCTGTTCATCCACTGGATAAACAGATAAGCCGCCTCCTTGTTCTTGCTCGACGAAGAAACGCCGAGGGAGTAGCCGGCGGCGAGCTGCGGCGTGCCGCCCGGCGGCAGCGCGTAACCCACCTTGCCGCCGACCACCGACTTCGGCACCCACGCGAACGCCTCATGGTCGGTCCCGTAGCCCGCCGACCAGCGCCCAACCGGCGGCCACCATTGGGTCATCGCGATCTGCCCGGCGTTGAAGGCGGCCAGCGATTCCACGGCACCCCATTGCTCGACGCCCGGAGGCATCGTGGTGTTGTCCTTGATGATGCCGGCCAACGCCTTGACGCAGCCGGGACCGTTGATCGTCGCCTTCATCGTTTCGGAGTCGAAGAACTTGCAGCCGTTCACGCGGGCGCGCTCCTGGTAGAAGAAGTGCAGCAGGCCCTGCTGACGCATGAAGCCGGCGCCGTACATCTCCGGCGCGAACTTGTCCGTCAGGAACTTGCTGATGTCGTAGAACTCGTCCCAGGTCTTGGGCGGGGCCAGATCGTAGCCGTGCTGCGCCTTGAACTCCGCCATGTTCTCCGGATCCTCGAAGATGTCCTTGCGGTAGTAGAGGATCAGGACGTCGCCGTCGTCCGGCAGGCCGTAGATCGTATCGCCGACCTTCATCCAGTTTTCGCGGAAGACGTCGCCGATGTCGTCGATCTCGGCGCGGTACTGGTACTCGTCGATATATGCCTCGAGCGGTTCCAGCGCGCCGGCGCGCGCCAGGTCGCCCATCCAGGCAGGCATCGCGTTGACCACGTCGTAGGCACCGGTCTGGCCGCGGTGCTCCTGCATGATCTTCGTGAAGGCCTCGTTCACCGGGACCTCGACCACGTTGACCTTGATGCCCGTCAGCTCCTCCCAGAGCGGGCCGGAGAAGTTCTTGGGATCGAGCGCCTGGAGCCCCGCCTCCCATTGAACGGTGAGCGTCGTGCCCGAATATTTCTGGGCTTCGCGCACGGCGATCTCCGCGGCGCTTTCCGCCCAGGCGGCGCCCGCGCCGCTCCCGAGCAGAGCCAGGGCCGCGAGGCCGCCGACCGCGGGTCGCATGGATTGCTTCGTCATCGTGGTCTCCCTCGTGTTCGACGCGGAACCGCCGCGTCCTCCTTCGACGACTCGCGCGCCCGGCTCCCACCCTTGCGCGGGCCCTTGCACGCGGCGCGCAGCGCCATGATGCCCTCTTCGAGCCCGCGCCGCACCAGCCAACTGTCGCCCGAGCAGCAGAGAAAGTCGAAACCGCCCCGGTAGAGCGCCTTGCCGCTCTCGGTATCGTCGTAGATGCGGCCGAGCGATTTGCCGTGCTTCCGGCACGCCGCACTCACCTTCCGCATCGCCTCCCGGAACGCCGGATGGTCGAACCGCGCGGGGATGCCCATCGCCACCGAAAGGTCGAAATGGCCGATCCAGATGCCGCCGACGCCGTCGAGCGCGGCGATCGCCTCCGCCTCGTCGATGCCCTGAGGGGTCTCGATCTTGGGGAAGAACACCACGTCCCGATTGGCGGCGCGGAGCTTCGCCGCCGGTGAGCCGGGCACGTAGCGGTCGTGGGCGATGCCGACGGCGACGCCGCGGCTTCCCTGCGGCGGATAGCGCACGTGGCTCAGGATGTCGCGGGCCGCCTCGGCGCTTCCCACCTTGGCCGGCTGGATGCCGTCCGCGCCCATGTCCAGCGCGCGGGCGACCATGTCGTAATCGCCGCCGACGGTCGAGACGATTACCGGCAGAGCGGCCGCCTGGTAGCCGCGCAGCATCCACTTGAGCTGATCGTGGTCGAAGCCGGAATGCTCCATGTCGAGGAGCGCGTATTCGCAGCCGGCCGCCTTGAGGATCTGCCCCATGCCGGGGCTGTCGAACTCGATCACGAACGAGCCGAATTTGGGCCGCTTCGTACCCATCATCGCGCGCAGCGCAGTGCCCGGCATCGCCTCTCCCCCTATCCCGCCCGGCGGCGGAGGGCGCCCCTGAGATCGTCGATGCCCCGGCGCAGGGTGTCCCGCAGCAGCCAAGCGTCGCCGGAATAGCCGATGAAGTCGAAGCCCGCATGGTAGGCCGCGACTCCGGTCCCGACGTTCGGAACGATCCGGCCGTAGGCCTTCTTGTGCCTGACGCAGGCGCGGGCGGTTCGTGCGATCGCCGCCGTGAAATCCGCATGGTCGAAATCGCCGGGAATGCCGAGGGAGACGCTGAGATCGAAATGCCCGATCCAGACGCAGTCGATCCCGGCGACGGCCGCGATCTCCTCCACGTTCTCGATGCCGCGCCGGGTCTCGACCTGCGCGAACACGACGGTCCGGCGGTTGGCGGCGCGCAATGCGGCGGCGGGCGAACGTACCGGCGCGTAGCGATCGTGAGCGACCCCGAGCGCGACCCCGCGATGGCCCTGCGGCGGATATTTCGCATGGGCGACGATGCGCCGCGCCTCCTCCGCCGTGCCCACCATGGGGAGCATGATCCCCTCGGCGCCCATGTCGAGGGCGCGGGCGATGTGGTGGTAATGGCGCGAGGGCACGCGGACGATCGTCGGCATGGCGGCCGCCTGCATGTAACGCAGCAGCCGCTTCACGGTGGCGAAGCCGAAGCCCGAGTGCTCCATGTCGAGCAGCGCGTACTGGCAGCCGGCCGCCCTCAGGATCTGGCCGATTCCCGGCGACGCGAACTCGACCAGGAACGTGCCAAACTTGGCCCGCCGCGTGCCGACCATCTCCCGTAACGTGGGCAACGCCACCCGCTCACCTCGGTTCCCGTGGCCTCCGGCGGCGGATGTTAGCAGCAACGGGGCGGGCCGCCAGCAATTCCCGTCAGGCAGCGCCGCGCACGGCCGGGCAGGGGAGCGGGCGGCGCTGCGAATGGTATGGTGGCCCCGACCCGTTTCCCGGGCACGGAGAGGAGGCGTTCATGCCGTCGTTCAGCTTTTCGCGCACCGCCGCCGGCGTCGCCGCCTTCGCGATGCTGGCATCGTTTCTCGCATCCGGCGCGCCCGTTCCTGTAGCGGCCGGGGAAGCCTGCACCGACGGCCGCCGCGCCATCGCTCTCGGCTTCTACGCCTATTTTTCGCCAGTCAGCCACAGCGCCGATCCGGCTCCGAACGCCGCGGGCTTCGACGCGCATCGCGGCTACGAGGCGGACCTGCTGAGCGCCCTAGAGGCCATGGAGGGCGCGGGGTTGTCGTTTTCCCGCCGCGCCATCGCGGCGTGGGACGGCATCTGGCTGAAGTCGGCGCTCCCGGATTACGACATCGTGGGCGGCGGCATCACGATCCTCGAGTCGCGAACCCGCGACGCCGAAGGCCGCGAGGCGGTCGTCTTCACGAAGGGCCACATCGCCTTCCGCCAGTCGCTTCTCGTGCGCGCGGCGGAGGCCGAGGCGCTCGCGCGCCACGACGCGCTGACCGCCGCCGTGCGCGTCGGCGTCCTCGCCGGCACGACGGGAGAGGCCCGCCTCCTGCAGCTGACGGGACTCGCGGACTCCGACGGCGTCCTTGCCGCCGGCGTTCGCGTGGTCACGCCGAGCGGCGAGGTCGTGGCAGACGGCAGCGCGGATTACGTCATCGCCGCCGCCGGCGCGGCGCCCGCCCTCGAAGGGCGCCGCCGCCTGCAGCCGCCATCCGAGGCGATGCCGCAGGTGATCTATCTGGGCGACGAGGCCGGCGAGGCGGAGCTTCTCGCGGCCCTGGAAGCCGGCGAGATAGACGCGGTGGCCCGGGGCGAGATCGGCAACCGCGGCGCGAGCCGCGACTCCGGCGGCGCCTTCGTCGTCACGGCCCTCGATCCGCAGGTCGAGCATGGCGGCTTCACGCTTTCCGCCGACGACCGGGCGCTGGCGTCCTGCATCGACGAAAAGATCGCATGGCTGACCGACGGCCGCCGCATCGGCTTCGCGGAGTGGCTGGCCGATCGCTCGGTCTTCCTGGAACGCGCCCGGACGTGGAACGAGAGGACGGACCGCTCGTGACGGCCCGCGCGTCTTCGCCCGCCGGTTGGCGGTCGGGTCGTCTTGGCGCTATTCCCGTGTTGTCGAGGGAAAGGTGAGAAAGGCCGCTTCACGCCGCGGCGCCGGCATCTCGCCGCACCGGCAATTCAGAAATGCGGCCTATGTCTCCCGAGCGCCGGGCGGCGGCGATTCGCGCCCGCGCCGGGCCCGCCAGCGCCGGATCAGGCGGGGCAGGAAAGCGAGCAAGCCGAGCGCGGCCAGGCCGAGGAGGCCCTTCTCGACGAGGTCCTCTCCGCCCGCCGCGAGCTCCCGCCCGGCATAGCCGAGATAGGCGTAGGCCGCGCCGCCCGGCGCCATGAACAGGAAGGACGCGACGACATAGGGCGCGAGCCCGATGCGCGTCAGGCCCAATGCGTAGTTGAGCGCGTTGAAGGGGATGAACGGGATGAGCCGGGTCATGGCGACGAAGCGCCAGCCTTCCGCCTCGACCCCTTCGACCACCCGGCGCGCCCGCGCCGGCGCCCGGCGGACGACCCACTCACCGAACAGGTGGCGGGCCGCGAGAAAGGCGATGACGGCACCCGCCGTCGCCCCGAGCAGGCCGAAGAGCGTCCCCAGCCAGGGGCCGAAAAGCGCGCCGGCGGCAAGCGTGAACAACAGGCCGGGGACGAAGAAGACGGTCGCCACCGCGTAGGCGCAAACGAAGACGGCCGGCGCCCAGGGGCCGAAACCGGCGACCCATGCCTGGAGCGCCGCCGCGTCGATGTCGTCCCGGCGCAGCACGGCGACGGCGATCCCGACCAGGATGGCCGCGCCCCCAAGCAGACGGAGGGCCGACTGCCGGTCGAGGCGGAAGCCGCTCATGCCGCGGCGGGCGGAGTGGCGACGACATTCATGCCCCTCTCTATTGGAAGGGTCGCGCCGGGCGCCAATAAAATTATCTTGAGAGGGGAGCGCGCGGCGGCGCCCGCCGCCGTGGCCCCGCTACCAGGCGAACGTCGCGAGCGCCGCGCGGGGCCTCGCGCCGTGCGCCCGGCAGGCTTCCTCCAGGGCCGGCAGCGCCGGCGCCGCGCCGCGGGGCAGGCCGAGGGCGTCGCCCAGCAACCCGCCCGTGACCAGGAGCGAATCGAGGCCGGCCGCGGCCGCCCCGGCGATGTCAGTCGCGAGGCCGTCGCCGACCGCGAGCACCCGCTCCGGCGCGAGAGCGAGCGCCGCCAGGGACAACTCGTAAACCTCGGCGTGGGGCTTGCCGAAATAGCGCACGGAACCGCCGAGGGCCTCGTAACGCGCGGCCAGGGCGCCGGCGCAGAGCTCGCGCCGGCCGAGGCGGACCACCAGCCGGTCCGGATTGACGCAGATCATGGGCAGGCGGCGGGCGGCGGCCTGGGCCAGGATCGGCTCGTGCGCCTCGACGCCGTCGAGACCCTCGTCGAGGCCGATGCCGAGCAGGAACGACGCGGCGGCGAGGTCATCGGTCGGCGCGTAGTCCAGCCCCTCGAGCAGATCGGCCGAGTGGGCCGGACCGAGCAGCCGGAACGCCGTGCCCGGGCCGTGCGCCCGCGCCGCGAGAGCGCGCCGCGCCGCCTCGCCGGAAGACACCACCGCGTCGTAGAGCGCCGCCCCGACCCCCTTGCCGGCGAGAACCGCCGCGATCTGCGCGGCACGACGCGGCGCGTTCGACAGGAACACCACCCGCTTGCCCGCCTGGCGCAGGCGGCGCAGGCACGCGACCGCCTCGGGATAGGCCGGACCGCCCTGGTGCATCACCCCCCAGACGTCGAGAAGGAAGCCGTCGTAGTCCTCCGCCAACACGGCCAGGCCGGGAAGAACCGGGATGGCGCCTCGGTGCGCGCTCTCCCGCATGCCGGGCGCCCGCTTCCGCTCGCTCGGCTGCACGTCACGCGATCCCTGCCGTGGCGTGTGGCATCTGCGCCCGCACCGGGGACCATGCGCGGGACGTGGCCGAAGGATCGGTCTCGATGGGCTGCGCCTCGGGTTTCAACGGGCCCAGACTAGCCTTGCCGTGCGCCCGGTCAAGTCGGGGCCGCGCGCTTCCTCGATGCGGACCCGGCGGGCCGCGCATCGGCCCGGAGGCGCGCCTTTTCAGCCCCGGGGCGATCGCATAGAGTGCCGGTGCCGGTGGCGCCGGTCCCGCGGCCATGAAGGGGATCGCTCGTGAAGCGCGCGGGCTACGTCACGCTCATCGTCGGGATCGCGCTGGTCATCGGCCTCGTCTGTTATCAGGGGGCGGGCGACGTGGCCGGTGCGGTCGCTGCGGCCGGCTGGGGGCTGGTCGCAGTCGTCCTGGTCCGTCTGGCGCCGCTCGCCCTCGACGGATACGTCTGGCGGCTGTTGTTCCTCGGCGATCGCAGACCGCCGGTCGCCACCGCGCTCTGGGCGCGTTGGATCGGCGAGGCGATCAATACCCTGGTCCCGGCGTTCCAGGTGGGCGGGGCGCTCGTCCGCTCGCGGCTGATGGTCATGCGCGGCATTCCGGGGCGTATCGCCGGCGCCAGCGTGGTGGTCGATCTCACCCTCAGCACGCTGACGCAGCTCCTCTTCACCCTGGTCGGCCTCGGCCTGCTGCTCGCG
Source organism: Alphaproteobacteria bacterium (assembly GCA_965242855.1). Taxonomy (GTDB): domain Bacteria; phylum Pseudomonadota; class Alphaproteobacteria; order UBA828; family UBA828; genus WTGU01. The sequence goes on from OZ251509.1 coordinate 3,222,737, forward strand.
CATTACGGCAACAGCGACATCGCGAAGGGCGTCGGCGCCGGCGTCGCCGCCGGCTTCGCGGGGGTCGTCCTGCTCTGCGTGTTCCAGCACCGCGGCCTGTTCGGCGCCGCGGTGGGCGTCGTGGCGCGAATCGCCAGGGGCCGCGCCTGGGACAACGCGATCGTCGGCGCCCAGGCGCTCGACGGCGCCATCCTCGATCTCTACCACCGGCGCTGGCTGCTCGTGGCCAATGCCGCCGGCCAACTCGCCGCCTGGGCGCTCGGCGCGGCCGAGATTTACGCCGCCCTCCATTTCATGGGATACGAGGCGTCGATCGCCGACGTCCTGCTGCTCGAGAGCCTGATCCTCGCGACGCGCATGGCGGCGTTCTTCGTGCCCGGCGCCCTCGGCGTGCAGGAGGGCGTGTTCGTGCTGCTGGGCGGCGTCGTCGGCCTGAGCCCGGAGGTGGCGCTGGCGCTCTCCCTGATCAAGCGGGTGCGCGAGCTCGCGATCGGCGTCCCCGGCCTGGTCGCTTGGCAGATCGCCGAGGGCAGGAACCTGCTGCTGCGCGCCGGGCCGCGTTCCGGCGGCCGCCCGGGGTTCACGGCGCGGCGGTTCCTTCGCTAGAATGGGCACATGTTGCGGTGCATCATGGCGCACCGCATGACGGCCGCGTCGAGGAGGCGTCGCCATGCCCGACCACATCCCCACCCGGCGCCTGACGGTCCGCGACATCGCCGGCGCCAAGGGCGGCGCGCCGATCGTGAGCCTCACGGCCTACACGGCGCCGGTCGCGCGCATCGTCGACGCGGCGGCCGACCTCGTCCTGGTGGGCGATTCGCTCGGCATGGTGCTCTACGGGATGACGACGACGGTGGGCGTCACCCTGGACATGATGGCGGCCCACGGCAGGGCCGTGGTCGGCGCCACGCGGCGGGCCTGCGTCGTCGTCGACATGCCCTTCGGCTCCTACCAGGAATCGCCGGCCCAGGCCTTCGCCAGCGCCGCGCGGCTCATGGCGGAGACGGGCTGTGCGGCGGTCAAGCTCGAAGGCGGCCAGGAGATGGCGGAGACTGTAAGCTTCCTCACGGCCCGCGGGGTGCCGGTGCTGGGCCATATCGGGCTGATGCCGCAATCGGTCAACGCCGACGGCTTCCGGATCCAGGGGAAGACCGAGGAGAGCGGCGCCCGCATCCGCGCTGACGCCCGGGCGATCGAGGCGGCCGGCGCCTTCGGCGTCGTCATCGAGAATACGGTCGCGCCCCTGGCCGAGGCCCTGACCCGCGCGCTCGCGATTCCGACCATCGGGATCGGCGCCTCTTCCGCCTGCGACGGGCAGATCCTGGTCACCGAGGACATCGTCGGGCTGGCTGGCGGACGGGCGCCGCGTTTCGTCAAGCGCTACGCCGCCCTCGACGAGGACTTGGCGGGAGCGGTACGCGCCTATGCTGGGGATGTGCGCGCCCGGCGCTTCCCCGGCCCCGAGCACGTCGCAGGCCCGGCGCCGGCGCAACCGGCGAAGCGGCGCGCCGGATCGAACGCCTGACGGGCGCGCGGCCGTGACGCCGGAAGCCGCCCGGACGCCCGCGGCCCCGGCCGTCATCGAGAGCGTCGCCGGCTTGCGGGAGACCGTCGCCCGCTGGCGCGCGGAGGGCCGGACGGTGGCCCTGGTGCCCACCATGGGCGCCCTCCACGAGGGCCACATGGCGCTGGTCCGCACGGCCCGCGCCGAGGCCGCGCGCACGGTGGTCAGCCTCTTCGTCAACCCGGCCCAGTTCGCGCCGGGCGAGGATTTCATCCGCTATCCGCGCGATCCGGCAGCCGACCTCGCCAAGCTCGCGGCAGCCGGGGTCGAAGTGGCCTTCACGCCGCCGGTCGAGGCGGTCTATCCACCGGGCTTCGCGACGACCGTCACGGTGAGCGGCGTCACGGCCGGGCTGGAAGGCGCCGCGCGGCCGCATTTCTTCGCCGGCGTCGCGACCGTCGTCACCAAGCTCCTGCTCCAGTGTCTGCCCGACGTGGCGGTCTTCGGGGAGAAGGACTACCAGCAGCTCGTCACGATCCGCCGATTGGCGCGCGACCTGGACATCCCCTGCCGCATCCGGGCGGCGCCTACGGTGCGCGCGGCGGACGGCCTCGCGCTCTCCTCGCGGAACGCCTATCTCTCCCCGCCCCGGCGCGCCACCGCCGCCGCGCTGTTCCGCGTGTTGCGCGGGATGGCGGCGGCGCTCGCGGACGGCGCGGCGGTGGCGGCCCAGGAGGCGGCCGGCGCCGCCGCGCTGGCGGAGGTCGGCTTCACCGCAATCGACTACGTCGCGGTTCGCGACGCCGAAACGCTGGCGCCCGTGGAGCGGCTCGCGGCGCCTGCGCGCATCCTCGCCGCCGCCCGGCTTGGCGACGTCCGGCTCATCGACAACGTGGCCGTCGGGTGATCTTCCCCGGGCGCCGGGGTCATTCCCGCCCGGCGTTGGCGTCGTCGGGCTCCGAGTCGATGCCCTCTCGCCGGCGCGCATCGAAAAGGAGCGTCTTGGCCGACCAGAAGATCCCGAACGACAGGATCAGGGTGACCAGGGCGACGAGCAGCGGCAGTCCAAGATCCCAGGGCATGGCGGCGGCACGGTTTTCAATCCCGGCGTTCCATAGCCGCGCCCGCCGCCGCCGTCAAGCGCGCGAGCGGCGCTTTGAGCGGGCGCGGGGGAATCGTTATGGTGCGCGCGGCGGTCCGACGATGGGGACGGAACGGATGAGCGAGGGGACGGAAACTGCGTCGCGTTTCACCGGCACGGACGATCGGGTCATCGACTGGTTGCGGGACAACGGCGTCGCCCGGGTGCGGGTCGAATATTGCGACTACGGCGGCGTCGCCCGCGGCAAGGCGATGGACCTCGGGCATTTCGCGCACGCGCTCGAACACGGCATCGCCTTCTGCGCCGCGGCCATGGCCTTCGACATCGGCGCCGACGTGGTGCCCGGCACCGACTTCGCCGAAACCATCGGCTACGGCGACTTCATCGCCAAGCCGGACCTCTCGAGCCTGCGCCTGCTGCGCCACGAGGCCGACACCGCGCTCGTCATGGGCACGCTCCACTGGCCCGACGGCCGTCCGGTCGAGGGCGACCCGCGCAACGTGCTGCGGCGGGTGGCGGCGCGCATGGAAGAGATGGGCTACGACGCCCGGTGTGCGCCGGAGTTCGAGTTCTACCTCCTGGATGACGCACACGAGATGGTGGACGAAGGGGTCCAGTGCTACTCGATGCAGAAGCGCACCCAGTTCCTCGCCGAGGAATATTCCCTGCTCGACGCCGCGGCCGCCCACGGCCGGCTCGAATGCAGCCACTACGAATGGGGCCCCGGCCAATACGAGGTGAGCATCCGCCACCGGCCGATCCGCCAGATGGCCGACGACGGCCACCTGTTCCGCACCACCATGAAGGAGGCGGCGATGCAGATGGGCCGCCGGGTTACCTTCATGGCCAAGCCGTTCGACGGGAAGACCGGCAATTCCTGCCACCTGCATCTTTCCCTGGTGGACAAGGACGGCGCCAACGTCTTCGCCGCGCCGGAGCGCCCGCTCGCCATCAGCGACACCTGCCGGCACTTCATCGGCGGCGTGCTCGCCCGCCTGACCGAGCTGACGGCGCTCTTCTTCCCCAATTCGAACTCCTACCGGCGGCTGGTGCCGGGCGTCTTCGCGCCGATCTCGCTGGCCTGGGGCGTCGACAACAGGACGGCGGCCGTCCGCCTGATCAACGAGACCCCGGCTGCCACCCGGCCGGAGCTGCGTGTGTGCGGCGGCGACGTGAACGTCTACCTCGCCTTGGCCGCCTATCTCGCGGCCGGCCTCGACGGGATCGCCAACCGGACCGATCCGGGGCCGGCCGCGGAGGGCGACCTCGACGTCCAGGACGTGACTCGCCTGCCGGACGACTGGGGCGCCGCCCTCGACGCCTTCGAAGGCTCGGCCTGGGCCGAGGAATGCTTCGGCGAAGCGTTCTGCCGCAACTACGCCCGCGTCAAGCGCCACGAATACGACGCCTTCCGCCGCCGGGTGCCCGCCTGCGAGCGCGCCCGCTACGTGGAGTGGATATAGCGCCGCGCCTCCTTGACGGCGCGGTTGCCCTTCGGGAGGCGCAGGCGGTAGAGCGTGCCTTCGGCCTCGCCGGCCCAGCCGCCCGCGAAATTCGAGGCCGTCCGGTAGCGCGTGGACCAGGACGAGAACGCCTTCTCCTCGATCACATCGGCGACGTCCTCGATGCCGACGGCACCTCGCTGGCGGCGACGCCGGAGAACAAGCGTCGGCTGCTGGCCGATCCCGCCGTGCTCGTCGCTCTCGACGCAGCGTATCTCGAGGCGGTGTTCGGCGGGCGCGCGCGAAAAAACTGACGGCGGCGGCGGAAGCATGGGCCTCCGGCGCCGAACTCCCTCCCATCCTGCCGGACTGCGCGGACGCGGTGCGGGTGTTCCTGCTGGCCGACACGCAATGGCGGACGGCCGGCATGGGCGGGGTCATCGATCTCGACTACGCGGGAGTGCGGCCGGTGGCGGAGGCGCTGGGCGTCGCCTGGTCGGAGGACCTGCTGCTTCAGCTGCGGCTGCTGGGCGCCGCTGCGGCGCGGGCGTTGCGGCGGGCGGCGGAGGAGTGATCCTCGCAGGATCATCAGCCCGGCTAGGGGGTAGGACGCGCGGCCGGCCCGTCCGGGAGCGGGATCGCGATCGAAATCCGCCGCCGCCTCCCACCGATCCGGGGGGAGGAAAGCGCGCCTGCCGCGCGCGGCGCCGGACATCCCGCGCGTGTCGCCGGGAGTGAAGTGGTAGTGGCTCAGCCGAAGATGGCAAAGCCGCCGACGATCAGCACAAGCAGCCAGAAGATGCCCATGAACGTCGCGATCATTTCTTCGACGATTTTGCACATGCGGCGAGCGTAGACGAATGCCGGCAGATAGCAACCTCGATGTGCGCCTGCGCCTCCGCGCGGACAGCAGCGAGCTCGTCCGCGGGCTGTCGCGCTCCGAGCGAGCCATGCGCAGGCTGGCGCGCGTCGGGGGAACGGTGTCCCAATCGCTCGGGCGGGTGGCGGGCAGTTGGCGCACGTGGCTGGTCGGCCTCGGCGCGGTCGCCGGCATCCGCGCCCTGGTCAATGCGACGGTTCGGCAGGAGCAGGCGCTGGCGCGCGTCGACGTGCGGCTGCGCGGGATCGGCGACGCGACGCAACTCACGACGCGCGGGCTGGCCGACATGGCGGCCGAGTTGCAGCGGGTCACGACCTTCGGCGACGAGGCGATCCTTGAGGCGCAGGGGCTGCTGCTGACCTTCGAGAACCTGCGCGAGGCGGATACGGCGCTGTTCGGCCGCGCGACGGAGACGGTGCTGGACCTGGCGGCGGCGATGGGGACGGACCTGCGCAGCGCCGCGATCGCGCTGGCCAAGGCCCTCGACGATCCGGCGCGCGGCCTCGACGGCCTGTCGCGCAGCGGCACGACCTTCACGAAGGAGCAGCAGTCGGTCATCCGCTCGCTCTTCGAGACCGGGCGCGAGGCCGAGGCGATGGGCTTCGTCCTGGACAGGGTGGATTCGCAGGTCGGCGGCACGGCGGAGGCGATGCGCGACACCTTGGGCGGCGCCCTGGACAGCCTGGGCAACGCCTGGGGCGACCTGCTGGAGCAGTCGTCGGACACGGAGACGCTGCGGATCGAGATCGAGCGGATCACCGCCGCCCTCTCCTCGCGGGAGGCGGCGGACAACGCCCGCGCCATCGGCGACGCGGTGGCCGGGATAGGCGGGCCAGGACGGCGGCGGGCAACGGCCTCCATAGGTCTCCTGAGCCCGGGGCATGGATGGGCGGCTCGCCCATCTAGCGAAAAGGGGCTATAGTCCACGGGCCGATTCGAGAGGCGGGCCATGAAGAGCGTGGGTGCGGCGCTCCGGATGGGAGCGGCAGCGGTGCTGCTTACGGGCCTCCTGGCGGCGTGCGGGGGGCCGACGCCGCCGGAGCGGCAGAGCGACATCTGCGCCATCTTCGAGCAATATCCCGACTGGTACGATTACGCCCTCGCCGCCGAGCAGGAATGGGGGACGCCGATCCACGTGCAGATGGCGTTCGTCCGCCACGAATCCAGCTACCGCAGCGACGCCCGGACGCCGCGCAAATGGTTCCTCTGGATCATCCCCGCGGGCCGCGAATCCTCGGCCAAGGGCTACGCCCAGGCGATCGATGCCGTCTGGGAGGAATACGAGGCGGAGCGCGGCTCGCTCTTCCGCAGCCGTGGCGACATGGAAGACGCACTCGACTTCATCGGCTGGTACAACGACAAGACGCGGCGCGCCTTGGGGATTCCCCGGAGCGACGCCTACAACCTCTACCTCGCCTACCACGAGGGGCGGGCCGGCTACAGGCGCGGCGGCTGGAAGAACAAACCCGCTGTCAAGCGCGCCGCCCAGAAGGTGGCGCGCACCGCCGAGCACTACAAGACGCAGCTCGCCCGCTGCGAGGCGGAATTCGAGTGCGACTCCTGGTATCAGGTCTGGCCGTTCTGCCTGTGAAGCGGTCGCGTTACTCGGCGGCCTGGGCGGCGGGCGCGGCGATGTCGTCGTTCCAGTGGTCGGCCGAGCGCTTCTTCATCATGCGGCGGAACTCGGCGGTGGTCTCGGGGAGATACTCCCCGGTGCCCCAGTCGACGATCACGCCGTAGCGGCGCACCATGTCGAAGCGGTCGATCTCGCCCTCACGGTAGCGCGCGGCGACGGCGGCGCCGTCCTCCTCGAGCCAGCCGCGGCGCGCCCGTGCGATCGCCGCGCGCTCGGCCCGGGTCGCCTCGCCGTCGATCTCGTATTGCGCCAGGTCGGCATCGACGACCCGCAGCACCACGCCGTAATCCTTGCGCGCGCGCTCGAGCGAGACGTAGTCGTCTTCCACGTCGCGCATCACCGCCTCCGGGTCGCGCTCCAGCGGGTCCCCCAGGCCGCCGCCGCCGGCGGTGGGGCGGCTGAACACGTCGCCCGACGCGATGGGCACGTCGGAGAAGATCGCGCCCAGCCACTCGGGCTCGTTCGCGCCCTTGCGCCGGATGTGGAGGCCGTGCGGCATCGACGGCAGCCCCCCCTTGATGCCCCAGACCACCGCACGCTCCCGGTCGCAGATATAGGAGATGACGGTGTCCTCGGCCTCCTGGAGGGTGCTGGTCTTGACCACGCCGGCGCCGCCCCGCCACTTGCCGGGGCCGGCGGAATCCGTCTGGATCTGGTACTCGTCGGCGACGATCGGGCAGAGCCGCTCCTGGCCTTCGACCGGCTGCGTCATCAGCCCGGTGCCGAAGCAGGCGGTGGTGACGTTGCAGCCGTCCTTGCCGTTGCGCCCGCCCCAGCCGCCGGGCAGCCAGTCGTAGAACATGAAGATGTCGCGATCCGGGGTGCGCAGGTCGCGGCCGCCGGTCAGCAGGTATTCGAGGTTGAAGGCGCAGGCGATGGCGCGCTCGGGCACGATGTCCGACCAGATCTCGTAGATCGAGTTCATGATCTTCTCGAACGGCATGAGGAAGCCCGTCACCGCGACCGGCCATTGCGCGTCCACGATCGAGTTCTCGGGCGCCACGACGTTGATCGGCCGGTAGAAGCCGGAGTTGAGCGGGAGGTCGGGGAAGTAGGTCTTCATGCCGGCGACCACGGCCGAGAAGGTGCCGCCGAAAGCGGAGTTGTAGAGGGTGCTGATGGTCCCGTGGCTACCGGTGAAGTCGTAGGTGACCTCGTCGCCCTCGATGGTGAGCTTCACCTTGATCGGGATCAGTCCCTCGCCCGACGCCGGGTCGCGGTCGATGTAGTCGACGTTCTCCCAGGTGCCGTCGGGCAGTTCGGCGATGCGCCGCCGGGTCGCCAGTTCCACGTAGTCCTGCACCTCCTTGCAGCCGGTGACGACCGTCTCCTTGCCGTATTTCTTCACCAGCCGCAGGAGCTCGCGTTCGGCGACGCGGGTCGCCTCGGCCTGGGCGTTCATGTCGCCGATGATCGACTCCGGGTCGCGGGTGTTGGCGGCGATCATGTCCGCGAAGTCGCGCCGCCACTTGCCCTCGTCGATCAGCCGCGTCGGCGTGATGCGGATGCCCTCGCGGAACATCTCCTTGGCGAGCACGTCGAAGGAGCCGGGCGTGCTGCCGCCCACGTCCGACCAGTGGCCGTTGGATTGGGCGAAGGCGATGATCTCGTCGCCGACGAAGACCGGGCGGATGATGCGCACGTCGTTGAAATGCGTGCCGCCGGCGTATGGATCGTTGGTCATGAACACGTCGCCCGGCCGCATATCGTCCTTGAACGCCTCGATCACCGCCTTGCAGGTGTAGTGCAGCGTGCCGACGTGGACGGCGATGTCCATGTTGCCCTGGGCGATGGAATCCCCGTTGGCGTCGTTGAGCGCCGAGGAGAAGTCGCGGTTGTAGATGACGAAGGAATAGCAGGTCCGCAGGATCTGCTCCGCCATCTGGTCCACCGTGGTGATGAAGGAATTCTTCAGGACCTCGAAAGTCACCGGATCGAGGGTGATGCCGGATGCGTGCTTGCTCATGTGTCTGCCTCCCCGACGCGGACGCGGACGTTCAGCCATTCGTCCACCTCCGCGTGGATACCCGGCGGGATGACGGTGGTCGAATCGAGCTGCTCGATGACCGCCGGCCCCTCGATCGCCGCCCCTGCCGGAAGTTCGTCGTGCGAGTATATCGGGGTCTCCACGGCGCCCTCAACCTCGTCGAAATGGACCGCGCGCCGGCCCGAGGGGGCGAGCGCCGTGCCGTTCGCCGCATGGCGCACGAGCTCGGCCTTGCGCACGGCGCCGATGGCGGCCAGGTTCAGACGGAACAGCTCGACCGGCGTGTCGTCCCGCCGGAAGGCGTATTCCCGCTGGTGGTCGGCGTGGAAGGCGGCCACCGCATCCTCCACCGAGACGAACGGCGCCGCCGCCGGGACCTGGAGCGAGCGCCACTGGCCCTGATACATCATGTCGATGCTGCGTTGCAGCAGCATGTCCGCCGTCGGCACGCCTTCCTTTTCGAGGCGGGCGCGGGCCGCCGCCTCCATGGTGGCGAAGCGCGATTCGATGTCCGCCGGGTCGGCGTCGGCCGCGGCCACGAGGCAGGTTTGCGAGAGGTCGTGGCGCACGTCCACCAGCAGACAGCCCAGGGCGGACGTCACCCCCGGGTTGGGCGGCACGATGACGGTCGGGATCGAGAGCTCCCGGGCCAGCGCCACGCCGTGCAGGGCGCCGGCGCCGCCGAAGGCGACCAGGGCGAAATCCCGCGGGTCGTAGCCGCGGCTGATGGAGATCAGTCGCACGGCGTCCGCCATGTTGGCGTTGGCGACGCTCACGACGGCCTTGGCGGCGGCGGTCGGCTCCATCCCCAGGGGGCGGGCCACGCCCTCGCGCACGGCGCGCTCGGAGGCCGCTCGGTCGAGGGCGACGCGCCCGCCGGCCAGGGCCGGGCCCAGGCGGCCCAGCGCCAGATTGGCGTCGGTGTTGGTCGGGGTCTCGTTGCCGCGGCCGTAGCAGGCGGGGCCCGGGTCGGCGCCCGCCGACTGCGGGCCGTTGCGCAGCGAGCCCGCGTCGTCGATCCAGGCGAGAGAGCCGCCGCCCGCGCCGATGGTCAGCACCTCGATGCTGGGGAAGCGGATGGGATAGCCGAACTCGATGTGCCAGTCCTTGGTGACCCGCGATTCGCCGCCGAACACGAGGGAAACGTCGCAACTCGTGCCGCCCATGTCGAGGCCGATGGAATTCTCGTAGCCGCAGAGCATGGCGATGTGGCGGCTGGCGATGGCGCCGGCGGCGATGCCGGAGCCGGCGAGCCGCCCGGCGAAGCGGCCGGCGGTCGCCGGAGTCATGACGCCGCCGCCGGAATGGAGCATCAGGAGGTCGCTGCCGTAGCCGCCCTCGCGCAGGCGGTCGTTCATGCGCGTGACGTAGCCGCCGACGACGGGGCTGAGCACGGCGTTCACCACCGTGGTCGAGAACCGCTCGTGCTCGAAGATCTCCGGCAGGGTCTCGGAGGAGGTGGCGATCTCCACCCCCGGCAGCTCCTCCTCCAGGATTTCCTTCATGCGGGCTTCGTGCGCCGGGTTGACGAAGGCGTTCATGAAGCAGACGGCGACCGCGTGCACGCCGCGCTTCTTCAGGATCCGCGCCTTCGCGCGGGCGTCGGCCTCGTCCAGCGGGACGACGGCCCGGCCCGCGTGATCGATGCGCTCGCGCACGACCAGGCGGTCGCGGCGCCGGATGTAGGGGCGGGCCACGTCCTTGTAGGTGTCCCAGAGGTCCTCCTTGTTGGCGCGCCGGATCTCGATCACGTCGCGGTAGCCCTCGGTGCAGACCATCGCCGCCGGCGGCAGCTTGCGGGTGATCAGCGCATTGGTGGCGACTGTGGTGCCGTGGGAGAAGAGCGTCACATCGGCCAGGTCGACGCCGGCCTCTTCCAGCCCCCGCATCGCGCCAATCAACGGATCCTCGGGCGTGGAGGCGGTCTTCGCCACCCGCAACGCGCCGCTCTCCTCGTCCAGGATGCAGATGTCGGTGAACGTGCCGCCGATATCGACGGCCACTCTCAGCTTGGCCACGGGCTCCTCCGTTCGGTCGTCTCTCCGCCGGCCCTATCCGGCCGCGGCGGCGCGCCCGCGGTCGAGTTCCGGCGGCAGGATCGTGCTTTCGTCCACGATCGCCGCGTCGAGCTGCGCGCGCGTCAGGTTGCGCGCCCCGCCCAGGTCGGCACCGGAAAGGTCGGCGCCCTCCAGGGCCACGCCGCCGAAATAGGCGTCGCGCAGGCTGGCGCTGCGAAAGCTCGTCCCCGGGAATTCGGCGCCCACCAGCATGGCGCCCGCCAGCGTCGCCCCTTCCAGGCTGGCGCGGCCCACCCAGGCGCCGTGCAGGTCGGCGCCGGAGAGGTCCGCCCGCTCCAGGTGGGCGCGCCCGAGCCAGGCGCGGCGCAAGGCGGCCTCGACCAGCGAGGCGCCCTCCAGGCGGGCGTCACCCAGGGCCGCGTCGGAGAGGTCGGCGCCGTCCAGCCGCGCGGAACGGAGCGCGGCGCCGGCCAGATCGGCGCGGGTCAAATCGACGCCGGCCAGATCGGCCTCGGAGAGGTCGGCGCCGGCGAAATCGGCACGGAAGAGGCCGGCACCGGCGAACCGCGCGCGGCGCAGGTCGGCGCGTGGGAAGCGCGTGTCGGCCAACGCCGCGCCGGCGAAGTCGGCGCGCGCGCCGCCGCCGCCGTCGAGCCACAGCGCATGCGCCGCCAGCGCCCGCGCGACCGCCGCCGGGTCCATGGCCGACTCTTCTGCCGCGTCCGCTCGCGGCACGCTCATGGCTCGCACTCCCCCTTCGCCGCGCTATCCAATAGCGGGGGAGCGCCCGTCGATCAACGGTGGAGGAAGGCCCGCGTTGCCGGCCCGGGCCGGGGGTGCGCTCCGGGCTGGCAACGCGGGCGCGGGCGCGCTATTCTCCGCACCGTCGTCGAGAAGCCTTCCCTGAAGCCATGACCGAACGCCTCGCTGCAAGAACGCTCCTCCTCCCCGCCCTCTGCTGCGCGTCCCTGCTCCTCGCGCCGCACGCCGCGCCCGCCCAGACGCTGCCGGAGCATCTGGCTGAGAACGGCGCCTGGAAGGCCTATACCTATGTCGAGGACGGGAGCACCGTCTGCTACATGTACACGGAGCCCGCCAAGGAGGAAGGCAACTACACCCGCCGCGGCGAGCCGAACGTCATGGTGACCCGGCGCCAAGCCAGCGGGACCACCGAGGAGGTGAGTGTGACCTCGGGCTATCCCTACCGTAAGGACGAGCCGGTGCGGGTGGAGATCGACGGGGACGCTTTCGAATTCGACCTGATCGCCGAGGAGCACGCCTGGGTGAGCGATGCGGGCGCGGACGCGAAGCTGGTCAAGGCCATGATCCGGGGCGCGAAGATGACGGTGCGCGGGGTCTCGCAGAAGGGCACCTACTCCCTCGACAGCTATTCCCTGATAGGTTTCTCGAAGACTCGCGACGCCATCGTCCAGGCCTGCCCCTAGGCGGCACCGCCCGCGCGGGCCCGAGGCGCGTGGGGAACGAACCCGAGAACCTGATCGGCCTGACGCGCGCGGAACTGGCGGCGCGCATGCAGGCGGCCGGAGTCGCACCTGCGCGCGCGCCGATGCGCGCCCGCCAGCTGTGGCACTGGATCTACCATCGCGGGGTCACGGATTTCGCCCGCATGACGACGGTGAGCGGGCGGCTGCGCGCGGCGCTGGCCGAGCGCCACACCCTGGCCCGCCCGGCGACGGCGGCCGCACAACGCTCCACCGACGGCACGCGGAAATGGCTCCTGCGCTTCGCCGACGGGCGGGAGGCGGAGACGGTTTACATCCCGGAGGCGGACCGCGGCGCGCTCTGCGTCTCCTCCCAGGTCGGCTGCACGCTCTCCTGCACCTTCTGCCGCACGGGCACGCAGCGGCTGGTGCGCAACCTGGAGGCGGGCGAGATCGTCGCGCAGTTCCTCGCGGCGCGCGACGCCTGCGGCGAATGGCCGACGCCGCAGGGGCCCCGGATGCTCTCCAACCTCGTGCTGATGGGCATGGGCGAGCCGCTCTTCAACTACGCGAACGTCGCGAAGGCGCTCCGTATCGTCATGGACCCGGAGGGCATCGCGCTCTCGCGTCGGCGGATCACGCTCTCCACCGCCGGCGTCGCGCCTGCGATCGAGCGCTGCGGGGCCGAGCTCGGCGTCGGTCTCGCGGTTTCGCTCCACGCCGTCCGCGACGAGCTGCGCGACACGCTCGTTCCGCTCAACCGCAAGTACCCGATCGCCCGGCTGCTCGACGCCTGCCGCCGCTACCGCGCGGCGCGCAACGCGCAACGCATCACCTTCGAATACGTGATGCTGAAGGGGGTGAACGATTCGCCCGCCGACGCCCGCGCGCTGGTCCGGCTGGTCGCCGGCATTCCGGCGAAATTCAACCTGATTCCCTTCAATCCCTGGCCGGGCGCGCCCTACGAATGCGCCTCGCCGGCGGCCATCGCGCGCTTCGCCGGGATCGTCAACCGCGCCGGTTACGCGGCCCCGGTGCGCGCGCCGCGCGGCCGCGACATCCTGGCGGCCTGCGGCCAGCTGCGTTCGGAGAGCGCACCGCGCGGCCGCGCGGAGGAGGCGTGCCGGGCCGCCGCGGCGCCGGCGTAACGCGGCTCACCACGCCGCGTCGAAATCGGCGAAGCCGCGGCCCTCGTCGGCGAGCCGGCCCAGCAGGGGCGCGGGCTCCCAGAAGTCGTGCGTCTCGCCGAAACACGCCACGGCGTCGCGGACGGCGCCGAGCCCCACCCGGTCGGCCCAGTGCATCACCCCGCCGCGCCAGGCCGGGAAGCCGTAGCCGTTGACCCACACCACGTCGATGTCGCCGGCGCGCAGCGCGATGCCCTCTTCGAGGATGCGCGCGCCTTCGTTCACCAGCGGGTAGAGGCAGCGCTCGACGATCTCCTCGGCGCCGATCACGCGGCGGGCGATGCCCTTTTCGGCGGAGACCTCGGCGATCAGCGCCTCCACCTCGGGATCCGGGACCGGGGTCCGGCTCCCCTCCGCGTAGCGGTAGTAGCCGGCGCCCGTCTTCTGGCCGAAACGCCCGCGCTCGCAGAGGCGGTCGGCGACCGCGGAGTAACGCCTGGCCGGATCGCGCAGGTGCGCATCGGCCTTGCGCTTGCGCCAGCTCACGTCGAGGCCGGCCAGGTCGGCCATGGCGCAGGGCCCCATGGCCATGCCGAATTCCGTGATCGCCGAGTCGATGGCCGTCGGCGTCGCGCCCTCCTCCAGCAGGAACCGCACCTCCCGCGTGTAGCCCTCGAGCATCCGGTTGCCGATGAAGCCGTGGCAGACGCCCGCCACCACCGCCACCTTCCCGAGCCTGCGGGCGAGCGCGAGCACGGACGCCAGGGTCTCGGGCGCGGCGGATTCGGTGCGCACCACCTCCAGAAGGCGCATCACCCGCGCCGGGCTGAAGAAATGCGTGCCGAGGACGAAGCCGCGCCGCCCGGGCACCGTGTCGGCCAGACGGTCCACATCGAGATAGGAGGTGTTGGAGGCGAGGATCGCCCCTTCCTTGCAGACGGAATCGAGCGCCCGGAACACCGCCTCCTTGAGGGGCATCTCCTCGAATACGGCTTCGATCACGAGGTCGGCCCCGCCCAGCGCCTCGATGGTCCGGGCCGGCTCGATCAGCGCCATGCGCGCCTCGGCTCGGGCTGCGTCGAGCCGGCCGCGCGAAACCCGCCGCTCGTAGTCGCGGCGGATGGTGGCGAGGCCGCGCTCCAGGGCGGACGCATCGGAATCGAACAGGCGGACGGGAATGCCCGCCTCGGCGAAGCACAGCGCGATGCCGGTGCCCATGGTGCCGGCACCGACCAGGGCAGCGCTCTCGATGGGCCGCGCCGGCGTGTCCTTGGCGATGCCGGGCACCTTGCGGGCCGCCCGCTCGGCGAAGAAGACATGGCGCAGGGCCGCCGATTCCGGGGATTTCACGCATTCCTCGAAGAGCGCGCGTTCCTTCGCGAGGCCCTCGTCGAAGGGGAGCGTCAATGCTGCCTCCACGCATTCGAGGCAGGCCAGCGGCGCCCGCCGGCCGCGCGCGCGCGTCGCCAGGCGCGCGCGCGTCGCCTCGAAAATCCCGGCGTCCTCCAGAGCAGGCGCGCGGTCGCGGGCGAGGGGATGCGGGGGGCCCGCGGCGATGCGTTCGCTCGCGAAGGCGAGCGCGCCCTCGAGCAGGTCGCCCTCGATCACCCGGTCGAGGATGCCGTATTCGGCCGCGCAGGCCGCCGGGACGGGCTTGCCCTCCACGATCATCGCGAGCGCAGCCTCCACGCCCGCCAGCCGGGGCAGGCGCTGCGTGCCGCCGGCCCCCGGCGGGAAGCCCAGCGCCACCTCCGGCTGGCCCAGGGCGGTTTCCGCACTCGCCACCCGGTAGTGGCAGGCGAGGGCCACCTCCAGACCGCCGCCCAGGCACGCGCCCCGCAGCGCGGCGACCACCGGCTTGGCGGCGCGCTCGAGCGCCGGGATCACGTCGCGCAAGGTCGGCTCGCCGGCCGGCCACGGCTTGCCGAACATGCGGATGTCGGCGCCGGCGAGCGTGCCCGCGCCGCCGCCGCGCAGCACCACGGCCCGGACCGCGTCGTCGGCCGCGGCCTCGGCCAGGCGCGCCAGGATCGCACGCGGCACGCCCGGGCTCATCGCGTTCACCGGCGGGTTCTCGATGGTGACGACGCCAACCGCGCCGCGTCGCTCCAGGCTGGCACCGCTCATGTCTCTCCCTCCTCCGAAAGCGCCGTGGATTCCCGGGCGGCCCATCCTATAAGATGGGCACTCGTGCGGGCCAACGGCCGGAGGCGGAACCCCAGTGCCGGAATCGGATCTCGAACGGCGGTGCGCCGAAAAGGGACTGAAGATGACCGAGCAGCGGCGCGTGATCGCGCGTGTCCTCTCGGAGGCCACGGACCACCCGGACGTGGAGGGCCTCTATCGGCGCGCCACTGCCATCGACCCGCGCATCAGCCTGGCCACGGTGTATCGCACCGTGCGCCTCTTCGAGGAGTGCAACCTGCTGGAGCGGCACGACTTCCGCGACGGGCGGGCGCGCTACGAACAGCATCTCGACGAACATCACGACCACCTGATCGACTTGAGTTCGGGCAAGGTGATCGAGTTCCAGAACGAGGAGATCGAGGCACTCCAGACCGCCGTGGCGCGGACGCTCGGCTACCGGCTCGTGGACCACCGGCTGGAGCTCTACGCCGTCCCCCTGGAGAAGCCCGAGGAGTAACGCGCGCCGGAACCATGGCCGCCGATGATTTCATGGCCGGGATCGTCGCCGGCAGCCTGGAGGTCCGCCTGGCGCGCACCCCGGAGGAGGTGGACGCCGCCCAGGCCCTCCGCTATCGCGTGTTCTACGAGGAGATGGCGGCCGACCCCAGCCCCGAGATGGCGGCCCGCGCCCGCGATTTCGACGGCTTCGACGCCTATTGCGATCACCTGCTCGTCATCGACCACGAGAGAGGCGCGGGCGCGGACCGGGTGGTCGGCACCTATCGCCTGCTGCGGCGCTCGGTGGCCGAGGCCCATGGCGGCTTCTATTCGGCCACGGAATACGACATCCGCGCGATCACCGCCCAGCCCGGCGAGCTGCTGGAGCTCGGCCGCTCCTGCGTCGATGCGGCCTACCGCAACCGCGCCACGATGACCTTGCTCTGGCGGGGCAACGCGGCCTACGTGCTGCATTACGACATCCCCCTCATGTTCGGCTGCGCGAGCTTTCCGGGCACCGACCCGGCCGGCCACGCCCACCCCCTCTCCTACCTGCACCACTACCATCTCGCGCCCGCCGCGCTGCGCCCCAGGGCGTGTGCCGAGCACTATGTGAGCATGGACCTGATGCCCAGGGAGGCGGTGGACGCCAAGGCCGCGCTCAAGGCGGTTCCGCCGTTGATCAAGGGCTATCTCCGCCTCAACGGGTTCGTGGGCGACGGCGCGGTGATCGACCGGCAATGGGGGAGCGTCGACGTGAGCATCGTCGTGAAGACCGACCTCGTGACCAGGCGCTACCGGGAGCGGCTGACGTGACGGCGCTCGCGACCCTCCTGCGCTTCGTCGGCTGGACGCTGTGCCTGGCGCCGCTGCAATGCGCGCTGCTGGCCCTCCGGGCGCCGTTCGCCCGCAAGCTGCCCATGATCTGGCACCGCGGCGTTTGCCGCATCTTCGGATTCCGGATCGAACGCCACGGCGCCATGTCGCGGGCGCAACCGACCCTCTTCGTCTGCAACCACAGTTCCTATCTGGACATCAGCGCGCTCGGCGCCGTGCTGCCGGGCAGTTTCGTCGCCAAGGCGGAGGTGCGCGGCTGGCCGGGGTTCGGCTTTCTCGCGACCTTGCAGCGCACCGTGTTCGTCGAGCGCCGTCCGGCGCGGACGGCCCACCACCGCGACGAGATGACGGCCCGGCTCGAAGCCGGCGACAGCCTGATCCTCTTCCCGGAAGGCACCAGCAACGACGGCAACCGGGTGCTGCCGTTCAAGAGCGCGTTCTTCGGCATCGCCGAGAAGCCGGTCAACGGCAAGCCGCTCGTGGTGCAGCCGGTCTCGATCGCCTACACGCGGCTGAACGGCATCCCCATGGGGCGGCCCTACCGGCCGTTCTATGCGTGGTACGGCGACATGGATCTCGGCAGCCACATCTGGGCCGTCGCCGGTCTGGGTTCCGCCACCGTCGCCATTCAGTTCCACCCGCCGCTGACGATCGAACGCTTCGGCTCCCGCAAGGCGCTGGCCCAGGCCTGCCACGCCGAGATTGCCGACGGCGTCTCGCGCGCCATCAGCGGCAAGCTCGCCCCTCCGATCCGGAAACGCTTCTGGGCCCCGAAGCCGGCGTGAGCGTCCGTCCCGGAACGGGTTTTGCGATGGAGCGGCTTCGGCCCGCGCGGGAGGCACCCCTGCCATAGCCTGCTCGCGGATACCCGCTGCCCTGCCTTGACCGGCCCCGCGCCGGTGATATGGTGCGCGCCGTCTCGCCCGCGGCCGCCCGGTGCGCGGGCGTTCACGCCGAGGCTGGAGAATTGCGCATGGCGAAGATCGCGGTCGCCAATCCCGTCGTCGAGATCGACGGCGACGAGATGACCCGGATCATCTGGGCCTGGATCAAGGAGCAGCTGATCCTGCCCTACCTGGAGGTCGACTTGCGCTATTTCGACCTCGGCATCGAGAACCGGGACGCAACCGGCGATCAAGTGACGGTCGATTGCGCCGAGGCGATCAAGGAAACGGGCGTCGGCGTCAAATGCGCAACCATCACGCCGGACGAGGCGCGCGTCGCGGAGTTTGGCCTGAAGAAGATGTGGCGCTCGCCCAACGGCACGATCCGCAACATCCTGGGCGGCACCGTGTTCCGCGAGCCGATCGTCTGCCGCAACGTGCCGCGCCTCGTGCCCGGCTGGGAAAAGCCCATCGTGATCGGCCGCCACGCCTTCGGCGACCAGTACCGCGCCACCGATTTCATCGTGCCGGGCAAGGGCCGGCTCACGATCCGCTTCGAGCCCGAGGGCGGGGGGGAGGCGGTCGAGCGGGAGGTGTTCGCCTTCCCCGGCGGCGGCGTCGCCCTCGCCATGTACAACCTCGACGATTCGATCCGGGATTTCGCGCGCGCCTGCATGACCTACGGGCTCGAGCGCGGGTGGCCGGTCTATCTCTCGACCAAGAACACCATCCTCAAGGCCTATGACGGGCGCTTCAAGGATCTCTTCCAGGAGGTCTTCGACCGGGAGTTCAAGGAGCGCTTCGCGGCGGCGGGCATCGGCTACGAGCACCGGCTGATCGACGACATGGTCGCCGCTGCGCTCAAATGGGAGGGGGCCTTCGTCTGGGCCTGCAAGAACTACGACGGCGACGTCCAGTCGGACACCGTGGCCCAGGGCTTCGGTTCCCTCGGCCTGATGACCTCCGTCCTCAGGTCACCGGACGGGCGGACGGTCGAGGCCGAAGCGGCGCACGGCACGGTGACCCGGCACTACCGCGCCTGGCAGAGGGGCGAGGAGACCTCGACCAACCCCATCGCCTCGATCTTCGCCTGGACCCGCGGCCTCGCGCATCGCGGCCGCCTCGACGGTAACGCCGCGCTCGTCCGCTTCGCCGACACGCTGGAGCGCTGCTGCATCGAGGCCGTCGAAGCGGGCGAGATGACGAAGGACCTGGCGCTCCTGATCGGCCCGGACCAGGGCTGGCTGAACTCCAAGGATTTTTTGGACGCGATCGATCGCCGCCTGCGCGCCGCCATGACGTAAGCGGCGAACGCCTCGGTTCGGGAGGCTTCAGGCAGCCTCTTCGAGCGCCTTCTCGATCGCCCGCAGGGCCTCGGCGAGGCGGGCGCCGTCAGGGCCGCCGGCCTGGGCCATGTCGGGCCGGCCGCCGCCGCCCTTCCCGCCGACCGCCGCGGCGCCAGCGCGCGCCAGCGCGACCGCGTTCACCCGCGCCGTGAGGTCGTCGGTGACGCCCACCGTCACCGCCGCCTTGCCGTCGGCCCGGCTCGCCACCGCGTAGACGCCCGAGCCCAAGGTCTTCTTCAGATCATCGACCATGGCGCGCAGCTCCTTCGGGCGCGCGTCCTCCACCGCGCGGGCGAGGAAGTTGACTCCGGCGACCGAGCGCGCCTCATCCGGCAGCCCTCCGCCGACGCCGGTCGCGAGTCGGCGGCGCGCCTCGACGAGCCCGCGCTCGAGCGCCTTGCGCTCCTCGAGCAGCGCCTCGATCCGCCGGGGAAGGGCGGCGGGGGCGGACTTGAGCAGGGCAGCAGCCGCCCTCAGCGCCGCCTCGAGCGCGGCCCCGTGGCGGCGCGCGGCCTCGCCCGTGAGCGCCTCGATCCGCCGCACCCCGGTGGCTGCGGCGGTTTCTCCCACAATGCGGAACGACCCGATGTCACCGGTGCGCGCGACATGGGTGCCGCCGCAGAGCTCCACGGAATAGGGCCGGCCTTCCCCGTCGGCGCGACCCATCGAGACCACGCGCACCTCCGCGCCGTATTTCTCGCCGAAGAGCGCCAGCGCGCCGGCCGCCATGGCCTCGTCCGGGCTCATCAGGCGGGTGACGAGCGGCGTGTTCTGGCGGATCAGGCGGTTGACCTCCTCTTCCACCGATTCCAGCGCCTCGGCCGGGACGGCACCCGGATGGCCGATGTCGAAGCGCAAGCGGTCGGGCGCGACCAGCGAGCCCTTCTGGGCCACATGGTCGCCGAGCGCGCGGCGCAGCGCCGCATGCAGCAGGTGGGTGGCCGAATGGTTGGCCCGGAGCGCCGCGCGGCGCGCGCCGTCCACGGTCAGGACCACCGCCTCACCCACCGCCAGGGTGCCCTCCTCGACACGCCCGCGATGGACGTGGAGCCCGCCCGCCTCCCGGCGCGTGTCGGCCACGGTGACGTGGGCGCCGTCGGCGGTGACGGCGTTGCCCGTGTCGCCTACCTGGCCGCCGCCCTCGGCGTAAAACGGGGTCTGGTTGACGACGAACGCGACGTTCGCGCCAGCACCGGCGCGCTCGACCGGGGCGGCGTCCACGACCAACGCCTGGACCATGGCCTCGGTGCTCTCGGTACCGTGGCCCAGAAACTCCGTCGCGCCCGCCCGCTCGCGGATCTCGAACCAGACCGCCTCGCTCGCGACCGCGCCGGAGCCGGCCCAGGCGCGGCGCGCTTCTGCGCGCTGGCGCGCCATGCGGGCTTCGAAACCGGTGCGGTCCACCGCCCGGCCCTGGGCGCGGAGCGCGTCTTCCGTCAGGTCGAGGGGGAAGCCGTAGGTGTCGTAGAGCCGGAACGCCGTCGCGCCGGGCAGCTTCGCGCCCGGCGCGAGCCCGGCCACGGCCTCGTCGAGCAGGCGCAGGCCGCGGACGAGCGTCTCCTTGAAGCGCGTCTCCTCGAGCTTCAACGTCTCCGCGATCAGGGGTTCGGCTCGGACCAAGTCGTCGAAGGTCCCGCCCATCTCGCGCGTGAGCGCGGGCACAAGGCGCCACATCAGGGGGTCGGCGCAACCCATCAGATGGGCATGGCGCATGGCGCGCCGCATGATCCGCCGCAACACGTAGCCGCGCCCTTCATTCGAGGGCGTCACGCCGTCCGCGATCAGGAAGGCGCTGGCCCGCAGATGGTCGGCGACGACCCGGTGCGAGGCGCGGTGCGCGCCGTCCGCCGGCGCGCCGCTCAATTCGACGCCGGCGGCGATCAGGCTCCGGAACAGGTCGGTCTCGTAATTGTCGTGCTCGCCCTGGAGGATCGCCGCGATCCGTTCGAGCCCCATGCCGGTGTCGATCGAGGGCTTGGGAAGGGCGACCCGCTCGCCGGGCGCCACCTGCTCGAACTGCATGAAGACCAAGTTCCAGATTTCGACGAAACGGTCGCCGTCCTCGCCGGCGCTCCCCGGCGGGCCGCCCGGGATTTCCGGCCCGTGGTCATAGAAGATCTCCGAGCACGGGCCGCAGGGACCGGTGTCACCCATGGCCCAGAAGTTATCCGACGTCGGAATGCGCAGGACCCTGCCTTCCGGCAGCCCCGCGATCTTGCGCCACAGGGCGTGGGCCTCGTCGTCCTCGGCGAAGACCGTGACCAGGAGCCGCTCGGCGGGAAGGTCGAACTCGCGGGTCACCAGCCCCCAGGCGAGCTCGATGGCGCGCTCCTTGAAGTAGTCGCCGAACGAGAAATTGCCGAGCATCTCGAAGAAGGTATGGTGACGCGCGGTGTAGCCCACGTTGTCGAGGTCGTTGTGCTTGCCGCCCGCGCGCACGCATTTCTGCGAGGTGGCGGCCCGCGGGCGACGCCGGCTCTCGGCGCCGGTGAAGACGTTCTTGAACTGCACCATCCCGGCGTTGGTGAACATCAGCGTCGGGTCGTTATGCGGGACCAGCGGGCTCGACCGCACGATCTCGTGGTCGTTGCCCGCGAAGTAATCCAGGAAATGCCTGCGGATCTCGTTGACGCTCGGCATCGGATTCGCTTTTCGCGCGCCGCTCGAAGAGATTATGGGCGTGACCGGCGGGCACGCCTTTCCGCCGGCCGCGGCGCCGCGATCACGGGCCTGCCCCGGGACGATCCGGCATGGCCTCGGCGGTTGTCGAATTGTAGAGATAGGTCGGCCAGGATGGCCGGTAAGCGGCCTCCGCCTGCTTTCCCCAGACCGTCCATCCGTCGCGCTTGCCGCGCCCGAACAATTCGAGATACGGCCCCCAACTGCATCGCTCGATGATGTCGTATTGCTCGTCGGGCTTGCGGGAGTGCTCGCGCTTGCAGCTGGCGAGAAGGTTCACCTGCCGCCGGCCCGGAGCGCGCGTCCGCGCGTTCCTGCCCCGCACGCCGAACAGGACCATCTCCGTGACGTTGCGGAAGTAGAAACCGACGCCGCGGCCGTCCGAGCCGCCATCCTTGCGGATCTTGTGCCAGACCAGGTTGGTCTTGTACGCGAATCCCCATGCCGCCAGGACGCGCAGGCCGTGCGGCAGCAGCGCGTTCGGAACCCACAGGTAGCAATGCGCCGGGTCGGCGGCGTGATCCGCCACCGGCAACGCGCCAATTTCCTCGAAGGACAGGGTTTCGTAGCACGCCAGCCGGCGATGCTCGGGGGCGACCTTGCCCGTCCGGTTGGCGAACCGCCACGGCGGATCGGCCAGGATCGTCCCGAACGTCCTGCCGTCCAGAGAGGCCGAGAGGTCGCGGGCCAGCGCGCGCGTCATCGGGCCCGCCGGCTCCCCATCGGCCGCCTAGTCGCCGCCCTCGGCGGCCGGCGCCGGGGGCGCCGCCGGCTCGAGCCCGGCGTTCTGGCGAACCGCCCGGTCGATCGCGTCGGCCGTCTCCGCGTGTTCGGCGAGGAACTGCTTGGCGTTCTCGCGGCCCTGGCCGATGCGCCGGCTGTCGTAGGAGTACCAGGAGCCCGATTTCTCGACGACGCCGGCCTTGAGGCCCAGGTCGATCAGCTCGCCGGTGCGCGAAATGCCCCGGCCGTACATGATGTCAAACTCCACGAGCCGGAAAGGAGGCGCGAGCTTGTTCTTCACCACCTTGACGCGGGTCTGGTTGCCCACGACCTCGTCTCTGTCCTTGATGGCCCCGATGCGGCGGATGTCGAGCCGGACGGACGAATAGAACTTCAGCGCATTGCCGCCGGTGGTAGTCTCCGGGCTGCCGAACATCACGCCGATCTTCATGCGGATCTGGTTGATGAAGACGACGCAGCAGCGGGAGCGCGCGATGGAGGCGGTGAGTTTGCGCAGCGCTTGGCTCATCAGCCGCGCCTGGAGGCCGACATGGGTGTCGCCCATCTCGCCCTCGAGCTCGGCGCGCGGCACCAGCGCCGCGACGCTGTCGATCACCACCATGTCGATGGCGCCGGAGCGGACCAGCGTGTCCGCTATCTCGAGCGCCTGCTCGCCCGCGTCCGGCTGGGAAATCAACAACTCCTCAACGTTGACCCCGAGCTTCCTCGCATAGACCGGGTCGAGCGCGTGCTCGGCGTCGATGAACGCGGCGGTGCCGCCGAGCCGTTGCGCTTCAGCGGTACAGGAAAGGGCGAGCGTGGTCTTGCCCGAGCTCTCGGGGCCGTAGATCTCGACGATCCGGCCGCGGGGAATGCCGCCGATGCCGAGTGCCATGTCGAGCCCCAGCGAACCGGTCGGGATTGCCTCCACCTCGACCGCGGCACCGTCGCCCAGCCGCATGACGGAGCCCTTGCCGAAGGCCCGCTCAATCTGTCCGAGCGCCGCGTCCAGCGCCCTCCGCTTGTCCATCGATTCCTCGGAAACCACGTGCAGCGTCGCGTTCGCCATGACCGCCTCCCTTATTCCACACCTGCCGGAGCGGCGCAATGTGCTCCGTTGCGCATAATTTGTTCTTCGCCGCAAGAAACACCGAGGCACGCGCGTCGGGGTGCTTCGCCTCGATGTGGAGGGTTCCGGGCCCGCGGGTTTCCGTTTCGCGCTTCGCGCGAATGCAGGCCAAGGACCCGCGCGTACCGGGGGCGTTTCGTCGGCGCCGTGAACGCAGCCCGGGGCAGCTCCTAGGCGAGTCGGTCGCGAACCTCCCGGATCGATTCCTCGATCATGCGGTCGGCGCGCCGCTCGTCGAGTGTCTGGCCGATGAGCCGCCGCGCGGCCTCGACCGCCAGTGTGGCAGCGGTTTGGCGGACTTCCCTCATTGCCTCTTCCTCGGCGCGGGCGATGCGCCGCTCCGCCAGCACGGCGCGGCGCTTCATCGATTCCTCAAGCGCGGCGCGGGCTTCGGCCGCCTGGCGCGCCGCCTCCGCCTTGGCATGCTCGACCATCCGACGCGCCTCTTCCTCGGCGGTCCGGCGCTTGCGCTGGTGCTCCTCCATCAGCGTCTGGGCCTCGGCACGGAGCGCCGCCGCCTCGTCGAGTTCGTTCCTGATCCTCTCCGACCGCTTGTCCAGCATGTCGACGGCCTTCTTGTAGGCGGCCCGCCCGAAGGCGCCGAAGAAGGTGAGGAACGCGATGAGGATCCAGAAATTGGCATCCTCGGTGATCTGGCTGCCGGTGATGACGAAGCCGCAGGCGGCGACGATCACCCAGAATTCGGGCTTGCGGACCAGCTTCTTCACGGCAGCGCCCTCACGGCCGCGCGCCCTCGCCCGCGCTCGCCTCCACCGCCGCGCGGGCGGCGGCCTCGGAAGGCGCGGCACCGACCAGCCGCTCGGTGGCGGCGCGCGCCACCTCGCCGGCGATATCGCGCAGACTGGCCAGCGCCCGCTCACGCGTCTTCCGGATGCGGGCCTCCGCGTCGGCCGACTTCGCGCCGAGTGCGGCGTCGAGGTCGGCGCGCAGCCTGGCCGACTCGGTGTCGAGCCGCGCCTGCGCCTCGGCCACCGCCCCGTGGGCCTCCGTTCGCGCCTGCGAAAGCGCCTCCTCGTAGGCCTCCAACGCCGCCTCGGCTTCCTGCTTCAGGCGCTCGGCCTGGGCCAGATCGTCGCCGATCCTGGCCTCACGCGCCTCGATAACCCGCCGGATGCGCGGCAGGCCCACGCCCCACATGAGGAGCATGAGGATGACGAAGGTGACGACCAGCCAGAAGATCTGGGGCGCGTAGTCCCCCATCTCGAGCTGCGGCATGGCGCTTCTCCGCCCGCGGGCCGCCCGACCCGCCGATCAGGAACCGAAGAGGATGATGAAGGCCATGACCAGGGCGAACAGCGCGATCGCCTCGGTCAGCGCGAAGCCCAGCAGCACGTTGCCGAAGAGCTTCGGCGCCGCCGCCGGGTTGCGGCCGGCCGCCGAGACGTAGTTGCCGAAGATGAGGCCGATGCCGACGCCGGAACCGGCCACGCCGATCGTCGCCAGACCGCCGCCGATAAGCTGGCCCATCAGTTTCGCTGCCTCTGCGTCCATGATCCTGTTCCCCTGGGGTTGTTCGAAGGTCGTTGACGCTCTCCCGACCGCTCAATGATGCAGTTCGATCGCATCGCGGATGTAGAGACAGGTCAGGATGGTGAAGACGTAAGCCTGTAGCACGGCGACGAGGAGTTCGAGCCCGTAGAGCGCGACAATGAACGCGAAGGGCAGGACGCCGGCGAAGCTCAAGACGAAGACGAACGCGCCGAAGACGTGGAGGATCGAGTGTCCGGCCATCATGTTGGCGAACAGCCGGACGGAGAGGCTGATCGGCCGGGCCATGTAGGACACCACCTCGATCGGGACCAGCAGCGGCGCCATCCACATCGGCACGCCGGGCGGCAGGAAGAAGGTCAGGAAGCGGTGCTTGTGGATGACGATCGCGAGGATCGTCACGCCGACGAAAACAACGAGCGCGAAGGCGAGCGTCACGATGATGTGACTGGTAAAGGTGAAGGAATAGGGGACCAGCCCGAGCACGTTGCCGAGAAGCAGGAACATGAACAGGCTGAACACGAACGGGAAGAATCGCCGAGCGCCGCGCCCGCCCACGATGTCGCCCAGCATGCGGGCGATCATCTCGTAGCTCATCTCAACGATGGACTGTATCCGCCCCGGCACCAACCGCCCGCGCCCCATGCCGAGCGTCGTGAGCAGCGTGATGACGACGACGGTCACACACATCATCATCGCCGAGTTCGTGAACGACGCGTCGAAGCCGCCGAGGTCGATCTCGACGTAGCGGTTGATCGCGAACTGGTCGAGGGGGCCGTGATGGGCCTCGCCGCCATGCCCGGCCGCGCCGTTCTCCGTCGTTGCCACTGTCCGTCCCGCCTCTGGCTACCCTTGGCGTCGCCCGTCTTCACTCCCGTCCGGCCGGTCCGCGCCGTCGCGGGCCAGCGGGGTGGCGCCCACCCGCTGCGCCGCCCGAAACGCGTTCAGGATGCCGGCCGCGATCCCCACGAAGATGAAGATCACGAACAGCCACGGCTTCGTTTCCAGCCAGTCGTCGAGCAGCCAGCCCAAGCCGCCGCCGACGGCCAGCGCGGCCGCCATTTCGATCGCGAGGTGCAACGCCTGCCCGAGGCGCGTGCCGGGCAACCGTCCCCGATCGTCCCGGCGATCCCCGCCTCGGGCCTTGCGCAGCCGAAAGCCCAGATCCTCCAGGGACGGCCGTGGTTTGTCGTCCATGCAAACCCGCTCGGCCGGAGCGCGCGCTGACCCGCAGTTAAAAACGGGCGCACCATAGAGGCTGGACGGAATCCTGTCAAGCCGCCGGCGCGGCCCGCCCGGAGTGGTCACTCTCTCGACCTTCCGGGTCTTCCTGGCCATGTGGACCGCACCGTCAGGCGCTCTCCCGCCAGCGCTCAGCCCGCTCCAGATCGACCGAGACGAGTTCCGAGACTCCCCGCTCGGTCATGGTCACGCCGAACAGCCGGTCGACCCGCGCCATGGTAATCCGGTGGTGCGTGACGACGACGAAGCGCGTGTCGGTCTTCTTCGCCAGGGTGGTGATGAGGCCGCAGAAGCGTTCGACGTTGCTGTCGTCGAGGGGGGCGTCGACCTCGTCGAGCACGCAGATCGGCGCGGGGTTGGTCAGGAAGGCACCGAACAGCAACGCGATAGCGGTCAGCGCCTTCTCGCCGCCGGAAAGCAACGAAAGCGATTGCAGCCGCTTGCCCGGGGGGCTCGCCATGACCTCGAGCCCGGCCTCCAGCGGATCGTCGGAATCGACCAGCGCGAGATGGGCCCTGCCGCCGCCGAACAGGTCGGAGAAGAGCCGCCGGAAGTGCCTGTCGATGGCGCCGAACGCCGCGAGCACGCGCTCCCGCCCCTCGCGGTCGAGGTCGGCGATGCCGCGGCGCAGGTGCCCGATCGCCTCGCGCAGATCGACGCGATCGCCCTGCATCGCCGCGATCTCCTCGTCGAGCGCGCCCGCCTCCGTCTCCGCGCGGAGGTTTACGGCGCCGATGTTCTCTCGCTCGCTGTCCAGCCGTTGCAGCCTGGCTTCGACATCTCCAACGTCGGGAAGCGCGTCCGCCGGTGCGAGCCCGGCCAACGCCCGTGCCTCCGCCGGCCCGACCCCGAGGCGCTCCGCGATTTGCGCCTCCGCCTGGGCCTCGCCCTGAGCCGCCTCGCCCGTCAGACCCTCGAGGCGGGCCGCGGCCTCGCGCGCGCCGCCGAGCGCCTCCTCCTCCGCCTTGAGCGCGCGCCCGGCGGCGTCCGCGTCCCGCTCGGCGGCAGCCAGCGCATCGGCGGCCTCGCGCCGGGCGTGTTCTTGCTTCTCGATCTCGCCGAGCAGCGCGCCGCGCCGCCCGGCCAGCGCCGACGGCCGGGTGTCGAGGTCGGCGCGTTCGGCCTCCGCGGCGTCGCGGCGCCCAGCGAGTTCCGCGAGCCGCCTGCGCGCGCTTTCGGCGCGCGACGCCCAGCGCGTGCGCTCGCGGGCCAGTTCGGTCCGTCGTGCGGCGCGGTCGGCCGCCTCCCGCGCCAGCCGATCGTGGCGCCGCGCGCGTTCCTCGTAGCGCGCGCGTAGCGCGTCGAGGGCGCTTCGCAGGCGCGCCGCTTCTGCCTCGCCCGCAGCGCTCTCGGGCAGCGCTTCGAGCGCCTCGCCGGCGCGGCGCACCGTTTCCTCGGTTTCCGCGATGTCGCGGTCGAGCCGGGAGACGGTCTCACCCAGCGCCGAAAGCCGGGCCCGCGCGGCCTCCGCAGCGGCACGCTCCTCCCGCGCGGCCCGCAGCGTCTCCGCCGCGCCGTCCGCGTCCGCGCGCGCCCGGTCGCACGCGGCCGCCGCCACCGCCCTCGCCTCGCCCGCCGCTTCCGCGGCGCGCTCCGCCGCGCGCTTCTCCCGCTCCGCCGCCGCACACTCCTCGCCGAGCCGCGCGAGCCGGTTGCGCGCCGCGAGCCGGCGGCCAGCGGCATCGGGCGCGGCGGAGGCGGTAAAGCCGTCCCAGCGCCACAGCGAGCCCTCCCGGCTGACGAGGCGTTGACCAGGGCGGAGTTCCGGTTGCAGGCGCCGCCCCTCGGCCTCGGCCACGATGCCGATCTGCGCGAGGCGCACCGCCAGCACCGCCGGGCCGCGCACCGTCTCGGCAAGCGGGCGGGCTCCCTCGGGTAGCGGCGCGTGGGCGGCGTCCCGCCCGAGCGCACGCCAGTGGACTGGCGCATCCTCGTCCGTGCCCGCTTGCAGGTCGTCGCCGAGAGCCGCCCCCACCGCGGCCTCGAATCCCTGCTCGACCGAGACCCGGTCCCACAACGCCGGACCGGTGCCGGTCTCCGGGGCGGTGAGCAGGGCGTCGAGCGCAGCGCGTTCGGCCTCGCGCGCCGCCAGCGCAGCGTCCGCCCCACGCAAAGCCTCACGCAGCGCGCGCTCCCGGTGCTCCGCCTCGGCGCGCGCCTCTTCCGCACCCCGCAGCGCCTTGCGCGTCGCCTCGACGCACGCGGCGCCGGCCTCTTCTACCGCCGCGGCCCTGGCCGACCGGTCGTCATCGGGGGCGCCGCGCTCGACCGCCGCACGCGCTTCCCCGGCCTGCCGCCGCTCCTGGGCGAGGCGCTCCAGGCGGCGGCGCGCCTCGCCCAGGCGTCGTTTCAGGGCGCCACGTTCCGCCTCCAGGCGCGCGCCGTCCCGCGTCAGGTCGGCGAGTCGCCGCTCGGCAACCTCGACCGCGGCGCGGGCCTCGTCCATCGTGGTGCGTGCCGTGCCTGCGGCCTCGTCGTCGCTCTCGGACTCTCGGTCGAGCCGCGCGGCGGCTTCGTCGAGGCGGCGTTCGGCCGCGGCGGCGTCGGCCGCGAGAGCCTCCTCGCGCTCGATGTCGGCGGCGATCTGGGCGCACCGCCGTGCGTTCTCCTCGCGTGCCCGCGCGAGGCGCTCTTCCTCCTCTGCCAGCCGCTCGTGCTCGATGCGCGACCGGTGCAGGGCAGCAGCCCGCTCCGCCTCCCGCCGCCGGCGCTCGGGCAGGACCGATGCCGCGTCCGCCTGGCGCCGCGCGGCGGCGGCGGCGGCCTGCGTCGCCCGGGCGACGCAGCGGGTGCTCTCCTCCGCCGCGCCTTTCGCCCCTTCGGCGCGGGTTCGCGCGGCCGTCCAGCGCACGAACAGCAGCTTGGCCTCAGCTTCGCGCATCTTTTCGGAAAGACGCCGGTAACGATGGGCGTGTCGAGCTTGGCGTCTCAAGTCGGCGAGCCGCGCCTCCAGGGTCGCGATCACGTCCTGAAGGCGCTCCAGGTTGGTTTCCGCCGCCCGCAGCTTGAGCTCCGCCTCGTGACGGCGCGCGTGCAGGCCGGTGATGCCGGCCGCCTCTTCCAGCAGCGCCCGGCGCCGGGACGGCTTCGCGCCGACGACGTCGCCGATGCGCCCCTGCCCGACCAGGGCGAAGCTGTGAGCGCCGGTCGCGAAGTCGGCGAACAGGAGCTGGACGTCGCGGGCGCGGACCTCGCCGCCGTTCACGACGTAAGTCGAGCCCTCGGCGCGCTCGATACGGCGCGTCACCTCGATCTCCGCCGCGTCGTTGAACGCCGGCGGTGCCGTCCGGCCCGCGTTGTCGAGGGTGAGCACAACCTCGGCGGTATCGCGCGGCGGCCTGTGCGCGGTGCCGCCGAAGATCACGTCCTCCATGCCGCCACCGCGCACCTGACGGGGGGCGGTCTCACCCATCACCCAGCGCAACGCCTCGACCAGATTGGACTTGCCGCAGCCGTTGGGGCCGACGATCCCCGTCACCCCCGCCTCGATCCGCAGCTCCGCCGGTTCGACGAACGACTTGAAGCCCGCGACCCTGAGCTTCGTCGGATGCACGCGGCCCCGCCCCGCCTACGAACCCGGAAGCAGGCGGTCGAGATGCTCGGCGAGCGCATCGAAACGCAGCGAGCCCTCGTACTTCCCGCCGTCGACGATCAAGGTCGGAGTCCCGCTCACGTCGTATTCGGCTTGGGCTTCCTGTATCGACCGGAATATCCCGTCTTCGATGTCCTTGTCCGCGAGGCAGGCTTCGAAGCGCTCCCGGCTCAGCCCGCCCAGCTCGCCGATCTGGGTGAGCTGTTTCAGATGGTCGGCGGAGCGCGTCCACTCGTCGAAGGTCCGGAACAGGACGTCGATGAAGGCGAAATAACGGTCGGGGCCGGCGCAGCGAGCGAGGACCGCCGCCTGTACCGCCGGCCAGTCGAGCGGGAAGTCGCGGACCACGTAGCGCACCTTCCCGGTCTCCACGTAGTCCGCCTTGAGCTTGGGGTAGACGTTCTCGTGAAACCACCGGCAATGGGGGCAGGTGAGCGAGACGTACTCGATCAGGGTGACCGGCGCGCCCACCTCGCCGAGCACCATGTCGCCGGGCTCCTCGCCGGCGCCCGCACGCACGCGCGGGAACCCCGGCAGCAGGGCGCCTGCGGCGGCGAGCGCCAGCGCCCGGATTGCAAAGCGTCGCGAAATCATGAGCAGCCTCTCATTTCATCACCCTGAGCGTCTCGGCGTGCGAGATCAATCACGCCGTTTTCGGATTCCATCCGCGCTTGCAGAGGTGTTTGCACACATCTTGGATTTTTAGAAGATTGTCAACAAAATCAAAAATCCATTTTGCAATCTTTTCTTCTGATATCCATATGATTTCTCCGCATACATCATCGCTCCATCTCCACTACCAGATTGATGACGCGTTCCTCGAAGTCGGCGATGGGCCGGAGTTGGACGCCGCGCTTGGTCAGCTTGTACGTGGCCGACGATCCTTTGTCCATTGTTACTAGGTGGCCCGCTTTGCCTGTGGTCACCTCGGCTTTGGACCAAGCGTCGAACAAAATATCGTCGGGAGCGATTCCGATGCACAGTAATGCGTCATAGTCCCGATGATAGCGGACATGATTGAATTGAAAATTTTTGTGCACGTCCTCTGTCGCCGTTTTGACCTCGAATGTGATGCCTTCAATCCGGATATCCCAAGCCTCCGTTCGCGCGCGTTTACCCTTTCTGTCAAGGGGAAATACGCATTCGAAACCGAGTTTACCGCAGAGTCTCTCAACGAAATCCTATCCGATGTCTCCGACCTTTGTGTTGGAGATGCGCTTGATGCGCTCAAACGGAGAACCGATCCACTTGTCGGCATCGGCATACTCGGCCAGCACGTTCCGCAATATCTGGCGGGCATCAGCCATCCACGAATCCGGCATCTGTCAGCACCCGACGGATGTGGTACATGCTGATATGCCGGCAATTATGAGCGGCGAGATTGCTGTACGCGCGCCAATCGGTGCGCTTCAGCAATTCGACGATCCGGCCCTTGTCCCGCTTGATGACGAGCCCGTAGCCGCAGACGTAGCGGACGTCCTCGAAGCACGTCACCAGCGACGGCGGCCGATCGTAGAACGTCCGCTGAAGGAAGTAATCGGCTTCGTGAAGACGCGCCTGGCCGCAGAGCCGTTCTCGGCGCATATCGACTGTGAACAGATCCAGCCAGCTGTCGCACCCACCTCTCCGGGGATTGTTGTTCACACCGCGCTGCCAGACCTGCCACAAGGCGTTGATCTTCACCATCTGACCGCGCGTGTCGGTAAAACTGTCCGGCGGTAGGATCTCGCTGTGCATCAAACGCAAGCCCTCCACACGGTGCTTGGGGCTTCCCTTGCCATCGCTCTGGAACGCCATCGGCAGGATCATGCCGACGTAATCGGCGAAGCGGGCGGCATGGTTCATGAACGCCAGCGCCAGCCATGCCCGGTATCCGAATGGTGGGTTGCCAATCACGGCGTGGCGCTGGCCGTTCGCGGGCGGGCGCCAAGCGAGGAAGTCGGCGCGCAGGATGTCGGCGCGCAACGGCAGGATGTCGATTCCGATGCGGCGGGTCGGCGGCAGGAGATCGTAGAACGCGCCGGCACCGGCACCCGGCTCGACGAATGCGTAGCCCTCCGGCCTCGCGCCGTCCCGCGCCATCCACCGCAAAAGGGACTCGTGACATCGCTCAGCGATGTGGGCGCGCGTGAAGAACTGATCGAGGCCCACCGTCTCGATATCGACCCAAGCGGGAATGTCCGGATTGGCGCCCCAGCTCCGGTTGCGCTCGAAACGCGCCAGATCCGCGTCAAGCATGAGAACGCGAAGGCATCGCGGATGGGCGCACGCCGGTCGTGCCCCACGCCACGCCGCGCCCTACGACCGGGTGATTGGCCGTCTCGTGCCGGATGCCCGGCATCCCACGGCAAGCGGCCGTGTCATCCATGCGAGCCTCGGCGCCTCCCATTGCACACTCCCCGACGGCGGGCCCGGACGGTATCATGACCGGCGTTCCCGGCAAACCATCATCCGGCGTGCGGGCCAAGCCGTGGAAGAGGGGGCTTGCGAAACGTCGTCCCACACCTGAAAAAACGGCGGCGAGGAATGCGGGTTACCGGGCGTCGCGCCCTGCGAGAAGCGCGCGGCCCAGGGCCCCGAGGGCGTTCTTCAGGCGGGAGTCGCGGGTTTCGCCGACGGCGCGTTCGACGCGCGCGGCCCGCACCGGGTCGAACGGCGGCGCGGGATGGCGGACATGGGGGGCCGGCGCGACCGGGGCAGCCTGCACGTAGACGATCCGGGTCGCCGCGCGATAGCCGTAGTAGGCGGCGATGCGATCGAGTATCTGGGGCTCGAGATGCTGCAGTTCGACGGCGACGGGGCCGGCGACGCGAACCCGGAGCGTGCCGTTCCTCTGGAGGCGGTCCGGCCAGGAGCAGGCGGCGAGCGCCTCGCCGACGATGGCCCGCCATTCGCCGACGATGCCCGCCGCCGCCAAGCCGCGCGCCGCGAACGACTTCGCGGCGATCTTGCCGATCGCCCAGGAGAGCGGCCGGGCGGGGCGGCGGCCGCGCGCGGCGCGGGCCGGCACCGGCTTACGGCGCCCGCGCGGCGCAGGCACTCGTGACGCGAACGCCGCCACCATGACCGCGCCCGCATCTTCGCCCGCGCGCCTGACCGCCGCCTTGCTCGACTGGTACGACCGACATCGCCGCCGCCTGCCCTGGCGCGCCGAGCCCGGTATGCGGGCGGACGCCTATATCGTCTGGCTCAGCGAGATCATGCTCCAGCAGACGACGGTGGCGGTCGTCTGCGAACGCTTCCCCCGCTTCCGCGCGCGCTGGCCCACCCTCAAGGCGTTGGCCCGCGCCGAGCTCGACGAGGTGCTCCACGCTTGGCAGGGCCTCGGCTATTACGCGCGGGCACGCAACTTGCACCGCTGCGCCCGCGTCGTCCTCGCGGAGCACGGCGGGCGGTTGCCGACGAGCGAGGAGGCGCTGCGAACGCTGCCGGGAATCGGCCGCTACACGGCGGCAGCGATCGCCGCCATCGCTCACGACCGGCCGGCGACCGTCGTCGACGGCAACGTCGAGCGGGTGATCGCCCGCCTGCGCGCCGTCGAGACGCCGCTGCCGAAGGCAAGGCCCGCGCTCTACGCCCTCGCCCAGGCACTCACGCCCCGGCAGCGGCCCGGCGACTACGCGCAGGCGTTGATGGATCTCGGCGCCGGCGTCTGCACCCCGCACAGGCCCGGCTGCCTCGCCTGCCCCTGGCGCGAGGCTTGCGCGGGCCGCGCGCGCGGCATCGCCGAAGCCCTGCCCCGCAAGGCGCCGAGGCGGGCGCGGCCGCTGCGCCACGGGGTCGCCTTCTGGCTGGCGCGGCGGGACGGCGCGGTGCTGCTGCGGCGCCGGCCCGACCGGGGCCTGCTCGGCGGCATGATGGAGGTGCCGTCCACGCCCTGGCGGGAGGCGCCCTGGCCCCCGGAGGAAGCCCTGCGCCACGCGCCGCAGACGCGGCCGTGGACGCCGCTCCCGGGCACCGTCCGCCACGGCTTCACCCATTTCGAGATCGCACTCCGCGTTGTCACCGCTGAGACCGGGGGCGCCGGCGGGGACGGCGTCTGGTGCCCGCCGGCGCAATTCCCGGACCACGCGCTGCCGACGCTCACCTGGAAGGTCGTGCACCACGCGGAGCGCCACGGCCGCGCGCCGCCCGGCCCCGAAGGCGCGCGGCCGTGAGCGGCGGCGCTACTCCGCCGCCATGCGCGTTTGCGGCTCCGGAATGCCGTCGACGGGACAGCCGGTCACGCCGATCGACTCGCGGGTGACGGACTCGACCATCTGCTGCGCCCGCCGCGGGTCCTTGACCCAGGCGCGGTAGAAATCGAACGGGCACTCGGCCACGCCCTTGTCCCCGTCGCCCGAGGCGTAGACCCCTGTGTAGCCCCGGTGCACGAGCTTGAAGAGATGGTTCTGCGCCTGGTCGTTGGCGCGCGCATCGCGGATCTGCGAGACCGAGAGCTGCGCATACTGAACGCCGTTCTCCTCCTCGCCGCATTCGCCCAAGGTCCGCCCGTCGAAGCCGATGATCGCCGAGTGGCCGAAATAGGTGTAGACGCCGTCGTTGCCGGCGGCGTTGGCGACCGCGACGTAGCAGCAATTGGCCCAGGACATCGCCTTGGCCATGATGATCTGCTGCTCCTTCGCCGGGTACATGTAGCCCTGGCAGCGCACGACCAGCTCGGCACCCTTGACGGCGCAATCACGCCAGATCTCCGGGTAGTTTCCGTCGTCGCAGATGATCAGGCTGATCCTGAGCCCCTTCGGACCGGTGCTCACATAGGTGTCGCTGCCCGGATACCAACCCTCGATCGGGCACCACGGCAATATCTTCCGGTACTTCTGGACGATATCGCCTTCGTTGTTCATCAGGATCAGCGTGTTGTAGGGATTCTTGCGGGGATGGTCCTCGTGCCGCTCGCCGGTCAGCGAGAAGACGCCCCAGGTGTTCGCCGCTCGACAGGCCTCGGCGAAGACCTCGGTCTCAGGTCCCGGGATCTCGGACGCCGTGTCGAACATCTCCTGGCGGTCGTACATGATCCCGTGGGTGCTGTACTCCGGGAAGATCGCGAGATCCATCCCTGGCAGCCCCACCTTGGCGCCGACGATGAGTTCGCCGATCTTCTTCGCGTTGTCGAGGACCTCCCGGCGCGTGTGCAGGCGCGGCATCTTGTATTGGAAGACTGCGACGCCCACCGTGTCCGGGCTGCTGACGATATCGCCGTGTCTCATGGCATGGTCTCCTTACGCCTTGATGTGTCGCACGATCTTACCGCCCCCGGCGCCCGCAACCAACCGTGCGTCGCCCACCGGGCGGGACGCCGAGACGGGCGCGCGACGGGCTGCTACCATCGCCCCGCAACGCGGGCGCGGGAGGGGGAGTCATGGCGTCGAAACCCGTCGGTTGGGGAATGATCGGCACGCGCGGTTGGAGCGACATGGTCCTGGGCCCCGCCGTGAACGCGGCGCGCGGGGCCCGGCTCGTCGCCGCGCTCGGCTCCCGCAAGGCGAGCGTCGAACGCTACCGCGAACGCCACGGCGCGGCGCGGGGCTACACCGACCTGGACCTCTTCCTCGCCGATCCGGCAATCGACGTGGTCTGGATCGCGAGCCCGAACCACCTGCACAAGGAACACGCCATCGCCGCCCTGGAAGCCAGAAAGCACGTGCTGTGCGAGAAGCCCATGGCGCTTTCCGTGGCCGAGTGCCGGGCCATGATGCGCGCAGCAGAGAAGGCCGGGCGCCTGCTCACCGTCGGCTACAACAACCGCCACCACCCCAGGCTCGCGGCCCTGCGGGCGGACTGGCTCGCGGGCCGCTTCGGCGCGCCCGTCCGCGTCCACGGCCAGTTTTATTACCGCTACCCGGACATCCCCGAAGGCTGGTGGCGGCTCGCCGACGAGACCTCGGGCTGCTGGGTGCTGGGCGACGTCGGCACCCACTTCATCGACCTCCTCCGCTGGTATCTGGGCGAGGCGAAGACGGTGCGGGCGCACCTCTCCAACAAGGCGTTCGGGCGCTCCGCCGATTACGCCTTCCTCGCCCTCGGCTTCGCGAACGGCGCCCTGGGCACCCTCTCGGCGTCCCTCGCCGTCACCGCCGGCGGTGGCCTCGAGCTGCTCGGCAGCGAGGGCTGTTGCCGGATTGAGGGCGGCTTCGTCGGCCTTCCCGGCAGCGTGACCACCGTGCGCGGCGGCGGCAAGCCGCGCACGGCGGCGCTCGCGGCCTGCGACACCTACAAGGCCCAGGTCGAGAACGTGAGCCGGGCGGTGACGCGGGGCGCGGCGCTCGCGGTCTCCGCCGCGGACGGCCTCGAGAACGTCCGCATCATCGCGCGGGCGCGCGGCTGGCGGGAGGCGCCACCCGGCCCGGGCGATTGACCACCGGTTGACCGGTCCGGCGCGAGGTGGAACCTTCGCCGCAACCGGTCGATCCTGGGAGGTGGGGTGTGATGAGCGGCGAATGGGTCCCGATGGCGCTCGCCTGGTACGACACGCGCATCTTCAACTGCTCGTTCTGCGGCATCATGATGGCGCGCGAATACTGGGCCGACGACGAATTTCCCGGCGAGAAATTCTGCGAGGAGAGCTGCGCCGGCGTGAAACGCCGCCTGATGGCGGAGAGCGCCGGGGCGGACGCCGCGGCGCAGGCGGGGGATGCGGCCGATGTATAGGGTCGGCATCGACACCGGCGGCACCTTCACGGACCTGGTCGCCCTCGACGATCGGACCGGGCGCATCCGCACCGTCAAGGTCCCCTCGACTCCGCGCGAGCCGGCCGGTGCGCCGCTCGCCGCCATCGCCGGCAGCGGCCTCGCGCCCGCGGACATCGGCCGCATCGTGCTCGGCACCACCATCGCCACCAATGCCCGCCTCCAGAAGAAAGGCGCGACGGTGCTCTACGTGGGGACGGACGGCGTCCAGGACGTCCCCGTCATCGGCCTGATCGCCCGCAAGGAAGCCTACAACCCGGCCTGGGAGAAGCCGAGCGCCGGCGTCCGCCGCCGCCACGTCTTCGGCATCCGGGAGCGGCTGGACCACAAGGGCAACGTCCTCGTCCCCCTCGCGGACTCCGAGCTGGAACGGCTCTGCGACTGGATCGGGGAATGGCGCGCCCGCGAGCCGGACACGGATTGGGCCGTCGCCGTCAACCTCCTCTTCTCCTACGTCGATGCGCGCCACGAGGAGACGATCGGCGCCCGTCTCGAGGAGCGCTTCCCCGGCCTGCCGGTGTCGCTTTCGAACCGCGTTTGCCCGATCTGGCGTGAATATCAGCGCGGCGCGACGGTGATCACCGATGCCTTCGTCAAGCGGATCATCGACCGCTTCGTCGGCCGGCTTTCCAACTCCCTCCGGGAGGAGGGGATCGTGGCGCCGCTTTCGCTGATGAAGTCGAACGGTGGCCACGTCCAGGCCGCATCGGCCGGCGACGCGCCGGTCCAGCTGCTGCTCTCCGGGCTTGCCGGCGGCGTGATCGCCGGCGCCCGCTTCGCCCGCGACCACGCCGGCGGCAACGGCGTCACCCTCGACATGGGCGGCACCAGCTGCGACGTGGGCCTCGTCACCGACGGCGCCTTCGGCTCGACCACCGAATACGAGGTCGAGTGGGGCGTGCCGGTGAGCGCGCTCTTCATCGACTACACCACCATCGGCGCGGGCGGCGGCTCCATCGCCCATGTCGACGCCGGCGGGCTGCTGCGCGTCGGGCCGCGCAGCGCCGGCGCCGACCCGGGCCCCGCCTGCTACGGCAAGGGCGGGACGGCGCCGACCGTGACCGACGCCAACGTCGTGCTGGGCCGACTCGACCCGGATTACTTCCTGGGCGGCGGGATGGCGCTCGACGCCGGCAAGGCCCGCGACGCCGTGGCCGCACTGGGGCGGGAACTCGGCCTGACGCTGGTGGAGACCGCGCGCGCGATCCTGGAGACGGCCGCCGAGAACATGGCGGACGCCATCCGGCTGATGACCGTCGAGCGCGGCATCGACCACCGCGACTACGCGCTGATCGCCTTCGGCGGCGCCGGCCCGCTGCACGCGGTCGACGTGGCCGCGCCGCTGGAGATGCGCAAGGTCGTCGTGCCGCCTCATCCCGGCCTCTGCTCCGCCCTCGGCACGCTGCTGACGGACCTCAGGGTCGACCGGGCGCGCACGGTGAACCATCGCTCCGACAGGGTGGACCTGGACGCGCTCAACGCCCAGCTCGAGGCGCTGGCCCGCGAGGCGGTGGACGAGCTCGCGCGCGACGGGCTGGAGGGCGAGGCGCAAGTCGCCGGCTTCATCAACATGCGCTACATGGGCCAGAACTTCGGCGAGCTGGTGCGACTCGACACGCTCCGTCTCGACGAGGCCGCGTTCGCGCGGGCGCTGGAGGAGCTCCACCGCCAGCACGAGGCGCTCTACGGCTACGCGCTCCGCGACAAGGTCGCCGAGATGACGGAAGTGCGGGTAATCGCGCTCGGCAAGGAGCGCACCGACGCGGCCCTCGGCGCGCCGGAATCGGGTGCGGGCGCGCCCCACGCCCACCGCGCGGTCCATTTCGACGGCGATGAGCCGGTGGAGACGCCCGTCTACCGGCGCTCCGTCCTGCCCGCCGGGACCGCGATCGAGGGGCCGGCGATCGTGGACGAGATGGATTCGACCACCCTCGTGCCGCCGGGGAGCCGCGTCGAGGTCGGCGCGGACGGCAGCCTGGTCGTTTCGCTGCCGCACGCGGCCGACGCCGTCTTCGGCACCGGGCGCCTCGCCCCGGAGCACGACCCCGTCACGCTGACCGTCGTCAACAACGCCCTCGGCAACATCTGCGACGAGATGGAAAGCGCCATGGTGCGCACCGCCTATTCGCCGATCTTCAGCGAATCGCGGGATTTCTCCTGCTGCCTGTTCGACCGCCGCCTGCGCATGGTCGGGCAGGCCGAGATGAACCCGGCGATCATCTGCGCCGGGCTGCACACCGTGCCGCTCTGCGTGAAGGAGATGGAGGAGCCGATCGAGCCGGGGGACGTGATCGTCCACAACGACCCCTATCGCGGCCAGTGCCACATGCCGGAGCATCTGCTGATGAAGCCGGTCTTCGTCGGCGACACGCTCATCGGCTACGCCGCGAACATCGCCCACATCGCCGAGATCGGCGGCATGGCGGTGGGCTCGTTCGCGAGCACGGCGACC
This sequence comes from Alphaproteobacteria bacterium, assembly GCA_965242855.1. Lineage (GTDB taxonomy): Bacteria > Pseudomonadota > Alphaproteobacteria > UBA828 > UBA828 > WTGU01. Next base: position 3,261,583 of record OZ251509.1, read on the forward strand.
GAGGTGTTCCAGGAGGGGCTGCGCCTGCCGCCGGTGAAGCTGCTCGCGCGCGGCGCATACGTGAAGGACGTCTGGCGCATCGCCCTCGCCAACCACCGCACGCCCAACACCACCTGGGGCGATTTCCACGCCATGATCGGCTCGCTCAACACCGCCGAGCGGCGCCTGAGCGCGCTGGTCGAGCGCCTGGGCATAGACACCTTCGAGAAGATCTGCGACGCGCTGGTGGACCACGCCGAGCAGTGGATGCGCAACGAAATCCGCAAGCTGCCCAACGGCATCTACAAGGCGGAGGATTATTTCGAGGACGACGGAGTGAGTACGAAGCGGTTCTACTTCCGCCCGGCCGTGCACATCCGCGACGAGGAGATCGTGGTCGACCTCTCGGAATCCGACGAACAGGCGCGCGGGCCGATCAACGTGACCTACGTCGCCACCGCGGCCGCCGGCTGCACCGCGGTGCTCCAGACCCTCTGCGCCCGCGACGTGCCGCTGAACAGCGGCTGCTTCAGGCCGCTGCGGGTGGTGGCACCGCCCGGCACGGTGGCCAACCCGGTGTTCCCCGCGCCGAGCGTCGCCGGCAACACGGAGGGCCAGCCCCGCATCATCGCCGCGGTGCAGCACGCGCTCTCCAAGGCCGTGCCCGAGATGGTGAGCGCGGCAGAGGGCGGCACCGCCTGCAACCTGCTGCTGGGCGGCATCCACCCGGACACGGGCGAATACTGGACCCACTACCAGCTCGAGGGCGGCGGCTGGGGCGGACGCCTCGGCAAGGACGGCAACACCGCGCTCTGCTGCGCCCACGCCAGCACGATCCGGGCGACGCCGATCGAGGTGTTCGAGACGCGCTTCCCGCTCCGCGTCCTCCGCTACGAGATCCGCGCCGATTCCGGCGGCCCCGGCACCTGGCGCGGCGGCCTCGGCTGCTGGCGCGAATTCGAGGTGGCCGCCGACGAGATCAGCGTGAGCGCGCTCACCGACCGCATCACGGAAGGCCCCTTCGGCCTCATGAAGGGCGCGCCCGGGGCGCCGACCGGCTTCTTCGTCAAGCGCGTGGGCGACGACGATTTCCGCACCTTCAAGGAGGTCTTCGACACCGTGAGCCCGACCAAGTTCGTCAACATCCGCCTGGGGCGCGGCGACCGCATCCTGGTGCGGGTGCCAGGCGGCGGCGGCTACGGCGACCCGAAGGAGCGCGCGGACGAGGCGCTGCTCTCCGACCTGCGGGACGGCTTCGTCAGCGCCGAGGGGCTCGCCGCCTACGGCCGCGGCCCCGACTTCGCCGCCGCCAAATAACACCGGGGAAGGCTATGCGGCGAAATAGCGTTCGAGGATGCGGCGGTAGATGTCGGTCAGGGTTTCGAGGGCGGCGACGGGGACGCACTCGTCGGCCTTGTGCATGGTGCGGCCGATCAGGCCGAACTCGACGACGGGGCAGTGGTCCTTGATGAAGCGCGCGTCCGAGGTGCCGCCGGCGGTGCCGAAGGCGGGCGTGCGGCCGGTCGCCTCGGCGACGGCCCGGGCCACCACCGTCCTGAGACGGCCCGGCGGGGTCAGGAAGGCCTCCCCCGACACGGCGACGGTCAGTTCGTAAGGCGTGCCCGCCTTGTCGAGGACCGCGCGCAGAAGGCGTTCGAGGCGCGCGCCGGTATGGCGGTCGTTGAAGCGGACGTTGAACCGCGCCGTCGCCTCCGCCGGGATGACGTTCGGCGCCTCGTTGCCCGCGTCGATCGCGGTGATCTCGAGATTGCTCGGCTGGAAACTCTCCGTCCCCTCGTCGAGAGGCAAGGCGGCCAGCGCGTGGAGCAGCGCCACCAGGCGGGGCAGCGGGTTGTCGGCGAGATGGGGGTAGGCGACGTGGCCCTGCGCGCCGACGACCCGGAGCGTGCCGTTCAGGCTGCCGCGGCGCCCGACCTTCACCGTCTCGCCCAGCGTCTCCGGATTGGTGGGCTCGCCCACCAGGCAGGCGTCCAGGGTTTCGCCCCGCGCGGCGAGCCAGGCCAGCACCTTGCGCGTGCCGTTGACGGCAGGCCCCTCCTCGTCGCCGGTGACCAGCAGGCTGATGGAGCCGCCGCCGGTCTCGCCGCTCGCGTCGAAACGGGCGATCGCGGCGATGAAGGCGGCGAGCGCGCCCTTCATGTCGCTGGCGCCCCGGCCGTAGAGGACGCCGCCTTCGACCGTGGCGGCGAAGGGCTCCCGGGTCCAGCGCGCGCGGTCGCCCGCCGGCACCACGTCCGTATGGCCGGCGAAGCAGAAATTGGGCGCGGCTTCCCCCCTGCGGGCGTAGAGGTTGTCCACGCGCGCGGTCCCCGTCTCCGCGAAGGGCAGACGGTGGCAGGCGAAGCCGAGCCGGACGAGCGCCGCCTGGAGCACGTCGAGCGCGCCGCCGTCCGCGGGCGTCACGCTCGGGCAGCGGATCAGCGCGCGGGCCAGCGGCAGCGGGTCCCGCAATCCGGCGTCGCTCATCCGCCGGCGCTCAATCGCGGAGCAGGTCGTTGATCGAGGTCTTGGCCCTGGTCCCGGCGTCGACGCGCTTGACGATCACCGCGCAATAGAGGCCGGGGCCGGGCGTGCCGTCCGGCAGCGCCCTGCCCGGCAGCGCGCCCGGAACGACGACGGAATAGGGGGGGACGCGCCCGCGGTGGACGTCCCCCGTCTCCCGGTCGACGATGCGCGTCGAGGCGCCGAGATAGACGCCCATCGCCAGCACCGAGCCCCGTTCGACGACGACGCCTTCGGCGACCTCGCTGCGGGCGCCGACGAAGCAGTCGTCTTCGACGATCACCGGATTCGCCTGCAACGGCTCCAGGACGCCGCCGATGCCGGCGCCGCCGGAAATGTGGCAGTTCCGGCCGATCTGCGCGCAGCTTCCCACCGTGGCCCAGCTGTCGATCATGGTGCCGCCGCCGACATGGGCGCCGACGTTCACGAAGGAGGGCATCAGGACGACGCCGGGCGCGACATAGGCGGAGCGCCGCACGATGGCGCCGGGCACGGCGCGGAACCCCGCCTCGCGGAAGCGCGCCTCGTCCCAGCCGGCGAATTTGGAGGGGACCTTGTCGTACCACGAGGTGTCCGCGCCCGGCCCTCCCGGGATCACCGCCATGTCGTTCAGGCGGAAGGAGAGCAGCACCGCCTTCTTGAGCCACTGGTTGACCCGCCAGGCGCCGTCCCGTTTCTCGGCCACGCGCGCGGCGCCGCCGTCGAGCAGGGCGAGCGCGGCCTCGACCGCGGCGCCGGCGGCCCCGCCCGCGCCGGGCTTCAACGAGTCGCGCTCCTCCCACGCGGCTTCGACGGCCCGTTCGAGTTCCCGTGCGTCCACCGGCTTCCCTCCGCGTTCCCGCGCCCCGGCCGCCGTCAGGGCGACGACAGCATCGCCTCCAGCCAGGCCGGAAGGTCGTCCGTCACGTAATCCGGCGCGATGCGCTCGTCGCCGGAACGCGACCAGGCGCCCTCGTTGCGCACCCAGACGGTGGCCATGCCGAGCGCCGCCGCCGGCTCCAGGTTGCGCAGGATGTCCTCGAAGAGGACGGCGCGCGCCGGGTCGACGTCATGCAGCGTCGTCAGCCGCCGGTAGGCGCCGGGGAAGGGTTTCGGGAGCCAGCCGGCCGCCGCGATGTCGTAGATCGCGCTGAAGTGGCGGTCGATCCCGAGCCGCGCCATGACCCGCTCGGCATAGGGCACGTCGGCGTTGGTGAAGACCAGCTTGCGTCCGGGCAGGCGCGCGAGCGCCGCGCCCAGCGCCGCGCTCGGCGCGAGCGGCGAGAGGTCGATGTCGTGGACGAATTCGAGGAAGGGGCCGGGCTCCATGCCGTGCTTCACCATGAGGCCGCGCAGCGTCGTGCCGTAGTCGCGGAAATAGCTTTTCTGGAGCCGCCGGGCCTCCGTCCGGTCGACGCCCAGCCAATCCGCGATGTAGGCGGCGATCCGCCGGTCCACCTGGTCGAAGAGGCGCGAGCTCGAGGGGTAGAGCGTGTTGTCGAGATCGAATATCCAGGTCTCGACGTGGGCGAGGTCGGCCGCGCGGGGCGGCGGGGCGGCGCGATCGGTCAGTTGCATTGCCCGCGCCCTCCCTCCGCGCACACCGTCTTCCCGTCGGTCCAGCGCGCCCCGCTCAGGTCGGCCTTGAGGAAATCGGCGCCGTCGAGCCGCGCGCCGGTGAAGTCGGCGAAGCGCAGGTCCGCCCGGAAGAACCGGGCGCGGCGAAGGTCGGCGCCGCGGAACGACGCGCCGGTCAGATGCGATTTGGTGAAGTCGGCCCCGATCAGGCGGGCGCCGGTCCAGCGCGTCTCCACGAGCACGGCGTCGGTGAATTTGGCGCGCCTGCCGTCGACGCCGGTGAAATCCGTCCGCGTCAGGTCGGAGCGCGCGAGGAAGGCGTCCCGCAACGACGCGCCGGTGAGGTCGGCGCCGACGAATTGCCGGTTGTCGAGATAGCAGCGCCGCCAGTCGACGCCGGGATGGGGCGTATCGGTGCAGGAAGCGCGGGCCGCCGGCGCCGCCAGCGCGAGGGCCAGCCCGGCCAGCACCCAGGCCGCGGCCTGCGTTCCCTTCCGCCTGGCGAACACGGCCCGCGTCCGGCCCGATGCGTCACCGCGCGCCGGAGCGCCGGCCTGCCGCGCCGGCCGCAGGCGGCGTCGCGGGCGGGTGCGTCATTGCCGCGGCGTCCGCTCGCCGCGTTCCCGCGGCGCGTCCGGCGCGCGTTCGATGCGCTTGCCCTCCAGCGCGGCGTCGGCGCGCGCCGCCTCCTCCCGCGTCGCCCGCCGCTCCGCCTTCCCGCGTCCGGCGCGGGCGCGGTTCTCGACGCTCCGCCGCGCCTTCGCGGCCCGTCCGCACTCCTTGCGAAAGCGATTGAGACTGACGACGTCGCCCATGACCAAGGGTCTTCCGGTTTGCCGACAAACATGGTCTAAGGTGAGCGGGTCTTCACCCGGTCCAACCCGGTCGGTCGACGGACGAGCCTAGCCGAAATGAATCGGGCTGTTAACCGGGGTCGTCCGGGCGCCGCGCACGGCCGCCCCGCACCGAGGCGTGCCGCGCCGAGGTGTCCTGCACCGGGGTGCGCCGCGCGGTGAAGGTCCTCTACGGCATCCTGGCCGCGCTGGCGCTCCTCGTCGCCGCCCTCTTCCTCGTGCCGCCGTTCCTCGACTGGGAGCGCCTCAAGCCCGGGATCGCGGAGCGGGTGGAAGCCGCCACCGGGCGCCGGCTCTGGATCGACGGGGAGATCGCGGTCTCCCTCCTGCCCGCGCCGACGCTCACCCTCGCGAATCTGCGCCTGGCCAACCTGCCGGGCGCGCGCGCGCCCGCCATGGCGCGGATCGAGTCCATCGACCTCGCGCTCGCGCTGGGGCCGCTGTTCGGCGGCGAGATCGCCGTCACCAGCCTCGAACTGGTGGCGCCCGTGGTCGAGCTGGAGCGCCTGGCCGACGGCCGCCCCAACTGGCTCTTCGAGGGCGCGGCGGACGCCATGGACGCCGCGAGCGGGCGCGCGGTCAGGCTCGATTCGATCGCCGTCACGGACGGCGCGGTCGTCTATCGGGAAGGCGGCGGGCCGCCCACGCGGATCGAACGGATCGACGCGGTCTTCTCCGCGCGGGCGCTCGACGGGCCTTTCCGGGGCGAAGGCGCGTTCTCCGTGGAAGGCGCCGCCGTCGGCTTCCGGCTGGCGACGGGGGCGGTCGGCGCGGACGGCGCGATGCCGGCGACGGCGGAGCTGGCGCTCGCCGGCGAGGCCGGCAGCCTCTCGCTCGAAGGGACGGTGCGCGGCCTCGACGGCGCCCCCGAATTCGCCGGCGCCATGCGGGCGATGGCACCCGACCTGGGCACCTTCCTGGCCGCCCTCCCGGTCGCTCTCGAGGGCGTACCCGCGGCGGCGCTGCCGGACGGCGCGTTCTCGGCGCGGGGCGCGATCGCCGCGCGCGCGGGCGCGGTCTCCGCAGACGACCTCCAGCTGCGGCTGGGCGAGAGCCAGGCGAGCGGCGCGGTGTCCTGGCGCGGCGGCGCGACCCCCGCCCTCGCGATCGCGATGGCGCTGAACCGGCTCGACCTCGACGGCTTCCCGCCGGCCGATCCGGCGCCGGCGGCGGCGACCGCTTCCCCGCCCGCCGCGCCGCGCGCCGCCGCTCTCTTCCGGGCGCTCCCCGCCGGCCTCGCGGCGTCGGTCGACCTCGCGATCGAGACCGTGACGTATCGGGGCAACGTGATGCGCCAGGCGCGGGCGATCCTGGCGCTCGACGAAGGCGCGGTCACGGTTCGCCAGGCCTCCGCCCTGCTGCCCGGCGGGGCCGACGTGACCCTCGCCGGGCGGATCGCGGACGGCGCCGACGGCCCCTCCTTCGCCGGCGTCGTGGACATGGCGGCGGACGATCTGCGCGCCGTGCTGGCCTGGCTCGGCCTCGACGTCGCCGCCGTCCCGGCGGACCGGCTGCGCCGCCTCGCCGCGAGCGCCGATCTCCATGCGCAGGGCGCCCGCATCGCGGCCTCGAAGATGGACGTTCGGATCGACGCGACGCGGATCGAGGGCGCCGCGGCCGTGCAATTCGGCGACCGGCCGCGGCTCTCCCTCGCGCTCGCGGCCGATGCCGTCAACGCGGACGCCTACCTGCCCGCCGCCAGCGCCAAGACCGAGGCCGGCGCCGAGACCGAAGCCGGCGGCTGGCCCGCGCTGGACGGGGTGGAGGCCGAGCTCGCGCTGGAGGTGGGCGCCCTGACCTATGGCGGCGCCCGCCTGCTCGGCCTCGCGCTCGACGCCGTTCTCCGCGACGGCCAGGTGACGCTGCGCCGCGCGGCCGTGGCGGACGCCGCGGGCCTGCGGCTCGCGCTGACCGGCACCGCCCGCCCGCGCGGGATGGAAACCGCCGTCGACCTCTCCTTCGAAGGCGGCGCCCGGTCGCTGTCCGGCCTGGTCGCGCTGCTCGCAATCGAGTCCGGCTTCCGCCCCGAGGCGCTGGGGCCGGTCTCCCTGCGCGGCACGCTTGCGGGCGACGCGCAGGCGCTGGCCGTCGACGTCGCCGTCGCCGCGCGCGCCGCCGAGGCGTCGCTCGCGGGCACGATCGCGGCGCTGCCCGACCGGGCCGCCGCGAATCTCGCCTTGCGGCTGCACGCGCCCGACGCGGCCGAACTCGCGCGAATCGCCGGCGCCGCGCCGGGCGCGGCGCCCGCGAGGCTGGGCGCGCTGACGATCGAGGCCGGGATCGGGGGCGGCCCGGAGGAGGCCGTCGTCATCCTCGGCGCCGAGGCCGCCGGCGCGACCTTGCAGGTCGCCGGGAGCGTGAAGACCCCCTTCGAGACCCCGCGCTACCGGGCCACGGCCGATCTCCGCCATCCGCGCGCCGCCGCCCTTGCGGAGACCGTATTCGGCGCGGCGGCGGGAATCGGCCCCGGCGGGCTGCACCTGACCGGCGCCGTCGCCGGGGACGAGGGCGGGATCGCCGTTTCCGACATCGCGGGCGCCGTCGGCGACACCCGGGCGACGGGCGCGGTCTCCGTCCGCCTGGACGGGGAGCGGCCGTCGATAAGCGCGACGGTCGGCGTCGACGCGCTCGACCTCGCGGCGGCGGCGTTCGGCGCGGCGAGGTCGAGCGCGGGCGCCGAAGACGCCGGGCGGCGGGCGGACGCGCCCCTCGACCTGTCCTTTCTCGACGGCCTCGACGCGACCCTCGCCCTGGAGGCCGGCGCCCTGCGCCTGGGGTGCTGCCGCATCGAGCAGGCCGCGCTCGACCTCGCCGCGGCGGATGGCGCGCTCGCCGTCCGTTCGCTCGGCGGGCGTCTCTTCGGCGGCGTGCTGGAGGCCGAGGGCGGCCTCACCGGCGGCCCGGCGCCCGCCGCGGACATGCGCTTCCGCCTGTCCGATTTCGACATGGGCGCCGCCCTGCGCGCCGCCGGCGTCGACGCGCTGGCGGGCCGGGCGACGGTCGAGGGCCACCTCTCGGCGCGCGGCGCGACTCCGCGCGCGCTGCTCGAGGGCCTGGCCGGCGAAGCGGTCGTGACGGCGCGGGGCGGCTCCGTGCAAGGCGTGGATCTCGCGGCGCTCGCCCGCGGCCTGGAGGCGGGCGACGACGGCTTCGCGGCGGCGGCGGAGCGCGCCCTTTCCAGCGGTGCGACGGCGCTCCGCTCCCTCGACGGGCGGGTCTCGGTGCGCGACGGCCGGGCGGTCGTCGACGGCCTCGCGCTCGGCGCCGACGCCGGCGTCGGCGCGGTCCGGGGCACGGTGGACCTGCCCGCGTGGCGGGTGGACCTCGCGGCGCTGTTCCGGCTCGCCGGCCATCCGGAGGCGCCGCCGCTCGGGCTCGTCCTCCGGGGGCCGATCGAACGGCCCGCGCGCGGCTACGTCATCGAGGAGATGCAGGCCTATCTGGCCGAACGCCGCCGCCCCCCGCCACCACCACCGCGCGATCCGGACGCCGAACTCCGGGATTTCGTGGACGACCTGCTGCGCACTCTGGAGCGCTAGCCCGCCTCTCCCCGGCGCGCGGACGGGACCCGGCGCGGAGGGAGCGCCGGGTCCCCGGGCTCAGGACGCTTCGAAGGGGAGGGCCACGAAGCGCCGCCGGCCGTCGCGCTCCATCAGGAAGAGGGCGGCCTTGCGCCCGTCCGCGCGGGCGGATTCGATGCGCGCGTTCGCCTCCGCGGCGGAACCGACGGGCGCGCCGCCCACGGCGACGACCGCATCGCCCGGGCGGATGCCCTTGCGCGCGGCGGGGCTTCCCGGCGCCACCCCGGCGACCGCGACGCCGCCCCGCGCGCCGTCGCCCCCGTGCAGCGCCGGGTCGATGGTCTCGAGCCGGAGGCCCAGGTCGGCCAGGCGCGCCGGCCCGTCCGCGTCGCCTGCGTCCGGCGCGGCGGCGTGGGCGATGGTCGCCGTCAGGTCGAGCGACCGGCCGTCGCGCCAGAGGGTGAGCCGGGCGGGCGCGCCGGCGGCGATGGCGGCGATGGCGCGCGCCAGCGCCCGCGGGTCTGCGACCGCCTCCCGGTCGACGGCGACGATGACGTCCCCCGGCGCGACGCCGGCGGCCGCGGCCGGGCTTTCCGGCTGCACGCGGGTGACGATCGCGCCTTCCGCCCGGGCGAGGCCGAGGCCGTCGGCGATGTCCTCCGTCACGTCCTGAATGTGGACGCCGAGCCAGCCGCGCATGACCCGCCCGTGTTCCCGGAGATCGTCGATGACGGCCCGCGCCGTCGCCGCGGGCACGGCGAAGCCGATCCCGACATTGCCGCCAGTCGGCGAGACGATCGCCGTGTTGACGCCGACGACCTCGCCGCGCAGGTTGAAGCTCGGGCCGCCCGAGTTCCCCCTGTTGATCGGCGCGTCGATCTGCAGGTGGTCGTCATAGGGGCCCGTTCCCCGGCCGCGGGCCGAGACGATCCCGAACGTCGCCGTCTTGCCGAGGCCGAAGGGGTTGCCGACGGCCACCACGCCGTCGCCGACGCGGGCGGCGTCCGCGGCCGCGAAGCGCACCGCGGGCAGCGGCGCGTCGGCCTCGACTTTGAGCAAGGCGATGTCGGTGCGCGGGTCGCGGCCGACGAGCGCGGCCTCGAGGCGCGCGCCGTCGTCGAGGATCACCGTCACCGTCTCCGCGCCGGCGATCACGTGATCGGCGGTCACGACGTAGCCGGCCGCGTCGACGACGAAGCCGGAGCCGGCGCCTCCCCGCGGCGCCGGCGGGCCGCGGCGTTCACCGAAGCGCCGGGAGAAATCCTCGCCGAAGAAGCGCTTGAAACGCTCCGGGAAGGGATGCCGGCGGGCGGCGGCGGGCAGGAGCCCGGCCGCGTGGACGACCTCGATCGAAACCACCGCGGGGCTGACCGCTTCGATCAGGTCCGCGAAGCTCGGCATGGCCGGCGGCGCCGGCGTGTCCGCCGCGAGGGAGCCGGGCAGGCTGGCGCCCACCGCCGCGGCCAGGCCGAGGGCCAGGACGGCCGCAGCCATGCGTCTGCGTATCGACGAAAGCGTGCTCATCGCGTTTCCTTTCCTGCCGTGTCTGCGCTGCGTCGCGGCCCAGGGGCGGCCGCCCCGTCCATATGGCACGGCCGGATGGCGCGGCGATGGACGCCGCATTACATCTCGGTAATGATCGCGGGCGCGGCGTTCGGCGGGGGGAAGGTCAGGGAGACCCGCAGGCCGCCCAGGGGGCCGTCGCCCAGCGCCAGCGCCGCCCGGTGGAGGGACGCGACGCCGGCGACGAGGCTCAGCCCGAGGCCGCCGCCGTCCGTACTGCGGCTCGCGTCGAGGCGGACGAAGCGGCGCAGAACGCGCGCGCGGTCCGCAGGCGGAATCCCCGGCCCCGAATCGTCCACCGTCAGGCGCGCCGCCCCGGAAGGCGCGCGGGCGAGACGCACGGCGACCCGGCCCGCGGGCGCGTGGCGCAGCGCGTTGTCGAGCAGGTTGGCGACCAGCTGCGCGAGGAACTGCGCGTGGCCTTCCACGACGACGCCTTCGTCCAGCGCGGTTTCCAGCGCGCGCCCCTTCTCTTCGGCGAGCGGGCGGTAGAGGTCACAGGCGTCGGCGACGACGGCGCCGAGATCGAGCGGGGCCAGGGCCACCCGGCCGGCGCCGGATTCCGCGCGGGCGATCTCCATCAGCACGGCGAAGGTGCGCAGGATGCCGTCGGTCTCGGCGATGGCCCGCTCCAGGGCGGCGCGGTGGCCGCGCCCTTCGCGCAGGGCGAGCTCCATGCGCGACTTGAGCCGGGTGAGCGGGCTGCGCAGATCGTGGGCCACGCTGTCCGTCACCGTCCGCAACCCGGTCATCAGCGTCTCGATCTCGTCGAGCATCTCGTTGACCGCGGCGGCGAGGCGGTCGAACTCGTCGCCGGCGCCGGTGACCGGCAGCCGCCGCGCGAGGTCGCCCCGGACGATGCGCTGGCCGGCCGCGCGCACGGCATCGACCCGGCGCAGCATCCGGCGGCTGATGAAGAGGCCGCCCAGGAGGCCCAGGACCAGCGTGATCCCGAGCGCCCAGCCGAGGGAGTCGCGGATCAGCCCTTCGAAATCCGCGCGCCCGCGGCGGTCGCGCCCGACCAGCAGGCGGAACTCCCCGGGCAGGACGAAGACGCGGGCGCGGACGGTGCGCGCGCCCTCGCCGCTGCCGGCGCGGCGCGCCGCCACGTCGACCCAGCCGCTCCCCCGCGCGCGCGCCTCGCGCGGCCAGGCGCCGAGATTGCCGGCGAGCGGGCGGAAGGCGGGGCCGATGAGGAGGTAGACGCCGTCCGCATCCCCGTAGGCGCCGCTTCGCTCCTCGATGACGGCGATCAGCCGGCGTATGCCGCGCGCGCGGTACTGCTCGGCCAGGCCCCGGATCTCGGCCTCGATGGTGGCGTCGGTCTGCCGGTCGATGACCCGCCCCGCCGTCCAGTAGATGAACGCGAGCAGCACCAGGACGGAGGCGCCGAAAAGGCCGACATAGAGCAGGGACAGCCGGAACGTCGACGTCCGGAGCAGCCTATGCGCGGGCACGGAGGCTGTACCCGACGCCTCGCACGGTGTGGATCAAGGGGCCGTCGAAGCCCTTGTCGATCTTCCGCCGGAGCCGGCTCACATGGACGTCGATGACGTTGGTCCGCGGATCGAAGTGGTAGCCCCAGACCCGTTCGAGCAGCATGGTGCGCGTGACGACCTGCCCGGCGTGGTGCATGAAATACGCCAGCAGCTCGAATTCGCGCCGCTGAAGCGCGATCTCGCGGCCGGCGCGGGTCACGACGCGGGAGAGGAGGTCGAGCTCCAGGTCGGCCACGCGCAGGCGCGTCTCGTCGCCTTCGCCGCCGGCGCGGCGGGCGAGCGCCTCGAGCCGCGCCAGGAGCTCGGAGAACGCGAAGGGCTTGGTCAAGTAGTCGTCGCCGCCGGCCTTGAGGCCGCGCACGCGATCGTCCACCTGGGCGAGGGCGCTGAGGACGAGCACCGGAAGCCGCCGCCTCTCGCGGCGCAGGGTCGCGATCAGGGAGAGGCCGTCGAGGCCCGGCAGCATGCGGTCGACCACCGCCACGTCGAAGCCGTGGAAGCCGTGGTCCAGCGCCGCGGCGAGGCCCTCCCGCCCGTCGTGGACGAGGGCGACCGCGTGGCCGCTCTCGGCGAGGCCCTTGCGCAGGTAGCGGGCCGTCTCGACGTCGTCCTCGATGACCAGGACATGCATGGGTCCAAGCTTGGCGGGCCGGGCGGCGCTTTCAAGGGGCGTTCACTTGCGGCGGGCGGCGGGCCGGGCGCCGTGGAGCGCGAGGCGGGCGGCGCGCCACGCCGCCTCCAGGGCGCGGCGCAGGGCGGCGCCGTCCCGGGCCAGCAGGCGCGCGGCGACGCCGCTTTCGTTGGGGAGCGCGGAGGCGCCGCCATACACCGCGCCGGCGCCCGCCACCGCCGCGCGGAGCGCGTCGAGAAGCGCCCCGCGCCCAGCGCCGCGATGGACGACCACCAGCCCGCCCTGCGCCGGCCAGGGCGCCGCCTGGCCGGCGCCCCGGGCGAGGCGCGCGCCCGCCACCGCGTAGCGCTCCAGCGCCAGCAGCCGCCCGCCTTCGTCCCTGATCCGCATCTCCGCCCGGAACCGGTCGAAGCGCCGGTCGCCGCCGCCGGGGTCGTGGTGGGCGAAGCTTTCGCACGCGACCACGGTGGCGTCGCGGTGGGCGGCGATGTCCAGGACGGATTCGAGCCGCGCGCCGGGAAACAGGATGAGCGGGTCCGGCAGATATTCGAGGAAGGCGCCCCGCGCCGCTTCCAGGCGCGCCGTCTGCCGCGCGCCCGCCGCCGGCATCCGGTGCACGATGGTCGCCGCCTGCGTCGTCACATGGGCGGCGCTGCCGGGCTCGGCGACGCAGGCGAGACGCAGGTCCTCGCCCTGGTAGATGCCGCCGGAGACGGACTGGAGGTAGAGGGTCAGCCCGCCGCGCGGCGCCTCGTCCAGGTAGAAGGGCCGGGTGATGTGGAAGGGGTAGCCGACCCGCTGGCGGGAGATGAAGCTCCGCCCGTCCGGCGCGCGGGAGAAGCGCAGCGCCGCCTGGGGCGCCGCGCGGCGCCCGGCGGCGGCGGGGGCGGGAAGGGACACGCGGCGGGTTATCGCAGCAGGTAGCGCTGGCCCAGCGTGATCCTGTCGATGGGATCGCAGGTCGCGAGGGCGCCGTCGACGAAGACCTCGAAGGTCTGGGGATCGACGCGGATGTCGGGGCAGGCGTCGTTGTGCAGCATGTCCTTCTTGGTGAGCCCGGTGAAGCCGCCGATGGGCAGGATCGGCTTGGCGAGGCCCAGGCGGCCGGGCAGGTCGATGTCGAGCGCCCGGCGGTGCGCGAAGGTCGCGCTCAGCGTCTGCGGCGCCCGCCCGTGGTGGCCGAATTGCGGGCGCATCATCACGGGCTCGGTCTGGAAATAGCTCCCCGACGGATCGCCGCTCGCGCCCCAAGCGACGAAGCCGCCCTTGATCACGCCGAACGGCTTGATGCCGAAGAAGGCCGGGCGCCAGGTCACGAGATCGGCCATCTTCCCCGGCTCCAGCGAGCCGACATAGCGGTCGATCCCGAAGGCGATCGCCGGGTTGATGGTGTATTTCGCGACGTAGCGCTTGATGCGCTCGTTGTCCGCGTCCGCGGTCTTCTCCTCGGGCAGGCGGCCGCGCTGGTCGCGCATCTTGCTCGCCAGCTGCCAGCATCGGGTGATCACCTCGTTGATCCGCCCCATGCCCTGGCTGTCCGAGCCGAACATGGCGACGGCGCCGATGTCGTGCAGCACGTCCTCCGCCGCGATGGTGCCGTGGCGCACCCGGCTCTCGGCGAAGGCCACGTCCTCCGGCAGGTCGTAGCGCAGCAGGTGGCAGGCCATGGTCATGTCGAGCTGCTCGTCGAAGACGTTGACCGTGTAGGGGTTGGTCGGGTTGGTGGAGGAGGGCAGGCAGTGGGGCTCGCCGTTGCAGCGGATGATGTCCGGCGCGTGGCCGCCGCCCGAGCCCTCGGTGTGGTACATGTGGATCGTGCGGCCCGCGATCGCCGCCATCGTGTCCTCGTAGAAGCCGGATTCGTTCAGCGTGTCGGTGTGAATCTGGACGGGGAAGTCGTGCTCGGCGGAGGCGCGCAGGCAGGCGTCGATGGTGGCCGGCATGGCGCCGTAATCCTCGTGGATCTTGACGCCGACGATGCCGCCGTCGAGATGCTCGGCGATGGTCGCCGGATCGTGGGAGGAGCCGCGCCCGAAGAAGCCGAAATTGAGCGGCCAGGCCTCCGTCGCCTCGAGCATCCGCCAGGTGTTCCACGGCCCGCCGCAGTCGATGGCGAAGAGCGGCCCCATCGTGCCGCCGATCATGGTGGTGAGGCCGCTCGCCAGCGCGTGCGCGCACTGGTCCGCCGACATCCAGTGGACGTGGACGTCGATCCCGCCCGGCGTGACGATCAGGCCGCCGGCGGGGTAGTAGGTGGTGTTGGGGCCGCAGACGAGAGCCGGGTCCACGCCGTCCTGGGTGTTGGGGTTGCCGGCCTTGCCGACGCCGGCGATCTTGCCGTCCTTGATGCCGATGTCGGCCTTCACGAGGCCCAGCACCGGGTCGACGACGGTGGCGTTCTCCACCAGCATGTCGATGGCGCCGTCGGCGGCGGAGGTATGGGCGTCGTAGGACATGCCGTCGCGCATCACGCGCCCGGCACCGGTCCAGCACTCGTCCCCGTAGGCGGTGTGGTCGTGCTCGATCTCGCCCAGGAGCGCGGTGTCCCCCAGGCGGATCTTGTCGCCCTTGGTGGGGCCGTAATAGCGGGCGTAGGTCTCGCGCGCGATCTTCACCATGGGTTTACGCTCCCCGAAAGCCGCGCGCCTTCGCGCGGGCGATCGCCTGCTCCCTGACCTGCGGCGAATCGATCATGCCTTCGGTCAGATTGTTGAATCCGGTGACCCGGCCGCGGCCGCCGATCTCCACCAGCGCCACGTCCTTCTCCTGCCCCGGCTCGAAGCGGACGGCGGTGCCCGACGGGACGTCGAGCCGCATGCCGAAGGCCGCCGTCCGCTCGAACGCGAGCGCCCGGTTGGCCTCGAAGAAGTGGAAATGGCTGCCCACCTGGACCGGTCGGTCGCCGGTGTTGGTGACCTTGACCCGGGCGCTCCTGCGCCCGGCGTTGAGTTCGATCTCGCCCGCCGGCGTGACGATCTCGCCAGCGCGCGGCGTGGCCTCAGCGTCCTTCGCGCCGGGGCGGATGGGCTGGTGGACGGTGATCAGCTTGGCGCCGTCCGGGAACATCGCCTCGACGTGGATCACCGGGACCAGGTCGGCGACGCCGGGCATCACGTCGTCCGTGGTGAGGAGCTCCGCGCCGTAGCCCATGAGGTCCTTGAGCGTGCGGCCCGCGCGGGCGGACATGAGCAACTCGTCGCAGATGTAGGCGAGCGCCTCCGGGTGGCTGAGCCTGATGCCGCGCCGCTTGTGCTCACGCGCCAGTTGAGCGGCCATGAAGATGGTGAGCCGCTCCCTCTCCGTCGGGGTGAGATTCATCGGCCGTCGCCTCCCCTCTTGCCGCGCCCGGCGGCGGGCGCGCGCCCAAGCGTAATCGCGAGGACGCGGAGAGGACAGCCGAATTCGCGCCCGGATTTGCCCCGTCCGCCCGCCGGCATAGACTCGCCGCGGAGCGGACGGAGGAGCATGCGCCATGGCAGCGGAGACGAACCGCGAGATCGTTCTCGCCGCGCGGCCCGAGGGCCCCCCGCAGGAAGCGGACTTCGCGCCGGTCGAACGGCCGATCCCGACGCCGGGGCCTGGCGAGCTCCTGGTGCGGACGATCTGGCTTTCGCTCGATCCCTACATGCGGCTCAGGATCGGCACGGACGAACGCTACTACCCCGCCATCCCCATCGGCGAGACGGTGGTGGGGGGTGCGGTGAGCCGGGTCGTGGAGAGCCGCCATCCGGACTTCGCGCCGGGCGACATCGTGGACGACTACACCGGCTGGCGGGATTACGCCATCGCCAAAGGCGCGAGCGCGCGCAAGGTGGACCGGGCCTTGGGGCCGCTTTCGACGGCCGTCGGCGTGCTCGGGATGCCCGGCCTCACCGCCTATCTGGGCTTGGTCAAGGTGGGCCGGCCGGCGCCCGGGGATACGGTCGTCGTCTCGGCGGCGGCCGGCGCAGTGGGCGCGGTGGCGGGGCAGGTCGCGAAGCTCGCCGGGTGCCGGGTCGTCGGCATCGCGGGCGCGGCCGAGAAGCTGCGCTACCTCGTCCGCGACCTCGGATTCGACGCCGCCATCGACCGCAAGGAAGCGGACCTGGCCGGTGCGCTGGCCCATGCCTGTCCCGACGGGGTGGACGTCTATTTCGAGAACGTCGGCGGGCCGGTGGGCGACGCCGTTTACCCGCATCTCGCCCACGGCGCCCGCGTCGTGATCTGCGGCGGCATCTCCCAGTACAACGCGACGGAACGGCCGAAGGGGGCGAGCCACCTGGCTAACATTCTGTTCACCGAGGCGCGGGTGGGCGGCTTCAACATCTTCTCCTACGCCGCCGACTACGAATGGGCCCGCCGCCGCCTCGCGCGCTGGCTGCGGGAGGGGCGGCTCGCCTACAGGGAGGATGTCGTGGAAGGCCTCGAAAACGCGCCGGCGGCGTTCCTCCGCCTTTTCGACGGCCGCAATTTCGGCAAGCTGCTCGTCAAGGTCTCCGCGGAATGAGCGCCGCGCCTAAGAAATAAAGACGGGCTCACTCGTGCCGGTGGACATGGCCGGTGCCGACGCGGAGGCAGACCGGCACCGGGCGGTCGACGTCCGGATCCGGCGGCGCGGCCAGCAGGTGCTCCACCTCCTCCAGCACGACCTCGGTGATGTAGGGGATCGGCAGCTCGAAGGAGTCGGCGAGCGGCACCCAGCGCAGGTCGAGCAGTTCGCCGTCGCCGCCGAGCGCGCCTGCCGCGTCGGCGGCGCAGGCCAGGAAGAAGCGCGCGTTGAAGCGCCTGGGCAGCCCCGGCGGCGTGACCGCGCGGTAGATGTAATCGAGCCTGTCGAACGCCGGCGCCAGCCCGGCGGCGTGGAACGCCCGCCATTCCGGCCGCACCGGGCGGGCGTCGGGCGGCGCCCGCCGGGCGAGCATGAGCCCGGTCTCTTCGAAGGTCTCGCGCACCGCGGCGGCGGCGAGCGCGCGGGCGCGGGCGGGCGTGGCCCCGCGCGCGAGCCGCGCCGCCACAGCCGGCCTGAGCGCCGTCGCCGGACGCACCCAGCGGTCGCACGGCTCGACGCCGCCGCCCGGAAACACGTAGTGGCCGGGCATGAACGCCTGGCGGCGCGGGCGCCGGCCCATCAGGACTTCCGGGCCGCCCGCGCCGTCGCGCACCAGGACCAGCGTGGCAGCATCCCTGGGCCGGCGGGCGCTCACGCCCGGTCGCGGCCGGTCACGCCGGTTCCATCACCCATCGACGAACAGGACGCCCCATTGGTGATCGACGACGTCGCCGTCCTCCGAGACGGTGAAGTTCGAGGTGATGATCCCCGTGGCGCGGCGCAACGGCCCCGAGCCGCCATCGACCCGCCACGTCACGGCGCCGTGGACGAGGCCTTCCTCCGCGCTGGGCCCCATCCAGCCGGTTCCGATGGTGCTGAAGCGAAGCTTGCCGGCCTTGCCGAAATCGATGGTCCCCATCTCGGTGAACGCCCCGTCCTCGAGGACCTGCACGCTCGACTTGAACGATGCCTTCTCGCGCGGTCCGTCCTTGATCGAGAAGCGCGGGCCTCGGGCACCCAGGGAATTCGCCAAGCCCGACGTGGCCGAGCCCGACTTGGCCGTGAGTTCGTTCTCCTTGCCGCGCTTCGGCCCGGCGGATCCCTTGAATTGCATGGCGTAGCCGATCTGGCGCATTCCCCGCTCTCCCCTCGTTCCGGCCGCCGCCGACGGCGCGGCCTCTCCCTGCGTGTTGGCGATGCGGAACCTTATGGTTATGTATGACGCCTGTCACGAAACGATCCCACTTTCGCGCAGGAGAAGGAGCCGACCGCCGCGTTGTCGAGGGACGGAGAGAAGCCCGACGTGGGAACGCCGCCGGCACTTCGCGCAACGCGCGCGACGGTCGCGGCTGCGCTCGGCCGCCTCGCGCATGAGGAGGCCACGGCCCTCCCGCTGCTGGCGCCGGCGGCCTGCCTCTCCCTGATCGCGGCGTCGGCTGACCTCGCCTTCCGCCGCGCCAAGCCGGTCGTCGGCGAAGGCGCGCGCGCCGTCCGGCAGGATTTCGAGATTTGCCTCGCGATCCCCGAAGGGCATCGCCTTTGGCATCTGGCATCCGCCTTCGAGCACTTGGTCGCCGCCGCCCTGGCCGGGATGGCCGAGCCGCCGCTGGCCGATTTCCGGATCAACGACATCGTGATGCAGCGCTACCCGCCGGGGGCGCGTGGCATCACGCCGCACCTCGACCACCTGCGCTACGGCGGCCTCGTCGCCATCGTCCAGTTGAGCGGGGACGGCCGCTTCCGCGTCTGCGAAGACCGCCCGGGCGGCGGCGCGCGCGCGATTCCCGCCGGGCCGGGCGACGCGATCCTGATGCGGGCGCCGGGCTTCGCCGGCCGCCGCGACCGCCCTTTCCACTGCCTTGACAGCATCACCACCGAGCGCTACAGCTTCGGCATGCGCTGGGAGCGGGAGGTGACCCTGAGCGCACGGACCACGAACGTGTTGCGGGAAATCTGAATGGCACGGATACTCGAGGCGCTTCAACAGGCCCGATTCCGGTGCTACGCTCCGAGGGACGCGGATCCACTCATGCCTGCTGAAACCGACGACGAGGGCCGACTGATCTATGCCCCATTCGAGGAGCCGCGCCCTGAAACAGAACAGATCGCAGTCGAGGAAAGCTGTCCCGACGCGCCGCAACTGTTCCGATATTTCGTCGATGGCTCCATGAGGACTACGAGCGCAGGTTATATCATCGACAGCGAAGGCCGCTATATGCCGATCTTCATAGCGCAAATTGCCGTCGCCGCGACAAAGCTCGATAAGGACGGCATTCGGGTCGAGGAGCACCGGAATCAGAACGTATTCTTCCTCCCTGACACGTTCTCCAAGGTAGACAAGGCAGAGGCCGAGCGCCTCGTGAAGGACGCGACAAGCTCGTCACGTTGGCCTTTGGATCTTGATTTTGATTACTATGTCCTTGAGGCTCAGACTGAGCCCTTGGATGCCGCCCGCAAGAAAGTGCTGTCCAGCATGCACGAAATGGAGATCGATTTAATCAAGCATCTCGCGGATTCGGACAAGGTCACGCGCGACGATATGCTCATGATAGATGGGTCGTTACAGTTCTACGGAAACTTCGATCGAGCAAGGGAGGCTTTCCGCAACGTGGTTGGGGTAGCCAAATCTTTCGATCTACATCGGCGTGTCGGAAGCGGCCAGAACGCCAAGCAGGTCGGAGCGCTCATAGCTGATCTGAAACATCGGCATCGGACGCCCGCACGCAAAGTCACCGTATCCCGCACCAAGCTCGCGATCGGCGCATGGTATCTGCGGCTTCATTCCGCCAAGCAGTTGGCCGGTCTCTCCGTCGATGACGGCGTGGTCAAGCTTGAGCTTTTTCCCGACGGTGAGTTCGGCCACCAACGACCGCTCGCGACGGACCGATGCGACCTGATTTCGCGAAATGTGCTCGCCCTACGACATCCGACGACACCTTCTACGGATCCGCGCTGGGCGAGTCACTTGTATCCGATCCACTTGACAGAGAGGTACATCAGGACATGCTTTCGGGATGATCGCTCTATCAGGGCATACCTGTAGGGCCCCGGCTCTGGAGCAGTGAGATAAGATGGAGGATACGGGTGACTAGTGATACTCCCATAGGACGTGTCGTGGCCACTGAACGAGATCCGACAACAACTGTCGGAGTACGGTTCTGGCTTGAGCACGATGTTCAGCTCAAACCGTTCGATCTCGTCCGACTCGCTCCGCCGGAACGGGAGGGTGGAGTTGGGGAATTCTATGCGATCATCAATGAGATTGAGCAGGTTTCCGACGTGCCGAGTCCTTTAAGCAGTTTTATTTCCGCCGACTTTGGAGACGCGGGGATCGCACCACGGATGGCGCGGATTACGGCCACCTACGCTAACGCCACTGTCCTCTTCAATACCCGCGACATTGAAATGCCCGTCCCACACGAGTCCTCGGTCCATTGGCCGGATGAGGAAGGTGTGCGCAGGGCGCTCGGCATAGAGGATTACAGCCGCAAGACCCCGGCAGGCTACATCACGATGTCCGGGCCAAGTCGGAAGCCCATGACAATCCATGTTGACATGGACGCGGACTACCTCATGGGTCCGGAAGGTGGGCACCTGAATATATCCGGAATTTCGGGTCTCGCCACAAAGACCTCATACGCCATGTTTCTGCTCACGGCGATCCAGCAAATGCAGGAGTCTGCATGGAAGGAGGGAAATCGTGCAGCCTTCGTGATTCTAAACGTCAAAGGAGCGGACCTCTTGAGTTTGCACGAGGAAGCTCCAACTTTGGAGGAAAAGACTAAGGAGGACTGGAAGAAGTGCGGTCTGACCGCTGGACCGCTTAAGAATGTCACTTATTTTTATCCATATTCGGACGCTAATGGCCACGCATGGACGAAACTCAATCCGGACACCGTCGAGCGGAACGTAGAGGCCGGAAGGGCGTATCGCTATTTTTACAACGTGGCAGGCACTCTCGAACAGCTCCGCCTTCTGGTCGAGGACATCGACGACTCAAATCAGACGTTGGTGAGCTGCGCGGATTACTGCACGGACAGGATTCCTGATGATTCGCCTTGGAGCAGTTTCCGCGAACGGATCCGGGAATGGGCAAAAGAAACGCCTGATAAGCAAATTCCTGTCGTCTCGTGGCGACGCTTCGTCCGTCTGATTAGTCAGCGAACCAAGAATCCTCTATTCACAGAGAAGGGCCGACAGGCAGGTGAGATCAGGCAGGTATCGATTAAAGAAATTCTGAACCACCTCCAACCTGGACAAGTCGTTGTCGTCGATATCGCACAGCTTCCCGACTATCTACAGAGCTTTGTCGTTGGAGATATCATCGATCTTGTCCGGCGAGCGAAAGTTGGCGACCTCCAGTTTGATGACGAGGATGAAGAGGAAGACAAAACACCGAATCTGGGCACAGTCATTTTCTTTGCCGATGAACTGAACAAATTTGCTCCCAAGCGAGGACAGATCCGGTCAATCACGCGCCACCTACGAGAAATCAGCGAACGGGGACGTTCAGAGGGGATCATCCTTTTCGGAGCTGAGCAGTTCCGTACGGGAGTGGACGAGCAAGTGACTGGTAATTCCAGCACGCAGGTATTCGGGCGTACAACTGCTGTCGAAGCGGGGAAGGATCCCGAGATCAGAGGCCTTCCGGGAAGTCAGACGCAGCGCGTGCCTTTCCTTAGGAAAGGAGAGCTCTTGGTCAGCCATACGAGATTCAGTGCCGGGACACTAAAGCTGCGGTTTCCGCGAAATGCGTACAAGCCGGGAATAGGGTGATGCTAGCAAGCCGCGAACCGACCCTTGGCGTTCATCTCCTCGAAACGATTACGAAGGGCATGTACAGCGAGCCGCTACACAGCATTCGGGAATATGTACAGAACGCCTATGACAGCATCCGTACCGCCCGGCGCGACGGGTTGCTCGGCCCCGAGGACGGCGAGGTTCGGATCGGGATCGATCTGGAGGGCCGAACTCTTCGGATTCGAGATGATGGAACCGGCCTGAGCCCGGAGGAAGCCGCAGTCTATCTACTTGATCTCGGTAACTCCGCCAAGGCAGGAACTGACGAGGGGTCGATGAAGAATGCCGGATTTCGAGGCATTGGCCGCATGGCCGGAATCACCTACTGCGACAGACTACGATTTGAGACCTCGAGCGGAACCGGCAATAAATGCATCGTTGAATTCGACGCTGCCGGCATCAACCAATTGACCCGTGCTGGCCAAAAAGCCGCCACCATCGTCGACGCGATCCGTAGCAACTCGGAGCTCAGCGAGAAAGCCGAAGATCAGGGAGATCATTATCTGGAAGTAGTGCTTGAAGGAATCAACAAGGCAGGCGAGCCGTTCCTGGACGAAGCGCTTCTCGCGAACTATCTCGCGCGAATTGCACCAGTTGCTCATGACCCGGAGTGGTCGTTCGGTAACAAGATACTCTCGTTCGCCCAGGACGCCCACAGCAAATCGTCGCTGGATTACATCCGGATCACGATCCGAGACGCCACAGGAAATCGCCGGTTCGATATCCGGCGGCCCTTTAAAAACACATTTAGGACGACCAATAGAAAAGGAATGAGACGGACCGTCAAGGTCAAGGACGTGGTTGCGCTGCCCAGGGACGGGAATCCTGTCGAGGGATGGTGGGGATGGCTGGCCGTGCATGAGCGCCAAGGTGCTCTTGCGGATATCCCTTATGCGGGTCTCAGAATACGCATGCATAACATCGCGATCGGCGACGGTGCCATTGTCAGGGATCTCTTTACGACTCCTAGCCACGCCATGTGGTGCTTCGGGGAGATCCACGTAACAGATCACATGCTCACACCGAACACCCAGCGCGATAACTTTGAAGATTCAAGGGCATGGTTCCGGATCAAGGAACGTCTGCGCAACGAAGCTGTCTTGATTGATAAGGAGATCCGTAAGGAATCCGACCAGAGAAACACGTCTGTCAGGACTCTTGAACGACGAGCCGAGGTGAGCCGGAAGAATGCGCACAAAGCCATTGAGCGTGGCTTCGTGTCACCGGACGAGCAGAAGGCCATAGAGCGAAAACTGACGGACGCGGCGGAGAAGCTCAAACAACGAGCGGGAAAGCGGAACCGCACAGAGGAGGAGAAGGAGAGAATCGACAGGGCACGGCGCGGACTCGAAGAGGCAGCAGAGCGAGTGGCCGCCGTAAAGACCACGAGAGCCGACGCGGCGCAAGCTCACTTGAACCGGGAAACGCGCAGAGTGCTTCGCAAAGTTCGCGAGATTCTTCAATCTGAACTCGACGAAGAGATGTTCCGAAGAATCATAGAGAAGATACACACCGCATTACAACCCGGCCAGAGAACCTGACCGTGACCCCAAACCGCGTACTGTTGCTGGAACCGGCCTACCCGAACAAGTATCCGCCGCTCGGACTGATGAAGTTGGCGACCTATCACAAGATCCGTGGCGACTATGTCAGATTTGTGAAGGGCGGTAGGGTAAACACCTTGCTAGAGAAGCCGTGGGACCGGGTCTATGTCACGACCCTCTTCAGCTTTGAGTGGAAGCGAACGGCCGCTGCGATTGATCTCGCCATTCAGGCAACCCGTGGCCAGCCGGAGCGTGTGTTCGTCGGTGGGATCGCCGCCTCGCTCATGCACGACGAGTTCGCCCGGGAACCACGCTGGGCGGGCGTGAGGTTCATCAAGGGGCTCCTCGACGGACCACCGGCTATTGCGCTTCAGCTCTCGGCCGAGGATTGCGATTTCGGCGCGGACGACTTGAACAGCACACCGATCGAGGAAATGATACCCGATTATGGGATCCTGGACGACATCGAATACAGGTACCCGGTCAACGACGCCTATTTCGGCTATGCGTCGCGCGGGTGCGTTCGCAAATGCGCTTTCTGTGGTGTGCCGAAGCTCGAGGGAGAACAGCGCGAAATGCCGCCGCTTGCGGCGCTAGTCGAGGGTGTCGATACGAACGGATACGGCCCCAAAAAAGATCTCGTCTTGATGGACAACAACATCACGGCGTCGACGCGCTACGCTGAAATCATTGCTGAAATTCGCGACCTGGGTTTCGCGCAGGATGCGACGCTAACGCGAGATGGCAAGCGTCCGGTCAAACGGCGGGTCGATTTCAACCAGGGGGTCGACGCGCGGATCCTCGTAAAGTCACCGATGTACCTAAGAGAGATGGCTGGGATTTGCATCGACCCGCTTCGTATCGCCTTTGATCACATTGGTATGCGCAAAGTCTATAAAACAGCCGTTCGCATGGCAGCAGACAATCGAATCACTTCGCTGTCGAACTACATGCTTTACAACTTTATGGATACTCCGGCGGATCTATATGAACGCATGAGGCTCAACATCGCACTGAACGAGGAATTGAAGATCCGCATCTGGTCCTTTCCTATGCGTTATCAACCGGTAACACTGAAGGATCGCTCGCATATCGGAGCGAATTGGAACCGTTACTATCTGCGCTCGTTTCAAATCATGCTTCAGGCCACCCGTGGAATCGTCAGTGGAAGTCCATTATTTTTTGCGCACGCCTATGGCCAGGACAGCAAGAACTTCGAACGGCTGCTTAGCCTTCCCCATGCCTTTATCTTCCATCGGATGTATTACGAAGAGAATGGCGAAGGGCAAGCGGTGCGCGCCGAATACGAGAAACTGAGAGAGCGCATGTCTGCAAGCCAGGAACGAGAGTTTGTCGCGCTTCTCGCAGGTCCCTCGGACGCCAAGAGCTTACCCAGAGAATACTACCGCAGGGCTGCGGCCGACAGCACCATCGACCCTCTTCTCCAGAAGGTGATGCGGTTTCACACCCTAGATACGAAGGACCGGTGCGGCGAGGAGCAGATCCTGTCGGCCTTCTCTCGACTGAACCCGGATCCGGCCATGCCATCCGAGGACGTATTCGTCGAAGACGCGGGTCTGTTTGACGTCGAATCCACGCGCGAAGAGGGAAGCTTCCACTACAAACGGGCGAGGAGTTGAGGAAACTGTCATGGCAGACATAGGCGTGTCCTCCTCACTGGTTGGTGAAGGCATATTGGATCTTGTCACGACTGGTATATCCGGCAACCCCCTGGCCATCTATCGCGAGTATATCCAGAACGCGGCGGACGCGGCCAGTGCCGCCGGAAGCGGAAAAGGTGGAAGAGTAAAAATTGAAATCGATCCTTCCAAAAGGCGCGTGCGCATTCGCGACGATGGACCAGGCCTATCCGAGAAAGATGCGCTACGCGCTCTCATGCCGATAGCCCGCAGCCAGAAACGGCGGGGGACAGATCGTGGTTTCCGCGGTATCGGGCGCCTATCAGGCTTGACGTTCGCCGAAACCGTAACGTTTCTCACCCGCGCACGGCATGGCGAGCCAGTTTCCCGCATTGTATGGGATGGTCCTGGGTTGCGCGAGAGTATCCGCAAAACACAACAGATCGAATGTGCAATCCGCGATGCCGTCATTGCAGAGACGATTCCTGGGGAAGGATATCCCGACCATTTCTTCGAAGTCGAAATCGCCGGAGTTGCGCGACATGCTGCGGGCTTGGTGCTTAACAGGGACGCTGTCCGCGCGTATGTCGCCGAAGTCTGCCCAGTTCCTTTCTCGAAATTATTTCCGTTTTCCGCGGAGGTCGACAATCTTTTTTGTGGAAACGCCGCGTCGTTGACCCTTGATATCATTCTTGACGGCGAACCGACACCCGTGATGCGACGGCATGTAGACGCGATCCACTTCTCAGACGTGCGTAAGGATGATTTTTTAGAATTTGAAAAGATACGGATTCCGTCTGCGGACGGCAGCGGAAGTGCCGCTGTCGGTTGGGTTATCCACTCGTCCTATCTCGGCGCGATACCGAAGGAATCCGGGATCCGCGGAATTCGAGCTCGAGGAGGAAACATACAGATTGGCAACGAGACCGTATTCGACGACCTTTTCCCAGAAGAAAGGTTCAATCGGTGGTGTATCGGTGAAGTTCACATTCTGGATCCGCGCATCATCCCGAACGCTCGCTGGGATTACTTTGAACCGGGACCACATACCCGAAACCTGGAGAACCGCTTGGCTGCTGCCCTACGCGGAATCCCAGCGCGCTGCCGGAAAGCGTCGTCGATGCGCAATGGAGAACGAAGGGTGCTTGCTGCTACGCAAAAAATCGCGGAAACATACGAACTTGCAACGTCCGGTTATCTGGCTGCCGTCGATGCGAAGGCCATGATCGAACGAGCTGTGTCTGATGTCCTCTCAATTCGTCGCGATCTGAGTGCAGCAGGTAAACATACCGAATCATGCATCCAAGCTCTCCAAGAACTGGAAGTGAAGCTACAAAACTTCAGAGTGAAACCTGGGCGCCCGCCCTTCGGAAGTATGTCGAAACAGGAGGTCGTGATCTGCCGGAAAGTGTTCCATGCGCTGACGCAAGCAGTCAAATCTCCACGAGTCGCCAAGGAAACGATCGAGAATGTTCTGACCCACGCTTGGATTAAGTACGACGCAGATTAACCCAACTATGTCAAGTGCAATCTGCTACAGGTAATCGCTTTTGAGAACCTGAATCCCCACCCGTGAGACGATTCCAAAACAGATCGGGAAAAATGATTGGGAGTTTGGCGTACTCGCTCTTCGTATTCAATTCTTGTTCGAGAACGGACACCCAAAAACTCCCATAAAATTTCCAAAATCGGTCGCCCTGCCATTAAACTGGGTGCCCGTCCGTGCCGAACAGCCGGTCGCCGGCGTCGCCCAGGCCGGGGACGATGTAGGCCTTCGCGTCGAGGCGGTCGTCCAGGCTGGCAGCCCATACCTCGACGCGCGCGTGACGCTCGTTGAAGGCAGCCATCCCTTCCGGCGAAGCGACCATCGCCATGAACCGGACGTTCTCGTCGCCGACGCCGTTGCGGTTGAGCAGATCGACCGCGTAGGACGCCGAATAGCCGGTCGCCAACATCGGATCGACCAGGATGAAGAGGCGATCCTTGTCCTCCGGCAGCCGCACGTAATACTCCACGGGCCGGTGCGTGTCCGGATCCCGATAGAGCCCGATATGGCCGATCGGGGCCGTCGGCAGGAGCTCCGCCAAGCCTTCCGCCATCCCCAGGCCGGCCCGCAGGATGGGCACGATCGCCGGCTTGCGGCCGCGCAGGACCGGCGCTTCCATCCGGGTCAACGGCGTTTCGACCGTCGTGGACGCCATGGGCAGCCGGCGGGTGATCTCGTAGCCCATGAGAAGCGCGATCTCCCGCAGCAGCGCGCGGAACAGCGGGGTCTGCGTCTCCTTGTCGCGCAGATGGCTGAGCTTGTGCCG
Organism: Alphaproteobacteria bacterium; assembly: GCA_965242855.1. Lineage (GTDB taxonomy): Bacteria > Pseudomonadota > Alphaproteobacteria > UBA828 > UBA828 > WTGU01. Next base: position 3,288,534 of record OZ251509.1, read on the forward strand.
GACCAGCGGATGGTCGACCAGATGCAGGTTGGGAAACGCGCGGATGGCGCTCACGACGGGCTCCCCGCGTGCCGCTCCGCGTAAAGGGCGGGGGCAAGATGGGGCATGAGCAGCCTGAACGGAACGAGCAGAAGACCAGCCATCGCGACCTTGACTCCGTAATCGCCGAGCGCCCACGTCACCCAGGGCAGGCCGGTGAATGCGAAGGCCGCGCTGAAGAAGATCGCCGTATCGAGGGCCGAGGCCGAAAGCGACGAGACCAGCGGCGCGCGCCACCAGACGCCGCGGCGCAGGCGATGGAACACCGCGATGTCGAAGAGCTGCGCGCAGATGAAGGCGAAGCCCGAGGCCAGCGCCACGCGCACGCCGTCCATCAGCGGCAGGTCCGCCGCCACCGACAGGACGACGGAGAGGCCCATGCCGAAGGGAAAGCCGACGCAGGCGACCGTCCGGGCGCGGCCGGGGCCGTGCGCCCGATTGGTCAGGTCGGCCACCAGGAACGTCAAGGGGTAGGTGAAGGCGCCCCAGGTCAGCCAGTCACCGATCGGATACTGGACGGCGACGTTCGATACCCCGATCACGCCCATCATCGCGAGGATGGGGAGCCACAGGGGTTTCAAGCGGCGGCCCTCACGGCCCGGTGCCACGCGATGCCGGCCTTGCAGCGCCCATCCGATCGCCGGGAGGAGGTCGTCAGTCGGCGGCGCTCGCCGCGAGCGCGTTCCTGATTTGCCGTTTGACGCGGCGCGCGCCCTCGGAAAGCCGCGAATCGGGAGTCTTCAGCAGATAGGCGTCGAGCCCGCCCCCGCGCTCGACCGTGCGGATGGCGCTCGTCGAAACTCGCAGGCGCACCATCCGCCCCAGCGCATCGCTGAGCAGCGCCTTGTCGTGCAGGTTGGGCAGGAAGCGCCGCCGGGTCTTGTTGTGCGCGTGACTGACGTTGTTGCCGGTCAACACGCCCTTGCCCGTCAGCTCGCAACGCCGCGCCATGGCACCGGACTCCGTCCACGGAAGAGGCCCCTGTTTAGAGCGGCCGCGCGCGCCGGTCAAGAGCGCCGCTCGGGTGCGCGGAGCGCGGGAGGAAGGAACATGCCTGGAGGCCCGCGCACCGATAAAGAACCGGCGCGGTTACCCGGCGTCTTTCGCACTGCGGTCCAGGAAGCGGGCGACGATGCGTCGGGCTGCGGCGGCCGGGGTTATCTCCCCGGCCGCGGCCTGCGCCTCGAGTGCCGACGCGGCCGGCGCGAGCCGGCGGTCGGCGCGCAGCGCCGCGATCAGCGATTCCTCGACCTCGCGCCAGAGCCACGCCCTGGCTTGCCCCGCGCGCTTCGCCTCCAGCGCGCCGCCCCGCGCCATGACCGCCCGGCAGTGCTCGACGGCGGCCCAGATCTCGTCGAGGCCCCGGCCTTCCACGGCCGAGCAGGTCATCGCACGGGGCGTCCACGGCCCCTCTTCTCCGCGAAGCGTCAAAGCGGCTGCGAAGTCGGCCTGCGTATGGGCGGCCGGTTCCGCGAGGGCGCCGTCGGCCTTGGCGACGACGACGAGGTCGGCGATCTCGACCACGCCCCGCTTGATGCCCTGCAGCTCGTCGCCGCCGCCGGGCTGGACGAGCAGCATGACGAGATCCGCCATGTCGGCGACGGCGATCTCCGACTGGCCGACCCCGACGGTCTCGATCAACACCACGTCGAAGCCCGCCGCTTCGCAAGCGATCATCGCGTCCCGCGTGCGCCGGGCGACGCCGCCCAGGGTTCCGCCCGCAGGCGAGGCGCGGACGAAGCTCCTCTCGTCCCGCGCAAGGCCGGCCATGCGGGTCTTGTCGCCGAGGATCGAGCCGCCCGAGCGCGCGCTCGACGGATCGATCGCGAGCACCGCGACGCGGTGGCCGCATTCGACCAAGCGCCCGCCGAGCGCCTCGATGAACGTCGATTTGCCCACGCCGGGCGCGCCGGAGACGCCGACGCGAACGGCCTTCCCCGAATGCGCGAGCAGGGTATCGAGCAAGCTCTCTGCCACGGCGCGGTCGTCGTCGAGGGTCGATTCGAACAGCGTAATCGCCGCCGCGAGCGCCCGCCTGTCGCCGGCGAGAACGTCGCCGGCCCGAGGAACCCGCGCGCCCCCGCCCTCCGCCATGGCGTCCGATGCTATCACACCGCCCTCCCCGCGCGGCGCGCACGGGCGGCGGGCGAGGACGCCACGATCGCAGCATTGATCAAAAGACTCGTCAAACGGCCAAACCGACCTGCGCGGTATCCGCACGAAGCGCATCGTTGGTCGACCCCGCCAGACCGGGTGTGACGTACAGGCTCTCGATCGTCTCTTCGTTGCGCCCGGACAGGGTGGCCTGAGAAGAGGTTCCGGCGTGGAGAAGGAGACGAGTCAATCCGAGCGACTCGGGCAGCGGCGGCCCATACGCCCGCCCGCCGGTCATACCATCGTAAGATAGTGCGAAAGGAACGCTTCGCCGCCGGAGGTTTTCGAGACCCCCAACCAGTTCCTCCCGCATGATCTGCCGATGGTAACGCTTGTCCCGGCCAATGGAGATTCCAAGATAAGGCGGGTCCATGTACACGAAATCGCCGGGGCGGGCATCCGCCGACGTCTCTTGCCAGTCACCCAGACGGAATTCGGTTCGACCCCGGAGAATGGACGAAACGCCTGACACCGCCGACAGCATCTTGTCCGGGTGCATCCCGAGGCGACGTTTGTCCACCGACTGCGTAAAACATCCATGGCCATTGAAGCGCACCGCGTTTTTGACGCAGCGGCAGATCAGATACAACAGATCGACGGAATCCCGTCCTTCGTTGTAGCGGCGGCGAATCTCGTTGAAGTAACCATAGCCGCCTTCCACTTGGCCATCCCATATCCCCCGGTATCGAGCGGCCGTCCGCTCGGGCTCCTCCACGATGAAGCGCAACAGGGCCACTATCGGCGCGCAGCTGTCGGCCACGACGAAGCGTTCCGCGCGCCGGTGATATGCCGCGTAAACGGTCATGGCCGCCGAGCCCGCGAAGGGCTCGTAGAACACCCTGATGCCCTCCGGCAGGTATCTGCCGATGACGGGGGCGAGCTTGCGCTTGCTGCCTTGGTAAGGGATTGGGTGCGGCAACTTTTTCATGTGTTGCCTCCGAGCGTTTTCATGCGATATGGATCAGGCAAATTCCTCCTTCGTTCGTTTTTGGCTACAATGCAAGCGCCATAGGATGGTTCCCGCCTACTCGGAGAGCCGCTGCGCGAGCTCCTCCTTGAGTTCCGCCGTCTCCTGCTGGCGCCACCACATCTCGGCGTAGCGGCCGTCGCGGATCAGCAGCTCGCCGTGGCGGCCCCGCTCGACGATGCGGCCACCTTCGAGAACGAGTATCTGGTCGGCGTCGATGATGGTGGAGAGCCGGTGTGCGATCATCAGGGTCGTGCGGTCACGACGGAGCTCGCGAATATTGGCCTGGATCTCCTTCTCCGTCCGGGAATCGAGGGCCGACGTCGCCTCGTCGAACATGAGAATCCGTGGTCGCTTCAGGATGGTCCGAGCGATGGCGATCCGCTGCTTCTCGCCGCCGGAGAGCTTGAGGCCGCGCTCACCCACCACGCTGTCGTAGCCATCGGGCAGGTCTTCGATGAAATCGTGGATGTGGGCGAGCCGCGCCGCCTCCTCGATCTCCGCCCGGCTTGCCTCCGGCCGGCCGTAGGCGAGGTTGTAGAGGACCGTGTCGTTGAAGAGCACGGTGTCCTGGGGGACGATTCCGATGGCCGCGCGCAAGCTGCCTTGCCGCACCGCGCGTACGTCCTGCCCATCGATCCGGACGCTGCCGGACTGGATGTCGTAGAAGCGGAACAGGATGCGCGAGATGGTGGATTTCCCGGCGCCGCTCGCGCCCACGATGGCGACCGTCTCGCCCGGCGGGACGCTGAACGACACCCCTCGGAGGATGGGCCGGCGCGTGTCGTAGCTGAAATGCACGTCGTCGAACTCGACGGCACCGGCGCGCACCCTGAGCGGCGGCGCGCCGGGAGCGTCCGCGATCTCGCGCTCGACCGAGAGGATACCGAACATCGCCTCCATGTCGGTGAGCGACTGCTTGATCTCCCGATAGACGAAGCCGAGGAAGTTCAACGGGATGTAGAGCTGGAGGAGATAGGTGTTGACGAGTACGAAGTCGCCGATGGTCATGGTGCCGGCGGCGACTTCGTTGCCCGCCATGATCGTGATGCCGGTGAGGCCGACGGCGACGATCAGCCCCTGGCCGATGTTGAGGAGCGACAGGCTGGTCTTGCTGCGCACCGCCGCCCGTTCGTAGTGCCGCCGGGCGGTGTCGAAGCGCCGCCCCTCGTGCGCTTCGTTGCCGAAATACTTGACGGTTTCGTAGTTGAGCAGGCTGTCGATCGCCTTGGTGTTGGCCTCGCTATCCCGTTCGTTCATGCGCCGGCGGTATTTCAGCCGCCATTCGGTGACGGAGAGGGTGAAGGCGATGTAGGCGGCGATGGTGACAAAGGTCACCGCCGCGTAGGCGATCCCGTAGAGCGCCCAGAGGATGCCGCAGACCATGGTGACCTCGACCAGGGTCGGCAGCACGTTGAACAGCATGAAGGTGAGCAGGAACTCGATCCCCTTGGTTCCGCGCTCGATGGCCCGGCTCAGACCGCCGGTGCGGCGCTCGACGTGGAAGCGGAGCGAGAGCCGGTGGAGGTGGTCGAAGACCCGGAGGGCGACGGTGCGGATGGCGCGCTCGGCGACCTTGGCGAAGACCGCGTCGCGCAGCTCACCGAAGGCGACCGTGAGCACCCGGAGCGCGCCGTAGGCGAGCAGGATGGCCACCGGAACGACGATCGCCGCCGCCGCGTCGTCGGACAGGATGTCCACCGCCTCCTTGTAGAGGATCGGGACGTAGACGTTCGCCACCTTGGCGCCGACGAGGAGGAGCACGGCCAGCACCACGCGGCCGCGCATCTCCAGGGAGCCGCGCGGCCAGAGATAGGGCAGCAGCGTGCGGATCGTCCGCAGATGCGAGCGTCGGGCTGGCCAGTCCTCGCGCGCCTCCCGATCGAGAGCGGCCATGGGGCGGCGGTCAGGCGGCTTTCCGGCGGATCAGCGTGATGATCTCCGACGCCGCGTCGGGGATGTTGGTGCCGGGGCCGAAGACCGCCGCGACGCCGCACTCGCGCAGGAACCCGTGGTCCGCCGGCGGGATCACCCCGCCGCAGACGACCACCACGTGGCCCGCCCCCTCGCCGCGCAGCGCCTGCACGAGCTCCGGCACCAGGGTCTTGTGTCCGGCCGCTTGGCTCGATGCGCCCACGACGTGCACGTCGTTTTCCAGCGCGTCGCGCGCCGCCTCCTCCGGGGTCTGGAACAGGGGGCCGATATCGACGTCGAAGCCGATGTCGGCGAAGGCCGTGGCGATCACCTTGGCGCCGCGGTCGTGCCCGTCCTGCCCGAGCTTGACGACCAGCATCCGCGGCCGACGCCCTTCCGCCTCGGCGAAGCGCGCCGTCTCGCACCGGATATTCTCGAACGCCTCGTCCCGCCCCCGGGCCGCGCCGTAGACGCCGGAAACCGCGCGCACGGTCGCCCGATGGCGGGTGAAGACGGCCTCCAGCGCGTCGGAAACCTCGCCCACCGTGGCGCGGGCGCGCATTGCCTCGATCGCTGGCGCGAGAAGGTTGCCGTCGCCGCGCGCCGCTTCGGTCAGGCGCGCGAGCGCCGCGCGGCAGGCGGCTTCATCGCGCCCGGCGCGCACGACCCGGAGGCGCGCGATCTGCGTCTCGCGAACCGCCTTGTTGTCCACGTCCAGCAAGGCGGGCATGTCGTCGTCGTCGGCCGCGTAGCGGTTGACGCCGACGACGACGTCCTCGCCCCGATCGATCCGCGCCTGCCGCCGCGCGGCGGCTTCCTCGATGCGGAGCTTGGGCATCCCGGCGGCGACCGCCTGGGTCATGCCGCCGAGCGCCTCTACCTCGTCGATCAGCGCCGCCGCCTCGCGCGCCAGCGCGCAGGTCAGCGCCTCCACGTAGTAGGAGCCGCCGAGAGGGTCCACGACCTTCGGCACGCCGGTCTCGTGCCGCAGGATCAGCTGGGTGTTGCGCGCGATCCGGGCCGAGAAATCGGTCGGCAGCGCCACCGCCTCGTCGAGGGCGTTGGTGTGGAGCGACTGGGTGCCGCCGAGCACCGCCGCGAGCGCCTCGTAGGCAGTTCTGATCACGTTGTTGTAGGGGTCCTGCTCCGCCAGCGAGACGCCCGACGTCTGGCAATGGGTGCGCAGCATCAGGGAGCGCGGATCCCGGGGATCGAACTGGCGCATCAGCCGCGCCCACAGCAGCCGCGCCGCGCGGAGCTTCGCCGCCTCCATGAAGAAGTTCATGCCGATGCAGAAGAAGAAGGAGAGTCGCGGCGCGAAATCGTCGATCGCGAGGCCGCGCGCAAGCGCCGCGCGCACGTATTCGAGGCCGTCGGCGAGGGTGAAGCCGAGCTCCTGGACCAGCGTCGCGCCGGCCTCCTGCATGTGGTAGCCGGAGATGGAAATCGAGTTGAACCTGGGCATGTGCGCGGCCGTGTAGGCGATGATGTCGGCGACGATCCGCATGCTCGGCTCGGGCGGATAGATGTAGGTGTTGCGGACCATGAACTCCTTCAGGATGTCGTTCTGGATGGTCCCGGCGAGCCGCTCCCGCCGCGCGCCCTGCTCGTCGGCCGCCACGATATAGGCCGCGAGCACCGGCAGCACCGCCCCGTTCATGGTCATTGAGACGCTCGCCTCGTCGAGGGGGATGCCGTCGAACAGGATTTTCATGTCCTCGACGGTGTCGATCGCGACGCCCGCCTTGCCGACGTCGCCCCGCACCCGCGGGTGATCGCTGTCGTAGCCGCGGTGGGTCGCGAGATCGAAAGCGACGGAAAGCCCCTTCTGGCCGGCGGCCAGGTTGCGTCTGTAGAAGGCGTTCGATTCCTCGGCGGTGGCGAAGCCGGCGTATTGGCGGACGGTCCAGGGCCGGTTGGCGAACATCGTCGCCCGGACGCCGCGCGCGAAGGGCGGGAAGCCGGGCAGCCCCGGCTCGTCCTGGAGCGCTTCCAGGTCGGCAGCCGTGTAGAGCGATTTGACCTCGATTCCCTCGGGAGTCGGCCACGCGAGGGATGCGGGCGCCGCCCCGGAAAGCTCCTCGGCCGCGAGCGCTTCCCAATCGGAGAGCGTCTTCTTCGGAAAGTCTGCCATGGGGACGTCTCCTCTCGTGCGCTCCCCGGAACGCTCACGCGCCATCGGCATCCAGCCCCCAGGACGTCCATCCTTTCGCGCTGGCGCGCGCGAAAAGCTCGATTTTCCTGGCGCTCGGGAACATGCTGTCAATGCACTTACGTACTTCGCTTGGTTTGTGCGAGTGCGCGCCGCGCTTGACACTCACAAGCTGTCGGACGTTTCTCGCTCCGCGCGGTGACGGTATCCGGCCATTCTTGAAAACAAGGCAAAGCTCGCATTGGCTCATGGTATAGAATCCCGGGTTGACCCGTTGCTTGTCCCACACGAAGGCGACGGTCGCCCATGCGAAACCCCATGCCTTGCCGAGCGCGATGGCTTGATCGAGATGCGGATTGGACGACCACATGAACAGCAGGCTGTCGCGCGCCGTTATGCGAGGGACATCGAGCGCACAAAGCATATCCAACGTCACGGTAGGATAATGCTTCTCTGCCCCACCTGTGTCTCTCCTCCCCGGCCCGGCATGTTGCAGCTGACCCTTGTAGTCCCATGGGGGATCGGCGTAGATGATCTCGAAACGGTCCGATGGAAATTCAGGAAATATCGATCTCCCCAGGGGTTTTCGAGTTCGCTTGGTGAACAGATCCTCCACCGATCTTCCAGGAATCCCCCTTCCGAAAATCGTGTCCATTCCGCTACACCTCTGCCCCGGTTTTGATAGTGGATAAAACACCGATACGTCAGCCGAGATACATCAGCCGATCTCCGACCGCACCGGCTGCGACCGATTATATCCGAATTCGTGTGTCTGCGACGTAGATGCTGTGACGGCCCTCTCAAGGTCATGCCGGCCCTGGGCGCGGGCCTTCAGGCGCGCCTTACGCGCGGGGCGCACATGCGTCAGTCCGGTGTATGCACTTTTGTCGGTGCCCCCCTCGCCGGCCTCGGGGCATGCGAAAGACGGACTATCCCCAGAGCGCCGGCGGGGGCGGTTCCAGCACCGTGCCGCGGTAGCGGAGGCCGGGTTCGCGGTCCTTCGCCAGCAGCAGGGGGGCATCGAGATCGACGTAGTCGGCGCGCCCGACGAGCAGCGTCGCCGGCGCCATGGCCAGCGAGGTGCCGACCATGCAGCCGACCATGATCCGGAAGCCCGCCGCCTCCGCGGCCGCCACGAGCGCGAGCGCCTCCGTCAGGCCGCCGGTCTTGTCGAGCTTGACGTTGACCATCCGGTAGCGGCCTTCGAGGCGCGCCAGATCGGCCGTCGTGTGGCAGCTTTCGTCCGCGCAGAGGGGGAGCGCGAAGCGCCGGCCCGCCAGGGCATCGTCTTCGCCGGCCGGCAACGGCTGCTCCACCATTTCGACGCCGAGGGCGTGGAGGGCAGGGAGGAACTCGTCCAGCATCGCGGCCTCCCAACCCTCGTTCGCGTCCACGATCAACCGGGCGTTCGGCGCGTTCTCGCGGACGGCCCGCACCCGCGCGAGATCGCCGGCGCCGGCGACCTTAAGCTTGAGCAACGGCAGGGCGGCATGGCGCGCCGCCGCGCGCCCCATGTTCTCGGGCGTGTCGAGGCCGAGCGTCATGGCGGTCGTGCAGAGACGGGGCGGCGCCAGCCCCGCCAGTTCCCAGACGCGGCGGCCGGCGCGCTTCGCCTCCAGATCCCAGAGCGCGCAATCCACCGCGTTGCGGGCGGCACCGGCGGGCAGCGCATCGCGCAGGGCGGCGCGGCTCAGGCCGTCCTCGACCGCTCCGCGCACGCTTTCGATTGCCGCATGCGTGCCCTCCGGCGTCTCGCCGTAGCGCGGGTAGGGGGCCGCCTCACCGCGCCCGGTGTGCGCGTCCTCGGCGATCTCGACCACCACCGTGCGTGACTCGATCCTGACGCCACGGGCGATGCGGAAGGTCCCGCGAAGCGGCCACGACTCGAGGCGGACGGAGAGGCGCCGCCGCATCGGCCGTTCCGCCGGTTACACTAGGCGGTCGGCGATCGGCCCAACCCCGGTGCGCAGCGGGTCGACGCAGGGCAGACCGTGGGCTTCCGCCAGCTCCCCGAGCAGGGCGCCGGCGTCCGCTTCCATCAGCCCGTGGGTGTCGATGCTCAGGCCGGCGCAGACGACGCCGGGGTTGGTCAGCCGCGCGGCTTCGAGATTCGCCGCGATGCAGGGGCCGATTGCCGGCAGCGGCCAGCCCGGCAAGCCGCGCATGTGCGTCCGCGTCGGTTCGTGGCAGACGACGATGGCGTCGGGCTGCGCGCCGTGGATCAGGCCCAGGGTCACGCCCGCGAAGGAGGGGTGGAAGAGCGATCCCTGCCCCTCGACGAGGTCCCAGTGATCCGGGTCGTTCACCGGCGCGAGCCATTCCGTCGCGCCCGAGATGAAATCGGCGACCACGGCGTCGACGGAGACGCCCTCGCCCGCGATGAAGATCCCGGTCTGCCCCGTCGCGCGGAAGGTGCAGGCAACGCCGCGCTTGCGCAGCTCGGCTTCGAGGGCGAGGGTGGTGTACATCTTGCCGACCGAGGCGTCGGTGCCGACCGTCAACAGGCGCTTGCCGGCCCGACGCACGCCCGACCCCATCGGGAATTCGCGCGGCGGATGGCGCACGTCGAAGAGGCGCCGCCCGCCCGCCCGGGCCCGCTCGCGGAGCGCCGGGACGTCGCCGAGCCGCGAATGGAGCCCGCTCGCCAGATCGAGCCCGGCGTCGAGCGCCGCCAGGAGCGTGGGCAGCCAATCGTCTCCGATGACGCCGCCCCGGTTGGCGACGCCGACGACGAGGGTCCGGGCGCCCCCGGCCGCGGCCTCCTCGACCGTCATCTCGGGGAGGTCCAGGCGGGCGTTGCACCCGTCGAGCCGGAGCTGCCCGAGACACAGGTCCGGCCGCCACGCGAAGACCCCGCGGGCGGTCTTGGCGGCGAGTTCGTCGCGCGCGTCGCCGAGGAAAAGCAGATAGGGCGGATCGATGTGCGGGCGCGCGTCCATGCCTCTCCCTTCCTGCAGCCTCCCGCGAGTCTGGCGCTTCGCGCTTGCACCCGCAAGTGCCCACAGTCATACTGCCCCGCGAGTCGCCGCAGTGAACGGACCGTTGGCGAGGTCGAGACCGCGGTGATTACAGCATCTGTTCATCGTTGTGGAAAAGGCCGTCGTCATGACCACGTGCACAAAGTTGTTTCAAAGGGCCAAGACGAACACACGATTCAAGAATATCTCCTGAAGATGCCGATAGATTCCCTAAAGCTTCATAACACAAACTCTTTCCTTCGCGAAGATGTAAGAGGGTGTTCATTCGAGAAAAATGAAGTGTGTTGGCTTGTGAATTCCTGCTTTATTTATAAATCGCAATGATGATGAAAAATTCTCATGAGATCAGAGATCCAGTCCATGTATTTGTCCGTATGGACAATGACGAGCGTCGGGTTTTGGACTCGATACCGTTCCAAAGACTGCGCCATATTCATCAACTAGCGATGACCTATCTCGTATACCCAGGCGCGACACACAAGCGATTCGAGCACTCCCTTGGCGTAATGGAGCTTGCCAGTCGCGTTTTTGACGTCATCACGAACCCAGATAATGTTATCGATGACATCAAAAATTTGTTAAAACCAATTACCAATCGAGACCAGCTGATGTACTGGCGACGAGTCCTGAGAATGGCTGCTCTATGTCATGATATAGGACATTTGCCGTTCTCGCACGCCGCCGAGAAAGACCTTCTCCCAAAAGAGTGGGACCATGAAAGGTTAACTCGCGAACTGATCCTCAGCGATGAGATGAGAGAAATCTGGTGCTCCATCACACCCCCACTGCGTCCTGAGGATATAGTGAAATTGGCAATTGGCCCAAAAAAGAACGGTTTGTCAAATTTTTCGGACTGGGAAGCAATTCTAGCCGAGATTATTGTTGGAGATGCCTTCGGTGTTGATCGTATGGATTATCTTTTGCGCGATTCCTATCATGCGGGCGTTGCCTACGGTAAATTCGATCATTACCGACTGATCGACACGTTGCGAATTTCGACGCAGGCGCAATCGTCATCTCAGGAACCGGCACTTGGTATGGAAGAAGGTGGTATTCAGTCTGCCGAAGCTCTTATGCTCGCACGCTATCTCATGTACTCGCAAGTTTATTTCCATCCAGTGCGTCGAATTTACGATATTCATTTGAAAGATTTTCTCAAAATTTGGCTAAAGGAGGGTGTTTTTCCGACAAAAAATTTAGTTCATCACCTGAGTATAACGGATAGCGACGTCTCCGCTGCTCTATGGAAAGCGGCGTTCAATGAATGCGACTCCGGACATTTGCATGCGCGTCGGATAGTACGTCGTAAGCACTTCAAGGTCGTTTACGAAAGAAGTCCCGAAGATATTAAAATTAACCCGGAATCGGGAAGTTCTATTTACGAGGCATTGAAATCAGAATATGGCGACGATCACTTTCGACATGATTATTACACACAGAAAAGCGGATCGCCAAACTTTCCGGTGATCATGCGTAACCGTGGTATAATTTCGTCTCTTTCGCTATCCGAAACCTTAAAAAACATTCCTGTGGTATCTGTCGACTATGTTTTTGCGGATAGAGATTACTTCCATGAGGCACGGGAATGGATCGACAAGAACCGCCAAAATATCATCAAGCCTCAATCGGAGGAAAAGGGATGAAGAGAATGCAGAGAGCGGCACTGTTGACGAAGTTAATTACTGAGCTCCGTGATCACAGGAGCTGGTGCGGAGAGACGCATATTCAGAAGGCAGTTTATTTCGCACAATACCTTACCAAAATCCCAATGAGATACGACTTCATCCTCTACAAGCACGGTCCTTTTTCGTTCGATTTGAGAGATGAATTGACCGCTCTCCGAGCGGATGAATTGTTAGAGCTCGAGCCTCGGCAGCCATACGGTGCTCGTATGGTCCCCACGAGTCAGAGCATGTACATACAGAAATTCTATCCAAAAACTCTGGGAAGGTACCAAGAGGGGATTAGGTTTACGGCCCGCACACTCGGGGACAAGGGAGTCGTGGAACTTGAGCGCATGGCGACAGCCTTGTATATCAGCAAAGAATCGGGCGTCGGCCAATCGAAAAAAGACCGAGCGGAGAGAATGACGAGCCTGAAGCCACACATATCGATGAGGGACGCACTCGATGCGATTCGGGAAGTTGATCGGATATCGGAGGAGGCTCCGCTCCCGACCGCACTTGCTGGCTCTCGTGCCGACCGTGCGTAGGACGATGCGCCAGCTGTTCTGGCTCGACTCTCTCAACCATGGCGCAGGGTGCGGGCGCGCTACCAAACGGTGTTAATCGCGCTTGATCCCGGCGCGCGCCGCCGATAGGGTGCGCGCCGGTCTTCGGGGCATGGTGGGCCACCATGACGATGGTGCCGGGTTTCATCGAGCTGATCGGGAAGACGCCGCTGGTGCGCCTGCGCGGGGCCTCGGAGGCCACCGGCTGCGAAATCCTCGGCAAGTGCGAGTTCCTGAATCCGGGCGGGTCCGTCAAGGACCGCGCCGCCCTCTTCATCGTGCGCGACGCCGAGCGCGGCGGCCGGTTGAAGCCCGGCGGGGTCATCGTCGAGGGCACGGCGGGCAACACCGGCATCGGCCTGGCGCTCGTCGGCAACGCCCTCGGCTACCGCTCGGTGATCGTGATTCCGGAAACCCAGAGCCGGGAGAAGAAAGACATGCTCCGGCTCTGCGGCGCCGAATTGATCGAGGTCCCGGCGGTGCCCTACCGCGACCCCGACAACTACGTGAAATATTCGGGCCGGCTCGCCACCGCGCTCGCCGAAAAGGAGCCGAACGGCGCCGTCTGGGCCAACCAGTTCGACAACGTGGCCAACCGCCAGGCCCATATCGAAACCACCGGCCCAGAGATCTGGGAACAGACCGAGGGCAAGGTCGACGGTTTCGTCTGCGCGGTCGGCACCGGCGGTACCCTCGCCGGCGTCGGTCTGGCGCTCAAGGAGCGGAATCCCGCCGTCGTGATCGGCCTCGCCGACCCGATGGGCGCCGCGCTCTACAACCACTACGCCCACGGCGAACTGAAGGCGGAGGGCGACTCGATCACGGAAGGCATCGGCCAGGGCCGCATCACCGCGAATCTCGAGGGCGCGCCGATCGACGTCCCGTTCCAGATTCCGGACTCGGAGGCCCTGCCCCTGATCTTCGATCTGGCGCGGAACGAGGGCCACGTCATGGGCGGCTCGACCGGGATCAACATCGCCGGCGCGATCCGTCTGGCCCGGCACATGGGCCCCGGCCACACCATCGTCACCGTGCTCTGCGATTACGGGACCCGCTATTTCAGCAAGCTCTACAACCCCGCCTTCCTGCGCGAGCGCAGCCTGCCCGCGCCCCCCTGGCTCGACGATGTCGCCGCCGACTGAGCTCCTGTTTCGCGCCGATCCCTACGCGCGGCGCTGCGATGCCCGGGTCAGCGCGGCGGAACCGGGGGCCGTCCGGCTGGAGCGGACGGTCTTCTATCCCGAAGGCGGTGGCCAGCCGGGCGATACCGGCCTCCTGCGCGGCGCGGACGGAGCGGAGATCGCGATCCGGAACACCCGGAAGGGGGCGGCGGCCGACGACGTCGTCCACCTGCTCGACCCGGAGGCCGCACCGCCGACGCCGGGGACCCGCGTGACCGCCGTGCTCGACTGGGAGCGCCGCCACCGCCACATGCGGATGCACAGTTGCCTGCACCTCCTGAGCGCGGTCGTCGATGCGCCGGTGACCGGCGGGCAGTTGACGGCGGAGAAGGGCCGGCTCGATTTCGACCTCGCGGAGCGCCGGCTGGACAAGGCGGAGATCGAGGAACGCCTCAACGCGCTCATCGCCCGGGACCTGGCGGTCGCGCCGCGCTGGATCGACGACGCGGCGCTCGCGGCGCAGCCGGCACTGGTGAAGACCATGCGCGTGAAGCCGCCGACGGGAAGCAGCCGCGTCAGGCTCATCGAGGTGGATGGAATCGACCTCCAGCCCTGCGGCGGCACCCACGTCGCGCGGACCGGCGAGATCGGGCCGGTGACCGTCCGCAAGATCGAGAACAAGGGCCGGCACAACCGGCGCGTCACGGTCGCCTTCGGGGGCCGCCCATGAGCGGCCGGGAGACGCCTCTCACGGTGGCGCCCGCCTGGCTCGCGGAGCACGGGGGCGCGGACTCCCCGGTGCGTGTTCTCGACGGCTCCTGGCACCTGCCGGCGGAGGGCCGCGACGCCTGCGCCGAGTTCCGCGAGGCTCACATCCCGGGCGCCGCGTTCTTCGACATCGACGGGATCTGCGACCCGGATTCGGCCCTGCCGCACATGCTGCCGACGGCCGAGGCGTTCGCGCATGCCGTCGCCGGGCTGGGAGTCGGCAACGAATCCCACGTCGTGGTTTACGACACCGTGGGGCTCTACAGCGCGGCGCGCGTCTGGTGGATGTTCCGTGTGTTCGGGCATCGGGCCGTCTCGGTGCTCGCGGGCGGCCTGCCGCGCTGGCGGGCGGAAGGCCGCCCGGTGGAGAGCGGCGCGGCCGCGCCCGCGCGCGCGGCGTTCACGGCCGCGCGGGACGACGCGCTCGTCCGCTCATTCGCGCAGATGCGCGCGAACCTCGACGAACGCCGCGCGCAGGTGGTCGATGCGCGCGCGGCCGCGCGCTTCACGGGCGCCGATCCGGGGCCCAGGCCGGACTTGGCGCGCGGCCACGTTCCGGGCAGCCGCAACGTTCCCTTCGCCAAGGTTCTCGACGGCGGCGCGCTGGCGGCACCGGCGACGCTCCGCCGCGTCTTCGCGGAGGCCGGCATCGATCCCGCGCGCCCGGTCGTCGCGACCTGCGGCTCGGGCATCACGGCCTGCACCCTGGCGCTCGCCCTCGCCGCGGTCGGCGCGCCGGACGTCGCCGTCTATGACGGCTCGTGGAGCGAGTGGGGCGGACGGACGGACGCGCCGGTGGAGACCGGCGACGCGCCGTAGGCCGCGCGATGTCGATACGGCGGGAGAAGCGCGTATCCGCCGTCATGGCGATCATGGCGGCCGCGACGTTTCTCGCAGCCGCCGGGGCGGCGCCGGCGGACGACCAGGCGGCTGCTCTCCCTACGGGCGACGTGATCGGAAGCGTCCACTCCATGATCGCCTCCCACGAAGATACGCTGCTCGACGTCGCGCGGGAGAACGGCCTCGGCTACGTGGAGACGATCGCGGCCAATCCCGGCGTCGACCCGTGGGTCCCGGGCCGCGGCGTTTCGATTCTGCTGCCGACGGCGCATGTCCTTCCGGACGTCGAGCGGCGGGGCCTCGTCGTCAATCTGGCCGAGCATCGCCTCTATTATTTCGCCAAACCCGACGCGGCGCCGATGACCTTCCCGTTGGGAGTCGGCCGGGAAGGGTGGGACACGCCGCTCGGCAGGACGGAGATCGCGCGGAAGGCGGAGAACCCGATCTGGTATCCCCCGGAGTCGATCCGGGCCGAGAAGCCGGACCTGCCGACGGTCGTCCGGCCCGGCCCCGACAACCCCCTCGGCAGTCACGCGCTCTATTTCGCGTGGCCCCGATACCTGATCCACGGCACCAACCAGCCCTGGGGGATCGGGCGGCGGGTGAGCCACGGATGCATCCGCCTCTACCCCGAGGACATTGCGCGGTTGTTCGGGGTAGTCGCGGTCGGCACGCCGGTCCACGTCATCGACCAGGCCATAAAGATCGGCTGGTCCGACGGCGAGCTCTACGTCGAGGCGCATCCCGATCCCGGGCAGGCGGACGAACTGGAAAGGAGCGGGCGCATCACGCGGCCCGCCGAACGGCCACCGTCCGACGCCTTCTACCGGATCGCGGCCCGCGCTGGCAGCCACCGGGACCGGCTGGATTGGAGCACGATCCGGCGCGTCGTCGAGGAACGCTCGGGCGTCCCCGTCCGGGTGACGGAGGCCCGCCCCGCCGCCGCGCGTTAGGGGCACCCTCTCCGGCGCGCGGAGCGAAGGATCAGGGCATGGCCTTCCCCGGCGACGAGGGGACGAGACGTGCGAGAGGGACCGGCCTCCGCGCCGCGGCGGCCAGTCCGCGCCCGCTACTTGCGCATCCCCTTCTGGAAGATGCGGTCCGCCTTGTCCGCGGCCATTCGCGCCGCTTCGGCCGCCTCCTCCGCCGCCATCGCCGCTTCCTCGGCGGCGTCGGCTGCGGCCAGCGCGTTGCGGTTGGCTTCCGCGACCGAGACCTTGAGGTCACGGATGTCGATCATGGCACGGCCGGCGGCGTCCCCGGCTTCCTTGGCCGCCATCAACGCCTCCTCGCTGACGGCCATGGCCGCATCGATGTCGTCCGATACGGAATGGCAACCGGCCGCGAGGGCCAGCGGAAGGGCGGCGATCAGCAACCGCGACGCCAATGATTTCGTAAGCATTGTCCTCTCCCGATTCGACGATTGTCGTGCGAGTTAGGGTCATTCGCCCGAAGCTGTCAAGAACGCTCTGCGCGCGGCCAACGCCGGTGCAGCCAGAGCCATTGCTCCGGCCGGTCGCGAATCCAGCCTTCGAGCATGCGATTCACGTCCGTCATGATCGCATGGACGTTCTCCTCCCGCGACCCCGCGCGCGGGATGCCGAGCTTGGGGAACACGGTGATGCGGAAACGGGCCCCCGCGAGCCGCTCCACCCGGACCGGCCACACCGGGCACCCGTACTTCACCGCGAGCGCCGCCACGGAGGGGGCCGTCATGGCGTCGCGGCCGAAGAACGGGACGGCGATGCCGCCGTTGAACTTCTGATCCACCAGCAGGGCGAGATGCCTGCCCGCCTTGAGCGTGCGCACCATGTCCCGCGCGCCGCCCGCGCCCTTCGGAACCCGATGCCGCGCGACCGCGCCCCTGGCCCGCCAGACCAGCCGGTCGACGATCGGGTTGTTCGGCGGCCTGTAGATCAGGGCGACCGGGATGCCGCTCCGCTCGGGTGCGAGCGCGGCCACCTCCCAATTGCCGACATGGCCGGAGAAGAAGATGCCGCCGCGCGGCGAGCGGCGGGCCTCCGCGAGATGCGCGCGCCCGACGAGCGCGACCCGCCCGTCCGGCGCATCGATCGCGAAGCGGTCCAGATGCGGGTATTCCGCGGCCACGCGGCCGAGATGCCGCCACATGCGCCGCGCGCACCGCCGGACCTCGACCGGCGAGAAATCGGGAAACGCCCGCGCGATGTTGTCGATGCCGTGCCGGTGGACCGGGAGCAGCGGCCCGAGCGCGCCGGCGACGGCGGCACCGAGCGCCGACGCCCACCCCACCGGAAGGGCGCGCAGGACCGCGAACAGCAGGGCGACGGCGAGACCCTCGCAGAGATGGCGCGGGCGGCGCGCCCAGAGCGCCCTACGCATGGCGGGGACGCGCTACGAGCGGCCGCAACAGGGCGCGCGGCTCCGCCGGGTCGCGCCATTCGAGGGCGACGGAAAGCGTGCGGACCATGGGCTTCGCCTCCTCCGGCAGCCGAACATAGTCCTTCTCGGTCGTCACCGGCACCGCGTCCCGCGCGCTGGCGCGTTCGACGATTCGCATGATCTCGTCCGGCCGGTAGCGGTGATGGTCGGCGAAGGCGTAGCGGGCGACGACCTCGCAGCCGATACCGGCGAGGGTCTCGAAGAATTTTCCGGGCCGCCCGATCCCGGCGAACGCCGCCACGGCGCGGCCCCGGAGCTGGCAGGCCTCGAGCCCGGGCACCAGCGCGGCCTCGATGACCGGCGCCTCGAGCGGCCCCAACGCGGCGAGCGCGCCGCGCCGGTCCGGCCCGATCAGGACGATGGCGTCGGCGCGGCGCAGGCCGCGGGCCAGCGGCTCGCGCAGCGGCCCCGCCGGCAACAGGCGACCGTTGCCGAACCCGGCCCCGCCATCGACCACCGCGAGCGAGAGATCCTTCGTCAGGCTCGGCGTTTGCAGGCCGTCGTCCATCACCACGAGGGGCGCGCCCGCGGCGGCCGCGGCGGCGGCACCCGCCGGCCGGTGACGGGCGAGCCAGGTCGGCGCGGCGGCGGCGAGCAGCAACGCCTCGTCGCCGACCGCGCGCGCGTCGTGGCGGGCGGGATCGACCCGCAGGGGGCCGCGCTCCCTGCCGCCGTAACCGCGGGTGAGGAGATGCGCCTCGATGCCCTCTTCGGCCAGCAGGCGGGCGAGCGCCAGAACGGTCGGCGTCTTGCCCGCGCCCCCGGCCGTGAAGTTGCCGACGCAGAGCACCGGGACGGCGGCGCGCGCCGGCCTGGTCAGGCCATGGCGAAGCCGCCCGGCGGCGTCATGGGCCCAGGACAGAGGCGCGAGCGCGGCGGCGACCCCGCCGCGTTCACGCGCCCAGAACGCCGGCGCGCGCATCGGAGCGGCTCGGCCCGAGATGCTCGCAGATCAGGCCGAGGGCGGCCTCCGCCGCGCCCCCCAGCCCCTCGGCGACGGCGGCGGCGGCGATTCGCCCGCGCCGCCGGGCAGCCCCGTCCTCCAGCAACGCGCCCACCGCCCCGGCGAGCGCCGCCGCGCCGTCCGCCTGGACGATCGCGCCGGCGCCGTCCAAGGCCGCGCGGGCTTCCGCGAAGTTCTCCATCCACGGCCCGGTCACGATCGCGCAGTCGAGCCGCGCCGGTTCCAGCGGGTTGTGCCCGCCGCGCGGCACGAGCGAGCCGCCGACGAACGCGACCTCGCCCAGGCGGTAAACCAAGCCGAGCTCACCGAGCGTATCGGCGAGATAGACCGCCGTTTCGGGGGTGATGGCTTCGTTCCGCGCGCGCCGGGCGGTGGCGAGGCCGCGCCGGCGGAACAGCCGCGCCACCTCGTCGCCCCGCTCCGGATGCCGCGGGGCGACGAGCGCCAGAAGGTCGGGAAACGTCGCGCGCAACGACAGATGCGCCTCGGCGACCATCGCCTCCTCGCCGTCGTGCGTGCTCGCCGCGATCCAGAGGCGCCGGCCGGCGACGGCGCGCCGCAGGGTCGCCACGGCGTTCGCGTCCGCCGGCAGGGGCGGCGCATCGTGCTTGAGGTTGCCGCGCACGACGACGCGGCGCGCGCCGAGCGCCCGGAAGCGCGCGGCGTCCGCTTCGGTCTGCGCCAGGATGCGGGCGAAGCTGTCGAGCAGGGGCCGCGCCAGACGAGGCATCTTCCGCCAGCGGGCGGCGGAGCGTTCCGACATGCGCGCGTTGACCAGGAGCATCGGCACGCCCCGCGCGGCCGTTTCGAGGACGAGGTTCGGCCAGAGCTCCGATTCCACCCAGACGGCCAGATCGGGCCGCCAGTGGCCGGCGAACCGCCGGACCGCGCCGGGCCGGTCGACGGGCGCGAACTGGTGCAGCGCGCCGTCCGGCAGCCGCTGCCGCAGGAGCCGCGCCGAAGCGACGGTGCCGGTCGTGACCAGGACATGCAGCGCGGGACGCACCGCGCGCAGGCGGGCGACGAGCGGCAGCAACGAGAGACCCTCGCCGACGCTGGCGCCGTGCATCCAGACCAGACGCCCGGCCGGGCGTGGCACGCTCGCCCGCCCCAGCCGCTCGCCGAAGCGCGCCGCGTCCTCCTTGCCCCGGCGGCGCCTGTGGGCGAGCCAGGCGTGGACCAGCGGCGCGGCGAGCGTGCTCGCACCGCGGTAGCTGGACGGGGTGACGAGGGCGTCGATCATCCGGCCCCGGCGGGTTCGGCCGGCTCGACCGGCGCCGCGCCGACCAGGCGGTCGGCCTCGGCCGTCATCTCGTTGAGCCGCGCCTCCAGGGCGAGCCGCGCCGCCTCCAGCGCGGCCGCGTCGGCGTCGGCGGCGACATGGATCGGCGCCCCCCACAGATAGGCGCCCCTGCCGAAGGGCAGGGCGATCACGAAACGGTCCCAACTGCCGGCCAGCAGGCGCCGCGAGACCGCGCAGGTCATCGGCACGATCGGCGCTCCGGCGAGGCGCGCCAGCGCGACGACCCCGGGCTGCACCCGCATCCGCGGGCCGCGCGGCCCGTCCGGCGCGATCGACAGGCAGCCGCCCTGCTTCAACACCCGGAGCGAGGCGCGCAAGGCGGCCGCACCGCCGCGCGTGCGCGAACCGCGGACCGCTGCGATGCCCAGATGCCTTGCCGCGCGGGCGATCCTCTCGCCGTCGCGGTGGCGCGAGATCACGACGTGCATCGTGGCGTCCTCCCACCAGGCCATCGGCGCCATCATCAGCCGCCCGTGCCAGAAGGCGACGATGAAGGGCCGGCCCGCGCGCAGCAGCGCCTCCGCGCCCTCGCGCCCGTGCGTCCGCCAGCGGCTGGTCGCGTAGACGAAGCCCACATAGCGGGCGAAGGACCAGGGGAGCGCCGCCGTCACGAACCGGCTTCGCGCGACGCGCTTGCCGAGGCTCATGGCTATTCCCGTTGCGCGGCCTCGCCGGCCGCGAACTGCATGGCGTGGAGGCGCGCGTAGAGGCCGCCCGCCGCCAGCAGCGACCGGTGCGTGCCCGATTCGGCGACGCGACCGCCCCGGAGCACGTGAATCCGGTCGGCGTCCAGGATCGTGGAAAGGCGGTGCGCGACGATCAGGGTGGTCCGGCCGCGCATCAGCCTGCCCAGCGCCTCCTGCACCTGGCGCTCCGATTCGGTGTCGAGGGCGCTCGTCGCCTCGTCGAGCAGGAGGATGGGCGCGTCCTTCAGCATGGCGCGGGCGATCGAAAGGCGCTGCCGCTGGCCGCCGGACAACTTGACCCCGCGCTCGCCGATGAGCGTGTCGTAGCCGTCGGGGAGCGCGGCGACGAAGCGGTCGGCGCCGGCGGTCCGGGCGGCGGCGGCGATCTCCGCATCGGAGGCGCTGATTCGCCCGTAGGCGATGTTGGCCCGGATGGTGTCGTCGAACAGCACCGTCTCCTGGCTCACCAGCGCCACCGCGTCGCGCACGCTCTCCAGGGTGGCTTCGCGCACGTCCGTCCCGTCGATCGCGACCGCCCCCCGGTCGACGTCGAAGAAGCGCGGGATCAGGTTGAGCACCGTGGATTTCCCCGCGCCCGAGGGGCCGACCAGCGCGACCGTCTTCCCGGCCGGGATCTCGATGGTCACGTCGCGCAGGGCGGGCGCCCCGCGCCGGTAGGAGAAGCACACCCCGTCGAGGGCGACGGCGCCGCCGGCGACCCGCAGAGGCCGGGCCTCCGGCGCCTCGACGATTCGCGGGGCGGTGTCCAGGACCTCGAACACGCGCTGGCTCGCGGCGAGACCCTCCTGAAGGGTGGCGTTGAGGTTAGCCAGCGCCTTGAGCGGCCGGTAGGCCAGCAGCATCGCCGTGACGAAGGCGAAGAAGGCGCCCGGCGTGAGCGTCCCCCCGACCACCTGCCAGCCGCCGTAGAGGATCATCAGCGCGATGAAGATGCCGCCCAAGGTTTCCATGATGGGCGTCGCGGCGGCCCGCGTCCTGAGCGATTTGAAGACGAGCCCGAACACGCTCTCGATCAGCCGGTCGGTGCGGGCGGATTCGAAACGCTCCCGGTTGTACGCCTTGACGTGCCGCGCGCCCTGGAAGGTCTCGTTGAGCCGCGCCGTGAACAGGCCGAGCTCGTTGAGCGCCGAAGTCGAGATCTTACGCATCCGCCGCCCGATCCTGACGATGGGATAGAGCGCGATCGGGAAGACGACGCACGCGATCAGCGCCAGCTTCCAGTCCTTTTCGAACATGACTCCGATCAGGAACAGCAGGGTCAGCGAATCCTTGACCATGCCGGTGAGCGCGTTGGCCACGGCGTTGCGCATGAGGTTGACGTCGTTGGTGAGCCGCGAGACCAGCTTGCCGGACGCGGTGTCCTGGAA
Organism: Alphaproteobacteria bacterium; assembly: GCA_965242855.1. Taxonomy (GTDB): domain Bacteria; phylum Pseudomonadota; class Alphaproteobacteria; order UBA828; family UBA828; genus WTGU01. Next base: position 3,310,459 of record OZ251509.1, read on the forward strand.
GAACGCGAGGTCGAAGCGGAGAATATGGGCGAAGACCCGGCTCTGGAGGTCGGCGATGACCCGCTGCCCGACGAAGGCGATCAGGACGGCCTGTCCGTAGGTGGCGGCGCCCTTGACCAGCGTCAGGACGATGACCGCGGCGGGAATCACCACGAGGAGCGTGCGGTCCTTCTCGATGAAAATCTCGTCGAGCACCGGCTCCATCAGATAGGCGAGCGCCGCCGTCGAGCCGGCGGCCAGCGCCATGCAGAGAACGGCGAGCACCAGCCGGCCGACATAGGGCCGCACGTGGTCGCGCACGAGGCGCGTGAGGAGCAGCCTCGTCGCGCCCGGCCGATGGCGCCGGTCAGGCGGCTCCACAGGCCTCGCCCGGCGCAGGCGCGCGGCCGCCGCTCACCGGCCGGCCACCGTCATGCCGTCGATTCGCGCGGTCGGGCTGTCGATCCCGTAACGGAACGCCAGATCGTCGGCCGGAACGAGGCGGCGGAACATGTCCACGAGATTGCCGGCGATGGTGACCTCGCTGACCGGGTGGGTGATCTCGCCGCGTTCGATCCGGAAGCCCACCGCGCCGCGGCTGTAATCGCCGGTCACGCCGTTGACGCCCATGCCGATCAGTTCGGTGACGTAGAGGCCGTCCGCGATGTCGGCGAGCAGGGCTTCGACGCTCCCGACACCGGGCGCGAGCGACAGGTTGGAGGGCGCCGGCGCGGGCGGTGCGCCGGCGCCGCGCGCGGCGTGGCCGGTGGTGGCGAGGCCGAGCTGGCGCGCCGAGCGGCTGTCGAGAAGCCAGGTCCGGAGGGTGCCGTCCGCGACGATCTCGCGCCGGCCCGTCGCCGCCCCCTCGCCGTCGAAGGGCCGCGAGCGCCACCCGCGCGCCCGGTGCGGGTCGTCCACGATCACGGTTCCGGGGGGGAATATCCGGGTGCCCAGCGCGTCCTTCAGGAAGCTCGTGCCGCGGGCGATCACCGGCCCCGCGATCGCCCCGGCGAAATGGCGGAGAAGCCCGCCGGCGACGCGCGGGTCATAGACAACGGGAACCTGCCCCGAGCGCGCCTTGCATGCGCCGAGACGACGCACCGCCCTGCTCCCGGCGGCGCGGCCGACCGTCGCGGCGGCGTCCAGGTCTTCCTCGTGGACGGCCGACGCCCATTCGTAATCGCGTTCCATCGCCGTCCCGGCGCCGGCCACCACCGAGGCGCTGACCCAGAACCGGCTGGCCGCGTAGCCGCCGGCGAACCCGTCGCTCGTCACCAGGGTCGTTTCCGTCCGGCTCCAGCCGGCGCGGCCGCCCTCAGAATTCGTGACTCCGCCGACGGCACGGGCCGCGTCTTCGGCCTCCATGGCGCGGGCCATCAAAGCGGAGGCGTCGGGCGCGCCGGCATCGACGAGATCGAGGGAGGGCCAGTCCCTGGCGAGGCAGGCCGGGTCGGCGAGGCCCGCATGGGGGTCCTCCGGCACCGAGCGCGCCATGGCGAGCGCCCGTTCGACGAGCGCGGCCAGCGCGTCCTCGGTGTGGTCCGTGGTGGAAACGACGGCCTGCTTCCCGCCCACGAACACCCGCAGCCCGAGATCGCGGCTCTCCGAGCGCACGAATTCCTCGGGCGCGCCCAGGCGGCAGCCCGCGTCGAGAGCGTCGCCGCGCACGAGCACGACGTCGGCGGCGTCCGCGCCTTGCCGCGTCGCGCGCCCGGCAAGTCCGGTCAGCAGATCGACCGGCTCCCGCGCCCTGGTCTCTGCGGCTTGCGTCGCCGGCATCGCCGTCCGTATCGCGGGGCGTCGCGAGCGCCAATCAGGCGCCGAAGAGGCCGCCGTGGATGCGCCGGTTCTTCTCGAAATACCGCTGGTGGTAGTCCTCGGCCGGCCAGTAGGCGGCGGCCGGTTCGATCCCGGTCGCGATCGGGTGACCCGCCTCCACCAGCGCCGCCTTGCTCGCCGTGGCGGCCGCCTGCTGGGCCTCGGAGCCGCAGAAGATGATCGAGCGGTATTGCGTGCCGACGTCGGGCCCCTGGCGATCGATCTGGGTGGGATCGTGCATCCGCCAGAAGTGTTCGAGGAGCGTCTCGTAGCCGACGCGCGCAGGGTCGAAGACCACCCGCACCACCTCCGCGTGGCCGGTCCGGCCGCTGCACACGTCGTCATAGGTCGGCGCGGCCATGTGGCCGCCGCTGTAGCCGACGGAGGTCTCGACGACGCCTTCGATCCGGCGGAACGCCGCCTCGACGCCCCAGAAACAACCCGCGCCGAAAATCGCCGTTTCGGTCATCCCGTCCTCGCGCCTCTGCTTCCCTTGTGCGATAGATAGCGCCTTCGCCGGAAACGGCAAGCCGCCGGGGCTGCGCAGGACGGGAGCGAGCGGATGACCATGGAGATCGACACGGCGGGCGACTACGAGGCCTATCGCAAGCGCGTGTTCGACTTTCTCTGGCGCGAGGTGGAGCCGCTGGCGAGCGAGATGGAGCGGACGGGCGTCTTCCCGCAGGAGACGCTCTTCCCCGAGTTCCGCGCGCACGGCCTGTTCGGCGCGGTGATCCCGCGGGAATACGGCGGCATCGCCCTCGACTGCGCCCGCTACCTGCCCCTCCTCGCCGAGTTCTCCAAGGTCTCGGGCGTCGTCCGGGTCCTGCTGCACGTCCACAACACCAGCGCCCGCGCGGTCGTCGCCTACGGCACCGAGGCCCAGAAGAAGGCGCTGCTGCCGGCCCTGGCGCGCGGCGAGCAGTCCCTCACCTTCGCGATCACCGAACCCAATTCGGGGAGCGGGATGGACGTGGGCACCCGGGCGGTGCGCGACGGCGACCGCTGGATCGTCAACGGCGCCAAGCACTACATCACCAACGCGGACTTCGCGACCGGCCACCTGATCTGCTGCCGGACGGGCGCGCGCGGCGACCGCCGCGGGCTGACGGCCCTGGTGGTGCCGACCGGCGCGCCCGGCTTCACGGTCGAATCGATGCCCGACATGATGGGCAACAACGGCCCGCCACACGGCATCCTGCGTTTCGAGGACACGCCGGTTCCCGCGGACGGCATGGTCGGCCGCGAGGGCGACGGGCTCGACGTTTTCCTCGGCGAGCTGGAGCCGAGCCGCGTCTTCGTCGCCGCGAGCTCGCTCGGCACGGCCGAACGGGCCCTCGAAATCGCCCTCGATTTCGCCGGAAAGCGCGTCACCTTCGGCCGCCCCATCGCCGACCGCCCCTCCGTCCAGGCGGAACTCGCGGAAATGGCGCGCGACGTCTACGCCCTCCGCCTCGTCCTCGAGGACGTGGCGGCCAGGATCGACCGGGGGGAGGCGTGCGCCCTGGAAGCGTCGATCGCCAAATTGCTGGGGCTCGAAACCGTGATGCGGGTGACCGACAAGGCGATGGACGTGGTCGGCGGCCGCGCCTATTTCGCCGACTACCCCTATCCCCTGGAACGGCTCTACCGGGAATCGCGGATCAACATGCTCGAGGAGGGGACGCCCTCGATCCAGCGGCTCGTCATCGCCCGCAGCCTGCTGGGGCGGGAGACGCCGCTCGGCATCGGCACCCTGGGCGCGCCTTATCAGCCGCCGGGCACCGACCCGGCCCTGGGCGGGCGGGCGCCGCACGATCTGCGCTACGTCCACGAGGACGCCTGAACCCGGCGCCGCCGGCCAGAGGGCGCGATGACCGCGATATCACCGCTCGCGCCTGCGCGCTTTCCCGATCTTCCGCCGGTCCCCGGCGTCCGCCTCGCCGCCGCCGAGGCGCGCCTGCGTTACCGCGGCCGCCCGGATCTCATGCTCGCGGCGCTGGCGCCGGGGACGACCGTGGCGGGGGTGCTCACCCGTTCCCACACCGCCGCGCCGCCCGTGCAGTGGTGCCGCGCCCGGCTCGACGACGGCAAGGCGCGCGCCCTCGTCGTCAACGCGGGCAACGCCAACGCGGCGACCGGCCTGGCCGGCCTCGCCGTCGTGCGCCGGACCGCGGCAGCAGCGGCGGCGCTTGTGGGCTGTCCGGCGAAGTCGGTCTACGTCGCCTCGACCGGCGTGATCGGCGAGCCGCTGCCGGAGCGGCGCCTGACGGGCGCCTTGCCGGCGCTCCATGCGCGGCTCTCGGAGGACGCTTGGCCAGACGCCGCGGCCGCGATCGTGACCACCGACACCTTCCCCAAGGGCGCCAGCCGGACGGCCGAGATCGGCGGCACGCCGGTGGTCATCAACGGCATCGCCAAAGGGTCCGGGATGATTGCGCCGAACATGGCCACCATGCTCGCCTTCCTGTTCACCGATGCGCGGCTCCCGGCTTCCGTGCTGCGGACGGCGCTGCGGCGGGCCAACGACCGGTCGTTCAACGCCATCACGGTGGACGGCGACACCTCGACGAGCGACACCTGCCTCCTGTTCGCGACCGGCGCCGCGGGAAACCGGCGGATCGGGCTGGCCGCCGACCCGCGCCTCCGCGGTTTTCGCGCGGCGCTCGAGGCCGTCATGGCCGATCTGGCGCAGCAGATCGTCCGCGACGGGGAAGGCGCCCGGAAGTTCGTGGCGTTCGCCGTGCGCGGCGCGCTCTCCGACGGCGCGGCGCGGCGGCTCGGGCTGGCGATCGCCAACTCGCCGCTGGTCAAGACGGCGATCGCCGGCGCGGACCCGAATTGGGGGCGGATCGTCGCGGCGGTGGGCAAGGCCGGCCTGCCGATCGACCAGAGCCGCCTCTCGATCTGGATCGGCGGCCGGCGGGTGGCGCGGGGAGGGCGGGTCGATCCCGCCTACAACGAAGCGGCCGCGGCCCGCCACATGCGGCAGGCCGAGATCGAGATCGCCGTCTCGGTCGGCGCCGGGTCCGGCGCGGCGACCGTCTGGACCTGCGACCTGACGCACGGCTACATCGACATCAATGCCGACTACCGCTCCTGAGGGGGCGCGCCCGATCGTCCTCGTCGCGGCGGCGGCGCTGGTCGACGCGGACGGGCGGGTCCTCCTCGCCCGGCGGCCCGAGGGCAAGGCCATGGCCGGGCTCTGGGAGTTTCCGGGCGGCAAGCTGGGCCCGGGCGAGACGCCGGAGCGGGCGCTGATCCGGGAGCTTCGCGAAGAGCTCGGGATCGACGTGGAGCGGAGCTGCCTTGCGCCGCTCGCCTTCGCGTCGCACGGTTATGACGGGTTCCATCTCCTGATGCCCCTTTACGTCTGCCGCGTCTGGCGGGGCACCGTGACGCCGCGCGAGGGCCAGGAGTTCCGCTGGGTGCGGCCGGCGCGGCTACGGGATTTCCCCATGCCGCCGGCCGACGCGCCGCTGATCGCCCCGCTGCGCGACCTGCTCCAGCCCGCCGCCGGATAACGGGGGAGCGCCGCCGAAATTGAAAAAGGCGCGGCGGCGGGGTATGGTCAGGGGAGCGGGGCCGGCGCAGACGCGCGGGGGCCCGGTGGAGAGCGAAAGGGGAGCGGGTGTCCACGGCACGTCACGAGGAGCGCCGCCAGGCCGACGGAGCGCCGGACGCGCCGGCGGAGAACGCCGTCCTGACCGACCGCGAGAGCGGGGGCGCGGTCGCGCTCCCGATCCTGGAGGGGACGCTCGGACCCAAGGTGCTCGACATCCGCGCGCTCTATGCGGGCACCGGCAAGTTCTCCTACGATCCGGGCTTCACCGCGACCGGCTCGTGCAAGTCGAAGATCACCTATATCGACGGCGAGCAGGGCGTCCTGCTGCACCGCGGCTATTCCATCGACGAGCTCGCCGCGCGCAGCGACTTCCTCGAGGTCGCCTATCTGATGCTCTACGGCGAGCTTCCGAACGCGGCGGAAAAGGCCTCCTTCGTCGACACCATCACCCACCACACGATGGTGCACGAGCAGATCAACTATCTGTATCGGGGGTTCCGGCGCGATGCGCATCCGATGGCGGTGATGATCGGGGTGGTCGGCGCGCTCGCCGCCTTCTATCACGACACGACCGACATCGACGATCCGAAGCAGCGCCTGATCGCCTCCCACCGCCTGATCGCAAAGATGCCGACCTTCGCCGCGATGGCGTTCAAATACAGCATCGGCCAACCGTTCGTTTATCCGCGCAACGACCTCACCTATGCCGAGAACTTCCTGCACATGATGTTCGCGGTACCGTGTGAGGATTATGTGGTCAACCCGATCCAGGCGCGGGCCATGGACCGCATCCTGATCCTCCACGCGGACCACGAGCAGAACGCCTCGACCTCCACGGTGCGCCTCGCCGGCTCCTCCGGTGCCAACCCCTACGCCTGCATCGCCGCCGGGATCGCGACACTCTGGGGCCCGGCGCACGGCGGGGCGAACGAGGCCGTCGTGCGGATGCTGGAGGAAATCGGCTCGGTCGACGACATCCCGGCCTTCATCGCGCGGGCGAAGGACAAGGACGATCCGTTCCGCCTGATGGGCTTCGGTCACCGGGTCTACAAGAACTACGACCCGCGGGCGACGGTCATGCGGGAAACCTGCCACGAGGTTCTCGACGACCTGGGAATCGACGACGAGTTGCTGAAGATCGCCATGACGCTGGAGCGGATCGCGCTCGAGGACGAGTATTTCATCGACCGCAAGCTCTATCCGAACGTCGACTTCTACTCGGGGTTGATCCTGAAGGCGCTCGGCATTCCGCCGCATCTGTTCACGGTGATCTTCGCGCTGGCGCGCACCGTCGGCTGGGTCGCCCAGTGGAACGAAATGATCGCGGATCCGGAGCAGAAGATCGGCCGTCCGCGCCAGCTCTACACCGGCCCGCCGCCGCGCGGCTTCGTCCCGCTGGAGGAACGCGGCTGAGCGCCGGGGTGCCGGCTCAGCGAATCAGCAGGAAGAGCGCGCCGTCGCCGCGGCGGATGTTGAGCAGGAGCGGGCCGTCGGCCGCGCCCGCCAACCGCAGGACATCTTCGGGCTCGCGCACCTGCTCGAGGTTGACCGTGGTGATCACGTCGCCTTCCCGCAGCCCAGCGTTCCAGGCGGGGCTGCCGCCCTCGACCTCGACGACGAGCACGCCGTCGACCTTCCCGTAGAGCGGCGAGTCCTCGAGGACGCGACCGAAGACGGCGCCTTCGAGCCGGGGTGCCCGGCTGCCGGGCTGGAGCTTCGCCTCCGCGACCTCGCCCACTTCGAGAGCGACCTCCATGCGCCTCCCGTCGCGCACGAGGGCCAGACGAACCGCGTCGCCGATCCGCAACATGCCCACCTTGTTGCGCAGGTCGGCGGAACCGGCGACCGGCTCGCCGTTCATCTCGACGATCACGTCGCCCGGCCGCAGCCCGGCCGCCTCCGCCGGCGTGTCGGGGACCACCTGGCTCACCACGGCGCCCCTGCGGTCACCGACGGAGAACGCCTCGGCGAGCTCGGGAGTCAGATCCTGAATCTGCACGCCGATGCGGCCGCGCCGGATCTCGCCGTGGGTCAGGATCATGTCCATGACCCGCCGCGCCATGTTGATCGGGATCGCGAAACCGATCCCGACATTGCCGCCGCCCGGCGCGATGATCGCGGTGTTGATGCCGACGAGCGCGCCCTTGAGGTTGATCAGCGCGCCGCCCGAATTGCCGGGGTTGATCGAGGCGTCGGTCTGGATGAAATCCTCGTAGGATTCGATGCCGAGGCCGGAGCGCCCGACGGCGCTGACGATGCCGGAGGTGACCGTCTGTCCGAGCCCGAACGGATTGCCGATCGCGAGCACGTGGTCGCCGACCTCCAGCTCGTCCGAATCGGCGAAGGGGAGGGCGGTCAGCGAGTCCGGCTCCACCTTGAGCACCGCGATGTCGGTGTCGGGATCGGCGCCGACCAGCTCGGCTTCGAGCCGCCGGCGGTCCGCCAGGGTGACGACGATCTCGTCCGCGTTCGCGACCACGTGCTGGTTGGTGAGCAGGTAGCCGCGCGCAGCGTCCACGATGACGCCCGAACCGACGGAGCGGCCCTCCCGCGGCCGAGGCTGCGGGCGCGGCCGGTCGCCGAAGAACCGGCGGAAGAACGGATCGTCGAAGAAGGGATGCCGTCGCCGCTGGGCCTCTCCCCTGGTCGCGATGTTCACCACCGCCGGCGCGCTCCCCTGGACGAGGGGAGCGAGAGAGGGCACTTCGCTCGCCGTGAGGTGCGCGCCCGCCGGCGATGCCGCCCCCAGCACCGCCGCGAGGAGGACGGCCGCTGCGGGGGCGGCCGTCCGGATCGGAATCGGGAAGCGCATTCAACTCCTCCGTCGAAGCGGGCGCGCCCGGCACTGTGGGCCCGTTCGCCCAATGTGGCGATTATCCAGCGCAGGTCCAGCCCGGAATGACGCCCGGCCGTGTTACGCTGACGCCACCGCGGGAGGATGCGGATGACGAGGACGGTTCTTTTCAGCCACCCGGTCTGCGCCGAGCATGACCCGGGCCCGCGCCATCCGGAATCGGGCGCACGCCTGCACGCCGTCCTCGACGCGCTCGCGGGCGACGTTTTCGAGCACCTGGAGCGGCGCGAGGCGCCGCTGGGAGACCCGGAGATCCTGGCCTGGGCGCACCATTCCGATCTGGTCGAGGCGATCCTGGCGCGGGTGCCGCGCAACGGGCGGACGGCGCTCGACGGCGACACGGCGCTGTCGCCCGCCTCGGGCGATGCGGCCCGGCGCGCCGCCGGAGCGGTGGCGGCGGCCGTCGACGCCGTGCTCACCGGCGAGGCGGACAACGCCTTCTGCGCGGTCCGCCCGCCCGGCCACCACGCCGAGCCGCGACGGGCGATGGGCTTCTGTCTCTTCAACAACGTCGTCATCGGGGCGGAACGGGCGCGGCGGGCGCACGGCCTGACCCGGGTCGCGGTGGTCGATTTCGACGTTCACCACGGCAACGGCACCCAGGCCGCGTTCGAGACGGACGGCGACCTCTTCTTCGGCTCGACGCACCAGTATCCGCTCTATCCGGGCACCGGAGCGGCGAGCGAGAAGGGGCGCGGCAACATCGTCAACGCGCCCCTGGCGCCGGGCGCCGGGTCGGCGGCCTTCCGCGACGCGATGGAGAGCCGCCTGCTGCCGGCGCTGCGCGCGTTCCGACCGGAGTTGATCCTCGTCTCGGCCGGCTTCGACGGCCACAGGGACGACCCGCTGGCGGCGCTCGAGCTGGTGGAGGACGATTACGCCTGGATCACCACCCGGCTGACCCGGCTCGCGGGCGAACTCTGCGACGGGCGCGTCGTCTCCACCCTTGAAGGCGGTTACGACCTCGGGGCCCTGGCCGCGAGCGCCCGGGCGCATGTCCGCGCCCTGATGGCGGCCTCCTGACCGCCGGGCGATTCGCCGCCCCGTCGGTGCACGCGGCGCAGGAAACGGGCGGCGCGCACCGGAAGGAGCCGTGCGACCGGCGCCGGAGGCAGGTTGCCGCGGGGGTGGACAGTGCCTAGAATTCCGCCATGGGCGAGGATGCGGCGCGGCGCGATGAGGGGCCGACCTTCGAAGACGCGATGCGCGAGCTCGAAACGATCGTGCACGATCTGGAGACCGGCGAGACGGACCTCGAAACCGCCATCGCCGCCTACGAGCGCGGCGTCACGTTGAAGAAGCTCTGTGAAGACAAGCTGCGGCAGGCCGAACTCCGAGTCGAGAAGATAGACGGCGACGACGTCGGCGACGCCCGGGCGGAGCCGTTCGACGAGGCCCGGGGGTAGCGTGGCACGCCTCGCGTCCGCGCTCCGCGAGGCGACGGACGCGGTCGACGCGGCGCTCGATTCGCTCGTCCCCCGGCCGAACGGCGAAGACGGGCGCCTCTTCGAGGCGATGCGCTACGCGCTCTTCGCCGGCGGCAAGCGCCTGCGGCCGTTCCTGGTCCTCGCCGGCGCCGACCTCCTCGGCGTTCCGCGCGCCTGGGCGCTCAACACCGCCGCGGCCATCGAGATGGTGCACACCTATTCGCTGGTCCACGACGACCTGCCGGCGATGGACGACGACGACCTGCGCCGGGGGAAGCCGACCTGCCACGTCGCCTTCGACGAGGCGATCGCGATCCTGGTCGGCGATTCTCTTCTCACCCTGGCCTTCGAGGCGGTCACGGCACCGTCGGGCCACCCGGACGCGGCGGTGCGCGCCGAACTCGCCTGCGCGCTGGCCCGGGCCGCCGGCGGCGAGGGGATGGCCGGCGGTCAGGCGATCGACCTGGCGGCGGAGAGCCGGGTCCTCGGCCTCGACGAGGTGATCCGCCTCCAGCAACTCAAGACCGGCGCGCTGTTCGGTTTCTCCTGCGAGGCGGGCGCCATCCTCGCCGGCGAGCGCGGCCCGGTCCGCGCGGCGCTGCGCGACTACGCCGCCAGGATCGGGCTCGCCTTCCAGATCACCGACGACCTGCTCGACCGCGAGGGCTCGGAGGCCAGCCTCGGCAAGGCCGTCGGCAAGGACGCGGCGGCCGGCAAGGCCACGTTCGTCGACCTGCTCGGCGCCGACGAGGCGCGCCGGCGGGCCGGAACGCTCGTCGACGAAGCCATCGCCGGCCTCGCCCGGTTCGACGACAAGGCGGCGCCGCTTCGCGGCATCGCCCGCTACGTCGTGGAACGGCGGCGCTGAGCCGGCGCGGCCTCGGCAAGAGCCGGCTCGACACCCTGCTCGCGGCGCGCGGGCTGGCCGAGAGCAGGGCGCGGGCGCAGGCGCTGATCCTCGCCGGGCGCGTCTTCTCCGGCGAGCGCCGCCTCGACAAGCCGGGCCTCCAGGTGGCCGACGACCTCGCGCTCGCGGTGCGCGGCGCCGACCACCCGTGGGTCTCGCGCGGCGGGATCAAGCTCAACCACGCGCTCGCGCATTTCGCGATCGACCCGCGGGGGTTGACGGCGCTCGACATCGGCGCGTCCACGGGCGGCTTCACCGACGTGCTGCGCGCGCGGGGGGCACGGCGCGTATTCGCCGTCGACGTGGGGTACGGCCAGCTCGCCCTCGCCCTTCGCGACGACCCCTGCGTCGTCGTGCTGGATCGCACCAACGCGCGCCGCCTGACGCGGGAACAGGTGCCCGACGCCATCGACCTCGTCGTCTGCGACGCGAGCTTCATCGGCCTGCGGACGATCCTGCCCGCGCCCCTGGCGCTCGCCGCGCCCGGCGCCCGGCTGGTCGCCCTGATCAAGCCCCAGTTCGAGGCCGGACGCAGCCAGGTCGGAAAGGGCGGCATCGTCCGCGATCCGGCCGTCCACGCCGCGGTCTGCGCGCGGGTCCGCGGCTGGCTGGAGGAACGGGGCTGGCCGGTACTCGGGATCGCGCCGAGTCCGATCAAGGGCCGTGGTGGCAACGTGGAATTCACGATCGCGGCGGAACGACGCCGGCTCCCTTGACAAGACCATCATTGCCGTTACGAACGAAGGCGGCGAACGCGCGCGAGACGACCGGCCGGGGCAAGGGCGCATGACCGAATACAAGACCGAGCTGGGGTCCCTCGAGAGCTACCGCAAGGGCGGGGTCCACGTCATCGACGACGACCCGCGCAACTACGTCTTTTCCAACGTGTTCGAGGTCGCCCGCAAATCCGCGCCGTTCGAGCGGGTGTGCGTGGCGAAGAACATGGAATACGTCGTCGAGATCATGCAGGCCGAGGGCGCGTCGCCATGGTTCACGGCGGGGCACGATGAATTCGCCCTGTGCCTGGACGGCACCGTCGAGGTGACGCTCGCCCGGCACGCGGGCGCGGCGCCGGAAGGCGACGGCGCAAGGCGGCTCGCCGGCGAGCCGGACGGGCCGCGCATGGGGCAGATCAAGGCCGGGCGCGGCCATCTGGCGCTGCTGCCGGGCGGCGCGGCCTACCGGATCGCGGCGGCGCGGCCGAGCGTCGTCCTGTTTCAGTCGGTCGACGGCCCTCTCACCGCCCACAAATGGGCCGAAATCTGCCAGACCGCCTGAAGGGCACCGGCAAGGGAACGGAGGGAAGAGCGATGGCGGCACGGACGGCCCACGAGGCCACCGATCCCGACAACTACACCGGCTACCGGACGTTTCGCATCGGCGGCTTCGACTTCCGGCGCGACGAGTATTTCGCCCATATCGCCTGGCCCGGCGGCGCGCATCTGATGCCGGTGGACGCCTTCCTGCGCGCACTGGTGCGCGTGGTGGCGTGGAATTTCTTCTACGGCACGCTCAACTTCGACGACGTGTTCGGCACCACCAACCTCTACGGCCGCGTCGAGCTCTATGTCGGGCGCTTCAACGACGCCTACCGCGCCAACGGCCGCGACTACCGGGAGACCATCGATTCCGACGACCTGATGCGCCTCTTCAAGGCGATGCTCGACGACTGGATCAACGCCGGCTACGACCCGTTCGCCGCGCCGCAGGAGACGGGACAGCCCTTCGGCCGCAAGGACGGGCGCAACGCGGACGCGCTCGGCCGCGAGCGCGTGATGGCGAAGCGCATGGTCGGGCTGCCCGGCGACGCGCCGCTGCGCACCGACGCGAACGGCTATCCCGTCAACCGCATGTTCGCCGACGTCTCCCAGGAGGAGCCCGAGATCGAGGCCGAGCCGGGATTCGAGGGAGAAGTGCGGGCGTTCAACCTCTTCGCCTACCTGTCGCGCTCCGACGTGACGTGGAACCCCTCCGTCTGCACCGTTCTGCGAGACAGCCTGTTCTGCCCGACTTCGGAGGAGTTCACTCTGCCGGTCGAGCACGGCAACGACCGCGTCGAGTGGTTCATTCAGCTTTCCGACGAGATCGTCTGGGAGGTCAAGGACAAGGAGAGCGGCGATCCCCGGGCGGTGGTGACCATGCGCGCGGGCGACGTCGCCTGCATGCCGGCCGACATCCGCCACCAGGGGTTCTCGCCCAAGCGCTCGATGCTGCTGGTCTGGGAGAACGCCTCGCCGGCGCTGCCCGAGATGGTCGCCAAGGGCGAGGCGCCGATCGTCCCCGTCCGCTTCTGACCGCGCCGGGGCGGCGATGGCCGAGATCGCGCCGCTCCGGGAGGCGGTGCCCGCCCTCATCCACGACGGCGATACGGTCGCCATGGAGGGCTTCACCCACCTGATCCCCCATGCCGCCGGCCACGAGGTGATTCGCGCAGGCCTCGAGGACCTGACGGCCGTCCGCATGACGCCGGACCTGATCTACGACCAGCTCATCGGCATGGGCTGCGTCCGCCGCCTGGTCTTCTCCTGGGGCGGCAATCCGGGAGTCGGCTCGCTGCACCGCTTCCGCGACGCGGTCGAGAACGGCTGGCCCCGCCCGCTCGAGATCGAGGAGCGCAGCCACGCCGATCTCGCCAACGCCTATGTCGCGGGCGCGAGCGGGCTCCCCTTCGCGGCACTGCGGGGCTACGCCGGCTCGGACCTGCCGGCGCACAACCCGCTCATCAGGACGATCGCCTGCCCCTTCACCGGCGAGGAACTCGCGGCCACGCCCGCCGTCCGCCCCGACGTCGCGGTGATCCATGCCCAGCAGGCGGACCGCAAGGGCAACGTCATGCTGTGGGGAATCTCCGGCGTGCAGAAGGAAGCCGTCCTCGCCGCCCGGCGCGCGATCGTCACGGTCGAGGAGATCGTGGACCGTCTGGAGCCGCGCGCGAACGCCGTGGTGCTGCCGCGTTGGGCCGTGAGCGTCGTCTGCCCCGAGCCCGGCGGCGCCCGCCCGTCCTACGCGCTCGACTACTACCGGCGGGACAACGGCTTCTACGAGGCTTGGGACGCGATCGCGCGGGAGCGGGAGCGCTTCACCGCGTGGATGGAGCGCCACGTGCGCGGCACCGGCGATTTCGCCGGCTACGAGCGGAGCGTCGCCGGGGCCGCCCATGGCTGAACCGGGCTTCACCGCCGACGAGATGATGACGGTCGCCGCGTCCCGCCTGCTCGGCGACGGCACGGTCTGCTTCGTCGGCATCGGGCTGCCGAGCGCCGCGGCCAATCTGGCCCGCGCGACGCACGCGCCGGACGTGGTGCTGATCTACGAATCCGGCACGATCGGCGCGAAGCCCGGCGTCCTGCCGCTTTCCATCGGCGACGGCGAGCTCGCCGAGACGGCCGACACGGTGGTCTCGACGCCGGAGATCTTCCGCTACTGGCTCCAGGGCGGGCGCATCTCGGTGGGCTTTCTCGGCGCGGCCCAGATCGACCGTTTCGGCAACATCAACACGACGGTCATCGGGCCCTACGAGAGACCGAAGGTCCGTCTGCCCGGCGCGGGCGGTGCGCCGGAGATCGCGGCGTTCGCCGGCGAGGTCTTCGTCATCGCCCGGCACTCGCCGCGCGCCTTCGTCGAGCGGGTCGATTTCGTGACGTCCGCCGGCCATCGCGCGGGCGGCGACTGGCGCCGGCGCGCCGGTCTGCCGGGCCTGGGACCGACCAAGGTGATTACGGATCTGGGGGTGCTGGAGCCCGACCCGGAGAGCCGCGAGCTCGTGCTCACCCGCGTCCATCCGGGCGCGACGGCCGACGGCGCGCGCGCCGCCACCGGCTGGCCCCTGAAGGTCGCCGAACCGCTCGCCGTAGCACCGCCGCCGACGGACGCGGAACTCGCGGCCCTCCGCGCCCTCCACGAACGCACCGCCGCCGCCCGCAGCAGCCGGGTTGCGTAAGGCGCAGCCGTAAGCGACGCTTTTCGATCCCTACCGCGGGCCAGCGCCTTCCGGACCGAAAACACGGGGGGAGAAACCCATGAGAAGCCTGACGATAGCGGCCTGCCTGCTGGTCGCCGCGTGCAACGTGAAGAACGCACGATGGTATGGGTACGGAGACGCCCGGCTTCTTCGATAAAGAGGCGGATCGGAAATGAAAGCGCGCGGCCTCGTCGCCGCAGCCATGGCTGCGGCCGCGGCCACCGGGTGGGCGCTGTGGCCGGACGGCGACCGGCATCCCGTCGAAAGCACGGAAGCGGGTCTCGTGCTCCCTGAATTGTCCGCCGCGGCCGCGACGGGCGAAAGGCTGTTCGAAAAGAACTGCATCGCGTGCCATGGCCGCGCCGCGGCCGGGTCGGCCAACGGGCCGCCGCTCGTCCACAGGCTCTACGAACCGGGCCATCATTCCAATGCCGCTTTCCAATTCGCGGCGAGAAATGGTGTCCGCGCGCATCATTGGCAATTCGGCGACATGCCGCCCGTCGCAGGCGTCTCGGAAGGCGAGGTCGCCCTGATTACCACCTATGTCCGCGAACTTCAGCGCGCCAACGGGATTCGTTGATCGCGGGGCGAGAGGCACCGCGCAAGCGAACGGCGCCCGGGCGAGGTCACCACTCGCCGGTGTTTTCCATGCTCTTCCACGGCTCCGCAGGGGCAAGGGGGGCGCCCTTTTGCAGGAGCTCGATGGAGATGCCGTCCGGTGAGCGAATGAAGGCCATGTGGCCGTCCCGCGGCGGGCGGTTGATGGTCACGCCCTTGTCCCGCAGCCCGGCGCAGGTCGCGTAGATGTCGTCCACCCGGTAGGCGAGATGGCCGAAATTGCGCCCGCCGGCGAGCTCTTCCCGGTCCCAGTTCCAGGTGAGCTCGACCAGCGGCGCCTGCTCGTTTTTCGCCCGCGTCACGTCGCCGGGCGCCGAGAGGAAGACCAGGGTGAACCGGCCCTGTTCGCTCTCGTAGCGGCGCGTTTCGACCAGTCCGAGCTTGCCGCAGTAGAAATCGAGAGCTTCCTCGAGATCGCCGACGCGAACCATCGTATGCAGATATTCCACGGGTCGTTCCTTCTTCCCTGGATCTTCTTTGGATAGAGGTCAAAGCGGGCGCAGGACGAGGGTGCCGATGGCGCCTTCGTCGATGCGGGCGCGCTCGGTCATCATCGGCAGATAGCGCCCGTCGCGCCAGGCTTCGGAGAAATCCTCGTAGTGGGGAGAGAACGGGTTCCCCGATTGGCCGGTGCTCTGGATGAAGACCGAGCGCGCCGGATCGCCGAGGTCGTAGACGGCCCGATAGCCGGCGCCGTGGTTCTGCGCGAACGGATGCTCGGGATCGCTCACGTCGAAGCCGCCGGCCTTCACCGTTTCCTTCTCCCCGCCGCTCGGCAGCTTGACCTCGAACCAGGAGCCGATGAGGGGAATCTCCCCCAGGACGCGGTTCTTCATCCAGGCGACATGGGCCTCGCCCCAGCGCCAGTCGTCCATGTCCGCGCCGTAGCGGGCGGCCAGATCGGCCAGGGCGGCGTCGAGCGCAGCACCGGCGACGGCACCGCAACCCTCCGGCGCATCGGTGGTCACCACGTCGCACCAGCCGGTGCGCTCGGTCAGGATGCGGTGCAGCGCCTCGGTGCGGATTTTCCAGTAATCCTCAAAGACGGGGCCGAGCTCGTCGGCCAGGAGCGCCCGCATCAATTCCCGCAGCCACGCGACGTAGATCAGCGGCTCGGCGCGGGCGCGGTCCATGACGTGGTCCCACCGCGCGAGCAGGTCGAGCGCCTGGCGCCCGGCGGCGCTCTCCGGCGCGGCCGCCTCCAGGAGCACAGGCAGCAGCCGCGCCGCGGCGAGGCTCGTCACGTCCTGCTGGATGGCGATGAAGCTCTCCACGTCGTGCTTCGGCGAGGCGTCAAGCAACGCCTCGATCCGCCCGGCGCGGTAGGGCGGGGTCCAGTCGTCGGTGAGGAAGAACGGGTAATCCGGCTCGACCACCCGGTTGTTGGCGGTGACGATGCGCCCACCCGCCGGGTTGTAGGCGCGCGGCAGCGCGGCGAACGGCACCCGGTCCACCCAGTCGTGGCTTCCGGTCCATCCCGGCGCCGGCATGTGCCCTGGCCGGATGCGCGGATCGGCACCCGCCCCGGCGCGACGAAGCCGATGTTCCCGAAGCGGTCGGCGAAGACGATGTTCTGCTGCGGCACCGCCATGTCGCGGAGCGCCGCGACGAAGCCGTCCCAGTCGCTGGCGCCCGCGGCGCGGACCAGCGCGCCCGCCGTCCGGTCGTCCGCGTCGAGGGCGGTCCAGGCGAAGGCGAGGACGTGGCCCGGCTCGAGGAAGGAATCGCTCTCCTCGATCAGGTCGGAGACCACCGGCCCGTGGCGCGTCTCGCGCACCGGGAGCGCGACCGGATCGCCCCCCGAGACGCGGATGGTCTCGGTGCGGGTCTTGAAGGGCAGGCTGCCGCCGGGCGCCAGATAGCGCGCCGGATCGTCCGGGTCGATCCGCTCGACGAACAGGTCCTGGACGTCCGGCCCGGTGTTAGTGAAGCCCCAGGCGAAATCGCCCGTCCGGCCGAGCACCGGGAAGGGAAGCCCCGGCAGGGTCGCCCCCATGATCTCGAAGTCGCCGGCGCGGACATGGGCAAGATACCAGACGCTCGGGATCGAAAGCCCGAGATGGGGATCGTTGGCGAGCAACGGCTTGCCGGATTCCGTGTGGGCGCCGGAGAGCGCCCAGTTGTTGGAGCCGAGCCCGGCAGGCGGCCCTTCCGGCAAGGCTGCCGCCAGCGCCTCGAAATCGATGCCGGCGACGTCGATTTCGGGTCGCGCGACGGTGGGCGCACCGGACTCCGGCGCCGCCGGCGCGTCTCCCGGATAGGGGGCCCAGAGATCCCGGAGCTGCGCTTCGTCCAGCCGCCCGGCGAGACGGGCGCGGAGGAGCTCGTCGCGGAAGTTGTCGCCCAGATCCCAGGCCATCATCTTGAGCCAGACCAAGCTGTCGGCCGGCCGCCACGGCTCGGGATCGTGGCCGAGCAGGACGAACTCCGGCGGAAGCAGGCCCGAGCGGCCCTCCAGATAGGCGTTGACGCCCGCCGCGTAGGCTTCGTAGATCGCCTGGACCTCCGGCGAGAGCGCCGCGAAATTGCGCTCGGCGACGCGGTAAACGCCGAGCGTCCGCAGGAAGCGATCGGTCTTCAGGCCCCGCTCGCCGAACACCTCCGAAAGCCGCGCCGCGCCGATCCGCCGCTGCAGCTCCATCTGCCAGAGCCTGTCCTGCGCGTGGACGAAGCCCATGGCGAAGGCGGCGTCCCTGGGCGAGCGGGCGTAGACGTGCGGGATCGCGTGGGCGTCCCGGACGATCTCCACCGGCGCCTCCAGCCCGGCGACTCTCTCCTCGCCGTCGTAGGAAGGGAGCGTGAGCCAGGAACAGGCGCCGGCGGCGACCAGGATCGCGATCAGCAAGGTGCCGACGCCGGCGCCGAGCCAGCGGAGCCGGAAGCCCCGCCGCCGGCGCCTCCCGCGGCTCGCCACCGGCATCACTCCGCCGCCCGGCCCAGGATCACGCGCCGGTGTCCGTCCAGGTCGGGCGCCGGCGGGCGCTCGGGCGGGTCGCGATAGGGCGAGAGCTTGATCGGGTTCCCGGCCATCCGCACCCGGCCGGCGAGGGCGTCGGCCGCTTCGACGATCATGTTCCGGGCCGCCAAGTGCCGATCCGCCACCACCTCCTCGACCGTGTTGATCGGCGCACAGGGCACGCCGGCACCCCCCAGGACGGAGAGCCAGTGCGCGGTCGGGCGGGTCGTCAGCCGGGTTTCGAGCGCGGTTTGCAGGGCCTCGATGTTGGCGTTGCGGGCGGCGTTGTCGGCGAAACGCGCATCGTCGGCGAGCGCGGGACGATCCAGCGCGGTGCAGAGCTTGACGAACAGCGCGTCGTTGCCGGCGGCGACGACCATGTGGCCGTCGGCCGTGGCGTAGGACTGGAACGGCGCGATCGAGGGGTGGCGCGCGCCGAGCGGGCCGGGGACCTCGCCCGAGGCGAAATAGCGGGCCAGCGCGTTCTCCAGGATCGCGACCTGGCAATCGAGCATCGAGACGTCCACCTTCATTCCGGCCCCGGAGATCGTACGCCGATAGAGCGCGCCGCCGATTCCGATGGCGGTGAACAGGCCGGCCACGATGTCGCCGATGGAGCTTCCCACCCGTGTCGGCGGCCCGCCGGGGTGTCCGGTCAGGCTCATGATACCGCCCATGGCCTGCACCACCAAATCGTACGCCGGGCGCCCGGCGTAGGGGCCGGTATGGCCGAAGCCGGAACAGGCCGCGTAGACGAGCCGCGGGAAGCGCGGGTGCAGCGTCTCCCAACCGTAGCCCAGCCGCTCCATGGCGCCGGCCCGGAAGTTCTCGACGAGGACGTCGGCGCCCTCCAGCAGGCTTTCGAAGAGCCGGCGGTCGGCTTCGGCCTTGAGGTCGAGGGCAACGCTCTCCTTGCCCCGGTTGATCGACATGAAGTAGGCGGACTTGCCTTCGACGAAGGGGCCGAAGGCGCGGGAATCGTCGCCCGTCCCCGGCCTCTCGACCTTGATCACGCGGGCGCCGAGATCGGCCAGGACCATGGTGCAATAGGGCCCCGCCAGGACGCGCGTCAGGTCGATCACGGTGACGCCGTTCAGCGGGCCGTCCATGGTCACCGCGGCGGCCTCCCGTCGTGGGCGACAGCGGTCGGGCCCGGAACACGAGGGTGGCGCCGAGAACCGCGGAGGCGCGACGCCCGGGTGTCGTCCGGGATGTCGCAAAGACGCGCGACGCCGCATCGCGTACTATCGCTCATGCACCGTTGCCGTCGTTTCGCCGAAGCGCCATGCCCGACCCTGCCGCATGGCCCCCATCGTAGCATGGCTCTCGTCCGCCAGCGACCTCGCGCGCATTTCCTGCGGAGCGTCCGGTTGACCCCGCAGTCTCCAAGTCGCTACACTCAAGCTGAGCAGCACCCTCTGTTCGGCTTGAGTTTTTTTCGAATCGACGGAGGCATCGGCGCGCCTGCTGGCTGGATGAGAACGAGTTGTGAGGGGCGTGGGGCCTCCTTGCGTTCGCCGCCGTTCCAGATGGTCGTCATCTTCCCCATCTGTGTGGGCGCCGGCATGGGCCGTGCGGGGGTCGTGGGCGCGTGCTCAAAGCGGGCGGGCAAGGCCGCGCCGATGCCCCTGCGGGTGTATCGGCGTTCCTGGGGGGGATATGGGCCGGCGGTTCGCGTCTTCCTTTGGACGCCGGAAGATTGGGCGGCGACCGAGAAAGTGTTGGCGCGGCGGGCTTGAAGGGACGCACGGCGTCCCTATCGTTCCGGCGCTACCCGAATAGCTGCGCCAAGCCGACGAAGGCGGCGGTGATGATGCCGGCGCTGGCGAGTGCGCCGACGACGATGCTGGCAACCTTGATGACATCGGCTTTGAGTTCCTTGAGGTCGGCCTTGAGTTCCTTGAAGTCGACCTTGCTTGCAAGGGTGTCCTTGAGGTCGACCTTGAGTTCGGCAAGGTCGCGCTTGGTCGCAAACTCGTGGGAAGCGGCTTCGTCTCCGGACGCGCGTTGGGCTACGCTGGCCATGGCGTCCTCCCTTGGCCGGTCGCCTTACCGTGACGCGGCGGCGGGGTGCGCGTCAAGCGGGTTGTTCCGGCCTGCCTTGCCGCCGTCCGTAGGCGTGTGCGGACGGCGCGCTTGCCGGCGACGTGCGGCGGCTTCGGGTTGCGCCGGCGGCGGGCTTGAAGGGACGGGCGTTCGGACGGCGCGGGCTTCGGGCTACGGAAGCAGCTTGATCAAGGCGACGGCGATGCCGGCGGCGAGGCAGGCATACCATTTCAAGTTCTTGACCTCCGCTTTCACGACGTCGATCTTCCCTTCAAGGCGGGCGTGGTCGGTTTTGAGGCCGTCAATGTCTGTCTTGGTAGCGGCGCCTTCCGTGAACGCATCGCGCAAGGCGTCGGCTTGCGCTTCGGCAAGCGCGGCATCGAGGCCGGCTTCCTTGAGCCGGCGGGTGTAGGCGAGCGTATCGAAGGTTGCGCCGGTCATGGTGTCCTCCCTTGGCCGGTCGCCGCAACCGTGACGCCGCGGCGGCATGGGCGTCAAGCGGTTTCTTCCAGCTTGCCTTCCCGCCGTCCGTAGGCGCGCCGCGTGTTCGCGTTCGGACGGTCCCGGCAGAGGGGTTTGACCGTCGCCTTCGACGGCGCGCCGTGGGCGGCTTATGGCGCGGCGCGGCCGTCCCTTCCGGCTTGGCGTGCGGGTTGCGAATGCGACGCATGACGGCGATCGGAGCATCGCCTTGCGCGCGCTTGGCGCGGCCGTGGCTTCCGGTTGCGCCTTCGCTTGGCCCTAGGCGCTCCGTGGTTGCGCGTTCGGACTGTCCCGGCGGGTTTGTGGGACGCCGGCGCGCTGGGCGGCGTTCCTGGGCCGCCTATGGCGCGGCCGTGTTCGAACGGCGGCGGTTCGCGCGCCGGGCCGCGCGCGCGTGAGGGCGGGAACGTCGTTCGGCTTGGCGTTCGCCGCCGGCGGGGCGGGGAGTGTTCGCCTTCCGCCGCGCGGCCGTGGCTTGGGACGCCGGCGGTTCGGGAAGGCGTTGCGGCCGTCCGTGGGGCCGCCAAGGTTTGGCGTTCCCCGCCGGCGGGAAGGTTCGGACGCTTACGGGCTTGTCGGCAATCCTGGGGCTTCTACGGCGCGCGCCAAGGCTTGGCGTCGAATGCTACCCATGCCGGGGGGGGGTAGCGTTCGGACGGCATGGCGCTTCCCGCTCCGGCCGCACCTTCCCCTAGGGCGGCTATTCGGGTTGCCGGATTGCGCCGAATGCGCCAACAACCGCGTCGCCGCCGTTGCCGAATTGGCGTTCAAACACGCCGGCAACCTCTTCGGCATTGGGGCCGTAGAAGTCACCATCGATGTAGCCAAGTGTGGGGTGAAGTTCGGTATTGGCGCGGTGGTTTCCGTGCCCCTGAATATAGAACGAACCGTCGTCGTTCACTTGGAGATCGGACCATGCGAAGGCGTCGGGGCCGTCGTACATTCCCCTTTCTCTTGCCACCAGATTTGAATTTGTGTGAATATGTGTGATAGCGACATCGACGGTATTGGTCGCAAAATCGTAGTTCACGGCGGCACTTCCACTTACGGGAATGGCGAGGATGCGGGTTGCGCCGTCCATATAGCCCATCCATCGCCCCGACCCCGACTCGTGTTGTTCGGCGGTGGGATAGTCCGAATACAAGTTGCCGAACGCCGTGCTGTAAGTTGCTGGCCACTGGATACGGGGGCCGCCAAAGGAGGACGTAATATAGCCCATATGCTTCCCGTGTCCGCCCCAATACTGGTTAGCCCCGAGGCCTCCCGGAGCATTAAATATCCCGACGACTCGCCATAGCCCTAGTATGGAGGACTCCCAAGAATCAAGATTCTTCGATTTGATTTCGTCGAGAAAATGTTCGCCAATATCGAATTCGGCATGGTCATGCCAAACGCCATCAATTTCCGTTCGGGTGACAACGCATTTGTTGCCGTTGGGAGGAACGCCGGGGCATGTCACTTCATTGCGAACGGAATAGTCGGCGGCTTCCCCGGAAACGAGGTCCCTAATTGAATTGGGGGCTCCCCTCTGTTTGATCTGAACATTATCCGTCATTTCGAGATGGATACTGGAAATGTCCGCGTCTGCGATAGAGATCATGATAGGCGGCGTCGGTCCGCTCCCGCTTCGCGCGAGCGCGCCCCCGCCCGGCATGGACGCGGTTGCTGGCGTGTCGCTTCCCCCGCCGCAACCGGCAAGGGCGAACGGGACGGCAAGGCAGATCGCGAGTGCGAAGGCTTGGACGGCGCGCATGGTACTTCCCCCCTGTGGGCTTGGGCGGAAGCGTCGGCGCGCGGGGGGGGGGGGCCGAGTCAAGCGCTTTCTTCCGCGTCGCCTTCGACGGCGCGCAACCGCCCGTGGGCTATGGGCTTTCGGGTTGGAGCCTCGCCTTGGCTTGACGCCATTGCCGGGCCATGGGCGCGCCGTGGCTTGCCGGCACGCCGGCGGTGGTAGGCACGCGCGCGCCGGCGGGACGGCCGCGCGTTCGAGACTGGCGGGAAGGCGGCGGGTGCACCATGGCAAGCCGTGGGGCCGCCGTGGGCGTGCGATAGGCGCGCGTCGGTAGGGTTTGACCGCCGGCTTGTGACGCGCGCCGTGGGGCGGATTATGCGCCGCCGTATCGGAGCCTTGCGACGGCGCCCCGTCCCGCCAGCTGGGCGCGCGCGTATCGGGCGGGCATGGTAGGCGCTTTCCACCGCCCGACAGTCTGCATCTCAACGAGGCTTGCGCCCGCGCCGGCGAGGGATTGGGCCGCGCCAACCCGCAGACTATGGCCGGACACGCGGCCTTCGACGCCGGCGGCGGCGGCGCGCCGTGCGAAGATGGTGCGGACGGCGCGCGGCGTGATGCTGTCCCGGAGACTTCCGCCCTTATGGAGCGCACGGAAAAGCCGCCCGTAGGTTATGCCGGCGGCGTCGAGCCATGCTTCGACGCGCGCCATGGTACGCGCGCCGAGATAGAGAACCGCGCCGTCGCCTTCCGTGTCTGTCTTGGACACGCGGATTGTGAGGCGGCCGGAGCCGTCGTCTTCCTTGGCGACGTCGTCGACGTCGAGGGCGGCCAGCTCCGACACGCGCAAGGCCGCGTCACTGGCGACGGCGATCATGGCGGCGTCACGGAGGCCGGCTAGGGACTTCCCCCCGTTGCCTGCTTGCGCGGCGATCGCGTCGGCTTGCTCCCATCGTATGCCGGTTACTTGTCGGGGCGCGCCGGTTCCGGCGGCGGCGGCGCTGGTCATGGCTTGCTCCTATGGCGTGCGTTGTCCGGTAACCGTCAATCCCGAGAGATGAAACCGCCCCGCGCCGCGGCAACGGGCGACCCGGAAGGAGGCCGGCCCGGCAGGATCGGCCTCCTTTCTCGTGACGTCCGGGGAGGATCGCTCCGGAGCATCGTCGGCGGTCAGCCGCGCAGGCGGCGGGCGATTTCCGGGGCGGCATAGGTTACCGCCCCGTCGGCGCCGGCGCGCTTGAATCCGCGGAGCGCCTCCAGGAGTGCGGCGTCGCCGTCGAGCCAGCCGCGCGCGCCGGCGGCCTTGAGCATCGCGTATTCGCCGGAGACCTGATAGACGTAGGTCGGCAGTCCGAACGCCGCCTTCACCCTGTACACCACGTCCAGATAGGGCATTCCGGGCTTGACCATCACCATGTCGGCGCCCTCCGCGATGTCCATCGCGACTTCGCGCAGCGCCTCCTCGCCGTTCGCCGGGTCCATCTGATAGCCGCGCTTGTCGGCGCCGCCGAGGTTGCCGGCCGAGCCGATCGCGTCGCGAAACGGCCCGTAATAGACCGAGGCGTATTTCGCCGCGTAGGAGAGAATGCGGACATGGTCGAAGCCGGCCTCGTCCAGGGCCTGGCGGATGGCGCCGACGCGCCCGTCCATCATGTCGGACGGCGCGATCACGTCGCAGCCGGCGCGCGCCTGGTTCAGCGCCTGGGCGCACAGCACTGCGACGGTCTCGTCGTTGACCACGTGGCCGTCGCGCAGGAGCCCGTCATGGCCGTGGCTGGTGTAGGGGTCGAGCGCCACGTCGCAGACGACGCCCATCTCGGGCACCGCCTCCTTGACCGCGCGCACCGCCCGGCAGACGAGGTTCTCCGGATCGAGCGCCTCCTCGCCGTCCGGCGTCTTGCGCGCCGCCGGCGTCTGCGGGAAGACGGCCAGCGCCGGGATACCGAGAGCGAAGGCACTCCGTGCGCGCTCGGCGAGCAGGTCGGGGCTCGTGCGGGCGATTCCGGGCATCGACGGGACCGGCTCCTCGCGCCCGCTGCCCTCGCAAACGAAGACGGCCCAGATCAGGTCGTCGGGCGTGAGCGTCGTCTCGGCGACCAGGCGCCGCGACCAGGCGTCGCGCCGGTTGCGGCGGAGGCGCGTCTGCGGATAGCGCCCGAGGGCGGGCGGAGGGGCGGCCATGTCATCCTCGTGAAGGCGGCGGCGCGCCCCGGACCATAGCGGCAGCGGCCGGCGGCCGCCAGACGGCGGCGCGGTAATCAGCCCTTGAGGGCGACCACCGCTTCGATCTCGACCGGGATGCCGAAAGGCAGCGAACCCACGCCGACCGCCGAGCGGGCGCAGCGCCCGGGCTCTCCGAAGACCTCGACCATCAGGTTCGAGAACCCGTCGATCACCGTCGGGTGGGCGTCGAAATCCGGCGCCGCGTTCACCATGCCGAGCACCTTGACGAAGCGCTCGACCCGGTCGAGGGTGCCGAGCGCCGCCTGGAGGCTCGACAGGAGATTCAGGCCGACCAGCCGCGCCGCTTCGACCGCCTCCTCGACGCGCACCTCGGACGGGACCTTGCCCGTGACGTAGCCGCCGTCCGCGCGACGCGGCCCGTGGCCCGCGACGAACGCGAGATTCCCGGCAACCACCGCCCCGACATAGTTGCCCGCGGGCGGCGGCGGCGCGGGCAGAACGATACCGCGCTCCTTCAAGCGTGTTTCGATGGTCATGTCGCCTCCCTTTCGCGCCCGGCCGCCTCCGGCCCGGTCGGTCGTGCGGAAACGCGGTCGAGCGGCCCGACCACGCGCTCGAGCGCCGCAGCCGCCACGGCGCCGGCGCGGAGCAGGCGGGGGCGCTGCCCGGTCATATCGACGAGCGTCGATTCACCGCATCCGGACGCGGGCCCGCCGTCGATGGCCAGCGCCACCGCCTCTCCCAGGCCGGCCGCGGCTTCCTGCACCGTGAGCGGGCTCGGCGCGCCCGAACGGTTCGCGCTGGGCGCCGTCAGCGGCCGTCCGGCGGCGCGGACGAGCGCCCGCGCGGTCTCGTTGGCCG
Organism: Alphaproteobacteria bacterium; assembly: GCA_965242855.1. Classification (GTDB taxonomy): domain Bacteria; phylum Pseudomonadota; class Alphaproteobacteria; order UBA828; family UBA828; genus WTGU01. The sequence continues at coordinate 3,335,826 of OZ251509.1, forward strand.
GGACGCGCAGCGACACGCCGCGGGCGCCGCGGTCGAGCAGCGGCGAGAGAGGCGAGCCGGCCGCGCGCGGCAAGACCAAGGTCAGCGGCCCCGGCCAGAAGGCGTCCGCGAGCGCGCGGGCCGGCGCGGAGAAGTCGGCGCAGGCCGCTGCCATCTCCCGCGCGGCGACGAGGGCGAGCAGCGGCTTGTCCGCCGGCCGGCCCTTCGCGCGGAAGACCCGCGCCACCGCGGCGTCGCGGGTGGCGTCGGCGGCGAGGCCGTAGACCGTATCCGTCGGCAGGACGACCAGGGCGCCGCGGCGGAGCAGCGCCCCGGCCTGGGCGATGACGGCGGGCGTCGGCGCGAGGCAGGGCAGGGCTCCCGCGGCGGCGGACCGCGCCCCAGGCGGCTCCTGGATCAGCACGGATTTGCCGGATGGACGAGGGGCGGAGGCGGCGCGAACCCGATACAGTGTGTCTTGCGCGGCACGTGCCAAGTTCCGAGATGAAGGCCGATGCAGACGGAGCGTAGCCATGATTCGTCCGGCTTCCAAGCGGGCGGCGCGCGGCCGCGGCGCGGCATCGGCCGTGCCGGCTGGGGGCGCACGGCGGCTTGCGCCCTGGTCGGCGGGATTTACTTCCTGCCCGTGCTCTGGATCGTCCTGACGGCGTTCAAATCCCCGCGCGACGTGCTCGCCCCGTCGTTCCTCTTCACGCCGACCCTCGACAATTTCGTCGCCGTCTTCGCGCGGGTCCATTACCGCGGCGGCGAGATGATGGATACCGGGTTCGCTCTCTATTTCGTCAACAGCCTGGTGATTTCCGGCGCGAGCGTCGGGCTGGCGCTGGTCCTCGGCACCGCGGCGGCCTACGGCTTCTCCCGCTGGCCGCTGCGCGGCACCGATACCTACCTGCTCGTCATCCTGACCGCACGGATGCTGCCGCCGATCGTCCTGATCGTTCCGCTCTTCCTGATGTTCCGCATGACCGGCCTCGCGGGCGGCTATTCCGGCATCGTGCTGCTCTACACGGCGTTCAATCTGCCCTTCGCCATCTGGATCATGAAGAGTTTCTTCGACGAGCTGCCGCGCGACGTGGAGGATGCGGCGCGCGTCGACGGCAGCTCGGAATGGCGCGTGTTCTTCCGCATCTGCCTGCCCCGGGTGAAGGCCGGCCTCGCCGCGACCGCGACGCTCGGCCTCGTGCTGACGTGGAACGAGTTCCTCATGGCGCTGCTGTTGACCGGGCCCGAGACGCGGACCGTGCCGGTGGCCATGGGCGCGAACGTCGGCGGCGGCATCGGCGTGGAGTGGGGGCTGCTGGCGGCGATCGAGACGCTCTTCCTGATCCCGGTGGTGCTCGCGACCTTTCTCCTCCAGGACCAGCTTCTCCGGGGGCTCACCTTCGGCACCGTCAGGCACCAAGCGCCCGCCCGCTAGCGTCCGCGCCGGCCAGGACCGCGCGGAAGACCGCGGGATCGACGTTCCCGCCGGAGAGGACGGCGACGGTCGTCCGCCCGGCGGTCTCCAGCCTGCCGGCAAGCAGGGCGGCGAGCGCGACCGCGCCGCCCGGCTCGACGACGAGCTTGAGATGGGCGAAGGCCGCGCGCATCGCGGCGCCCACCTCGGCGTCGCGCGCCACGACCCCGCTCCGCACGCGCGCAGCGTTGATCGGGAAGGTGAGGGCGCCCGGCATGGGCGCGCGCAGCGCGTCGCACAAGGTCTCGGCCCGGCGATCTGGCACGCCCACGCGGCGGCCGCGCGCGAACGACCGGGCGTGATCGTCGTAGCCTTCCGGCTCCGCGGTATGGAGCGCCGTCTCCGGCCAGGCGTCGGCGACCGCGAGCGCGACTCCGGCCATCAGGCCGCCGCCGCCCGCCGGGACCACGACGGCGTCCGGGCGGCAGCCGATGGCGGCGCATTGCCGGACGATCTCGTGCCCGACCGTCCCCTGGCCGGCGATGACGTGGAAATCGTCGTAGGGCTTGACCAAGGCCGCGCCGCGTTCGGCGGCGAGGCGGTCGCCGATCGGCTCGCGGCGCTCGGCGCGGCGGTCGTAGAACACGATCTCCGCGCCCCGGCGCCGCGTGCCTTCGATCTTGGTCGCCGGCGCGTCCCCGGGCATGACGATGACCGCCGGCATCCCGGCGAGGCCGGCCGCCTCGGCGACGGCCTGGGCGTGATTGCCGGAGGAATAGGCCACCACCCCGCCGGCGGCCGCCTTCGGACCGAGCCGCGAGATGCGGTTCCAGGCGCCGCGGAACTTGAACGAGCCGGTGCGTTGAAGCGGCTCGGCCTTGAGGAGCAGGCGCCCGCCGACCAGCGCGTCGAGGGCGGCGGCCCGCAGCAGCGGTGTCTCGACCGCCCGCCCCGCCAGGCGCTCCGCGGCCGCGCGCACGTCGTCCGGCGTCGGCGGGGCGGGGGCGGCCACGGGCGCCGGTTCCGAATCCCGCGCGGGCGTCATCGCGCGCCGTTCACCGCCGGTTCCGCGACGCCGGGGTGACGCCGCCCCGCCCGCATGAGCGCCCCCGTCAGCACAACGCGCGAAGGTCAGCGCGTTCGAGAGAGCCGGCGCCGGCGCGGCGCGCGCAACGGGCGGCGAGAACCGGGCGCGCCATGCCCCGCGCGAGGTCGCGCTCCAGGCTCGAAACGCGCGGCCGCCGGCCCAGCCGCCAGCGATAGACCTGCGTTCCCTCGAGGACCCGCTGCACGTAATTCCGCGTTTCCGGAAGCGGAATCGCCTCGATCCAGTCGACGATGTCCACGCCGGGGTCGCGCCGGGGGTCGCCGTTGGCGGCGAGCCAGCGCGCCACGTTCCCCGGCCCGCCGTTGTAGGCGGCGACGGCCAGCAGATAGGAGCCGTCGTACTTCTCGATCAGGCCGCCGAGATAGCGGCTGCCGAGCGCGACGTTGTAGGCGGGGTCCGTCGTGAGACGGCGGCGCGCGTAGTCCAGGCGCATCCGGCGCGCCACGCTCCGCGCGGTCCCCGGCATGAGCTGCATCAGGCCGCGCGCGCCCGCACCGCTGCGCGCCGCCCTGTCGAAGCGGCTTTCCTGGCGGGTCAGCGCGAGAATCAGCGCCGGTTCGAGAGCGGCGTCCCGCCGCGAGAACGGCAGATCGACCAGGGGGAACAGCCGCTCGATGGAGACGTAACCCCGCCGCGCGGCGTGCTGCGCCGCCCGTATCGCATGGTCGGGGCGCCCGAGGGACAGGGAGAACGCCGAGATCAGGTCGTGGTCCGCGCGGTTGCGGGCGAGTGCGCCGAGCCGGTCGACGAAGGGCGCGAGCAGCCGCTCGTAACCGAGGGAGGAGAGGAGGCGCGCGGCGGCGAACAGCGCGTGGCCTTCCAGCGTGGCCGCGCCGACGGTGGTGGACTCGCTCAGCAGGGGCATGTCCGGCGCGGCGATGCGGGCGGCCGAAAGCTGGCCGTAGAACGTGCCCGGATGGCCGGCCGCGTCGCCGTGCCAAAGGCGGGCGCCGTCCGCATCGCCCAGCGCCTCGGCGGCGCGGCCGGCCCAATAGGCGGCCCGCGCCCGGCTGATGGGCATCGAGACCGCGTCGTGCAGGCGCGAGAAGTGGCGGAGCGCCCGCACCGGCTCGTGGAGGAAGCGGAGCGCGATCCAGCCGGCCAACCACTCCGCCTCGGCGAAGGTGGAGGTCGCGACCTGGCGGTGGCCGGCGGCGAGGGCGTAGGCCTCCGAAATCAAGCCTCCCTCGAACGCGCGGCGCGCCTGGATCGCGCGCTCCCGCCACCAGAGCTTGGGCCGGGGGCCGAGCCGCTCCGGCGGTGCGTGCAGGAGGGTGCGGGCGCTTTCGTCCTTTCCCTTCTCCCGCCGCCAGCGAAGCCGCTCGTAAACGAGGCCCGCGTCGTCGCGCAGGGCCCGCGGTACGCGGGCGATGGCCGCATCCACGCCGCCGGCCCGGGCGCGCAGGGCGAGGCGCGCTTCCGCCAGGCGTCGCTGGCCCGCGCCGACGTGGCGGAGCATGTGGCGGGCGGCGCGGGCATGACCGTCCCAGAGCAGGCGGTCGAGGCGGGCGTGATGATCGGCCGGGCGCAACAACGATCGGTAGCGCCGGAGGGCATCGGCGAGCTCCCGCGCGCCGAAGGCGTCCTCGACCCATGCCGCGCGGACGAATTTCGCGGCGCGGGCCGTCTCGCCGGCGCCGAGAAGGGCATCGGCGTAGCGGAGGCGTCCGGCGCGGCTGACCGGATCGCGCGCGCGATACCAGGCGAGAACCGCGGCGTCGGAAACGCGCGCACCGGCCATGGCCGCCTCGGCGGCGGCCTGGAGCGCCCGTTGGGAGGGCCAGTCCGGGTTCTCGTCGATGAACCGCGCGATGTCGGCGAACGAGGCCCGGGTTCCCTCGCGCCGATAGTCCCACCAACGCAGGATGCGGGCGCCGAGGGGGCTGCCGGCCGCGCGGGCCAGACGATGGGCCCGCTCCCAGTTGCCTCGCGCGGCCTCGTCGAAGGCGCGCGCGACGCTCGCCATCTCCGCGCCCGGCAGGGCGGGGGGGAGCGGCGGCTCCGCGCCCGGAGCGTGGCCGGCGATGCCCCAGAGCAGCGGCAACGCCGTCAGGGCGGCGAGGACGGCCCGCGCCGCGCGCCCCTTGCGCACGGGCTTCGATTCGCGGCGGCCGCGCGGGCGGGCCGGTCCCGGTCTTGTTCCCACGATGCGCCCAAACTATCCTTGCGGCGGCGGCGATGCACGACCGGGGGAGGGCGGCATGTTCCGGGGATATCTGACGGCCCTGATCACGCCGTTCCGGGGCGGCGCGGTGGACGAGGGTGCCTATCGCGAATTCGTCGCCTGGCAGATCGAGGAGGGTGCCGCCGGGCTCGTGCCCTGCGGGACGACGGGGGAATCGCCGACGCTCAGCCACGAGGAGCATCGCCGGGTGATCGAGCTCTGCATCGAGACCGCCGGCGGGCGGGTGCCGGTCGTGGCCGGCACGGGCTCCAACTCGACCGAGGAGGCGATCGGCCTGACGCGCCACGCCAAGGAGGCGGGCGCCGACGCCGCGCTGCTGGTCATGCCCTACTACAACAAGCCGACGCAGGAGGGCATGTACGCCCACTACAAGGCCGTCAACGACGCCGTGGACATCCCGCAGATCGTCTACAACATCCCCGGGCGCAGCGTGGTCGACATGTCGGTCGAGACCATGACCCGCCTCGCCGGACTACCCAACGTCGTCGGAGTCAAGGACGCGACCGCCGACCTGACCCGCCCGACCAGGACCGCCATCGCCATCGGCGAGGAGTTCTGCCAGCTCTCGGGCGAGGACGGCACGGCGCCGGGCTTCCTCGCGCAGGGGGGGCACGGCTGCATTTCCGTCACGGCGAACGTCGCGCCACGCCAATGCGCGGCGTTCTTCGCCGCCTGGGCGCGCGGCGACGCCCGGGAGGCCGGCGCGCGGCACAAGCGGCTGATGCCGCTCCACGACGCCCTCTTCGTCGAGAGCAATCCCATCCCCGTCAAATACGCGGCCTCCCTGCTCGGCAAATGCGCGCCGGAGGTGCGGCTTCCTCTGACCGCCCCGGCCCCGGCCAGCCGTGAACGGATCGAGACGGCGCTGCGCCGGGCCGGCGTCCTGAACTGAGCCGGCCGCCGCGCGTCGGCCCGATCGGTGGCCAGAAGGAACGCCTCCGGCGGCCGGCAGGTCGCGCAGAACCGCAAGGCGCGCCGCGACTACCTTCTCGAGCGCGCGTTCGAGGCCGGCATCCGCCTGACGGGTACGGAGGTCAAGGCGTTGCGGGCGGGCCGCGCCACCATCAACGACGCCTACGCCGCGGAACGCGGCGGCGAGGTCTATCTGCTGAACGCCCACATCGCCCACTACGAAGGCGCCGGCGCCTTCAACCACGACCCTCTCAGGCCGCGCAAGCTGCTGCTGCACAGGCGCGAGATCGCCAAGCTGCTGGGCGCGCTGCGCCGCGGCGGCGTGACCCTGGTGCCGCTCGCCCTCTACTTCAACGAGCGCGGCATCGCCAAGCTCTCGCTGGCGCTGGCCACGGGCAAGCGCAAATACGACAAACGCGCCGCCGAAAAGGACCGCGACTGGAAACGCCAGAAGGAGCGGCTGATGCGCGCGCGCCGTTAGCCGGGACGTCCCCGCCTCCCCACCGCCTCCCCGGGGCGCGCGGGCGGGGAGAGGGTATAGTGAGGCATGGCGTGCGACACAGGCGACGATGACGGCGGGGCGGCGGCGCTCGCGCGGCGGTTCCTCGATCTGTGGGAAGAGGAGTGGGCCGCGGCCGCTGGCGCTGCATCTCGGAGCCGCGATCGGGACCTGGGCGAGCGCGCCGGCGGCGCTGCCCCTCGCGCGGAGCGGCGCGCTGGCCTGGAGGGACGAGACGCGCGCGGCGGCACTCCGGCCCGCCCTCGCGTGCGCCGATCCTGAGGCGCTGGCGGCGGCCGTCCGCGCCGAGGCGGCCGCGCGCGTCGCGCGCTTCCTCGAAGGGATCGAACGCTACCGCGCCCACCCCTACCGCCGCCGCCTCGCGGAGCCGCCCGTCCTCTGGCGCGAGGGCGGGACGCGGCTCCTGGCCTTCGGCGGCGCAGCGGCCGGCGCGCCCGTGCTGCTCGTGCCCTCGCTCATCAACCGCGCCCACATCCTCGACCTCACGGCGAAACGGAGCTTCGCCCGCTACCTGCGGGAGCGCGGCCTGCGGCCCTACCTCCTCGACTGGGGAGCGCCGGGCGCCGGGGAGCGGGCGTTCGCCCTCGACGACTACATCCTCACCCGCCTGGGCGCCGCGCTGGCCGCGGCCCGGCGCGACGCCGGCCGGCCCGTGGTGCTCGCCGGCTACTGCATGGGCGGCCTGCTGGCCCTGCCGCTCGCGCACCGCCCGGAGGTGGCCGCGCTTGCGCTGCTGGCGACGCCCTGGGATTTCCACGCCGACGGCGGCGTCCAGGCCCACCTCCTGGCCGCCTTCGCGCCGGCGCTGACGGCCCTCGTCGATGCGTGCGGCGCGCTCCCGGCCGACGCCCTCCAGGCGCTGTTCGCCGCGCTCGACCCGCTCCAGGCCGCGCGCAAGTTCACCGCCTTCGCGGCGCTCGCGCCCGCCTCCGCCGCGGCCCGCGACTTCGTGGCGCTGGAGGACTGGCTGAACGACGGCGTGGCCCTCACCGGCCCGGTCGCGCGGCAATGCCTCGGCGACTGGTACGGTGCGAACGCGCCGGCGCGGGGGGCGTGGCGAGTCGGCGGCGCGGCCGTCCGGCCCGAGCGCGTATCCGCGCCGGCCCTCGTCGTCGTCCCGGCGCGCGACCGCATCGTGCCGCCGGCGGCGGCCGCGGCGGTGAGTGCCCGCCTGCCGGCGGGCGAGACCTGGACGCCCGCCCTCGGCCATATCGGCATGATGGCGAGCCCGCGCGCCAAGCGGCTCCTGTGGCGCCGCCTCGCGGACTGGATGGCGACCCGCGCCGGCGCTTGAAAATCGGCCGGCACCGTTCCATATGGGGCGCGCGGCAGCGCGTTCGCAGCGGAGCGCCGGGACGGGAGCACGGATGGCACGGGTCGCATTGGTGACCGGCGGGACGCGCGGGATCGGCGGCGCCGTGTCGCGGGCGCTCGCGCGCGAAGGCTACCGCGTCGCCGCCAACTACCATGCGGACGACGCGGCGGCCGAGCGCTTCCGCGTGGCCACCGGCATCGCCGTCCACAAATGGGACGTGCGCGATTTCGCCGCCTGCGAAGAAGGCGTCGCCGGCATCGAGCGGGCGCTGGGCCCGGTGGACGTCCTGGTGAACAACGCCGGCATCACCCGCGACGCCACGCTGCGCACGATGACGCCGGAAGACTGGCGGACCGTCCTCGACACCAATCTCGGCTCCTGCTTCAACCTCTGCCGCGCCGCCTTCCCCGGGATGCGGGCGCGCGGCTTCGGGCGGATCGTCAACATCGGCTCGATCAACGGCCAGGCGGGCCAGTACGGCCAGGTCAACTACGCCGCGGCGAAATCCGGCATCCACGGCTTCACCAAGGCGCTGGCCCTGGAAGGGGCGCGCCACGGCATCACGGTAAACGCCGTGGCGCCCGGTTACGTGGACACCGACATGGTCCGCGCGGTGCCGGAGGCGGTGCTCGACAAGATCGTCGCCAGCATCCCCGTGGGCCGCCTCGGCCGCGCCGACGACGTGGCCCGGGCGGTGCTGTTCCTGGTCGCCGACGAGGCCGACTTCGTCACCGGCTCGACCCTGTCGGTGAACGGCGGCCACCACATGTATTGACGGGGAGCGCGCGGGGATGAAACGGCACGCGCTGGTCACCGGGGGCACGCGGGGCATCGGCGCCGCCATCGCGCAGGCGCTGCGGGAGGCCGGCCACGCGGTGGCGGTCAACTACCACGCCGACGAGGCGGGCGCGGAGGCGTTCCGCCAAGCCACGGGCATCCCCGCCTACCGGTGGGACGTGGCGGACGGCCCCGCCTGCCGCGCCGGAGTCGCCCGCGTCGAGGCCGAAGGCGGCCCGCTCGACATCCTGGTCAACAACGCGGGCACCGTCTCGGACAACCGGTTCGAGAACATGACGGAGGAGCAGTGGCGGCGGGTCCTGCGCGTCAACCTGGACTCGGTCTTCCACATGGCGAAGGCGGTCTATCCCGGCATGATGGCGCGGGGCTTCGGGCGGATCGTCCAGATCGGCTCGATGAACGGCCAGGCCGGCCAGCGCAACCAGGTCAACTACGTCGCCGCCAAGGCGGGGATGCACGGCTTCACCAAGGCGCTGGCCCTGGAGGGGGCGAAGCACGGCATCACCGTCAACACCGTGGCGCCGGGCTACGTCGATACCGCCATGATGCGCGCGATGCCGGAACGCATTCTCGGCAAGATCCTCGACAAATCCCCGATCCGCCGGATGGGGACGGAAGAGGAGGTGGCCCACGCCGTGCTCTTCCTGGTGGACGACAAGGCGGCCTGGACGACCGGCTCGACGATCACGATGAACGGCGGCACCCACATGTATTAGCCCGCGCCCGCGCGCCGGAGGGCGGGCTGTTATCATGCCCGCGATGCACCAGGACGTCGTCGATCTCAACGCCTTCTACCTGAGCCGCCTGGGCCGGGTCGTGCGGCGCACGATCGGCCGGCAGGTCCGCCGCGTCTGGCCGGACGTGCGCGGAGACGCGCTGCTGGGGCTCGGCTACGCGACGCCCTTCCTCGGCCCCTTTCTCGGCGAGGCCGAGCGGGTCCTCGCGGTGATGCCGGCGGGCCAGGGGGTCATGGCCTGGCCCGAGAGCGGGGGCCGGCTGGCGGCGCTCGCGGACGACGCGGCGCTGCCCCTGCCGGACGGCGCGATCGACCGCATCCTGGTGGTGCACGGGCTGGAGTTCAGCGAGCGGCGCGGCCCGATGCTCCGGGAAATCTGGCGGGTGATGCGGCCCGGCGGCCGCCTGCTGGCGCTCGCGCCGAACCGCCGCGGGCTCTGGGCCCGCGCCGAGGCGACGCCGTTCGGGCACGGCTCGCCGTTCAGCGCGTCGCAACTCGCGCGCCTCCTGCGGGAGCACCGGTTCGCGCCCGTGGGCGGCGGTGCGATGCTCTTCCTGCCGCCGACCGCCTGGCGCCCGGCGCTGCGCGCGGCCGCCCTCTGGCAGCGGGTCGGCCGGCATCTCGGGCGCCCCTTCGGCGGCATCGTCTACGTGGAGGCCGACAAGACCGTGTTCGAGGCCCGCCCGGTCGCCGCGCGGGCGCGCCGCCGGGTCTTCGTGCCGCTGCCGGAGCCCCTCCCCGCCGGCGCCCGCGCGGTGGCGGCGTCCGGCCGCTGACGCGCCCCCGCAGGAGGGGAGTCAGGAGCGGGCGGAGAGGAGGAAGACCGCCTGTTCGCCGAACAGGTTGGCGAAGCGGCCGGTGCCCGTGAAGCCGCTCGCCTTGCCGCGCGAATCCACCTGCGTGCGCCGGTGGATGACGATCTCCAGGGCGCGGCAGAGCATGACGAAGTCCTTGATCGTGCAGGGCCGGATCTGCGGCGTCGCGTGCCACGGCTCGCCCGCGCCGCGGGGAACGGGCATCCGCCCGCGCAAGAGGAGGTGGAGGCGGTTTCGCCAATAGCCGAAGTTCGGGATCGAGACGATCGCGCTGCGCCCGATGCGCAGGAGCTCGAGGAGCACGCCCTTCGGGTCGCGGATCGCAGGCAGGGTCTGGCTCAGGACGACGTAATCGAACGCGGCGTCCGGATAGTCGGCCAAGTCGGTGTCCGCGTCCCCCTGGATGACGGAGAGGCCGCGCCGGACCGAGGCGTTCACCCCTTCCTGGCTGATCTCGATCCCGCGTCCGTCGACGCCGCGCTCGCGGGCGAGCAATTCCAGGAGCGTGCCGTCGCCGCAGCCGATGTCGAGCAGCCGCGAGCCGGGCGCGACCATCTCGGCGATCAGACGGTGGTCCGGGCGGGCGGCGGGCGTCACGGGCCGGCGAGCCCGCGCTGCGCGGCGGCACCGCTCAGGAAGCCGCGGAGCGTTTCGAACATGTCCGGCTCGTCGAGGAGGAAGGCGTCGTGGCCCTTGTCGCTCACGATCTCGACGAAGCTCACATTCGCGGCGGCCGCGGCCAGCGCCCGCACGACGGCCCGGTTCTCCGCCGTCGGGAAGAGCCAGTCGCTGCTGAAGGAAACGACGCAGAAGCGGGTCCCGACGCCGCGGAAGGCGTTGGCCAGCACGCCGTCGTAGGCGGCCGCCAGGTCGAAGTAATCCATGGCGCGGGTGATGTAGAGGTAGGAGTTGGCGTCGAAGCGCTCGACGAAGCTCCGTCCCTGATGGCGCAGGTAGCTCTCGACCTGGAAATCCGCGTCGAACCCGTAGGTGACGCTGCTCCGCTCCTGGAGCGCGCGGCCGAACTTCCGGTGCAGCGCCGATTCCGAAAGGTAGGTGACGTGCGCCGCCATGCGCGCCACGGCGAGGCCGCGCACGGGCTTGGTCCCGTGTTCGAGATAGCGCCCGTCGCGCCACTCCGGATCGGCCATGATCGCCTGCCGCCCGACCTCGTGGAAGGCGATGTTCTGCGCCGAGTGCCGGGCCGCGCAGGCGATGGGCACGGCGGCGAAGCAGCGCTCCGGAAAGCTCGCGGCCCATTGCAGGACCTGCATCCCGCCCATCGAGCCGCCGGCCACGCAGAACAGCTGCGCGATCTCCAGGCGGTCGAGCAGCATGGCCTGAGCCTTCACCATGTCGCGGATGGTGATGACCGGGAAATCGAGGCCGTAGGGGCGGCCGGTGGCCGGATTGACCTCCTTCGGGCCGGCGGTGCCCATGCAGCCGCCGAGCACGTTCGTGCAGATCACGAAGTAGCGGTCGGTATCGAAGGGCTTGCCCGGCCCGACCATCAGCTCCCACCAGCCGGGCCGCCCGGTGACCGGATGCGGACCTACGGCGAACTGGTCGCCGGTCAGGGCGTGGCAGAGCAGGATCGCGTTGGCGCGCTCCCGGTCGAGGGTGCCGTAGGTGCGGTAGGCGAGGGTGAACGGCCCGAGCGGCGCGCCGCAATCGAGTTCGAGCGGGGCCGTCCCGCCGAGCTCGATGCTGTGGCCGGCGCCCTCATGCGCCGTCACCGGCCCGCCGCCATGCATGACGCCATCGCGCGCTCCGCCCCCGCCCTCGGCGCCGTCCGCCGCCGAGCGGCCAGACAGTCGCGATTCGAGCCGGAAAGTCAATGTTCTCTTTGATTTTGCCCGGCTCATGCACTAGGACTGCCCTCTTCCGAACCATGCCGACGGTGCCATGAACCGGCCTTCGTCTGGGGATCCCCCGCTCGCCCGCCTGCGCGACGCGATCGACGCGATCGACGATTCGATCCACGATCTCCTGATGCGCCGCATGGTCCTCGCCAACGGGATCAGCGAGGCGAAGCGGGCGGCGGGCGTCACGGGCGCGCTGATCCGCCCCGCCCGCGAGGCCGCGATATTGCGGCGGCTGATGGCGCGCCACGACGGGGCCTTTCCCTTCCCGGTCGTCGTGCGCATCTGGGCCGAGATCATGTCGGCCACGCTGGTCGCCGAGGGCAGCTTCAAGGTCGCGGTGTTCACGGTCGAGGCGTCCGGCGAAGGGCACGGCTTCGCCAGCCTCGCCCGCGCCCATTTCGGCGCCGAGACGCCGTTCGTCCCGGCGCGCACCGAGAGCGGCGTCCTCCGCGCCGTCCGCGACGGCAAGGTCTCGATCGGCGTCGTGCCGGTGCCCACCGATCCGATGAGCGGCGACGTGGGCGTCAGCGCCGAGCCCTGGTGGCTGACGCTGGCCGGCGGCGGCGAAGGGCGGCCGATGATCGTCGCGCGCCTGCCCTGGCTGGCCGGGGCCGGGTATGACGTCGCGCCGGTCGAAGCCCTCGTGGTCGCCATGGTCAGGCCGGAGCCGTCGGGCGAGGACATCTCGTTCCTGGCGCTCGAATCGTCCGACGCGGTGAGCCGCGACCGGATCAGGACCGCCCTGGCGGAGGCCGGCATCGACATGACCCGCGCCGTGGTGTGGCACGACGACGGCTCGCAGGGCCGCTGGCAACTGATCGAGGTGGACGGCTTCGTCCCGGAAGGGGACGAGAGGCTGGAACGCTTCGCCGCGCGCATGGACGAGGGCATCGGCCGCATCACCCTCCTCGGCGGCTATCCGAAGCCGCCCGCCGCGTCCGCCGGCTGACGCACCGCGTCCGCGCACCCCGGCGGCGATGCCCGCGCGCCCGACCCCCCGCCCCGGGATCATGGAGATCGTCCCCTATGTGGGAGGGGGCGCGGCCGCCCCCGGCCGCGCCAACGCGATCAAGCTCTCCTCCAACGAGTCGGCGCTGGGGCCGAGTCCTGCGGCGCAGGCGGCGTTCCGGGCGCTGGCGCCTTCGCTCCACCGCTATCCCGACGGGGGCGCCGCCGCGCTGCGCGAGGCGCTGGGCGCGCTCCACGGGCTGGACCCGGCGCGGATCGTGTGCGGCAACGGCTCGGACGAGCTGCTTCAGCTGCTGGCCCGCGCCTATGCGGGGCCGGGCGACGAGGTCGTCCATTCCCGCCATGGCTTCCTGGTCTATCCGCTGGCCGCGCTCGCCGCCGGCGCGCGCCCGGTGGCGGCGCCGGAAACCGACCTCTCGGCCGACGTCGATGCGATCCTGGAGCGCGTGGGCGAACGCACCCGGCTCGTCTTCCTGGCCAATCCGAACAACCCGACCGGGACCTGCCTCTCGAAAGCCGCGCTCCGCCGCCTGTGGAGCGGCCTGCCGGAGCATGTCGTGCTGGTGCTCGACGCGGCCTACGCGGAATTCGTCACCGCCGCCGATTACGATCCGGGAGCCGACCTGGCGCGCGAGGCGCCCAACGTGGTGATGACCCGCACCTTCTCCAAGGCCTACGCGCTCGCCGCGCTGCGGCTCGGCTGGGCCTATGGCCCGCCCGCCGTCGTCGACGTCCTGAACCGCGTCCGGGGGCCGTTCAACGCCAACGGCGCGGCGCTGGCGGCGGCGCGCGCCGCCCTCGAGGACCGGGACCACCTCGCCCGCGCGCGCCGGCACAACGAGGCCCGCCGCGAGGCGTTGGCGGCGCGGCTGCGGGCGGCCAGCCTCGCGGTCACGCCCAGCGTCTGCAACTTCCTCCTCGTCCGCTTCCCCGACGATGCGGACCGCTGCGCGAAGGCGGCGGATCGCTTCCTCGCCGGGCGCGGCATCGCCGTCCGGCGGATGGACGCCTACCGTCTCGCCGATTGCCTGCGGATCACCGTCGGCCTGGAAGCGGAGATGGAAGCGGTGGCCGGCACGCTCGAGGAATTCATGGCCGCGCCTGCGGGCGGGGCGCGATGACGGCGCCCTTCGCCCGCGTCGCGCTGATCGGCCTCGGCCTGATCAACTCGTCGCTCGCGCGTGTCCTGCGAAGCCGGGCGCCGGCGACCGAGATCGTCGGCTGCGCGCGCACGCGCGAGACCCTCGACAAGGCGCGGGAGATCGGGATCGTCGACCGCACGGCGCTCGACCCCGCCGCCGCCGTGGAGGGCGCGGACCTCGTGGTGCTGGGCACGCCGGTCGGCGCCTTCGGCGCGCTCGCCGCCCGCTTCGGGCCGCGCCTCGCGAAGGGGGCGATCCTGACCGACGTGGGCTCGGTCAAGGAGGCGACGATCGCCGCGGTCGCGCCGCACGTGCCGGCGGGCGTCCACCTGATCCCCGGCCACCCGGTCGCGGGCACCGAGCATTCCGGGCCGGAGGCCGGCTTCGCGGAGGTGTTCGCGGGCCGCTGGTGCATCCTGACTCCGCCGCCGCAGGCCGACCCGGCGGCGGTCGAGCGGCTCGCCGCGCTGTGGCGGACGGCGGGCATGACGGTCGAACTGATGGACGCCGGCCACCACGACACGGTCCTCGCCATCACCTCGCACCTGCCCCACCTGATCGCCTACAACATCGTCGGCACCGTCGCCGACCTGGAGGAGGAGACCAAGCGCGAGGTGATCAAATACGCCGCCGGCGGCTTCCGCGACTTCACGCGCATCGCCGCCTCGGACCCGGTCATGTGGCGCGACGTCTTCCTCAACAACCGGGCGGCGGTGCTCGAAATGCTGGGACGCTTCACCGAGGATCTGGCCGCCCTCCAGCGCGCCATCCGCCGGGGCGACGGCGAGCGCCTGGAGGCGCTGTTCACCCGCACCCGCGCGATCCGCCGCGGCGTGATCGAGGCCAGACAGGCGTAACGCCGTTTCCCGGATGCGCCGGGTGGACGGGTGCGGGCCGGGCACCCATGATGCCGCCATGCCGGACGCGCCCCGGTTCGACCCCGCCCGCCTGGGCCCCGACGACCCGCCGCCTTTTTCGCGGATCGAGGCGGGCGGGAGCGCGCCGCGTTTCGTCCTCGTCTGCGACCATGCGAGCAACGCCGTCCCGGCCCACATGGCGCGGCTCGGCCTCGACCAGGCGGAACTCGACCGCCATATCGGGTGGGACATCGGCGCCGCGGCCGTGACGGAAGCGCTCAGCGCGCGGCTCGACGCCCCCGCCTTTCTCGCCGGCTACTCGCGCCTGATCGTCGATTGCAACCGCCCGCCAGGGGCGCCCACGGCGATGCCCGCGACGAGCGACGGCACGGAGGTGCCGGCCAACCGGGCGCTCTCGCCGGCGGAGGCAGAAGCGCGGATGGAGGCGTTCTTCCGCCCCTACCACGCGGCCATCGCCGCCCGCCTCGACCGCTGCCGCACCGCCGGCGTGACGCCCGTGCTGGTCGCCGTCCACAGCTTCACCCCGGTGCTGGACGGCGTCGCCCGGCCCTGGGAGGTCGGGCTCCTGTGGGAGCACGACGACCGGCTGGTGCGCCCGCTCGCGGACGCGCTGGCGGCGCTCCGCCCCGGGATCGTCATCGGCCACAACGAGCCCTACGCCATTCGCGGCCCCTCGGACCATACGATCCCGGTGCACGGCCAGGGCCGGGGCCTGCCGCATATCGAGATCGAACTGCGCCAGGACCTGATCGCCGAGCGCGAGGGCGCAGAAGCGTGGGCGGAAACCCTCGCGGCCGCGCTGGAGCGGGCGCGGCGCGCCCTGGCGCCGCCCGGACGCCCGCCTCAGTCGGGCTGCGGCACGATCCGCAAATAGGGCTTCGGGGCCCTCCAGCCGCCGGGGAAGGCCTTCTTCGCCTCCTCGTCGGAGACCGCCGGCACGATGATCACGTCCTCGCCCCGGATCCAGTTGACCGGCGTCGCGACCTTGTGCTGCGCCGTGAGCTGGCAGGAATCGAGCACGCGGAGCACCTCGTTGAAGTTGCGACCGGTGCTCATCGGATAGGTGAGCGACAGCTTGATCTTCTTGTCCGGCCCGATCAGGAAGACGGTGCGGACGGTCAGGTTGTCCACGGCCGTGCGCCCCTCCGACGTGGCTCCCGCACCGGCGGGCAGCATCTCGTAGAGGGTCGCGACCTTCAGCTCCGGGTCCCCGATCAGCGGGTAATTGACCCTGTGGCCCTGGGTCTCCTCGATGTCCCTGGACCACGCCTCGTGGTCGGAGATGCCGTCCACGCTCAGGCCGATGATCTTGCAGCCGCGCTTGTCGAATTCCGGCTTGAGCCCGGCCATGTAGCCGAGTTCGGTCGTGCAGACGGGCGTGAAGTCCTTGGGATGGGAGAAGAGGATGGCCCAGCCGTCGCCGATCCAATCGTGGAAGTCGATCGCGCCGGCGGTGGTTTCCGCCGTGAAGTTGGGCGCTTCGTCGCCGATTCGCAGCGTCATGGGATCTCCCTCGCTTCGCCGTTGCGCGGCCCGGCCGGCCGCGATGGATGAGGCGACCGCGCGGCCGCCGCCCGACAATGTGGGGAGCGGCGGCCGGCGGACAAGCTGTTTTTCCGCCGCCTGCGCCGGCGGCGCGTCAGAGCTGCGAGAGCATGTGCTCGGCGCCGCTCACCGTCATCTCGGCGGGATTCTCCTCGACGTTGAGGGCGGTGACCGTGCCGTCGTCCACGATCATGGAGAAGCGGGTGCTCCGCTCGCCCAGCCCGAAGCCGGTGCCGTCCAGGGTGAGCCCCGTCGCCCGCGCGAACGCGCCGTTGCCGTCGGCCAGCATGTCGATCCTGCCTGCGACGGATTGCGCCTCGCCCCAGGCCTTCATCACGAAGGCGTCGTTGACCGAGACGCAGGCGATCCGCTCCACGCCCTTGGCCTCGAGGGCGGCGGCCTGCGACAGGTAGCTCGGCACGTGCTTGGCGGAACAAGTCGGCGTGAAGGCGCCCGGGACCGCGAACAGCGCGGTCTTCCTGCCCTTGAAGTAGTCGTCGCTCGCGATGTCCTTGAGCCCGTCGTCGGCCAAGACCTTGAAGGTGACCGAGGGCACCCTGTCGCCCACGCTGATCGCCATGCTCTCCCTCCCGTCCTTGCGCTCGGTGCGCTCGCGGCGGCCGCGCCGCCGCCCGCGTACTATGCGAAGGGTGCCCGGAGAATGCAAACCGCCGCGCGGCGGGCGCGGGCCGGGCCGCCGCGCCCGGGGTTGTCACCCTGTTCCCGCTTTGAGACTATGGCGTCGGGCAAGACGGGCGGCGGATGGCGGACATGGAGCGGGAAGCGGGCGGCGACGCGGGGCCCTATCTCAAGGGCCAGCTCCTGGTGGCCATGCCCACGATGTCCGACCCGCGTTTCGCGCGGAGCGTGATCTACCTCTGCGCCCATTCGGACGACGGCGCCATGGGAATCGTGGTCAACAAGCCGCTCGACTCGCTCAGCTTCGCCGAGCTGCTGAAGCAGCTCGACATCGCGGCCGAGAGCATCGACGCGCGGCTCCCGGTGCATTACGGCGGCCCGGTCGAATCGGCGCGCGGTTTCGTCCTCCACTCGACCGACTACAGCCACGAGAGCACGCTGCGCGTGGACGACGGCTTCGCGCTCACCACCACCGTCGACGTGCTGAAGGCGATGGCCGGTGGCCAGGGGCCGCGCCGGCGTCTGCTGGCGCTGGGTTACGCGGGCTGGGCGCCCGGCCAGCTCGACGGCGAGATCCAGGACAACGGCTGGCTCACCGTGCCGGCCGACGAGGAGCTGGTGTTCGGCGGCACCTCCGGCGACAAGTGGGAGCGCGCCGTGGGCCGCCTCGGGATCGAGCCGGGCAAGCTGTCGGGCGTCGCCGGCAGCGCCTGAGCGGGCGCCGGCGCGGCCGCACCGGACGGCATCCGCCTCGACGCCGGCACCCACCGATGACCTTCGCCGTCGCCTTCCCCGCCATCGACCCGGTGATCGTCCACATCGGCCCGCTCGCCATCCGCTGGTACGCCCTCGCCTACGTCCTCGGCCTGCTGATCGGCTGGCGCTACGTCCGCTACCTCGCGGAGAACCGCATCGGCGGCCTGACCAAACGCCACGCCGACGACCTCGTGGCGTGGTGCACCCTGGGCGTCGTGGCGGGCGGGCGCCTCGGCTACGTCCTGTTCTACCAGCCGGGCCACTACCTCGCCCATCCGGCGGAAATCCCGCTGCTCTGGCAGGGGGGGATGTCCTTCCACGGCGGCCTGCTCGGCGTCCTGGTCGTCGCGTTTCTCTACGCCCGCGCGAAAGGCGTGAACCCGCTCTCCATCGGCGACGCGATCTGCGCGGCGGCGCCGATCGGGCTGTTCTTCGGCCGGATCGCGAATTTCATCAACGGCGAGCTGTACGGCCGGGCGAGCGACCTGCCCTGGGCGATGGCGTTCCCGAACGGCGGCCCGGCGCCGCGCCACCCGAGCCAGCTCTACGAGGCGGCGCTCGAAGGGCTGCTGCTGTTCGCGGTGCTGGCGGGCGCGGCGCACGCCCGGCGATTCGCGGCGCGGCCGGGCACGCTCGCCGGGATCTTCTTCATCGGCTACGGCGGCGCGCGGATCGTCGCCGAGCTGTTCCGCGAACCCGATGCGTTCCTGGGCTTCGTCGTCTCCGGGATCACCATGGGGCAGGTCCTCTCGATCCCGATGCTGCTGCTCGGCCTCTATCTCGTCTGGCGCCCCGCCCCCGGGCCGGCGCAACCCCGGCCCGGGGGATGACCGCGCTCGCGGCGGAGATCCGGGCGCGCATCCGGCGCGACGGGCCGCTCAGCGTCGCCGCCTACATGCAGCTCTGCCTCGCGCACCCGACTCTCGGCTACTACCGGCGCGGGGCGCGGATCGGCCGCGCGGGGGATTTCGTCACCGCGCCGGAGGTGAGCCAGATGTTCGGCGAGCTGATCGGGCTCTGGTGCGCGGTGCTGTGGCGGAGCATGGGCCGGCCCCCGCGCGTCGGCCTCGTCGAACTGGGGCCGGGCCGCGGCACCCTCCTCGCCGACGCGCTCCGCGCCGCGCGCGGCGCCGACGGGTTCCACGACGCCATCCGCCTGCATCTGGTCGAATCGAACCGCACCCTGCGCGCGGCGCAGCGCGCCTGCCTGGCCGACGCCCGCCCCGCATGGCACGACGATTTCGCGGCGGTGCCGCGCGGCCCCCTCCTGGTCGTCGCCAACGAGTTCTTCGACGCGCTGCCGATCCGCCAGTTCGCGCGCGTCGGCGACGGCTGGCGCGAGCGCGTCGTGGCCCTGGACCCGGCCTCCGGTTCCCTCCGCTTCGGCACCGCCGGCGCCGTCCGGCCGGAGACCGTGGGCCTCGCGCGCGCGCCGGCCGGCGCCGTCGCCGAACGGGCGCCGGCGCGCGAGGCGCTGGCGGCCGCCATCGCCCGGCGCGTAGCGACGGACGGCGGCGGCGCGCTGATCGTGGATTACGGGCACGCCCGGCCGGGCCTCGGCGACACGCTCCAGGCCGTCCGGCGGCACCGCCCGCATCCCGTGTTGGACGATCCCGGAGAGGCCGACCTGACCGCCCATGTCGACTTCCCGGCGCTGGCGCGGGCGGCGCTGGCGCGCGGCGCCCGCGTGTTCGGCCCGGTGGCGCAAGGGCGCTTCCTGCAAGCGCTGGGGATCGAGGCGCGGGCGGCCCGCCTGCGGCGGCGCGCGAACGCGGGCCAGGCGGCGGCCATCGATTCCGCCCTCCGCCGGCTCACGCGCCCGGACGGGATGGGAACGCTGTTCAAGGCCCTCGCCCTTGCGCACCCGGCGCTGCCGCCGCCGCCCGGCTTCGCGCCGCCATGATCGACGTCATCGGCCATCCGCTGCTGGACGATCCGGGCGGGCGCCTCCGCCACGGCTTCTTCGGCCGCGCCGGCGGCGTGAGTCGCGGGCTCTACCGCTCGCTCAATTGCGGCTACGGCTCCGGCGACGACGCGGACGCGGTGCGGGAGAACCGCGCGCGCGCCGTCCGCGCCTGCGGTCTGGCGCCGGGCTCGCTCTGCGTCGGCCATCAGGTGCACGGCGCGGCCGCGTTGACGGTCACCGCACCCTGGACGCCGCGGGCCGCGCCGCGAATCGACGCCATGGCGACGGCGACCCCCGGAATCGCGCTCGCCATCCTGACCGCCGACTGCGTGCCCGTCCTGCTGGCGGATCGCGAAGCCGGCGTCGTCGGCGCGGCCCATGCCGGCTGGCGGGGCGCACTGGGCGGGGTTCTGGAAGCCGCCGTCGAGGCCATGCTCGGGCTGGGGGCGCGGGCGCACGCCGTCCACGCCGCGCTCGGCCCCTCGATCGCCGCCGCCTCCTACGAGGTCGGGCCGGAATTCCCGGCGCCGTTCCTGGCCCGCCGGCCGCGGGACGAGGACCTCTTCGCGCCGGCGGGGGCGGACGGGCGCCTCCGCTTCGATCTCGCCGGCTACGTCGCGCGCCGCCTGCGCCGCCTGGGCCTGGGCCGCGTCGCGGCGACGGGCGGCAACAGCCGGGCGGAGGCCGACCGCTTCTTCAGCTACCGCCGGAGCGTCGCCCGCGGCGAGGCCGATTACGGGCGCAACATCTCGATCGTGGCGCTGGCCCGGTGACGCGCGTTCCCTGACATGCCTTACGCGATCGTCCTCTCCGTCCTCCTGTTCGTCGGGCTGGTCGCGAGCTGCGTGCTGGCCGGCCCGGGGCCTTGAGCGGCGGCGGCGCATGCGGCTTCCCTGGGTCCTACTGCTGTGCGCGGCGCTCGCCGCCTGCGGCGTCCTGCCCCGCCCGTTCCAGCCGCCCGGGAAGGAGCGGGCGGAACGGCTCGTCCCCCGCCTCGGCGCCTGGGCGGGCGTCGTCGTGCGCCCGGTCGAGGGGCTGCCGCCGGCGCTTGCCGCCGCCCTGGCGGAAAGCGTCGTGCGCGCGCTGGACGCGCGGGGCGTGCCGGCGAGCGCGCGCTTCACCAACCGGGCTGGGCTGCGGCTGACCGGGCGGGCCGCGGGCCATGGTCTGCTGTGGTCCCTGGTCGGTCCCGACGGCGCGACGACGCTCAGGCTCGAGGAGCCGAAGCCGCGCGCCGCCTGGGCCGACACGACGGTGCTCGATGCGGACGCCATCGCCGAACGCGCCGCCGCGCGGATCGCCGCCGCCCTCGAACCGCCCGCGCCCGGCGCGAAGACGGCGCCGCCGGTCGTCCTGTGGTCGATCGACGGCGCCCCCGGCGACGGCGGGCCGGAACTGCGCCGCGCCATGCGGCGCTCCCTCGCCGACGCCGGCGTGGCGCTCGTCGCAACCCCGGGCGACGAAACGCTGCTCCTGCTGGGCAGCGTGCACCGCGCGCCGGACGGGCGCGGGCGGGCGCTCGAGAGCGTCGAGATCGCGTGGACGGTGCTGCGCCCCGACGGCACCGGGCTCGGCACCGTCGTCCAGACCGACAGCGTCCCGGCGGGGCGGCTCGGCGGCGCCTGGGGGGCGCTCGCCGACGAAGTGGCGGCCGCCGCCGCACCGGCGGTCGCCGCGATGCTCCGGCAGGCGGCGCTGCGCGCGGAGCGGTAACGCCGTTTACAGCGCACGGGCGTGTTGATACAGTCCGCCGCCCCGGAGCCTCGAGGGTGCTCCGGGCGCCGCCGTCCGCCCCGGGGAATCGTCCATCGATGAAGCTCGTCGCCGGAAACAGCAACCGGCCGCTGGCCGAGGCGATCGCGACGGCGCTCGAAACGGACCTGACCCGGACCTCGATCCGGCGGTTCTCCGATTCCGAGGTGTTCGTCGAGATCCTCGAAAACGTGCGCGGCGAGGACGTCTTCCTGATCCAGTCCACGTCGACGCCGACCAACGACAACCTGATGGAGCTTCTGGTCTGCCTCGACGCCCTGAAGCGCGCCTCGGCGCACCGGGTGACGGCGGTGATGCCCTATTTCGGCTACGCCCGGCAGGACCGGAAGTCCGCGCCCCGAACGCCGATCTCGGCCAAGCTCGTCGCCAACCTGATCGAGGCGAGCGGCGCCAACCGGGTCCTCACCCTCGACCTGCACGCCGGCCAGATCCAGGGGTTCTTCGACATCCCGGTGGACAACCTCTACGCCGCGCCGGTCATGGCCGAGGACATAGAACGGAGCCTGGACGGCCGGCCGCTGGTCTTCGTCTCGCCCGACGTCGGCGGCGTCCTGCGCGCGCGGGCGATCGCCAAGCGCTTCGGCGCCGATCTCTCGATCATCGACAAACGGCGCGAGCGGGCCGGTCGGTCAGAGGTGATGAACGTCATCGGCGACGTCGAGGGCCGGTGCTGCGTCGTCATCGACGACATCATCGATTCGGCCGGCACGCTCTGCAACGCGGCCGCCGCCCTCAAGGACGCGGGCGCGCGCGAGGTCCACGGTTACGCCTCTCACGCGGTGCTTTCCGGCGACGCGGCGGCGCGGGTCTCGTCGTCGGCGCTCGAATCCCTGGTGGTCACGGACAGCATCCGGGTGACCGACGCCGTGCGTCAATCGGAGACCATCCGCGTCCTGTCGATCGCCCGGCTGATGGCCGAATCGATCCGCCGCATCAGCGCGGAAAGCTCGGTCTCCAGCCTGTTCGACTGAGCGGACGCCCCGAACCCCGAGGAAACGCGACCATGAGTGAACCGCAGACCATCGACGCCCTGCCCCGCGCGCCGCGCGGCAAGGGCGGCGCGCGCGCGCTTCGGCGCGAAGGGCGAATGCCGGCCGTCGTCTACGGCGGCGGCGACGCGCCGCTCTGCATCTCCCTCGAGCGGAGCGCGCTCGAACGCGAGCTCGAACGCGGCGGCTTCTTCGCCCGCCTCTACGACCTCGCGGTGGACGGCGACGCGATCCGCGTCCTGCCGCGTGAGGTGCAGGTGGATCCCGTGACCGACGCGCCGCTTCACGTGGACTTCGTCCGCTTCGTCGCCGGCGCCAAGCTCGCCGTATCGGTCGCCGTCCGCTTCGAGGGCCAGGACGAATCCGAGGGCCTGAAGCGCGGCGGCGTCCTCAACGTGGTCCGCCACGAAGTCGAGCTCCTGTCCCCGCTCGACGCGATCCCCCCGCACATCGTGGCGGACGTCTCCGGCTGCGGCATCGGCGACAGCATTCACATCAGCGACATCGACCTCCCGGAAGGCGTCGCGCCGACCATCACCGACCGGGACTTCACCATCGCCACCATCGCCGCGCCGACGGTGGTGGCCGAGGAAGACGAAGAGGGCGAGGAAGGCGAGGAGCAGGAGGCCGCGGAGGCCGACGAGGACGCCCAGGCGGGCGATGCCGAGGCGGCGGACGCGGAGGGGCGCGACGAGTCCTAGGGTCGCGCTCCCCCGCCGGGGCGTCGCGCGACCGGTGGGCGCCCCGGTCCGCCTTCTCGTGGGCCTCGGCAATCCCGGCGTCGGGGCGGCGGGCAATCGCCACAACGCAGGCTTCATGGCCCTCGACGCACTGGCGACGCGCCACGACCTCGGCGCCTTCAGGCCGCGCGCGCGGTTCCAGGGCGCGATCGCCGAGGGGCGCGTGGGCGGATGCGCGGTGCGCGCGCTCAAGCCGCAGACCTACATGAACGAATCGGGACGCGCCGTCGGCGCGGCGATGCGCTTCTACCGCCTGGCCCCGACGGCGGTCGTCGTCCTGCACGACGAGATCGACCTGGCCGCCGGCAAGGTCCGCGCGAAGCGAGGCGGCGGCGTCGCCGGCCACAACGGCCTCCGCAGCGTGCGCGCCCATGTCGGCGCGGATTTCTGGCGGGTGCGGATCGGCGTCGGCCATCCCGGCGACGGCGACCGGGTGCGGGCATACGTGCTGTCCGACTTCTCCCGCGCCGACGAATCGTGGCTGGCGCCGACCCTGGAGGCGGTCGCCGACGCCTTCCCCCGGCTGCTCGCCGGCGACGCCGGCGGCTTCATGAGCCGCGTCGCGCTCCTCGCCACGCCGCCACGCCCCGCTGCCGGCCGGGGCGACGGCCAGGATGCCGGAACGCCGGATGGGCTTTAGATGCGGCATCGTCGGCCTGCCCAACGTCGGCAAGTCGACCCTGTTCAACGCGCTGGCGAGCGCCGGGGCCGCCGAGGTCGGCAACTATCCCTTCTGCACCGTGGAACCCAATGTCGGGCGCGCGGCGGTGCCGGACCGGGCGCTGGAAGAGGTGGCGCGGCTCGCCGGCGCGCGCAGGGTGGTCCCCGCCGCGCTGGACGTGGTCGACATCGCGGGCCTCGTCGCCGGCGCCAGCACGGGCGAGGGGCTCGGCAACCGCTTCCTGGGCCACGTCCGCGAGGTGGACGCGCTGCTCCATGTGGTCCGCTGCTTCGAGGACGAACGGATCGTCCATCCCTCCGGCCCGGTGGCTCCGCTTCGCGACATCGCGCTGGTCGAGACCGAGCTCGCGCTCGCCGATCTCCAGAGCCTCGAGCGCCAGCGCGAAGGTGCGACCAAGCGCGCCCGCGGCGGGGACGAGGAGGCCCGCGACCGGCTCGCCGCCATCGAGCGGGCGCTGCCTGCGCTGGAGGAGGGCCGCCCGCTGCGCGAAAGCGACTTCCCGGACCAGGCGGCCCGGCGCGGCGGCGCGGCGCTTCGCCTCCTCAGCGCGAAGCCGGTGCTCTACGTGTGCAACGTCGAGGAAGCGAGCGCGGCCACGGGCAACCGGCACAGCACGGCGGTCGCCGGGCACGCGGCGCGCGCCGGCACGGGCCAGGTCGCGATCTCGGCGGAGATCGAGGCGGAGATCGCGCGCCTCGACGACTCCGCCGAGAAGGCGGCGTTCCTCGACGCGCTCGGCCTCGACGCGCCGGGGCTGGAGCGCGTGATCCGGGCCGGCCACCGCCTCCTCGGCCTGATCCGCTTCATCACGGCCAACGGCGAGGAGGCGCGCGCCTGGCCCGTCGCCGCGGGCGCGACGGCGGTCGAGGCCGCCGGGCGCGTCCATACCGACTTCGCCCGCGGTTTCATCTGCGCGGAGACGATCGCGGCCGACGAATTGATCGCCCTGGGTGGCGAGCGGGCGGCCCGCGCCCGGGGGAAGATGCGCCAGGAGGGGCGGGACTACCTCGTCCGCGACGGCGACGTCATGCTGTTCCGTTTCAACCTGTAGCGCCGCCCCGCCTTGATCTGCTATGTGACGGGGCACACGAGGCGACGATGAAGAAGGAGGCAACGACGATGGGCGCAGTTGTCCGGCTCACCGCGGATGACGGTCACGTTCTCGACGCATATCGCGTCGCGCCGGACGGGGAACCGAAGGCGGGGCTCGTCCTGGTGCAGGAAATCTTCGGGGTCAACGACCACATCAAGTCGGTCTGCGACGGCTTCGCAGCGGAGGGCTACCTCGTCCTGGCGCCGGCGCTCTTCGACCGGAAGGCGCCGGGGACCGCCCTCGACTACACCGCGGGAACGGTCGACCGGGGCCGGGCGCTGAAAGCCGACATCGGCTGGGAAGGGCCGGTCCAGGACATCAAGGCCGGCGCCGACGCGCTCGAAGGCGCGACGAAGGTCGGCGTGGTCGGCTATTGCTGGGGCGGCTCGCTCGCCTGGCTCTCGGCCTGCCGGCTCGCGTTCGACGCGGCGGTCGGCTACTACGGCGGCAACATCGTCGAGTTCGTCGGCGAAACGCCCCGTTGCCCGACGATGCTGCACTTCGGCACCGAGGACGAGGGCATTCCCATGACGGACGTGGACGAGGTCAGGGCAACCCACCCGGACGTCACGGTCCACATCTACCAGGGCGCCGGCCACGGCTTCAATTGCGACCGGCGGGCGGATTACCACGCGGAAGCCGCGGCGCTCGCGCGCGAGCGCACCCTCGCCCACCTCACGCGCTGTCTGGGCTGACGACAGCCGGTGGCCAGCGAGGGCGCGCCCGTCCGCCTCGGCGTCGTCGGCGGCAGCGGCCTTTACGACATCGACGGCCTGACGGAGGCCGAATGGGTCCCCGTCGACTCGCCCTTCGGGGCGCCGTCGGACGCGATCCTGCGCGGCCGCCTGGGCGGCGTCGACGTGGCCTTCCTGCCGCGCCACGGGCGCGGCCACAGGCTGCCGCCGGGCGAGATCGACTACCGCGCCAACATCGACGCGCTCAAGCGCCTGGGCGTGACCGATGTCGTCTCGCTGAGCGCGGTCGGCAGCCTCCGCGAGACACTCGCGCCCGGCGATTTCGTCCTCGTCGACCAATTCATCGACCGCACCTTCGCGCGGCGCAAGAGCTTCTTCGGCGCCGGGCTCGCCGCTCACGTGTCCATGGCCCGCCCGGTGTGCTCCCGCCTGGGCGCCCTGCTGGCGGCAGCGGCGGAGAAGGCCGGCGTGCGCATGGCGCGGGGCGGCACCTATCTCGCCATGGAGGGGCCGCAATTCTCGACGCTCGCGGAATCGACGCTCTACCGGCAGTGGGGCGCGTCCGTCATCGGCATGACCAACATGCCCGAGGCCAAGCTCGCGCGGGAGGCGGAGCTCTGCTACGCGACGGTCGCCATGGTCACCGACTACGATTGCTGGCATCCCGACCACGACGACGTCACGGTCGAGGCGATCGTGCGGACCTTGCGGGAGAACGCGACGCGCGGCGGCAGCCTGGTCGCCGCCCTCGCCACCGCCATGGCCGACCGCCGGCCGCCTTGCGCCGCCGGCTGCGACCGGGCGCTCGAGCACGCGCTGATCACGGCGCCCGAGCGCCGCGACCCGGCGCTGGCGGCGCGCCTCGACGCCGTCGCCGGCCGCGTTCTCGGATAGGCCGCGTTTCCCACGCGGCGCGCGGCTGGCGGCGGGTCAGCCGCCCGGCGGCGCGGCGGGGCGATGCCGCTCGACTTCGGCGCCGACTCCCACGGCGTCCGGGTAGATGTCCAGTTTTTCGACCCGGACCCGCGCCCGCCGCGCGCGCGCGTCGGCGAGGCACAGATCGGCGATCCGGTCGGCCAGGGTTTCGACCAGATTGACGTGGCCGCGGCCGGCGATGGTCCGGATGCCGTCCACGATCGTTTCGTAGGAAAGGACGTTGGCGATGCCGTCCTCGAGCGGCCGCTCCTCGCAAACCACGTCGATCTCGACGTCGATCCGCACCCGTTGCTTGCCGCCGCGCTCATGGGCGTGAACGCCGATCGCGCAGGCGACGACGAGATTCCGGATGAAGACCCGCCGTTCGCTCCGCGGCCGCACCTGCTCCGCCGCGGTCATTCCTCGACCCGCTCGTCCCGCGGCATCGCCCAGCCGAGATGCTGGCCACCGTCCAGGGCGATCATCTGCCCGGTGAGCGCGGGCGCGTCGAGGACGAACCGTATGCCGCGGGAGATTTCCTCCGGCGCTGCGCCGCGCCCGAGCGGCGTCCGCGCGCATTGCGCCGCGAACTGTGCGGCGCTCTGGCGGGCGCTGGGCAGAACCGGCCCGGGGCCGATGGCGTTCACCCGGATGCGCGGAGCGAGGGCAAGCGCGGCCGTCCGGGTGAACGCCCAGAGGCCGGCCTTGCTCAGGGTGTAGGAAACGAAATGCGGCGTCAGGTTCCACACCCGCTGGTCGATGAGGTTGACGATGCAGCCCTTCGCCCGCGCGGGCAGGGTGGCCGCGAACGCCTGGGTGAGGACGAACGGGGCGCGCAGATTGACCGCCATGTGGCGCGTCCATCCCGCCTGGTTGGCGCTGCCGATGTCGTCGTATTCGAAGACGGCGGCGTTGTTGACGAGGCAGCCGAGCGGCCCCAGCGCCGCGCTCGCCCGCCCGACCAGGCCCTCGACCTGGGCCTCCTCCATGAAGTCCGCCCGCAGCGCCACGGCGCGGCCGCCGTCCTCTTCGATCGCGGCGACCAGGGCATGGGCGGCGGCCTCCGAACCGCGGTGGTGCACGGCGACCGCCCAGCCGTCGCGCGCCAGCGTCAGGGCGATCGCGCGGCCGATTCGCGCCGCGCCGCCGGTGACCAGCGCCGCCCTGGGCATGGCGTCCGGAGCGGCCATCGCCTCACCCGCCTGCCTTCCGCCGGTTTTCCTCGTGCTCGTAGAAGCGGAAGACCATGTCCGTCAGCGTGACGAAGCCGACCGCCTCGTTCCTGTCGATCACCACGCCCCGCGACAGCCCGAAACGGCCGAGAAGCCGGATCGCGTATTTGATCTCCATGTCCGCGTTCACGGTGAGCACCGGCTTGGACATGATCTCATAGACGTTGACCCGGTCAGGCGAGCGGTTGCGGGCGATCACCTTGTTGGCGATGTCGGAGACGACGACGATGCCGTATTCGTCGCCGGGCCGGCGCCGCTGGATGACGAGCGAACGCACTTGATTCGCCCGCATCCGGTCGAGCGCTTCGCGGACGGTCGCCAAGCCGTCGATCGGGACCGGCATCGGCGTCATCACGTCGCGCACCGTGTTGAATTTGGCGGCCGGCGGCGCCGCGGCGGCAGTCGCGTTCCGGGTCATATCCGATCCTCGATTTCCTGTTTGATCTCGGCGATCTGGTGAGAAAGGCCGACCGCGTCCTCGATCGCGATCTGGAACGCGATCCCGGAGCCCGACTTCTCCTCGAAGGCGCCTACCGTCGCGATCTCCTCCAGGACGGTCCGCGCCACGTGCTCCTCCACGAGGAAGAGCAGGATGCTCCGCTGGCCCGTCAGGCTCAAGCCGAGAAAGGTCTTCCCCGGATGCAGGCCCTCGCCGCGGCAGCCGGTGACGATGGTGGCGCCGGTCGCGCCGGCGCGGCGCCCGGCGTCAAGGACGGAATCGGTTTCGTTTTCGTCCACGAGCGCCATGATCAGCTTGAAGCGCATCCTCCGGTCCTCCTCACGTTGACCGCCGGCGCCGGCGTGCGGCTTCCAGCACCGCCGACAGCTGGGCGTAACCCAGGACCGCGATGATGGCAAAGACGCACGCCATCGCGATGAGGCCGAAGCCGTCGATCAGCGGGCTCCGACCGGGCACGTTGGCGGCGAGGCCGAGGCCCAGCGCGGCGACCAGCGGCACGGTCACGGTCGAGCTCGTGACGCCGCCGGAATCGTAGGCGAGCGGCACGACGGCGCGCGCGGCGAAGATCGTCTGGACGATCACGATGAAGTAGCCGGCCATGACGAGGTAGTGGAGCGGCAGCCCCGTGACGATGCGGACGGCCCCGAGCCCGACGCCGACCGCGACGCCGACGGCGACGGCGATGCGCAGGCCCCAGGGCCTGATCGCCCCGCCCGAAATACGGCCGGCCTTGTCCGCGACCGCCATCAGCGACGGCTCCGCGATCGTGGTTCCGAACCCGACGGCCGCGGCGAAGGCATAGACCCAGCCGTAATCCAGCCAGTGGGCCGCGGCGCCGTTCGCGAGGCCGAGGAAGGCCGGGTCGGTCAGTTGCGCGGCCATCGTCCGGCCGAGGGGAAAGAGCGCGTGTTCGAGCCCGATGAGGAACAGGACGAGCCCGACCACGACGCAGGCGAAGCCCGCGGCCACCCGGCGGAGATTGGCGGGCCGCTGGCGCAGGACGGCGATCTGGAAGAACAGCACCAGGCCGGCCAGCGGAGCCACGTCGCGCAGCGTCGCGAGGCCCACCTGCGGGACGAGGGCGATCAGTTCCATCGCGCCGCGCTCAGGTCGCCATGCCGAAGATCAGCACGAAGACGATCGGCGTCAGGCTGGCGAAGGCGATGAGGCCGAAGCCGTCGATCAAGGGGTTGCGCCCGCGAATCGCCGTGGCCAGGCCGACCCCGAGCGCGGTCACCATCGGCACGGTGATGGTGGAGGTGGTGACGCCGCCCGAATCGTAGGCGATCCCGACGATCTCGTCCGGCGCCAGGAAGGTCAGGCCGACCGCGAGGACGTAGCCGCCGATGATCCAGTAATGGAGCGGCCAGCCCTTGAGAATGCGGACCACGCCGAGGGCGATCCCGACCCCGACGGCACCGGCGACGGTGTAGCGAAGGCCGAATGCGTAAGCGTCGCGGGCGCCGGCGTCCCCGGCGATGACCCCGGCCTCCGCGGCGCTGCGCGCGGCCTCGCCGGTGACGGCGATCAGGGCGGGCTCGGCAACGGTCGTCCCGAATCCCAGGGCGAAGGCGAAGGCGAGCAACCAGAACAGGCTGCCCTTGTGGGCGAACCCCTGGGCCAGGCCCTCGCCGAGCGGGAAGAGCCCCATCTCCAGCCCCTTGACGAAGAGCGCGAGCCCCACCATCACGAAGACCAGCCCGCCCAGGACGTCGCCGAGGGCGGGAAAGGGCTGGCGCAGAATCAGGAGCTGGAAGACCGCGATCACTGCGACGATCGGCGCCAGATCGCGGAGCGTGCCGAGCACCAAGCCCGCGGAGGACAGCGCGACCACGGCGAGCGGACTACGCTTCAGGCGCGCGAGCGCGCGACCCCATGAACGATCGGGCCTGCGTTCGGCGTCAGTGCGCGCGTTCACGTTCCCCCGGTCCCCTCCCCGCCTTATACGCACTCCGCCCGCCGGTGAAAAGATCCCGCCTCCGGCCCGTCACGCGGAGCGGCGCGCGGCGCCCAGCGCCTTCCGATAGATCGCGAGATAGCGTTCGGCGAGATGGTCCGACCGGAACCGCGCGCCGGCCGCGCGGCAGGCACCGGCGAGCGCGCCTGCCGGCGGCTCTCCGGCCACCACGCGGGCCAGGGTGGAGGCCAGCGCGCCCGCCTCGCCGGGGTCGTACAACAGACCCGTCTCGCCGTGGCGGACGATTTCCGGGTTGCCGCCGCGGTCGGAGGCTACGACCGGAACCCCGCAGGCGTGCGCTTCCAGGATGACCCGCGGCAGGGGTTCGTGCCAGAGCGACGGGACCATCACCCAGTCGGCGGCGCGATAGACCCGGCGCGGCTCGACCCAGCCCAGCCAGCGAATGGCGGGCGCGTCGAACCGGCCCTTCAGATGCGAGACGTAGGCGTCCTTGCCGTCTCCCGCGATCAGCAGCGCCCACTCGTCGGGCGGCAGAAGGCGCGTCGCTTCCAACAGCCGCTCGACGCCCTTTTCGGGTGCCACGCGCCCAAGGAAGGCGAGAGTGACGACGCCGGTGCCGGGCCGGGCCGGTTCCGCCGCCGTGTCCTCCGCGCGAATCCGGGAGGCGTTGTAGACGACCGCCCGTTGCGCGGTGGGCGCGAAGTAGCCGGCCCGCAGATGCCGGTCGAGGATGTCGCGGCTGTTGCCCACGACGGCGTCCACGGAGCGCGACAACCGGCGGGCACCCAGGGCGAACGGGACGCATCCGAGGCAGGTCCTCCCGCAGTTCCGCCCGTTCCGGTAGCGCGCGGAAAAGGGGCACATGAGGAAGTGATCCCGCAAGGTGTGGACGACCGGCAGGGATCGCGCCTTCGCCGCACGCCAAGCCAGAAGGCCGAGGCCGCTCAGGTTGTTGGTGTGGATGAGGTCCACGCGCATTCCGTCGAGCGCGCGGGCGACGGTGTGCGCCATCGGCAGGTTGAGCGCATCGCGCGCGTGGTACAGCCAATCTTCCAGCGCGCGCGGTCCCTGCCGTCGAACGGCCAGAAGAAATTCCGCGCCGCCAGATAGTGGACGCGGATGCCGTCCTCCCGCTCCGTTCTCCCCGCGGAGTCGGGGCAAAGCGTGACGACTTCCGGCTCCACGCCGCGCCCGGCCAGAGCATCGGCCAGGATCTCGACCGATTTCTCCGCGCCACCGGAGACGTAGGGGGAGTACTTCTCGTTGAGGATGGCGACCTTCATCCGCTGCGGCCCGTTCGTACGAGGCGCGCCATGGTAGCGGAGAAACGCGCGCGACGGGCCGCGCCCCCGCGGGGTCGAGCGCCGAATTTTCGGTGGTGCCCGCGGTCCGCGCCGGTGTAAAATGCGGATGCAAAGCGTTCTCAATGCGCTGCGAAAGAAGGAGACGACGCCATGCGTTCGGAAAGAGACATGGGCGGCGGACATGCGGCGAAGGCCCCCGCGGAAGCGGCGCAGGGCCTATGCACGAGGGCGGCGCGGCTCGTCCGGCTCGGCGTTCTGGCCGCCTTGGCCGGCCTCGTCGGAACGGCCGGGAACACCGGCGCGACCGGGAGCGCCGGCGCGGACGAGGCGCTCAACCTCTATTCGCACCGGCAGCCTTTCCTCATCGAGCCGGTCCTCGACGCCTTCACCGCCGAAACCGGCGTTCCGGTGAACGTCGTCTACGCTTCCAAGGGTCTCGTCCAGCGGCTCAAGGCCGAGCACAGGAACAGCCCGGCGGACGTGGTGCTGACCGTCGACATCGGCCGCCTGAGCGTCTATGCGGACGAAGCGCTCCTGGCCCCGGTGGAGTCGACGGTTCTGGCCGGCGGCATCCCGGCCCACCTGCGGGATCCGGCGAAGCGCTGGTTCGGCCTCTCGAAGCGGGCGCGAGTCATCGCCGTCTCCGGGGAGCGGGTCGCCCGAGGCGAGATCGCCCGCTACGAGGATCTGGCGGACCCGAAATGGGCCGGACGCATCTGCACGCGTCCCGGCAGCCACGTCTACAACCGCGCCCTCATGGCCTCGATGATCGCCGCCCACGGCGAGGAGAAGGCCGAGGAATGGGCACGCGGCCTGGTCGCCAACCTGGCGCGGCGCCCCCAGGGCAACGACCGGGCGCAGGTCAAGGCTATCCACGAGGGCGTCTGCGACGTAGCCCTGATCAACAGCTACTACTTCGGGAAGCTCAAATATTCCGACATCCCCGAACAGCGCGAGTGGGTGGAGAACGTCGGGCTCGTCTTTCCCAACCAGGACGACCGAGGCACGCACATCAACATATCGGGTGGCGGCGTCGCCAAATACTCCGACAACAAGGAGACGGCGGCGCGGTTCCTGGAGTTCCTCGTCGGCGAGACGGCGCAGTCCATCTACGGCGCGGTCAACTACGAGTATCCGGTGAATCCCGCCGTCGCGGCCTCCCCGGAGGTCCGCTCCTGGGGGGACTTCAAGGAAGACTCGCTGCCGGTCGCGCGCATCGCGGAACTCTCGCCGGCGGCGCAGAGAGTGATTGACCGGACCGGGTGGTAGGAATCTCGGCGGCGGCGCGCGGGCGCCTCCACCTTCCCTTCGCGCGGCCGAGCCGCTGGTCGATCGCCGCGCTGGCCCTGGCGCTGGCCCTGCTGGCGCCGGTCCTTGCCGTTTTCGCTGCCGCTTCCGGCGACAGCGGAGGGCTCTGGGGGCACCTCTTCGAGACGGTGCTGCCCCGCTACGTCGTCAACACGCTCCTCCTCATGGCAGGAGTCGGCGGGGTCAGCCTCGTGTTCGGCGTGAGCACGGCGTGGGTGGTGACGCGCTACGATTTCTTCGGTCGACGCGTCCTCGAATGGATGCTCGTCCTGCCCTTCGCCGTGCCGGCCTACCTCATCGCCTATGTCTACACGGATTTCCTCGACTATGCCGGCCCGGTGCAGGGCGCGCTGCGCGACGCCTTCGGCTGGCGGACGAGCCGCGATTACTGGTTTCCCGAAATCCGCTCCATGGGCGGCGCCATCCTGGTGATGGGCACCGTACTCTACCCTTACGTCTACATGATGGCGCGCGCGGCCTTCAAGCTGACGCCCCATTCCCTGTTCGAGCTCGCGCGGGTCCACGACCGGAGCCTGTTCCGCAAGGTGGGCCTGCCGCTGGCCCGGCCGGCGATCGCCGCCGGGCTGGCGCTCGTCCTGATGGAGACGGCGTCGGATTTCGGCACGGTCGAGTATTTCTCCCTGGAGACGCTGACCCTCGGAATCGTCAATGTCTGGCTCGGCATGAACAGCCTGCCCGCCGCGGCGCAGATCGCCTCGCTGACCTTCCTGTTCGTGATCGCGATGCTGGTGTTGGAACTCCATTCCCGGCACCGCCGCCGCTACGTCGATACCGGCGCGCGCGTGATCGGCTTGGCGCCGGTCCGCGCCGGGCGGGCGACGGCGGCATGCTGCTTCGTCGTCTGCATGGTGCCGGTGACGATCGGGTTCCTGATTCCGGTCGGCGTCCTCCTGCGCTTTGCGGCGGGGGGCTATGTGGTTCCCGATTTCGGGGAAGTCTTCGCGGTCTCCCTCAACTCGGTCCTCGTCGCGCTCGCGGGCGCCGCGCTGGTGATGTGCGTCGCGGTCCTGATGGTCGCCGCCGCCCACAGGGGCGGCCGCCCCCTCAAGACGCTCGTCGGCATCGCCTCCACAGGCTACGCCTTCCCCGGCCCGATCCTCGCCATCGGCGTCGTCGCCTTCGCCGGCGCGGTGGACCGCGGGCTCGACGGCCTGATCTCCGGCGTCATCGGCATCCCGTTCGGCGGCTTCATGGCCGGCGGGATCGGCTTGGTGCTGTTCGCCTGCGTGGTCCGCTTCCAGGCGATCGGCTACGGCGCGCTGACCTCAGGCATCAACCGCCTGCCGCCCGACATGATGGCGGTGGGGCGCACGCTCGGGCGCGGCTTCGCCGCGAACCTCCTCCGCGTGATCGCGCCCCTGCTCGGGACCTCGTTCCTGGCCGGTGGCCTTCTGGTGTTCGTGGATGTGATGAAGGAGCTGCCCATGACCCTTCTCCTGCGGCCGTTCGGTTTCGAGACCCTGGCGACCCATGTCTACCAGTTCGCCAAGGACGAGCTCCTGGAGCAGGCGGCGATCCCGGCGCTGTTCATCGTACTCGCCGGCGCCGGCCCGGTCGTCCTCATGAACGCCGCCCTGGGCCGCATCGGCGAGGGCCGGTCCGGCGCGCGCTGACCGGCGGCGGGCGCCGGCGCACGGATCGCTGCGGTCGCCTCGTCTGGCCGCTGATCGTGCCACGATCGATTGCGGCACCGCTCGACCTCCGGTATGGGACGCTGGATCGAGGGTACGCCGCCCGGTCGCGGCCTGCACTGGACCATATTCGCGAGGGAAGCACCGTGGCGAAGCAAGACCGCTGGTTCATTTACGTGCCGGAGATAGAATTGGAGACCTTCGTCTTCTTCCACTTCAAGGGAGACGAATACGGTCGGTCGTGGAGCGGAAGTGACTACTCGGGACCGGGTATCCCGACGCCGCAGTACGCGAAGGACTTTCCGGAAAATTGGCGCGCGAACGACATGCTCTCCATGGCCGGGAGACCGGGCAACCACGCCGTGCAGGTGGAAGAGCATCGTATCAACGACGCGAACTGGTATCGCTTCCAGATCCGCTGGCTCAACAAGAAACACCTGAAATCGGCACCGCCTCCGGCCTCTCCATAAGCGATACCGCGCGACAGTCGGTCGCCGATACTCGACGTGCTACGGCAAGCGCTTCAGGTTCAGCAACGGATAGTCGGGCGCTCGAGGATGCAACGCCTGCTTGGCGCAGTCGGCGATCAAGTCCAGGACCTCGAGAATCACCTGGCCGATCAACGGCTCCGAGAGCGGCGGTCCGACGATCGCATCCGTACTCATGAACCGGTCGCCGATCCGCACGGTCACGGGGCCGGCGACAGGGCGCTCCTCCTTACCTTTCGTCGGCACAGGTGACGATGACGGTGCGTTGCGTCGCCAAGCCGAGCCGTTCCACCACGTTCTGCGGCAACACCAGCGTCACGGCGCCGGTGTCGACGATGCCGTCCACCCGGGTTCGACGCACCGCCGCCTCGTCGCGCCGGCCCTGGACGGACATGCCGCGGTCGACGGCGTTTTCCAACTCCATGCTGGCGACGATGGCACCCATGCCCGTTTCCGCTCCCGACCGACGACGAACCCGCGGCCCGAAGCCTGACTGAAAGCCGGAGCGCCCGTCAACCGGGCCATCGGCGAGCCCCGTCGCCCGACGGTCGCGCCGGCGCGACCGATGCGGCACACTGGCGAGCCAGCTTGGCGGACTGGAGGAGGCCATCGATGGCAAAGGTGACGAAGGCGGCGCCCGGCAGCGTCGTGACGCTGGAAAACCGCTTCGCAGAAGGCGCGGCCTTCATGGACGGCGCCTACGTGCCGATCGGCGAAGCCCGCATCCCGATCCTCGACTGGGGGTTCACCCGCTCCGACGTCACCTACGACGTGGTGCACGTCTGGGGCGGGAAGTTCTTCCGCCTCAGGCACCATCTCGACCGCTTCGAGAAGAGCCTGGCCAGCGTCCGCATGACGATCCCCCACGACCGCGCCGAGGTCATCGCGATCCTGATGCGGCTCATGCGCCTCACGCAGCTCCGCGACGCCTATGTGGAGGTGCTGTGCACGCGCGGAATGCCTCCCAAGGGCACCCGCGACCCGCGCGCCTGCGAGAACCGCTTCGTCGCCTTCGCGATCCCCTTCGTGTGGATCGCCGACGAGGAGATGCGCGAACGCGGCATTGACCTCCACGTCAGCGCTTATCTGCGTATCCCGCCGGCCTCGGTCGATCCCACGGCCAAGAACTTCCACTGGGGCGACATGATCCGCGCGACCTTCGATTGCCACGAGGCGGAGTGCGACATGCCGGTGGTGGTGGACCTCGAGGGCAACATCGCCGAGGGGCCGGGCTTCAACGTCTTCGCCGTCCGCGGCGGGACGGTGACGACGCCGGGCGGCACCTGCCTCGAAGGCATCACCCGCCGGACGGCCCTCGACCTGATGGCCGAGATGAACGTGCGTGCAGAGATCGGCACCGTCTCCCCCGGCGCCCTGCGGGCGGCGGACGAGGTGTTCCTCACCAGCACCGCCGGCGGCATCCTGCCGGTGACCAGGATCGATCACGCGCCCGTGGGCGACGGCACCGTCGGGCCGGTGACGACGCGGCTGCGCGACCTTTACTGGCGGCGCCACGACGAAGGGTGGGACGCGACGCCGATCGACTACGGGGCCGCCTGACCGGCCCGTCCGCCGGCGGCACGCGCCATGATCGACGGCATCCCGGGGCCGAAGCGGATCGGCCTCGGCGCACCGGCGCGGGCCGGGCTCCTGCGCGGCGCGCGGATCGTCGGCGGCATCGTCGGCGGCACCCTCGGGCCGGCCGGACGGGCGGTCCTGCTCGAACGCAAGCATGCCGCGCCCTGGATTTCGACGGACGGCTACACCATCGCCCGGCACATCGACCTCGCCGACCGCTTCGAAGACATGGGCGGCCGCCTGATCCGCCATGTCGGCGCGCGGGTGAGCGACGAGGCCGGCGATGGCTCCACCACGGCGATGGTGCTGGCGGCGGCGCTGCTGACGGAAGGCGGCAAGGCGGTGGCGGCCGGCGCCGACCCGATGGGCGTCGCGCATGGGATCGAACGCGGCCTGCGCGCCGCCGACGCCGCGCTCCGCGAGCAATCCCGCCCGCTGCCCGCGCACGGGGGCCTGGAGCGCGTGGCCCGCCTCGCCGCCAACGGCGACGACGAGATCGCGCGCCACCTGGCGACGGCCGTGCGCCGCGTCGGACGCGACGGAGTCGTCGCCATCGACGAGGCGAAAGGCGTCGAGACGACCCTCGCCGTGCACGAGGGCATGAGCTTCGACGAGGGCTACGTGTCGCCGGCCTTCGTCACCGACCCGGACGACATGACGACCGTCCTGGAGGACGCCTACGTGCTCGTGCACGAGACGACGATCTCCAGCGTGGACGCGATCGTGCCGGCGCTCCGTGCCTTCGCGAAGTCGACGCATTCGCTGCTGGTCGTCGCCGAGGACGTGACGGGGGATGCTCTGGCGACGCTGATCGTCAACAAGCGCCGGGGCGGGCTTCGCGTCGCCGCGGTCAAGGCGCCCGGTTTCGGGCGCTGGCGCAAGCCGATGCTCGAGGACATCGCCATCGCGACGGGCGGCGAGATCGTCACCGGCGAGCGCGGCAACGCGCTGGAGAACCTGAAGCCTTCCATGCTGGGCGCGGCGCGGAAGGTGCACATCGCCCGCGACCGCACGACCATCGTGGGTGGCAAGGGCGACGCGGTGGCCATCCGCCGTCGGTGCGACGCCCTGCGGCGGGAAGCGGAGGCGGAGAAGTATCTCAGCTTCGACCGCGAGAAGCTCCAGGAGCGCCTCGCCCGCCTCGCCGCCGGGATCGCCGAACTCCGCCTCGGCGGCGCGACCGAGACCGAATTGCGGGCGCGCAAGGAGCGGGCCAACGACGCCTTGAGCGCCGTGCGCGCGGCGGAGGCGGAAGGCGTCGTTCCCGGCGGCGGCGTCGCGCTGCTGCGTGCGTCCCAGGCGCTGCCGGCCGCCGGAGCGGGCGACTCCGACGAGGCGATGGGCGCCGCCGCGCTGGCAGCGGCGCTCGCGGCGCCGATGCGGCGGATCGTCGGGAACGCCGGCGGCGACGCCTCCCTCGCCGTCGCCCGCGCCAGGGAACACGACAACCCGCATTGGGGCTTCGACGCCGCCGCACGGCGCTATCGCGACCTGTCGCGCGCGGGCGTCGTCGATCCGACGAAGGTGGTCCGCACGGCGCTCCGCTTCGGAGTCTCCGCCGCGGTGCGCGCGCTCGCCGCCGAGGCGGTCGTCGCCGGCTTTCCCGGAGCGCGAAGGGAGGTCCCGGCCGGGCGGCCGAAAACGGCGCAGGAGGAAACGCCTTAGGCGGGTTCGGGACCGCCCCCGCCGGATGTCGGGCGCGCCCCCGGC
Organism: Alphaproteobacteria bacterium; assembly: GCA_965242855.1. Classification (GTDB taxonomy): domain Bacteria; phylum Pseudomonadota; class Alphaproteobacteria; order UBA828; family UBA828; genus WTGU01. The sequence goes on from OZ251509.1 coordinate 3,373,848, forward strand.
CGCGGCGGGACGAGGACGCCGGGATTGAGGACGCCGCCCGGATCGAGCACGGCCTTGGCCGCCGCGAGGGCGGCGCCGAAAAGAGCGGGGCGTTGCGTCTCGTACCAGGGCATGTGGTCGCGACCGACCGCGTGGTGGTGGGTGATCGTGCCGCCGGCCGCGATCAGGGCGTCGGAAGCGGCGGCCTTGATCTCTCGCCATTGCTCGATTTCCGCGCCGGGCGCGGGCTTCGCGTGGTACGTGAAATAGGGTGCCGGTCCGTCCGGATAGACATGGGTGAAGCGGCAGGTCACGTGGCCCGGCGCCCCGGTGGCGCGGCGGATCGCGGCCTCCGTCGCCGCCTTGACGGAAGCGTGGAACTCGGCGAAGCGATCCCAGGTGACAGCGCTCTCGAAGGTGTCGTGCAGGAGGCCGTGGGCGATCAACGCCTCACGGTCGTAGGGTGCCCTGATGAAGGCCGCGCGCCAGGCGTCGGCGAGCGGGTCGCGGGCCTTCGCCGGCGCCTCCCGGTCGAATGCGGCGCCGTGGTCGGCCATGCATTCGAGGGCGCGCGTCATCCACGGCTCGACCGGATGATCGGCGCTTTCGAAGGCGAGAACCACGAGGTGGAAGCCGCCGTCCCCGGCGCCCGCGAGCCGCGCCTCCTCGGAATCGACCAGGCGCAGGTTGGTCGGGTAGAGCCCGGCTTGGCCGACGGCGCGGATCGCTTCCGCGGCGGCGGCGAAATCGACGAAACGGAGGGCGGCGGAGGCCCGCCATGTGGGCCTGTCCTGGAGCCGCATCCAGGCCTCCGTGACGATGCCGAGCGCGCCCTCGGAGCCGACGACGAGGCGGTCGGGGCTGGGGCCGGCGCCGGAGCCCGGCAGGCGCCGACTCTCCAGAACGCCCGCCGGGGTGACGGTGCGCAGGCTTTCGACGAACTCGTCGATATGGGTGTAGAGCGTGGCGTAATGGCCGCCGGAACGGGTGGCGATCCAGCCGCCGAGGGTCGAGAATTCGAACGACTGCGGGAAGTGCCGGAGGGTGAGCCCGGCCGGCTTGAGACGGGCCTCGAGGGCGGGGCCGAAGATCCCGGCCTGGATGCGCGCGGCTCGCGAGGCGCGGTCGATCTCGAGCACCTTGTCCAGGCGCCGCAGGTCGATGGTGAGCGCCGCCGCGTAGCCGCCGCCGGTGCGCGGCTCGACGCCGCCGACCACCGTCGAGCCGCCGCCATAGGGGATGACGGCGAGGCCCGCCGCGCCTGCCCAGTCGAGAAGCGCGGCGACGTCGGCTTCGTTTTCCGGGTACGCGACGACGTCCGGGGCGGCCTCGAAGGCGCGCCGGAAGGCGCGGACGTAATCGGGGTAGGACTTCCCGTAGGCGTGGCTCGCGCGGGCGCGGGCGGCGCTCCGGCAGAGCGCGGCGAGAGACTCCGGCGGTGCGACGCGCGGCGGACGCACACGCACCTCCTCGATCCTGGGGGGCGCCGTGTATGGGCCGGGTTCGAGGCCGACGAGCGGCGCGACCCGCCCCACGACCCGGCGCGCCTCGGCCTCGCTCAAGGTCTGCGCCTCGAGGCCCCAGCCCCAGAATTTTCGGCGGTTTTCAGTCATCGTCGATCACGCGAAAGACAAACAGGGCCGCTCCCGGCGACGGGAGCCGGGAACGACATACGGGCAGCCCGTCACCCGGCGGTGGCATGTCGGTTCATCGCCACTGCTGCATCGCGGCCGCTTGATTCAGGTGCAGCGTTCGTAAAGCACACGAGGTAACCATGAGCGCGTAGGTGCATTGATATGCCGACACCCTGCTTTCCTATAACTTGGCCAGATTTCCCTGTCGCGGCTGGTAAGTAGAAATTCGGGTTTGATCGTATTGGCTATTGGCCTCTGAGGGTTATGAAAATTCGCATTTCCGCCCATATAGCTTTCCGCAAGCACGACAAATGGCGAACTACGGCGGAATAACCGACCATAGATCGTCTTGCAGAAAGCTTTGGCTTCCGCCCCGACGAATAGAACAGCTATGCGCTATCCTCCGTGATTCTCATCGAATTCAGTTGGCTATCGTTTCCGGAACCCGGATAAAAGGCGGTTCGACTCTCAAAGAAATTATCGAGCGTGATATCTCCGTCAAGAAGCCATTTTGGGGGTTGCTCTCGGAATTGTCGTAAGTATTTTACCATTGTAGGTGAACGAAAGGGAATCAGTTCGGCCACGAGGCGATGATGCCTGGTGATGACGAACCGCTCTCCCGCCTGCACGCGCCGGAGCAGACGCGGCAGATGGGTCTTCGCTTCGAATGCGCCGATTCCAGTCACGAGACCACCCTCAACCTTACGGCCGCAAAGCTTTCAACCAGTCTCACACTAGGTTGAACTTGCCGCGCGGTCAAACCCCCCATCCCCGGACACCCGGCGGGCGCAACACCCGGCGGGCGCAACACCCGAGGGTGCACCCTCGCCGAAGCCCCTCTTGCGCGGCGGGGCGGCGGGTCGCCACCATACCGGCCTCGAGCGGGCGCGAGGAAGCGATGGCACGGTACGACGTCTGTGTCGACATCGGGGGAACGTTCACCGACTGCGTGGTCTCGGACGGGGCGCGGATTGAGATCGTCAAGGCGCCGTCGACGCCGCCGGCCTTCGAGCGCGGGTTCATGGAGGCGCTCGCGCTTGCGGCGCGGGCGTTCGATGCGGGGCGCGCGGAGCTCCTCGCCGAAACCGGGCGCGTCGTCCACGGGACGACGGTCGCCACCAACGCGCTCGTCGAAGGACGCGTCGGCGCCGTCGGGCTGATCTGCACCGCAGGGCACCCGGACGTCCTCACCCTGCGCGAGGCGCCGCGCAAGCGTGCGTTCGACTGGCGGCTCGACTATCCGGAGCCGTTCGTCCCGCGCAACCGGACCTTCGAAGTAGGCGGGCGGATCGACGCGCGCGGCAACGAGATCGCGCCACTGAACGAAGACGACGTGCGCGCGGCGGTCGCTTACTTCAAACGCTGCCCGGTGGAGGCGGTGGCCGTCAGCCTGCTGTGGTCGGTGGTCGAGCCGGCCCACGAGCGCCGCGCGGGTGAGATCGTGCGCACGCTGTGGCCGGAGGTGCCTGTTGTCCTCGGCCACGCGCTCAACCCGATCCCGCGGGAATACCGGCGCACCGTCGCCGCCGCCATCGACGCCTCCCTGCACGGGGTCGTGCCGCCTTACCTGCGCCGGCTTGAAGGCGCGCTGCGCGAGGCGGGCTTCGGGGGGACGTTGCTCGTCGCCAACTGCCTCGGCGGCATGATGACGGCGGACGAGATCGCCGCCCACCCGATCCACGCCATCATGAGCGGTCCGACCCTGGCGCCGGTCGCCGCCCTCGCCCTCTGCCCGGAACCGGACGTCATCGTCGTCGACATGGGCGGTACGACCTTCGACGTTTCGGCCATTCGCGGGCGCCGGCTGATCCGCACGACTGAGGCGCCCATCGGCGACGACCTGCTCGGCCTTCCCAAGATCGACGTGCGCTCGGTCGGCGCCGGTGGCGGCAGCATCGCCTGGGTCGATTCCGGCGGCCTGCTCCGGGTGGGGCCGGAAAGCGCCGGCGCGGACCCGGGCCCTGCGGCCTACGGGAGGGGCGGCGCGCGGCCCACCGTGACCGATGCCAATCTGGTGCTCGGGATTCTGGACCCGGCCTACTTCCTCGGCGGGCGGCTTTCGCTGGATGCGGACGCGGCGCGCAGCGCCGTCGGCGCCGTCGCCCGCGCGCTCGGCCTGGGCGTGCCCGAGGCCGCCTACGCCATTCACGCGGCGAGCAACGAGAACATGATCGCGGCGATCGGGGACATCACCGTCAACGAAGGCATCGACCCGCGCGAGAGCACCCTGGTGGCGGGCGGCGGCGCGACCGGCTGCCACGTCGGCGCGATGGCGCGGGCGCTCGGCATCGCGCGCTTCATGGTGCCAAGCGTGGCCGCCGGGCTCAGCGCCTTCGGCGGCTTGGTCACGGACATCAGGGGCGAAGAGACGGCGACGCTCCACACGAGCGACCGGCGCTTCGCCCTGGAGGCCGTCAACCGGACCCTCGCGGCGCTCCGCGCCCGCGGCGAGCGCTTCCTCGACCGGGCGGCCGTGCCGGAGGGCCGGCGCCGTTACGAATACGCCTTCCAGGCGCGCTACCGCTACCAATCCTGGGAGATCGACGTGCCCTTCGCACCGGCGGCGGGTGGGGCGCTGCGCGAGGTGGACGTGCCGGCGCTCGCCACCGCCTTCCACCGGATGCACGCGCGCATCCACACGATCGCGGACGAGGACGACGAGGTGGAATTCACCACCTGGACGGTGCGCGCCATCGGCGCCGGCGGCCGCCCTGGCGAAGCGCCGGCGGCGCGCGGGAGCGTGCGCCTGAAGCGGCGCGGCACGCGCGCGGTCTATCTCGGCGATACGCGGGCCTTCCGGGAACTTCCGGCCTATGACGGCACCACGCCGCCGCCGGGTGCCGAGGCCGATGGCCCGGCGCTGATCGACAGCGCCACCACGACCGTCCTGCTGCTGGCGGGCCAGCGGGCGCGGGTCGACGGGCGTGGCAATTTCCTGATCGAGAGGGGGTGAGGGGGGGGCAGAGACAATTCCTTACATGACGCCGACGATGGTGTAATTATTCCGGATTGGCTTCGGTCCCTAGGCGACGATCAAGTGACCGACGGCCTCAAGCAAGCATTTGTCTCGGTACTACTCACTACTCACTTTGCCTGATAGCTGTGGGTTGGAATATGCTAGAACAACAATATAAAACGGAACGATAAGTTACGGGCTTAGCTATAGCATCTTGGGTTCGGCCAGCCCGCGTCCCGCTACGCCCGGCGTGTGGAAGCGCTTTCCCTCCAGGATGTCGGACACGGTGAGAAGCTGCATTCGGGCGTACTTGACCCCCATGCTGTCCAGGTCCCCGGCTTCGACCATGAACCGCTTGAAGTTGCGTTCCTTCACCGGCCCGAGCGGTTCCATCACGATCAGGCCAGCCAGTAGCGCGCGGTCGTTGTCGAGAACGCCGCGCAACTCCCGCACTTCCTTGATACCGATGTTCCTGCCGCCCTTGACTTCGATGGCCATGCTGGACAGGTCGCGCGCCGCCGGCGACGCGAAGTAGAGCCGCCCGTCGATGCCGCCGTCTGCCGTCCGCTTCGTCGTCACGAAGCCGTCCACCTGCTCGATCGCCCACCGCTGGAAGTGGTACTTGTCGCGCGCCCACAGGTCGCGCGCGCCTTCGAGCGTCCGCGGCACGCCGTCGATGATGAAGTCCTCGCCCTCCCGAAGCGCCAGCTTGTCGCGCAAGCGGACCGCCGCGACGCGCTTGATGGCATGGATGGCAATGTCGATGCCGATCCACTTGCGGTCGAGCCTGTGGGCGGCCTCCAGCGCCGTCGCGCACCCGCAAAACGGGTCGAACACCGTGTCGCCTTCGTTCGACGATGCCCGGATGATCCGGTCGAGCAGCGCTAGCGGCTTTTGCGTCGCGTAGCCCAGCCGCTCCCCTCCCAGGGCGCCGGGAATATCCGTCCAAAGGTTCGTCGGGGCTTGCCCGTCCGCCAAGTAGGTCTTCCGATACGGCCGCCCCCTCGATGACCATATCAGCAGACCCCGGGCATCCAACTCTTCCAACTTTTCGCGGACCATTCGCCAGCCCCAGCGCGGAGTGTAGCCCTTGTATTCGTAGGAAAGATTCGGGCGCTCGCCCATCGACGCGGTACGGATGATTTCGTGGTGCCGGTAGCGCCCACGCTCATCCTCGTACCGATAGGCATTCGCGATGTACTCAGGGTCATGCGGAACGGCGATTGGGTTCCACGTCCGAGCGTTGCCTGCGTAATAGAGCAGGTAGTCGCAAACCTTTCCGAAGCCCTTCGCGTCGCTATGGGCGCTCGTTCGCCTCCAGACGATCTCCGACCGGAAGTTCTCATGCCCGAAGATCGAGTCGAGCATGATCTTGACATAGTGGCTCGCGGTCGGGTCGCAGTGCAGGTAGATGGAGCCGGTCGGCTTCAGGATACCCTTCATCTGCAAGAGCCGCTCGACCATATAGGACAGATAAGCCAGCAGGCGGGGTTGCGTGTGGCGAAGCGCGTTCATCCAAAGGCGCCAGAACTCCGCCGCCTTGTCGTCGACTCCAGCTTCCCGCATGAGGACCGGCATGGTCCGCAAGACCCGCTCCCGTTCCTCGTCGAGCTCCCACAGGTCGCAGAAGGCGTCTATCTGATCGGGAAGCGGACGGCCGCTTTCGTCCTTGTAGATGGCATTGTATTCGCGGTTCGAGTTGAAGGGCGGGTCGAGATAGATCAGGTCCACGCTCCCCAGGCTCATGTGTTCCTGCATGACGGTCAGGCAGTCGCCGTAGTAGAGCAGGTTCATGTCGTGAGCCGGTCCCTGGATGCTCGCGCGAGGGATGCTCCCGAATCCTCCGGCGGCCGTCAAGCCGGCCCGCACGCGGACGACACGGAAACCGCCGCGGGAGAGGGCCGCCCGCCGGGGCGCCGTGGTAGGGTGGCACCGCGGCGGATGGAGGGCGGCATGGCGGCGGAAGGCGGGCGCTTCGACCCGCTGCTGATGGCGGTGCTCTCACGGCGGCTGGAAGCCATCATCCGGGAGATGAGCAACACCGTCATGCGGGCCAGCCGCTCCAAGCTGGAGCGCCATCAGGCTTCGAGCCGGATCGGCGATCTTGCCGAGCATCTGGGTAACGAGCGCATAGCGAATCGAGCGCACATCCGAATTCACCAGGGCGTCCACCTCTGGATCGGGATATGTCACGGACTCATGAACCGCCTCGTTCCATGCCGCGTCCAGCCATTCCCTGACTTCGCGATGGTCCATCAGAAGTTCAGCCAGGCGGATTCTCGTCGCGGCGTCCGCGTCGAATGGCACAGGCGCACCGGGGCATCGACTCGTCGCCAATCCGAAAACAGACGGTCGTACAGATCGGTCCGGTAGCCGGACACCACGGCGCGGCCACGAATGCCGTGCAAGACGTCCGACAGTTCCGCATGATCGTCGTCGGTCATCTCGTAGCCGTAGGCGGAGGCATCGCCGCGCGATGCATGCACGTAGGGCGGGTCGACGTAGAAGAGCGTCTCGTCGGTGTCGTACCGCGCGATGACTTCCAGGGCGGGCGCGTTCTCGATCTGCACCCGTTGGAGACGCTGCGCGATTTCCGCCAGTCCTTCCACGGAGCCGAGCCAGCGCGAGACCGCCCCGGACATGCCCGCCCGTGACGTGAGCACGCAATGCGCCCACCGCCCCTCGCTGCTGGTCTGCGCGAGGCCGGTTCTCGTCTGCCGCGCCCGGATGTAGAACCGCCGCGCTCGTTCCAGCGCGGAGAGGCCGGATTCCGGTCGGCACGCCAACATCAATTCCTCACGCGAGAACGGGGTGAGGCCGATCGCCTTGATGAGCTTCTCTTGCTGGTTGCGCAGCGTGCGGAAGAAGTTCACCAGTTCCGAGTCGATGTCGTTGTAGGTCTCGACCGGGTAGGGGCCGACGTTCATCAGGACGGCGGCCGAACCACCGTACACGTCGCAGAAATGCCCCGCCTCGTGCGGCAGAAGCGGAGTGAGAAAGCCCAGATGGGAAAATTTCCCGCCGTACCACCCGAACGCGATCCGCCGCTTCGATTTGCGTGAGGCGATCCGCCGTCCCGTTCCCGTCGAATTGACGGTCGGAACGTCGCACGTCACGTTCGCCCCCGTGCCCCTGAAGGTAGACCATCGGGCTTGGCGAGAGCGGCAAACAGGAGCCTCTTGCCGCCCATGCCTTCGATGAAGAAGCCCCGTCGCGTCGGCTTGTCGGTGCTGATGGCCACTTGGGCGCGAACCCGTTTCGTGAGCCGGTCCCCGGATGCTCGCGCGAGCGATGCTCCCGAATCCCCCGGCGGCTGTCAAGCCGGCCCGCGCGCGGACGACACGGGACTCGCCGCGGGAGGGGCCGCCCGGAGCGTCGTGGTAGGGTGGCACTGCGGCGGATGGAGGAAGGCATGGCGGCGGAAGGCGAGCGCTTCGATCCGTTGCTGATGGCGGTGCTCTCGCGGCGGCTGGAAGCCATCATCCGGGAGATGAGCAACACCGTCATGCGGGCCAGCCGCTCGGCGGTGATCACCAACGCGCGCGACATGTCCTGCGGCATCCTCACCTACGACCACCGCCTGATCTGCGTCGAGGAGGCGATGCCCATCCACGTCAGCGCCCTCGAACTCACGACCGAGCCGATCACCGCGCTCTTCGACGACGTGAAGGAAGGCGACGCCTTCCTCAACAACAGCCCCTATCACGGGGTCACGCACCACGCCGACATGACCCTGTGCGTCCCCGTCTTCGCCCGAGGCGAACCGCTCTTCTGGGTGCTGGCGCGCTCGCACCACGCCGACATGGGCGCGCCCGAACCCACCACCTACCTGCCCTACGCGGCGACGCTCCAACAGGAGGGCGTGTACTTCCCCTGCGTCCGCATCCAGGAGAACGGCGCGGACAAGAAGGACGTGGTGCGCGTCGGGATGCACAAGATCCGCGCGCCCCGCGTCTGGTACGGCGACTACCGCGCCCAGGTCGGCGCCTGCCGCATCGGCGAGCGGCGCCTGCAAGCGCTCGTGGAGAAATACGGGATCGCGACCATCCGCGCCTTCGTCGAAGCCTGGATGGACTACGGCGCGCGGCGGGCCGCGGCGGCGATCCGCGACCTGCCGGCCGGGACGTGGCGCCATAGCTGCGCCCACGACTCCATCCCCGGCGTCGCCGACGAGGGAATCACGATCACGGCTTCCGTCACCGTCGACCCGGAAGGCGGAAAGATCACGGTCGATCTCAGGGACAATCCGGACTGCGTGCCGGGCGGGGTCAACCTCTCGGAAGCCTGCGCGCAAGGCGCCTGCCGCATCGGCGTCTTCTACAACCTCGACCCGACGATCCCGCACAACGACGGCAGCGCCCGCCGCATCGACGTCCTGCTGCGCGATGGCTGCGTGGTCGGCCGACCGACCTTCCCGGCCGGCACGTCGGTGGCGACCACCAACGTCAACGACCGCCTGATCAACGCCGTGCAGTGCTGCTTCGCGCAGATGGGCGCGCCGCACGGGCTGGCCGAGGGCGGCGGCAATTTCTCCGCCGGGCTCGGCGTGGTCTCGGGCATGGACGACCGCGACGGGGGAGCTGCGCCCTACGTGAACCAATTCTGCGTGGGCCTCTCGGGCGGCCCCGGCCTCCACGGCCACGACGGCTGGCTCACCTACGAGGCGCCGGACGGCGGCGGCGTGCTGGCCCTCGACAGCATCGAGATCGACGAGGCGCAATACCCGATCCTGATGGAGGAGCGCCGCATCGCCCGCGACACCATGGGCGCCGGGCGCTGGAACGGCGCACCGGCGACCCGGGGCGCCTACCGCTCCCTCGCCGGCGCCGTGTCGGTCTTCTATTGCAGCGACGGGGACGCGAACCCCGCGCGCGGCGTGCTCGGCGGCGCCGCCGGCGCGCCTTCGCTCAACCGCAAGCGCCGGACGGACGGGACGTTCGAAACCCTGCCGTCGTTCCACGAGGAGCGGCTGCGGCCGGGCGAGGCGATCCACTACCGCACCGTCGCCGGCGGCGGTTACGGCGACCCCTTCGCGCGCGACCCGGCGGCCGTCGCCCGGGACGTGAGCCGCGGTTGGCTCGGCGCGGAGCGCGCCGCCCGCGTTTACGGCGTCGCCTTGCGGCGGGCGGAGAACGGCATCGATTCCGTGGTCGACGAGGAAGGGACCAGGCGCCTCCGCGCCGCCCGCGACCGGCCCGCGGAGTGACTCGCCCGGCCTCTCCCATGGTGCCGCTCCCCCGGCGCGGCTATGGTCGGGAAACGAAAGCGGGAGCGGACGCCATGCATGGACGCCGCGTCTTCATGGAGAGCCTTCTGGCGCACGGGGTCCGGCATTTGTTCGGCAACCCCGGCACGACCGAAAGTCCGCTCATCGACAGCCTCGCCGCCTGGCCCGCGCTCTCCTACGTCCTGACTCTCCACGAGGGCGTCGCCGTCGGCGCCGCGAGCTACTACGCGCAGGCCAGCGGGCGCACCGGGGTGGTCAACCTCCACGTGGCGCCCGGCCTCGGCAACGCCGTCGGGATGATGTTCGGCGCGCACCGGACCAACTCGCCGATGATCGTCACCGCCGGCCAGCAGGACACGCGGCTGCGGCTGCGCGCGCCGATCCTCGGGCACGACCTGGTCGCCATGGCGGCGCCGGTGGTCAAATGGAGCGTCCAGGCCGAGCACGCGGACGAGATCGCGCCGATCCTGCGGCGCGCCTTCAAGATCGCCCACGATCCGCCGGCGGGTCCGGTGTTCGTCGCCCTGCCGATCGACGTCATGGAACAGGAGACCGGGGTCGCCGCCGCCGCGCCCGGCCCGCTCTACCGCGCGCCGATGCCGGATGCGGCGGGCGTCCGCGCGCTCGCCGACCGCCTCCTCGCAGCCGGCGCGCCGGCGCTCGTCCTGGGCGACGACGTGGCCCGCGCCGACGCCGGCGGCACCGCGGCCGCGCTGGCCGAAGCCGTGGGCGCGCCGATCTGGGTCGAGCTCATCCACCAGCACCAGGGCGTTCCCAACGACCATCCCAACTTCCGCGGTCGGCTCCCGGCCGACGCCGAGGGCATCGCGGAGGCGCTCGCCGGCGCCGATCTCGTGCTCATGGTCGGCGGCCCGTTCTTCGAGGAGGTGTGGTACGCGCCGCGCGCGCCCTTCCCGCCCGGCGCGGCGGTCCTCCAGATCGAGGAGTCGACGGAGCGCCTCGCCCGCAACCACCGTCTCGACACAGGGCTGATCGGCGGCCCGGCGCCCACGCTCGCGGCGCTCGCCGGGCTGGTGCGGGAGCGCGCACCGGCGGCCTTCACGGAAGCCGCCGCCGGGCGCAACGCGCGGCTCGCCGCGCTGGCGCGGGAGGAGCAGGCGGCGCGGTGCGCCCGTCTCGAAAGCCTGCGCGAACGGCGGCCGATGGCCGTCCCGGTGGCGCTGGAGGCGGTGGCGGCGGCGCTGCCGGAAGGCGCGACGGTGGTCGAGGAGGCGATCACGGGCAGCCCGGACATCCTCCGCGCCTTTCGCTTCGCCGGGCGGGGCGATTATTTCTGCGGCCGCGGCGGCGGCATCGGCCAGGGCATCGCCGGCGCCCTCGGCGTCAAGCTGGCGCTGCCGGAGCGGCCGGTCGTCTGCATCACGGGCGACGGCTCGGCGATGTACAGCATCCAGGCGCTCTGGACGGCCGCCCACCTCCGGCTGCCGATCCCGTTCATCGTCCTCTCCAACCGCGAATACCGCATCCTCAAGCACAATCTCGACATCTACAGGCGGCGCTTCGCCACCGGGTCGAACCTTCCTTACGCGCAGATGGACCTGACCGATCCCGCGCTGGGCTTCGTCGAGATGGCCGCCGGCATGGGCGTCGCCGGCGTGCGCGTCACGGAACCGGAGGAATTGCGCGCCGCCGTGGCCGACGCGCTGGCCGGCGACGCACCGCGCCTCATCGACGTCGCGGTCGCGGGCAAGGACGGCCTGTCGTGAGCCTTCAGTAGAATCTGTCGAAGAAGATACGCCCGGGCGCGATCTTCCCGCTCCGCATGGCGGGCTTCAGCAGGGCGTCGACCAGGCCCGGCGGCCCGGCCATGTAGAGGTCGCTCGCAGGCAACGCCGGCAGCGCCGCCAGCATGATGTCGCCGACGAGGCCGGGCGTCGCGCCGGGGGCGCCGTCGCGGACGGCGATCGTGAGCGCGAGCCGGTCGTGTTCGGCCGCGAGGGCTTCCAGTTCCGCCGTCGCGAAGAGATCGGCGGCGGCGTTGACGCCGAAGAAGAGCCGGACGGCGTGGGAGCCCGGCCGGGCGAGGGCGCCGCGGGCGACCGAGAGCATCGGCGCCAGGCCGGAGCCGCCGGCGACGCAGAGGATGTCGCGCGCGAGCGGCGCACGCAGATAGGCCCGCCCGTAAGGCCCCTCCAGGCGCAGGCCGTCGCCGACCGAGAGCCGGTCGAAGAGATAGCCCGTGGCGTGGCCGCCGGGCTTCGCCTTGACGATGAATTCGAGGACCTCCGGCTCCGTGTTCGCCATCGAGAAGGCGCGCCGCTGGCCGCCCGGGATTTGCAACAGCATGAACTGCCCCGGCAGGAAGGGACGCGGGCGCTCCGGGCGGCAGCGCAGGAAGAGCACCGCGTCGCCCTGCCGCTCCACCGTCTCCACGGCGGCGGCGAACGCCTCGGGCGCGGGCTCCGCCGCCGCGGTTTCGACGCGGCGCGCCTCGACGACGCAATCGCCCTGCGGCAGGGCCTGGCAACAGAGGATGCGGTCGCCCCGGCGCCGGTCCCGCTCCTTGAGGCCGGTCGCTTCGGGCCACAGCGACTCCACCGTGCCTTCCAGGAGGCGCCCCTTGCAGGAGCCGCAGCTGCCGCTGGCGCACTCGTAGGGCATGGCGAGCCCGGCGGCGAGCCCGGCGCGCAGGATGGTCTCGCCGGGGCGGCAGGCGAAGGTCGCGCCCGACGGGGCGAGCCTGATCGTCGCGGCCCCCGTCAACGCGGCCGCTCCGAGGCGCAGCGGCCGGCGCCCGCCCGCGCCGGCAGATGCGCGGCGTACCAGTCGAGGGCGGCCGCCATGACCTCGCCGAACGCCGGCTCGGCATAGACGTCGTAGTGGCCGTAACCCTTCAGGACGACGAGCTTCTTCGGCGCGCCGGCGGCGGCGTAGAGGGCCTCCGACTCCGCCGGCGGCACGAGGCGGTCGTCGTCGGTGGTCACGAGCAACAGCGGGCGCGGCGCGATGCGCCCGACCACCCACTCGGCATGGAAGCGCAACGTCTCGTCGACGAAGGAGAGCGGCACGGTCGAAACCGCGTGCGGGTTGTCGGCCCGTGCGGCCGCCGAGAGGGCCGCCGACCGCCTGTCCGGCAGCAGGATCTCGTCGCGGGCGGCGAGGTCGGAGCCGCCGGTGGCGGCGGCGCGTCGGCGATCCTCGTCGGCGCGCGCCAGCAGGTCGTGCCACTCGTCGGGCCGGCGCACGCTGCGCATCCAGCGCCGCCCGTCGCCGACGCCGACGACACTCGCGACGCAGCGCACCCGCTCGTCCAGGGCGGCGGCCCAAATCGCCGTGGCGCCGCCGTAGCTGGTGCCGTAGAGCCCGAGGCGGGCCTCGTCCACGCCCGGCCGGGCGCCGAGGAAGGTGAGCGCGGCCCGCGTATCGGCGACGCGGCCGAAGGGGGCGAGCCGGGCGCGCGGCCCGTCGCTAGCCCCCCAGCCCTTGTAGTCGAAGGCGAGCACCGCGTAGCCGGCTTTCGCCAGGGCCTGCGCGTTGTCCGGCAGGTAGAGGCTCTTCACGCCGGTGTAGCCGTGGCACAGCACGATCCCGGCGCGCGCGGCACCCGCATCGAACCCGCCCGGCAGATAGAGATCGCCCGCGAGCCTGACGCCCTCGCTGTAGAAGGCCACGCTTTCCGGGCGCATCGCGCCGGTCATTTATCCGCGCCGATCATCTTCATGATCCCGGAGAAATCGTCCGCCCCGTGGCCGGCGTTGCAGAACAGGGCGTAGAGCGCGGCCGCCTCCGCGCCGAGCGGCGAGGCGGCGCCTGCGGACGCCGCCGCCTCCTGGGCCAGGCGGAGATCCTTCAGCATCATCGCCGCGGTGAACCCCGGCGCGTAATCGCGGTTCGAGGGCGCCTCCGGCACCGGCCCGGGCACCGGGCAATAGGAGGTGAGCGCCCAGCACTGGCCGGTCGCCCGGGAGACGATGTCGAACAGCGTCCGGCGTTCGAGCCCCAACCGGTCGGCCAGCCCGAAGGCCTCGCAGACGCCGATCATCGAGACCGCGAGGATCAGGTTGTTGCAGACCTTGGCCGCCTGGCCCGCGCCCGAGGGGCCGGCGTGCACCACCGCCTTGCCCATGGCGCCCAGCACCGGTTCGGCGCGGGCGACCGCCGCCTTCTCGCCGCCGACCATGAAGGTGAGCGTGCCCGCCGCCGCGCCGGCGACTCCGCCCGAGACCGGCGCATCCAGCAACGCCCGGCCGCCCTCGGCCGCCGCCGCCGCGACCCGGCGGGCGGTGGCCACGTCGATGGTCGAGCAGTCGATCAGCAGCGCGCCCGCGTCCGCCGCCGAAAGCACCCCGCCTTCGCCCTGATAGACCGCCGCGACGTCCGCCCCCGCCGGCAGCATGGTGATCACGACCGCGCGGCCGCGCGCGGCCGCGGAGACGGAGCCCGCCGGCGCCGCGCCGGCCTGCCGCGCCGCGTCGCGCGCCGCCGGAGCCACGTCGAAGGCGGTGACGGCGTGGCCCGCCTTCGTCAGATTCCCCACCATCGGCGCGCCCATGTTGCCGACGCCGATGAAACCGATCTCCGCCATGTCAGACCCTCCCCACCGCCCCCGCATCCCCGGGGCCGCTCACCCGATTTCCGCGTCGCCCTGGGGCGGCCGTGTGAAATGGGCATCGACCATGGCCGCCGTGACCTCCTCCAGTCGCGCCGGGCGCCATCGGGGCCGGCGGTCCTTGTCCACCACCTGGGCGCGGATGCCCTCGAAGAAATCGGCGCCGAGATTGCAATGCATCGCCAGGCGGTATTCGAGCGCCAGCGCCTCCTCGAAGCCGCGGGCGCCGCCGGCGGTGAGCTGCTTGAACGCGATCTTGAGGCTGGTCGGCGACTTCCGGAGGAGCGAATCGCGCGTCGTGCGCGCCCAGTCCGACCCTTCGGTATCGAGCCGGGCGACGATCGCCTCCACGGAGTCGGCGGCGAAGCAGCGGTCGATCTCCGCCTGGCGCGCGGCCAGCGGCGCTTCGCCCGGCTCCACGGCGCATTCGGCGACGAGCCGGGCGACGGCCGCGCGCGCGTCCCCGGCGAGGGCGGCGGCGCACAGGCTCTCGTCCAGCGCCCGCAGGGTGCCGCTCGGCACGACATGGGTCGCGAGCCCCAGATAGTGGGCGTCCGCCGCGCCGATGCGCGCGCCGGTGAGGCCGAGATAGAGCCCCGCCTTGCCGCGCAACCGCGGCAGGAACCAAGTCGCGCCCACGTCCGGGAAGAGCCCGATCCCGGTCTCCGGCATCGCGAACAGCGCACGCTCCGTCATCACGCGGTGCGAGCCGTGGACCGAGACGCCGACTCCGCCGCCCATCACCACGCCGTCGATCAGCGCCACATAGGGCTTGGGATAGCGGAAGATCAGCGCGTTGAGCCGGTATTCCTGGGCGTAGAAGACCACGGCGAAGCGGCGCTCCGGATCCGCCCGCTGGTCGTAGAGCAGGCGGATGTCCCCGCCCGCGCAGAACGGCACGCGGCCGTCGTCCCGTGCGGCGCCCCGGACGACCACGGCGGCGACCGCCGGATCGTCGGCCCATTCCCTGAGCCGCGCGTCGAGGGCGACGACCATGGGCTGGGTCAGCGCGTTGAGCGCGCGCGGTCGGTTCAGCGTGACGCTGCCGACCCGGCCGCTCCGCTCCAGAACGATCTCGTCGCGCACGCCCGCCCCGCCCCGGTGGTCCGCCGGCATCCTACGGGCAAGGCCGCGAGGGGGGAATAGCGCGTCAGTCCGCCAGCAGGCGGCGGGCGATGACCACCCGCATGATCTCGTTGGTGCCTTCGAGAATCTGATGGACCCGCAGGTCGCGGAGGTGGCGCTCGACCGGGAAGTCCATCAGGTAGCCGTAGCCGCCGAGCATCTGGAGCGCGTCGTTGCAGACCTCGAAACCGGCGTCCGTGGCGAGGCGCTTGGCCATGGCGCAGGCCATGGTCGCGTCCGCCGCGCCGCCGTCGAGCTTCGCCGCCGCCTGGCGCGTCACGAGACGCGCCGCCTCGAGCGCCGTCGCCATGTCGGCGAGTTTGAATTGCAGCGCCTGGAAGGTCGCGAGCCTGCGGCCGAACTGCTCGCGCGCACGCACGTGGTCGCGGGCGATCTCGAGGCTCGCCTGCGCCGCGCCGAGCGAGCAGGCGGCGATGTTGACCCGGCCCCCGTCGAGCCCCGCCATGGCGATCTTGAAGCCCTGGCCCTCGGCGCCGATGCGGTTCGCGACCGGCACCCGGCAGTCGTCCAGAGTCACCATGGCCGTCGGTTGGCTGTGCCAGCCGAGCTTCCTCTCCTGGGCGCCGAAACCGAGACCCGGCGTGTCGCGCTCGATGACCAGGCACGAGACGCCGCCGGGGCCCGGCCCGCCCGTCCGCACCATGCAGACGTAAATATCCGCGCGGCCGCCGCCGGAGATGAACGCCTTGGCGCCGTTCACGACGTAATGGTCGCCGTCACGCGCCGCGGCGGTGCGCAACGCCGCCGCGTCGGAGCCGGCGCCCGGTTCCGTCAGGCAGTAGCTCGCGAAATGCTCCATGCCGGCGAGGCGCGGGAGCCAGCGCTTGCGCTGGGCGGCGTCGGCGAAGGCGTCGATCATCCAGGCCGCCATGTTGTGGATCGATACGTAGGCAGCGGTCGAGGCGCAGCCCCGCGCCAAGCCCTCGAAGATCAACGCGGCGTCGAGCCGGGTGAGGTTCGCCCCGCCGACGTCGTCGCCGACGCAGAGGCCGCCGAAGCCGAGCGCCGCCGCCTTGCGCAGGGCTTCGACCGGGAAGGTGCAGTCGCGGTCCCAGGCGGCGGCATGCGGCGCCAACTCGTTCTCCGCGAAGGCGCGGGCGAGGTCGTGGAACGCGCGCTGCTCCGGCGAAAGCGTGAAATCCATCGAGCGGGCTTATAGCACGGGCGCGCGCCGCCCCGGTCGCGGGCGCCCGGACAAGCATCGACTCAGCCCGGCGACCGCCGGCGCGTCACGACGAGACGAAAGAACAGCGGCCCCAGGATCACGATCAGCACGATGCGCACGACGTGGTGGGTCGAGACGAAGGCGGCCGCGCTGCCGAAGGAAAGCGCGATCAGGCTCATTTCGGCCAGCCCGCCGGGAGCCAGGGCGAGGAACAGCGCGGGCGCCGAAAAACCCGCGGCGGCCGCGAGCCCGAAGGCCGCCCCGGCCGCGACCAGGACCATGGCCAGCGAAACGAAGGCCGCCAACAGGACCACGCGCCCGAGCTCCGCCACCGCCATCCCCACGAAGCGGGCGCCGATGGCGGCCCCGAGGACGACCTGGGCGGCCGCGACCAGTTCGCCCGGCGGCTGCGCCGCGACGACGCCGGTCAGATGGAGGGTCGCGCTCAAGGCCAGCGGCCCGACCAGTTGCGCCGCCGGCACCCGCAGCGCCTGCGCCGCCGGATAGCCGACCAGCACGCAGGCGAGCAGCAGCGCGGCGTCGCTCCAGGCGAAGGCGCCGCGGGCGGGCACGGGCAGGCCGACGGGCGCGTAGTCCTCGAAGATGCGGTAGTAGAAGGCGATCAGGAAGACGGCGAGCAGGATGCGCGTCCCGTGCGTGAGCGAGATTTTGCGCCCGTCGCCGCCCATGGCGTCGCCGAGCACCATCATTTCGCTCAAGCCGCCCGGCATCGCCGCGAAATAGGCCGTCGGCCGGTCGTAACCGCCCAGCCCGCGGAAGGCGAGATAGGCGAGGCCCACCATCGCGGTGACCGAGACGGCCACCCCCAGGATGCCGACATACCATTGCCCGAGCTGGGCGAAGATGTCGGCCGTGAACTGGCTGCCGAGCAGCACGCCGAGGATCGCGACCATGACGTTGCGGACGCGCCCGGGCACCGCCAGCGGCGCGCCGGCCAGCGCCGCCGCCGTGGCCGCGGTCATGGCGCCGAGCATCCAGGGGAGCGGCAGGTCGGCGGCGAAGAAGACCGCACCGCCGGCCGCGCCAAGGGCGAGCGCGAAGGCGAAGGGGAAGGCGGCGGCGCGCAGGCGGGCCAGACGGCCCGCGCCGCCGGGCGCGCCACGACCGCGGCGGCCGGCCCTCAAGGCGTGAATTGCTCGTTGAGGATGCGCTCCTCGAGGTTGTGTTCCGGATCGAACAGGAGGTGGCTCGCCGTCTCGTGATCGACCGACACCTCGACCGCGGCCACGTCGCGCGCCTCGGTATAATCGGCGACCGCGCTGACCGGGCGCTTGTCGGGCTCGGTCACCTCCAGACGCAAGCGCGCCTCCTGCGGCAGCAGGGCGCCGCGCCAGCGCCGGGGCCGAAAGGCGCTGATCGGCGTGAGCGCCAGGATATTGGCGCCGAGCGGGATGATCGGCCCGTGGGCCGACAGGTTGTAGGCGGTGCTGCCCGCGGGCGTCGCCACCACCACCCCGTCGCAGATGAGCTCCGGCACCCGGACGACGCCGTCCACCTCGATCCGGATCTTGGCGGCCTGGCGGGTCTGGCGCAGCATCGAGACCTCGTTGACGGCGAGGGCCTCCCGCCGGCCGCCGCCGGTCGTCTCCGCCCGCATGCGCAGGGGATGCAGGACGGTCGCGTGGGCCCGCGCCAGACGCTCGGGAAGCCCCTCGACGGAGAAATCGTTCATGAGGAAGCCGACCGTGCCCCGGTTCATGCCGTAGATCGGCTTGCTCCGGTGGAGGAAGCGGTGCTGGGTCTCCAGCATGAAGCCGTCGCCGCCGAGGGCGACGATCACGTCCGCCGCGTCCGCGTCGGCGAAGGCGTAACGCGCGCTGACTTCCGCGAGGGCCGCCTGGGCGTTGGCGGCGCTCGAGGCGACGACGGCCATCCGCTCGTAGGTCATGCGTCCCCGGTCATGCGCCCCCCGGCGGCACGCCTCCCGCCGCGGGAAGCGGGCCGGGCCGGTCAGCCGCCGGTCACGCTCATGTGGCGCCCGACCGCCGGGCGCGCGTGGCGGCGATCGATCACGAAGTCGTGCCCCTTGGGCTTCCGCCCGATCGCCTCGTGGATCGCCGCGAGCAGCGCGTCGTCACCCTCGCTGCGGCGCAGCGGCGTGCGCAGATCGGCCGCGTCCTCCTGGCCAAGGCACATGTAGAGGGTGCCGGTGCAGGTCAGGCGGACCCGGTTGCACGATTCGCAGAAGTTGTGCGTGAGCGGCGTGATGAAGCCGAGCCGCTGGCCGGTCTCGCGCACCGTGACGTAGCGGGCCGGGCCGCCGGTCCTGTGGTCGCTGTCGTCGAGCGTCCAACGCCTGCGCAGGCGCGCGCGGACGAGCGAGAGCGGCAGGTACTGCTCGGTGCGGTCACCGTCGATCTCGCCGAGCGGCATGGTTTCGATGAACGTGAGATCGTATCCCCGCTCGGCGCACCAGATGACCAGATCCTCGATCTCGTCCTCGTTCACGCCGCGCAGGGCCACGGTGTTGATCTTGATCCGCAGGCCCGCCGCCTGGGCCGCGCGGATCCCCTCCAGCACCTTGTCGAGACGGCCCCACCGCGTGATCCGGGCGAAGGTCGCGGGATCGCGCGTATCGAGGGAGACGTTGATCCGGCGCACGCCCGCCGCGTAGAGCGCCTCCGCGTGGCGCGGCAGCTGGCTGCCGTTGGTGGTCAGGGTGAGCTCGTCGAGGGCGCCGCTCGCGAGATGCCGGGCGAGACTCTCGAACAGCCCGACGATGCCGCGCCGCACCAGCGGCTCGCCCCCGGTGATCCGCAGCTTGCGCACGCCCAGGCCGACGAACGCACTGCACAGGCGGTCGAGCTCCTCCAGGGTCAGGAGCTCGACCTTGGGCAGGAAGCTCATATGTTCCGACATGCAATAGACGCAGCGGAAATCGCAGCGGTCGGTGACCGAGACCCGCAGATAGGTGACGTGGCGCTCGAATGGGTCGATCAGCATCGTTCCCGCTCCGCCCGCGCGCGGCGGTTTCTCCACCCCACCATGTTACGCGAAAGCGCGGATTGTCGCGGCGGTGGAGCGGTGGCGTCCCCAGGGGGACTCGAACCCCCGTTTCCGGCGTGAGAGGCCGGTGTCCTGGGCCACTAGACGATGGGGACGCGGCGCCTGATGATACCGCAGGAGCGGCGCGCGCTCAAGAGGCCGGCGCGCCCGAACCGGCGGCGCGGCGGGCGGTCGCGAGCAGCGCATCCACGTCCGCCGGCGCCGTGTCGTGCCGCGCGACCAGGCGGATCGTGGTCGCCGCGGGATCGGTCTCGGGCCAGCGGTAAAACAGGACCCCGGCCGCCGCGAGGCCGTCGATCGCGGAGGGCGGCAGGGTGACGAACACCTCGTTGGCCTCGACCGGCGCCGCCAGCCGGGCGCCCGGCAGCGCCGCCAGACCCTGGGCGAGCCTGCGCGCCGCGCGGTTCGCCCGCTCCGCCAGACGCAACCACAGGCCGTCCGCGACATAGGCGGCGAGCTGGGCCGAGACGAAGCGCATCTTGGAGAGGAGCTGGCCCGCGCGCTTGTGGTGGAAGGCCAGAGCGGCGGCGCGGGTGGTGTCGAACAGGACGATCGCCTCGGCCGCCATCGCGCCGTTCTTGGTCGCGCCGAAGGAGAGCGCATCGACGCCGGCGCGCCACGTCAGCGCGGCGGGGGGCGCCCCGCTCGCGGCCACCGCGTTGCCGAAGCGGGCGCCGTCCATGTGGACGGCGAGAGCGTGACGCCGCGCGATCTCCGCCAACGCCGCCAGCTCGTCGGGGGTATAGACTTGCCCCATCTCGGTCGGCTGCGTCAGGCTCAGGCAGGCGGGCTGCGAGCGGTGCAGCTCGCCCCGGCCGGCTTGCGCGAGCGCAGCTTCGAGGGCGGCCGGCACGATCTTGCCGCACCGCTCCTCCACGCCCACGACCTTGGCACCGCCGGTCATGAACGCCGGCGCCCCGCACTCGTCGTTTTCGATATGGGCGTCGCGCGCGCCATAGACGACGCCGTAGGGCGGCGTGAAGACGGCGAGGGCGAGGGCGTTCGCCGCCGTCCCCGTGACCACGGGGAAGACCCGCACCGGCGCCTCGAACAGCGCGGAGAAGGCCGGTTCCAGGCCCGCCGTGATCGGGTCCGCACCATAGGGCGCGGCGCTCGTCCGCGCCGCCTCGGCCACGGCCGTCACGATCTCGGGCGCGACGGAGGCGACGTTGTCGCTGCGGAAATCCATGGCCCCTCCTACCCCTCCGCCGGCCCGGCCAGAGCGAGCCGGACGGGCACGAACGCCGCGCCGTCCGCGGTCGGCCGCCAGGCCCGGGTGGCGGCCGCGCGGCCCCGGCCGACGGCCGTGATCAACCAGATCAACGCCGGCTCGAAGACCATGGCGCGATCGCGCGCGGACGGCACGGCCTCGCCGTCCGGGTGGGAATGATAGAGGCCGACGATCGAGTCCGGGCGGCCGCGCAAGCATCGCTCCAGGCGGAGACGGAGCCTGGGATCGACTTCGAAGCGCCGGGTGCGCGGCGGCTCCGCGACGTTGGCGCTCGCCTCGACCGCGCCGACCCGCCATCCCCCGTCCGGCGCGCGGCGTCCGACCAGGAGCCCGCAGGCCTCTTCGGGATACGCCGCTTCGGCGGCCGCTTCGACGGCCCGGAGCTGCGACGGCGTCAGCCGGAGGGACGCGGCGTTCACCGGGGGCCCTCGAGAGCGATCGCCGCCACCATCCGGCCGTCGCGGAGATCGACGATCACGATCCGCTCGCCGGCGCCCGGCACGGCGACGGCGAGGACCAGACGGCCGTCGCCCACCGCCATCCGCCGCACCTGGGCGCCCGCGGGCAGACCCAGGCCGTGGCGCACCGGCGCGGCCGGCGCCTCCTCCGCATCGCCCGCCGTATCGCCGCTCCGCTCGGCCAGTTCGTCGCTCTTCTCGGCGAGCTTGACCCCGATCACCGCGACCCCGGCCGCGATCATGACCCCGAGGACGATGACGACGATCTTGAGATAGGTGATCATGGCCCGCACCGGATATGAGCACCGCCGCCGAATCGCGCCGCCGGCTGACCGTCGCCCGCACGGACGGCGGCGCACGCCTCGACCGCTTCCTGGCGGCGGCCGTCCCGACGCTCTCCCGCTCGCGGCTCAAGACCTTGATCGAGACGGGCCGAGTCTCGATTTCCGGCGTGACGGTAACGGAGCCGGCCTGCCGGGTCAAACCGGGCCAGGTGATCGTCCTCGGCATCCCACCGCCGCCGGACGAGGTGCCCCTGGGGCAGGCCATCCCGCTGGCGATCGCCTACGAGGACGCGCATCTGATCGTCGTCGACAAACCGGCCGGGCTGGTCGTCCATCCCGCGCCGGGCAATCCGGACCGCACGCTGGTCAACGCCCTCCTCGCCCATTGCGGCGCCGGCCTTTCGGGCATCGGCGGCGTCAGGCGCCCGGGCATCGTGCACCGCCTCGACAAGGACACCAGCGGCCTCCTGGTCGCCGCCAAGAGCGACGCCGCGCATCGCGGTCTCGCCACGCAGTTCGCGAACCGGCGGGCAAGCCGGACCTATCGGGCGGTGGTCTGGGGAGCGCCGCGCCCGGCCGAGGGCGTGATCGACGCCGCCCTCGGGCGCGACCGGCGCCACCGCAAGAGGATGGCGGTGCGGACCGGCGGCAAGCCGGCGCGCACCCTCTATCGCGTGCTGCGGCGGCTGGGCGATTCCTGGAGCCTCGTCGAATGCCGGCTCGAGACCGGGCGCACGCACCAAATCCGGGTGCACATGGCGGCGCGCGGCCACCCGCTGGTGGGCGACGCGCTCTACGGCGGCGACGGGCGCGCGGACCGGCGGCGGCGCCTCGACGAGCGCCCTCGACGAGCGCTCGCGCAATGCCCCCGCCAGGCCCTCCACGCCGCCGCGCTCACCTTCACGCACCCTCTGACGGGCGCGGCGCTGGCCTTCCGGAGCCCCCTGCCAGCGGACATGACGGGGTTGATCGAAGCCGCGCGTAACGAGGCGAACGAATGATGCAGCGTCCCCGTGGTTCGCGTCTTCGCCGTGCGCTCCCTTGCCGGTCGCGGGGCCTCACGGCATCTTGGGAGCGGGGCGCGTGCAGGGGCGGTCGAACGTCGTGATGTCATGCGGGAGCAGCACCGTCGCGTCGGAGGCGGCATGACGCCGGGTGCGTTCATCGGGAAGTGGCGGGCGTCGGAACTCAAAGAGAGTTCGGCTTCGCAGGAGCATTTCATCGACCTGTGCCGGCTTCTGGGGGAGCCGACGCCGGCGGAGGCGGACCCGACCGGGGAGAGCTACTGCTTCGAGCGCGGTGCGCGCAAGGACGGCGGTTCCGCCGGCTGGGCGGACGTCTGGAAGCGGCATTGCTTCGCCTGGGAATACAAGGGCAAGCACGCCGATCTCGACGCCGCTTTCAACCAGCTGCGGCAATACGCGCTGGCATTGGAAAACCCGCCGCTGCTGATCGTCTCGGACATGGCGCGGTTCCGCATCCGCACCAACTGGACGAACAGCGTGAGCGCGACGCACGAGTTCGCGCTGGATGACCTGGCGGACGGAGCGGTTCGGGACAAGCTGAAGTGGGCGCTTTCGGCGCCGGAGCGGTTGCGACCGGGGGAGAGCCGTCAGGCGTTGACGGAGCGTGCGGCGTCGGCGTTTGCGGCGCTGGCGCAGAGTTTGCGGGAGCGTGGGCACGAACCGCCGGCGGTTGCGCATTTCGTGAACCGGCTGGTGTTCTGCATGTTCGCGGAGGACGTCGGTTTGCTGCCGGACGCCATGTTCACGCGGATGCTGGAGCAGGCGCGGAAGCGTCCCGGTGCGTTCGCCGAGTTGGCGCGCCGCCTGTTCGGGGCGATGTCCGAAGGGGGCGATGTCGGGTTCGAGTCGGTGGCGTGGTTCAACGGCGGGCTGTTCGACGACGACGCGGCGTTGCCGTTGGAGAAGGCGGAGATCGAAACGGCGTTGCAGGCGGCGGCGCTGGATTGGTCGGAGATCGACCCTTCGATCCTGGGGACCCTGTTCGAACGCGGGCTGGACCCGGACAAGCGCTCGCAGTTGGGGGCGCATTACACGGACCGGGACAAGATCATGCGGATCGTGGAGCCGGTGGTGGTGCGTCCGTTGCTGGCCGAGTGGGAGGGGGCGAAGGCCGAGGTCTCCGCTGCGCTCGAACGGGCGGCTGCGGCGCGGGCGCCAGCGACGCGGACGCGGCGGCGGGCGGAGGCCGAACGGCGCTTCCGCGTCTTCCTGGAGCGTCTGCGGGGTTTCGTCGTTCTCGATCCGGCGTGCGGTTCGGGGAACTTCCTGTATCTGGGGCTGCACGCGCTGAAGGACCTTGAGCACCGCGTGCGTCTGGAGGGGGAGGCGTTGGGTTTGGAGCGGGGCTTCCCGGAGGTTGGTCCTGGGAACGTGAAGGGGCTGGAGGTGAACGCCTATGCGGCGGAACTGGCGCGTGTCTCGGTTTGGATCGGTGAGATCCAGTGGATGCGCCGGAACGGCTTCGCGGAGTCGCGGGACCCGGTGCTGAAGCCTTTGGAGACGATCGAATGCCGGGACGCGATCCTGGGGGAGGACGGCGGGGAGCCGGCGTGGCCTGAAGCCGACGTGGTGATCGGCAACCCGCCGTTCCTGGGCGGCAAGCGGCTGCGCGCCGGCCTGGGCGGGGAATATGTCGAAGCGCTGCAACGCCTTTACGGCGCCCGGCTTCACGGCGAAGCCGACCTTGTTTGCCACTGGTTCGACAAAGCCGCGCGTCTGGTCGCGGAAGGCCGTCTCGCCCGCGCCGGTCTGGTGGCGACGAACTCGATCTCCGGTGTGCATAACCGGGCGGTTCTGGACCGAATCGTCGAGCACGGAGCAATCTTCGATGCTTGGTCTGACGAACAGTGGTTCGGGGATGGCGTGGCGGTGCGAGTGTCGCTGGTTTGCTTCGCCCCGCGGGACGCGGGCTTGCCCGTGCGCCTGAACGGCGAGGCGGCGAGGCAAATCAATTCGGATATGACGGCGGGGACGGTCGATCTCACCAAGGTGAGGAAAATCGCCCGTAATGCGAGCTGCGCCTTCATGGGCGACACCAAAAACGGCGCATTCGATATTCCCGGAGACTTGGCGCGCGATTGGTTACGCTTGCCTGCGAACCCGAACGGGCGGCCCAATCGCGATGTGCTGAAGCCGTGGGCAAACGGCATGGACGTGACACGGCGCCCGTCCGGCAGGTGGATCGTCGATTTCGGCATGTCCATGAGCGAGGCGGCAGCGGCCCTCTACGAAGCGCCGTTCGCCCATGTCGCGGAACATGTGAAGCCCGTGCGGCACCGGAACCGCGCGCGCAAGGTGCGCGAATTCTGGTGGCGCCACGAAGTGCCGCGTCCGGGCATGTGGCGCGCGCTCGACGGCCTATCGCGCTACATCGCCACTCCCCGCGTCGCCAAGCACCGGCTGTTCGTCTGGCTCGACGTCGGCATTTGCCCGGACAGCCGACTGATCGTCGTGGCCCGCGACGACGATACGACCTTCGGCATTCTGCATAGCCGTTTTCACGAGGCATGGTCGCTGCGGCTCGGCACCACGCTAGAGGATCGGCCGTGCTATACTCCGACTACGACTTTTCAGACCTTCCCCTTCCCCGACGGCCTCTCCCCCGACATCTCCGCCGCCGACTACGCCAACGACTCCCGCGCCGTCGCTATCGCCGAGGCGGCGCGCCGTCTGGTCGATCTCCGCGACCGCTGGCTGAACCCGCCCGAATGGGTGGAGTGGATCGACGAGCCCGTTCCCGGCTATCCCAAACGCCCCGTCCCCCGCGACGAAGCGGCGGCAAGGGAACTCAAGACCCGCACCCTGACCGCCCTCTACAACGCCCGCCCCCAATGGCTCACCGACGCCCACGCGAATCTGGACACCGCCGTCGCCGCAGCGTATGGGTGGCCCGTCAACATATCAGAAGAACAAGCGCTACAGAGATTGGCAGCGCTAAATTCACTGGAGATTGTGTGATATGGAAAGTATATCTTCTTCATTAGTTTATGCTGCCATCGCAATTCTCTTGACAGCTATTAGTGTGTTCGTGGTGAAAATTGTAATATCATTTGATGTTACTGCGTGGATAAAACACAAATCCGAAAACAAGAAACGCAAACTAAAGATGCTCTGCACCCATACACAAATGACGCCAAAGATGGAATTTGCGTCTTTATTTGTTTCTCCACCGGGAACCACAGGCTGGATTTGTAGTAGGTGTAATATTCGAACACATAATTCTGATTTCCCCAAGCAGATCGCCGAATTTTACGCAAGTAATCTCGACGTTTATCTGAAACAAGAAAAGAAATTTCAAAGATGTCTGCGCAGATATTACGGGGTATAGCCTAAGGCTCCCCGATCGATAGATCCATCATTCCCGCGAAAGCGGGAATCTGCTTCAACAGTCTCTGGATTCCCGCTTGCGCGGGAATGACGATCCGAAGAGGGCCGAGAGGGCGCCGCGCGTCTTTGGCGCCGTGCGTCATGGGCGCTCTGCGTCTTTCCGCCCCGTCCGCACGCCGCCGCCGGGTCTTGAAAAGGCCGAGCGCGACGGCCACATTCCCCCTTGAGCGCGGACAGGGACAGGGCCATGCCGACCTCCAGCCTCTCGCTACCGGCTTCCCCCGACGGCAGCGGCGTCTCCCGCTACCTCCGCGAGATCCGGCGGTTCCCCCTCCTCACCTCGGACGAGGAGTTCATGCTGGCCAAGCGCTGGCGCGAGCATGACGACGCCGAGGCCGCGCACCGGCTGGTGACCAGCCACCTCAGGCTGGTGGCCAAGATCGCCATGGGCTACCGGGGCTACGGCCTGCCGGTCGCCGAACTCATCTCCGAAGGCAATGTCGGCCTCATGCAGGCGGTCAAGCGCTTCGACCCGGACCGCGGCTTCCGGCTGGCGACCTACGCGATGTGGTGGATCCGCGCGTCGATCCAGGAGTACATCCTGCATTCCTGGTCGCTGGTGAAGATGGGCACCACGGCGGCCCAGAAGAAGCTGTTCTTCAACCTGCGCAAGCTGAAGGGGCAGATCGAGGCGCTCGACGACGGCGACCTGACGCCGGAGCAGGTCGCGCACATCGCCACGGCGTTGAACGTCTCCCGCGACGACGTGGTCTCGATGAACAGGCGGATGGCCGGCCCCGACCAGTCGCTCAACGCACCGGTCCGCGAGGACGGCGGCGGCGAATGGCAGGACTGGCTGGCCGACCCGGACCAGGACCAGGAAAGCAGCGTCCTGGAGGCGAGCGAGCTCGCCCATCGGCGGCGGCTGTTCAGGGAGTCGCTCGGCGTCCTCAACGAACGCGAGAAGCACATCCTGGCGGAGCGGCGGCTCAAGGAAGAGCCCGCGACCCTCGAACAATTGAGCCGGCACTACGGCGTCTCGCGCGAGCGCATCCGCCAGATCGAGGCGCGGGCGTTCGAGAAGCTGCAACGGGCGGTGCGAAGCGCGCTCCGGCGGGAGCGGGAGGAGGCCCGGGTGGCGCGCAGCGGGGGCGCGGTTCCGAATTCCGGTTTGTCGCCCGGCGCTTCGATGTGATAGCTCCCGGGCCGCGCGGCGCGCGACCGAGCCCGGAGAACACGCGATGTCGCTCCTCGACGACTTCGATTTCGAGTCCGTCGCCGCGCCGGTGGCGGCGGCCGACCCGACGGATTTCCGGGACGGCATGCGCCAGCTCGCGGCCGCGGTCACCATCGTCACGACCGCCGTCGGCGGGCGCCG
Source organism: Alphaproteobacteria bacterium (assembly GCA_965242855.1). Taxonomy (GTDB): domain Bacteria; phylum Pseudomonadota; class Alphaproteobacteria; order UBA828; family UBA828; genus WTGU01. The sequence continues at coordinate 3,401,255 of OZ251509.1, forward strand.
CAACGGGCTCACGGCCACCGCCGTCTGTTCCCTGAGCGCCGAGCCGCCGACGCTGCTTGCCTGCGTCAACCGGGAGGCGGGCGCCCACGATCCGGCCCTGCAAAGCCGGGTGTTCTGCGTCAACGTGCTGGCCGAAACGCATCTCGACCTGGCATCCCAGTTCGCGCGCTCGTCGCGGGCCGGCGAACGCTTCACCACCGGGCGCTGGGGCGCGCTGGCGACCGGGGCGCCCGTCCTGATGGACGCGCTGGCGAGCTTCGACTGCCTGCTCGGCCAGACCCTCAAGGCGGAGACCCACACCGTCCTCGTCGGTCGCGTACAGGCCGTCCGCTGCGACCCGGCGAAGGCGCCCCTGCTCTACTCCCGCGGCGCCTTCCGCACCCTCGCCGACCCGGACGGCGGCACCGACGACGCCTGACGGGCGCGGCGCCTCAACGCGGGAACGGGCGCGCGCCCGCCGCCTGCGGGAGGCAGCCGGGGCCTCCCAGCTTGCGGTAAGCCACCGACACCACGGCCACCGGGATGCCGACGGTCAGGAAGGTCAGCGCGTTGAAAAACGACACCATGGCGCCGGGGCCGAACTCGAGCAGCACCAACGGCCCGAAAATCCCGCCCAGGAGGAAAAGGAGGACGGCGATCGCCACGAAGGAGAGCAGGATCGCGCCCACGAGCCGGAGCGTGGCGCCGCGCAGGGTGCGGCGGGCGGCGGCCAGGCCGCGATAGGCGTCGAGCGCCGTCGCCGGAAAGATCAGGGCATAGGGCGCGACGACGAAGAGCGTGGCCAACAGAAGCAGCAGCACCAGGAACAGGTTCTGCGCCTGGATCGCGACGAGGACGATCTCCTGCGGCAGCAGGAAGAGGGCGATCCGCATGAAATATCTGAGGTCCCGCAGCCCGGGCCAGAATTGCACCGCCATGGTCGTGTCGCGCGTGCCCAGCAGAAGGTAGCGGTGCCAAGCGACCGCGAAGACCGAAAGCAGGAAAAGCCGCGCGAGCGCGTGGACGATGAGCAGTTCGGAGGCGGCCGCGTCCTGGAAGTCGAGCCGCATCACCGCCGGCAGCAGCACGGCCAGCGCCATGGGGAACAGCGCCAGCCCGAGCATGGTGCGGAAATTGCGGAAGGTCAGGCGGAAGGCCTCGCCCACGGTGTCGTACACGCCGAGGGGCGGCGGTGTGGACGGGCCAGGACCGTGCATCTACTCCACCCGCAGGAGCGGCGCCGCCTTCCGGCCGAGCGCGCGCCACGTGCTCGCGAATCCCATGATCAGGGTCATGGTAATACAGGCGGCGCCGGTCACGGCCACATATTCGGGAAGGAAACGCCACTCGAGCCCCAGGACTTCCGTCACGAAACCCCAGGCGGCGAGCGTGCCGACGCCCACGGCGAGGCCGGCGGTGGCGCAGCCGAGAAGGGCGTGCTCGGCGAGAAAGGCGCGCAGCAGATCGCTCCGCCGGGCGCCGAGGACCTTCAGCACGACGGCGTCGTAGACGCGCCGCTCGTGGCCGGCGGCGATGGCGCCCGCGAGCACCAGGAGGCCCGCGGCGACCGTCAGCGCGGCGACCGCCTGGACCGCGACGGAAAGACGCCTCAGCACATCGTCCAGCGCCGCGACGATGGCGCGCACCGGGACCGCCGTGACGTTGGCGAAGCGTTGCGCGACCGCGCGTTCCAGCGCCGGCTCCGCCGCAGGCGTCGCATGGGCGGTGGCGAGATGCGTCTGCGGCGCGCCTTCGAGGACTCCGGGCGAGAACACGACCACGAAATTGATGTCGAAGGCCGTCCAGTCGACGCGCCGCAGGCTGGCGATCTCGGCCGCGATCTCGCGCCCCAGCACGTTGATCGCGAGGGTATCGCCGACGCCGACGCCGAAATCGCGGGCCACCTCTTCGCCGAGCGAGATCAACGGCGGCCCGCGATAATCGGGCGCCCACCAGGCGCCGGCGGTGATGTGGGCGTCGGGCGGCGCGGTCGCGGCGTAGGAAAGGCCGACGTCGCTCTGCAACACCCACCGGGAGCCGGGCGCGATCTCCGCCTCCCGCGCCGGGACCCCGCCGATGCGGACGATCCGCCCGCGCAGCATCGGCACCCGCCGGCCGCGTTCGGCGCCGTCGGTCGCGTCGACCAGCCGGTCGAAGGCCGCGACCTGGTGCGGCTGGATGTCCAGGAAGAAGAACGCCGGCCGTCGGTCGGCGCGCCGTTCGGTGATCTGCGCGCCGAGATTCCCCTGGACCAGAGCGATCGCGATCAGCACGGCGAGGCCCGTGCCCAGCGACATGGCGACCGGCACCGTGGGCGCGCCGGGACGCGCCAGATTGGCGAGGCCGAGGCGAAGCGCGGGCTGGCGCCGGGGCCGCAGGCGGCCGGCCACCGCCGCGATCAGGGCCGCCGCGCCCCGGAAGAGGGCGAGCGCCGCCGGCGCGCCGAGCACGAACCAGAGGGCGATGGCGGGGCTGGAGGCGCTGCCTGCGGCGATCCCGGCGAGGGCGAGCGCCGCGAGCGCCGTGGCCGCGACCGAAGCGAGGGGCGGCCAGCCGGCGGGCGGCGAGACCGAGCCGCGAAACAGCACGCCGGGGCGGGTGCGGGCCGCCTTGCCGAGCGGCCAGAGCGAGAAGACCAGCACGGTCAATCCGCCATAGGCGGCGGCGAGGCCGAGCGGGGCGCCGTGAACCGCGCCGGCGAGCGGCACCGGCAGGGCCGGGCCGATGAGGGCGGCGAGGACGGGCGGCAGCGCAGCGCCGATCAGCAAGCCCGCGGCGATGCCGGCGAGGCCGAGGATGCCGATCTGCAACAGGAAGGCGCGTTGCACGGTGGCGCGCGTGGCGCCCAGGCATTTGAGCGTCGCGATCGTGCGCAGCTTGCCGTGCAGGTGGCTCGAAACCGCGCTGGCGATGCCGATGCCGCCGACCAGGAGGGCGGCAAGCCCGACCAGCGTGAGGAACAGGCCGACGCGATCGAGCTGCCGCCGCAACGAGGGATTCGCGTCCCGCGCGTCGCGCAGACGCCAGCCGCCGTCGGGAAAGGCCGCGTCGAGCGCGGCGACCCAGCCCGCGAGCGGCGCACCGGAAGGCAGCAGCGCGCGGTAGCCGTGCCGCACCATCGCCCCCGGCCGCAGCAGGCCGGTGGCTTCGAGCGCCGCGCGGCTCATCATCAGCCGCGGCCCGAGGGCGATGCCGCCGGCCAGCCTGTCGGGCTCGCGCGCGAGGACGGCGCGCAGCGTCAACACCGCCGCGCCGACCCGGATGCTGTCGCCGACCGCGAGCGCCATCCGGTCGAACAACCCCTGGTCGGCGACCGCTCCGCGATCCGCCAACGCCGCATCGAGCGGCGCGCCGCCCGCGAGCTGGACGGCGTCGACCAGCGGGTAGAGGGCATCGACCGCCTTGAGCTCGACCAGCGCCCGCCGCGCCCCGTCCTCGCTCTGCGCCATGCTGCGCATGGTGACGATGTGCGAGAGCGCGCGCGTCTCCGCCGCGAGCCAGGCTTCCACGTCGGCGCCGAGCGGGCGCATCGGCTGCGTCAGTTCGACGTCGCCGCCGAGGATCATCCGCGCATCGCGCGTGAGGCCCGCCTTCAGCGCCTCGGCCAGGGAGCCGACGCCGGCGGTGATCGCGACCCCCAGCACGAGGCAGGCGAGGAGCACGCGGAAGCCCCGCACGCCGCCCCGGAGCTCGCGCCGGGCGATCCGCCAGGCCGGGGGCGGCGCCAGGGCGGCCCTCACGGCGCGGCCTCGTTCATGCGGGCGGGGAGGCGATCCGCCCGTCCGCGATATGCACGATCTGGTCGCAGCGCGCGGCGAGCGCGTGATCGTGGGTCACCAGGACGAGCGTCGAACCCCGCGCGGCGCGCAAGCCGAAAAGCAGCGCCATCACCGCGCGCCCGGTGTCGCCGTCGAGATTGCCGGTCGGCTCGTCGGCCAGCAGGACCTGCGGCGCCGGCGCGAAGGCCCGGGCGAGGGCGACCCGCTGCTGCTCGCCGCCCGAGAGCTGGCTCGGATAGTGATGGACGCGCGCGCCCAAGCCGACGCTTTCCAGCGCCGCCCGCGCGGCGCCGAAGGGATCGCGCCGGGCGCCGAGTTCGAGGGGCAGCGCGACGTTCTCCAGGGCCGTCATGGTCGGGATGAGGTGGAACGCCTGGAACACGATCCCCACGCCGCCGCGCCGGAACGCCGCGAGGGCGCTCTCGTCGAGCCCGCCGATATCGCTGCCGCCGACGATCACGCGGCCGCGGTCGGCCCGCTCCAGACCGGCGATGATGGCGAGCAGCGTCGACTTGCCGGCGCCCGACGGCCCGAGCACGGCGACGCTCTCGCCGCGCGCCACCGCGAGGGAGACCCCGCGCAGGATGTTGACCGGCCCGGCCTTGCTGCTAAGGGTAAGGTGCACGTCGTCCAGCACCACCGCCATGTCATCCATGTCGCCCTGCCGTTCCGCCCGCCGCCGGGCATCCTGGATCGGAGCCGCCCTTTCGGCGTGGTTGCTCCTGCCGCTCGCGTCGTGGGGCGCCGCGGCCGACGAACCGCGCATCGTCGTCCTGGGCGACAGCCTGACGGCCGGCTACGGCCTGCCCGGCGAACGGGCCTTTCCGGCGCAGCTCGAAGCGGCGCTGCGGGCCGGGGGCCACGACTGGCGCGTGATCGACGCCGGGGTCTCGGGCGATACCAGCGCCGGCGGCCGCGCGCGCCTCGACTGGGCGCTCGGCGCCGCGCCGGAGATCGTGATCGTCGAGCTCGGCGCCAATGACGGGCTGCGCGGCCTGCCCACGGACCGGCTCCGCGCCAACCTCGACGCGATCCTCGCGCGGATCGCCGAGAGCGGCGCCGCGATCCTGCTCGCCGGCATGCGCGCGCCGCCGAACTTCGGCGCCGACTACGCGGCGGCGTTCCGCGCCGTCTACGAGGCCCTCGCCGAGAAACACGGGGTCGCGCTCTATCCGTTTTTCCTGGAGGGCGTGGCGACGGTGCCGGCGCTCAACCAGCCGGACGGCATTCATCCCAACGCGGCCGGCGTGGCCGAAATCGTGCGGCGCATCCTGCCCCATGTGGGGGCCCTGATCGCCGAACGCAAGGGCCGCGGCGCCCGGTGATCCGTCTCTTCGTCGCCCTCCGCCCGCCGGACGCCGCGCGCCGCCGGCTCGAGGAATTGCGCGGCGGCGTGCCCGGCGCGCGCTGGCAAACCACCGAGCAGATGCACCTGACCCTGCGCTTCATCGGCGCGGTCGACGGGGCGGCCTTCGGCGAGATCCGCGACGCGCTCGCACGCATCGAGGCGGAGGCGTTTTCCCTCGCCTTCCGGGGCGTCGGCCGCTTCCCGCCGCGCGGGCCGGCGCGGGCGCTGTGGGCCGGCGTCGCCGCCGACCCGGCCCTGACGCGCCTGCGCGCGCGCATCGAAGCCGCCCTCGCCGGCCTCGGCTTCGCGCCGGAAGGCCGCAACTTCGTACCCCACGTCACCCTCGCCCGCTTCGGCGCGCGGGTTCCGGCGCGCAGGCTCCAGGCGTTCCTGGCGTATCACGGCCCGTTCGACGCCGGCCCCTTTCCGGTGCGGTCGTTCGCGCTCTTCTCGAGCCGCCTCGGCGCGCAGGGCGCCCATTACACCGTCGAGGCGTGCTATCCCCTGGCGCCGGCGGCCGGGCCGTGAAGGCGCGGCGCGGGCCGTCACGGCGCCGCCTCGATGCGCTCCATGTCGTCGTCCGACAGGCCGAAATGATGGCCGATCTCGTGGATCAGAACGTGGCGCACGATGTCCTCCAGGGCGTCGCCGGTCTCGACCCAGTAGTCGAGGAGCGGGCGGCGGTAGAGGAAGATCATGTCGACGTCGTGGCGGACGTCGCCGACGCCGCTCTGGTCGAGGGAGACACCCTGATAGAGACCGAGCAGGTCGAACGGGCTCTCGAGCGCCATGTCCTCCCGAACCTCGTCGCTCGGGAACTCGTCGACCCGGATCACGACCGCATCGACCCGCGCGCGCAGGAAGGCGGGAATGCGCCTGTATTCGCGGTCCGCGATCGCCTCGATGTCGGCGGCGCTCGGCGGGGCCGTGACGTCCCTGGCCTGCGGGTCCCTGGCCATGGCGCGCAACCTAAAGCGATTTCCGGCGGCGCGGAATCGCCCAGGGAGCCGGCGGCAATCGTTGCGACCGATCGTTCTTGAAATATTCCCTGCGGCGCCTATGATGGCGCCATGACGATACGCAAGGGGCGGGGCGCCGCGAGCAACCGGAGCGGGCGGTACGAGCGCCACGCGCGCGAGGCGTTCGACGACGGCTGGGGCACCCTCGACGAGGAGCCGGCGCCGCTGCGCACGGAGGTCCGGCCCGATGCGAGCCGCACCGTGATCACGCGCAACACGTCGCCCGATCTCGGTTTCGACCGCTCCATCAACCCCTATCGCGGCTGCGAGCACGGCTGCGTTTACTGCTACGCGCGGCCGAGCCACGCCTATCTCGGCCTGTCGCCGGGCCAGGACTTCGAGAGTCGGATCTTCGCCAAACACGACGCGGCGTCCCTGCTCGAGCGCGAACTCGCCCGCCCCGGCTACGAGTGCAGCGTGATGGCGCTCGGCACCAACACCGACCCCTACCAGCCGACGGAGCGGCGCCTCGCCATCACGCGGGGCATTCTGGACGTGCTCGACCGCTATGGTCACCCGGTCGGAATCGTGACCAAATCGGCGCTGGTCACCCGCGATATCGACATCCTCTCCCGCATGGCGCGGCGCCGTCTCGCCGTCGTCGCCCTCTCGGTCACGACCCTCGACCGTGGTCTCGCGCGGACCATGGAGCCGCGCGCCTCGACGCCGCGCAAGCGCCTGGAGGCGATGGCGGTGCTCAGCCGGGCGGGCGTGCCCGTGACGGTGATGGTCGCGCCGGTCATTCCCGGCCTCACCGACCACGAGATGGAATCGATCATGGAGGCCGCGCGCGCGGCCGGCGCCGACCGGGCGGGCTACGTCGTGCTCAAGCTGCCGCTCGAGGTCAAGGACCTGTTCCGGGAGTGGCTGGCGGCGCATGCGCCGAACAGGGCGCGCCGCGTCCTCGGCCTGCTGCGCGGGATGCGCGGCGGCAAGCTGTACGACGCCCGTTTCGGTGCCCGCATGACGGGGGAGGGACCTTACGCCGCGTTGCTCGCCCGCCGTTTCGCCCTCGCAGCCCGCCGCCTGGGCCTCGAACGGCGCGAATCGCGGCTCGACACCTCGCTCTTCCGCGCCCCCCGCGCGCATCCGGCCCAACCCGATCTTCTCTGACCGCCCGGGCGCGCCGCGTGCTATGAAAAGCCATGGCCGGCACCGGCGCTCCGGCGAGCCGCCCGGATCTCTCCCTCGAACGCGCGGCGGGCGGCCTCGTGGCCGGCGTCGACGAGGTCGGTCGCGGGCCGTGGGCGGGGCCCGTGGTCGCGGCGGCGGTCGCGTTCGGCGAGGGCGGCCCGCCGGCGCCGCTTCGCGCCGGGATCGACGATTCCAAGCGGTGCCCGCCCGCCCGCCGGGAGGCGCTCTATCCCGCGATCCTGGCCTGTGCGTCCGCCTCCGTGGGCACGGCCAGCGTCGCCGAGATCGACGGCACCGACATCCTGCAGGCGAGCCTGCTCGCCATGCGGCGCGCCGTCGCGCGGCTCGACCGGCAACCGACCCTGGCGCTGGTCGACGGCAACCGGGCGCCGGACCTGCCCTGCCCGGTGCGGACGGTGGTGGGCGGCGACCGGCTCAGCCTGTCGATCGCCGCGGCCTCGATCGTCGCCAAGGTCACCCGCGACCGGCTCATGACGCGGCTCTCCGGGCGCTACCCGGCCTATGGCTGGGATCGCAACGCGGGCTACGGCACGCCGGCGCATCGCCTGGCGCTGGCCCGGCACGGCCCGACCCCGCACCATCGGCGCTCCTTTCGGCCGATCCGGCGCCTCCTGGAAGGGCACCCGGTGAGCCGCTCCCCACGGGCGCCCGCGGGGCATCCGTGAGCGCGCCCGCCGCCGCCGACCTCGTGGTGCACCCGCCGGGCCGGCTGGCGTGGCGCGGCCGGCGGTTCGCCTGCGCCCTCGGCGCGGGCGGGAGCCGCGCCGACAAGCACGAGGGCGACGGCGCGACGCCCAGCGGGCGCTTTCCGCTCCGGCGGGTCCTCTACCGGGCGGACCGGTTGCCGCCGCCGCCCACGGCCCTCGCCGTCGCGCCGCTGACCGCACGGGACGGCTGGTGCGACGATCCGGCGGACCCGCTCTACAACCGCTTCGTCCGCCTGCCCCACGGCGGCCGGCACGAAGCGCTCTGGCGCGCGGACCGCGTTTACGACGTGATCGTCGTCCTCGGCTACAACGACGATCCGGTGGTGCCCGGCCTGGGCAGCGCGATCTTCCTCCACGTCGCCCGGCCAGACTACGCGCCGACCGCCGGCTGCGTCGCCCTCGCCCGCGACGACCTGCTGACGATCCTGGCCGGCGTGGACCGGGAGGCGGCGCTTCGCGTGCCCGCGCGTTGATCCGGACGTCCGCGGCGCAAGCGGAGCGCCGCCGGGATCAGCCGCGCAGGGCCTCGAACTGGGCGGCGTAGGGGGCGGGGTCGATGGCGACGTCCACGAGCGCCGGCCCCTCCGCCGCGAAGGCGCGGGCGAGCGCCGGCTCCAGCGGCGCGGCGGCGTCCACCCGCCAGGCGGCGCAGCCCAGACCACGCGCGACCGCCGCATGATCGACCGGGCCGGTGCGGACCCCCCGGCTCGGGCCTTGCCGCCTCCGCTGCTTCACGTCGATGAGGGAGAGGCGGGAATCGTCGAACACGACGACCACGACCCGGCAGCCGAAGCGGGCGGCGGTCTCCAGCTCGGCGAGGCACATCCGCAGGCCGCCGTCGCCGGTCATGGCGACGACCGGGCGGGACGGCTCCTCCAGGGAGGCGGCGATGGCCGCCGGAAGCGCGAAGCCCATGGTCGAAAGCCCGTTCGACTTCAGCACGTCGCCGGGCGCGGCGGCCGGCCACAGGGCCATGGTCGAGAACATGTGCGCGCCGGAATCGACGGTCAGACGCGCCCGTTCGGGGGCCGCGCGCCGCACCGCCGCCACCACCTCGGCCGCGGTGCGCCCCTTCGCCGCGCCCATGGCGACGCGGGCGCGGAGCCCGTCGCGCAACGCGGCGATCTCGGCCGCCGGCCAGGGCGCCGCACCGGACGCCGCGGCCAGCGCCGCCGCCGAACGGTCGAGGGCGCCGTGGAGCGCCACGGCGGGCGATGCCGGATCGTCGTGAGCCGCGTGGCGTGAAAGCGACAGGATCGGGCCGGCGAAGCGCCGGCACCCGGGGATCGGTTCGACCGGATCGAGGCCGAAGAAGATCAGCAGGTCGGCGCGGTCGAGGAAGGGCGCCTCGCCCGCCGCGCCGGTGAAGCAGCCGACCGACCGGGGATCGCTTTCGTCGATGGCGCCCTTGGCCTTGTAGGTGGTCATGACCGGGCAGCCGAGCGCCCGGGCGAGACGCCGAAGGGCGGCGCTGGCGGCCGGCGCGCGCGCCTCCATGCCGGCGACGACCAGAGGCCGGGCCGCTGCCGCGAGCAGCCGGCGCGCCGCGGCGCACGCTTCCCGGTCGGGCGCCGGCGCGGGCGCTTCCGACGGGCCGCGCACGCGACCGCCCGCCGGGGCGGCGGCGGCGGCGGGCGAAAGATCGAGATGCACGGGGCCCGGCGGCGGGGCGGCGGCTTCGTCGAGGAGCGCCTCGATCCGCGCCGCCCCGTCGCCGGGGGCGGGCCGCAGACAGCCCTTGACGAGCGGCGCGAAGAGGACGGGCTGGTCGAAGCGCTGGTGGGCGCCCTCCGCCACGTCGGCGATCAGGAGCAGCGGCGCGCGTTCGAGGGAGGCGTAGGCGACGCCGTTGACCGCGCTGGCGGCGCCCGGCCCGACGCCCGTGACGACGACGCCCGGCGCGCCGCCGAGCTCGGCCGTGACCGCCGCCATCAAGGCGCCGGCGGTCTCGCCGTGGACCAGCACGAAATCGATGCCTTCCGCGGCGAAGGCGTCGATCACGTCGAGGCTGCTGCCCCCGCCCGGCACGCCGAAGGCGCGGCGGGTGCCCCGCGCCCGGAGCGCCGCCGCCAGGACCTGGACGAAGGTCCGCGCCACGCGGGCGCCGCCACGGCGCGCGGCTACGGCACCAGGACGGCGCGGCCCTTGACCGTCCCGTCGTTGAGGTCCCGCAACGCCCGGTTGGCGTCGGCCAGCCCGTATTCGCGGGTGGCCAGGGTCACCAGGCCGCGGTCGGCCAAGGCCATGAGCTCCACCAGCTCGGCATAGGTGCCGACCAGGTTGCCGACGATGGTCTTCTCCGAGACGATCATGTCGATCGCCGGGATCTGGATGCGCCCGCCATAGCCGACGATGTAGTAGAAGCCGCCGTTGCGGGTCATCGCGAGGCCGTTGTCGATGGCGTCGCCCTCGCCCACGAAGTCGATCACCGCCTCGGCGCCGCGCCCGCCGGTGAGCGCCAGCACCGCCTCGACCGCGCCGGCGTCGGCCTTCACCGCGTGGTGGGCGCCGCACTCCCGCGCCAGGCCGAGCGCGAGATCGGAGCGGTCGAGGGCGACGATCTCGGCGGGCGTGAGCGCCGCCAGGACCTGGATGCCGATATGGCCGAGACCGCCGGCGCCGATGACGACGGCGAACTCCCCCGGCACCAGATGCGCGGCCGCCTTCCTGGCGGCGCGGTAGGCCGTGAGCCCGGCGTCGGTGTAGGGAGCCACGTCCTTGGGCGCGAGGCTTTGCGGCAGCTTGATCAGGCTGCGCTCGCCGGTGAGCAGGTATTCGGCGTAGCCGCCCGGCGCGTTGATGCCGGGGAAGCGGCTTTCGGCGGCGTGCATGTCGTCGCCGCGCCGGCAGGCGAGGCAGTGCCCGCTGGTCACCAGCGGATGGCAGATCACCGGATCGCCGACGGCGACGCTTTCGACTCCGCTGCCGATCTCCTCCACCCAGCCCGCGTTCTCGTGCCCCATGATGTGGGGGAAGGCAAGGTCCACATGCTCGCGCCACACGCCCTCGACGATGTGGAGGTCGGTGCGGCAGACCCCGGCGCCGCCGATGCGGACGATCACGTCCGTCGGCTTCGCGATCGCCGGGTCGGCGACCTCCTCGCAGGTCACGAAGTCGGGCCCGGCCAGAGGCTCGTCATAGCCGTGGAGAGTCGCTGCCTTCATCGGTTCCTCCCTGGGATGGATTCAACAGGCGCCCGGTCTCGGGGTCGAACAGGTGGACGGCGCCGCCGCGGGGCCTGAGCGCGAGCGTTTCCCCTTCGCGAACGGGCGCGTGGCGCGGCAGGCGGACGGTGACCTCCTGGCCGTCCTCGGCGACGCAGAAGACGAGCGTGTCCGCCCCCATGGGTTCGACGAGGGTGACCCGCGCCCGCAGCGCGCCGGGGCCGGGCGCGCCGTCCGGCAGCAGGTCCTCCGGCCGGATGCCGACGGTGACCGGCCCGCGCGCCGCGCCCGCCGGCGCCAGCCCCGCCGCGCCGCCCTCCGGCCCGCCGATGCGCACGGCGCCGCCTTCGGCCGTGCCTTGCAGGAAGTTCATCGCCGGCGAGCCGATGAAGCCCGCGACGAAGGCGTTGGCGGGACGCTCGTAGAGGGCGCCCGGCGCGCCGGCCTGCTCGATCCGCCCGTCGCGCAGCACCACGACGCGGTCGGCGAGCGTCATCGCCTCCACCTGGTCATGGGTGACGTAGATCGACGTGCGCCGCAACTCCTGATGCAGCCGCTTGATCACGGTGCGCAGGCGCACGCGCAGTTCGGCGTCGAGGTTGGAGAGCGGCTCGTCGAACAGGAATATCCGCGGGTCGCGCACCAGGGCGCGGCCGATCGCCACCCGCTGGCGCTGACCGCCCGACATCTGGCGCGGGCGGCGCTTCAGGAGATCGGCGATCTCGAGCCGCTCGGCGACTTCGCGCACCCGGCGTTCGACCGTTCCGCGGGCGGCGCCGCGGATGCGCTGATTGAAGGCCAGATTGTCGAACACCGTCATGTGCGGGTAGAGCGCGTGGCTCTGGAAGACCATCGCCACGTCGCGGTCCTTCGGCGCGACGCCGGCCATGTCCCGGCCGTCGATCGAGACCGTCCCCTCGCTCTGCCGCTCGAGGCCGGCGACGATCCGCAGCAGGGTCGATTTGCCGCTGCCGGACGGCCCCACCAGGACGACGAACTCGCCGTCGCCGATGGCGAGGTCGATCTCCCGCAGGGCGGCGACGGAACCGAAGCGCTTGAAGACGCCGGCGATGACGACCTCGGCCATCGCTCACTCCCGGATGACGCCGGCCAGCGTGCCGCGCGCGAGATAGCGCTCCAGGACGAAGGCGACGATCACGAGCGGCAGGACGGAGACCAGGGCCGAGGCGCTCAGGCTCCACCAGGGCACCTTGTTGGAGTTGAGGATCACGATGGTCGGCGGCAACAGCTGCACCTTGGCGAAGGTGAGGGTGAGCGCGAAGAAGAAATCGCTCCACGAGAAGATGATGCAGAGCAGGGCCGCCACCACCAGCCCCGGCGCGCAGTTGGGCAGGATGATCCGGTAGAACGCCTGGATCGGGTTGCAGCCGTCGATCAGCGCCGCCTCGTCGAGCTCGAGCGGCACCGTGTTGAAGAAATCGACCATCACCCAGACGACGATGGGCAGCAGCATCGCCACATAGACCAGGATCAGGCCGAGATGGGTATCGAGCAGGCCGGTATAGCGGAGCAGCAGGAAATAGGGGATCGCCAGCACCGCCGGCGGCATGATGCGCTGCGAGATGAAGAAGAACGTGATGTCGTTGTTGCGGAGGGGGCCGGCGCGAAAGGAGAAGCGCGAGAGGCCGTAGGCCGCGAGCGTGCCGAGAAAGAGGGCCGCGGCGGTGGAGACCAGGCTGACGGCGAGGCTCGAGAGATAAGGCCCCTGCATGCTGATGCCGCCGGAGCTCGTGTCGCGGAAAAGCGCCGTCCAGCCTTCCACCGAGGGCTCGTACTCGAGGAAGGGGATGTAGGTCGCGCCGCCGACCACGCCCGGGTCGCTCTTGAAGGAAGTCGAAAGCGCCCACAGGAAGGGCGCGATCACGAAGATCGACCAAGCGATCAGCGCCCCGTATTTGAGCGCGGCGTAAAGGGCGGCGGCCCGTCCGTTCGCCGCTCGCCCGGCGCGGTTCATGCGCGCACCGGGCCCTGGCGGCCGATCATGAGGCGGCTCATCAGGCGGGCGAAGATCGTGAGGGCGACGATCATGATGAGCAGGTAGATGATCGAGAGCGAGGCCGTGTAGCCGATCTGGAACTCGCGCAAGCCCCTGATGTAGAGCAGGTAGCTGGTCGTCTCGGTGGACGAGCCGGGGCCGCCCGAGGTGAGAGCGTAGATCGTCTCCATCAGCTTGGAGGATTCGATCAGGCGGATCACCAGGGCGCCCAGGGTGATCGGCGCCATCAGCGGGAAGGTCACGTGGACGAAGGTCCGCACCGGCCCGGCGCCGTCGATCTGGGCCGCCTCGTAAGGCTCGCGCGGCAGTGACATCAGGCCGGCGAGGAGCAGCACGAACATGAAGGACGTCCACTGCCAGACGTCGATGACGACCACGGCGGCGAAGGCCGGCCCCGTCTCGCTGAGCCAGGCGACCGGCGGAATGCCGACCCAGCCCAGCACGTCGTTGAGGGGGCCCAGCGTCTCGTGGAAGATCGTGCGCCAGACCACCGCCATGACGACGGGCGTCACGCACATCGGCACCAGAAACAGCACCCGGAAGAAGCGCCCCGCCCGCACCTGCTTCCAGAGCAGCAGCGCCAGCGCGAACCCGAGCACGTATTCGAAGACCACGCAGAACAGCACCATCAGGTAGAGCGTGCCCATCGAATCCCAGAAGCGCCCGTCGGCGATGGCGCGGGCGTAGTTGTCCCAGCCGACGGGGTCGAGCCCGGGAACGTTCACGTCCCAGCCGGAGAAGCTGAGCCGCACCGTGTAGATCAGGGGGAAAATGATGATCGCGACCAGCGCCAGCAGCGCCGGCAGCAGGAAGACGTGCTTGTAGCGCGAATCGAGCATCGCCGGTCGCCCGAAGGGGAGGCCGGCGGGGCGCCGCCCGCCGGCCTCCCAAGGTGGGACGCGCCGTCGCTTCCCGGCGGAGCTAGCGGACCTCCTCCAGAGGGACGTTGTCCTCGAGCGCGACGACGTTCTTGTAGGCCTCGCGGACCACGTCGACGCCGATGCGCTCGGTGATGCGCGTCCATTCCTCGGCCACCTCGTCGAGCGCCGCCTGGGCCGACATTTCGCCGGCCATGGCCTTGGCGACCCCCGCCATCATCGCGGTGTAGTACTGGTTCACGCCGGGCACCCGCAGGTCGAAGACGCGGTTGGTGCTGGTGTCCATGCCCTTCAGCATGTCGGTGAAACTCACCGCCACCGCGCGGTCCCAGCCCGCTTCCTGCTCCCAGTAGTCCGGGTCCATGTGGCTGGTGCGGAAGGGGTTGACCCCGAAGCGGCCGATCAGGAGATCGTGGTTGGTGTTGGCGTAGTTGGAGAAGAAACAGAACCAGTCGAACGCCATCTCCTGCTCTTCGCTGTATTTGGAGACGCCGGCGCCCCAGCCCCAGGTGACGTAGGGCGCCACGCTCGGGGTCTCGAACTCGTCCCACTGGCCGGTGACGCGGTTCCACACCCGGTACGCGCCCATCGACGGCCCGTATTGCGTGCCGACGCGGATCTTGTTGCGGATCGGGGAATCGGGCTGCATGGCCTGGATGAAGGCGTCGTCCCAGGTCACGCTCATGAGCGATTCGCCGCCGCCCCAGGAGAATATCTCCTCGCCGATGCCGAAGTTGATGCCGCCCGGCGGCATGTAGCGCAGCGCGTCCATCCACATCTGGAGGCCCTTGACGAAGCCGGGATTGTTGATCTGCGGGGTCATGGTCTCGAGGTCGAACCAGAAGCCGCCGGTGACGTTCGGGTTCTTGGCGTAGGAGGCGACGCGGGTGATGAAGTTGGCGAAGGCCACGTCGTCGCGCTTGACGATCTCGGTCGAGCCGTATTCGAGCTCGCCGTCGCCGTCCCAGTCCCAACCGCTGAAGAAGGCGGCGACCTCGGCGTATTCCTCCCAGGTGGTCGGGACCGCGAGGTCGCGGCCGTATTCGGCCTTGAACTTCGCCTGGTATTCCGGGTTCTCGAAGGGCGGCAGGATGTACTTGAAGTAGTTGCGGTCGCCGTCGAAGGTGTATTGCAGGCGCTGGCCGTTCCAGCTGGCGACGCCCTGGTAGGCGGGCGTCACGTCCATCATCTCGTCGGTGTCGAGATATTTCTGCGGCACCGGCGCGAGGTGCGGCGCCCAGTCGCCGATCCAGTAGGAGCCGCCGTAGACGATGTCGTAGACGTGCTGGCCGGTCTGGAAGGGGATCATCACCTTCTGATAGAGCTCGCCGAACGGGGCGTGAACGACGTTGACCGTGCCGCCGGTCAGCTCCTCGAACTGCTTCGAGTGCAGCGCCACCGGCTCGCCCATCACCGGGACGGCGTGGGTCAGGATGGTGATCTCGTGCCCGGCGTAGTCCTTCGCGTCGGTCGCCGCGTAGGAGCAGGGGCCCGGAACGTCTTCCTTGATTCCGTATTTGGCGACATAGTCGGTCTCCGCGTGGGCCGGCATGACCGTGGCCATGCCGAACGCGCAGAGCACGCCCGACGCCAGAATGGCCTTCGAATGCATCGTCGTCTCCCTGAGTGCTGTCTTCCCCGGGCGTGCCGGCCGCGCCGGCGCCCGTTCCCAGCTCGCGAGTATGCGCCAGCGCCCGCGGGCGAGGCAAGGCGGGCGTCGTGATCTTCGCCGAGCCTGTCTTCAACCCGGGCGGGGATCGCTTCATCGAGATGGAACTCGGCGACGAGATGAGCTTCGACCTCAACTTCCGGGTGCACGGCGTCTCCCGCCTCATCCGCGAGAGCGGGACGAAGGGCATCGTCGAGATCGTGCCCGAGCTCACCTCGATCATGATCAGCTACGATTTCGAGGCGATCGCCTACGCCGACGTGATCAAGGAGATGACGGCGCTCTTCCACGCCCTCGGCCCGCTGGAGGGGCTCGCGCTCGACAGCCGCATCTTCTACCTGCCGCTCCACTACTTCGACCCGTGGACGCGGGAATGCCGGGCGGACTACGCCGCGAAGATCGCCGACAAGGAACCGGACCCGGAACTGGTGGCCCGTCTCAACGGCCTCTCCGGCCTCGACCAGCTCGCCCAGGTTCATTCCGGGACGGACTACTGGGTGGCCGCGCTCGGCTTCTACCCCGGTTTGGTTTCACTCATGCCGCTGGATCCGCGCTGCCGCCTGACGGCCCCCAAATACAATCCGCCGCGGACCTGGACGCACGCCGGCACCGTCGGCATCGGCGGCGCCCTCTGCTCGATCTACCCGGACCGCACGCCGGGCGGCTATCAGATGATCGGCCGCACCCCGGCGCCGATCTGGGATCCGGCCCAGCGCCTGCCCGCCTTCGCCGAGAGCCTGGCGCTGTTCCGGCCGGGTGACCGGGTGCGCTTCCTCCCGGCGACGCGGGCGGAATACGACTACGTCGCCGCCAAGGTCGCGGACGGCACCTATCTGCACAACGTCGCCGAGTATCAGCGCTTCTCGATCGACAACTACCACGCCTGGCTCGCCTCCATCGACGAAACGGACCGCTTTTGACCATGATCGAGGTGATCAAGCCGGGGCTCGAGACCGCCGTGCAGGATTATCCGGGGCGGATCGGCCATTGGGAGCGGGGCTTCCCGCCCTCCGGGCCGATGGACGACTGGTCGTTCCGCCTCGCCAACCTGCTGGTCGGCAACCCGCCGGGCGCCGCCGGGCTGGAGTGCCAGTTTACCGGCCCGACCCTGCGCTTCGCGCGCGATGCGGTGGTCGCCGTCACCGGCGCCGACATGCGGCCCACGCTCGACGGCACCCCGGTCCCGCTCTGGGAGAGCGTTGCCGCCGCCGCCGGGCAAACCCTCGCCCTGGGCTTCGCCCGCCTGGGCGCCCGCGCCTACCTCGCGGTCGCCGGCGGCATCGACACCCCGCCGGTGCTGGGCGCGCGCGCCACCTTCCACCAGGCGGGGATCGGCGGGATGCAAGGCCATGCGCTGAAGGCCGGCCAGACACTGCCGATGGGCGCGGGCGCCGGGCGGGCGGGGCGCCGGGTCCGCACCGCGTGCCGGCCGCCGCTCACCGGCGCGCGTGCCTGGACCATGGAGGTCGTGCCCGGCCCCAACGACGACTGGATCGACGAAGAGGGCCACCGGCGTTTCCTCGCGAGCGAGTGGCGGGTGCAGGCGCGGAGCAACCGCAGCGGCCTCCGCCTCGACGGTCCCGCATGGACCTTCGCCCGGCGGGCCGTCGAGAAGCGCCCCGAGCATGGAGAGCATCCCTCCAACATCCTCGACCACGGCTACCCGGTGGGCGCGGTCAACCTGTGCGGCCAGACCCCGATCATCCTGGCCAACGACGGGCCGAGCACGGGCGGCTTCATCAACCCCTACACCGTGCCGTCGGCGGCCTTCTGGAAGCTCGCCCAGTCGAAGCCGGGGGACGTCTACCGCTTCCGGTCGGTCTCGGTGGACGAAGCGCAGGACCTTCGCCGCGCGATCGAGCGGCTGTGCACGGACTCCGGCATCCTGGCCATCTGAACCCGGGCGCGCGAGATCATCCGCGGGCAAGCGCGCGGTAGCGGGCGACGGCGGCTTCGAGGCCCGAGCGCGGGCTGGAGAGGAGCGGGATGTCGAGATCGGCGCAGTGCACGAGGGCCGGCGTCATCGAAGCCTGCGCCAGCACGATCGCGTCCGCCGCCTGCGCGGCTTGGCGCAGGCCGTCCGCGACGCTCCGCTCGTAAGCCTCGGCGTCGCCGGCGACGAAGGCCGCGCGCGCCTCCTCGAAGACGACGGTCTCGATCTCCACCGACCGCCCGGCCGCGCGCGCGGCCCGTGCGATCAGGTCGGCGGTCGGCCCGAGTGTGGTGGCGAGCGTCGCGGCCACGGTGACCCGGCTGCCGGCGCGCACCGCCACTTCCGCCATCGGCCGGTCGACCCGCAGGATCGGCACCGTCGCCTCCCGCGCCGCGTCCTCGGCCCCCGGCCCCACCGTCGAGCAAGTGCAGAGGACGAGTCGCGCGCCCTCCGCCGCCTCCAGCAAGGCCGCCTTCGTGCGCGCCCTGATCGCGTCCGTGAGCGCCCCGGCCGCGAGCGCGTTTTCCAGCAGCTCTGGTCGCATGACGTGCCGCGCCGGGATGTCCGGCGCGCATTCGGCGAGCAGCCCGTCGAACGCCTCCGCCAGCGCCGGTGCCGTATGCACGAACACCAGATCGCGCCTCTCGTCCGTCATCTTCCTCTCCCTGCGTGTTCATCCCGGGCCGAGCGCGGTCGACGGCCGGTCGCGCGTCGTTTCAACCGTTCGAAAGGTCAGTGACAGGCGCCGCCGACGCTCGCGTTTCCCGTCTCGACCCCGCTCCGTCTTGCGCTTGTCTATGCCGTGCATCCAGCGGGATCGCGCCTCACCGGCCATGACGAGCGCCGACCCACGCACCAGCATGATCCGCTTGTCGTCGTCCCGCGTTCCCCCGACCGGTCGCAATTTCATCTCCCAGTCGTCGTCCAGCGAAACGGTCGCTACGACGGCACCGAAGCAATCTTTGTCCGCATGCAGCGCGATTCCCTGCCCGGGTTCGTATTCGTTGACGATTGTCTGATCCGGAATCCGGTCGAACAACCCGGTCTCGTGATACAGGCGTTCAGCGATCCTCGCGATCCAGCCCGGCAGCGGTCCCAAGCACATGTCAGGCGTGATGGTCCTGGCTTGGTAGTCGTAACGCCATCCGTAATGTTGCACGCGGCGCTCCAGGTCCGCGCGCCAGGGGCTCGCGTCGATGTTCTCTACCGCTTCGCGTTGAGCATGATCGTCCAAAAAGTCGGGAAAGTAGAAAAGGCCCTTTATACTGGGTAATTCGTGCATACACCGCCCTTGTGTTCCATCGTTCAAATGCCTGGACGACGGCAATAGCAATGGCCGTGAAACGGAATCGAGGCCGAGTGTCATTTGACTTTCTGTCATAGCGTCACTTCCACGCATTCAACCGAGCATACGTGTAGCTGTGTCTGTCACTCAACGGCCTGTATTCGCTGCTCATGCCAGACTCCTGCAGAGCACGCCAGAGTCTTTCACAACTATCACGAAACGCTTGACGTCGTCCATCCGAGAAATAGGCGTCGGCAGCTATAACAGTACATGATCTGAACGGGGACAAACTCCAAATTATTCCGGAAAGTTCGCGCATCGCTCGAAGGTCATTTTTGATCTGGATCAGAACATGACCAAACGTAACGATTATATCATGGTTGGAAAAATTTCTCAACATCAAAGCTCGTTGTAGACGGCCGACCTTGGAACATCCATGCCAGCCATACCGAGTGGATCGTCCGTCGCGGAAATAATCATGGAAAATGTTCGATAACTGAATCATGCTCTTTGCATGATCGTATCCTGCTATCTCGACATTTCCTTCTTTTACCGAAAGATCAGACATGTAATCCTGAACAACCCATGAGAACAGGCCCGGACCGCATCCTAAATCCATACATAATATCGTTCTATTTACCGGATCGTAGTGGAGATCGCGCATAGCCTTACATAATACCTCGCGATAATAGTCATATCGGAAATGTGGGCGCTCGTGTCTGACGACGTATCGCCCCGTATATCCGATCGCTTTCTTGAGCGAAACGTTCGAGTCTATTTTCCACCCCGAGCTCTCTTCGCCATATCTGCCTCTTATGGTCTCGAAGGCTTGGATGTATTGGTCGCGTATCGACATTCCGTTCCAGGAGTCGTTGGTGGTTCCAGCCTCGGGGCGGCGCGA
This sequence comes from Alphaproteobacteria bacterium, assembly GCA_965242855.1. Classification (GTDB taxonomy): domain Bacteria; phylum Pseudomonadota; class Alphaproteobacteria; order UBA828; family UBA828; genus WTGU01. Next base: position 3,421,089 of record OZ251509.1, read on the forward strand.
TGCCCCAGGCGACCAGTTTAGACCCTTTACACGATGAAGAACAGGCGGCCGGAGCTCCGACCGCTCGTCCGCCGCGGCGAGATTTGCTAGTCTCCGAGAGCACGCAAGCATGGGAGGCGCGGATGGTGCTGGTGGTCAGGGGCGGGACGGTGGTCACCGCCGAGGAGTCGAAGCGGGCGGACGTGCTCTGCGCCGACGGCGCGATCCAGGCGGTGGGCGAGGGGCTCGAGGCGCCTTCGGGCGCCCGGGTGGTCGACGCCGGCGGCGCCCTGGTGATGCCGGGCGGGATCGACCCGCACACCCATATGGAACTGCCCTTCATGGGGACGGTGACCACCGACGACTTCTTCACCGGCCCGGCGGCGGCGTTGGCCGGCGGCACCACCATGATCATCGACTTCGTGATCCCCGATCCCGCGCAGCGCCCGCTGGAGGCTTGGCGCGACTGGACGCAGCGCGCCGCCAAGGCGCCTTCCGATTATTCCTTCCACGTCGCCGTCACCAACTGGAACGAGCAGGTCGCCGACGACATGGGCACGCTGGCGCGCGAGCACGGGGTCAACAGCTTCAAGCACTTCATGGCCTACAAGGGCGCGATCATGCTGGACGACGAGAAGCTCCTCGCGAGCTTCGCCCGCTGCCAGGAGCTCGGCGCGCTCTGCACCGTCCACGCCGAGAACGGCGAGCTGGTCTGGCATCTCCAGCGCGCGCTGCGCGCCCGCGGCGTCACCGGGCCCGAGGGCCATCCGCAATCGCGCCCGCCGGAGGTCGAAGGCGAAGCGGCGAACCGGGCGATCCGCATCGCGCAAGTGCTGAACGCGCCGATCTACATCGTCCATGTCTCCTGCGAGGAAGCCCTGGAAGCGGTGACGCGGGCGCGGCTGGAGGGCCAGCGGGTGTTCGGCGAATGCCTCGTGCAGCATCTCGTGATCGACGAATCGGTTTACTACCAGGCGAACGACGAAGCCGCCCGCGCCTACGTGATGAGCCCGCCCTTCCGCCCCGCGCACCATCAGGAGGCGCTCTGGCGCGGGCTCCAGTCCGGCAACCTCCAGACCACCGCGACCGACCATTGCGCCTTCTGCGCGCCGCAGAAGGCCATGGGCAAGGACGACTTCACGAAAATCCCGAACGGCACCAGCGGAGTCGAGGATCGCATGTCGGTGCTCTGGCACCATGGCGTGGGCGGCGGACGCCTGACCCCGAGCGAGTTCGTCGCGCTGACTTCGGCGAACGCCGCACGCATCTTCAACGTCTATCCGCGCAAGGGGGCGATCCAACCCGGCGCCGACGCCGACGTCGTGGTCTGGGACCCGGCGGGAACCCGCACCATCTCGGCCCGGACGCACCACCAGAACGTCGATTTCAACATCTTCGAGGGCATGGAGATCACGGGCCGGGCGGCGGCCACGATCAGCCGCGGGCGCTTGGTGTGGGACGGTTCCGACCTCGCGGTCGAGGAGGGCGCCGGCCGCTACGTGGACCGCCCGATCTTCCCGCCGATGTTCGACGCGGTGAAGCGGATGCGGGCGCTGAAGACGGCGCGACGCGGCGCCACACCGCCTCAGGGAGAGAGAAAGGAGGCCTGATATGCCCGACGACATCATCGACGCGGAGGAATTCGAGAGGACGCGCGTCGCGCGGTTCAAGGCGCTACAAGGCAGCACGACGCCGATGCTGGACGCCGTGATTCCCGGCTGCGAGCGCGAGATCTACCAGATCATCGGCCGCGGCGTCGGCGAGGACGCGCGCCAGCGGCCGGCGATCACGGACAATCGCGACTTCAACGTTTCCGTAGTGCGCTGCGCGCCGGGCAAGGGCACGCTGCACCACGACCACGAGACGAACGAGGTCTTCATGCCGCTCAAGGGCCGGTGGAAAATCTTCTGGGGCGCCGACGAAGACAGTCGCTGCGTCCACCTCGACCCGTGGGACGTGGCCTCCTGCCCGCCCCACGTGATGCGCGGCTTCCGCAACGTCGGCGACGAGGAGGGCCTGCTCTTCGTCATCGTCGGCGCCACCGACCCGGGCCGCGTGCGCTGGCGCGACGACGTGCTCGAAGAGGCCGAGCGGCGCGGCCACAAACTGACGGAAGACGGCACCGTCAAGACGCCCGCGGCCGCCGAATAGCCCGTCCGCCCCCGGGCCGGAGGGGCACGTGGCGGAGGAAGCACTCACCGTCGTCGTCGAGCTCGCGGTCCTGGCCGCCGTTTTCACCGTCGTCGAGAGGCTCTTTCGCGGCGTGAAGGCGCCGGACTGGTTCCGGCGGCCGGATCTGAAAACCGATCTCGGCTATTTCCTTCTCACGTCCGTCACGTCCCGAGGGTTCGAGGCGGCGGTCGTTCTCGCCGTCGTGGCCCCCGTCGCGCTATTGGGCGGGGCGTCGCTGGCGGAGCTCGACCGCTGGCTCGCCGACGGCGGCGCGGGGCTGGCCCCGGACGTCGTGCGCGAGGCGGTCTCCTCGCTCCCGCTCGCCGCGCAGATCGTCGTCGGGCTCCTCGTGGCGGATTTCCTGTTCTACTGGGGGCACCGGCTGTTCCATCGCAAACCCCTCTGGTATCTCCACGCGGTCCACCACAGCCCGCCGACTTTGGACTGGTTGTCGGCCGTACGCTCGCACCCCATCGACGACGCGGTCATGGCCGTGATCCAAACGGTCCCGCTCCTGTTCCTGGGTTTCGACCCGGCGGTGTTCGCCACCGTGACACCGATCATCGCCGTCTGGTCCGTGTTCTCGCACGCGAACCTTACTTGGGACCTGGGGCCGCTGAAATACGCGATCCTGACGCCGCGCTTCCATCGCTGGCACCACACCTCCGAGGAAGAGGGGATCGACAAGAACTTCGCGGGGCTGTTCCCGATTTACGACATCGTCTTCGGGACATGGTACATGCCGGCTTCGGTGCCGGCTCGGTTCGGTGCCGGCGAAACCCCGGTTCCAGCGGGCCTCTGGCGGCAGGTCCTCTACCCGTTCCGCCAACCGAAGCCCGGCGACCCCTTGGCCCGCGACGTGGTACGGGCCGCCGCCTGAATCCGACCCGCAGGCGAGCTCCTTTCCCACCCTCCGATTATTGTACGTCGCGGGCGATATGGAGCGGAAAACCGGGCGGCGCTCTCGCCGAGTCAGGGGACCAGGATCGTCGAGCCCGTGGTCTTGCGGCCTTCGAGGTCGCGGTGGGCCTGGGCGGCGTCCGCCAGCGGGTAGGTCTGGTGTATCTCGATGCGCACGGCGCCCGAGCGCACGACCTCGAACAAGGCGGCGGCCGAAGCGTCGAGCGTCGCCCTCGTGGCGTTGTAACCGAAGAGCGTGGGGCGGGTGATGAAGGCGCTCTTCGGCGCGAGCCGAGCCAGATCGAAGCCGGTGATGGGGCCCGAGGCGTTACCGAAGCTCGCCAGCACGCCCCGTGGCGCCAGGGAGGCGAGCGAACCGTCGAGGGTGTCGCGGCCGATCGAATCGTAAACCACGGGTACCCCCCGGCCATCGGTGATTTCCATGACCCGCGCGGCGAAGTCCTCCGTCCGGTAGTTGATGGGATGGTCGCAGCCGTGGGCGCGGGCGAGCGCCGCCTTCTCGTCGGAGCCGACGGTGCCGATCACCGTGGCGCCGAGATATTTCAGCCACTGGCACTGGATCAGCCCGACCCCGCCGGCCGCGGCGTGGACGAGGACGGTCTCGCCGGCCCTCACCTCGTAGGTGCGGCGCACCAGGTATTCGACCGTCATGCCCTGGAGCATCATCGCCGCGCCCTGCTCGAAGCCGATGTCGCCGGGGAGCCTCACCAGGGAGGCGGCCGGCATCGTCCGCGCCTCGGCGTAACCGCCCGGCGGCGGCGGGCTGGCATAGGCGACCCGATCGCCGGCGGCGACCTCGTGCACGCCGGGGCCGACCGCCTCGACCGTGCCGGCGCCCTCCATGCCGATGGTCCAGGGCAGAGACGGCACCGGATAGAGGCCGGTGCGGTGATAGACGTCGATGTAGTTGACGCCGATCGCCGCGTGCCGGACCACGGCCTCGCCGGGGCCCGGATCGGGCAACGGAACCTCCTCGTAGCGCAGGACCTCCGGCCCACCGGCCTCGTGCATCCGCACCGCCTTGACCATGACTCTCCCTCCCTTCGGGCGCGGCCGCTAACCCGCAGCCTCGTGTTCGAGCAGGCGGCGCTTGGTATCACACCCTTCACCGCCGGAGAACCCGCCGAGCCCGCCGCCCGCCGCGACCACCCGGTGGCAGGGGACGATGATGGGAATCGGGTTGGCCGCACAGGCGCCGCCGACCGCGCGCGGCGCCGTGCCGAGGGCGCGGGCGACCGCGCCGTAGCTCCGGGTGCGGCCCCAGGGAATGGTCCGCAAGGCCTGCCAGACCCGCCGGTGGAAGGGCGTCCCCGCCGGGGCCAGCAGCAGGTCGAAGGCGTGGCGGGCGCCGGCGAAATACTCGTCCAGCTGGCGCGCGGCCTCGTCCAGCACGCCGCCGGCCGGCCCCCAGCGCGCCGAGCCACCGAAGCGAAGCGCGACGATCGCGCCGTCCCGGGCGGCGATGGTCAGCGGTCCGAGCGGGCTCTCGACCGTGCGGCAATCGGCGGCCACCGGGCTCATCCGCCCGCGCCCTCCGCGCAAGCGTCGGCCAGAGCGGCGCGCAGCCGCGCGGCGTCGGTGTGGGGGAGCGAGCAGACGGGGCCGACGCACACATAGGCGGCGGGTCGTCCCTCATGAAGGCCCTTGCCCGCGGCGGGATGGCCCGCCGGCAGCGCGGCGTCGGGCTCGAGCACGCTCAGCACGCGGTTGGGGAGGCTCGTCGCGAAGACGGCCGCCACCAGCGCCCGGGTCGCCGCCTCCTGGCGCGGGCCGCGCACCACGATCTGGATGGCGCGGCGCAGCAGCTCGCTGCCGTTCGCGAGGGTCGCGAGCGGTGCGAAATTGCTTTCCAGCGCGCCGGAAAACGCCGTCACCAGGGCCTCGGCGCGCTCCCGGAAGGCGTCCTCGCCCGTCAAATGGTAGAGCCGCACCAGCACGCCTACCATCGTGCCGTTGCCCGCCGGGGTCGCCGCATCGTGAGCCGTCTTGGCGCGGGCGATCGTGCTCTCCGCGTCGTCCGGCACGTAGAAATAACCGCCCTCGGTGGCGTCCCAGTAACGGGCGTCGAGGATCGAGACCCAGCCCCGCGCCCGCCCGACATAGGCACTCTCGCCGGTCGCCTCGGCCAAGGCCAGCGCTGCGCGCGCCATCTCCGCGTAGTCGTCGAGGAACGCGGCTTCTTTCACCTTGCCGTGGCGGGCGCAGTGGCGCAAGCGCGGGCCGTCCGCCATGGGGCCAGCGACGTAATCGAAGGCCGCGCGGGCGGCCGCCAGCCAGTCCGGCGCGTCGAAGACCATCGCGGCGTTGGCGAGGGCGGCGATCATCAGGCCGTTCCAGTCGGCGAGCACCTTGTCGTCCCAGCCCGGCCGCGGCCGGCGTTCGCGCCGCTCGAGCAAACGCGCCCGCAGCCGGGCCAGACGCGCCTCGTCGAGGGCCTCGTCCGTGCGCGGCGGAGAGAGGCGGTTGAGAATCGTCCGGCCTTCCCAGTTGCCGCCCGCCGTCACGTCGTAGACCGCCTTGAAATACGCCGACTCGGCACCGAGGACGTCGTCGATCTCGGCCTCGCTCCAGACGTAGAAACGGCCCTCCTCGCCTTCCGAGTCGGCGTCGAGGGCGCTGGCGAAGGCGCCTTCGCCGGTGCGCATCTCGCGCAACACCCAGCCGACGGTCTCCGCCGCCCGCGCGGCGAAGAGCGACTCGCTCGTGTCCTGCCAGACGTGGCACAAGAGGTCGAGTATCTGGGCGTTGTCGTACAGCATCTTCTCGAAATGCGGCGCCAACCAGCGCTCATCGGTGGAATAGCGGGCGAAGCCGCCGCCCAGATGGTCGTAAATACCGCCCAGGGCCATGCGTTCCATGGTCAGCACCACGGCCGTCTTCGTCAGTTGGGAGCCGGTACGTCGGTAGTCGCGCCAGAGCAGCTCCAGCATCCCGCACTGGGGGAATTTGGGGGCACCGCCGATACCGCCGTGGCGGCCGTCCACCTCGCGCAGGAGCGTCCGCGCCATGGTTTCCATGCGTTCGTCGGTAACCGCCGCGCCCGGCTTGCTCCGCGCGAGACCACGTAGCGCCTCGACGAGCGAGGTTTTGTTTTTATCCACCCTTTCCCGGTCACCGCGCCACGTTCGGTCGATCAAGCGCAGCACGTCCTTGAAGCCGGGACGTCCGAAGCGGGGCTCGCGGGGGAAGTAGGTGCCGCCCCAGAAGGGCGCGCCATCCGGCGTCAGGAACATGGTCAACGGCCAGCCCCCCTGCTGGCCCGTCAGCGCCAGTGCCCGCTGGTAGATGGTGTCGAGGTCGGGGCGTTCCTCCCGATCGACCTTGACGTTGACGAAGAGCGCGTTCATGAGCGCCGCGGTCTCTTCGTCCTCGAAGCTCTCGTGGGCCATCACATGGCACCAGTGGCAGGCGGAATAGCCGACCGAGAGCAGGATCGGCTTGTCCGCCGCCTTGGCCTCGGCCAGAGCGTCCTGCCCCCAGGGCCGCCAATGCACCGGATTGTCGCGATGCTGGAGCAGGTAGGGGCTCGTTTCCGCCCCCAGGAGGTTGCCGCCCATGGCCCGAGCATAGGCCGCCCGCGTCCCGGCCGCCAGCCTGCCTCGCCGCGGCGCTACCGAGGAAACGCGGGCCGGGCGCGGAGGTTATACTCTGCCGACATCGGGAGGCGCCGGGAAGCGGTCCGGGTGCCATGGAGACGCGAGCGATGAGCGACGGAGGGAAGAACGGCCGGCTCGTCCTCCACCCCCGTGTCTCCGGAAAGCTCGCCGAGACCGTGCACCTGCGCGGCACGCTGGCCGTTCTCCTCGAGGAAATCGACTCCCTTCTGTCCTGGAAGCGTGACGCGATTCTGGCGCGTTACGCGCGGGACATCGGCCATCTGGAGCACGCGCTCTATCGCCTGGAAGCGGCGGTTGCGGAGCTACGGTACCGCGTCGCGTTCCTCCAGGCGGCGATCAACCGCGGTGAGGCGGTGACTGCGGCGCGCATGACTGTCCTCGACGGCAAGGTCGCCGCCGAGTTCGAGAAAACCAGGCGGGAGATCGAACGCCGCGAGGACGATCTGCGCAAGGCCGAACGCTACCTGGACGGCCCGACTCTGTCGCCGGAAGACGCGCGCGAATTGAAGGCCCTCTACCGCCGGCTCTGCAAGACGTACCATCCCGACGTCGGCGGGAACGAGTCCGGGTCCCAGCGACAGCGCTGGGCCCTGTTGCAGCGTGCCTACCGCGCGGGCGACCTCGCCCTCTTGCAAGCGCTGGCGGAACAGGCCGACGACCCGGACCGGGAGCCGCCCGGAACGCCGGAGGCCCTCGACGCGGAAATCGAACGGTTGCGATCCCGGATCGCGGCGGAAAGGGACCGCGTCGCCAGGATAGTGTCCTCGCCGCCTTTCTCCTACGAGGAGAAATTGCGGGACCGGGACTGGGTTTCCGCGAAACAGCAGGAGTTGAAACAGGCGATCGCCGCCAACGAAGTCAGAAGAGACCGGTTTCAGGAACTGTACGACACGCTGCGCCCGTCTTCCGCCACGGTGCATTGACGTGGGCGGCGCCCTTCAAAAACAAGATCTCGTCCAGCAGCTTCTCCGGAAGAGCGTCGCCGGCCAGCCTGTGCGGATTCCGTTCGCGCGCGACATCATGCTCGCCTCTATGCACATCGCCGGCACGGCCTATTACGAGGCAGAAGGCGTGGCCCACCGGCTGCGCACCGGCGAGCGCCTCGCGCTGCGCCGGGAACCCGGCAATGCCCACGACGGTCTCGCCGTCGAGGTTCTGGGGCCGGAAGGGCACAAGCTGGGCTACCTTCCCCGCAGCTGCAATGAGATTCCCGCACGGCTGATGGACGCCGGAAAGCGGCTCTTCCTGCGTCTGGAGTCCGTCGAAAAATGCGGCGCGTGGCTGAAGATCGAGGTCACGCTCTATATGGAAGACGTCTGACCGGGAGCGGGTGGGCGATCCGGCGGGGCGGGGTCGGAGCGGGGATCCAGTTCGTAGAGGGTGGGCGACGTCCGGGGCACGGCGACGAACCCGGTTCGCTCCCCGCCCCGACGCCGGGGGCGCACCGCGATGCGCAGAAGCGTAAACGCCACCAGCATCACATGGGCGCAAGACGTGAGCATGAACAGCCCCGTGGGCCCCGCCACCGACATCAGCGCCGAGGCGGCCAGCGGCCCCAGTGCGGCGCCGCTGCCGAACAACAGCAGCAGGCCGCCGGCGAGCGCCACGAACTCGCCGCCCTCGGCCACATCGTTGGTGTGCGCCACCGCCACCGCGTAGAGCGGGATCGCGAAGCCGCCGAACGCCGCCGCGAGGACGATCAACGGGATCGGCGGCGGTTCCCGCCAGACGCCGAGCAGAGCACCGACGACCGCGGCGCCGACGGCGACCGCGACGATCACGAAGCGCCGGTCGATGCGGTCGGAGAGCAGCCCGAACGGCCACTGGGCCAGCGCGCCGGCCAGCGTCGCCCCTGCCATGAAATAGACCAGATTGTCCACGTCGAGCCCGCTCCGGCTCGCGAACACCGGCCCGAGTGACCAGAAGGAACCGTTCACGAAGCCGACCGTCAGGCAGCCGACGAAGCCGACCGGCGAGAGCCGCCATAGGCGCCGAATGTCGAGAACGACGGCCTCGGGCCGGCGCGGGCTCACCGCCCGCGTCGACGCCACCGGCACCAGCGCCAGTCCGAGCAAGATCGCGGCGACACTGAAAAGCACGAAGCCCGCAGGATCGTGGGCCATCAGCAAAAACTGCCCTGCCGTCAGGGCGCCGAAATGGACCAGCGTGTAGGTCGACAACACGGCGCCCCGATTCGCCGTCGCGGCCTGGTCGTTGAGCCAGCTCTCGATAACGACGTAGAGACCGGCCAGGCACAAGCCGACGACGAAGCGCAACAGCCACCAAGCGACGGGGTCGAGCAGCAGTGCGTGCGCGAGCGTGGCGGCGGCGGCGATGCTGGACAGCGAGGCGAAGGCGCGGATATGACCGACGCGGCCGATCATGCGTGGACCGCCGACACATCCGGCGACGAAGCCGACGAAATAGGCTGCGCCAAGGGCACCGGTCTGGAACGTGCCGAACCCCTCGATCTCGGCACGCACCGGCAGCAGTGTCGTGATCAGGCCGTTACCGGCGATGAGAATAGCGGTGCCGAGCAGCAACGCGCCCAGCCGGCCGAGCGTGGAACCCATGGCGACAGACCGTGATGAAGATGTCCGACCCCCGACAGGTGGCACCGGTGTGGGGGCGGTTCAAGCGGATGCGTATCACCTTCTCCTAAAATCAGGCCAATTCGCCGCCGATGATTTCCCTCGGCATGCAGCCGCGGCCGTGGGGAAAGCGGAAGACGTCGCGGACGGTGCTCTTCCCGCAGCGTTCACGCCCACGGTCATCGCGACGGGTCCGGATGATCTTGGCGACGACCAAGGAACGAAACCGCAACTTGGTAGTGTCCCGGTTTGAAACGTTCAAGGTTCGCCGCGCCGCGAAGCGCCATGCATACATGGCGAACGCAAGCCCGCACGGCGCGCCACGTTGCAAACCGAGACGCCACCATCTCATCATGAGGGATGTAAACATGGGGAATTTTCATTAGGGTTCCTGGATTCCCGCTTTCGTGGGAATGACGGCCCGAGGAAGGCCATCGGCACGAGGGGGCGCGGCGCCGAAGACCTGTCATTCCTGCGAAAGAGCGTGTGAAGAAATCCCAAGACCTCTGTATTGAAGAGTGTCTGTCCGGCCGATTCACCATATTTATCCTATATATACCGTATATAAACCGCATATGTTCCTATCGACATGGCGAAAATCCCGAATTACGCAGATGTTTCGGGATTTCTTCACACGCTCGAAAGCGGGGATCCATTCCGACCGATCCCGTCGGGAGCGCCTCGGTTTGAAATTGGCACCGGGTAGTGTCTCAGTTTGAAATCCGCGCGGGCACCGAAGCCGGGCCCCCGCGGTCTCTACCGCAAGAGCGGTTCAAACTGAGACACTACCCAGCATCCTTGATTCGAGGCCGCGGATCGCTAGAGTCGCCATGCTGACCACAGGCGCGAAGGTGTGATGAAAGTCAGAATCGAGATTGATTGCTCCGCCGAGGAAGCCCGCGCGTTCCTCGGGATGCCGGATCTGCGAGTCGCGCACGAGGCCATGGCGCGGGGCGTCGAGGAGCGGATCGGGGAAGCGATGAAGGCGTTCGACGCGGAGGCCATGGCGAAAGCTTGGATGCCGGGCGGGCTCGAAGGGTTCGAAGCGATGCGCAAGGCGTTCGGTGATGCCTTCGGCAAGGGTACCGGAGGACGGCGCGAGTGACCCAGGACCCGCCGCTCTACTATCGGCACCATGTCTTCTGTTGCGTCAACACGCGCGCCATCGGTCATCCCCGCGGCTGCTGCAGTGCCAAGGGGGCGGTCAAGCTGCGCGCGCACATGAAGGCGCGGGCCAAAGGCCTCCCCGGCGTGCGCGTCAACGCCGCCCAATGCCTTGATCGCTGCGAGTGCGGGCCGGCCATGGTCATCTACCCGGAGGGCGTCTGGTACACGGTGCGAACGACCGAGGACGTGGACGAGATCATCGAAACCCACCTCGTGAAGGGCGGCCGCGTCGACCGGCTGATGCTGCGGCCCGACGACGCGGCGGCACCGTCCTGAACGCTTTGCCCCGGCGCGCCGGCGCGGGGGCCGGCGATACGATCTTCGCGCTCTCCAGCGGCACCGGTCGCGCAGCTATCGCCGTCGTCCGGGTCTCGGGGCCCGCGGCGGGCGTCGCCTTGGCGCAGATCGGCGGCGCGCCCCCGCCGGCACCGCGTGCGGCCGTGCTCCGGCGCTTCCGCAGGCCGCGCTCCGGAGAGCCTATCGACAGGGGCCTCGCTCTCTGGTTCCCCGCGCCCGAGAGTGCCACGGGCGAGGACGTTGCGGAGTTCCATATCCATGGCGGCCCGGCCGTGATCGCTGCGCTCGCCGATGCGCTGGCGGCGCTGCCGGGCTTGCGCCCGGCCGAACCCGGCGAGTTCACCCGGCGCGCTTTCACGGGCGGGCGGCTCGACTTGACGGAAGCGGAGGGAATCGCCGACCTGATCGCCGCCGAGACGGAGGCGCAGCGCCGCCAAGCCCTGCGCCAAATGGAGGGCGGGCTCCATACCCTCTACGAGGGCTGGCGCGGTAGCCTCCTGGAAGCGATGGCCCATGTCGAGGCCACTCTCGACTTCTCGGACCAGGACCTCCCCGACGACGCGGCGGCAGTGGTCGGCCCATGCCTCGCCGCGCTGGAAACCGAGATCGCAGCGCATCTCGACGACGATCGCCGCGGTGAGCGCCTGCGCGCCGGGTTTTCGGTCGCCATCCTGGGCGCTCCCAACGCCGGCAAGTCGAGCCTCCTCAACCGCCTCGCCGGGCGGGACGCCGCCATCGTCTCGGCTCGCGCCGGCACCACACGGGACGTGATCGAGGTCCACCTGGACATCGCGGGGTGGCCGGTCACGATCGCCGACACCGCCGGCTTGCGGGAGAGCGCCGACGAGGTCGAAGGCGAGGGGGTGCGGCGCGCCTTGGCACAAGCCGAACGCGCCGACTTGGCGCTGGTCGTCCTGGACGGCGCACGCTGGCCGGCGGCAGACCGGCAAAGCCTGACTCTTGCCTGCGATGCATCGCTCCTCGTCTTGAACAAGATCGATTTGTTGCCCGGTGCGCCGCCAGCGACCGTCGAAGGCCGTGTGGCGCTCCCCGTCTCCTGCCGGACGGGTGCCGGAATCGATACCCTGGTCTCCTCCCTCGCGGCGGCGGTCGAACGCTGCTACCCGTTCGCCGCCGAACCGGTGCTCACCCGCCCGCGCCACAGGCAGGCGCTCGCCGACTGCCGGGCGGCGCTCACGAGAGCGAGAGCGCAGCCTGCAGACGAGCGCTTGGCCGAGGAACTGCGGCTGGCGGCCACGGCACTCGGACGGATCACCGGGCGGGTGGACGTAGAGGACATGCTCGACATCGTGTTCCGGGACTTCTGCATCGGGAAATAAACCGGCCGAGGGCCGTGCGTGTTTCACGTGAAACATCGCGTCGGAACGCCGCGCCCAACGCCACCCGGCATCCCTTTACGCGCCGAGCGGGGCGGCCTATAGGGAAGCCGCGGGGGCAAGGAGGAGACCATGAAGCGCGCGCGCTTCGACGTGATCGTGATCGGCGGCGGCCATGCCGGCTGCGAGGCGGCGACGGCGGCGGCGCGCGTCGGTGCCCGAACCGTGCTGCTCACCCAGAGGCGCGCGACAATCGGCGCGATGTCCTGCAACCCGGCGATCGGCGGTCTCGCCAAAGGCACTCTGGTGCGTGAGGTGGACGCGCTCGACGGGTTGATGGGCCGGGTTGCCGACGCGGCGGGGATCCAGTTCCGGGTCCTGAACCGCAGCAAGGGGCCGGCGGTGCACGGCCCCAGGGCGCAGCAGGACCGCGCACTCTACAAGGCGGCAATGCAGGCGGCGCTGGCGGATCAGACCAACCTGGAAATCCGCGAAAGCACGGTCGAGGATCTGGCTTTACGGGTGGGACGCGGCGGCCGGCCAAGCGTCCGGGGCGTGGTGCTTGCGGACGGGACGGCGCTCGCGGCACCCCGCGTCGTGCTTACGACCGGTACCTTCCTGCGCGGCCTGATCCATATCGGCGAGACGCGGTTCCCGGCGGGACGCCTGGGCGACGCGCCGGTGACCGGCCTCGCCCGCACTCTGGAGCGGCTCGGCTTCCGGCTCGGCCGGCTGAAGACCGGCACCCCGCCCAGGCTTGACGGGCGCACCATCGACCGGGCGAGTCTCGACGCACAGGAAGGCGATCGACCGCCCGAACCCTTCTCCTTCTTGACCGCTTCCATCGACCGCTCGCAGGTTCGTTGCCACGTCACCGCTACGGGCGACGCCAGCCACGCGCTAATCCGGCGAAACCTGACCCGCTCGCCGATGTATTCGGGAGCGATCGCAAGCCCCGGCCCGCGCTATTGTCCCTCTATCGAGGACAAGGTGGTGCGCTTCGCCGACCGCCCGTCTCATCGAATTTTTCTGGAGCCCGAGGGCCTCGACGACCACACCGTCTATCCCAACGGCATCTCGACGGCGCTGCCGGAAGACGTCCAGAAAGCACTGATGGCGACGATTCCGGGGCTGGAACGGGCGGCAATCCTGCGGCCCGGCTACGCGATCGAATACGACCATGTGGACCCACGCGAGCTCGACCCGGCGCTGGAAGCCGCGCGCGTCTCCGGCCTGCACATGGCCGGGCAGATCAACGGCACGACCGGCTACGAGGAAGCGGCGGCGCAGGGAATCGTGGCAGGGATCAACGCCGCACTGGCAGCGGCCGGGGGCGGCCCCTTCACGCTCGACCGGGCGGACGCCTATATCGGCGTGCTGATCGACGATCTGATCACCCAAGGGGTCAGCGAGCCCTACCGGATGTTCTCGTCGCGGGCTGAATACCGGCTGCGACTGCGGCCAGACAATGCCGACCGGCGCCTCACCGAGCGCGGCGTCGCGGCCGGCGTTGTCGGCAGCCAGCGAGCGCGCCGCTTCGCCGCCAAGGACGAGGCGCTCGAACGGGCACAGCGGCTGGTCGAGTCGCTCAGCGCCGATCCCGAGACGCTGCGTCGCCGGGAGCTGCCGGCCGGCCGGAACGGGCACCGCCGGACGGCCGGGGAGCTGCTCGGCCATCCCGGCATCGACCTGCGGGCGCTGACGGCGCTATGGCCGGCGCTCGCCACGTTCGAGCCGGAGGTCGCGCGCGCGCTGGAAATCGACGCCCATTACCGCAGCTACATGGCGCGGCAAGACGCGGACATCGCGGCACTTCGGCGGGACGAGGCGCTGCGCCTGCCGGTGGACCTGCGGTTCGAGGCGGTCGGCGGCCTGTCGCACGAGATGCGACAACGGCTCGCGGCGGCACGGCCGGCGACGCTGGGGGCGGCGGGGCGCCTGCCGGGGATCACGCCGGCGGCGCTGACGGCGCTACTCGCGCATGTCCGCAACGGCGAAACGGAGGCGGCGTAGCGGTAGGGCAGGGATGGAGCCGGGAGAGGCGTTCCGGCGCGATGTTTCATGTGAAACACGCGAACGGCTGAATATCTACGAGGCACTCCTCCGCCGCTGGCAACGGCGTGTGAACTTGGTCTCCAACGCCTCGCTCGCCGCCCTCTGGACCCGCCACTTCCTGGATTCGGCGCAACTCGCCCCTCTGCTGGCCACCGACCCGGAGTCCCGTATCGTCGATGTCGGCAGCGGCGCCGGCTTCCCTGGCATGGTGCTGGCAATTCTCGACCGCCGGCGCCGGGTTTCTCTGGTCGAGGCCAACGCCAGACGCTGCGCTTTCCTCGCAGAGGTGGCCGCCGCCACAGAAACCACCGTTTCCGTGATCGAGGGCCGGCTCGAGGCCCCGGCGGTGCGGGAACGTCTGGCGCCGGCAGGCACGGTCGTAGCCCGCGCCTGTGCACCATTGGTCGATCTACTAGAGATAGTTTTTCCTCTTCTCGATCCCCGGACATCTTGTATATTCCCGAAGGGACGGCGTTACCGAGCCGAGTTGAAAGCGGCGCAGCAGCGTTGGGCCTTCGCGTTCGAGGCCATCCCCAGCGTCACCGACGCGGAAGCGCGGATATTACGAATTGGCGATGTCGAGCGGCGTCAGCGAGATTGACCCCCGCGCGGTTTCCGGCGCCCCGACACCCGCGCGCCGCCCTCGCGTGCTGGCGGTGGCGAACCAGAAGGGCGGTGTCGGCAAGACCACGACGGCGATCAACCTGGGCACCGCCCTCGCAGCGACCGGCCGCGGCGTCCTCGTCATCGACATGGACCCGCAGGGCAACGCCAGCACCGGGCTCGGCATTCCGGCCGCGGCGCGGGTACCCGGCTGCTACGGCTTCCTCCAGGGCGCGGGTCTCACCGGCGCGGCACGGAAGACGATCGTCCCCGGCCTTTCCATCCTGCCGGCGACATCCGACTTGGCAGCAGCGGAGATCGAGCTGCCGCAGGGCGCGAGGCCCCGCCACCGCCTGCGGGAGGCGTTGCTGCCGGCACTCGCCGCCGGTGCGAGCGAGGAAGGCGCCGCGGAAAGTGGCGGGGACTACGTGCTGATCGATTGCCCGCCGGCTCTCGGGATGCTGACGGTCAACGCTCTGGTCGCGGCCGACGCCGTCCTGGTGCCCTTGCAGTGCGACGACTTCTACTCCCTCGAGGGGTTGACCCAGACCCTGGGCACGGTTGCCCGCGTCCGCGCGTCGTTCAACCCCGCCCTTCGTGTGCAAGGCGTCGTTCTGACGAAGTATGACGGGCGGACCAACCTCGCGATCCAGATTCGCGACGACGTCCGCGCCCATCTGGGCGACGCGGTGTACGACACGCTGATCCCGCGGAACATCCGCGTGGCCGAGGCGCCGTCCTACGGCGTCCCGGTGCTGCTCCACGACGTGCGCTGCGCCGGCGCGCGGGCCTATGCCCACCTCGCCGGCGAACTGCTGCGGCGCGAGGAAACAGGGAAGGAACTCGCTCATGACGCCTGATCCGAGCGGCCCGCCGCGGGCGCGCGGCCTCGGCAAGGGTCTCGCCGCCCTGCTCGGCGAAGCGCCCGCCGCCATTGGCGACCCCTTGAGCGCCCCGACGGATGCGCAGGGCGGTGGCGAAGGCGCAGGCGGTATCCTGCGCATGCTTCCTCTCGACCGACTGGAGCCGCACCCCTGCCAGCCGCGGCGGCGCTTCGACGCCGACGAGATCCGGTCCCTCGCCGACTCGATCCGCGAGAAGGGCGTGGTGCAACCCCTCGTGGCACGGCCCACGGGTCGCGGACGCTACCAGATCGTCGCCGGGGAGCGGCGCTGGCGGGCCGCGCAGCAGGCCGGTGTACACGAGGTGCCGACCGTAGTCCGCCGTCTCTCCGACTCCGAAAGCCTCGAGGTCGCCCTGGTCGAGAATCTCCAGCGCCGCGACCTGGACCCGCTCGAGGAGGCCGCGGCCTACCGTCGGCTGATCGACGAGTTCCACCACCGGCAGGAGGACATCGCCCGGGCACTAGGCAAGTCCCGCAGTCATGTCGCCAATACGGTCCGGCTCCTCGACCTGCCCGAGCGGGTGAAGGAGCTGGTCGCGGACGGTGCGCTCAGCGCCGGCCACGCGCGCGCGCTGCTACCCTCGGCGCGGGCGGCGGCGCTCGCGGACGAGGCGGTCCGCCGCCGCCTCACCGTGCGCCAGACCGAGGCCCTGGTCCGCCGCGCCGAAGGCGGCGGCCAGCGGGCGCGGCGGCGCAAGGACCCCAACACCGCGAGCCTGGAAGCGGAACTCGGCCGCGATCTCGGTCTCAAGGTATTGATCGACGAGCGCGGCAACGGCGGTGGACGGCTCGTGATCGCCTATCGGGCGCCGGAGCAGCTCGAGGCACTCGTCGGCCGGCTGCGAAGGCGCCCGCATACCTGATATCGGGAGGCACCGGGCCGCCCGCCAATCGTTCACTATGTGTTCATGGAATCGAAGAAGTCGGCGTTGCTCTTCGTCGCCTTGAGTTTGTCGAGCAGGAACTCCATGGCATCCACCGTACCCATGGGCGAGAGGATGCGGCGCAGGACCCACATCTTCGCCAGGGTCGGCTTGTCGACCAGGAGCTCCTCCTTGCGGGTGCCGGAGCGGGCGATGTCCATGCTCGGCCAGGTCCGCTTGTCGGCCAGCTTGCGGTCGAGGATGATCTCCGAGTTGCCGGTGCCCTTGAACTCCTCGAAAATCACTTCGTCCATGCGCGAGCCGGTGTCGATCAGAGCGGTGGCGATGATGGTGAGAGAGCCACCGTTCTCGATGTTGCGGGCGGCGCCGAAGAAGCGTTTCGGGCGCTGGAGTGCGTTCGCGTCCACGCCGCCGGTCAATACCTTGCCGGAGGAGGGGACGACGGTGTTGTAGGCGCGAGCGAGGCGGGTGACCGAATCGAGCAGGATCACCACGTCGCGCTTGTGCTCCACCAGCCGCTTCGCCTTCTCGATCACCATCTCGGCGACCTGGACGTGGCGCGAGGCCGGCTCGTCGAAGGTGGAACTCACCACTTCGCCTTTCACCGAGCGGTCCATGTCGGTGACCTCTTCCGGCCGCTCGTCCACCAGCAGCACGATCACGTAGGCTTCCGGGTGATTCTCCTCGATCGAGTGGGCGATGTTCTGGAGCATCATCGTCTTGCCGGTGCGAGGCGGTGCGACGATCAGCGCCCGCTGCCCCTTGCCGAGCGGGGTCACGATGTCGAGGATGCGGCTGGTGGCGTCCTTCACGCCGGGGCCGGAGAACTCCATATTGAAGCGCTGCTCCGGGTATAGCGGCGTTAGATTGTCGAAATTGACCTTGTGCCGGCTGTTTTCCGGCGGGTCGAAATTGACGGTATTGAGCTTGAGCACGGCGAAGTAACGCTCGCCATCGCGCGGCGCGCGGATCTGGCCCTCCAGCGTGTCCCCGGTCCTGAGGCCGAAGCGGCGGATCTGGCTGGGGCTCACATAGATGTCGTCCGGGCCGGGCAGGTAGTTCGCCTCGGGCGAGCGCAGGAAGCCGAAACCGTCCTGGAGGGTTTCGAGCACGCCGGCGCCGAAGATGGCTTGATCGTTCTCGGCGAGTTGCCGGAGGATCGCGAACATGAGGTCCTGCCGGCGCATCGAGTTCGCGTTCTCGATCTCGAGTTCCTCAGCGTAATCGATCAGTTGGGTGGCCGTCTGGGCCTTGAGTTCTCGCAGGTGCATGACGAAGCCCGGGTTTGAGGCGGGGAGGCGGGGAGGCGTGCCGGCGTAACGGCGGCGCATCGGGGAAGCGTCGGCGAGGCGAACCCGACCGGGAGCGGCGGGCGATTCCACGGGGCGGCGGGGCCGGCGCATCAGCCCCCCGGCGTTGCCCAGTCGGGCACACTACCGGGCGAGGACCACCGGAGTCAAACGAAGTTTTCAGCCGCGGACGGACCGGGCGGCGCGTCTCACGGGGCAACTCCGGCAAACGCGGCGTCGACCTCTACCGCGTAGCCGGCAGCGAGGGCGTTGGTCTCGTTCGCCATGCCGACGACGGCCATGAGCTCCCCGTGCATGGCCGCGCTCATGCCTTGCCGCCGCGCCGCCGCCGTGTGCGAGCGAACGCAGTATTCGCAGCCGTTGGCGGCGCTCACCGCGACGTAGATCATCTCCTTGACGAGCGGGTCGAGAGCGCCGGGCGACATCGTCTCCTTAACGCTCTCCCAGGTTCGCCGGAGCGTCGGCGGATGGGTGGCTAGCGCCTTCCAGAAGTTGTTGATCCAGTCGACGCCGCGGGTCTCCATGATGTCGTCGTAAATCGCGCGCACCTCCGCGGAGGCGTCTTCGTATTCCACCGTCGCGACCGTCGCCATGCTTTCCTCCTCATCGCGCGTCCGCCGCCGCAAAGAATACACGCGACCGGCAGGCGTCAGAACGCCGAACAGTGCAGGCACCGCGCCGGCGCGGCAACAAGCGCGCCTCGTCCTGCGCCGCCGTCACGGCGGCCGGACGAACTGCTTGGCCAGGGCCAGCCCCTGGCGCTGGTAGGAGGAGCCGCTCTCTCGCCCGTAGAGGCGCGGCGGGCGCCCGGTCAGGCGCTCGAAGAGAAGACGCCCGATGGTCTGGCCATCCTCGATCACGAAGGGCACGTCGTGGGAGCGCACCTCGAAGACGGCGCGCGTCCCCTCGCCGCCGGCGTCATCATGGCCGAAACCCGGATCGAAGAAGCCGGCGTAGTGGGCGCGGAACTCGCCGGCGAGCGTGTCGTAAGCCACCATCTCCGCCGCGTGGTCTGGCGGGATGCGCACGGCTTCCCGCGACGCCAGAATATAGAAATCGTCCGGGTTCAGGATGACGCCGCCGCTCCGGGGCCGCTCGACGGGCTCCCAGAACGCCGCGGGCTCGTAACGGCCCACCGCGTCGACATCGATCAGGTCGGCGTGGCGCCGCGCCTTCCAGCCGACGGGGCCGCCATCCGCCTTCAGATCGACCGTGAGTGGCAGGCCGCCCACCAGATCCTTCCACCCGAGTGGGCTGTCGACCGGCCTGTGCTCCCCGTACAACCGTCTCACGTTCGAGCGTGCCGCCCCCCGCTTGAAACGGAGCTGGTTCAATCGACTGCCGCTGCGGACCACGATGCTGAAGGTGCGGGACGAAACCTCGGCGTAAAGAGGCCCTCGGTAGCCGCGCGGGACTCGATCGAACACGCGCGCCCTGTCGACGATCAACCGTGTGAATATGTCGAGCCGGCCGGTCGAGCTCTTCGGGTTGGCGTAGGCCGATACGTCCTCGTCGAGCGCGAGCCTTTCCATCAGCGGCACGACATAGACGCAGCCGCGTTCGAGAACCGCACCCATCGAGAGATCAATCTCGTACATGCCGAACCGGGTGACGAGATCGCGCCCCAATTTGTCGTCGACGGAACGCGCGCCAGGCAGAAAGCTCGCGCGCACTCTGTACGCCTTGGGGCCGAGCCTGAGGTCGAGGCTCGCGGGCTGTATCTGATCGGACGCGATCGGCTCCGACGCACTGACGCCGCCGCGATCGATCAGCGCTTCGATCGCCGGGCTGGGCAGGACACCGCCGGCGGAGCGCGGGGCGCGGGGCGATCTCCCGGCCATCGGTCAGGTGCGCCGCCCTCTCAGAAGGGCTTGACGACGACCAGCACGACGATGCCGATCAGCGCCGGCACAGGCGCCTCGTTGACGATCCGGTAGAAGCGGGCGCGGCGTCGGTTGCGGGCGACGGCGAAGTCCCGCCGCCAGCGCGCGAGCACCATGTGGAACGCCACAAGCAGCGCGACCAGAGCGAGCTTGGGGTAGATCCAGAGGTCACCGGACCAGTCCACCGCCCCCGGCTCGGCCAGGAGTGCGGCACCGAAGCCGAGAGTCGCGACCGCGGCAGGGTTCATGATCGCACGAAGCAGGCGTCTCTCCATGACCTTGAGTGTCTCGGAGAGGTCCGAGCCGGGCGCCGCTTCCGCGTGGTACACATAGAGCCGCGGAAGATAGAACAGTCCGGCCATCCAGGCGACGACGGCGACGATGTGGAGCGCCCGCAGCCAAGCGTAGAGGTCGCCGGCCATCACCGGGGCGCCAGCGGACAGCGGCGATGGGGGGCGGGGCAGCGCCGGCCTTCCCCTCCGCCGGGAGCGACACCGGCCCGCACGGCCGCGGCGCGCACCAAGCCCGCCAGCGCCGCGATGAACGCCGGATGCGCGCCGAGCGCGGGGACGCGCTCGTAACGCGGAACACCGGCTTCCTCGGCGAGGGCGCGGCAGGTCATGTCCAGTTCCACCAGGGTCTCCGCATGCTCGGACACGAAGGCAACCGGCGCAACCACCAGGGGAACCCGGTCGCGGCCCGCGCGCGCGATTTCCTCCGGCGTCGAAGGGCCGAGCCAAGCCAACGGACCCACCCGGCTCTGGTAGCAGACCGTCCAGTCGAGTCCTTCCCGGCCGAGCCGTTTCACGATCCCCCTGGCGGTTTCCTCGACCTGCCAGCGATAAGGATCGCCGGCGGCGACCACCCGCTTCGGCAAACCGTGCGCCGAGAACAGGAGACGCGGTGGTCCCTGCGCGGCGGCGGCGTCCAGCAGCGGCTCGATCAGCGCGGCATGCGCCTCGACCAACCCCGGCGCTCCCGGATAACAACAGACGGTGCCAGTCGGCGCGAAAAGCCCCGCGCCTCGCGCCGCCGCTTCCCAGGCGCCCAGGGACGACGCCGTGGTCGTCGTGGAGAACTGCGGGAAGAGAGGCAGCAGGACGATGCGGTCCGGCCGGAAGGAAGCGACCCGGCGCGCCGCCTCACCGCTCGTCGGGTGCCAGTGACGCATGGCGATGACGACCTCGACCGCCCCGAGACCGGCCAGCTCTTCCCGCAGCGCCCGCGCCTGCGCCTCCGTCTCGGCGAGGAGAGGCGAGCGGTCGCCTATCCGACGGTAGATCGCCCGCGCCTCCGGCCCGCGCCGCTTCGCGATCAGCCGCGCCAGAAGCCGACGAAGCGGAGCGGGCAGACGCAGAATCGCCGGATCCTCGAAGAGGTTACGCAGGAACGGCTCCACCGCTGCCGGCGAGTCCGGCCCGCCAAGATTCAAGAGGACGACCGCCACGCGACTCACGGGTTATCGCCAAGCCAGCGCCGGACGGCATCCCGCAGGGCCGCGACATGCGCCGGCGGGGTCGGAGGCAGCACTCCCTCTCCGAGGTTGAAGACGAACGGCCCGTGCCCCAGGGCATCGAGGATACGCGCGCTCTCCCGCTTCAGGGCGACACCGCCGGCCAGAAGCGCCGCCGGATCGAGATTCCCCTGGACGGCGCAGCGGGGCTGCAACCTTTCCGCCGCCCAGGCCGGCGGCACCGCACTATCGATGGAGATCGCGTCCACACCGGTCGACTCCACGAAACGTTCATAGAGCATCCCCGCGCCGCGCGGGAAGCCGATGACCGGCGCCTTCGGGTGTGCCGCCTTCACCTCCGCCACGATCCGCTCGGTCGGGCCGACGCACCAGCGCGCGAAGGCCGCTTCCGGAAGCACCCCGGCCCAACTGTCGAAGAGCTGGACGGCCTCGGCGCCGGCGTCCAACTGCGCCACCAGATGCGCCGCGACGGCCCGACACAGCGTCTCCACCAGCCTCTCGAACCCCACCGGATCGCGGTAGGCCCATCCCTTCGCGGCGGCGAAATCCCGGCTGCCGCCACCCTCGATCATATAGGTGGCGAGGGTCCACGGCGCGCCCGCAAAACCGATGACGGTCACGTCGGCGGGCACGGCATCAGCCAGTCGTCCCATCGCCTCGTAGACCGGAGCCAGACGGCGGCGCTGCCGCCGCGGATCGAAGGCCGGAGTCGGGCCGCCCTCACGGAGCGGCTCGAGGCGCGGCCCTTCGCCCTCGACGAAAGCCGTCTTTACCCCGAGCGCGTCCGCGACCACCAGGATGTCGGAGAACAGGATCGCGCCGTCGAGTCCGAAACGACGGACGGGCTGGAGGCTCGCCTCCACGGCGCGAGCGGGGTCGTAACACAGGTCGAAGAAGGAACCGGCGCTTTCCCGCATCGCCCGATATTCGGGAAGATAGCGGCCCGCCTGCCTCATCAGCCACAACGGAACCGGCCGGCGTATTTCGCCGCGCAGTGCCGCAAGGAGCGGCTTGGCTCGGTTATCCACGGTCTTCAGCGTTCCAGAACAATAAGCGCGTGATTCTAGAAAAGAGTTGTTGATGTAGAAAGTGGAAACGCGGTGATCCCGGTGGGAGACACCGGGTTATGCCAGTGTGCCGCCGCTCGGATGCGCCGGGACCGGGCTCGGTGGAGAAGTTCCTGCGGGCCGCTCGCCTGCGGCGGCCACTGCCGGGTCGGGAGAGTGGGGATTGTGGGGAGCGACGCTCCATCACGGCGGCTTCCGGGTGTTGTCCCCGCTGTTCTGCTTGTCCCGAAGCGCGATCTGATAGGCTGGGCATAACCGGCCGGCGGTCGTCGTTGCCCGCCGCCCGGACGAGTTTGTCCATGGAGACGGGGTGTGACCGGGTCGTCGCGGAGCTTCCACTTGCATCTGATCTCGGACGCCACGGGCGAGACCTGCATCACCGTGGCGCGGGCGGCGGTGGCGCAGTTCCAGGGTGTCGGGGTGGTCGAGCATCTGTGGTCGCTGGTGCGGACGGAAGATCAATTGCGGCGTGTCCTTGCTCATGTCGCGGCCAACCCCGGAGTCGTGATGTTCACCATGGTCGACGTCGGGCTCCGCGCGCTGCTGCAGGCAGAGTGCCGGCGGCTCGCCATGCCCTGCGTTCCGCTGCTCGACATGGCGGTGGCGGCGCTCGCCGGCTTTCTCGGGATCGAAAGCCGCAACCAGCCTGGCCGGCAACACGTCATGGACGCCGGCTACGCGCGTCGTATCGAGGCCATGGGCTACGCCCTGGGCCACGACGACGGATGCGCGCTCGCCACGCTCCATGAAGCCGATGTCGTGGTCGTGGGAGTGTCGCGGACGTCGAAGACGCCGACCTGCTTCTACCTCGCCAACCGGGGGCTCAAGGCGGCCAACGTGCCGGTGGTGCCGGGCTGTCCGCTGCCGCCGGAGTTGCAGGCGCTCGCCGGCGCGTTCGTGGTGGCCCTGACCTGCAACCCCGGCCGGTTGATCGACGTTCGCCGCAACCGGATGTGCATGATCGGTGAGACCGGTGAGACCGGCTACGTCGATCCGCTGCGGGTGGAAGAGGAGGTTCGGGAGGCGCGGCGGCTTTTCGCCAGGGCGTCCTGGCCGGTCATCGACGTGAGCCGCCGTTCGATCGAGGAAACCGCGGCGGCGATCCTCCAGCTTCACGACCGTCGCCTCCAAGGGAGGGAGTGAACCGTGTATCCTCCCCGGCATGGCGGGGAGGGGGGCGATTCTCCGATGGCCGAGGCGGAAACGGCACCCGGCGGGAAGGCGGGCGGAGCGCGGCTGGTTTTGGCTTCCTCCGCCGAGGCGCGGGCGGCGATGCTGCGCGCGGCAGGGCTTTCTTTCGCGGTCGAGCCGGCGCGGGTGGACGAAGGCGAGGTCAAGCGGGCTATGCGGGCGGAGGACCCGGACGGAGGGGCGACGGCGAGGGCGCTCGCCACTCTCAAGGCCTGCCGGGTGAGCGCGCAGCGGCCCAGCGCTTATGTCGTCGGTGCCGACCAGCTGCTCGTGTGTGAAGGGGAGTGGTTCGACAAGCCGGTGGACATGGCCGACGCGCGGGCGCAGTTGCGCCGGCTTCGGGGCCGCCGCCACGCGCTCGTCACAGCCGTTTCCGTCGCCTGCGATCGGGCGGAGATATGGGGTACGGTGGCGTCTGCGCGACTGACCATGCGGGCCTTCTCCGACGCCTTTCTGGACGAATACCTCGCGCGCGCAGGCACCGGCATCCTGCGCTGCGTCGGCGGCTACGAGGCGGAGGGCCTCGGGGCGCAGCTCTTCGCCGACATCGAGGGCGACTGGTTCTCGATCCTCGGCATGCCGTTGCTGTCGCTTCTCGCCTTCCTGCGCGAGCATGGGGTGGTGACGGCATGATCCTCTCAGGCGCCGCGCGTCTCGCCGGCGTCATGGGTTGGCCCGTGGCGCACTCCCGCTCGCCCCGTATTCACGGCTACTGGCTGCGAGAGGCGGGGGTGGACGGCGCCTATGTGCCGCTGGCCGTTCCCCCCGACGCGCTCGGGACGGCGCTGGCCGCCCTGCCGCTTCTCGGCTTGCGCGGCTGCAACCTGACGGCGCCTCACAAGGAAGCCGCGCTCGCCCATATGGGTTCGCTCTCGGAAGCCGCGCGGCGGGTCGGCGCCGTGAATACCGTGACCGTGGGGGAGGACGGCGCGCTTGCCGGCGACAACACCGACGGCCTGGGTTTCATGCGCCACTTGCGGGAAACCGTGCCCGCATGGCGGGCCGACGAACCGGCCGTCGTGCTGGGCGCGGGCGGCGCGGCGCGCGCCGTGGTCGCGACGCTGGCCGCGGAGGGGGTGGCGGAGATCCGCGTGGTCAACCGCACGCCGCACCGCGCCGCTGCGCTCGCCGACGCTTTCGGCGGCGCCGTCCGGCCGCTTCCGTGGCGCGCCCGCGCCGGCGCTCTCGACGGCTGCGGATTGCTGGTCAACGCGACGACTCTCGGCATGGCCGGCCGCCCGACGCTCGCCGTCGACCTCGCCCGCTTGCCGCCCGAGGCGGCGGTTTACGACTTGGTGTATGCGCCCCTCGAAACCGGGTTGCTGGCGGCGGCGCGGGCACGGGGCAACCCGGCGGTGGACGGCCTCGGGATGCTGATCCACCAGGCGCGTCCGGGCTTCGCCGCGTGGTTCGGTGCCCCGGCGGAGCCGACGTCGGCGCTGCGCGCCTTCGTCGCCGAGGGGCTTTGACGATGGTCGTGCTCGGCCTCACCGGCTCGATCGGCATGGGCAAGACCACCGTGGCCGCCGCCTTCCGGGCGGCCGGCGCGGCGGTCTACGACGCCGACGCGGCGGTCCACCGTCTGCTCGGTCCGGGCGGGGCGGGGGTCGCTCCGGTGCTCGCGGCCTTCCCCGGCGTCGCCCGCGACGGCTGCCCGGCTTCGGGGGTCGACCGCTCCGCGCTCGCCGCGCGCGTCTTCGCCGACGCCGCCGCCCTGGCCCGGCTGGAGTCGCTCCTGCACCCGCTGGTGCGGGCGGGGGAGCGCGGCTTCCTGCTCGCCTGCCGGGGGCGCGGCCGCCGCCTCGCCGTCCTGGACGTGCCGCTGCTTTTCGAGACCGGGGGCGAGACGCGCTGCGACGCGACGGTGGTGGTCTCGGCGCCCGGCTTCGTGCAGCGGGCGCGGGTGATGCGCCGGGGCCGGATGACGGGGGCGCGGCTGTCGGCCATCCTCGGTCGGCAGCTGTCGGACAGGGACAAGCGCCGGCGCGCCGATTTCGTGATCCCGACCGGCCTCGACAGGCGGGCCGCGCGTCTGGCGGCGCGCCGGGTCGCCGCGCGGGTGCTGGCGCGCCGCGGCCGGCGCTGGCCGCGGTGCTGGCCGGCGTCCCCCGGCCCCACGGGCGGCGGCCATGCGTGAGGTCGTCCTCGATACCGAAACCACCGGCCTGGAGCCCTCGGGGGGTCACCGGATCGTCGAGGTCGGCGGCGTCGAGCTGGTCAACCACATCCCCTCCGGCCGGACGTTCCAGCGCTATCTCGATCCGGAGCGCGACATGCCGGAGGAGGCGGAGCGCATCCACGGGCTGACGCGGGCGTTCCTCTCGGGCCACCGGCGGTTCGCGGAGGAGGCGGACGCGGTCCTGGATTTCATCGGCGACGCCAAGCTGGTGATCCACAACGCGGCGTTCGATCTCGGCTTCCTCAACGCCGAGCTCGAACGGATCGGGCGCGCGCCGCTCCCGCCGGACCGCGCGGTGGATACGCTCACCCTCGCGCGGCGCAAGTTCCCCGGCGCCCCGGCGAGCCTGGACGCGCTCTGCAAGCGCTTCGGGATCGACCGGTCGATGCGCACCAGGCACGGCGCG
This sequence comes from Alphaproteobacteria bacterium, assembly GCA_965242855.1. Classification (GTDB taxonomy): domain Bacteria; phylum Pseudomonadota; class Alphaproteobacteria; order UBA828; family UBA828; genus WTGU01. The sequence continues at coordinate 3,447,126 of OZ251509.1, forward strand.
CTGCTCGACGCCGAGCTCCTGACGGAGGTCTATCTCGAGCTGATCGGCGGCCGGCAGCCGGCTCTGGGCCTCGCCCGTTCCCTGCCCGCCCTTGCCGCCGGTTCGGCCTCGTCCGCGGCGCGGGCGCGCGAACGCCCCCCGCACCGCCCGACGCCCGAGGAGGCGGCGGCCCACGCCGCCTTCGTCGCCACCTTGAAGGACCCGATCTGGAGCGCCTGACGGCGCGGCGGCGTCAGGCGTCTCCGCCGCCGTTCGCTTCGCTCGGCGGCGCCTGGGTGCGGCGGCCCCGGTAGAGGGCGAGGAAGTCTATCGGCGTCAGCAGCAGCGGCGGGAAGCCACCGTCGCGGGTGACGTCGGCCACGACGCGGCGGGCGAAGGGGAAGATCAGGCGCGGGCACTCGACCAGGAGCGCCGGCTCCAGCGCCTCCTTCGGCACGTCGACGAAGGTGAACACGCCGTCATAGGTCAGTTCCAGAAGGAAGACCGGCGCCTTGTCCCGCCGCGCGTCGGCGGTGATCTTGAGGGAGACTTCATAGCTTCCGTCGGCCAGCGGCCGCGCCTCGACCTGCACATCGACGCCGATGTCGGGCGCCCCCTCGGCTTGCGCCGGACGCCCGGGGGCGGCCGGGTTCTCGAACGACAGGTCCTTGACGTATTGCGACCGTATGCCGATCTGCGGCCGCGCCTTTCGCCCGGCCGCCGCGCCTTCGGCTTCCGCCGTCGATGGGGTGTCCGTCATCGCCCGTCTCCTTGCGGCGCGGCGCCGAGATCGTGCCGGGCGGCCGCCGCCCGCGCCTCGTCGCCCTCGTCCAGCACGCTGTATTCGCCGTCGATGACCGTCGTCCCGCCGCCGCCCCGCGCCGGCCCGCGCCGTGCGCCCGCGGCGACCCGGGCGAGGACGGTGCGGAGAAGCGCGCGGCGGAGCGGCGGGAACAGCAGCGCGATTCCCAGGGCGTCGGTGAAGAAGCCGGGCAGGAGCAGCAGGACCGCGGAAAGCGCCAGCCCCGCGTATTCCGCCAGTTCGGCCGCCGGCGACTGGTGCGCCGCGAGTTGCCGCCGCGCCAGCGCCAGCGTCCGAAGGCCCTGCCGGCGGAGGAGCGCGCCGCCGGCGAAGGCCGTGCCCAGGATCGCGCCGATCGTGGGCCATGTCCCGACGATGCCGCCGACCTCGATGAAAACGACGATCTCGCCGGCGGGGACCGCCAGCAGGAGGAGGAAAGGAACCATGATCGCTCCGTGCCGCCCCGGTTCAGGCGCATGCGAGACTCGGGTCGCCCGTCCCGTCCGGTGTCTCGCGTGCGTCGAACGGGGACACGCGCTTGCGTTTGTGCGGTGCTCTCTCTATCCTGCCTTCCGCATTGCGTCGGCCCCGCGCCGGCTCCCACGGGCCGCGCGCGGGGCGCGGCACCCATTGTGCGCCGGAAGCTCGGTCGCCCACAAGGTCCGGGACCATGTCCGACGGTTTCCAGTTCTACGACATCATATTCTTCGCTCTGATCGCGATCTTCATCATCCTGCGTCTGCGTGGCGTCCTCGGGCGCCGCACCGGCCACCAGCGTCAGCGCCATCCGGATCGTTTCGCCGAGGCCGAGAAGGCGCGTGAGGAGAACCAGAGCGAGGTTGTGCATCTGCCGGAGCGGCGCTGGCCGGAGAGGGAGCCGGCCGAGGGCGGCGCGGCGAGTCCGGCCGCGGCGGGCGGGCCGCGCCCGGCGGATCCCTCCCCGGCGCCGGAGGAGGACGAGGCCGCAGTCAGGCTGCGCACCGCTCTCGAGCAAATCGGGGGGGCGGACCGCGATTTCGCGCCGCGCCGCTTCCTCGAAGGCGCCCAGGCGGCGTTCGAGATGGTGGTCGAGGCCTTCGCCAAGGGTGAGACGCCGGTCCTGAGGCCCTTGCTCGGAGACGACGTCTACGACGAGTTCGCCGCCGCGATCCGCGACCGGATGGAGGCGGGCCACACGCGCGAGACGACGATCGTGGCCCTCGACAAGGTGGAGATTCTTGGTGCCGAACTGCGCGGCAGCGCCGCCCGGGTGACGGTGAAATTCGTGAGCCAGCAGGTCAACGTGACCCGCGACAAGGAAGGCGGCACCGTCGACGGGGACCCGAGCCTGATCGAGCGGATCACCGATATCTGGACCTTCGCGCGCAACACCCGCTCCAGCGACCCCAACTGGGCGCTGGTCGAGACGAGCGTCCCCAACTGACGGCCTTCTCCATTCGCCATGTCCAAGCTGAGGGAGGCGAGTGCCAGGCTGGAACGGGCCGTGGACCGGCTCGACGAGGCTCTCGAGGCGAAGGGGCGGCGGTTCGATGCGGCACTCGCGAAAGCCCGCGAGGATTGCTCGGCGGTGCGGGCGGTCAACGAGTCGGTCGCCGGGCGCCTGGACGAGGCGATCGGCAGGCTGCGCGCGATTCTGGAGCCTTAGGCGGTGGGCGAGGTGGCGGTCACCGTCGGCGGGCGGCGCTACCCGATCACCTGCGACGACGGCCAGGAGGAACACGTCGCCACGCTCGCGGCCTATGTCGATCGGAAGGCGCGCGCGCTCGCGGCCGCCGTGGGCGAGGTCGGCGAGGCGCGTCTTCTGGTCATGACCAGCCTCGTCGTCGCCGACGAGATGGCCGAGCTCGAAGGCGAGTTCGCGCCGCTGGTCGAGGCGCTCGCCGCACGGATCGAGAGCGTTGCCGGGCGCCTGGAGAACGACTAGAGTGCGCGGCGGACGGCTGCTGCCGGCTTCGTCGCGCCGACTGTTTCCCGCGGCCAATATATGCTTCACGGGAGCTGTTCCTGCCGGGGCCGCGGTCCCGGCACCACGGCGCCCCCCTGGTCACATCGGCCCGGAGGAAGCTCTGGGCGCGACGGTCCAGGCGGGGCCGTCCTCTCTCGCCGGGGACGGGCCGTGTCTCATAGCGCCGACGTCGGGGACCGCAAGCGTGCGCTGCGCGAATACGCGCTGGCCCGGCGGCGTTCGGCGCGCCGCGCCGCCGGCCCCGGCGCCGGCGTCCGGGCCGCCAACCACTATCTGGCCGCCGTCTCCACGCCCCCCGGCGCGGTCGTTTCCGGCTACTGCCCGATCCGCGACGAGATCGACGCCATGCCGCTGCTTGCGCGGCTGGCGGGCGCCGGCTTCGTCTGCTGCCTGCCCGCCGTAACGGGCAGGGGCCTGCCGCTCGCGTTCCGCTCCTGGACGCCCGGCGCCGCCCTGTCGGCGGGGCCCTTCCGCGTGCCGGAGCCGCCGGCGAGCGCGTCTCCCGTTCAGCCGACTCACCTCCTCGTGCCCCTCGTCGCCTACGACCGGGACGGCTACCGCCTGGGCTACGGCGGCGGCTATTACGACCGCGCGCTTCGCGCGCTGCGGCGCGCCCGCCCGGTGGTCGCCGTCGGCATGGCCTATACCGGGCAGCTGGTGTCGGGCCTGCCGCGGGCCGCGCATGACGAGCCTCTGGACTGGATCGTGACCGAGCGCGGTGCCATGCCGGTCCCCCGCGACGGCGCCTGAGAGGGGGAGGGCGTCGCCCCGATGCGCATCCTTTTCTGCGGCGACGTCGTCGGCCGCGCCGGGCGGGACGTTCTCGCCGAGCGCCTGCCCGGCCTGCGCGAGGAGCTGAAGCTCGATGTCGTCATCGTCAACGGCGAGAACGCCGCCGGCGGCTTCGGCATCACGGCGGAGATCTGCCGCGCCCTCTACCAGGTGGGCGCGGACGTGATCACCCTCGGGAACCACGCCTGGGACCAACGCGGGACCGAACGCCATATCGAGGGCGACCGCAAGCTGATCCGCGCCCGCAACTATCCGAAGGGCACGCCGGGAAGCGGCGGCGCGCTGGTGCGAACCCGCGACGGCCGAACGGTCTTCGTCTTCCAGGTGCTCACCCAGCTCTTCATGGACCCGATCGGCGAACCCTTCGCCTGCGTCGAGGAGGCGCTGCGGGAGTACCGCCTCGGCCATTCGGTCGACGCCATCGTCCTCGACGTCCACGGCGAGGCGACGAGCGAGAAGCAGGCGCTCGCCTACCACGCCGACGGCAAGGTCTCGCTGGTGGTCGGCACGCACACCCACGTGCCCACCGCCGACCACCGCATCCTGCCGGGCGGCACGGCCTATCTCTCGGACGTCGGCATGTGCGGGAGTTACGAGTCGATCATCGGCCTCGCCGTCGAGGCGCCGCTCGCCCGCTTCGTGCGCAAGCGCCCGGGCAGGCGCGCCGAACCGGCGCAGGGCGCCGCCACCCTCTGCGCCGTCCTGGTCGAAACCGACGACGAGACTGGCCGCGCGCGCAGCATTGACCCGCTCCGCCTGGGCGGCGTCCTCCAGGAGGCGCGGCCCGTCTGAAGCACGCTTTCGGCCCGGCCCGGTCCACAAGGGAACCCCGCCGCCGAACGCGCGCCCGCGGCGCCCGCACGGCCCGCACCGACCTGCTTGGCCCGGTTGCGTCCGCTTTCCAAGCCGGCTGCGCGGGGTCTCGGCATCGATATGGACGGGCCTCGGTGGTGGCCTTCGCGGCACGCCGTTTCACCGCGGGCACGATGCAAAGAGCGCGCGGGCCATCGAGTCCGCGCGCCTGTGCCTTGGCTTTGTGGCTTGTGCTTAGAACTGCACCTGCAACTCCAGCCCTCCGCTGTATTCGCTCATGCCACCTCCGCTCGTCCGGTAGCCCGCCGTCGCCCGCACCTGGGTGTTCTCGTCCACCCTGAACGCCCCTCCGAGGCCCAGACGCACCGCCGTCGGACGAGCCTCCGTCTTCAGAACCTCCTCGCCGACCTTCACCGCCGTCTCGTCTGAAAACTCCCGTTCCACGTCCAGCGAGCCGAACACCGCGCCATCTCCCGAACCCATCTCCGTCTTCAGCATCACCCCCAACCGGCCCTTCACGCTGTCCACGTCCTCCACCGACGTCATCGATACCCGCGCCCGAGAGCCGCCGGCCCTCTCCATGTCCGTGAATTCAGACAGATCGACCTTCGACCAGACCAAGCCTGCGCGCGGCGTCACGAACATCCCTCCCACGGGCATCCGCCTGCCCACGTCCACGGCCAGCGCATACCCCGCGCCCGAGACATCCTCCTTCGTCATCCTGCCGTGCGTGTACGACTCGACGTCGACGTCGTACAGCGTCATCGCCGCCTGCGCGTCCACGTAGAAGCCCCCGGCCAGCCAGGTAGCGGAGAGGCCGCCCCCCATGCCGTTCAGCTTGACCGAGCCCACGCCGGCCATCTCCGCCTTGCCCTTGAGCGCGTGCATCGACGCGCCCACCCGGGCGCTCTCGCCCGCGATGAAATCGACGCCCGCATGCACCATGCTCCGGCGGTGGTCGTAGGCGAGCGTCCCGGTCGTCGCCTTCCTCGCCTGCCACTTGCCCCGCGCCGCCTCCACGCGCGCCCAGCCGCCGTTGCCGTCCCGCGCCGCCGACGTCCGCTCCGCGTAGGAAGGCGGAGCGTTCATCGCCAGCAGCATCGAGGGCAGCGCCTCGTACAAGCGGCAGCGACGATCCCCCGCACCCGCGCAGGAGAACGCCATCCCGCCGCCCCCGCGCCCGGGCTCGCCGTCCTCCGGGACGTCGAGCTCGAACCTGCTGGTGTCCGCCGTGCCGTCGGGGTTGCGCCTTACCTCGTCTGTGTAACCGGTAGGCCTGCCGTTCCGGTCCTCGCGGTAAGTCTCGGCGCCCACTCCATCAAAGGAGCCCTTCACCCGCTCATGCGCCGCATCGACGTCGGCCTTGTTCTGGCTGGCGATGACCCAGATTATGTCCACCTCGGGCCCGTCGGGGCCGCCGCCCTGGATGGCGTTGTCGGCGCCGTTGGGATCCACATTCGCGTTCAGGCCGATGACGACGTTGCCGCCGCCGGTCAGATGCACCGCCGCGGCGCCGCCCACACCGCCCCTCACCTCGCCGTCGATGTATATGAGCGCCGGACCCGGATCGTTCACCAGAATGGCCACGCCCGAAGCGCCGGCAAGCACCCTGCCGCCCTTCTCGACGATGACCGCGCCACCGCCCGAGAGGTGGACCGCCGCGTCCGTCCCCCCGGTCACCGTACCCTCAACTTTGACGCGCTGGTCGAGCAGGGGAACCGCATCCGCGCCCTCGCCGCGCGTCACCGCCACGACTTCATCGGGATCATCGCCTTCGGCGAAGCCGGGCGTGTACTTCTTTTCCAACCTCAGGCCCGGCCCCGCGTTGGCGACGTAGACGCCCGCCTTGGCGCCGGTCACGCTCGCGCCCGCGGCCACGGTGACGTTGATGCCGCCGTTCATGGCGTGGGGCGTCGCGTAGTAGGCGCGGATGCCGTCGCCGCGCGAATCGATGGAGCCGGCCGTCATGTTCACGCGGACGTCGCCCAGGTTGTAGCGCTCCAGCAGCGCCCGCACCGCGGTCTTGTAGGCGTCGGAGAAGCCCGCGTCCGGGTCGTCGAGCGCGGCGTCGAGGCCGTCGTTCGTCGCCACCGCCCGCAGCACCGCCTTCTCCTTGTCCGAGAGGCTCTGCGCCAGCACGTTGCGCAGCAGGGCTCTCGTGACCGCGTCGTCCGTCCGGAGGTACGCCACGACGTCCGCGTCCATCACGTCGTCCGGGCTGGTCGCGCCCGTCTTGATGGCCTCCAGGACCGCCGCCGCGACCGCGACTTCCTCGTTTCCGAGCGCCGCCTTGAACTGCGCGACGTAGGCGTTGTCGTCGGCGGTGGCGCCCGTCGGCACGGCCGCCGTCTGCGCCGCGGCGTCCGCGATCTCGCCTGGATCGTCGCCCTTGGCCACCTCCGCCGCCACGTCGCGCCAGGACAGGGCATGCGCCTCGATGCCCGCCGGCGCGTCCCAGCGGATGGTCTTCTCGACCGCCTTCCCGGCCGACGCCTCCCGGTCGAAGGCGAGCGCCTCCCCGGCGCTCTCCGCCGTGAAGCGGCCCTCGTCGGAGGACCCCTCCGCGTGCGAGAATGTCCCCGTCCAGGTGACGTCGATCAGCGGCTGGGCCACCGCCGCGCGCGTCTCGCCCGGCGCGCTGGCGCGCGGGACCGCGGCGTAGACGCCCGTGCGGCGATCCGAGATCGTCTCCCCCTGGTCGATGTCGCAGCGTCCGTCCGCCGCCTCCGGGCAGGAGGAGGACGGCGGCGCCGGCCGCGAGGGAAACTTGCTGGTGTCCAGCAGGCCGTTGCCGGTGATCCGCAGCTCCTGGGAGTAACCGGTGGGTACGCCGTCCCGGTCCTCGCGGAGACGGGCGCTGTCGACGCCCGCAAGGGAGCCGTCCACCTGGGTGATCAGGTCCTCCCGGTACGGGACCAGGCGCTCGGAGGCCAGGGTCAGGGCCACCATGGTCTCGTCGGTGGCGCCGCCCCGGATGGCGTTGTCGGCGCCGTCGGCCTGCACGCGCCCGTTCGGACCCACCGTGACGCTGCCGCCGCCGCTCAGATGCACCGCCGCAGCGCCGCCCGCGCCGCCCCTCACCTCGCCGTCGACGTACACGAGCGCCGGGCCGTCCGCCAGAACGCCCACGCCCGAGGAACCGGCATGAGCGCTGCCCCCCTCCATGACGATGACCGCGCCGCCGCCCGAGAGGCGAACCGCCGCGTCCGTCCCCCCGGTCACCGCGCCGGCGACGGTGACGAGCTGGTTGCGCAGGGCGACCGCATCCGCGCCCTCGCCGTGCGTCGCCGCCACGAGGTCGTCGGCAGTAGCGCCATCGTTCATGCCGAAGCCGTAGGTGTACTTCTTGGCCACCATCAGGCCCGGTCCCGCGTTGGCGACGTGGACGCCCGCCGCGCCGCCGGTCACGGTCGCGCCCGCGCCGACGGTGACGCTGATGGCGCCGTTGCTGTCGTTCGGCGTCGCGTAGTAGGCGCGGATGCCGTCGCCCCGCGAGTCGATGGAGCCGCCCGTCATGGCGATGCGGACGTCGTCCAGGTTGTAGCGGCCCAGCAGCGCCTGCACCGCCGCCTTGTAGTCGCTGGGGAAGCCCGCGTCCGCATCGTTGAGCGCGCTGGTGAGGGCCGTGGCGTCGCCCGCCGCCACCGCCCGCAGCACGGCCTTCTCAGCGTCCGAGAGGCCCTGCGCCAGGATGTTCCGCAGCAGGGTTCTGGTGGCCCCGTCGTTCGTTTGGAGATACGCCACGATCTCCGCGTCCGTCACGTCGGCTAGGCTGGTCGCGGTCGAGTCGATGGCCTCGAAGACCGCCGCCGCGACCGCGAGGTCGTCGTTGTCGAGCGCCGCCCGGAGCTGCTTGACGTAGGCGTTGCCGCTGGCGGTGGCACCCGTCGGCACGGCCGTTAGCTGCGCCGCGTTGTCCGCGAACGCGCCCGGGTCGTCGCCCTTGGCCGCCTGCGCCGCCACGTCGCGCCAGGACAGGGCGTGCGCCTCGATGCCCGCCGCCGCGCCCCAGCGGACGGACTCCGCGACGGCCTTCACGGCCGCCGACTCCTGGTCGAAGGAGAGCGCTTGCGCGGCGCTCGCCGCCCGGAAGCGGCCCCGGTCGTTCTCCGCCGTCCCGCGCGCGATGCTTCCTCCCGCCCAGTCGACGTCGATCGCGGGAACGTGATTCCCGTCGCTGTCCACGCTGCGCGTATCACCCATGGCGTTTTCGCGCGTGACCTGGAGGTAGACGCCCGTGCGGCCCGAAATCGTCCCCGCCGTCTGGTCGAAGTCGATCCGCGCCGCCCTGCCGACGTAGACGCCGTGCCACCGCCCCGAGACGTCGGCGCTGTTCGTGACCGTGACGTCGCCCTCGGCGCCCCGCGCGAGCCGGATGCCGTCCCCGTCCTCCGACGCGACGGCGCCGGAGTTCGTGAGCGTGAGGGCGGCCGTCTTCGCCGCGCCCATGACGGCGTAGAGGGCGTGGTTCTTCGAGCTGAGATCGCCGCTGTTGGTGATCGTCACGGCGCCGCTGCCGTTCTCCGTCAGCCAGATGGCGTGCCCCGCGCCCGCCGCCGCGTCGGCCGTCACCGTCACGTCGCCGCTGTTGGTGAGGGTCGTCGCGCCGGCGCCGCTGTGCTTTTCGAGCCGGAGGCCGAGGGTGGCCGCGCTGACGGCGCCGCGGTTCGTCAGCGTGGCGGCGCCGTTGTTCGTCAGCCTGGAGTCGCCGTTGGCGTGGACGAGATGAATGCCCGACCCCAGCGGCGCGTCGATGTCGCCCTCGTTGTCGACCTCGGCGGCGCCGATGCCCCGGTAGTTCATGACGATGCCGTATTTGTCCGCGCCCGACACCGCGATGTCGCCCGTGTTGGTGATCGTCGCGCCGCCGGTGAAGGTGTTCAGGGTGGACAGGGGGGCGCTCACCCAAGGCGCGACGACCCGGCTGTACCACAGGTAGATGCCCTCCTCCCCCGAGCTGATGTCGCCGTTGTTCGTGATCGTCGTCGCCCCGGTGATGTTCGAGACGTTCCTCGCGAACAGAATGCCTCTCTTGGCGGCGAAGATCGGCGCCGCGCTGGTGATGGTGGCCGGGCCGGAGCCTCGGCCTCCGGAGCCGCCCAGCACCGCCCAGAGGCCGTTCTGCTTCATCGGGGCGGCCGCCGAGCCGATGGTCACCCCGCGCCTCAGTTCTATCGTCGTCGCCGCCGAATTGTTGACGCTCTGTACGTCCGTCCGGAAGTACACGCCGTTGTTCCGGTCGGTGTCGGTGTTCGTGCTCGTCCCCTGGACGATGTTCACGACGTGGGGGGTCCCGTCCGTCTCGCCCCCGATGATGATATGGGCCCAGTCGTTCGAGCCCGTGCCGCCGCGCGCGTAGACGCCGACCGACTGCGTGCTCGTGCCATCGGTCGTGGCCGTGATCGTGGTCGTCGCGCCGGCGCTGCCCGGGACGTTGATACGGTTGTTGCCCTGCAGCCACCGGCCCGTGTCCGCTCCCCCGTAGAAGATGCCGTCGGGATACGACGCGCCCGAGCAGGTGACGACGGCGTTAAGGCTCGCGGCCCCGCATTCCTGTATCGCCCGCGCGTCCCCCGGCGCGAGGAGCAACGCCGCCGCCAGCAGCGCGGCCCCCAGCGCGCCAGAAACGCGCATGGCCGGCTTCCCGCCCGCCGCGTCCGGAAGGCGGGCCTTCATGCCGGCAACCCATGCGGGGGGGGGGGGGGGGGGAAGGAAAAAACGCCTGCCGTCAGAGCTCCCAACCATCCTCGGAACCTCCCTCAAGAAACCGTCCGACCCGAACCGTTCGCGCCGCCCGGCGACGCCATCCCAAGCTATCGCCTACCCGACTTCGCACGCAAGCGTCGCGAATGTCGTGCGCGGCGGCGGTCGGACCACGGAAGGAGGGACACGGCTCAGGGCCGCAGGATCATGCGGCCGAAGAAATCGCGGCTTTCCATGAGCGCATGCGCGGCCGGCGCGTCGCGAAGGGGGAAGGCGCGGTGGATGACGGGCGCGAGCGCGCCTGCCGCCATCAGCTCGAGCACCCGCCGCACCTGCGCCTTGGTCGAGCGGCCGCAGCCGTGGAGCGTGACGTGCTTGCGGAAGAGATCGACGAAATCGATCTCCACCCGCTCGCCGCCGTGGGCGCCGATGGTGGCGAGCCGCGCGCCGGCGGCGAGCGCGTCGATCGAGCGGACGAGGATCGCGCCCCCGGTCATTTCCAGCGCCGCATCCACCCCCTTGCCGCCGGTCAGCCGCCGGGCCGCGGCGCCGATGTCCTCGCGCGCGTAGTTGATCGTCTCGTCGGCGCCGAGGGCGCGCGCCTTTTCGAGCTTCTCGTCCGCACCGGCGGCGGCGATCACCCGCGCGCCGGCGAGCTTGGCGATCTGCACGGCCGCTGAGCCGACGCCGCCGCCGGCGGCGGTCACCAGGACCGTTTCGCCGGGCCCGAGCCGCGCCACCTCGATCAGCGCTTCCCAGGCGGTGGCGAAGGGGATCTGCCCGGCCACCGCGTCCTCGTAGGAGAGCGCGTCGGGCAGGCGGACGAGATGCGCCTCCCGCACCTTGAGATACTCCGCATAGCCGCCCCAGACGGTGACCCCGAGCACGTCGGCATCGGCGCAGAGATTCTCGCGGCCGTCGAGGCAAAGCGCGCAGACGCCGCAGTTCAGCATGAAATGGGGCGCCACCCGGTCGCCCGCCGCGAAGCGCGTGACGCCGGCGCCCGTTTCGACGACCGCGCCCGCGGCGTCGACCCCCATGACGTGGGGCATCGCGCTCTCCACGCCGAAGAGGCCCTTGCGAAGATCGGTGTCGCAATGGTTCACGCCGCAGGCATGGACCTTGATCACGACCTCGCCGGGGCCGGCGGCCGGCGTCTGCGCGTCTTCGTAAACGAGGGTGTCGAACGCCTCGCCGTAACCGTGGATCACCGCCGCCTTCATCCGCCCCTCCCCGCGGCCCCGGCCCGCGCCGCGACGGCCGCCGCGGCGCGGTGGAGGCCGGCATGGCGGCGCGCCAGGCGGTCCACGTCGTCCGCGTAGCCGCCGCCCACGACGCAAGCCGTCGGTGCGCCCACCCCGCGGCAGGTCTCGATCACGAAGCGGTCGCGCCGGGCGAGCCCCGCGTCGCCCAGGCTCAGCCGGCCGAGCGCGTCCTCGACATGAGGGTCGACGCCGGCGTTGTAGAACACGATGTCCGGCCGGTGCCGGGCCAGCAGGGCGGGGAGATGGGTCTCCACCACCGAGAGATAGACTGCATCGCCGGTGCCCGGCGGGATGCCCACGTCCAGGTCGCTCGCGCCCTTGCGGTGCGGATAGTTGGCCTCGCAATGGACGGAGAAGGTGAAGACGTCCGGGTCGCCCCGGAAGATCGCCGCCGTCCCGTCGCCCTGGTGGACGTCGAGATCGACCACCAGCGCCCGCCCGATCAGCCCCTCGGCGCGCAGCGCGCGGATCGCCACGGCGACGTCGTTGAAGAGGCAGAAGCCCGCGCCGTGGTCGGCGAAGGCGTGGTGGCTGCCGCCGGCGGTGTTGCAGGCGAGGCCGTATTCCAGCGCGAGCCGCGCGGTCGCCACCGTGCCGCCGACGGCCGCGCGGGCGCGTCTCACCAGCGCGGCCGAGAGCGGCAGACCCAGGCGCCGCCGGGCGCGGCCGTCGAGCGCGAGGCCCAGGACCGCGTCGACGTGGCCCTCGTCGTGGGCGAGGGCCAGCCATTCGCGGCGCGCCGGTTCGGGCGCGGCCAGATCCGTCGGCGCGATCACCGCGTCCGCCAGCAGCACGTCCTTGATCCGCCCGAACTTGGCCATGGGGAAGCGATGGCCGGGCGGCAGCGGCGCCGTGTAGTCGGGGTGGAAAACGACCGGAAGGCCCACGGGCGCGCGGACTACGGCGGACTACAGGAGCGCCAGCACGTTCTCGGGCGGGCGGCCCAGGGCCGCGCGGGCGCCGCTGACGACGATGGGGCGCTCGATGACGATCGGGTGCGCGGCCATGCGTTCGACCAGCGCGCGGCGGGAGAGGCCCTCGTCGGCCATGCCGGCCTCGCGGTAGGCGGCCTCCTTCGTGCGCAGCAGCGCGCGCGGCTCCATCCCGAGCCTGGCCAGGATGGCCTCGATCTCGTCGGCCGACGGCGGCGTCTTCAGGTATTCCACGACCCGCGGCCGGACGCCGCGCTCGGCCAGCAATTGCAGGGCCCGGCGCGACTTGGAGCAGCGCGGGTTGTGGTAAATAGTCACCGCCATGGCGTCTTTCCCGGTGCATCGCGCGGCGGCGCGACTCTGGCACGCCCGCGGGTGCGATGTCCAGAAACCCCGCCCGCGGGCAGTGTCTCATGTTTGCGACATGGCGCTCCGGGTGCGCCTGCGTTCGCCATGTATGCATCATGCATGGGGCGCTTCGCGGCGCGGCGCGCCTTGAACGTTTCAAACCGGGACACCACCCGCCCGCGCCGGGCCGTGGCGGCGGCGCTGGCGTTTCTCTGGCTGGCGTTTCCCCTGCTGGCGGGGGGCGCGGGCGCCAGCGCCCAGACGTCCGCCGGCGGCGGCGATGCGGCCCAGGTCCGCGCGCTGGAGCGCATGGTCGAGACCCTCGAATCGCCTGAGCGGCGCGCGCGGTTCCTGGCCGACCTCAAGGCCGCGCTCGCCGCCGAGCGGGCGACGCGGGAGGCGGCGCCCGAAGACGGCGCATCGGCGCTGCGCGCGCTCTCCGACGGGCTCGCCGCCGCCGGCGGCCGGATCGCCCTGCTCGCGCGGCAGGTCGCCGACGTCCCGGACGCCGCCCGCTGGCTCGCCGAGCGGTGGCGCGCGCCGGGCGGGCGCGAAGCCTGGCTGATCGGCCTCGGCAAGCTGCTCGCCGTCGTCGTGGGAGGGATCGCCGCGGGGCTGCTCGCGTTCCGGGGCTTGCGCAAGCCGCGCCGCCTGGTCGAGCGGATGGAGAGGCCCTCCCGCTGGCTCGGGCCGCCCCTGCTGTTCGGCTACCATCTGCTGCGCCTCGCGCCGCATCTCGTCACGGTCGGCGTCGGCTACGGCGTGCTGGCCGTGATCGGGCCGTCCGAACCCGTGCGCCTGGTCGCGATCTCGGTCCTCAACGCCCATCTGGTCGCGAGCATCGTCAAGATGGCGGGCGCCCAGGCGCTCGCGCCCCACACGCCGCAGTTCCGCCTGACGGCGTTCACCGACGAGACGGCCTTCTACTGTGCGATCTGGTGGCGCCGGCTGGTCAACATCACGGTGTACGGGTATTTCTTCTGCCAAGCCGCCCTCCTGCTCGGCCTGCCCGGGAGCGGCTACGCCGCGCTGGTCCACCTTCTCGGCATCCTCGTGGTCGGGCTCCTCGTCGTCCTGATCCTTCAGAACCGCGCGCCCTTCGCGCGCTGGATGCGCATGGCGAGCCGCGCCGGCGGGGCGCGGTCCCACGTGAAGCTCTTCGCGTTCCTGGGCCGGCTCGCGGATTTCTGGCACGTCCCGGCGATCCTCTACGTCGTCGCCGGCGGGCTGCTCTCCGCGGCGCGCGGGTTGGAAGGCTTCGTCTTCCTGGCCAAGAGCACCGCCGCGACGATCGCCATCGCCTGGGCCGCGGGCTTCGCCGTGGTGGCGATCCGCCGCGCCTTCGTGCGGGGGTTCCGCGTCCGCCCCGAATTGCGCGCGCGCTATCCGGGGCTCCAGGCGCGGGTGGAGCGTTACCTGCCGGTGGCGCGCGCGGCGTTGCAGGCGGTCGTCCTTCTGTTCGCGGCCTGCCTCGTGCTCGAGGCGTGGAACGCCGACGCCTTCGCCTGGCTCGCGAGCGCGGCGGGCCGGGCGGTGATCGGCACCCTCGCGGCGATCGCCGCCATCGTCGTGATCGCCATGCTGGTGCTGGAGATCGCGGCCTCGCTCATCGACCGCTACCTCTCCGCGGTGGACGGCGAAGGCCGGCCGGTGGAGCGCAGCCAGCGCGCCCGCACGCTGTTGCCGCTGACGCGCAACGCGCTGCGCGTCGTGGTCGGCGTGGTCGCGGTCCTGATGATCCTCTCCGAGGTCGGCATCGACATCGCGCCGATCCTGGCCGGCGTCGGCGTCGTCGGGCTGGCCGTGGGCTTCGGCGCCCAGACGCTGGTCAAGGACATCATCACCGGGCTCTTCATCCTCCTGGAGGACAGCGTCGCCGTGGGCGATTTCGTGACCGCCGGCGGCCATTCCGGGACGGTCGAGGCGATCACGATCCGCACCATCCGCCTGCGCGATCTCGGCGGCAAGGTGCACACGGTGCCGTTCAGCGCCGTCGATTCCGTGACCAACGAAACCAAGGGCTTCTCCCGCTACGTGATCGACGCGGGCGTCGCCTACCGGGAGGATTACGACGAGGTCGCGGCCGTCATGCGCGCGGTCGGCGACGATCTGCTCCGCGACCCCGAATTCGGCCCGAACATGCTGGAGCCGCTGGAGATCATGGGCCTCGACGCCTTCGGCGATTCCGCGGTCGTCGTCCGCGCCCGGCTCAAGACCCTGCCCGGCAGGCAATGGGCGACGGGGCGCGAATACAACCGCCGGCTGAAGGCGGCGTTCGACGCGCGCGGCATCGAAATCCCCTTCCCGCACACCACAATCTATTTCGGCGAGGACAAGCAAGGCGAGGCCCCCGCCGCCCGCCTCGCCCTCCATCGTCGCACCCCGCCCCCTCCCTGACTTTTCCGGCGCCCGGGCCGGCGCGGTGGCGACGCCGGCGGGGTCGGGTTAATCTGGGGCGTATGAGCGATGCGACGGACGCGGCGGCGCGGTTGACGCGGGCGGAGCTTCTCGCGGGCGCGCGGGCGCTCGTCGAGACGGTGCGGGAGCGCAGCGCGGCGGCGGAGGCGGCGCGGCGGCTCCCGGCGGAAACCATGCGGGCGCTGCGGGACGCCGGCGTGCACCGCATCCTGCAACCGGCGCGCCACGGCGGGGCGGAAGCGCATTTCTCCGGCATGGTCGACGTCGTGGAGACCGTCTCCGCGGGGTGCAGCGCCGCCGGCTGGTGCCTGACCCAGTATTGCTCGCACAACTGCCTGCTCGGTTACTGGCCCGGCGAGGGGCAGGACGAGATCTGGGGCGCGACGCCGGACGCGATGGTGGCCGGAGTCCTGATCCCGGCCTGCGGCAAGGCGCGCAAGGCGGAGGGCGGCTGGCGTCTCAGCGGACGCTGGCCGTTCGCGAGCGGCATCTACGGCGCCGACTGGTACATCGCGGCGGCGCTGACGGAGGACGGCGACGGCGCGCCCGTGGCCCAGATGCACGCGGTGCCGCGCGCCGATTACGAAATCCTCGACACCTGGCACACCGCCGGCCTGCGCGGCACGGGAAGCGCCGACGTCGTCATCGAGGATCGCTTCGTGCCGGCCCGCCGCGCGCTGCCCATCGGCGCGACCAGAGGCGGCGGCGCCGCGCCCGGCTGCGCCGTGAACGACGCGGCGCTCTACCGGCTCCCGGCCTTCGCCATGTTCTCCATCAACCAGAGCGCCGTCGCGCTGGGCCTGGCCC
Organism: Alphaproteobacteria bacterium; assembly: GCA_965242855.1. Lineage (GTDB taxonomy): Bacteria > Pseudomonadota > Alphaproteobacteria > UBA828 > UBA828 > WTGU01. The sequence continues at coordinate 3,462,951 of OZ251509.1, forward strand.
AGGCCGCCTATGACGATTTCGTCGCGCGCACGCGCGATCGCGTCGCCCGCATGTCGGGCAGGGGAGTCGCCGATTACGCGACCGCGCAGGTCAAGGTCGCCGACGCGCATGTGGCGATCGGGACGGCCCGGCTGCTGCTCCACGATTGCTGCGACGCCGGCATGGCGGTCGCCGAGCGGGGCGCCGTCGCGCCGATGGCGCTCAAGACGGAACTGCGGGCGAAGGCGACCATGGCGGGCAGGCTCGCGGCGCGGGCGGTCGATCTGCTGTTCCACCTGTCGGGCGGCGCCGGCCTCTACGACCGCAACCCGATCTCGCGGGCCATGCGCGACATGAACTGCATCCGCGGCCACATCACCCAGAACTGGGACGTGAACGCCTCGAACCACGGGCGCGTGCTGCTCGGCCTGCCCTCGGCGGACCCGGCGCTCTGAGGGGCGGCGCGCGCTAAATCAGGGAGGTGGGGCGGAGCCACCAGCGCGGGCGCTCCCGGGCGATGGCGCGGGCGGCGCGGGCGGCGGCGGCTTCGTCTTCGAACAGGCCGAAGCAGGTGCCGCCGGAGCCGCTCATGCGGGCGAGCAGGCAGGCCGGTTCGGCCCGTAGCCGCGCCAGCGTTTCCCCGATCGCGGGCGTCCGGGCGCAGGCCGGCGCTTCCAGGTCGTTGCGGCGGCGCCGCAGCAGCGCGGCGAATGCGGCGGCGCTCGGCGGGTCCTCCCGGATGGGGGCGGCAGGCGAGAACGGGCCGCGCCGGGCCGCGAAGACGGGCCCGGTCGCCACCGGCACGCCCGGGTTGACCAGCAGCACCGCGCACGCCGGGAGGCGCGGCGGCGCGCACAGCACGTCGCCGATGCCGGCCATCCGGGCCGGGCGGGAATCGAGGCAGACGGGCACGTCGGCGCCGAGCGCGCGGGCCGTGCGCCGCAGCGTGTCCTGCCGCGCAGGCCCCAGCTTCCAGAGCGCCGCGAGACCGCGCAGGACGGCCGCCGCGTCCGCCGAGCCGCCGCCCAGGCCGGCCGCGAGCGGGATGCGCTTGTGCAGGGCGATGCGCACGCCGGGCGGGCGGCCCAGCGCCGCCGCCAGCGCCGCCGCCGCCCGGCGCGCCAGGTTGCCTTCCCCGGCGCCGAGCGCCGCTGCGAAGGGGCCCGTCACGGTGAGGTCGAGCGCCGCCGCCGGCGCGATCTCGAGGGTGTCGGAGAGGGCGGCGAAGGCGACGAGGCTGTCCAGTTCGTGATAGCCGTCGGCGCGGCGGCCGGTCACGTGGAGATAGAGGTTGAGCTTGGCCGGCGCCTCGACGCGGAGCACCGCCCGCCCCTACCGGGCGCCTGGCGGCGCGGCCTCGTCGTCGGCGAGGCCCTCGGCCAGCTTGCGGCGGATGCCTTCCACCAGATCGGCTTCCGGCTCGAGGGCGAGGGCGCGCCGCCACTGGAACCGCGCCTCGTTCCGGCGGCCGACCCGCCAATAGGCGTCGCCCAGGTGGTCGTTGATCACCGGGTCGCCCGCGCGCAATTCGACCGCCCGCTCGAGCCGGCGGACCGCCTCTGCGTAATCGCCCAACCGGTACGCCACCCAGCCGAGACTGTCCACGATGTAGCCGTCCTCCGGCCGGAGTTCGACGGCCTTTTCGATCATGGCCTTCGCCCGGTCGAGATTGCGTCGCTGCTCCACCCAGGAATAGCCGAGATAGTTGAGCACCAGGGGCTGCTCCGGCCGCAATGCGAGCGCCCGCAGGAAATCCGCCTCGGCGCGGGGCCACTCCTTGACACGTTCCAGCGCGACGCCGCGCGCGTAGAACAGGTGCCAGTGCCGCTCTGCGACGGGCGCCGTGCGCGCGACGGCGGCGTCGTAGGCGGGCACGGCCTCGGCGTAGCGCTCGTTCATCCGCAGCACGTCGCCCAGCAGCTGGGCGGCGTCGGGCCGTTCGGGCCGCTCCTCCGTCATGGCCCGCAGGGCGGCGACCGCCTCGTCCACGCGCTCCGAATCGGCGAGGCTCGCCGCCTCCCGAAGCCGCGCCGGCCAGGCGAAGGGGGAGTCGCGCGGGACCGAACGATAGACCGCGCCCGCGTCTTCCGGGCGGTGCGCCTCTTCCAGGATTTCGCCGATCAGGACCCGGGCCTCGTCGAGGTCGTCGCGGAGGAACAGCGCGAGCCGCGCGTAGATCAGGCCGGCGTCGCCGCCGCGATGCGGGCGGGCACCGGCCGTGCCCAACAGGGCCTCGGCCAGCCCTTCGCCGGCGTCCGCCACCAGGGGCGCGGTCGCGGCCCGCGCCTCGATGCCGGCGATCGCGCGCGCCGCCCAGTCGCTGTCCGGGTTCCGCGCCAGATAGTCTTCGTAAACCGCCCGCGCGTCCGCGCCGCGCCCGGTGCGCGCGAGGAAGCGCCCCAACGCCGCCACCGGACGCAGCGCGCCGTCGGATGCCGCCACGGCTTCCCGCAGGAGGGCCTCGGCCGGGGTCGGCCTGCCCGCGAGGTCGTTCACGAGGCCCGCGTGGAAGGCGAAGAAGGGCCGGTAGGATTCCCGCTCGCCGAGATGCGCCAGGGCCGCGAGCGCCGCCTCCGGGGAGCCCGCGCCGAGGTGCAGCCATCCCTCGACCAGGGGCGGCAGGAAGGCAGGCGCGCCGCCCTGCCGCATCTCCGCGATGCGGTCCAGGGCGCCCGCGAAATCGCCGGCGCGCGCGGTCTCCAGCCCGAGCAGGAGATGGGCGAGGCGGGCGGCGGCGCGGGCCGCGACGAGGCGGCGGGCGAGCGCGAGCGCCTCGTCGATCCGCCCGTCCGCGACCTGGAGCGAGAGGGTGCGGCGCAGCAGGTCCGGGTTGTCCGGGTCCCGCGCGAGGGCGCGCGCGAGGTGGCTGGCCGCCGCCGCGTAGTCCCGCCGCGCATGGGCGAAGCGCCCGGCGAGGTAGCCGCCGAACGGCGAGCCTTCCGCGCGCTCCGGGACGGCCGCGGGGGGCGGCGAATCCGCCGGCGCCGGCTCGTTGGCGCAGGCCGCGGCCAGGGCCAGCGCCAAGGCGCCGCCCAGCCAGCGAAGGGCGCGGTTCCGCGCCGCGGCGCGCGCGTCGGTCACCCGGCCCGCCCTGTCCGCTCTCCGCGCCACCGGGTCCTACATGTTCGCGTAGTTGGGGCCGCCGCCGCCCTCGGGCACGGCCCATTCGATGTTCTGCGTCGGGTCCTTGATGTCGCAGGTCTTGCAGTGGACGCAGTTCTGCGCGTTGATCTGCAGGCGCCGGCCGCCGGCTTCGTCCTCCACGATCTCGTACACCCCCGCCGGGCAATAGCGCTGCTCCGGGGCGTCGTAGAGGGCGAGGTTGATCCTTATGGGCGCGCCCGCGTCCTTGAGCCGGAGGTGGACGGGCTGGTCTTCCTCGTGGTTGGTGTCCGAGAGATAGACCGAGCCCGGTTTGTCGAAGGAGACGACGCCGTCCGGCTTCGGATAGGCGATGGGCGGGGCGTCCGCCGCCTTGCGCAGGCTTTCATGGTCCGGCCGGTGGCGCAGCGTCCAGGGCAGGACGCCGCCGGTCCAGAGTTCGAAGCCGCTCACCAGGACGCCGGCGGTGAGGCCCCGGCGGAACGCGGGCCGGCAGTTCCGCGCCCGCCTGAGCTCCTTCATCACCCAGGAGCGGCGCAGCGCGGCGGGGTAGGCGTCGAGAGGCGCGTTTTCGCCTTCGCCCAGGGCGGCGAACACGGCCTCGGCGGCCAGGGCGCCGCTCTTCATCGCGTTGTGGCTGCCCTTGATCCTGGGCACGTCGAGGAAGCCGGCCGCGCAGCCGATCAGAGCACCGCCGGGGAAGATCGTCTCGGGGACGGACTGGTAGCCGCCCTCGTTGATCGCGCGCGCGCCGTAGGCCAGCCGCTTGCCGCCCTCGAACACGGGGCGCACCAGCGGATGGGTCTTGAAGCGCTGGAATTCGTCGAAGGGGGAGAGGTGCGGGTTCTCGTAGTCGAGCGCGACCACGAAGCCGACGGAGACGAGGGTTTCCCCGAAGTGGTAGAGGAAGGAGCCGCCATAGGTGCGGCCGTCCAGCGGCCAGCCGAAGCTGTGCTGGATCAGGCCCGGCCGATGCTTGCCGGGTTCGATCTCCCAGAGCTCCTTGAGGCCGATGCCGTAGGTCTGCGGCGCGGCGCGCGCGCGCAGGCGGAAGCGCCGGATGAGCCGCTCGGTCAGCGAGCCGCGCGCGCCTTCGGCGAACAGGGTGTATTTCGCCCGCAGCTCCATGCCCGGCGCGTAGCCCGGCTTGCGCGTGCCGTCGCGGGCGACGCCCATGTCGCCGGTGGCGACTCCGACGACCCTTCCGTCGCTCTCGTGGAGCACTTCGGCGGCGGCGAAGCCCGGATAGATTTCGGCGCCGAGGTCCTCGGCCTGGCGGGCGAGCCAGCGGCAGAGGGCGCCCAGGCTGATGACGTAGCTGCCGTGGTTGCGCATCGGCGGCGGCAGGAGGAAGCCCGGCAGCGTGAAGCCGCCGCGGGCGGTGAGGAAGCGGAACTCGTCGGTCCGCGCGGGAGTCGCCAGCGGCGCTTCCTTCTCCCGCCAGTCGGGGATCAGCTCGTTCAGCGCGCGCGGGTCGAACACGGCGCCCGAGAGGATGTGCGCGCCGACTTCGGCGCCTTTCTCGAGCACGGTCACGGCGATCTCGCGGCCGGTCTCGAGGGCCAGTTGGCGGAGGCGAATCGCGGCGGCGAGCCCGGCGGGGCCGGCGCCCACGATCACCACGTCGCAGTCCATCGATTCCCGGCTCATGACCGCCGCCAGTGTTCGCCCGGAGCGCCCGCCGCGCAAGGGGCGATGTGGCGTGGGGCGGGGAAAGGCCTTAGGATTCGGGCGATGAACGACGATGGACCGATACGGGCGTTGTTGCAGTGGTATGCGCTGGCCGGGATCGATCGGGCGGTGGATCACGCGCCGCACGACCGCTATCGGGAGAGCGCGGCCGCGATGGCGCCCGCGCCGCCGGCCGCGCCTGCGCCTTCACCCGCGCCTGCGCCCGTCGAACCCCCGGCGCCGCTCTCGCTTTCGCCGGGCGACACGCCCTGGACGGCGCAGGACATAGCGGCCAAATGCGGCAGCCTCGAGGAGCTGGCGGCGGCGGTGCGCGCCTTCGACGGATGCGCGCTCAAGCGCACGGCGACCAACACGGTGATCGGCGACGGCAACCCCGGCGCCAAGCTGATGATCGTCGGCGAGGCGCCGGGCGCCGAGGAGGACCGGCAGGGCCTCCCCTTCGTCGGGCCGGCGGGCCGCCTGCTCGACAGGATGCTGGCGGCGATCGGCCTCGACCGATCGGCGGTCTACATCACCAACATGCTGCCCTGGCGGCCGCCGGGCAACCGCTCGCCCACCGACGAGGAACTGGCCCTCTGCCAGCCCTTCCTGGAGCGGCAGGTCGAGCTGATCGCGCCCCGCATCCTGGTCCTGGTTGGCGGCATCGCCGCCAAGGCGCTGCTCAACCGGCGGGAGGGAATCACCCGCCTGCGCGGGCGCTGGTTCCCCTTCTCCACCCCCCGCATGGAGGGTGCGGTCGAGGCCACGGCAACGTTCCATCCGGCCTATCTCCTGCGCCGGCCCCAAGCCAAGCGCGAGGTCTGGCGCGACCTGCTGGAGATCGAGGCCCGGATCGAGGGCGAGGGCGCCGCGTCGTGATCGGGATCGACGAGAGCCGGCCGTTCCGCGCCGTCGCCATCGCCGTGCTCACGGTCTCGGATTCGCGCGGCCCCGCGGAGGACCGCTCGGGCCGGGTGCTGGCGGAGCGCATCGCGGAGGCCGGCCATCGCGTGGCGGAGCGCCGCATCGTCGCCGACGAGCGGAGCGCGATCGTCGCCGCGCTGCGCGGCTGGATCGCCGACCCGGCGGTGGACGTCGTGATCGCCACCGGCGGCACCGGCGTGACCGGCCGCGACGTGACGCCGGAGGCGTTCCACGAGGTTTACGAGCGGGAGATCCCGGGTTTCGGCGAGCTGTTCCGCCAGCTCAGCTACGACCTGATCGGCACCTCGACGATGCAGTCGCGCGCCACCGGCGGCGTGGCGGCGGGCACTTACCTGTTCGCCCTGCCCGGCTCTCCCGGCGCCTGCAAGGACGGCTGGGACAAGATCCTGCGCCACCAGCTCGATTACCGCTGGCGCCCGTGCAACCTGGTGGAACTGATGCCCCGCCTGCGGGAGGCGGAGCGTCGCGGCGGAGCGCGCGGGAACGAAGACAGCGGAGCGCGTGGGAACGAAGGCGGTTGACCGCGCGGGAGCGAAGGAGGAGACGAAGTGGAGAAAAAGATCGTCGAGATACCCAGGTTGTCCGAGGCGCTGCGCGGGGTCGGCGCGCCGCTTTCGCCCTGCGTCCGGGCGGGCGGGTTCCTCTTCGTCTCCGGCCTCCCGCCGCTTGATCTCGATACCGGCGGCATGGTGCGGGGCGGGATCGAGGCCCAGACCGAGCAGGTGCTCAGGAACGTCCGGCACACGCTGGAGAGCGCCGGCTCGTCCCTCGACCGCGTGGTGAAGGCCACGATCTACATCACCAACGCCGCCTATTTCAAAACCGTGAACGAGATCTACGGGCGTTACTTCCCGCAGGATCCGCCGGCGCGGACCTTCGTCGCCATGGCCTCGTGGCCGCTGGAGTTCGACATCGAGATCGAGTGCATCGCGCTGGCCTGAGCGCGCCAGCGGCGGAAGGCCCGGCCGTCGTCCACGTCCGCCAGGCGGTCGACGACGGCCACGCGGTAGGTCGCCGGCACGTTGCGCCGCGTGTCGGCGAAGGCCGTCGGCGTCGACCAGCGCACGCCCCGGAAGAGGTCGAGCCGGCGCGCACGGGCGCCCAGCCCGACGAGCCAGAAGCCGCCGTCTTCGGCCGGGCCCAGCGCCACGTCGGCCGCGCCGAGGGCGGCGAACGCCCGGGCCACGGGGCCGGGCGCGAGCGCCGGCACGTCGCTGCCGACGACGATGGCGGGGCCGGGCGGCAGGCGCCGGAACACCCGCGTCATACGCCGCCCGAGGTCGCCTGCGCCCTGTTCGATGCGGGGGAGGGCGAGGGGCCAGAAGGCTTCCCGCCCGCGCCAGCGCGCCGGCGTCGTCGCGAGCCAGACGGTCCAGCGCGCATCGCGGGCGAGCGGCGGCACCACGCGGCGCACCAGGCGGCGGTAGAAGCGCCAAGCCTCGGGCCGCCCGACGTCGCGCGCGAGCCGCCCCTTCGCCCGGCCGAGCCGGGGCTCCTTGAGGAAGACGGCGAGGTGACGCTCGCGCGGCCTCATCCGTAGAGCCGCGCCACGGTCTCCGCCCGCACGCCGAGGGCGAAGAGCGCGAGGCAGAGGGCGTTGCGCGCCATGCGCGGCAGGTATCCGGCGCGCCGGTATCGCGCGGCCGAAGTGGTGGCGGGCGTCGCCAGGCGGGCGATCCGCCGGCGCCCGATGCGCCGGACGAGGTCCACGTCCTCCATCAGAGGCAGCGGGCGGAAGCCGCGCAGCGCGGCGTAGAACGCGCGATGGATCAACAGGCCCTGGTCGCCGTAGGGCAGGCCGAACAGGCGGCAGCGCCAGAGGACCAGCCGTTCGAGCAGACGCGCGGCGGGCGCCTCGTCGTCGAGCGCGAAGCGGAAGGCGGCCGCGCGTTCCCGGCTGGCCGGCGCGCGCATGAAGGCATGCGCCTCCGCGTGCCAACCCGGCCCGAGGCGCGTGTCGGCATGGAGGAACAGCAGCCACTCGCCGGCCGCGGCCGCGCCGCCGGCGCCGAGCTGCCGCCCGCGCCCGGCCGCCGTTCGCATCCATCGCGCGCCGTGGCGGGCGGCTTCGGCGCGCGTTGCGTCCAGCGAGCCGCCGTCCACGACCAGGACCTCGACGGCGACGGCACGCGCGCCGAGCGCGGCGATGCCGGGCTTCAGGCCTTCCAGGGTCGCGCCCAGGGCGCCGGCGGCGTCCAGGGTCGGGATCACGATGCTGAGGGCCGGTTTCACGACGCCGACAATGGCCGGGCGGCGGTGACCGGTCAACGCGGGCGCCATTGCACCCGGGCATCCGGCCGGGTTTCTCGGGGCGCGTCGGCCGCCGCGCCGATGAAAGGGGGGGCGGTTCCATCGGGGCGGGAAGGGCCTTAGCATCGCCGCTCCGTGGAACGGGGCGGAAGGGGGCGGCGGGTGAGCAACAGGGAAGCGATGCTGCGGGGGCTGCGCGCGGAGGCGCTGCGCATCCGGCGCAACACGTGGCGGGCGCTGCATGCCGCGGGCGCGGGGCATATGGGGGGCGCGCTGTCCGCGGCCGACCTGCTGGCGGCGCTCTACTTCCACCATCTCCGCGTCCGCCCGGAGGAGCCGGACTGGCCGGGGCGCGATCGCTTCGTGCTCTCCAAGGGGCACGCGAACGCGGCGCTGGCGGCGGTGCTGGCGCAGGCCGGCTTCATCGAGGACGGCCTTCTCGACGGCTTCTACGGCTACGAATCGCCGCTCGGCATGCACCCGGACATCAAGGTCGCCGGAGTCGAGATGTCGACCGGCGGCCTCGGCCACGGCCTCTCCATCGGCCTCGGCATGGCGCTCGGCGCGCGGCTGCAACGGCGGGGCTGGCGCACCGTGGTGATGCTGGGCGACGGCGAGCTGCAGGAGGGTTCCAACTGGGAGGCGGCGATGGCGGCGGCGCATCTCCGGCTCGCCGGGCTCGCGGCCATCGTCGATTACAACAAGGTGCAGCAGAGCGGCCACGTCGCCGAGCTGCTCGGCCTCGAGCCGCTCGCCGACAAATGGCGGGCGTTCGGCTGGGCGGTGCGCGCGATCGACGGGCACGACATGGCGGCGATCGTGGATGCGCTCGACGCCCTGCCTTACGCGCCGGACGCCCCCTCGCTGCTGATCGCCCACACCGTGAAGGGCAAGGGCGTGGGCTTCGCCGAGGACAGTCACCTCTGGCACAACAACGCGGTGGACGACGCGGTTTACGAAAAGGCGCTGGCGGCGCTCGGGGAGCCGGCGTGAGCGCGCCGCGGAACGGCGGTTCCGGGTCGCCCCCCGACCGGGCGCCAGCGGCGGCCGGCCAGTCGCGCCTCGCCTTCGGCCTCGCCGTGACGGAACTCGCCCGCCGGGACGAAAGGGTGGTCGCGATCTCCGCCGACACGCTCGACCTGATCGGCCTGCGGGGCTTCGTCGCGCAGGCGCCGGAGCGGGTCGTGGATGTGGGCATCGCCGAACAGAACGCCATGGGCGTGGCGGCCGGTCTCGCCACCACGGGGATGCGCCCGTTCGTCTGCGGCTACGCGCCCTTCATCGCCGCGCGGTCGATGGAGCAGGTGCGCAACGAGGTCGCCTATGCCGACCAGCGCGTCGTGATCGGCGCCGCCGCCAGCGGGGTTTCGCTCGCCGTCTCCGGCGGCACGCATCACGCGCTGGAGGACATCGCGCTCATGCGGAGCTTCCCCAACATGACGGTGATCGTCCCCGCCGACGCCCACGAGGCCTGGCACGCGACGCTGGCGACGGACGCCATCGACGGCCCGGTCTATCTCCGTCTCGGCGGGCGCGTGCCCGAGCCGGCGGTGACGCCGGCGGAAGGGCCGTTCCGGTTGGGCGCGGCCGCATGCCTCTCGGCGGGAGAGGACGTCACGGTCATCGCCTGCGGTTCCATGGTGGCGCCGGCGCTCGACGCGGCGCAGGCGCTGGCCGAGCGGGGCGTCGGTGCGCGCGTGCTGAACATGTCCACCGTCAAGCCGCTCGACGAGGCGGCGGTGCTGGCGGCCGCGGCGGAGACGCGCGGCATCGTCACCGCCGAGGAGCACCATCTGGCCGGCGGCCTCGGCGGGGCCGTGGCCGAGCTCCTCGCCGTCACCCGCCCGACGCCCATGCGGATGGTGGGGATGCCGGACGAATTCGCGGTGGTGGGCCCGCTCGACCGCATTCGCGCCCGCTACGGCATGAGCGCCCGGCACATCGCGGACGCCTGCCTCGCCCTCCTCGCGTGAGGGCGCGCCGTCAGAGGGGCGGGCGGGAATCGGCCCAGGGGCGGGCGCGTTCGAAGGCGCGGGCGGCTTGCAGGACGGTCAGGTCGGCGAAGCGCCGGCCCGCGATCTGCAGGCCGACGGGGAGGCCGTCCCCGGTGAAGCCGCAGGGCACGGAGGCCGCCGGGTTGCCGCCGAAGTTGAACGGGTAGGAAAACTCGGCCCACGTCAGCCAGTCCCAGGGATGTTCCGGCCAGTGCGCCGGCTGGAGACGCTCGGCCGGGAAGGCGGCCACCGAGACCGCCGGCGTGAGCAGCAGGTCCCACTCCTCGAAGAAGCGGCACAGCGCCTCGGCATAGGCGAGCTTGCGCCCCCGCGCCTCGATGTAGGCGGTCGCGCCGATCCCGTCGCCCGCCCGGATGCAGGCGACGAGGCCCGGGTCCATCCGCGCCTCGAAGCGGTCGAGGAGGGAGCGGTAGGCGTGGAGATGGATCGGCCACATCAGGCGGATGATGTCCGGCCCGTCCGGTCCGAACGGCACGGGCGGGGTCTCGACGACGCAGCCCAGCTCCTCGAACGCCACGGCTGCCGCCTGCGTGAGCGCGGCGATCTCGGGATCGACCCGCGCGTGCCCCAGGTCGGGGCTGAAGGCGATCTTGAGGCCCGCGATTCCCGCGTCGAGGCGCGCGGGATAGTCCGCAGGCGGCGCCTCCAGGCTGGTGTGGTCCCACGGATGGGGGCCGGCCATCGCCCGCAGCATGAGCGCGGAGTCGGCCACCGTGCGCGTCATCGGCCCGACATGGGAGGTGTTGTCGTTGTTCGGCACCGGCCAGTTGGGCACCCGCCCGAAGGTCGGCTTGAGGCCGAAGACACCGCTGAAGTGGGCCGGCATGCGGATGGAGCCGGCGGCGTCCGAACCCTGGTGCAGCGGCCCGTAGCCGGCGGCCGCCGCCGCGCCCGCCCCGGCCGACGAGGCGCCGGCGTTGTAGCCCCGCTTCCACGGGTTGGAGGTGACGCCGGTCAGGGGGCTGCGGCTCACGCCCGTCCAGCCGAACTCCGAGGTGGTGGTCTTGCCGAGGAGGATGGCGCCCGCCGCCCGCAGCCGGCTCACCACCGGCGCGTCGACCGTTGGCACGTGGCCTTTCAGGGCGTGGGAGCCGCGCTCGGTGGGGATGCCGGCGGTCTCCGCCATGTCCTTGATGGTGACGGGGATGCCGTGCAGCGCGCCGTCCGCCTCGCCCCGCAGCGCCGCCGCCTCGGCGCGCCGCGCGGCCTCCCGCGCCCGCTCGGCCGCGAGCGTCGCCATGGCGTTGATCCGGGGCTCGCAGGCTTCGACTCGCGCCAGCACCGCGTCGATCAGCTCGACCGGTGAAAGCGCCTTCCGCCGGATCAGCGGCGCGAGCGCTGTGGCGGGCGCGAAGCAGAGATCGTCCGTCATCGTCGGCTCCTCGGGCGTCCGTCGGGGCCGCCGATCATGGCGGGGAAGGCCGGCGCTGTCACCCGCGCGGCGAAGGCGCCGACGAAGACGGCGCCGCTCCCGCCGGCCGTCTCGAAATCACCGCCCTCTCGCTTGCGACGGATGCGAGGGCGCGCTATTCGCACACGACTCCGTCGCCATCGCCGTCGCGCATGAACGGATAAGCCGGATGGCCGCGCGGCACCGGCGCGAGGTTCTGCCGTGTCCTTAGCCGCCTTGAGATGATCCCACTCAATCCCCTTTTTTGGGCAGCGTGTGCTCACCAGCGCCTTCGCGACGTTCTCCGGGGTATCGGGAATCGGCTCCGGCATGGGCTTCTCCGACCGGGCGGCCTCGGGATCTGGGCCCATCGCCACAGGCCGGAGGGGTCTTCTCGTCGGTCATTTCGGTTCTCTTTGTTTCCGAAGCACACTATTCAGACGCTTGCGCCACTCGCTCATGTCAAACCATCCGCATCCAACGCATCCACGTGGGTCGGTCTTGTCGCCCGGTCCCCATCGCGCATCGCCCTCATAGAAGAAGACGATGCCGAACGGCGTTCCTCTCTTCCCTGTCTTGAAGCATCGTTCGCAAGCGCGGCTTTTGAGCAAGTTATGGCTGATGCTGCCATTTGATTTCCTAAGCAGCTGAAACTTCGCCCGGATATCGTCGTCCGTCATGGTGGTGTAAGCGTTCTGTTCCCTCTCTGTTTCGGGCGTCCAGCGCAGGGTTGGCAACTTGTGATCAACGGTCAGTTGATTTGCCATGCGCTCCGTGTTGTCCACGATATCCCGTGACCCGAGCACCTGAATCGCGCGCTTGGCAAACGACGCAGGCATGGACGGCGCCGGCACGGCCTCCTTCAGACTGCCTGTCCACCTGTCGTGACGGGTCATCCTCTTGCAGGATACGCACAAATGATCGCCGCTCTCGATCTCCATGCCAGGCCGAGAGCGCGTCCCGCGTTGCAATCCCTGTATTCCCGCACCGCCAGCAATCTGCGTTATCTCGACTTGGCGATACTCGCATTCTCGGCAATGCCATTGGCAGTCGCGGAGAACGAGAAAGACGCCATGCACTTTCGTCCCGGGTCTGAAGGCCGCCTCGATGTCGCTCATATGCCCAGCCCTGAGCCTGCAACGCGGGATGACGCTGCGCGGAAAGCGTCTGGATCATTCTCGAAGGCGAGAACATGGCGACCGAGCCGCGCAGCGGCAATAACGGTTGTTGCGCTTCCTGCGAATGGATCAAGCACCATGTCGCCCGAATTGCTGAACAGATTCACAAAGTCGGATATCAACTGCAACGGCTTCTGTGTCGGATGAATCCGATGTTGTGGCGATGGCGATTTACACTTAAAGACATTGTGCACGACATGGCCATTAAACTTCGTTCCAGGGCGTTTCCCTACAGCAATAGCCTCCCATGCATTGATCGGTTTGAATGTGTGATTGAACGGAACTGGATTCGTCTTTTGCCAAACCATGGCCCCGACCGCGACGAACCTCTGATCTTTGAGGATCGCCGTATAATCACTGATCTGCGTCTGAGCGCAGAAAATGACTACCCATCCTCGGACTTTGGGCAGCACAGAAGTTGCCCACTCGTCCGGCGGAGGGAATTGGTCATCCCATGGGCCGAAATGGCCTTTGGGCATGATGAAATCGCGCCCGTCCTTGCGCAATCGGCGAGGCACTTGCGATTCGCAAACATAGGGAGTGCTGATACCGTATGGAGGATCGGTTAGCAGAAGGTCCACGGACTTGTCGGCAAGAGTCATTGTGCCTGCAAGGCCATCGCCGAACCGAAAATCGTGAAACCGTCCGCGCTGCGGTTCCAGGAGAACGCGCGTCTCATTCGTTGCGGCAATGGCGTCCAGCACCCGCACTATTCCTTCAACGGTCCCCTCGACAAGCTGTGCTGTGACGCCGTTGATCGACAGAGTGCCAACTGCCACAGCATTCTTGCCGCGGCGCACCAACAGCTCGACGCGGCAATTGTTATCGCCCTTGCCGAGAGTGGGTGCCGCGTGGCTAAGGTACCGCCGCCTATGCGGAAAGTTTTTGGAAATCCACTGATTCGCAAGTGCGCGAACGGCAATGGTCCGTTCGACGGGTAATGGCGTTCCGCTCATCTTCTACACCACCAAGTCCTGGTAGCGTAGCCGTCTGCCGATCATCGCCCGCGCCATGACAGCCATCTGGTCAGGCGTATCGCGGGGGCGCTCGCTGTGGCGCCCCTCGAACTCCGTCACATAGCGGCCAAGGTGCTTTGGGCTCATGTGGTGATAGATGCCGTGGTAGCCGCGCTTGAGCATGGACCAGAAAGACTCCACGCCGTTGATGGGCGCCATGCCTCGGACGTACTCGCCGACCGAGTGTTTGACCGGCCTCGTGCCCGAAGTCCGGCCGCGCCACGATAGGCGGCCGCGTCGTCCGTGTAGACCTTCGCCCCGGCTTCGGCGTGCGTCCGTACGAAGCTTTGCAGGGTCGCGCCGTCCGTGGCCCCGACCACCCTGGCGCTCACCCGCTTCGTCGCCCGGTCCTTCGCGCCGGCGACCGCCACCTTGCCGGCCGCGCCGCGCACCTCCGGGGTCTCGCGCTTGGCCTTCGGCATGTTCTTCCGCTTGCCGCCGATATTGGGTCTCATCGGCCTCCACCGGGCCGGCGAACAGCGCCTCGTTCGCCTTCACCCAAGTCTACCGGATGCGGTACGCCAAGTGCCACGCCGTCTTCTGGGTGACGCCGAGATCGCGGTGGAGCTTCATGCTGGCTTGCCTCTCGATCCCTATGGTCAGAAGATACGACGTTAGTGTCCACACCTGCAAGCCGAGCTTCGAGGGCTGCATGACCGTCCCGGCCTTGACTGAGAACCACTTGCGGCACGCGCGGCACCGGTAGGGCATGGTCTTGTACGCGGTCCCCGACTGGATGTTGTCGGTGCCGCGTGGAAGCCCCGCCTGTTCACCGGGCGTGGGCGGCCAGACCCAAGCCGGATCGAGGGCTGTTCTATTCAGCGGGCGACCCGACGGAGCGGGGTTGCTTGCAAGAACGATTCTGGACGGGGCCGGTGTGAGCGTCAACGGGAAAAGAAACGGAGCCGGGGACAAACGCGCGCCTATGCGCGCGCCGCCGCCTGCTCTACGGTGAGGGCGGGAGGACGCGGATGGAGAAGGAGGCGCTCGCCGCCGCCGCGGCGGTGGACGAGGCGCGGTTGTGGGGCCGCCAGATGGCGCTGGCCGAGATCGGCGCGACCGCCGGCGGCGGGGTGAACCGCGCCGCCCTCTCGCCCGAAGACAGGGCCGCCCGCAAGCGCCTGATCGCGTGGGCGCGGGAACGCGGCTTCGATGTCGCCACCGACGGCATCGCCAATCTCTACATCCGGCGCCCGGGGCGGCGGAACGACGCGGCGCCCGTGGTGACCGGAAGCCATCTCGACAGCCAGCCGCGCGGCGGCAAATTCGACGGCGCCTACGGCGTGGTCGGCGGCTTCGAGGCGCTGGAAGCCATCGACCGCGCCGGGGTGGAGACCGGGCGGCCCATCGAGGTCGTGGCCTGGACCAACGAGGAGGGCGGGCGCTTCCAGCCCGGCGCCATGGGCTCGGCGGTGTTCGCCGGCGTGCTCGGGCTCGAGGACCAGCGCGGCATCGTGGATCGCGACGGCACCGCCCTCGGCGCGGCGCTGGCGGAGACGCTGGCCGACACCCCCGACCTGCCGTGCCGGGATTTCGCCCGCCCCTTCGCGGCTTACGTCGAGGCCCATATCGAGCAGGGGCCGCGGCTCGAAGAGGCCGGGCGGACGATCGGCGCGGTGACCGGCATCCAGGGCCTCTACTGGTTCACCGTCGAGGTGACCGGCGCGGAGGCCCATGCCGGGACGACGCCGCTGGCCGGCCGCCGCGACGCGCTGAAGGCCGCGGTGGCGATGGTCGGCGCGCTCGAGGAGCTGATGGCGGATCCCACCGACACGGTGCGCTTCACCGTGGGCCGCTTCGAGTGCGCGCCGGGCGCGCCCAGCACGGTGCCGGGCCGGGTGCTCTTCACCATCGACTTCCGTCATCCCGACCCCGCCGTCATCGACCGCATCCGCCCGGCCGTCGCGCCGCTCTGCCGCGCCCACGCGCGGGGCTGCGCGGTCTCCGTCCGGCCCACCATCGAAAACCCGCCCGTGCGCTTCGACCCGGCGGTGGTCGAGACGGTGGAGCGCTGCGCCGCCGCCCTGGGCCACGGCTGCATGAGGCTGCCGTCGGGGGCGGGGCACGACGCCGGCCACGTCGCGGCCCTGTGCCCGACGGGAATGATCTTCGTGCCCTGCGCGGGCGGCCTGAGCCACAACGAGGCGGAAAGCGCGACCCCCGCCGATCTCGCGGCCGGGGCACGGACGCTGGCGGCCTGCCTCGTCGATCTCGCCAACCGGGAGGCCCCGTGAGCGCCCGGGAAAGCGGCTACGCCGGGTTCGACCCGGAGGCGATCGACGCCGCCCGCCCGGCGATCCGCGCCCGCCGCCACGCGATCGTCGCCGGGCACTATCTCGCGGCGCAGGCGGGCTTCGCGATCCTGGAGGCGGGCGGCAACGCCATCGACGCCGGCGTCGCCGCCGGCCTCGCCCTGGGCGTCGTGCACAGCGACCTGGTCAACGTCGCCGGCGTCGCGCCCATCATCCTCTACAGCGCGGCGCGCGGGCGGGTCGAGACCATCAGCGGCTCAGGTCCCTGGCCGCGGGCGATGACGGCCGACCTGTTCCAGCGCGAACATGGCGGGCGCATCCCGGAGGGGCTGCTGCGCACCGTGGTGCCGGCGGCGCCCGACGCCTGGATCGCGTCCCTCGCCCGCCACGGCACCATGACCTTCGGCGAGGTCGCCCGAGGGGCCATCGAACTCGCGCGCGACGGCTTCGTCATGTACCCGCTGATGGCGAGCGTCATCGCCAGGAAGGCCGAGTCCTACCGCCGCTGGCCGTCGAGCGCGGCGATCTACCTGCCCGGCGGACGCCCGCCGGCGCCCGGCGAGGTGTTCGTGCAGGCCGATCTCGCGCGCACGCTGCAATACATGGCGGACGAGGAGCGCGCCGCCGGCGGCGCCCGCGCGTCCGGATTGGCGGCGGCGCGGGCGGCGTTCTACACGGGCGACGTCGCGGCGGCCGTCGTGGCCTTCCACCGGGAGAACGGCGGCCTGCTCGACGCGGACGATCTCGCCGCCTTCCGCTCGGAGGTGGGAGAGCCGCTGCGGAGCACGGTCGCGGGAACCGATGTTTATGCCTGCGGCCCCTGGTGCCAGGGGCCGGCGCTGCTCCAGGCGCTGCGCCTGCTGGACGTGGGGGCGCTGGCGCGCCACGGCCACAACAGCGCGGAGGCGCTGCACGCCATGGTGGAGGCGCTGAAGCTCGCCTTCGCCGACCGAGAACGCTGGTACGGCGACCCGCGCTTCGTCGACGTGCCGGTGCGCGCGCTCCTCTCGGACGCCTACACCCGGCGGCGGCGCGCCCTGATCCGGCCCGGGGAAGCGTGGCCCGGACTGCCGCCCGCCGGCGCGCCCGCGGGCGGCCCGCCGGAAGCGGCGGCGGGTGCGCCGCCCGCGAGTGCGCCACCCTCGGGTGCGCCGGCGCACGACACCTCCTACGTCTGCGCGATCGACGAGGCGGGCAACGCCTTCTCGGCGACGCCGAGCGACGTCTCCTTCGACACGCCGGTGATCCCCGGCACGGGGCTCTGCCCTTCCTCGCGGGGGTCGCAGTCCTGGGCGGACCCGGCCCATCCGTCGAGCGTCGCGCCGGGCAAGCGCCCGCGGCTCACGCCCAATCCGGCGCTGGCGCTCCGCGACGGCGCCTTCCTCATGCCCTTCGGCACGCCCGGGGGCGACGTCCAGATCCAGGCGATGGTCCAGGCGTTCCTGAACGTCACGGTCTTCGGGATGAACCCGCAGGCGGCGGTCGAGGCGCCGCGCTGCGCCACCCACAGCTTCCCCAATTCCTTCGAGCCGCACGACTACCATCCGGGCCGGCTGCTCCTCGAGGCCCGCATTCCCGCTTCCGTGGGGGAGGCGCTGGCCGGCTGGGGCCACGGCGTCGAATGGTGGCCGGAATGGGCCTGGCCGGCAGGCGCCATGTGCCTGCTCGTCAAGGACTTGGCGCGTGGCACCATCACCGCCGGCGCCGACCCCCGCCGCCCCGCCTACGCCCTGGGCCGATGAGCGCCGGAGAAAAGAGCGGGGCGATTCGAGAGCGACTTCGAGGGAGGGGGTGATGGCGACGATCCTGTTCGAGAACTGCGCGGTGTTCGACGGCGAATCGCCCGCGCTGCGCGAGGGCGCGACGGTGGCGGTCGAGGACGGGCGGATCGTGGAGGTCGCCCAGGGGCCGCTCCCGGCGCCGGCGGAGGCGACGCGGATCGACGTCGGCGGGCGGACGCTGATGCCCGGCCTGATCGACGCCCATTTCCACGCGCTGCTCGCCGCCCTCGACGTGCCCGCCCTCGACGACATGCCGGCGTCGCTCCTCCACCAGCACGCGCGGCGCAACCTGGAGGCGGCGCTGGACCGGGGCTTCACGACGGTGCGCGATGCGGGCGGCGCCGACGCGGGCCTCGCGCGCGCCGTGGAGGAGGGGCTGATCGCCGGCCCGCGCATCCTGTTCTCGGGCCGCGCGTTGAGCCAGACCGGCGGGCACGGCGACATGCGGAACCCGTCGCGGTTCGAACCCTGCGGCTGCGCCGGCTATCGGGGGGCGATCGCGGCCGTCGCCGACGGGGCGGACGAAGTGCGCCGCGCGGCGCGGAGGAGCTGCGCAAGGGCGCCCACCAGATCAAGCTGATGGTCTCCGGCGGCGTGCTGTCGCCGACCGATCCGATCTGGATGGACCAGTATTCCGACGACGAGATCCGGGCCGCCGTGGAGGAGGCGGCAACGCGCCGCACCTACGTGATGGCCCACGCCCACACGGCGAGCGCGGTGCGCCGTTGCGCCGCGCTCGGCGTGCGCTCGATCGAGCACGGCACGCTGATCGACGCCGGCGCGGCGGAAGCCGCGGCCGCCGCCGGCGCGTTCGTCGTGCCGACCCTGGTCACGATCTTCGCCATGATCGAATCCGGCGTCGAACTCGGCCTGCCCAAGCCGTTCGCCGACAAGCTCCAGGGCCTGGGCGAGGCGGGCCTGCGCTCCCTCGAAACCTGCCGCGCCGCCGGGGTGCGCATGGGCTTCGGGACGGATCTCCTCGGGCCGCTCCACGACCGCCAGTGCCGGGAGTTCCTGATCCGGGGCCAGGTCCTGCCGCCGGTGGAGGTGCTGCGGCAGGCGACCTCGGTCAACGCCGCGCTGCTCGGGAGGGAGGGGGCGCTCGGCGCCGTCGCGCCGGGGGCGGTCGCCGACCTCCTGGTGGTGGACGGCGACCCGCTGGCCGATCTCGGCCTGCTCCAGGAGCAGGGCCGCCGCATCCCCGTGATCATGAAGGAAGGCCGCTTCCACAAGAACGACCTGCCGCGCTGACGGCGGGCGCGCGAGGCTCCGGGCCCGCCCGCCCTCAAGGCTTCGCGTCCCGCCCGAGGGCGGGAGGCGGGTCGGCGAGGAACGCCGGCACGTGGTCGCCCAGGCCCACGACCGGCTCTTCGCGGGTCGGCGTCTCGCGGACCGGCGCCTCGCTTCGTCCGGCGCCGCGCCGCCGCCGCCCGCCCTTGGGGGCGTCGTCGCCTTGCGCCCGCTCGCGGCGGTTCCCCTTCGCGCGCGGCGGCGGCTTCTCGCGGGCGCTTCGCGTCCTCCGGCGCGCGTCGGCCGCGTCCTCCGCCATGGCCTCCAGCGCCACCGGCCGGCCGTCGGGAGTCTCGATCGGGATCTCGCTCTTGATCAGGGCGGCGATGGCGCCGACCGCCTCCGCCTCCTCGGGCGTGACCAGGGTGATCGCCCGGCCCTCGCGCCCGGCCCGCCCGGTGCGGCCGATGCGGTGGACGTAGTCCTCCGGGTTGTGCGGCACGTCGAAATTGACGACGTGGGAGACGGCTTCGATGTCCAGGCCGCGCCCGGCCACGTCGCTGCAGACGAGGAGGTCGACCCGTCCTTCCTTGAACGCCGCCAGAGTCTCCGTCCGGCGGTGCTGCGTCATGTCGCCGTGGAGGGCGCCGGCGTTCAGGCCCCGGCGTCGGAGCGATTCGTGGACCGCGTCCACGTCCCTCTTGCGGTTGCAGAAGATCAGCGCGCTCCGCACCGCCTCGCGGCGGAGCAGCGCCCGCAGCGCCGAGCGCTTCCCGGCGGCGTCCACCGCGATCATCGCGTGCCGCACCGTCCCCGCCACCGTCGCCGGCGGGGTCACGCTCACCTCCTTCGGGTTGATCAGGAAGGCCTCGCCCAGACGCTTGATCTCGGGGCCCAGGGTGGCCGAGAACATGAGCGTCTGGCGGATGCGCGGAAGGGTCTTCACGATGCGCTCGACGTCCGGGATGAACCCCATGTCGAGCATCCGGTCGGCCTCGTCGATCACCAGGATCTTCACGCCGCCCATCATGATCCGGCCGCGCTCGAACATGTCCATCAGGCGGCCCGGCGTGGCGATCAGGACGTCCGGGTCCCTGGCGAGCGCGGCCTCCTGCATGGAGAACCCCTCGCCGCCGATCAGCAGCGCCTGCCTGGGTCCGCTTCCCGCGCCGTAGACGGCGAAGTTGTCGGCGATCTGCTGCGCGAGCTCCCGCGTCGGCGCGATGACCAGGCAGCGCGGCATGCGCGGCTTGCCGGTGCCCGCGCCGAGGATGTCGATGATCGGGAGCGCGTAGGAGGCGGTCTTGCCCGTGCCCGTCTGGGCGCATCCCAGAAGGTCCACGCCGCGCAGCACGAGCGGGATGGCCTTCCGCTGGATCGGCGTCGGCGCCGTGTAGCCGGCGGCGGCGACGGCCGCCAGGCGCTCGTCGCTCAAGCCGAGATCCGCGAATCCCTCGGTTGCTTCGTTCACTCTGCCTCTATCGGAGATGCCCGCGCGCCGGGAACGGCGGCACGGCCGTTTCGATGCGGCTCACACTCCCGCAGCCGAAGGGGTCGGCTCCGAAACGGTATCCGATCGTATCGCGATTCGACGATCGAGGCAACATCGTGATCCGGGTCGGTTCACGACCGGCAACCGCCGCTCCCGAAGCGCCCGGTCCCGATTCCGCCGCTATTCGATGAGACTGCAGGAACCGTCCGCGTGCTGCTTGAAGTACGCGGTATAGCCGAGGGTCAGGCCGGGGCGTTCTTGTGGGCGGTGAAGGTGAGGCCCTTGGCCTGGAACTTCTCCTTCACGCCGGGCGCGATGGCGTCGAGCCGGTCGGCGACCTGGGGCGCTACGTCGATATCGGTCATGTCGTGGACGCCGCCGGTGATCAGCACCTGCAACACCCCCTCTTCGCCGCCGATGTTGCGGAAGGCGCGGTTCACCCTGGGCGGCACGGAGATGGTGTCGAATGCCTCGAGCGCGACCCGCCCGCCGCCGTCGTCGTTCCAGGTCACCTCGAAGCGGCCCTTGAGGACGGTGAAGGTCTCGAACGTCCGCTGATGGGCATGCAGGGAGGGGCCCTGGCCGGGCGGGCAGACGGCCAGCGTCATGGTCATGCCGGCGGCGCCCGCGATCGGCGCGCCGGCGTTGATCGGCGTCTCGGCGTCCGCCCCGAGCCCGATCACCGAGAGCAGGGCGCGCGCGTAGACGACGTCGTTGGCCTCCCGCGGGATGTCCGGATCCTGCTGGATCGGCAGCGGCATCAGGGCGCGGAAGCGCGCGATGCGGCGCTCCATCTCCTCGGGCGTGATCTCGATCGTCTTCATCGCGTCCCTCCTCGCCGTCGGACCTTGCCGTCAGATCTTGCGGGCGCGGCCCTCCCAGAAGCGCGCGCGCACCTCGCGCTTGAGCACCTTGCCGACGCCGCTGCGCGGCAATTCGTCCCAGAACTCCACCGTCTTGGGCGCTTTGTAGCCGGCGAGTTCGCGCTTGCACAGGGCGACGATCTCCGCCGCGCTCACGCTCTCGCCCGGCTTCAGCTCGACCACCGCCTTCACGGCTTCGCCCCATTTCTCGTCCGGGACGCCGATCACCGCGCAATCCTGGACCGCCGGATGGCTCCAGACGACCCGCTCGATCTCGATCGGGAAGACGTTGAGCCCGCCCGAGATGATCATGTCCTTCTTGCGGTCGACGATATAGACGAAACCATCGTCGTCCTTGTAGCCGATGTCGCCGGTGTGGTGCCAGCCGTGGGCGCGGATCGCCGCCGTCGCCTCCGGGTCGCCGTGATAGCCGAGCGAGACGAAGGTGCCGCGCACCACGATCTCGCCCCATTCGCCGGGCGGCAGCAGGGCGCCGTCGTCGTCCATCATCTCGACCTGGACGAAGACGGGCGGGCGGCCGCAGCTCAGCAGCCGGTGCGCCCTGGCCGGGTCGGCGAGGGCCTCGATATGGTCCGCGGGCGTCAGGATGCCGATGGTGCAGGGGCATTCGGCCTGGCCGTAGATCTGCGTCATGCAGGGGCCGAAGAGGTCGATCGCCTCGGCCACCTTGTCGGCCGACATCGGCGCGCCGCCATAGACGAAATGATCCATGGTGGAATAGTCGAACGCGCGCGCCCTGGGATGGGCCAGGATCATGTAGATCACCGTCGGCGGCATGAAGGTCTGGGTCACGCCGTGGCGGTCGATCGCCTCCATGACGGCGAGCGGATCGGCCTTGGGCAGGCACACCGTGGTGCCGCCGAAGGCCATGGCCGGCCAGGCCCAGACCCCGGCCCCGTGGGCCATCGACGTGGCGACGAGATGCACCGGCGGCTTGCGGATCGGCAGGTGGGCGTAGAGGTTCGCGCTCCACGCCTCCCAGACGAGGTTCGACCACATGGCGCCCTTGGGCCGGCCGGTGGTGCCGCCGGAGGTGAAATGGCTGATCACCGCGTCGCGCTCGTCCGGCAGCGCGGGCGCCGTGCCCCCGCGGCCTTCGATGAAGCGTTCGAAGGAGGGAGCGCCGTCCCCCTCGCGATCCAGGCAGACGAGGCGGCGGAGCGTCGGGCATTCGGCGCGGATGCGTGGGAGCCAGGCCGCGAAGTCGGAATGGTAGAAGAGCCACCCGGCCTGCCGCTGGTTCAGGATGTAGATCGTCTCGCCGACCGAGGCGAGGGCGGCGAGGCCGACCCAGACGCCGCCGGCGCGGGCGGCGCCGATCCAGGCCTCGAAGGCGCGGGCGGCGTTGGGGCTCAGCACCGCGACCCGGTCGCCGGGCCGCAGGCCGTCGGCGATCAGCGCGTTCGCCGTGCGGTGGCTGCGCTCCGCCACCGCGCGATAGCTGCTCTCGCCGTCGGCGTCGATCAGGCAGGCGCGGTCCGGGTGATGGCGCAGCCCGCGGTCGAAGAAGTCGATCAGCCTCATGGCGCCTCCCGCCCGTGCGCCCGCCGGCCCGCGTTCAGCGGCGGGCGACCATGGTCTTCTTGATCTCGGCGATCGCCTTCGCAGGGTTCAGGTTCTTGGGGCAGGCCTTCGCGCAGTTCATGATGGTGTGGCAGCGGTAGAGCTTGAACGGGTCTTCGAGGCCGTCGAGCCGCGCGCCGGCGGCCTCGTCGCGGCTGTCCACCAGCCAGCGCCGGGCCTGCAACAGCGCCGCGGGGCCGAGATAGCGGTCGCCGTTCCACCAGTAGCTGGGGCAGGCCGTCGAGCAGCAGGCGCAGAGGATGCATTCGTAAAGGCCGTCGAGCTTCGCCCGATCCGCGGGCGCCTGGAGCCGCTCGCCCGAGGGCGAGGCCGGCGTGTCGGCCTTGAGCCAGGGCTCGACCGAGGCGTACTGGGCGTAGAAATCCGCCATGTCCGGCACCAGGTCCTTGATCACCGGCAGGTGCGGCAGCGGGTAGATGCGCACCTCGCCGCGCACTTCGCGGATCGGCTTGATGCAGGCGAGGGTGTTGGTGCCGCCCACGTTCATCGCGCAGGAGCCGCAGATTCCCTCGCGGCAGCTGCGGCGGAAGGTGAGCGTCGCGTCGATCTCGTTCTTGATCTTGATCAGCGCGTCCAGGACCATCGGCCCACAGTCGTCCAGGTCCAGGTCGTAGCTGTCCGTCCGCGGGTTCGCGGCGCCGTCCGGGTCGTAACGGTAGATGCGGAAGCGGCGGGTCCGGGCGGCGCCCGCGGGCGCGGGGAAGTGTTGGCCCTTCCTGACCTTCGAGTTCGCGGGGAGGGTGAGCGCGGCCATGGTCGTCGTCCTCGGGGCAGGGCGGCCTAATAGACCCGCGCCACGGGCGGGATCGGCTCGACCTCGTTGCTCATGGTGTGCGTGCGCACCGGGCGGTAGGCGAGCCGGGGCGCGCTCGCGCCGTCGTCGAGCCAGGCGACGGTGTGCTTGAGCCAGTTCTCGTCGTCGCGGTCCGGGTGGTCCTCCCGCGCGTGGGCGCCGCGGCTTTCCTCGCGGTGGAGCGCGCCGTGGAGGGTGACGCTCGCCTGGCGCAGCAGGTTGTCGAATTCGATGGTCTCGGCCAGGTCCGAGTTCCAGATCAGGGAGCGGTCGGAGACCCGGAGGTCGTTGCGGTAGCCGTCCCAGGCGCGTTCCAGCTTGCGCGCGCCCTCGGTCATGAGCGCGCGGGTGCGGAAGACGCCCGCGTGGTCCTGCATCGTCCGCTGGAGGTCGAGGCGGAGCGCCGCCGTCGGCGTGGCGCCGCCGGCGTGGCGCAGGCCGTCGAACCAGTCGAGGCAGCGGTCGACGGCGCCGTTCTTCAACGGCGCGTGGGCCGCGCCCGCCTCCACCGCCTCGGCGCAGCGCAGGGCCGCCGCGCGGCCGAACACCACCAGGTCGAGGAGCGAGTTCGAGCCCAGACGGTTGGCGCCGTGCACCGAGACGCAGGCTCCCTCGCCGACCGCCATCAGGCCCGGCACCACGGAATCGCGGTCGTCGCCCTTGACGGTCACCACCTCGCCGGTGTGCAGCGCGGGCACCCCGCCCATGTTGTAGTGGACGGTGGGGATCACCGGGATGGGTTCCCTGGCCGGGTCGATGCCGGCGAAGACCCGCGCCGTCTCGGTGATGCCGGGCAGGCGCTCCTGCAGGATCTGGGCGCCGAGATGGTCGAGCTTCAGAAACATGTGGTCCTTCAGCGGGCCCACGCCCCGGCCCTCGCGGATCTCGACGGTGATCGAGCGGCTCACCACGTCGCGCGAGGCGAGATCCTTGGCGTTCGGCGCGTAGTGCTCCATGAAGCGCTCGCCCTCGGCGTTGACCAGATAGCCGCCCTCGCCGCGCGCGCCCTCGGTGATCAGACAGCCGGAGCCGTAGATGCCGGTGGGGTGGAACTGGACGAACTCCATGTCCTGCAACGGCAGCCCCGCCCGCAGGACCATGGCGTTGCCGTCGCCCGTGCAGGTGTGGGCCGAGGTGGCGGAGAAATAGGCGCGTCCGTAGCCGCCGGTGGCGAGGATCACCATGTGCGCCCGGAAGAGGTGAAGCGTCCCGTCCTCGAGGTTCCAGGCGAGCACGCCGCGGCAGGCGCCGTCCTCGTCCATCGCGAGGTCGAGGGCGAAATATTCGATGAAGAACGCCGCCGCCCGGCGCAGCGACTGCTGGTAGAGCGTGTGGAGGATCGCGTGGCCCGTGCGGTCGGCGGCGGCGCAGGTGCGCTGGGCTTGCTTCTCCCCGTAGTTGATCGTCATGCCGCCGAAGGCGCGCTGGTAGATCTTGCCCTCGGCGGTGCGGGAGAACGGCACGCCGTAATGCTCGAGCTCGATGACCGCCTGCGGCCCCTCCTTGCACAGATACTCGATCGCGTCCTGGTCCCCGAGCCAGTCGGAGCCCTTGACCGTGTCGTACATGTGCCAGCGCCAGTCGTCTTCGCCCATGTTGCCGAGCGCGGCCGAGATGCCGCCCTGGGCGGCGACCGTGTGGCTGCGGGTGGGGAACAGCTTGCTGACGCAGGCGGTCTTCAGCCCGGCCTCGGCCAAGCCCAGCGTCGCCCGCAGGCCGGCCCCGCCGGCGCCGACCACGACGACGTCGTAGCGGTGCTCCTGGAGCGGATAGGTGGCCACGCCCTCAACCCCGCAAGGCGATGACGACCACGGAATAGACCGAGGCCAGCCCCAGCAGCAGGCAGAGCAGGGCGTTCAGGACCAGCATCGTCCATTTCAGCCAGCCGCGGGCGTAGTCCTCGATCACCGTCTGGAGGCCGAGCTTCAGGTGGTAGAAGGTGGCGCCCAGGAAGAACAGCATGAGGATCGCGGCGACGGGGCCGGAGAGCCAGTCGACGAAGGCGTCGCGGCGCGCCCCGCCGGCCACGATCGCCCACAGCGAGCCGACGAACCAGAGCGAGAGCGGCACCAGCGCGAGCGCCGTCAGCCGCTGCCGCCACCAGTGCCCCGTGCCGTCCCCGGTGGCCCCGAGATGGCGGACCCGGGCGAGCGGGGTCTCGACGCTCATGGCGCCGCAGCGGGGCCGCAGGCGAGTCCGAGCCCCCAGGAGAGCCCGGTGAGCGCGACGGAGGCCACCACCACGGCGGCGCCGGAGGCGTAGGTCCGCCCCACGGAGAAGCCGAGACCTGCGTCCCAGAAGAGGTGTCGGATGCCGTTGCACAGGTGATAGAAGAGGCACCAGGACCACGCCGCGAGCAGCGCGTAGCCGAGCCAGGAGGTCAGGAACCACTCGGTCCAGGCGTAGTAGCGCGGCCCGGCGGCGGCCGTCAGCAGCCAGGCGCAGAGCATCGCCGCGCCGCCGGCCAAGGCGACGCCGGTCGCCCGGTGGAGGATCGACAGCACCGAGGTGAGCTGCGGCCGATAGACGGTGAGATGCGGCGACAGCGGCCGCCGCGCGCGGACGCCGCCGATGCCTTCGGTACTGCCACCGGCGCCCGCCCGATCCGCTCCCTCCGCCACTCGCATCCTCCCGCAAATTCGACCCGACGAGGGATCGCGCGCGATCAGCGGCGATCAAACAGCACCCCGAAGCCTGAGTCAACGCGCCGGCGCGGCGGCCGTCCAGGAGGTTGGTTGAACGAAGCCCGGCACAGGCGGAGAAACCGCGGTCGAGAGTCACCCACAGGCAGCCGTTCTCGATCGCCAGGGCCGCCCACGGGCCATCCTTGCGCGCCGCTGCCGGCGCCGTTACGATTGCGGCATGGCAGACGCGGCCGCGTTCGATACGCTTGCCACAGCCCGGAAGCTCAAAGCGGCCGGGTTCAACGATGCGCAAGCCGAAGCCGAAGCCGTCGCCGAAGCCGTTCGCGCCGGCCGTGGCGAGCTTGCGACCAAGGCAGACATTGCCAGCCTCAAGGCAGACATTGCCGGCCTCGAAGCCCGGTTCTACCGCGCCATGCTCTGGCAATGCGCGTTCACGGTTGCCGTCGCCGCCGTCGCCGTCGGCTTGATGCAGGCATTGGGCTAGGCGCCGTCGCCAGTCTCGAAGCGGCCGGGCCGCGCCAGGAAGCGCCCACAGCACGCATCCGCACGGCGCCGGGTCCCAAAGTCCACAACACCCGCCAGCCCGCACGGGCGCCCACGGCGCCGCCAGGGCCGCCCACGGGCCATCCTTGCGCGCCGCCGCCGTCGCCGTTACGATTGCGGCATGGCAGACATGGCCGCGTTCGATACGCTTGCCACAGCCCGGAAGCTCAAGGCGGCCGGCATCGCCGAAGCCCACGCCGAAGCGATTGCCGAATGCGCCGCCGCATCCGCGCACGCCGCCCGAAGCGAGCTTGCGAGCAAGACAGACATTGCCGCTCTCAAAGCCGACATTGCCGCTCTCAAGACAGACACCAAGGCCGATATTGCCGGCATCAAGGCAGACGTCAAAGCCGACATTGCCGGCCTCGAAGCCCGGTTCTACCGCGCCATGCTCTGGCAATGCGCGTTCACGGTTGCCGTCGCCGCCGTCGCTATCGGCTTGATGCAGGCATTGGGCTAGGCGCCGGCGCCTACCCTCTCGAAATTCGGAGAACGGTTGTGTCTGATCCTTATGTTTCGATCTGGATACAGGCTCTTTTGATCCCGATCATTATCTCAGTAGCTCTTTGGGTTTTAACCGCGATAATCACGGGAATTGTTGCGCACTCCAAAGGACGCGATGCAATACTTTGGTTCATTATCGGCTTGCTTCTTGGCTTCGTCGGCTTGATTACTGTTCTTCTCCTAAGTCGTACAGTAGAAAACGAAGCCCGCCGCAACATCAAAGTCCAGCAGCGGCAGGCAGAGATCGCCCGCGCCCGTGAAACGCGCGGCGCCGGGGGATGGGCAACGCGGTCCAGCGCCATGAAGCCCGCCGCGCCGAGCAAGGAAGATCACCGGGAACCGCGGTTCGAGCAAGAGATCACCGGCGCCTACCGCCCCGACCGTCCGGGAAGCAGCCGCACCGGCGCATAGCCCGACCAGGAACGCCGGCGCCGAAGGCCGGGCGCCTCGAAGCGGCCGGGCAGGCGCCTCGAAGTCCGCCGCGCCGCGCCAGGGAGCGCCCACAGTACGCGATTGACGCCCCCCTTACCCCCGCCCATGCCGGCGCGCGCCCACGGCGTCGCCGGGGCCGCCCACGGGCCACCCTTGCGCACCGACGCCGGCCTACTCGAACCGGGCTTCGTTCAACAGCCAGTAGGCTTCGGTTCCCTTCAAGGCTTCGTTGCCAGGGCCGCCCACGGGCCATCCTTGCGCGACACCGCCCTCTCTCGCGTAATCGAAGGGAGTGAAGCCCATGTCGTCGCGCGCGGCGGGGTCCGCGCCGCCTTCGATCAACGCCGTAATCACCGCAGGATTGGAATTGCGTATCGCCGCCACATGAAGCGGCGTGCCGTCTGCGAAGCTGCGCCGCGCGCCGGGGTCCGCGCCGGCGGATAGCGCGGCCTTCACTTCGGAAGTGGTTCCGCTTTCCGCCGCCTTGAACAGATCGTCCGTCGCGTCGGCGTGAACGGGAAGCGCCGGCAACGCAAGCGCGGCGGAAAGCAGGATCAAGGCAAGCAAGCGTTTCATGGTGTGGGGTTCCCTTGCATTGAACGGCGCGCTGGCGCCGCCCTACTCGAACCGGCCTTCGTTCAACAGCCAGTAGGCATCCGTTCCACGCAACGCCTCGTTCTCGTGCGCATAATCGAAGGGAGTGAAGCCGTCTATGTCAATCGCAGCGGGGTTCGCGCCGCCTTCGATCAACGCCATGATCACGGAAGGGACGGAAGGGTTGGAATTGAAGTACGCCGCCCTATGAAGCGGCGTCATGCCCCCTCCATCGCGCGCATTGGGGTTCGCGCCGCCTTCGATCAACGCCGTGATCACCGAAGGGTTGGAACTCGCCTCCGCCGCCATGTGAAGCGGCGTCTTGCCCATGTATTCACCACGCAAGCGCGCGCCGGGGTCCGCGCCGCCTTCGATCAACGCCGTGATCACCGAAGGGTTGGAACTCGCCTCCGCCGCCATGTGAAGCGGCGTCTTGCCCATGTATTCACCACGCGCGCCCGCGCCTGGGTCCGCGCCGCCTTCGATCAACGCCATGATCACGGAAGGGTTGGAATTGAAGTACGCTGCCCCATGAAGCGGCGTCATGCCGTATTCGGCGCGCGCATTGGGGTCCGCACCGCCTTCGATCAACGCCGTGATCACCGAAGGGTTGGAATTGCGCGACAGATGCTGCATCCCGTGCCGAATCTCGGCTACTTGGTCTTCGGTGAACGCGCCGCGTTCGCTCTCCGCTTCGATCGTCGCCGCCAACGCGGAAGGGTTGGATTTGTCTATCACCGCCAGATGAAGCGGCGTATTAGCCCGTCCATCGCGCGCGCCGGGGTCCGCACCGCCTTCGATCAACGCCGTGATCACCGAAGGGTTGGAATTGCGTATCGCCGCTATGTGAAGCGGCGTGCTGCCTACGGCGCCGGCGCGCGCGCCAGGGTCCGCGCCGCCTTCGATCAATGCCTTGATCACCGAAGGGTTGGAATTCTTCGCCGCCAAGTGAAGCGGTGTGCTGCCTACGGCGCCGGCGCGCGCGCCGGGGTCCGCACCGCCTTCGATCAACGCCATGATCACGGAAGGATTGGAATTCTTCGCCGCCGCCGCGTGAAGCGGCGTGAAGCCGTCTTCCGTGCGCGCGCCGGGGTCCGCACCGCCTTCGATCAATGCCGCTATCACGGGAAGGTTGGCGTTCCTAAACGCCGCCAAGTGAAGCGGCGTGAAGCCGTGGTCGCCTATGCGCGCGCCGGGGTCCGCACCGGCAGCAAGCGCTGCCTTCACTTCGGAAACGGTTCCGCCGGCCACCGCTTTCCACAGATCGGCCGTCGCGTCAGCGTGAACGGGAAGCGCCGGCAACGCCAGGGCACCGCAAAGCATGATCAAGGCAAGCAAGCGGTTCATTGCGGGGTTCCCTTCAAGGTCCGATTGGACGGCGCCCGCCGATTGTTAGGCCATCCGCCCACGCGCCGCAATGTCCGCACCGCCTCGAAGCGGCCGGGCCGGCGCCGGGCGGATGCGCACGGGCGTACCGCCGGCATACGGATGCGAGATTGTCCGTATCGAACGGATGGCCATGCGCCGGAACGGGCCACACATAGTGCACTTCAAGCCGCCTATCGGCGTTCGCGCACGGGCGCCCGCACCGCGTACACCGCCAACCGTCGCGACACAGCACACGCGCCCGGATTGCGGGCCAGCGTCGCGAGCGTCGCGGGTCCATCACCCGAAGACACCCCACGGTTCCGGTTCCGGCGCCGGCATCGTAAGCGCATCCACCATGCACCAACGCGCACCGGCGCCCGCGCCCGCCGCCAAGGCGCCGAAGATCACGCCGGGCCGCGCCCGCGATGCGCCCCGGATCGTCCAGGAACGCACGGAGCGCCCGCTCGATCGTCGCCTTCAGGGTCGTGCGCCCTCCCGCCGCATAAGCCTCGCGCCCAGCAGCGCGTCGTTGACGTCGATGGTCGTCCCCATACGCGGAAGACGTATCGATCTCTGTGCTTTCATGTAAGAATTCGCACCCGAAGCGCCCTTCCCGCCCGGCGGCGCACCCCGCGCGGATTTGACTCGGGTTCCGAACCGGTGTTCTTTCGCCTGCGCGCCGGCGGCGCGGCCGGATCGGAGAAGCAAGCCTATGCTCACCTTGCCCAGGGAGGAACTGCGGGGCCACTTCACCATGCTGCCGATGGACGAGGTGCACTTCGGCGCCGGCAGCCTCGCGAGCCTCTCCGGCGAACTCGACAAGCACGGCGTGCGCCGGGCGGTGATCGTCACCGGCCATTCGCTGGCGCGGCAGGGCGACCTGTTGGAGAAGGTGATGGCCGCGACCGGCGGGCGCTGCGCCGGCGTGTTCCACGAGACGGTGCAGCATGTCCCGCGCCGCAGCGTCGTCGCCGCGGCCGCCTTCGCCCGCGAGAAAGGCGCCGACGCGCTGATCAGCTTCGGCGGCGGCACGCCGAACGATACGGCGAAGGCGGCGGCCATCTGCCTCGCCGAGGGGATCGACGAACCGGCCGGTCTCGACTCCCGCACGATCAAGTTCACCTACCCGGACAAGGTGGAGATGCCGGCGCTGAGCGCCGATCCCGTCTCGTTGTTCGCCGTTCCGACGACGCTCTCGGCGGGGGAGTTCACCTAATTTCGTCGGCATCACCGACGAGGCGCGCAAGGTCAAGGATCTCGCGGTCGACCGGCGGCTCACGGCGAAGGCCGTGTTCCTGGACCCGGACCTCACCCTGGAGACGCCGGAGCGCCTCTGGCTCGGCACCGGAATGCGCGCGGTCGACCACTGCATCGAGGCGCTGTGCTCGACCACGAGCCAACCCTTCACCGACGCCCTGGCCTACCGCGCGCTGAACATGCTGACGCGCTACCTGCGCGAGACCAGGAAGGACCCGGGCGACAAGGCGGCGCGCGGGCAGTGCATGGTGGCGGCCTGGATGTCGGTCTGCGGCCTCGCCAACGTCACGCTCGGGCTCAGCCACGGCATCGGCCACCAGCTCGGCGCCCGCTGCGACGTGGCCCATGGCGAGACCTCGGCCGTGATGATGCCGCATGTGATGGCGTTCAACCGCCCGGTGACCGCCGCCCGGCAGGCCTGGGCGGCCGAGGCGATGGGCCTCGACGCGGGCGCCATGAGCGAGGAAGAGGCCGCGCGGGCGGCGGCGGACGAGGTGGCCAGGCTGGTGCGCGCGGACATGGGCCTGCCCTGGCGGCTGCGCGACGTGGGCGTCACCCAGGACGATTTCGAGGGGATCGCCGCCGACGCGCTGGAGGACATCATCGTCGCCAGCAATCCGCGCCGGGTATCGTCCGCGAACGAGGTCGTCGATCTGTTGCGCGCGGCCTGGTAGCGCGGGCGGGAACGGGAGAGGCCCATGGGCTATCGCATCGCCGTCGACACCGGCGGCACGTTCACCGACGTCGTCGTCGCCGACGGCGAAGGCCGGCTCACCGTTGGCAAGGCGCTGACCACGCCGGACCGGACCTTCGAGGGGTTCCGCGCCGCCCTCGCCAACGCCGGCGAGATCGCCGGCATCCCCTTCGACCGCCTGGTCGGCGAGACCGAGATGCTGATCTACGGGACGACCCGCTCGACCAATTCCATCATCGAGGGCAAGGTCGCGAAGACGGCGCTGCTCGCCACCCAGGGCTTTCCCGACACGCTCCTCTACCGCCACGGCGGCAAGCGCGAGCCTCTCAATCTGGCGATGGAGTTTCCGCCGCCCTACATCCCGCGGCGCCTCACCTTCGAGATCCCGGAGCGGATCAACGCCGAGGGCGGAGTCGAGCGGCCGCTCGACGAGGCGGCCGCGCGGACGCTCATCGAGGGTCTGCCGCGCAAGGGCGTCGAGGCGGTGGCCGTCGCGCTGCTCTGGTCGATCGCGAACCCCGCCCACGAGCTGCGGTTGGGCGAACTCGTCGCGGAGATCATGCCGGGCGTCCCTTGCACGCTCTCGCACCAGCTCAACCCGATCATCCGGGAATTCCCGCGCACCTCGTCGGCCGCCATCGATGCCTCGCTGAAGCCGCTCATGCAGAGCCATCTTTCGGCCTTCGAAAGCGACCTGCGGGCGGCGGGTTGCCGGGGCGAGATTCTGGTCAGCACCTCGTCGGGCGGCGTGATGCACGTGGAGGACGTGGTCGCGAAGCCGATCTACACCGTGAAGTCGGGGCCGTCGATGGGGCCGCTCGCCGGCATCGCCTACGCCGCGGCGGAAGGCCAGGGGGACGACGTCATCATCGTCGACACCGGCGGCACGACCTTCGACGTGAGCCTCGTGCGCGGCGGCCAGGTCAAGTACACCCGCGATACGTGGCTGCTCGGCGAGTGGATCGGCCACAATCTCGGGCTGTCCTCGGTGGACGTGCGCAGCGTGGGCGCCGGCGGCGGCTCCATCGCCTGGATCGATTCCGGCGGTCTCCTGCGCGTGGGCCCGCAGAGCGCCGGCGCCCGGCCCGGCCCCGCCTGCTACGGCCAGGGCGGGCGGGAGCCGACCGTCACCGACGCCGCCGTGGCGCTCGGCTACATCGACCCGGACTACTTCCTCGGCGGGCGCATGACCCTCGACGTAGGCGCGGCGCGCAAGGCGCTGGCGGCGATCGCCGAACCGCTGCACCTCTCGCTCGATCAGGCCGCCTCGGCCGTGCTTACCCTGGCCGGCGAGCAGATGATCAAGGCGATCCAGGAGATCACCGTCCAGGACGGGGTGGACCCGGGCGAGAGCATCATCGTCGCCGGCGGCGGCGCCGCCGGGCTCAACATCGTCCCGATCGCCGAGGCGCTCGGCTGCCGCAAGGTCCTGCTGCCGCGCGAAGCCGGCGCGCTCAGCGCCTGCGGCGGGCAGTTCTCCAACATCGTCACTGAGTTCAGCGCGAGCCGCTACGCCCACTCGGCCAGTTTCGACTTCGAAGGCGTAGGCGCGACGCTCGCCGGCATCGCCGGGCGCATGGACGAATTCGAGGCGAAGCTGCGCGAACGCGGCATCGCGCGCTTCTCCCGCGAATACTTCGTCGAGGCCCGCTACATCAACCAGCAGTGGGAGATGGAAATCCCCATGCCGATGGACCGCTTCGCCGGCGCGGGCGACGTGGAGCGGCTGGTCGAGACCTTCCACGAGGTTCATTTCAGGCGCTACGCGGTCAAGGAGGAGGGCGGCGCCATCGAGTGCGTCAACTGGAAGGGCCGCATCACGGCCTTCCTCGACAAGCCCTCCCTGCCGACGGAACTGCCGGGGGGCGCCGCGCCGCCGGCGCCGCGCCGGACGGCTCGCGCCTATTTCGGGGAGGCGGGAAGCCTGGATACACCGTTCCATCTCGGCGATGATCTGGCGCCCGGCATGGTCGTCCCGGGCCCTGCAATCGTCGAGGAGCCGACCACGACCATCGTCGTCTATCCGGGCGCGACGGCGACGGTCACCGCCGGGCGGAACTACCTGCTCGAAACCGGCGCGACCGGGACGTGAGGGAGGAAACGATGGCGCAAGCGACCGCCGAAGCGGCGCGCGAGAACCGGATCGACCCGGTCCTGCTGCCGGTCATGGCGAACCGCATGGACGCGGTGTGCCGCGAAATGACCAACACGATGCTGCTCGCCGCGCGGTCCTCGGTGATCGGGATGGCGCGGGATTTCTCCTGCGCGGTCATCACATCGGACAACCAGGTGCTGGCCGTCGCCGAAGGCTTTCCGATCCACGTCTGGGGCACCAACATCCAGACGCGATCGATGCAGGACCTGCACCCGGGCTACGCGGAGGGCGACGCCTTCCTCCACAACGATCCCTATCTCGGCAACACCCACCCGGCCGACCACACCATCCTGGTGCCGGTCTTCCACGAGGGGGAGCACTTCTTCACCGTCGCGGTGAAGGCCCACCAGGCCGACGTCGGCAACAGCCTGCCCACGACCTACATGGCCCAGGCCGGGGACGTCTACGAGGAGGGCGCGCTGATCTTCCCCTGCGTCCAGGTGCAGAAGGATTTTCGCGACGTCGACGACATCATCCGCATGTGCGAGCGCCGCATCCGCGTGCCGGAACAATGGTTCGGCGACTATCTCGCGGCGGTGGGCGCGGCGCGGATCGGCGAACGGGCGCTGAAAGCCTTCGTCGCCAAATACGGCCCCCACGCCGTCCGGCAATTCGTGGACGAATGGTTCGCCTATTCCGAGCGGCGCTGCATCGACGCCATCCGCAAGCTTCCGAAGGGGACGCTGAAGGGCGCGCAGGCCCACGACCCGATCGAGCCCTGGGTGCCGGAGGGCATCCCGGTGAACGTCTCGATCGAGATCGACCCGGGCGAGGCGCGGGTCACGGTCGATCTGCGCGACAACGTCGACTGCATCGACGCCGGCCTCAACCTGACGGAGACGACCTCGACCATGGCGGCGGTGCAGGGCGTGCTCACCTGCTTGGGCGAGGACCTGCCGCCCAACTCCGGCACCATGCGCCGGGTCGACGTGCTGCTGCGCGAGAACTGCGCGGTGGGCATCCCGCGTTTCCCCCACAGCTGTTCGGTCGCCACCACCAACCTGACCGACGTGATCGTCAACGTCACCCAGTCGGCCTTCGCCGAGCTCGGTGAAGGCCAGGGCTTCGCGCACGGCAACTACTGCAACTCGGCCGCCGCCGGCGTCGCCTCCGGCGCCGACTGGCGCCGCGATGGCGAGCCCTACATCAACCAGATGTTCATGATGGGCGGCGGCGGCGGCGCCTCGGCGGAGAACGACGGCATGCACTACCTGTTCGTGCCGGTCGCCGCGGGCCTGCTCTACCGCGACAGCATCGAGATCAACGAGCAGCGCTTCCCGGTGCTGATCGACAAGATGCACGTGGTCACCGATTCGATGGGCCACGGCCGCCGGCGGGGCGGCCCGGCGACCGAGGTGGTCATGGGGCCGCGCCGGGATGCGATGCGCATCCTCCACGTCTGCAACGGCCTTCAGAGCGCGCCCAAGGGCGTGCGCGGCGGCACCGGCTCCCGTTTCGGCGGCAACGTCAAGATCGACAGGGACGGCGCCGAGCACCCCTATCCGGCGGTCATGGTGTGCGATCTCGAAGGCGGCGAGCGCCTGCGGGCGCTGGACCAGGGCGGCGGCGGCTACGGCAGCCCGTTCGAGCGCGAGCCTGCGCGGGTTCTGGCCGACGTGGCTGAACGCTACGTCTCGCCGGAGACCGCCCGCGACGTCTACGGCGTGGTCGTCACCGGCAGCGCCGACGACGACTCCCTCGCGGTGGACGAAGCCGAGACCGCCGCGCTCAGGGAAAGGATGGCGGCCGCCTCGTAACCGGTGCGGCGCGCCGACACGGACACTGCGAGAACAGAGCCGGAACAACTCACTGAAATCATGGGATTCGTTTTGGGACAGTCGGCTTGAAGGCTTGTTCCCGGAATCTCGCGTAGAACTCACAAATGGCTTGGTTCCTGTTCATCGACGAAAGCGGTCATGACCGCGTTGCTTCCCCTTACGAGGTTCTGGCGGGAGTCGCGATTCAGGATCATGAACTATGGAACGTCATCAGAGAGCTTCATGACGCCGAAATTCGTTGCTTCGGTCGTCGATATAGCGATGGTCGGCGAGAGCTCAAGGGCTCGGCTCTACTGAAGAAAAAGGTTTTTGATCATCGGGCGCTCAATACCGAAGTGGATGCGGATCAAATTCCGACTCTCGCTTGCGCAGCCCTGGACGATGGTTCTCAAGCAGACGTTCGAATGCTGAAGGCGCTGGCGCTAGCGAAGCTCGACTACGTCGCTTCGGTCTTCGACATATGCGAAAGGCTCGACTGCCGTGCGTTTGCCAGCATTGTGGAGACCAACGCATACCCCACGAAGGGAGATGGTTTACGTAAGGATTATGCCTATCTGTTCGAGAGGTTTTTCTATTTTCTGGAGGATAGTTCGCTGCATAATCAGGGAATTATAGTTTTCGATGAACTTGAGAAGTCGAAAAGCCACCTGCTGATCAATCAGGCGCAACGGTATTTCGCGGACACTGCCGTCGGGCGGCATCGGTCGAGCCGCATCATCCCCGAACCCTTCTTCGTACACAGCGATCTGACAACGGGCATACAGATCGCTGATCTTATCGCTTACGTCATCTCGTGGGGGTTTCGAACATCCCGGATGGCGAAGCCGGCGAGAGAGGAGCTTTCCGACTTCGCGAACCGCGTGGCCCGCCTGCGCTATCGAACGACACGCGACAGGCAGGGCAATCCCACTTTCGAGATTTGGAGCTTCGCGCACATCGCCGACCTGCGAACGAGGTCGGAGCGGGCTGACGATCCTTCGTGAAAAAGGCAATGAGGCGCAGGGCGCCCCAAAGCCTCCGAGGGAACCTCACATTTCCTTCTGAAAGATGTCAACCCCTGAAATTCCGGATATACGCCTTGCGGTGTCGGTGAAGTGTTGGACCTCCTCGGGGGTGAGGGGGCGGGCGAGGATGGAGTGTTCGCGGTAGGAGAGCCACTTCTTGAGGGCTTGGTAGCCGCCGAGCTTGTAGCGCCAGACGTTGGCGGGGACGTTGCGCCAGAAGGCGTTGGTGTTCAGGTGGATGTCGAAGGTGGTGGCGCCCAGGGCGGGGAGGGTGGCGGCGAGGGCTTTGCGTTCCTCCGGGGTGTAGGGGCGTTCGACGGCGCGGCCCTGGCCGGGCATGACGGCGCCGCCGGCGCCGAGATGGCCCCAACCGGCGGTGAGGGCGAAGTCGGCGCCCGTCATGTTGCGGCCGCTCGTGGTGGCGGGGACGGCGATGGCGGCGGCTTCCGGGCGCAGCGGGCCTTGCGTAATGCCGGGGACGGGGGTTTCGGGATCGAGCAGGGCGGCGAGTTCGCGGCCGCGTTCGGCGGAGCGGGCGAGGGTTGCCGCCGCGCCGTCGGCTTCGCCATCGGGCCATCCGGGGAGGGGGATGCGGGGCCATTCCATGCGCAGCGCGCCGGCGTTGGCTTCGCGGTAGGCGGGGTCGTGGAGGGTGGCGAGGACGTGGTGGAAGAGGTCATCGACGGTGAGGCCCAGACGCTTCAGGTAGCAACACGCGGTCTCCGTCAGATTGGCCCGGCGCGCGCCGTCGCCATTGCCGCCGAGGTCGTCGTCGTGAAGCCATACAGGAAAGAGATTGGTGCCGCGTTCGATCAAATGCAGCGAACTCATATGCGTGGTGATGTACGCCTGCGGCTCCGCTGCCCCCCTGCGGAGATGCCGGGCTGCGGACAACCAAAGATTCCCCTCGAACACGTGGGGCTTGTAGTCTGCGCGCTTCTCGTCGAGCAGCTTCGTTTCCGCCTCCCAATAGAGCCATCTCGTGTCGAACGGGCGATAGGCGAAGCGGATAAACCCGGCCTCGTCCGGCCCGCCGCGCTTGAGCAGCGCCTCCCGCACCGGGCGAGCGTCGAACCGCGCCGCATCCCTCATGGCCACCGGATAGCGCCGGGCAATCTCCTCGTGATTCAGGGCGGAATCGAAGTAGTCGGTGATCCGCGCCTTCAAGCGGTCGAGGTCGGTATCGACGAGGAAGCCGTTGCGGCTGGTCTTGACGCCCGAAAACGACGCCGGGAACAGGTCGGGCAGGGCTGGCCAGTCGAACCAACCGTCGCCGACCGCCATCGGCTTGAACGGCTGGCCGAGGCGAAACGCGGGCTCCAGGGCCGAATAACCCGCATCGATGTCGGAAGCATCCAGACTCTCCAGCATCGCCTGCCGCCTGTCGACCGCCCGCGCCTGATGGAAATCGCGATACAGGATGCGTCCGCTCGCCGACGCGCCGGTTCCCGACCTTGACAGCAGTGCGATGCTGGTCCCGACCTTGATCCCCGGCGATTGTCCTTGCAGGGCGAATACCGTTTCGCTGGTCCGCCCGTCGGGCGCGTATTCCGAGATGATGCGGTCACCGTGCAGGTTGTCGATGCGCACCGTGTCGAACGCCTCCAGATAACGCTCCCGCATCCCCGTGAACGACAACCCGTCCAGCCACGAGTAGTTCGAGATGAAGCACGCCACGCCACGGCCCGTCTTCTCCGCAATCCGCCGCTCCGCCATGCGGAAGAAGCGCACGTAGAGATCGTTCAACCCCTGCCCCTCCGGACGCCGCACCCGCTTCGTCGAACGATACGCCTCCGAAAGCGCACGCTCCTCCTCCACCGCCAGACCCGCGAAACCGTTGTAGGGCGGGTTGCCCAGGATCACGAGGATCGGCGCCTCCCGCTTCACCCGCTCGGCGCGGTCGCGTTCCTCCTCCAGTTCCGGGAACGGCAACGGCTTCGTCACCCGCGGCTCCCAACCCGTCAGCGCGTTGGTCAGGAACACTTGCGCGCGCTCGCTCCCGTCTTCCGCCAACGGCGCATCCAGCGCCCGCAGCGCCAGGCCCACTTGCAGATGCGCCACCACGAACGGCGCAGGCATCAGCTCGAACCCGAACACCCGCGACAGCGCCGCCTGCTTCACACGCGCACCCGCCAGCGCGCCCAGGCCCCGCCCCTTCAGGTTGAACGCGATGCGGCGCAGGACTTCCGCCAGATAGGCTCCCGTTCCGCAGCACGGGTCCAGGATGTAGACGTTCTCCGCCGCCAGGCCCTCCGCGATGCCCAGATCGTCCCGCAACGCACGGTCCACACGCGCCACCATGTAGCGCACCACTTCCCCCGGCGTGTACCAGACCCCCAACTGCTTGCGCAGCGCCGGATCGAACGCTTCCAGGAAGGGTTCGTAGAAGTAGGGAACCGCCGCGCCCTCGTCGAAGCGCGAGAAGAACGCCGCACGATCCACCCGCTCCAGCGCCGCAGACGTCCAGTCCAGAACCTCCACCAGACCCAACGGTTGCAGCCGACCAGGATCGGACAGCTGCTGGAACAGCGCACGGAGGATCGGCGCGCGCAGATGCCAGACCGAGTCATGCCAGTTGAACGGCCCCGTCGGCGGCGGGGTCCGCCGCGCCCACAGCACCCAGGCGGCGAACATGCCGTAGAACAGCGTCTGCACCAGCGTCGAACGGAAGAACCGCGCCCCACGCGCCCCCTCGAAGCGCACTCCCAACGCCTCTTCCAGCGCACCGCGCAGCGCCGCCAGCGCAGGCGCCTCCCCTGCCCCCTCCACACGCGACAGACCGTCGCGCGCGTAGGAGGCCAGAAGCCACGCCAGGTCCTTCGGCTCCGCCAGCGCCGCACGGTGCGCCAGCGCACGCGCCAGATACTCGGCCAGACCCGCGCCCACCGCGCGGGCGAAGGCGCGCGGCTTCTCCAGACGGCGCGCGAATTCCTCGGCGCTCGCCGCCAGACGCAGGCTCTCCAGCCGTGCGGGGCGCCCTGCCGCGCCCTCCCCCACCAGCACGAAATCGCGGGTGTTCGTCACCAGCACCAAGCGATAGCGGCCCCAATAGCGGCTCACCTGATCGGAGGCCGCCGTCAGCCACGCATCGTCGCTGGGCGCCTTCACCTCCACTACGCCGCGCTCCGGCGTCTGCCCCTCGCGCGGACGGCCTTTCTGAACCTGCTTCGCCGCATAGAGGCCGAAGTCGGGGTGGCCCGCGCCTTGGTCGGCAAGCTCCTGGACGCAGAACACCTTGGGCGCGAGCGCCGCCCCGACGGCGTTCAACAGGTTGGCGAGCGGCCCGTAGCTCGACCGCTCCCCGGTCGCCCCGCCCGAGGCCCGCACCCGCCGCAAGTCGGCGAAATACGCCTCCACCGCCGGTTGCGCCTTCGTTCCAACCATCACATCCCTTGTCGCCGAACACGGCGCGACACGCAAGGGGGTCGTGCCTCCAGTTTGAAATGCGGCGCGCCGGGCACTCCCGACGGGATCGGTCGACATGGATTCCCGCTTTCGCGGGAATGACGGAGAAGGAGGCGGGAATGAAGACTCTTCGGCGCCGCGCCCTGCCCCTTCGCGCCAGTGACCTTCCGCGGGTCGTCATTCCCGCGAAAGCGGGAATCCAGGAACCCTGCGGCGTCCCGGTTTGCAACTTGGCGCGCCGGCTATGCGAACCCCCTCCCGGCCTCCCCCCTGTCAGGGGGGAGGAGTGTGGGCGGCCTTCTCCCGACGGGGGAGGAGGCGGGGCATCAGACATCGGGAAGCCGAGCAAGGGCCGGGCCGAACGCGCGACGCCGCTCACGGTCGGTTCGGCATGGGCGAGGGGATGCATGCCGGTGCCCGCTTACTCGGGTTTGACGTGGCACTCCAGATACGGAGCGCCCCGTTCACCGCAGGCGCCGTAGCTCAGGGTTCCGTCCGCGCGATAGTGCGTCAGCGTCAGCGAGACGGGGCGGCCCAGGTGGTGTTGCAGGACGACCGCCTTGCCGTCCGCCGTCTCGCCGGTGAAGAAGGGGCTGTCCCCCGGGCCCATGCGCGCGCGCAGCCGCACGGCCGCTTCCAGGAAATGCGTGCGGACATACGTCCCTTCCGCCCGGTGCGTGGCCTCGATCCGGCAGGATTCGCCCGTGAACCGGGCGCCCGTCCACCAATTGTCCGGGTCTTCGACCACGACCTCGCCCGAATACGTTCCCGCCCGGATCTCGGGGAGCGGACCGCTCCACTCCAGCGCCGCAGCCCGGTCCCGCTCCCTGGTCCAGCAGTCGATTCCGGGGTCGCACCCGCTCGAGCCGACGCCGGCGGCCAGGGCCAGGAGCGCCATCCACCGGGCCGCGGCGCGGCCTCTCACACCCGGACGCAATCCAGCAAGTGGCGGGTGTAGGGGTGGCGCGGGTCGTCGAAGAGGCGGCGGGTCTCGGCGGCCTCGACGATGCGTCCGGCCTGCATCACCGCCACCTTGTCGCAATAATGCGCTGCGATCCCCAGATCACCGGTGATGATCAGGCGCGCGGTGCCGGCCTCTTCGGCGAGCGCGCGGGTCAGGTCGAGGACCTGCCGCTGGATCGTGACGTCCAACCCGGCCGTCGGCTCGTCGGCGATCAACAGCTTCGGCCGGTACATCAGCGCCATCGCCAGGCACACCCGCTGCGCCATGCCGCCGCTCAACTCGTGCGGGAAGGCCGCCAGACGCTGCGCCGGGTCCGCGATGCCCACCATCTCCAGGAGTTCGACCGCGCGGGCGTCCGCGGCCTTGCCGCCGATCTTCTCGTGGGCCTGGAGGGCGCTGCGCAGCATGGCGCCGACGGTGGTGAGCGGGTTCAACTGCGACTTCGCGTTGGGCAGGATCGCCGCGATCTGCGTCGTGCGCAGCGCCCGCATCGCGCGCTTGTCGATGGCCAGCAGGTCGGTCTCCAGATAGCGGACCGAGCCGGCGGCGACGACGAGTTCCGGCGGCAGCAGCCGCAGGACCGACTTCACCAGAACCGACTTGCCGGAGCCGGACTCGCCGACGATGCCCATGCTCTCGCCGGCGCCGAGGCCGATGCGAATGTCGCTCAGCAAGGTCTGTCCGGTCATGGGCGCGGCGACGCGCATGTCGTCCACCCGCAGCACGGGTTCGCTCTCCGCCTTGAGGAAGAGCGCCGGCGCGGCCGGGGCCGCCGCGTCGTCGTCGCCCTCGCCCGCCTCCAGCGCCGCCGCGCGCCGCCGGTCGGTCTCCTTGCGGACGGCCCTGGGTTCCATCACCAACGTCAGGATCTCACCGAAGATGCCGAAGGAGAAGACGGTGAGTCCCAAGGCGAGGCCGGGGAAGAGCGCGGGCCACCATTGCCCGATCTCCAGATATTTGGCGCCGGAGGCGATCATTGCCCCGAGCTCGGGCGTCGGCGGCCTGACGCCGGCGCCGACGAAGCTCAGGCCGGCGGTGAGCAGGATCGCGAAGCCCACCGTCACCGAGACCTGCACGATGACGGTCGGCAGCGCGTTCGGCAGCACGTGGCGGAAGCCGATTCGTATCTCGCGGTTTCCCGTCGCCTTGGCGGCCTCGGCGAAGGGGCGCTGCACCAGGGACAGCACCTCCGAACGCACGATGCGGACGAAGACCGGCGTGTTCACGAAGGCGATCGCGATGATGATGTTGGTGACGCTGCCGCCGAAGACGGCGACCAGGACCATCGCGAAGACGAACACCGGGAAGGACTGGATCACCTCCAGGAGCCGCATGAAGATTTCGGCGAAGGCGGTCGCGCCGGCGCCGCCCCGGCTCTCGTAGAGCGCGACCAGGACGCCCAGCGGCGCGCCCAGGAACACCGAGATCGCCGTCGCCACGACGCCGATCACCACGTCGGTGCGCGGCGCCGCCAGCACCCGAGAGAGGATGTCGATGCCGTTCTCGTCGGTGCCGAAGGGGTGGGGGCCGCCCGGCGGCAGCAGACGCCGCGCAGGCTCGGCGGTCTCGGTCGGGAAGGGCGCCAGCCAGGGGCCGAAGACGGTCAGGAAGATCACGCCGAAGAAGATCGCCAGCACCGCGAGCTGCCATTTCGGCAGGCCGCGCAGGGTGCGTTCGATGCGAAGCCACAC
Organism: Alphaproteobacteria bacterium; assembly: GCA_965242855.1. Taxonomy (GTDB): domain Bacteria; phylum Pseudomonadota; class Alphaproteobacteria; order UBA828; family UBA828; genus WTGU01. Next base: position 3,505,547 of record OZ251509.1, read on the forward strand.
GGCGCGCGTCGCCTAATTCTGCACGCCGCCGATCTTGATGCGCGGATCCATCGCGAAATGGATCAGGTCGACCGCGAGGTAGACCAGCATCGTGAAGATCGCGGCGAAGGAGACGAAGCCCTGGATCGGCGCGTAGTCGGCCGTGACGATGCCCTGCACGGCGTACTGGCCGAGCCCTGTGTAGTTGAACACCCGCTCGACCAGGACGGCGCCTCCCAGCAGGAACATGACCACGACGCCGGTGATGACCAGGGTCGGGCCGGCGGCGACGCGGGCGGCGCGGGTCAACACGATCCTGGGCGCCAGCCCGACCGCCTCGGCGTAGGTCGTGTAGTCCGCCTTGAGCGCGCCTTCCATCTGGCTGCGCAGCATCTTGAAGATGGGCGCGCCATAGACGAAGGCGAGGGTGAACACCGGCATGATCAGATGCAGGACGCCCGACCAGAAGATCTCGAAATCGCCGGCCAGCAGGGAATCGATCAGGATCGACCCGGTGACGAAGGGCGGCTCGAAGTCGAGGATGCCGAGCCGCCCTTCCGGCCCGGGCAGGATCTCGGCCGGCATCAGGCCGGCGGCGCCCGCGAACAGGAAGAAGATCAGCACCAGGCCCAACAGGAAGTCGGGGAGCGCGCCGGCCAGCATCCCGTAGCCGAAGGTGAGGTTCTGGAACAGCCGGACGATCCAGTTCCGCGTCCGGCTGGCGGTGACGACGGCGAGCGGCACCAGGATCAGGAAGACGAAGATCAGCGCGAGGAAGATGAGCTCCAGGGTGACGGGGATGCGGTGGATCAGGTCGTCCAGCACGGCGGTGCCGTTGACCCAGGATTCGCCCAGGTCGCCCTGGAAGGCGTTCTCCAGCCAGATCGCGTATTGCTCGGGGATCGGCCGGTCGAGATACATCTTCGCACGCAGCGCCTCGACGGACGATTCAGGCGCGAGCGGCCCCAGCGAAAGCCGCGCCGGATCGCCCGGCAGCAGACGCACCAGCACGAAGGTGATGAACGAGATCAGGAAGACCTGCGGGATCAGAAACAGGAACCGCCGGCCGATATAGAGCGCGAGGCGCATGGCGGCCGCTCAGTGAGTCGCGCGTCCGCGCGCGCCGTGCGGAAGACGGGGCGGCGGCCCGGTGCCGCCGCCCCGCGCTCCCGGCGCCTTCACGCGCGCCTGCCTCGACGAGGCGCCGTCAGTCGGCGATCGACATTTCCGCCACGTGGTAGTACTGCGTCGTGTACCAGCGGAAATTGCTGACCTTCCTGGACAGGCCGACGGCGAAGTAGTGCTCGCCGATCCAGCCCACGCCGGCGAGATCGTGGATGTGCTCCTGGATGCCGGCATGGGCGGCGATGCGCGCCTCCGGGTCCACCACGCCCTCTCCGTCCTTCAGCACCTGGTCGACCTTCGGGTCGGAGAAGTTGTGGTAGTTGACGAGGGCGCCCGTCGGCCAGACCAGCTTCAGCGCGTAGTTGATGTCCGGCTGGATCGGCATGTCGGTCCAGATCGCCAGCGAGCCCTTCTTGCTCATCACCGTGTCGGAATGGGCAGCGACCGGCAGCTTCTTCAGCGAGAGGTCGATGCCGGCCTCCTTGAAGGAGCTCTGGAGCAGGACCGAGATCGCCTCCTGGGTGGCGTCGCCCGCGTTGAAGGCGAGCTCGGCCTCGAAACCGTCGGGGAAGCCCGCCTCCGCCAGCAGCGCCTTCGCCCTGGCCGGGTCGTAGTCGTACTTCAGATGCCCTTCGTAGCCGGGATAGGTGCTGGGCATCGGCCCCTGCCAGTGGTTCATCATGCCGTGATAGATGTCGGCGATGATCGCCCGGCGGTCGATGAGATGGTTGATCGCCTGGCGGACCTTCACGTTGTCGTAGGGCGGCAGCTCGTTGTTGATCATGATCCACATGGACTGGTTGCCGCGCACCGCGACGCCCCGCGCGTTCTCGTCGTCGGCCAGCGCCACGATCTCGTCGGGGGTCAGCCCCTCGGCCATGTGCACCTTGCCCTGCTTGAGGAGGGCGACGCGGTTGGCCGATTCCGGGACCACCAGATAGATGATCCGCTTGATCTCCGGCGCGCCGCGCCAGTAGTCCTCGTTGGCCTCCATGACGACGCGCTTGCCGGGGGTCCATTCCGTCACCCGGTAGGCGCCGAAGCCGCCGCCGTTGGTCGCCACCCATTTGTCGCCCCACGGGTCGTCGTCGGTGGCGTGCTTCATGATCTCGGTCGAGTCGAGCCAAGCGTTGTAGTAGTTGGTCAGCGCCTTGCAGGCGAGCGGCATCCCCGCCGAGGAGGTGAGCTCGACCGTATGGTCGTCGATCTTGCCGTAGCCGCCGCTCTCCGGCGGGTTGATCGTCTGGCCCGGCAGGTTGAGCAGGAATTCGACGAAGTTGTTGATCGCGCCGGTGGCCTTGCCGCGCTCGATCCGCCAGAGCACGTCGTCCGCCGTGAACTCGTTCCCCCACGGCGAGATCACGCCCTTGCGGAGGTGATAGACGGCGCGCTTGCCGTCCGGCTCCAGCACGCATTTCTCGATGATCCCCGGCACCAACGCCTTCTGGCCCATGTAGTCGGGATATTTGAAGCCCGGGATGGTCGACGGATCCCAGGCGTCGCCGGTCGCATAGGGGAAGTCGATCCATTCCCAGTTCATGCCGTCCTCGAAGACCTGGGCGCCCATGCTCCAGGTCTGGGGGCTCACGTGCTTGTCGAGGTCGATGCCCTGCGGCAGGCCGGGGATGGCGATGACCATCGTGTCCTGCGCCGCGGCGGCCGGCTTCGGCGCCAGCGCCCAGGCCGCGGCGGCGAGCGCCGCCGCCGCGACGGCGCCCACGCCGCGTCTCGTGATGTCTCCCAGAGTCATTCTCTTCCCTCCCTCGGGTCTCCCGTTCTGCGCCGCGTCCAGGCCGGCGTCCGTCGGATTGCATGGATATTAGAACAAATGCTCGTTCGAAACCGAACGAAAAGCGCCGCGCCGCGACGGGCAGGCCCGGCGGCCCGCGCGCCGCATGGAAGCCGGGCTAACCGGCGCCCGCGGCGGCCATGGACGCGGCGACGTCGGACCAGCGCCGGCAGGCGGAATAATGGGCCTCCTCGATCTCGCGCAGCGGCGGCACCTCCTCCCGGCAGGCGTCCTCGCGGATCGGACAGCGGCCGTAGAGGGGGCATTCCGGCTTCGGGTTGATCGCCGTCGGGATTTCGCCCTCGATGACGTAAGGGTCCGGGCGGCGGCGCGGGTCCGGGAACAGCACCGCCGAGAGGAGCGCGCGGCTGTAGGGGTGGCGCTGGCTGTCCATGATGATCCCGGTCGGCGCGTGCTCGACGATGTGGCCGAGATACATGATCGCGATGCGGTGGCTGATCTTGGCGACCGAGGTGAGGTCGTGGGAGATGAAGATATAGGCCGTCTCCGTCTCGCCCTGGATCGCCTTGAGCAGGTCGAGGATCTCCGCCCGCGCCGACGGATCGAGCATCGAGGTCGGCTCGTCCAGCACCACGAATTCCGGCTGCGTGACCAGCGCCCGCGCGATCCCCACCCGCTGCTGTTCGCTCGCCGTCAGGTCCGCCGGGTAGTAGTCGAAGAGGTGGGCGCCGAGGCCCACGCGCTCCAGCATGGCGCCGACGCGCGGCCGCCGCTTCGCCCGCTCCGCGCCGTGCAGCGCCAGCGGCTCGTCCACGGTCTGGAACACCGTGAGACGCGGGTTCAGCGAGCCGAACGGGTCCTGGAACACGAGCTGCATCCGCGCCCGCAGCGCGCGCAGGCGGTCCGGCGCGAGGCCGCTGATCTCCTCGCCGCCGAGGGCGATCCGCCCCGCCGTCGGTTCGATCAGCCGGAGCACGCAGCGGCCCACGGTGGTCTTGCCCGAACCGCTCTCGCCGACGAGACCCAGGGTCTCGCCGCGCTCCAGCGCGAAGGAGACGTCGTTGACGGCGATCAGCTCGTCGCCGTGTCCGACCGTGAAAATCTTGGTCAGGTTCTCGACTTCGAGCAGCGCCACCGTTCCGTCCCCCGCTCCCGAAAAGAGGCGCCGCCCGCAGGCGCGCTACCACTGCGCCCGCGCGTCGATGGGCCAGATGTCGACCAGCGTATCGCCCCGCACGCAGTGGTAGACGCCATAGAGGTTGAGCGTCCCGTAGCAGTGCGGAGTCACGCATTCGAGGGCCTCGCCGATCTCCGGCCGGCGCGCGCCCTCGGGCACGGTGACGCGCCCCAGATCGTCGCCGATCAGCTCGTAGCGCGAGTCCGGATCGGCGCCGGAGGCGACGCGGGGGGCCAGCTCCTCGCGCGCGAATTCCTTGATCCCGGCATCGGTCACCACGAATTCCGCGCGCGCGCCGATCACGGTGGTGCGCACGAAGAGGGCGGTCTCGAAGGGATGCGGATTGTCGGGCTCGAAGGGCGTGTCGGCGTAGTTCACGTCCATGAAGACGTAGCTGCCGGCCTGGCATTCCGTGAAGAGGCCGGCCTCGGCGTCGATCGCGTAGGTGCCGGTGCCGCCGCCGGAGACGATTCCGGGCGCCAGGTCCGCGCCGGCCAGCCGGTCGCGGAGCGCGGCCAGGGGCGCGGTGCAGCGCGCCTGCCGCGCGGCGCGGGCGGCGAAATCCGGCTCGCGCTGGAACGAGCCGTTGTAGCCCTGGACGCCGGCATAGAGCAGGCCGTCCGTCTCGGCGATGCGGCGCGCCAGCGCCACCGCCGCGTCGACGGAGGCGAGGCCGGTGCGCCGGCCGCCGACCTCGAAATCGACCAGCAGGCGCAGCGGCCGGCCGGAGTCGCGGGCCGCAGTGGCGATGCGGCCCGCCACGCCCACGTCGTCCACGGCGACGATCAGGCCCTCCGCCCGGGCGTTGAGCGCCGCCAGGCGGGCGATCTTGGGCGCCGTCACCACCTGCGAGAAGAGCAGCACGCCGCCGATCCCGGCATCGGCCATGACCTCCGCCTCGGCCAGGGTGGCGCAGCAGACGCCGCGCGCGCCGGCCGCCATCTGGCGCTTCGCCACCTCGACCGACTTGTGGATCTTCGCGACCGGCCGCAGCCCGTGCCCCGCCGCGCCGAGATAGCGCGCGAGATAGGCGACGTTGCATTCCAGGCGGTCCAGGTCGAGCACCAGCGCCGGCGTCGACAGCGCGCCCCGCGACCCCGCCTGGCCGATCAGCGGCGCGTTGGGGCCGAGAGGCCCGAAAGGAGGCATGGCGTCTTCCCGCCCGCGGCGTGCGTGGGCTTCGAGGCTAACACGGGGCCGGCGCCGGGTGTAGCGCCCGGCCCTTCGCGGGGAGGAGAAAGGGGGCGCGAAACGGGGGCGGCGTCTGGCGGAGGAGGCGGGGCGCCGGTACGATCGCGGGCGCCGTCAACGGGGGAGGACGCCATGCCGGGGCCGCTCGACGGCTATCGGGTGATCGACCTGACCACCATGGTCTCGGGGCCGTTCGCGACCATGATGCTGGGCGACCAGGGCGCCGACGTGATCAAGGTGGAGGCGCCCGGCCAGGGCGACCACGTGCGCACCGGCGGCGACCGCGCCGGCGGGCTGGCGGCCAACTTCGTCAACAACAACCGCAACAAGCGCTCGATCGCGGTGGACCTGAAGCACCCGCGCGGGCGCGACGCCGTCCTGCGCCTGGCGGCGGGCGCCGACGTCTTCATCCAGAACTTCCGGCCGGGCGTGGTGGAGCGGCTCGGCGTGGGCGAGGCGGCGGTCCGCGCGGTGCGCCCGGAGATCGTGTACGTCTCGATCAGCGGCTTCGGCGAAACCGGCCCCTACGCCGCGAAGCGGGCCTACGACCCCGTCATCCAGGCCGCCTCGGGCCTCGCCTCCATCCAGGGCGGGGCCGACGACGCCCGCCCGCGCCTGGTCCGCACCATCCTGCCGGACAAGCTCACCGGCGTGACTGCCGCGCAGGCCGTCACCGCGGCCCTGCTCGCCCGCGCGCGCACCGGCAAGGGCCAGCACGTCCGCCTGTCGATGCTCGATGCGGTGGTCGCCTTCCTCTGGGCCTCGGACATGGGCGGGCAGACGTTCCTCGACCGGCCGGGCGGCGGACGCCGGGCGGCGAGCTTCATCGACCTGATCTACGAGACGAAAGACGGCTTCATGAGCGTCGCCGTGATGAGCGACCGCGAATGGGCGGGCCTCGCGCGGGCCCTGGAGCGCCCGGAATGGCTCGAGGACGCGCGCTTCAAGACCCCGGCGCTGCGCGAGGCGAACATCGACGCCCGCCTCGCGCTCACGCAGGAGGCGCTGCGCGGGCGCGCCACCGCCGAATGCATGGAACGCCTGGAGGCGGAGGACGTGCCTTGCGCCCCGGTGCTGACCCGCGACGCGCTGGTCGCGCACCCGCAGGTCCGGGCCGGCGGGACCCTCGTCGAATTCGACCATCCGGCGGCGGGCAGGCTGCGCCAGGCGCGGCCGGCGGCCCGTTTCGAGACGACGCCGAGCGCGCTCCGCCGGGGCGCGCCCGCGCTGGGCGAACACACCGACGCGCTGCTCGCGGAAGCCGGGTTCCCGCCCGCCGAGATCGCCGCGCTGCGCGCCGCCGGCGCCGTCGCCTGAGCCGGCGCGTGAGCTGGCGGGCGGAGGTCGAGGAGCTCGCGCGGAAGCGCGCGCTGGCCCGGGCCCAGGGCGGGGCCGAAAGCGTCGCCCGCCAGCACGCCAAGGGGCGGCTCACCATACGCGAGCGCATCGACGCCCTGCTGGACGAGGGCTCGTTCCGCGAGCTGGGCGCCGCCGCCGGCGATGCCGACCGCGACGAGGCGGGCGCGCTGCGCGGCTTCGCGCCGGCCAATTTCGTGCTCGGCTTCGGCGCCATCGACGGGCGCCGCTGCGTCGTCGGCGGCGAGGATTTCACCCTCAAGGGCGGCTCGCCCAACGAGGCCGGGCTGCGCAAGAGCGTGTACGCCGAAAGCCTGGCCTGCACCTACCGCGTGCCGCTGGTGCGCCTGCACGAGGGCGCCGGCGGCAGCGTCGGCGGCACCGGCGCGAAGACGGCCGGCGCGCCGGTCCATGCGGCGCCGCGCTTCCGCTCGGTGGCCGAGGCGCTGGCCACGGTGCCGGTCGCCTCGGCGGCGCTCGGGCCGGTCGCCGGCCTGCCCGCCTCGCGCCTGGTGGCGTCGCATTTCTCGGTCATGACGCGGCAGTCGCAGGTTCTGGTGGCCGGCCCCGCCCTGGTCGCGCGCGCCCTCGGCAAGCGCCCGAGCAAGGAGGCGCTGGGCGGGCCGGAGGTGCATGCGCGGAACGGCACGGTGGACAATCTCGCCCCGGACGAGCCGGCGGCCTTCGCCGAGATCCGCCGCTTCCTGAGCTATCTGCCGCCGAACGTCTGGGAGCGGCCGCCGCGTGCCGAAGCCCACGACCCGCCCGCCCGCCGCGCCGAGGAGCTCCTGGAGATCGTGCCGCGCAACCGGCGCAGGCTCTACGACATGCGGCGGGTGATCGCGCTGGTGCTGGACGAGGGCTCCTTCTTCGAGATCGGGCGGCTCTACGGGACCGGCCTCGTCACCGGCTTCGGGCGGCTCGCCGGCCATGCGATCGGCCTGCTCGCCAACGACTGCCGGCATCTCGCCGGCGCCATGACTGCCGACGGCGCGCGCAAGACGCGGCGCCTCATAGAGCTCTGCGACACCTTCCGCCTGCCGGTCGTCAGCCTCGTGGACGAGCCGGGCTTCATGATCGGCAGCGAGGCGGAGAAGGCCGGCACCATCCGTTTCGGCACGGCCGCGGTGCTGGCGGCGGCGCGCTGCGCGGTGCCCTGGGCCACGGTGATCCTGCGCAAGGCCCACGGCGTCGCCGCGGCCGCGCATTTCGGCCCCGACGCCTTCGTCGTCGCCTGGCCCTCGGCGGAGATCGGCGCGCTGCCGGTCGAGGGCGGCGTGGCCGTCGCCTTCGGCCGCGCGATCGCCGAGGCGGCCGACCCGGCGGCCGAGCGCGCGCGCCTCGAGCGGCTCATGCTGGCCCGCCAGTCCCCCGTGCCCCGCGCCGAATCCTTCTCCATCCACGAGCTGATCGACCCGCGCGACACCCGCCCCGTCCTCTGCGACTGGATCGACCGCGTCCAGCCGCTGCCGGCCCGCCCGTCCAGCCCCGCCCGCTTCCCCTTCCGCCCCTGACGCGCGCGCTCCCTGTTGACTTGACCCCCCCCCCCCCCGCCAGGATCGCGCACGACAGCCGGGGCCCGGCGCGCGCCGCGGCCGCGGCAACCCGATGGGGGACGGCGATGCGCGGAACCGGAAAACGCCTTGCGGCCATCGTGGCCGCGCTCGGCCTTCTCTCGCTCGCCGCGTGCGGCGGGGGCGGCGGGGGCGCTGCGCCGCCGACGGCGGCGAACCCGGCGCCGGAAACTCGCCCGGAACCCGAACCGACCCCCTCCGAAATTGCGCGTCAACTCGACACGGAACGCTTCACGACGCACCAGCCCGACGTGCTGGAGGCGATCGGCGCCCATCATGCCTACGCCAGGGGCCTGACCGGCAAGGGCGTGCGGATCGGGATCGACGACAGCATCGTCGACTACACGCAAAGCCGGGAGTTCGGCGACAGGGTGAAGCTCCGCGACGCGGACGGGGCCAGCCTTGCCTACAGGCACCCCTTTGGAGATTCGCTGTTCAGCGACGTCGATTCGTGCCTGCAATGGAATCCCTCTTGCCGAGCCTGGAGGGCCAACAGCCAGGGAGACGAGGAGGCTCCCAACGGCTGGGTGCGCCGGATCGTGGAGGAAGCCGGATGGCCCGTCGGGGACGACTCCACATTCGTGGTCGATGAGTATTACGACGAACGAAACCCCTTGCAGCGGCTGTTCCGATGGTGGGAAGTGCCGACGCCCTACGGTGTCCAGGGTGCGCACGGGACCCAGGTCGCCTCGGTCGCGGCCGGGACGAATCTCGGCGTCGCGCCGGAAGCGACGATCATCCCGATCGCGCAGAACCTTACGGACGATCAGAGGGCGGACGCCCTCGCAAGCAGCGTGTTGCGATCGGTGATCGCCTCGCTGTCGGACGCGGATCGCGAACGCTTCGACAACCAGGTGGCCGGCGCCAGCCGCGATGAATACGCCAAGTTCGACATCATCAACCGATCCTACGGAAGAGCGGTCTTCGATCCGAACGTGGCCGCCCGGGAGATCGAGTCCGAACTCCGGTGGTATCGGCGGTATCTGCCGAAGTATCTGGATGCCGTCTTCCAGGCCGACAGGCCCGATGCCGACAAAACCATCCTCGTCTATGCCGCCGGCAACGAAGGAGCGCCCTGGTCCGGCCTGGGAGCGGACCTGCCCTATTGGATCCCGGCGTTGCGCGGACACTCTTTGGCAGTCGCCGCGACGGATCCGGAAACGGGCGCCATCGCCGCCTGGTCCAACCGCTGCGGCCCGCTTCCGCCGGATTGGGATTCCGCGAGACTCGGGCCGCATTACTGCCTCGCGGCGCCGGGCGCCGTGCGGGCGCTCACGCCCGACCCGGCCAGCCCCGGAAGCGGCGACGTCGACGACGGGGTGACCGGCACCAGCTTCGCGGCGCCCGTCGTTTCGGGGGCGCTCGCCCTGCTGTTCGGGGGCGCTCGCCCTGCTGATGGAGCATTTCCGGGGGACGCGCGGCAACACGGAGGTCGTCAAGCGGATGCTCGATACGGCGGACCGCAGCGGGCGGTACGCCGACCTGGAAACCTACGGCGCCGGGCATCTGGACATCGAGGCCGCGCTTTCGCCCGTCGGCGCGCTGTCCGCCGGGCAGTCGGCGCGGGCGCTCGCCGGCACCGCGCTCCAGGTGCCCGCCGCGTTCGGTTCGGTCGCGCGGCGCGCCGCCGGCATCGAACTCGCCGCGTTCGACGAGCAGAACTTTCCGTTCTGGGTTCCCCTGTCGGCGCTCATCTCCACGCGGCCGGCCGGGCATTCCCCGATCCCCCGGTTCGACGAGGGCAAAAGGGCGTTCACGCCGAAGGCAGTCACGCCGGCGCCCGGCCTGGACGCTCTCGGGTTGCGCTGGATGCCGGTCGGGGAGGCCGGACGTTCCCCGTTGCCGGACGGGGACGAATGGGTGGCGGGCCTTGGCGAAGCGTCGGCGAGCGTCGCGCGCCGACCAGGGACCGGCGGATGGGGGTACGGCCTCGGGTTCGACGGCGGCGATTACCTGGGGGCGCGGACGTCCGGCGCGTTCGGGTCGGACCTTCGCTCCGGCATGGCGTGGGCCTCTCGCGCCTTCGGGCGGGAACTCGGGGGCGGCTGGCGGCTGGACGGCGCGGCGACCTTGGCGGTAAGCCGACCGCGCTACGAGAAGAGCGCGATCTTCCAGGCGTCGCCCTCGGTGCTGTCCGCGTTGTCGCTGCGCCTCGGCACCGAAGGCACGGGGTTCACGGTCGCGCAACCGTTGCGCGCCGAGACGGGCACCGGAACGTTCCGCGTGGAGAACGGAAGGATGGAGGGCGGGCGAAGGCTTTACGACGAATACCGCGTTCCGCTCCGTCCCCCAGCGCGGGAGTTGCGCATGACGCTTCGCCACGAACGGAAAGCGGCGGGCGGGCGCGTCGCCATCGCGGTCGGCGGCGCGATGAACGCCGGCCACGCCCCCGGAGAGCACGAAACGAACGCCGGCTTCGCGTACCGGCTGACGTGGTGACTCCGGTGAACCGGCTCGGCGCCCTTGCGCTCGCGTGCGCGGCCGTGCTCGGCACGGCTTGCGCGAGCCAACGGGACCCGGACGGGACGGCCGCCCCGCCGGGCCTCGGGTCTCCGGGCCTCGGGTCTCCGGGCCTTGGGTCTCCGGGCCTTGGGTCTCCGGTCGTTCGGGAAGGCGTCGTCTATACCCCGGTGGGCATCGGCCCGCGGGGATGCGTGCTCTACAACGTCCGGGTTCCGGGCGGACAGGCGCCCGCCGCCCTGGCGTATCGAAGCGCGGAAGGACGGTTCGCCTATGGCCGCCCCGAGCGATGCGTCAAAACGGCGGAGGCGCCGTAGATCTTCGCGGGCGCTTTCGGGGCGCCGCGGGTGAACCGCATCTCCTTGCGCGGGCCGGGGGCGGGGCTATGATGGCCGGCGGCGGAGAGGAGCGGCATGGCACGCGAGGGAACGCGGGCGCGCGGCGCGCGGCAAGGCCGGGGAGCGGGATGATGGCGCGCGCCCTGGATCATGTCGGCATCTCGGTGCCGGACATCGACGCCGCCCTCGCCTGGTACCGCGACGTCCTCGGCTGCTACGTGCTGATGGAGCCGATGGAGGCGGCGGCCGACGACAGCCATTTCGGGCGCATCGTCGGCGACATCTTCGGCCCCGGCTTCCAGGGCATGCGGATCGCCCATCTGGCGACCGCCGACGGCGTCGGCATCGAGCTGTTCCAGTTCACCGGCAACGCGCCGCAGGAGACGCCGTTCGCCTACTGGAAGACGGGCGTCTTCCACATCGCGATCCTGGAGCCGGACATCGAGGGCCTCGCGAAGCGGATCGACGAGAGCGGCGGCCGGCAACGCAGCAAGGTGTGGAAGCTGTGGCCGGACAAGCCCTACAAGGTCTGCTACTGCGAGGACCCGTGGGGCAACATCGTCGAGATCAGCTCGCACCCCTACGTCATGACGTGGTCCAACTTCATCCCGCGGCACGCCGCTTGACCGTCTCGCGGCTGCGCGACATCCCGGGCATCGGCGTCGACCGGATGGGCGCCGCGGCGGACGCCGCCGGCGACGGCGCGATGCTGCGTCTGGAGAATCTCGACACCGACATCCCGCCGCCGCGGGCCGCCATCGACGCCACCCTCGCCGCGGCGCCCCGCGACGAGGCCAACAGCTACCTGCCCTTCCTCGGCACGGAGGCCCTGCGGCGGGCGGTGGCGGGCCGGCTGCTGGCGGACACCGGCATCGCCTACGACTGGCGCGCCGAATGCGTGATCACGGCGGGCGGGCTCTCGGGCATCCTGAACGCGCTGCTCGCCATGCTGGAGCCGGGCGACGAGGTCGTCATAAGCGATCCGGCCTATGCCGGCCTGCTCAACCGCATCCGCCTCGCCGGCGGCGTGCCGCGCCTCGTGCCGCTGCGCGTGGCGGGCGGCGGCTGGCGGCTCGACCTGGAGGCGCTGGCCGCCGCCGCGGGCGCAAGGACGAAGGTGGTGCTCACCATGAGCCCCTCCATGCCGTCCGGCATCGTCCATTCGGCGGAGGAATGGGAGGCCATCGCCGGCGTCGTGCGGCGGACCGGCGCCTGGCTCCTCCACGACGCGGCCATGGATCGCATCCTGTATGCGCCGGCGCCCGTCCGCCATCCGGCCCGCCTGCCGGAACTCGCCGGCAGAACCGTGACCGTCGGCAGCGTCTCCAAGGAATACCGGATGATCGGCTGGCGCGTCGGCTGGGTCGTCGGGCCGCGGGAGATCATGAAGGACATCGGGCTGGTGGGCCTGACCAACGTGGTCTGCCAGGTGGGCATCGGAATGCCGGGCGCCGCGGCGGCGCTCACGACGAAGGAGGACGGCGTGGCCCGGGCGGTGGCCGAATGGCGGGCGCGGCGCGACGTCCTCCTCGCGGAACTGTCGGACCTGCCGGCGCACCGGCCGGACGGCGGCTGGTCGCTCCTGCTCGATACGTCGGCGCTCGGGATGGCGCCGGACGACGCGGCGCGGCGCCTGTTCGAGAAGGGCCGGGTCGCCGCGACGCCCATGACCGGCTGGGGCGCCGCGGCGCGGGCCGGCCGCTATCTGCGGCTGGTCTTCTCCAACGAACCCCCGCCGCGCCTCGCCGGCCTCCGCGAACGCATCCGCGCCGCCTGGTCCCTCTGACCCCGCGCATCCGGCGCGGGCGGGCGCTTGACCGGCCCGTCCCGCGTCGCTACCGTCGGCGGAAGGTCCCCCATGGCCCCGGACGGGAGGGTCGCATGGCGAGCGGTTGCGCCCATGTCGGCGGCGAATTCGTCGATTTCGAAGACGCGAAGATGTCGATCTTCGACACCGGATTCCTGCACAGCGACGTCGTCTACGACGTCACCACCGCCTGGAAGGGCTACGTCTTCAAGCTCGACGAGCATCTGGAGCGCTTCGCCGCTTCCTGCGCGGGCTTCCATCTCACGAACCCCTATGCGAAGGACGAGACCGCCCGGTTGCTTGCGGAGTGCACCCGGCGCGCGGGGCTGGAGGAGGGCGGCTACATCCACATGCACGTCACCCGGGGCCGGTATCCGGAAGGGTCGCGGGACCCGCGTCTCTGCGAGAACCAGTTCGTCTGTTACGTCGCCCCTTACGTCTGGCTGTGGGGCGCGGAGAAATCGAAGGCCGGCGTCAACCTGCACCTGTCGAGCGTCGAGCGCATCTCCAGCAGGGCCGTCGACGCGCGGTACAAGAACTTCCACTGGGCCGACCTGATCCAGGCGCAGTACCAAGCCTACGAGGCGGGGCGCGACGACGCGGTCCTGTGCGGCCCCGACGGGATGCTCTCCGAGGGGCCGGGCTTCAACATCTGGGTGGTGAAGGACGGCGTGTGCGCGACTCCCGACGCGAACTGCCTGCTGGGCATGTCGCGCCGCTCGGCGATCGAGCTCTGCGAAATGGAGGGGATTCCCTGCGAGCCTCGCCCGGTCCATCCCGACGAGCTGCGGGAGGCCGACGAAGCGTTCGCCACGTCGTCCGCCGGCGGCATCATGCCGGTCACGGCGGTGGACGACAGGCCGCTCGGCAACGGCGCTCCCGGCATCCTGACGACCCGGCTCGCCAGCGGCTACTGGCGCCGCCGCGAGGCGGGCTGGTGCGGCACCCGGATCGCCGACCTCCTCGCCGCCTGAGAGCGGTCGCGCCCTGAGGGCGGGCGCGCCCCTCGCGGCGCTTCTCGCGGCGGCGCTTCTCGCCCACGCCGCGCCGCCCGCGGCGGCCGAGACGCTCGGCGTTTACGAAACGGCGAAGCACCGCGTCCGCCTGGTGAAGGTGGCGGACGGCCTGGAGCACCCCTGGGGCCTCGCCTTCCTGCCGGACGGGCGCCTGCTCGTGACCGAGCGCCCCGGGCGCCTGCGCCTGGTGACCGAAGGCCGGCTCGACCCGCTGCCGGTCGCCGGCGTGCCCGAGGTGTACGACAGCGGTCAGGGCGGGCTGCTCGATGTGGCCTTGCACCCCCGCTTCGCCGAGAACGGGCTGGTCTATCTCTCCTACGCGAGCCCGGGGAAGGGCGGAGCGGCGACCGCGGTGGCCCGCGGCCGGCTGGCGGGCAGCCGCCTGACCGGGCTCGAGGAGATTTACGTGGCCCTGCCCCGCGACGGCGGCGGGCGGCATTTCGGCTCCCGCCTGCTGTTCGCCGACGGCTATCTCTTCGTCACCGCCGGCGAGCGGGGGGAGCCGGACCGGGCGCAGGCGCTGGACGACCCGGCCGGCGCCATCCTCCGCCTTTACGACGACGGGCGCGTTCCGGTGGACAACCCGTTCGCCGCGCAGGCCGGCGCGCGCCCTGAAATCTACGCCTACGGCAACCGCAATCCGCAGGGTCTGGCGCGCGCGGCGGCGACGGGACGCATCTACGCGGTGGAACACGGCCCCAAGGGCGGCGACGAGCTGAACCTGATCGAGGCGGGCGTCAATTACGGCTGGCCGGTCATCACCCATGGCCGGAGTTACGCCGGCTTCAAGATCGGCGAGGGGAGCCGCAAGGAGGGCATGGCGCAGCCCGTCCATTACTGGGTCCCGTCGATCTCGCCCTCGGGCCTCGCCATTTACGACGGCGCCGCCTTCCCGGCGTGGCGGGGGAGCTTCTTCGCCGGCGCGCTCTCCGCCGAATTGCTGGTCCGCCTCGAGATCGAAGGCGGCAAGGCGGTGGCGGAGGAACGCCTGTTCGCGGACCTGGAGGAGCGCATCCGCGACGTCCGCCAGGGGCCGGACGGCCTGCTCTACCTGCTCACCGATCACCCGGAAGGCGCGATCCTGCGCCTCGAGCCCGCCCCTTGAGTGCCGTGCGCGCCGGGGGCGCCGGATGAGGATCGCCGCCGTCCGCCCCCTTTCGATCGGCCAGTTCCTGTTCGTCCGGGTCGAGACCGATGCCGGCATCGTGGGGATCGGCGAGTCCGGGGTCTGGGGGCATCTCGAAGCGTCCCGCTCCGCCATCGAGACCTACGCGCGGCATCTGGTCGGCGAGGATGCGGGGTGCATCGAGCGCCACTGGAACGTCATGCACCGCTTCAGCCACTTCCAGGGCGCGGCGATCAACGGAGCGATCGCCGCCATCGACATCGCGCTCTGGGACATCAAGGGGAAGGCCCTGGGCGTGCCCGTCCATTCCCTCCTGGGCGGGCCGTGCCGCGCGGAAGCGCGCGTCTACGGCCACGCCTACGGCAAGACGATCGCGGAGCTGGTGGCGAATTGCACGGCCCTCAAGGAGGCGGGCTTCAACGCCGTGGGCCACGTCAACCCGTTCCTCGACGAGGACGAGGACCGGCCGTTCTTCCGGACCCATGTGCGCAACATGACCCGCGCGGTGGAGGCCGTGTGCCGGGTGCGCGAGGCGCTGGGGGACGACGTCGACCTCCTGCTGGAGCTCCATCGCCGCCTGACCCCGGCCGAGGCGGTGGACTTCATCCCCCGCATCGAGCGCTACCTGCCGTTCTGGTGCGAGGATCCGATCCGCCCGGAGAACGTGGACGCCATGGCGCGGGTCGCGCGCCGGGTGCGGGCGCCGATCGCGACGGGCGAGCGCTACGCCTCCCTGCACGACTTCGGCGCCCTCTTCGCGCGGGGCGGGGCGCAGTACGCGCGCGTCGACGTGGCGCTCTGCGGCGGCATCACCGGCGCGCGGAAGGTCGCGGCGCTGGCCGAGGCGCATCACGTCCAGGTGGCGCCGCACAATCCGCTTTCGCCGCTCGGCCTCGCGGCCTGCCTCCACCTGGCTGCCGCCATTCCCAACTTCGCGATCCAGGAATACACCACCGGCTTCGAGGCGCTGAAGATGGAGAGCAGCCCGCGCCTTCTGGGGTCGGACGTGGTCCATGGCGTGCCGCCGATGAAGGGCGGCTTCGTCGCGATCCCGCGGGCGCCGGGCCTGGGCGTCGAGATCGTGCCGGACGCGGAGCGGGGCCGCCCGCCGATCCACCGCCCGGTCGCCATGCGCCGCCACCGCGACGGCTTCATCGTCGACCAATAGCCCGCGACCAATAGCCCGCCGGCGCAGCGCGAAATCAGCCGGCGAGCAGGCTTTCGTAGGCGAGGGGCGCGGCGGGCGGGCGTCGTTCGTAATCGTGGTAGGCCCGGTCCTCGCCCGAGCCACGGCCGTAATAGTGCCACGTCGGGAAGTTGAAATCCGCCGTTAGCGAGCACGGCAGCATGAGCGCGGCCTGGAGGAAGGACTCCAGGTCGGGGACTCCGTAGATGTTGATTTCGTATCCCAAGCTCTCCAGGCAGTCGGAAAGCGCGGCGCGGTGGCGGTTGCGCCAGCCGATGGAGAAGCGGCCGATACCCCATTCCCGCAAGGCGCGGAGCAGCCTGCATGCCTCGTCGGGGACGGCCGCGGCGAGCGGCCCCAGGAAGTCCGCCGGGCATTGGAGGACGGCGCCCGGGTGGGCCGCGGCGAGGCGTCGGAAGTCGGATTCCCGGAGCGCGCCGATCTCGCCGTTGAACCACAGCCTGTCGGCGCCGAAGCCGTGGAGGGCCGCCCGCTCCAGCACGCGCTCCACCGTCTCGCCTCCCTCCTTGAGGTCGAGCTTGAGCGCCTTGCCGTGGCGCGCCGTCTCATGCAGCAGGCGGTCGAGGGGCAGGTGGGGCTCGTCGCGGCACCACGGGCTGCGTTCGAAGGAATCGTGGCGCGAGACCAGGCGGCCCCGCGGGTCGCGGCGGACGTCGCATTCCCCCCAATGGACGGAGGACGCCAGGAACTGGCGCAGGTTGCCCGCGTCGTTGACGCCGTGCCAGACCAGCGTGACCCGCTCCCGGACGTCGCGTTCCGAGATCAGGTTGGCGAGCGCGTAGCGCCGTCCGCTCACGGTGCGCGGGGTCCCGGCGACCTGCGACAGGAAGATCGTGTCGGCATGCAGGAAGAGGATTTCCTCCTCCTCGTCCGCCTCGATCATGCGCGCGATGTTCCCGGGTTCGTTGTCCACGACGGCGAACACCCGGCAGCCGCGCGCGCGGAAGCGCGCCAGCGCCGCCGCCTTGCCCTCGGCGACCTGCCGTTCCCAGCCGCGGGCGTTCATCTCCAGCAGGCTCGGGTCGAAGGCGACGCGGTATTCCCGCCCCAGCGCGTTGAGCGAGCGGAGGGTGTCTTCCCGCAGCGGCTCGGGGCGCCCGGTGTTGAGCCCCACATGGGCACGGGGTTGCAGCATGAACCAGCGGATGACCTCCATGACGCCGCGATAGGGACGGTGCGACGCCAGGATCGACTCCGGAGCCCAGCGCCGCTCCAGGTACCAGGCGTGGATGGCGCGGCGCTCGGCCTCCGGCAATTTCAGGTCGGCGAGGAAGCGGTCCACATGGTTCTCGTGGACGCGGATGTCGTCCGCGTTCAGGCCGGTGAAGTGGTCGGTGCCGTGTGCACCGTCGTAGCCGATCAGCACGTGCCGGATCATGTGCCGCATGTCCAGGATCGTCCCGTCGATGTCGAACACGATCGTCAGCGCGTCTTCGGGATGGCGGCGGCGCGCCGCGCGAAACCGGTCGGCGAGCGCGCGCATCCAGTCGATGCCGGCGTCGGGCGCCGCGCGCTCCCGCTCCCAAATGTCGCGTTCCATCTCGGCCTCGCGCTTCCAAAGGACATCCTCGCGCTTCGCAGGGTGGGCGGGGAGCGCGACGGGCGCGTTTCGATCCGATGATGGTTTCGTGACGCCCGCGCGTGCCGGGAAAGCGAAGGTGGCCATTCCGCTCGTATGCGGCGCGATGCCGGCGCTCGGGCTTGCGACGGCGGGGGCGGCGTCCCGCAGAGCGCGCAACGGCCCGGAAACCACGGGCACGTGGTGAGCGCCAGCAGGCGACCGGCATGATGTCCATGCCGGCGCCATCTGCGACGACTGCAACCGAGGCGCGCTCCGCGCACCTGAAAACGAGGGCGGCGGGCGCCCCTACGGCAGCAGCTTGGTCAAGGCGACCGCCGCGCCGGCAACAGCGACCATGGCGAGCGTCATGCGCCGCTCGGAGGCGGCGAGCCCGGTTGCGATCTTCGCTTCGAGGCGCTCGATATCGGCCTTGGTGGCCGCCCCTTCCATGATCGTGTCGCGCACGGCCTCGGCCGCCACACCCAGACGTCCGTGCCGGCGGAAGGCAGCCACCCCTTCCATGATCGCGTCGCGCACGGCCTCGGCGTGCGCCTCGGCCTGGGCCTCGTCGATTCCGGCTTCCTTGAGCCGGCGCGCATAGGCCAGCGTGTCGAAGCCGGTTGCGGTCGTGGTCGTGACCATGCGCCGAGGCTATGCCGGCGCGCCGCCGCCCGCAAGCCCGGCGCGCCTTACGTTATGCGCGCCCCCTTCGTGCCAGACCTCGGCCAGGAGGCGGAGCCAGTTTTCGCCCATCACCTTGCGGATGCGCGCGCCCGACCAGCCGGCCCGGTTCATGGCGGCGGTGAGGTTCGGGAATTCGCCGATCGTGCGCAGCCCTTGCGGATTCGTGATCGCGCCGAATTCGGTGAGCTTGCGCGCATGGCCCTTGTCGCGCGTGATCCACTCGAAGAAATCCGCGCCGTGCCCCTGGGTGAAGTCGGTGCCGATCGCGACCGCGTCCTCGCCGACGAGGCGGACGACGTAATCGATCGCCGCCACGTAGTCGTCCACCGTCGAATCGACGCCGCGCGGGAGGAACGGCGGAAACATCGTGACTCCGACGACGCCGCCCCGGTCGGCGACGGCGCGCAGCTGCGCGTCGGTCTTGTTGCGCGGGTGTGCCTTCAGGCCCGCCGGCAGGCAATGGGTGCAGGCCACCGGCTTCGTCGATGCCCGGATCGCCTCCTCCGAGGTCCGCGCGCCCACGTGGCTCAGGTCGATCAACATGCCGACCCGATTCATCTCGGCCACCAGCTCGCGGCCGAAATCGCTGAGCCCCGAATCGCGGCTTTCGTAGCAGCCGGCGCCCGCGAGGTTCTGGGTGTTGTAGGCGAGTTGCGCGATGCCCACGCCCGCGTCCTTGAAGATCTCGACCGCGCCCAGCCGGTCCTCGAAGGCGGAGGTGTTCTGGAAGCCCAGGACGATCGCCGTGCGGCCTTCCTCCTTCGCCGCGCGGATGTCGGCCGTGCCGCGCGCCTTGACGATCAGGTCGCCGTGGGCGCGGAACCAGGCGTTCCAGCGCGCGACGTTGTCCATGGTCCCGGCGAACCCCTCCCAGACGCAGCAGGTGCAGTTCGCCGCCGTCACCCCGCCGCGGCGCATGTCGGCGAAGACCTCCGGCGCCCAGTTGGCGACGATCAGGCCGTCGAAGACGATCAGCTCCTCGTGCGCGACGCTCATGGTCGTTCTCCTTCGTTCGCGGTTGCGCGGCGGCCGGCCGCCGCGGGCCGCCCGTTGCGCGGGATGGCGTTGTCTGCGCGAGCGAAGCCGCTAATATGCGATCACGCTCGGCTTGCGCGAGGGAGGATGTCATGCCGTTGCTCGACCTGCACCATGTGGCCATCAAGTCGAAGAACCTGGAGGAGACGGTGGCGTTCTACACCGACGTCCTCGGCATGGAACGGGTCGAACGCCCCGACTTCCCGTTCCCCGGCGCCTGGCTCCAGATGGGCGAGACCATGTTCCACATCTACGGGGGCGACGCCGCCAAGACCCACAACGGCAACTACAAGTACAGCCAGCGCGTCTCGCCGGTGGATCACATCGCGTTGCGCGCCGAGGGCTTCGACGAGATGAAAAAGACCCTGGTCAGGAAGCGCTGCGAGTGGCGCCAGATGGACGTCCCGGATTTCAAGCTGTGGCAGTTGTTCGTGCTGGACCCGAGCGGGGTGATCATCGAGCTGAACTTCGACGCGACCAGGGAGCCTGCGGGCAGCAAGGGGCCAACCAAGCGCAAGCGCTACGAGGCCGGCAGGTTCCTCGCCGCGGCCTGAGTCGCGCGGCGGCGCTCAAGGCCGCGGGATGCCGCGCGGCAGCGTGTCGTGGCGGGGGAGGTCGTCGCCGATTGCGAACCACGAGAGCCGCTCGCGGACGAAAACATGGCGCCGCGGCGCGATCTTTTCCGGCGCGTCCAGCGAGCCGGCCATGACGTGGACCTCGCCCGGATAGGCCGACGCCTCGTAAGTGAGCGGCGTGCCGCAGTCGCGGCAGAATTTGCGCACGACTCCGGGCGAACTCTCGTGGGCGCCCGGGGTTCCGCTCACGAAGCGGAAGGCGCCGGCCCGGACCCCGGCGAAGGTCGAAACGGGCGCGCCGGACGAGCGTCGGCAGTCCGCGCAGTGGCAGTGGCTGGCCCAGAGCGGCCCCCCGTCGGCGCGGTAGCGCACCGCACCGCAGCGGCACCCGCCCCGGAGCGCGCCTTCGTCGCTCATTCGCGCAAGTCGCACCAGATCGGCGCGTGGTCGGAGGCCTTTTCCGCGCCGCGCGGCCCCGCATCGATCTCGCATGCGTCCAGCCGGTCGGCGGCCTCCGGCGACAGCAGAAGATGGTCGATGCGGAGGCCCTCGCCCCTCTGCCAGCGGCCGGCCTGGTAATCCCAGAAGGTGTAGGCGCGCTTCTCCGGATGCAGGGCGCGGAATGCCTCCGCGTAGCCGCCATGAAGCAGCGCCCGGAAGCGCGCCCGCGATTCCACCCGGCAGAGCGCATCGTCGCGCCAAGCCGGCGGGTCGTAGACGTCCCGGTCCGCCGGCACGATATTGTAATCGCCGCCGAGAACCACCGCCTCCTCATGGGCGAACAGGGTCTCGGCCCGTGCCAGGAGGCAGTCCATCCAGGCGAGCTTGTAGGCGAACTTGTCGCTGGCGACCGGGTTGCCGTTCGGCAGATAGACGGTGGCGACGCGGACGCCGGCGGTGGTGGCCTCCATGTATCGCGCCTGTTCGTCGTTTTCGTCCCCCGGCAGACCCACATGGACATCTTCCAGCGGGCGTTTGCTGAGGATCGCGACGCCGTTGTAGGCCTTCTGGCCGTGGACGGCGAGGTTGTAGCCGCGGTCCTCGATCTCGGAGCGGGGGAAGTTCCGGTCGAGCGACTTGGTCTCTTGCAGCAACGCCACGTCGGGCGTGGCGACGCCCAGCCAGTCCAGGAGGTTGGGCAGCCGGACCCTGATCGAGTTGACGTTCCAGCTCGCGATCCGGAGCACGGGTCAGACGAGGGAGAAGGAGGTACCGCAGCCGCAGGACGAGACGGCGTTCGGGTTCTTCACCTGGAACGCCGCGCCGATCAGGTCCTCGATGTAATCGATCTCGGAGCCGGCCATGTAGCCAGCCGAGACCTTGTCGACGAGGGCGGTCACGCCGTCCCGCTCGATGGCGACATCGTCCGGCGCGCGGTTCGTATCGAGAGCGAAGCCGTACTGAAACCCCGAGCAGCCGCCGCCCGATACGCTGACGCGGAGCATCGTTCCCGCTTCCGCCTCGTTGGCGATCAGGGAGGCGATCCGCCGGGCGGCGCGAGCCGAGAGGGTGATCGCTCCCCCCTGGGCGACCGGCTCCTCGACGTCGAACGATCGTGCCATGGCGCGCCGCGACCCTCCCGCGATCCCACCCCGATCAGACAGCGTTTCGTGGGCAATTGTCAATCGACGCGCGGTTGCCCGGCCGGGCGCGAGCGTGCATTGTCCCCGCGAGCCGGGAGGCGCCTACCGGAGGGAGACATGGAACTCTACGATGTCATGCGAACGACCTTCGCCGCGCGCGACTACACGGGCGATCACCTGCCCGACGAATTGCTCTACGAAATGCTCGAGAACGCCCGCTTCGCGCCGAGCGGCGGAAACCGGCAGGGAAATCGCGTCATCGTCGTGAGGGACCCGGAGGTTCGCGCGCGGATCGCCGCGCTGTCCGAACCGGTGGCGAAGCGCTACCGCGCCCAGCTCGATGCGGGCGAGCGCCCCTGGAACACCGTCGTTCCGACCGGATTGACGGACGAGGCGATCGAGAAGACGCCGGCGCCGGCGATGCTGATCGAACCGTACAAGCGGGCGTCCGTGGTGCTCGTCGTCCTCGTCGATCTCAGGGTCGTCGCCTCGACCGACCAGTATCTCGACCGCGTCGGAGTCGTCAGCGGCGCATCGATCTACCCGTTCGTCTGGAACCTGCTGATGGCGGCCCGCCAAGCCGGATTCGGCGGCACGATCACGACCCTCGCCATCGCCGCGGAGCCGGCGCTCAAGGCGCTCCTCGGCATCCCCGACGAGTTCGCCGTGAGCGCCCTCGTGCCCCTGGGCAAGCCGGTGCGGCAGCTCACGAAGCTGAAGCGCCGCTCCGTCGAGGAGATCGCCACTCGCGAGCGGTTCGACGGCGCGCCCTTCGCGCGCGGCTGACGTCGCCCGCGGCGGTCCGGGAGGTGGCTCCCCGGGCCGGACTCGAACCAGCGACCCAGCGGTTAACAGCCGCTTGCTCTACCAACTGAGCTACCGGGGAACACACTCCAGCCTCGCGGCCCTTATAGCACCGGGAGCGCCGGCGTTCCAGCGCCTCCGGGGAACGCTTCGCGCGCGGGCGGTTTGCGGCTATGCTGCGCCCTCGCCATGAACGCGCGTCCGCTGATCGTCGATTGCGACCCCGGCCAGGACGATGCCGTGGCCCTTCTCCTGGCCATGGCGTCGCCCGATGCGTTCGACCTGTTGGGTATCACCGCCGTCGCCGGCAACGTGCCCCTCGACCGGACGGAGAGCAACGCGCGGCGCATCAGGGACTTGGCCGGCCGGCCCGAAGTGCCCGTCTATGCTGGCTGCGCGCGGCCCATGGTGCGGGAGCCGGCGAGCGCCGAATTCATCCACGGCGAGAGCGGAATCGACGGCGCCGACCTGCCGGAACCGCACCGCCCGGCCGCGCCGCAACACGGCGTGGACTTCCTGGTCGATACTCTGCGCGCCGCGCCGGCGCCGGTAACGCTCGCGACCCTCGGGCCGCTGACCAATGTCGCGATGGCGATCGTCAAATGCCCGGAGATCCTCGAGAACGTCCGCGAGATCGTCGCCATGGGCGGGGCGATCGGGCTCGGCAACGTCACGCCTGCCGCCGAGTTCAACGTCTATGCCGATCCGCATGCTGCGCATGTGGTGTTCGAGGCGGGCGCGGTGCTCACCATGATCGGGCTCGACGTGACCCATCAGGCGATCGCGACGCCCGCCCGCATCGAAGCGATCCGCGCGCTCGACACGGCGCCGGCGGCCGCGGTGTGCGGGATGCTCGAAGCCTATGGCGCGAAGAACGTCGCCGCCTACGACCACGGCGCGCCTCTGCACGACCCGTGCGTGATCGCCTACCTGCTGGCGCCGGGTCTCTTCGACGGCCGGGAGATGCGCGTCGATGTTGAGCTCAACCAGGGGCACGCCTTCGGCCGCACCGTCTGCGATCGCTACAACCGGCGGGGCTTGTCCGCGAACGCCCGCGTCCTCGAAGAGATCGACGCCGACGGATTCTACGCCTTGCTGACCGGGCGTCTGGCGCGTCTGCCGGCCGACGCGGCGGCGTGAGCCGTGCGCGGCGAGCGAAGCCTGCCGAGCCGCGGGCGCGGCGGCGGTGTCGACGCCTTCCTGCGCCGGGTGGCGGCGACGCCGGCACCTGTCGCGCGGGGCGAGACCGGGCGCCTCGTCTTCGCGATGGACGCGACGGCCAGCCGGGAGCCGACCTGGGACCGCGCTTGCCAGATCCAGGGGGAGATGTTCGACGCGACCGCCTCCCTCGGCGGCCTCGCGGTGCAGCTCGTCTATTACCGCGGTTTCGGAGAGTGCCGGGCCAGCGGCTGGGCGCGGGATTCGCGCTCCCTGGTGCGCTACATGACGGGCGTCCATTGCCTCGGCGGCCACACCCAGATCCGCAAGGTGCTGCATCATACGGTCAAGGAGACGAGGCGCAGGAAGGTCCACGCGCTGGTCTTCGTCGGTGACAGCATGGAGGAGGACGTGGACGATCTGTGCGCCCTGGCCGGCGAGCTCGGCCTGCTCGGCGTGCCCGCCTTCATGTTCCACGAGGGGGCGGATCCGGCGGCGAATCTGGCGTTTCGCCAGATCGCCCGGCTGACCAACGGGGCTTATTTGCGCTTTGACGCCGCGAGCGCGCGCGAGCTCCGGGAACTGCTCGGCGCCGTCGCCGTTTACGCCGCTGGCGGGCGCAAGGCGCTCCGGCATTACGGGGCGCGGCGCGGCGCGGCGGTCCTTCGCATCGCGCATCAGATCAAGTGAGCGCGCCGCCGCCGTCCGCCCGTTAGGGCGCCGTCTCGATGGTCGCCTACGCCCTTCTCGGAATCGCGCTCCTGGCCCTGGTCGTGGTGCTCGGCCGCTGGTTCGCGTCGGCCAATCCATCCAGCCTCACGAAATGGCTCAAATGGGGGTTCATCGCGACCGGAGCGGTGACGACGGTTTTTCTCGGCGTCACCGGCAAGTCCCATCTGGCCTTCATCCCGCTCGCCCTGACCGGGCTGCCCTGGCTCATGGGCCGGATGGCTGCGGGTCGGATCAACCCGCATCCGACGCAGGGCAGGCGTTCGGACGCGGAAACCCCTTTTCTCCGCGTGACTCTCGATCACGACAGCGGCGAGATGGATGGCGTCGTCCTGCAGGGGCGTTACGCCGGGCGCCGGCTCGAAGACCTGTCGGAAGCCGCACTCCTGGAGCTGCTCGACGAATGCGCCGCCGCCGACGAGCAGGGCCGGCGATTGCTCGAAACCTATCTGGACCGCACCTTGGGCGCCGATTGGCGCGCCCGCGGCGGCGAGCGTTCCGGGCCGCGCGCCGACGCCTCTTCCGCCGGCGGCGGGCAGAAAGGCTGGGGGCGCAAGGGCGCGGGCCGCGCGCCGATGAGCCGCGATGAGGCTTACGAGATCCTGGGTCTCCAACCCGGCGCAGGAGAAAGCGAAATCAAGGAGGCGCACAGGACCCTCATGCTCAAGCTGCACCCCGATCACGGCGGCTCCAATTATCTCGCCGCCAAGATCAACCAGGCCAAGGAACTGCTGCTCGGGCGCTGACGATGGTGCGAGCCACGAAGCCGGTGCGGACGGCGGTGTTTCCGGTCGCGGGGATGGGCACGCGGTTTCTCCCCGCGAGCAAGGCGGTTCCCAAGGAAATGCTCCCGGTGGTCGACAAGCCGCTCATCCAGTACGCGGTGGAGGAGGCGCGGGCGGCGGGGATCGAGCGGTTCGTCTTCGTCACCGGCCGCGGCAAGGCGGCGATCGAGGACCACTTCGATGGCCACGAAGCGCTGTCCGCCCTCCTGGTTGCGCGTGGCGACGGGGCCGCGGCGGCGCTCCTGGAAAGCGCGCGCCTGCCGCCCGGCGCCGCATCCTTCACGCGCCAGCAGGAGCCGCTCGGCCTCGGCCATGCGGTGCTCTGCGCGCGCGGCCTGGTCGGCGATGCACCGTTCGCGGTGCTCCTGCCGGACGAGCTGCTGCTCGCCGATCCGCCTTGTCTCGCGGAGCTCGTGGAGGCGCACGGGCGGACCGGAGGCGGCATGATCGCGCTGGCCGAGGTCCCGGTGGAAGAGACCGGCCGCTACGGAATCGTCGCGGCGTCGGCGCGGCGAGGGCGGAGCGTCGCCATCGCGGACATGGTGGAGAAACCCGCGCCCGACCGGGCGCCCTCCCGGCTCGCCATCATCGGCCGCTACGTCCTGGAGCCTGCGATCTTCGGGCGACTGGAGAGGCAGGCCCCGGGAGCGGGCGGCGAGATCCAGCTCACCGACGCCATGGCGGCGCTGGCGCGGGAGGGGCGGTTCAACGGGCTGCTCCACGCCGGCCGCCGCTTCGATTGCGGCAGCAAGATCGGCTTCCTCGAAGCCACCATCGCCTACGCCATGGAAAGGCCGGAATTGAGGGACGACCTGCGCGCGTTCTTGCAACGGACCGTGCGCGCATCATAGACAGGCCCTTCCCCGAAGGGGCCGTTCGTCAGGGAGCCTTCCATGCGTGTCGCGATGATAGGCGCCGGTTATGTCGGCTTGGTGTCCGCCGCGTGTTTCTCGGAGTTCGGTTTCACCGTGACCTGCGTGGACGCGGAGCCGGAGAGGATCGCGGCGCTCCGCGCCGGGCGGATGCCGATCTACGAGCCGGGTCTGGACGCGCTGGTCGCGAGCAACGCCAAGGCCGGCCGGCTCTCCTTCACGACCGACATCGGCGCGGCCGTGCCGGCCGCCGACGTGGCGATGCTGGCGGTGGGTACACCGAGCCGGCGCGGCGACGCCCACGCCGACCTCTGCTTCGTCCACGAGGCCGCTCGCCAAATCGCCGACGCGCTCGACGGCTACACCGTGATCGCGACCAAATCGACGGTGCCCGTCGGCACCGGCCGCGAAGTCGCCGGCATCGTCCGGGAACGCCGCCCGGAGGCGGATTTCGACCTCGTCTCGAACCCGGAATTCCTCCGGGAGGGCTCGGCGATCGCGGATTTCATGCGCCCGGACCGGGTCGTCGTCGGGGTCGAATCGGCGCGCGCGCGGGCCGTCATGCAGGCACTCTACAGGCCGCTTTTCCTCATCGAGACGCCGGTGCTGTTCACCACCCTCGAAACGGCGGAACTCACCAAATACGCATCCAACTGCTTCCTCGCGACGAAAATCGGCTTTATCAACGAGATCGCGGACGTCTGCGAGCGCGTCGGCGCCGACGTGCAGGACGTGGCCAAGGGGATCGGGCTGGACGGCCGCATCGGGCGGCACTTCCTGCACGCAGGGCCGGGCTTCGGCGGTTCGTGCTTTCCGAAGGACGCAGCGGCCTTCGTGCGCATCGCCGAGGGCGCCGGCGCGCCCTGCCGCATCGTCGAGACGGTCCTGCAAAGCAATACCGACCGCAGGGCCAGGGTGGTGGACAAGGTCATGCGGGCCTGCGGCGGCACGGTCGCAGGCAAGACCATCGCGGCGCTCGGCGTGACCTTCAAGCCGAACACCGACGACGTGCGGGAAAGTCCGAGCCTCGCTATCCTCGCCGGTCTTTCCGCGCGGGGGGCGGCGATCCGCGCGTTCGACCCGGCGGGCATGGACGAAGCGCGCGGCCTGTTGGGCGGGGCCGTCTGGTGTCGCGACGCCTACGAGGCGATGGCGGGCGCCGACGCCCTGGTCATTCTCACGGAATGGAACGAGTTCAGGGCGCTCGACCTGGAGCGCGTCGGAAGGCTGCTGAAGACGCGGTTGGTCGTTGATCTCCGCAATATCTACACGCCTCGCGAGCTGGTCGAGGCCGGCCTTCGTTATGTGAGCGTTGGCCGGCCGGCGGCGGCGCCGGCATGAGCGCCGCCCGCACGCTCGACCGATCAATTCTCGGCGAGTACGACATCAGGGGGATCGTCGGGGAGACGCTTACCGCGGCCGACATGGAGGCGATCGGCCGAGCCTTCGCCACCGTCGCGCGGCGGCACTCACCGGGCGGGCGGGTGCCGACGATCTGCGTGGGCCGCGACGGCCGCCTGAGTTCGGAGGCCCTCGAGACGCGCTTGGTCGCGGGCCTGCGCGGCGGCGGCGCGGCGGCGCTGCGCATCGGAGTCGGCCCGACGCCGATGCTCTATTTCGCCGTCCACGAGCGCCAGGGAGACGGCGGCTTGATGGTCACGGGCTCCCACAACCCGCCCGAATACAACGGCGTCAAGATGATGCTCGGCCGGCGGCCCTTCTATGGCGACGACATCCTGGAACTGGCAGAGATCGCCGCCGCCGGAGCGTTCGCGGCGGGCGCGGGCGGCGCGACGGACGTGGACCTTGCCTCCGACTACGTCGCGCGTCTGCTGCGCGACGCCGGCGACGGCAATCTCGCCGTGGCATGGGATGCCGGCAACGGCGCCGCGGGCGCGGTGCTCCGCGCCCTCGTGGCCGGCCTTCCGGGGCGTCACGTTCTGCTGAACGCCGAGATCGACGGCACCTTCCCCGCCCATCACCCGGATCCGACGGTGCCGGAGAATCTGAATCAGCTGATCGAGGCGGTGCGCACCGAGCGCTGCGATCTCGGGATCGCCTTCGACGGCGACGGCGACCGCATCGGCGTCGTGGACGGAAACGGCGAGACCCTGTGGGGCGACCAGATCCTGGCCTTGCTCGCCCGCGAGGTGCTGCGCGAGCGGCCGGGCGCCACCGTCATCGGCGACGTGAAGGCGAGCCAGGTCCTCTTCGACGAGATCGCCCGGCTCGGCGGCGCGCCGCTGATGTGGGCCACCGGGCATTCGGTGATCAAGGCCAAGATGACCGATCTCGGGGCGCCGCTCGCCGGTGAGATGAGCGGCCACATCTTCTTCGCCGATCGCTATTACGGATTCGACGATGCGCTCTACGCCAGCGTTCGCCTGCTCCGGTTGATCGCCGGAGAAGGGCGATCGCTCGCCGCCTTGCGGGCGACGCTGCCCTCCCGCGTGAGCACGCCCGAGATGCGCTTCGCCTGCCCGCACGAGCGGAAGTTCGCCGTCGCCGACGAGATACGCGCCCGGCTCGAGGCCGCGGGCGAACCCTTCAACGGCGTCGACGGGGTGCGGGTCCGGACCGATGACGGCTGGTGGCTGCTGCGGGCCTCGAACACCCAGCCGGTGCTGGTGGCACGCTGCGAGGCGGAGGACGAAGCCGCCCTCGCGCGGCTGAAACGCCGCTTGGCGGCCGAGCTTCACGCGAGCGGCGTGGACCCACCCGATTTCTGAGCGCCCGCGCACCGTGTGCGCCGGTGGCCCCGATCGTTCCGTCGTTTCGCTTGACGAGAAAATCTCTTTCGATTCATAAGGATTGATCTTTCGATTCGGTGCATCGTCGGGACGAGCGTGGGAACGAAGCGAGAGAATCGCCGCCTTCGGCTGGGCTTGGTCGTCTTCGGACTGGTCCTGTCCCTGTTCGTCCTGGCCGGCGTCCAGAGCTTCACCGCCCAGCCGGCGCAGGCGCGATACGCCTCGATCGTCGTCGATGCCGAAACCGGCGAGATCCTGCGCTCGCGCAATGGCGACACGCGCAAATATCCGGCTTCGCTGACCAAGCTCATGACCCTCTACCTGCTCTTTGAGGCGCTCGAGCAGGGCCGGCTCAGCCTCGACAGCAAGCTCAAGGTCTCCCGACGTGCGGCGCGCCAGCCGCCGTCGCGTCTCGGCCTGCGCGCCGGCTCGACCATCCGCGTGAAGGACGCGATCGGCGCGTTGGTCGTCAAGTCCGCCAACGACGTCGCCGTGGTGGTCGCGGAAGCCCTGGGCGGCACGGAAAAGCGTTTCGGCGCGCTGATGACCCGCAAGGCCCGCGCCCTCGGCATGTCGCGGACGACCTTTCGCAATGCGTCCGGCCTGCCGAACCGGGCGCAGAAGAGCACCGCGCGGGACATGGTGCGCCTCGCCCGCGCCCTGATCCACGGCTTCCCGCACCGCTACCACTATTTCGACGACAAGCGCTTTCGCTATTCGGGCACGACGTACCGCACGCACAACCGGTTGCTCAGTTCCTATCGCGGCCTCGACGGAATGAAGACCGGCTACATACGGGCCTCGGGTTTCAACCTGGTGGCGTCGGCGAAGCGCGGCGGCCGGCGCATCGTCGCCGTGGTGTTCGGCGGCAGGACGTGGCGCTCGCGAAACGCCCACATGGTCAAGCTCCTCGACATCGGCTTCGCGCGGATCGTCAAGCGTCCGGGCGTCCTCCTGGCCGACATCCCGCGGCCGCTTCTCCGGGGCGGCGCCCGCGTGCCCACACCGATGGCCAAGCCCCCGGTCAGGACGGTGCGGCTCCCGTCGGCCGAGGCGGCCGCCGTCCCCATGCCGGTCAAACCCCCGGAGGGATCGGCGGCGGGTGCGCCCGCGCGCGTCGCCGCCCGCCCGTGGGTGATCCAGGTGGGCAGCCACGATTCGGTGACGGCGGCCGAGATCGCGCTTCGCCGCGCGGCCGCGCGCGCGCGGCTCCCGGAGGGCGTCGTGAAGGCGCTCGCGCACCAGCGGGAAGCGGGCCGGGGTTTGCTCTACCGCGCCCGTTTCATCGGGCTCGACCGGCGCACCGCCGACCGCGCGTGCGCGGCGATCCGCGCCGCCGCGCTGCCGTGCGTCGTTCTCCCCGCCGATGCGGAGGGGGACGGACCCTCGTGAGCCAGGTGTGGACGCCCCGGCGCCCGCCGTCTATTCGCCCGCGCCGGTGAAGCCGTAGGCTTCGCGCGCGGCGTTGGCGGTGATGTAACCCTCGGCGAGGTCCTCCCGCACCTGCACGCGCGGGCGCTTGCGCGGGTCGCCCCAACCGCCGCCGCCCGGCGTCTGGAAGCGGATCGAATCGCCGGGCCGGATACGGACGTTGCTCCACTTGCTGGGGCTGGCCTTGCCGAAGGCCTCGTCGATCATGTGCCAGGAGGTCGTGTTCGCCGCCTTGTGCCAAGTGCCGGCGAGCCCGCCGGGCTGGCCGCCGCGGAGACCCCATGGCCGGTTACGGTGGCGGTCGGACATCTGGCTGCCGGTGATCTCGGTTCGCAGGCTCTTGATGGTGCGCTGCGTGCTGAGGCCGCCGCGCTTCTCTCCGGCGCCGCCGGAATCCGGAACCAGCCGGTAGGATTCGGTGCGCCACGGGAAGCGGGTCTCGAACACCTCGACCGGAACCACCCGGCAGTTGCCGTTGATCGAATCGGTGGCGTCGTTTCCGTCGGCGAAGCTGCGCCCGCCCCAGCCCGACAGCTCGATGGCGTAACACACGAACTGCTCGTCGGTCTCCGGGTCGGTGCCGCCGAACACGAAGTTGGTGTGCGTCGCCCCTTCGGCCGCCATCGTGCGGTCGGGGAGCGCCGGGGCCAGCGCGCCGATCACCGCGCCCGCGATCTTGCAGTGGGTCTCGGTGTTGCCGCCGACTTCCGGCCCGGGATAGTCGACGTTGAGCATGGTGCCCGGCGGCGAGACCACGCGGATCGGGCGGAAGCATCCGGAATTCTTCGGGATCGTCTCATCGGTCACGTGCAGGATGCCGTTGTAGGCGGCCGAATAGGAGACTCCGAGCGTCGCATTGATCGGCCCCCGCGCCTGGGGCGAGGTGCCCGAATAGTCGACCACGACCTCCTCGCCCTGGATGTGGACGGCCACGTTGATCTCGTAGGGCTTGCTCTCGATGCCGTCGTCCTCGACCTGATCCCGGAAGCGATAGACCCCGTTCTCGATCGCCCCGATCTCGGCACGCATCCGGCCCTCGGAGTAGTCCATCAGATCCTCGACGTTACGGCGGAACTGGTCCTTGCCGTATTTGCGGATCAGGTTCGAGAGGCCGCGGTCACCCACGTCGACGCCGGCGATCAGGGCGCGCAGGTCACCGTAGTTGTAGCGGGGGGTGCGGACGTTCGCGAGCAGCAGCTTCCAGACTTCCTCGACGTCCTCGCCGCGGCTCTTGATCTTGACCGGCGGTACCCGGATCCCCTCGTGGAAGATTTCGGTCGCCTCGCCGGCGAAGGCGCCCGGGACCATCCCGCCGATCTCCTGGAGATGGCCGATGGTCATGGCGAAGCCCATCAATTCGTCGTCGACGAAGACGGGCTTGATCAGCGTGTGCTCGGGGCAGTGCAGACCGCCGCGGTAAGGATCGTTGTGGCAGATCACGTCCCCCGGCTCGAGGGTATCGAGCGGGATCTCCTTGACGCAGCTTCGCACCAGGAGGGGGACTCCGCCGATCATCGACGGGCAATATTCGGCCTGGGCGATCATTTCGCCGTCCGGGCTCGCGAGAGCGCAGGTGAAGTCCAGCGCCTCGTTGAAGATCGTCGAATAGGACGTCTTCATCAGGACGATGCCCATCTCGCGGCAGACCGCGGTCATGCTGGAATCGATGATCGACATGGTGACCATGTCGACGTCGGATCGCTGGCTCATGTCAGGACTCCTCGGCGATACGGCCGATCAGGAGATTGCCGTACCTGTCCACTTTCAGGGGTTGGCCGGGGCGCAGCACGGTCACCGATACCGACTCCTCGACGATCGCCGGGCCGGTCAGGACGTGGCCGGCGCGGAGTGCGTCGCGGTCGTAGATCGGCGTGTCGTGGCGACCGTCGTCGAAGACGACCGAGCGCGTCGCCACAACCTCCGGCGCGGCGCCCGCCGCCTTGCCGATGGCCGCGAGCTCGGGCTTCTCGGTGAGCGAGACGACGGTCGCCTTGACGGTGATGACCTCGATCACCTCGCGCGGGATGTTGAAGCCGAAACGCGCCAGGTGCATGTCGTGGAAGGCCTGCCAGACCTTGGGAGTCGTTTCGTCGGTGAAGGACTCGAAGGCGACCGGGATCTCGAGCTCGTAATTCTGGCCGAGATAGCGCATTTCGAGCGAGCGGTAGATCTCGATGTTCCGGGTGTAGCCCTGGGCCTCGAGATCGGCCCTCCCGGAGTCGATGAGCGCGGCCATCACCTGGGAGGCGCGCTCCTGGTCGAAGCGCTTCGAGGTCATCTGCACCGTGCGTTGCACGTCCACCCGTGCGTCCGTGAGGATGAAGCCGAAAGCGGAAAATTGCCCCGGGTAGTTGGGGATCACGCCGGACGGGATGCTGGCGTCGTTCATGAGGTCGGCGGCGTGGAGCGGACCCGCTCCGCCGAACGCCAGCAGCGCGAAATCGCGGGGGTCGAGCCCGCGCTCGATCAACACCGAGCGGAGCGCGCCGACCATGTTGTTGTTGGCGATCTGCACGATGGCAAGGGCCGTCTCCTCGACGGTGCGCCCCAGGGGTTCGGCGACGTCGGCCACCGCCTTCTCGGCGGCGCCCAGGTCGAGGGCCATTTCGCCGCCGAGGAAGTTCCCGGGGTTGATCCGGCCGAGCAGGAGGTTCGCGTCGGTCACCGCCGGGCGGGTGCCGCCGCTGCCGTAGCAGGCAGGGCCCGGGCTGGCGCCGGCGCTCTCCGGGCCGACCCGCAGCATGCCACCCTTGTCGATCCAGGCGATCGAGCCGCCGCCCGCACCGATGGTGCGGATGTCGATCATGGGGATCTGGATCGGCACGCCGAATTCCACCTCGTAGTCGGTCGTGAAGTTCTCCTGCCCGTCGACGATGGTCGAGGTGTCGGTCGAGGTCCCGCCCATGTCGAGGGTGACGAGGTGGTCGATCCCGTTCAGCCTGGCG
Organism: Alphaproteobacteria bacterium; assembly: GCA_965242855.1. Lineage (GTDB taxonomy): Bacteria > Pseudomonadota > Alphaproteobacteria > UBA828 > UBA828 > WTGU01. The sequence continues at coordinate 3,538,565 of OZ251509.1, forward strand.
ATGTGCTTGCCCGCGATCACCCCGCCGGTGGGGCCGGAGACCGTCATCTGGATCGGCGTCCGCTGCGCCGCTTCCAGGGTCATCTCGCCGCCGTTCGATTTGATCACGACCGTCTGGTCGGTGATGCCGTTCTCGGCGAAGCGCTGGCGCAGGTTCGCCACCTGGCGGTTCACCACCGGCTTGACGTAGGCGTCCGCGATGGTGGTGGAGGCGCGCTCGTATTCCTTCCACTTCGGCAGCACGTCGTAGGAGATGGAGACCGGGATGTCCGGCAGCTCCTCTTCGAGGATTTCCTTGGCGCGCCGCTCGTGGTCGGGCGTCACGTAGGAGAAGAGGAAGTTGACGGCGATCGCCTCGATGTCGCCTTCCTCCCGGATCGCTCGCGCGACGGCGCGGACGCCGTCTTCGTCGAGCGGCACGTGGACCTCGCCGTCGGACATGATGCGCTCGCCGATCTCGTAGCAGTGGCGACGCTTGACCAGCGGCTTCGGCTTGATCCAGGTGATGTCGTAGTGGCTGCGCCGGTTGCCCCGCTGGATGAACGGGATGTCGCGGAAGCCCTCGGTCGTCACGTAGGCTACCTTCGCGCCCTTGCGCTCCAGGATCGCGTTGGTCGCCACCGTCGTGCCGAGCCTGATGTTGCGGATGTCCGACGGCGCCTCGAAGCGCCCGAGGCCGCCGAGGATGCCCTCGTTCGGGTCGTGCGGCGTCGAAAGAATCTTCCACACCTCGACCGCCTTCGTTCCGGGATCGTATGTCACGAAGTCGGTGAAGGTGCCGCCGACATCGATGCCTACCAAGAAGTCCGTCAACGCCGTTCTCCCGCGTGTATGGATGGTGGAGCGGCGCCGATGTTATCGGGCGGGCCGGCCCGGTGGCAACCGGGGACGGGCGGCGCTTCCGGCATGGGCATGGCGCGCCCGGCAGGATTCGAACCTGCGACCCCAAGCTTAGAAGGCTCGTGCTCTGTCCCACTGAGCTACGGGCGCCGTCCCCGCCGCGTCCCTATGCGATCGGCGGGCCGCGCGCAAGCGCCGCCGGAGAGGCCGCGGCGGCGCGCGGTCACCCGCTGGGCGCATGGTCCACGAGCCAGGCTTCGATGCGGGCGGCGGCCTCCTCGATGTCGGCGACGCTCGCGGCGTAGGAAAAACGGAGATAGCCCTCGCCGAAGACGCCGAAGCTGGTGCCGGCGATGACCGCGACGCCAGCGTTTTCGAGAAAGCCGTCCTGCAATGCGCGCGCGGTCAGGCTCGTCCCCGCGACGTTGGGCATGGCGTAGAAGGCGCCTGCGGGCTCGACGCAGCGGAAGCCCTTGATCCGGTCGAGCGCGGCGAGAATCAGGCGGCGGCGTTCGTCGAAGGCGCGGCGCATGGTCTCGACCGAATCCTGCGGGCCGGTCAGAGCCTCGATCGCGGCGTATTGGGTCGGCGCGTTGACGCAGGAATTGCAGTTGATGGCGAGGCGCGTGGCCTTCTCGACCAGGGGTTTGGGCCAGACCGCGTAGCCGATGCGCCAGCCGGTCATGGCGTAGGTCTTGCTCCATCCGTCGAGCATGATCACGCGGTCGCGGAGCGCCGGATAGCCGAGCAGCGTGACGTGCTCATGCGCGCCATAGACGAGGCGGCTGTAGATCTCGTCGCTCAGGATCGCCACCTGCGGATGGGCTTCCAGCCCGGCGGCCAGGCGGTCGAATTCGCGCCGGGGAACGACGCCGCCGGTCGGGTTGGCCGGGCTGTTGAGGATGACGAGCCGGGTGCGCGGCGTGATCTTCCCAAGCACCTCGTCGGCGCTGAAGGAAAAGCCGGTTTCCTCGTGAAGCGGAATCGGGACCGGCGTCGCGCCGGCGAAGGCGATGGCAGATTCGTAGATCGGAAAGCCCGGGTTGGGATAAAGGATTTCCGCCCCCGACTCTCCGAGCATCAACGCGGCGAAGAACAGCGTGACCTTGCCGCCCGGCACGATCACCACGTCGTCGGGATCGACCGCGACTCCCCGCCGCTCGGCGATGTCCGCCGCCACCGCCTCGCGCAGGGGCAGGATGCCGTTGGCCGGCGTGTAGCCATGGTGGCCGTCCGCCAGCGCCTTCCGCCCCGCCTCGACGATGTTGGCGGGTGTGCGGAAATCCGGCTGCCCGATCCCGAGGTTGATGACGCGGCGCCCGGCCGCCTGGAGCACCGCCGCGCGCGCGAGCACGTCAAAGGCGGTCTCGGTGCCGAGCCGGCCCATGCGCTCCGCCAGCCGCATGCGAGTCCTCCCGACCGCAGGTCCATCGAAGGCGCCATGATGCCACCGGAGCCGGCGCCTGGTCGAGGCGCCCCTGTGCCGCGGTGTAGGGAGGCGAAAGTCTTGTCGGAAAGCTCGCGGGGAGGGGTGGTCAGAGGAGGCGGCCCGGGCCGTAGAGGTCCCCGGCCGGCTCGTCGTAGGGGCGGGGGCGGCCCCCCCTCCCGGCCTCCCCCCTGGGGGGGAGGGGTTGTAGGTGGCTAATCTTCGGAGGTGCGGCGGCGGTAGTGGAGGGGGCGGGGTTCTGCGCCGACGGTCTGGGGAACATCGCGTTCCCATTCCTCGCCCTGCTTCTTGAGGCGGGCCAGGGTCTCGTCGTCGGGTACGGGATCGCCGGGCTTGTCGATCGGGAATCCGTCGACATCGAAGGTGATGGATCCTGCGTCCATGCGATCGCCGATGCCCGCCATCAGTCCACTCCGTCTCCATCCTTCACCACCTCAAGAATATACACCCGCGACGGCCCCAGGTAAAGCCTGTTGGCGCCCTTGTCAGCGTTGTCGACGATCTCGACGACGCGGTATTTCGTGCCGGGCTTGAGCAGGACTTCCTGTTCGACCTCGTTCTCGACGCCGGCGCGGCTGCCCTTCGGCAGCCGCATTCGGTAGAGCGTGCCCTCGGCCTTGCCGGCCCACCCGCCGGCGAAGTTCTGCGCCGTCTTGTAGCTCGTGGACCAGGAGGAGAAGGCTTTGTCCTGGAACTTCTCCACGACCGCGTAATCGATTTTCCGGCCGCGCCCGCGCCAGATCTCGATGTCCGCGGTGGTTCGCGCATGGCGCAGAGCTGCTCGGTGTCCACCTCCGGCAGGACGGCGGAGAGATCGAAGGGGGTGGCATTGAGAGAGAGGGCGGAGGAGAGGGGGCGGTCGACGGTGGCGATGCCGGCCTCCCATGCGCGCTGCTGGCCTGCGGCGGCGGCGGTGCCTGCGCCCTGGCCGAAGGCGGCGAGTGCCTTGTTGACGGAGCGCTCCAGGCTGCGGAGGGAGAGGGCGGTGAAGCCGCCGGGGGCGGCCTCCGCGATGGCGGCCTGAATGTCGCGGCGTGCCTGTCGGAGCAGGCGGCGGACCTCGGCGTCGGTGTCGCGCTGGATGCGCGGGAGGCGGCCGAGCACTCGCGCTTCAGGCGGCGCTCACGATCGCGATCGGTGGCCACGGCGGGCGAGGGCGGCGGCGACGAGGGCGGCGAGCGAGGGCCATCCCCCTCCCGGCCTCCCCCCTGGCAGGGGGAAGGAGGACGAACAGGGCGCCCACGCCGGAGCGCGGCCCGGGGTGCGTGGGCGGAACGTGCTGCGGATGCGCCGCTTGCGGGCGCGGCGTGCGCGGCGGCTGCTCATCCCCGGCTCGCCAGCACGCCCTCGGGCGGCTCGAGCCTGTCGGACCATTCCGGCCACCCGCGCTCCTGCATCCAGGCGTCGAAGCAGCTCTCGCACAGCGAATAGGCGCCCGCCTCATCAAGCGGCGCGAAGTCCGGGGGGAGCATGCACTCGCAGCGGATGCACTTCATGGTCGCCTCCCTCGTCATTCGTATCCAGCGGCCCGCGCGTGCGCGACCGCCAACTGGCCCAGATATGTGGCGTGCCACGCGCCTGACGAGTGGTGGATCGCCCCCGCCTCATCCAGGCCCCCGAGCGCATCCACGACCGTGCCGCCGGGCGTCCGGCTATGCGCCCCGAAGATCATATTGCCCCAGCCGAGGCCGGCGTCGCCGGCATCCACGAGGTCCCGGAGCAGGGCGCGCGCCTTGCGCTGCTCCTCGATCGTCCGTGGAGAGATGCGCCTAGGGCGCAGCTGATCCCCTTCCCTGTTGTCCATGTCGCTCTCCTTCGGTTAGGGTGGTGGCGGACGGGATGGTGTAGGTCTCCCACGGACCTGCCACGTGCCCTTCGGGGCCGTGCCGGCAGGAGAAGGGGCAATCATCCCGTCCGCCTCTCCCCGATGATCAGTTGCCCAGCGCGCCCTCGATGAGCGTGAGGTGCGGTCCCCGCAGGTTATCGTCGAGGACGTAGCCGGCCGTTCGGACAGCGTTTGTTTTGCCCTCGGCGGTGGCGAAGTTGACGCGGACGGCGATCTTGCCCCGGCGGGTGTCTTCGAGCGGATCGAAGACGTAGAGCAGGGTCGGCCCTTCCTTGCGGGCTTCGAACAGCACGGCCTTCGGTCGGGCGATGATCTCCGGCAGGCGGTCGAGGTCATCGTCGGCGAGGGCGGCGGCGCGGGCGCGCTTCGCGTCGCGCGTCATGTGGCCGAGCGCGCGCCTGTCGATGGTCACCGTCGCCGTCCCGGGCGTGTCGCCGCGCTCGGCCAGGGCATCGACCGCCTGCGGCGAGAGGGCGCCGAGGGCGATGCGGTCGGCGCCGTATCCCGGTTCGCGGCGCCGCCAGCGGCGCCACTGCTCGCCGAGATCGCGGAGCAGGCGTGGCCGGGCGAGCATGGGTGCGATGGCGGCGGCGGCGATGGAGGGGGCCTGGGAGATGGAGGCTTCGATGGCGTTGCGGGCGGCTTCGCCAGCCTGGCTTCGGGCGCCCGGCGCGTAGGCGAAGCCGGGGTCGATGCCCTCCGGGACCTCGACGGTGCGGCGCGCTGCGCCGCGCCCGACGGTCACCCGCCGCGTGCGGGTCGCCGGCGCCGCGTCCGGCCCCTCCTTGCCGAGGCTCTTCAGGTCATCGGGATCCAGGGTCTCGACGTAGCACTTGCAGCCCCAGCCGTTGGGGGGGAGGTGGGTGCTCCACCAGGGATCGTCGTGGCGCAGGACCAGGCCGTCCCAGGCGAGATGGTCATGGCGCGGCTCCTCGCTGGCGGGCGAGTGGCGGTAGCGCCAGAAGGGGCGGTCCTCTGCGACCGCCTTCATCTGGACGTACCGGCCTGCGGCATAGGAGGTGCGGCGGTTCGTCTGCCAGATGACCCGCGACCTCCAGTCACGGCGCTGGCGCGCCGTCTTGCCGCGGGCGTAGTAGAGGAGAAGAAGGGCGCTCCCCCCTTGCCGGGGGGAGGAGTGGCGCGGCACCCAGGCGGGCGCGGCGCGCTCATGGGCGGGGCTGGCGGCGCCACTCGCGCCATTCCCGCGCGCCCCCCGTGCGGCGGTCGGAGCGCCAGTGATGCGAGCGATGGGAGCGGGGCGGGGGCCGCCCGGCGCCGGCGGAGCATGGTGCTGTTCCAGCAGCGTGCTGTTCGGGCGGATGGTAGGATGGCGCCCATGAGGGGGCGTCTCGACGGCAAGGTGGCGCTGGTCACCGGTGCGGGCTCGGTGGGGCCGGGCTGGGGCAACGGCCGCGCCATCGCGGTCCTCTTCGCCCGCGAGGGCGCGCGGGTCGTCGCTCTCGATCGCGATCCCGCCGCGGTCGAGGAAACACGGGCCATCATCGCCGACGAAGGGGGCGTCTGCGCCGTCGAAATCGCCGACGTGACCGAGAGCGAAACCGTGGAGAAGGCGGTCGCCGCGACCGTCGCGCGCTGGGGCGGCCTCCACCTGCTGGTCAACAACGTCGGCGGATCGGTGCCGGGCGGGCCGGTCGAGCTCAGCGAGGCCGAATGGGCCGGCCAGCTCGACGTCAACCTCACGAGCGCCTTCCTCACCGTCAAGCACGCGCTCCCCGTCATGGAGGCGCAAGGAGCCGGCGCGATCGTGAATATCTCGTCGGTCGCCGGGCTTCGCTTCATCGGCAACCACCACGCGGCATACGCCGCCGCCAAGGCCGGGCTGGTGCAGTTCACGAAGGCGGTCGCGGTGCAATACGCGGCGCGCGGCATACGCTGCAACGCCATCTCCGTCGGCTTGATGCACACTCCGCTCGTCGAGGCGCGCCTCGCCGCGCAATACGCCGGCGGTGCGCTCGACGCCTTGATCGCGAAGCGCCACGCCCAGGTGCCGATGGGCCGCATGGGCGACGGTTGGGACGTCGCTTACGCCGCCCTCTATCTGGGCTCCGACGAGGCCAGATACGTCACCGCGGCCGATCTCGTCGTGGACGGCGGCCTCACCGCGAAGTGCGACTGAGCCCCGCCGGCCGGCCGGGGCGCGCGGGGTGGGGCGTCGCGGCGGCGGTTCGGGCGCTCGCCCGGCGCGACCGGCTCGTCGTCCTGGGCGGCCTTCTTCTGGCGGCGGCGCTCGCCTGGCTCACCCTGATCGACATGGCCCTCGACATGGCGTCCGGCGCGGGCGACGCGGGCGGCGCCATGATGCGGATGCAGGCTTGGCGCCCGGTCGATGGCCTGCTCATGTTCGCCATGTGGGCGGTCATGATGGTGGCGATGATGCTGCCCGGCGCGGCGCCGATGATTCTGATCTTCGCCCGTGTGGACGGGGCGCGCGAAAGCCGGGCCGGCCTGCCCGGGCGCACGGGCCTGTTCGCGGCGGGCTACGGCCTAGTCTGGGCCGGCTTCAGCATGGCCGCGACGGCGCTGCAATGGGGCCTCCAGAACGCCGCCCTCCTCTCGCCCATGATGGTCAGCACCAGCGCGGCCCTCGGCGGCGCCTTGTTCGTCGCGGCGGGGGTGTACCAATGGACGCCGTTGAAATACGCCTGCCTCAGGCACTGCCGCTCGCCGCTTTCCTTCGTCATGCGGCACTGGCGGCCCGGCGCCGGCGGCGCCCTGCGCATGGGGATCGCGCATGGCGCGTTCTGCCTGGGCTGCTGCGGCTTCGTGATGGGGCTCCTGTTCGTCGGCGGGGTCATGAACCTCGCCTGGGTGGCGGCGGTGACGGTCTTCGTCGTCGCCGAAAAGGTCGCGCCCCGCGGCCAGTGGGTGGCGCGCGCCGGCGGCGTCGCCATGGTCGCGGCCGGCGTCTACCTTCTCGCGGAAGGCTGAGGGACGGAGGCGGGCGCCTCCGCTACCGCGCCGTGGTTCCGCCGTCCACCGAGAGAAGCGTGCCGGTGACGAAGCCGGCCGCCTCCGAGGCGAGGTACATCACGGCATGGGCGATGTCGCGCGGTTGGCCGACGATGCCGAGGGGGATGTGGGATTTCAGCTTCTCGCGAATCTCGGCGGAGGAAAGATCGAACTGCTGCCAGCCCATGTCGGTCATCGGCGTGTCGATGTCGCCCGGGCAGACCGCGTTGACGCGGATCCCGTCGCCCGCATGGTCGATCGCCATCACCTTGGTCAGCATGGCGACCGCGCCCTTCGTCGCGCTGTAGGCCGGCAGGCGCTCATAGGCGATCAACCCGCATTCGGAGGACATGTTGACGATCGCTCCGCCCGCGCCCTGGGCCTTCATCCGGCGGACCGCGGCGCGGGCCATGTAGAAGCTGCCGCTCACGTTGATGTCGATCAGCCGGTGCCATTCGTCGTCCGGCGTATCGTCGATCGCCCCGTGAAAGAGGACCCCGGCGTTGTTGAAGAGCACGTCGAGCCGGCCGAAGCGCTCCGCCGTCTCGGCGACCAGAGCGTCGCAATAGCGCCGGTCGGCGACGTCGCCCAGGCTGAGCGCCGCCGTGCCGCCGGCATCGACGATCGCCGCGTGGACGGCCGCCCCGCGTTCCGCGTCGCGCCCGTTGAGCATCACGTTGGCGCCGTGGGCGGCGAACGCCTTCGCGGTTCCCTCGCCGATCCCGGAGGTGGCGCCGGTGATCAGCACCGTCCGTCCGGCGAAAGCGTCCTTGGCGAAGAGTGAGGTCATAGCAGCCTCCCGAAGCCGTCGGTTCCCGTCGCGCCGGCCCGGACCGGGGGCCGGCGGTCCTTCCAGGGCCTGGCCTCTTCGAGCCGGCCGGCCAGCCGGAACAGCGTCCGCTCGTCGCATTCCCGCCCGACGAGCTGGACGCCGACCGGCAGGCCGTCGGCCGTCATGTGCAGCGGCACGGACATGGCGGGCAGGCCCGAAGCGTTGAACGGCGCCGCGAACACGGCGTCCGGCCCCATATGTTCGGCGTTGTAGAGATCGGCATCGCCGATCGTCATGGGGTAGTGGCCGTGCGGGCGCGCCGGATGGCCGATGACCGGCATGAGGTGGACGTCGCAATCCGCCATGCCGGCGATCAATTCCCGGCTCATCTCCTTGAGCACGTTGACGTCGCGGTAGTGCTGCGGGCCCCCGACGGCCTTGCCTTTCCGGATGATCCCCCAGATCAGCGGCGCGACGTCGGCCTCGGCGACGGGGCGGCCGATCAACGCCTCGGCGTCCTCGAAGAAGGAGGCCGTCTGGACCGCGGTCATGCGGGTGTAGGTCGTCCAGAAGCGCTCCCAGTCGAGGGCGAGTGCGCGTTCCTCGACCGAGTGGCCGAGGCTTTCGCAGAGCGCGGCGGCGTCGCGCACCGCCGTCGCGACCTCCGCGTGGAGCGGCCGGCCGTCGGGTGCGCGCAGGGTCACGCCGATGCGGAGCGCGCCCGGGTCCTTGCCGACTTCCTCCAGATAGGGGGTCCCGGGCATCTCCGTGTAGTAGACGTCGCCCGTGACGCGGCCGCCGACGGCGTCGAGATAGGCGGCGGTCTCGCGCACCGTATGGGTCACGGTCAGGAACGAGGCGCCGCCGTACCAGTAGTCGGGGAACGGCTCCAGCGTGACGCGGCCGCGCGCGGGCTTCAGCCCGACCAGCCCGGTATGGGAGGCCGGCACCCGGGTCGAGCCGGCGCCGTCGCTGGCATCGACGAACGGCACCATGCGGGCGGCCAGGGCCGCCGCCGCGCCGCCGCTGGAACCGCCGGGCGTGCGCTCGAGGTTCCACGGGTTGTTCGTCCGGCCGAACAGCGTCGGCTCGGTCGCGAGGCACCAGCCGATTTCCGGCGCGTTGCTGCGCCCGAGAAGGACGAACCCGGCCTGCTTGATCCGGCGCGTGTAGGCCATGTCGGCGGGGCACACGAAGTCCGCGAAATAGCGGCAGCCGTTGGCGAGCGGCACGCCTTCCCAGAGCGTGCCCAGGTCCTTGAGCAGGAACGGCACGCCCTTGAACGGGCCGTCCGGCAGCGCCGGGTCCGCGGCCGCCTTGCGGCCGTAGTCGAAAAGGGGCATCGAGACCGCGTTCAGCGTCGGGTTCAGGGCCTCGATCCGGCGGATCGCTTCTTCGGCGAGTTCGCGCGGGTGGACCTCCCCCGCCTTCACCAGGCGCGCGATCTCGAGCGAATCCCGCTCGTCGAAAAGGGCTGCGATGTCGGCGCTCATGGAGCCTCCCCCGGTTCGGCGCTCTCCGTATCGCGCGTTCGCGGCCCCTCGCGGGAACGGGAAGCGCCCCGTGACGTCCTTGGGGATCGCATCCCGCCCACACCGCTTCGGGCCCCCAGGAGGCCGGCACCGCGGGGGGCCGGGCCGTCGCGGCGCTTGAGCGGGGCGGCCCCCGATCACGCGCGTTCCGCGTCGCCTTCCGGGCGCGACAGGTAACAAAACGGCGCGCGGCGCGCAAGCGGCCCGTGCCCGTGCCACACGCGGCTCGGCGAGGCGCCGCGACATCGGCCGCGAGGACCGCGCGCGGCGTGAAATCCTTGCCATGCGCGCGGGGTCGGGTCGTGTTTCGGTTTGCGATATGGCGCGCCGGGCGGGCTTGTGTTCGCCATGTATGCATTATGCAGGGGGCGCGCTTCGCGGCGCGGCGAACCCCGAGAATTTCAAACCCAGGCGCTCCCGACGGGATCGATCGGAATGGATTCCCGCTTTCGCGGGAATGACGGGGAATGATGCGGGAATGACGGCCCGTGCTTGCGGAGCCTGCTCCCGCGAGAGCGGGGGAATGGCGGCCTGGGGCAGGCCATTGGCGCGAGGGGACGAGGCGCGGCGCCGAAGGACCGTCATTCCCGAGAAAGCGGGAATCCAGGAACCCCGATGAAAATTCCCTGTCAGCAATTATCGATAGTAGCCCCGGCGCCCGGAATCGGAGTTGCCGGCGCCAGGCGCCCACGGTGTTCGCCTTGGGCGGCGCTGGCGCCGTGGGCGCTCCTATCGGCGGGCGGGCGCATCGGCGCTCATGCGGCGTTCCCCACGGCCTTAGCCTCTTTGACGGCGGCCCGTGCGCAGCGGGCGGCGCCGGCGGCTTCGTCTTCGGCGCTACCGGCTTCGAGACTGGCCCAGGCGGCAAGGCGATAGGCGCGGTATCGGCGGCGCGGCCGATGCTGGCGCCGAGTCCGGCAATGGTGGCTTTGGCGTCTTCTGCTTGCGGCGCGCGCGTAGGCGCGGGCTTCCTTGGCGGCGGTGCGGGCGGCGGCAGCCCAATCATCGCCGTCCGGCCCGGCCCGTGCGGCGTCTTCGGTTGCGCTGGCGACGACGTCGATGGTCAGTCTCCTTTGCGTTCGCGTTCGCGCGCTTGGTAGGCGGCGCGGGCGCGGCGCCAATTCATGCGGCGGTGTTTGGTCGTGCATTCGGGGCGCCCGCAATGGCGCGTTCGCCCGCCCGTCAATCGCCAGCGTTCGGCTGATATGCAGCGCGGACAATGCAGGCCACCGGGAGGTGCTGTCGGCATCATGCTATCGGGGGAGCGGGCGGTTGCGCCGGCCCGTCGGCGCCGTGCGGGCGATAAGGGCTTCGAGTGCGCGGCGCTGGTCGGCAAGCGCGGCCATCGCTTCGATATGCCGTCGCTCGTCGGCGGCCATCGCTTCGGTATGTCGTCGCTCGTCGGCGGCGACCGCTTCGATATGCCGTCGCTCGTCGGCGGCGACCGCTTCGGTATGCCGTCGCTCGTCGGCGGCGACCGCTTCGGTATGCCGTCGCTCGTCGGCGACGGCCATGCGCTCCATGGTAGTGCCGCGGTCGGTATTGGCGCGAACCATGGCACGGATGCCGTGCCATATGCCGACGGCGGCGACGGATGCGGCGATGGCGGAAACGGCGGATGCGGCGGCGCTAATGATGGCGGGGTCAATCATGGCGGGGGGTCCGTGCGATCATGTAGACATAGTATGATTTTCGGACGGCGGGTCAGGGGAAAAACGCATGGGCGGGAAAATTTTCGCACGGCGGCGCCGGCCCGGACGGGGTTCCGGGCGCGCCCGCCCGATGCAGAATTCGCCCCGACGGCTTCGCTTCTCAAGCCATGGCCTTCGGGTTCGTGGTTACTGAAAAAGGTCCACGGCTTCGGATCTCCAAGTCGCACTCCGCCGGCCATCGTTCCGGCGCCCGCTGGCGCCGGTCCTGACCGCGCACGCTCTGCCACGGCCCGCGCGTCCAATTCCTGTCCCATTATGTCCAATTCCTGTCCCATTGCGTCCAATTCTTGTCCCATTATGTCCAATTCCTGTCCCATTGTGTCCAATGGGTGAGGCCATTGCGCGGCGTCACAAGTTTTTGTTTGTAAATCAATGTGTAGTGCGCCCTCCATCGCACGAACCCGCGCGCCAAAAGCACCGGTTGACAGGGAACATGGTGGGAACGCATGATGACGGCCCATGAGGGGGGCGGGCAGGGCATGACGCCGGGCGCGTTCATCGAGAAGTGGCGGGCGTCGGGGTTGAAGGAGCGTTCGGCTTCGCAGGAGCACTTCATCGACCTGTGCCGGCTGTTGGGGGAGCCGACGCCGGCGGAGGCGGACCCGACCGGGGAGAGCTACTGCTTCGAGCGCGGGGCGCGCAAGGACGGCGGTTCCGCCGGCTGGGCGGACGTCTGGAAGCGGCATTGCTTCGCCTGGGAATACAAGGGCAAGCACGCCGACCTCGACGCGGCCTTCAACCAGCTGCGGCAATACGCGCTGGCGCTGGAGAACCCGCCGCTGCTGATCGTCTCGGACATGGCGCGGTTCCGCATCCGCACCAACTGGACGAACAGCGTGAGCGCGACGCACGAGTTCGCGCTGGAGGACCTTTCGGACGGTGCGGTTCGGGACAAGCTGAAATGGGCGCTGTCGGCGCCGGAGCGGTTGCGACCGGGGGAGAGCCGTCAGACGTTGACGGAGCGTGCGGCGTCGGCGTTTGCGGCGCTGGCGCAGAGCCTGCGGGGGCGGGGGCACGAGGCGCGGGCGGTGGCGCATTTCGTGAACCGGCTGGTGTTCTGCATGTTCGCGGAGGATGTGGGGTTGCTGCCGGACGCCATGTTCACGCGGATGCTGGAGCAGGCGCGGAAGCGCCCCGGTTCGTTCGCCGAGTTGGCGCGCCGCCTGTTCGGGGCGATGTCCGAAGGGGGCGATGTCGGGTTCGAGTCGGTGGCGTGGTTCAACGGCGGGCTGTTCGACGACGACGCGGCGTTGCCGTTGGAGAAGGCGGAGATCGAAACCGCGTTGAAGGCGGCGGCTTTGGATTGGTCCGAGATCGACCCCTCGATCCTGGGTACCCTGTTCGAACGCGGGCTGGACCCGGACAAGCGCTCGCAACTCGGGGCGCACTACACGGACCGGGACAAGATCATGCGGATCGTGGAGCCGGTGGTGTTGCGGCCGTTGCTGGCGGAATGGGAGACGGCGAAGGCCGAGGTCTCCGCCGCGCTCGAACGGGCGGCGTCGGCGCGGGCGGCGGCCACGCGGACGCGGCGGCGGGCGGAGGCCGAACGGCGCTTCCGCGTCTTCCTGGAGCGTCTGCGGGGCTTCGTCGTACTCGATCCGGCGTGCGGTTCGGGGAACTTCCTGTATCTGGGGCTGCACGCGCTGAAGGACCTCGAGCACCGCGTGCGTCTGGAGGGGGAGGCGTTGGGTTTGGAGCGGGGCTTCCCGGAGGTTGGTCCTGGGAACGTGAAGGGGCTGGAGGTGAACGCCTATGCGGCGGAACTGGCGCGTGTTTCGGTGTGGATCGGGGAAATCCAGTGGATGCGCCGCAACGGTTTCGCGGAGTCGCGGGACCCGGTGTTGAAGCCTTTGGAGACGATCGAATGCCGCGACGCGATCCTGGGGGAGGACGGCGGGGAGCCGGCGTGGCCCGAAGCCGACGTGGTGATCGGCAACCCGCCGTTTTTGGGGGACCGGATCATGCGGGGTGGTCTGGGACACGAATACACGGAACGCTTGCGCCGCGCCTATCGGGGTTCGGTGCCGTCGTCCGCCGATCTTGTCTGTTACTGGTTCCACAAGGCCGGCGCGTTGGTCGCCGAAGGCACGGTCGCCAGCGCCGGTCTGGTGTCGACGAACTCGATCCGTGGCGGGAACAACCGGGCGGTGCTCGATCGGATCGTCGAGCATGGCGCCATCTTCGACGCATGGTCGGATGAACCCTGGGTGATCGACGGCGCGGCCGTGCGGGTCTCGTTGATCTGCTTCACGAGCAAGGACGCGGACTTCGCCACGGCTCAACGGGATGGAGGCGACGCGCATACACGCGGACCTCACGGAAGGCGGCGTGGACCTGACGCGGGCTGCGAGGCTGGCGGCAAACCGGTCCGTAGCGTTCCTCGGCGTCAACAAGAACGGTCCGTTCGACATCCCCGGTGCTCTCGCGCGGGAGTGGTTGCGGCTTCCCGCCAACCCGAACGGGCGGTCCAATTCGGCCGTCCTGAAGCCTCGGATCGTTGGCAAGGACATTGTGCAGCGTGACAGCGACCAATGGATCGTCGATTTCGGCGCTTCGATGAGCGAGGCGGAAGCGGCGCTGTACGAAGCGCCCTTCACGCATGTGATGAAGCATGTGAAACCGGCGCGCGCGAACAACCGCGTCCGGGCGCTGCGGGAAGAATGGTGGCGGCATTGGCGTCCCCGTCCGGCGATGTGGAAGGCGCTTGCCGGCCTGTCGCGCTACATCGCGACGCCGACAATGGCAAAGCACCGGCTGTTCGTCTGGCTCGACGCCCACGTTTGCCCCGACCATCAGCTGATCGTCATCGCCCGCGACGACGACACGACCTTCGGTATCCTGCATAGCCGGTTTCACGAGGCATGGTCGCTGCGATTGGGTACGAGTTTGGGAGACACACCCCGCTACACCCCCACCACAACCTTCGAAACCTTCCCCTTCCCCGACGGCCTCTCCCCCGACGTCCCCGCCGCCGACTACGCCAACGACCCCCGCGCCGCCGCCATCGCCGAAGCGGCGCGCCGCTTGGTCGAACGCCGCGACCGCTGGCTCAACCCGCCCGAATGGGTGGAGTGGGTGGACGAGCCCGTTCCGGGCTACCCCAAGCGCCCCGTCCCCCGCGATGAAGCATCGGCGAGAGAACTCAAGGCCCGCACCCTGACCACCCTCTACAACATCCGCCCCCAATGGCTCACCGACGCCCACGCGACCCTCGACGCCGCCATCGCCGCGGCCTACGGCTGGCCCGCCAACATCGCGGACGACGACGCACTCCGCGAACTGCTGACGCTCAATCTGACGGGCCTGAAGAATCCGGGTGACAAGGCGTCCCGCTTTGCCGTATGTTGATGCCTCCGGCGCTCGTCCGGCCGCATCGTGAAGGGCAAGCGCTGAGCCGGCTAGAACCGCGGCGCAGTGTATAACTGGGGGACGCGGTGTGTAACCCGGGCATCGGCGGCAATTCATGCGGGGATTGTCGTCGGCGCAGACAACTTCTAATCCGGCCAATTTTCTATCGTGAATGTGCCTTCCCCGACTCTGACGTCTCGTCCGAGAGAATTCCAGAAATCGCGATCAAAAAGGGTAAGAAGATCGAGAATTGACGAAGAATCTCCAAGGGGATATCTGGGAAGTATCGTTGAACCTAACGGTAATTTCGAAGGGTTGTCGGGAGGAATAGGGTGTTTTGTAGAATCGTAGACTCCCACCGTATCACTCATGGCGAAAATTTCGATTTCAAGTGCGTATTCTGCCACGGGGGCGTTCACCTGTTTTCTGATACGATCGGCCCAGACAGCTAGATTTGCGAACATTTCAATGGGCAAATCAGGTGACATAGGGCAGGGAAAATTATTTTTTTGACGATGATAAATGCGAACTGATACAAACCCTAACTCGATTAGTCCGTCACAGTGAAATTCTCGAAAACAATTGCATGGCAGTGGAGTTTGAGAAAAATTATATTCTGATTCCGCTCGTGTAGCGCGTAGTCTAGGCTGCCAATACCCTGGAAACCAATCTGTGTCTAATCCGTCAGACGGACGCTTTGCATCGTTCTGGTGAAACAATATCCGATGCCAAGGTTCGTCAAATTCTTTGACAATTTCTCCCTGGTTGAAAACACGGTCAATCCGAAAGTCATCTCGGACGGGAATTGCGGTCAAGCGAATTCCCCAGGCGTCATCGGGAGTTTCAAGGCGCTGAAACTCTTGCTGAAAACGCTTCGCGCGTTCCGCGAATCGCAGTTCCAGGTGCTCAAGCCCCCGCGACACGTTCAAGGTCATGTCCTGGATTTCCCGCATGGTCATTTCCTCGCAGCGGTCGGATCGTCGGATCGGGCAAATGCGTGTCGTCGTGACGCGATGAGGCGCCAGCCTCGACCGTCCCACGCGAATCACGATAACGCCGTCAACGCCGTCATCCCCCTCGGTCGGAACGGAGAAGACTTCAAGCACGGGTAGTTGTGATTCCACGCAATCACGAAACACCAGTTTCAGACGCTCCGCCAAATCCGCGCATCGTGGGATTGGTGAGAGACCGGTTGCAACTGGAGGTTTCGTGGAAGATTCCTTGATACCCAACAACAAGGCACCGCCATGCGCATTTGCGAAGGCAACGGTCTCCTTCAGTATCGTGTTTCTCGCACGATCGCCAATTTTATCCTTGCCGGCCATCCACGGATCAGAGACTTCTCCCTTTGCCGACAGACTCGCCTTGAATTCGATCTGTTCGCCTTCGGGAACTTTGGAGGAAATCAAGTCTTTGATGTCACCGATCCCCATTTGGTCGGCGGGTTTGGAAAGCACCTCGATCATCGGATTCCTTCAATCGACGCCCGGTCCAAGCCGTGCCGGCTCGCGGCAGGCGCCTTCGCGTTCCAGAGCCAACGCCACGAAAGGGCCGCGTCGTCGCAAGGGGGCGTCGCTCCCGGTGGCGGCGCGGCGCTCGTGAACGAAAAAGGGGCGGGCCCCGAAGGGTCCGCCCCCGTTCCGTCGTAACCGGCGGTGGGCCTACATGCCCATGCCGCCCATGTCCGGCATGCCGCCGGCGCCAGCGCCGGCGCCCGCCGCGTCGTCCTTCTTCTCGGGCTTCTCGGCGACCATCGCCTCGGTCGTGATGAGGAGCCCGGCGACCGACGCCGCGTCCTGGAGCGCGGTGCGCACGACCTTGGCCGGGTCGATGATGCCCGACTTCACCATGTCGACGTATTTCTCGGTCTGCGCGTCGAAGCCGTGGGTCGCGTTCCTCTGCTCGAGCAGCTTGCCGATCACCAGCGAGCCGTCGACGCCCGCGTTCTCGACGATCAGACGCGCCGGCGCCTTGAGGGACCGGCGCACGATGTCGACGCCGACGTCCTGGTCGTTGTTCTCGCCGCTGACCTTGTCGAGAGCCCGGCCGGCATAGAGGAGCGCCACGCCGCCGCCGGCGACGATGCCTTCCTCCACCGCCGCGCGGGTCGAGTTGAGGGCATCCTCGACCATGTCCTTGCTCTCCTTCACCTCGACCTCGGTCGCGCCGCCGACCTTGATCACCGCGACGCCGCCGGCGAGCTTGGCCAGCCGCTCCTGGAGCTTCTCGCGGTCGTAGTCGGAGGTCGTCTCCTCGATCTGGGCGCGGATCTGGTTGCACCGGCCGGTGATGTCCCCCTTCTTGCCGGCACCGCCGACGATGGTGGATTCCTCCTTGGTGATCGAGACCCGCTTCGCCGTGCCCAGCATGTCGAGGGTGACGTTCTCGAGCTTGATGCCGAGATCCTCGCTGACCACCTGGCCGCCGGTGAGGATCGCGATGTCCTCGAGCATCGCCTTGCGGCGATCGCCGAAACCGGGCGCCTTGACGGCCGCCACCTTGAGGCCGCCGCGCAGCTTGTTGACCACGAGGGTCGCCAGGGCCTCGCCCTCGACTTCCTCGGCGATGATCAGCAGAGGCTTCGACGACTGGACCACCGATTCGAGGACCGGGATCATGGCCTGCATGTTCGAGAGCTTCTTCTCGTGGAGGAGGATGTAAGGGTCCTCCAGCTCGCAGGTCATCTTGTCGGCGTTGGTGATGAAGTAGGGCGACTGGTAGCCGCGGTCGAACTGCATCCCCTCGACCACGTCGAGCTCGGTGTCGAGGCCCTTGGCCTCCTCGACGGTGATCACGCCTTCCTTGCCGACCTTCTGCATCGCCTCGGAGATCATGTCGCCGACCGAGCGCCGGTTGTTGGCCGAGATGGAGCCGACCTGCGCGATCTCCTCGTCGGTCTGGACCCGCTTGGAGCGCTTGCCGATCTCGGCCACCACCGCGCCCACGGCGAGGTCGATGCCGCGCTTCAGATCCATCGGGTTCATCCCGGCGGCGACCGACTTCGAACCCTCGCGGACGATCGCCTGGGCCAGCACCGTCGCCGTGGTGGTGCCGTCCCCGGCCTCGTCGTTGGTCTTGCTGGCGACCTCGCGCACCATCTGCGCGCCCATGTTCTCGAACTTGTCGGTGAGCTCGATCTCCTTGGCGACCGTCACCCCGTCCTTGGTGATGCGGGGCGCGCCGAAGGACTTGTCGAGCACCACGTTGCGGCCCTTGGGGCCCAAGGTCACGCCGACCGCGTTGGCCAGCGTGTCCACGCCCTTCAGGAGGCGCGTCCGCGCGTCGGCGGAAAACCGTACTTCCTTGGCTGCCATGTGTCCTTTCCCTCCTGGCTCGAAACCGCGAATCGGCGCCCTAGGCCGCCTTCTTCGCCTTACCCTTGGTCTCGACGACGGCCATGATGTCGGACTCCTTCATGAACAGGAGCTCGTCGCCGTCGAGCGTCACCTCGTTGCCGGACCATTTGCCGAACAGCACACGGTCGCCGGGCTTCACCTCCAGCGGGTGCACCGTCCCGTCGTCCGCGCGGACGCCGGGGCCCACGGCCACGATCTCGCCTTCCTGCGGCTTCTCCTGGGCCGTGTCGGGGATGATGATGCCGCCGGCGGTCTTGGCTTCCTCGCCAATGCGCCGCACCACGACCCTGTCATGCAGCGGTCGAAACTTCATTGCCTCCTCCACTCTCGTTCCGAACGATGGGGCTGTTAGCACTCGCCTCAGGCGAGTGCTAACAATTAGGGGCCGGCGCGCGGGGAATCAAGCCTTTATTTCGCGGCGCGAGGGCGCGCCCCGAATGGCGGCCAATCCGTTGATTCCAAGTATTTCCTGCCTATCCGGGAGAGTCCGCCATTGGAGTGGAGAATGACCCCGGTGTTCCCGACAGGAACGTCATGGCGGCGGTCCGGGGCGCTCGTCCGGCTCCCGGGCGGTGAACGGCCAGAGGGGGTATCGCGGCCCGGA
This sequence comes from Alphaproteobacteria bacterium, assembly GCA_965242855.1. GTDB lineage: Bacteria > Pseudomonadota > Alphaproteobacteria > UBA828 > UBA828 > WTGU01. The sequence continues at coordinate 3,556,994 of OZ251509.1, forward strand.
GGCGGGTCTCGCCGACGGGGCAGGCAAGGCGCGCGGCGCCCCCTCGGCCCTCTTCGGATCGTCATTCCCGCGAAAGCGGGAAGCCAGAGACCGTTGAAACAGATTCCCGCTTTCGCGGGAATGACAGGTCTATCACACGGGAATGACGGAGGCTTGGCGCACCGGGCCGTTTGCGTTCCACCCCCCTCCCGGCCTCCCCCCTACAGGGGGGAGGAGAAGAAGGGCGGCCTCCCCCGGCATCGTTCTCCCGGCGGAAAAGCCCGCCCTGCTAGGGGGAGGCGTGTAACTGGTGCTGGATGAGGCTTGCGGATAAGCAGGGAGTATTTTTCCGGATCGCCCCGTTGGGCCTCGGGCACCGGCGCGGCTGCGTTTCGACGACGGCCGCGCGCCCTCGGAGGCGTCGCCTCGAAACCCCGCGCGTATGACGCTCAGGCGCGGGCGTCCGGCTCCCGGCCCGTGCGCATCGCCGCCCGCCGGGCCTCGGTCGCGGCCCGGTCGATTTCGAGAGCCGCCGTCAGGACGACGCCGTAGGCTTCGCGGGCGTGTGTGCGGGTGCAGAAGTCGTCGAGCACGTCCTCGCGCACCTGCTCCGCCGGGCGTTCCAGCGGGTCGCCGTAACCGCCGCCGCACGGCCCGAGGAAGCCGATGCAGTCGCCGGCCCGGTTGCGCAGCCCGTGAATCTTGGCGGGCAGGTCCTCGATCCGGTCGGGCTCCGCGACGTTGTATTTGATGAGCCGGCCGCCGCGGCCGGTGGTGCCGCCGCGGAATCCCCAGGGCGGATCGTCGTGCCTGTCCGCCTCGTGGGTGAGGAAGCCGTCCGTGAGGTAGCGCTGCACCTTGATCACGCCGATGCCGCCGCGATGGCGCCCGGCGCCCGGCATGACGTCGTCCCTGAGCTCGTAGCGGTCGCACAGCAGCGGCAGATGCATGCCGAGATCCTCGATCGGGTTGTTGCGCGTGTTGCGCATCAGCTCCTCGATCGTGTCCGGGCCGTCCGAATGCGGCCGCCCGCCGCAGGCCCCTTCGTTGACCTCGATGAAGACCCAGTAGTCGCCGTCCGGCCTGACGCCGGAATAGGCGATCGCCGAGACGTCGGCGGACGAGCCGGCCGTCACCTTCTCCGGAATCACCGGAGCCAGGGCCTTGGCGATGCAATCGACGACGCGCTGGATCTGGTTGAAGCGCGCCTCCGCCGCTGCCGGATATTCGGGATTGAAAATCGTCCCCTTCGGCGCCGTCACCGTGATCGGCCGGAACGAGCCCTCGTTCTGCGGGACGTGCTCGGGCGTGGTCGCGCTGTCCAGCAGGAGCGCACGGAAGGCGAAGTAGCAGGCGACCTTGGTCGAGCCCTCGAAGGGCACGTTGAAGGCCGTCGGCACCTGCGGCGCGGAGCCGGTGAGGTCGACCTCCGCGGAATCGCCCGCAATCCGCACCACGACCTTGACCGGAAGCGGCGTCTTCCTCGTGCGTCCGTCGTCGTCCAGGAAGCCTTCGGCCCGGTATTCGCCGTCCGGGATCGCCGCGATCTGGCGGCGCAACATGCGCTCCGAGTAGTCCATGAGCTGCTCCGTCGCCCGGAACACCACGTCCTTCCCGTGCTGGTCGAGCAGCTCGACGAACCGTCTCACGCCGAGCTCGGCCGAGGCGACCTGGGCCTCGATGTCGCCCAGCACCTGGCTCGGCACCCGCGTGTTGGTCTCGATGAACTGCCACAGCGCGCGGTTGCGCGTGCCTCCTTCATAGAGCTTCACGCCCTTGAACAGCATGCCCTCGGCGAAGACGTCGGGGACGTCGATGATCAGCCCCGGCGTCGCGGCGCCGATGTCCACATGGTGCGCCGTGTTCGCCGAGAAGCCGACCAGCGCGCCGTCGTAGAAGACCGGCGCCACCGCGGCGATGTCCGGCGAGTGGCTGGCGCCGTAATAGGGATGGTTGTGGATCACGATGTCGCCGGGTTGCCACGGGTCGTGCAAGGTCTTCTCGATGCCCCGCAGATAGGCCGGAATGGAACCGATATGCATCGGCGTCGAATCCGATTCGCAGAGCGTGTTGAAGCGGCGGTCGAAGAGACCGGCGCCGAGATCCTCCGATTCCCGGATGATCGACGAGTACGACATGCGGTAGAGAACGTGGCCCATCTCCCTGGCGATCGTGTGCAGCGCGCCGCCGATCACTTGCAGCGTGATCGGATCGACGTCCCTTCCGTTGCTTGCCATGGCTACGCCGCCTCCCTGACGTGAAGGTTTCCGGATCGCGCGACGACCGCCTCGTGGCCGGGCGGCACCAGGGTGGTGGAATCCGTCTGGACCACGATCGCCGGTCCGTCGATGCGCTGATCCGCCCCGAGCTTGCTCCGGTCGAAGCGGGGCGTGTCGTGCGTCGTGCCGTCGTCGAAGGTGGTCGCCCGCGTGTAGAGGAGCGCCGCGTGCGGGTCGCGCTCCTTCCCCCGCGCGGCCTCGGGCCAGCGCAGCGCGCCGATCCCGGCCGCGGCGACGACGCGGAGCGTGATGACCTCGACCTCCTGATCCTCGAAGGCGTGGCCGTAATCCCGCCGGTGCCGCTCGTGGAAGCTGGAAAGCAGGGCCGCGCGGTTCTCAATGGTGAGCGGCCCGTCCGGCATGGCGCCGCGCAGCTCGAAGCCCTGGCCCTGGTAGCGGCATTCGGCGATCTTCTCGATGCGCTGCCCGGCCTCGGCCACGCCGTCCGCGGCCAGGGCTTCGCGCGCGCGCCGCACCAGGGCGTCGATCTCCGCGTTCAGCCCGTCGATCTCGTCCTGGCCGGCGCGGGTGAGGACGCAGAGCACCGAGCGGGTGAACTCGTAGCGCATGTCGGTCGCGAGCAACCCGACCGCGGCGTTGATTCCAGGCGCCGGCGGCACGATCACCTCGCGCGCGAACACCGACCGCGCGAGCGCCGCGCCGTGCAGCGGCCCGGCGCCGCCGAAGGCGACCAGGGCGTAATCCCGCGGGTCGACTCCCTTGGCCACGGAGTTGGCGCGGATCGCCAGGGACATGTTCGAGTTGACGACGCGGATCACTCCGAGCGCGGCCTCCTCGAGCGACATGCCGAGCGGGCCGCACAGGCGGCTTTCGATGGCCGCCCGGGATTTCGCGGGATCGATGTCGAGGCCGCCGCCGAGGAACCGCTCCGGGTCGAGCCGGCCCAGCACGACCTGTGCGTCCGTCACGGTCGGCTCGGCGCCGCCGCGGCCGTAGCAGGCCGGCCCCGGGTCGGCGCCGGCCGAGCGCGGGCCGACGCGGAAGGCGCCGCCCGCGTCGACATAGGCGATCGAGCCGCCGCCGGCGCCGATGGTGGAAAGGTCGATCATCGGCGCCAGGATCGGATAGCCGCCGACCTGGGTATCGCGCGGGTTCATGATCCGGACCTCGCCGTCCGGCACCACGCTGATGTCCGCCGAGGTGCCGCCGATATCGACCGTGATCAGGTTGCGCGCGCCGGACATGTCTCCCGCCCAGCGGCCGCCGATCACGCCGCCCGCGGGGCCCGACATGAGGATCGTCACCGGGCGCTCGGCCGCGCCGGCGAGGGTGGTCACGCCGCCGTTCGACTGCATCACCCGGAGCCGGGCGTCGATGCCGTTCTCGCGCAGCGCCGTCTCCAGGTTGCTCAGGTAGAAGGACGTGCGCGGACCGACGAAGGCGTTCATCGCAGCGGTCGAGAAGCGTTCGTATTCGCGGATCACGTCGACCACTTCGGAGGAGCAGCCGACATAGGCGTCCGGCATCGCCTCGGCGACGATCCGTTTCGCGCGCCGCTCGTGGTCGTCGTTCAGGAACGCGAACAGGAAGCAGACGATGACGGAATCGACGCCGCGCGATTTGAGCAGCGCGGCGGCGGCGCGGACTTCGTCCTCGTCAAGCGCGACCTCGACGCGCCCGTCCGGCGGCAGGATGCGCTCCGTGATCGGGATCCGGTTCCGGCGCTTGACCAGCGGCCGCGACTGCCAGGGCACGTCGAACTGTACCGAAAAATTGTGGGGCCGCTTGTGCCGCGCCATGTGGAGGATGTCGCGGAAGCCGCGCGTGGTCAGCATTCCGACCTCGGCGCCGGAATATTCGATCACGGTGTTGGTGGCGATGGTCGTGCCGTGCACGATCTGCGCTATGTCGGCCGGCGCGACCCCCGCCTCGGCGCAGATTTCGAGCACTCCCCGGATGACGCCGTGCGACTGATCCTCCGGCGTGCTCGGGACCTTGTGCACGAAGACGCGACCGTCGCCGGTCTCCAGTATCAGGTCGGTGAACGTCCCTCCCACGTCGACGCCGATTCTCGCCATCGCTGCCGCTTTCCCCGCCTTCCGCCGCCACCGGGCCGCCCCGCGGGGACTTTATACCCGATTTGCCCGGGATGCGTTGACACCGCACCGGGAATGCCGGCGCGGCGGAGGGGGAGGGGAACAGGCCGGCCGCATTTCTCATCCCTCATCCTCGCAGCGAGGGGCGACGAACACGCACCGAAAACCGGCTGGTTGCGCAACCTTCATCAAAATGAGGACGCCCATCGAACGATTCCGCAACCCATTGTTTTCACGCCGTATTCTCGAACGACGTTTCGCCTATTCCAATACACGGAACGGGAATGGACGGGAACAGGTGGCGCCATACGGGATTGACCGGCCCGGCACCACCGCCCATCATGCGCCCATGGATGCTGGCCTTGGTATGCGCGCCGGCGTGCGCGGCGCGGCCCAGAGTACCGCACCATGACCGCGGCCGTGGCCATGGTGCGCGATGCGGTCACGGAAGGCGGCGCCACCAAGGCCGATCTCAAGGCCGAGACCGCCGCCCTTCGCGCTGATTTCTACCGCACCCTGTGGATACAGGCCGGCGTCATCGCCGCCGCCGCCGTCGCGCTCATCAAGCTGCTTCCGTAGGCCGCGCCATGACCGAATTCGAGACCACAAGCCTCATCGTCGCCGGCGCCGGCGTCGCCGCCTCGATCATCAGCGCCATTGCCGCCTCCGTCGCCGCCATTGGCATCTGGCACGGCATCCGCGCCATGGTCCGCGCCAACAAGGAACGGGGCGCCGACGCCAGGGCCGACCGCCAAGCCGCCGAAGCCGCCGACCAGCGCCGCCACGCCGAAGCCATGCAAGCCGGCGACCAGCGACACGCCGAAGCCATGGCCGCGCTCAACGAGTTGATCCAGGCCGGCCAGCGCCAGCACGAAGCGACCATGCGCGCCCTCGAACGCCAGGGCGCCGCCCTCGAAACCGTGATCGAACGGACGGCGCCGAAGCCCGGACTCGGCGCACCCGCCGAATAGCTGCCGCGCCGGGCCAGGGAACGCCGCTGGCTGGCGTTACGTGCGCACCCACCACCCGCGACTCCGGTGGTGGGCGGCAGATGCGGCCGAATGGCCGCAGCGGCGCCTTACCCTGAACGTTTCCATTCGTTCCTGTTGATGCGCCCCGTCACCAAGACAGCATCCAAGGGTCTTCGGGAAGGTGTGGCATAGGCGGGAAGGGGGTGCGGCGGAGGGACGGGGATTCGAACCCCGGACACCGTTCGGTGAACACGCTTTCCAGGCGTGCGCCTTAAACCACTCGGCCACCCCTCCGCGGTGCCGAAACAGCGATGCTGAAACAATAGCAAGAACGCCTTGCCCTGCAATAAGGTAGGTGGGGTATCGCCGCGGAGGGGAGAGCGCGTGATCGTCGGCCGGTTGATCGGAGCGGTCCTGCTTGTGGTCGCGCTCGCCGCCCTTTGCCACGAGGCTTACGCCGCCGTCGGCGCCGGGGCCTGGCGCTTCATCGCCGGGGGCGAGATCTGGGCCCGGATCGACGGCAACAGCCTCGTCGGCTTCCAGGCGCTGGTCGAGAAGGGGGTCGCGCCCTGGCTGTGGTCGGACGTCGCGCTGCCGATCCTGCTCGCCCCCGCCTGGGCCATCCCTTTGGTGCCGGCGGTCCTGCTGCTCTGGCTGGCGCGGCGCCGCCGGCCGCGCGGCGGCTTCTCCCGTTGACGGCTCTCCGCCGAGTCAGCCGCCCATCTTGAGCGCGGCGAGGAAGGCTTCCTGCGGGATTTCGACGTTGCCGACCTGGCGCATGCGCTTCTTGCCCTTCCGCTGCTTGTCCAGCAGTTTGCGTTTGCGCGAGACGTCCCCACCGTAGCATTTCGCGAGCACGTCCTTGCGCAGCGGGCTCACCGTCTCGCGGGCGACGACCCGGCCGCCGATCGCCGCCTGGATGGCGATCTTGAACAACTGCCGTGGAATCAGCTCCTTCAACCGGACGCACAGGGCCCTGCCGCGCTTCTCGGCCTGGCTCCTGTGCGCGATCAGCGCGAGCGCGTCCACCGGCTCCCCGTTGATGAGGATGGCCAGCTTGACCAGGTCGCTCTCGCGGTAATCCTCGAGCCGGTAGTCGAAGCTCGCATAGCCCCGCGAGGTCGATTTCAGGCGGTCGTAGAAATCGAACACGACCTCGTTGAGCGGCAACCGGTAGACCACCATGGCGCGGTTTCCGGCATAGGTGAGATCGACCTGGAGGCCGCGTTTCTCTTCGCACAGCGCGAGCACGCCGCCGAGATGGCGGTCCGGCACCAGGATGGTGGCGCGGATCCAGGGCTCGGCGACGGCGGCGATCCGCGTCGCGTCGGGCATGTCGGCCGGATTGTGCAAGGAGAGTCGCCGGCCATCGGTCAGCGCCACGCGGTAGATCACGCTCGGTGCCGTCGCGACGAGATCGAGAGCGAACTCGCGCTCCAGGCGCTCCTGCACGATCTCGAGATGGAGCAGCCCGAGGAAGCCGCAGCGGAAGCCGAAGCCGAGCGCCGGCGAGGTTTCAGCATCGTAATGGAAGCTCGAATCGTTGAGCCTGAGTTTGGCGAGGCCTTCGCGCAACCGCTCGTAGTCGCTGGATTCGACCGGGAACAGGCCACAGAAGACGACGGGAACGCTGGGCCGGAAGCCGGGAAGCGCCGCCGCCGTCGGCCGGCGTGCGGACGTGATCGTATCGCCCACCTCGCAGTCGGCGACGTCCTTGATGGCGGCCGTGATGAAACCGATCTCGCCCGGCCCCAGGCCGTCCGCGAGGGCCTTCTTCGGCGTGAACACGCCGACCCGCTCGACCTCGTGTGTGGCGCCGGACGCCATCATACGGATGCCCAGGCGCGGCGAGAGCCGGCCGTCCAGCACGCGGACCAGGATCACCACGCCC